>NZ_JBUPWA010000001.1:2564439-2601663 GCF_055181315.1 Chromobacterium sp. Ag138
GCGCGATGGTGTGCGCCGGCACCTGGCCGGAACTGGCCACCGTCTCGCCCTGGGCCGGGTCGGTCTTGCCCTTCTCGTCCCAGGCATAGGTCGACTTGTCGCCGCTCATGCCGCCGTTGGCGTCGAAGGTGTAGCGCGCCGTCAGGTCCTGGCCGACTTCCAGCTTGCCCTGCAGCTTCAGCTCCTTGACGATAGGCTTGGCCTGCGGATCCAACGGCTTGCCGTTGTCGCCGCCCTCCGAGCCATTGCCCACCGCATCGGTCGCCAGCTTGAGCGCATTACCCACCTTGCCGGCGCCGTTCTTGGCCTGCACCCCGACTTCCAGCACCTTGCCGGCGTCAGCCTGCGCGATGGTGTGCGCCGGCACCTGGCCGGAACTGGCCACCGTCTCGCCCTGGGCCGGATCGGTCTGGCCCTTCTCGCCCCAGGCGTAGGTCGATGCGTCAACGCGATTGCCGCCATTAGCGTCGAAGGTGTAGCTCGCCGTCAGCGCCTGGCCGATCTCCAACCGACCCTGCATGTGCAGATCGGCAATGCGTGGCGGCACCGCCGCCACCACGCCATCTTCCGACAGGCTGCGCGTATTGATGGTCAGCACATTGCCTGTTATTTGGCGGCTGCGCGCCAACACAGACAATTCCAGCGTTTTGCCAATATCCGCCTCGGTCAGGAGGCGCCCCGGCACTTCGCCGCTTTTTTCTACGGCCAGGCCATCGACAGCGACCTGTTGCGCCGTATCGCGGTAACCATACAGATACCGCGACTGGTCCCCCCCCGCGCCATTCAGCTCGGCGCTGAACTGGTACACCGCACTCAGGGTTTGTCCAACTTCCAATGGCACATTGACCCATTGCAATTGGCTGATGCTCACACCCGCTTTGCGTACTTGAACGTTCTGCAGCAGATTCGCCGCCCATGCCTGCGAAGGCGCCAGGGCCTGGAACACCATGAGGCTGAGCGCCGTCAAACCGGCAGACCACGACCGACTCACACCACGACCGCGGGTCGTGCGTCGACGAGAGGGGATTCGCGAGCTCAGTTCCGACGTCACCACCCAGCCCGATTGCACATCCGACCACTTCACTTGGTAAATTTTGTTCATTTCATGTCGCCTGAATTATTGTTTGGTGGTGTCAAAGGTCACGAGCCAGACGGCCTGGTTGCCATCGCGAACGTGCACAGCGTATTGATCCAGCCCTTGCGGATGCGGCAGGGAGGCGATATTTATCACTAGGACATTCCCCTCCATTTTGTAGACGCTATCCGTGAAGCTTGCTTGGTTCCGCTGACTGTCGAAGACTTGGCCCTGCCCTTCTCCCACCGGTATGCGCAGATTGCCTTGCGCATCCATCTCGCTGCCCGGCGGCAGACTCGACTTCTCGACCACGGTCTGCTTCAGACCCGTCGGGTCTACCTTGGCCAGGAAGGTGGAGGGCAATTGCTCGGGTCGCGCCATCGCCGTTTGCAGCAGCTCGCGACTGTTCAGTTGCGGACGCGGACGCAAGCTGGAGGCCAACGACACCTGGCTACGCGTCGTCTTGTGGCCCAGCATCGCCAGAATGTCGACATTCACGCCGACGCCCCAGCGGCCAGAAGTTTTTTCTACGCCATTGGCATTAAAGGCTGTCAATGCAAAGGTCGGCCGTTTCCACTCCACTTCGACCCGCTTTTCTGCTGCGCCGGTCTTGGCGCTGAAGGCGAATTGGTTTTTTTCATCCGCGGCGATGGTCAGCTTGAGATCCAGATAGGGCTTGCGCGTGGTTTCCTGGCTGCCGTCGCTGAATGGAAACCGCAGTTGCTCCATACCGAAAGCACCTTTGAGCACCACGTTCTCTCTCGGCGCGTATTGCACTTCCACCGCGCTGCCGATCAACGAGCCCGCCGAGATCAGGCGATGGTCCTGGGTCGACACCCAGGCATCGCTGGTTTCATCGACATAGCTCAACATGTCGAATCGGCTGTGGTTCTTGGTCTGGGCGCTCCACAACGCGACCCCCACCGAATGCCAACCCAAGTCAGACTCGCCCGGCTTGAACCAATTGACACTGCCGTAGTAGCCAAGCTGGGACAGACGCGCCGTTTCTCGGGAGCGGTAGAAGTCGAAGTCCTGCTTGCCCGCCATGTAATTGACCGCGCCTTGCAGACGCAGGCCGGAGTCGCCAAGATCGCCCACCGCATGCAGGACCACATCGGTCAGCTTGGATTCGGCATGCAGACGTCCGCCCAACGCCACATTCGGCTGCAACAAGACGCTGCCTGCCGCCGTCACACCAGGAGTGGGGCCAAAGCCAAAACCCAACGACAGCGCCGCATTGTCGCTTTCTCGCTTGAGATCCAGCGCGCTCTGGCTGAGAGAGAGACTGCCTTCGTCAGTATTGAGCGACAGGTTCGGATTGCCTTCTCCGAACGACTTGGCCGTGTTCGCCAAGGTTTGGCTCACCACCCCGCTATATTTGTCCGCGGTATCCAGCAGCGCCTTGTCGCTTGCCATGCTGGGCGCGAACGCGACTTCAGCGACCGACAAGGTGGGAAGGCCGCAAAGCGCCAGACTCAGTGCAATCGTGCCTTTGCTTCGACACAAAACATTAAAGGGGGGGGTGAACATGAAAGCTTCCTCGCTCGACATCTCCAGAACGGAGTGAAAATTAGTAATGCGAGGATTCTAAAAAATTGACATACAGGTGGAATATTGGCAAATCTCCTAAAAAATCTGAGAACCAATAAGAAAATTCCTAAAACAGGCTGCAGGAACATCGTTGTGATGGTCATGGCGGACGCCCTCGTGAGTGGCACACCCTTACTATCTCACCCGGCGACCGGGTCTGGGAGAGAAGGAGCGTCCATACCATTAACCAAGCCAGCCAGCGAAAATTGGCCGCACTCGCTATACTTTAGAAGATAAGGGTATCCTTGAATTACTTTCGTGCGACCCATCCGGTAGTCTCAACTAGCAAAGATAGAAGACACTGATGATCAGTAAAATGGCACGGCTGCGCCAATTACGGGACAGGCTCGCCACACTTTTCACACCGAATCACCACAACCTGCAACTTACAACCACGGGTGAGAACTACTTTAAAAATTCATTTACATTTTAGGCAAAACGGAACAACACAGACAGCCCACGCAGCAAGTAAATCGACGCATCGCGACATCAAAACTTTTGTTAGTCATTTTAGTCCGTACACACTTTGGACTGAATGTGGCTGACTGATCTTGTCAACTGGTTGCCGCACGGTCACAAATCGATATGGAGCATTTAATCGCACCGTTGGACCCTCTTTGGAAAAGCGTTGGCACCGCACTTTGTATGATACTCATCCATTGAGCAGAGTCGATGGCCGGGATAGACCTGCACAAGCACGCCTTGGACCACCGCCCAACCCTTTCAAGTTTGCTTTCAGTTGATATCTCTTAATCGCCATGAAGACTTTCACTACCAATCTCATCGATGAACAAAGGAAAGTTGCCCATGTTCTTGCCATGCCAAATGAAGGCTTGGATTATGAACAGTGGCTAACCGTCCGAGATGTACCCTCTCAGGGGCGCAAGACCCGAGCGGCCGGCCATACGATACCCAGAGAACATCACCTGCTCTCTGATCTGGAAACACAGTTCTTTTTGCTCTCCGACTTTGCACCGGATGTCATCGATATCCGAGAACAGCTTCCCTTGCTACCCATTGAGCGAACAATACAAATTGCCCAAGACATGGGGATTCGTCATCCAACAGATCGCAAGACCACCCAGAGAGTAGTGATGACAACCGATTTTCTGCTGACGCGTCAAGATCGGAAAGGCCACCACCGCTATCACGCCTACAGCATCAAGCCCTCGTCGCGGCTAACCGAAAACAGCCGCCGCCGGATTCGCACGCTTGAGAAACTCGAAATTGAGCGACGCTTATGGCAGTCGCTCCATGTGCCATGGACATTAGTCACAGAGCAGGCATTCGATCCCACAGTGATCGCCAACTTGCAATGGCTTAGCTATGGCTCGCGTGACCTAACACCTGAACTCATTGTCCTGCTGCCGCGCTTCCTAGCTCATCTCGCCAAACTGGATCAATCAAACCTCACTCTGGCGCAACTGCTGACAACCTTGGCAAATCAACTTGATCTCGATGACCAAGGCACTGCGCAGCAGCTATTCTGTCATGGCGTATGGCAGCACCACCTAATGATGAATTTACACAGACCGATCACCCTCTCACAGCCGACCTCATTCCGTTTGTCACCCGCACTCCAAGCGCGCGTAGCACATGAACCCGGCATGAATGTGAAACCGGAGATTCGTCATGCATGACCAATTTCTGCAAAACAGCTTGTTCGAACCAACGCCAGGCAGAAGCAATCCTCCATTGCAGGGTCTGCATCGCATTCTGTGGGTCGACCCGTCCAACGATCTTCTGGTAGCCATTGCGATTCAATCCCCCCTCAAGGCACCCCGAGAGTTCCGGCTAAGCGCATGGCAGCAGTTGCTCGAAGAACAACACATTCAGTCCACAGCACTGACTCTGCGCCCATTTGCTCTATTGGACGATGACCAACTGCCGGAGCGCTACAAGGCTACCCGTGACAGATCCTGGTGGTTCATTGAGCCACTTGTGAACGACGCGATGCTCCCTTGGATTTATCTGCAAAAGCACAGAGGAGCTGCCGTCGCGCAACGCGCAAAGACGCTGGCCGTTCCTCCCAGTCAGCTCCGGCGCATTCTTTACCAATACTGGGCGTACGGCAGCACAATCAATGCTTTGCTTCCCTGCTATGACCTGTGTGGCCCGCAAGGTAGTAAAGAAGAACGCCGCCCGACTCCGACAATGGGCAAACGCGGCCGTCGACCCGTTCGCGTTCTCTTTGACAACAACCCAGATCAAATTGGGATAGCGGCAGCCTCCGTACGAACACGCATGATCGCCGGCATCACGGAATTCCTTCAACCAGGGAAGACCATCACCAAAGCCTATGAGGAAACAATCAAGAAACACTTCAATAAGGGTTACGAGCAGCACGGCAAGCTAAGCGTCCCGATCATGCCTGCCACGCATGAAAAGCCATCCCTGCGGCAGTTTCGCTACCTGATCCAACAACTCGACTACGATCTGTCCCTGACGAAGCGGCAGATAGATACCTCGACCTGGAATCTGGCCTTCCGAGGCGTACTTGGCTCGTCACGCAATCGTCTGTTTGGCCCCTGCGCCCGATTCGAAATCGATGCCACGATCATGGACATTTACCTAGTGTCTGTCCTCAACCGCGCTTGGATCATTGGCCGACCGGTCCTGTACGTCATCGTCGACGTCTTCTCCGGCATGGTCGTTGGCTTTCATCTGGGCTTGGAAGGACCAAGCTGGGAAGGTGCTCGATTGGCACTATTCAATGCGTTCAGCGACAAAGTTGAGTTCTGTAAATCGTTTGGCGTCGAGATCGCACCAGAAGATTGGCCATGCCACCATCTTCCCCACAAGCTGCTCGGCGATAACGGTGAAATGCGCAGCAAAGCCTCCGATACACTAACGAAAGCATTACGCATTGACGTGGAGAATGCCGCAGTTAGGCGAGGTGACTGGAAGCCAAATATCGAACAACAGTTTCACCTGATCAATGCGGGCACCATTCGATTTCTACCTGGCGCCCTCATTCAGCGGGAACGTGAAGTACGGAAGCGTGGAAACCCCCTGGATGCCTGTCTGAACCTGCGCGAACTGACTGCCATCCTGATTCGGCGCTTTCTGAAGTTCAATCACTCCCGGTACAAGGCAGATCGGCTGCCACCTGAGATGATGGGAGAAGGTCTATTGGATGCGACCCCATTAGCCGTTTGGAACTGGGGCATTGCCAACAAGACGGGGCGAGCCCGTCAAGAAGACCCTCAAACCATTTGGACCGCTCTGTTACCCAAAGCGACTGCCTCAATCAGGCCACAAGGGCTCTACTTCGGCGGCCGTCACTACGTCAATGATCGCTTGTGCCAGGAGGAGAGATTTGCCCGGACTCGTACCCAAGGGAAATACGACGCGATCGAAATCCGACACCTGCCCTACGCCCCGAAGCAAATCTGGATCAAGAACAAAGAAGAACGGTGCTGGGAGGCCTGCTACCTAGTCGAGCATGAGCTGAGTTATGCGCAAGCACGGCAAGAAGAACTCTGGGATCAGATTCAAATTCTGAACTATGCTGCGGAGAAAAAACAGAATGCTCATCGGCAAATCAATGCTCGACTAGACGCCGAATGCGACAATATCGTCCAACAAGCTCAGACTGCCGCCAAAGATGCCCGACAAGGCCTAAGCAAAGCAAAGATGACTGCATCCATCACCAGCCATCGCGCCTTCGAGAAAGAAGCAGGCCGCGCCGAACGCCTACGCCAAGACGTCGAATCCTATCGCACCATTTCTACCCAGCCTAGCGCGACTCAAACGCCAGTCACCTCGATCATACCCGACCCGCTTGAAGACATTTGGTAAGTCCCATGAAAACCCAAGACCATTCGCCCACATACCTTCGGCAACGCATTCAAGAATATCAGGACAACCCGCTGATCGAAGCGCTACCGCCAATCCTGGGTCTCCGTCAAGCCGCACTACACATGATGTACCGACCGCCTTTTGAACTCGAGGAAAAGTCCTTTACTGTCGAGGAACGCTGGCATCTATTAGGGCGTTTGAAACACATCGTCGCACCACGACCCTCATTTTATCAACTGGAACGAACTATTTCCCGGCTCATCCGAACGGGTTATGTTCTACGCAACCCCTGCAAGCCTGAAACCTGGCAATCGGTGTACAAAGCCCAGGCAAATACCCCTCCTCCTTTGTTGCACCGACATCTGACAGCAACCGACTCCGAAGCCGTGGTAGTCGGACTCAGTGGCATGGGAAAAACCACGGCGATTGATGCCGTGTTGCGAATCTACCCTCAACAGCTCATTCAGCACCAGCGCTGGCGCAACAAACCCCTGCCTATCAAGCAATTGGTTTGGCTGAAAATTACCTGCCCCAAAAATGGCTCGATTCTCGCTTTCTGTCGAGAATTTGCCCGCCAACTCGACCGCGCGCTGGAAACCAACGAATACGAGGAGATGTACTCACGCTCACGCGTGACCACTGACGAAGCGGAAGCCAAGATGCGGCAACATGCCGCAACGTATTTCCTGGGGGTTCTAATCATCGATGAAATCCAGCGCTTAAGCACGGCGAAGTCTGGTGGAACGGAACGCTTGCTGGACTTCATCCAAAATCTGCGCGACATGCTGAAAGTCCCGATCGTGTTGGTAGGCACATATAAGGCCGTCAACCTGTTCAAGAGTGAAATGAAAGACGCTCGTCGAGCATCAGAATCAGGCCTGCTCGATTTCAGGCGCCCGATGCGCCGAGATGCCGAATGGGACAAGCTGGTGGAGCGTATTTGGCACTATCAGTGGCTGCACACCTTCACGCCACTCACATCCCCCATGCTGGATAGGTTGTTCGATCTGACTCAAGGGGTCACCGACTTCCTGGTGATCCTGTTCAAACTGGCTCAGCAGCGGGTTATGGAAGATGGCTCCGAAACTCTTACCGAGGCCGCTATTCAAGCAACTTATGATGAGTCATTGACCCTGCTCCACCCGGCGATAAATGCTTTACGTAAGAACACCATCGAGTCGCTGTTTGCCTTCGAGGACCTGCTTCCACCAGATCGCTATCTCGAGGAGCTGAAAAACACGCAAATACCCAATATCAATCATCTGGAAAATGAGCTCGATAACCTGTTTGGGCCCCCTGAACATACGCCAGCCTCCCTCACCTCGCCATCGAAGACAAAGAAAACTCGCCGCCGCACCCATCTAAATGACATTGACGACTTGCGCCACGCCGCGACACAGACCTCCCCTTTCGAATTTCTCCAAAAGACAGGTCAATTAAATGCGGACTTACCGAGTCTGGTACAAGATGTTCCAGATGAGTAAGTGGTGACCCCGTGCTGCCCACATTCAGTCGCGGTGAATCCATTATTGGGATCGCGGCCCGTTATCACAGGCTAGCCGGCCTTCTCCGCTTTCAAGATACTCTGCAGGCCTTGTTCGGCACGCGCTATGCCAAGCCGGCCAGCCTTTTGCCAAGCCATTTGCAATGGATGACAACAAAGCTGGAATATCCTGGAGGCACCGAAGAGTTGATCGAGGCTCACACCGCCTTACCCTACTTCAGGCGCTTCGTCGCACCAGCCACCTACGCCCAAGTACTGGCCTCCATGGCAGGAGTGAACGCGGGAGGATGCAAACTCTCGCTAGGCTTGGTACCAAGCCGACTCGGCGGATCCAATCGCTTGGCCTTCTGTCCAACCTGCGCCGAACAGGACCTCGCCAGTCTGGGCGTGGCAACCTGGTACAGAGATACCCAATTACCAGGCGTCCTAGTTTGTGCTCAACACCAACGACCACTTTTGGGATTGCTCCCCCAGTCATTACGCCGCCACCCCCATCGTCTGCCCTTGCCAGATGACCTCGGAAAACAATGTTTCCCCATGGTGTCAAAAAGCTCCGGGCCAGTGCAAGAGCGACTGAACCAGATTGCGGTGATGAGCGCTGAACTGTTGAGAATCTCGGCTCCTCCTATTTATACCTCGCTCCGCTGGCACTACGCTGCCTGGCTGCTTCAAATGGGCTTAGCCAAGCAACCAGCCTATATCGACCAACGAGCCCTTTCGGGCGCGGTAGTCGCCTACTGGCGCCCCCTTCGCGACCTGCCTCCATTTGATCGCTTACTGAGTGATCTTCAGCAGAGTGGAGAACACTGGCTGGCAACCTTATGCCGGCATCAACGCGTCGCCCATCATCCGTTGAAACATTTGCTCTTGATGGGCTTTCTGGCACCGAATATCGATGCCTTCTTGGTACTGGATCCCACGCCCCCGACCCGGATCAACAATGCAGCGGCCACCAAAACACCCTGTCATGATGAACGACTGACGCAACTATCCCACTTGCTTGAGGAAGAGCCAATATCGCTCCGACAAGCAGCTGATCGCTTGGGTCTCAGCCCACACACCGTGATTACCCTCGCCCAGAGGCTCCACATTCCAGTCAAAAAACGTCCAAAGCAACTTGACACCAAAACATGTCGTCGACTACTGGCCGCTCTCATAGAGCCACGGATGCTCATCGACATAAGCAAAGCCCATCACACCTCCCTATCCACCCTATACCGCCTGCTTGCAGCCAATCCGACAACCCAAGCACTTCGCCAGCAGAGAATGCTGGCAAGGCTAAGACTGGCTGAACGTACCTATATAAGGCACCTTCGGCATCAACACCGAACCGCAACATGGCAACAACTAAGTCAGCAGGCGCCTGCTGCCTGTGTCTGGCTCACGCGTCATGATCAGATTTGGTTGGAACGTTTCAAATCTACGCTGCCCCAGGCCAAGAGAAAAGGAAGACAAATCGTAGATTGGCAGGCCCGTGACAATACGATGGTGGCGGCCCTACAGACAGCAACCCTGACTCTGCAGTCTACTCCGGGAAAGCCTCAGCGAATTAGTCTCCCAGCCTTAGCCGAGCTCATCGAGCACCCTGACTGGCTCTGTAAACAACTGGATAAACTCCCCCTCACCCGAATCTATCTGGAAGAGAATCTTGAGTCGGTACCAGTCTTCCAACAGCGACGATTGAATTGGTACCGCGAGCTGTATCAAAAAGAAATGGGTGCCAAGCCCCCAGACTGGTTACTTCGCCGCTTGGCCGGACTCCCGTAACTTACGCTGGTATCTACGCCCAAGCTGAGGAAATTGCTTGTCAGGACAGGGCCCTATCCACTGTCGCGTAATTCCAAAATTTTCCAGGAATTCCACAATGACCCCCGGTTTAAGCAAGGGCCAATGTGTCACTTCACTGAAAAAGAGGCGCAGCTCTTTGATTCGCAGATTATCAAGCCCAGATGCTTTTGTAATGCGAGAAACCCCTTGCTCCAGTCGAAAAACAAGCACGGCCCATACATAGCGCCGGGCATGGTAATGCCAATCAGACTCGAGGGACTCCTCAAGGGCTTTCCATGTCTTTGGACTGAGTTCCGCAGTTGGGTAAGGACGTTTCCAACCCGCTTCTATCATGATTCGATTACGACTTACACGCTCTGGCCGCTCATCAGCATGTTGATAAAGCGTAGAGGCTGCTTTCCTGAACTGATCTGCCCACTCTTGATCTTCCTGTGCCAGCAATGGACGCATTTGAGCCGGCTTGGCCACTGGTGGCTTCCTACTCGCAGCACGGAGCAACTCGTTAAGACGGTCAGGGAATCGTTTGATAAAACGCTTGGTCAAGCCGTAGTGCTGTTCCCACAGTTTTTCGAGTGTGCACTTGGGGATTTCTCTTGCTACCGCAAGCATCTCCTCGAACAGCTTGGTTGACTTATCCAAAGGCTGTTGAAGCTCACCCTCTTTTCTCCTCTGTTCTGCACAACGTACCTCTGCTGCCGCACGGACCTCCTTGAAGTCCCGAATGGACTGAAACAGAAAATGGGCTAACGCCAAATGCCGAATCAAAGGGACTTCCTTGACGGTCGAAAGACTCTGCCAATGATAACTTTTGGCGAAATCCCCAAGACTAAAATCCTTGTCCAGCTTAGCCAGGAATACTGAGCCATAGAACTCATGGATCATCCCCTGAAACACGAGGCGGTCAAGCAAACTCTTGCGCCCCCCCGTCATTTCTACCGCCCGTGATCGGTACATCTCCCTAAGCACGTCCGCAGGGATCGGCGAAGCACTGGAACCAAGTAAATCTGCACAGAAGGATGCATAGCTCAATTCTATCCTCTGACGGCTCCGCACTATCTCGGGATCAAATGCAGACAGGGAATACCCACAAATACACTCTCGCCATAAACCCAAGGGCAAGCTGCCATCCCGAGACAGAGGCTGTCTACAATTTGGACAGCGATCAATCAGCCAGACTTGGTGCTTGGTACAGGTGTAAACCCCAGGAATTTGGTGGGACAGATGAACATAAGGAGTGCCATGCGTCAGTTCATCATCGTCCACGCAAGCCAGACAAACCCTCACTGCCCCAGCCCCAGCAAACGCTCTCTTTGGCAAGGATTGCTGCATCAAATACGCAGACTCACCCTTCTGACCAAGGAACAAATTCAGCAGTGGAAATAGCGTGTTGTTCTGCAAGAACCCTTCAAGCAAAAGATCCGTCTGTCCTGGCATGAACTCGGCCAACCGATCCAAATGGCGAGGAATCCAATGATTAAGCGTAATCTGCTTCGTATCAAACAGCGTATTCAACGTACGATCTATCGTGGGGTTACCACTCTGGATATGATAGCGGGCCACCATCGAGATGATCGTCTCATCTGTCAAGTAAGGCATCACCAAGCAGGCTTCTGCATCGAGCGTGATTAGCGGGGTGTTTGCTGGAGGGGAACAAGTGACACACTTGGAACTCACGAAAAACCTTGCTTCAAAAAACTTCAAGACTGCTGAAACGACCATGCCCCCAAGCAGTCCTGGGGGCACAGTACCACGATCAACACATCCTTCAGCCGGACATGGAGTGCAAACATATTTGCAATAGTGCAGATATATTTGTCACGGTGCAAACATATTTGCAATTCCTCATGAGTCACCCCATCAGGCGTCAATCACTCCACTGTGACCGATTTTGCCAGGTTCCGCGGCTTGTCCACGTCGGTGCCGCGCGACAGCGCGACATGGTAGGCCAGCATCTGCACCGGGATGGTGTGGACGATGGGGCTGAGGATGCCGACGTGGCGCGGGGTGCGGATCACGTGCACGCCGTCGGACTCGCTGAAATGGCTGTCGGCGTCCGCGAACACGAACAGCTCGCCGCCGCGGGCGCGCACTTCCTGCATGTTCGACTTCACCTTCTCCAGCAGCGCGTCGTTGGGGGCGATCACCACCACCGGCATGTTCTCGTCCACCAGCGCCAGCGGGCCGTGCTTCAGCTCGCCGGCCGGATAGGCTTCGGCGTGGATATAGGAGATTTCCTTCAGCTTGAGCGCGCCTTCCAGCGCGATCGGGTAATGCAGGCCGCGGCCGAGGAACAGCGCGTCGTCCTTGGCGGCGAAGCGCTCGGACCAGGCCTTGATCTGCGGCTCCAGGTTCAGCGCGTGCTGGACGCTGCCCGGCAGGTGGCGCAGTTCGTCCAGATATTGCGCCTCCGCCTCGGCCGACACGCGGCCGCGGGTCTTGCCCAGGGTGACGGCCAGCGCGAACAGGCCCACCAGCTGGGTGGTGAAGGCCTTGGTGGAGGCCACGCCGATTTCGGCGCCGGCGCGGGTGTAGAACACCAGGTCGCTGGCGCGCGGGATGGCCGATTCGCGCACATTGCAGATGGACAGCGCGTACTGGTGGCCCAGCTCCTTGGCGTACTTCAGCGCCTCCATGGTATCCAGCGTTTCGCCGGACTGGGAGATGGTGACGATCAGGTGCTTGGGATTGGCGAAGGCGTCGCGGTAGCGGTATTCGCTGGCGATTTCCACGTCGCACGGCAGGCCGGCGATGCTTTCGATCCAGTACTTGGCGGTCATGCCGGCGTAGTAGCTGGTGCCGCAGGCCAGGATCTTCACGCCTTCCAGCTGCGGCAGGATGGCGGCGGCGGACTCGCCGAACAGCTCGGGGTTGAAGCCGGCGTCCTGCACCGCCTCGATGGTGTCGGCCAGCGCCTTGGGCTGCTCGTGGATTTCCTTCTGCATGAAGTGGCTGTACGGGCCCAATTCCAGCGAGGCCAACGACACGTCGGACAGATGCACCGGGCGCTCGATGGCCTGGTCGTGCTTGTCCATCAGCTTGACGCCGTCGCGGGTGAGGTGGCCGATGTCGCCCTCTTCCAGGAAGATCACGCGGCGGGTGGCCGACAAGATGGCGGAGACGTCGGAGGCGATGAAGTTTTCGCCGTCGCCCAGGCCCACCAGCAGCGGGCAACCCATGCGGGCGCACACCAGTTCGTCCGGACGGTCCAGCGCGATGACGCCGATCGCGTAGGCGCCGGTCAGCTCGCGGGTCGCTTTCTTCACTGCGTCGAACAGGCTGTCGCCGGCCTGGTAATAGTGATGCACCAGGTGGGCAATCACTTCGGTGTCGGTTTGCGATTCGAAGGCGTAGCCCAAGTCCTTCAGGCGCTGGCGCTGCTGTTCGTGATTCTCGATGATGCCGTTGTGCACCACCGCGATCTTGCCGAAAGAGATGTGCGGATGGGCGTTGTATTCGGTCACGCCGCCGTGGGTGGCCCAGCGGGTGTGGCCGATGCCGAGCTGGCCTTGCAGGCTTTCCTCGGCGGCCGCGCTTTCCATCTCGGCCACGCGGCCGACGCGACGCACGCGGCGGATTTCGTCGCCGGCCAGCACGGCCACGCCGGCGGAATCATAGCCGCGGTATTCCAGACGCTTCAGGCCATCCACCAGGATGGGAACGATATTACGCTTGGCGATGGCGCCAACGATGCCGCACATTATTTTCTCCTTGCACTGCTGTCTTGAACTGCGGGCGCGCAAATCAGCGTCACGCCCTTCGCTTGAATCTTGTCTCTGGCATCCTGGCCCAGCGCGTCGTCGGTGACCAGGGTGTGGATCTTGTCCCACGGCAATTCCAGATTGGGAATGCGGCGGCCGATCTTTTCCGACTCCACCATCACGATCACCTCGCGCGCCACATCGGCCATCACGCGGGACAGGCCGACCAGCTCGTTGAAGGTGGTGGTGCCGCGCTCCAGGTCGATGCCGTCGGCGCCGATGAACAATTGGTCGAAGTCGTAAGAGCGCAGCGCCTGCTCGGCGATCTGGCCCTGGAACGACTCCGAATGCGGGTCCCAGGTGCCGCCGGTCATCAGCAGGATGGGTTCGTTCTCCAGCTCGCGCAGTTGCCCAGCCACGTTCAGCGAGTTGGTCATCACCACCAGGCCGCGTTTGCCGCCCAGCAGCGGAATCATCGCGCTGGTGGTGGTGCCGCTGTCGATGATGACGCGGTTGTGGTCGCGCAGCCTTTCCGCCGCCGCGCGGGCGATCGCCTGCTTTCGTTTCGAAACTTGTCCGACATCCGGCTCCGCCGCCATCTCGCTGGGCAGCGACACCGCGCCGCCGTAGCGGCGCAGCAACAGGCCGCCGGTTTCCAGCAAGGCCAGGTCTTTGCGGATGGTGACTTCCGACGTGGCGAAGCGCTGGGTCAGCTCTTCCACGCTGACTTCGCCCCGTTCCTGCACCAGCGCGGCAATGGCATGGCGGCGCTGCTGAGTGTTTCGTTTTGTCATCTAAAGTTTCGTTTCGAAAGTTTATTGATGATAACGGCACTGGAAATGAAAGGCAAGATGCCCGCTGGCTCCAGATGCAGGGATACGGCTTCTTGAATGCGCTTCCGTCACAGAAAAATTCACTTATCATGCCAAGATCGGAAGCAGGCTCATCGCCGCCCAATGGAAAAAGGGAACATTGCCATGCCAAGCTCAACCGCCTCCTCCATGCCTCCGCGCCGGGAGCGAGCTCTGCAAGTGCTGGCCCAGACCGGAATGAGCAAAGCAAACTACGCGCCGCCGCTGTTCCGCTTGCTATGGCGCTTGCGGGCAGACTGCCCGCCGCCTCATTTCCTGCCGTTCTGGCAGGCCGCCGCCCTAGCGGGCGTTTTTTTCGCGCTGGCCTGGGCCGCGCTGATAGGGTTGTTTGGCCAAATTTTGTCGTGGCCGCGGCCCCATGGCCTGGCGCTGCCCTTGATCGCGCTGCTCGTCGGCGCGCTCTTCGGTCTGGCCATGGCGCTTTATTATGCTTACGGGCGACGCAAGCACCGCCTGCCGCAGTGGGAGACGCTGCTGCCATCGCGCTGAGCCCGCCTGCGCGGCCAGGCCAAACGACAACGCCCTGTTTTCTTCTCGGAAAACAGGGCGTTGCGGCCAAGACGCTGAGGCGGCATCCGCCGCCAGCAGGGCATCAACTCTTTTTCTGCGGCCGCTTCCAGCCCGGCACCGTCACCTGGCGCGCGCGCGCCACGGTCAGTTCGCCAGCCGGGGTGTCCTTGCTGATCACCGAGCCGGCGCCGATCGTGGAATCGCGCTCCAGCCGCACCGGCGCCACCATCAGCGTGCCCGAACCGACGAAGACGTTGTCGCCGATCAGGGTCTTGAACTTGTTGACGCCATCGTAGTTGCAGGTGACCGAACCTGCGCCGACGTTGACCTTGCGGCCGATCTCGGCGTCGCCGATATAGCTCAGGTGGTTGACCTTGGAGCCGTCGCCGATCTTGCTCTTCTTCACCTCGACGAAGTTGCCGATGTGCACATGTCCGGCCAACTCCGCGCCCGGACGCAGGCGCGCGTACGGGCCGACCCGGCATTCCTCGCCCACCACCGCGTCTTCCAGATGCGAGAACGGCGCGATCCGGCTGCCGGCGGCGATCTTCACGTTCTTCAACACGCAGTACGCGCCGATTTCCACGTTGTCGCCCAACTCCACCGCGCCCTCGAACACGCAGCCGACGTCGATGCTGACGTCCATGCCATGCTTGAGCTCGCCGCGGATGTCGATGCGCGCCGGATCGGCCAGCGTGACGCCGGCTTCCAGCAGCGCGCGCGCCTGGTTGGCTTGCAGAATGCGCTCCAACTCCGAGAGTTGCAGCTTGTTGTTGACGCCGGCGGCTTCCCAGCTGGCGTCGACGCTGGCGCTTTCCACCACCACGCCGTCCTTCACCGCCAGCGCCAGCACGTCGGTCAGATAGTATTCGCCCTGGGCGTTGCCGTTGTTCAGCGCGCTCAGCCACCCTGCCAGGCGGGCATTCGGCAGCGCCATCATGCCGGTGTTGATCTCACGGATATTCAACTGTTCCGGCGTGCAGTCCTTGTGCTCAACGATGGCTTTCAGCTTGCCGTCGGCGCCGCGCAGCATGCGGCCATAGCCGCTGGCGTCGGCCAGCACGTCGGTCAGCACCGCCATGCCGTCGCCGGCGGCCTGTTCCAGCCGCTGCAGCGTGGAGACCTTGGTCAGCGGCACGTCGCCGTACAGCACCAGCGTCTTGCCGTCCGCCGGCAGGTGCGGCAGCGCCATCTTCAGCGCGTGCCCGGTGCCCAGCTGCTCCGCCTGCTCGGCCCACACGATGTCGGCATCCTGGATTCTGGCGCGCACCTGCTCGCCGCCGTGGCCGTACACCACCACCAGGCGCGACGGGTTCAAGCCGCGCGCGGTGCGGATCACCCGCGCCAGCATCGGCTCGCCGCCGATCGGGTGCAGGACTTTGGGCTGGGAGGAATACATGCGCTTGCCTTTGCCGGCAGCCAGAATGACGATACTCAGACTATCCATGATCTTTTTGCTTCACCAGAACGGAAAAAGGCTGCCACTTGCGTGGCAGCCTAGCACTATACACGATTACGTCTCACGCAATCAGTGAGCGCGCTTCTTGAGGTAGTCCAGCGTCTTGAGTTCGGCAATCGCCACCGCCAGTGCGGCGTGGGCTTTGGCCGTGCTCAGGTCGTCGGTCGCGCGCTTGAGGGCATCCTCGGCAGCGCGTTTCGCCTCATTGGCGCGGGCCTCATCGAGATCCTCGCCGCGGATCGCCGTATCGGCGAGCACGGTGATCAGGCTCGGCTGCACTTCCATCATGCCGCCGGACACCGCCACCAGTACTTCTTCCTTGGCGCCCGGCACCTTCAGACGAAGCACGCCGGGCTTGATACGGGTCAGGAGCGGCACGTGTTGCGGGTAGACGCCGATCTCGCCTTCGGTAGCCGGCGCGACGACGAATTCCGCCTCGCCGGAGAAGATGAGCTGCTCGGTGCTAACCACTTCGACACGCATCTTGGACATCCGCCCTCTCCTTAGTTAAGGGTCTTGGCTTTCTCGGCAGCTTCTTCGATCGAACCAACCATGTAGAACGCTTGTTCCGGCAGGTGGTCGTATTCGCCAGCGAGAATGGCCTTGAAGCCCTTGATGGTTTCGCGCAGCGGCACGTATTTGCCCGGGGAACCGGTAAATACTTCAGCCACGTGGAACGGCTGGGACAGGAAGCGCTGGATCTTACGGGCGCGAGCCACGACCAGTTTGTCTTCCTCGGACAGTTCGTCCATACCCAGAATCGCGATGATGTCGCGCAGTTCCTTGTAGCGCTGCAGGGTGGACTGCACGCCGCGGGCAACCGAGTAGTGCTCGTCGCCAACCACCAGCGGATCCAGCTGGCGCGAGGTGGAGTCGAGCGGGTCCACGGCCGGGTAGATACCCAGCGAGGCGATGTCGCGCGACAGTACCACGGTAGCGTCCAAGTGGGCGAAGGTGGTCGCCGGGGACGGGTCGGTCAAGTCATCCGCAGGGACGTATACGGCCTGGATGGAGGTAATGGAACCATCCTTGGTCGAGGTGATGCGTTCTTGCAGACGGCCCATTTCCTCGGCCAGCGTCGGCTGGTAGCCCACGGCGGACGGCATACGGCCCAGCAGAGCGGACACTTCGGTACCGGCCAGGGTGTAGCGGTAGATGTTGTCCACGAACAGCAGAACGTCGCGGCCCTTGCCGTTTTCGTCCTTCTCGTCGCGGAAGTGCTCCGCCATGGTCAGGCCGGTCAGGGCCACGCGCAGACGGTTGCCCGGCGGCTCGTTCATCTGACCGTAAACCATCGCCACTTTGTCCAGGACGTTGGAGTCCTTCATTTCGTGGTAGAAGTCGTTGCCTTCACGGGTACGCTCACCCACGCCGGCGAACACCGACAGACCCGAGTGGGCCTTGGCGATGTTGTTGATCAACTCCATCATGTTCACGGTCTTGCCCACACCGGCGCCGCCGAACAGACCCACCTTGCCGCCCTTGGCGAACGGGCACAGCAGGTCGATCACCTTGATGCCGGTTTCCAGGATGTCGGAGGCTGCGGACAGTTCGTCGAACTTCGGGGCCGGCTGGTGGATGGCGCGACGTGCGTCGGTAGCCACCGGGCCAGCTTCGTCAACCGGGTTGCCCAGTACGTCCATGATGCGGCCGAGGGTGGCGGCGCCAACCGGCACCGAAATCGGTGCGCCGGTGTTGGCTACGGCCATGCCACGCTTCAGACCGTCGGAGCTGCCCATCGCAATGGTACGGACCACGCCGTCGCCCAGCTGTTGCTGAACTTCCAGCGTCAGGTCGGCGTCCACCAGCTTCAGGGCATCATAAACCTTCGGCATGGCGTCGCGCGGAAATTCCACGTCGATCACCGCGCCAATGATTTGTACGATTTTGCCTTGGCTCATTATCGCTTCCTAAAAATAAACTTTGTGTTCCGCAAGTGGGCTACACCGCGGCGGCGCCGGCCACGATTTCCGACAGCTCGGTCGTAATCGCCGCTTGACGCGCCTTGTTGTACACCAGGCGCAGCTGCTTGATGGTGTTGCCTGCGTTGTCGGTGGCGGCTTTCATCGCCACCATCCGCGCGGCCTGCTCGGAAGCCATGTTCTCGGCCAGAGCCTGATACACCACCGATTCCAGATAACGGCGCACCAGGAATTCCATCAGCGTCGGGGCATCCGGCTCGTACAGGTAATCCCACGAGTGCGAATGCTCCACCACCATGTGGTGCGGGGTCAGCGGAAGCAGCTGTTCAAGTGCCGGCTCCTGCTTCATGGTATTCACGAAGCCGGAGTACACGATGTAGACCGCATCCAGTTCGCCTTCGGCGTACTGCTTGAACAGAACCGTAAGCGGGCCAATCAGTTTTTCCATCTTCGGCACATCGCCGAGATGAACCGCGCTTGCCACCACGTTCAGACGGGCGCGCTGGGCAGCTCCCAGGCCTTTCTGGCCCAGGCAGCAGACGTCGACTTCGACGCCCTCGTCCTGCAGTTCCTTGACCTTGGCGAAGAAGCGCTTGAACGAGTTCACGTTCAAGCCGCCGCACAGGCCCTTGTCGGAGGAAACCAGGATGATGCCGGCGCGCTTGATCGTCTCGCGACGGGCAAGCAGCGGGTGACCAAGTTCCGCGTTCGCCTGAGCGAGGTGCGCCATTACTGTGCGCACCTTCTCGGCGTAAGGACGGGCAGCGCGCATACGCTCTTGCGTTTTGCGCATCTTCGAGGTCGACACCATCTGCATAGCGCGGGTGATCTTCTGCGTGTTCTGCACGCTTCGGATCTTGGTGAGAATCTCTTTACCGACTGCCATATCCTGAACCTTTCTCTAGCTACGACGTGAGTCGAAGGCTCAGTTGAAGCTGTAGCCGGCCTTGAACGATTCCATCGCCTTGGCCAGTACCTTCTCGTTGTCGGCAGACAGATCACCGGAGGCGTTCACGGCCTGCAGCACTTCGGCGTGGTTGGCACGCACGTTGGCCAGGAACTCGGCTTCGAAAGCCAGGGCCTTCTTCACCGGAACGTCTTCGTAGCTGCCCTTGTTCACCGCCCACAGGGTCAGCGCCATTTCCGCGGTCGACAGGGTGGAGAACTGCTTCTGCTTCATCAGTTCGGTCACCACTTCACCGTGGGACAGCTGCTTGCGGGTGGCTTCGTCCAGGTCGGAGGCGAACTGCGCGAACGCAGCCAACTCGCGGTACTGAGCCAGCGCCAGACGGATACCGCCGCCGAGCTTCTTGATCACCTTGGTCTGAGCGGCGCCGCCCACGCGCGATACCGAGATACCAGCGTTGATGGCCGGACGGATGCCCGCGTTGAACAGGTCGGTTTCCAGGAAGATCTGGCCGTCGGTAATCGAAATCACGTTGGTCGGAACGAACGCGGAAACGTCGCCGGCCTGGGTTTCGATGATAGGCAGAGCGGTCAGCGAACCGGTTTTGCCCTTCACGGCGCCGCCAGTCAGCTTTTCCACTTCGTCTTCGTTGATGCGCGCGGCGCGCTCCAGCAGACGGGAGTGGAGATAGAACACGTCGCCCGGGTAGGCTTCGCGGCCCGGCGGACGGCGCAGCAGCAGCGAGATCTGACGGTAGGCGACGGCTTGCTTGGACAGGTCGTCGTATACGATCAGCGCGTCTTCGCCGATGTCGCGGAAGTATTCGCCCATCGCGCAGCCGGAGTACGGGGCGATGAACTGCAGGGCGGCGGCTTCGGAAGCGGTGGCGGCCACGATGATGGTGTGACCCATCGCGCCGTGCTCTTCCAGCTTGCGAACCACGTTGGCGATGGAGGAAGCCTTCTGACCTACGGCTACGTAGATGCAGATGACGCCATTGCCCTTCTGGTTGATGATGGCGTCCAGCGCCACGGCGGTCTTGCCGGTCTGGCGGTCGCCAATGATCAGCTCACGCTGGCCGCGGCCAACCGGAACCATGGAGTCGATGGACTTCAGGCCGGTTTGCATCGGCTGCGATACCGATTGACGCGCGATCACGCCCGGAGCGATCTTTTCGATCGGGGACGATTTCTTGGCGTTGATCGGACCCTTGCCGTCGATCGGCTGACCCAGGGCGTTGACCACGCGGCCAATCAGCTCCGGACCGACCGGCACTTCCAGAATGCGGCCGGTGCACTTGACTTCGTCGCCTTCGGAGATGTGCTCGTACTCGCCCAGCACCACGGCGCCGACCGAGTCGCGCTCCAGGTTCATGGCGAGGCCAAAGGTGTTGCCCGGGAATTCGAGCATTTCGCCCTGCATCACATCGGCCAGGCCGTGGATGCGGACGATACCGTCGGTCACGGAGATAACCGTGCCCTTGGTGCGAACTTCAGCGCCTTCAGCCAGATTCTGGATCTTGGCCTTGATCAGATCGCTGATTTCAGAGGGGTTCAACTGCATGATCTCTCCTAATTCTTGAGGCTTGCTGCCATTGCCTGCAGTTTGCCGCGCACGGAAGCGTCGATGACATCGTCGCCGACCGACACGCGAACGCCACCGATCAGGTCGGCGTTCTCACGCACGTCAAGACGCACGGCTTTGCCGTATTTCTTGGAAAGCGTGGTGGTCAGTTCGGCTTTCTGTTCATCGGACAAAGCAAAAGCGGACTCCACCAGGGCGTCCACGATGTTTTCCGATTGCGCCTTCAGCAATTCAAACTGCGCGGCGATTTCAGGCAGCAGCGTCAAACGGGCGTTCTCGATCAGCGCGGCGATGAAGCGTTTCACGTCATCGTTGCCGCGGGTGCCGAGCACATCCAGCATCAGCGCCTCAACCTCTTGTGCGGTATGTTTCGGATTGGTGACGACTTGGGCCAGATCCGGGTTGTTCACCATGGCAGCCAGCCACGACAGCGCGTCCGACCACTGGTCGAGCTTGCCCTGTTCCGTGGCGAGGCTGTATACCGCTTCGGCGTAGGGCCTTGCGACGGTAATGAGTTCTGCCATGAGTTAGTTAAAACTCCGCTTTGATGGAGGCAAGCAGGTCGGCGTGCTTCGCGGCGTCGATCTCCTTGCGCAGGATCTTCTCGGCGCCGGAAACGGCCAGGTCGGCGACATGCGCGCGCAGGGATTCCTTGGCGCGCAGCACTTCCTGGTCGATTTCAGACTTGGCGTCGGCCACGATGCGGGCACCTTCGGTGCGCGCCGCTTCCTTGGCTTCATCCACGATCTGGTTAGCACGCTTCTCGGCGGCAACCACGATCTCGGTAGCCTGCTGCTTCGCCTTGCGGATTTCGTCCGCAACGCGCTTTTCAGCGGCTTCCAGATCCTGCTTGCCGCGTTCCGCGGCGGCCAAGCCATCAGCGATACGCTTGGCCCGCTCATCCATCATGTTGGTAAGCGGAGGCCAAACAAACTTCATGGTGAACCATACCAGGATGGCGAACGTGATCGCCTGGCCCAGTAGTGTTACGTTAAATTCCACGCTTGTTTTCCTCCAGAGTATGACTGCAACAACCGCCTACATATCCGTCGGAAACGGATTAGTGAGCCGCCTTAACGATAGCCAGGGCAGCGGACAGGAACGGGTTGTTGAAGGTGAACAGCATGGCGACACCAACGCCGATCATGGAGATCGCGTCCAGCAGACCGGCGATGATGAACAGCTTGGTTTGCAGAACCGGGATCATTTCCGGCTGGCGAGCGGAGGACTCGAGGAACTTGCCACCCAGAATGGCGAAGCCGATAGCGGTGCCCAGAGCGCCGAGGCCAATGATCAGAGCGGCAGCGATAGCGGTCATCGACTGAATCTGAGAAACGAGTGCTTCCATTGTGTATCTCCTAAGACTTAAAGCAAGGATGGTTGGGTAAAAAGAAGGATGAATCTACGGTAAATCAGTGCGCTTCCACCGCCAGGCTCAGGTACACGATGGTCAGCATCATGAACACGAAGGCCTGCAGGGTGATGATCAGGATGTGGAAAATCGCCCACGGCGCGCCCAGCACCCACTGCAGGCCCCAGGGCAGCAGCGCGATCAGGATGAAGATCAGTTCGCCGGCGTACAGGTTGCCGAACAAACGAAGAGAGAGCGAAATCGGCTTGGCGGCCAGCTCGACCAGCTGGAACGCGAAGTTCAGCGGAGCCAGGATGATGGCGCCGACCGGGTTGGAGCTGTGGAACGGAGCGGTCAGCAGTTCCTTGCCCCAGCCGCCCAGGCCCTTGGCCTTGATCGAGAAGCCTACGATCAGGATCAGCACCGACAGCGACATGGCGAAAGTGGCGTTGACGTCGGCGGACGGCACGACGCGGAAGTACACGTGGTGCGGCTCCAGGCCGAAGAAGGTGTAGCCTACCCATTGCGCGGCCATCGGGAACAGGTCCACCGGGAACAAGTCCATGAAGTTCATCAGGAACACCCAGCAGAAGATGGTCAGCGCCAGCGGGGCGATCATCTTGCTCTTGCCGTGGAACACTTCGCGAACCTGGGTCTGCACCATCTCGACGATCATCTCGACGAACAGCTGCAGGCGGCCCGGCGCTTCGATGCTGGCGCGGCGCGCCACCACGGCGAACACGGCGGCGAACAGGAAGCCGAGAACCAGCGAAATGGAGAAGGTGTCTACGTGCAGGCTCCAGAAACCGGCGGAAGGATCCGAATTCCAGAAGGTGAGATGGTGCTTGATGTAATCGGTTGCGTTGCTTGCCATCGCTCTTTTCTCAATTTTTGATTAGAAGCCCGAAGCCGTAGCCGGAGGTGGCGGCAAAGAACCCACCCAAAAATCCAACTACGGACAAATCCTTGAAACTGGCCAAAACCGCACCACTTAACAGTACGGTCAGGCAAAACTTTACCGCCTCGGCCAGAAAATGCGCCTTGATCAGCGCCGCGGGCGCCACATGACGCTTGGCGTAAGCGATCCTGGCATACACCAGGGCCGGCGCCAGAACCGCCAAACCGCCCAGCAGGGCGGACACGGCGACCGTCACGCTGCCTGCGCTGGCGAGTAGCGCGACCACTACGGCCAGGCCGACCAGACTGGCCTGCAGGCGCAGCACGCGCTTCACTTCCGAATAGATCATGATCGCCAGTGCAAAAAAACCGCTGGATTATAGGCTTTGGGCTTGAGTTGCGTCAACTTTGCTCCAGCAGACTTTTTGCGTTGCAACAAACTCATTTCTTAGGATTTTTTTGCAGTTTCTCCAGCAGGAAATCCAGCTCGTCCAGACTCGCATAATCTATGACCAGCCTGCCGCCGCCGCCGGATGCCTGGCGGATGCTGACACGGGCGCCGATGGCCTCGGAAACCTGCTCTTCCAGCCGCGCCACATCGGGATCGACGCGTTTTTGTTGCGGCGCAACTGTGGTTTTTTGCGCAGCATGCTGTTGTACTCGGCGCTCCACCTCGCGCACCGACATCCCTTTGCGCACCGCTTCGTTGGCCAATTCCAGCTGGGAAACCGTCGGCAGGCTCAGCAAGGCGCGCGCGTGGCCCATCTCCAGCTGGCCCTCGTGCATCATCTGCTGCAAGGGCTGCGGCAGCGCCAGCAGGCGCAGCAGGTTGGACACCGCGCTGCGCGAGCGGCCGACCGCGTCGGCGGCGGCCTCGTGGGTCAGGCCGAACTCGTCGACCAGCCGCTTGATGCCTTGCGCCTCCTCAATCGGGTCCAGCTCCTGGCGCTGGATGTTCTCGATCAGCGCCATCGCCAGCGCGGCCTCGTCCGGCACGCTCTTGATCACCACCGGCACCTCGGCGAGGCCGGCCTTGCGGGACGCGCGCCAGCGGCGCTCGCCGGCGATCAGCTCGTAGTCGCCCAGCCCCAGCTCGCGCACGATCAGCGGCTGGATGATGCCCTGGGCGCGGATGGACGCCGCCAGTTCGTCCAGCGCCGCCTCGTTCATGAAGCTGCGCGGCTGGTATTTGCCGGGACGGATGCTGTCGATGGGAAGAGTGGAAAGTCTGTCGTCCACCGCGTCAACGGTGGACAGGAGCGCGTCGAGTCCGCGCCCCAATCCTTTGAGTTTGGCCATATTGTCAGACGGTGGGAGTTGCGGTTGCGGGTTCGAGGCGTTCTACCAGCTCTTGCGCCAGCGCGAGGTAAGCCTGGGCGCCGCGCGAGCTGCGGTCGTAGACCAGGCCCGGCAGGCCGTGGCTGGGCGCCTCGGCCAGGCGCACGTTGCGCGGAATCACGGTCTGGAACACTTTCTCGCCGAAGTGGCGCGCCAGCTGCTCCGACACCTGTTGCGACAGGTTGTTGCGGGCGTCGAACATGGTGCGCAGCAAGCCCATGATCTCGATCTTGGGATTGACCGCCACCCTCACCTTGCGCAGCGTGGCCACCAGATCGGACAGGCCTTCCAGCGCGTAGTACTCGCACACCATCGGGATCAGCACGCTGTCGGCGGCCACCAGGCCGTTCAGCGTCAGCAGGTTCAATGACGGCGGGCTGTCGATCAGCACGTAGTCGTATTGGCCGGCCACTTCAGCCAGCGCGCTCTTCAGCCGCGCCTCGCGCGCCAGCTCGTTGACCAGCTCCAGTTCGGCCCCGCCCAGATCGCGGTTGGCGGGCAGCACGTGGTAGCCGCCGGCCTTGGCGTCCTGGCGCGCCTCCTCGATGGTGGCCTCGCCCAGCAGCACGTCGTAGCCGGACTTCTCCAGCGACTGCTTGGCGATGCCGCTGCCCATGGTGGCGTTGCCCTGCGGGTCCAGATCGACGATCAGCACCCGCCGGCCCAACTCGGCCAAACCGGCCGCCAGATTGACGACGGTGGTGGTCTTGCCCACCCCGCCCTTCTGGTTGGCCACCGCGATCACGCGTGGATTCATTGCAGCACCATCCTCACCAGATGGCGTTCGGCGTCCAGCCCCGGCACCGTTACCGGCAGCACCTCCGAAACCGCCACGCCTTGCGGCAGCAAGGCGATTTCCTCATACGGATACACGCCCTTCATCGCCACGTACTGGCCGCCGTCGGCCACCAGGTGGCGGGTCAGCTTGACGAACTCGGACAGCTCCGAGAACGCGCGGCTGGTGATGCGGTCGAACTTCTGCTCCGGCTGGTAGGCCTCGACGCGGTCGGTGACCACCTGCACATTGGGCAGGCCCAGCTCCAGCACCACCTGGCGCAGGAAGGTGGTTTTCTTGTGGTTGGAATCCAAGAGCGCTACCTGCAGGTCCGGCCGCGCGATGGCGGTCGGGATGCCGGGCATGCCGCCGCCGGAACCGACGTCCAGCATGCGCGTGCCGCCGGCCAAGTGCGGCACCAGGCTCAGGCTGTCCAGCAAATGATAGCTGACCATCCGCTCTTCCTGGCGGATCGCGGTGAGGTTGTAGGTCTGGTTCCACTTGACCAGCAGCGCCAGATAGCGCTCCAGCAGGTCCAGTTGCGGTTCGGTCAATTCCAGCGCCAGTTGCGCCAGCCCCTGTTTCAATTCGGCGGTATGTAGTGTCATGCGGTCTTAGCGTCGGTGAAGCCGCGCTTCAGGTGCACCATCAGCAGGGCGACGGCGGCCGGGGTGATGCCCTGGATGCGCGAAGCCTGGCCCAGCGTCTCCGGACGCTGCTGGTTCAGCTTCTGCTGCACTTCCTTGGACAGGCCCTTGACCAGGCTGTAGTCGATGTCGCCCGGCAGACGGATGTCTTCCAGATTGTCGCGGCGCGCCAGCTCTTCGTTCTGGCGATTGATGTATCCCTGGTATTTGACCTGAATTTCCACCTGCTCGGCAACCTCGTCGGCCAGTTCCGGCGCGCCGTCGGCGGCTTCCGGCACCGCCATCAGCTCGCGGTAGGCCACATTGGGGCGCTTGAGCAGGTCTTGCAGCGTGTATTCGCGCTCGATCGGTTTCCCCAGCACCCGCGCGAGCGCGTCCGGATCGGCCAGCTTGGACGGATGCAGCCAGGTGGCCTGCAGCCGGGCCTTCTCGGCCTCGACAGCGTCGCGCTTGCGGCAGAAGGCGTCCCACTGCTCGTCGCCCACCACGCCCAGCTTGCGGCCCATCTCGGTCAGGCGCAGGTCGGCGTTGTCTTCTCTCAACTGGAGACGGAATTCGGCGCGGCTGGTGAACATCCGGTACGGCTCGGACACGCCCTTGGTGATCAGGTCGTCGACCAGCACGCCGAGGTAGGCCTCGTCGCGGCGCGGGCACCAGGCGTCCTGCTCGCGGGCGTGCAAACCGGCGTTCAGGCCGGCCAGCAGGCCCTGGGCGGCGGCTTCTTCATAGCCGGTGGTGCCATTGATCTGGCCGGCGAAGAACAGGCCCTGGATGGCCTTGGTTTCCAGCGAGGCCTTCAGGCCGCGCGGGTCGAAGTAATCGTATTCGATCGCGTAGCCGGGGCGCAGGATATGCGCGTTCTCCATGCCGCGGATCGAGCGCACGGCGGCCAGCTGGATATCGAACGGCAGGCTGGTGGAGATGCCATTCGGATAGAATTCGTGCGTCGTCAGGCCTTCCGGCTCCAGGAACACCTGGTGGCTGTCCTTGTCGGCGAAGCGGTTGATCTTGTCTTCGATCGACGGGCAGTAGCGCGGGCCGACGCCCTCGATCACGCCGGTGAACATCGGGCTGCGGTCGAAGCCGCTGCGGATGATGTCATGGGTGCGCTCGTTGGTGTGGGTGATCCAGCACGGCAGCTGCTTCGGATGCATCTCGCGCTTGCCGCGATAGGAAAACACCGGCTCCGGCGTGTCGCCCGGCTGCTCTTCCATCACCGAAAAGTCCACGCTGCGGCCGTCGATGCGCGGCGGAGTGCCGGTCTTGAGCCGGCCCACCGGCAGGCTCAGCTCGCGCAGGCGTTCGCCCAGCGTGCTCGCCGCCTGGTCGCCGGCGCGGCCGCCGGTGTAGTTCTCCATGCCGACGTGGATCTTGCCGGACAGGAAGGTGCCGGCGGTCAGCACCACGGTCTTGGCGCGGAAGGTGATGCCGATGGCGGTGATGGCGCCGGCGACGCGGTCGCCCTCGATCAAGAGATCGTCCACCGGCTGCTGGAACAACGTCAGGTTGGGCTGGTTCTCCAGCATCTCGCGGATCGCCGCCTTGTACAGGATGCGGTCGGCCTGGGCGCGGGTGGCGCGCACCGCCGGGCCCTTGGACGCGTTGAGCGTGCGGAACTGGATGCCGCCGATGTCGGTGGCCAGCGCCATCGCGCCGCCCAGCGCATCCACCTCTTTCACCAGATGGCCTTTGCCGATGCCGCCGATCGACGGATTGCACGACATCTGGCCCAGGGTCTCGATGTTATGCGTCAGGAGGAGCGTGGCGCAGCCCATGCGCGCGGCGGCCAGCGCGGCCTCGGTGCCGGCGTGACCGCCGCCCACCACTATCACGTCGAAGCTTGTCGGATAAATCATGGCTGAAAGAGCAAACCGAACGGAAAAACGGGTTATTTTACGCCAAAACAGTTTGGCTGATAAGTCTTTGATTTCAATAACCCCGCCGCCGTCACCGAAACGTCAAAGACCCTTCACCGCATAGTCATGATATGGACATCGCAACGTCAAACAGCCCCCCTAGCATGTGACAAACCACAACGAGGGGCAAAACATGCTGCTAAATGAACAGCTTGCAAGCAGAAGCAAACCGCGCCTGGCCGTGCGTCTGGCCCAGTGCGCCGAGGATATCCGCCGCGCGCAGAAGCTGCGCTTCGAGGTTTTCGCCGGCGAAATGGGCGCGGAACTGGCCTCCGCCGAACTGGGCATAGACCGCGACGAGTACGACGAGCTGTGCGACCACCTGATCGTCGAGGACCACAACACCGGCATGGTGGTGGGCACTTACCGCATGCTGCCCCCGACCGCCGCCCGCCGCGCGCCCAGCCTGTACTCCGAGCACGAGTTCGACCTCTCCCGCCTCTCCCACCTGCGCGACAGCCTGATCGAAGTGGGCCGCTCCTGCGTGCATCGCGACTTTCGCTCCGGCGCGGTGATCGCGCTCTTGTGGTCGGGCCTGGCCGATTACGTGCAACAGCAAGGCGGCGCCTATCTCGCCGGCTGCGCCAGCGTGTCGCTGACCGACGGCGGCCACCAGGCGGTCAGCCTGTACCGCCAGCTGGAAGGCCAATACCTGTCGCCGGCCGACTGGCGGGTGTTTCCCCACCTGCCGCTGCCGCTGGACCGCGTGATAGACGACAGCGCGCCGGTGCCGCTGCCGCCGCTGATCAAGGGCTACCTGCGCGCCGGCGCCCATGTCTGCGGCGAGCCGGCCTGGGACCCGGACTTCAACTGCGCCGACTTCTTCATGCTGCTGCCGATGAGCCGGCTCAGCGCGCGCCACAACAAGCACTTCATCGGCGCGGCTGCCGCCTGACCCTGCCTGCAAGCCGGGCCGTGTCCCCGCCCGGCTTGCGTCCTCTGCCGCCTCTGCGCTCAGGGCCGCCAGCGCCCGCTGCCGGCATCGAAGCGCCAGCCTCTGGCAAGACAAAACGCCTCGACCGCATCGGCGAACGCCACCCGCTCCATCACGCCCGTCCAAGGCCCCAGGCACACGCAATCGACTGCGCCGCCGCTACGCAGCGACACCCTGACGCCGACAGGCTCATGGCCCCGGTAATAAAACCCGATGGCGGCCAGCTCCGCGCAGTCAACGGTTCGGGTAAGCCAGCGCCCGCGCAGATGCAGCCTGCCGGCCGCCTCCCAGATGACCAAGCGGTTTCCGGCGCGCCGCCCGCGCAAAACCGTCCATATCGCCAAGCCGACGCCCAGCGCCGCGAGGCCGCCATCCATGGCCGGCCACGCCCTCCCCAGCCCGATCAGCCCCGCCGCTGCGATCAGCCAGACACCCATCGCGCGCGCGCCATCCCGGACGGCGACGCCCTGCGTTTCCATTTTCCCGCCTACCACCTGCCCACCCGCCAACTTTATTCAAAAAATCAAAACAAAAAAGCAAATTATTTCACAAAACCATCAAAAACAATGCAACAAAACCCCAGCCATCTCAGATGCTACAATCCCGGCATGAACTACAGTTTTGAACCGATAGGCGTCATCCGCTCGCCGTATCGCGAGAAATTCGGCATACCGCGCCAGCCGTCGCTGGTCAGCGCCGCCCGCGTGCGGCTGGAGCTGCTGCCGCCGTACGATCATCCGGACTGCGTGCGCGGCCTGGCTGAGTTTTCGCATGTCTGGATCAGCTTCGTGTTCCACCAGACCATGGAGCGGGGCTGGCAGCCGCTGGTGCGGCCGCCGCGGCTGGGCGGCAACGCCAAGGTGGGCGTGTTCGCCAGCCGCTCCACCCACCGCCCGAATCCGATGGGCTTGTCGCTGGTGGAGCTGGTTTCGGTGAGCGTCGACAACGGCGTGGCGCTGGAGCTGGCCGGCGCGGACCTGCTGGATGGCACCCCGGTGCTGGACATCAAACCGTATATTCCCTTCGTGGAATCGCGGCCGGACGCGTCGGGCGGCTTCGTCGACGGCCCTCCCCCGCTGCTGCGGGTGGAGTGGAGCGAAGCCGCGCGGCGACATCTGGCCGAGACGGACGCGCCGGCCGGCTTCGCGCAGCTGGTGGAGCAGGTGCTGGCGCAGGACCCGCGCCCGGCCTACCAGGACGATCCGGAACGGATCTACGGCGTGTCGCTGTATTGCTACAATGTGCGCTTCGGCATCGCCGGCGGCGTCGCGCGCGTGCTTGAAATTCTGCCGGCGGCACAAAACTAATTCGCATCCGCCCGGTCATACCCGGGCAATTCAAACCTACCAGGAAAATAAAACATGACCACTCGCGCGAAGACGATCGTACTCGCCTTCACCATGGTTTCCGTGTTGGCCACCCCGTTTGCCGAGGCCGCGCGCCTGGGCAAGGGCAAGAGCGCAGGCATGCAGCGCTCCGCTCCCACCCGCAGCTACCAGCCGAGCACCCCGGCTCCGCAACCGATGGCCGCTCCCGCGCCGCGCGGCGCAGCCGTGCCGCCGGCTCAGGCTCCGGCCAAGAGCGGCGTGGGCACCGCGCTGGCGGCCGGCGCGGCCGGCGCGGTGGCGGGCGCCGCCATCGGCTACATGGCGGGCTCCTCCGGCAACGACAAGGCTGCCCAACAGGGCCAGCAGCAAAACGCCGTTCCGGCCGACCAACAGCCGCAAGCGGCCCACCAACCCGCGCAGCAGCCTGAAAAGGGCGGCATGCCGTGGGGCATGCTGGCGCTGCTGGGCCTGGTTCTGGTCGGCGGCATGATGTTCTTCCGCCGCAAGGCCGGCAACCCGGCCGCCAACGCGCCGCAGCCGGCCGGCATGCCGCGCGCCATGGCCGACAACCATGGCCAGTCGAACTTCGACGCCATTCCCAAGATCGGCTCCGACCTGAACGGCGGCGCGGCTCCGGCCGGCAACGGCTTCGGTGGCGGCTTCAACGCGGCGTCCGCTCCGGCGCGCCTGCCGGACGGCACCGAGACCCCGCACTTCCTGCGCCAGGCCAAGGCCACCTTCCTGCACCTGCAAAGCCTGAACACGCCTGAGAGCCTGGAAGAAGTGCGCAAGTACATGACGCCGGACCTGTTCAGCGCGCTGGCCGGCGACATCGCCGGCAACAGCGGCGTGGCCGACTTCTCGCAGCTGGACTGCCAGCTGTCCGACGCCACCGTCGAGAACGGCGCCTACATCGCCAGCGTCACCTTCAGCGGCAATGTCAGCGAGGAAGTGGGCGCCCCGGCCGTGCCGTTCACCGAAACCTGGCATTACGTGAAGGACGGCACCACCGGCGGCAAGTGGCTGGTGGCCGGCATTCAACAAGACTGACGAGGCGGCGCGCGGCTGTTGTTTTTGCCGCGCGCTTAACAATCGTTGACGACGGGCCTGAGGGCCCGTTTTTTATTTCTACGCCCATGCACTAAACTGGAATGCCGATTGCTTCAGCAGCGGACAAGGGCCGAAAGAGCCCGCATCTTGGACACGGAGGCAGTATCGCGATGACAGCATTCGAGCACGCCGGCCTGAAAATCGGCAGCCACTTCCAACCCGTCTACAGCCTGGCGCACCGGCGCAGCATAGGCGTGGAGGCGTTGCTGCGCGCCGAACAAGGCCAGACCGCGCTCTCTCCCGCGGAGGCCTTTTACACCGCGGTGTCGCCCGAGCAACGCCACCAGCTCGACCTGGCGGTGTGCCGCGCCCATATCCAGCGCTACCTGCAGCTGCAGTCCGACCATCCCCGCTGGCTGTTCCTCAATATCGACGCCGCCTCGCTGTCCCGCCCGGACCGCGCGATGGCGCTGGTCAACCACATCCGCCAGGCCGGCCTGGAGCCGCACCAAGTAGTGCTGGAGGTGCTGGAGCACGTGCTGGAGGTGGACGAGGCGCTGATCGAAGGCGTCAACATCCTGAAGAACAACGGCTTCATGATCGCGATCGACGATTTCGGCGTCGGCCACTCCAACCTGGAGCGGGTATGCCAGCTGGAGCCCAGCTTGGTCAAGTTCGACCGCCAGTTGCTGCGCAACGCCATCGTTCAGCCGCGCAGCCGCGCCCTGCTCTCCAGGCTGGTGCGGCTGATGCACGAAATCGGTGCGCTGGTGGTGGTGGAAGGCATCGAAACCGAGCGCGACGTGCTGGTGGCGATGGATTCCGGCTGCGATCTGATCCAGGGCTTCTTCATCGCCCGCCCGGCGGGAGCCCCGGACGCCGACGAGCTGATCACCCCCAGGCTGGACGAACGCTGGGACGAATTGATGGCGCACGCGCTGCTCAAGCGCAAGCTCACCCGCCGCCAGATCGAGCTGGCGCGGCAATGCTTCGTGCAAAGCGCGATCTCGCTGATGCAGAACACGCCGTTCGACCTGGCGGCCAAGCCCATGCTGTCGCTGCCGGACGTGATCCGCTGCTTCCTGCTGGACAGCGAGGGCCGGCAGATCGGCCGCAACCTGAACAGCCGCCAGTCGGCCTCCAGCACCGACCCGCGCTACAGCCCGCTGGCCGACACCACCGGCGCGGTGTGGTCGCGGCGCAGCTATTTCCAGCACGCGGTGGACCAGCCCGGCGTGCTGTACATGAGCGAGCCCTACCTGTCGATGACCGACCCGCGCTCCTGCGTGACGATGTCGATGGCGATCGAGATCGACGAGAACCTGCACGTGCTGTGCGCCGACCTGCTGGTACCGCAGCACGACACCCTCTGACGCCATCTCCGCGGATAAAACAAAAGCGGCCCAATGGGCCGCTTGCTGATTGCGCGCCGCGCTTACTGCGCCGGCGTCACGTCCTGGATGTACTCGAACAGCGTCACCACCTTCTGCACGCCGGCCGTCTCGCTGACCACGCGCGAAGCCTGGACGCCCTCGCCCTGGGTCACCAGGCCCAGCATGTAGACCACGCCGCGCTCGGTCACCACCTTGATGTTGTTCGGATTCACGCCCTTGCCGTCCAGCAGCCGGGTGCGCACTTTGCTGGTGATCCAAGTGTCGTTGCTGCGCTCGGAGAAGCCGGATACCGGGCCCACCGTGGTGTAGTTGTACACGCGGCGCACATTGGGCAGGCCGCGCACGATCAGCTCGGCCTGCTGGCGGGCCTCCTCGCTCGGCACCTCGCCGGTCAGCAGCACCGCGCGGTTGAAGCTGGTGCGGTTGACGTGGGCCGACGGCAGGCGGTTGGCGATCTGCTCGCCGGACTTCAGCTCGATCGCCTGATCGTCGACATAGGCGCCGCTGGTGCGGCGGTCCGACGCCACCAGCGCGCCGCCGGCGGCTCCCGCGGCCACCAGGCCGACGCAGCCGCTCAAAACGCTGACCAGTCCCGCGGCCAGCAACAATGCAAATGCGTTGCGCTTCATTCCTTATTCCCCTCCAAGCAGCATGCAATCAATGGCGTCGCACAGCGCGTGGATCAGCAGGATATGCACTTCCTGGATCCGGCAGGTGCGCAGCGACGGCACGTTCAGGTGTATATCTTCCGGCGACAGTATTTCAGTGATCTTGCCGCCGTCCTTGCCGGTGAGCGCGATCACGCTCATGCCGCGCTCGTGCGCGGCGTAAACCGCCTCGATCACGTTGGCGGAATTGCCGGATGTGGAGATCGCCAGCAGTAGGTCGTTGGTGTGGCCCAACGCCCTTACCTGCTTGGAAAACACCATGTCGAAATCGTAGTCGTTGCCGATGGCGGTCAGCCCCGAGGTGTCGGTGGCCAGCGAAATCGCCGCCAGGCCCGGGCGCTCCTTCTCGAAGCGGCCCACCATCTCGGCGGCGAAATGCTGGGCGTCGGCGGCGGAGCCGCCGTTGCCGCAAGCCAGAATCTTGCCCTCGTTCATCAGGCAGGCCACCATCCGCTCGGCCGCCGCCGCCACGCCGGGCGACAGCAGCTCCATCGCCTCCTGCTTGGCGGCGATGCTTTCCAGGAAATGGCCGTTGACCCGGTCAATCAGATCCATTGGGGAATCCCCTTTTCTCAACAGTTACTGCGTGATCACATTCTTCAGCCACTGCGGCTCGGCGCCGCCGACGCTGACCACCGCGTCGAAGCGGCAGGGCGAGTCGATATTGTGGCTGCTTAGATAGACTTCCGCGGCCAGCATCAGTTTCCTTTGCTTGGCCGCGGTGATGCTGTCGGCGGCGCCGCCGAAGCGGCTGCCGCCGCGATGGCGGACCTCGACGAATACCAGCGCGTCGCCGTCGCGCATGATCAGGTCCAGCTCGCCGCCGCGGCAATGCCAGTTGCGCGCCACCAGCTTCAGGCCGCGCGCCTGCAGCAAGGCCAGCGCGCGATCCTCGGCGTCCCGGCCGGCCTGGTTCATTGCAGCGCGTTGCCGCCCATGACGCCGGCCGGCAGCTGGCGTTCGAACGCGCGGTCGCGTCCCAGCTTCAAATCGCCGGTGACGCCGTCCAGCCTCACCGCCGCGCCCGGACGGCTGACCGCCAGCTGCACCGCCAGCCGGTAGGCGTCGATGCCCAGCGCGTACAGCCGCTCGGTCTGCCGCGTCAGCGGCACCGCCGGATGCGGGTAACGCTGCACCGCCGGATGCGTCGGCATCAGGAACCACGGCATGTCGATGAAACGCACGCCGGCCAATTCCGCCTGCGCGCCGCCGACATTCAGCTGCGAAGTGCCGTACACCGGCACATCCGGCGTCAGCGCCGACTTGAGCCTGGCCGCCTGAGCCACGTCCAGCGCCAGCGCGACCGCGTCGGCCTGGCCGGCCGCCTGCAGCAGCGGCGTCATGTCGTTGGCGTCAAAAGCCATCTGCCGCGCCGGCTTGCCGGCCACCGCGCGCCATTCATCGGCGAAGGCCTTGCCCAGCCGCTGCGACAGCGCGTCGCCGCCCACCACCAGCAGCGGATTGGCGCGGCCGTCGTCGCGCATCAGCCGCGCCAGCTGGCGCGCCTCGCCCTCGACGATCAGCGACAGCGAATACAGCTTGGGATTGGCCGCCGCCTGCCGGTCAATCGAATTGAGCGCGATGGTGGGCACCGTCACCGACGGCGCCAGCTTGGCGATGGACTCCCGCGACAGCGGGCCGATCACCACGTTGACGCCATCCGCCACCGCCGCGCGGTAGCGTTCCACCACGTTGTCGCCGGTGGCGTCCACGCTGTAAAGCTCGGCGTTCTGGTCCACCTGGGCCGCCGCCTCGACGCCGCTGCGCACCACCGCCGCCGCCTCGCCCAGCGCCGACGATTCCGTCGGCAGGATCACGCCTATCCTGATCTTGCCGCGCGCAGCCGGTTTGGCCGCCAGCGCGCCGGATGCCGGCGTATCGGCCTGGACCGCGGGCGACGTCGGCGTCGCCAGCCTGGGCGTCTGGCCCGGCGGCTGCGCCAGCGCGCGCATCGGCGCGCCGTTGCTTTGGATGATATAGTCGGGGGTTTGCGCCCCGGCCGGCGTCAACCACGTCAGCAAGACGCCAACCAACAACAACGGAGTCAGTCTTTGCATACCTCGTTCGCCCACCTTATCGATGCCGCCAGGGATAGTTTCTGTAGCGGGACATTATATGTGGTGGCCACGCCCATTGGAAATCTGGCCGACATCAGCGCCCGCGCGCTGGCATCGTTCGAGGCCGCGGACGTGGTCTGCGCCGAGGACACCCGCGTCACCGGCCAACTGCTGTCCGCCTACGGCATCCGCGCCAAACGGCTGGTCAGCCTGCGCGAGCACAATGAGCGCGGCATGGCGGAACAGGTGGTGCGCTGGCTGTCCGAAGGCCAGATCGTGGTGCAGGTATCCGACGCCGGCACCCCGGCGGTGTCCGACCCCGGCGCGCGGCTGGTGGAGGCTGTGCGCACCGCCGGCCACCCGGTGCGCCCGCTGCCCGGCGCCAGCGCCGTGATCGCCGCGCTGTCAGCCAGCGGCTTCACCGCGCCCACATTCCAGTTCCACGGCTTTCTGCCGCCCAAGAGCGGCGAGCGCCGCAGGACGCTGCAGCAATGGCTGTCCACCCCCCACCTCACGGTCTGCTACGAAGCGCCGCACCGCATCGTCGACGCGCTGGAAGACATCGTGGCCGAACTGGGCGGCGAGCGCCGGGTGATGATCGCCCGCGAGCTGACCAAAACCTTCGAAACCTTCCAAGCCAAGCCCGCCGCCGAGCTGCTGGAATGGGTGAAGGCCGACGCCAACCAGCAGCGCGGCGAGATCGCGCTGATCATCGACGCCGCCCCCGCAGCGGAAGCCGACGCCGACGCGCCGCCGGCCGAAGCGCTGCGCGTGCTGGAGATCCTGGCCGCCGACCTGCCCACCAAGCAGGCCGCCACGCTGGCCGCGCAGATCACCGGCGCCAACCGCAAGCAGCTGTACGACCACGCGCTGAAACTGAAAAAAGACTGAGCGCCAACTATTTACAAGCGCTTGCCGCAAGGTTAAGATTCGTTTTCTCGCAGATGTCGCCCGGATGGCGAAATTGGTAGACGCAGGGGATTCAAAATCCCCCGCCGCAAGGCGTGTCGGTTCGAGTCCGACTCTGGGCACCACAAGACATCAAGCGAAGCAAACAACCGCACGGCTCAAGCCCTGCGGTTTTTTGTTGTCCATTTCGGGCCGGAACCCCTTCCTCCTAGGCAGGACTGAGTTGTTGGCTTCTCCCCTCCCATCCCCCTGCCCGACATGCCTCAATCGAAGCCATTCCTATCTGCTAGCGCGGCTCGCGCCCTGCCCCAATCTACTAGCATCAACGGATGACTAACGCTCACTGTGCTTGAGAGATTTTCTCGGTAAACGTTGGGCTTCGTGTTACTCAGCCCAATCTTGTATCTTGCAATTGGTAGTGGTGAGCCGCCACTGCCTGGAGCCGAAGCAGCTTGGGCCCAATCTTAAGGCCAGACCTTGAGCCGTAGATAAAGCCTTCGACTCCACCTCATCGCCAAATCCGACACTGAACGGTAGCCAAGGGTTCGACCCTGCATGCACAAGGCAAATGGGCGATTAGGCATTTTCCGTGAGGACCCGCTTTATGCATTATCTCGGAATAGACGTAGCCAAAGCCAAACTGGACTGCACTCTTTTGCTGGATGCCGCCAACAAACGCAAAGCCAAATGCGTGAGCAACGATAAAACCGGCATTCATGCTCTGTTGTCATGGCTGACCAAGCAAGGCCTGGAGCCCCGGCAGGTTCATGCTGTGATGGAAGGCACCGGCGTGTATCACGAACAAGCAGCCATCGCCTTGTGCGATGCCGGTGTGATCGTTTCCATCATCAACCCGGCGCAAATCCGCGACTTCGCTAAAGGCTTGGCGATTCGAACCAAGACCGATGGCGTAGATAGCTTGGTCCTGGCGCGTTATGGAGCCTTGCTCCAACCTATGGCCTGGATTCCTCCCAGCCGGCAAGCCCGTGCGCTACAGGCGTTGCTGGCTCGGCGCGAGGCGCTGCAGCAGGATCTTCGCCGTGAGCTGAATCGGCAAGAAAAAGCCGAAGCCACCGATACACCAGAGCTGATTCAGCAGTCGCTGATCGAGTCGATTGCGTTTATCGGAACACAACTGGCCAAGTTGCAGCAGGATATCGACGACCATATTGACCGTCACCCGGAATTGAAAGCGGACCTGGCCCTGTTGAGCAGCATTCCGGCCATTGGCCCGCAGTCGGGCAGCAATC
>NZ_JBUPWA010000001.1:2601763-2690260 GCF_055181315.1 Chromobacterium sp. Ag138
GTTGTCATGGCTGACCAAGCAAGGCCTGGAGCCCCGGCAGGTTCATGCTGTGATGGAAGGCACCGGCGTGTATCACGAACAAGCAGCCATCGCCTTGTGCGATGCCGGTGTGATCGTTTCCATCATCAACCCGGCGCAAATCCGCGACTTCGCTAAAGGCTTGGCGATTCGAACCAAGACCGATGGCGTAGATAGCTTGGTCCTGGCGCGTTATGGAGCCTTGCTCCAACCTATGGCCTGGATTCCTCCCAGCCGGCAAGCCCGTGCGCTACAGGCGTTGCTGGCTCGGCGCGAGGCGCTGCAGCAGGATCTTCGCCGTGAGCTGAATCGGCAAGAAAAAGCCGAAGCCACCGATACACCAGAGCTGATTCAGCAGTCGCTGATCGAGTCGATTGCGTTTATCGGAACACAACTGGCCAAGTTGCAGCAGGATATCGACGACCATATTGACCGTCACCCGGAATTGAAAGCGGACCTGGCCCTGTTGAGCAGCATTCCGGCCATTGGCCCGCAGTCGGGCAGCAATCTTCTGGCCATCATGCATACCCATCATTTCGTCAGCGCCGAGCAATTGGCCGCATATCTCGGTTTGGTGCCAGTGGAACGTCAATCAGGTAGTTCGCTCTTGGGCCGAGCTCACCTATCCAAAGCTGGGCCAGCGCGCCTTCGAGCCGTGCTGTATATGGCAGCAGTGGTCGCCATACGATACAACCCACATGTTAAGGCGCTGTATCACCGATTATTAGCGCGGGGCAAGACGAAAATGTCCGCCCTGGGAGCAGCTATGCGCAAGCTTGTCCATCTGTGCTTTGGCGTGCTGAAAACACGCCAACCTTACCGGGCCGACTACGCAAGAGCCGCTTGACGTGAAAGACGGTATCTACGGCCCTGCAAGCCAGCCAGTACGCCCGCTTCGTGTTGCTGCCGATGAATGACAGCGACCCGCTGGTTCCCAACCTGATGGGCTACAAGCGCTACACGCTGGAAGGCGAAGCGGTGTTTCTGGTGACGCCGGGCGCGTTCAAGGGCGAAGTCATCGCCGGCTATGAAGTGCGGCATGCCTGCGAAGTGCTGTACCGGGCGGGGATGCTGCAACGACCCAAGGGGCGCGCCGGTTGGACCGTGCATGGCGGCAAAGGCGTGGGCCAGGTCTACCGCATGCAGCTGCATCCGCACGACGGCGAAGCGGAAGAGTAAGCGAAAAATCTCTCACGTGAGGCCAAACCCACTGCCAACACTGCCAACTCTGCCAACTCTGCCAACACCTATATAATTAACTGATTTATATAGCTTTATCTGTTGGCAGTGAGTTGGCAGTGTTGGCAGTCAATTGGCAGTTCCTCCGCCCCATCCCGCCCAGTTGGCAGTTTGCCTCCTCCTGTTGGCAGTGCTTTAGCCGCCACTGCCAACAACTAAATCCATACTAATCAGCAACTTACAGACAAGTTGGCAGTGTTGGCAGCGTTGGCAGCGTTGGCAGTGGCTTTTGCTACATACGTAAGAAAAAAGAAGCGCGGTTTAAAATTAATCGGCATATCATTTAAGACAAATTGTGCCAGCCTAGATACATAGACATCACATGACGAAGACCCATTCGGGGAAGACATGACGCGGACACTGTTCGACCAGCTCCCGGCCCCACTCTATTGCGGATTAACGCAGGTTTGAGCTACTGGCGAGAGGAAAAGACGGCAAGTCGAAAAATATAAATTACTTGTGGATTAATTATATTCTTTTCGGCATTAATACATATGGGCACATGAGCTGAATTTATTTCCCCAAAATCCTTCTATAAATAGCTATGAACATGCTCATTAGATTCTATCAATCCAACAGTAAAAAAAGAGGGGGCAAAAGTGCCCCCATTTTCACTCTTGTTCTATAGAGAGTTATTTTCAGAAAACTTATCAATCAAACATTGATTGTAATCATTTAAATAGTTTTGAAAATCATCTCTATCAATTAAAGTAACAGAAGTCGCCTCTGCCAGCTCTTTTGCAGAAGAAGTAAAGTAGGAGTTCGTCACAACCATAGCTCGATCACAGCGATAAAATGATTTCGCAGCTAATACCTCCTGAACTGCTTTATTTCCAACATTCCCCGCAGTATAATTTTTTGCCTGAATAACTGTTTTTTCACTAAATTTCTCAACAAAAAGATCTGCACCTTGATCCCCTGTCTTCTTTGTTTCCTTTACATCATATCCAATCGTTTGGAAAAGCGAAACTAAGAAATCCTCAAAGTCAAACCCACTCATTGCGTCTACATCATGCATAGTCCGGTACTGACTTATATTAAAATTCCTCAATTTCTTATCCATTCTCCGAACCAAAACATCATAATAAATCTCTTCTGCCACTGATAGCCACTTGATATATTCTGAATCTTCAACAAGTTGGATGCTTTTGTTTTCTTTTGCGTTTTCATTGAAATGAATAGATGAATGAAAAGATTTATTAACCCACGCATAATACAGAAACAAAGGAAGATACTTTCTAAAACCCATCCCAACTTCAGAAATCCATGACTCAAGAGATGTTCTAACATTGTCACTAACATGGCGTACTATTTGGTTTGAGAATCCAATATACTCACTTTCAAATAAAGTAGTAGCCAATAGCTTATTAATTAGCTCCGGCAATCGCTTAAGTTCATCAAACCCATTTCTAACCAGAACTTCCTGAAATAATTCAATATCAGCATAATCTTTCCCAACTACAAATCCGGTATATTCTTGAACCTGATCCACATGAGCATTATTAAAATTAGAGACAAAAACAAAATTTGTAAAAAACGGATGCTTTAAGTCTGCATATTTTCTTAGAACTCTATTCAACAATTCTTCAAGGTTAGCTACTTCTTTCTTTTTACTGAGCAAGTCCTTAAAGAAGCCTTTAGATTTATATTGAAATTCTTGATAAAAGGAAGGATCTAATGGTATTTGCGTATCACTTCCAGATTCGCCGCACCTTGAACAAGAAGACTTAAAAGAGAAACCTGAACAACTATTGCACTGGTATATCATTTATTAAATCCCTTTGATTACGATTTCATTAATTGAAAATTTAGAGTTTGAAAACACCACCTTATGGACAAGTGTATACCTGCCATTAAAGCCACCGAAAATTCTATAAAAAAGACATGGCCATAGCATTATATACTTAATGTCAATTAAATATGTCTTTATAATTGGGAAGCTGCGTGTATATTTTTGTGTATATATCTGTTTTCACAATAGAAAAATATCAATAATAACATTTACTTACGATGTCTTTTTGATAGAGACTCTGAAAAACACAAGCACGTTTACAACGCGCCCCAATCCCTTCAAGCCTGCCGACGGGTGGCAGGCCCGAGGATTTAAGCGGCTGCCTGTTTGAGCGATTTGACGTTAGCAAATCGCGAGTTCAGCCGCGCCTCGGGCCTGACGGGACCCGGCGGGAAGCCGCAGGCCAGGCTTGCAGGGTGGCCTTTAGGGGTGGAGGGGATATTTGGCCACGCAAATATCCCCTCCCTGCAGCCGGGCAGCCCCGGCAATCTAAATCAGCATCAGCACAGCGGATTCCAAAAAGCGCATAACTGGCAGACCAGCCGCTACTTGTTCGCCTTGTCCAGCAGCCCACCAAACATCTCTGGGTCCACCAAGTCTTTCAGCGCAACACCCAAGGCGTCGGCCAGTGCGCCCATATTGTCGATGGAGACATTGCGCTCGCCGCGCTCGATCTCCGAAACATAGGTTCGGCTCATTCCCGCCTGCAAGGCCAACGCCTCTTGCGACACGTCGTTCAGCCGTCTGGCGATCCGCAGGTTGCGGGCGAAAACCGCGCGGGCGGTTGAGGGTTTCGTTGTGTTTTCCATACCCCGATAGCATCAGCGCTTGCTTGTGCTGAGACCACACGGTATGATTTGCAAAATGATAACTATAAGTGACTTTTTGATTGTTATTGATATCTTCATGACACTCATTATGTGCTATGCGCTGCTGTGGCAGCCAGACATGGAGGTGCTTATGCAGAAGACTCCCGTTCCGTGATTCACAAACGTCTTGCCGCTGTCGCCCAGCCTTGACCACATCTGGAGCCTTGTCCGCCCAAGCACTGCAAGGCTCAATCAATATGAGGGTTTTGCCATGCCTAGCATCACCCGCAGTTCGTCGCGCCTCGCGTTCTCGCTGAATAACCAAGCCCCCACGCATCCACCCAGCCTATTAGCCATGACCCGGCTGCATGAAGCCTTTGCCGCCTTGCAGGAGCAGTTGGCCAAGAAGGGCCAGTCCAAAGTCAGAGAGCCGGCCGCGCGCGTCGCGCATTTGTGCCAGGACATCGAGCAGGCAGTGGTGGAATCCATCTGCCACTTGGCCCATGGCCAGTTGGGTTTGCAATCCGTGATCGATCTATTGGCTTGCCTGGGCGACGACGTGCGCCTGCCGTCCAGCCGCATCATGGAATTACTGGAGCCGCTGGATAAACGGATGAACCAGTCCCTCACCCTGCTCACCCGCGTGCTGTAAGCCCTGCTCCATAAATGCCAACAGCCAGCCGCGGCCGTGGTCTGGCTGTTTTTGATTTCGTGGTCCAAGGCGGTGCAATGCCCGGCTACAAGATGGCTGCATCGGCAGGTTTCTGGCCGGGTATTGCACCCTACGCTCTACATTTACGGCACGACTGCCGTCCCGCCCATGGCCCGGCGGCCTGTTTATCTTCATAATCCGCCGTTTCAACCCAAGCGGCGCCGCCCATGAAACCACTCATCGCCACCCTGCTGCTGTGCTGCGGCTTCGCCCAGGCTCAGGACTTTCCGGCCGGCGTATACGGCCACGAATACACCGCGCAAGCCGGCGAACCCGTCTGGAACCTGCGCCAAGTTGGCGATGGACTCGCGTTGAGCGGCAATGACGGAACCGTGCCCGTATTGCTGCACAATTTATCGGCAGAGGAACGGGCCGCTTTCTGGCAAAAGATGGGATGGCCGGCGGCAAGCAGCGCGGCGGCGCAATGCGCCGGCAATGGCGAAGATCTGTTTTGCCAGGTGCCCAAGCGCGTACGCGCCGGCATTCCCTGGCTGAAAGACAATGGGTCGGACTTTTTCTATTACAGCGAGATGGCTGGCGTGATGGAAATCAGCCGGCTGCCGCCGCGCTGATTTCCCGCCGCCGCCTCCTTGTTTCCGCGCCGCGTCAGCGCCCCATCTTGCGCAAGGCGGCCGCCCTCGCCTCAAACTGGGCGAAGCGCTGCTCCAGCCGCTGTTGCTGCCGCGCCTTGTCCGCCGGGCTGAGGAAGGAATAGCGGATGCTGTTGTAGACAGTGCGTTTCAATTCGTCGTACGAGGGCTGGTAGCGGTTGACGTACAGCAGGTATTCATTGCTGATGTCGCTGCGCGACACGCCTTCGTCGTCGGTGGAGATCACGAACGGCACGCCGTACTTGCGGTACAGCAGGATGGGATGCGCGGCGCCCTGCACGCCCAGAATGAACTGGTTGCTGGTGAGGTTGATTTCCACCGCCACGTCGCGGCGGCGCATCTCGTTCAGCAGGCTGTCCGGGCGGCTTTCGTGGCCGACGTCTATGCCGTGGCCTATCCGCTGCGCGCCGGCCAGCTCCACCGCCAGCCGGATGTGGTCGCGCAGGCCCTCCGGCGGCACCATGCCCAGCACCAGTTCGCCGGCGTGCAGCGCCAGCTTCACATCGGGAAAGCGCTGCTTGAGGAAGTGGATCATCCGCATGTGCAGCGCGTAATCGCGCATCGCCACAATGCCGTTTTCCGGACCGACGATGTTCAGGCCCACCACCAGCGGGTTGTCGTGCGCGGCGGCGAAGCCGGCGTACAGGGCGGAGAAGGTGGCCGACGGCTTGTTGTTGCGCGAGACATAGGTCTGGAAGCGCAGCGTGAAATCGTCGTCGTCCATGCCCTGGGCGAAGCCGGCCAGATCCTGCCGGTAGCGCTGGACTTGTTCGGCGGTGGAGGCGTCCGCCGCCAGCGCCGATGCGGCCAAGCCCAGCGCCTGCTCGATGGCGGCCGGAGCGGCGTCCGGAGCCAGGCTGTCCAGATTGGCGGCCAGCGCGCTGTTGCCGGATGGCGCGCCGCGCAGCATGGTTTCCAGATATTGCAGATTTTCCGCCTTGGCCCGGGCTTTCAGCAGCTGCAGGCCCTCGCGCGGCGAATAGCCGGAAACGCCGCCGAAATAGCCGAAGGTGTCGAAAAACTGCTTGTCCGGCGGGGGCTGGTCATGGCTGTGGTTGTCGAAATCCTTGTCCGACCACAGCGTCAGCAGCTTGCGGTACAAGCCGTTGTCGTCCTTGATCTGGCTGCCGCTCAGGCAGGGCGTGCCCGGTTGCGCCTGCTCCGGCTTGGTTTCTATTCTCAGCGTGGTCGGGTAAACACAGTACTTCTGCTTATCCACCCAATCCAGATAGGTTTCGGCATACAGCGCGCCGGTGTAGTGGTGATGCAGATCGCCGCCCTTGGGCAGCATGTTCATCAGCATGCCCAGTTCCGCCCCCCGCCCCTTGTCGGCCAGCAGCTGCTGGTAATAGGCGCGTGTCGCCTGGTAATTCGTCTTTTGCTGCGCCGCGCCCTGCGGCGCCTCCGCCCGCGCGCCCAGCGGCAGCAGCGCCAGCGACAGTTGCAGGCAGGCCAAAGCCAGTATCGATTTCACATTCGCTCCCATTCGCATTTTGACAACGACATAACCGTAACAGCGGCGAAGGGAAACCGGAAGGATGGCGGCGTGGCAGCATGGCCAGCTGGACAAGGGGCAGCGGCCCAGACAAGAAGCGTACCAGCCGTAACAAAAAATAAGAAAAACAGCTATTTAGGATAGCTATAAAAGACCGATATAAAGCACAAGAAGTCCCGATCATCTCACCATGGAGCGACGCATACCGGCAAACTCAGGCGAACCTTCCGATCCCGCACTCTGATTGGTTGCGCCGCGCCACACCGCCATCCGCAGCACCCACCAGACCGCTATTCCGGCCAGGACTCCGGCAACGGTCACACTGCGAGACGACAGGCGGCAGCGACGCCAGATTGCCAGCGCTCTGCGCGACAACGCCAACTCAGGCCATCCCCAGCAGGATGGCCTTTGTTATGACGGGCCGGGCCATGCCGTGCGGCTTTTACCAAACTTTTACCGTTTGCCGCGGCACTCGGCGGCCTGTGGCGGTCTATTCCTGTTTCGCCATCTCGCGCAGGAAAACCGCCACATGCTGCAGAACTACTTCCCCATCCTGCTGTTCATCCTGGTCGGCCTTCTGGTCGGCGTATTGCCGCTGCTGCTGGGCAAGCTGCTCGGCCCCAACCGGCCGGACCCGGAAAAGCTGTCGCCATACGAGTGCGGCTTCAATGCCTTCGGCGACGCGCGAAAGCGCTTCGACGTGCGCTACTACCTGGTGGCCATCCTGTTCATCCTGTTCGATCTGGAAGTGGCGTTCATGATCCCGTGGGCGGTGACGCTCAAGGATGAACTGGGCTTGTTCGGCCTGGGAGCGATGGCGGTGTTCCTGGCCATCCTGGTCATCGGCTTCGTCTACGAATGGAAAAAGGGCGCGCTACAGTGGGACTGAGCGCGCCCGGAGCCTGACCGGCCAGGCTAGGCCTGCGCGCAGGTCCGCCGCCTGGTCGCAGCAGGCGTAAGCTTGTCAATGATCGCGAGCATGCCCTCCCCGCGCCTGCTCGGATCTCGCGTGGCGGCCCACGCTCCGGCCCAGACGATGCCGCCACAGCTTGAGAACGCCGCCCTCCGCCGTCTCCATCGCGCGGACGGGAAATCCGGTTGGTCGACGGTGGCCACGCTGAGCTCCGGGACCTGCCGCATGCCGATGCAGCAACTGGGACGCTTCCTGAACCGGCCGCGCGGCCCTTGCGCAATTCATTCACTCCGAAACATCAGCACCAGCGCAAACCGTTCCTTACGACAGTCATGTCGCGTTCTCACCCTGAAACGGATGGCGCCGCCCATTCACCCGCTCAGCCATCCCAATCGAAATGCCAAAAGCATCTATTTTTGCGTAAAATAGTAAATTGAGCATAAAACATCCTCTGCGACGCCAGCGTGAATACTTCTTCCCCCATGATTTGGCCCTTGCCCTGGCTGGCCGTTCTCTTGTCCGCCGCCAGCTGCGCCGACACGCCGCCTGCTTCGGACATCGCCGTCCGCCCGGCCTCGGTCTTCGCCAAGACCCGCCAGGCCTTCGAGCGAAACCGGCAACTGGCGCCGCAGGCCACCCTGCGCTACCGGGTGTTTCCGGCTAGGCCTGCAGCCTTCTCGCTGTGGCAAACCGGCCCGGCCGGCAAAACCCGGCTGCCGCCGTCAGCGGACACCGGTTTTTCCGCCTCCGCCCTCCTTGACGGACATGGCGTGCAGGCGGTGTCGGGACGAAGCGGCAGCTTCGCCTGGCGTCCAGACATCCGCACGCCTGGCCTGCCGGACAATGCGCGCCGGCTGGGCGATTTGCGGCTGGAATGCCTGGTGGATGCGCAGGGCGGATTGAATCCGGGCGGCGATGCCGGTCTCTGCGAGCCCGGCGAACGCAAAGCCGCCTGCCTGGACGAGGTGGCGAGCTGTCTGCGCCAGGCGTCGCTGGCTCTGCTAGGCCAGGTGGAGCAAATGGGCCAGCTGCAAGTAGAGGCCGGCCCCTACCAGAGCCGGCCCCGCCACTACCTGTTCATCGCCGATCAACCTCTGTTCTCCATCACGCTGGAGCATGGCGATCAGAAAATGGTGCTGCCGGCGATATGGCAGTACGGCAGCGCGATCACCACCAGCCCTTACACCGCCTGGCCCTATCCGCGCGAGTATCTATACTCGCTGCCCCTGGAATCGGCCGACTGGCCGGACGACACCCGGGTCGTCTTCGAAACCATGGCCACACAACCATGATGCGTCCTCTTTTGCTTCCCTTTGTCTTCGCCTCTCTGTTGAGCGGCTGCGCCACCGTCGGCAACACCAGGCTGCAGGACGCCGATAATCAGGACATCCGGCAACTCCTGCTCCGGCAAGATTCCGCCTCTAGCGCCCGCGACCGGCTGCAAACCCTGCTCGGCCAGCCCGACGACCGGGTGCGCCTGGCCGCCGGCCGCGAGGTATGGGTCTACCGCAGCGACAAGTACCAAGCCAAATGGCAGAACTTCACCAATGTGTCGCTGCTGTTCCGCAGCCAGTCCCACCAGACCAAGGAACTGGTGGTGTTGTTCTCCACCAACGGCCAAGCATTGCAATGGCGGCTGCTGGACGACAGCCGGGACGAAGACACCGGCCTGGTCAACCGCGCGCTGCGCATTCCCACCGAAGCCGACAAAAGCTGAATCGACTCCGCCGCCATCTGGAACGCGATCCGGCATTCGCCTATCCGGAGGTCTCCAACGATTCATCCGCCACCGGAATGCGCCTGCTTCCCATGCCATTTGCGATGGTTTCTTAAGTGGCAAGGGCAGCGGCGCAGAGCGCCTCGCCGCCATTAGCGCAAACTGCCCATTTCATTCTTGCGCCGGCAACCGAAATCAAGTGAAACAAAATGCCAGCCGAAATTCATTAAAAGCGATTTCATCTAATAAAAATCACAAAAGTGAAACTTAATAAAGAGCAATTACTTCAATCCAAGAAAATAAAATATATGCTCTATTCAGGCGGGATCGCGGCCATTGCGGCATAGCCAGAAGCCACCCGGGATAGTTAAAACTATTCAAATATTCAGGAAAGATTACATGCGTGAAATATGATTTACCCGCAGCAGTCAAAAATCAGACCCGCAACAATATGGCTGGTAAATAATTCAAGTTGCACCCTATTATTTTTTCAATTAGCATCAACGCCCTTTACAAGGGACACCCCTTGTAAAACCAGGCATTCCCGCCTTAATTTCCGTGAAAAAATAAAATGAAACACTTGCTGCTGCCCGCCGCCCTGCTGGCCCTCGGCCTGACCGGCTGCGCCTCCATTCTGAACGACCAAACCCAACAAGTTAACGTGTCCAGCTCCACCGGCACTGAAATCAAGGGCACCATCGATGGCCAAGCGTTCAAAGCGCCCGGCATCGTCGACCTGAAGCGTGAAAACAAGAACAAGATCATCATGACCGAAACCGAAGGTTGCGCTCAGCAAACCGTCGCGGAAAAAACGGTTGATCCGAAATTCTTCATCAACATCCTGAGCGGCGGCGCGTTTGGCTCCACCACCGATTACTCCACCGAAAAAATGTGGAAGTACTCGGACAACATCGTTGTTTCCTGCCGGAAATAATGAATCTACGCGACATCATCGCCAAGGGCGGCAGCATTGCCGCCCTTTTTTGCTTGCTGGCGGCACACTGCGCCCAGGCTGAGGACAAACTGCCGGAACAGCTGATCGCCACGGCGCGCGCCGCGCGTCTGGCCGAGGCCCGCGAGTGGCAGTCCCTGCTGCATAGCCAGAACGGCGAGCCCCTCGTCGCCGATCCGGATTTTCTTCTCTCCGGCCAGCCCTTCTCCGCAGCCCGGGAGCTCGACGCGACGCTGCGCCTGCTGTACGGCGGCCCCCAGGACGCGGTCTGCCGCTTCCCGGCCCGCTACTGGTGGCTGCGAAAAACGCTGAACGCGCCGGAATTGCCGCTGGACCAGTGCCAGGAAGTGGCCGACTTCCGCGCGCGCGCGCCGATGGACCGCATCAGCCTGGTATTCGCCAGCGAAAACCAGGCCTTGCCCGCCAGCATGCTCGGGCATGCTTTCCTGAAGATTGCCGGCGCGCGGCCGGACGGGAGCCCCCTGGAGCACGCGATCTCCTTCTACACCGACGCCGATACCTGGAACCTGCCCAAGCTGCTGGTGGACAGCCTGCTCATCGGCAAGACCGGCTATTTCGCGCTGTCGCCTTATTACGAGCAATTGCGGCGCTACGTCGATCAGGAGCAGCGCAGCGTCTGGGAATACGATTTGTCGTTCGACGCCTGGCAGCGCGAACTGATCCGGCTGCACCTGCTGGAACTGAAGCGGGCGCGGCTGACCTATTTTTTCCAGAAGTACAATTGCGCGACCGTCATCCACTTCATCATGGGATTGAGCGGCAAGCCGCTGCCGGCCAAACGCTGGCTGGCGCCGATGGAGCTAGTGCGCGAGGCGAGCGACGCCGGGCTGGTCCAGGCCAGCAGGATGATCGCGCCCAGCCGCTGGCTGGTGCGCACCCTGGATGAAACGCTGCCCGCCGCCCGCCGCCGCGAAAACCAGCGCGCGCTGGCGGCAGGCGACATGCCCGCCGGCCTGGCGCAGCCGCCCAGCCCCGAGGGCTTTTTGCAACTGGAGCACGCGCAGGCGCTCAACCAGCATCTGTACCTGGAACAACAGCTGGCCCGCGAACGCTGGCTGTCCAACGCCGCGCGGCTCGAGGCAGTGGAGCGGGAGCGCTACCCCGGAATGTCCCTGGACATGAGCAAGGGCTTTGGTCCGATGTACACGCCGCCCTCCTCGCAGGCCAGCCTGTCCTGGCTGCGGCGCGATGGCGAAGACAATCTGGAAATCAGCCTGGTGCCCGCCTCCCACCGCCTGGACGACGACAACCGCGGCTACAACCAGGAGAACGAGCTGCAAATCCTGGCCCCGACATTCCGGATGCCTGTGCGCGGCGGATCGCCTAGGCTGCGGCAATTCGTGCTGTACGGCATGCAGACCCTGCTGCCGCGCGACCCGATCGCCGGCGGCCTGGCGGGACGGCTGAACATCGCCTACCAGCAGCAACTGGATCAAAATTTGCAGGAGCGATCCGTCGCGCAGATCAACGGCGCGCTCGGCCTCGCCCGGCGCGTCCAGCGCGACGCGGACTTCTACGCGCTGGCGGGCGGCGGGCTCGCCACCACCGGCAGGCAAGGCTATGCCTTCGGCGAACTGGAAGGCGGCGTGATGGTGCGCGAGCTATGGGACATGAAAACCTGGCTGTCGGTCAGCCGGCATTTCAATCAGGCGGACAGCGGCAGCGCATTCAGCCGCGTCAGCCTGCGGCAGATCCGCTACCTGAACCGGAATCAAAGCGTGTCGGCCAGCTGGAAACAGGAGCAGTCTAGTGACCGCGTCCGCCGCGAATGGCAACTGGGTTATAAGCAGTTGTTCTGAAAAACGGACGGCCGAAGCGGAAATATTCCCGACACGTAACAACCTGGCCGGGATTATTGTGTACCATTTTAACGTACCCATCCCGCCTGTTCCGCCATGATAGTCCGCAACATCCCATCCTGGTTCCGCCTGCTGTTCGTCTGGCACGGCTCGGTGCTGCCGCGCATCCTGCCGCGGCTGCTGCTGGTGCTGGCCGTCGCCGTCGCAGCGGCGTCCATCCGCCACTGGTGGCTGGCCAGCCTGCGCGAGTCGTCGCTGGGCATTCCCACCTTCACCTTGCTGGGCGTGTCGCTGGCGATCTTTCTCGGCTTCCGCAACTCGGTCAGCTACGACCGCTTCTGGGAAGCGCGCAAGCTGTGGGGCAGCCTGCTGATCGTCAGCCGCTCGCTGGGGCGACAAATGCTGGCGGCGCTGGGCGACGGCGCAGACAGCCGCCGTTTCGTCGACGCGGCCTGCGCCTTCGCCTACGCGCTGAAGGCGCAGCTGCGCGGCGACGACGCCGACCAGCACCTGAAACGGCTGCTGCCGGCGGACGAGCGGGAGCGGATCATGGCCGGCAGCTTCCGCCCGGCGCTGATCCTCGCCTGGCTGGGCCGCGAGGCGCAGCGACTGCAGCGCGAGGGGCGGCTGAGCGAGCTGCAATGGCACGCGCTGGACCGCAATCTGAACACGCTGTCGGAAATCCTGGGCGGCTGCGAGCGCATCGCCACCACGCCGATGCCGTTCACCTACCGCGTGCTCTTGAACCGCACGGTCACCATCTACTGCCTGCTGCTGCCCGCCGGGCTGGCCAGCAGCATAGGCTGGCTCACGCCGCCGATCGCGGTGTTCATCGCCTACACCTATTTCGCGCTGGAACAGATCGCCGAAGAGCTGGAAGAGCCGTTCGGCACCGAGGGCAACGACCTGCCGCTGTCCACGCTGTGCCACACCATCGAATCGTCGCTGCGCGAGATGCAGGGCCTGCCGCTGGAAGCGGCGCCGCCGCCCAGGCGCGGCATATACCTGCATTGAGCGCCGGGTGGCAATGACATTGGAGTTTGCATAGAATGGACGGCTCCGAACGACCTCCGGCGTCCCCATGTCCCTGACCCGCCTGCTGTTCAGCTTCGTCTCCCGCCACTGGCGCTCCTACATCCTGGCTGCGCTGATGCTGGCCTCGGTGGCGGTGCTGACCGTGATGATCCCGCGCCAGGTGGGCCATATCGTCGACGCGCTGGTGGCGCGGCGGCTGTCCGGCGACGCGCTGCTGATGGAGCTGGGCCGGCTGCTGGCGATGGGCCTGGCCATCTACGCCCTGCGCGTGGGCTGGCGGCTGCAGCTGTTCACCGCTTCGTACAAACTGGGCGTGGAGCTGCGCGGCAAGCTGTACCGCAGCCTGGCCGGCCAAGGCCCGGCCTTTTTCCAGCGCCAGCGCACCGGCGATCTGATGGCCCGCGCCACCAACGACATCGACTCGGTGGAGATGGCGGCGGGCGAAGCGATGCTGGCGGGCTTCGACGGCCTGCTGACCCTGGTGCTGGTGCTGGCGATGATGACGCTGGGCGTGGACTGGCGGCTGGCGCTGGCGGCGCTGTTGCCCTTCCCCTTCATGGCCTGGGCCTTCGCCCGCATTTCCGACCACATCCACCGCGAATGGGGCGAAGCCCTCTCCCGTTTCGGCCAGCTCAACGATCACGTGCAGGAAACCCTATCCGGCGTGCGCACGCTGCGCGCGCTGGGCCTGGAGGCGCGCAACGACGCCGAGCTGTCGCGGCTGGCGGCCGCGGCGTCGGACAGCAGCTTCGAGGCCCAGCGCTGGGAAGCCGCGTTCGAGCCCGCGGTGGGCGTCGCCCTGGTCACCGCCACCGCCATCGCGCTGGCGCTGGGCGGCTATCTGGTCTGGCACGGCCAGCTGACCATAGGCGCGCTCACCAGCTTCAGCATGTATCTGGTGCAGCTGATCTGGCCGATGTTCGCCGCTGGCTGGGTGCTGTCGCTGCTGCAGCGCGGCGCCGCCGCCTGGCGCCGGCTGCAGCCGGTGCTGGACGCCGAGCCCGACGTCGCCGACGACGGCGGCCGGACCGAACTCGCCCCGGGCGCGCTGGTTTTCGACGACCTCACCTTCCACTATTCGGAAGACGCCGCCGCAGCGCTGCGCCAGGTGTCGGCGCAGCTGCCTCCCGGCCAGACGCTGGGCGTGGTCGGCCCCACCGGCAGCGGCAAATCCACGCTGCTGAAGCTGCTGATGCGGCAGTACCCGCTGCAGCAAGGCGCGATACGCTGGAGCGGCGCCGACATCGACGACTACTCGCTGCAAACCCTGCGCGGCGCGATCAGCTGGGTGCCGCAGGAAGCCTTCCTGTTTTCCGCCAGCGTGGCGGAAAACATCGCGCTGGCGCGGCCGGATGCCGGCCCGGAGGAGATCGAGCGCGTGGCGAAGCTGGCGGCGGTGCACGACGACATCCTCAGGCTGCCGCAGGGCTACGCCACGCCGGTGGGCGAAAAAGGCGTGGCGCTGTCCGGCGGCCAGCGCCAGCGGCTGGCCATCGCCCGCGCGCTGCTGGCCGACGCGCCGCTGTTGCTGCTGGACGACACGCTGTCGGCGGTGGACACCGATACCGAGAGCCGCATCCTCGGCCACCTGCGCGAGGCGCGGCGCGGCCGCAGCGTGATCATCGTCAGCCACCGGCTGTCGGCGGTGGCCGACGCCGACCACATCGTGGCGCTGAACCATGGCCGCATCGCCGAACAAGGCAGCCACGACGAGCTGCTGCGGCAGGACGGCTGGTACGCCAGCCAATGGCGCTATCAACAACTGGAAGCCAGCCTCGATGAAATCTGACGCCAACCGCCTGCAAACCCGCGCTGCGGTCTCCCTGCTCGTCGACGCCGCCCGCCCCGACCGCCGCCACCTGTGGCGGGGCGGATTCTGGCTGATGATCGCCGCCTTGCTGGAAGCCGGAGCGCCGCTGCTGGGCAAGGTATTCATCGACAACTACCTGCTGCCGCACCGGCAGGACTGGAGCGCCATCGCCGGCCTGCTGGCCGGCAGCCTGCTGCTGGGCCTGGCCGCCGCCGCGCTGCGCTACCGCCAGCTGGTTCGGCTGGCCGGCGTGGCGATGCGCGCGGTGCTGCGGCTGCGCGAGCGGGTGTACGGCCACGTGATGCGGCTGCCGATGGCTTTCTTCGACAAGGCGATCACCGGCCAGCTGGTCAGCCGCGTCACCAACGACACCGAATCCGTCAAAGCGCTGTACGTGCAGGCGCTGTTCGTCATCCTCAACAGCAGCATCGTGGTGCTGGGCGCGCTGGCGGCGATGGCCTGGCTGGACTGGCGGCTGATGCTGGTCTCCCTGCTGCTGTTCCCGGCCACCCTCGCCATCGTCTGGCTGTACCAGCGGCTGAGCGCGCCGTCGGTGGCGCGCGCCCGCGCGCTGCGCAGCGACATCAACGCCCAGATGGCGGAATCCATCTCCGGCATCTCGGTATTGCAGGCCAGCAATGCCCAGGCCCGTTTCATCGGCCGCTTCGACGACACCAACCAGCGCTACTACCACGCGCGGCTGCGCGAGCTGCGCGCCAACGCCTGGCTGCTGCGCCCGGCGCTGGACCTGCTCAACGTGCTGCTGCTGGTCGCGGTGATCCACAGCTACGGCCAGCGCCCGCTGGACGGGCTGGAGATCGGCGTGCTGTACGCCTTCGTCGGCTACATCGGCCGGGTGGTGGAGCCGCTGATCCAGATCACGCTGCAATTCGGCCAGCTGCAGCAGGCGGTGGTGGCCGCCAGCCGCGTCAGCCAGCTGCTGGCCGAGCCGGCCGCGCCGCCAGCCTCCGAAGCCGGCCATATCGCCGACGGCGCGGTCAGCTTCCGCGGCCTGCGCTTCGGCTACCAGGCCGAGCATCCGGTGCTGCACGATCTGAGCCTGGAGATTCCGGCCGGCAGCTTCGTCGGCATCGTCGGCCACACCGGCAGCGGCAAGTCCACGCTGCTGTCGCTGCTGCTGCGCTTCTACCGCCCGCAGCTGGGCGAGATCCTGGTCGACGGCCAGCCGCTCTACGCCATCGGCGACGCCGCCTTCCGCGCCGGCGTCGGCCTGGTGCCGCAGGACCCGTTCCTGCTGGCCGCCAGCGCCCGCGAAAACATCGACATGGGCCGCGGCCTGCCGCAAGGCGAGATAGAGGCTGCCGCCCGCGCCGCCGGCGTGCACGAGCTGATCCTATCGCTGGAAAACGGCTACGACAGCGATATGGGCGAGAGCGGCGCGCGGCTGTCCAGCGGCCAGAAACAGCTGATCGCCATCGCCCGCGCGCTGGCGGGCAAGCCGCGCATCCTGCTGCTGGACGAGGCCACCTCACGCATCGACAGCGAAACCGAGCAGCTGGTGCAGCAGGCGCTGGCGCGGCTGGCCGGCAAGATCACGCTGATCTCCATCGCCCACCGGCTGTCCACCATCCGCGACGCCGACACCATCGTCGTGCTCAACCACGGCCGCATCGCCGAATCCGGCGACCACGACGCGCTGATGCGGCACGGCGGCATCTACCACAAGCTCTACCTGCTGCAGCAGCTGCAGCCGGAGGAGCGGGATTGAGCCTGGAGCTGCGCGCCGCCATTCGCGCCGAAGCGGCCGCCATCATCCCGCTGGACGCGCTGGAAGCGGAACACCTCCAGGCCTCGCTGGCCTGGATAGATTCGGACGCCGAACTATGGCGGCGGGAAAAGCCGGCCACGCCGCCGGAGCATCTATCGACCTACTTCGCGCTGGTGGACGAGACCGGCATGCTGCTGGTGGATCACAAGAATGCCAAGCTATGGCTGCCCCCCGGCGGCCATGTCGATCCCGGCGAGCACCCGCGCGACGCGGTAGCGCGCGAGCTGCTTGAGGAGCTGGGCGTAAGCGGCTTGCCGGTGCCCTCCGCCTCCTTTCTCACCCGCACAGAAGTCGCCGGCAATCATCTGGATGTGACGCTTTGGTACGCGATGCCAGTTTCGCGAGACCTGCCGCTGCGCTACGACCAGACTGAATTCAACCAGGCGCGCTGGTTCGATTTTGACCAGCTGCCATACGCCGACAGCGATCCGCATCTGGCGCGCTTCGCCGCCAAGTTGGCTAAAATGATCGCTTGAACCGGGCTGCGCCGCGGCCCTTCCCCGTACCGGAGCCCCGATGCCACGCCCGCCCGCCCTCGCCAGCCTGCTCTGCCTGCTGCTGACCGCCCTTTCCTGCCATGCAGAAGACGGCAAGGATCTTGATCTGTCGATCAGCACCGAGCTGATGACGCGGCAAACCTCATACGGCAATTCTTCGCGGCTGCAGCCCAGCGTGGACCTGCAATACCGCACCCGTTTCGGCGCGCTGTACGTGCAGGACGGCGAAGGCGGCTGGGCGCTGCCGGCGCCCGCGGGATGGGTGTCGCTGGGCGTGGCCAGCGAGCCGGCGTGGAGCCTGGGCGGCGGGGTGTCGCAGAGCCTGGCGCTGGCGCGCTACGGCTTCGATCTGCCGCGCGACGGCAGCCTGTCCTTCGGCTACGCCAGCCGCATCGGCGACAGCCATCCCGGCCAGTTGCTGGTAGCCACGCTGGATGCGCCGCTGGGCGACTGGATGGGCCAGAAGTTCTCGCTGCTGGGATGGGCCAGCCTGGCCAACCAGAAGCGCCGGCTGGGTTTGAATCACCATGACGACGGATCTGGCTGGCAGCTGGAGCAAAGCAATCTCTTGCTGGTGATGTCGCATCCGCTCTCGCGCCACTGGACGCTGGACCTGGGCGCCGGCAGCCGCTGGGCCGCGGAAAACACCGGCGAGCATACCGCCGGCTGGCAGACGCTGCTCGGCTTCACCTGGAAGCTGTGATGCGCTTCAACCCGTTGCCGGCCGAAGACTGCCTGATAGACAGCCACTGCCACCTGGACGCGCCGGAGCTGGCGGCAGACGTGGACGGCGTGGCGGCCCGCGCGCAGGCGGCCGGCGTCGGCCAGCTGCTGGTGCCGGCAGTGATGACCGGCACCTTCGATGACGTGCTGGCGATGCGCGAGCGCTACGGCTGCTGGATCGCCTTCGGCCTGCATCCCATCTACCTGGACCGGCATCTGGACGAGCACCTGGCCCTGCTGGACGAGTACCTGGCGCGGCATGCCCCGGCCGCCGTCGGCGAGATCGGCCTGGACTTCTACCTGCCGGAGCTGGACCCGGCGCGGCAGGAGGCGCTGCTGGTCGAACAGCTGAAGCTGGCCCGCAAACACGGCCTGCCGGTGGTGCTGCACGTCCGGCGCTCGGTGGACCGGGTGTTGAAGCACCTGCGCGAGCAGAAGATCGAATGCGGCATCGCCCACGCCTTCAACGGCAGCGAGCAGCAGGCCCAGGCCTTCATCCGCCAGGGCTTCAAGCTGGGCTTCGGCGGTGCGATGACCTATAGCGGCTCGCGCCGTATCCGCTCGCTGGCGGCGACCCTGCCGCTCTCCAGCCTGGTATTGGAAACCGACGCGCCGGACATCCGCCCGGAATACGCGCAGGACGTGCCCAACGAGCCCTTCCAGCTGGCGCGCTTCATCGAGGTTCTGGCCGAGTTGCGCGGCATGGAGGCCGCGCCGCTGCGGCGCGCGCTGCGCGACAACACGCTGGCGGCGCTGGCCCTGAGCTGACGCGCAGGCCTGCAAAAAGCCCCGGCGCGTAGCCGGGGCTTTCGTTTTTCGCCGCGCGCGCCAGGCTCAGGTGCGGAAACGCTGCAGGCAGGCGTCCAGCTCCTCGGACAGGCCGCTCAGCTCGGTGGCCAGCTTGCTGGCCTCGGTGGCCGCCTCGGTGGTCTGGCCGTTCATCTGCGCGATCTGCTCGACATTGCGCGCCACCGATTGGCTGGCCAGGCTCTGTTCCTTGATCGCGTTGGCGATATCGGCGATGCGCTCCACCGATTGCTGGGCCAGCTCGCGGATCTGGCCCAGCGCGTCGGCGACGCTGGACGCGCTGACCACGCCGTTCTCGATCCGGCTGTTGGCCTGCTGCATGCTCTGATAGGCGCGCTGGGTATCGGCCAGCACGCCGTCGATGTGGCTGGAAATCTCGGTGGTGGCCTGGCTGGTGCGTTCCGCCAGCTTGCGCACCTCGTCCGCCACCACGGCGAAGCCGCGGCCCATCTCGCCGGCGCGCGCCGCCTCGATCGCTGCGTTCAGCGCCAATAGATTGGTCTGGTCGGCGATGTCGTGGATCACGCGGACGATGTCGCCGATGTCGGCCGAGCGCTGGTTCAGGCCGTCCATCACGGTCGCGGTCTCGGTGATGGTGGTAGCGATCTGGCGGATCTCGCCGGCCGCCTTCTGCGCCAGCTCGGTCCCGGCGGTCGCCTGCTCCATGGTCAGCCGCGCCTGGCGCTCGACGTCCTGGGTGCTGTCGGCCACCAGATTGATGCTGACCGACATCTGCTCGATCGCCGCCGCGCCGCTGGACGCCGCCTCCGACTGGTGAACGGACGCCGACGACACGTGCTCGCTGACGCCGGACAGCTGGCCTGCGGCCTTCGCCAGGCTGGCGGAATGCTGCTGCGACTCCTCCACCACCGACCTCACGCTGTCCACCAGCTTGCCCAGCGAGCCGCCGACGCTGCCCAGTTCATTCCGGCCGAAATCCGGCAGCTGCAGCCGCAGGTTGCGCTGGTCGGCCAGTTCCTGGCTGGCGTCGCGCATCATCAGCAGCGGCTGGCGGATCGACGAAATGATGTACCAGGCGAACAGCGCGCCTACCGCCAGCGCGCTGATGATCTCCATCATCAGCTGGGTGCGCACCGCGCTGGCGGTGGCATCGATCTGATCGTCCAGCAGGCCGACCGCATCGGCCGCGGCCTTGCTCAGCTCGGCGGACGCGCCTTCCATCTGGTGGATATTGTCCTTGTACTTGTCCAGTTCCTTGTTGGCGTCGGCGGTCGCGGTCAGCTGCTTGGCCTCCACCTGGGCCGACACCTTGCCGAAACCGTCAGCGTAGCCGGCCAGCAACGTGCCCAGCTTGGCCAGCTTCTGGTTGGCGCCGTCGTCCAGCGGATGGGTGCCCGCCTGCTGGATCGCTTTTTGCGCCCCAGCCAGCGCGTCCTTCCATTTGCCCAGGTATTCGCCGCGCTTGGCGTCGCTGGCGATATTGATGAAGTAGTCTTTCTCGAAACGGCGCAAATTGCCCATGCCGCGCTGCAAATCGACGATATCGGTGTAGAACACCAACTCGTGCGAGCTGACTTCCGCCACCCGCGACGAAATCTTGTTCAAACCCAGTTGCGTGAACACGCCGGTCAGAACCAGGGCCGCCAGCAGCAGCCCGAAGCCGAGGGTAATCCTGGCTGCGATAGAAAAATTCCGCATTGTTACTTCCCCACACCCGATGAGATGAAAGTGGCCGGGCTGGGCCCGGTCCGTTTTGTGCAGCGATTCTAGATGAGCGACCCGCCGGCCTGCCAGCCGCGGCATTCTGAACGGCTAAATCCACGCGATATCAGTGGCAAAAAGCTCAAAAAAAAACCGGCATCATGGGATGCCGGTCTTGTTCTTGATTCTAGCTAGCCTCAGGCCTTGAGCTTCTTGAAGCTCCTGGCGTATCCCAATACACAGATGAAGAATAGTGTACTGATCAGGACTTCACACCATGCCAATCGCTGCGACAGGCCATGGTCGGCCCAGCCGCGCATCACGCCCTCGATGAAGAAGCCCAGGATGAACATGCTCGACCACTGGTAGGTATAGAGCCGTCCGGCCAGGATGCCGCGCAGCGGCAGCAACAGCAGCAAGGCCTTGAACGCCAGAAAGGAGCCGCCGGCGCGCAGCGGCGCCAGCCACAGCTCCCAGGCCAGGGTCAGCGCGATCAAGGCGATCAGCGCGGCGGACGCGCCGGCGCGGCAGGCTTCGCGGCTCATGGCGCCGACTCCGCCTGTTCCCGGGCGCGCGCCCTGCGCTCCAGCAGCGCCGCCACCAGCACGCCGGCCTCGAACAGCAGCCACAGCGGCACCGCCAGCATCGTTTGCGACAATACGTCCGGCGGCGTGACGATGGCCGCGACCACGAAGGCGCCGACGATCACATAAGGCCGCGCCTCGCGCAGCTTGGCCACCGTCACCACCCCCATCCGCGTCAGCAGCACCACCACCACCGGCACCTCGAACGTGGTGCCGAAAGCCAGGAACATGCCCAGGACGAAGGACAGATATTTGTCGATGTCGGTCATCATGCTGACGCCGGCCGGCGTGACCGCGGACATGAAGTGAAACACCACCGGGAACACCAGGAAATAAGCGAAGGCCATGCCGGTGAGGAACAGCAGCAGGCTGGCCAGCACCAGCGGCAGCACCAGCCTCTTTTCATGGCTGTACAGGCCCGGCGCGACAAAGGCCCACACCTGGTACAGCGTATTGGGCAGCGAAATCAGGAAGGCCACCAGCATGGTCACCTTCATCGGCACGAAGAAGGTGGACGTCACCTCGGTGGCGATCATGCTGCCGCCCTGCGGCAAGGCGTCCAGCAGCGGCTTGGCCAACAGATGGTAGATGTCGGACGACCAATGGAACAGGCCGAGAAACACCAGGGCGATGCCCAACAGGGCGCGCACCAGCCGGGTGCGCAGCTCGATCAGGTGCGCGAGCAGCGGTTGTTCGTTCATTCGCGGGCTTGTGATGCGGTGGGTTGGGAAACGGGCCGGTGCGCCGGCGCGTCGTCGAACAGATCCAGCTGATTCTCGTCGCGCGGCGGCGCAGCGTCGGCCTGGGCGGCCGGCGCCTCCTCGGCGGGGCGGGCCTCGGCCTCCCTCGCCTCGGCGTCCGGCTCATGGCCGCCGTGTATCGTGCGCTCGGCTTCGTGGAAAGGCTCGGCCGCCTCATCGGCCAGCGCGCGCGCATCGGCGGCGCCCTGGCCTATCGTGTCGCGGACCTGCTGCACCTCGGCCTCCAGCTGGCCGCGGAAGCTTTGCGCCGCCTCCTGCAGGTCTTGCCGGATGGTGTCCAGCCCCTGCAGATTGGCTTGCTGCTGCATGTCCGCCTTCACGTTGGCGACGAAGCGCTGCGCGCGCGCCACCAGCGCGCCGACGGTGCGCGCCACCGTGGGCAGCCGCTCCGGGCCCAGCACCACCAGCGCCACCACGCCGATCAGGACGAATTCGCCGAAACTGATGTCAAGCACGCCGTGTCACCACGTCATTTCTTGTCGGCTTCGCCGTCAATGATGCGGCCGGCGTCCTTGGCCGGCGGCTGGCCTTCCTTGGCGCCTTCGTTCATGCCTTCCTTGAAGCCCTTGACCGCGTTGCCGAGGTCCTTGCCGATGCTGGGCAGCTTCCTGGTGCCGAACACCAATACCACGATCAGCAGCACGATCAGCCAATGCCAGATGCTCAGAGAACCCATTGTGACTCTTCCTTGATGAAAAAACGGGGGCCGCGCTCAGCCCTTGTGGCCGAACACGTGCACGTGCAGATGGAATACTTCCTGGCCGCCGCCGCGGCCGGTATTGATGCCGGTCTTGAAGCCGGACTCCAGGCCCTGCTCCTTGGCCAGCCGGGGCGCCAGCGTCAGGATCTTGCCCAGCACCGCCTCGTGCTCGGGGCCGCAATGGGCCAGCGAGTCGACGTGCCGCTTGGGGATGATCATGAAATGCACCGGCGCGATCGGACGGATGTCGTGGAAGGCCAGCACGTCGTCGTCCTCGTAAACCTTGTTGGCGGGAATCTGGCCCGCCACGATCTTGCAGAAAAGGCAGTCGCTCATCGTTGGTATTCCGTAATCAGGCTGTAGGGTTGCGCGAGGCCTTCTCGTCCAGGCCGGAAATGCCCTCGCGGCGGTGCAATTCCATTACGACGTCTTCCGGGCGCAAGCCATGATATGTCAACAGCACCATGGTATGGAACCACAAGTCGGCCACTTCGCGCACCAGATGCAGCTTGTCCTTGTCCTTGGAGGCCATCAGCGTCTCCGCCGCCTCTTCCGCCACCTTCTTCAGGATGGCGTCCTCGCCCTTGTGGAACAGCGAAGCCACATAAGACGACTGCGGCGCCGCCTCGCGCCGGGCTTCCAGTGTATCGGCTATGTTCTTCAACACGTCCGGGGTCATATCCTTATCCTTTCGAGCCCTTTCCAGGCCCTGATGCCCGCCAGCCTTCCAGTATACGGCGCGGGCATGACATTCTGGCAAAACCGGTCCGCCATTGTAACCCGGTGGGCGGCGCCGGCGTTGACCGGCCGCAATTCAGGGATGGTAGATGGCGCGCGGGTCTTTCAGCACCGCGTCCACCGTCGTCCAGCCGCCGTTCTCGAAACGGCGGTAGAAACAGCTCTCCCGCCCAGTGTGACAGGCGATGCCGCCGATTTGTTCGATCTGCATCACGATCACGTCGCCGTCGCAGTCCAGGCGCAGCTCGCTGACGTTTTGCAGATGGCCGGACTCCTCGCCCTTCTTCCACAGCTTTTGCCGCGAGCGGCTCCAGTAATGGGCGATGCCGGTATCGGCCGTCAGCTGCAGGCTTTCGCGGTTCATCCACGCCACCATCAGCACCCGGCCGCTGGCCGCGTCCTGGGCGATGGCGGTCACCAGGCCCTTGTCGTCCCACTTCACCTCGTCCAGCCAGCTCATAGCCTCACCTCGATTCCCGCGTCGCGCATCGCCTGCTTGGCCTCCGTCACCGTGTATTCGCCGAAGTGGAAGATGCTGGCCGCCAGCACCGCGTCGGCATGGCCTTCCTTCACCCCGTCGACCAGGTGCTGCAGATTGCCGACGCCGCCGGAGGCGATGACGGGGATGTTCACCGCGTCCGACACCGCGCGCGTCAGCGGCAGGTTGAAGCCAGCCTTGGTGCCGTCGCGGTCCATGCTGGTGAGCAGGATTTCGCCGGCGCCCAGCGCCTGCATCTTGCGCGCCCATTCGACGGCGTCCAGCCCGGTACGGTTGCGGCCGCCGTGGGTGAAGATTTCCCAGCGGTCGTTCTCCGGCGTCACCGCCTTGGCGTCCAGCGCCACCACGATGCATTGGTTGCCGAAGTGATCGGACGCCTCCCGCACGAACTCGGGGTTGGTCACCGCCGCGGTATTGATGCTGACCTTGTCGGCGCCGGCGTTGAGCAGGCGGCGGATGTCGGCGACGCTGCGCACGCCGCCGCCCACGGTCAGCGGAATGAACACCTGCTCGGCCACCGCCTCGATGACGTGCAGGATGATGTCGCGCTGGTCGGAGCTTGCGGTGATGTCGAGGAAGGTCAGCTCGTCGGCGCCCTGCTCGTTGTAGCGGCGGGCGATTTCCACCGGGTCGCCGGCGTCGCGCAGGCCCAGGAAGTTGACGCCCTTGACCACGCGGCCGGCGGTCACGTCCAGGCAGGGGATGATGCGTTTGGCAAGCATGTGCGTTTCCAGAAAGCTTCAGGCGCGCTGAAGCGGCGGAGCATGCCCGCCGCTTCCACGCGATCAGCCGGCTCAGCCGGCCAGTTCGTCCGCCAGCGTTTGTGCGGCGGCGAAATCGATGCTGCCCTCGTAGATGGCGCGGCCGGTGACGGCGCCCTCCACGCCCTCGTCCGCCACCGCGCACAGCGCGCGGATGTCGTCGAGGTTGGTCAGTCCGCCGGAGGCGATCACCGGGATGGTCAGCGCCTGCGCCAGCTTGACGGTGGCGTCGATGTTGACGCCGGTCATCATGCCGTCGCGGCCGATGTCGGTGTAGATCACCGAGTTGACGCCGTAGTCCTCGAAGCGCTTGGCCAGATCGATCACGTTATGGTTGGTGATCTTGGCCCAGCCGTCGATGGCCACCATGCCGTCCTTGGCGTCCAGGCCGACGATGACCTGGCCGGGGAAGGCGTCGCAGGCGTCGTGCAGGAAGCCCGGCGTCTTGACCGCGGCGGTGCCGATGATCACGTAGGACAAGCCCATGTCGAGGTAGGCCTCGATGGTGTCCAGATCGCGGATGCCGCCGCCCAGCTGCACCGGCATGTCGGTGCCGACCTCGCCGAGGATGTCGCGGATCACCGACAGGTTTTTCGGCTTGCCGGCGAAGGCGCCGTTCAAGTCCACCAGATGCAGGCGTCGCGCGCCCTGATCGCGCCAGTGGGCGGCAACCTTGACCGGATCGTCGGAGAAAATGGTGGCGTCGTCCATCGCGCCCTGTCTCAGGCGTACGCATTGACCGTCTTTCAGGTCTATCGCGGGTATCAGCAGCATGGTGCTAGGTGTATTCGTAAGTTAAACATTGCCGTCCCAGGCCAGGAAGTTCTTCATCATCAGAAGTCCGGCCCGGTGGCTCTTTTCGGTGTGAAACTGCGTGGCGAATATGTTGCCACGCCCGACGATGCAAGCAAACCGCTGCGGATAATCGCTTTCCGCGAGCGTCAGCGCCGCGTCGGCCGGCGCGAAATGGTAACTGTGGACGAAATAGAAGCGCTCGCCGTCGGCGATGCCGGCGAACAACGGATGGGACCGGGTCTGGTAAACCTGGTTCCAGCCCATGTGCGGCACCTTCAGCCGCTCGCCGCCGGCGACGAGATCGTCGGCGAAACGCCGCACGCAGCCCGGGAACAGGCCCAGGCCGGCGGTGTCGCCTTCCTCGCTATGATCGAACAATAGCTGCGCGCCGACGCAGATTCCAAAAAACGGCTTGCTCTGCGTGGTTTCACGCACCGCCTCGGCCAAGCCGTGGCGATTCAGCTCGCGCATGCAGTCGGGCATCGCGCCCTGGCCGGGGAAAACCACCTTGTCGGCCTTCACCACCGCTTCCGGGTCGCGGGTCAGGAAAATATCGGCGCCGTTTTCGTTGGCGGCCTGCAGGGACTTCAGCACCGAGTGCAGATTGCCCATGCCGTAGTCGATGACTGCGACTTTCATCTTGCTACAAGCTCATGTTCGGGGTGTGGCAGAACTCCAGCGCGATGCCGCCGGGATCCTGGAAAAAGACAGCGTAGTAGCCGTCGCTGTAATGCGGATACTCGGCCGGCGCGTCGGTGACGCGCGCGCCGATTTCCAGCAGCAGCCCATGCAGCGCGTCCACCGCCTGCCGGCTGGGCGCGTTGAAGGCCAGATGCTGCAGGCCGACGCCATGGCGGATGAAGCCCGCTCCGTCTGCCTGGCTCTGCTGCAGATAGATTTCATAGTTGCCGGCGGCATAGGCGGTCGGCCCAGCCGCGCGCCAGCCCATCGCCGGCATCGCGGCATCGTAGAAGGCCTTCGCCGCCGCCAGATCCGGCACCGACAGGCACAGGTGGTTGAGTCCGGCGATGCCGGGATCGACCCGGCTCATGCGCTCAGCGTCCCCTTGGTGGACGGCGTGATGCCGGCCATGCGCTCGTCGTGCTCGCAGGCCATGCGCAGCGCGCGTCCAAAGGCCTTGAAGATGGTCTCGGCCTGATGGTGGCTGTTGTGGCCGCGCAGATTGTCGATATGCAGCGTGACCATGCTGTGGTTGACGAAGCCGTGGAAGAATTCGGAGAACAGGTCGACGTCGAACTGGCCGATGCTGGCGCGGGTGTAGTCGACGTTGTAGACCAGGCCCGGACGGCCGGACAGATCGATCACCACCCGGCTCAGCGCCTCGTCCAGCGGCACGTAGGCATGGCCGTAGCGGCGGATGCCCTTCTTGTCGCCGATGGCGCGGGCGAAAGCCTGGCCCAGCGTGATGCCGATATCCTCCACCGTGTGGTGGGCATCGATATGCAGGTCGCCCACCGCCTTGACGTCCAGGTCGATCAGGCCGTGGCGGGCGATCTGGTCCATCATGTGGTCGAGGAAGGGCACGCCGGTTTCAAAGCGGCCGACGCCGGTACCGTCCAGATTCAGGCTGACGGTGATCTGGGTTTCCAGCGTGTTGCGGGTGACGGTTGCGGTTCTCATTGCGGCTTCAGGCGAAAAAACGTTGGATGGCGGACAGCAGCGCGGCGTTTTCATCCGGGCTGCCGACGGTCAGGCGCAGGCAGTTCGCCAGCAGCGGGTGGCCGCCGTGCAGCTGCTTGATCAGGATGCCGGACGCCTTCAGGTGCTGGAACAGCGCCGGCGCGTCCGGCACGCGGACGGTGACGAAATTGGCCTCGGACGAAAACACCGCCAGTTGAGGCAAGGCGGCCAGCGCCCCGGACAGTTTCGCGCGCTCGGCGCGCAGCTCGGCGGCCTGGCGGTTGAACACGTCCAGATGCTTCAGGGCGAAACGGGCGGCGGCAATGGTCAGCACATTGACGTTGTACGGCGGCCGCACCTTGTTCAATTCATTGATCCAGACCGGACTGGCCGCCGCGTAGCCGAGGCGGATGCCGGCCAAGCCCAGCTTGGACAGCGTGCGCATCACCAGCAGGTTGTCCAGCTCGCCGGCCAGATCCATGAAGCTGTCGGAGGCGAAGCTTTGGTAAGCCTCGTCCACCACCACCAGCCCCGGCGCCGAGCGGCAGATCGCCATCACCTCGTCGCGGGCGTAGCGCGGACCGGTGGGATTATTGGGGTAGGACACGAACACCACCGCCGGCTGCTCGCGCTCGATGGCGGCGAGCGTGGCCGGCAGATCCAGCGTGAAATCCTCGCGCAGAGGCACGCCGACGTACTGCAGGCCGGAGAACAGCGCGTTCATCTTGTACATCACGAACGACGGCTCCAGCGCCAGCAACTTGGCGCCGGGACGCGCCAGCGCCTGGGTGACCAGCGTGATCAGTTCGTCCGAACCGTTGCCCAGCACGACATCGGCCACGGCCGGAATGGCGAAAGCGGCGCGCAGATCGTCTTTCAGGCCGCCGCCGTTGGCGTCCGGATAGCGGTTCAGCGCCACCCGGGCCAGCTCGGCGGCCAATTCGTGCAGCAGCTCGACCGGCAGCGGCCACGGGTTTTCCATCGCGTCCAGCTTGATGAAGCCTTCGGCGTCGGCGACATGGTAGGCGCCGATGGCGGCGATCTCGTCGCGGACGAGTTGCTTGGCGGTCAGTTTGGTCGTCATCGTGTGTCTGCGGCGCGTCGCGCCGTCATAGGCCCGCGGGCGGGCAAAAAAACATCGTAACCCGTCGGCGTGCGGCGGGCTACCGCCGCGCGCTCAGGAAGCCGCGCCTGTTGCGGCCCGGGCACGCCTTCCAGGAAAAACGGGCAAAAATCAGCACCCGGCCTGAGACATGGCGGCTCAGCGCCGTGTCAGGCTTTGCGCTCCCCGCTGCCGTCCAGACGCAGCTCGGCGGCGCGGGCGTGGGCGGTCAGGCCCTCGCCATGCGCCAGCAAGCTGGCGATGCGCCCCAGCTTCTGCGCGCCGGCCTGCGACACGCGGATCAGGCTGCTGCGCTTCTGGAAGTCGTAGACGCCCAGCGGGCTGGCGAAACGCGCGGTGCGGCTGGTCGGCAGCACGTGGTTGGGGCCGGCGCAGTAGTCGCCCAGGCTCTCCGAGGTGAAGCGGCCCATGAAGATGGCGCCGGCGTGGCGCAGCTGCGGCAGCAGGGCTTCCGGATCTGCCACCGACAATTCCAGGTGCTCGGGCGCGATGTAGTTGCTGATCTCGCAGGCCTCGGCCAGGTCGGCCACCTGGATCAGCGCGCCGCGGTTGCCCAGACTGGCTTCGATGATGGCGCGGCGCGGCATGGACGGCAGCAGCTTGGCGATGCTGGCCTCCACCTGTGCGATGTAGTCGGCCGACGGGCACAACAGGATGGCCTGGGCGATCTCGTCGTGCTCGGCCTGGCTGAACAGGTCCATCGCCACCCAGTCGGGCGGCGTGTCGCCGTCGCAGATCACCAGGATCTCGGACGGGCCGGCCACCATGTCGATGCCGACCACGCCGAACACCCGGCGCTTGGCGGCCGCGACGTAAGCGTTGCCGGGACCGGTGATCTTGTCCACCTGCGGCACGGTTTCCGTGCCGTAGGCCAGCGCAGCCACCGCCTGGGCGCCGCCGCAGGTGAACACCTTGTCGACGCCGGCGATATAGGCCGCGGCCAGCACCAGATCATTGCGCTCGCCGCCCGGCGTCGGCACCACCATGATGATCTCGCCGACGCCGGCCACCTTGGCCGGCAGCGCGTTCATCAGCACCGAGCTCGGATAGGCGGCCTTGCCGCCCGGCACGTAGATGCCGACGCGGTCCAGCGCCGTCACCTGCTGGCCCAGCAAGGTGCCGTCTTCGTCTTCATAGCTCCAGCTGTGCGCCAGCTGCTTCTCGTGGTAGCGGCGCACGCGGTCGGCGGCGGCGGACAGCGCGTCGCGCACGTCGGCCCCCAAGCGTCCCCAGGCGGCTTCCAGCTGCTCGCGGCTGAGCGTCAGGTCGGCCATGCTAGCCGCCTGCATGCGGTCGAAACGGTTGGTGTGCTCCACCAGCGCCGCGTCGCCGCGATGATGGACATCGGCGCAGATGGACGCCACGGCGGCGTCGACTGCGGGGTCCTGCGCGGTTTCAAAGGCCAGCAGCGCTTTCAGGCGCGCGGCGAAGTCGGGCTGGGAGGAGGACAGTTTCAACATGATGATTCTCTGATGCTTGGAGCTTGAAGAATGGGCAACGCCGGCCGCCAGCAATCGGTTGACCGGCGACGCGGCAAGAGTTGGAAACGGTCAGGCCGGCACGGCGCCGGCGAAGGCGTCCAGCACCGGCTGGATCGCGTCGTATTTGAGCTTCAGCGCGGCCTGGTTCACCACCAGGCGCGAGCTGATGTCGATGATGTGCTCTACCGCCGCCAGCTTGTTGGCGCGCAGCGTGCCGCCGGTGGACACCAGGTCGACAATGGCGTCGGCCAGGCCGACCAGCGGCGCCAGCTCCATCGAGCCGTACAGCTTGATGATGTCGACGTGCACGCCCTTCTTGGCGAAATGCTCGCGGGCGATCTGCGGATATTTGGTGGCGATCTTCAGCCGCGCGCCGCGGCGCACCGCCGCGTCGTAATCGAAGCCTTCCTGCACCGCGACCATCATCTTGCACTTGGCGATGTTGAGGTCCAGCGGCTGGTACAGGCCGGCGCCGCCGTGCTCGATCAGCACGTCGCGGCCGGCGATGCCGAGATCGGCCGCCCCGTACTGCACATAGGTGGGCACGTCGGACGCGCGCACGATCACCAGTTGCACGTCCGGGTGGTTGGTGCCGATGATCAGCTTGCGCGAGGATTCCGGATTTTCGGCCGGCACGATGCCGGCCGCCGCCAGCAAGGGCAGCGTTTCTTCAAAGATGCGGCCCTTGGACAGGGCAATGGTCAGCTTCATGATGTTCTACTGCGAAAAGGATTTCGATAATTGCGGTCAACCCACCATCGCGCGGCGTTCGCGCTCGAGGAAGCCGACATAACGCTGGATGATGGTTTCCATCGGCGGCGTCAGGTTGAGATAGGAGCATCCCACCCGCATCGCCTCGTTGCCGTTGCGCATCCGCGCGGTCAGGCGGTGGCGCACCTCCACGCCCAGCGAGAGCGTGCCGAACGGCTTCAGGTCGATCGAGCACTGGCGATACTGCTGGCCGATGTCGAAGCCTGGCGTATCGACGCCCGGCAGCCACAGGCTCAGGCCGCCCAGGCTGATGTCGAACAGCGCGAGATCGATCTCCCGCTGGCCGAAATCGCCGATATGGCAAAAAATCGGCTGGCCCAGCGGCGTCTGGATGCGGAAAAACTCGCGCCGCTGCAGCTTGATCACCTGCTCCGGCAGCCGGCACTGGAAGGCCGGGCGGTTATCCATCGTCACCCGGCTGATCTGGCCGGTGACGAACTGGGTCTTCACCCCCTCGGGAGAGCAGACGAAGACATTGCGCTCGCTGTTCAGGACCTGGGCATTGGTTTCTTCCTCGGCGCCCCAGTCGAAGATGAAAACGCCGGCCTGGTAATCCACCTCCAACAGCCGGGTCAGAATGAAGTTTTTACCCTTGTTGGCAAAAACCGTCACCATATGGCCGTGCTTGGCGATATTGGTCAGATGCTGCGCGATCTCGGTCGGCGAGCTCAGGGTGAACTTGGCCAGATCCAGCGGCTGATGCGAACTTGCCGGCATGCCTGGCGTATTGTCGTTGCTCACGATATTCCGGCCTTCATGTCTGCGGGGTTGAGTGATACGCCAAGTTTAGCGTAACAACAGCCGGATATCAGAAGCAAGGTTGGCGGCCGGGGTGCCGTAGGCCTCGTACACCCGGAGCTTGCCTTCCTTGTCCAGCAGATAGGAACCGGCGCTGTGGTCGACGGTGTAGCCGCCCTCCTCGTTTTTCACCTTCTGCGCGACAACCTTGTACTGCTTCATCACCTTTTCGATGTCGCCAGCGCCGCCGGTCAGGCCGATGAATCGCTTGTCGAAATGCGGCACATAGCCGGCCAGCACCTGGGGCGTATCCCGCTCGGGATCGACGCTGACGAACAGCACCTGCACCTTGTCGCCGTCCGCGCCCAGCTGCTTCATCACCGACGCGTACTCCAGCATCGTCGTCGGACAAACGTCGGGGCAGCTGGTATAGCCGAAGAACAGCGCCACCACCTTGCCGCGGAACTCATCCAGGCCGCGGGGCTTGCCGTGGAAATCGGTCAGCTTGAAATCGCCCCCCATCGAGGCGTCCTCGATGGCGGTGCCTTTGAAATCGATTTTCTGGGCGCAGGCGGACAACACCAACGCAGCGAACAAGCCTAGCAGGCACTTCAGGAGTCGGGACATCAGCTCAATCGAATCAGGTAGTAATGGTCAAGCAAAAGCGCCGCGAACAGCCAGGTCAGATACCAGATGGACCAAGCGAACAGGCGGCGCGCCAAAGCGTCAGCATACTGGCGATGCAGCCTGACGGCAAGGAACAACAATCTGCCGTCCAACAGCAAAACCGCGCCCAAATATATTGCCCCCGCCTCGCCCAGCGCCACCGGCAACAGCGTGACCGCCGTCAGCAAAAAACCGTACAACACGATGGACAGCGTCGTGTAGCGCTGGCCATGGGTGACCGGCAGCATCGGCAAGCCGGCGCGGGCGTAATCGTCGCGCCGGTACAAGGCCAGCGCCCAGAAATGCGGCGGCGTCCAGGTATAGATGATCAGGAACAGCACCAGCGCGAACGCGTCGATTTCGCCGTTGACCGCCACCCACCCCAGCACCGGCGGCATCGCGCCGCTGGCACCGCCGATCACGATGTTCTGCGGCGTGTTCGGCTTGAGCAACAAGGTGTAGACAATGGCGTAGCCGACAAAAGTTCCCAGGGTCAGCCAGGCGGTCAGCGCGTTGCAGCAGGCCAGCAGCAGCGCCAGCCCCATGCCGCCGACGGCCAGCGCCGCCAGCAGCGTCTCCCGCGCGCCCACCTCGCCGGTGGCCGTGGCCCGCCAGGCGGTGCGCCGCATCCTGACATCAACGCCGCGCTCCACCAGGCAGTTGACCATGGCCGCCGCGCCGGCCACCAGCGCGATGCCCAGCGTGGCCGGCGCCACCACCGCGGCATCCGGCACGCCCGGGCTGGCGAGAAACATCCCGATCACCGCGCAGAACACGATCAGCGCCACCACCCGCGGCTTGGACAGCTGCCACAAGGCGTAGGCGTGTTGCCGCCACAGCGTCAGGCCGACGGCGCTCATCGCCCCTCTCCCGGCCCGCTCAAACGCTCGTGATGGAAAAACGGCAGCCTCGGCCAAGCCACGCGCCGCCGCTCCATCTCCCTCGCGTGCAGCCGGGACAGCAGCAACAAGGATGTCGCCAGCAACACGGCCGCGCCGGCGTTATGCGCCACCGCCAGCGGCAAGGGCAGTTGCAGCAGCACATTGGCGACGCCCAGGCCCACCTGGGCCGCCCATGCCATCCCCAGGCACAGCAGGTGCCGCCGCAACGCCCTCTCCCGCCAGCCCATCCACAACAGCGACGCCAGCAACAGCGACACCAGCAGTGCGCCCAGCCGGTGCAGCCAATGTATGGTCACCAGGCTGGCGAAATCGAGCAGGCTGCCGTCCGGCGCCTCGCCCAGTTCGCGCAACAGGTGGAAGGCGTGATCGAAACGCAACGCCGGCCAGCTTTCGCCGTTGCAGGCGGGGAAGCCCTGGCAAGCCAGCGCGGCGTAGTTGCTGGACACCCAGCCGCCCAGCGCCAGTTGCAGCGCCAGCGCCGAAACCAGCCAGGCGGCAAGCCTGACTTGCCTTGCGGGAACGGCGACAGGCGGCAAGCCGGGGGACAAGGCCATCCAGACCAGAATCTGCAGCACCGCCATGCCGCCCAGCAGATGGGAAGTGACGATGACGGGCTTGAGCAGCAAGGTGACGGTCAGCATGCCCAGCAAGCCCTGCAGGCCGAGCACCGCCAGCAGCAGTCCAGCCGGCAGGCGCTGGCGCTTTTCCCGCCAGGCCCGCCAGGCGATCAGCGCGATCAGCGCGCCCAGGCTGCCCGCCAGATAGCGGTGCAGCATCTCGCGCCAGGCCTTGCCCAGGCTGACCGGGCCTTCCGGCGACAGCGCCTGGGCCTGAAGTATGCTGTCGGCCGCGTGCGCCGGCGAAATCTGGCCGTAGCAGCCTGGCCAATCCGGGCACCCGAGGCCCGCGTGGGACAATCTGACATAGGCGCCGAACGGCACCACGACGACGGCCAGCAGCAAAGCCAGCCAAACCAGTTTCCGCATGGCGAGCGCCCCCCAGTGCACAGCGTGTCCGCCGGTCAGCCGCCGGCTCAGCCCAGCCCGTTGTTCACCTTCAACACCTTGGCCACTTCATCGATGATCCGGCGCGGATCCGCGCCGTCACGATAGAACATCACCTGATTGCCCAGCGGATCGACCAGATAAAAACCCTGGTTGCCGGCCGGCAAGGCCGACTCGGCCGAATGCGGCAGCAGGTGCGGCACATCGAGCCGCGGCGCCCGCTCCGAAACCTGCAAAGCCACCCTGGTCACGCGCCCGGCCGCTTCGCCCTGCGCCCTTTCTATCTGGCGCATCGCATGCCAGCGCTGCTGGCAACGCCCATGGCACTCCGTGCCCCATACCGCCGCCAGCACCCATTTCCCGCGCGGCCATTGCGGCTGCGTCGCGGCGGCGAAAGGATGAGTGGGCAGCAATTGGCCATAGCTGCGTCCACCCTGCGGCGGCAACAACCAATAAGCCAGCAAGGCGGCCAGAACCGGCACCAGGCACAACAATCCCATCGCCAGCAACACCATCCGCCCCCGGTTAATGGATTTCATGCCTGCGCCTCCACATCAGCCAGCTGGCGCCGCTGATGCAGACGCCCAGCAGCAGCCATTGCAACGCGTAAGCATAGTGGCGGTCCGGCATGAACTCCGGCACTACCGGCCAGTGCAACAGCGGCGGCGGGGAGCTTTCCAGCACCACCACGCCCTGGAACCAATGCCCGGGATAGCGGCGGCGCAACGCCGCTTCGTCCACCTCGTCGACAGGACCCTCCGCTCCCTTGACCGCGCCCGACAGAACGAAATGGCGCGGCGTCGGCATCCGATAGCCCTGGGCTTGCACCTGCTCCGGCCGGAAAGCCGGCAAGGGCGCGCCGTCGACCAGCCACCCCAGGTCCAGCAATGCCAGCGAACCGTCGCCGCCTTGTCGCCACGGCTGCAGGATGCGCCTCCCGACTTGTCCGGCGAGGAAGCTGTTGCGCAGCTCGATCACCGGGCCGGCCGGCTCGGCCCGGCTCAGCCTGACCCGAGTGAACTCCGGCGGCGGCTCCGCTTCGCGGTAGACCAAGTCCACCGGCGCCACGCTCATCGCGCTGGTCAAGGAGCTCAGCAGCGCCTCCTTGTCTTGCCCCCTTTGCCACTGCCATACTGCCAATACATATGGTAATAAATTGATTACCAAAAGAAACAGCCACAGCGTTCGTTGCCATTTAGACTTCGGCTTGCGTTCCGGATCAGTTTGCGTGGAGGATACGGTCATGAAACTCGTCATCCTGTTGTTGCTTGCCTGTATCGTCCTGGCCCTGTTCTGGGGCTTGACCGGGCTGATGAAGGCCGAGCACGGCTCCCAGCGCCTGGTGCGCTCCTTGACCCTGCGGGTTGGACTGTCGATTGGATTATTCCTGCTGCTGTTGCTGGGCGCGCTGTTCGGCTGGTGGCGCCCGCACCATGTCTGATTTCCCTCATAGCCAGTAAACGAAGATAAACAGCAGCAGCCACACCACGTCGACGAAATGCCAGTACCAACTGGCCGCCTCGAAGGCGAAATGGTGGTGGGCATCGAAATGCCCGCTCATGCTGCGCAGCCACACCACGAACAGGATGATGGAGCCCAGCAGCACGTGCAGGCCATGGAAGCCGGTCAGCATGAAAAAGGTCATGCCGTACGCGCCGGAAGCCAGCGTCAGATTCAGCTTGCTGAAAGCGTGGCCGTACTCGTGCATCTGCAGCCCCAGGAAAGTGCAGCCCAGCACCACGGTCAACAGCAGCCCCAGCGTGAACTGGCTTCTCTTCTCCTGCAGCAGTCCCCAATGCGCCCAGGTGACGGTGGCGCCTGAACTCAACAAGATCATCGTATTCAGCGACGGCAGCCCCCAGGCTTCCATCGCCTGATAGGCCTGGGTGATGCCCGGGCCGGTGGACAACGGCCACGACGCTTCGAAATCCGGATAAAGGATTTTGTAGTCCAGCGATCCCAGTTCCGGCACCGACACCGTTCTCACCCAGAACAGCGCGCCGAAGAACGCGCCGAAGAACATCACTTCGGAGAAAATGAACCAGCCCATGCCCCAGCGGAAGGACATGTCCTCTCGCCCCAGATACACGCCGAGCCGGCTTTCCCGGATCACGTCGCCGAACCAGCCCACCAGCATCGCCACCAGGATCAACATCCCCAGCGCCAGCGACACCTTGCCCAGCAGCATCCCATTGACGGCGAACGCCGCGCCCAGGCCGATGCAGAACAGCGCCAGCGAACCCACCATGGGCCAGCGCGACGGCGACGGCACGAAATAACGGTTCTGTTCTTCTACGCTTGCCATCTCACTCCTCCTAGCGGGTCACCCAGGACACCAGCAGCAACAGGGCGACAATCAACCCTGCCGCCAGCGCCAGCGCGGTGACGATCAATTGCCACGGCTTGAGCGCCTGGTCGGCCTCGGAAGCCGCTCCCTTGCGCACGCCGATGAAGGCGCCCAGCACCGCCTTGACCCCTTGCCCCCAGCTCATGGTCATCCCTTTCCCTGGCCCGGCACATCGAACACGGTATAGGCCAGCGTGATGCTGGTGATCGAGGCCGGCAGCTTGCGGTCTATCACGAACACGACCGGGAAGGTGCGGGTCTCGCCGGGCTGGAAACGCTGCTGGGTGAAGCAGAAGCATTCCAGCTTCTTGACGTACTCGCCGGCCTCGGCCGGCAGATAGCGCGGCAGCGCCTGCCCCACCACCTCGCGCGGACTGGCGTTGGTGATCCGGTACTGCACCTGGACGAAGGTGCCCGGCTTGACCTTAAGATGGGTGGTCAGCGGCTGCACTTGCCACGGCAGGCCCGCCTGCACGGTGGAGTCGAAGGTCATCCGGACCTCGCCGTCGCCGGCGACCAGATCTTCCTGCTCCAGCTCGTCCGCCTTGACGACGTCGTTGAGGCCGGTTTTCTCGCACACGATGCGATACAACGGAATCATCCCCCAGGAGAAAGCGAACATCAGCGCGACAATCAGCACCAGCCGCTTCACCAGCCGGAGGTTGCGCCGCCGCATCGCCATCGCGTCCATGCCCGTCTCCCCGCTCAATGCGAATGTCCGCCCCCGCCCTCCTGGCAGGATACGATCACGCCGTTCTCGCCGACCTCGACCCGCGGCGCCTGCTCGAAGCTATGGTAGGGCGCCGGGGTCGGCAGCTCCCACTCCAGCGTGTTGGCGCCCTCCCAGGGCCTGTGCGGCGCTTTTTCGCCGTGGCGCAGCGCATGCAGGATGTTGTACAGGAAGATCAGCTGGCCCAGGCCGAACATGAAGGCGCCGACGCTGGCGATGCGGTTGAAGTCGGTGAACTGCAGCGCGTAGTCCGGAATCCGCCGCGGCATGCCTGCCAGGCCCAGGAAATGCATCGGGAAGAAGGTGACGTTGAACCAGATCATCGACCACCAGAAATGCAGCTTGCCCAGCTTCTCGTTGTACATCCGGCCGCTCATCTTGGGAAACCAGTAGTAGATCGCGGAAAACAGGCTGAACAGCGCGCCGGCCACCAGCACATAGTGGAAATGGGCCACCACGTAGTAGCTGGCGTGCAGCTGGATGTCCACCGCCGCCACGCTGAGCGTGATGCCGGACAGGCCGCCGATGGTGAACAGCAGGATGAAACCGATCGAGAACAGCATCGGGGTCTCGAAACTCATCGCGCCTTCCCACATGGTGGCGATCCAGTTGAACACTTTCACGCCGGTGGGCACCGCGATCAGCATCGTCGCGTACATGAAGAACAGTTGCGCGGTGGCCGCCATGCCGGTGACGAACATGTGATGCGCCCACACCATGAAGGACAGGATGCCGATGGAGCTGGTGGCGTACACCATCGAGGTGTAGCCAAACAGCGGCTTGCGGGCGAAAGTGGGGATCACCTGGCTGACGATGCCGAAGGCCGGCAGCGCCATGATGTAAACCTCGGGGTGGCCGAAGAACCAGAACACGTGCTGGTAGAGGATGGGATCGCCGCCGCCGGCGGCATTGAAGAAGTGGGTGCCGAAATGGCGGTCAGTCAGCACCATGGTCACCGCGCCGGCCAGCACCGGCATCACGGCGATGATCAGGTAAGCGGTGATCAGCGAGGCCCAGGCGAACATCGGCATCTTCATCAGCGTCATCCCCGGCGCGCGCAGATTGAGGATGGTGACGATGATGTTGATCGACCCCATGATGGAGCTGATGCCGAGGATGTGGATGGCGAAGATGGTCATGTCCATGCCCATGCCCATCTGCGTGGACAGCGGCGCGTACAGCGTCCAGCCGGCGGCGGCCGCGCCGCCCGGCACCGCGAACGACATCAGCAGCAGCAGCGCCGCCGGCGGCAGCAGCCAGAAGCTCCAGTTGTTCATCCGCGCGAAAGCCATGTCCGGCGCCCCTATCATCAGCGGCAGCATCCAGTTGGCCATGCCGGTGAAGGCCGGCATGATGGCGCCGAACACCATGATCAGGCCATGCAGCGTGGTCAGCTGGTTGAACAGCTCCGGCTGGAAGAAGCGCAGGCCGGGGCTGAACAGCTCGGCGCGGATGCACAGCGCCAGCACGCCGCCGGTGAGGAACATCGTGAACGAGAACCACAGGTACATCGTGCCGATGTCCTTGTGGTTGGTGGCCATCAGCCAGCGGGCGATGCCATGCGGCTTGCCATGGTGGGCGCCGCCGGCGTGGGTGGTTTCCGCGATTGCCATTAGGTCCGACTCCTTATGCCGCCTTGCCGCGCGCAGCCTTCACTTCCTTGGGCTGCACGATCTGGCCGGTATGATTGCCCCAGCTGTTGCGCTCGTAGGTGATCACCGCCGCGATGTCGGTATCGGACAATTGCTTGCCCCAGGCCGCCATCGCCGGATTCTTCTTGCCGCCGAACAGCACGATCTCGATGTGGCCCGCCTTGTCGCCGGTGGCGATGGGCGAGCCGTCCAGCGCCGGGAACGTGCCCGGGATGCCCTTGCCATTGGCCTGGTGACAGGGCACGCAGTTCTGGGCGTAGACTTTCTCGCCGCGCGCCTTCAGGTCCTCCAGCTTCCACACCTTGTTGGGATCGTCGGCGGCGGCTGCCATCTGCTTGAGCTTGGCCGCGCGCCATTTTTCGTAGTCGGCCGGCGACTTGGCTTCCACCACGATGGGCATGAAGCCATGATCCTTGCCGCATAGCTCCGAGCACTGGCCGCGGTAGACGCCGGGCTTCTCGATCAGCATCCAGCTGTCGCGCAGGAAGCCGGGAACCGCGTCCTGCTTGACGCCCAGCTGCGGCACCCACCAGGAGTGGATCACGTCGTTGGCGGTCAACAGCAGGCGGATCTTGCGGTCGGTCGGCACCACCAGCGGCTCGTCCACTTCCAGCAGGTAGTTGGCGGGCTTCTGGATGGTTCCCTCGATCGCTTCCCTAGGGGTGGCGAGATGGCTGACGTAGCCGAAATTGTCGTCCAGGTAGTCGTAGCGCCATTTCCACTGGTAGCCGGTGATCTTGATGGTCATGTCCTCGCTGCGGGTGCTCTTCTGCGCCAGCACCGCGCGGGTGGCGGGAACCGCGATGACGACCAGGATCAGCAGCGGCACCACGGTCCAGATGATCTCCACCGTGGTGTTTTCGTGGAATTGCTTGGCCTCGTTGCCAGCCGATTTGCGGTGATGAAAGATGGAATACAGCATCACCAGGAACACCACGGCGAAAATCACGCCGGTGACGATCAGCAACATGGTGTGCAGGTGGTATTCGGTGCGCGCCAGCGGGGTGACCGGCGGCTGCAGGTTGAATTCGGCCGCGGCCGCGCTCTGGACGGCCATCAGCAGGCATAGCGGAATGCGCAAACAAGACATGTTGCCCCCTAGGTCAAGACGACCGACACAATGCACTGCATGCACAAGCACCGGCTTGTTGCCGGCATGTTTTCATCGTAGGAGCAATGTCAAGAAAAACAAGAATGCGTCATGACGCGGCGCAATGCGCGCGGATCGGGGCCATGGACGGCGGCCGCCGTCCATGGGAAGGCGCTCAGGCCGCCGGCCGGTAGGGGATTTCCAGCAGCAGCGGGGCCGGAATGTGGCGTTTGAGCGTGGCCAGATTCTCCGCGTAGGCCGCTTGCGGCGGCTGCGCGCAGTTGGCGATCCAGCCGGCCAGCTCCAGCCCGCTGCCGCGCACCGCCTGCGCCGTCAGCAAGGCGTGATTGATGCAGCCCAGCCGCATGCCCACCACCAGGATCACCGGCAGCGCCAGCGCCCGCGCCATGTCCGACATGAACAGGCTGTCGGACAACGGGGCCAGCCAGCCGCCCGCCCCCTCCACCAGCACGATGTCGGCCTGCGCCCGCAGGCGCCGGCAATGATCGACGATGCGCGGCAGCTCGATCTCCACGCCCGCTTCGCGCGCGGCGATGTGCGGCGACACCGGCGGCAGGAAGCGATAGGGATTCATCAGTTCCAGGTCGGTCTGGCCGGTTGCCGCGGTGAGCCTGGCCACATCGTCGTTCCACCAGCCGCCGTCCGGCAAGATCTCGCAACCGGACGCCACCGGCTTCATCGCCAACACGGTTTTGCCCTGCTCTTGATACGAATGGATGAGTTCGACGGCGGAATGGGTCTTGCCGATCTCGGTGTCGGTGCCGGTGATGAAATAGCCTTGGCTCATGCTCGCTCCCGATTATGGTTGTCCCGCGCCGACGCCCTGGGCCGGGACCGACGTTTTACACTAGGCCGCGCCGATATTTCAACACTTCCGGCGCCACCGGCCGCCGTCTCCGCCTTCAACAGGGCATGCGCAATCCTTTAAGCATAAAGATCAGGTCGCCAGGCAAAGGCCAACTCGCGCCATGCCAAAATCGCAATCCTCAACTTTTTTAGGAACTCGCCATGAAAGAGAGCGAAACTTTGGCCGCGCTGGCCGGCATGGGCATCATGGTGCTGGTGGTGGTGGGCGCGCTGGTGCTGGCGGTCAGCATCTTCTATTTCCTGACCCTGCATCAGACGATGAACGCCGTCGGAGAAGAGCGCCGTCCACTGGCCGGCGGACTGATCTGGCTGGCGCTGATTCCAGGCCTGGGGCTGGTCTGGTACATGATCTACATCTTGCTGCTGTCCAGCGCATTGCGGAAGGAGCTGGCGCAGCGGCAACAGCCGGGCGACGGCGGCTTCGGCATCAGCCTGGCGCTGGTGATCTTGCAGGTGCTGTGCTTCATTCCCTACGTCAATCTGCTGGCCGCGCTACCCGCTCTCGCGCTGTGGATCGCGCACTGGGTGAAAATGGCCGGCTACCGCAGGCTGCTGCAGCCTGCCCAAGCGGCATTGGCGACATAGCAATCGCAGTCTGGCGCCGGTTTCTCCAACGGCGCGGGGGCCGCGCCCTCGACGTGCCAACGCCGACCTTGTGGGTCGGCGTCGTGCCGTCGGCCTTTTGGGCGTGGGCGCGATGAGTTCGGCCGGATAGGCCTGCGCAGGATTTCACGCGGGATGGGGTGAAAGCCTTTTGGCTTGGCGGCTCGGGCCGCGGGGCGCAACGACAAGAACGGGATGGAAAACCTTGCCGCCTCCTCGCGGCGACGGGCCGCCGCGCCGGGGAACCTCAGTCGGCTCAGACCACGGCCTGAGCGCTCACTTTCTCCTCGATGGTCAGCTTGTTCAGCGCCGATAGATAAGCTTTGGCGCTGGCGACGATGATGTCGGTGTCCGCGCCCTGGCCGTTGACGATGCGGCCGTCGCGCGACAGGCGCACCGTCACCTCGCCCTGGGACTCGGTGCCCTTGGTGATGGCGTTCACTGAATACAGCTCCAGCTCGGCGCCGCTGTCGACCACCGCTTCGATCGCCTTGAACGCCGCGTCCACCGGACCGGAGCCGCTGGACTCGCCGCGCTGCTCCTCGCCGTGCTCGACAAACACGATGCTGGCCAGCGGCGGTTCGCCGGTTTCGCTGACCACTTTCAGCGACACCAGCTTGTAGTCCTCGCGCTCGATGTTGACCATCTCGTCGGACACCAGCGCGTGCAGGTCTTCGTCGAAAATCTCGCGCTTCTTGTCGGCCAGCTCCTTGAAGCGGGCGAAGGCGGCGTTCACTGCCTCCTCGCTGTCCAGCACGATGCCCAGCTCGGACAGCTTGGTCTTGAACGCGTTGCGGCCGGACAATTTGCCCAGGGTCAGGCGGTTGGCGCTCCAGCCCACCGATTCGGCCGACATGATCTCGTAGGTTTCGCGGTGCTTGAGCACGCCGTCCTGGTGGATGCCGGACTCGTGGGCGAAGGCGTTGGCCCCGACGATGGCCTTGTTCGGCTGCACCGGGTAGCCGGTGACGGTGGACACCAGCTTGGATGCCGGCACGATCTGGGTGGCGTCGACTCGGCTGTCCACCCCGAACACGTCGCGGCGGGTCTTCACCGCCATCACGATTTCTTCCAGGCTGGCGTTGCCGGCGCGCTCGCCCAGGCCGTTGATGGTGCACTCCACCTGGCGCGCGCCGCCCAGCACCGCCGCCAGGCTGTTGGCCACCGCCATACCCAAATCGTTGTGGCAATGGGCGGACCAGACCACCTTGTCGCCGCCCGGTGTGCGGGCGATCAACTCGCGGAAGAAGGCCTCGGTCAAGCGCGGCACCGCGTAGCCGACGGTGTCCGGCACGTTCAGCGTGGTGGCGCCGGCCTTGATCACCTCGCCGAAGATGCGGGCCAGGAAGTCGATGTCGGAACGCAAGGCGTCCTCGGCGGAAAACTCGACATCATCGGTATATTCTCGGGCGATCGTGACTGCCTTCACCGCCGCGTCCACCACTTCGTCCGGACTCATCCGGAGCTTCTTTTCCATGTGGATGGGGCTGGTGGCGATGAAGGTGTGGATGCGGCCGCGCGCGGCCGGCTTGATCGCTTCGCCGGCGGCGCGCACATCGCGCTCGTTGGCGCGCGCCAGGCTACAGACGGTGGAATCCTTGATGGTTTCGGCGATGGCGCGGATAGCATCGAAATCGCCGGGGCTGGCGGCGGCGAAGCCGGCCTCAATAATGTCCACACCCAGGCGCTCCAGCTGGCGCGCGATGCGGATCTTCTCTTCCTTGGTCATCGAGGCGCCCGGCGACTGCTCGCCGTCGCGCAAGGTGGTGTCGAAAATGTAGAGGCGCTCGCCCATGTCGATAGTTCTCCCTGCCGCCTGGCTCGGCTCGCCGACCAGATAGTCGTTGAAATCAAAACGCCTGCCCTGTCCCGCGGCCAATTGCGCCAGCCGGCTCAACTGGGTCAGCGGCAGGCTGCCGCGCTCCCTCCATTTGTATATCGCTGCGCGGCTCACCGGCTCGTCGGGGAACAGACGGTTCAGCTCATCGGCCAGATGGCTCGGTCCGCCGAAGTCCGCGACCAGTCGTTCAATATCCACTTGCATCAATGTGCTCCTGCAGCATGTTTTGAATCAGCCTACTCAAACATGAGACACAAGGTCAAATTTGACAGAAAATATCTGTGTCAAATTCGTCACAATTCATGTCCAACTTTATTTTTTAGACAAAATGTAGAATTTAGCCGTAAAAAAAGGCGCCCGCAGACGCCTGGACAAATCTTACCGAGCATCTAACTTGGCGACCACCAGGGCAGACTGATATGAAACGCCACGCCCCGCCCCTCCAGCCCCTCCGCCATCCGGATGCGGCCGCCCTGCGCCCGCACCGCCTGCCAAACAATGGCGAGCCCCAAGCCGGAACCGGGCGCAGATGCCGTCTTGCCCCGGTAAAAGCGCTCGAACAGATGCGGCCTGTCCTCGACGGCGATGCCAGGCCCGTCATCCGCCACCACCAACTCGATTCGTCCATCAGCGGCGGCAAGCCGCACCCGGACGCGACCGCCGGCGCGGCCATAGGCCACCGCATTGGACAGTAGATTATCCACAATGGAGAGGAAGGAAACCAAAGCCAAGCTGGCCAGCAAGCCATCAGGCGAGTCCAGCTCCAGTTCCATGCCCTTTGCCTCCGCCCGCGGCGACAAGCCGATCAAGGCATTGCGCGTCACCTCGACCAGATCGACCTGTTGCCGGCGCTCGCTCTCCACGCCATCCAGCGCCGCCAGCTGCAACAGCTGCTGCACCAAATGCGAATGACGGGCCACCGCCTGCTCCAAAGCGGCGAGGTTTTGCTGCCTGGCTTCGGCATCCTCCTCGCGGGCCAAAGCATGCGCCTGCGTGGAAATCACCGCCAACGGCGTGCGCATCTCATGGGCGGCATCCTGCACGATGGCGCGTTCGCGAGCGATGCTGTCGCGGCTGCGCCTGAGCAGCTGGTCCAGCGCCTGGACAATCGGCTTCAACTCCCGGTAGGGCAAGCGCATGGACAAAGGAGAAAAATCATCGGAGGCGCGACGGTTCAGATAATCGGCCAAGCGCCTCAGCGGCAGCAAGCCGCGCGAAATGGCGAGCCACAGCGGCAGCAGGACTAATGAAAAAGAGATGGCCAGGGGCGCGATATATTGCTTCGTGAGAAAAGGCAGCACTTCCTCGTCTGGAATCACCGGCTCGAACACAGTCAAATATCCAGCAGCATAGAGACGCTCCGCTACCCGATACGCTTTTCCTTGCAGCTGCACCACGCCCTTGTTCAAATCACGCGCCGGCAACGCAATGGCAGGGACGCCCGGCGAAGCGTAGATCCATTCGCCTTGCCGCGTGCGCGCGGAAATCAACAAATCGCCCGGATAGTCGACTTCGACCTTGGAGGCCACATTGATGCGCCGCGATGCGTTGAACAAGCGATCCGCCGTCTCCAAGGCCTGCCGATTGCGCTCCATTCGGCCAGGCGACAGCGTCACGGAAATCAGATCGGCCACTCTCCACAAAACTTGGCGCCGGGATTCAGATGACCTCGACTCCTGGTACTCCAGCCGAACCAGCACCAGCCATATCAAGGCGAAAGCCAGCAGCAACGCCAACAAGACCCGCCTCGTCAGCGACGGCGCCAAACCATCCGCCAGTCGCTTAAACCACATACTGATAGCCCACGCCGCGTACGGTGCGGATGCGTTCGGCGCCTATCTTGCGGCGCAGATTGGACACGTGCACCTCTATCGCCGCGCCGTCGACAATATCGCCAAGCGGCTCCAGACGTTGTCCCAGCACCGTTTTCGACACGATGCGGCCAGGGTCGCGCGCCAGTTCCACCAGCAAACGGAATTCGCGAGGCGACAAGTCCAGCGCCAGGCCATCCAGCCAAGCCAAATGCACGCGGGGCTTGAGGCTCAGCGCGCCCAGGCTCCAGACTTCGCTGGCCTGGCGGGCGCTGCGGCGACATACCGCCCGGACTCTCGACACCATTTCCGACACTGCAAACGGCTTGCACAGATAATCATCGGCGCCATCGTCCAAACCCGCCAATTTATCGTTCAAATCGGCGCTGGCCGTAATCATGATCACCGGCACGGCGATCTGCCTGGCCCGCCAGGCCCGCAACAAGGCCAAGCCGCTGCCGTCCGGCAGGCCCAAGTCCAGCAATACGCAATCGAACCGGTCCGGCTCGAGCAAGGCGTCCGCATCCGCCAGCTTGCGCACCCATTCGGTCGTCACCGCTTCGGCTTTCAACGCGGCCTGCAAAGCTCGGCCCAGGTCCAAGTCATCCTCAACAATCAATAGATGCATTTTCGTTTCACCGCAACAGTCTTTGGCTTAGCAAAAGGTTGGCATACGCATACTTGCACCATACAAACGGGATGCCCTCTCTCTTTGCGCTGGCCATCGAGTATATGGTCGCGCGCTCAAGACAGACAATCGGCTTGGCCATCCAGCGCCAGGATGAATTGCCCACCCGGCGGCCCGCTCTTTTCAATCCATCCAAAGGAATATCCGATGAGGCATCATGCCGTATTGATACTGTTGAGCGTCCCTGTGCTGGCAACCGCCGCAGAGAATGAACAAGACGGTTTCTCCGGGACCTTCCAGCTGGGCGTCAGCCACTATCAGCTGGCCAGCAATTTCCTCAAGGCACCGAACGACGGCCACCCCCGCGCCACCAGCTTGACGCAATCGCCAGCCTCGCAATCCGGCACTGCCCCCCTGATCGAAGGCGAATTGAGCTATGGCTTCGCCGGCACAGGCACCCAGCTCTTCATCTCGCCCTCCAATACCAGCACCTTCGCCGCGGGAGGCGGCCTGCAGCTGGGCGTGCGCCAGCAACTACCGCAAGCCGGCACGGTGTCGGCAGCGCTGACTTATGGCGAGAGCGAAGTCTGGCTGGACCCCTATGCCTTGAATGTCGACCGTCAGGACGGCAAGCTGAAAAGCGCGGGTCTGGCGCTGGGCTGGTCGAACATCCTGAATACACCGTTCAGCGCCAGTTTCAGCTACGCCAGGCAAAAGCTGAGCAATGAGCAAAGTGGACAGGCGCAAGGCTTGACGCTGGCCAATCAAGCCCTGCTGCAACGCAATGGCAACAACTACGGCGTCCAAGCCGCTTATGCCTGGAAGTTGGACGGCCAGGGCGCGCATACGCTGACCCCCGGACTGATATACGCGCGCGCCGATCTGGACGGCAAGGCGATGAGCACCCGACGCTACGGGGTGCAATTGGCTTACGCCTACCAAGGCGCGGACTGGGACGCCGCCGCCTCCCTCACAGCGCTCCGCACCCGCTATCAAGCCGGCAATCCGGTCTTTGCCGGCCAGAAAGCGGATAGCCGCGACGCTTTGCTCAGCCTGGGCCTGACCCGGAAAAACCTGTTCGGCGCCAAGGCCTGGTCCGCCTTTCTCAGCGGCAACTATGGCCGCGCCAACTCGGACCTGGCTTATTTCAACGCACATATCCGAGAAGTGTCCATCGGCCTGGGCTACCATTTTTGATCCAGTCGAAACGCGCGGCTAGCGTCGCCAAGGCGGGCGCTGGCGACCCAGCGCCAGATGGCTGCGGCGCTTCCTGTCGAGCGCTAGTCCATTAGGGAAATCGGCATGGCCCGCGCGAAAGCCCCGCGCCATCGGCAGACGGCGGGCCAGCCGCGCTCAGCTGCGATATAATGGGCGGTTAAACTCATCATCAGGAAATGCCCGTGTCCGAGCGCCTGTTCGTGCTGTCTCAACATATCCTGCCCAAACTGGCGCTGACCCGGCTCGCCGGCTGCTTCGCCGGCTGGAAGGGCGGCGGCATCACCACGGCCGCCATCCGCCGTTTCATCGCCCGCTTCCACGTCGACATGAGCGAAGCAGCCAACAGCGATCCGGCCGCCTACGCCACCTTCAACGATTTCTTCACCCGCGCGCTGCGGCCCGGCGCGCGGCCGCTGGCCGACGCCCGCCTGGTTTGCCCGGTGGACGGCGCGGTCAGCCAGCTGGGCCCGATAGACAGCGGCCGCATTTTCCAGGCCAAGGGCCGCGATTACAGCGCCACCGCGCTGCTGGCCGGCGACGCCGAGCTGGCCGCCCGCTTCGCCGACGGCCACTTCGCCACCATCTACCTCAGCCCGCGCGACTATCACCGCATCCACATGCCCTGCGCCGGCAAGCTGCTGGAAATGACTTATGTGCCGGGAGACCTGTACTCGGTGAATCCGGCCACCGCGCGCGGCGTGGACCGGCTGTTCGCGCGCAACGAGCGCGTGGTGTGCGTATTCGAAGACGAGCAGGGGCAGCCGTTCGTGATGGTGCTGGTCGGCGCCACCATCGTCGGCAGCATGGCCACCGTCTGGCACGGCGTGGTCAACCCGCCGCGCCGGCCGGCGGTGGAGAAATGGGACTACCGCGGCCAGGACATCCGTCTGGCCAAGGGCGAGGAAATGGGCCGCTTCCTGCTCGGCTCCACCGTAGTGCTGCTGTACCCGGCCGGGCCGCTGAAATTCAATCCGCAGTGGCAGGCCGCCAGCCCGGTGCGGCTGGGCGAGGCGATGGCGTCGTAAAGCCGCGTCGCGGATTAGAGCGTAAAAATGGCTGTCCTTATACGCAGTTTCCACTGCGATACGGACAGCCGTTTGTCCAAGCCGCGGCAGCTGGCCAAGGCCGGCAAAACGTACGCGAAGCGATGCCTTAGCTTACTCGCACTTGCACTGCAGCGTGACCTTGTAGTCTTCATCGCCGCCGCGGGAAACAATGCCCAGCGTGCTCAGCTTGAGCACGATGTCGGTGGCGGTTTTCGCCGCCTTCATCACCTCGCCGTCCCCCTGGTCTTTGGATTCTTCCTTCCGATCGAGGATGACCAGCTTCTTGTCCTGTTTCTTGCAAACCTCGCCGGCCTTGCCGACGGCGTTTTCCACCGCATCCTTGTAGGAAGCCGCGGTGGCCACCGCAGTAAAGCTGCCTTCCTGCTGCGGCAGGATCGTGGCTTTAAAAGAAGAGCATGCCGACAAGCCTGCGACGACACCCACCAACAACGGCAAACAGATTCTGTGTTTCATGAATTTATCTTGGTTTTCAACAGCTTTTCAGCAGTAGATCAATTACTCGGAATCTACAATATTAATGAAAACTAACATTTACTACAAAGTTTATTTCTAAGCTTATTTCTTTATGTTATTTACGTGAAAAAGCCGGGCTTGCGCCCGGCTTCGTCATCGACAACAGACCGTTGATCGATCAGTTCTTGGACTGGTCCACCAGCTTGTTCTTGGCGATCCACGGCATCATCGCGCGCAGCTCGGCGCCGACCTTCTCGATCGGGTGGGCGGCGGTCAGGCGGCGGCGGGCGGTCATGGCCGGGTAGTTGGTCTTGCCTTCCAGGATGAACATCTTGGCGTACTCGCCGCTCTGGATGCGGTACAGCGCCTTCTTCATCGCTTCCTTGGTGGCGGCGGTCACCACTTCCGGGCCGGTCACGTACTCGCCGTACTCCGCGTTGTTGGAAATCGAGTAGTTCATGTTGGCGATGCCGCCTTCGTACATCAGATCGACGATCAGCTTCAGCTCGTGCAGGCACTCGAAGTAGGCCATTTCCGGCGCATAGCCGGCCTCCACCAGCGTTTCGAAGCCGGCCTTGACCAGCTCGACGGCGCCGCCACAGAGCACGGCCTGCTCGCCGAACAGGTCGGTCTCGGTTTCCTCGCGGAAGTTGGTCTCGATCACGCCGCCCTTGGTGCCGCCGTTGGCCGCGGCGTAGGACAGGGCCACGTCGCGCGCCTTGCCGGACTTGTCCTGGTAGACGGCGATCAGGGTCGGCACGCCGCCGCCCTTCAGGTACTCGGAGCGCACGGTATGGCCCGGGCCTTTCGGCGCCACCATGATCACGTCGACGTCGGCCGGCGGCACGATCTGGTTGTAATGGATGTTGAAGCCATGGGCGAAGGCCAGCGCCGCGCCCTTCTTCAGGTTGGGCGCGATGTCCTTGTGGTAGACGTCCGGCTGGGATTCGTCCGGCAGCAGGATCATCACCACGTCGGCCTTCTTCACCGCCTCGGCCACTTCCTTGACCTTGTGGCCGGCCGCTTCGGCCTTCTTCCACGACGCGCCATCCTTGCGCAAACCGACGATGACGTCGACGCCCGATTCCTTCAGGTTCTGCGCATGCGCATGGCCTTGCGAGCCGTAGCCGATGATGGCCACTTTCTTGCCCTTGATGATGGAGAGATCGGCGTCTTTGTCGTAATAAACTTTCATTTCTTTATCCTTGGTATTGGTTTGCTGAGGGACTTGCAGCCCTGCTCAGATTTTCAGAACCCGCTCGCCTCGACCGATGCCGGATGCGCCGGTACGGACCGTTTCCAGGATCACTGTGCGGTCCACCGCCTCGATAAAGGCGCCGAGCTTGTCGCTCGTACCAGTCAGCTCGATGGTGTAAGTCTTTTCCGTCACGTCGATGATGCGTCCGCGGAAGATGTCGGCCATCCGCTTCATCTCCTCGCGGTCCTTGCCTACGGCGCGGACCTTGATCAGCATCATCTCGCGTTCGATGTGCTCGGATTCGTTGAGGTCTATCACCTTGACCACCTCGATCAGCTTGTTGAGCTGCTTGGTGATCTGCTCGATGACTTCGTCGGAACCGTGGGTGACGATGGTCATCCGCGACAATGTCGGGTCCTCGGTGGTGGACACTGTCAGCGAATCGATATTGTAGGCGCGGGCCGAAAACAGCCCGACGACGCGCGACAGCGCGCCCGCCTCGTTTTCCAGAAGTATGGATAAGATGTGTCGCATGCCGGCCGCCTTAGCACATATTGCCGTAGTCACGGTTGTTCTCGAAAGGCACCTGCTGGATGGCGCGCATGTGCGCCGGCAGGTCCATCTGATCCAGGCCCTTGCCGTTCTGGATCATCGGGAACACGTTTTCCGACTGGTCGGTGCGGAAATCCAGGAACACCAGGCGCTCCTTCAGCTTGTCGCTGAACGCCTCGCGCAGCACCGGCTCCACGTCGGCCGGGTTCTCCACCTTGAAGCCGATGTGGCCATAAGCCTCGGCGATCTTGACGAAGTCCGGCAACGCGTCCATGTACGACTCGGAGTAACGGGTGCCGTAGAAGAACTCTTGCCACTGGCGCACCATGCCCAGGTAGCGGTTGTTCAACGCCACCACCTTGACCGGGGTGTGGTACTGCTTGGCGGTGGACAGCTCCTGGATGTTCATCTGGATCGAGCCCTCGCCGGTGATGCAGGCCACCTGCGCGTTGGGGTTGGCCAGCTGCGCGCCGATGGCCGCCGGCAGGCCGAAGCCCATGGTGCCGAGGCCGCCGGAGTTCAGCCATTGCTTGGGCCGGTCGAACTTGTAGTACTGCGCTGCCCACATCTGGTGCTGGCCGACGTCCGAAGTGATGATGGCCTGGCCGCCGGTGATCTGGTACAGCTGCTCCACCACGTACTGCGGCTTGATCAGCTCATCGGACGGCGTGTACAGCAGACAGTCGTGGCCGCGCCACTCCTCGATCTGCTTCCACCACTGGTTCAGCGCCGAGCCATCCGGCTTCTGGCCGGATTGCTTGAGCTGGTCCAGCATCTCGCGCAGCACCAGCTTGACGTCGCCGACGATGGGTATGTCGGCCTTGACGCGCTTGGAGATCGACGACGGATCGACGTCTATATGGATGATCTTCTTGGCCTGGCCGAGGAAGTGCGACGGCACGCTGATCACGCGGTCGTCGAAGCGCGCGCCCACGGCGATCAGCACGTCGCAGTACTGCATCGCCATATTGGCTTCGTAAGTGCCGTGCATGCCCAGCATGCCCAGGAACTGCCGGTCGGAACCCGGATAGGCGCCCAGGCCCATCAGCGTGTTGGTGCACGGCAGGTTCAAGGACCGCACCAGCTCGGTCACCTCGGCTTCGGCGCGGCCCTGCACCGCCCCGCCGCCGACATAGATGTAAGGACGCTTGGCCTCAAGCAGCAGGTTCACTGCCTTCTTGATCTGTCCGCTGTGCCCGCGGGTGGCCGGCACGTAAGAGCGGATGTGCACGCTGTCCGGATAGCGGAACTCGGCGCGCGCCTGGGTAATGTCCTTGGGAATATCCACCACCACCGGGCCGGGGCGGCCGCTCTTGGCAATGTAGAACGCCTTCTTGATGGTCGCGGCGATCTCGTTCACGTCCTTGACCAGGAAGTTGTGCTTCACACAGGGACGGGTGATGCCCACCATGTCCACTTCCTGGAACGCGTCCAGGCCGATGGCCGGGGAAGGCACCTGGCCGGAGATCACCACCATCGGAATGGAGTCCATGTAGGCGGTGGCGATGCCGGTCACGGCATTGGTCGCGCCGGGACCGGAGGTCACCAGCGCCACGCCCACTTTGTCGCTGGAGCGGGAATAGGCGTCGGCGGCGTGCACGGCCGCCTGTTCATGCCTCACCAGCACGTGTTTGAATTTGTCCTGTCGGAAGATGGCATCGTAGATTTCCAGTACTGCGCCCCCTGGGTAGCCGAAGACGAATTCGACCCCCTCTTCCTGCAGGCAGCGGACTACTATTTCGGCGCCCGATATCTGCATATCGCCTCTATTTCGTGTTGATTTCATCCCGTTTGCTCAAAGACCTTAGCTTATTGCTCAAAGTACGGTCAAGTGATTTTGTGCAGGTGCAAAATACCGCTAAGCCACGGTTATTTCAGAAGAAAAACTGCCACTAGCCTAGTGAATCATGCTCTGCTACCATCTTTGGTTGGCATCAACCTGAAATGCACAGATGGCAAGCCGCAAGGAAATGGCCGACTTCCTCGAGTCGGTGGAGAAGCGCGCCTTCAAGCAGGCGCTATACGCGGTTCGGCATGAAGACAATGCGCTCGACATCGTGCAAGACTCGATGATGAAGCTGGCCGACCGCTACGCGCACGCGCCCGCGCACGAGCTGCCGCTGATCTTCCAGCGCATCTTGCAGAACACCATCCGCGACCACTACCGGCGCAGCAAGGTGCGCAGCTTCGTCAGCACCCTGCTGTCGTCGCTGATCCCCACCCACGCCGAGGACGACTCCCTCGATCCGCTCGAAACGCTGGACGTCGCCGCCGACGAGGCGCACACCAATCCGGAGCAGTGGTACCAGCGCAAGGAAGTGGCGCTGATGATAGACGCGTCGCTGCAACTGCTGCCCGCCCGTCAACGCGAGGCGTTTCTGCTGCGTTACTGGGAAGGACTGGATGTTGCCGAAACCGCTCTGGTCATGGGTTGCTCCGAGGGCAGCGTGAAGACGCACTGCTCGCGCGCCAACCACACCCTGGCGGCCATTCTTGCGCAGAAGGGAGTTTTGCTATGAAACACGCCAATGACGGGCAGGGAGACCATTTGCCCGTCCATATCGCCCGCATACTGGACAATCCCCATTCTGATCCGACGCCCCGGCAGATCGCCAGCCTGAGAGACGCGCGCGCCGCCGCGATGCGCCGCTTCGAACAGCGCGCCGCCGAAAATTGCGGCCTGCAGGAGAAAATCCTGCTCTGGGCGCAACGCCACACCCTGCTGATCAAGCGCGGCAGCGCGGCGCTGGGTTTCGCCGTGGTCACCGGCGCCGGCCTGATGCTGGTGGAAGGGCTGATGGCCGAAACCGACGCGGTGGACGCCACCGTGCTGTCCCAGGACCTGCCGCTGGATTCCTTGCTGGAGCCGCATTTCAGCCGGGGGTTGCATGAATAAGGCCGGATGGCTGACCAGGGCGGTCTGCCTGGCCGGCCTGCTGATTCCCCGCTTCGTCCACTCCTCCCCCCTGGCGGATCCGCGCTGGGAACAACTGAACAGCGAGCAGCAGCAGGTGCTGGCGCCGCTGGCCGCCGACTGGAACCGCTACGCGCCCGACAAGAAGCAGGATCTGCTGACCATCGTTCCGCGCTTCGCCGAACTGACATCCGGCCAACAGCAGCGGCTGCAACGCCGGCTGAAGGCCTGGACCGAGCTGAGCGAGCCCCAGCGCGACGAAATCCGCGCCAACTGGAAGAAGCTGCAGCAACTGCCCGCGGCCGAGCGCGAACAGGCGCTGAGCCGGCTGCGCTCGCGCGACGCCAAACCACTCGCTTCCTCGCCATGACCGATAACGCCACTCCCGGCCTCGCCCGCTGCCTGGCCAGCCTGTTCTATGAATCGCTGCTGATCGTCGCCATGCTGCTGATCACCAGCGCCGTCCTCACGCCGCTGCAGCTGGCGCTGGGCCAGGATTCCTGGCTGCTGCACAGTCTGATCCAGCTGACCGCCGCCGGCGTGCTGTTCGCCTACTTCGGCTACTGCTGGACCCGCGGCGGCCAGACCGCGGCGATGAAAACCTGGCACATCCGGTTGGTGACCGCCGACGGCCGGCTGCTGAACTGGCAGCAGTCGCTGATGCGCTTCGCCGTCGCGGCAATGCTGTTCGTCGGCCTGCCGGTGATCTCCTACCTGGGCTGGCAGCGCAGCTACGGCGACCATCCGGCCGCGAAATGGCTGGCGCTGGTCTGGTGGCTGCTGCCCTTCCTGGCCCGCTATTACGACAAGGACCGCCGCCACCTGCACGACCGCCTGTCCGGCACCCGGCTGGAGCTGCTGCCCAAGCCGCCGCGCGGCGGAAAGTAAGCGCGGCCAAACCGCGCCGTCGGCTCGCCCGGTTCGGATGCAAGCCAGTGTTGCCCGCCGCGCCGGTCTAGCCGCGCAATTGCGGCAGCTCCTCGGCGAATTCCAACAGCGCGTCCAGCACCGCGCGCACCCGCGCCGGCAAGACGCGCCGCTCCGGCCACACCGCGTAGACCGGACGGGTGGCGATCTCCCATTCTTCCAGCACTCGAACCAGACGGCCGTCCGCCAGCTGCCGATGGCAGATGCTGAGCGGACTGACCGCGATGCCTGCGCCGCTCTCGGCCAGCCGGCGCGTCAGCAGCATGTCGTTGGCCAGCAGGCCCGGCTCGGCCGGCCAGGCCGCCTCCTCCCCGCCGTCCCGATGCCTCAGCTTCCAGTTCTGGAACGGCTCGGCCAGCAACAAGCGGTGCCCGGCCAGGTCCGCCGGCCGCCCGGGCGCGCCGTGCGCGGCCAGATAGGCGGGCGAAGCCGTCAGTATGGTGCGCACCTCGCCCAGCCTGCGCTGCCGCAGCGAGGCGTCCGATTGTTCGCCCACCCGCAAGGCCAGGTCGGCCATGCCGCTGTATAAATCGTCCAGGCTGTTGCTCAGCTTCAACTCCAGCCGGAGCCGCGGATGCTCGCGCAACAGGCGCGCCCACACCGGCACCAGCATGTCGTTGGCCATGCTCAGCGGCGCCAGCATCCTTACCGCCCCTTCCACCCGGTTCAAGGCCCCGTCCAGCGACGCCGTCTCCTGCCGCAACGCCGCCAGCAGCGGCTTGCAACGCTCGTAGTACTGCCAGCCCTCATTGGTCGGCGCCAGCCGGCGCGCGCTGCGGCTCAGCAACTTGCAACCCAGCCGCGCTTCCAGCGCCTGCAGGCGACGCGTCAGCGTCGGAGCCGGCATCCGCAGCCGTCCGGCCGCAGCGCTGAGGCTGCCGGCGTCCACGATCGCCACGAACAAGTCCAGATCATCCAACATGGTTGCAAAAATGAAATTTGAAATTGATTTTTTGATTCTATTTTCATAACGCGCTTTTGACTAGACTCGCTTCATCGCTAACCGAATGGAGCGCGCCATGAGCCCCTCCCTGCGCCAACGCCTGCTGTTCTCGCTGCTGATGTCGGCGGCGATGTCCTTCCTGATGACCGCCTGGGTCAGCTGGCTGAACCTGGGCCTGCGCCCGGACTTCCTCGCCCGCTGGCTGCGCGCCTTCGTTGCCGCCTGGCCGGCGGCATTCTGCGCCGTGCTGCTGCTGGCGCCGGCCATGCAGAAACTGACCCTGCGCCTGCTGAACGGGCGCGCCCCTGCCGCCGGCAGCCCGCCGGCGCTGAAACCGAGAGGATGAAATCATGAGAGTCGACTACACCCAACTGTCGCCCAAGGCCTACCAGGGGCTGCTCGCCTGCAAGAACGCGCTGGCGGAAAGCAGCCTGGGACTGCCGCTGATCGAGCTGGCCTACCTGCGCGTGGCGCAGCTCAACGGCTGCGCCTTCTGCCTGAAGCTGCATAGCCAGGCGCTGCGCCGCCGCGGCGAAAGCCAGGAAAAACTGGACATGCTGGCGGGATGGGATGTGGCGGACGCGCTGAGCCCGCGCGAGGCGGCCGCCATCGCCTGGACCGAGGCGGTAACCCGGATAGGAGAAACCCGCGCGCCGGACAGCGCCTTCCAGCCGCTGCGCGAGCATTTCAGCGACGCGGAAATCTCCGACCTGACGCTGGCCATCGCGCTGATGAACGCCTTCACCCGGGTAGCAGTGGCGGTGAGGCAGTAAGCGTAGCTGACAAAATTCCCGATGCTGCGTTGCGCCGACTTGCCGTACTCAAGTACTGCCTGCGTCGGCGCGCCTTGCCTCAGTCGTGAAACTGATTTTTGTTAGCCGCTCTAAGCGCTTGCCGCGCCGGGTTCGGCGAAACCGCGAACGCATCCGGACCCGATCAACTTATGCACAGGAATGGAAATGAAACGAAGTTATCCACAATAAGCGGATTCGCCCGCCGCCACTCAGGCGGAACGCCCGGGCTTGCGGTAGACCCGCTTGCCCGCGGCATAGGTGGCGGCGACCGCGCGGTCGTCGCCCAGCATCATCTGCACGAATAAGGCCTCGGACAGGTCGCGGACGTGGCGCATGCGGAAATCCAGCAGCGGGGTGGAACGCAGGTCCAGCACCGCCAGATCGGCCTCCATGCCGGCCGCGATGCCGCCCACCTTGTCCGCGATGCCCAGCGCCTCGGCGCCGCCGCGGGTGGCCAGATAGAAAGCCTGGGCGGCGGTCAGCGGCCTGCCATGGGTCTGCGACGCCATGTAGGCGGCGTTCATCGTCTGCAGCATCGAGAAACTGGTGCCGGCGCCCAGATCGGTGCCCAGCCCCAGCCTAGCCGGCTTGTCTCCCTCGACGCAGCGGCGCAGGTTCAGGCTGCCCGAGCCGAGGAAGAAATTGGAGGTCGGGCAGTGCGCCAGCGACGCGCCGCTGCCGTGCAGCATCTCGAGCTCGGCGTCCGACAAATGGATCCCGTGGCCGTAAATCGCGCGCGGCCGGAGCAGGCCATAGCGTTGATAGACGCCGGCGTAGTCGCGGCAGCCGGGAAACAGCCGACGGACCCAGGCGATCTCGTCCAGGTTCTCGGAAATATGCGATTGGATGGCGATGTCGGGAAATTCCGCCGCCAGCGCGCCCAGCATCTCCAGCTGGCCATGGCTGGAGGTCGGCGCGAAACGCGGCGTGATCACATATTCGGCTCGGCCCTTGCCATGCCAGCGTTCGATCAGCGCGCGCGACGCCTCGTAAGCGGTCAGCGGGGTATCCAGCAGCGCGGCCGGCGCGTTGCGATCCATGCAGACCTTGCCCGCCAGGATGCGCAGGTCATGGCGCGACGCCTCTTCGAATAGCGCGTCCACCGACGCGGCATGGACGGTGCCGAACACGCAGCCCGTGGTGACGCCGTTGCGCAGCTGCTCGTCGAGAAACACCCGCGCCACTTCGCGCGCGTGGTCCGCGTCGGCGAAGCCCTGCTCGGCGACGAAGGTGTAATGGTTCAGCCAATCCAGCAGCTGTTCGCCGAAGGCGGCCATCATCTCGGTCTGCGGATAGTGGACGTGGCAGTCGATAAAGCCCGGCAGGATCAGGTGGTCGGGATAGTGTTCTATCCGCGCCTCCGGCGGCAGCGACGGCAACAGCTCGGCCGCCGGGCCCCAGGCCGCGATGCGTCCGTTTTCCATCACCACCAGCGCGTCGCGCTGGAACACCAGGCAATCGCGCTCGGCTTCCCGGAAAGGATTGCCCCGGAAGGTCAGCGCATCGCCGCGTACCGCTGTTTTCACGTTCTGCTCCCGCCGCGCTGGGCGGCCTTCGCGCCGGACAGTGTTCGCTGAGCCCGGCAATTATCTTCATGTAAAGAATCTTTACGTGTAAATATAGCCGCGTTCCCCCGCCGAAGCAAGTTCGCCCTGGATAAACGGCCAGGGTCTGATGCGCGGCAATTGTCTTTAGATGAAGATAGTATATTTTTAAGTCGTGATACTCTTGCGCCCGACTGGATTTGCCGCATTTACCTTTGCTCAGGAACCCGCAGCATGCAGCACGCACCCGACCAGATTGACCGCATCGTCGCCCTTTGGAACGAAGTCCGCCCCGACCTGGATACCTCAGCCACCCAGGTCATCGGCCGCATCGTGCGGATGGAATACTTCATCACCCGACGGGTTCTGCAGGATTTGGCCCGCCATAATCTCAATGTAGGCGAATTCGACGTGTTGGCGGCGCTGCGCCGCCGCGGCGAGCCCTACCAGCTGTCGCCCAACCAGCTGCAAGGGATGGTGCTGATCTCGTCCGGCGCGCTGACCAACCGCATCAACCGGCTGGAAGAAGCCGCGCTGGTCAGCCGCTCGCCGGATCCGGACGACCGCCGCGGCGTGATCGTCACGCTGACGCCCAAGGGCCTGCAGGTGATCGAGGACGCCGCCGGCCACCACCTGGCCGCCGAAGCCGAGCTGATCGAGATGCTGGATGCCGACGAGCGCCAGACGCTGGCCCGCCTGCTGAAGAAGATGCTGCAGGCGCAGGAAGACTGAACAGGCAGACAGGCCGCCCCCGGGCGGCCTTTGTTTCGCCCGTCGCCCGGCAAGGCGCGCCGACGCCGACAGTGCTCATTGCACGACCAGGAGGCGCAACGCCGCAGCGGGCGCTGCCCCGACGCTCACCCCACAAGCAGCGCGCAGTTGGCGGCCAGTATCAGCCAGAACAGTCCCCAGCCACAGACGCCGACCCAGCGCGGCGCGGCATGCGCGCCCATCAATGCCTTATCCCCGGTCATCCGCAGCAACGGCCACATCGCCAGCGGCAACTGCAGGCTCAACACCACCTGGCTCCACACCAGCAGCGGCCCCACCGCCCGCTCGCCCTGCCACGCGATGCCGGCCGCCGCCGGCAGCAGGGCCAGCGAGCGGGTGATCAGCCGGCGCTGGTAGCACGGGATGCGGATGCGCAGGAAGCCGTCCATGATCACCTGGCCGGCCACGGTGCCGGTCAAGGTGGCGCTCTGCCCGGCCGCCAGCAGCGCGACGCCAAACAGCAGCGCCGCCAGCGAGCCGGCCAGCGGGCGGATCAGCTCGTGGGCGTCGGCGATGTCGGCCACCGCGGTGTGCCCGGCGGCGTGGAAGGCGCTGCCCGCCAGCACCAGGATGGCGCCGTTGACCAGCATCGCCAGCAACAGCGAGCCTATGGTGTCGATCCGGCACAACAGCAGCGTCTGCCGCAACGCCCCCTCTCCGCCCTCCACCCGCCGGGTCTGCGCCACCGACGAATGCAGGTAGAGGTTGTGCGGCATGATGGTGGCGCCGACGATGCCCAGCGCCAGCACGATGGCCTTGTCCATGCCCTGCGCCGGCAAGCTGGGCGCCAGACCCGCCGCCACCGCCGGCCAATGGGTATCCAGCAGCGCCAGTTGCGCCAGGAAGCACAGCGTGATGGTGGCGATCAGGCCCAGCACGATGGCCTCCAACTGGCGGAAGCCCCGCCCCTTCAGCCCCAGCACGATCAGCGTGTCGAACGCGGTCAGCGCCACGCCCCACAGCAGCGGCACGCCGAACAGCAACTTGAACGCCAAGGCGCATCCCAGCACCTCGGCGACGTCGCAGGCGACGATGGACACCTCGGCGCTCAGCCAGTGCAGCAAACGGCCGGCGCGGCCGTAGCGCGCCGCGCTGGCCTGCGCCAGATCCATGCCGGTCACCAGCCCCAGCCGCGCCGCCAGCATCTGCAACAGCATGGCGGCGACGCCGGACAGCATCACCACCCACAGCAGCTGGTAGCCGAAGCGCGAGCCGGCCTCGATGTCGGTCGCCCAGTTGCCCGGATCCATATAGCCGACCGCGACCAGCAGGCCGGGGCCGGCGAAGCGGCGCAAGCGCTGGCCGAAGGAGGCGTTCGGGTCTATGCGTATGCTGCCGTTGACCTCGGACGGGCAGAACGGCGCGGTGGCGGTGCGGGGAAGGGAGAACATGGCGGCCGGAAAGAGTCAGTCCACCGGCAGCATAGCGCGGATCAACGCGCGCGCGGAAGGCTGTCGCCGGCCACCTTCAACGACGGCGGCGCGGTCCACGCCCAACGACGCTTCCAGGCGCCGATCACCAGATCGGGATACTCCGGCTTGCCCAGGCTGCCGTTGTAGCGGCCCAGCGCGCGGTACAGGTCGCCGCGCTCGATGTCGAGATAGTGGCGCAGGATGGTGCAGCCGTAGCGCAGATTGGTGCTGAGGTCGAACAGATTATGCTGCGGCGTGCCGATGTGGCGCGGCCAGAACGGCATCACCTGCATCAGGCCGCGGGCGCCGGCGCCGGAAATCGCGTATTTGTTGAAGCCGCTTTCCACCTGGATCAGGCCCAGCACCAGCTGCGGGTCGAGCCCGGCGCGGGTGGATTCGTACTGGATGGCGGTGAGCAGGCGCTCGCGCATCCAGGCGTCGGGAATCTTCTTCTGCAGCCGCGACGACATCTCCGCCAGCCAGGCCTGGCCCAGCCGGGGATCGTCGAACACCAGCCTGGGCGCGTTGACGTCGGAGATCGAGCGGCTCATCGCCGAAGCGACGTTGGCCGACAGCGCCTCCTCCTTCTGCGCGCCGGCCCATGCCGGCGCATGCGCCAGCACAAGGCAGAACGGCAGGAGAAAAAGGAGGCGCGTCTTCATCAGGCCAGCTTGGAGAGGACATGCTCCAGAATAGCATCGGCGGCGACGGCGGTAGCCTCGCTGTCGCGGCGGTGCTGGTACTCGACCTTGCCTTCCTTCAGGCCGCGGTCGCCGATGGTGACGCGGTGCGGCGCGCCGATCAGCTCCCAGTCGGCGAACATCGCGCCCGGGCGCTCGCCGCGGTCGTCGAGGATGGCGTCAACGCCCTTGGCCAGCAGCTCGGCGTGCAGCTTGTCGGCGGCTTCCTTCACCGCTTCCGAGCGGTCGTAGCCCACCGGGCACACCGCCACCGCGAACGGCGCGATCGAATCCGGCCAGATCATGCCCTTGTCGTCGTAGTTCTGCTCGATGGCCGCGCCCAGGATGCGGGTGACGCCGATGCCGTAGCAGCCCATCTCGAACGGTTTCGGCTTGCCGTCTTCGTCCAGGAAGGTGGCGTTCATCGCGGCGGAATACTTGGTGCCGAGGTAGAACACGTGGCCGACCTCGATGCCGCGCTGGATCGCCAGCGCGCCCTGGCCGTCCGGCGACGCGTCGCCTTCCACCACGTTGCGGATGTCGAACACTTCCGGCTCGGCGCAATCGCGGCCGAAATTGGCGCCGGTGTAGTGCTGGTCGTCCTCGTTGGCGCCGATGACGAAATCGGCCATCTTGGCCACGGTGCGGTCGGCGATCACGCGGCCCTTGAAGCCCACCGGGCCCAGCGAGCCGGGGTTGGCGCCGAAGGCGGCGCGGATGGCGGCCGGGCTGGCGAAGGCCAGCGGGTTCTTGATGCCGGCGATCTTCTGCGCCTTCACCTCGTTCAGCTCGTGGTCGCCGCGCACCAGCATCAGCACCGCTTCGTCCTCTGCGCCTTCCACCACCACCGCCTTGACGGTCTGCTTGATGTCGATGTTCAGGAAATCCACCAGCTCGGCGATGGTCTTGACCTTGGGCGTGTGCACCTTGGCCAGCGCGGCCGATGCGGCGGCGCGCTCTCCGGCCGGGGCCACGGCTTCGGCCAGCTCGATGTTGGCCGCGTATTCGGAGTTCGGACAGTAGACGATGGCGTCCTCGCCGGTGTCGGCGATCACCTGGAATTCGTGCGAGCGGTCGCCGCCGATGGCGCCGGTGTCGGCCGCCACCGCGCGGTAAGTCAGGCCCAGGCGGTCGAAGATGCGGCGGTAGGCCGCGTACATATTGTCATAGCTCTTGAGCGCGTCTTCGGCGCTGCGGTCGAACGAGTACGCGTCCTTCATCGTGAACTCGCGGCCGCGCATCACGCCGAAGCGCGGACGGCGCTCGTCGCGGAACTTGGTCTGGATCTGGTAGAAGTTCTTCGGCAGCGCGCGGTAGCTGCGCAGCTCGCGGCGGGCGATGTCGGTGATCACCTCCTCGGCGGTCGGCTGCAGCGCGAAGTCGCGCTCGTGGCGGTCCTGGAAGCGCAGCAGCTCGGCGCCCATCGCGTCCCAGCGGCCGGTTTCCTGCCACAGCTCGGCCGGCTGCACCACCGGCAGGCTCACCTCGATGCCGCCGGCGCGGTTCATTTCCTCGCGGATGATGGTCTCGACCTTGCGCACCACGCGCAGGCCCATCGGCATCCAGGAATAGATGCCGGCGGCTTGCTTGCGGATGAAGCCGGCGCGCAGCATCAGCTTCTGGCTGACGATGTCGGCGTCGGCGGGGGCCTCTTTCTGGGTGGAAATGAAAAACTGCGATGCGCGCATGGTGCGTCCTTGAAAATTCGGCTAAATGTAGACGATTGTAGCGTCGTCCCCGCCCCCGGGCCAAGCGCCGCCCGGCCCGACGCGCGCTTTTCGCCAGTTGTTGCAGTACAACAATCCTGCGCACAGCCTGCCGCGCTGTACTTGGCGGCCCCGCCGCTCTGGAGTAACCTGCGCGCTGCCGGGGTTTACGGCTTTTTTATTTTGCCCATGTCGTCGACAATGAGAGGGCATCCAGCCATGAACAACCTGGCCCCTCGCCGCCGCGCCTCCTCCGGCGGCGGCGTCCAACCGTAATGGAAGCTTATGCAGGATCACAATAAACAGGCGATGGCGGGCCTGACCCTGGCCGCGCTCGGCGTAGTTTACGGCGACATCGGCACCAGCCCGCTGTACACCTTGCGCGAGTGTTTCGTCAGCCAGAACCTCCCCACCACGCCCGACAACATCTTCGGCATTCTGTCGCTTATCTTCTGGTCGCTGATATTCGTGGTGTCGATCAAATACGTGGCCTTCGTGCTGCGCGCCGACAACCGCGGCGAAGGCGGCATCATGGCGCTGATGGCGCTGGCCCGCCATTACACCACCCATGCCGCGCGCTGGAAGATCGTGATGCTCGGCCTGTTCGGCGCCGCGCTGTTCTACGGCGACGCCATCATCACGCCGGCGGTGTCGGTGCTGTCCGCGGCCGAGGGCATGGAAGTCCTGTCCCCCGGCATGGAGGCCTACGTGCTGCCGATGGCGGTCGGCGTGCTGGTGGGTCTGTTCCTGCTGCAGCGCCACGGCACCGCCCGGGTCGGCCTGATGTTCGGCCCGGTGATGATGATCTGGTTCGCCATCCTCGGCATCCTCGGCCTGCACCAGATCATCCAGCAGCCGGCGGTGCTGCAGGCGCTGAACCCGTGGCACGCGGTCACCTTCCTCAGCCAAAACGGCTTCCACGCCTTCCTGACGCTGGGCTCGGTGGTGCTGGCGCTGACCGGCGCCGAGGCGCTGTACGCCGACATGGGCCATTTCGGCAAGACGCCGATCCGCCGCGCCTGGTTCAGCCTGGTGCTGCCCGGCCTGGGTCTGAACTACTTCGGCCAGGGCGCGCTGCTGATGAGCAATCCGGCCGCGATCAAGAACCCCTTCTTCCTGCTGGCGCCGGACTGGGCGCTGCTGCCGATGATCGCGCTGGCGACGCTGGCCACGGTGATCGCGTCGCAGGCGGTGATCTCCGGCGCCTACTCGCTGACGCGCCAGGCCATCCTGCTAGGCTACTGCCCGCGCCTGGAGGTGAACCACACCTCGGAGAAGGAAATCGGCCAGATCTACATGCCCTTCATCAACTGGGCGCTGCTGGTCGCCGTGCTAGTGGTGGTGCTCACCTTCAAGACCTCGTCCAGCCTGGCCGCCGCCTACGGCATCGCCGTCACCGGCACCATGCTGATCACCACCCTGCTGTTCTTCGTGGTGGCGCGGGTGAACTGGCGCTGGCCGCTGCCGCTGGCCCTGGCCATCACCCTGCTGTTCGGCGTGATCGACACCGCCTTCTTCGCCGCCAACATCCACAAGGTGGCCGACGGCGGCTGGCTGCCGCTGGTGATGGGCATGGTCATCTTCACGCTGATGAGCACCTGGAAGCAGGGCCGCGACATCCTGTTCAAGCGCCTGCGCGAACAGGCGCTGCCGCTGGACGACTTCATCCACAATCTGGAAGCCTACCCGCCGGCGCGGGTGGAAGGCACCGCGGTATTCCTGACCAGCACCCTGCACGGCGTGCCGCACGCGCTGCTGCACAATCTGAAGCACAACAAGGTGCTGCATGAGCGCGTGGTGCTGATGACGGTGCGCACCGAGGACGTCCCCTACGTGGCGGAGGATGAGCGGCTGGAAATCGTGCAGATGTCGGCCTCGTTCTGGCGGGTGATGGCCCGCTACGGCTTCAAGGAAGACCCGAACGTGCTGGAAGTGCTGGACATGTGCGCCAAGGAAGGCTTCCAGATGGAGCTGATGGACACCTCGTTCTTCCTGTCGCGCGAAACCATCGTCTCCACCGACCATCCGGGCATGGCGCGCTGGCGCGAGAAGGTATTCGTGTGGATGAGCAAGAACGCGCTGCGCGCCACCGACTTCTTCCAGGTGCCCACCAACCGCGTAGTGGAGCTTGGCGCCCAGGTCGAGCTGTAGCGCCGGTTTCGCCCAAGAAAAAGCGCGCCGCAATGGCGCGCTTTTTTACATTCCCCGGCGCGTCAGCGCGCCGCGGGCTGGCGCAGCCGGATCTGCGCAGACGACGACCAAGCCCGGCACTGCTCGTACATCGCGCAGAAGCTGGCCAGCCCCTGCGCGATGGTCATCGGCCAGATGCGTTCCGGCAGCGGCTGAATGCCGGTCAGGATAGGCCATTCGATATTGTCCGGCGGCATCAGGTCGCGCCGCTCGGTCGCCAGCAGGCGGGCATCCGCCATCGCCAGCTCCGCCCTGTCATCGCCGGACAGGTGCAGGCCGAAGCGCGCTTCCACCGCCGCGGTCAGCCGGTGCTGCAACGGCGGGCCGTCCTGAGCGTCCGGCCTCACCACCTCGCCGGCGTAGGCCTTGGCCGCGCCATACAGCAAGCCCGCCAGCTTCAGCCGCGGCAGCAGCAGATCCGCCATCCTGACCGCATGCTCGGCCTCGCTGTAAAACTGGCGGCAGGCGCCGCCGAAGCGGCAGACATGCGCCAGATGATGGGCGATGTCGGCGATGTCGATGTCGTCCGGCTGGGGATCCAGCACGTTCAGATAGCGTCCCGACACCGTTTGTATGAATGCGCCTCTCATCGCCTCTCCCTCCCGCTGCGGCCGATGCCGCCGCGCAACCATCCCGCCGTCACTGATTTCATCCCTGTCATCCCTGCGCACAGCAATTATTTTGACTTGATCATTGATCAAAGCAATTTCAGCAGCATAAAATCCGGAAACTTAAAGCGGCTTCGCCAGAACAGGCTAAATAACCCGGATATTTTCAAACCGATATGGCTTCAATGCCAAAACGAGAAAATTCAAATCCATCCAGCGAAAGACCCTGAAAAACATATCTAGAACTATCCGGATTTATTTCTTTCAAAACAACAACTAATAATCCGGATATGACATAGATCATAAGAACTCAAATCTAGCACAGCTACCTGGTCTTTTTCCAGAAAAACGTTAAATACCTTTTGGCATTTACTCTTAAACCAATATGTCAAAACTTAAAATATTTACATAAGAACCAATTAAGCCAAATCCGAAATGCAGGCAAAAAATCTTTTCAAACCTCATTCTGTCTTGGATGAATTCAAGCTCAACGCGCTGCGCAGAATCCGGGACCGAAAACTGTCGATCAGCGAACTGGCGCGCATCACCGGCATCAAGCAGTCCACGCTGCACCGCGGCCTGTTCGAAGACCGGGAGCTGACATTCAGCAACGCCCATGCGATAGGACATGCGCTGGACATCAATCTGGGCGGCGGCGAGCCCCCCAGGATGGCGCCGGTCATCACCGGCTTCGATCAATTGAGCGCGTTGAGCGACGGGCGGCAGCCGGTCTGGGACGAGTTCGTCCTGCTGGAGCCGGCGCTGGACGACACCGTGCTGGCCATAGACCAGGCGCTGTTCCGCCAGCGGGTGTTCCCCCGCCGCGCGGTGGTGCTGCTGCAGACCGCGCATCCCAAGCACGGCCGGCTGGCGTATCCCGACCACGGTGCCCTCAGCCTGGAAGACACCGGCCATGCCGCCATCGGCGCGGTCGCGGGCATTCTTTTCCGGAAAAACGCATGAAACAGCTCAAAGACCTGGCCGGCCGCATGCTGGCCTGCATCGATCCCATCGTGATCCTGTCCTTCCTGATCCTGATCTCGGCGATCGCCTCCAACCTGACCTCCTACAAGGTGGTGCAGGTGTTCGGCACCGAAGCCAGCCTGGGCACCTTCACCATGCCCATCATCCTGATGCTGCTCAACCCGATCGCCGAGGTCTACGGCAAGAAGCGCTCCAACCAGATCCTGTTCGCCACCTGCCTGGCCGAAATCCTGTTCGCCGTCTCCTTCACCGCGCTCAGCCAGTCGCAGCGCGACTGCGGCCTGCTGCCATTGGCCGACCGCGGCCATTGCGAGGCGCTGAACCAGAGCTATGTGCTGATCAGCGAGCACATCGTGCGCGGCTCGATTTCGTTCGCGATCGGCTGCCTGATCGGCAGCCAGTTCAACACGCGCTTCCTGCTGTATCTGAAGAACCTGTGGTCGAGCCGGCTGTACTTCATCCGCGACATCTTCTCCTCGGTGATAGGCGAGGTGGTATACACCGCCATCTGCTTCATGATCGCCTTCTACGGCGTCTTTCCCTTCGCCACCATCCTGAAGATCTTCGCCTTCAGCCTGATGTTCAAGTTCTCGTCCACCGTGGTCCTGTCCTGGATCTCGCAATACATCGTGCTGCTGCTGTACCGCTACCAGGCCTGGAGCGAGAGCGATTCCGGCGGCCGCAAAGTCAAATTCTCTTCCCGGTATCTGCAAGTATGAACAAGATCAGACTGCGCTCCGTCCCCGCGCCGGCCGAGGGCCGGCAAACGCCGCTGTTCGCGCTGCGCTGCAATTACGACTACACCGCCAAATACGCGCTGCATGGCCGCGCCATCGATCGCGCCGCGCTCAGCGCGCTGTTCTTCGCCGACCGCGTTCTGCTCGTCCCACGCAGCCGCAACGGCGTCCGCATCGCCGAGGCGCTGGCGCCGCGGCTGGGCCTGCTTCCCGACGCCGCCGCGCCCGGCGCGCTCCGGCTGCCGCTCGACCCCGCCGCGCCGCTGGCATCCCGGCTGCAGCGGCTGCTGGACATCCCCGCCGGCTTCGACGCGGATCCGCGCTTCGGCCTGTACGGCTTTTTCTGCTACGAGCTGATCCACGCCAAGCTGGGCCTGGACGCCGGTCTGCTGGGCGTGTTCCACCTGCCGGAGCGGCTGAGCGAGGACGGCGCCGCCATCGACCTCCTGCTGGACCCGGCCGACGCCGGCGGCGAAACCTGGCCGCTGGCGCTGGGCCCGCTGCTGGACGCGGAGGATTTCGCCGCCGGCAGCGGCCTGCCCTACCAGCGGATGTACGCCATCGCCAGCCGGCGCATCGCCGACGGCGGCCTGCGCTCGGTCAATCCCAGCTTCGCGATCCAGCGCCCTTGCGCGCGCGGCGGCTACCAGATCCACCAGGACCTGCTGGCGCGCAATCCCGCGCCTTACAACCTGTATTTCGACGGCGGCGACTTCCAGCTGGCCGGCTCCTCGCCGGCGATGTTCCTGCGCCTGCGCGACGGGCGGCTTTCCACCAGCCCCATCTGCGGCACCGTCGCGCGCGGCCGCGGCGAGGCCGAAGACCAAGCGCAAGTGGAAAAACTGTTGGCATCGGACAAGGACAGGTTCGAGCTGGAAGAATGCGTGAAGGCCGACAAGCTGGCCAAGGAAGCGAGTTGCGAGGACATCCGCGTCGACGTCGAACGGGAAGTGGAGCGCTTCGCCAACGTGTTCCACACTTCGGCCAGCGTCAGCGCGCGGCTGAAGCCAGGCAAGACCCTGGCCGACGCGATCTGCGACCACCTGTGGCCGGCCACCGTCGTCGGCACGCCGGTCGATGCCGCCGCGCGGCTGCTCGCGGCGCACGAAAGCCGCCGCTGGTACGCCGGCGCCTTCGGCTATCTGTGCGCCGGCGAAGCGGAACTGGGCACCCTGATCCGCACCGCGCTGCTGGCGGACGGCACGGCCACCACCCGGGTGGGCAGCACGCTGAGCGCTCACTCCAGCCCGCAATTGGAGCGCAGCGAGCTGGAGGCCAAGGCATCGCTGATCCTGGGGGCGCTGTGAACGCGCTCACCATAGAGGACATCGACGCCGACGCGATCACGATACGGCTGGTCAACACCGCCAAGACCTACCTCGTGCCGCTGGACCGGGTGATCCGCTTGCAATGCCTGCAGGGGCTGCCGCGGGACGAAATCCTGCTGGCCGGGGTGGTGGCCGGCAAGGTGGCGCGCAAGCGCCCCGCCCTCTTGGCGCAGTACGACTTTTCCGACGTCGCCGTCAGCGGCGACTTCCGGCCGCAGCATGTGGCGTTCGAACGCAGCGTCGGCTTCCTCGCCGACGGCGAAGTCCGGGTGGACCTGCCGTTCCGCGAGTTGCTGGGCAATCTGGACGCGATCTCGCGGCTGAGCGACGAGGCGGCGTTTTATCTGGGCTTCAGCTACGCGCTGTTCGCGCTGCCGGGCGAGGAACTGGCCTTCGACGACCACCCCCGCCCCTACCTGACGCTGAAATAGCGGCTCAGAATCCCAGCCCGCTGTCGGCCTGGGCGCGGCGCCAGTCGAACCAGGGGCCGGGATCGGTCTTGCGCCCGGGCGCGATGTGCTCGTGCCCGGCGATGGCCGACAGCGGCAGCGCACGCCGCAACTCGCGCGACAGCGCCGCCAGCGTGCGGTACTGCGCTTCGCTGAAAGGCTCGAAATCGCAGCCCTCCAGCTCCACGCCGATCGAGAAATCATTGCACTTCTCGCGCCCCCGCCAGCTGGAAACGCCGGCATGCCAGGCGCGCTTGCCCACCGGCACGAACTGCAGCAGGCGGCCGTCGCGCCGGATGAAGAAATGCGACGACACCCGCAGTTGGTGCACGCCCTTGTAATAGGGATGCTCGTCCGGATCCAGCCGGTTGGAGAACAGCTGCTCGACGCCGGCCCCGCCGTAACGGTAAGGCGGCAGGCTGATATTGTGGATCACCAGCAGCTCCGGCGCGCAGCCCGGGCTGCGCTCGTCGCAGTTCGGCGACGGCAGCTGCTGGGCGCCCTGCATCCAGCCGTCCGCGCCCAGCGCCAGCGCCGGCGCCGCGGACGGCCGGTAGACCAGCCGCCACAGCGCCAGCCCATCGGTGGTGTTCCAGCGCTGCTCCAGCACGAAACCGGCCTTGTGATACAGCGCGATGGCCGCCTGGTTGACCTCGGCCGTATCCACGCTGACGCGGTCCTCGCCCTGCAGCGCCCGGTTCAGCAGCCGATAGCCCCAGCCCTGCTGCAAATGCGCCGGGTCCACCACCGTGCGTTCGATGTGCATGCCGCCATCGGAGCCGCGGGACGTCACCAGCAGGCCGCGCAGCTCATCCCCTTCGAAGGCCGCCAGAATCCGGTCCCGGCAAGAATGCAACGCCGCCAGGTCCGGCCACATCACGGGCAGGGCCGGATAATTCAGCCATTCCACCTCCAGCCGATGGGCGTCCAGCTGCAGCCGCAGCGCCCGCCGCGCCAGCGCCGCGTCGCCGCGGGCCAATTCCGTCACTTCGAACGGCAACTCCATTTCATCTCTCCGTCATCTTCGGATCGGATCATCTCGTACAATTCCGGCTTGTGTTCCATCGCGCAAAGCGGTATCAAGAACTTGCGCCGCGCGTCGCGCGGACGGAAAAGCGTCGCTTGCCGCTTGAGGCGCATCATGTCCACGGCCCTGACATGGCGGCACAATCATGCCAGAACCCACGCAGGAGACCATCTTCATGCTCACACTCGACACCTTGGGCAAAGCCGGCGCCGCGCCCAGCTTCGAACAACCGCTGGAAATGCTGCAGGCCTGTCACGACAAGATCCGCCGCATCTGCGATCAGCTGGACAAGCTGCCCCCCTATATCGAGGCGCACGGCGTCGACGACGCCGCGCGCAACACCATAGACGACGTGGTCCGCTATTTCGACGTCGCCGGCCCCGCCCATCATACCGACGAAGAGGAAGAGCTGTTTCCCCTGCTCGAAGAACGCCTCCCCACCGCCGCCTCGCGGCTGGAGCAGCTGTCCGCCGAACACGGCTACCTGCACTCCTGCTGGAACGCCATCCGCGACGACCTGCTCGCGCTGCGCGACGGACGCATCCGCCAGATCAGCCGGAACGAGCTGCAGGAATTCGCCCGCCAGTACCGCGAGCACGCGGCCGCGGAGGAGGAATGGCTGTTCCCCGCCGCCGCCGGCGCGCTCAGCGCCGAGGAGCTGCGCCAGGCAGGCGCCAATATGGCCAGGCGCCGCCAGGAAGCCTGAGCGCCGCGCGCCACAAGCGAAACGGGCTGCCCGCTTCCGCCGGCAGCCCGTCGCTGTCTTACCCTTTGACTCGGCGGCCCGCTCAGGCGGTCAGCTTCAGCAACTGGGCGAAGGCGTCCTCGAACAGCTTCAGGCCGTCCTGCTGCAGCTTCTCGCCGACGGCGGCCAGGTCGATGCCCGCGGCCTCCACCGCGGCCAGCAGCGCCTTGGCCTCGTCCATGCCCTGCGGCAGCGTCAGCGCGGCCTCGCCGTGGTCGCGGAAGGCGGCCATGGTCGCGTCCGGCACGGTGTTGACGGTTTCGTCGCCGATCAGGCTCTCCACGTACAGCACGTCGCGGTAGGCCGGGTTCTTGGTGCCGGTGGACGCCCACAGCAGGAATTGCGGGCGGGCGCCGGCGGCGCGCAGCTTGGCGAATTCTTCGCCGTGGAAACGCTCCTGGTAGCGGGCGTACGCGGCCTTGGACAGCGCGATCGCCACCTTGCCCTGGTGCGGCTCGGCCACTTGCGGATCCAGCAGGCTGTCGACGCGCGACAGGAAGAAGCTGGCCACGGCCTTGACGCCGGCCACCGGCTGGCCGTCGGCCAGGCGCGCGGACAAGCCGGCGATGTAGGCGTCCCATACCGCTTCCACCTGCGGCAGCGAGAACAGCAGCGTGATGTTGACGTTGACGCCTTCGCGGGTCAGCGTCTGGAACGCGCGGACGCCCTCGGCGGTGGCCGGAATCTTGATCATCGCGTTGGCGCGGCCGATCTCGGCCCACAGGCGGCGCGCGGCGGCCAGGGTGCCGGCCTCGTCGCGCGACAGCTCGGGCGACACTTCCAGGCTGACGTAGCCGTCGTTCCCCTGGCTGGCTTCATACTGCGGCAGCAGCAGGTCGCAAGCGGCCTGGATGTCGGCCACCACCAGCTTCTCGTAGCGGGCCTCGGCGGACAGGGCGGCGTTCTGCTTCAGAACGGCCAGTTCGCCCTGATAGCTGGCGTCGCCGCTGATCGCCTTGTAAAAGATGGCCGGGTTGGAGGTCACGCCGGCGATGCCGTCGTCGGCCAGCAGGCGGGCCAGTTCGCCGGAGGCGATCAGTTCACGGGACAGGTTGTCCAGCCAGATGCGCTGGCCGAAGGGACGGATGGCTTGCAAACGATTCATGGTGAGGCGTCCGGGTATTGCTTGAGATAAAGAATCCATCCTACCCCGGCAACGCCGCCGCGCCAAGAGGAGAGGCGCGGCGATTTGCGCTGGCTCAGGCGGCCTGGCTGTCGTTGCGGCGCTCGCGCGGGAACACCGCGCTGAAGGTGCTGCCCTTGTCCGGCTCGCTCTTGATTTCCAGCCGGGCGTGGTGGCGCGCCAGCACGTGCTTGACGATGGCGAGGCCAAGCCCGGTGCCGCCGCTGCCGCGCGAGCGGCCGCGGTCGACGCGGTAGAAGCGCTCGGTCAGCCGCGGAATGTGCTCGCGCGGGATGCCGATGCCGGTGTCGGCGACGGAGAAGCGCAGCTGCTCGCCCTCGTCCTGCCAGGACAGGGTGATGCTGCCGCCTTCCGGCGTGTAGCGCACCGCGTTGGACACCAGATTGCCGAACGCCGAATGCAGCTCCTGGCCGCTGCCCCACAGTCCGGCGTCGCAGCAGCGCGCCAGCTTGACCTGATGCCGCCCCTGAGACAGTCCTTCGGCCTCCACCATCAGCGTGTCCAGCATCATCTGCATGTCCACGTGCTCGGAGCTGACCGCCTTGGGGCTGTTCTCCAGCCGGGACAGCGCCAGCAGGTCTTCCACCAGGCTCTGCATCCGCCGCGACTGCTCCATCATCATCGGCAGGAACTGGCGCAGCGTGCGCTCGTCCACTTCCGGCATGTCGTTCAGCGTTTCCAGGAAGCCGCCGACCACGGTCAGCGGCGTGCGCAGCTCATGCGAAACGTTGGCGACGAAATCGCGGTGCACGGTCTGCACCCGCTCCAGCTGGGTGATGTCGCGGGTCAGCAGCAGCTTGCGGGTGGAGTCGAACGGCACCAGCTGCAGCGAGATCACCAGTTCGCGCGGCTGGCTGAAACTCAGCGTCAGCGGCTGGCTGAAGCTGGCGTTCTTCATATAGGCGTGGAAGGCCGGCTGGCGAATCAGGTTGAGGATCTGGTTGCCGACGTCGCGCTTGCGGTCCAGGCCCAGATGCTCCACCGCCATCGGGTTCACCCATTCGATGCGGTCGTGCTCGTCCAGCACCACCACTCCGTCCGGCATCGCCTCGCCGGCGTTGATGAAGCGCTCCAGCGCGTGGGTCAGCTTCTTCTTGCTCTGGCTCTGGTTGCGCATGGTGCGGTAGAGGATCATGAACACCGAGTGCCAGACGCCAAAGCCGTCCGGCACCCGTTCGGGCACCGGATGGCGCAGCCAGCGCAGCAGCAGCGCGATGTGATAGAGATTGAACGCCAGCCAGCCGCCCAGCGAGATGGCCAGCACCAGCAGCGCGTCGGTCGCCGACGACAGCGCCCAGAAGCCGGCGCTGACGATCAGGATGGCCGCCAGCCACAGCGCGGTGCGTTGCAGGAGTTCTCGCATTACTGCTGGACAGAGAAGCGGTAGCCGGTGCCGCGCACGGTCTGGATCAGGCCGTCGTGCTCGGTGCCTTCCAGCGCGCTGCGCAGGCGGCGGATGTGCACGTCAACCGTGCGCTCCTCGACGAAGACGTGGTCGCCCCACACCTGGTCCAGCAGCTGGGCGCGGGAGTGGACGCGTTCCGGATGGGTCATGAAGAAGTGCAGCAGGCGGAACTCGGTGGGGCCGAGCTCGATCACGCTGCCGTTGCCGGTGACGCGGTGGGTCACCGGGTCCAGCCGCAAGCCCTGCACATCGACCGCGTCGTCGGTCATCTGCGGCGCGCGGCGGCGCAGCACGGCCTTGATGCGGGCCAGCAGCTCGCGCGGCGAGAACGGCTTGGTGATGTAGTCGTCGGCGCCGGTCTCCAGGCCCGCGACCTTGTCCTGCTCGTCGGAGCGGGCGGTCAGCATGATGATGGGGATGTGGCGAGTGCGCTCGTCGGCGCGCAGGCGCTTGGCGACGTCGATGCCGCTGGCGCCCGGCAGCATCCAGTCCAGCAGCACCAGATCGGGCAAGGCGTTCCGCACCAGCGTCAGCGCCGCCTCGGCGGTGCCCGCGCGCAGCACATGATGGCCGGCCTGGGCCAGGTTGAAGGCGATCAGCTCCTGAATCGCCGGTTCGTCTTCGACAAGCAGAATATTGGCGGCCATGTGGCTATCCTCGGGTTTGATTTTGCGGCAAGCATACAAACGCCAGATGACACTAATATGACATGTCTTGGAAAGTTCCCGCGCCGCGATTTTCCCGTAAACCGCCCTCTCGCGCCAGACCCCAAAAAAAACGGGCCTGCCTATCAGGCAGACCCGGAATGGTCGTCGTCAAAAACATTGATCTGACAAGAGACCAGGGACAAAGAGATCACCAGGACAGTCTCAAATGAGGGGGTCGAGCGACTCGCTCATCCGCAACCAATCTTGGAGCGGAGCAAACGGCGGGACGTGCCGCTTGTTCCAGATACGGGCTGCATTTTACGTAGCAATACCGCTACGCAGGCCACTCGACAATAGGATTTTTCTGCATTTGGCTTTATTATCTATCTTTATTTCGTCATATTTCCTTCGATTCGAAACATGGATAGATTCGATCGCAAAATCCTCGCTGCGCTGCACGAAAATGCCAGGATCAGTTTCGCCGAACTGGCGCGGCGGGTGAACTTGTCGGCGCCGGCGGTGGCCGACCGGGTGGCCAAATTGGAGCAGTCCGGCGTGATCACCGGCTACCATGCCCGCATCGATCCCAACCGGATCGGCCTGCCCATCGCCTGCCTGATCGAATTGACAGTCAAGCACTTGGAGTACTACCTGGTGATCGAGCAGATCCGCAATACGCCGGAGGTGATCGAGTGCGCATCCATCACCGGCACCAGCGGCCTGATGATACGGGTGGCGGTGGACACCATGCCGGCGCTGCAGGCGCTGATCGCGCGGCTGATGCAGTTCGGCGACACCAAGACCTCGATCATCATCGACATGCCGGTGCCGCCGCGGATGCCGATGCTGAGCGAAGACGAATGAAAAAACGGCCGGAGCCCTGATGGGCGCCGGCCGGAACAGAGAACAACTCTCCCTTACAGCGTCGCGGCTCAACCTGCCACGTGCTTGACGAAGCGCAGCATGTTGCAGGTGTAGCCGTACTCGTTGTCGTACCAGGCCACCACCTTGATGAAGGTCTTGTCCAGCGCGATGCCGGCGTCGGCGTCGAAGGTGGACGGCGCGGTGTTGCCGACGAAGTCGGTCGACACCACTTTTTCATCGGTGTAGCCCAGCACGCCCTTCAGTTCGCCTTCGGACGCGGCCTTCATCGCCTTGCAGATGTCGGCGTAGTCGGCTTCCTTCTCCAGCTCCACGGTCAGGTCGACCACGGACACGTCGGAAGTCGGCACGCGGAAGGCCATGCCGGTCAGCTTCTTGTTCAGCTCCGGAATCACCTTGCCCACGGCCTTGGCGGCGCCGGTGGACGACGGAATGATGTTTTCCAGGATGCCGCGGCCGCCGCGCCAGTCTTTGGACGACGGGCCGTCCACGGTCTTCTGGGTGGCGGTGGCGGCGTGCACGGTGCTCATCAGGCCGCGCTTGATACCCCAGTTGTCATGCAGCACCTTGGCCACCGGGGCCAGACAGTTGGTGGTGCAGGAGGCGGCGGAGACGATGGTCTCGCCGGCGTATTTGTCGTGATTGACGCCGTAGACGAACATCGGGGTGTCGTCCTTGGACGGCGCGGACTGCACCACTTTCTTGGCGCCGGCGTCGATATGCTTCTGGCAGCCTTCCTTGGTCAGGAAGAAACCGGTGCAATCGATGACGATCTCGGCGTCGACCTCGTTCCACTTCAGGTCGGCCGGGTCTTTCTCCGCGGTCAGGCGGATGGTCTTGCCGTTGACCACCAGGCTGCCGCCCTCGACCTTCACGTCGCCCTGGAAGCGGCCGTGCACCGAGTCGTACTTCAGCATGTAGGCCAGGTATTCCGGGTCGAGCAGATCGTTGATGCCGACCACTTCCAGCTCGGGAAAATCCTTGGCGATGGCGCGGAACACCATGCGACCGATACGACCGAAACCGTTGATACCGACTTTGATAGCCATGATGAAGTCTCCTTGTCAGCTTGTGGCAGCTCAATGAACGATTCGATGGAGTGGACATCGCCACCGAAAAATGCGAATTCCGCGGACCGGGCCTGTCGCCGCCGGGCGGGGATAACCGGCCCCGCCAAACGGAAACAGCGCAGGCCGTTTCCGATCCCGCGCTGTCACTTTCCTCTGATTTTCGCTTGTAATCAACACGCTACATCAAGTGTTTGCGATTTTGCCGGCCTTATCCTTGCAAAACCGCGGCGTACGGCGCGGCATCGGCTTGCAGCACCACGTGCAGCAGGCCGGCGGACACCGCGGTGACGCCGCTGGCGCCCAACTGCTGCAGCGCGGCCTGGTCCACCAGCGCGGCGTCGGCCACCTCCACCCGCAGCCGGCTGCCGGCCACCGCTTCGATCTTGCGCACATTGCCGGCGCCGCCCAGCGCAGCCAGCCAGCGCGCCTTGTCGATGCTGGCGCCGCCGGTCGCGGCGGCGGAAGCCAGCGACTCGGCCACCGCCGGCGCGGCGGCTTGCGGCTCCGCGGCGGCGCTGCCCAGCGCGCCGCGGATCTCGTCGGCGATCAGGTCCGCCTCCGGCCCCAGCACCACCTGCACGCTGCCGGCGGCGGGCTTGATCAGGCCGCGCGAGCCCAGCGCCTTCAGCGCCGCCTCGTTGACCTTTTCATTGCTGGCCACCTGCAAGCGCAGGCGGGTGGTGCAGGCGTCCACCGACTTCAGGTTGGCGGCGCCGCCCAGCGCGTCGATGAAGGCGCGCGCGCGGCCGGTGCCGGCCTCAACCTCGGCCATCGCCACCGCGGCATCCTCGCGGCCCGGGGTTTTCAAGTCGAACTTCTTGATGAAGAACACGAACAAGGCATAGTAAACGGCGAAGTAGGCCGCACCCACCGGCAACAACAGCAGCGGCTTGGTGGCAATGCCATAGTTGATGACATAGTCGAACAGGCCGGCGGAGAAGCCGAAGCCCAGCTTCACGCCCAGCACTTGCATGACGGCCATGGAGACGCCGGTCAGCACGGCGTGGATGCCGTAGAGCACCGGCGCCAGGAACATGAAGGCGAATTCCACCGGCTCGGTGACGCCGGTCAGCATCGCGGTCAAGGCCATCGAGAACAGCAGGCCGCCGACGGCCGCGCGGTTCTCCGGCTTGGCGGTGCGGTACATCGCCAAGCAGGCGGCCGGCAGGCCGAACATCATCACCGGGAACATGCCGGCCATGAACATGCCGGCCGTCTTGTCGCCGGCGAAAAAGCGGGTCAGGTCGCCATGCACCACCTTGCCGGCGGCGGCGGTGAAATCGCCCACCTGGAACCAGACGATGTTGTTCAGGATATGGTGCAGGCCGGTGACGATCAGGATGCGGTTGAGCACGCCGTAGAAGAACACGCCCACCTCGCCGGTGGCGATCAGCCACTTGCCCACGGCGTCAATGCCATGCTGCACCGGCGGCCAGACGTAGCCGAGCACCGCCCCGAGCACCAGCATGCCGAAGCCGGTGACGATGGGAACGAAGCGCTTGCCGCCGAAGAAGGCCAGGTAGCTGGGCAGCTTGATGTCCTTGTAGCGGTTGTACAGATAGCCGGCGATCAGACCGGACAGGATGCCGGACAACACGCCCATATTGATCTTGTCGTCGATCACTTTCAGCACCGCGGTCAGCACCAGGTAGCCGATGGCGCCGGCGAGGCCGGAGGTGCCGTTGCCATCCTTGGCGAAGCCCACCGCCACGCCGATGGCGAAGATCAGCGCCAGGTTGCCGAAGATGGCGTCGCCGGCCTGGGCCATGAATTTGATGTCCAAGAGGTCGGGCTGGCCCAGCCGCAGCAGCAGGCCGGCCACCGGCAGCACGGCGATCGGCAACATCAGGGCGCGCCCCAGTTGCTGGATGCCGGCAAACTTGTTAAGAGTACTCACAACATATCTCCCAGGTTAATTCTGGTGCCGTCTTGTCCGATGGCGGCTCCCCAGCACTTCGCACCGACGCCCGCCGTCACACGCCGGGCCACAGTTCCGTCACCCTGCCGCGCACCGCCTGCGGCGACCCTAGCGCCAGCAGCCTCAGCGCCTCTTCCTCGCAATGCCGGCGCGACAGGCCGCGCACCAGGCTCTTCACCTCCGGCACCAGGCGCGGGCTGACCGACAGCTCGGCGACGCCCAGGCCGATCAGTACCGGCACCGCCTGCGGGTCCGACGCCATCGCGCCGCACACGCCCACCCATTTGCCATGCTTCTTCGCGCCTTCCACCGTGATGGCGATCAGGCGCAGCAGGCCGGGATGCATCGAATCGATGCGCGAGGCCAGCGTGGCGTTGCAGCGGTCCATCGCCAGCGTGTACTGGGTGAGGTCGTTGCTGCCTATCGACAGGAAATCGGCGTGCCTCGCCAGTTGATCGGCCAGCAGCGCCGCCGACGGCACCTCCACCATCACGCCCAGCTGCGGCCGTTCCGCCAGATTCATTTCGCCGGCCAGCTGCTCGATGCGCTCGCGCAGCCGGATCAGCTCGCCGACGTCGGCGATCATCGGTGCCAGAATGCGCAGCCGCGACAACGGCCTCACCGCCAGCAAGGCGCGCAGCTGCGTGTCCAGCATGTCCGGATAGGCGAAGCCGGTGCGGATGCCCCTGAGGCCCAGCGCCGGATTCGGTTCCGGCGGCAGTTGCAGGTAAGGCACTTCCTTGTCGCCGCCCACGTCCAGCGTGCGGATGATGGCGTTGCGGCCATCCAGCGCGTCCAGAACCGCCTGGTAGGCGACAGTCTGCTCGGCCTCGGTCGGCGCGTCGCGCCGGTCGATGAACAGGAATTCGGTGCGCAGCAGGCCCACCGCGTCGGCGCCGTGGGCGACGCCCTCGCGCGCGTCGTCGGCGTTGGCGATGTTGACCGTCACCTCGATCGCCACGCCGTCGACTGTGATGGCCGGCGCGTTGGCCGACGCCTGCATCGCGCGGCGCTTCGCTTCCAGTTTGTCGATTTCGGCGCGGGCGGCGGCCAGATCGGCGGCGCTAGGCTGCGGATTGGCCAGGCCGGCGCGCGCGTCCAGCACCAGGGTCTGGCCCTGCTCCAGCGCCAGCGCCGACGGCCCGCAAGCCACCAGCGCCGGGATGCCCAGCGCCCGCGCCAGGATGGCGACGTGGCCGCTGGCGCCGCCGGCGGCGGTGACGATGCCGGCCACCTTGCCGCGCGGCAGGCGGGTCAGCGCGGACGGCGCCAGGTCCTCGGCCACCAGGATGGAGGCGTCGAACAGTTCCGGCCCCTGCTCCGGCTCGCCGTACAGCGCCACCAGCACCTGGCGCTCGATGTCTTTCAGATCGGCCACCCGCTCGGCCAGCAGCTGATTGCCCAGCCCGGCCAGGATCGCGCACTGGGCGCGCACCGCGCGGCGGAAGCCGAAGCCGGCGCCGCAGCCGGCGTCGATGTCGGCCTCGGCCGCGGACAGCAGCTCGGGATCGTCGAGCAAGGCCAGATGGGCGGCGAAGATGTCGCTCTCCGCGGTAGCACCGCGGCGCAGCGCCGCGTCGATGCCAGACGAGATCGCGCCGCGCACCCGGGCCAGCGCCGCCGTCAGCGCCGCCCGCTCTTCCGCGATGCCCGCTCCCTGCTCCGGCAGCGGCATCTCGAAAGCGTCCAGCCTGACCACGCGTCCGATGGCCAGACCCGGCGCGGCGGCCACGCCGGCCAGGCTACCGGCCGCCGGCTCGCAAGCGACGGCGGGCGCCGCGGCGGCATGGCCGGCCTGGCTGCGGGTTTGCAATGCCTCGATCACGGCGGCCAGCGCCGCGTCGGCGTCATGGCCGCTGGCGATGACGCCGACGCGGTCGTCCTCCGCCACGCCCAGGCCCATCAGCGCCACCACGCTGCGGGCGTTGGCCCGCTTGCCGGACAATTCGATGGATACCTCGGCGGCGTGCCGCTTGGCCGCCTGCTGCACCAGCGCCGACGGCCGCGCGTGCAGGCCGCCCTCATGGCGCACCACCGCCTCGCCGCGGCGTTCCGGGCCGCCGGCGGACTCGCAGGGGGAGACGGCCTCGCGAGCCGCCAGGGTCAGGAAGTGCGAACGGCCGGCTTCGAGCAGGCCTTCGGCACGGCGGGGAAAATGGAATTGATCGGAATTGGCGATGACCACCATGGTCTGCAGCGACGGCGCCTGGCGCGCCACCGCGTCCAGGTCCACCTCGATCAGCGGCTGGCCGGCCTGCACGCGGTCGCCGACGGCGACCAGCGGATGGAAGCCGCGGCCTTCCAGCTTGACGGTGTCGATGCCGATATGGATCAGCACCTCGGCGCCGTTGTCTGCGGCGAGGGTCAGCGCGTGGCCGGTGCGGGCCAGTTGCGCCACCGCGCCGCTACAGGGCGCCAGCAGCGTCGGCGACAGCGGGTCGATGGCCAGGCCATCTCCCATCATCCGCCCGGCGAATACCGGATCGGGCACGCGGTCGAGCGCGATCGCCGGCCCGGAGAACGGGGCCAGCAGTTCGAGCGTTGTGGTCATCGAGCGTCCTTATTCTGTCGATTCTGTTGTCGGCGGGCCGCGTCGCCGCGGCCGCCACGGCGGTCTGCGCCGCCTGTCTGTTCATCCGGTCAACGGGTGCGGGTCACCTTGGACAGGTGGCGCGGCAAGTCCGGATTCAGGCCGCGCGCCTCGGACAGGCGGGCCGCCATCAGATAGAAGCTCTGGATCGCCAGCAGCGGGTCCAGCGCCTCGTCATCGGCCACCGCCAGCGTCAGGTCGCGGCTGGCCACATTGGCCGGCGCGGCCAACAGCACGTGCGCGCCGCGGCCGCGCATTTCCTCGGCCAGATCGATCAGGCCCTGCTGCTCCGGACCGCGCGGCGCGAACACCAGCAGCGGGTAGCCGTCGTCGATCAAGGCCATCGGCCCGTGCTTGATCTCGGCGCCGGAGAAGGCCTCGGCCTGGATCGCGCAGGTTTCCTTGAACTTCAGCGCCGCCTCCAGCGCCACCGCGAAGCCCAGGCCGCGGCCGACCACCATGATGCGCTCGGCCGGCTTCAGCACCTCAATCGCGGCCGACCAGTCCAGTCCGGCGGCGTCCTGCAGGCGCTGCGGCAGGTTGGCCAGCGCGGACAGCAGCTTCTCGTCGGCCTGCCAGTGGGCGACCAGACGGGCGACGGCGGACAGCGAGGCGATGTAGCTCTTGGTGGCGGCGACGCTCTTCTCCTCGCCGGCGCAGAGCGGCACCGCCCAGTCGCAGGACTCGGCCAACGGCGACTGCTGCTTGTTGACCAGCGCCACGGTGTGGGCGCCGGCGGCGGACAGGGCCTTCATAGTGTCCACCAGATCCGGGCTCTGGCCGGATTGCGACAGCGCGACGGCCAGCTGGCCGTCCACCGCCAGCGGCGACTGGTGCAGGGTGACCAGCGACATCGGCAGCGACACCACCGGGATGCCCAGGCGCTGCATCACCAAGTAGGCGAAGTAGTTGGCGGCGTGGTCGGAACTGCCGCGGGCGACGGTCAGCGCCAGCCGCGGACGGATGCGGCCCAGCTCGCGCCCCAGCGCGGCCAGCCCTTCATCGGCGTACATATGTTGCGCCGCCACCGCTTCAGCGGAATACAGCGCTTCCTCAAGCATCAACGAGGCCAATCTCTTCTCCCTCAACGTAGACTTGCTGCAGATTCAGTTCGGCGTCCATCACCGCGATGTCGGCCCAGGCGCCGGCTGCCAGCCGGCCGCGGTCGGCCAGGCCCAGGTAATCGGCCGGATACAGCGACAGGCGGTTGGAGGCGTCGGCCAGCGGCAGGCCGATCTTCACCAGATTGCGCAGCGCCTGGTCCATGGTCAGCGTGCTGCCGGCCAGCGTGCCGTCGGCTAGCCTGACGCCGCCCATGCACTTGGTGACCGAATGGGAGCCCAGCTTGTACTCGCCGTCCGGCATGCCTGCGGCGGCGGTGGAGTCGGTGACGCAATACAGGCGCGGGATGGCGCGCAGCGCGGTGCGGATGGCGCCGGGATGGACGTGGAGCAGATCGGGGATCAGCTCGGCGTACTCGGCATGCGCCAGCGCCGCGCCCACCACGCCCGGCTCGCGGTGATGCAGCCCGGTCATGGCGTTGAAAAGATGGGTGAAGCCGGACGCGCCCTGCTGCAGCGCGGCCACCGCCTCCTCGTAGCTGCCGAGGGTATGGCCCATCTGCACCCGGACCCCCTGCTCGCTCAGCGCGCGGATGATGTCGAGGTGGCCCGGGATTTCCGGCGCCAGCGTGATCAGCGAAATCGGCGCCAGCGCGCGGTAGCCGTCTATCTGTTCCATCGCCGCCCGGCAGGCGTCGTCGGGCTGGGCGCCCAGCTTGCCGGGATTGATGTACGGACCCTCCAGGTGCACGCCGAGCACGCGGCTGCCCGCCGGCGCGCGCTCCTTGCTGCAGCGGCCGATGTCCGCCAGCACGCGGGAGATTTCCCCCGGCGGCGCGGTCATGGTGGTGGCCAGCAAGGACGTGGTGCCGAAGCGGGCGTGCAGCCGGGCGACATGGGAGACGGCGTCGCCGCCCTCCATGATGTCGACGCCGCCGCCGCCGTGCACGTGCAGGTCGATGAAGCCCGGCAGGATGTAGCGTTCGGGCTGGCGGCCCGATGCCAGGCGGGCGTCTATCGCTGCGATGCGGCCGTCGGCCGCCAGGCGCACGGCGCCATCCATCCAGCCGGAGGCGGTCAGGATGCGGCCCTGCAAGGTCTGCGTTTCAGTCATCGTTTCAGTTCAGCTACGAAATCGTAATAATCGTTGCGGCAATAAGTGTCGGTCAGCTCGATCGCCACGTTGTCGGCATTGAAGCCGATCCGGGTGATCAGCAGCATCGCCTCGCCGGGGCGGATGCCCGCAAGCTGAGCCACGTCGCCCGAGGCGTTCACCGCCCGGATGTGCTGCAAGGCCCGCACCACCGAATGCCCTGCCGCGTCCAGATGGGCGTACAGCGAAGTGCCCACCGCCTGCGGATCGGGCAGGTAAGCGACCGGCATCGTGCTCATTTCAATCGCCATCACCACGCCGTCGGCGAGGCGCTGGCGCTTGAGCCGCGCCACCATCGAGGTCGGCGACAGCCCCAGTTTGATCACTTCCTCGTTGCTGGGCGGAAACACGCCGCGCTCCAGCCACACCGACGAGGGCACGAAGCCACGCAGCCTCAGCTGCTCGGTGAAGCCGGTCAGCCGCGACAGCGGCTGCTCCAGCCTGGGCGTGATGAAGGTGCCCGACCCCTGGCGCCGGCGGATCATGCCCTGCTCCAGCAGCACGTCCATCGCCTTGCGCGCGGTCACCCGCGAAATGCCCAGCTCTTCCGAAAACGTCCGCTCCGACGGCAGCGCCTCGTCCGCTTGCCACCAGCCGGCGTTGATCGCGTCGGCCAGCTTGCGCGACAGCTGCAGATACAGCGGCGTGCTCAGGTTTTCATCCGGTTTCAATGCTTGCCAGCGGTTTTCCATGGTCGTCTGAAGTGGTCTGAAAACCGCAGTGTAAGCCCAGTCAAGCCGCGCCGGTATCCCAACGCGGGAAAGCCTGCCGCGTAACCGTTTCGTTACAGCTCGCACGGTAATACCACATTAATACCACGTCAATACCAATTATCAAGCCGCGCGTCCTTGGCGCATCGCGCATGGCAACAAAACGACAAAACCGGGCGATCTGGAGCAATCGGGAAAAACCGCGGCAACCGGAAATATGAGGATGGCTGGCGCGAGAGGCGCCGGCTGTCGACCAATCGGGCAGGTCAAATGACAAACGATCTTTGCAAGAATCAGAACTTGCGCGCTCGGCGCATGAGACTGGCACTAATACCAATTAATAAACTTATATTTAATATGATGATCACATTTTCAATCATTTAGCCGATTCAAGGACACCGAGTGTCCTGGCTGATGACGATGCGCTTACATACCACTACCAGACAAGGAGTCCGCATGAAACTGCATTGGCATCTCCCCGCCGCGCTGACCCTGAGCTGCCTGAGCGCCCCGCTGTGGGCCCATGGCGCGATGGAAATCCCGATCAACCGCGTTTACAGCTGCTTTCTGGAAGGCCCGGAAGCGCCGAAGACTCCCGCCTGCCAGGCGGCCAAACAGGTGGGCGGCACCCAGGCCATGTACGACTGGAACGGCGTCAACCAGAACCCGCAGGGCGACAACCACCAGGCGGTGGTGCCGGACGGCACCCTGTGCGGCGGCGGCAAAGCCGAATTCAAGGGCTTCAACCTGGCGCGCCGCGACTGGCGCGCCACCAGCATCGTGCCGGACGCCAGCGGCAACTTCGAATTCATCTACAAAGCCACCGCGCCGCACGCCACCAAGTACTTCAAGTTCTACGTCACCAGGAATGGCTGGAACCCGGACCTCCCGCTGAAATGGTCGGACCTGGAGCTGTTCGGCACCGTCAACGGCAACCCGCAGCAGGACGCCAGCAAGCGTTACCACATGACGCTGAAGCTGCCGCAAGGCAAGACCGGCCAGCACATCATCTTCAACGTCTGGAAACGCTCCGACAGCGAGGAGGCGTTCTATTCCTGCTCCGACGTCAACTTCGGCGGCGACGCCGCGCCGCCGGCGGCCAATCCGTGGAAGGAGATCGGCAACGTCGCCGCGCGCGAGAATCTGCCGGCCGGCAGCAGCGCCACGCTGCGCATCTTCGACAGCCAGGGCCGCGACGCCGAAAAACACACGGTGGCGCTGAACGCCGTCAGCGGACAGATCGCGAATTGGCCGTACGAGCTGGCGCAGAAGGTGAACGCCGCCTCGCCGTTCATCCGCATCGGCGTGATGAAGTCGCAGCAGCGCGCCGTTTCCATCGTTCCGGTGAAGGACGCCACCGCCAATCGCGTCTATCTGAACGACAGCTACAAGGGCTACGGTTTCGCGATCGATCTGAAGAAGGGCGATGCCGGCGCTCAGCCGCCGGCGGCCAATGCCTGGAAGGAAGGCGATAAATACGCGCAAAGCCAGGTGGTCAGCTACCAGGGCCGCCAATACCGCTGCCTGCAGCCGCACACCGCTTGGGCCGGCGCCGGCTGGACGCCATCCACCCAACCCACGCTGTGGCAGCCGATCTGACCACCGCGCCCGCAATGAAAAACGCCGCTCCCGAGAGCGGCGTTTTTTTGCTTGATCGGCCGAATGCTTGGAACCGGCCCCATCGCGGCAAGCCGGCACGCGAGGCCGCCGTAATCGCCCCGCTACAAGCCGGACGGCGACGCCGCCTCAGCCAGGCCCGTCAAAACCCCATGCGCGGCTAACGCCGCCAGCTGATCAGCACCACGGCGGTGACGATCACCACCATCGCCAGCATCTCGTGCGCGCCGACATGCTCGCCGAGAAACACCGCGCCCAGCAGCACCGCGATCACCGGATTGACGTAGGCGTAGCTGGTGGCCGCCGCCGCCGACACTGTCTTCAACAGATACAGGTAGGCGCTGTAGGCGATCATCGAGCCGAACACCGTCAGGTACAGCAGCGCGGCCCAGCCTTCGACGCCGGGCCAGGCGGCCAGACGCTCGCCGACGGCGAAGCTGGACGCGACCAACGCCAGACCGCCGAAGATCATGGTCCAAGCGCTACCCATCGCGCCGGCCGGCTGCGGCAGCTTCTTGCTCCAGGCCGAGCCCAGCGCCCAGCCGGCCGAGGCCAGAATCAACAAGGCCGCGCCGCGCGGGCTGGCGCTGAGGCTGGAGCCCAGATTCAGCAACACGATGCCGGCCACGCCCAACGCCATGCCGGCCCATTCCAGCGGCCGCGACCGGTGGCCGAACAAGCGGGCGAACAGCAGCGTGAACAGCGGCACCGTGGCGATCACCAGCGCGGCCCCCCCCGACGACACCTCGCGCTCGGCCACCGTCACCAGGCCGTTGCCTATCGCCGGCATCAGCACGCCCAGCAAGGCCGCGCCGCCCAGCTGGCGGACACTCGGCCACGGTGCTCTCTTCCAGGCGAGGTAGGCCAGCACCAGGCTGCCGGCCAGCAGAAAGCGGATGCCGGCCATCAGCAGCGGCGGCCAGGATTCGACGCCTATGCGGATGACCAGATAGGTGGAGCCCCAAACCAGGTAAAGGGCGAGGAAGGCGGCCAGCGTCAGCGGCGCGAGGCGTGAAAAAGGCATGGTGCGGTCCGTAAATTCCGAACCGAAACCATGCCGCATGCAAGCCGAAACGGCAAGCGCCTTAACGCGTCGCCAGCCGCTGCAGAATGTTGGAGAACTCTTCCATATAGGTGTCGAAACGGGTGGCCAGACGATCGACGTCGGTGGCGAAGCGGTTATAGGCCACCACCGCCGGGATCGCGGCGAACAGGCCGATGGCCGTCGCCACCAGCGCCTCGGCGATGCCCGGGGCCACGGTGCTCAGCGTCGCCTGGCCGGCGTTCCCCAGCCCGATGAAGGCGTGCATGATGCCCCACACGGTGCCGAACAGACCAATGTAGGGGCTGACCGAGCCGACAGTGGCCAGGAAGGAGGTATGGCTGTCCAGCGAATCCAGCTCGCGCTGCGCCGCCGCCCGCATCGCGCGGCGGGAGCCATCCATGATGTCGGACAGCTCGGCGCCGTTGCGGCCGCGCAGCTTCAGAAACTCGGCGAAGCCGGACTGGAAGATGCGCTCCATGCCGGCGGTGTCGCTGCGGCGGCACACGTCTTCGTACAGGCGGTTCAGATCGGCGCCGCTCCAGAAGTTGCGCTCGAACTCCTCGCTGTGGCGCTTGGCCGAGCGCAGCACCGAAATCTTGTTGAAGATCAGCGCCCACGACAGCAGCGACGTCAGCGCCAGGCCCGCCATCACCAGCTGCACCAGCAGGCTGGCGTTCAGGATCAGGCTGATAAAAGAAATCTGTTGCACGTTTTATTCCTCAGTTCACACGCGGCCTAGCGCAATACGCGGCCGCTTTCCAGATCGATGATGGTCGATGGCTTGCGCCGCTTGCCGATGCGGCCCGGCAGCGTCAGCACCTTGTCCTTGAAAGCCATTCGACAGGCTCGCGCCGTCTTCAGCGATTTCTGCCCGGCCCGGTTGGCCGAAGTGGACACCAGCGCCGTGCCAAGCCGGCGGCACAAGGCCGCCGCCTCGCCGTGCGCGGTGACCCGCACCGCGATCTTGTGGTGCCGGCCGCGCAAGGCCGGCGGCACCCGCCGCGACGCCGGCAGCAAAAAGGTATATGGACCGGGCCAATAGCGCGCCAGTTCCGCGCGCTGCGCGGCGGACAACGGTTTGACCAGGTGGCGGATCTGCTCGAAATCGGCGGCGATGACGATCAGCCCCTTGTGGTTGGGCCGCGCCTTGATCGCCAGCACGCGGCGTATCGCGCGGGCATCGAGCGGACGGCAACCCAAACCGTAGCAGGATTCAGTGGAGTAGGCGATCACGCCGCCATCTCGCAGCTGCTTGCGGGTCCGTTGCTGCAGACGGCTGCCAGGCAGGCGCGGCAAAGGACCGGAACCGGACTTCATGATTGATCAAGCTAGATGGAAACAGGAAGCAGCCATTGTAGCGGCAACGGCGCAAAAACACAGGCGGAAATGCGAGGGAAGGGAGAGGCGATGCCGAAGCGGCGACGCGGCGCGCGTCGGCATCGGACACGCGTCAGAGCAGCAGGTGCTCGTGGTCTTCAGGAGGATCTTCCGGCGCGGCGCGCCAGGCATAGCAACGCGCGGGCACGCCGGCATCCGAGTTGAACTGCTTCAGCCAGTAAGCCACGCGACGCCAGCAGCGCTTTTCGTGGGTCAGGAAACGCAATAACCGGCTGCGACTTCCAGGCTCCGGATCAACCGGCAGACCGTGTTCGGTAATCAGTGCGGACATGATGGCTCGCTCCAGGATTGAGGTATGGGTGCACTCTCAAGCCAACTGTAGCGGCCGGGGTGTCAAATTCCCGCAGAAACGGCCGCGCGCCGCATCAAATTTTCATAAATACGCGGCAAATCCCGCTACTGCTATTGGAATCTTGAAATTAGGCTAGAGTCTGTACACATTCTATTTTGTTACAAAAAGAACAGCCATTTGTCATTGAATGGATTGAAATGCCCGATAATCATATTGTAAACAGAATGAAAATGGCTATTTCTTAAAAAAACTGCAACAAACGTTCACAGTCATGGCAGAATTATACATTCCGATACAATTTTGATACCAAGCACGCACTTTAAACAATAAACATGACCCAGCATGCGCACACAGGATCGGCAGTCTTCGCGGAGCAGGCCCGAGCGCTCCAGGTTCAGGCGGACAGACTGTCGGACGACTTCAACCATGCGGTGGAGCTGATTCACGCCACGCAAGGCAAACTGATCGTCTGCGGCATGGGCAAATCCGGCATCATCGGCCGCAAGATCGCCGCCACTTTCGCGTCCACCGGCACCTCCAGCTTCTTCGTCCATCCCGGCGAGGCCTTCCATGGCGACCTGGGCATGATCAGCCCGCAGGACAGCGTGCTGCTGCTGTCCAACAGCGGCGAGACCGAGGAAGTGCTGCGCCTGCTGCCCTATCTGAAGCACATCGGCGCGCCGGTATTGGCCATCACCGGCGGAAGCGATTCGACGCTGGCCCGCGAGGCGGACTGCGTCTTGCTGGTTCCGATCGAGCGCGAAGCCTGCCCCCATAATCTGGCCCCCACCACATCAACCACCCTGACGCTGGTGATGGGCGACGCGCTGGCAGTGGCTTTGATGGAGCTGCGCCAGTTCCAGCCCACCGACTTCGCCCGCTTCCACCCCGGCGGCTCCCTGGGCAGAAAATTGCTGACCCGCGTCCGAGACGTGATGACGCCGACCGTCCCCAGCAACCGCCCTGGCGACGATTTCAAGCAAGTGGTCAATCACATGACCAAAGGCTGCCTGGGCCTGACCGTGGTGCTGGACGCCGATGGCAGCCTGCTGGGCATCATCACCGACGGCGACCTGCGCCGCGGCATGGAGCGCAGCGACGCGCCCCACTCGCTGAGCGCCCGACAGTTGATGACCCCCTCGCCGCTCACCATCTCCTGCGATGCGATGTTCGCCGATGCGGAAGAGCTGATGCTCAAACGCAAGATCACCTCCCTGATCGCGGTGGACCAACACAATCGCCCGGCCGGCATCATCAAGTATTTCGACCTGTGACGGCGCGCGGCGGCTGGAACGTGATGCGCAATTCAGTGCATGCGCTGTTCCTGAGAGAACTCAAAACCCGATTCGGCGAATACCGGCTGGGCTACCTGTGGGCCTTGCTGGAGCCGGTGGCCCACATGATGGTGATGCTGGCGATCATCGGCTATCTGCTGCATCGCACGATGCCGGATATTTCCTTCCCGGTTTTCCTGCTGTGCGGCATCGTGCCGTATTCGCTGTTCTCCAATATCTCCCTCCGCTCCCTGAACGCGATAGAGGCCAACCGCGGTTTGTTCAGCTACCGTCCCGTCCATCCGGTGGACGCGGTGCTGGCGCGCAGCCTGCTGGAATGCCTGATCCAGGCCGCCTGCTTCTCCATCCTGCTGGCAGGCTTGTGGCTGCTGGACGAGCCGATGAGCTTGCACAATCTGCCCGCGCTGCTCTCGGTTTGGCTGGCGCTGGCGTTGTTGTCGCAGGGCATAGGCTTCGCCTTCATGGTGCTGGGCCATGTGTTCAAGGCGGCGGACAAGATTCTGCCCATCCTGATCAAACCCTTGTACTTCGCCAGCGGCGTGATGTTCTCCCTGCACATCATCCCGGCAGAGTACCGCTGGCTGGTGGACTGGAACCCGCTGCTGCATGCCTTCGAGCTGATGCGCCACGCGGTTTTCCCCGCGTATCCGCTATATGGCGTCAGCCTCGTCTATCTCTGGCTGTGCGCGCTGCTCATGCTTTTCTTCGGCCTCTTGCTCTACAAAGCCCGCGAACCCGCAATCCTGCGCTCATGATACAGATCCGCAATCTCAGCAAGTCCTACCGCACGCCGGCAGGCCGGCACTTCGTATTCCGCGACCTGAACCTGGACATTCCATCCGGCGTCAGCGTCGGCTTGATCGGCCGCAA
>NZ_JBUPWA010000001.1:2690360-2742719 GCF_055181315.1 Chromobacterium sp. Ag138
CGCCGGCATCCGAGTTGAACTGCTTCAGCCAGTAAGCCACGCGACGCCAGCAGCGCTTTTCGTGGGTCAGGAAACGCAATAACCGGCTGCGACTTCCAGGCTCCGGATCAACCGGCAGACCGTGTTCGGTAATCAGTGCGGACATGATGGCTCGCTCCAGGATTGAGGTATGGGTGCACTCTCAAGCCAACTGTAGCGGCCGGGGTGTCAAATTCCCGCAGAAACGGCCGCGCGCCGCATCAAATTTTCATAAATACGCGGCAAATCCCGCTACTGCTATTGGAATCTTGAAATTAGGCTAGAGTCTGTACACATTCTATTTTGTTACAAAAAGAACAGCCATTTGTCATTGAATGGATTGAAATGCCCGATAATCATATTGTAAACAGAATGAAAATGGCTATTTCTTAAAAAAACTGCAACAAACGTTCACAGTCATGGCAGAATTATACATTCCGATACAATTTTGATACCAAGCACGCACTTTAAACAATAAACATGACCCAGCATGCGCACACAGGATCGGCAGTCTTCGCGGAGCAGGCCCGAGCGCTCCAGGTTCAGGCGGACAGACTGTCGGACGACTTCAACCATGCGGTGGAGCTGATTCACGCCACGCAAGGCAAACTGATCGTCTGCGGCATGGGCAAATCCGGCATCATCGGCCGCAAGATCGCCGCCACTTTCGCGTCCACCGGCACCTCCAGCTTCTTCGTCCATCCCGGCGAGGCCTTCCATGGCGACCTGGGCATGATCAGCCCGCAGGACAGCGTGCTGCTGCTGTCCAACAGCGGCGAGACCGAGGAAGTGCTGCGCCTGCTGCCCTATCTGAAGCACATCGGCGCGCCGGTATTGGCCATCACCGGCGGAAGCGATTCGACGCTGGCCCGCGAGGCGGACTGCGTCTTGCTGGTTCCGATCGAGCGCGAAGCCTGCCCCCATAATCTGGCCCCCACCACATCAACCACCCTGACGCTGGTGATGGGCGACGCGCTGGCAGTGGCTTTGATGGAGCTGCGCCAGTTCCAGCCCACCGACTTCGCCCGCTTCCACCCCGGCGGCTCCCTGGGCAGAAAATTGCTGACCCGCGTCCGAGACGTGATGACGCCGACCGTCCCCAGCAACCGCCCTGGCGACGATTTCAAGCAAGTGGTCAATCACATGACCAAAGGCTGCCTGGGCCTGACCGTGGTGCTGGACGCCGATGGCAGCCTGCTGGGCATCATCACCGACGGCGACCTGCGCCGCGGCATGGAGCGCAGCGACGCGCCCCACTCGCTGAGCGCCCGACAGTTGATGACCCCCTCGCCGCTCACCATCTCCTGCGATGCGATGTTCGCCGATGCGGAAGAGCTGATGCTCAAACGCAAGATCACCTCCCTGATCGCGGTGGACCAACACAATCGCCCGGCCGGCATCATCAAGTATTTCGACCTGTGACGGCGCGCGGCGGCTGGAACGTGATGCGCAATTCAGTGCATGCGCTGTTCCTGAGAGAACTCAAAACCCGATTCGGCGAATACCGGCTGGGCTACCTGTGGGCCTTGCTGGAGCCGGTGGCCCACATGATGGTGATGCTGGCGATCATCGGCTATCTGCTGCATCGCACGATGCCGGATATTTCCTTCCCGGTTTTCCTGCTGTGCGGCATCGTGCCGTATTCGCTGTTCTCCAATATCTCCCTCCGCTCCCTGAACGCGATAGAGGCCAACCGCGGTTTGTTCAGCTACCGTCCCGTCCATCCGGTGGACGCGGTGCTGGCGCGCAGCCTGCTGGAATGCCTGATCCAGGCCGCCTGCTTCTCCATCCTGCTGGCAGGCTTGTGGCTGCTGGACGAGCCGATGAGCTTGCACAATCTGCCCGCGCTGCTCTCGGTTTGGCTGGCGCTGGCGTTGTTGTCGCAGGGCATAGGCTTCGCCTTCATGGTGCTGGGCCATGTGTTCAAGGCGGCGGACAAGATTCTGCCCATCCTGATCAAACCCTTGTACTTCGCCAGCGGCGTGATGTTCTCCCTGCACATCATCCCGGCAGAGTACCGCTGGCTGGTGGACTGGAACCCGCTGCTGCATGCCTTCGAGCTGATGCGCCACGCGGTTTTCCCCGCGTATCCGCTATATGGCGTCAGCCTCGTCTATCTCTGGCTGTGCGCGCTGCTCATGCTTTTCTTCGGCCTCTTGCTCTACAAAGCCCGCGAACCCGCAATCCTGCGCTCATGATACAGATCCGCAATCTCAGCAAGTCCTACCGCACGCCGGCAGGCCGGCACTTCGTATTCCGCGACCTGAACCTGGACATTCCATCCGGCGTCAGCGTCGGCTTGATCGGCCGCAACGGCGCCGGCAAATCGACGCTGCTCCATATCCTGGGGGGCATGGACCGGCCCGATTGCGGCCAGGTCCGCTCCACCGGACGCATCTCCTGGCCGGTGGGCCTGGCCAGCGGCTTCCAGGGCAGCATGACCGGCCGCGAGAACGTCAAGTTCGTGGCCCGCCTGTACGCCGCCAGGCACGAATTGGCAGAGAAAGTCGCCTTCGTCGAAAGCTTTGCCCAGCTGGGCAAGCATTTCGACATGCCGATCAAGACCTACTCCTCCGGCATGCGGTCGCGGCTGGGTTTCGGTTTGTCGATGGCCTTCGATTTCGACTACTACCTGATCGATGAAGTCACCGCCGTCGGCGACGCCAGCTTCAAGGAGAAAAGCGCCCGGATGATCGAGCAAAAGCGGGAGCGCAGCCAGTTTCTGATGGTTTCCCACAACTTGGCCGAGATCAAACGCTTCTGCGACTCGGCCCTGCTGTTGGGTCGCCATGGCGTCCGCTACTTCCCCCAGATAGACGAAGCCATCGCGGCTTACCGGAAAGATGAAGATGTTCAAGTGGTTTGAAAAACGCCAGGCCGATGGCTCGGCCGCCATGTCCGCAGTATCGGCCTTGCCGTGGCTGCGCCTTTTCCAGCGCGACAAACTGGCCGTCCTGCTGATTGCGCTGCCCCTGCTGCTGACCAGCCTGTATTTCGCGACGCTGTCCCAGGACCGCTACGTCAGCGAATCCAAGGTCGTGGTCAAACGCGGCGCGGACGACAAGGCTGGCAGCCTGGATCTGGGCGCGCTGCTAGGCGGCAGCGCATCGACGCTGCGCGAAGACGCGATGCTGCTGCAGCAATACATCCACTCGCCCGACATGCTGGCCCGGCTGGACCAGGCCCTGAATCTGAAACAAGCTTTCGGCCAGCCGGCAGGCTGGGACTGGTTCTACCGACTGCCCGCCGGCGCCGTCCGCGAGGATGTCCTGGACTATTACCGCAACCGCGTGGAGGTCCAGTTCGACGACAAGACCTCGCTGCTGGTCATCCGCAGCCAGGGCTTCACGCCCGAATTCGCCCAGAAGCTGAACCGCGCCATCCTGGCCGAGAGCGAGCGCTTCATCAACGAGCTGTCGCACAAGATCAGCCGCGAGGACATGGCCTTCGCCCAGCGCGAAGTCAACAACGCCTACACCGAGCTCAGCCAAGCCCGCGAAAAGCTGTTGGCCTACCAGAACCGCAACGGCTTGATCGATCCACACGCCCAGGCCCAGGCCGCCGGCCAACTGGTCGCCGAGCTGGAGGGCAAGCAGGCGCAAATGGAGGCGGAGCTGCGCAATCTGCAAAGCTACTTGCAAAGCGACTCCCCTCAAGTGGCGTCCGCCCGCAACGCGCTGGACGCGCTGAAAACCCAGATCGCCCACGAGAAAGCCAAGCTCGCCTCGCCGGACGACGGCAAGCTCAACCGCAAGGCATCCCAGTTCCAGGAAATGCGCGCCTGGGTGGAGTTCCGCACCGACCTTTATCGATTGGCGCTGACCGCCCTGGAAAAAGCCAAGGTGGCGGCCGCGCACAAACAGAAAAGCCTGGCGGTGATCAGTTCGCCACAATTGCCGGAACTGGCGGAATACCCCCGCCGCCTCTACACGCTGGCCTCGCTGCTGCTGACCGCCTCGCTGCTGTACGGCATCGCTCGCCTTGCCCTCTCCATCATTGAAGACCACAAGATTTGATATGCGCCCGACCTCAATCGCCTTGATGTTCGCCTCAAGCATGGCGCTGGCCATGCCGGCCGCCCACGCCGGCCTGGGCGGCGGCCCTGCCGATCCTGCCCCAGCGGCCGTAATGAAATCGAGCAAGCCCGCCGCGGAAATGCCTCCGCCCGCGGCGGCGGCCGAACCTCAGGTACCGGTGCAGGCTCCCGGCAGGATGTTTGGCTCCCAGCTGTTCGGCGGCGCCTTCCGCCACAGCGCCGGCAGCGGCTTCAACCCCGATTACCAGATCAGCATCGGCGACCGAGTCTCGCTGCGCCTATGGGGCGCCTTCATGTTCGACGGCCAACTGATGGTGGATCCCCAGGGCAATATATTCGTGCCCAATGTCGGCCCGGTGACAGTGGCCGGCGCGCGCAACGGCGAATTGAACCAACTGGTCGGCAACCATGTTCGCAGGGTGTACAAGGCCAACGTCAATGTCTACGCGGCGCTGGACGTCGCGCAGCCGGTCAAGGTGTTCGTCACCGGCTTCGTCAAGCAACCCGGCCTCTATGGCGGCATCGCCGCCGACAGCGTGCTCAGCTATCTGGACAAGGCCGGCGGCGTCGACCCGGACCGCGGTAGCTACGTGGACATATCGATCCGCCGCGGCGACCACGTGCGAAAACGCCTCAGCCTGTACGACTTTCTGCTGAAGGGCCGGCTGGATCTGGCGCAGTTCTCCGACGGCGACGTGATCGTGGTCGGGCCGCGCCAGCACACGTTCGCCATCTCGGGCGAGGTGTACAACGCCTACGACTTCGAATTCGGCCAGTCCCGCATCAGCGTCAGCGACGCGCTGGCGATGGCCCGCCCCAAACCCGGCGCCACCCATGTCAGCATTGCCCGCCGCCAAGGCAGCGAAAAAACCAGCGAATACTACCCGCTGGCGCAAGCCAGCGATGTGCAATTGAACGACGGCGACCAGCTCACCGTCACCGCCGATCGTTACGCCGGCACCATCCAGGTCCGAGTGGAAGGCGCGCACTCAGGCGAGCATGCCATCGTGCTGCCCTACGGCGCCACCATGGCTGACGTGCTCAAGCAGATCCGCGGCAACAGCATGTCGCGAACCGACGCCATTCAACTGTTCCGCAAAACGGTAGCGGAACGTCAGAAGACCATGCTCGACCTCTCACTGCAAAAACTGCAGGAAGCCGCGCTGTCCGCCCGATCATCCACCAAGGAAGAGGCTGAGTTGCGGACACGTGAGGCGGAATTGATAGAACGCTTCGTGGCCAAGGCGAGCAAGATCGAGCCGCGCGGGCAGGTGGTTCTGGATGAGAAAAGCCTGCAAACCACTCTGCTGGAAGACGGCGACCGCATCGTCATCCCGGAAAAAACCAGCCTGGTCATGGTCCACGGCGAAGTGCTATTCCCCAATGCAGTCAGCTGGCAGCAAGGCTATCGCGTCAACGACTACATCGAGCGGGTCGGCGGCTTTAGCCAGGGAGCCGACCACGCCCGTCTGATCGTGCTCAAGCAAAACGGCGAGGCGCAAGCCGCCTCGATACGCAACCGGCTGAACCCCGGCGACGAAGTCGTCGTGCTGCCCAAGATAGAAAGCAAGAACATCGAAGTCGTTCGCGGCATATCCCAAATCCTCTACCAGATAGCAGTGGCCGCAAAAGTCATACTGGATCTGTAATTTAAAAACCTTATTGGAGCTTCAAAAAAATGAATATTCTCTATTGGCTGGACCCATTCACCATGCCTCCCGGTTCGCGTGCGCCGACACTGCGCTGGCATATAGAACCTCTTTTCCGGTCGCTGTCGGGCAACAGCTCAGTCTCCATCATGGTACTGACTGACTCCCAGAGCCTGAGCCAAGCGGAGCCGGATGTGCTGCAAGTACCCGTTCAAACCATTACACGGGTCGAAAAAATCCGGGCGATGCCGGAAGGAGCCGCTCGCCAGGCTGCAATCCGTCAAACCGTGCTAAAGGCAGTTGGAAACTTCCAGCCCGACCTGGTCATCGCTTACGAAACACATGCCCCGTGGCTGCATGAGCTTTTCCCCTCCGCGGTCGTCATCAACGAATCTTGGGGTGCGCTGACGCGGATGCCGTTCCCGGCACTGTGCTCCTACGATTCCAATGGCATCTACCAGGAATCCGTTCTGGCTCGCCACGTCGACGCAATTCGAACCCATCGCATCAGCGATGATGAGCGCCGCGCTCTGCAGGCGGTGAGAGCAAGCATGGTCGCAGCGCTGGCGGCAACCGACCCGGTGTACCGCATGGTAGGAGAATTGCAGACCAGCTTCTCCAAACTGGTGCTATTGCCGTTGCAACTGGACGGCCATGACAGCTTTACCGGCTGCGCGGCCTGGGACAATCACCACCACATGGTGGAAGAGATTTTGACCACGCTGCCACAGGACTTCGGCCTGATCGTGACCCAGCATCCAGACCACCAGCCCGTACTCGATCAGGCGGCGATCGCCGCGCTGCAAGACAGCCACCCCAACTTCGTTTACATCCAGGAGCTGGAGCAAGTACCGATGCTGTCGCAGTGGTGGCTGCTGCATGTTAACGCGATAGCCACCGTATCTTCCGGCTTGGCCTTCCAAGCAGCAATCATGGGTGTGCCGGTCATCGCCCTTGGCCACAGCCATATCAACCTAGTGGCTTCCGGCACGCTGGCCGAAACCGAAGCGCTTGTCCGGTCGGAGATAGACCCTTCTCCGGAAATCGATTCGGCGATGTGGTGGATGCTGACGCGTTACAACGTATTCCTTGACGAAAGCATGTCATCCAGCGCCAATGCGGTCGCCCACTTCGCCGCCTTGCTGCTGATGGGGCAACGCGGCGGCGATCAGAATCCACTGGAATGGCCTCGCCGCTACGACACCGAGCAGTTGCTTGAACTGTTCAGCAAGTGGTCCCGGATCGACAGGTTGCAGAAATTGCTGGACGCTCGACAGGTAGACAGCCAGCCGAACGAACTATTGGTCAAGATCACCCAGGCCAAGGCAGTCAGCTTCGACCTGTTTGATACCCTGGTGCAGCGTCCGTTCATGGAGCCGCACGACTTGTTCCAGATGATCGAGGGCAGAGTCCGCCGGATCACCGGCAACGCCAGCCTGCACTACGCCCGCTGGCGCCGTCGCGCGGAAGAGGAAGCCCGCAAGAAGCGTAACTGGAAAGAGGTGACGATTACCCATATCTACCGAGAATTCGCCAATCTGACTGGCTACTCTCACGAGATATGCGAGCAAATCGCCACCATCGAATTTGAGGCGGAAACCGAGGTGCTGACTCGCCGGGAACCCATTTACCAGCAATTCGTCTGGGCCCGCCGGATGGGCAAGGTAGTCAGCATCATCACCGATATTTACCTGGAACAGCCTGCGATCGAACGTCTGCTGGAACGGGTCGGCATCCGAGGCTTCAGTCATCTTTACGTATCTGCAGAGCTGGACCTGCGCAAACACGATGGGACGATCTTTCCCCACTACCTGGCCGAGTTGAAAGAGCAGCATGGCATCGAACAAAGTCCTGACTGGCACGCGATGCTCCACGTCGGCGACAACCCGCGCGCGGATGTAGAAAAAGCCCGCGAACACAACCTGCGCGTGCATTGGATCCCGCGCCACGCCGAATGTCTGAGGAAAAGCGCCCTGGCTGCGCCATTCGCCCGCAATCTGGCTCGCCGCTGGACCAGCGACTCGGTGGTGATGGGCCTGATCGCCAACCGCTTCGGCAGCCACTTGCAGCATGCCCATCGCGACAATCTGTTCGGCGGATCGCTATACGCGTTCGGCTACATGGCCGGTGCGCCGATGCTGACCGCCTTCGTCCAATGGCTGGCCCATCGCGTCCGGGCACGCGGCTTCAAACGCGTCTGCTTCATGGCCCGCGACGGCTACATGCTGCGACTGATCTACGACCGGCTGCGCCAAGCCCCGGACTATGCGGACCTGCCGCCATCCGACTACTTGTATTTTTCGCGGCGCTCCGCCGCTCTCGCTTCGTGCTACAACACGGACGACCTGATTGAGCTGCTGCATCTGTCCTTCGCCAATCGCAAGCTGGGAGATCTGCTGCTGCATCGTTTCGGTCTCGAAGCCGACGCGGTGCCGCCGATGGTGCTGAAACGGCATGCGCTGCGTCTCAAAGACGAGGTGACTCACCAGCACGATCTCGCCATGCTGGGCTCGTTGATCCATGACCTGCAAGAGCCCATACTCGAACGGGCCCGTCGCGAGCGGGAAGGCGCGCTGTCCTATCTCGGCAGTAAAAACATACCGGCAGAAGCCGACCGCGTTTGCATGGTCGACATCGGTTATTCCGGCTCGATCCAGCGCTATATCAACAAAATGCTGGACAGCAAGGTCGCAGGTTACTACATGCTGACCCACGAAGCGGCGCGGCAGTGGTTCGACGGCGTTACTTTCGAGGGTTGGCTAGCTAGCTTCGACGAGCAACGGTCCGCCGACTACCACAAGCTCAACGACCATGTATTCCTGTTCGAGACGTTGCTGTCGTCGGAAGAAAACTCGGTTCGGGCGCATTTGGTCGACGAAAACGGCACCAACATCATCGAATGGGTCGAAGAAGAGCAAAATGACGTGAGGTTGCACTTCATGCGCCAAGTGCATGCTGGCGTTCAAGCCTTCATAGACGACTTCGTCGGCAGCCTGGGCCGATTCTGCTCGGAAGTGCAAATCGGCCGCGAATTCGGCGAAAAGCTCTTCCTGCATCTGGCAGAGCACCCCTCTGCCAAGGACGCTCGCCTCTTCACCGGCTTGGGCGTGGAAAACGGTTTTGGCGGCGGAGACGCCGTTCTGCTATATCACGTCGACCAAGATAAAGTGGCTGCGCTGACCAACGCAGAGCGCAACTACGTGCTGGGCAAGTCCCAATGGAAGTCCGCCGCTCTGGCCCTGTACGGCGCCCGGCCTCATCCGGCGCCCCCGGTTTCCGCCTCCACGCAACGCCCGGCCCCCCCCGCCGCCATCGCAGCTCCGCAACCCTTGGCTTCAGCCAAGCCGCGCTACGAAGACATTCCGATCGCACTACGGAAATACCTGAAGTTCAAGCGTGATCCATACTCGTTCTTCAACGATTCACGCAATATTTTCGTACGACCGTTGCGCTTCTTCTATCGCGATTTCAATAGAAAACCTGTCATAGGCAGCCTGCAAACCAGCAAGCGCTGAGCAAGCGCACCGGAGCCCCGCGGACAATGCCGTCTACGGGGCCGGCTGCCGACAAAAAACGACGACGCAGGCATTGATTTGATCGCCCTAACCTCTCCCGGAATCGCCCGGATTCCTTCATTGAGCAGCATGCTGGGATGCGATGCGGTCCTATGCCGTCCCAGGTTTGCCCAACATGCTTTCTCGGCAGTCGCCGTCTGGGGCCATCGACCCAGCGCGCGCAATGGCGAGCGCCTCGCCGCCCGTCGGCGACTCCCCATCCTGCGACTGGAGGATGGATTCCTACGCTCGCTTGGGCTCGGAGTCTCCAACGCCGCTCCACTCTCCCTCGTGGTGGACGATCTGGGAATGTATTACGACGCCAACCAACCATCTCGGCTGGAATGGCTGATCGCCAATCAGCCATTCTCCCGACAAGAACGGGATGAAGCGGTTCGGGGCCTGGCACGGATGCGAGGCGACAGACTTTCCAAATACAACCACGCTCCTGCACAGAGCCTGCCTCCCAGAAACGGCAAGATGCGCATTCTGGTACTGGACCAGACGGAGGGAGATGTTTCCGTAAAGCGTGGTGGCACAGACATGCATACGTTCAGCTCCATGCTGGAATCAGCCTGCCGCGAACACCCTGATGCCGAAATCTGGATCAAAACCCACCCCGATGTAGTGGCAGGTAAGAAGCGCGGCTACCTGCCGCAAGCTCCTGAGGACGCGCGCCTGCTGGCTGAAGACATCTGCCCGCAGTCGCTGTTGTCCCAGGTGGACATCGTCTATACCGCCACCTCTCACATGGGTTTCGAAGCGCTGATCGCCGGCTGCGAGGTAGTGTGCTTCGGCATGCCCTGGTATGCCGGCTGGGGATTGACCGACGACCGCCATCCCGACATGCCCAAGCTGAGCGAGCGGCGCCAACGGCGCTGCACGCTGGAAGAGCTGTTCCACGCAGCCTATCTGCAATACGCCCGTTACATTCATCCGGAGACCGGCCAGCCAGGCACCTTCTTTGACGTTGCGGAATGGATTCGACAGAACCGGGAACTACGGGAGCAGACCAGCGGGACGCTCTGGTGCGTGGGCATGAGCTTGTGGAAGCGGGCAGCTGTCTGGCCTTTTCTCAAGACGCCGGACAACCGCCTGCGTTTCATTTCCAGACTAGACAAGCTGCCCGCCGCCTTGCCGCCGGACAGCAAGCTGGTGGTTTGGGGCATGCGGCCGGATATCGCCGAATGGGCGGTGCAGCGCGGCCTGCCTTTGCTCAGAATGGAGGATGGCTTCCTGCGCTCGGTAGGTCTCGGCTCCAACCTGATGCCCCCGATGTCGCTGGTGGTGGACCGCGGCGGTCTGTACTACTCGCCGCATTCCGGTTCCGACCTGGAGCGCTTGCTCAACACGCTGCAGCTTGATGATTGGCAAATCTCGCGCTCGGCGCGTCTCAGGCAGCAGTTGGTCGAGTTGAAGCTCAGCAAATACAACGTGGGGGGCAGTTTCCAGCTTCCCGCGGAAGCCGCGGGCAAAACCGTAGTGCTGGTGCCGGGACAGGTGGAAGACGACGCTTCAATCCTCGAAGCATCGCCAGAAATCCGCGGCAATCTCGCGCTGCTGCGCGAGGCTCGCCGCCAGCGCCCGGATGCCTGGCTGGTCTACAAGCCCCATCCCGACGTCATGTCCGGAAACCGCCGGGGCGAGGTCCCGGTCAGCGAACTGACGGCATTGGCCGACCAGGTCGCCGCGGAAGCGGATATCGCCGATTGTCTTGCTGTGGCGGATGAGATCCACACCATGACCTCCCAGGCGGGCTTCGAAGCCCTGCTTCAGGGCAAGACGGTGTACTGCTACGGCATGCCGTTCTACGCCGGCTGGGGTCTGACCATCGATCGCCAGCCGATGCCGCAACGCCGGCACCGGCTGGCATTGGACGAATTGGTCTATGGCGCCTTGATCGCCTATCCCCGCTACGCGCTTCCCGGCAGCGATGGCTTCGCCCGCGTCGAGGCGGTTGTGGAATATTTGCGTCGGCAAAAGGCCGGCGGCCATGCAAACTGTGCGGCAACCCACTGGCCGGCCCGTCAGTGGCGCAAAGCGCGCGGCTTGCTGCGCACCCTGCGCTGAACATCGAACCTTAAAAGAATCATGCTTGCCGCCCAACCTTTGCTCAAACACCGCCGGCTGCTGCTGTTGCAGGGACCGATGGGGCCATTTTTCAACATTCTGGCCAATTGGCTTCGCGACAACGGCGTCGCCGTTCACAAGATTAACTTCAATGGCGGCGACAGGCTCTACCATCGGTGCCTGCCAAGCACCGATTACAACGGGCGGCTGGAGGATTTCGCGCCCTGGCTAGCCTTGTTTCTGCGGAGCGAGCGGATCGACGGCGTGATCTGCTTCGGCGACTGCCGCCGCTACCATCGCATCGCCGCCGAGCTTTGCCGAAACCAGCGCCTGGCGTTCTATGCCTTCGAAGAAGGCTACCTGCGCCCGGACTACGTGACTCTGGAATCCGGCGGCGTAAACGCTCACTCAACACTGGCCAACGACCCCGCAGCCATCCTGGCGCATGAGTCCAGCACGCCTCGCCCCCCCCGCCCCACCCGACCATCGTTCCGACGGATGGCTTGCACCGCCATCAGTTATTACGCCGCCGGCTGGCTATGGCGGCGGCGCTATCCTCATTACCGCCACCACAAGGATTTCTCGCCGTTCCGCGAGTGCGCGCGGTGGTTGCGTTCCGGCTGGCGCAAGCAATGGTACAAGCTCAGCGAGCGCGCCACCGCTCGACGCGTGCTATCCGGCATGAGCGTGGGTCAAGGCTATTACTTGGTCGCGCTGCAAGTCTTCAACGACAGCCAGGTTTTGCATCACAGCCATTACGAAGACGTAGCCGACTTCATCGATGAAGTCATCTCATCCTTCGCTCGCTGGGCGCCTGCGGGCCGGCATCTGGTGCTGAAACACCATCCGATGGATCGCGGCCACCGCAATTACCGGCAAATCATCCGACGGTTGTCGCAGAAGGCAGGCATCGCAGACAGGGTGCACTATCTTCACGATACGCATCTGCCTTCCTTGTTGAAACAGAGCCTGGGCGTAGTCACAATCAACAGTACTGTCGGCTTGTCGGCGCTGCACCACGGCAAGCCTCTAGTCGTCACTGGACGTGCTCTGTACGACATGGAAGGGCTGACCTTCCAAGGCGTGCTGGACCGTTTCTGGCGCGAGAACCAGCCCCCGCAGCGGGAGCTGTACGGCAAGCTGCGCTCCTACCTGATCAAACACACCCAGCTCAACGGCGCCTTCTTCGGCGAATCGCACTGGCTGCCTTGCCAGCCAAGCCCGCGTCCGCTCAGACCTGCGCTTGCTTCCCTCTTGTTATCTCTCGCGACTCTGCTTCTTGCGGAGGCAGACGAAACCGTCGAGTTGGCCACGCTGTGGGAGTGGCTGGGCAATCTATGGCCTGTTTAAATACAACGACGGAAAACACGCAGGCTTCGCAAGCTTTTGCCGCAACGCTTGCCGTCAGCAACAAGCAATGCCAGCGCCTAAATCCAAAAATGTATGTAAAATTAAAATTACATGCCAATTATTTACATAAATAGTGGATATGATTACTGTCCAACATCATAAGCCACAATAATGGAGTATCCATATGTCCGTCCGTTCCGCGTTGTTCGCCGCCCTGTTGCTCCCCGCGCTTCCTGCATTGGCCGACGTGTCGCTGCTGGTGCCTTTCGCCTCCAAGCACTACGGCTGCAATAGCCGCAAGCACAACTGCGACTTCGAGCAGTTCAATCCCGGTCTGGGCGCGGAATGGTCGCTACAGGAATATCCATGGGGCCGCCCCATTATTCGCGGCGCCGTTTACCGCGACTCTTCCAAGAAAACCGCCTATTACGCCGCCGCCGGATGGCGCAAGGACTTCAACGTCGCTGGCGATTTCAAAATGGGAGTGGGCCTATACGGCGGTTATCTGAACGGCTCCGATCACAACGGTTTCGCCGCCCTGCCCTTCGTATCGGTAGGCTACAAGAAACTGTCGTTCGAGGTCGGTTACGGCGATTCCAAGCTGGGTCACCACAAGCACAAGGAAAACGTGAACCACGTGCTGACATTCAACGCCCGCTATGATTTCTGAGCCTGTACACTCGCCATAAGAAAACAGCGCCGGAAGGCGCTGTTTTCTTATTCCAGAAAGTAAAGCTCAGTGCTTGCGTCCGATCGCCCGCGCGCCGATGTCGCGGCGGTACTGCTTGCCAGCGAACTCGATGGCGTCGGCCAGCTGGTAGGCCCTGCCCTGCGCCATCTTGACGCTGTCGCCCAAGCCCACCGCGCACAGCACGCGGCCGCCGCTGGCGCGCAGCTGATGCTGCTCGTCGAACGCGGTGCCGGCATGGAACACGATGCCGTCCTCGCTCTCGGCGGGAATGCCGTGGATGGCGTCGCCCTTGCGCGGCGCGTCAGGATAGCCGGCGGCGGCCAGCACCACGCCCAAGGCGACGCGGCGGTCCCACTCGGCTTCCACCTTGTCCAGCCTGCCGTTGACGCCGGCATCCAGCAGCACGGTGAAATCGGTCTTCAGGCGCGCCATGATGGGCTGGGTTTCCGGGTCGCCGAAGCGGCAATTGAACTCGATCACCCTGGGGTGGCCCTCGTCGTCTATCATCAGCCCGGCGTACAGGAAGCCGGTATACGGATGGCCGTCCTTCTTCATGCCCTGCACCACCGGCTGGATGATTTCGCGCATCACCCGGTTGTGCACCTCCGGCGTCACCACCGGCGCCGGGCTGTAAGCGCCCATGCCGCCGGTGTTCGGCCCCTGGTCATTGTCCAGCAGCCGCTTGTGGTCCTGGCTGGTGGCCATCGGCAGCACGTGCTCGCCGTCCACCATCACGATGAAGCTGGCCTCCTCGCCGACGAGGAAATCCTCAATCACCACGCGGCTGCCGGCATCGCCCATCTTGTTGCCCAGCAGCATGTCGTCGATGGCCGCGTGCGCCTCGTCCAGCGTCATCGCCACCACCACGCCCTTGCCGGCGGCCAGGCCGTCGGCCTTGATCACGATGGGCGCGCCCTTGCCATCTACGTAGCCATGCGCCGCGGCGGCGTCGGTGAAGGTCTGGTAGCCGGCGGTGGGAATGCCGTGGCTCTGCATGAAGGCCTTGGCGAAGTCCTTGGAGCTTTCCAGCTGCGCGCAGTACTGCGTCGGGCCGAACACCTTCAGCCCCTCGTTGCGGAAGGCGTCCACCACGCCGGCGGCCAACGGCGCTTCGGGGCCGACCACGGTCAAGTCGACCTTTTCTTCCTTGGCGAAGGCCAGCCACTCGGCCACCCCGTTAGCCGGAATATTGGTCAGATTCGCGTCCTGCGCGGTGCCGGCGTTGCCCGGCGCGACGAAGACCTTGGACACGCGCTTGGACTTGCCAATGCGCCAGGCCAGCGCGTGCTCGCGGCCGCCGGAGCCGATCACGAGAACTTTCATCGGGTTTTCATCCTATTGTGTGCGGCGGCGGCTCTTCGCCGCCGCCTGTTGGCGCCTACCTGAATAGCATAGCGCCAAGTCGGTTTCATTACCGCCGTTTCCGTCGGGACACGGCGGCTTGCCGGCTGTTGTCAGTGGCGGAAATGGCGCACGCCGGTCAGCACCAGCGCGATGCCGTGCTCGTCGGCGGCGGCGAAAACTTCCTCGTCGCGCATCGAGCCGCCCGGCTGGATGATGGCCTTGATGCCCTGCTCGGCGATGACGTCGATGCCGTCGCGGAACGGGAAGAAGGCGTCAGACGCCGCCACCGCGCCGGCCAGGCTCAAGCCGGCGTCCTGCGCCTTGCGCGCGGCGATGCGGGTGGAGTCGACGCGGCTCATCTGGCCGGCGCCGATGCCGGCGGTCTGGCCATCCTTGCAGAACACGATGGCGTTGGACTTGACGAACTTGGCCACGCGCCAGGCGAACAGCAGGTCCGACATTTCCTTCGGCGTCGGCTGGCGCTTGCTGGCCACGCGCAATTCGTCCAGGCCCACGTTACGGATGTCGGGCGTCTGCACCAGCACGCCGCCGCCGACGCGCTTCAGCTCGAAGCGGTTGGCGCCGGCCTGCAGCGGAATCTCCAGCACGCGCACGTTCTTCTTGGCGGCGATGATGGCCTTGGCCTCCTCGGTGAAGGACGGCGCGATCAGCACTTCCAGGAACTGGCCGGTCACGGCCTCCACCGTCGCCGCGTCCACCGGGCGGTTGAAGGCGATGATGCCGCCAAAAGCGCTGGTGGTGTCGGTGGCGAAAGCCAGCTTGTAGGCGGACAGCGTGTCCGGGCCGACCGCCACGCCGCACGGGTTGGCGTGCTTGACGATGACGCAGGCGGTGTCGTCGAAGGTCTTCACCGCCTCCCAGGCCGCGTCGGCGTCGGCGATGTTGTTGTACGACAGTTCCTTGCCCTGCAGCTGCTGGTAGTGGGCGATGCTGCCGGCCGCCGGGTCCAGGTCGCGGTAGAAGGCGGCGGCCTGGTGCGGGTTCTCGCCGTAGCGCATGTCCTGCACCTTGATGAACTGGGCGTTCAGACGATTCGGGAAGGCGACGCGCTCCGGCTTGCCCGCCACCACGCCGTCGGCCAGGCTGGTCAGGTAGTTGGAGATGGCACCGTCGTAGGCCGCGGTGTGGGTGAAGGCCTTCTTGGCCAGCTCGAAGCGGGTGGCCTTGGCAAGCCGGCCGCCGTTGGCCTTCAGTTCGGCCGCCAGCGCCGGGTAATCGCTGCTGTCGGTGACGATGGCGACATGGGCCCAGTTCTTGGCGGCCGAGCGCACCATGGTCGGGCCGCCGATGTCGATGTTCTCGATCGCGTCTTCCAGCGAACAGTCCGGATCGGCGATGGTAGCTTCGAACGGGTAGAGGTTGACGCACACCAGGTCGATGTTGCCGATGCCGTGCTCGGCCATGGTGGACACGTGCTCGGGCAGATCGCGGCGGCCCAGGATGCCGCCGTGCACCTTGGGATGCAGCGTCTTGACGCGGCCGTCCAGCATTTCCGGAAAGCCGGTGTAGTCCGACACCTCGGTCACCGGCAGGCCGGCATCCTGCAGCAACTTGGCGGTGCCGCCGGTGGACAGGATGTGCACGCCCAGGGCGGACAGCTCCCTGGCGAATTCCAGCACGCCGCTCTTGTCGGACACGCTGATCAGCGCTCGTTCGATCTTGGTCATGTTTCTCTACCGCTTTGGCTATGGATGAACACAATAAAAAACCGGCCCAGGCCGCCGACGCCGCGCGTCGGCGCGATTCAACTTCTCATGATCGGCAGCCTGCCCATCGAATCCCCGCCCTCCCGCCGCGCGGAAGGGGCAAAAAAAACCGGCCACCCTGTTACGGTGTGGCCGGTTATCTTCAAATCAAATCATACGACTTCATCTTCTTGCGCAGCGTGTTGCGGTTCAATCCCAGCAACTCCGCCGCTCGCGTCTGGTTGCCCTGGGTGTGTATCAGCACCACCTCCAGCAGCGGCTTCTCGACACAGGCGAGCACCATGTCGTAGATGGCCGACGGCGCCTCGCCGTCCAGGTCGCGAAAGTACTGCTCCATCGCCAGCCGCACCGACTGCGATATGTGATCGTTGTTTTGCATCTTGTTATTGGTATCCAGAAGTCGGGTCCCCACCAGGCCGCGGCGTCAAGCGCCGCATGCCTCTCCCTCCGCCACGGCGTCGCCGTCGCGGTCCAACTTGTCCTCATCCTCGACTACATAGCTTAGACGATCGCCGGCGTCGCCCAGCCTGGAGAAATACTCACCCACCGCCAGCCGCTGCTCGTCGGTGCTCTCCAGCTTGTACATCTGCTGGCGGAAGGCGTTGCCGCCGGCCAGGCCCTTGATGTACCAGGCGATGTGCTTGCGGGCGATGCGGCAGCCCGAGTACTCGCCGTAAAAACCGTAAAGCTCGTCCAGATGCTCCAGCATCAGCGCGCGGATCTCGCCCACCGTCGGCGGCGGCAGCGTCTCGCCGGTCTCCAGGTAATGCTGGATCTCGCGGAAGATCCACGGCCGTCCCTGCGCCGCGCGGCCGATCATGATCGCGTCGGCGCCGGTGTAGTCCAGCACCTGGCGGGCCTTCTCCGGCGAGTCGATGTCGCCGTTGGCCACCACCGGGATGGATACCGCCTGCTTGACCGCGCGTATCGTGTCGTACTCGGCGTCGCCGCGGTACATGTCCTCGCGGGTGCGGCCATGCAGCGCCAGCGCGGCGATGCCGGCATCCTCGGCCATCTTCGCCACCGCCAGCGCCGTCTTCACCTCCCGGCTCCAGCCGGTGCGGGTCTTCAGCGTCACCGGCACGTCCACCGCCTTCACCACCGCCTCCAGGATGCGGCCGACGTTGTCCAGATCGCGCAGCAGCGCCGAACCGGCCGCCACATTGCACACTTTCTTCGCCGGGCAGCCCATATTGATGTCGATGATCTGCGCGCCGTGCTCCACATTCAGCCGGGCCGCGTCGGCCAGCATCCGCGGCTCGCCGCCGGCGATCTGCACCACGATCGGCTCGACCTCGCCTTCATGGTTGGCGCGGCGCAGCGTCTTGGGCGTGGTCCACAAGGCCTTGTTGGCGGTGATCATCTCGGAAACGGCCATCCCCGCCCCCAGCCGTTTGCACAGCATGCGGAAAGGCCTGTCCGTCACCCCGGCCATCGGCGCCACGATCAGCCGGTTTTTCAGTTGGTACGGTCCTATCTGCATGACGAATAAATTACGGGTAATGGCTGGGAAGGGTCGGTATTGTATAGCGATTTTCGCCGGACGGGAAAAATTTTTGCTTATTTTTTAAGCAGATTCGATAGCCGCGGATAATCGCGGCCGAAAGGGATGAGGTGGGAGTCGGCCGATAAGCCGGGTTCTGTCGTTGGACAATCATTCCTCTAGGCCTGCCGTTGCCGACAGGCTCAAGCAACCTACCCGGGGACAACGCGAGCCACGTTAGCGCCCCCCTATTTGGTCTTGCTCCGGATGGGGTTTAGCCTGCCGTCCGTGTCGCCACGTCCGCGGTGCGCTCTTACCGCAAGCGGGTTGCCCCGCCCGTCCGGGCCGGCTTGCGCCTCCCGGTACACCTTTTCACCCTTGCCTGTGCTCTGTTGCCAAAGCCATCGGCGGTTCAGCTCTCTGTTCCACTTTCCGTCGCCTCGCGGCGCCCGGTCGTTAACCGGCATCCTGCTCTATGGAGCCCGGACTTTCCTCCCCGTCCTTTCGAACGCGGCGATTGCCTGGCCAACTCCCGAGCGCGATTTTAACGGAAATTGAATATCGCCGCCGGACAATTTTTCATGACATTCAGGATAATCCCGTATACTGACCATCCCTTTTCGAAGTCCAGAGATCGTGATGGAATGGAATCCCGCCCGGCTGTCGCGCCTGCAGCTGTCCGGCACCCTGGCCATCGTGTTCGCGCTGGCGCTGACCCTGGCCAGCTATTTCCTGATGATGAGCTGGCGCGATTTCCAATCCGGGCGGCAAAACATCGAACAGGAAGCGACCGCGCGCGCGCGCGACGGCCTGCAAGCCTACGCCGACCACGCCGCGCTGCTGCTGTCGGCGCTGCGGGAGCGCACCAACGACACCATGCGCCACCAGTTGCGCGAGCAGGTGGACTTGGCCTGGAGCCTGGCCGACGCGATCTGGCGCCGCGAGCATGCCCGCCAGAGCCCGCGGCAGGTGCAGCAGCTGATCGTCGAGGCGTTGCGGCCGCTGCGCTACTTCGACGGCCGCGGCTATTTCTTCATCGACACCCTGAACGGCCGCTGCGTGCTGCTGCCCACCGCGCCCGGGCGCGAGGGCCGCTCGCTGCTGGACAGCCGCGACGACCACGGCCGCCGCATCATGCAAGGCCTGCTGGACTCGGTGGACAACGCCGCCGGCCGCGGCTTCTCCGCCTACCGCTGGTATCTGCCCGGCGCCGGCCGCATGGACGACAAAATCACCTACGCCCGCCGCTTTCCCCGCTACAACTGGCTGATCGGCAGCGGCGAATACATCAGCAATGTCGAGGCCGCGTTGCAGCAGCAGGGCCTGGACACGCTGGCGCGGATGCGCGCCGGCCAGTCCGGCGGCGAGCTGATGATCATAGACGGCGCCGGCATCGTCCGCTTGTACCCGACCCGGCCGGCCTTGGTCGGCAAACCCTACCTCCAGCTGCCGGCCGCCGAGCGCGCCCGCGTCGAACAGCTGGTGCAGCTGGGCAAGCATGGCGGCTTCGTCGAATACAGCCAGCAGGACGACGCCGGCCTGGCCGCCGAGCGCTATCTGGCCTATGTCCGGCAGCTGCCGGGCTGGGACTGGACCCTGGTCACCAGCGTCAAAGTGCAGACGATACGCGACGACAGCCTGCGCGCCGCCCAGCGGCTGAAGGGCCGGCTGGCCGAACGCATCCTCGCCACACTGGGCATGACCCTGGTGGCGATGCTGTTCGCCAGCCTGCTGTGCTGGTACTTCGTGCGCTGGGTCGGCGCGCTGGTGCGGCGCTACCAGCAGGACCTGGCGCAGAGCCATTTGTCGCTGAAGGAACAGGCGCGGGAGTTGAAGCTCAGCCATTTCATGATCGACAACGCCACCGAGCTGGTGGCGCTGCGCAACAGCCGCGGCGAAGTGGTGTACTGCAACCAGGCCCTGCGGCAAGCGCCGCAACTGGCGGACGCGCTGTTCCGCCACCCCGGCGGCGGCTACCCGCTGACCTTCGAAACGATGGAGGGCGCGGGCGAGTCCGAGCGCTGCCTGGAAGTCACCGTCAACCAGCTCAACTACCAGGGCGACGTCTATCTATGCGCCACCGCGCGCGACATCAGCGGCCGCCGCCAGGCCGAACGCCAGCTCAGGCTGGCGGCCCAGGTGTTCGAATCCAGCAACGAGGCCATCCTGATCTCCGATCCGGACAACCGCATCCTTACCGTCAACCGCGCCTTCGGCCACATCACCGGCTACGGCGAGGCCGAGGTCCGCGGCCTCAAGGCCTCGATGCTGTTCTCCGACCGCCATGAGCCGGCCTTCTTCCAGCAGATGTGGCAGACGCTGCAGCAGCGCGGCCAGTGGTCCGGCGAGATCTGGAACCGGCGCAAGAGCGGCGAGCACTTCCCCTGCTGGGTCAACATCAGCGTGCTTCTGGACGCGCAGGGCGAGATCAGCCACTTCGTCGCGCTGTTCACCGACATCTCCGAGCGCAAGGAACAGGAAGCGCGGGTTCAGCACATGGCCGAATACGACGCGCTGACCGACCTGCCCAACCGCGTGCTGGTCAACGACCGGCTGCACCAGGCGATACGCCAGGCCGAGCTGCAGCACAATCAGCTGGCGGTGCTGTTCGTCGACCTCGACCACTTCAAGAACATCAACGACACGCTGGGTCACTGCGCCGGCGACGAGCTGCTGAAGGAGGTGGCGCGGCGGCTAGCCGGCGCGGTGCGCGGTCTGGACACCGTCGGCCGCACCGGCGGCGACGAGTTCGTGCTGATCCTGCCGTCCATCAACCAGCCCGGTGAGGCGGCGCAGATCGCCGAGCGCATCCTGCGCACCATCCAGCAGCCGTTCCAGATCGGCGAGCATTCGCTGGTGGTCGGCTGCAGCATAGGCATCAGCCTGATGCCGGACGACGGCAGCGACATCCAGACCCTGCTGATGAACGCCGACCTGGCGATGTACCACGCCAAGGCCCACGGCCGGAACACTTTCCGCTTCTACACCCGCGAGATGAACACCCAGGTGGCCGAGCGGCTGCTGATGGAAAACCGGCTGCGGCGGGCGATGGAGCACGAGGAACTGTACCTGGTCTACCAGCCGCAATACGACATGGCCGGACAACGGCTGCTGGGCTGCGAGGCGCTGCTGCGCTGGCGCGATCCGGACGAGGGCCTGATCATGCCCGGCCGCTTCATTCCGGTGGCCGAGGACACCGGCCTGATCGTGCCGCTGGGGCGCTGGGTGCTGGACCAGGCCTGCCGCCAGGCCAGCCAGTGGCTGCATGCCGGACTGGCGCCGATGCGGGTGGCGGTCAACGTGTCCGCCCACCAGCTGATGCGGCACGACTTCATCGACGACGTGCGCGAGGCGCTGCAGCGGCACGCGCTGCCCGGCCATTGCCTGGAGCTGGAAGTCACCGAGAGCACCCTGATGGCCGACGCCGACCTGGCCTCGCGCCAGCTGGCGGTGATCAAGGCGATGGGCGTGCGGCTGGCGATAGACGACTTCGGCACCGGCTACTCCAGCCTCGCCTACCTGAAGCGCTTCGCGCCGGACGTGGTGAAGATAGACCGCTCCTTCATCAGCGACCTGCCCGGCGACGAGGAAAACGCCGCCATCGTCAGCGCTATCGTCAATCTGGCCCGCGCGCTGAGCATGGAAACGCTGGCCGAAGGCGTGGAAAACGAAAACCAGCAGCGCTTCCTGCAGACGCTGGGTTGCGAAGCGATGCAGGGCTATCTGCTGGGCAGCCCGCTGGCCGAGGAAATGATGACGCGCCGGCTGGAACAGCAACAACCGCGCCCGATGCAGCCGGCCTAAGCGCGCCGGCTCAGCGCGGCGATGCCAGCCAGCCGCCGACAGCCAATACCAGCAGCACCAGCGCCGCGGCCGCGCCGACATCCAGCAAGCGCGCCAGGCCCAGGCCGCCAACCAGCGTCAGGTGCGTGGCGGCCAATGCGCTGCGGGCGGCGAAGGCGGGGCGGTAGGCGCGGAACAGCGTCAGGCTGAGCATGCCCGCCGCGGCCAGCGCCCAGGCCTGCGCCGCACTGTCGCTCAAGGCCAGTCCCAGCGCCACGCCGCAAGGCACGCCGATCAGGGCGGCGCTGACGCGCTGCCAGCTCTTGCTCCGCACCGCGGTCCAGCCGCCGACGCAGACGCTGGCGGCCGACCACACCAGCCACTGGCCGCAGGGCAAACGGCTGGCCGCCGCCCACCAGGCCAGCAGGCCGACGCAGACAAAAGCCAGCCCGAACGCGGGCGATTCTCCCCGCTTGCTCTCCGCGCCGTCCAGACGGCCGGCCAACAAATGCAGCGTCCAGGCCGCCAGCGCGCCGCCGGCCAGCCAGGGCAACTCGGCCGACGCGGGCGCGCCCCGCTCCGCCATCTCATAACCCAGGTACAGCGCCGGAATGAAAGTGAAATTGGCGACCGAGCGCCAGGCGGCGCGGCGGCGGCCCAGCCGGCATCCCAGCTCGGCGGCCAGCCCGCAGGCCAGCGCGAACCACGCGGGCCAGCGCCATAGCCAGGCCAGGAGCAAAGCGCCGCCCAAGGCGAGCGAAGCCTGCAGCAGGCTAGCCGCCGCGCCCAGCCGCCCCCGCTCCATCGCGATCAGGCAGCACACCGCCAGCATGCCGCCGCTCAGCCAGCGCGCGTCGCCGGCGGCCAGCGCCATGCCCAGCGCCGGCAGCAGCAGCGCCGCCGTCCGCGACGCCAGGTAGCCGTCGCAGTGCCGGGCCAGCGCGGCGATCACAAGGCCTCCAGCTGCTCCTGCGTGACGATGCCGGCGATCGCCGCCAGCTGCCGCATCGACATCTGGTGCTCTTCCTCGCAGGCCGCCGCGCAGGCGGGCTCCAACACCAGCACGCGGTAGTCGCGGTCGTGCGCGTCGCGCGCGGCGGCCTGCACCGCCCAAGTGCTGCTGACGCCGGCCACCACCAAGCGCTCGATGCGCTGCGCGCGCAATACCGCTTCCAGGCCGGTGGCGTAGAAGGGGCTGACCCGGTGCTTGGCGACCACCGCGTCCTCCGGACGCACGTCCAGCTCCGGATGGAAGGCGGTGCCCTCGCCCTGCAGGTTCAGCGCCTGCAATTCGGCCGCGCGGCTGAAAATGGCCGAGCCCTGCGGCATTTCGACATAGGACGGCGAGAAGCCCACCTTGACGTGAATCACCAGCCAGTCCCGCGCGCGCGCCAGCGCGATCGCGCGGTTGGCCTCGGCGATCACGCCGCGCTCGGCGGCATGGCCGGCGCAGCGCGCCACCCGGCCCTGCGGATGCATGATGTCGATGATGTAGTCCAGCGTCAGCAGCGCGGTTTTCATGCTTGCTCCTTGTTCAATGTGGGTTCGGACGCGGCCAGCCGCTCCAGCAGTTCGCCGGCCCGCAGCAGGATGCCGCGCTCCTCGGCGCTCAGCCCCTGCAGCGCTTGCTGCAGCCAGCCGTCCCGCAGCTGGCGGTTGCGCCGCAGCGCGGCCTCGCCGGCCTCGGACAGCCCGACGCGCACCCGGCGGCCGTCGTCCGGGTCCTGGGTGCGGCGGATCAGGCCGGAAGCGTCCAGCTCGCGCAGCGCGCTGGCCAGGTTGGACGAGCGCAGGTTCTCGCGGCGCGCCAGCTCGGTCGGCGTGATGTCGCCGCCGGCGCGGTCTATCGCGCCCAGGATGGTCAGCAAGCCGAAAGGCAGGACATCCAGGCTGCCCTGGCGGCGCAGCCTGCGCACCATGGACATCAATTGCCGGCGCAGCAGGCTGGCTTCGGCGGTAGGCAGAAAATTGATTTCGCTCATTTGCCTATTTTTACATAGCTATTTAAATATAGCAATCTTGCCGGCAGGCGAAAAAAAGCCCGGCGGTTGAGCCGGGCTTTCGATGGCGGCGCCAAGCGCGCCTAGTCGAATCGCAGCGTGTAGCGCGATTCCGCCGACATCGCCGTGCCCGCGCGCAGAATCACCGACCAGCCCTTGGACAGCTGGTAGGCCAGCTTCACCGCCTGGTCGGCGCTGCTGATGCCGTACTCGTAACCCAGGTAGAGTTCGCGCGTCAGCTGGCGGCCCACGGTCACCACCTGCTCGGCCGGGCTGACCGTGCCGTTGGCCAGCGTCTTTTCCTTGCGGCTGGAGACGCCCAGATCGTCGAACAGGCCGATGCGGTCGTTGATCGAGCCCGCCAGCATCATGCCGGCCGACGCGGCCAGGTCGTTGTTGTCGCGGTCGCCGCTGGCGGGGCGGCCCAGCACCAGCCAGGCCAGCCGGTCCTTCTCCGCCATCGGCTCGTCGCTGATCAGCCTCACCTTGGGCAGGGCCACCGAACCGCTGACCTCCACGCCCGCGCCCACCGGCGACAGCCGGCGCTTGGCCTGGACGTTGAGCAGCGGATTGTCCAGCGGACCGTTGAAGGTGATGGCGCCGAAGGTGATGTCCAGATCTTGGCCATAAGCCTTGTAGCGCCCCTTGACCACCTTGACCTGGCCCTTGGCCGCCGGCGCCTCGCCCGGATTGGCGCTGACATGCACCATGCCGGACAGCTCCACGTCCAGCCCCTGGCCGGTGAAGCGGAAGCGGTCGCCCAGATCCAGGTCCAGCGCCACCGTCAGCGGCATGGTGGCGAAGGCCGACGGCTCCGCCGGCGGCCTGCCCACCACCACCACGTCGCCGCCCAGGTCCGGCGCGCCCAGCTTGGGCAGGCCGATGCGGCCCTGATCGGCGCGGATGCGGCCGCTCAGCGACAGCTTGCCGCCGACGAAGGCCAGCTCGCTCTGGCCGGACACCACCAGCCGGCGGCCCGGGCGGTCGAACACGCTGAAGCGCTGCAGCGCCACCTTGACCCTTGCGTCGGGCAGATCGTCGCTGAGGTCCAGCGTGCCGCTGGCGGTGACCTCGCCCTTGCCGCTGACGAAGCGCAGCTGTTGCAAGGTCAGCTTGCGGCCGTCGATGCGGGCCAAGAGATTGCCGTCGGCCAGCGCGATGCCGGTGCGGCGGTCGGCGAATTTCAGCTGGTCGCCGCGGATCTGGCCCAAGGCCTGCGGCGCGGCCAGCGGGCCGCTCAGATCCAGGCTGGCCTGCAACTGCCCGGCCAGCTCCAGGCCGGGGCCGGACAGCTCGGCCAGCGTCGACAAGGCCGGCAGGCTGGCCCGCAAAGTGCCGGACACCGGCGTGCGTCCGTCGATGTGGCCGCCGTTCCACGGCAAGCTGCCCTGGCCTTGCGCCTGGGCGAAGCGGCTGTCCAGGTTGAGCTTGAACGCCAGCCGGCGCCCGTCCAGATCCAGGTCCACCCGCGCGGTCTTCAGGCCCAGCGGCACCGGCCGGCCCTTGCCTTGCGGCAGCTGCACGTCGCCGCCGCTGCGCCATACCGCCAGCTGGCCCTGGCCGGACGGCGCCAGCCCCCAGTCGGCGTCGAACTGCAGGTTTTGCTCCACCGGCAGCTTCAAGAGCGGCCCCAGCTCGGCCAGCTTGATGCCGCGCGCGCTGCCGTGGCTGCTGAGCGCGCCGTTCGCCTGGCGGGTGAAGTCGGCCAGATTGAGATTGCCGCCCAGCAAGGCCAGCCGCGCCGCGCCCAGCTTCACCTGGCCGTCGCCGCCGATGAAGAGCGAGGCCGGCGCCAGCAGGCTGAGGCCGGGCTTGCCGGCCAGATCGAGCTTCTGCACGCTGCCCTGCCAGCCGCCGGCCGCGGTCAAGCCGCCGCTGGCCGCCAGTTGCAAGCCGTAGTTCAAGTCGCCTTCGCGGAAGCGTCCGTCCAACTGCAGGCCGTGGCGGGCGCGGGTGCCGGACGCGCGGGCATGCAGCTGCTCGGCGCGCAGCGTGCCGGCCTGCAGCGCCGCCACGTCCAGGCTGAGCTGGAAGGGGCTGGCCTGGTCGGCCTTGACGTTGCCGGAGAACTGCAGCGATTGCAGCGCCACCCCGCCCGGCAGCTTCAGCCGGTCGGCCTGCAGCTTGGCGTTGAGCAGCGGCGCCTTGGGCACGCCGGCCAGTTCGCCCTGCCCCTGTATCGTGCCGGCGAAGCCGGGCCCCAGCAGCGACAGATTGGGCGCGTTGATCGCCAGCTTCAGCTTGTCGCCGGCCACGCCATAGCTGCCATTGGCTTGCAGCCGATTGTCCGCCAGACGGATATCCAGCAGCAATTGCTTGAGACGGCGTGGGTCCAGCAACACGTTGGCGCTGCCGGACAACGGCGCGCCGGATAGCTTGCTGGGCGCGAACTGCAGCTTGGCGCCCATCTCCATCGGCTCAGCCAGCTGGCCGGCCATCTTCAGCGTAGCGTTCAGATCGCCCTTGGGCAGGCTGGGCTGCAGCCTGGACGGATCGGCGCGGCTTAGCGCGCCGTTCAGTTCGAACAACTGGCGGCCGGACAAGCCCAGCTTGCCGTTGACGCTGACCATGCCGCCGCCGGTTCCCAGCTCCAGCTTCTTAAGCAACAAGGCCGGCTGCTTGCCGCCCGCCAGCTCCAACAGCGCGTCGGCGCGCAACTGGCCGCCTTTCAGCTGGGCGGCGACGCGCAGCTCGGCCGGCGCGCCCTCCACCGTGACGCGGCCGCCTATCGTTTCATCCGGCGCGGCCTCATGCAGCTGGCGCAGCGCCACCTTGCTCAGATCGGCCGCCAGCTTGATCGCGCCCGGCTTGAATTCGCCCGACAGATCCACCCGGCCCCCCGCCGCCTCGACATGGCTGTTGTACAGCTCCAGCGCCTTCTCGTCGGCGCGGAATTCGCCCACCAGCAGCGACAGAGGCAACTTGTGCGCCGACAACGCGCCCGGCTCGGTGTTGACCAGGGTCAGGCCGCCCTTGACCCGCTGGCCGGCGTCCGGTTCGGCGAACACCGCGAAACTGAGCCGGCCCTTGGGCCAGGATGGCAGCAGCGATTGCGGATTGATGTTGCCGACGCGGGCGTCCAGCCGCGCCAGCCGGTTGAACGGGTTGGCGTCGAACGGCCGCAGCGCGCCGGACAGCTCCACGCTGACGCCCTTGCCGTCCATCTGGCCGGAGAAGGCCGGCTTGAGCAGATCGCCGGACAGGTCCAATTTGGCCTTTACCGCCACCTGCTCCAGCTCGCCGCGCGCGGCCAATTGGCCGGACAGCGCGAACGGCGACGCGGCCGCCAGATCGAGGCCGGCGTCGACGCCGCCCCACGGCGTGTCCAGCCGCTTCAATTTCAGGCGATGGCGGGCGCCGTCGTAGTCGTAGCCGGCCTGCAGGCGATACAGGCTGACGTGGGCCGGCTCCAGCGTCAGGCTGGCCAGCGACAACTCTCCGACGCGGACCTTAAGCGGCAGCGCCAGCGATTGCGGCGCCTGCGGCGGCGCCGGTTTTTCTTCCGGCTTGGCCCGGCTCAGCACGCGCACGTGGCCCAGCGCCAGCCGGTCGATGTCCAGCCGGCCGCGCCATAGCTCCAGCGGATGCCAGTCCAGCTTCAGCGATTCGATGTCCACGTCGTCGCCGGCGCTGCGCACGCGGATGTCGCGCAGCGCGAAGCCCTGCCATAGCGCGCCGTCCACCGCGCCGACGCTGAACACGCCGCCGCTGAGGCGGCTGGCGCCCTGCAAGGCCCAGGCGAAGCCGGCCGGGCTGGCGCTGATCCAGCCCAGCAGGGCCAGCAGCAGCGCGAACATCAGCGCCAGCGCGCCGAAGAAGGCGCGCCAGCGGCGCGGCCGGCGCGGGGGGGTGGGCGCCTGCTCCGGCGCCTCGGTGTGGGGTGTCTGCTTGTCGCTCATGGGATCAGAAAGCCAGGCCCAGGCTGAGATTCCAACGGATCTTGCCGTCGCGCTCAGCCTTGGCGATGTCGAAGGACAGCGGCGCCACCGGGCTCATCCAGCGCACGCCCACGCCGTTGGCGTGCTCGGGCTGGAAGCCCTTCCAGCTGTCGGCGGCGTTGCCGGCGTCGGTGAACAGCGCCAGGTACCAGTCCGGCTTGATCGGAATCTGGTATTCGAGGCTGCCGGTGGCCACCACGCGGCCGCCCAGCACCGAGCCGTTGGGGCCGGACAGGCCCAGGCTCTGGTAGTCGTAGCCGCGCACGCTGTTGGCGCCGCCGGCGCGGAACAGCAGCGTGGACGGCACCTGGGCGCCGTCGCGCGCCCACACCTGGCCCAGCTCCGCCCGGACAACCAGCGTGCCGTACTTGGGGAACGGCGACCAGTAGCCGACCGCGCGGCCATAAGCGCGCACCATCGAGGTGGTGGAGCCGAACTGGCCCACCGAGCCTGACAGTCGGCCATCCAGCAGATAGCCGCTGCGCGGCCGCATCAGATCGTCCACCGCGCGCTGGGTCCAGCCGTACACCAGCTGGGTGACGTGGGTGTCGCTGGTCAGCTCGCCGCCGGCCTCGGCGCTTTCCTTCAGGAACTCCACCCCCATCCGCGCCTCGATATTGCCGCGGCTGCGGATGCGCCACACGCCGGCGTCGACGGTATTGGTCTTCAGGCCCTGCACGGTTTCCGACTTGAACGAGCTGGTGATGGAGTGGGAATAGCCGTCGGACTGGCGCGGAAAGCCCAGGCCGAAGCTGACCGCCTGCTGATCGCGCTTCCAGTCCAGCAACAGCGAGCCGGTATAGCCGCGGCGGAAGATATTGTAATGGTCGTAACCCACCCGCACGCCGGGCCCCTCGACCGAGTCATAGGTGAGGCCGAGCTCCACCTTCTGCCGCGGCATCTCCACCACGTCCACCGTCACCGGCACCCGGTTGTCGGCGATGCGGTCGAAATCGGCGCTGACGATCACCGACGAAAAATGCGGGTCCTGCTCCAGCGCCGACTGATAGGCCAGCACCTTGTCCTGGCTGTACGGCGAGCCGGGATTGAAGTCGGCCATGCCCAGCGCCACTTTTTCCGGATAGCGCTTGATGCCGTTGACGGTGATCTTGCCGAACGCGATCAGCGGGCCGCTGTCCAGCTTGACTTCCAGCGTGGCGCGGCGGGTGGCGGGATCGATCCTGGCTTCGCTGGACACGATGCGCGCCCGGGGGAAGCGGTCGGCCTGCAGCCGGCGCAGCACCGCGCGCTTGCCGGCATCCCAGTCCGCCTGGCGGTAAGGCGCGCCCATCGGCAGCGTCCAGGCTTCCAGCACCTGGGCCAGCCGCTGCTGGTAGTCGCTCTGTTGGCGGATGTCGCCGTCCAGCCGGATGGTGACGTCGTCGATCAGCACCGGCTCGCCCGGGCTGACCTTGACCCGCACCCGGTTGCCGGCCTCCAGCGCCGCGTCCACGCGGGCGCCGAAATAGCCCTCGGTCTCCAGCAGCTTCTTCGCCTCGTCCGGCGTGCTCTTCACCAGCGCCTCCAGCCAGCTCTGGTCGACGTCCGGGTCCTTCTGGTTTTCCACCAGATCCAGGTTGTCGCGCAGCAATTGCGCCAGATCGGACGGCGCGTCGATTTCCACGCTGTATTCAATGCCGGCCTGCGCCTGCGCCACCGCCAGGCAGGCGGCCAGCGCCAACAGCCGGCCAGGGCGGCATGCGAGAAAGCGCGGCGGTAGGATGGGAAAACGTGGCATGGTTCGATTCAAAAGGGGATGTCGCATGGTAACGGAAGTCAGCGGGGCTGGCGACCGGCAAACGATTGTCAAACAAGGGATATCTGACCCCGTTCGCCCCGCTCAAGTTCACTCCGGCCTTGCGCATGCGCAAGGCATCAAATCGGAGAAAGGCCGCATCCGCGAATATTTTCCCCATCTACGCCCAGCCTGATATCGTTCCCGCCCGCCCCGTAAATACCATTATAATATTATTATCAATCAAAACATTTAATATTCATATTTAACTCTTTAACACCGACCTGAATCGAAGCGATCGCCATGAAACCACCATCGTTGCCCGCCCTCCCCATTCGAAGCCTTGCCGCCGCTCTGTTCGCCGGCTTGCAATTCCTCTCTCTCGCCCAGGCGGCGGAACTGCCCGCCTCCTCCGCGCCCCCCCAGCTGCGCAATCAGGCGCCCGGCTTCTTCCGGATGCAACTGGGCGACTTCACCGTCACCACCTTGTTCGACAAGAGCCTGCAACTGCCGACATCCGTGCTGCTAGGCGCCGCCCCCGGCCAGGTCCAGACGCTGCTCGATGCCGGCGACCGCCCCCTGTCCTCTTTTCCGGTTTCCGACAACGCCTTCCTGATCCACACCGGCCGGGAACTGGTGCTGATCGATGCCGGCGCCGGGCGCTTCTACGGCGAAGGCGATGGCTCGCTGCTGGATAATCTGCGCGCAGCCGGCTACCAGCCGGAACAGGTCAGCAAGATCATCCTCACCCACCTGCATGCCGACCATATCGGCGGCCTGCTGCGCCCCGACGGCCAGCCGGCCTTTCCCAACGCCGCCATCTACAGCCACGCGGCCGACTTGGCGCTCTGGACCAGCCAGCAGACGGCCCTGTCGACAGACCCCGCCAAGCGCAAACTGCACGGCATCGTGGAAACCGTCTACGCGGCCTACCGCGCGACGGGACGCTGGCATACCCTTGATGGCCAGACAGAGATCGCGCCCGGCATCACCGCCGTGCCGCTGCCCGGCCACACCGCCGGCCATACCGGCGTGAAAGTCAGCAATCATGGCGAAACGCTGTGGGCGGTGGGCGACATGATCCACAACCTGGCCGCCCAATCGTCCCAACCAGAAATCTATGCCAGCTTCGACACCGACAGCGGACAGGCAGTGGCCACCCGGCGACAGACCTTCTCCCGCATCGCCGCCAGCCACGACTGGATCGCCGCCGCCCACGCGCCCTTCCCCGGCATCGGCCGCCTGCGCGACGACGGCGGACGCTTCGCCTGGCTGCCGGCTGAGCGGCTGCCGCTGCCGGAGGCTCAACCTTGAATTGATAAGCAAGATCAGCCGGAAACCGGGCGGCGCCGCCGCTTAGAGAACAGCCTGCGCCAACGGCAGGCGGAAACGCACGCGGTGCTGGCCGGGGCCGCTGTAATCGAGCGCGACCGGCACGCCCGCTTCCACGCCATCGCCCTCCAGCAGCGTGAAGCCCATCCGCCGGTGAAACGCGATGGAAGCGGCATTGCCGGGCGAGGTGATGGCTTGCACATCCGAACACCCCCGCTCGCGCGCCGCCGCGAAAAAGCGGCGGTACAGGCCGCGGCCCAGCTCCCTGCCGCGCGCCGCCGGCGCGACGCCGACAAAATGGATGTAGCCGACCTCCGGCCGCGACTGGGACTGGAAGCCCACCAGGAAACCGACGATCTCCTCCCCCTCCACCGCCGCGAAACCGGTATCGGCGAAATGATCGAAGAACATGCGGTGCAACAGGTGCCTCACCTGACGCCCGCCCCACCAATCGTCCATCACCGAGGAGATGAACGCGAAGTCGCTGGGTCGAATCTGTCGGATCTGCATGCGGCAAGCCTTTCTGTAGCCATTGTCGGCCGGCCTCTCGCTCCGCGGCTGGCGGCGGATGAAAGCGGAAGCCTCGGCCAAAACCGCATTATGCCATTGATATTTCCGCTTAAAACAAACCAGCTTCGCCGCGGCTACGTATTTGTTCGTACAAAAACCATCTATCTTGAAGCAGGGTCGCTCCCGCTCGCCGCGCTTGCGATCAACCCTCAGAATCCTGGCGAGGCGACCATGTTCGATAGAAGCGACAAAGGCATCATGCTGAAGGCCATCGTGGTGGCCGCTCCCATCTTGCTGTGCATGGGCTTGCTGCCGGTCTTGTCCTTCTATATCGAAAAGCTGCAGGAGCGGGGCAGAACCGAAATCGTCGAATACATCTCGATCGCCCAGGCGGCGATGGAAGTGAAGTTCGACGCCGCCGACCTGAACGGCTGGCAAACCGGCTACGCCTTCGACATCGTGCGCAACGTGGACGGCGCCAGCCGCGACAACGCCATCTCCCGGTCGGAATTCCTGCGCTCCGCCGACAATTTCCGCCGCGACATCCAGTCCCTGCGCGACATGCCGCTGGCCGCCGATCAACGCAGCCTGCTGGACAGCGTGCAGCGAGACTTCAACGCCTTCATGGAGCGGGACCGCGACATCATCGCCATGTACCGCTCCCACACTCCCGCCTTGCGCGACAAGGCCTCCAGCCTGGTGATGGGCGAGGAAATCCAGATCTTCAACCACATCTCGCAGAACACCAACGCGCTGGCCGTCTCCATCACGCTGGACCTGATGAGAAAAGTGGCGCAGTCCAACTCTTACGGCATCGTCGCACGCTGGATCATGCTGGTGATGTGGATCGTCGCCAGCGCGATGGCCATCCTGCTGGTGAGGCTGCTGCACAAATGGCTGGGGCAGATGCGCAGCCTGATGGAAAAGCTGGAAGCCCTGGCCGGCACCGACGAGCTGACCCAGCTGCCCAACCGCCGCACCTGGGACATCCAGATTGAAATGATGCTGGCCACCGCCCGCCGCTACCGCCAGCCCATCGCGGTGGCGCTGTTCGATCTGGATCATTTCAAGCATTTCAACGACAGCTACGGCCACCCCGAAGGCGACAGGCTGCTGCGCGAGGTAGCGGTGCTGATCAAATCGCGGATGCGGCAATCGGACCTGTTCGCCCGCTTCGGCGGCGAGGAATTCGTGCTGGCGCTGATGGACTGCGACCTGCCCCAGGCCGTGATCCGCATCGACTCGCTGCGCCGCAACCTGCCGGACAACCAGACCTTCTCGGTCGGCGTCACCGTGTGGCTGGAAGGCGAGCGGATACACAGCACGCTGGCGCGGGCGGACAAGGCGCTGTACCTGGCCAAGAACGGCGGGCGGGACCGGGTGGTGAGCGTGGAGCCGCCGGTGCCGGGGCAGCGGCAGGAGGCGGCGGATTAGCGCCGGCTAACCATTCATTGTGTAGTTTGCTGCGCGGTGCTGCATAAAAAAACGCCTTGCCGGGATACCCGCAGCAAGGCGATTTCACTGGTTTTAACGCAGCGCGTCAGACCTTCAGTCGCAACGTCCAAGCGCGCAGCGCTTCCAACTGTTGCGCCACCAAGCCCTGCAGGCGCTCATCGGTCAGATTGCCATCGCCATCAAAACCACCAGCAAAAGCGTTGGCAAAGACCTCAGGCTTGTTCAGCGGAAGCAGGTCGAGAAACACGCAGGTTTGCCGAAGATGGTACTGCGCGCGAGAAGTGCCCATGCCGCCGCCAGCCCCCATGATGGCGACCGGTTTGCCCGCCAGCAGCTTGTTTTCCGGCTCGCGCGACGCCCAATCCAGCGCGTTTTTCAGTGCCGGCGCCATGGAATAGTTATATTCCGGGCAGGCCAGCAGCAAAGCGTCGGCCTCGCCGATCTGCTCCAGCAGACGCGCAACCGCCGCCGGTTTGCTGGTCAGGTCGGCATTGTAAAACGGCACCTCGGACAGATCGGCGATCTGCAGTTCCATACCAGCCGGAAGGCGGCTGGCTGCATGGCGCAGCAGACCCATATTGGCGGAGGCGCGGCGCAGGCTGCCGCAAATACCCAGTACTTTGATCGTGCTCACGGTGGATCCTTTTGGGATAGAACAACGCCATTGTAGGAGGCATCAGATACGCTGTCAGGAGAGACAGCTCTTTGACCGCTCCGGATGATCGGCAGGCGTGTGACTGGGCTTGACTCAAATCCCCACCAAACAAACAGCCGCCACCATGCAAAGCAAAGGCCCGCCAAGCGGGCCGACATTGCCTGTTCCACAGCCATTAGCCGGCGATCCGTCCCATCCGTTCCGCCAGCCGCAAATGGCAGGCCGCGGCCAGTTTGACCAGGTCGGTATTGTTGACCGGCATCCGGCCCGGCTCGGCGATCAGCTCCGCCAAACCCTCCAGCGTGGCGACGGAGCTGGAGAGGCCGATCAGCTTGCCATGCGGCCAGCGCTGTTTGTTGTGGCGCTCGTAATCCAGCGCCACCACCCAGCGCGAATGCTGCCAAGGCCCCGGGCCGCGCAGCACCGCCTCCATCACCGCCCGCCCCACCTGCTGCGCCGCCTCGGCGGCCAAAGCCAGCGCCAGATGCAGGCTCTCCGCCGTGGTGGCCGGCCCGCCTTCATGCAGCAAAGCCGGCCGGGTTTCCTCCTGCCACCAGCGCCGCAAGCGCCGCGCGCCCGGTTTCTTGATTCTTCTGACCACCTCGTCCAGCTCGCCTTCGGACAGGCACAGCACCGGCTCGTCCTCGCCTGCCAGCAACAGCAAGCGGCCGGCGGGTTGTTCCAGCGTGTGCAGCAGGTCCTCCACTTCCTGTTTCATCGAAGCGGCGATTTCGGCGGCGACGAACCAGAAGCCCTCCTCGCGGCGGATGACGCGCAGCGGGAAGTTTTTGGCGTAGTCGAGGCGGAGGGGGAGGTTTACGGAGAGGTCGAGGTGGTAGTTCATGGCTGGGCCTCCTCATGTGAGCTGTAGCTATGCCCAGTGTTCAAACGCAGTGTCGAATTGTCGAGATGGAGGGATAGATGAAGAGAGACGAATACAACAAAACGAGCGTCCATGGTGAAGCTCCTAGTGTTTTATCCAAACGGAAGCCCCCTGTTCAGAGGGGCGGCCAGGTACTTGAACACCGACACTAGACGGCCCGCTGCCTTAGCCCTTGCGGGCTATTTTTCGACAGACGCGCTACCCGGCCATAAGCTGCGGACGCACCAAGACTATGGCGCGACTAAGAAACCTATGGACGCAAAAAACCCCGTCTGTCGGGCGAGGCAACCGCTAGTGTGTCAGGTGTGTTCAGCACCGAGGGAAATTCTATCAGCGGGGAGTAGTTGGAACAACGGAACTAAGCCTAATAGCCAGGGTTTGCTTTGATCAAAGTGGCTCTTCATATCGTAGTGCTCCGCCAGGAGGCGGGTCAGTGGGCTGCGCGGCCAGCCCCCAGGCGCCCCTGCAGCACGCTAAACTCCGCTCAAAAACCGCCTGGCCAGGCACCGCCGAACTCGCGGTGCCCTACTGTCGCGCCGCTCAAGCAGACGGCGGCTTAAAACCTGGCCGGGCGATCTGGAGCGGCGCATGCAGGAGGAGAAGGAGAAGGAGAAGGAGAAGGAGAAGGAGAAGGAGAAGGAGAAGGAGAAGGAGAAGGAGAAGGAGAAGGAGAATCAACCCGCTGACAATACTCCCTACATCAAGCTAAAAAAATTAAAAACCGTTTATCACCTTGCATCGACATTACTACATCTGCCCCACATCAAGAAAATTAATACGTCTTAATGAATAACTTAAACACCATCATACTCCAACAAAATTTCCTTAGTAAAATTATCGCATCAGATTTTCTATCTTAAGATAAGTATTCATGTAATCAATTATTTTCTTGGATGCTGGCTCATAATCACATCTAGCAGCATTAAATTCATTCCATACCCATTCCGAGCTAAAGCCTTCTAAATCCTCTGCCAGCTTGAAGCTATCAGGCATTTTCCGTGCACACTCAGTTAACACTTCACCCACCAAGAGAAGATCACTTCTAACAATCTTCTGGAAATCATTAATATAACCCCTTAACTCTTCCGGCAAAAAAGGAGATGCAGACAAACGCTGCAACTCTTGCAACTGATCTTGATACTCCCGCGTATACTCAACCATGCCATGCCGATACTTCTGCCAATTAGCAAGAATTAAAGCTGGGCTCTCCACATTCCGCTTATCAACAATGTTCTTGCTTAATGACATAGGCGCATCAATTCTATCAAAATAATGCTCTGCATACTTACTAGAAACAACACACCCAATTAGCGGCTCAAAAATCTTAGCACTACCCTCCCAATTCAACTCAAAATCCTCAGCAAAAAAATTCATCGCATATGCGTTGGCCATCTTCAAAGAATTCAATGCAACAATCCGACGACTATCAAACAAATCCACAAAGTCAGCTTCGGATTTATTCTGAAAATACAATAACACTTCCTCAAATACCTTTAATTGAAATTTGAATGTCTCTGTCCGAATCGGAGAAAAAATAGTTTTACGCGCTTGCAAATAAGACAAAATGGCAATAATAGAAGCCACTCCCCAAAATATAATATTTGCTATATCTTTAATAATTTCCATCATGTGTATTCTCCACAATAGCTTCATTGGAGTACTCAATTACAGCAAAGTAGGCGGTGTCGTTTTTATAGATAACACATCCTACAACGTGTAAACCGAGCCGACACGCGACGACTCCCCATCAGCGCAAGCCGGCTCCGAAGCTATTTCCACGGTTTTAAGACGCCGGTTGTTCGACGCGGGGCGACGTTAGCGCCCCGCTAGTTCCGGCGGCTCCTTGGGAATGGCTTTGGAGACGGGGTTTCTCCGCACTGCTGGGGTCGCCTAGGGGTGTCGGGGAGCTGGCGAGACAGTTCCCCGACCTGCCCGGCGGGCAGCCCCGCCATCAAAATCCATCGTCCGCGAAGCGAACACAAAACCACAATACCACAACCGGTGTATCGCCCCTACGGGGTGACGCACCCTACTCGCAGCTCACAACCCTGCCATAAAAATCAATCATCCGTGGAATGGACACAAAGCCACAGAGCCACCCAAAATCAAGCCATGGCTCTCAATGTGCTTTTATCTATGCATAGCCAAGTCAACTCCATTTTCCTGTTGGATCAAAAATTACAGGTCTTTGACTAAACCAGCGGCAACATCTTTGGCTGCAAGCCGCATTTCCTGTTCCAACAGATTTGGATCGCCAAGCAACTCATCAAGAGTATGTCCATCTGACGGATTCCCCAATGTCATCGTTCTTTCAACATCGGTCCAAAGTATGCGATTAGAGGAATCCACCAAGCTTGCTCTAACGCCCAAAAGCGGGACCAGCTTAGAGCTAAATCCATTAGGAATACTAAAGCCCATCTGGAAAACATAAATATTTAGCTTAGTTGCATCAGGGCTAGACTCCTTTGACAAAGGCAACTTTCCAGACTTTTCAAGTGCAGAGGACAATTCCTCATAAATAATTTTGTATACATCCAACTTGCTTTTATCGATCGCCGTTGCAATTCTTACAGCTTCCGACTTATTATCATCCGCGCTAAGGAAAACACCTATTGGACCAAGAAGGCCACCTGCCATAGCCATACCTGGCCCCATATAATAAAACTGAGCAGCCTTGGGCATATCCGGGTTTATCTGTACCGTTTTAATCCCTTTCCTATCCATATCTGTCAATTTCTGAGTTGAAGCACATCCAACTAAAAAAAATGACAACACTGTCATCCAAATAATTTTCTTCATGGCTCATCACGCTTATTAAAGCCTACCACCATTTTAATACCTCAAATGAGGCATACAGAAAGCAGGCATATTTTTAGATTAAAATTGATTAAAGTCCAAACATATAGAAGGAACATCAATCAAATATAATCAGTCATTTTTTATAAAAAATGACTGACCCAATTCGTAGGAATTTATCAGTCATAGCAATAGATAAAACAGCACTGCCCATTAAATCAGCGCCACCCACGAATGCATTTGTCATGATATTTATTGTAGACAAAAAGGGCAAGCCCCAAGGCTTGCCCTTTCTTAGTCTGATGGCGACCAAATGACCGCCGATCCAACCTTACTTCTTGCGTTGCGGCGGCAGGTCCGTGCAGGTGCCGTGCGCCACTTCCGCGGCCATGCCGATGGACTCGCCCATCGTCGGGTGCGGGTGGATGGTCTTGCCGATGTCGGTCGCGTCGCAACCCATCTCGATCGCCAGGCACACCTCGCCGATCATGTCGCCTGCGTGCGGGCCCACGATGCCGCCGCCGATGATCTGGTGGCTCTCGGCGTCGAAGATCAGCTTGGTGAAGCCTTCGTCGCGGCCGTTGGCGATGGCGCGGCCGGAGGCGGCCCACGGGAACACGCCCTTCTCGATCTTCAGGCCTTGCTTCTTGGCTTCGTCTTCGGTCACGCCCACCCAGGCCACTTCCGGGTCGGTGTAGGCCACGCCCGGAATCACGCGGGCGTCGAAGTAGGCCTTCTGGCCGGCGCAGTTTTCCGCCGCCACGTGGCCTTCATGCACGCCCTTGTGCGCCAGCATCGGCTGGCCGACGATGTCGCCGATGGCGAAGATGTGCGGCACGTTGGTGCGCTGCTGCTTGTCCACCTGGATGAAGCCGCGGTCGGTCACGGCGATGCCGGCGTTTTCCGCGCCGATCAGCTTGCCGTTCGGCGCGCGGCCGGTGGCGTACAGCACCAAGTCGTAGCGTTGCGGTTCTTTCGGGGCTTGCTCGCCCTCGAAAGTCACCCACACGCCGTCTTCCTTCGGCTCCACGGCCACGGTCTTGGTGTTCAGCATGATGTTGTCGAAGCGGTGGGCGTTCCACTTCTGCCATACCTTGACCAGGTCGCGGTCGGCGCCCTGCATCAGGCCGTCCAGCATTTCCACCACGTCCAGGCGCGCGCCCAGCGTGGAGTAGACGGTGCCCATTTCCAGGCCGATGATGCCGCCGCCGATGATCAGCATGCGCTTGGTCACGCCCTTCAGCTCCAGCGCGCCGGTGGAGTCCACCACGCGCGGGTCGTTCGGGATGAACGGCAGCTTCACCACGCGGGAACCGGCGGCGATGATGGCGTTCTTGAACTTGACGATCTTCTTCTCGCCGGACTCTTCGCGGCCTTTGCCGGTGGTCAGCGAGACTTCGATGTGGTGCGGGTCGATGAAGTGGCCGTTGCCGCGCACGATCTCCACCTTGCGCGCCTTGGCCATGCCGCCCAGGCCGCCGGTCAGCTTGGCGATGACCTTTTCCTTGTAGCCGCGCAGCATGTCGATGTCCACTTCCGGCTTGCCGAACTTGATGCCGTTGGCGGCCAGGTGGCTCACTTCGTCGATCACCGCGGCGTTGTGCAGCAGCGCCTTGGACGGGATGCAGCCCACGTTCAGGCACACGCCGCCCAGGGTGGCGTAACGCTCGACGATGACCACTTTCAGGCCCAGGTCGGCCGCGCGGAAGGCGGCGGAGTAACCGCCGGGGCCGCCGCCCAGCACCATCACGTCGCATTCCACGTCCGCGCCGCCGCTATGGCTGGCGGCGACCGGGGCGGCTTGCGGCGCGAAGCCGGCCTGGGTGGTGGCGGAAGCGACGCCGGTGGTTTCCACCGGCTTCACTTCAGCCGGAGCCGCGGCGGCTGCGCCGGCGGCTTCCAGGATGACGACCACGTCGCCTTCGGAGACTTTGCCGCCCACGGCGACGCGCACTTCCTTGACGATGCCGGCGGCTTCGGCCGGCACTTCCATGGTGGCTTTATCGGTTTCCAGCGTGATCAGGCTGGCTTCTTTTTCAATCACGTCGCCCGGCTTGACGAACACTTCGATCACGTCCACGTTGCTGTGGCCGCCGATGTCCGGGACTTTCAATTCGATCAGATTGCTCATGGCTTTCCATCCGTAGGGCGGAAGCCCCCTGCTTTACCGGGGGGGTTCCGCCGTATTGCGTGCGGCAAGGAGAAGGCGGAACGCCCCGGCAAGCCGAGGCTTCCGCCCTACCATTACAGGATCAGACGGCGCACGTCCGACAGCAGCTTGCCCAAGTGCACGGTGAAGCGCGCGGCGGCCGCGCCGTCGATCACGCGGTGATCGAAGGACAGGGACAGCGGGCACATCAGGCGCGGCGCGAACTCCTTGCCGTTCCACACCGGCTTGATCTGCGACTTGCAGACGCCGAGGATGGCCACTTCCGGCGCGTTGACGATAGGCGTGAAGCTGGTGCCGCCGATGCCGCCCAGCGACGAGATGGTGAAGGTCGCGCCTTGCATGTCGGTCGGCTTCAGCTTGCCTTCGCGGGCCAGCTTGGACAGGTCGGTCAGTTCCTGGGCGATCTGGCGCAGGCCCTTCTTGTCCGCGTCCTTGATCACCGGCACCACCAAGCCGTTAGGCGTGTCGGCGGCGAAGCCGATGTGGTAGTACTGCTTCAGCACCAGGTTGTCGCCGTCCAGCGAGCTGTTGAAGGTCGGGAAGGCCTTCAGCGCTTCGGCGGCGGCCTTGATGATGAAGGCCAGCGGGCTGATCTTCAGGCCGGACTTTTCCCATTCCTTGCCCACGGTCTTGCGGAAGTCTTCCAGCTCGGTGATGTCGCACTCGTCGTTGAACGTGACGTGCGGGATCATCACCCAGTTGCGCGACAGGTTGGCGCCGGAAATCTTCTGGATGCGGGACAGCGGCTTGGTTTCGATCGGGCCGAACTTGGCGAAGTCCACCTTCGGCCACGGCAGCAGGTCCAGACCCGCGCCGGAGCCCGCCGGCGCGGCGGCCGGGGCCAGAATAGCCGGGTTCTGCATCACGCCCTTGACGAAGGCCTTGACGTCGTCTTCGGTGACGCGGCCCTTGCGGCCGTTGCCCTTCACCTTGCCCAGGTCCACGCCCAGCTCGCGCGCCAGACGGCGCACGGACGGACCGGCGTGAGCCTTGGAGAAGGCGATTTCGTCGATGGCGGCGGACACGGCGGCGGCTACCGGCGCTACGGCCGGAGCAGCGGCAGGCGCGGCCGCAACCGGGGCCGGAGCGGCCGGGGCTGCTGCCGGAGCCGGCGCAGCGGCGGCCGGGGCGGAAGCGGCGACAGCGCCTTCCACCACCACGATCAGGTCGCCTTCGCTGACCTTGTCGCCCACCTTGATCTTCACTTCCACCACCTTGCCGGCGGCGGTGGCCGGCACTTCCATGGTGGCCTTGTCGGTTTCCAGCGTGATCAGGGTCGTCACGGCGTCTGCCCTGACGCACTTCGATACTGACCTTGTCGCCCACCTTGATCTTCACTTCCACCACCTTGCCGGCGGCGGTGGCCGGCACTTCCATGGTGGCCTTGTCGGTTTCCAGGGTGATCAGGGAGTCGTCCACGGACACGGTCTGGCCCGGGGCGATGAATACTTCGATGATGTCTACGTTGCTGTGACCGCCGATGTCGGGCACTTTCAGTTCGATCAGATTGCTCATGAGCTTTCCATTCGTAAGGCGGAAGCCCCTGTCGGGGCGTTCCGCCGGATATCCGCTACAGATTCGCTTGCCTTGCCAAAACGGAAGCTCCCGGCCTGGGCCGGGGCTTCCGTTCAGGAGTTACACCTTCCAGCTCGGCAGCTTGTCAGTCTTGATGCCGTACTTGGCGATGGCTTCGGCCACCTTGGCGCCTTCGATCTTGCCGTCGCGGGCCAGGGCGGACAGGGCCGCCAGCGCCACGTGGTAGCGATCCACCTCGAAGAAGGAGCGCAGGTTGGCGCGGCTGTCCGAGCGGCCGAAGCCGTCGGTGCCCAGCACGACATAGCGGCCCGGCACGTAGGCGCGGATCTGATCGGCGTAATTGCGGATGTAGTCGGTCGCGGCGATCACCGGGCCGTTGCGGCCGGCCAGCTGCTGCTCGACGTAGGAGGAGCGGGCCTCGGCGGTCGGGTTCAGCAGGTTGTGGCGCTCGGCTTCCATGCCGTCGCGGCGCAGCTGGTTGAAGGAGGTCACGCTCCAGATGTCGGCGCCGATGCCGAAATCGGCCTTCAGCAGATCGGCCGCGGCCATCACTTCGCGCAGGATGGTGCCGGAGCCCATCAGCTGCACCTTGACCTTGGCGTCGCCGCCGTCCTGCAGCAGGTACATGCCCTTCAGGATGCCCTCTTCCGCGCCTGCCGGCATCGCCGGGTGAACGTAGTTTTCGTTCATCAGGGTCAGGTAGTAGAAGACGTCTTCCTGCTCGGCGTACATGCGGCGCATGCCGTCCTGCACGATCACGGCCAGCTCGTAGGCGAAGGTCGGGTCGTAGCTGATGCAGTTCGGGATCAGGCCGGCCTGGATGTGGCTGTGGCCGTCTTCGTGCTGCAGGCCTTCGCCGTTCAGCGTGGTGCGGCCGGCGGTGCCGCCCAGCAGGAAGCCGCGGGCGCGCATGTCGCCGGCGGCCCAGGCCAGGTCGCCGATGCGCTGGAAGCCGAACATCGAGTAATAGATGTAGAACGGAATCATCGGCTGGCTGCTGTTGGCGTAGCTGGTCGCCGCGGCGATCCAGTCGGCCATCGCGCCCGGCTCGTTGATGCCTTCCTGCAGGATCTGGCCGTCCTTGGATTCCTTGTAGAACATCAGCTGGTCATGGTCCTGCGGCACATAGTTCTGACCCTGGGTGGACCAGATGCCGTATTGGCGGAACATGCCTTCCATGCCGAAGGTGCGGGACTCGTCCGGCACGATCGGAACCACGCGCTTGCCGATGTTCTTGTCCTTCATGATGGTGCCCAGCATGCGGACGAAGGCCATCGTGGTGGAGAACTCGCGGTCGCCCGACGACTGCAGCTGCGCGTCGAAGGCGGACAGTTCCGGCACCGCCAGCGGCTGGTTGACCGGATTGCGGGCCGGCAGGTAGCCGCCCAGCGCCGCGCGGCGTTCGCGCATGTACTTCATTTCCGGGCTGTCTTCGGCCGGCAGGTAGTACGGCACGTTCGGCAGGTCCTCGTCGGACACCGGGATGCCGAAGCGGTCGCGGAAATTACGCAGGCTGTCCAGGTCCATCTTCTTGGCCTGGTGGGCGATGTTCTTGGCTTCGCCGGACGCGCCCATGCCGTAACCCTTGATGGTCTTGGCCAGGATCACGGTCGGACGGCCGTTGGCGTTGTGGGTGGCCTCGTGGTAGGCAGCGTACACCTTGTGCGGGTCATGGCCGCCGCGATTGAGATTCCAGATCTCTTCGTCGGACATGTTGGCCACCATTTCGCGCAGCTCCGGGTACTTGCCGAAGAAGTGTTCGCGCACGTAGCCGCCGTCCTTGGACTTGAAGGTCTGGTAGTCGCCGTCCACGCACTCGTCCATGCGCTTCTTCAACAGGCCCTTGGTGTCCATGGCCAGCAGCGGGTCCCATCGGGAGCCCCAGATCACTTTCAGCACGTTCCAGCCCGAACCGCGGAAGTCGCCTTCCAGTTCCTGGATGATCTTGCCGTTGCCGCGCACCGGACCGTCCAGGCGCTGCAGGTTGCAGTTGATCACGAACACCAGGTTGTCCAGGCCTTCGCGGGCGGCCATGGCGATCGCGCCCAGCGATTCCGGCTCGTCCATCTCGCCGTCGCCGCAGAAACACCACACCTTGCGGCCCATGGTCTTGGCCAGACCGCGGCTTTCCAGGTACTTCAGGAAGCGGGCTTGGTAGATGGCCATCAGCGGGCCCAGGCCCATGGAGACGGTCGGGAACTGCCAGAAGTCCTTCATCAGCCACGGGTGCGGATAGGAGGACAGGCCCTTGCCGTCCACTTCCTGTCGGAAGTTGTCCATCTGGTCGGCGGTCAGGCGGCCTTCCATGAAGGCGCGGGAATACACGCCCGGGGCGATGTGGCCCTGGAAGTAGATCAGGTCGCCGTCCTGGTTTTCATTCTGGGCGCGCCAGAAATGGTTGAAACCGACGTCGTACAACGTGGCGGAGGACTGGAAGGACGCGATGTGGCCGCCCAGCTCCAGATCCTTCTTGCCGGCGCGCAGCACCATGGCGGCCGCGTTCCAGCGGTTGATCGAGCGGATGCGATGCTCCATCTCGTGGTTGCCCGGGGACTTGGCTTCTTTGCCAACCGGGATGGTGTTCTGGTACGCGGTGGTGGCATCGAACGGCAGGTGGGCGCCGCGGCGGCGGGTGCGCTCGACCATGGTCTCCAGCAGGAAGTGCGCGCGTTCTGCGCCTTCGTTGTCCAGCACCGATTCCAGCGCTTCAGTCCACTCCTGGGTTTCCAACGGATCGATATCGTCAGGGAAAGTTGCAGCCATCTCTGGTCCTCACAGCGGGTGACTTCGGGGACCGAGTCTCGAAGCGGCCGGCCCCGCGTTTATGCTATCGGCTCGGAAGCGAGCCAATGATTTGATTTGCGATTATAAACGAACAGTTTCGCAAATAAAAATGTTCATTTTCGAATGAGCATCGTGCGACCACGCCAGTGTACGACTGGATGGATTCGCAAAGGAATAGCCGTCGACAGCTAAGACAGCTGGAAGTCGCGAAAAAAACGGATGCTGCGCCGCATCATGTTGTTTTTTTGCGATAAACAACGCGATCCTGAAACAATTGTTTCAATTTCGCGCAGCCTTGCGCTCCTCCTTGGCCAGCTTCTCCACCTCGCGCAGACGGGCTTCCAGCATGGATCTCAAGTAGAAGTCGTCGCCCTTGGCCTTGCCGGCCAGCTGGTACTGCTCCAGCGCCGCGCCGTAGCGTTGTTCGTAATAGAACGCATTGCCCAAGGCGGCGTGGTAGCGCAGCGGGTCCTTGTCGGCGTACAGCTTGGCCTCGCGCCGATACAGCGCCGGATCGTCGCGCCGGTTGTCCAGCAACTGGCGCAGCTGCCCCTGGGCCGCCTTGCGGTCGCCGCCATCCAGCGCGGCGTCCAGCAGGGCCAGTTGCAGCGACTCGCTGCGCGGGAAAACCGACAGGCCCTCGCTGGCGGCGCGGGTGGCGGCGGCCCAGTCGCGGCCGTCGCGGGCGATCTCCACCTCCAGCCCGTACAGCATCGGATTGTCCGGCAGCTTGGCGCGGGCCTTGGCCAAGGCCTCGCTGGCGCCCTTGCGGTCATGCTGCAGCAACTTGGCGCGCGCCAGGCCATACCAATTTGCGCCTTCGCTGAGGAACAAGCCGCGCTGCAGCGCGCTGTCGTAATGGGCCACCGCCTCTTCCGGCGACATGGTCAGCGTGCGCAGCTTCTCGCGCACCAGCAGGTAGTCGACGCTGTCGGCGCGCATCCGCACCGGGTAGTCCAGCGCGCGGTTCTGCGCCTCGCTGATCCGCTCCAGTGTCACCGGGTGGGTGCGCAAAAAGGCGTAGGCGGTGTTGTCGCTGTAGCGGCTGGCCTGCTCCAGCCGCTGGAAGAACGACGCCATGTAGCGCACGTCGAAGCCGGCGGCGCCCATGTATTGCATGCCGACGCGGTCCGCCTCGCGCTCGAAATCGCGCGAGAACGCCAGCTGCCGGGAAATGGACAGGCCCATGCCGGCCGACACCGCGCCCATCGCGCCCTCGCCGCTGCCGGCCTTGGCCGCCAGCGCGGCGGCGACGATGGTGCCCAGCAGCAGCAAGGGACTGGTGGCGCTGTTGGCCGCCTGCATCCGCGCGATGTGGCGCTGGGCGACGTGGGCGGTTTCGTGGCCGAGCACGGCGGCCAGCTCGCCTTCGCTCTGGGAGGCCAGCATCAGGCCGATATTGATGCCGACATAGCCGCCGGGCATGGCGAAAGCGTTGATGCCGGGATCGGCGACGCAAAAATAAGTGAAGCGGACGCCCGGCACCGCGGCCGCCGCGGCCAGCCGGCCGCCGATGCCGTTCAGATAGGCGTTGACTTCGGGGTCGTCCACCACGTCTCCGGCTTCCCGCATCGCGCGCAGCGCGTCGCGGCCGATGCGCGCCTCGTCGGACAATGACAGCGAGGCGTCGGAAATCTCGCCCAGATCGGGCAGATCGGCGCGGACGGTCAGCGGCTGGGCCAGAGTCGAGGCCAGCAGCGCGCACAGCAGGCGTTTCTTCGCGAAGCTCATGGCAGCCGCGCGCGGATCAGGCCGGCATCGGCGAAGCCGCGCGCAACGTTGAGCAATTGCACCCACTCGCCATGATGGAGGGGTTCATTCGGGCTTTCCGCACGGGGCGGTTTCTGCAACGCGGACAGCGGGCGGCTTTTCATCATAGGGCTTATGATAGCCGCGAACGATGCGAAATGGCATGCGCGCAATTGTGCGCAATGTTAAACAATTGTAGCGCGCAGCCATGACGATCGGATTCCGCTAGACTCGATCGCATCCCCCTACCGGTGCCCCGCCATGCCCACACTGCCCTCCGCCCCGATCCGCCTCACCGCTCCGGATGGCCGCGCCGCCTTCGGCGTCTATCAGGGCATCGTGCCCGAGCTGAGCTGGCAGGCGCTGGCGCTGACGCCGCTGCAGCGCTTGTCGCGCAAGCTGCACCACAAACGCTGGCAGTACGCTGCCCTCGCCCACGACGATTTCCTGATCGCCGCCGCCGTGGTGGACGTGGGCTGGAACGGCACCGCGTTCGCCTACCTGTTCGATCGCAAGCAGGGGAAAGTGGTGGCCGCCGCCAGCGCCAACGGCCTGCCCGGCGTCGGCGTCAGCATCGCCGACCGCGCCTTCGGCGACGCCCGTTTCCGCTTCCCCGGCAAGCGCTTCGCTTTCGCGCGCGCCGGCGACGCACTGCGCCTGAGCGTGGCCAGCCGCGAACTGAGCCTGGACGCGGAAATCGACCTCTCCGCGATGCCGCCGGTGCTGGCGGTGGTGGCGCCGGCCAATTACCTGGCCCACAGCACCCACAAAAGCGGCGGCTTGCCGGCGCGCGGCGAGGCGCGCTGCGCGGCCGGGCGCTACGATCTGTCCGCCGCCACCGCCTCGCTCGACTACTCCAACGGCCTGTTGGCCCGCGAAACCCGCTGGCGTTGGGCCAGCGCGCACGGCGCCGGCGTCGGCTTCAATCTGCAGCAAGGCTATATGGGCAGCGAGGAAAACGCGGTGTGGCGGGACGGGCGGCTGTGGCGCGTCGGCGCGGCGACGTTCGACTACCAGGCGGAAAACCCGCTCGCGCCATGGCGCATCCGCAGCGACGACGGCATGGTGGACCTGGTCTTCACGCCGGAAGGCGCGCGGCGGGAAGACAAGAATCTGATCATCGCCGCCAGCCGCTACGTGCAGCCGGTAGGCCGCTTCGACGGCGAACTGATCGACCCCGACGGCGCGCGCCACGCGGTGCGCGCGCTGGCCGGCGTCACCGAGGACCACGTCTCGCGCTGGTAAGGCTGCGCGGCTCACCGAAAGACTTTGGAACAGGCTCTTGAAATGCTGCTGTTGAAACTGCTGCTGGTGCCGGCGCTGATCTGGCTGATCAGCGCCGCCGCCAGAAAATGGGGGCCGGGCGTGGCCGGCGCGCTGGCTGGCTTTCCGGTGATCACCGGCTCCATCCTGCTGATCCTGACGCTGGAGCAAGGGCCGGACTTCGCCCGCCAGGCGGCGCTGGCCTCGGCGCTGGGCGCCGCCGCCAACGTGGTGTTCGGCATCGCCTACAGTTGGGCCACCCTGCGCTGGCGCTGGCCGCAGTGCCTGGCGCTGGGGGTGTCCGGCTACGCGCTCGCCGTCGCCGCCAGCCAGGCCGCGGCGCTGCCGCCGTGGCACGCGGCGTTGCTGGGCCTGGCCTTCCTGCCCTTGGCCGGCTTCCTGTTTCCCGCTCCGCCCGCCACCGCGAACCTCCTTTCCCGCGAAGCCGGCATGGCGCCGCGCATGGCGGCCGGCGCGCTGCTGGTGTTGATCATCACCAGCCTGTCGCAACGGCTGGGGCCGGCGCTCAGCGGCGTGCTGGCGGTGTTTCCGGTGCTGGCCAGCGTGCTGGGCGTCTTCACCCACGCCAATGCCGGCCCCGCCGCCGCCATCCGCCTGCTGCGCGGCATGGTGCGCGGCTTCTACGCCTTCATCGCCTTCTGCCTGGCGCTGGCCGGCGCGCTGGATGCGCTGCGGCCGGCCGCCGCTTTTCTGCTGGCGCTGAGCCTGGCGATATTGGTGCAGCTGGCGGTGATGTGGCTGGGCCGGCATCGCCACTGAGAGCGGCTATGATGCTGCGTTGCGCCGACTTGCCGTACTGCTTGCGCTGTCTGCGTCGGCGCGCCTTGCCTCAGCCGTCAAACCGAGTTTTGTTAGCCACTCTCGGCCGGCAATAAAAAACGCCCCACGCGGGGCGTCGGAATGCGGGAGCGGATCGCGTTCAGCGCGCGCCCACCGGCCATACGGTGCGGCCGTATTGCTCGTTCAGCACGGTGGCCATCGCCAGATAGATGGCGCTGGCGCCGCAGACGATGCCCTCGAAGCCGGCGATGACGCCGATCAGCTTGCTGCCGGTGAAGTCACGGGCGGCCAGCAGGAAGAACAGCACGGTCAGCGAGGCGAACACGAACTGCTTGACCCGAGGGTAATTGACGGTGCCCGCCAGCATGAACAGCGTGAACACGCCCCACATCAACAGGTACCAGCCCATATAGCCTTCCGGCGTCGGGTCGGCCAGGCCGGTCTTGGGCAGCACGATCAGCAGCACCAGGCTCAGCCAGAACAAGCCATAGGACAGAAAGGCGGTGACGCCGAAGGTGTTGCCGCGGCCGAACTCCATGATGCCTGCGACGATCTGCGCCAGGCCGCCGTAGCACAGTCCCATCGCCAGGATCATCGCGCTGATCGGATAAAAGCCGGCGTTGTGGATATTGAGAAGAATGGTGGTCATGCCGAAGCCCATCAGGCCCAGCGGGGCCGGGTTGGCCAGTTTTTCGTTCACGAAACGCTCCAGAATAAGCAAGCAGTAATAAGAGCCTGTTCACGATCTTTTTCCGGCAGCGACTGTTGTCTGCCGGATGCAGGGCGCGAAAAACGGCCCGCCGCAGTGTCATTCACTGCCAGGGGCGTTTGACAAAGCCATGCACCGGTAGAAAACAGTCCCGGAGGGCAGCCCAAGCAGAAGATCATCTGCCGCGTTGTCGGGTTGAGCCTTGGAATGACCAAGGCTTGCACCCTCCGCCTTGCATCTGGTCTTCTGCTTGGGCTGCGCTGCTCGAAAAAAGATCGTGAACAGGCTCTAAAGGAGGCGCGATTCTAGGCAAGCCGGTCCGGCGCGGCAAGGAGATTCGTCAAACCTTGTATAATTAGCATAAGGACCAACTCCGCTTGTAATCGCCGCCTTCGCCCCCACCTGCATAGACCGGTTCAGCCGCGAATTTCTGTCCCGACTCCGCCGACTGGTGGTAGCATGCCGCCCGGAATAGAGCAAAGCCTCCAGAGCGAATTCACCTATGCGCCCGCCGGACGCACAGGTGAATCCGTCCCGCTATCCGCACAGGAAACCGTATCCATGGACCGACTGAATACCCTGCTCGAGCACAACCGCGCCTTCGTGGAAAACCGCGAATACGAGCAATACAAGACCGACAAGTTTCCCGGCAAGGGCCTGGCCATCCTGGCCTGCATGGATGCCCGCATGGTGGAGCTGCTGCCCAAGGCGATGGGCCTGAAGAACGGCGACGCCAAGCTGATCAAGAATGCCGGCGCGCTGATCACTCATCCCTGGGGCTCGGTGATGCGCAGCCTGATCATGGCGGTGTACGAATTGCGCGCCGACGAGATCTGCGTGGTCGCCCACCGCGACTGCGGCATGCGCGCCGTCGATCCGCAGCGCGTGCTGAACCACGCGATGGAGCGCGGCGTGTCGGAAGACACCATCGCCACCCTGCGCGCGGCCGGCATCGATCTGGACGGCTGGCTGAAGGGCTTCGACAACGTGTCAGACAGCGTGCGCCACACCGTGCAGACCATTCGCAACCACCCGTTGATGCCCAAGGACGTTCCGGTGCACGGCATGGTGATCCACCCGTCCACCGGCCGGCTGGAAGTGGTGATCAACGGCTACGGCGACGAGGAAGCGCCGGCGGCATGAACGCCCGCGTCGGCGTGTTCGGCGGCACTTTCGACCCCGTCCACCACGCCCACCTGCGCATGGCGCGCGCCTTCGCCGACGAGCTGGCGCTCGACGAAGTCAGGCTGATCCCCGCCGGCCAGCCCTACCACCGGGTGGAAGGTCCGCGCGCCAGCGCCGCGCAACGCCTGGACATGGTGAGACTGGCCATCGCCGCCGACGCCAGGCTGACGGTGGACGAGCGCGAAATCCGCCGCCACCGCCCGGCCTATACCGTGGACACCCTGCGCGAACTGCGCGCCGAATTGGGCGCCGCCGCCCAGCTGTGGTTTCTGGTCGGCGGCGACTCGCTGGCGGCGCTGTCCTCGTGGAAGGATTGGCGCGAGCTGTTCCGCCTCGCTAACCTCGCCGTCGCGATGCGGCCCGGCTTCGATCCAGCCACCCTCCCACCCGAAGTCCGCCAGGAATGGCAGGCCCGCCAAGTATCTGATTTTTCAAATCGAACGGCTTCCGGTACAATCCGCCCCCTGGCCCTCCCGCCGCTCGATCTGTCCGCCACCCGCCTGAGGGCCCAGCTGGCCGCCGACGAGCCGGTGGAAGGTCTGATCGATCCCGCCGTGCTGGCTTACATCCGCCGGCAGCGGCTATACCGGTAGGGCACCGCCCTACCCGCTCTTTTTGGTACCTCTTGCCGGCGCCTGTGCCTGCTATGTACCGGCACAGGAAAAGGAATCATGGAAATTCAAGAAATCAGCAAACTGGCCGTAGAGGCTCTGGAAGACGTCAAGGGCAAGGACATCATCGAACTGGATACCAGCGAGCTCACCTCGCTGTTCCAACGCATGATCGTCGCCACCGGCGACTCCAACCGCCAGGTGAAGGCGCTGGCCAACAGCGTGCAGGTGAAACTGAAGGAAGCCGGCGTGGACATCGTCGGCAGCGAAGGCCACGAAAGCGGCGAATGGGTGCTGGTGGACGCCGGCGACGTGGTGGTGCATGTGATGCTGCCCGCCGTGCGCGACTACTACGACATCGAGGCGCTGTGGGGCGGCCAGAAGCCGAGCTTCGCGCTGGGCGCCGCCAAGCCGTGGTCGGCGGTATAAGCTGACCGGACAAGGGCGGGCTCTTCCCGCCCTTTCGTTTTTCCCCCTCCGCACAAGCCCTTCCCGATGAAAATCACCATACTCGCCGTCGGCACCAAGATGCCGCGCTGGGTCGACGAGGCCTATACCGATTACGCCAAGCGCTTCGGCCGCGACATCGCGCTGGAACTGAAAGAGATCAAGCCGGAGAAGCGCGGCGGCGGCGTCACCGCCGAAAAGGGCATCGCCGCCGAGCACGAGCGGCTGATCGCCGCCATCCAGCCGCGCGCGCGGCTGGTGGTGATGGACGAGCGCGGCAAGAACTGGACCTCGGTCAAGCTGGCCGAGGGCTTGAAGGAGTGGATGGCCGGCGGCGACGACGTGGTGTTCGTCATCGGCGGCGCCGATGGCCTGTCGCAAGAGCTGAAGCAGCGCGCCGACGTGCTGCTTCAATTGTCGGCGATGACATTGCCCCACGGCATGGTGCGGGTGATGCTGGCCGAGCAGATCTACCGCGCCTACTCGATACTCAACAACCACCCTTATCATCGCGAATAGCGCGCCGTCGCTCCTCGATGAAAACAGCCCCGCGGCCTGAGCCGACGGGGCTGTCGTTTTTTGCGGCCCAGCCGCGCGCAAGGCGCGGCGGAGACTACGCGCTTACTTCCAGCTGGACGCCATCACCGGCTGCAACGCCGCTTGGTAATCGGCCGGCAACGTCATCTGGCCCGCCGCCGGCGGGTTGAACGCCGCCATCGCGGTCACCAGCGCCTGCACCTGCGAAGCCGCCAGCGCCTTGCCGTCGCCGGAGCGGATGGTTTCCAGCTGGTTGGCGGCATTGCCGAACCAGTTGTCCACCACCACCTTGTCCCCGCCGCCGATCACGCTGACTTCCAGGCTGTTGTTCTGCTTGCGGAACCACAGCTGGTCGGCGTTGACGCCCGGGTCGAACTCCAGCGCGTCCTGCCCGCCGGAGTCCTGCACCAGATCCGCGCCGTCGCCGCGGCCGAAACGGTAGGTGTCGTTGCCGTTACCGCCATTCAGCGTATCGTTGCCGATGCCACCGCGCAGGGTGTCATTGCCGTCTTCGCCGAACAAGCCGTCGTCGCCCGCGCCGCCTTCCAGCAGGTCGTTGCCGACCCCGCCGTACAGCGAGTCGTTGCCGCCGTTGCCCTGGATCCAGTCGTCGACGTCGCCGCCGCGCAGCGTGTCGCCCAGCTCGGTGCCCACCAGCGGCACGCCCTGCTTCATCAGCTGGTCGGCCGTCCACTTCACGCCGCTGGCGAAGGTGATCTGCTCGATCCAGTACAGCTGGTTGGCGAACCAGTCTTTCACCGTCACGCTGTCCCGGCCGTTGATGTGGCGGAACACCATGTCGTTGCCGCTGCGCACCGCCTGGATGTCGCTTTCCTTGATGTCGGCGCCGAAGACCAGTTCATCGCGGTACGAGTCTTCCGCGCTGACGCGGTAGGCCTTGTCGATGATCACGTCCTGACCATCGCCCAGATTGAACAGGTAGACGTCGCGGCCGTAGCTGCCGGTCAGCGTGTCGTTGCCGGTGCCGCCTTCGAACACGTTGTTCCAGCCGGCCCAGGCCGCCGTCAGCACATCGTTGCCGGCGCCGCCGCGCAGCGTGTCGCGCTCTTCCCGCCAGTCGTTGCCGTCGATCCGGCCGCCGATGATGACATCGTCGCCGTCGCCGCCTTCCAGCAGGTCCGCGCCGTTGCCGCCGTTCAGCGTGTCGTTGCCGATGCCGCCGCGCAGCGTGTCGTTGCCGTCTTCGCCGTACAGGCCGTCGTCGCCCGCGCCGCCTTCCAGCAGGTCGTTGCCGACCCCGCCGTACAGCGAGTCGTTGCCGCCGTTGCCCTGGATCCAGTCGTCGACGTCGCCGCCGCGCAGCGTGTCGCCCAGCTCGGTGCCCACCAGCGGCACGCCCTGCTTCATCAGCTGGTCGGCCGTCCACTTCACGCCGCTGGCGAAGGTGATCTGCTCGATCCAGTACAGCTGGTTGGCGAACCAGTCTTTCACCGTCACGCTGTCCCGGCCGTTGATGTGGCGGAACACCATGTCGTTGCCGCTGCGCACCGCCTGGATGTCGCTTTCCTTGATGTCGGCGCCGAAGACCAGTTCATCG
>NZ_JBUPWA010000001.1:2742819-2761663 GCF_055181315.1 Chromobacterium sp. Ag138
ACGTTGTTCCAGCCGGCCCAGGCCGCCGTCAGCACATCGTTGCCGGCGCCGCCGCGCAGCGTGTCGCGCTCTTCCCGCCAGTCGTTGCCGTCGATCCGGCCGCCGATGATGACATCGTCGCCGTCGCCGCCTTCCAGCAGGTCCGCGCCGTTGCCGCCGTTCAGCGTGTCGTTGCCGATGCCGCCGCGCAGCGTGTCGTTGCCGTCTTCGCCGTACAGGCCGTCGTCGCCCGCGCCGCCTTCCAGCAGGTCGTTGCCGACCCCGCCGTACAGCGAGTCGTTGCCGCCGTTGCCCTGGATCCAGTCGTCGACGTCGCCGCCGCGCAGCGTGTCGCCCAGCTCGGTGCCCACCAGCGGCACGCCCTGCTTCATCAGCTGGTCGGCCGTCCACTTCACGCCGCTGGCGAAGGTGATCTGCTCGATCCAGTACAGCTGGTTGGCGAACCAGTCTTTCACCGTCACGCTGTCCCGGCCGTTGATGTGGCGGAACACCATGTCGTTGCCGCTGCGCACCGCCTGGATGTCGCTTTCCTTGATGTCGGCGCCGAAGACCAGTTCATCGCGGTACGAGTCTTCCGCGCTGACGCGGTAGGCCTTATCGATGATCACGTCCTGACCGTCGCCCAGATTGAACAGGTAGACGTCGCGGCCGTAGCTGCCGGTCAGCGTGTCGTTGCCGGCGCCGCCTTCGAACACGTTGTTCCAGCCGGCCCAGGCCGCCGTCAACACATCGTTGCCGGCGCCGCCGCGCAGCGTGTCGCGCTCTTCCCGCCAGTCGTTGCCGTCGATCCGGCCGCCGATGATGACATCGTCGCCGTCGCCGCCTTCCAGCAGGTCCGCGCCGTTGCCGCCGTTCAGCGTGTCGTTGCCGATGCCGCCGCGCAGCGTGTCGTTGCCGTCTTCGCCGTACAGGCCGTCGTCGCCCGCGCCGCCTTCCAGCAGGTCGTTGCCGACCCCGCCGTACAGCGAGTCGTTGCCGCCGTTGCCCTGGATCCAGTCGTCGACGTCGCCGCCGCGCAGCGTGTCGCCCAGCTCGGTGCCCACCAGCGGCACGCCCTGCTTCATCAGCTGGTCGGCCGTCCACTTCACGCCGCTGGCGAAGGTGATCTGCTCGATCCAGTACAGCTGGTTGGCGAACCAGTCTTTCACCGTCACGCTGTCCCGGCCGTTGATGTGGCGGAACACCATGTCGTTGCCGCTGCGCACCGCCTGGATGTCGCTTTCCTTGATGTCGGCGCCGAAGACCAGTTCATCGCGGTACGAGTCTTCCGCGCTGACGCGGTAGGCCTTGTCGATGATCACGTCCTGACCGTCGCCCAGATTGAACAGGTAGACGTCGCGGCCGTAGCTGCCAGTCAGCGTGTCGTTGCCGGTGCCGCCTTCGAACACGTTGTTCCAGCCGGCCCAGGCCGCCGTCAGCACATCGTTGCCGGCGCCGCCGCGCAGCGTGTCGCGCTCTTCCCGCCAGTCGTTGCCGTCGATCCGGCCGCCGATGATGACATCGTCGCCGTCGCCGCCTTCCAGCAGGTCCGCGCCGTTGCCACCGTTCAGCGAGTCGTTGCCGGCTCCGCCGAACAGGCTGTCGTTGCCGTCCACGCCGACCAATACATCGTCGCCGCCCAAGCCGAAGATCACGTCGTTGCCCTTGCCGCCGGTCAGCGTGTCCTTGCCTTCGGTGCCGGTCAGCGTCGCGCCGGACAGGCTGAGTAGTTCAGCCAAGCTCCAGTTGGCGCCGCCGGCGAAAGCGATGTGGCCGCCCCAATTGGCGTTGACGGTCAGCGCGTTCTGGATGGTGATGCTGTCCTGGCCATTGCGATGCTTGAGGATCACGTCCAGGCCGCTGCGCACCACGACAATGTCGGAAACCGAAATGCCGACGCCGAAGCGGATTTCATCGCCGACGCTCCAGGCTACCGCCGCGCTGCTGCCGTCGAAGCGGATCACGTCCTGGCCGTCGCCCAGATTGAAGATGTAGACGTCGCGTCCCGCGCCGCCATCCAGCACGTCGTTGCCGGTTCCGCCCTTGAGGGTGTCGTCGCCGCCCAGGCCGATCAGGGTGTCGTTGCCGGCGCCGCCGTCCAGCACATCGTTGCCGGCACCGCCCTGCAGCAGATCGTCGCCCGCGCCGCCGGTGATGACGCCGCTGGCCCACTGGCTGATCTGCGCCGAAGTCCAGCTCGCGCCGTCGGCGAAGATCACGCTGCCCACCTGGGCGGAAGTCGCGCTGAACCAGTTCTGGATCAGGATGGAATCGCTGCCGTTGACGTGCTTGAGGATCACGTCGTTGCCGGCGCGCACCACCACGATGTCCGAAACCGAGATGCCCACGCCCAGGCGGATTTCGCTCTGGTGGCCGACGGAAACGTTGACCGAGTTGTTGATGATGACGTCGTTGCCGTCGCCCAGGTTGAACACGTAGATGTCGTGCGCGGCGCCGCCTTTCAGCGTGTCGTTGCCCTTGCCGCCTTCCAGCACCACGGTGCCGCCGACGCTGACCAGCACGTCGTCGCCGGCGCTGCCCTTGATGGTGTCGTTGCCGCCGACCACGATCAGCTTCTGCAGATCGGCCGCGCTCCAGCGGACGCCGTCGGCGAACATCACCTCGCCGGCCCAGCCCATCTTGTCCACCGCGCCGTTCTTGATGGTGATGCCATCCTGGCCGTTGGCCAGCATCAGCACCAGATCATTGCCGGACTTCAGCACCCGCACGTCGGCGGCCTTGATGCCGGCCAGGAAGCGGATCTGGTCGCCCTTGCTGTACTGCGCCATCTTGGCCGCCGCCACGCCGTAGTTGATCTGGTCGCGGCCGCCGCCCAGGCCGAACTCGAACACGTCGCGGCCCTTGTTGCCCACCAGCACGTCATTGCCGGCGCCGCCGCGGAAGGTATCGTCGCCATTGCCGCCGATCAGCGTGTCGTTGCCGGCGCCGCCGTCGAGAATGTCCGCGCCGTCCTCGCCCTGCAGCAGGTCGTCGCCATCGGTGCCGTTCTGCATGCCCACCACGCGCTGGATCAGCTCCGCGCCCAGCCACACGCTGCCGTCGGCGAACACGATCTGGCCCTGCCAGCCGTGCTCAATGCTGAAGCCGCCCTGGATGGTGACGGAGTCGCTGCCGTTGACGTGGACCAGCACGATATCGTCGCCCACTTGCTGCACGCGGATGTCGGACACCGAGATGCCGACGCCGAAGCGGATCTCGTCATGCAGCGTCACCGCCACGTCCACATTGTGCGCGGCGATCACGTCATGGCCGTGGCCGGCCTCGAACACGTACACGTCGCTGCCGGCGCCGCCCACCAGGGTGTCGTTGCCGATGCCGCCGATCAGGGTGTCCGATCCGCCGTTGCCGATCAGCACGTCATTGCCCGCGCCGCCGATCAGCACGTCGCTGCCTTCCCAGCCGGTCAGGGTGTCGTCGCCGTCGGTGCCGGTCAGCGTGACGCGCAGATCGGCCTGGGTCCAGACCGTGCCGTCGGCGAACACGATGCGCTCGACGCGGCTGCCGACTGCGGCGAAGTAGCCTTCCACCTTCACGCTGTCGCTGCCGTTGGCGTGCTTGAGCACCAGGTCCATGCCCACCCGCACCGCAACCATGTCCTTCACCGCGATGCTCGCGCCGAAGCGGATCTCGTCCTGCACCGACACGTCCACGCCGGCGGTTTCGCGGATCACGTCCGCGCCGTCGCCCAGGTTGAAGATGTAGACGTCGGCGTCCGCGCCGCCGATCAGCGTATCGTTGCCCTTGCCGCCTTCCAGCACATTGCAGCCGTTGCCGCCATCGAGCCAGTCGTCGCCGTCGCCGCCCTGCAGCGTGTCGTCGCCGTCCCCTCCCAGCAAGGTATCGTTGCCGCCCAGGCCGATCAGATGATCCTTGCCTATCCAGCCCTTCAACTTGTCCTTGCCTTCGGTGCCGGTCTGCACCAGCACCTGCTGCGCCAAATCGGCGATCGTCCAGTTGGTGCCATCGGCGAAATGGATGTTTTCGATCCAGAAAGCCTTGCCCGCGAACCAGTTCTGGATGGTGACGGAATCGTCGCCATTGCGGTGCTGCAGCACCAGGTCGTTGCCGACATGCAGCAGCGTGATGTCTTGCGGCGCGATGCCGGCGCCAAAACGCAGCTCGTCGCGATAAGCCGGGTCGGTGTCGGCCGCGTCGGCCTTGTTCAGGGCGTTGTCCAGAATCAGATCGCGCCCGTCGCCCAGATTGAACAGGTAGACATCGCCGTCCACCCCGCCCACCAGCGTATCGTCGCCGCGGCCGCCGGCCAGCGTGTCATGGCCGTTGCCGCCAGTCAGGCTGTCGTCGCCGTCGCCGCCATCCAGCAAATTATTGCCGGGGCCGCCGTTCAGCGTATCGTCGCCGCCGTAACCGTTCAGGGTATCGTCGCCATCCCCGGCGCTGATCAGTTCTCCTTTATCGGTACCGTTCCACGTCTTGCCCGTTCCGGCGCCTGCGTTACCTTGCGAAGTTGCCATTTTTTACCTTTCTGTTATCGGACTACTGCCTAAGCCAGGCATCGCTTTCCTGGGCGGCCACTCCCGTCGCCGCGCCAGAAACATCGATGCCCAGCAAATTCCTGTAAGCATTCAAACCCTGCTCGACGCTGTACCGCTGCGCCGTCCGCCGCGCCTGCCGCCGCATCTCCGGCGCATCCTCGCGCAACGCTTCCCTGACCTTCTCGATCAAGGCCTCCCGGTCGAAGAAATCCACCAGGTTTCCGTTCACGCCGTCGCGGATCACCTCGCGCAGCGGCGCGGTGTCTGACGCCACGATGCGGCAGCCGCTGGCCATCGCTTCCAGCAGGCTCCACGACAGCACGAAGGGATAGGTCAGGTAGACGTGGACAGCGGAGACTTGCAGCACCTTGCGGTAGACGTCGTACGGCACCTTGCCGAGAAAGTGCACGCGGCCCGGATCGACCGGGTTCTCGCGCAGCAGCTTTTCGCGCCAGTGGGCCGCGTCCGCCGGCGCGCTGCCGTAGCTGACGCCGTCGCCGCCGACAATCACCACCTGGCAATCGGGCTCGGCGCGCAGCAGCTCGGGCAGCGCGCGCATGAAGATGTGGAAACCGCGGTAGGGCTCCAGATTGCGCGCGACGTAGGTGACAATCTTCTGCCCGGCGCGCAGGGTTTGGCCGTTGGGCAGCGTCAGTTCGGCGGCGGAGTCGGGCTTCAACAGCTCGGTGCGGATGCCTTCGTGCGCGACGTGCAGCTTGTCGCGGTAGGCGGCCGGATGCAGGCTGTGCTGCCAGTGGGTGGGGCAGATGCCGGCGTCGGCGTTTTCCAGGTTGAGCAGGTGCAGCGCGTTGCGGGCGCGCAGCCGCGCGGCGCCGTCCAGGCTGAGCGGGAATTCCGGGTCGAAGTCGGCGTCGGCGCCGCGGCCGTGATAGAAGAACTCGCAGTAATGGATCAGCCGCGCGTTCGGAAACAGGTCTTTCAGGAACAGCGTCTCGCCCCAGCCGGGATGGGCGAGGATCACGTCGGGCCGGTAGCCGCGATGGGCCAAGGGCTGCAAGCTGCGCAGCACCGCCTGGCCGTGCAGCACCGCGTCCTCGTAGCTGTACAGATAGGGGTGGGCCTGGCGGCTGGGCTGGCGGTGCGGCTGGTAGCGCAGCAGCCGCACGCCCTGCAGGCCGGGCGCGGTGTCGCGCCCCACCGCCAGCAGGTCGATGCCGGGCCGGTTTTTCAGATCGTCGGCGATGTGGCGCAGCTGGCCGGGGAAGTTCTGGTGGATCAGCAGGATCTTCATCTCAACGCTCCCGCAGGCCTTCGCCGACGTGTTCCTGCAGCGGGCTGAGGAAGTAGTCGATCACCCGGCGCTTGCCGGTCTTGATCTCGGCGCTGACCGCCATGCCGGCGCTCAGCTTGACGCGGGCGCCGTCTATCACCAGATGGTTTTGTTTCAGCCGGATGCGGGCGGGGAACAGCAGGCCGCGCTTTTCGTCCTGCTGCGCGTCGTGGCTGACGGTTTCCACCACGCCGTCCAGATAGCCGTAGCGGGTGTAGGGAAAGCTTTCCACTTTCACCGTCACCGCCTGGCCGGGCCGGACGAAGCCGATGTCCTTGTTCTCGATCTGCGCTTCCACTTCCAGCGTCTCGTTGGCCGGCACCACCGCAAGCAAGGGCTGGGCTTCGGTCACCACGCCGCCGACGGTGTGGATGGCCAGCTGCTGCACGCTGCCGGCCACCGGCGCGGTGAGCTGGGTCAGCGCCTGGCGGCGGCCGGTCTTCTTCACTTCCTCGCCCGATTGGGTGGCCTGCTCGCGCGCTTCGCGCAGCTTGTCCAGCGCGTCGCTGCGGAAGTTGGCGGTCAGCGCCTGCAGCTCTTCGCGCTGGCTGGCGATGGCGGCGGCCAGCTCCTGGATGCGGCTCTGCTGGCTGGCCAGGTCGCCCTGCTGCTCGATGCGCGCCTGCTGCTTGTCCAGGTAGGCGTGCTTGGAGATGAAGTTCTTGTCCAGCAGCTCCTGGTAGTCATGCTCGCGCGCTTCGGCCAGCCGCACCGTGCCCTGCAGCTTGATCACCTGCTGGCGGGTGGTGGACAGCTCGGCCTCGCGCTGGCGCAAGGTCGCCTGCAGCGCGTCGCGCTTGGCCTGGTAGGCGCGCCACTGGCCGACGGCCAGCGTTTCCTCGCTCAGTTGCTTGGCCGGGTCGACACCGTCCAGCTTCTCCAGTTGCGGCAGCCGGCCGTTGTCCAGCGCCGCCAGCAGCGCCTGGTAGCGGGCGCCGGCCAGGCGGGCGGTTTCCAGCGCGTCGCCGGCCTTGCGGTTGTCGGCGCCGGCGGCGGTGGCGTCCAGCTCGATCAACAGCTGCCCGGCCTTGACCAGCTGGCCGTCGCGCACGTGGATGGCCTTGACCACGCTGGGCTCCAGCGGCTGGATGATCTTGGTGCGGCCGCCGCTGACGGTCTTGCCGCCGGCGACGGCGACGATATCCAGCTGGCCGATCAGCGCCCACAGCAGCGCGCACACGAACAACGCGACGATTACGCGCATGCTCCAGCGCGGCAAGGGCGAAGCCGGGCTGTCGGTCAGCTCCAGGTGGGCGGGCAGGAAGGCCAGCTCGTCCTCGCTGCGCGGCTTGGGATCGAGCTGGTGGCGGATGGACCAATGGTCGGCGAAGGCTTGGCGGTAGCGTTGCAGGAAGCCCCGCAACGCCTCAATCTGATGCTTCATCGCGGCTTATCCTTGTTGCAGGCTGTGGAGGTGGGCGTAATAGCCGCCCGGCTTCTGCGCCAGCTCGGCATGGCTGCCGGCCTCGACGATCACCCCCTTGTCCATCGCGATGATGCGGTGGGCGCCGCGCACGGTGGACAAGCGGTGAGCGATGATCAGCACGGTGCGGCCCTGGCAGATGGCGCGCATGTTCTGCATCACCGCGCGCTCGGACTCGTAGTCCAGCGCGCTGGTGGCCTCGTCCAGGATCAGGATGCGCGGGTTGCAGACCAGCGCGCGGGCGATGGCGATGCGCTGACGCTGGCCGCCGGACAAGCTGGCGCCGTGCTCGCCGACCATGGTGTCGTAGCCCTCGGCCAGCTCCATGATGAAATCGTGGGCGCCGGCCAGCTTGGCGGCGCGGATCACCGCGTCCAGCGACATGCCCGGATCGGACAGCGCGATGTTGTCGCGCACGCTGCGGTTGAACAGCAGGTTCTCCTGCAGCACCACGCCGATCTGGCGGCGCAGCCAGGCTGGATCGGCCAGGGCCAGATCATTGCCGTCCACCAGCACGCGGCCGGATTCCGGCACGTACAGCCGCTGCACCAGCTTGGTCAGCGTGCTCTTGCCGGAGCCGGAGCGGCCGACAATGCCCACCACTTCGCCGGCGCGGATGTCCAGGCTCAGCTTGCGCAGGATCTCCGGGCCGTCCGGGCGGTAGCGGAACACCACCTGGTCGAACTCGATCTTGCCCTGGATGGGCGGCAGCGCCGCGCGGCTGGCCGGCAACTCGGTGCGGGTATTGAGGATGTCCCCCAGCCGCTCCACCGAAATGCCCACCTGCTGGAAGTCCTGCCACAGCTGGGCCAGGCGCACCACCGGCGCCGCCACCTGGCCGGCCAGCATGTTGAAGGCGATCAGCTGGCCGACCGACAAGTCGCCGCCGATCACCAGCTTGGCCCCCAGCCACAAGGTGGCCACCGTCACCAGCTTCTGGATCAGTTGCACGCCGTTCTGGCCGATATTGGCCAGCCGCGTCACGCGGAAGCCGGCGGCCACGTAGGCGGCCAGCTGGTTGTCCCAGCGCCGGGTCATGTGCGGCTCCACCGCCATCGACTTGATGGTGCCGATGCCGCCCACCGACTCCACCAGGAAAGACTGGTTATCAGCGCCGCGGGCGAATTTCTCGTCCAGCCGCCGGCGCAGCACCGGCGTCAGCAGCGCCGACCAGGCGGCGTAGCACGGCAGCGAGATCACCACGATCAGCGTCAGCCAGCCGCTGTAATAGAACATCACCGCCAGGAACACGAAGGAGAACAGCAGGTCCAGCACCGTGGTCAGCGCCTGGCCGGTGAGGAAATTGCGGATGCTGTCCAGCTCGCGCACCCGCGCCACGGTATCGCCGACGCGGCGCGCCTCGTAATAGGCCAGCGGCAGCGCCAGCAGGTGGCGGAACAAGCGCGCACCCAGTTCCACGTCGATGCGGCTGGTGGTGTGGGCGAACACGTGGCCGCGCAGGGCGGACAGGATCACGTTGAATACCGACAGCGCCAGCAGGCCGACGGCGATCACATCCAGCGTGTTGAAGGCGCGGTTGACCAGCACCTTGTCCATCACCACCTGGAAGAACAGCGGCGTCACCAGCGCGAACAGCTGCAGCACGAAGGACACGCCCAGCACCTCCAGCAGCAGCTTGCGGTACTTGACGATGGCCGGCACGAACCAGGTGAAGTCGAACTTGACCAAGGCCCCCGCCGCCGACGCGCGCGAGGCGACCACCAGCAAACGGCCGTCGTAACGCGCCGCCAGCTCGTCCAGGCTCAACACCGCGGGACGACCCTGCTTCAGGTCATGGATCAACACCTTGTCGCCGTCGCAGCGGGCGACGATGAAGTGCTCGCCATTGGCCGCCAGCGCCAGCGCCGGCAAGGCCATCAGGCCGATGCGGTCCAGCGGCTGCTGGACGATCTTGGCTTTCAGTTCCAGATGCTTGGCGGCGAGGAGGAGATCGGTTTCGGAGAAGGGTTCGGCGGAGCGGCCGAATTGGTGGGAAAGCTGCTCGGGGTCGGCGGCGATGCCGTGAAACTGGGCCAGCAGCACCAGGCCGAGCAGGCCATGGTCTGGCGCCGACGCCCCGGGCACGGCTTGGCCGCTAATAGGATCAGACATGTTTTTAATTGGACTGGCAAAAAGGATGGGAATTTGCAAAGGAAAATACCGGCTTTTCCTTTAAACAAAAATGTTAATTTTTACCAATTAAAAAATTGCCACTCCCCCAGCGAAGTCAAACAAAGGCCAATTACCAGAAAATTCCCATCCTTGCCCAGCCTCCCTCAACAGGACAGACAAGAACTTCCCCTCGCCCTTCATCTTGCTTTATTGCCGGAACAAAACAAATCACGCCACTGTTAATACGTATAATTACTTACAAAGTTAAAGCTCTAAATATCTCCCCAATCATTCTCAGCCGCCCAGACAATAAAAAGCCACGCATCTTCATGCGTGGCTTTGCGATCAAACATCAGACCTGTTTATTTACTTCCAGCTGGATGCCATCACCGTCTGCAAGCCAGCCTGATAATCGGCCGGCAGCGTCATCTGACCGGCAGCCGGCGGATTGAACGCCGCCATCGCCGTCACCAGCGCCTGCACCTGCGAAGCCGCCAGCGTCTTGCCATCGCCGGAGCGTATGGTTTCCAGCTGGTTGGCGGCACTGCCGAACCAGTTGTCCACCACCACCTTGTCGCCGCCGCCGATCACGCTGACTTCCAGGCTGTTGTTCTGGCGACGGAACCACAGCTGATCGGCGTTGACGCCCTTATCGAATTCCAGCGCATCCTGTCCGCCGGAATCCTGCACCAGGTCCACGCCGTCGCCGCGGCCGAAACGGTAGACATCGCCGCCGTCTCCGCCTTGCAACGTGTCATTGCCTGCGCCGCCCTCCAGCCAATCGTCGCCCTCGCGCCCGTTCAGCGTGTCGTTGCCGGCCAGGCCGATCAGGTGGTCCTTGCCCATCCAGCCGGACATCGTCTCCTTGCGGTCGGTGCCGGTCTGAACGATCACCCGCTGCGCCAGATCGTCTATGGTCCACAGCGTGCCGTCGGCGAAGCGGATCTGCTCCACCCAGTAACGCTTGTCGACGAACCAGTTTTGGATGGTGACGGAGTCCTCGCCATTGCCATGCTGCAGCACCAGGTCGTTGCCGACATGCAGCAGCTCGATGTCTTGCGGCGCAATGCCGGCGCCGAAGCGCAGCTCGTCGCGGTAGGCCGGATTGGCGTCGGCCTCGTTGCGCTTCTCCAGCGCGTTGTCGGAGATGACGTCGTTGCCGTCGCCCAGATTGAACAGGTAGAGATCGCCATCCACGCCGCCGACCAGGCTGTCGTCGCCGCGGCCGCCTTCCAGCACGTTATGGCCGGCATCGCCGAACAGGGTGTCGTTGCCGTCGCCGCCTTGCAGCGTATCGTCTCCCTCATAACCGTTCAGCACGTCGTCGCCCGCCCCTCCGCGCAGCAAATCGGCCTGCTTAGTCCCTTCCCATACGCCATCTTGATCAGATACCGCGTCCACACCATTTTGCGAAGCTGCCACTTTGCGTTCCTTTTTTTATTGATGAGTCATGCCCGGTCATCTCTTCCATCGCGGCGATGGCTACCCTTTTTCTGCGCGATCCCATCGCCCGCCATTCGCGTCCATGCGGCATGCCGCAAATCGGCGAAACAAATGGCAAACAAATATCGATACAAACCGGACAGCGGGAATCGGAAGGAGCGGCGCGCAGGCCGAGGAATGAGAAGCGTCTGAGAGTCAAGGCTCGGCATCGGCCAAATCGGCCGCCCGGCTGCCACCAAGCTGGAATGTCGCCAAGCATTGCCTGCACAGACGAAATCGGTCATCTATTTGCTGAAGCCGGAATTATTTCTAACTAAAATTTTACCGAAAAAAATAAGGCAAAAAGGACAGGTAATGGGCGTTAATTTTAACCAGTGCAAAAAATTCACACTTTAATGGCGCAAAACGATATGAACAGATAAATTGGGAACGTAACCAGAGGAGCGCTTGGCAGAGAATCCTTCCTCTGCATTTCCATTGAATATCAGCACATTGCCACGCCAAACCGTAGACGGTTTTTCTGCAAATAAAATGGCTACGCAACTGAAACTGAAGTCATGATTTATTGATTATTACGTGTATTTACTTAGATGAATCTGCATCAGTCTCTATTCGGCAATCGCCCTCGCGCGTATCTCCAAATCGCCGCAACCCGAATATATGCCGTTGCGCCGCGACGCAAAACTGAAAACCTTATCCATGCTGAAAGTCCGGCTCAGACCAGCGCCGGCCGATGGCCCCCGATGCGGATGCGCAGCACCAGCGCCGCGGCAAGCAGGCACAAGACGCCGGAAATCATCGTCGCCGCGGTGTAGCTGCCCAGGCTGTTGCGCAACATGCCCGCGCCCAGCGCGGCGAACGCGGCGCCCAGCTGGTGGCCGGCGACGATCCAGCCGAACACCACCGGCGCCTGCTCGCTGCCGAACACGCCGGTGGTCAGCTTCACCGTCGGCGGCACCGTCGCCACCCAGTCCAGCCCGTAGAACAGGGTGAACAGCGGCAGGCCGTAGAAGTACTCCAGCCCGAAGGCATGCGGCAGATACAGCAGCGCCAGTCCGCGCAGCCCGTAATAGACGAACAACAGCGCCTGCGGCGCGAAGCGGTCGGACAGCCAGCCGGACAGCGTGGTGCCCAGCAGGTCGAACATGCCCATCGCCGCCAGCAAGCTGGCGCCGCGCACCGGCGTCAGCCCGTAATCGCCGCACATCGCGATGAAATGAGTGCCGATATAGCCGTTGGTGCTGGCGCCGCAAACGAAGAAGCTGCCGAACAGCAGCCAGAAGTCGCCGGAACGGCTGGCCGTTTTCAGCGCGCCGAAGGCGATAACGATGGGATTGTGATGCACGGCCGCGGGCGGCGGCGCATTCTCCGGCTCGCCCAGCGGCCGCAGGCCGATGCTGGCCGGCCGCTCCGGCAGCAGCAGCCACGCCAGCGGAAACACGCAGACGATGCAGCCGGCGATCAGCCACACCGTGCCGCGCCAGCCATGTTGCCCTGTCAGCCAGGCCATCAGCGGCAGGAACACCAGCTGGCCGGTGGCCGAGCTGGCGGTCAGCAAACCCATCGCCAGCCCGCGATGCTGGACGAACCAGCGGTTGACCACCGACGCGCCCAACGTCATCGCCGTGGCGCCGGTGGCGCAGCCGACCATCACGCCCCACAGCAGCTGCAGCTGCCAGTTGCTGCGCATCAGCGTGGACAACGCCACGCTGCCGGCCAGCAGCGCCAGCGCGCACAGCACTGTGCGCCGTAGACCGAAGCGCAGCATCGCCGCCGCCGCGAACGGCCCCATCAGGCCGAACAGCGCCAGGTTGATCGACAAAGCCAGCGAGATGGCGGAGCGGCTCCAGCCGAACTCGCGCTCCAGCGGCACCATCATCACGCTGGGCGCGGCGCGGATGGCCGCGGTAGTCAACATCACCAAGAAGGTGACGCCGACGGCGATCCAGGCATAGTGGAAGCGTCCGCCGGTCCAATCACGCATGCCGCTCATGCCATCCCCGTTCTTAAACAAGCCAGTGCATTAAGACTAGCAAGAACCTTCAAAGGCATCCGGTTGGTTTGCCATTCGGAGACACCCCACCTTCGGCAGATGCGATAAGCGGCAAGGCTTGTAGAAAACGCGAGTCTTCGCAAACTATCGATTCGCGGGTCTGATCGTCCGCATCTTATCCACAACCATAGTCAAACTGGTTATTTATCCACAGCAACGCCCTCGCGCCGCGCCATCGCCGTCAAACGCGGCCGGACGCGGAATCCCAAGCCTTCGAAAAAATCTTCCCGCCCGCTCAATGCCTCGCAATAAATGGTTTCCGCCCCGCAACGCTGAATAAAGGCCTGGCCCAGCGCGGAACCGATTCCCCTGCCAGCGGCATCCCTGTGCACGATCAGTTCCGCCAGCCAACCCGCTTGCCAGCCATCGCTGAATCCGCGCGCCAAGCCCCATACCCGGCCTCCCGCATAGGCATACACGCCCAATCCCTGGCGAAAAGCGCGCGCCATCCTGGCAAGATCGAATGCCTCCGCAGTTCCCCAGCCCTGGCTGGCATACAGCTCGGCCACCTGGGGCAGCAAGTCTTCCGGCAGTCCGGCCAGCTCCAGGCACTGCCAGTCACGCCCTGCCAACATGCCCGTCACGCCTTCTTCCAGCATGCTTCCTCCAGATAAAATGAACTCGCTAAGGAGTCATCGCACGACTCCCACACGCCATGCTTGCGCGCTCACTACGAAAAACGGACCGCATGCGCGGTCCGTTTTTGCCTGGAGCATCCCCTCAGGCGGCCAGCCTGGTCGCCAGCGCCCGCATGGTCTGCCAGGGCTCGCCGGGCTCGACGCCCTTGATCTGGCGGTCGATGCGCGCGCACTCGGACAGCGCGGCCATCAGCTTGCGCGGACCGATGCGGCGCAGCGCCGGCTCGGCCAGCTTCTGCTTTTCGCCCCACAGTCTGAGCTCGCGCGCCATGTCGCGCGGCTGGCGGCCGTCCTTCAGGCCTTGGCGCAGCTTGAGCAGCATGCGCACGTCCTCGGCCAGCGACCACAACACCAGCACCGGCGCCTCGCCTTCGGCCATCAGGCCGTCCAGCATCCGCGTCAGCCTGGGCGTGTCGCCGGACAGCCAGGCCTCGGACAGCTGGAACACGTCGAAGCGGGCGACATTGGCCACCGCCGCCTGCAGGTCGTCCAGGCTCAGCTCGCCCTTGGGATAGAGCAGCGCCAGCTTGTCCACTTCCTGCCGCGCGGCCAGCAGATTGCCTTCCACCCGATCGACGAAGAACGCCAGCGCCTCCGCGCCCAGCTGCTGGCCCTGGGCCTTCAGCCGGCGGGCAATCCAGCCCGGCAGCTCGGCGCGGCCAACCGGGCGCGCTTCCACCACCTGGGCGATCCTGTCCAGCGCGGTGAACCACTTGCTCTGCTGCTGCGCCTTGTCCAGCTTGGGCAGCGTGATCAGCGTCACCGTGTCTTGCGGCGGATCGGCGGCGAGGCGCTGCAGCGCCTCCGCGCCCTCGGTGCCCGGCTTGCCGCCGGGAATGCGGATTTCCAGCAGTTTCAGCGAGGCGAACAGCGACACGCTGGACATCGAGTCGGTCAGTTGCGACCAATCGAAGCCGCTCTCCACCGTCAGCACCTCGCGCTCCAGGTAGCCGGCGGCGCGGGCGGCGGCGCGGACGGCGTCGGCCGCCTCCAGCGCCAGCAACGCTTCTTCGCCGTGCACCAGGTACAGCGGCGCCAGGCCTTTGGCCAAGCCCGCGTTTAGCGCGTCAGGGCTGAGGGACGGCATCGGGCTTCACGCTTGCGGGACCGGCCAGCGGCGCGGCCGGCACCTTCAGGTAAGCCAGCCGGCGCACCACCTGCTCGGCGGCGTCGCGGCGCGCGTCGGCCCACAGCAGGTCTTCTTCTTGCTGCTTGCCCAGCACCTGGTTATCCGAGTAATTCAGGCTGCGGCGCACGGTCACCACCATGTCCGGATCGACGGGCACGCCGCTTATCACCGTGCGCACCACCGCGGTGTAAGTCAGCTGGTATTCGTTGATGCGGCCGCCGGTATTGATGGTCAGGATGTCCTTGGACTGGTTCTCGCTGACCACGCTCACCACCGCCTGCGCGCCCTTGGGCGCGGACATCACCGTCAGCTTCGGATCGCGCGCGAACACGGTGCGCAGATCCGCTTCAATGCTCTTGCCGCTGGCCTCCAGATACATGGTGGAGAACGGCAGCGGCTTGATCGGGCCGCCCAGGCCGCGCAAATGGAAGCCGCAGGCGGTCAGCAACAGCGCGAAACCGGCCAACAGCGCGAATTTCAGAGAGTGTTTCATTGCATCCCCCATGGCGGATGATCCGCCAGGCAAAAACGGCGCAGGACAAACCGCCCCGCGCCGCGTATCCGATATCGGCTCCAGCATGGCTGACAGCTCGTGGCGCCAAACGGCGCCACGAGCCGACTCCGCCGCGCTAGACGACGATGTTGACCAGGCGGCCCGGCACCACGATGATCTTCTTGGCCGGCTTGCCTTCCATGAACTTGATCACGTTCTCGTGCGCCAGCGCGGCGGCCTCGATGGCGTCCTTGGCGGCGTCGGCGGCCACGGTCACGCTGCCGCGCAGCTTGCCCGCCACCTGCACCATCAGCTCGATCTCGCTCTTGACCAACGCGCTCTCGTCAACCTTGGGCCAGGATTGCGCCAGCAGCTCGGTGCCCGGCTTCAGTTCGTTCCAGATGCCGTCGCAGACGTGCGGCACGATGGGCGACAGCAGCAGGGTGGCGGCTTCCAGCACTTCCTGCGCCACGGCGCGGCCGGTTTCGCCCGAGGTATCGGCCTTGTCATAGGCGTTCAACAGCTCCATCACCGCGGCGATGGCGGTGTTGAACTGCTGGCGGCGGCCATAGTCGTCGGCCACTTTCTGGATGGTGCCGTGCAGCTTGAAGCGCAGTTCCTTCTGACTGGCGTTCAGTTCGCCCGAGACGTACGGCGCCACCACGCCGGCCTCGACGTGCTCGCGCGCGCTCTTCCACAGGCGCTTCAGGAAACGGAACGCGCCCTCCACGCCGGCGTCGGACCATTCCAGGCTCTGCTCCGGCGGCGCGGCGAACATCATGAACAGGCGCGCGGTATCGGCGCCGTATTTCTCGATGAACTCCTGCGGATCGACGCCGTTGTTCTTGGACTTGGACATCTTCTCGATGCCGCCGATCACCACCGGCTCGCCATCCACGCGGTGCTTGGCCGCGATGATCTTGCCCTTGGCGTCGCGCGTAAGGTCCACGTCCTGCGGCGCGATCCAGTCCTTGGTGCCGTTGGGCAGGTCGCGATAGAAGGTTTCGCACACCACCATGCCCTGGGTCAGCAGGCTCTTGAACGGCTCGTCCGACGACACCAGCCCCTCGTCGCGCATCAGCTTGTGGAAGAAGCGCGCGTACAGCAGGTGCAGGATGGCGTGTTCGATACCGCCCACGTATTGGTCGACCTGCAGCCAATAATCGGCCGCTTTTTTGTCCACCATCGCGGTATCGCACTTCGGCGAGGCGTAGCGGGCGTAGTACCAGCTGGACTCGACGAAGGTGTCCATGGTGTCGGTTTCGCGCTTGGCCGCGCCGCCGCACTTCGGGCAGGTGGTTTCGTAGAATTCCGGCATCTTGGCCAGCGGGGAGCCGGCGCCGTCCGGAATCACGTTTTCCGGCAGCGTCACCGGCAGGTCTTTTTCCGGCACCGGCACGTCGCCGCAGCTGGCGCAGTGGATGATCGGGATCGGGCAGCCCCAGTAGCGCTGGCGGGAGATGCCCCAGTCGCGCAGGCGGTACTGGGTTTTCTTCTGGCCCAGGTTCTTGGCCTGCAGGTCGCCGATGATGGCGTCGAAGGCGGCTTGGTAGCCCAGGCCGTCGTACTTGCCGGAATTGACCGTCTTCACGGTGTCATCCTTGGCGCCGTACCACTCCTGCCAATTGGCGGCGTCGTACTCGCCGTCGCCGGATGCCTGCGCGATCACCTGCTTGATCGGCAGTTTGTATTTGTTGGCGAACTCGAAATCGCGCTCGTCGTGCGCCGGCACGGCCATCACCGCGCCTTCGCCGTAGCCCCACAGCACGTAGTTGGCCACCCATACCGGCAAGCGTTCGCCGGTCAGCGGGTGGATCACGAACAGGCCGGTGTCCATGCCTTTCTTTTCCATCTTGGCCATGTCGGCCTCGGCGACGGAGCCAGCCTTGCACTCGGCGATGAAGGCCTGCAGCTCGGCGTTGCCGGCCGCGGCCTGGGTGGCCAGCGGGTGCTCGGCGGCGACGGCGACGTAGGTCGCGCCCATCAGGGTGTCCGGGCGGGTGGTGTAGACCTTCAATTCGCCGGCGTGGCCGATGCTGGCCTCGTCGTACGGGAACACCACGTCGGAACCGTAGCTCTTGCCGATCCAGTTGCGCTGCATGGTCTTGACCTGCTCCGGCCAGCCGTCAAGCTTGTCCAGATCCGCCAGCAGCTGCTCGGCGTAGTCGGTGATGCGGAAGTAGTACATCGGGATTTCGCGCTTTTCCACCAGCGCGCCCGAACGCCAGCCGCGGCCGTCCACCACTTGCTCGTTGGCCAGCACGGTCTGATCCACCGGGTCCCAGTTGACCACGCCGTTCTTCTTGTAGATCACGCCTTTCTCGAACAGGCGGGTGAACAGCCACTGCTCCCAACGGTAGTAGTCCGGCTTGCAGGTGGCCAGCTCGCGTTCCCAGTCCAGCGCGAAGCCCAGGCTGTCCAGCTGGGTTTTCATGTATTCGATGTTGGCGTAAGTCCACGCCGCCGGCGCGCCGCCGTTCTTCATCGCCGCGTTCTCGGCCGGCAGGCCGAAGGCGTCCCAGCCCATCGGCTGCAGCACGTTGAAGCCCTGCAGACGCTTGAAGCGGGCCAGCACGTCGGTGATGGTGTAGTTGCGCACGTGGCCCATGTGCAGCTTGCCGGACGGATACGGGAACATCGACAGCGCGTAGTACTTGGGACGCGACGCGTCTTCCACGGCCTTGAAGGCGGCAGTCTTCTGCCATTTCTGTTGGGCGGCGGCTTCTACCGCCCGCGGGCTGTATTGTTCTTGCATGGCGATCTTTGTCTGGACTCTGAAATACAAAAGGCGGGCTGCCCGGGGCGCGATCCGCGCGCGTGCATCCGGTCAGCCCGTCCGCAAAATGATTGCCCCATTATAACGGCGTCTTCGCGTCGGCGATAAGACCCAAAAAACAAATGCTTGGCGCGCGCCGCCTCAGGGGCAGGGCTTGAGCCCCCAGCCCTTGCGCCCGCGCCAGCAGGAGAAGTCTTCCTTCACCGCGCGCAGCGTCCAGACATTGTCCCCGCGGCTGAGCTCGAAGCGCTGGCGCACGCCTTTGACGCTGTCGTCCATCAACCCCTCGCGGATCAGCGTGATGCCGGCCCGGTCGAACGCTTCCGGCTGGCTGGTCTGAACAACCTTCAGCGTGGCGTACTCGAAACGGCCGTCCTCGCCCAGGCGGTTCTTGGCGAAACGCAGCGCCACCTCCAGCGGCAGCTCGCCCGGCTGTCCGGCGAAGGGCAGCCTGGCCTCGTCGCTGTAAGCGAAAGCCGCCGGCGCCGCCGTCAGCAGCCCCGCCACGCACACAATCGCACTTCTCAACACGCGTCGTCCTTTCTCTCTCGGTCAAACGAGTTCGACCACAGGCAAGCCGACAAGGTTGCAGAAGACCTCAGCCGCGCAACAGGCTGTACAGCATCTCGCTGGCCATCGCCGCCATCAGCACCGCGAAAGCTTTTTTCAACTTGGGCACCGGCAGCCGGTGCGCGGCCTTGGCGCCGACCGGCGCCAGCAGCACCGTCATCAGCATCAGCGCCAGCATCGCCGGCAGGTAGACGAAACCGATGGACCCGGGCGGCAATCCCGCCGCGCCCCAGCCGCTGTACACATAGCCGATCGCGCCGGACACGGCGATGGGCCAGCCCAGCGCCGCGCTGGTGGCGATGGCGGTGTGCACCGGCACATTGCACCAGCTCATGAAAGGCACGCTCATCGAGCCGCCGCCGATGCCCACCCAGCTGGAAATCATGCCGATCAGGCTGCCGGCGGCCCCCTGCCCGGCCC
>NZ_JBUPWA010000001.1:2761763-2784479 GCF_055181315.1 Chromobacterium sp. Ag138
CCCTTGGGCTGGCGTCCGACCAGCATCTGCAGCGCCACCGCGTAGGCGTAGACCACGAAGAACCAGCGCAGCACCAGCCCGGAAATCCAGCCGGCGATCAGGCTGCCCAAGAGCGTGCCCGCCACCATCGCCGGGGCCATGCCGCGCACGATGCGCCAGTCGACCGCGCCCTTCTTGTGGTGCGCGCGCACGCTGGACAGGCTGGTGAACACCATCACCGCCAGCGAGGTGCCCACCGCCAGGTGCTGGGCATGCGCGCCGCCCAGGTGCGCGGCCGACAGCACCGCCAGCACCGCCGGCACGATGACCAGGCCGCCGCCCACCCCCAGCAGGCCGGCCAGAAAACCGGCCACCGCACCGCAGGCCAGCAACGCGGCCCAAAGCTCAATCGACAACATGCCCGCCCCTTTTACCGATATCGGCTTCCATCATGCCAAAGAATCCCCCCGCTCCGCGCTTAAGCGCGCGCCATCCTCGCCGCGGCGGCCGAGCCAGCGCCGGCGGATCGCCCGGTTGCATGGCTCCGACCAATAGCGGGCGGCCAGATGCGCCAACAACGCCGACGCCGCCACAAACGCGCACAACAGCGGCAGGCGCTCCCAATAGCCGATGGCGGCGCGCGGCAGCAGATTGCGCAAGCCCGCCAGCACCACGATGTGCAGCAAGTACAACTCATAACTGTACCGCCCCAGCCAGCGCAGCGGACGCGTCGCCCGCTCGCGCCAGCCGTACAGCGCCGGCGCGCGCGCCGCGCCCAGCAAGAACATCGCGCTGGCCAGCGCCACCCAGCTAAAGCCGAACACCTGGTTGCCGGCGATGCCCCGCAGGTACACCCCGCCCAGCGCCAGCAAACCCAGCCAGCGCAGCAGGCGGGCCTGGCCGTCCGCCAGCCGGACTCGATGGGCGGCCAAGGCGGCCAGACAGCCGATGGCGATGGCGTCGAAACAGGCCAGGTAGCCGTACAGGTAATCGATCTCGTTGTCGGAGTGCGCCGCCCGGTAGAACGGCCCGGCGACGATCAGCAGCAGGCAAACCGCCGCCAGCAGCCAGGTCCGCCTCAGCGCGAGACACAGCAACGGCAGCGCCAGATAGAACACCTCCTCTACCGACAGCGACCAATAGACGTTCAGGCAATAGTTGAAGTAGCCCACCGACTGCATCAGCAGATTGTGCCAGAAGGTCAGCACCGAGCCGGCCGCCACCCAAAAGTACGAGGCCGGAAAATGGTGGCCGCCGTCGCTATTGCTGAAATGGGGCAGGCCCAGGCTGCCCAGCGCGACGATGAGCGCCAGCGTCGGCGCCAGCAAGGGCATGATGCGGGCGAAGCGCCGCACGTAAAAAGCGCGGATATCGATGGCCGGTAGGCTGCCCCAGCGCCGCAGCGACTGCGACACGATCAAAAAGCCGGACACGACGAAGAACATCGTCACGCCGTAATTGCCGTTGCGCGCGATCGCGCCCAGCAACGGGGCCGACAGCAGGCTGCCCAGCAGGCTGTCCTTGAGGCCGTAGGCCAGCATGAAGTGCAGCAGCAGCACGCAGCCGATGGCGATGCCGCGCAGGCAGTCTATGCGCGGATTGCGCGGTTCGATGGAAGACATGGCGCATCCCGGAATGGAAACGCCAAAATATTACACAGGAATATCCGCGCGCCAAGCGTCAACGCGGCTGGCCCGCGCCGAGCAAGTCCATCAGATACGCCCACTCCTCGGCCGTCACCGGCGTGATGGACAGGCGATTGCCGCGCTTGAGCACCGTCATGCCCTCCAGCAGCGGATGCTGGCGCAGTTCGGCCGGCGACAGCAGCCGCGTCTTCTCGACAAAGCGCACGTCCACGCATTGCCAGCGCGGATTGGCGGGGTCGGACTTGGGATCGTGGTAGGGGCTGGCCGGATCGAACTGGCTGGAGTCCGCATGCGCGGCGGCCGCCACTTCGGCGATGCCGGCGATGCCGGGCTCCGGGCAGGACGAGTGCCAAAACAGCAGCAGATCGCCGGGACGCATGTCGTCGCGCATGAAATTGCGCGCCTGGTAATTGCGCACGCCGGTCCATTCGAACAGCCGCGCGGGTTCGGCGGCCAGATGGTCGATCGAGGTTTCGTCCGGTTCGGACTTCATCAGCCAATAGCGCATGGGCAATATCTGTTAATCGCTGAGTGGATCGGGAAAGACTTGCTCAATCTTACTGGAAAGATTGCTTCGTATGCTGGCGGTAACGGGACAGGCAGGCTGTCCGGCATCGCGGGAGCGCGAAAATGAAACAATGGATTCTGGCCGTCGTGGCAATCAGCAGCCTGGCCGGCTGCGTGGTGGAGCCGCCGCGCGTCGCGGTGGCGCCGGTGGTGGTGCGACCCGCCGTGGTGGTGCCGGCCGCGCCGGTGTATTACTACGGCTACGGCCCTCGCTACGGCTGGCGCTAAGCGTGGCTGACAAACTCCTGATGCCGCGTTGCGCCGACTGGCCGCACTCAAGCACCGCCTGCGTCGGCGCGCCTTGCCTCAGGCGTGAAACTGATTTTTGTGAGCCGCGCCAAGCCTGTTCAGCGGCTTTTGATCCACAGCCAGCCCAGCGGCAAGGCCGCATTGGCCAAGGCGCCAAGCCAGTACAGCGCCAGGAAGGGCTGCTTGCGGGTCTTGTGGCGGAACGCGCGCTGCGCCAGCCAGGCGGCCGGCCAGCCGCCGGCCAGATGCAGCCATTGCAGCCTGGCTTCCGGAATGCGCCACTGGCCGCGCAGCGCCGCGCGCTTGTCCAGCCAATAGGCCAGCAGCGTGGGCGCGGCCATCACGGCATAAGGCAGCCACCACCACCAGGCCAGCCGGCCAAGCAGGCAGGCGGCGAGCAAGGGCAGCAATAGCAGCAGGATCATGCGCCAGCCTCCCTCAAGGGCAGACGGCGCAAGCCGGATTCGGTCAGCAGCCAATCCAGCCTCACGTCCCATGCCTCGCGGGGCACCGCGTCCACCAGCTGGCAGTCGAACGCCACGCCGACCAGCAGCGGCTTGCCGCTCAATGCATGCCGGCGGCGGAAGGCCAGCGTGCTGTCGTAGAAGCCGCCGCCCTGCCCCATCCGGTAGCCGTCCCGGTCCACGCCCAGCAAGGGCACGAACACCACGTCCAGCCGTTCGGCGCGCAGCCGCGGGCCGGCGTATTCCAGAATGCGGTAACGGGGATGCGGATACCAGCGGTCGGCGGCGCCCAGACGGGTGAACCACAAGCGGCGGCCGCGTTTGGGAATTTGCGGCAGATAGACTTCCGCGCCGCGCCATAGCGCCGCGTTCATCACTTCGGCCAGGTCAAGCTCGGAGCCGGCGGCGAGATAGCCGCCGACGCGCTTGCCTCGCCCCAGCAGACGGGAGGCGTGGCGGGCGATCGCGCGCGCGGCGGCGGCGCGGCAAGCCGGCGGCAGCGCGATGCGGGCGCGGCGAAGCTGGCGGCGCAGCGCCGTCTTGTCGATTGCTTGGGAAGATGGGGTCATCAAGGATGGGGACCCCCCGCGAGTGTCGTTCGGGCTAAATTCGCTTGTACCCTGTCTCCAGGAGGGGCCGCCTGCCAAACATTTCGGGCGCATTCACCAGGGAACGCGGCACGCCCATGTCTCACGCTGGCAGCCAAAAGCGAACGCATTGGTACAAAGGAATTGTGTGCCGTCACGAACACCGCAGGGGATAAACTGACCTTTGGTGCGCCAGCGCCGCTCGGCTTAAAACAGCGGCTGCTGGCTTTGGCTCAGCGCCTGGTCGGCTGCTTCGCTCATGCCGCGTATTTTACGCTGAAACGCCGCGATCTCCAAGCCTTCGCCCACTTTTGTCTTCAAGAGGTCGTGCGCGATGTTCAGCGCGGCCATGATGGCGATCTTGTCGGCGTCCATCACCTTGCCATGCTGCTGAATGGTGGAGATTTTGCCTTCCAGCAGGCGAACCGCCTCCAGCAGCGTTTCCTGCTCGCCCTGCGGCGTGCCGATGGTGAAGTGCCTGCCCAGCAGCTCGATGTCGACCTGAACCACGTCGCTCATTGCTCGTTCTCCGGCGCGGCGGGCAGGCGCGCCACCAAGGCCGCCACCCGACTGCGGGTTTCGTTAACGCGGAAGTTCAGCTCGGCGTTCTCCTTCAGCGCTTCGGACAGCGCCTCGGCGAACCGGCCGTTCTGGACTTCCAGTTCCCGGATGCGGGCGATCAGCGCCGCGACGCGGGATTCGAGGTATTCCAGTTCATTGTCCATGGCGGCGAGGATAACGGGCGGCTACTTGGGCGTCAAACCCAGCCGCTGCCGCGCTGTGTCCAGCCGGGCACACAGCTGGTCCGCGCCGTCCACCAGCCTCGGCCCGGGGATGGTGATGGCGTCGCCGGGCAGGGCCAGCAGCGCGCCGTTCGCCACCGCCGGCAGTGCCTGCCAGCGCTTCCACATCGCCAGCGTGGCGTCGTCTGCGGCCACGATGGCCTGCGGCTGCGCCGCCACCACGGCGGCGGTCGACACCTGCGGCGCCGGCAAAGGCAGATCGGCGAATACGTTCACGCCGCCGCAGACGCGGATCAGCGCGTCGATATAGCTTTTGCCGCTGACGGTGAAGATGGGCGTCTGGCTCAGCTGGTAGAACACCCGCACCGGCGCGCGGCCGCCGTAGCGCTGCCGCAGCGCCGCCAGCCGCTGGCGGTAGGCCGCGGCCGCCTGCGCCGCGGCGGCGTCGGTGCCGGCCAATTTGCCCAGCTTGACGATTTCCTGCGCGACGTCGTCCGGCTGCAGCGGATGGCTGATGAACACCGGCACCCCCATGCGCCGCAGCCGCTCCAGCTCGCGCGGCGTGCCGCCATCCTGCCAGGCCACCACCAGATCGGGCTTCTGCCGCAGCACCGCCTCCAGGCTGAAGCCGGTGAAGCCGCCGACGCGCGGCAGTTTCTTCGCCGCTTCCGGGTGGTCGCTGTAATCGACGGCGGCCACCACCTTGCCGCCGGCGCCGGCGGCGAACAGCAGCTCGGTGGCGTGCGGCACCAGGCTGACGATGCGCGCCGCCGGCTTGTCCAGCGCCACGGACTTGCCGGCGCCGTCCTGGACCTGGATCGCCGCCCCGGCGCGCGCCGCGCCCAGCAGCAGGCACAAGCCAAACAGCGCCCGCCTCATGCCGCCTCCCCCTTCAACGCCAGCGGCAGGCCGCAGGCCACCAGCGTCACCCGGCCGCAATGCGACGCCGCCAGCTGGTTGAGCCGGCCCAATTCGTCGACGAAGCGGCGGGTTTCGGCATCGCCCGCCACCACGCCCCAGCCCACCTCGTTGCTCACCAGCAGCACCTCGCCGCTCGCCGCGTCCAGCGCCGCCAGCAGCGCGTCGCGCTCCGCCTCGTATGCCGACGCGTCGAATCCGGCCTCGCCGAAGAAGCGCATCAGCCACATGCCCAGGCAGTCGATCAACAACAAACCATCCGGCGCGTCGTGGGCGGCGATGATGGCCGCCAGGCCGCGGCCGGCCTCCGCCACGCCCCAATGCGCCGGCCGCTGCGCGCGGTGAAGCGCCACCCGGCGCGCGAACTCGGCGTCGCGCACCTCGGCGGTGGCGAGATAACACACCGGTCCGCCATGACGGCGGGCCAGGTCTTCGGCATGGCGGCTCTTGCCGCTGCGGGCGCCGCCGGTGATCAGGTGGGGCATGGCTTGTCCCTTATTGGCTGTAACGCACGCCGATGAAGGCGCCCAGGCCGCCGGTGTTGTAGCCGTAAGCGGTTTCGTATTCGCGGTCGAACAGGTTATCGACGCGGGCGGTCGCGGTCCAGCTCTTGGCGAAGCGGTAGTTGGCGAAGGCGTTGGTCACGCCGTAACCGTGCAGCGCTTTGGACTCGGTATTCGTCGGATCGTCGTATCTGCGGGATACGATCTGCTGTTCCGCGCCCAGCGTCCACTTGCCCAGCTCTTTGCTCGCAGTGAAATTGGCGCTCTGGCGCGGACGGCGCTCCAGCCTATGGCCAGTGCCGTCATCGCGAGCGTCCAGCAGCGTAAGATTGGCGCCCAGATCGATTCCCGCCGCCACTGTAGCGCCTTCCAACGTCAAGCCACGGATGGTTGCGCGGCTGACATTTATCCGAGTATCAATACCATCCGCAGTGGTAGTGGAAGCGATCAAATCGCTAACTTGGTTATGGAACGCAGTCAAACTGAAACGACTAGCATTCTTGCTATAAACCAGTGCCAGCTCACTATTGAGCGAGCTTTCCGGTTTCAAATTCGGATTGCTCCGATAGTGGTAGTTGTCCTCGGGCATATCGGTAGGCGGATAGTACAAATCATTAAACGTGGGCGCTTTATAAGCCGTGCCATAGCCTACCCGAGCCAACCAGCCATCAGCGAATCGATAGCCGTAATCCAGCTTGCCGGTGGTCTTGCCGCCGAACTGGTCGTCATGATCGCGACGCAGGCTGGCCTGGAACAGACTCTTTCCCTTCTCAAGCTGGTATGTGGCGAATCCCGCGTACTGGGTGCGCGTGTTCTTGGTGAATAGATCGCTGCTGTCCACCTTCTGGTCGTTATGAGTCGCACCCAGCACGAAATTGCCCCAGGCGGTGGTCAAGTCATTCTGCCATGTCCACTCGTTCTGGGTCGTTTGATACAGGCTGTTTCGCTGCCCACCAGCCATGTCGCTGAACGTTTCCTGCTTATCCTGGCTGTGGCTGAACCGCAGCGTGCTGGTCCAGAGATCGGTAAAACGATTACGCGACTCTAGACTCTGCCCAGTCAGGCGGGTATCGATCCAGTCTTGTCCAACCAGATTTTGATCGAAATCGGCCCGGGCAAAAGTCTGGAACAAGCGCAACGTCAGATCATGCCCAGGCGCCAGGGTCTGGGTCACGTTGGCGGCGTAGCCATCATTACGATAGCCATCTTTATCCGGGTTGTATCCAAACTCATTCTTCGAATTCTTCGCCGAGAAACCATTGGATTGGGCATGGCTCAACTGCAGGCTATAAGCGGTATCGCCGCTCTTGCCGTCCACGCCAGCCGTCAGCTTGCCGGTGCCGCGGCTGCCGGCCTCGAAACCGGCGTTGAAGCGCGGCTCGCCCTCGCCCTTGCGGGTGAAGATCTGGATCACGCCGCCGATGGCGTCGGCGCCATACAGGCTGGACGCCGGGCCACGCAGGATTTCGATGCGCTCGATCTGTTCCAGCGGAATGTTCTGGATCGCCGTGGTGCCGGTCGTCGCCGACGAAATGCGCATGCCATCCACCAACACCACCGTGTGGTTGGAATTGCTGCCGCGCATGAAAATGCTGCTGCTAGTGCCTGGACCGCCGTTGCCGGCGATGGTCACCGCCGCCTGGCGCGACAACACCTGCTGCAGCGTCTGCGCGCCGCTTTCTTCGATTTCGTCGCGGGTGATCACGGTGGCGTCGGCCAGCGTTTTCGACAGCGGCTGCGCGATGCGGCTCGCCGTCACGACCACCGGATCGCCGACGAACTGGGGAACGCCGTCGGCCAGGGCCAGGCTGGAACAGGCCAGCGCCGTCAGCGCGGCGCAGATTTGAAGCTTGAACATGAAAACACACTCACGATAAGGTCAACGTTGAGTGCGAAGAGGACAACAGCAGCAAAGGACGGCACGGCAGAACCGGAACGCCTGTCGAATCGCCTCCCCGCGATACTCCAGTGGCCCACCGGCTTCCGGCCAGTGGCAGCGCAGGCCGGTCTCCGGGCTGGGCCTTGCCGGCGGCGCGCCTTCCCGTCCCGAGGACAGTGGCCTTTGCGCCGCCTGGGCGCATGCGCGCCAGGCCTTACCGTTGCGGGGGCAGCGCCGGTTTCGCACCGGCTTCCCGTTTCATCCGGGCGCGCAAGACCGCGCGCCTCCGGACACCTGCTGATCGGCGGATTATAACCCGCCGGACTTTTGGCGGCACCGGCCAAGCAGTAATATGCTTAGAGTCCAGCCGACGCCGCGCGCCGGTTCCCATTCATCATTCGGACCCCCGTCCGCTCCCGCAGCAGGCCCACACCATGAACAGCAGCAAACCCCTGGATCTTTCCGCCCGCAACGCCGCCCGCGCCCGTCAGGCCATTCTGACCAAGCCGCCCGGCAGCCTGGGACAACTGGAGGAACTGGCCTGCCGCTTCGCCGCCTGGCAGGGCCGCGCCCAGCCGGAAGACCTGCGGCCGGCCATCACCGTGTTCGCCGCCGACCACGGCGTCACGGTGGAAGGCGTGTCCGCCTTCCCGTCGGCGGTCACCACCGAGATGGTGCGCAATTTCGCCAATGGCGGCGCGGCCATCTGCGTGCTGGCGCGCGCGCTGGACGCGCAGCTGGAAGTGGTGGATGTGGGCGTGGCCGGCGATGTCTCCGCGCTGCCCATCGTCCACGCCAAGGTGAGGCCCGGCAGCCAGAACCTGGCCAAACAGGCCGCGATGAGCGCCGCCGAGACCGAGGCCGCGCTGGAGGCAGGCCGCGCCGCCGCCCGCCGTGCGGTGGAGGCCGGCGCCAACCTGCTGATCGCCGGCGACATGGGCATAGGCAACACCACCGCGTCGGCGGCGCTGATCTGCCGGCTGACCGGCGCGGCGCCTGAGCTGGTGGTCGGCCGCGGCACCGGCGTCGACGACGCCGGCCTGGCCAACAAGCATCGCGCGGTGAAGACCGCGCTGGCCCGGGTGGCCTGGGAAAACCTCAGCGGCCTGGACACGCTGTCCGAGCTGGGCGGCCTGGAAATCGCCGCGATCGCCGGCTTTTACCTGGAAGGCGCGCGGCTGGGCGTGCCGTCGCTGGTGGACGGCTTCATCGCCAGTGCCGCTGCGCTGTGCGCCAAGACGATGGAGCCCTCGCTGCACGACTGGCTGCTGGCCAGCCACCGCTCGGCCGAATCCGGCCACGATCTGGCGCTGAAAGCCTTGCAACTGTCCCCTCTGGTGGACCTGGGCATGCGCCTGGGCGAAGGCTCCGGCGCCGCCGTGTGCGTGCCGCTGCTGCAACTGTCGGTGAAGCTGCACAACGGCATGGCCACCTTCGCGGAAGCCGGCATCAGCGGCAAATCGGCATGAACCCTTACACGCTGACCCTGCTGCGCCACGGCGACATCGATCACGACGGCCGGCTGATCGGCCTGACCGACCTGCCGCTGACCGAGCTGGGGCACCAGCAGCTGGAACATAGCTGGAAACGCATCAGCAACCTGGCGCCGGTCACCTGCATCGCCACCTCGCCGCTGCAGCGCTGCCGCGAGTTCTCGGTCAGGCAGGCGCTGTCCGGCTCGCTGACGCTGAAGGTGGACCCGCGCTTCGCCGAGATGGATTTCGGCGGCTGGGACGGCCAGCCGGTGGCCGATCTGGAACAGGCCCACCCCGGCTGGGGCGACGCGCTGGCCGCCGGCCGGCTCAGCCCGCCCGGCGGCGAAACCTTCGAGCAGTTCCGCACCCGGGTGCTGGCCGGCCTGGCCGACTGGATGACCGAAGCCCGCGGCAGCCACCGGCTGCTGGTGACCCACGGCGGCGTGATCACGGTGCTGATGGCGGAGCTGCTGGGCGCCGACTTCTCGGTGGCCAAGCTGATGACGGTGCAACGCGGCGGCTTCGTCCAGCTGTCGATGCTGGAGGGCCACCCGGCCTACCTGCTGCGCCTGGAGTCCGCATGCGCGGACTGATCCTGGCAGTGCAGTTCCTGACCCGGCTGCCCACCCCGCAGCTGGCGGATTTCAAACCCGAATGGCTGGCCGCCAGCGCGCGCTGGTTTCCCGCCGTCGGGGTCATCGTCGGCGCGCTGCTGCTGGCCGCGCTGCGGCTGGGCGGCCTGGTCGATCCCTGGCTGGCGGCGCTGCTGGCGCTGCTGGCCTGGGTGATGGTGACCGGCGGCCTGCATCTGGACGGCCTGGCCGACCTCTCCGACGCGCTGGGCGCGGCCCATCGCTCGCGCGAGCGCTTCTTCGAAGTGCTGAAAGACCCGCATCTGGGCAGCTTCGGCGCGCTCTCGCTGATCCTGGCCGTCGCCGCCAAGCTGGTGCTGCTGATGCTGGCCGCCCGCCACGGCGGCCCGGCCTGGGGCCTGCTGCTGGTCCCGGCCTGGGCGCGCGGCTTCGCCGTCGCCTGGTCGGCCACGCTGCCGGCCATCGCGCCGGGCAGCGGCGAGCGCTTCGCCTGGCGGCGCGACTGGGCCGGCATGGGCCTGAACCTGGCCGCGCTGCTGGCGCTGTCCGCCTGGCTGGCCCCGGCGCTGCTGCTGGCCCCGCTAGCCGGCCTGGCCTGGTGCGCCTTCCTGAAGCGCCGCCTGGGGGGCATGACCGGCGACTGCCTGGGCGCGGGCGTGGAGCTTTGCGAGATCGCGATGCTGGGCTTGTTGCTGTGGCGGGTACCGGGGTGGGTTTGATCTGTTCCGAATCAGCTAAGCGACATGAGAATTGACCAAAACAGATTTGAGCCTGCTGCGCAGACATTAATTTCATGGCGGGGCTGCCCGCCAAACAGACCAAGGGGCTGCGCTGCCAGCCCCTTGGCAAATCCAGGCCGCCCCTACGGCCCGAGAAACCCCGGGAAAATAGTTTGAAGCTAGGCGCCGCCGATCAAAAAAACGGCGGCTCAACTTCCCCTGGCCTCAAACGGTTTTGCCGGCACGGGCCAAAGGGGATATTGGCGGTTACCAACCGGTCCTGCACTCTCACCCATCTTTTTTCACCCCAACAAAAAATGCCGCCCGCCGGGACTCCAGCGCGACGGCATTTTCTTAAAACGGCGAACCGCTTACAGCGTGCCCGCCACCTTCTTGTTGCGCATCAGGCACAGCATGTCACAGGCGGTGCGGCGGCGGCCCGCGCGGTGGTCTCGCTCTGGTCGTGGCTCGGCGCCACTTCCAGCACATCCATGCCGACGATGTTCAGATCGCCCAGATTGCGGATGATCTTCAGCGCCTGCGCGGTGGCGGGGCCGCCCGGCACCGGGGTGCCGCGGATGGGTCCAGACAGTCGATGTCGAAGGTCACGTGGACCGGCGCGTCGCCAATGGTCTTCTTGAGCGCGACACCACCGGCCGCGGCGTCAGGACGCGGAACGTCCGCCCTGCGCGGCGGCCCACGCGCGCCGCGACGCCCAGCGGCCGCGCCACCAGCGCCAGCGCAGTCGGACGTCGTACCAGGCGGGCCTGAGGCCCAGCAGGAACAGGAACAGCGCCAAGGGCAGCGTAAAGCCGAAACCGAGGTGTTTGAAACCCAGCGCCCCCACCACGCCGCCCAGGAAGAATGCCAGCAGGATCAGCGCGTAAACGCGGAATTTCTTGCGGTTGGAACGGATGGCCGCCACGCGCGGGCTTTCCTGGCGGTTGAAATAACTCATCTTGGCCAGCTCTATGCCCAGATCGGTGGCGATGCCGGTCATGTGGGTGCTGCGCAACAGGCCGCCGGACAGCTTGGTGACGATGGTGTTGTGCATGCCCATGATGAAGCACAGCAGCATCACAGTGGGCGGCGTGAACAAGCCCTTGTGCAGCGACAAGCCGGCGCCCAAGAGGCCGAACACCAGCAACAGCAGCGCTTCCTCCATCATCGACACGCCGTAGCCGCCGCGCAGCCGCTGCCGCCGCGCCCACAAAATCAGCCAGGTGCTGTGCATGGCCCCGCCGATGAAGCAGCACAGCATCACCAGCAGCGACATCGCCACGCGGATTTCGCCGGTGGCCCAGGCGTCGGCCATGCCGGACACGACGCCGGACACGTGCGAGGTGTAGCGGTGCACCGCCAGGAAGCCGCCGGCGTTGATCGCGCCGGCGATGAAGGCCATCGCCCAGCCGAGCTGGCGCAATATCCTGTCGTTGAAGCGGCCGCGGTCCAGCAGCCGGGTGATATGGATGTGTCGGGTCATGGCAAGCCTGGCAAGCAAAACGGCGGCCTGTCGCCGCCGTTGTCGATATTGCGCCGCAGCATGCCCGCTTGGCAAGCCGCTGGATCAAGCTTTGGCCACAGCCTCCGCTCAGCAGCCCTTGAGCGCGATGCCGGGCGTCAGCCGCTTCTGCAACGCCCTCAGGCGCTCGGCCTGCGCCGCGTCCAGGTCCTTGAAGGTCAGCGCGGTGATCTTGGCCGGCTGATCCTTGGACTTGACCACCGCCTTATCGTAGCCGGCCGCCTTCAGCCGCGCCACCAGCGTCTTGGCCGCGTCCTCCTTGCCGAACAGGCCCAGCGACAGATTGCCCTTGAATTCGTCGTTGCTGACGATGTAGTTGTCGAAGCCCTTGTCCTTCATCTCAGCCGACAAGGTCTTGGTTTCGGACTGGGTGGCCAGCGGCGGGTAGTAGACCCAGAAGCGGCCGGAGCCTTTGCTCTCTTCCTTGCTGTCTTCCAGCATCTGGCCGGATTTCAGCTTCAATTGCGGCACGCCGCCCTTCACCCGCGCCAGCAGGCTGTCGTTGAGGCCGCTCCAGCGATAGCAGGCCAGGGCCTCGGGCTGCTTGTCCTGGGTTTTCTTGTCTGGGGCCGCCGTTGCCTGCCTGGCCTTGTCCTGCGGCTTGTCGGCAACCTTGGCCGCGGGCTTGGAGGCTTCCGGCTTGGCCGCGGCTTTGGCCTGGGACTTGGCCGCGCTGGCCGCGGGCTTGGTCTCGTGCAGCGGCTGCGCCGCGGGCGCGGAGGCCGCCGGCGCGCTGGCCTGGGCCTTGGGAGCGGACGCGTCCGGCTTCCAGTTGGCCGGCAGCAGCTTCACCTGCCCGGGACTGACCTCTTGGGCGTGCACGTCCAGCGGCGGCCGCTGCTTCAGCGAGCCGTACATCGCCACCACCAGATTCAGCACCACCACCAGCGCCACTAGCCACTTCATCACGTATTCGCCACCTTGAGTAAACCCATCAGCACCAGATTATCCACGATCTGCAACGGCGCCGCGAGCCAGGGCGCGATGCGCGCGGCGTCGCCGCCGGTGAGGATCACCGTGGCCGGCGCGCGGCCGGTGCGCGCCGCCAGCCTGCGCCGCTGCTCCTCGATGGCGCCGGTCAGGGCCGCCATCGCGCCGCTGGCCAGCGCGTCCTGCGTGCCCTGCGGAAAATCTGCGATCTCGCCGGCGGCGCGGTTCAGATTGGCCGTGCCCTGGGCCAGACTGTGCAGCATCAGGCCGTGGCCAGGCAGGATCAGGCCGCCCAGATAGTCGCCCTCGGCGGTCAGCGCCTCCACCGTCAGCGCGGTGCCGGCGCAGGCGACGATGACGTCGCCGCGGCACAGCTCGCGCGCGGCCAGCACCGCCAGCCAGCGGTCGGCGCCCTGCTCGGCGGTGTTGCGATAATGGTTACACACGTCGCCGAAACGGCGTTCCGCGTGCACGCGGTGCAATGGGCAAGGCACGGCGGCGGCCAGCGCGTCGATCACTTCCCGCCGCGCCACCGACGACAGCCAGGCGCCCTCGAGCGGCAGGCCGCGCCAAGCCTCGGCCAGGCCGGCCAGTTCGCCGTGCTCCGCCGCGCCCTGGCGCACGCAGTCCTCGCCTTGGTACAAGGCCCATTTCACCCGGCTGTTGCCGGCGTCTATCAATAGTTTCACTGGCGCCCCCTGAGGCTGACTTCGCCGATATGGAAGGCTCTGACTCCCTGCGCCGTTTCCGTCAGCAGCGCGCCGTTGTCGGCCACGCCGCAGGCGACGCCGTCGATCGGCTCGCCATGCGAGAAGTTCAGCCTGACCGGCGCCTGCCGATGGGCGCACAGGCTCCACCACTCGTCGCGCAGCGGCGCGAAGCCCTCGCGGTCGAAATCGGCCAGCACCCGTTCCAGCTCGCCCAGCAAGGCGGCCAGCACCCGGTTGCGATCCGGCGCCACGCCGGCCTGCTCCAGCGCGGCCACCGGCTGGTCGACCTCGCCCGGATCGGCGACGTTCAAGCCGATGCCGATCACCGCCGCCGCCGGACCCAGCGCGTCGCCGGATACCTCGATCAGGATGCCGGCCAGCTTGCGGCCATCCAGCAGCACATCGTTCGGCCACTTCAGCGCCACCGGCGCGCCCAGCGTCCGCAACGCGCGCGCCAGCGCGACGCCCACCGCCAGCGACAGGCCGGCCAGCTCGGCCAGGCCGCGCTCGAAACGCCACAGCAGCGAGAAGGTCAGGCCCGATCCCAGCCTGGCCTGCCAGCGCCGTCCCAGCCGGCCGCGGCCGGCGGTCTGCTGCTCGCAGGCCAGCACCAGGCCGTGCAGGCCGCCGTTGCCGGCGCGCGCCATCAGTTGGCTGTTGGTGGAATCGGTGCGCTCGGCCACCGCCAGCGTGAAAGTCTCGGCCGCGGCCGGCGGCAGGCCGGCGCGGACCGCGGCCACGTCCAGCCAGTCGAAAGGACGCGCCAGCCGGTAACCTTGGCCGCGCACGCTGAATACGTCCAGGCCCAGTTCGGACTCGATCGCATGCACCGCCTGCCACACCAGCGTGCGCGAACAGCCCAGCGCCTGGGCGATGTCCTCGCCGGAGTGGAAGCGGCCGTCGGACAGGCGGCGCAGCACCGCGAACGCGTGCTCGCTCACGCCTTGCCCTCGTTCGCGCGGATTTTAAGCAGCGTCTTGGTGGTGGAGGTGTCGAACAGAAAAGGAATGGAGTGCACCTGGCCGCCGCGCGCCAGCGTTTCGCCGCTGCCGACGATCTTGTCCACGGTCCAGTCGCCGCCCTTGACCAGCACGTCGGGCTTGATCAGTTCGATCAGATCGGCCGGGGTGTCGGCGTCGAACCAGGTGACCAGGCTGACGCTCTCCAGCGCCGCCATCACCGCGGCGCGGTTCAGCTCATTGTTGATCGGACGATCGTCGCCCTTGCCCTGCCGCTTCACCGAAGCGTCGGTATTCAAGCCCAGCACCAGGCTGGCGCCCAGCGCGCGCGCCTGCGCCAAGTAGGTGACGTGGCCTCGATGCAGGATGTCGAAGCAGCCGTTGGTGAACACCAGCGGCCGCGGCAGCGCGGCCAGACGCTCGGCCAGCTGTTCCGGCGGGCAGATTTTGTCTTCAAACGACGGCGACGGGTAAACCATGCTTTTCCTTGAGCGGACGCCGACGCGGCACATCATGCCGAGACCGCCGCGGCGCCATGAAACGGAACGGATCGCGAAGCATACCACCGTCGCCGACGGCTGCCCAACTCCGGCCGCCTCAGGGACAGGTGAGCGTGACGCCCGCCAGCGTGATGCCGGCCTTGCTGGCCTGCTGGATGTAGCCGGTGGTCTGCAGATTGAACGACAGCGCATAGCCGGCGCCCCGGCTGTCGCACAAGCGAAAATCGCCGGTCTGCGCCGCCGCGACATAGGGCGGGCGGGGATTGAAGCTGATGCTGGGAATGGCCGCGCCGGCGGAAGTGGCGGCATTGATGGTGGGCGAGGAGCCGGCGGTCAGCGGCTGGGCCTGCACCCTGGTGGAACTGGCGCTGCCCTGCGGCAATTCGAAAATCGCCCAGCCGGCGCTCCAGCTGGCGCCGCAGCTGGAGGCGGAGCTGGCGTTGTAGGGACAGAGGGTCACCACATCGTCGTTGCTGATCGACAATGCCCGCGCCTGGTTCATCGCGCCGATCAGCTGGTCGCGCGTGCTGTTCAGCCTCTCGTTCTGAACGAACGCCTGCCAGGCCGGCAGGGCCACGGTCACCATCAGCACCGCCACCGCGATGGTCACCATCATTTCCACCAGCGTGAAGCCCCTTCCCGCACGCAGTCTCATCCCCAGCGCCTCAATGCGGCCAGCAGGTGTTGGAGGAATCCGCGCCTTGCGCATTCAACGCGCTGCGGATGCCGCCATTGCCCACGCTGAAGCTGCTGCAGGTGGTATCGGCGGTCTGCAGGCCCGGACTGGTCGGCGTAGCCGTCAGCGTGTAGGCGCTGGCGCTGGTGGACGAGGCGATCTGCACTTGGTAATAGCCGCTGGGAGACGCCGTAGTCACCGTGCAGGCAGCGTTGTTGTAGGCGAAATACTGCGAATAGCACTGTTCCATTTGCGCCTGCGCCGTATTCAACGCCTGCCAGGCGTCGCTGCGCCGCGATCGCTGCGCATAGCTGGTATACATCGGATAGGCGATGGTTCCCAGGATGGCGACGATCGCCAGGGTGATCATCAGTTCGACCAGCGTGAGGCCGCGCATGCGCCCTCTCCGCTCCAGGGGCTGGTTTAAAGGATTTGCCACCATCCGCTCCAGGAATAATATTGCTGCGACGGGCTGCTGCTGGTGCAGTTGAGCTTGCCGTTGGCGCAGTTGTTGCGGCTGTTGCCGTTGCCGCCGCCCACCAGGATGCTGGCGGAGTAGCCGCCCTGGTTGGAAACCACGAAAGCCGGGGACGAGGCGAAGAAACTGCCCAGCTGCACGCCCGACAATGGTTGTTGATTGTAGACATCGCTGCCATTGACCACCCCATCGCCGTTGGCGTCCAGGAAAGGCTGGGCCGGGGGGCCGCCGGTCGCGTAGCTGGACGCCATCAGGAACGAACTGCCGCCCGCAGTGCAGGGCGAGGACGACGGCGTGAAGGTGGTGTACACCACATTGCCGGCGAAAAGCTGCGGATTGGTCAGCACGCGGGCGCCGCTGCCGGCGAAGCCCAGCGTGTAATACCAGCCGTACAGCGTCGGGCAGGTTCTGCCCACCACGCAGCTGAGCGGCGGATTGGGGCTCTGCCAGTTGTATTGCGTGGACGAGACCGTGGTGCTGGGGAAGCCGGATACCGACGTGGCGACCGCGGTCTCGGTCTGCTGCAGCAAGTTGGACGGCGCCAGGCCGGTGATGGTCATATTGTCGTAGACCGCGTAAAAGGCCTGGGTATTGGTGTTGGTCAGATCTGCCTGGGCCAGCAACTGGCCGGTGCCGAAATACACCATCATGCCCTTCTGCTTGGGGAAGTTGGGATTCAGCGTCGCCACCGGCGCCGCCGTGATCGGCTGATGGTTGCCGCTGCTGTCGGCTGCGGTGAACAGCAGCCGCGCCGACCAGTTGGCCGGATTCGAGCTGGACACGTTGATCGCCCACAGATTGCCCTGCAGATCGCCGGCGTAGACGGTGTCCACCGCCGCGCCGGCGTTGCCGCTGCTATTGACCGCCACCACTTCGGACAGTCCCTGCGGCGCGTTGCTGTTGCAGGCGGCCGGCACGGAAGTGCACAGGTCTATCTTGGCCAGCGTGGCCCCAGTCTGCGGATTGACCGCGTAGAAGATCGCATGGTTGCCGCTGCTGGCGTAGCCGTTGCCGAACAACACCGCGAAGGCGTTGGTCGCGCCGTTCAGGCGGGCGACCGTCGGCCGGCCGTAGGAATAGCCCATGCCGCTATCGCTGAATTCCCATAGCGCGGCGTTGGCCAGCGCCGTTTCCGTGGTCAGCGTGGAGGGCGAGGTGACGTCGAGCGCGTAGATGGTCTTGCCCCCGCCCCCCAGCCCGCCCACCAGCACCGAATGCCAGCTGTTGTCGGAGAACATCACGTCCCCCGCCTGGGGCGAGCCGTCGACGAAATAGAGGTGATTGTTGTTGTACGAGGCGCTGGTCAGCTGGTACAGATTGGCGAACACGCCATTGGGCACGAAGGCGAAGGCCTCGTTGCCGGTATTGGCGTTGAAGGCGTGCACCATCCCGTCGTTGGCGCCGACGTAGAGCATCGGCGTGCGGCTGGCGTTGTTGCTGATGAAGGTCTGGTAGCTGGTATCGATATAAGGGCCATTCGGCTTGGCGACATAGGCCGGCCCGCTGTCGATAATGTCGCCCAGCAAGTGGCTGCGGTTGCGGAATCCGCCGCCGTTGCGCACCTCCTGGGAAGTATCGCCGCGCAGGTAGTTGACGCGAAGGCTGCCCTTGGTATCCGACGGCTGCAATTGCGATTGCTGCGTGCTGTTGATCCCGGTCACGCCGGTGGCCGGCCAGCGGAACGGCACGCCCTTATTGCTGACCCCGTCCCAGGCGGCGATCAGCCGGGTATTCTGCCAGCCGCTGCCGCTGGCGAGCGTGTCGACCTGGGTTTGCGCGCTCCAGCTGGCCGACGTGCTGACGTTCAAACCGCGGCTGCTGCCGAGCGTGTAGCCCGAAAGGTCGCCGGTCCAGTCGCTGTACGGAGTGTCGCTAGGGTTGAAGCTGGCCAGGAAAGCCTGGGTGTTGGTGCTAAGGGTGGTGCTGTTCAACGCCACCGAAGCCTGGTCGTAGCTGCCCTTCTGGATTTGCACCAGAATCGCGCCCAGCGCGTTGCTGAAGGCGGTCGGGCTGACCGCGGGGTAGTAGGAGCCGGTGTTGCCCGCCACCGCCATCGCGGTCAGCGTCTGCGCCGCCGTCGGATTGGTCCCGGGCTCCACGCCCGCGCCCAGGCCGATCACATAGGTCTTGATGCCCGCGGCGGCCAGGGTCTGGATCTGGCTGATGGCATCGAGCAGGGCCTGGCTGTTGGTTCCGCTGGCATTGAGCGAGCCATCGGCGTTGAAACTGGCGGTCACGCCGTAGCCGGCGGCCGCGGCGCTGCCGACCGGAGGCCAGAAATAGCCGCTCTTGTCCTGGGTGGGCAAGCCATCGGTGATCAGCACCACATACTTCTGCGGCGCGCAGCCGCTGCTGGACGACGTGCTGGTGAAACTCGTCTGCGCTGTCTTCAGCAATGCGTAAATGGGCGACTGTCCCGCCGCCGACTTGATCTCCGTCGTGCTGGTGGAGTTGGTCTCCGGCTGCAAGAACGGCGAGAAGCTGTTATACGCGCTGGTGATCTGGCTCGACGACGGGCTGCCCAGATTGGTCATCGCCACATTGGTGGCGGCGGCGCTGTACGACTGCGAGCCGCCATAACCCCAGCCGCGCTGCGCGTACAACACCTGCGGTGTGAACGGCACGTAGCCTGCGTTGGTCGGGGAGGTGCCCCAACCGGAGAAGCCTCCCGGCGCCATCAAGCTGTACGACACGGTTATTGAACCTGTCTTGTAGCTGCTCAGCGAGAAGTAGCTGTAGGGATTGCTGGGACTGACCGTGCCATAGGTCATGAACACCGGGTTCAGGGCCGAGCTGTACAACACGTCGTTGATGTTGGCGTCGTCGCTGGTGGCTGCCACCGTCATGTATTGCGCGCCGTTCACGGTGGCGCCGCTTAGCCCCAGCCCCATCGCGACGGACGCGCAGTTGCTTTTTACCGTCGAGAGCAGGGCGCCGAGCGACAGGTACCCGTAGCAAGGGTTGAGAACGGTATCGGTGGTACTGGTCGCCGCAGGCGTGCTGGTGAAGCCGAACCCGCCCGGCGGCGACATGTAGTACACCCAGGTGGTATACAGCGAAGTGCTGCTCATCTGATAAGACAACAGTGCGAAGTCGGTGGTGGCGAGGTAGGTGTTCAGTATCGACAGGATGCCGGCCTTGGCCACATTGAGCCGCGACGGACTGTTGTCGGCCAGTTGGCCGCCCGACAAGGTCGAGGTGTAGGGTTGCAAGCTCCCGACGGCGCCGCCGGAAATAGGCGGCGTGAAGTTGGCCGGCACCGGGTAGTTGATCGGCGAAGCGGAACCCGTCAGCCCATTGACCGCGCCGGAACCGGTCAACAAGGCGCCGCCTCGGCCGGTATAGGTGGTGGAGAAGCCGTTGCTGCAGTTGGCGCCGCTGTTGCCGGTGCCGTTGCAATAGGTGATGGTGCTGCCGTCCATCGACTCGGAATTGGTCACCGCGATCACCACTTGCGGCCGCGCCGGCGTGCTGATGGTCAGCGGCACCTGGGAAATCGCCAATGTCGCGGTTGAACCCGCGCCCCGCACCCATAGCGCCGTCAGCGTCAACCCGGCCAGCAGCGCGATGCCGCCGGCGATACGCGTCAAGGTTGTCCGGTTCGCCATGTCCGCCTCACTGGGTGAAGATCGCCTGCACCACCACGGGGCTGGCGCCGCTGCTGGTCGCCACCCGGGCGGTGACCCGATAGTTGTTGCTGCCTGCCTGCAGGCCATAAATGCCGCGATTGCCGCAACTGACGCCGGCGCGGCACGAGGCTGGCATGCTTTCCACCACGTAGCTGCTGACGATGCCGGAAACCGCCGGCGTGCCCGCGTAGCCGCTTATCGTCTTGGTGTTGTCGCTCCAGAACGACGCGGTATACAGATTCTGCTGCCAGATCGGCGTCGCGCTGGCATTGAACTGGTAATAACCGTTGTTGCCGGAAACGGTGAAGCTCTGACTGGCGAAATTGCCCTGCAGCATCGAGGCATAGGCTTGGCGCAACGTGCCTTCCGCCAGCTGCAGATTATTCTGATACAAGGCATTGTTGCTGGCCATATGCAGTTCGCCCAAAGACTGGCTGCTGCCCGCCAGACCCAGAATCATGATCACCAGCATGAAAATCAGCGCGACGATCAGCACCACGCCCTTCTGCCCCGCCGGATAGGTTCGCAAGCTCGTCATAGTCCGGCATTCCTCAGGGACACGGTCATCGTATACACATGGCGCAGCCGGGTATCGCAAGGCACCACCACCGTGTTGCCCAATACCGTCCAACTGGTCTGATTCGCGCAGCCCGAGCGCCCGCCCGCCCGCGCCGAACCCAGCGGCCCTTCCAGCAAGGCCGCGATCCTCAGGCTGTTGACCTGCGTCCAATTGCTGACCTGTGATGCGGGCAGATACTGCGTGGTCACGCCTGGCGCGCTGCCGACGCCGTACCACACCTGCAAGGCATCCACGCCGGGCACCACCGGCGTCAACTGCCAGCTGGCGGCGGTGCCGTCATACACCGCCTGATACAACGCGCTCTGCGCGCCTGTCGCCTGCGCGACGAAATAGGCGGTTTGCGACAAAGGCACCGCTACCGAACCCACCGGAAAATCCGCATCCAAAGCCTGCTTCAGATTGATCACGCTGCCGCCGCTGGCGCTGCTGACGCTATTGACTTGCAGAATCGACGAGTGGCCGCAATTGGATACCGCCAACAGATTGTTAGCCACCACCCCGGAAGCCGCCAGCGTGGTCAGCGCGGTGCTTCCGGCCGAGGCATAAGTATTGACCCACACCGGCGTCGTGCCATTGGTCTGCCCGGCGAAAACCAGCACATCGCTGCCCTGCGCCACCTTTCCTTGCAAACTGCTATCCAGCGTCGGCGACCAGTCGGTCAATGTGCTGTCGTTGTTGCCGTTGAGCGCAGTCAACGTCAGCGTCGACGAGGCCAGCGTCGCGTCATAGCCGATGACCGGCGAGTTGAAGTTGCTCAACAGGCCATTTGCCGCCACCAGCGCGTTGGAAGTGGTGGCGCCGGAACAGCCAAAAAAGCCGGCAGAGCGCGCCGTCTGCGAAATCACGCTGGACAAGGTCGCGCCGGCGTTCTGCAACATGCCCTGGCCGGCATTGGTAGAATAATCCTTGCGTCCCCCCACCATGATGCCGATCAGCGCCGTCAGCAACAGCAAACCGATGGTGATCGCCACCATCAGTTCAATCAGGGAAAATCCAGACTGCGCTCGCCAGGCTTTCACATGATGGTCCTCACCGTCACGGTCTGCTGGCTGCCGCCGCTCACCGCATTGCCATCCGTCCACCAGATCTGCACCACGCGCTCGGTACTGCCGCCGTTTGTCGGCTGATAAACGCTGCCGGTGCCGCCGGGCAGGTTGTTCTGCAGATCGCTCAACCACTGATACTTGTCGTAAGTGGCCATCGTCGCCGCGCTGCACGCGGATGTGACGCAATTGCTTTGCAGAGAGGACGGCGCGGTGCCAGACGCCACATCGTAGCTGCCGGCGCCGACCTGGGCCGAATTCGCCCGCATCCGGTCAACCATATCGTAAGCGTATTGGGTGGCCATCTGCCGCAGATACGCGGAGCCGCTGGCGCGCTCCGCATTCAGGATCACGGCGATGGCCGCCAGCACGCCCATCGCCAGCACCAGCAGCGCGATCAGCACCTCCAGCATGGTGAAACCCGCAGCCCGCCGCCCCGGCCCCCTTCGCATCCCCGCCTCCATTGCCCCGCTGTCATTTCCAGCATAGCCGCGCGGAGATGACACATGACGCGGCCTCCGACAAAAGGATGGATGCCGGCGATGGACGGCAGGCTAGCTTGAAAGCCGGAAACAGCTAAGCCCCGCCGGTCACCGGTCGGGGCTGGGGGGCGCGTTTCGCGCGCGCAATGCAAAAACCCCAGCTCGTCTGAGCTGGGGTTCTGCGTATGGGGCGTCTGGCGGTGTCCTACTTTCACATGGCGAATGCCACACTATCATCGGCGCTAAGGCGTTTCACGGTCCTGTTCGGGATGGGAAGGCGTGGGACCACCTCGCTAAGGCCACCAGACATAAACTGGCACAAACTTGAAGAAGCCTGGGCTGGTATTCAACCAGCCCGCATATATTCGGTATTTGATGTACGTCGCACATCCACTCTCGTCACTTAGCCTCGCTAAGCCACTCAAATGATAGGATCAAGCCTCACGAGCAATTAGTATCGGTTAGCTTCACGCCTCACAGCGCTTCCACACCCGACCTATCAACGTCCTGGTCTCGAACGACTCTTCAGGGAGGTCAAGCCTCCAGGGAAGTCTCATCTTCAGGCAAGTTTCCCGCTTAGATGCTTTCAGCGGTTATCTCTTCCGAACTTAGCTACCCGGCTATGCCACTGGCGTGACAACCGGTACACCAGAGGTTCGTCCACTCCGGTCCTCTCGTACTAGGAGCAGCCCCCGTCAAACTTCCAACGCCCACTGCAGATAGGGACCAAACTGTCTCACGACGTTTTGAACCCAGCTCACGTACCACTTTAAATGGCGAACAGCCATACCCTTGGGACCGGCTACAGCCCCAGGATGTGATGAGCCGACATCGAGGTGCCAAACACCGCCGTCGATGTGAACTCTTGGGCGGTATCAGCCTGTT
>NZ_JBUPWA010000001.1:2784579-2784912 GCF_055181315.1 Chromobacterium sp. Ag138
TAAAGATCGGGCGTATTGCTGAGCAGCTTTCGCTGCACGCGTACAACGCAAACAGAATCAAACTTAATTAAGTTCGTTTTTGGTTGCACTGTAAGTGGTGGAGGATGACGGGATCGAACCGACGACCCCCTGCTTGCAAAGCAGGTGCTCTCCCAACTGAGCTAATCCCCCGCTAAATCCGAAATACCGCGTTGCTTAGTCGCTCGTGTACATTTGTACACGTCGCGCCTGCGCGCCTTGTCTTTCGGCTTTATCTCCGGGTGCCCATTCAGAACACCCAGATGAATACTGGTGGGTCTGGTAGGACTCGAACCTACGACCCCTGCGTTATCA
>NZ_JBUPWA010000001.1:2785012-2863300 GCF_055181315.1 Chromobacterium sp. Ag138
GATCAGGCTTGCGCCCATTGTCCAAAATTCCCCACTGCTGCCTCCCGTAGGAGTCTGGGCCGTGTCTCAGTCCCAGTGTGGCGGATCATCCTCTCAGACCCGCTACTGATCGTCGCCTTGGTGAGCTCTTACCTCACCAACTAGCTAATCAGACGTCGGCTGCTCGTATAACGTGAGGCCTTACGGTCCCCCACTTTCCCCCTCAGGGCGTATGCGGTATTAATCCGGCTTTCGCCGAGCTATCCCCCATTACACGGTACATTCCGACGCATTACTCACCCGTTCGCCACTCGTCAGCGGTGCAAGCACCCTGCTACCGTTCGACTTGCATGTGTAAAGCATGCCGCCAGCGTTCAATCTGAGCCAGGATCAAACTCTTCAGTTCAATCTCAAGCAAATTTTCTGGCACGCAAGTTCAAAGAAATAAACAAGTATCTCTTGTCTCTTGCAGTGCAAGTGTTCGGCTTTCGCCAAGCACTTACACCTATCGGTTATTCGTTCTGTTAAAGAGCAGTGCCATCCGCTGCGTCGTCATCACCGGAACCGTTTCGTTTCCGCTGTTTCGTTCGCTGCGTCAGCTGAGGAGACGAACTATACCTGCGCCCTCCCCCTCGGTCAACAGGTTTTTTTAGAAAAGATGGGGGTTTTCTAAAATTTCTTCACAACCAACTGATAACAAACAAATTAATACATTGGTCTTTATTTGAGAAACGCTTCCCTTTCTGCTGAAACTGGCTCTCCGGGCCAAGATCTCCTATTCGAAAAATGAAAAAAGCCCCGATATCTCGGGGCTTTTTTCTTCTGATGCGCTTTTCCAAACTTATTTCAGCCCGCACCACCGCCTTAGCTACGATAATCGGCATTGATGCGCACATACTCATAGGAGAAGTCGCAGGTCCACACTCTTGCGCTGGCCGCGCCGCGTCCCAGCTCCACCCGAACGGTGATCTCGCTCTGGTTCATCACCGCCTGGCCCTGCTCTTCCTTATAAGAAGGATTGCGTCCTCCGTCGCAGGCGACCAGCACGTCATCCAGATATAAGGAGAGACGATCGACGTCCAGGTCGGTGACGCCGGCGTAGCCGATGGCGGCCAGCAAGCGGCCGAGGTTCGGATCGGACGCGAAGAAGGCTGTCTTCACCAGCGGCGAACGGGCGATCGCGTAGGCTACGTCCTTGCACTCGGCCACCGAACGGCCGCCATTCACTTCGACGGTGATGAACTTGGTGGCGCCTTCGCCGTCGCGGACGATGGCCTGGGCCAGTTCGATGGCGACATCCAGCAGCGCCTGCTTCAACTGTTGATAAGCCGGCTGCTCGGCCGAGTCGATCAACAGCGCGCCGCTCTGCCCGGTGGAAATCAGGATGAAGCTGTCGTTGGTGGAGGTATCGCCATCCACGGTGATGCTATTGAATGATTGGTCGGCCACCTCGCGCACCAGCTGGTTCAGCATCGGACGGGTGACGGCCGCGTCGGTGGCGACGAAGCCCAGCATGGTCGCCATATTGGGATGGATCATGCCCGACCCCTTGGCGATGCCGGTGATGGTCACCGGCTTGCCGCCAATGTCCAGCTTGCGGCTAGCGGCTTTAGCCAGGGTATCGGTAGTCATGATGGCCTCGGCGGCCTCGGCCCAGTTCGCCTGGCGCAGCGTAGGCAGCGCGGAGACGATCTTGTCGGCCGGCAGCGGCTCCAGGATCACGCCGGTGGAGAAAGGCAGCACTTGCTCGGTTTGCAGCTGGTTCAGCTCGGCCACCGCCCGGCATACGGACAAGGCGCGCTCGCGGCCGTCGAAGCCGGTGCCGGCATTGGCATTGCCGGTGTTGACCACCAGCGCGCGGATCTGCACCCCGGCGGCCAGATGCTCCTGGCACAGCTGCACCGGCGCCGCGCAGAAACGGTTGCGGGTGAACACGCCGGCGACGGTATTGCCCTTGTCCAGCTTCACCACCAGCACGTCCTTGCGGCCCGGGGTCTTGATGCCGGCTTCGGCCACCAGCAGTTCGACGCCGGCGACCGGCGGCAATAGGCCGGCTTGCGGGGGATTCAGATTCACAGCCATGAAATTCTCCAGCATTTACATATATGCGACGGATTGTATAAGAATTTCGCCATTCATGGCTGGGCAAATCGTTTTGCCTATTCCTGCGCCTCGCGCAGGCAGCTCAGCAGCGCCTCGCCGTAGCGGGCCAGCTTCAGCTCGCCCAGACCGTAGATGCGCTGCAGGCCGGCCGGGCTATCCGGGCGTTTTTCCACCAGATCGCGCAGCGTGCGGTCGGAGAACACCGCGTAGGCCGGCACATTGTGCTCGTCGGCCACCTGGCGGCGCCAGCGCCGCAGCGCCTGCCACAGCCGCTCTTCGCGCTCGGTGCGCAGCCAGCGGTCGGCGCCGCCGCTGCCGCGCGACTTCTTCTCGTCGGCCAAGGGACGCAGATAGATGCTCTGCTCGCCCTTCAGCAACGGCCGGCAAGCGTCGGTCAGCACCAGCGACTGGCCGCGGGCGATATCCACCTGCACCAGCTGGCGCGCCACCAGCTGGCGGACGATGGAGCGCCACCAGCGCTGGTTCATGTCCTTGCCGATGCCGTAGGTGCTGAGCTGGTCATGGCGGTGATGGCCGATGCTGGGATTCTGCCGTCCCAGCAGCACGTCGATGACGTGGCCGGTCGGAAAGCGCTGCCCCACTCTATAGATGCAGGACAGCAGCTTGCGCACCGGCTCGGTGGCGTCGTAGGTGATGGGCGGATGCAGGCAGTTGTCGCAATGGCCGCATGGTTTGCTCGCCTCGCCGAAGTGCGCCAGGATGTGCTGGCGGCGGCAGCCTGCGGTTTCGCAGAAGGCCAGCATCGCGTCCAGCTTGCTCAATTCCACCTGTTTTTGCAGCTCGGCCATCTCGCCGCCTTCTATCATCTGCCGCAGTTGCACCACGTCGTTGAGGCCGTAGCACAGCCAGCTGGCCGACGGCAGGCCGTCGCGGCCGGCGCGGCCGGATTCCTGATAGAAGTTTTCCGGGCTCTTGGGCATGTCGATGTGGGCGACGAAGCGCACGTCCGGCTTGTCGATGCCCATGCCGAAGGCGACGGTGGCCACCATCACGATGCCGTCCTCGCGCAGGAACAGCCGCTGATTGGCCTCGCGCTCGGCGTGGCTCATGCCGGCATGGTAGGCCAGCGCCTCGATGCCGTTCTCCCGCAGCCACTGCGCGGTGTCCTCCACCCGCTTGCGCGACAGGCAGTAAACAATGCCGGTGGCGCCCTGGTGCTCCTGGCGGATGAAATCCAGCAGCTGCTTCTTGGCGTTGTGCTTTTCCACCACCTGGTAGAACAAGTTGGACCGGTCGAAGCTGGACAGGAACACCCTGGCCTCGGACAACTTCAGGTAATGAATGATGTCGAGCCGGGTCTGCTCGTCGGCGGTGGCGGTCAGCGCGATGCGCGGCACATGGGGAAACTGCTCGGCCAGCATGCCCAGCTGCTGGTATTCCGGCCGGAAATCGTGGCCCCAGTGGCTGACGCAGTGCGCCTCGTCGATGGCGAACAAGGCGATCTTCAGGCTGGCGATGAACTCCTGGAAGCGCGGCGTCAACAGCCGCTCCGGCGCCACATAGAGCAAGTCCAGCGTGCCCGCGCGCGCCTGGCGCGAGATATCGCGCGCCTCGTCCTGCGAGGTGGCGGAATTGAGGCAGGCCGCCGCGACGCCCAGCTCCTGCAACGTGGCCACCTGGTCCTGCATCAGCGCGATCAGCGGCGACACCACGATGGCGACGCCGTCGCGCAGCAACGCCGGGATCTGGTAGCACAGGCTCTTGCCGCCGCCGGTGGGCATCAGCACCAGCGCGTGGCCGCCGTGGGCGACTTGCTCGACGATCTCCTGCTGCTGCCCGCGGAATTCCGGGTAGCCGAAAATATGATTGAGGATGGAGACTGCGTCGTGCATGACGGGACGGGATGGCGCGGGAGAAAACGCCATTGTACGGCAAGGAGGCCCCCGGGACGAGCCGGGCAAAAAAATGGCCGCCAGGTGATGGCGGCCTCAAGTTGGATGGAGACAATGTGAAACGAAGAGGAAAAATGCTCTCGCACTACGGAAGACCGGCCCCGCCGCGATAAAGTTCCGGACTTTCTGCAAAAATCTGCCACGGCGCCGCAAACGGTTTTCCCGCGCTCCCGGCTATGCGACACTGGCGCCATCTTCTGGAGACATTCATGCGCACCCTGTTCACCACCCTGGCCGCCGCGATTTTGCTGGCCGGCTGCGCCGCCGCGCCGCAACGGACCACGCCGACCCAAACCGTCAAGCCCTCCGCCCCCGCGCCGGCCCAGGCCAGCGCCGACTGGCAGAACCTGGGCGTCTCGCCCAACGGCAATATCCTGAACGAGCTGGATCTGCTGTCGATCAAGCGCCAGGGCGCGGTGGCGACCTTCCGCGACCGCAAGACCATCTTCAATCTGAAGAAGGAAAACTTTCTGACCACCCCGCGGCACAAGACCTCGCTCAACACCTGGCAGATCGATTGCGCGCAGCACGTCTTCCGCTTGCTGGACATGACCTTGTTCGACGAAAACGGCCGCCAGATCGCCAGCTTCTCCTATAATGACGGTCAGATAAAATCCATGCCGGTGGTGCAGAATTCCGCCAGTTATCAACAAATGCTGCTGGTTTGCAAAGGACAGCCCGGTTTCTGAAAACCGCCGGACGCCTGGGCTCCGCAGCGCCCATCCTTTCACCTGCCGCACCGCCAAACTACAGGAGTCTCCATGACCATCCGACGCGTGGTATTCAATCAGAAAGGCGGGGTGGGCAAATCCACCATCGCCGTCAATCTGGCGGCGGTGGCGGCCAGCCGCGGCCGGCGCGTGCTGTTGATCGACCTGGACCCGCAAGGCAACGCCAGCCACTATCTGCTCGGCGCCGCCGGCGGCGAAGCCGGCCCCAGCCTGGCCGACCTGTTTCAGCAGATGCTGAACATCTCGCTGTTCGCCAAGGAGCCGCATGAGTTCGTTCGCGGCTCCGGCATCGACGGCCTGTCGCTATTGGCCTCGCATCCCGAGCTGTCCGAGCTGATGGCCAAGCTGGAATCGCGCTACAAGATGTTCAAGCTGAAGGAGGCGCTGGACCAGCTGGCGCCGCAATACGACGAGATCTGGATAGACACCCCGCCTGCGCTCAATTTCTATACCCGCTCGGCGCTGATCGCGGCCGACCGCTGCCTGATCCCCTTCGATTGCGATGCGTTCTCGCGCCACGCCCTCTATAACCTGAAAGAAAGCGCCGACGAGATCCGCGCCGACCACAACCCCGATCTGTTCATCGAGGGCATCGTGGTCAACCAGTTCCAGCCGCGCGCCAGCCTGCCGGTGCGGCTGGTGGACGAATTGAAGGCGGAGGGCCTGCCCGTGCTGGCTTCCCCGCTGTCGGCCTCGGTCAAGATCCGCGAATCGCACCAGGCCGCGCGGCCCATGATCTACCTGGATCCGCGCCACAAGCTGTCCCGTGAATTCGAGGCGTTGTACCAAGAGTTGAGCGATCGCTGACGAGGGAGCCCATGCCGAGGTTGAACCGCCTCACCTCGCTGCTGCTGTGCGGCCTGCTGGGCTTAGGCCTGTTGCTGGGCGAATACTGGCTGCTGCTGGAGCATGACCGGGAAGAGCGCCAGCAGCGGCTGCAGCACTGGGGCGCGCTGGGCACCGGCATCGTGGTCCTGCAGATCGAGAACGCGCTGGAGCATTCCCGCATACTGGCGCAACAGCTGGCGGGCGCCGACGCGCCCCACAGCCTGACCGATCTGGCGCGCCGCGTGGTTCGCGACGACAGCGTGTTCGCCGGCATCGGCACGGTGGAGCTGGTGGAGCAGAACCGCCGCGCCGCGTTTGAAAACCGCATCGCCACCAGCATCCGCTTCCTGCAGAACCAGCATCTGCAGGCCAGCCCGGTGCAACTGCAATACTACCCGGTGGCCAGCTATCTGCCCGACGACGCCAACGCGCTGCCCCAGGGCCTGGATCTCAGCCACCGGGGCAACTCCAAATGGGTGCTGGACCTGGCCCGCCGCAGCGACCAGCCCATGCTGCTGTCCGGCCAGCCGCTGGATACCGGCATGCCGCGCCTGGACGTCGTCACCCGCCTGGACAACGACCATACGCTGCTGCTGCTGCACCTGCGCCAGGACAAGCTGATACAGCCGATCAACAACGAACTGATCAGCGGCAACCCTCTGCGCCATGTCCGGCTGCTGGCCTGGGGCAAGAACCAGCCCGACACGCCCTTGCTGGACTCGGCGCCGGGCCGCCCGCTGCCGACCGATTCGCCGATATTCTCCCGCCTCAGCCCGGTGGGCGGCACCGATCTGCAGCTGGGTGCCTACGCGCTGGAACCGGTGCGCCCCCAGCTCGGCCCGGTCGCCTGGACCATCCTGACGGCATCCGCGCTGGTGCTGGCCCTGTTCCTGCTGGCGCAGCAGCGGCAGCTGCGCGGCGGCCTGCTGCAGGAAAAGCTCGCGGCGAATCTGCGCCTGCAGTTGCAGGAACTCGACCGCACGCTGCGCGAGCAGATCAGCGACCGCGAGCAGTCGCAGCAGGCCCTGGCGCAAAGCGAGGCGCGCCAGCGCGCGATATTGCAGGCCAGTTCGGACGCCATCATCCTGATCCACCGCGACGGCCACATCATCCAGGCCAATCCGGCCGCCGCCAAATTGGTGGAGCAAAGCGCCCAGTCGCTGGAAAACCTGCCCGTCGGCGTGCTGTTCCCGGAACTGTACACCCCTGAGCCCAGCCCCCCGTTCGAACAGACCGCCCAGCGCCACGAAGGCCGGCCGTTCGAGGCCAGCCTGCTGCGCAGCGACGCCCAGCGCCTGCCGGTGGAGCTGTCCTTGAGCCGGGTGGTGATGCCGGACGACTGGTTTTACGTCACCGTATGCCGCGACATCTCGCGCCGCAAGGAGCAGGAAGAGGCGCTGATCCGGCTGAAGAACAGCCTGGCCGAACAAGTCGAGGTGCAGAGCCGGCAGCTGGCGGCCCTGCTGGACGCCAGCCCGCTGGCGATGGCCTACATAGTCGATCGCCACCTGCGCCAGGTGAACCACGCCTTCCTGGAACTGTTCCAGCAGCAGGGCATGGACGTGATCGGCCAGCCCACCATGCCCTACTTCGAAAACCCAGAACAATGGGAGCGCACCGGCAAGGCGCTGTACAGCCTGCTCAACGACGGCAAGGTGGTGCAAACCGAGGTCAGGCTGCGCACCGGCAAGGGCCAGCTGTTCTGGTGCCGGCTGCACGGCCGCGCGGTCAATCCCTCGGTGCCCAAGCTCGGCACCATCTGGGTGTACCAGGACATTTCCGCCCAGCGGGCGGTGGAGGAAACCCTGCGCCACGCCAAGATCCTGGCCGAGGAAACCAGCCGCGCCAAGACCGAGTTCCTGGCCAATATGTCGCATGAGCTTCGCACTCCGCTGCACGCCATCCTAGGCTTCACAGAGATGGGCCAGCTGCGCGCGCAGGGACAGGGCGACGCCAAGGCCGAGCAGTACTTCGCCCGCATCAATACCAGCGGCAGCCGGCTGCTGATGCTGCTCAACGATCTATTGGACATGGCTAAGATGGAAGTGGGACGGATGGAATATTCGATCGGACGCGGCAATCTGACGCAATGCCTGAGCGAGGCGTGCGACGAAATGACGCCGCTGGCCGGCCGCAACCAGATCCAGCTGAAGCTGAGTTGCGAGCCGGAGTTGCTGGCGGCCGACATCGACCCCTTCCGCATGGGGCAGGTGATACGCAACTTGCTGTCCAATGCGATCAAGTTCAGTCCGGCCGGCTCGGAGATCCAGGTGAAGGCGACCCTGGCCGAACGGGACGGTTCCGACTGGATCATGACCAGCGTCGAAGACGACGGCCCCGGCATCCCGGAAAAGGAGCTGGAAACCATCTTCGACAAGTTCATCCAGAGCAGCACCACCAAGACCGGCGCCGGCGGCACCGGCCTGGGTCTGGCCATCAGCCGAGAAATCGTGCATGCGCACCACGGCTGGATCACCGCCGGCAACCTGCCAAAGGGCGGCGCCATCTTCACTTTCGCGATTCCCTGCCATTTTCAGCTAAAGGAGGACGACTCCGATGTCTCATAAACTCCTGCTCGTCGACGACGAGCCCTTCAATCTGGAGCTGATGACGGAGCTGCTTCAGGACGCCGGCTATGAAACCCGGCAGGCGGAAAACGGGGAAATCGCCTGGGACATCCTGGCCAGCGAAGGCGAGCAGTACTCCACCGTGCTGCTGGACAAGATGATGCCCGGCATGAGCGGCTTCGACGTGCTGAAGAAGATCAAGGCCGAACCCCGGCTGGAATTCCTGCCGGTCATCATGCAGACCGCGATGGGCGCGGCCTCCAGCGTGCAGGAAGGCTTGGCCGCGGGCGCTTTCTACTACCTGACCAAGCCGTTCTCGCGCGACATGCTGCTGGCCATCGTCGGCGCCGCGGTCGGCCACTGGGACCGCTATGCCCATTTCCGGGAGCTGGCCAACCTCCACGTCGACGCGCTCAAGCACCTGAACGCCGCCACCTTCCGTTGCCGCAGCCATCGCGAGGCGCAGGCGATCACCGCGCTGCTGGCCAAAACCTGCCCGCAGCCGGAACGGGTGGCCACCGGCCTGTTCGAGCTGCTGGTCAACGCCATCGAGCACGGCAACCTGGAGATCAGCTACGAACAGAAAAGCCAGTTGATCGCCGCCGGCAACTGGGAGCAGGAGCTGGAAAACCGGCTGGCCGCGCCGGCCTACCGCGACCGGGAGATCACGGTGGCGTTCTCGCAGCAAGGCAAACAGCTGCAATTCGTCATCGAGGACATGGGGCCGGGCTTCGACTGGGAGTACTACCAGAACGCCGAGCCGTCCTCGCTGATGAACAGCCACGGCCGCGGCATCCTGATCGCGCGCAAGCTATCGTTCGACGATCTTCGCTATCAGGACAAGGGCAATCGCGTGGTGGCGCTGGTCAATCAGAGGGAATGACAGCCTCTTCGCCGCAGGGACCGGCATCGCGCCAGTAGCGAGGCGCTTCGCGGCGCAGGCAGCGCCAGGCCAGCCCATCCCCCATCTCCAGCGTCAGCGCGCCGTCCAGATCGGTGCGCAAAACCGCCGCCCCCGCGCGCCGGAAGCGCTCCAATACCAGCGAGTGCGGATGGCGGTAGCGGTTCAAGTGCCCGGCGCTGACCACCGCCAGCCTGGGGCTCACCGCCGCCAGCCAGGCCTCGCTGCTGGCGGTGCGGCTGCCGTGATGGCCGGCGACCAGCACGCTGCTGACCAGACGCAGGCCAGGCTGGGCCGCCAGCGCCTCCTCCATCCGCGCCGGCGCGTCGCCGCTCAGCAGCAGCGCCTGCCGTCGCGTGGCCACCCTCAATACGCAGCTTCGGGCATTATCCTCGTCGGCCTGCCATCCCGGCGGCGGACCCAGCATGTCGAAACGGACGCCGTCCCATTCCCAGCCCTGCCCTTGCGCGCATCCCGCCGCGCCCGGCGCGGATTCCGGCTGCCCCGCCAACACCCGCCCCACCGGCAGCGCGGCCCTCACGCCCGCCGCCGCGCCGTCGTGGTCGCTGTCGTGATGCGACAGCAACAACGCGTCCAGCCGATCAACGCCCAGGCCCCGTAGCTGCGGCAGCACCACGCGTCCGGCCTCGCCCGCTCCGGTATCGAACAGCAGCGCATGGTCGGCCGTCTGCACCAGCACCGACAAGCCCTGCCCCACGTCCAGCACCGTGGCGCGGGCGACGCCCCATTCCGGCCCCGGCGGCCGGTAGACCAGCAAGGGCAGCAGCAACAATCCGCCCAGCCCCTTGCCGGGCACGCCGCGCGGCGCGATAAGCCACACGCTGCCGATGCCCGCCAGCGCCAGCAACGCCCATGGCGCGCCGGCCACATGCCAGGCCGGCCCATGCGCCAATACGCCGACCATCCAGTAAAATCCGCGCGCCAGCCAGCCCGCCAGCGGCAACAAGCCATCCCAGGGCAGGGCGACGGCCAGCAGCGACAGGGGGGTCAACAAGACGGAGACATAAGGGATGGCCAAGGCATTGGCCAGCGGCGACAGCAGCGGAAAACCGCCGAACAGCGCCGCCAGCGGCGCCAGGCTGGCGATGCCGGCCGCCCACTGCCCCGACGCCGCGGCCCGCCAGCCGACGGGAGGCCGCCGCCGCGCCAACGAGCTGAGCATCAACGCCGCCACCAGGCCAAAAGACAGCCACAGGCCGGGCGTCAGCGCCGTGAACGGGTCCAGCAGCAATACCAGTGCCAGAGCCAGCCACCAGGCCTGGAACGGCGACAACTGGCGCCGCCATAGCAGACAGGCGCTGCCCGCCGCCAGCATGAACAGCGTGCGCTGGGTCGGCACGGTGAAGCCCGCCAACAGCGAATACAATGCCGCCGCCGACAGCGCCAGCATCGCCGTCGCCACTCGGGGCGCGCGCAGCCCTGGAATACGCCGCACCAGCCTGGCGCAAACCCATGCCACCAGCGCCGCCAGCATCGTGATGTGCAGGCCGGACACCGAAACGATATGGGTCAAGCCGGTGGCGGCGAACAACTGCCAATCCTCTCTCGCGATCCGCTGCTGCGCGCCCACGGTCAAGGCCGCCACCAGCGCCGACTCCCGCCCCTCGCCCAGCGCGCGCTCGATGCGCGCCACCTGGGCGCCCCGCCAGCGGTCCACCCAGGCCATCAGATCGTTCCGGTCCGCTAGCCGCTGGCGCGGCTTGCCCGCCGATCCGCTGGCGAGCAGCACCTCGGACCAGAGCCAGCGCTCGGCGTCGAAGCCGAAGGCATTGGCGCTGCCTCGCCGCGGCTTGAAACGCGCGCTCAACTGCCAACGGCTGCCCGGCGGCCAGTCTCGCCGTTGGTAGTCGTGCAGCTGCACCCGCTCCGGCAGCGCGACGCCCGGCGTCAGCGTCTTCTCCACCTCCAGCGTCAGCCGGACGCCGTACTCGCCGGGGTCAGGCAAACCCCGGACGGTGGCGACCAGCTCGACCGGCTTCTGCCACCACGCCGGCGGCAGCGATTGCTCCAGCCGCCACTGCGCGCGCAGGGCGGCGTAACCCAGGCCCAGCAGCAAAGCCAGCGCGCAGACAGCCCCCTGCCGCAGCCATGGCCGCCCGCGGCATCCGGCAACCGCGGCGGCGGCCGTCCCCGCCGCCAAGCCAATCCACCATGTGCCGGGCAGCGCCGGCAGGAAAGCGCAAACGACGACGCCGGCCACCCAGGCCATCCACTGCGACATGTTTCCTCCGGCTCTGCGGCCCGCCGCCTGCCCGGCCTATGGTTCCTAGGTAAAACTACTTGGCAAAACAACGGGCAATGTCGATTGAATTTAAAACCCCATGGACTAAACCTATGTCAACGGATGGGTTTTTTCCCCTGCCGGCACCCCGCCGACGGGATCATCTGACGAAGGAGCGAACGTGGAAGCTTATATCGGCAGCATTATCCCCTTTGCCTTTGACTATCCCCCGGTCGACTGGGCGCAATGCCAGGGCCAGACGCTGCAAGTCTCGCAAAACCAGGCGCTGTTCGCCGTCATCGGCAATCATTACGGCGGCAACGGCAGCACCAACTTCCAACTGCCCAATTTGTGTGGCCGGATGCCGATCAGCATCGGGCCGGCTCAACCCACTTACAACCTGCCGTCCTACGCGATCGGCAATTTCGGCGGCCAGCAAACCGTCGCGCTGCTCACCTCCAACATGCCGCTCCATGCCCACGGCACCTCGGCGGTCAACGTCAGCTTTCAGGCGTCGACGATTCCAAACCCGTCCACCCCGGCCAGCGCGCCCAGCACCAGCAATCCCTATCTGGGCGCGTCCGGCGCCGGCACCGGCCTCGCCACCATCTGGAGCCAGCAATTGGAAAGCCCGGTCACCGTCAAGGGCCTGGGCCTGACCGGCAACACCGACGTGGCCGGCGGCACCACCCCGGTCAGCGTGCTCAACCCCTTCCTGGCGCTGAACTTCTGCATCGCGGTTCAAGGCCTGTTCCCGACACGACAATAAACACAAACCTGCCGGCGGAGCGGATAGCGTCCGCCGGCATTGCCATGCAAGGGGAATGCCATGCTGGACACGTTGAGCAGCGAGGATTTCACGCCGCTTCTGGGGCAATGCTGCCGCTTTCGCGCGGCGCCGTGGCCGGAGGTGGAGCTGCAGGTGCAATCGATACGGCAAAAGCCTCTGTCCCAGGTGCCGGGACGGGAGGGGAGCGAACGCACGCCGTTCGTGGTGGAGCTGGTGGCCACCGCGACCACCGAACTGGTCGATGCCGTCGGCCAGTTGCAACTGCCGGCGGCCGGGGAGCTGCCGGCGCGCACGCTGGACAATGTTTGGATCAGCCGCACCGGCGCGATGGGCCGCGACCGGCGCTACTGTTATTTCCAGCTGCCTTTCAATTAGCGCCTCTCCGCCAGCCGGAACCGGCTGGCGGCCTCAGACCGCGCCGGCCATGATGGCCCGGCCATTCGGATGCCAAACCAGCTTGTCGGCCATCGTGCCGGCCTCTTCCAGCACGAAACCCAGCGACTGGTAGACCCGGCGCGCTTCGCCGTTGTTATGCCAGACCACGGCGGCCAGCGGCGCGCCCACCTGCTTCGCCGCCTGCTGCAGCCCTTGCAGCACAGCCTTGCCATAACCCTGGCCGCGCGCCTCCGGCAGCATGGCCAGGAAAATGATGCGCACTTCGTTGGGCCCGAAATCGACCATCACCGCGCCGACCGCGCCGCCGGTCTTTTCCACGATGAAATGCATGGCGTTCGGGTAATTTTGCCCCGTTCCCTGTTGTAACACCTGCAATTGCTGGCGCTGCACCGTGTCGATCAATTCGGCGTCGCCGTTTATCCACTGCAAGTCGGGCCGCGCGCTGCGGTAAATGCGGTCGATGCAAGGCGCGTCGGCCTGACGCGCCGGACGCAGCGACAAGGACGGGCATAACGAGGAAAAATGAAGTTCGGCAGACACACATGCCTCCTTGCCAGTTCATGGAAATAGGAATCCCGCGCGCCGCTACAGCCCCGCCTCGCGCTCAAGCACCGCCGCCAGCCTGCGCCAGCCCAGCAGCAGCAGGCTGTAGCGCTCGCCGCTCAGACGCGCCCAGCCGGACATTTCCCGCAGCGGCGGCGTCCGCCGGTCGCAATCCTCCAGGCGGACCCGGAAAATCGCGCGCAAGGGCACCAGGTCGCGGTCTCTCAACTCGACCGGAATCGGTCCGCCATACACGGACGCCAGCAACGGCTGCTCCAGCGCCGCCTGGTTCAAGCGGTCTATCGGCCCCAGCCGGCAAGCGATGGCCCAGGTCTCGCCGCTGTCCGGCACGAAACGGGCGGCATCGCCGCGCCGCAGGCCCGCCAGGCCGTCCTCGTCGACATAAGCCTCGCCCCTCACCCCATCGGCGCCGACCACCTGCAACAGGCGCTCGCCCTGGGCCACCACGGCACCGGGCCTCAACGCCTCGCTCACATCGGCCACCCGGCCGGCGAAGGGCGCGATCAGCGCCAGCCGGTCCCGCTGGCTCTGCAGGCCCGCCACCTGCTGCCGCGCCGCCTGCCACTGTTGCTGCAAGGCGGTGCCCTTGCTCTGCAGCTCGCTGTTGAACGACTGCTGCGCGACTTGCCAGGCCAGATCCGCCTCAAGCACCTTGGCCAAAGCCAAACGCTGGTCGAGTTGGGGCGAAGCCAGCTGCGCCAGCGCCTGCCCCGCCTTCACGCTTTGCCCTTCGCGCACGCTCACGCCGGCGACCACGGCAGCCTCCGCCGCGTACAGCCCCTGGGACTGGGCGGCCCCCATCACCGCCGGGCTGGACAGTCCGTTCTGCCACGGCAAGGCCAGAAACAGCAGCAGCAGGGCCAGCAGGGCGGCGCTGCGCCGGGTTTCCATCCGCCAGCGCAGATCGGCGCGGCGGCGCCACCATGCCGACACCTCGCCGACGATGGGCCTGGCGATGAACCATCCCAGTTCGACGAACAGCAGCAGCAGGCCCAGCGTCTTGAAAAACATGTGGTAGACCAGCAGCGCGATCGAGGTGAACAGCACCAGGCGGTACAGCCATGTGGCCCAGGCGAACAGGATCAGGCCGCGCTGGCGGGCCAGCGGAAAGCGTTCGGGAACCGGGTCGTCCAGCCCCAGCAGCCAGCGCCTCAGCTGCCAGCGCGCCAGCGCGAAGGAGCGGGCGTGCAGATTGGGCACGCCCAGCCAATCTGACAGCAGGAAATAACCGTCGAAGCGCATGAAGGGGCTGGAATTGATGGCCAGGGTCGCCAGCCAGGTGGTGGTGGCCAGCAGAAACACGCCGGCGCGCAGCGGCCCCTCGGGCAGCGCGCACCAGGCCAGCGTGGCCCAGGCCGCCAGCGTCAGTTCGGTCAGCATGCCGGCGGCGCCGATCAGCAGCCGCTGGCGGCGCGAAGGCAGTTTCCAGGCGTCGTTGGTATCGGTGTACAACACCGGCACCATCACCAGGAAAGCCACGCCCATCGCCGGCACCCGGCAGCCGAAATGGCGGGCGGTCAGCGCGTGGCCCAGCTCGTGCGACATCTTGGCCAGGCTCAGCGACGCCGCGATGCCCAGCGCCGCGGTCCAGCCGCCGTAGCCGGAAAACGTGTGGGTGAACTCGTCCCAGCGGCGCGACGCCAAGGCCAGCCCCAGCAGCGCGACGCCGGCCATCGCCAACCAGAACGCCGGCCGGAACACCCATCCGCACCAAGGCAGCAGGCGGTTGAGCCAGGCCTCCGGCCGGAGCAGGGGAATGCGGAAAAACAGGTAGTTCTTCAGCAGCCACATCGCGTGGCTCGGCCGGCCGGCCTGGCGGACTCGCCATAACCAGTCGCTGTCCGCCGCCTGCAGCAATTGATGATGCAGCAGAAAACGCAGCAGCTCGGCCAGATCGTCCTCGCCCAGGTGCAGCGTGGTTTCGGCGTTGACCGCCTCCAGCACCGCCGCGCCGCTGCCCAGCGTCCAGCGCGACAGCATTTCGAAGCTCGCCCAACCCAACTGGTAATAGCGGTTGGCCGCCGGATCGTGCAGCATCCAGCTGGGCGATCCGTCCGCCAGATCAGGCCCGGCGTGCAGCGTCAGTTCCTGGCGCAACGGCGGCAGCGCGCGGGCGGCCACGCTACCAGCCCAGCCATTGCCGCGCGGCGGTCAGCGGCCGCCGCAGCGCGTAATACGCGAGGGGCACCCAGTCGCCGTACACCCGGGCGGTGCCCATCTGCCCCAGCAACGGCAGCCGCTGGCCAGCGGCGAACCGCGCCTGCAGCCGGTAAGCCAGCAGATTGCCCTCGCCGGCCTCGGCCTTGTAGGCCACCCGCAGCAGCGTGGCCTCGTACGACTGGAACGGCGTGGCGTTCGGATACAGCGTCACCTTGCCGCCCGGCTCCAGATCGATCGCCTCCGCCGCCGGCAGCCAGGCGGCCAGTTCCACCTTGGATGGATCGGCGAGCGTCATCACCTTCTCGCCCTGGGCCACCGCCTTGCCCTGCCAGTCGTTCCGGTCGGAAAACACCACCACGCCGTCGGCCGGCGCGGTGACGTGCAAGCGCTTCAACTCGCGGCCTGCGAAATCGGCGCTGATGTCCTTCTCTTCCAGCTTGGCCTTGTCCTGCGCCAGGGCGAGCTTGCCCTTGTCGTCGGTCAGCGCCAGCTGGGCGCTGGCGCGGAAGCTTTCCTCCGCCGCGCTGGCCTCCTCCTTCGCCAGCGCCAGCTGGCTGGACAGCACGGTGGCGTCCAGGTCGAACAGCGCGGTGCCGCGCCTGACCGGCTGGTTGGGCAACACCGCCACCTTGTCTATCACCCCGGACACCGGCGCGCGCAACAGAATGGGGTCGCTGGGCACCACCTCGGCGCGGGCCAGCACGCTGAGCCGCACCGGGAAACAAACGACAAGCAGCGCGGCGATCAGCAGGCGCTTGCGGCGGCGGCTCTCGCGCAGCCAAGTCTTCGCCAGCGCCGTCCAGTCGCGCCGCGGCGCATGCTGGCGCAAGGCGTGGCCATAGCCGTGGGCCAGCTCCTCGGCCAGTTGCACCTCGTACTCGCTCCATGGCAGATCGCGGGCCAGCAACAAGGCGCCGTGCCCATCCAGCCTCAGCCACAAACCGTGCTCCGGCAGCCAGTGCGCCCATTCGTCGGCCAGCGCCTCGGGCAGCCCGGCCGCGTCGTAACACACGCTGAGCCGGTCGGGCTCCGCTGTCGCCAGATGGCGGAACAAGGCTGACAGCCACTGCAGATAAGGGGCGGTGGGGTCCGGCTCGGCCAGCCCTGACAAGACGGCGACATGGGCGCGCAGGCCCTCACGCCAGAACGCCGCCTGGCGGTAGGGCAACAGGTGCTGGGTCTCGTTGACCATGACGAAGCCCAGGCGCTCCGCGCCGTCGGCCTCGCGGGCGCGATGCAGCAATTGCAGCAGCGTGGCTAATTCCCGGCTGCGGTCGGCGTGGCCCATGGCGGCTACTTGAAGTTGGCCCAGCCGCTCATGCCGGGCAGCAGGTTGGCGGCTTTGCCGTCTATCACGCCGATCGCCAGGATGGTCTGGCTGACCGGGTCGATCTGCGCGCCCAACCGCTCGATGCGCGCGGGGAAGCTGGCGCCCAGCTCGTCCACGGCGACGCTGAAGCGGCTGCCCGGCTTCAGCGTCGCCAGCCATTTGGACGGCACCAGCATGCGCAGCTCGAGCGAGTCGGCATCGACGATGTCCAGGATGGGGTTGCCCGGGTTCACGTACTGGTGCACCGCGGCGCTGCGTTTGGCCACCCGGCCGTCGAAGGGCGCGGCGATGCTGCACTTGGACACCAGCGTTTGCGCGTAGCTGGCGTCGGCGGCCGCCTCCTTGGCCTTGCCCTGGGCCTGCGTCAGCTCCAGCGTGCCGACCGAGTTGTACTTGGCCAGCTGGTTGTTCACCTTCAACAACTGGCTGGCGGCCTCCAGCGAGGCCTGGGCCTTGCGCAGCTGGGCGCGGTAACTGCTGCAATCGAACTCCACCAGCGGCTGGCCGCGGCGGAAGCCACCGCCCTCCACCACCGGCATCGCGGAAATCTTGGCCGGGATTTCGCTGGACAGCGTCACCGCGTGGCGCGACATCAGCTGCACGCGTATCCGTCCGTCGGCGGCCGTGGCCGGCGGCGCGGCCTGCGCGGCCATCGACAGGGTCATCACGATCCAGGCCAGCCTCATTGCCTGCCCCCCGAGACCGTCCCCTGCCACTGGTTTTCCGCGCCTTGCAGCGCCTGGCTCAGCGAGGCCAGGTCGTAGCCCTTGGTGGTGGACGGCAGCGGGTCCAGGCCCAGGCTGGCGCCCATCAGGCCGTAGGCATTCTGCAGATCGCCGTAGGATTGATACAGCCGCAGCGACGAGAACACCGCGTTGGCGTCGGCGAGTATGCCCTGCAGCCGCGCCGACGCGCCGCTCTCCACCGCGTTGCGGGTTTGCTGGTAGATGGCCTGGTCGACGCCGTTCAGCTCATGCTCCAGCTCGTACTGCCGCGACTTGCCCTGGAAATCCAGATAGGCGACGTGCACCTGGGTCAGCACCGCCATGTTCAGCGCCAGCCGCTGGGAATCGCTGACCTGCTTCTGGGCGTCGGCGGCGCGGGTGATCGGCCCGGCGCTGAACAGATTGAGCAGGTTCCAGCTGATGCGCAGGCCGGCGTCGCTCCAGGAGTTGTTGACCAGGAATTTGTTGCTGTCGTAATGCTGGCCGACGCTGAACTCCAGCCCCGGCAGCAGCTTGGCGATGGCCCTGCGGGTTTCCAGCGCGCTGATGCGGCTGCTGTACTGCGCCTCGACCACTTCCGGCCGGTTCAGCAAGGCCATCTCCTCCATCCGGCCGACATCCATGCCCAGCGCCGGCACCGGCATGCCGGATGGGGTCGCCACCTGGAAATCCTGGCCCGGCGACACATTCATGATCGCGGCCAATCGAGGCTTGGCCTGCGACAGCGCATTGCGCACCGCGCTCATCTGGCGGATCACATCCAGCAACTGGCGGCGATAGTTGAGCGCGTCCAGCGGCGAGCGCAGCTTTTGCTTCTCAACCTGCCGCGCGTCCTCCAGCGCGGACTGGGCGTCTTTCAGCAAGGCATCGACCCGCCCCTGCAGCTGCTGGGCGCCGGCCGCCTGCCACCATGCCTCCCGCACCTGCTGCATCAGTTGCTGCGCCACCTTGCGCTTGCGCTGCTCAAGAATCAGCACCCGATCCGCCTGCTGCTGAGCGGCGTAATAACTGACGCCGAAATCCAGCACGTTCCAGCTGAGGTTCAGGTCGGCGGTGCGGTCGCGCTTCTCGGTGGAGATGGACGGCACCAGCGATTGCTCGCCGGTGGCGACGTTCTGCGACGACGACGCGTTGTCCTTGCTGCGGGTGGTGTAGCCGGCGGCCAGCGCCAGCTTGGGCAGCATGTCCAGGCTGGACAGATCCAGCTGCCGCTGCGCCATCGCCTCCTCCATCAGCTTCACCCGGTAGTCCAGGTTGTACTTGAGCGCCCGCGCCATCGCCTCCTGCAGCGTCACCGGCGCGCTGACAGCCTCCTGGCTGCCGAACATCGTCTGCCTGTCGGCGCGGAGCTGGGCCTGGCGCTCGGCCAGGCTCAACGGTTGCGGCGTCACCGCGCAGCCGGCCAGCGCCAGCGCGCACGCCAGCGGAACCAATCGGAATCCGCGCGCGCGCGGCCTTGCCTGATAATCGGATTGCATCTCGCTGCCCCCTTAGAGCATTGTCGGTTTACCCAGGCCACTCTTATCGCTGTCTGTTTTCCGCAGCCCCGTCCTACCCCTGCTTGTCATCTCCCAGAAACGCCGCCAGCCGCTGCAGGAAGCCGCGTTGGCCGTGGTTGTCGAACTGCCGGTTGAGCGCCAGCTTGCCGGCGTCCGGCGTCGCCTTGCGCGCTTGCGTCGTCGCCTGCCGTTTGCCGAAATTCAGCTGGATGTGGCTGTTGCCATGATGGCCGGTCTTGTCCTGCACCCGGATGTCGATCGAAACCGGCTTGTTCCATCCCGCCGGCGCCTGCCCGGAGAAACGGCCTGTCGTCGGGTCGAACTTCAGCCAGCCCGGCAGGGGCTGGCCATTGCTCTGGCGCGCCACGATGCTGAGGTTGGCCGACGATTCGCGGCTGATGATGGTGGCGGGCGGCAATACGATGGTGAACGACTGTCCGGCGGCGACAGGGCGCACACCCAGATCCGGATTCACCTGCAGGGCGATGGTCGGATTGCTGGCGGTGTTGCTGACGAAGGAGGGCGCGCCGCCGTTGACATTGTCCAGCCCGTTGGCGCCCAGCGACGGCGAATTGGCGCCCGTGCCGGCGTGCGCGGCATCCGACAACAGATTCTGCGCCGCGTTGTCGGCATGCTCGTTGCCGGTGGCGACGGCCGGCGTGCCCCCCACCGCCGCCAGCACGATATTGGGCGTGATGGGCGGCAGCTGGATGGCATTGGCCGTGGTCGCGGGCGAAGCGGGCGTCGCCGGCGTCAGCACGCTGTTGCTCACTATCTGCGCGCTGACGTGGTAGGACGGCATGGTCGGCTGGCCGCTCAGAAGATTGCCGGCCTTGTCGCTGACCGTTCCGCTCCTGATCGCCAACGACAGCGAGCCGGTGCCGCCGACGTCGGACAGCTGGACGACGTAGGTGGTGGCGTTGACCGCGGTCACCCCGGAAATCGTGCCGCGCGCGCTGCCGCTGGTGACCAGGCTCAGGTTGTCCGCGGTGAATGAGGCCACTGGCTTGCTGAACGTCACCTGATAAGACAGGCTGCTGGCGGTGGTGTCGAGCGGAGCGCCGGCGCTGACGCTCAGCACTTGAGGCGCGACGGTGTCGACGGTGATGTTGTATCCCGTCGATTGTCCGCTGACATTGCCTGCCGAGTCGGTCGCCGTGGCCCGGATGCTGTGGTTGCCATCGGCCAGCGGGCTGCTCAGGTTGTAGCTCCACGCGCCGCTGCCGTTGGCTGTCGCCGTGCCCACCGCCGTACCGTCCACGTACACCGTCACCGTGCTGTTCGCTTCGGCGCTGCCGGTGATCGTCGGCTGATTGTTGCCGGTGACGCCGTCGCTGTGGCTGCTACCGGTATCGGTCGCCGCGCTCAACGCCACGCCGCTTGGCGCTGCCGGCGCCGCGGTGTCGATGGTGATGTTGTATGCGGTCGACTGGCCGCTGACGTTGCCGGCGGCGTCGGTCGCCGTCGCCCGGATGCTGTGGTTGCCGTCGGCCAGCGGGCTGCTCAGGTTGTAGCTCCACGCGCCGCTGCCGTCGGCCGTCGCCGTGCCCACCGCGGTGCCGTCGACGTACACCGTCACCGTGCTGTTCGCCTCGGCGCTGCCGGTGATCGTCGGCTGATTGTTGTCGGTGACGCCGTCGCTGTGGCTGCTGCCGGTATCGGTCGCCGCGCTCAACGCCACGCCGCTTGGCGCTGCCGGCGCCGCGGTGTCGATGGTGATGCTGTATGCGGTCGACTGGCCGCTGACGTTGCCGGCGGCGTCGGTCGCCGTCGCGCGGATGCTGTGGTTGCCGTCGGCCAACGGACTGCTCAGGTTGTAGCTCCACGCGCCGCTGCCATTGGCTGTCGCCGTGCCCACCGCCGTACCGTCCACGTACACCGTCACCGTGCTGTTCGCCTCGGCGCTGCCGGTGATCGTCGGCTGATTGTTGTCGGTGACGCCGTCGCTGTGGCTGCTACCGGTATCGGTCGCCGCGCTCAACGCCACGCCGCTTGGCGCTGCCGGCGCCGCGGTGTCGATGGTGATGCTGTATGCGGTCGACTGGCCGCTGACGTTGCCGGCGGCGTCGGTCGCCGTCGCGCGGATGCTGTGGTTGCCATCGGCCAGCGGGCTGCTCAGGTTGTAGCTCCACGCGCCGCTGCCGTCGGCCGTCGCCGTGCCCACCGCGGTGCCGTCGACGTACACCGTCACCGTGCTGTTCGCCTCGGCCGTGCCTTGCACCGTCGGCTGGTTGTTGCCGGTCTTGCCGTCGGAGTGGCTGCTGCCGGTATCGGTCGCCGCAGTCAGCGCCAAGCCGCTTGGCGCCGACGGCGCCGCGGTGTCGATGGTGATGCTGTACGCCGCCGACAGCGTGCTGACGTTGCCCGCGGCGTCCGTCGCCGTCACGCGCGCGCCGTGGTTGCCATCCGGCAGGCTGGTGCTCAGGTTGTAGCTCCATGCGCCGCTGCCGTTCGCGGTGGCGGTGCCCACCTGGAAGCCATCGATGTACACCGTCACCGTGCTGTTGGCCGGCGCGGTGCCTTGCAGAGTAGGCGTATTGTCGCTGGTGATGCCATCGCTGTGGCTGCTGCCGGTGTCCGTCGCAGTGGTCAGCCCGCTGATCGCCGGCGTCGCCGGCGTCGCGGTATCGATGGTGACGCTGTAAGCCGTCGCCTGGCCGCTGACATTGCCGGCGGTATCGGTCGCCGTCGCGCGGATGCTGTGGTTGCCGTCGGCCAGGCTGCTGGCGATGTTGTAGGTCCATGCCCCGCTGCCGTCGGCCGTGGCCGTGCCCACCGCGGTGCCGTCGACATAGACCGTCACCGTGCTGTTCGCCTCGGCCGTGCCCTGCACCGTCGGCGTGTTGACGCTGGTGACGCCGTCGCTGTGGCTGCTGCCGGTGTCGGTGGCGGCGGTCAGGCCCGTCACCGTCGGCGCGGCGGGAGCCGCAGTGTCAATGGTGATGGTGCGGCCGGACGACACGCCGCTGTTGACGCCGCCGCTGCTGGCCATCGCGGTGATGGCGTGGCTGCCGTCGGCCAGGCTGGAGACGAAGTTGTAGCTCCACGCGCCGCTGCCATTCGTGGTGGTGGTGCCGACGCTGACGCCGTCGACATAGATGGTCACCGTGCTGCCCGCCACCGCGGTGCCGGTCACCGTAGGCGTGTTGTCGCTGGTGATGCCGTCGGAACTGCTGCTGCCGGTGTCGGTGCCGGCCGTCAGACCGGCTACCGTCGGGGTCGGCAGCTGGATCGCGATGCTGCGGGTGACCGCGGCGCTGTTCACCGTGCCGTCATTGACGACGAAGCTGATGACGCGGGTGGCGGTATTCGGCGAGCCGGCGGTGTCATTGTAAGTGACCGCCTGCAGCGCCGCCTGCCATTGCGCGACGGTGGCGGTCGCGCCGCTGGACGTCAGCGTGAGCACGCCGGTGCCGCTGTTGTAGCTGGCGACGATGTTGCCGTAGGTGGAGACGCTGGTGTTGCTGAACGCCAGCACGTCCTCGCCGCTATGGAAATTGCCGGTAATGGACACCGTCGCGCTGGCCAGCGTGGCGTTGTCGCGGTCGGACACGGTGATGCCGCTGTCCACCGCCACCGGCGTCGGCGTGCCGCTGATGGTGTAGCTGCCGCTGGCGCCGGACACGGTGGCGATGGGCGTCTGGTCGGTGTCGGCCACCGTCACCGTCCGCGTCGCGGCGGCGCTGTTCTTGGTGCCGTCATTGACCGCGAAGCTGACGGTGCGGGTGGCATTGTTCGGCGTGATCGCGCTGTCGGTGTAGGTCACCGCGCGCAAGGCCGCCTGCCATTGGGCGAGCGTGGCCGTCGCGCCGCTGGACGTCAGCGTCAGCACGCCGGTGCCGCTGTTGTAGCTCGCGCTGATGTTGCCGTAAGTGCTGGAGTTGGTGTTGCTGAACGCCAGCACATCCTCCCCGCTGTGGAAATTGCCGGTGATGGACACCGTCGCGCTGGCCAGCGTGGCGTTGTCGAGGTCGGACACGGTAAGGCCGCCATCCACCGCCACCGGCGTGGATGCGGTGTTGTTGCCGGCGGTGAAGGCCGCGCTGCCGCCGCTGGCGGTGACGATGGGCGTCTGGTCGGTATCCGCCACCGTCACCGATTTGGTCGTCGCCGCGCTGTTCTTGGTGCCGTCGTTGACCACGAAGCTGATGGTGCGGGTGGCGCTGTTCGGCGTCACCGCGCTGTCGGTGTACTTGACCGCGCGCAACGCCGCCTGCCATTGCGCGACTGTCGCCGTCGCGCCGCTGGAGCTCAGCGTCAACACGCCGGTGCCGCTGTTGTAGCTGGCGACGATGTTGCCGTAAGTGACCGCGCTGGTGTTGGTGAAGCTCAACACATCCTCGCCGCTATGGAAGTTGCCGGTGATCGATGCCGTGGCGCTCGCCAGCGTGGTGTTGTCGAGGTCGGACACGGTGATGCCGCTGTCCACCGCCACCGGCGTCGAGGCGGCGTTGTCGCCGGCGGTAAAGGCGGTGCTGCCGCCGCTGGCGGTGGCGATAGGCGTCTGGTCGGTGTCGGCCACCGTCACCGTGCGGGAGACCGTGGAACTGGCGTTGCTGCTGCCGTCGGCCACCTGAAAGCTGATGGTGCGGGTGGCATTGTTCGGCGTCACCGCGCTATCGGTATATTTCACCGCGCGCAAAGCCGCCTGCCATTGCGCCAGCGTGGCGGTGGCGCCGCTGGAGGTCAGCGTCAACACGCCGGTGCCGCTGTTGTAACTGGCGCTGATGTTGCCCATGGTGCTGCCATCGTTGGTGAAGGCCAGCACGTCCTCGCCGCTGTGGAAATTGCCGGTGATGGACACCGTGCCGCTGGCCAGCGTGGGGCTGGCGTTGTCGGTGACGGTGATGCCGCTGTCCACCGCCACCGGCGTCGAGGCGGCGTTGTCGCCGGCGGTGAAGGCTGCGCTGCCGCCGCTGGTGGCGAGCAGGGGCGCGGCGCTGACCGCCATCGTCACGCTGGCGGCGCTGCTGGTGCCGCCGCGGCCGTCATTGACCGTCACCTGTATCGTGCGCGTGGAGGTGTTGGGTATGCCGGCGGCGGTGTTGTTGTAGTTCAGCGCCTGTAGCAGCGTGGCCAAGCGGGCTGTCGTGGCGTTGCCGTTCAGCGTGACGATCAGGTCGTGGCCGCTGACGCCATCGCCATTGGTGGCGATGGCACCGATGGCGACGCCGCTCACCGACACCGTGCTGCCGACGCTGGTGCCGCTGGACAGCGTCACCGTGCCGCTAGTGTCGATGCCCAGCGCGTCCTCGGCGCTCTGGCCGTTGGCCGAGATGTGCACCGTCACATTGCCGCCATTGAGGATGGTGGTATCGCTATCGGTGACGGTGGCCGCGGTGCCGGTGTCCAGATGCACGGCGCCGCCGCCGGCGTAATAGGTGTTGCTGTCGCCGTTCAGATTGCTTATCACCGGCGCCGCGTCGGCGGCCACGGTGACGGTCCGGGTCACCGTGCTGCTGGTGTTGCTGCTGGCGTCGGTGATGGCGAAGCTGATGGTGCGGCTGCTGGTATTCGGCGATAGCGAGCTGTCCCGATAGGTGACCGCCTCCAATGCCGCCTGCCACTGGGCGTTGGTGGCGGTGGAGCCGCTGGAGGTCAGCGTCAGCACGCCGGTGCCGCTGTTGTAGCTGCCGCTGATGTTGCCCATGGTGCTGCCGTTGTTGGTGAACGCCAGCACGTCCTCGCTGCTGTGGAAATTGCCGGTGATGGACACCGTGGCGCTGGTCTGCGTCGAGGCGGCGGTATCGCTGAGCGTGATGCCGCTGTCCACCGTCACCGCGTTGCCGGTGCCGGAGCTGTAGGCGCTGCTGCCGCCGCTGGCGGTCAGCGTCGGCCCCGGGAAGTGGAAATTGATGGCGTTGATGCTGCCCACCCCCACCATGCCGGTGATGTTGTGGCCGGAGGCCGCCAGCAGCCGGAAGGAGTCTATGCCCTGGAAGGCGCTGTTGCCGGAGACGTTGAAGGTCACCAGCGTGCCGCCGCCCTGCAGCACATCGCCGACGTTCTGGCTCAATACCGCGCTGGACACCGCCGAGCCGTTCAGATAGCCGACCAGCTTGACGCTGCCGCCAGTGGTGCCGGAATCGTAGCCGTTGAGCACCACGCCGATGGAGTTGAGCGTGAACAGGCTGCCGTCGTTGGGCTTGACGCTCAGATAGGTGATGGGGATGGTGCCGTCGGAATAGCCGTCCACGGTTTCCGCGGTGCTGGGTTTCTCGACGATGATGGACTGGTTGCCGTTATTGGTCTGGCCCAGCTGCATGACGAAATTCCAACCGTTCAGGTTGTTTGCCGTATCCGTGCTGCCCGACGGGTTGTAGACCGCGCCGTCCAGGTTGTCGAAGGTGGTGGTGCCGGAAGTGGGTTGGGTCAACAGGCCGTGGTAGGCGGGCAGATCCAGCGTCGCCACATGCAGCGCGCCGGTGGCGTACTCCAGCGTCCAGTCGCCGCCCAGGCTGGCGGCGCCGGTGGCGTCGGTGGAGCCCGCCGTCACCCGGCCGCTTTCCCGCGTGATCGCGCTGACCAGCGCGGCGCCGTCGCGGCCTTCGGCCACATCGCAGCCGTACAGCAGGATGTCGCCGCCGGGGAGCAGCGCCTGCCCGATGGTGGCCAGCTCGGCCTGGCGGCTGGCGACGTTGGCGGTGGTCAGCTCGGTGGCGCCCAGTTGCAGGTCGTTTTCCTGACCGTGGGAAATAATGTGGATGGCGCTGTAGCCGCTATGGGTTTGCGCCCACTGCGCGATCTGCGCCAGACCGTCCTTGCTGCTGTCCAGGATCACCACCTGGCAATTGGACGGCAGCTGGGCGATCAGGCTCTGGTAGTTGGCGACGTTCGATTCGATGAATACCACCTGCGGTCCCTGCGCATGGGCATCGCGCGCGCTGGCGGCATCCGGCGGCGGAGCCGCCGCGGCGACGGCTGCGGCCTCGCCGTGCCGCTGCTGCGCGTCGACGCGCGCCGCGTCGTGCGCGGGGTCGACATGATGCGCGGCCTCGCCGACCGAAGCCGCCACCGCGCCGTCGAACATCATCCTGGGCTCCAGCGCCTGCAGCAGCAAACGGCCGGCCGGACGTCCAGCCTGTTTGGCCGATTCCCGGCCCGTCGATTTCCACCACGCCATGTTCCTGCTCCCGCGCCTGCGCTACGGCCGCCGCCGATTGCGCTTGAATAAAAATGCCCCTCCTAAAGAAATAGACTAGTTAAGTGCATAAAAAAATGTCGTATGAGTAAAGGCTCTTTAGATAAATCTACTTAGCGCTCCTCCGCTCAGCCGCGCCGCTTCCCTTCACCCGGCCAGCCGCGGCTTGCGACGACGCTCCGCATCCCGTATCGTGCGCAACAGATTTTGAAGGACCGCCGATGACCGCCACACCGCTTTACTGCGCCGAGTCCGCCCGCCTCGACGCCGCCCGCCGCCTGTGCGAGCGTTTCTCCCTGCCCCTGATCAAGCAGAGGCCGGCCGACGGCTACTGGCTGGAACTGGGATCCGAACGGTTGGAATTGCTGACCACCGGCAAGCACGGCGCGGTATACGCCGAATTCGTCGAGGGCGCGGCGCGCCACCGCCGCGAACAGGGCGGCGGCCGCGGCCAGCCGGTGGCCAAAGCGGTGGGGCTGAAGGGCGCGAAGGATCTGCCGCACGTGGTGGACGCCACCGCCGGCCTGGGCCGCGACAGCTTCGTGCTGGCCACGCTGGGCTGCCGGGTGACGATGGTGGAGCGCTCGCCGGTGGCGGCGGCGCTGCTGGCCGACGCGCTGGAGCGCGCCGAACGCGACGAGAGCACCCGCGACATCGCCGCACGGATGACGCTGGTGCACGCCAACTCGCGCGACTGGCTGGCCGGGTTATCGGCCGAGCAACGGCCGGACGTGGTCTTCGTCGACCCGATGTTTCCCGACACCGACAAGAAATCCGCCGCCGCCAAGAAAGACATGCAGGCCTTCCAGCACTTGATTGGCGACGACATGGACAGCGCCGAGCTGCTGGCCGCCGCCATCGCCGCCGCCAAGGTGCGGGTGGTGGTGAAACGGCCGCGCCTGGGCGCGGCCATCGCCGGCGTGAAACCGTCGGCGGTGCTGGACGGCAAGTCCACCCGCTTCGATCTCTACGTGATCAAAGCCCTGGCTTCAGGCTGAGTGCGCGGCGCGGCTGTCCGCCGGCGCCTGCCCGCGCTCGTTCATGCCGTAATCGCGCAGCACCGCCGCCACCCGCAGCCGATAGTCGGCGAACACGCCTCCCCTTCCCGCCGCCTGCGCCATCCGGTGCGATTCCAGATTGCGCCAGGCGGCAAGCGCCGCCTCGTCCCGCCAAAACGACAGCGACAGCAGCTTGTCCGGCTGATTCAGGCTCTGGAAACGCTCGATGGAGACAAAACCCTCCATCGTCCGCAGCTGCTCCGCCAGCCGCTCCGCCCATTGCAGATAAGCCTCTCGCCCGCCCTCGGCCAGCGTCGCCTCGAATATCACCGCGATCATGCTCGTTCTCCCGCGCCGAAGCGGCGCATTCTGACATTGGGCTGGCCTGCAAAGCTGATGCCGCCGCCCAGGGCCCACCAGTCCGGACGGCTCTCCTCCAGCGCATGCAAAGCACCGCGGGCGGTGGCCAGGGCCAGCGCCTCGCCGGGGCAGGCATGCCGGCCGCCGCCGAAATCCATGGCTTCCTTGGGCCCGGCCGGATCGCGCGCGGCGGCGGCCAGCAACACCAGCACCTGGTCGCCGGCCCGCAAGGCCTGGCCAGCCAGCGTCGCGTCCGCCTCGACGAAGCGCCGGGTGTGGTGCAGCACCGGATCCTGCCGCAAGCGCGCGCGCCATTCGGCGGGATCGGCATGATCCCACTCCCCCTGACAGCGCCAGGCGATGCCGGCCGACAGCAGCCCCGCGCCGGCGTCCCGGCTCTGGAACAGGATGCCGAGCAAATTGGCGCGCAAAACGGTGGCGTCGAAACCGGCAAACTCGGCACGCCAGCGCCCCAGCCACCCCTCGGCCGGCAGCGCGGCGAGATCGGCCAGCAAGGTCCGGCAAGCCTCCGCCCCCCGTTCGCGCGCCGCGGCGTCGGCATCGGCCGCCAAGACCCGGCACACCCGCGCGATCCCTGCCGCCGCCTCCGCCAGCGTGGTTTCCGGCCACCCCAGCAACGAAGCCAGCGTGGCGACCGGCAGAAAATCGACCAGCGCGTCCAGCCGGCGGCCATCGACCGCGCCGGCAGCCAAAAACGCCCGCGCCAGTCGCCGCGCTGTCTGTTCCGCCTCGTCGCAGGACTGGGCCGCCAGGCCTTCGCCCACCGCGGTCCGCAAGCGGGCATGCGTGTCGCCGTCGCTCATTCGCAACCAACGGCCGAACGCTTCTGCCAGCGGCGATCCGGCGATGCCCGCCGGCACAGGCTCCCGCGCCGGCCGTACCCGGCAGGTGGGGCTGGCCAGCACCGCGTCCACCGCCTGCCGCGAAGCGGCCAGCCACAACCCCAGCTTCGGCTCCCGGCTCCAGCCCGCGCGCGCCAGCGAATGGTAATAAGGATAAGGGTCGGGATGGCCGGCGGCGGCCAGCGCGTGCTCCGGCCAGCCGTTCATGCCTCGCCTCCCAGGTATCGCCGCCGCGCGCCGTCGACGCAGCGCGCGCGGGAGCTGGCCGCGCGCTCATGCGGCGCGAACCATGCCTCAGTCTCGTCCAGCCAATCCACCGCCCGGCGCAGCAGGACTCGCTCGGGCTCCGGCAGCGCCGGCCGGGTCTGGCGATCGGTCAAGCGGTCGATCAAGTCCACCAGCGCGCCCTTGGCCGCGATCTGCTCCACCCGGCCATGGCGGGTGCAGACGCCGTAGGTTCCTGCCAGGAAATGCGCCCATTCCTCGTCCAGGCCCACGGCAGGCTCCGTTGCAGGCAGCCCTTGCTCCGCCAGCCGCGCCAGCTCGGCCCGGTAGCGCCGCTCGAAACGCGCGCGCAGCGTCGCCACGTCGGCATGCTCGGCCTCGATCAGCCACTCGGCCATCGCCTGCGGATACCAGGCCAGCTCGCCATCCAGCGCCTGCTCGCCGAAATAGGACGTGACGGCGCCGGCGCAGCGCAGGCGATAAGAAGGCAGGGGCGCGCGGCCGTCCCGCTGCAGCTCGGCCAGCCGCTCCGGCGCCAGGCCGCAGCGGAACAGCAGCTGCGGCTCGCTGAGGAAATAGGTGTGTAGATAATCCAACAGGGCGCGCATGGCTCAACTCCTTGGCATGTCGTTCGAATACCCGTATCGTAGCCGGCCAACCGCCACGATGTTTCACGCTGGAGTGAACCATGACCAACGCCCATCTCCCCGACATCAGCCGCCTGGCCAGCCTGCTGGCCGATCCCGGCCGCGCCCTGATGCTGCTGTTGATGCTGGACGGCCGCAGCTACCCGGCCAGCGAGCTGGCGCAGCACGCCGGCCTCAGCGCCCAGGCCGCCAGCAACCACTTGGCCAAGCTGCTGCAAGGCGGCGCGGTCAAGGTGGAGCAGCATGGCCGCCATCGCTACTACCTGCTGGCCAACGCGGCCATCGCCCAGGCGCTGGAGGCGCTGAGCGCCGCCGCCCACGGCCACGATCTGGCCCGGCCGCGGGCGGCCAGCCGGGTGACGCCGGAGCTGCGGCTGGCGCGCACCTGCTACGACCACTTGGCCGGCCGGCTGGGCATCGCCATCGCCGACGCGATGTTGGAAAACGGATTGCTATTGCTGGATGAGGACAGGCAGTTCGCGGTGACGGAAGCTGGCCGCGGCTGGTTTGCCGCGACGCTGGCGGTGGAAACGCCAGCCGGCGGCAAGCGGCCGCTGGCGCGGGCCTGCCTGGACTGGAGCGAGCGGCGGCCGCATCTGGCCGGCGCCCTCGGCGCGGCATTGTGCCGGGAATTCCTGCAACGGAACTGGGTGGAGCGGCGGCTGGACAGCCGCGCGCTGCGCGTCACGCCGGCCGGGCAAGCCTTCCTGCGCCAGCAGTGGGGCATCCGGCCAGAGGCGTTGGCGGAATAAAAACGGCGGCAGCCTCAGGCGGTCAGCCGCTCGGCGAAGCCTTCCGGAATGGCGGGGCGGCCGCGCTCGTTGATCGCGGTGCCGATCACCAGGCCATCCAGCACCACCTTGCCGTCGGCTTCGCGCACCACCTGCTGGCGGAAGCCGAAGCGCACCTTGGACACCGGCTCAAAAGCCACGGTGACGGCGAAGCGGTCGCCGCTGGTCAGCGAGGCCTTGTAATCCATTTCCGAGCGCACCACCACCAGGTTGATCTTGTCGCGCGCCAGCTGGGCGAAATCGATGCCTTTCGCCAGCAGAAACTCGTGCCGGGCGTGCTCCAGATAATTGAAATAGACGCCGTTGTTGACGATGCCCTGCATGTCGCACTCGTAGTCGCGCACTTTGAATTCAACGGAAAAGACTGACATCAAGCGGTTCCCTGTTTCGAAACGATGAAGCGCCCGCCGCGGCGGACAAGCCGCTTGGACGCCGACGATGGCAGGGAGTTTCTCAGATAGGCGGCCGGGGAACCAGCGCCGCCATCCGCTTTCAGCGCTTGGCAGGAGCCGGCCGCGGCGCGGCCCGCCGCCATTCCACCTTGGGCGGCGCCTGCAGCGCGGTGCGGCCCAGCAGCCAGGCCAGCCAGTTTTCGTTGCCGGAAAAAATCATGACAGCCTCCTCCAGCCATGGTGGCGCAAACGCTGCTCGACCGCGGTGGCGGAGCGGCGGCAGGCCAGCACCGGAATGCCCAGCGCGGCGGCGCGGTCGCGGTAATGCCGCATCACGTTGTGGCCGAGAAAATCGGTGAGCAGGATCAACACGTCCGGCCGGCCGGGCAGCGCCGCCTTGCGCTGATGCGCGACGTTGCGGCCGCAGATGTGGCGGGCGATGCGGATGTCGTACAGGCTCAGCACCTCCGGAATATTGCCCAGGCTATCGGCTCCCACCAGCAGCGCTTCCATCTTGCCTCCTTGCCGCTTCGCGCGGAATCGGGTGATGGTTTGACTGTAAATCCGGCGCTTAATCTCTCAAAGTAATAATAAATTTTATTTCAATATCAATTTGATATATAGATGGCATGACAGGTCAGACTGCTAGACAGGCCCCGGCAAACCCGTTACCCTGCCCGCCCCGCGCAGCCGCGCATAAGCCACTGATTTGTCTATACAAATGAATGCCGTTGTATTAGCCGTGGGCGCCATGCTCACCCTGACCTTGCTGCGCACCCATGTCGTCATCAGCCTGCTGATCGGCGCTTTGGTCGGCGGCCTCGCCGGCGGACTATCGCTGCCCGCCACCCTCGCCGCCTTCAACCAGGGCATCACCGGCGGCGCCTCGGTGGCGCTGTCCTACGCCCTGCTGGGCGCCTTCGCCGTCGCCATCGCCAAGTCCGGCCTGCCGCATGCGATGGCCGACCTGGCGGTGAAGAAGCTGGAGCACGCCAGCGCCCACCGCAAGCTGAAATGGACGCTGATCGCGCTGCTGGGCTGCGTCAGCGTCGCCAGCCAGAATCTGGTGCCCATCCACATCGCCTTCATTCCGATGCTGATCCCGCCGCTGCTGTACGTGATGGCGCGGCTGCAGCTGGACCGCCGGCTGGTGGCCTGCGTGATCACCTTCGGCCTGGTGACGCCGTACATGGTGTTTCCGGTGGGCTTCGGCGACATCTACCTGAAGCAGATCCTGCTGGGCAACGCCGCCAAGGCCGGCATGGAAACCTCGGGCATCAACGTGATGCACGCGATGGCGATCCCGGCGCTGGGGATGGTGGCGGGCCTGCTGTCGGCGGTGTTCGTCAGCTACCGCAAGCCGCGCCGCTACTCGCTGGGCAAGATCGAAAACGCCGAGCGCACCCACGCACGCGTCAGCCGCAAGTCGCTGGCCACCGCCTTCGCCGCCATCGTCGCCGCGTTCTCGGTGCAGCTGTACACCGACTCGATGATCATGGGCGCGCTGTCCGGCTTCCTGCTGTTCCTGGCCGCCGGCGTGGTGAAATGGAAGGACGCCGACGGCGTGTTCAACGAGGGCATGAAGATGATGGCGATGGTGGGCTTCACCATGATCACCGCCCAGGGCTTCGCCGAAGTGCTGCGCGCCAGCGGCGAGATCGCGCCGCTGGTCAAGGCCGGCGCGGCGCTGTTCGAGGGCCAGCGTTCGCTGGCGGCGCTGGCGATGCTGGCCATCGGCATGACGGTGACGCTGGGCATCGGCTCGTCGTTCTCCACCGTGCCCATCCTCACCGCCATCTACGTGCCGCTGTGCGCGCACCTGGGCTTCTCGCCGATGGCCACGGTGGCCATCATCGGCACCGCGGGCGCGCTGGGCGACGCCGGCTCGCCGGCGTCGGACTCGACGATGGGCCCGACCTCCGGCCTGAATCTGGACGGCCAGCACGACCACATCCGCGACACGGTGATCCCCACCTTCCTGCACTTCAACCTGCCGCTGATGACCGCAGGCTGGATCGCGGCGATGGTGTTGTAGAATGGCGGGCATGAACACCGAAAACGAAAACCGCGTCGAGGCGCTGGAAGTGCGCCTCGCCTTCCAGGACGAGCTGCTGGACGCGCTGAACGCCACCGTCGCGCGCCAGCAGAAGGAAATCGACCTGCTGCAGCAGCAGATCCGCCTGCTGTACCAGCAGTTCCGCAGCGCGCAGCCGGACGACGGCCCCGGCGGCTCGCCGCGCGACGAGATTCCGCCGCACTACTGAGCGCGGCGCGCTTCACGCCGCGCGCGTCTCCCCGTTCACCGCATATGGGCAGCGCATTCCGCGCCGCCCATATTCGGGGAGACCGCCATGCGCACCTTCCGGCTTCATCTGGGCAATGGGTTCGAACACAGCTTCACCAGCAGCCAGAACGCCAAGCTCACATTCCTGATCAACGGCAGTCCCGCCGACTGCTGCGTCTTCGACATGACGGACGCTAGCGCGCCCAAGCTGCTGAGCCAGCAGAAATCGATCTCCCCCGGCAATATCTCCAAACCGGTTCCGCTCAAGGCCAACACCCGCTACAAGGCGCGGATCAATCCCCATGGCGACCCCAAGCTGTCCCATGCCACGATCAGCTGGTGAACGCCGCCTTATCGGAAAAACAGCTTTTCAAATACGAAATCATGCAGACAAATGCGTCGATATACCTGCTTTTATAGGATATTTGCCGGCATAAATCGGCTGGCCGCAATCCCAGTATCCGCGCCCGGCCGCCAGCGCTAGGCTGGTCTCACTTTCCGCCGCCCCTGCGGCGTCCACCCGGAAACGGAGACTTTCATGATCGCGACACGCCCCCCCGCCTTCTGCTGTTGACCAACCCCAACGCAGGAGTATCCGACATGGCACACAGCATCGCAGTGAACGTTCCCGCCAAGCAGGAAATCGAAGCCGCCGACGGCGTCGTCAAACAGCTGAAGGAGTATCAGTCGAAAAACTGGGCGATCGGCCTGAACGGCGACAACCTGGCGCCGGACAACTTCCTGGCCTTCTTCACCGAACGCCAGCTGCCGTTCGCCTACTACGTCCGCGCGCAGGGCGTCAGCGTCGGCGAGCCGTCGGCCTACCAGATCAACATCGACACGCTGAACCACTACGTCGCGCTGATCCGCAGCGCCGAGGGCATCGCCGTGCACGGCGCGATCACCCAGCTGAACCACTACAAGGCCAATAATTGGGCGATCGGCCTGAACGGCAGCACGCTGCAGCCGGACGACTTCCTGCCCTTCTTCGACACCCGCGGCGTGGCATTCGCCTACTACGTGCGCAGCGGCGGCGTCGAGCTGGGCACCCCGGCCGCCTACGACAACAATATCCGGGCGCTGCAACAGTACCTGGACAACCTGTAAACGCTCCGCGTTCCGCCCCACCGGCCTCCCGCCGCGGGGCGGCTTTCCGCTCAGTCCCGCTTGCGCCGCCGCGACACCGTCGCCTCGATGTTCTTGCGGCCGATCAGCTTGGCCGGCTCCGGCATCGCCGGCGTTTCCGCCTCCCCCAGCCACTTGTACATCACCAGGCAATCCACCAGCCCATGGACCGCGTGACGGTAGGCGCGCGGCAGGCGGCCGACGACGTCGAAGCCCAGTTTCTGCCACAACGCCACCGCCGCCGCGTTGTTAGCCACCACGCTGTTGAACTGCAGCGCCAGAAATCCCCGCTCCCGCGCGCGCTGCTGCGAATGCTCGCACATCGCGCGGGCCACACCCTTGCCGCGCGCCGCCGGCGCCACCATGTAGCCGCAGTTACCGACATGGCCGCCGGGTCCGGCGGCGTTGGCCTTGAGGAAATAGCTGCCCAGCAGCTGGCCGTCCTCTTCCGCCAGCCAGGTTTCCAGCGGCGCCTCGCACCATAGCCGGCGCGCCGCCTCCTGGTCCATGTCCGGGTCGAAGGCGTAGGTCTCGCGGGCGGCCACCACCTCGCGGAACACCGGCCAGAACGCCGCGAAATCGCGCGGTTCCATCAATCTGATCTGCATCTTGTCTTTCCGATTCTCGAGACTCAAGGCGTAGGCTGCGGCTTGTTGCCGGGCCGGCTCATGCCGCCGGACAACAGGCTGGCGCCGGCGATCAACGCGCCGCCCAGCCACTCCTGCAGCGACATTCTCTCGCCGGCCAGCAGATAGGCCGACACCGCGGCGAACACCAGCTCCATCAGCATCAGCGTCATCGCCTGGGTGGCCGGCATGATGGACAGGCCGTACTGCGACACCACGCTGGTGCACAACAGCACCACGCCCAGAATCGCCAGCACCAGCCAGCTCTCGGCCGGGATCTCCAGCATCCTGGGCAGATCGCCGCTCTGCAGCAGGCTGACCGCGCCGATCAGCGCCACCCCGAACCACACCGTCGCCGACTTCACCGGCACCGGGATGCCGTGCGAGCGGCGGCTGACCACATTGCCCAGCGCGAAAGCCATGCCGCCGGACAGCGCCAGCCACTCGTAGCGGTGGGTCAGCGGCAGCTCGCCGGCGAACAGCTCCGGCCGGTAGATGAACACGCCGCAGCCCAGCAGCGACAGCCCCACCACGGCCCAGCCGCGGCGGGTCAGGTGCTCGTGCAGCAGCAACCGCGACCACAGCGCGGTCCATAGCGGCGACAGGTAGAACAGCAGCAGCACCCGCATCACCTGGCCTTCGGCCACCGCCATCGTGTAGCTGAAATTGCACCAGCCGAACAACAGGGTCAACAGCACCAGCACCGGCTCGAAATGGAACTGGCGCCGGTACACTTTGAAGAACAAGGTCAAACCGGCGGCGATGGTGACCAGATAGGTGGCCAGCGAGGCCATGGGCACGCTGACGCCCTGGACGTTGAGGCTGCGGAACGGGTACCACATCAGTCCCCACACCAGCGCGGTGGTGAGGATGCCGGAGGTGGCGACGATTTTTTGTTTTACAGGTGTCATGGCTGTTCTTAAGATGATCGATTGCCTGTGCCGAATTTCCGATGGAGACGCCGCGTTGAATCCCCGCCTGAACCAATTGCACCCCTACCCGTTCCAGCGCCTGGCGGCGCTGCTGGCCGATGCCCGGCCGCCCGAGGCGCTGCCGCACATCAGCCTGGCGATGGGCGAGCCCAAGCATCCCGCGCCGCAGTTGGTGAAGGACGCGCTGTGCGCGAATCTCGCCGGCCTGTCCGGCTACCCCGCGACGCAAGGCACGCCGGCGCTGCGTCAGGCCTGCGCCGATTGGGCCGAGCGCCGCTACGGCGTGAAGCTGGACCCGGCGAGCGAGGTGCTGCCGGTCAACGGCAGCCGCGAGGCGCTGTTCTCGCTGACCCAGTGCCTGATCGACGCCGGCGGCGCGGCCAAACCGGTGGTGGTGTCTCCCAATCCCTTTTACCAGATTTACGAGGGCGCGGCACTGCTGGCCGGCGCCGAGCCCCATTACCTGAACTGCGAGGCGGAGAACCGCTTCCAGCCGGACTGGGACGGCGTGCCGGATGACGTGTGGCGGCGCGCCCAACTGGTGATCGTCTGCAGCCCCGGCAATCCCACCGGCGCGGTGATGGACCTGGCCGCCTGGGACAAGCTGTTCGCGCTGTCGGACCGCTACGGCTTCGTCATCGCCAGCGACGAATGCTATTCCGAAATCTATTTCGACCAGCCGCCGTTGGGCGGCCTGTCCGCCGCGCGCGCGCTCGGCCGCGGCCTCGAGCGCCTGGTGATGCTGACCAGCCTGTCCAAGCGCTCCAACGTACCCGGCATGCGCTCCGGCTTCGTCGCCGGCGACGCGGCGGTGCTCAAGCAGTTTCTGCTGTACCGCACCTATCACGGCAGCGCGATGAGCCTGACCGTGCAGGCGGCAAGCGTCGCCGCCTGGAACGACGAGGCGCACGTCGAGTCCAACCGGGCCGCCTACGCCGCCAAGTTCGCCGCGGTGCTGCCGCTGCTGCAGCCGGTTCTCGAGGTGGAGAGGCCGGAAGCCGGCTTCTACCTGTGGGCGAAGGTGCCGGACGGCGACGACGCGGCTTTCGCCCGCGCGCTGTTCCAGCAGCGGCACGTGACGGTGCTGCCGGGCAGCTATCTGGCCCGCGACGCCCACGGCGCCAACCCCGGCCGCGGCTATGTGCGCATCGCCTTGGTGGCCGAGCAGCAGGAATGCGTGGCCGCCGCGCAAAGGATTGTAGAATTCACCCAGACCCAGCGCGCCGCGACGCCGGCGTGACGCCCCGCCACAGGACCCAGAATCACAGATGACGACTTCGATTCACATTGCCAAAGGACTGAACCAGATGCATCCGATCCAAAGCCTGATCGAACAGGCATTCGAAAACCGCGCCGAGATCACCCCCGCCACCGTGTCGCCGGAACTGAAGGCCGCGATTGAGCAGGTCGTGACGGAACTGGACAACGGCCATCTGCGCGTCGCCGAGAAGCAAGGCGGCGACTGGGTGGTGAACCAGTGGGTGAAGAAGGCGGTGCTGCTGTCCTTCCGCATCCGCGACAACGCGGTGCAAGACGACGGCGTCAACCGCTACTTCGACAAGGTCGACACCAAGTTCTCTGACTGGAGCCAGGCCCGCTTCCAGGAAGCCGGCTTCCGCGTGGTGCCGGGCGCGGTGGCGCGCAAGGGCAGCTTCATCGCCAAGAACACCGTGCTGATGCCGTCCTACGTCAACATCGGCGCCTACGTCGACGAAGGCGCGATGGTGGACACCTGGGCCACCGTCGGCTCCTGCGCCCAGATCGGCAAGAACGTGCACCTGTCCGGCGGCGTCGGCATCGGCGGCGTGCTGGAGCCGCTGCAGGCCAACCCCACCATCATCGAGGACAACTGCTTCATCGGCGCGCGCTCGGAAATCGTCGAGGGCGTAATCGTCGGCGAGGGCTCGGTGATCTCGATGGGCGTCTACATCGGCCAGTCCACCAAGATCTACGACCGCGAAACCGGCGAAGTCATGTACGGCCGCGTGCCGCCGGGCTCGGTGGTGGTGTCCGGCAACCTGCCGTCCAAGGACGGCAGCCACAGCCTGTACTGCGCGGTGATCGTCAAGAAGGTGGACGCGCAAACCCGCAGCAAGACCAGCATCAACGAACTGCTGCGCGGCGTGTGATCCCAATCCAAGACGCCTCCCGGCGTCTTCGCGCCGGCCGCGAACCGTCCCCGGTCGCGGCCGGTGTGCCATTATGGCAACACCCCTGCCTCTGTCGCGATGACATGCGCATCAAATTGCGGCGATTTTGCACACCGTAACATAGCGAGATTTGGCGCAAAGTCGCCGACGCTATAAAATCCAGCTATTCGAGACCGGATAGTACGCTACCATAAACCGCGGCCGGCCTGATTCCCGCCGGTAGCGAAGCAGGTTGAATTTCGCCGTCGCAGCGGGGTCAGATACGGGATCCCTCTTTCAAGCTGTTTGGAATTTTTGTGTCCACAGACCATTTCATCGAATTCAGGAACGTCAGCTTCGCCTACGGCGACCGGCCCATCCTGAAGAACCTTACTCTCAGCGTGCCCCGCGGCAAGCTGGTCGCCATCATGGGCGGCAGCGGCAGCGGCAAGACCACGCTGCTGCGGCTGATCTCCGGCCAGATTCGCCCGCAATCGGGCGAAGTGCTGGTGGACGGCCGCGACATCGCGCGGATGAGCCAGTCCGAGCTGTACCAGCATCGCCGCCGCATGGGCATGCTGTTCCAGTTCGGCGCGCTGTTCACCGATCTGTCGGTCGCCGACAACGTCGCCTTCCCGCTGCGCGAGCACACCAAGCTGCCGGAAAGCATGATCCAGGACCTCGTCACCATGAAGCTGGAGGCGGTGGGCCTGCGCGGCACGCAGAAGCTGATGCCGGCCGAGCTGTCCGGCGGCATGGCGCGCCGCGTCGCGCTGGCGCGCGCGATCGCGCTCGACCCGCAGCTGATGCTGTACGACGAGCCCTTCACCGGCCTGGATCCGATCTCGCTGGGCGTGATCGCGCTGTTGATCAAGAAGCTGAACGACGCGCTGGGCACCACCGCGGTGATGGTCACCCACGACGTGCACCAGTCGCTGGCCATCGTCGACCACGTGCTGTTCGTCGCGAACGGCCAGATCATCGCCCAGGGCACGCCGGACGAAGTCCGCGCGTCCGACTCGCCGTGGGTGAAGCAGTTCATCAACGGCGAGGCCGACGGCCCGGTGCACTACAACTTCCCCGCCGCCACCTCGATGGCGGCGGACCTAGGTCTGCAAGGAGGCGGGCATGCTTGATTTTCTGACCTCGCCGCTGCGCCGCCTGGGCCATACCACCATCAACGCCGTCTGGCGGCTGGGCTTCGCCGCCCGCTTCCTGGCCGCCATCCTGCTCAACAGCGGCCAGAGCCTGCTGCGGCTGCAGATGACGATACGCGAGATCTACTTCGCCGGCGTGATGTCGCTGATCATCATCGTCGTCTCCGGCCTGTTCGTCGGCATGGTGCTGGGCCTGCAGGGCTATACCACTCTGGCCAAATTCGGCTCCGCCGACGCGCTGGGCGCGATGGTGGCGCTGGCGCTGCTGCGCGAGCTGGGCCCGGTGCTGGCCGCGCTGCTGTTCGCCAGCCGCGCCGGCAGCGCGATGACCGCCGAAATCGGCCTGATGAAGACCACCGAGCAACTGGACGCGATGAGCGTGATGGCGGTCAATCCGATGGCCCGCGTGGTCGCCCCGCGCTTCTGGGCCGGCGTGATCTCCATGCCCATCCTGGCCGCGCTGTTCAACGTGGTCGGCATCTTCGGCGGCTACCTGGTAGGCGTGGTGATGATAGGCCTGGACGCCGGCACCTTCTGGTCGCAGATGCAGGGCAATGTGGACCTGCACTACGACGTGATCAACGGCATCATCAAGAGCCTGGTGTTCGGCATCGCCGTGACGCTGATCGCCGTGTTCGAAGGCTACGACGCCACCCCGACCGCCGCCGGCGTGTCGGCCGCCACCACCCGCACCGTGGTCACCTCGGCGCTGGTGATCCTGGCCCTGGATTTCGTGCTGACCGCCTTCATGTTCTAGGAATAAAACGAATGAAACGCTCTACCATTGATTTATGGGTCGGCATCTTTGTCGCCCTCGGCATCGCCGCCGTCGTCTTCCTGTCGCTGAAAGTGGCCAATCTGACGCCGCAGAGCGCGTCGCAAACCTATGTCGTCTACGCCGACTTCGACAACGTCGGCGGCCTGAAGGTGAAGGCACCGGTCAAGGAAGCCGGCGTGCTGGTGGGCCGCGTGTCCGACATCCGCCTGGACCCGAAGACCTACCGCGCCCGCGTCGCGCTGAACATCGACAAGACCTACCAGCTCAGCGACGACGTCAGCGCCTCCATCCTCACCTCCGGCCTGCTTGGCGAGCAATACATCGGCCTGCAGCAAGGCGGTTCGGAAACCAATCTGGCGCCCGGCGGCACCATCACCATCACCTCGTCGGCGCTGGTGCTGGAACAGTTGATCGGTAAGTTCATGACCGGATTTACCGGCAAAGACGCAAGTAAATAGCGTCGCAAGCGGGGCCAACCCTCCTCGCGGCACCGCGTGCCGCCCGACTCGTGAAAAATGGAATGTCGCAAATGAAGAAACTGCTTACCCTGTTCTGCCTGATGCTGGGCCTGTCCTCCACCCAGGTTCTGGCCGCCGCCGACAACCCGGTCGACCTGATCAAGGACGGCTCGCGCCAAGTGCTGGACATCCTGAAACAGGACAACGGCAAGAACACCAAGCAAGTGCGCCAGCAGGCCGAGGCCGTCGCCGTGCCGCTGTTCGACTTCCCGCGCATGACCGCGCTGGCGGTCGGCCTGGGCTGGCGCCAGGCGTCGCCGGAACAGCGCAATGAGCTGACCCAGCAGTTCCAGACCCTGCTGGTGCGCACCTATTCCACCACCATGACCCGCTTCAAGACCGCCCAGGTCAGCGTGCAGCCCAACCCGGTGGCCGGTGCCAACGGCAAGGACGTCACCGTGAAGTCCAGCGTCACCCTGCCGGGCAACGCCAATCCGGTGGCCGTCGACTACGTGCTGAACAAGGGCGACAAGGGCTGGAAGATCTACAACGTCAGCGTGGAAGGCGCCAGCCTGGTGACCGTGTACCGCAACAGCTTCAACGAAGAAATCCGCAAGAACGGCGTGGATGGCCTGATCAAGCTGCTGCAGGACAAGAACGCCGGCCCGGCATCCGCCGCCGCGCCCGCCAAGGGCAAGGGCTGATGCTGAACGCCACCGCACCCGGCGCGGCCAGCCTGTCCGGCCGCATCGACATGGCCAGCTGCGCCGGCTTGGCGCGGCCGCTGGCCCAGCTGGCGGCCCAGGGGCCGCTGCGGCTGGACCTGTCCGGCGTGGAAAGCGCCGACTCCGCCGCGCTGGCGCTGCTGCTGTCGGCGCGGCGCGCCGCCGCCGCCGCCGGCCACCCGCTGACGCTGTCCGGCATCCCCGCCGGCCTCGCCACGCTGGCCGGCCTGTACAATCTCGAACCTTTGCTTCGCGCTGGAGACTGACCATGCGCCCCGCTAAACTCCTGGCCGCCGCCAGCCTGCTGGCTCTGGCCGGCTGCGCCAGCCACCCCGCCACCGCCTACGACCCGTACGAGCCGTACAACCGCGCGATGTTCACGGTCAACGACAAGGCCGACCAATGGGTGATCAAGCAGGTGGCCCAGGGCTACCAGGCCGTGGTGCCCTCGCCCATTCGCACCGGGGTGGGCAACTTCTTCGACAACCTGAAGGATGTATACAGCTTCGCCTTCAACATCCTGCGCGCCGAGCCGGAAAAAGCCGCCAACGACTTCATGCGCGTGGCGATGAACACCGGCTTCGGCCTGTTCGGCCTGATCGACATCGCCGACCAGGCGGGGCTGAAGAACAACAAGACCTCGCTGGGCGATGTGATGTCAGCCTGGGGCTGGAAGAACAGCAGCTACTTCGTGCTGCCCTTCTTCGGCCCGTCGACGGTGCGCGACAGCACCGGCCTCGCCACCTCGCTGGTCGGACCCGGCCCGGAAAAGCTGGTCTACCACAACACCAACGAGGCCATCGCCTTCTATAGCGTCTATGGCGTCAATACCCGCGCCAAGTTGCTGGGCGCCGATAATCTGCTGGACACCGCGGCAGTGGACCGCTACAGCTATACCCGTGACCTCTACATGCAGTACCGCGCCAAACAGCTGGGCCAGCCGGACCCGACCCAGCCGGTGGACAACTTCAATCTGGACGACCTGGTGAGCGGCGGCGACAGCTCCGCCCCGGCGGCAGAACGCAAAGCCGCGCCGGTGGAAGCTTCCGCGCCCGCGGCGGCCGCGCAATAAGCGCGCGCCGGGTCCCACGCCGCTGCCGTCCCCCGGATGGCAGCGTTTTTCTTTTTCAAAACACAGGAACCACCATGAGCCAATTGCCCGCCTGTCCGCAATGCGGATCGGAATACACCTACCAGGACGGCGCGCTGTTCGTCTGCCCGGAGTGCGCGCATGAATGGAGCGACCAGCCGGCCGCCGCGGCCGAGGACATCCGCGTGGTGCGCGACGCCGTCGGCAACGTGCTGCAGGACGGCGACAGCGTCACCGTGATCAAGGACCTGAAGGTCAAGGGCTCGTCGCTGGTGGTCAAGGTCGGCACCAAGGTGAAGAACATCCGCCTGGTGGAAGGCGACCACGACATCGATTGCAAGATAGACGGCATCGGCGCGATGGGCCTGAAGTCGGAATTCGTCAAGAAAGCCTGATCCGCGCGGCGGATACCGGCGATCGACGAAGGCGGCCCCCGGGCCGCCTTTTTTCATCCGTCGATACGCATCGCCACTCCCTCGCCAAGCGCCGGCATTAGCGATCCAAGGCTAAGCGCTGCCCTTGGCCAAGATCAAGACCAGCCGCCTGGACGGCCTGCGCAAGGTCAGCCGCGCGCCGGAGCGGGGGGCGCTGGGCGAGTCGCCTCTCCAGCGGCGGCAACGCCGGCTCCGGGCAAAAAAACGCCGCGTCCCGAAGGCTCGCGGCGTTTTTGTCATCAAGAGACTGGCGCTCAGCTGACGCGCTCGATCAGCGCGCCGACGGCACCCAGTTTCTTCTCGATGTACTCGTAGCCGCGGTCCAGGTGGTAGATGCGGTCGACGATGGTCTCGCCCTCGGCCACCAGGCCGGCGATCACCAGGCTGGCGGACGCGCGCAGGTCGGTGGCCATCACGGTGGCGCCGGACAGTTTTTCCACGCCCTTGACGATGGCGGTGTTGCCTTCCACTTCAATGTTGGCGCCCATGCGGTTCAGTTCCGGCACGTGCATGAAGCGGTTTTCGAAGATGGTCTCGGTCACCACGCCGGCGCCCTCGGCCACGCAGTTCAGCGTCATCAGCTGGGCCTGCATGTCGGTGGGGAAGGCCGGGTACGGCAAGGTGCGGAAGTTGACGGCTTTCGGGCGCTGCTTCATGTCCAGCGAGATCCAGTCGTCGCCGCACTCGATCAGCGCGCCGGTTTCGCGCAGCTTGTCCAGCACCGCTTCCATGCTCTTGGGCGCGGCGTTGCGCAACACCACGTGGCCGCGGGTCATCGCGCCGGCCACCAGGAAGGTGCCGGCCTCGATGCGGTCCGGCATCACCGCGTACTCGGCGCCGTGCAGCTTGTCCACGCCCTCGACCACCAGGCGGTCGCTGCCGATGCCGCTGATCTTGGCGCCCATCGCCACCAGGCAGTTGGCCAGATCGGTCACTTCCGGCTCGCGGGCGGCGTTTTCCAGGATGGTGGTGCCTTCGGCCAGAGTGGCTGCCATCAGCAGGTTCTCGGTGCCGCCCACGGTCACCATGTCCATCACGATGCGGGCGCCGCGCAGGCGCTTGGCACGCGCCTTGACGTAGCCGTGTTCGATCGACACTTCCGCGCCCATCGCCACCAGGCCCTTGATGTGCTGGTCCACAGGGCGGCTGCCGATGGCGCAGCCGCCGGGCAGGGACACGGTGGCTTCGCCGAAGCGCGCCAGCGTCGGGCCCAGCACCAGGATCGACGCGCGCATGGTCTTCACCAGGTCGTACGGCGCCACCAGGCTGTCCAGTTGCGAAGCGGTGATCTCCACCTCGTGCACATTGTCGGTCATCACCCGCACGCCCATGCCCTGCAGCAGCTTCTGGGTGGTGGCGATGTCGCGCAGCATCGGCACGTTGGTGAAGCGCATGGTGTCGCCGGTCAACAGGCCGGCGCACAGGATGGGCAGCGCGGCGTTCTTGGCGCCGGAGACGCGGATCTCGCCGTTCAGCGGGCCGTTGCCGATGATTTTCAGTTTATCCATGGTATTGCTTTCAGGCTTGCTGTTTGGCCCACTCGTCCGGCGTGGCCGCCTTGACGATGGAGAGCGCGTGGATTTCGTTGCTGGCCAGGCGGCTGGCGATCACTTCCTTCACCATGCGGTGGCGATCGATCAGGCGCTTGCCCTCGAAGGCGGCTGATACCACGGTGGCGTAAAAGTGGTGGCCGTCGCCCTCCACTTTCAGGAAAGCGCAGTCGAGGCCGGCCTCGATGTATTGTTTGACTTGCTCAGGGGTCATCTTGATTGTCCGAATGGCGAATAGGGTTCAGTGGCGCAGCTTGTAGCCGGAGCGGATCATGCCCAGCGCCAGCGCGCACAGCAGCGCGAAGCTGCCGGCCGCCACGCCGGCCGACAGCCAGGGGCTGACGTCGGCCTGGCCGAAGAAACCGTAGCGGAAGCCGTCGATCATGTAGAACACCGGATTGGCGTGCGACACGGCGTACCAGAACGGCGGCAGGCTGTGGATGGAATAGAACACGCCCGACAGGAAAGTCAGCGGCATGATCAAAAAGTTCTGGAAGGCGGCCAGTTGGTCGAATTTCTCCGCCCAGATGCCGGCGATCACGCCCAGCGCGCCCAGCACGCCGCAGCCGAGCACCGCGAAGACCAGCGCCCACAGCGGCTGGGCCGGCAGCGGCAGGCCGAACCAGGCGGTGACGGCGAGCACGCCGGTGCCCACCGCCAGGCCGCGCACGATGGAGGCCAGCAGGTAGGCGAAGAAAAACTCGGCCGCGGTCAGCGGCGGCAGCAGCAGGAACACGATGTTGCCGGTGATCTTGGACTGGATCAGGCTGGACGAGCTGTTGGCGAAGGCGTTCTGCGCCATCGACATCATCGCCAGACCCGGGATCAGGAAGGCGGTGTAGCCGACGCCGGGATAGGCCTCGACATGCTTGGACAGCACGTGGGCGAAGATCAGCTGGTACATCAGCGCGGTCAGCACCGGGGCCGCCACGGTCTGGAACGCCACTTTCCAGAAGCGCACCAGCTCCTTCTTGAACAGGGTGAAGAAGCCGGTCATGCCGCGCCTCCATTCATCATCTTGACGAACACGCTTTCCAGATCCGCCTCCACCACGTTCAGTTCGCGCACTTCCACGCCGGCCAAGCGCAGCTCGGCGAGCACGCCCTCCAGCTCGGACAGGTCGGCCAGCTGCAGCACCGCGCGGCCGTCGTCGTCGCGCAGCTTGCGCGGCGCGAGGCTAGACGGCAGCGGGCCGGACAGCTTGACCGCCACTTCGCGGCGCGCGCTGTGGGCCAGCAGCTTGTCCTTGCTCTCCAGCGCCAGCAGCCTGCCCTTTTTCAGCATGGCGATGCGGCCGCACAGGGCCTCGGCCTCTTCCAGATAATGGGTGGTCAGCACGATGGTGGTGCCGGCGCGGTTCAGCTCCTGGACGAAGGTCCACAGGCTCTGGCGCAACTCGACGTCGACGCCGGCGGTGGGCTCGTCCAGCACCACCACGGGCGGGCGGTGCACCAGCGCCTGCGCCACCATCACCCGGCGCTTCATGCCGCCGGACAGCGCGCGCATATTGCTGTCGGCCTTGTCGGCCAGGCCCAGCTTGAACAGCAGCTCGTCGATCCAGGCCTCGTTGCGGGCCAGGCCGAAGTAGCCGGACTGGAAGCGCAGCGTCTCGCGCACCGACAGGAAGGGGTCGAACACCAGCTCCTGCGGCACCACGCCGAGCGCGCGCCGCGCGTCGCGGAAGTCGCGCATCACGTCGCGGCCCATCACCCGGATGCTGCCGCTGTCGGGGCGGGCCAGGCCGGCCAGCGCCGAGATCAGCGTGGTCTTGCCGGCGCCGTTGGGGCCGAGCAGCGCGAAGAATTCGCCGGGCTCGACGGCGAAGCTCACCCGGTCCAGCGCCTGCAGCTGGCCGTAGCGCTTGCTGACGGCCTCGATTTCGATTGCGTGGGACATGAAAACCATGGGGCCACCAAGGCGATGCCGTCCGGATGAACGCGCGCTAGTGGCTTGAGAAAAAAGCGCAATTATAGCGCCGGCTCAGCCGCAAGTGGTAAGTTGTTCCATCACCGGCGGCAGGAAAATGCCGCGGTACAAATACTGCAACAGCCGGCTGGCGGCCAGGGTGGCGTCCGGACACGGCGTCTCCACCAGCAGCCGGTTCATCAGGCCGTCGTGCAGCGACTGCAGCGCCACCGCCACCTCGTCCGGATCGACGCAATCGTAGGTCTGCCCCCGCTCCTTGGCGGCCCGCACCACCTGGCTCAGCATCCCGCGCGCCTCGTGCATGTGGGCGACGCATTCCTCGTGGATCGGCGCCAATTCGCCGACGTGCTCGCTACGCATGAACAGGATCAGCAGGATGCGCCTCACCTGTGGATTATGCTCGATCAGCGCCAGCAGGCGGTGGCTGTGCTGCCACAGCGCCTGGGCCGGATCAGTGTTGGCGACAAGCAACAATTGCTCGCGCATGTCGTCGAACGACGGCGACACCCGGTCCAGCATCGCGCGGTACAGATCCAATTTGTTCTGGAAGTGCCAGTACACCGCGCCGCGGGTCAAGCCGGCGGCGGTGGCGATTTCCGCCAGCGTGGTGCGCGACACGCCCTGCTCGCTGAACAGCTGTTCGGCGGCGTCCAGCAGCAGCTGGCGGGTCTGTTCCGCTTCCTCACGTGTTTTCCGTGCCATTCCTGATTCTTTACGCTAGTACTAATTAATGAATTTTAACGCCTATCCCTAGCCGATATCGCAAAGCTGTTACATGACTCGACATTTCTTCATTTTACATACAGACGCGTATGTATGTAAAATGCGCAGACTCGGGGATATGACACCTCAGACCATTCCCCCAATAACAAAACAATTCTTCATTACCTTTCCGGATTCTGCTTTCGAGGACTCGTAACCATGCAAGCAAGTGCAGTTTTCCCGCGCGCCGCGCGCGGGCTGATGCTGGGCGTAGTGGCCGCCAGCCTGGCGGCCTGCGGCCAGAAACCCGACGCCCATGCCGGCGGCGCGATGCCGCCGGTGCCGGTGGCCGTGATCAAGGTGCAGCCGGCCGACGTGCCGGTGTCGTACGAATTCGTCGGCCAGGCGGCCGGCTCGCGCGAAGTGGAAGTGCGCGCCCGCGTCGGCGGCATCCTGCAGAAACGCGCCTACGCCGAAGGCAAGCCGGTGAAGGCCGGCGACCTGCTGTTCCAGATCGACCCCGAGCCGTTCAAGGCGGCGCTGGACCAGGCCAAGGCGAATTTGCAGGTGCAGCAGGCGCAGCTGGCCCGCACCAAGCAGGACTACGAGCGCATCATGCCGCTGTTCAAGGAGAACGCGGTCAGCCAGAAGGACCGCGACGACGCCGTGGCCGCCTACAACGCCGCCAAGGCCTCCACCGCCGCCGCGCAGGCGCAGGTGGAACAGGCGCAGATCAATCTGGGCTACACCCGCGTCACCGCGCCGATCTCCGGCATCACCAGCCAGGAGGCCCGCTCCGAGGGCAGCCTGGTGGCCACCAGCGCCGACGCCAGCCTGCTGACCAAGATCTCGCAGCTGGACCCGATCTACGTCAACTTCAGCATGTCCGACGGCGACATGCTGAACCTGCGCAAGATGCAGCACGCCGGCAAGCTGAAGCTGGCCAACGGCGGCGGTTTCGAAGTCCAGCTCAAGCTGCCCGACGGCAGCATGTACGGCAAGTCCGGCCATCTGAACTTCACCGACAGCCTGGTGGACACCACCACCGGCACCATCCGCTCGCGCGCCACCTTCGCCAACCCGCAGGGCGGCATCCTGCCCGGCCAGTTCGTCCGCGTGCAGCTGAACGGCGCGGTGCGCACCGCGGCCATCACCGTGCCCCAGCGCGCGGTGCTGACCACGCAGCAGGGCAAGATGGTGTGGGTGGTCAGCGCCGAGGGCAAGGCCGCGCCGCGACCCATCGTCACCTCGCAGGAAGTGGGCCTCGACGTGCTGGTCGAGCAGGGCCTGAAGGCCGGCGACCAGGTCGTCGTCGACAACATCATCAAGCTGCGTCCGGGCGCCGAGGTCAAGCCTCACCCGTTCCAGGCCGACGCCAGCGCGCCGGCCGCCGCGGCCAAGCAGTAAACCAGGGGGAACCTGATACATGTTTTCCGCTTTTTTCATCCGGCGGCCCATCTTCGCCAGCGTGATCTCCATCGTGATCATGCTGGCGGGCCTGGCCGCCATCAAGGCGCTGCCTATCCAGCAGTACCCTGAAATCGTGCCGCCGGTGGTGAACGTCACCGCCAGCTATCCGGGCGCTTCCGCCGAAGTGATCGCCAACACCGTGGCCGCGCCGCTGGAACAGGCGATCAACGGCGTGGACGACATGCTGTACGTGCAGTCCAACAGCGCCAGCAACGGCACGCTGTCGCTGACCGTGTCGTTCAAGATCGGCACCAACGCCGACCAGGCCACCATCAACGTCAACAACCGCGTGCAATCGGTGCTGTCGCAGCTGCCGGAAGAAGTGCGGCGCCAGGGCGTCAACGTGCGCAAGAAGTCCGCCACCATCTTGCAGGTGGTGTCGCTGTTCTCTCCCGACAACAGCCACGACACGCTGTTCATCAGCAACTACGCGCTGTTGAACGTGGTGGACGAGCTGAAGCGGGTGCAGGGCGTGGGCGACGTGGTGAACTTCGCCGGCCAGGACTACTCGATGCGGATCTGGCTGAAGCCCGACAAGCTGGCGCAGCTGAAGCTGACCCCCAGCGACGTGGCCGCCGCCATCCGCGAGCAGAACTCGCAGTTCGCCGCCGGCAAGCTGGGTGCCGAGCCGACGCCGCAGAAGCTGGACTTCACCTACACCGTGACCACCAAGGGCCGCCTGTCCGAGCCTGAGGAGTTCGAGAACATCATCGTGCGCGCCAATCCGGACGGCTCGGCGGTGAAGCTGAAGGACGTCGCCCGCGTCGAGCTGGGCGCGCTGTCCTACGACTTCCACGGCAAGCACAACGGCAAGGCCACCATCCCGATCGGCATCTTCCTGGCGCCGGGCGCCAACCAGCTGGCCACCGCGCAAGCGGTGGAAACCGAGATGCTGCGCCTGTCCAAGAGCTTCCCGACCGGCCTGTCCTACGGCATCCCGTACGACACCACCAAGTTCGTCGAAGTATCGATCGAGGAGGTGTACAAGACGCTGGGCGAAGCCATGGTGCTGGTGTTCCTGGTGGTGTTCCTGTTCCTGCAGAACTGGCGCGCCACGCTGATCCCGTGCCTGGCGGTGCCGGTGTCCATCGTCGGCGCCTTCGCCGGCATGTACGCCTTCGGCTTCACCATCAACACGCTGACGCTGTTCGGCCTGGTGCTGGCCATCGGCATCGTGGTGGACGACGCCATCGTGGTGCTGGAGAACGTCGAGCGCCTGATGACGCAGGAAGGGCTGTCGCCGCGCGAGGCCAGCCTGAAGGCGATGAAGGAAGTGTCCGGCGCGCTGGTGGCCATCGTGCTGGTGCTGTGCTCGGTGTTCATCCCGGTGGCGTTCCTGGGCGGCATCGCCGGCCAGATGTACAAGCAGTTCGCGATGACCATCGCCGTGTCGGTGGTGATTTCCGGCATCGTGGCGCTGACGCTGACCCCGGCGCTGTGCGCGCTGATCCTGAAGGCCGAACACCAGCACCCGAACCGCTTCTTCACCTGGTTCAACAACTGGTTCGACCGCCTGACCGAGCGCTACGCCGGCGGCGTGGCCTTCATCAACAAGCGCGCGCTGCTGGCGGTGCTGCTGTTCGGCGGCCTGATCGCCGCCTCCGCCGGCCTGTTCCGCATCATCCCGTCCAGCCTGGCGCCAGACGAGGACCAGGGCTATATCCTGGCCGCGGCCTTCCTGCCCGACGGCGCGTCGCTGACCCGTACCGCCGCCACCATGGACAAGCTGGACGCCATGATGGCCAAGAACCCGGCGGTGCAGGACCGGATGACCTTCGCCGGCTTCGACATCCTGTCCGGCGGCAACAAGACCAACGCCGGCGTGTCCTTCATCGTGCTCAAACCCTGGGATGAGCGCAAGTCGCCCGAGCTGTCGGCCCAATCCGTGGTCAAGGACGTGTTCGGCAAGGGCATGATGGGCATCAGCGACGGCATCGTGCTGGCCTTCAACCCGCCGCCGATCTCCGGCATGTCCAACACCGGCGGTTTCGAAGCCTATGTGCAGGACCGCGCCGGCCGCACGCCGGCCGAGCTGGGCGACATCACCAAGAAAATGGTGGCCGCCGCCGCCAAACGCCCGGAACTGAAGGGGGTGCAAACCACCTTCTCCGCCAGCGTGCCGCAAGTCTTCGTGCAGCTGGACCGCGACAAGGCCAAGGCGCTGGGCGTGCCGATCAACAGCGTGTTCGACACCATGCAGAGCACCTTCGGCGCGCTGTACGTGAACGACTTCAACAAGTTCGGCCGCACCTTCCGCGTGCAGCTGCAGTCCGAAGCGCCGTTCCGCACCAAGGTGGACGATCTGCGCAACGTCTACGTGCGCTCGCAGACCGGCCAGATGATCCCGCTGACCGCGCTGGTGAACATCCAGCAAACCACCGGCCCGGAAACGCTGGAACGCTTCAACGTGTTCCCGGCGGCCAAGCTGGTGGGCGGCCCGGCGCCGGGCTACAGCTCCGGCCAGGCGCTGACCGCGCTGGAGGAAGTGGCCAAGGAAACGCTGCCCGAGGGCTATAGCCTGGCCTGGACCGGCTCCGCCTTCCAGGAAAAATCGACCAGCGGCTCTTCCGCCCTGGTGTTCGGCTTCGGCATGATCATGGTGTTCCTGATCCTGGCGGCGCAGTACGAACGCTGGAGCCTGCCGATCTCGGTGCTGATGGCGGTGCCGTTCGCCGTGTTCGGCGCGCTGATGGCCAACTGGCTGCGCGGCCTGGCCAACGACGTGTACTTCCAGGTGGCGTTGGTGACGCTGATCGGCCTGTCGGCCAAGAACGCGATCCTGATCGTCGAGTTCGCGGTGCAGCAGATGGAGGAAGGCATGGACGCGGTGGACGCCGCGATGCAAGCCGCCCGCCTGCGCTTCCGCCCGATCGTGATGACCTCGCTGGCCTTCGTGCTGGGTTGCGTGCCGCTGGCCATCTCCAGCGGCGCCGGCTCCGCCAGCCGCCACTCGATCGGCACCGGCGTGATCGGCGGCATGCTGGCGGCCACCTTCATCGCCACCTTCTTCATTCCGCTGTTCTTCATTCTGATCATGAAGTTCAACAAACAGAACAAGCCTCAGCAAAACGCCGAGGCCGGAGGAAACGCAGATGCTTAAGCGGGCCCTGATTCCCACCTTGCTGGCGCTGGCCGTATCCGCCTGCGCGGTGGGCCCCGACTACAACCGGCCCAAGGTCGAGCTGCCGGAGGCCCAGGCCGGTGCCCAGGCGCCGGCGGTGGACGCCGACTGGTGGAAACGCTTCGACGACCCGGTGCTGAACCAGCTGATAGAGGAAGCGATCAAGAGCAACCTCGACCTGCAAGTCGCCGCCGCCCGCGTCGACCAGGCCGCCGCCCAGGCCGGCATCGCCCGCGCGGCGCTGCTGCCCGCGCTGGGCGCCAACGCCGGCTACCAGAGAAACCGCGCCTCGCAGCAGTTCGCCACCCCGGGCGCTGCCCTGGTCAACGACGCCCGCTCGGCCAATCTGACCGCAGCGTGGGAACTTGACCTGTGGGGCAAGCTGCGCCGCAGCAACGAGGCGGCGCGCGCCAGCTACCAGGCCAGCCGCTACGACCGCGACGCCGCCCAGCTGTCGCTGGCGGCCCAAGTGGCGCAAACCTACTTCCAGATGCGGGCGCTGGACGCCCAGCTGGACATCGCCAAGCGCACGCTGCAAAGCCGCGAGGAATCGCTGAAACTGCAGACCAAGCGCTTTCACGGCGGCCTGATCTCCGAGCTGGACCAGCGCCAGGCCGAGGTGGAGGCCGCGTCGGCCCGCGCCTCGGTGCCGCAGTTCGCCCGCTCGCTGGAACAGACCGAAACCGCGCTCGGCGTGCTGCTGGGCCACAGCCCCAAGCAGCTGGTCGACGGCGGCCTGGTCCGCGGCAAGGACATCAACAGCCTGGCCAGCCCGCCCGAGGTGCCGGCCGACCTGCCGTCCAGCCTGCTGGAGCGCCGGCCCGACGTCGCCTCCAGCGAGCAGCAGCTGATCGCCGCCAACGCCCGCATCGGCGTGGCCAAGGCCGCCTACTTTCCCAGCATCAACCTGACCGGCGCGCTGGGTTCGCAAAGCCTGTCGCTGGACAGCCTGTTCACCGGCCCCACCCGCACCTGGAGCTTCGCCGGCAACCTGGCCGCGCCTATCTTCAACTTCGGCGCCACCGGCTATAACGTGGACGCCGCCACCGCCGGCCAGAAGCAGGCGCTGGCGCAGTACCAGAAGACGGTGCAGTCGGCGTTCAAGGACGCGCTGGACTCGCTGGCCGCCAACGGCGCCGCCCGCGACATCCTGCAGGCGCAAACCACCCAGGCGACGGCGCTGAACCGCACGCTGAAGCTGGCCGGCCTGCGCTACGACAACGGCTACGCCAGCTACCTGGACGTGCTGGACGCGCAGCGCAACAGCTTCCAGGCCGAGCTGAACCTGGTCAACGCCAAGCTGGACAAGCTGAACACCACCATCGGCGTCTACAAGGCGCTGGGCGGGGGGTGGGAAGGGGAGAAGCGGTAACGCTTTCCTGCCGCTTGAATGGAAAAACCTGCCTGGAGACCGGCAGGTTTTTTTATAACTAACGACAACAAGTCTTGCGTCAAACTACCTCATCCAGCTCCGTCGCCGTCTGCGCCTTGCCAATTCGTTCCATCACGGCGCGCAACCGGGCGATAGCGGTATCTACCTGCAGCAACTTCTGTCCAGCCTCGGTCTTTAGCGCATCCGCAGGTACCGCGCCGCCCAGCATCAAAGTGAGAAGCTCTCTTACCGCTCGATGCTGATCGCTCTCCAGCCGGCCGATCTCACCTTGGCAGCGCGCTATTCTGGCTTGGCGCTGCTGCTCGATGGACAGCGCCGGGCCGTCAACCAGGACCGGACAACCATTGCCATCCGCCTGGATAAGCTTGCCCATCTCCTGACCGCGAAACAGCGTCTCATACACAGAAGCCTCCACCTGGACTGCATCCGCGGGGTAGTCTTGTCCATGGACCTCGCTATCGTAAAAACCACCCGTTCCGGCAGAATAAAAAATCGTCATTTCGCTCTCCTCAGTTATCAATATCCAATCGCGATCCAGTCGAATGCCGTTCTTTCACCCACACCGGAAGAGCCAAATGTCTGGGTATAGCCAATCGTCGCCTTTTCCTTTGATCGCCCCCCTACCCAGAAATAGCCTTCTTGCGTCTGGCTGTTGACACTATTCTCATTGCCATTAACCATGATGGAAAAGCATGCCGATGGAAAGCTTGTCCGGAATGTGATCTCGCCCGTCGCGCATAATGGGCTGGCAAAGCCACTAGGTTGTCCTAAGGTTGCTAATAAACTTCCCTGCCCCCACTGGATGATCAGGCCGCTGGGCAACCGCTGGTAACCATTTCCCTCCATTACACCGGAGAAAACCAGATTGCCGCTGTGCCATACTTGTTTCCAGTCGCTCCATATATCATTGTAACGGCTGCGGAAAAACAATTGGGTATTTTGCGGGTGATGGGTCTGATACTGCTGGAAAGTCATGTTGCCACTATTCAAGACGGTCAACGCGCCAGCATCCTTGATGGGAGGATAGTTTTTCCCAGATGCCGCTTGCGCATTCGCTCTTTGCCTCACCCAGCCATTTGACTGCGAAACATTGAGATCTGAATTTTCATCAAGCTCGCCACGAAATGACATCACCGGCCCGTTAATCGCTGCCTGAAAATCAGCTTTTGCCACAAACTTGTCATCCAACATGCCATATGTGGACGTCCAGACCGCTCCCGTCTTATCTACCTCCAATACCTTTTTGGAATCGATATACATCCCAAGTACGCTCGTACCGGTATTGGGTTTATCTCCCAACGCATCCGCGAACAAGCCGGTATCGCCGTCTGGACCGAATGCGAAACCCACATTTGAACCATCTCCAGACGGAATACCCTTTTCCGCACGAACCGTAGTACCCCATACCCGTCCCTGACTATCTTTGCTTGCCGCATCGGTAATGCCATACCCCGCCAGCGTGGTCGGCTTGCCGGTGGATATCTTGCCCCAGTCGTGCGCCGGCACGTCGTCGCCGGTCATTTGCCGGCCTGCTGTGACCCGGCCTTTTCCGTCCACGGTCACCATGCCGTAGCTGCCCGGCGCCACGCCGCTGTCGCGCAGCGTCAGCTGGCCGCTGACATCGCGACTGCCATCGAAGACGACATTCCAGCTGCCGTCGCCGGTCGCCTCGATCTTGCGCGCGGCACTCAGTTTGGCCGCGTTGCCGGCAGGCTGCTTGCCGCTGGCCAGTTGCTCGACCTGGTCCTTCAGGTAGACGGTGCGGTTGGCAAGCTGTTTGCCTTGCAGATTGTCGATGCCGTCCGGCCCGGCCAGCACCGGGTCGGAGGTTTCCAATTGGTAAATGCCGGGTTCCCAGAACAGCTTTTCCTGCAGATTGGCCATGTCATTCCTCACGGTCATGAATAGTGATGGACTGCCAACCCGCAGGCGGCAGAAGCGAAATCAAGACCATGGCGATGAACGCATGCCTTCCCGTCCAAACGCCTGAGCCGCGCCAGATGCGCGACAAAAACCGGCCTCCAGTCAGAGGCCGGCTTTCCGGTCAGGACGACATGGTGCCCAAGCGCGCTGCGCGCGGATTGGAACGGAGTTTAGGAAAGGGGTTTACGACTTCCGTCTATTCGGCGAGATGCTCAGGCGGGCTGCGCGGGCCATGCGCTGTCCGCCAGCAATGGCCAACCTGCTTGCTGCGGCAGGCGGGATAAATCGACGCAGTAGCGTTTCCACTCCGCCAGCTTGGCCTGTTCCGCAGCGCTGGCTATACCCAACTCCACCGCGTCCTCCAAAGGCTTACGCTGTTGCAAAGCCGCTGACAAACGCTGCTGTAGCCGCAATTGCGCCGCCGCCGTCTGGGCCGCCCGTTGCGCCGCATCATCCACCGCCCATGCATCGTCCTTCCAAACGGCGAAAGCAGGCGGTTGCTGCGTCGTGGCGTTCAGGCTGTCCGGCGTGTCGCCGATTTCCGGCATGACCCGCTGAGCCGTCTGTTTGCTCCACAACGGCGTCGCGCGCCAATCAACCTGCAAGGCCCACGCGCCATCGCAGAACACGGCAACCTGACGCTCTCCTGCCTGCGGCGGCTGTTGTTCGCTTGTGAAACCCGGGATCAGCCAGACCTCCTCCACATCCAGCGGCGAACGATCCGCCGACGCCAGGCCCAAATACTCGCCGGTTTGCGGGTGATAGCTGTAAACGATTTTCTGTTCTTGCATAACGAATCTCCTCAGTATTTGACGCAGGCGAGCAGCGCGACGTTGCGGGGACGGGTGGAGCCGTAGCCAAAATTCCAGCCATTGCTGTCCAAATCAGGATGAACTTCCTGGCCAGGAATCCAGGCTCGGCTCATCTGGTACCACAGCTTGCTGACTGGATCCGCGCCTAAGTCTTGATATCCATCTAGCGCGTTATCGGTCGCATGAATTGGCGTGCCTACGCAAATCGCGCCCAGAGTTGGATCCGAAAAAGTCAGCGTTCCCTTTTGCCATGAACCGAATGCCCGCTTTTCCACATCTTTGCGGCTGTCGCTCCAGCCACGAATGAATTCGCCGCACAGATTAGGCAGATAGAATTTCCCGGCATCCGGGGCAAGCTGATAGCCCGTCGGAATGGTCGGCACCGCAAAATTACCGGCATAGCGGCACACTTTGCTGATTTTCCAGTCTTGGTAGTAAGCCGTGGTGGAGCCCGCGACACCCGGTGCGCCGCCATCCACGCCGAACACCAGCGTGTTGTCCGGGATGGCCACCCGAGTCGCGCTAACCAGGCTCCACACTTGCACCCCATCGACAAACAGACGGTAAGTCGAGCCGTCGTAGCTGAAGGCGATGTGATACCAGCGCGGGGAGTTGAATACGCCGGAGGTCCCCAGCGATGCATTGGCAAAGAAGCTCGTACTGTTGCACAGCCATACCAGAGGCGCGCGGCTGGCCCTATCGATGGCGATCGTGATTTCACCAATCGAGGTAGAAGCATTCATGCTGACCAACCAGGCTGCGCTGTAACCGTTGGAGCCGCCCGTGCCGGCGAAAGTCGGATAATGCCAGCCCTCGATGGTGAAGGCATTGGCATTGAACGCCTCAGTCAGCCCCAACGTCGCATAGCCGCCGCCAGCGACCGTCTTCAGGCTGGCGCCGCCAAACTTGGCCTGCTCGGTGGACATGTCCGTACCGCCATACACGATCAACTGCTTGTTCCAGACGCGGTCCAGCAAGGTATCCGCGGCGTCAAGCCGCAACATCGCCTGCGTCGAAGGGTCGATCGGAGCGAAGGTCTGGCCGATAGCCGCGTACAGATTGCCGTAAGTGGCCTGGGAGACCTGGGCGCCATTCGCCTTCAGCCAACCATCAGGAGCATTCGGCATGGAGAAATAGGCGACTTGTCCCGTCGGCGCGGCAGAGCCGCTGACCTGCCCTCCTCCCAGCAAAGGCATGCCGTTCACCAGCTCGAACGCCACATCCAGCTGCGCGTCGGGGCTGGCGGGCTTGTCGCCGCAATAGCGTTCCAGGCCCTGGCCCTCCCCGGAGCCGGCCCGGCCAATCAGCAAATAGGCGCTGCGATACTGGAATTTGTCGCTGGCAAACACCGCGCTGCTGGCGCCGCAGCGATACAGCGCCTGCGGCAAGCCGCCAGTCAGGCGATTGCCCTGGGGCTCATCCCAGGTGTAAACAATTACGGTGACACCATCCGGAGCCGCATTAAGCCAATCCGCCGCGGCCTTGTCCTGGCCATTCCCGCCGCAAACATCAAATGTGGCGGAACGGCTCACGGCTCCGGCCGCATCCAATTGCACCATATTGTAACTGCGGGCCACGGGACCTACGCCAACGCCGTCGATCTCGACTCCTGCAACGCCATTCTTCGCCGAATAGCCGCCAGCCCGCACGCGTATCATCCGGCGACTATTAACCCTGGCCGCCACCTTGGCCAGATCGTCAGCGCTGGCGGCATCTGCAATTCCATAGCCAGACAGCGTAGTCGCCTTGTCGGCCTTGCCTGCCAGCATCTTGGTCATCGATGCCGCGTAATTGGCGTCATTGCCCAGTGCGGCCGCCAGTTCCTGCAAGGTATTCAACGCGCCCGGCGCACCGGAAACGATGCCATCCACAGCCACCTTCAGATCAGATTTGCTGGCCCCATCCGTGATGCCATAACCCGCCAGCGTCGTCGCCCTGTCCGCCTTGCCCGCCAGCTTGCCGTCCACCGTCGCGGAATACTTGGGATCGTTGTTCACCGCCGCCGCCAGCTCCTGCAGCGTGTTCAGATTTACCGGCGCGCCGGACACCAAACCATTCACCGCATTCTGGAGATCGGTTTTGCTGGCGCCGTCGCCAATGCCATACCCCGCCAGCGTGCTCGGCTTGCCGGTGGATATCTTATTCCAGTCATGCGCCGGCACGTCGTCGCCGGTCATTTGCCGGCCTGCTGTGACCCGGCCTTTTCCGTCCACGGTCACCATGCCGTAGCTGCCCGGCGCCACGCCGCTGTCGCGCAGCGTCATCGCCGCGCTGGCGTTGCCGCTGCCATCGAACATCACGTTCCAATTGCCGTCGCCGGTCATCGCGATGTTGCGCGGCGTTTTCAGCCGATCGGCGAACTCCGCCACCAGCGCGCCGGAAACCAAATCATCTATCTGTTTTTTCAGATAGGCGGTGCGGTTGGCCAGCTGCTTGGCTTGCACGTTGTCCACCCCATCCGGCCCGGCCAATACCGGGTCGGAGGTTTCCAGTTGATAAATACCCGGTTCCCAGGTGATTTTTTCTTGCAGATTGGCCATCAGGCGGTCCCTCGGTTGAATTGCTTGTTGCGGCGGATGACGCCGTTGTGGCGATTGGCCACGGCTTGGTATTCCAGGCTGGCCAGCTGGCAGCGCGCCGGCGCGTACAGCGCCAGCATGCGGCGCAGCTGGGCGGCCTGGTCGTTGGTGATGGGCTGGCTCAGCAGCACCCTGTATTGGTTCCAGCTGTTCGGATCGCCATGGACGTAGTAACCGTTGCGGCGGATGACGCCATTGCGGCGCTGGCCGGCCAAACCCTCGATCAGCCCCACCTCGCCCAGGCCCAGCCGGCGAATCACCTCGCGTATCGCCCATGGCGTGCCCTTGTAGCGGTGCAGCTCGTTGGCGCTGTGCAGCAACGCGCGGCGGGCGTCGTCGGACTCGGCCAGCGTCCAGCCTTCCTCGCCGTGGATATGGAATTGCTCGGCCAGCAGCGGCAGCACGTCCGGCTGCACGGTGTCGATCAGGTTCACCAGGAACACCGACAGGTCAAGGTCCGGCACTCGCTGGGTGAGCCGGGACAGCGGCCCAAAGCGTTGGTCGCGCGCCAGGATGGAGGGAATGGCGTCAGTCATCGCTCGCGCCTCCTGGCTGGGGATATCCGCCCGTCGCCGCTTGACGGCGCGGGCGAAGGCCGGGTTGCAGATGCATGGAGACCTCCTTGTGCTTGAAAAGAGATAGGGGATGGGACGGAGCGCCTGCGCGATCCGCGAATGGGAAGGAAGAAATGGCGGCGGAACAGCCGCCGGAGAGAGGTCAGCGGGCGTTCATCGCCACGCGCAGCACGGCCAGCGGACGGCAAACGCAATGGAGGGATGCAGGCTGCCGAATCTCGGGTCCGGAACTTGGCTGGATATCTTGTTCCGACTTCCCGAAATGGGGATCAAAAGCGGTGGATAGGATGCGTGTGCAGGGTTCGGAAACAGGGAGAAGGGACATGGGCAGGCTCCTTGAAGCCAGGAGAGAAAAGCCGGGATGAGCCAGAAGACCAGCATGGCGCAAGCAAGAAAGGGAACGGAAACCGCCAAGCGGAAAACCTAGAGATCCAGCGGGATAAAAATCAGAAACAACAGAGGAAAAAACCAAGAGGGGGAGCAGTGACCAGAGCGCGGGAAGCCCTGTTTTGACAAAACAGAGGAGGACCGCCGGGCATCAAGCTGAGCCCGACGGCAAAATCAAGTCTAGTGTGGGCATGACGGAAGTGGGCCGCCGCCATGCATCAGCCTTACTGCATCAAACCATACCAGCCAGTATGTGGCCGGCAGCTCAGACAGGAAGCTGCGGCCAGGCGACCTGGCCCACATCGGCTATCGTTTCGGGCAGGTCGCGCAGCGCCTGTCGATATTTGGCCCATGCGGACTTCTGCTCAGCGGACAACACGGCATCCTGCACCTGGGTCCAGTCGCAGGCGCGCAGGCGCTGGTCGCGCTCGGCGCGCAGCGCGATCAGCGCCGTCTCTTTGCGCGCGTCGGCGATCGCCTGTTCGCTGGCGCCGAAGACATCGCGCGCCTCCTGTTCGGATACATTCAGAATTTCCCCTCGCGGGGTTTGCACAGAACGCAGCAGCATGACAGTTCCTTAGATATTGGCAATCGGGGTGGGAATGGAGATGGCAGAGTTCCAGACCGGATCGACGGTCGCCAATGGAGACACCTTAACTCCACCTCCTTTGTATGGCGCTGTCGCGTCCGGGTACAAAACCGAGTCCGGCTGCATCAAAGGCGTCAGCCCTTCCGTTCCTCCATACAACTTACCTTGGCCCAGGTCAAAATCAGCCAGGAAGTCATAATGCATGCCGCCGCCTCGCAGCCAAACCACGCGGCCAATCAAATCCGTGCGCACTTTGGCCACGGCTTGGTGGTAGGCAAAGCCATAATATTCAGCCCTCGTCATCCAGAAGTCGGACCAGGCCGAACCACGAATCGACAGCTCCAGCAACAATCCGGCGACATGGTCGGCGCCCAGTGAGGACGGATGCGCCGCATCATAATGACGCATGATTACCAACCTGCCGCATTTTTCATACGGACTAGCCCAGATCGGAACAGGATAGTAGGTATTGGCATCCCCTCCGATCTCCACGCTGTAATGGAACGGCAGCGTCATCTCGTTGCGAGCGTTCTGCCGCCACGCATCCAGCTCGGCCGTCTTGGCCGCCACCTTGGCGTCGATGTCGGCTTGCTTGCCGGCGACGGTGCTGGTCAGATTGTTCGATGCCGTCACCAGGGCGGCTACCTGTTGCTCCAGACTCATGGTCTCTCCTTCACTTGGGATTCAAAACACTGCGTTGCAGGGTCAGGCATTGCAGCTGGATCAGCGCCGCAGCCTGGGCAGTGGCCAGTTCGGCCAGATCGTCGCGGTATTGCTGTCCGCGCCGGTCAAGGGATAGCAAGGCATCGTCGTGGCCGTTCAAGCGGCCGTCGTGACCAGCCAGCCGCTGCTCGGTCTGGTCCTGGCGCACCTGCTGAGCGCGCAGGGTGTCGTCCCGCTTGAGGCCGCGCGTCATTTCATCTATCTGCGCCATTCCCAGACTGGCCAGCTCCTCAGCCAACGCCAGACTCAAACCGGCTCCGGTCGACTGGACCGTCACGCTGCCCGCCGGCACGCCGGACAGGGCCAGGTCGAAGGCCAGCAGCAGTTCCAGCCCGGCCTGCTTGTAAGCCAGCGCCTGCTTGGGATCGGACCAGATGGCCAGCGGCTGGCCGCCCTCCAGGATGAAGGCCACCTCGCGCACCCAGAACTCGGTCTGGTCGCTGGCCAACGCGGTCAGGTGCAGCTGGCGCGGGCCCTGGCTCTGGCCATCGGCGATCGGGTAACGAACGATCTCGTTGCGCAAACCGGTTTGGCCCGCATCCGGCTGGTAGCCGGCATCGCCGAGCGCGACATGGGTGATCCGGAGCTGGACGCCGTCATGGCTGGCCAGCTGAATCGCGGCCAAGCCGCCATCCAGTATCTGTGGAATCAATGGGTTACTGCTCATCGCGGTTCATCTCCATTGGAAAACGCGCCACCGCCAGCGGCGCCAAAACACCAGCAAAGCGCAGCGGCTGCAACAAAGGTTTGGCCGGATTCGGCCGGCATTCGGCGCCGTTGCGGTTCAGCGCCCTCCCCGTCATGGCGCCGGCCCAACGCAGCGGCTGAGTAAACACCGCGCCGATCTTGAAGCCGTAGCTACTGCGCGCAGGTTTGACGCTGTTTATCATTCGCCTCAAGCGGGCATACAGATCCGGATTGAGCAGCGCCTGATCCGACATCAGATTGTCGTTGGCCCAGGCGGTGAGATCGAAGGTATAAGGCTGACTGGAGCCGGGCTGCTCCCACCACTCTTTCAGTTCGATCTCGATACCCAACACCCGGAACACCTCGTTCACCGCCCAGCGCGTGCCCTTGTAGCGGTGCAGTTCGATCGCGCGCTTGATCAGCTCGCGCTGCTGCGTCTCGCCGGCGGCCAAGAGCCAGCCTTCGTCGCCGGACACGTGGAACTGCTCGGCCAGCAGCGGCAGCAGCTTGGGCTGCGCGCAGTCCACCAGGTTGACCAGCAGATCCAGCGTGTCGAAGCGGCCTTGCGTCTGCGGATTGGCCTCGTCCCCGCTCGGCACGCCCAGGCGGCGGGTCAGCTCGGCCAGCGGGCCGAAGCGGGCGTCCCGCGCCAGCAGGCCAGGCGTCGCGTCCTTAGCCATTGTCGACACTGTCCACGCTCAGGCCGGCGATGCCGTTGGTGCAGTGCGCCCAACCGTAGGACGGCACTTTCCGCACCGCGGCCGGCTGCTGCAGATTCACCTGGTACACGCCCGGCACCGACAGCGCCGCCACCAGCTGCGAGGGCACGATGTCGTTGCCCAACTTGGCCTGCTGGGTCTGCAGGTAGGCCTGCAGCGCGTCTTGCGCCCGCTGCAGCACCTGCTTGGCGTCCGAGCCGGCGTAGAGCTGCAGGCTGGCGACGACCTGGTAGGCGAATTCCACCGGCGGCTTCACCGACACCTTGTCGGTCAGCGGCCGCACCCGGTCGGCGCTGCAGGTGTTGGCCACCTTGGCCCGCAGGTCGTCGCTGGGCAGCCCGCCGCTCGTCAGCGGATACAGCCAGACTTCGCCCGGCTGCGGCACATCCTCCGGCTTGCCGCCCTCTTCCAGATTGTTGGCGCTGACCACCGCCACATCGACGATGCTCTGGTCGGCGCGCAGCGCATGGTGGCGATAGGCGGCGGCGCTGCCGGCCACGCTGAACGATTCCGGCGCCAGGCGGATGCGCTGGCGCAGCCGCTCGTCGTCCTCGGCGTCGGCGCCGCCGGCGCTGACCTCCGTGTTCCTGACCGTCACGTTCACGCCCAGGTCGTCCACCAGCTGGTTGATGGCGCCCGGCTCCTGGCCGTTGCCGCCCATGCCCGGCTCCACCGCCACCACGGCCAGCGTCACCGGCACTTCCTGGTCCTTCAGGATGTTCACCACCGCCTCATCGATGGTCTGGAACTGGATGTCGCCGCGGCCGGCCACCAGCGTCTGCCGCTTGATGACCACCGTCTGCGGCGCGCCGGCCGCGAAGGTGAAAGTCACCTTGCTGCGCGCCGGCTGCGCCGGCAGGCGGGTGACGCCCACCAGCTCGCCAAGGTAGTCCAACATCGGCGCGCGGGCGAAGGCCACCAGGTTTTGCCGCCCGGCGTCGTTGAAGGCGGCGCGGGCCACGCTTTCGCGGTAGGCGATCAGGTCGATCAGCAGCCGCTCCACCTGGCCCGGATAAAGCGTCTTGCCGGCCATGTTCTGGTAGGCGGTGATCAGTTCGTTGGTGATTTGCTGCGGATCGTCGTCGATAAACTTCGGAAGGTCGGTCGTCGTCTGATTCATGGCTCTTGTCCTAGATTCACAGCCTGAGTTCGGTTTCGCGGATCACGCCGTCGGCCAGCTTCCATTGCGCGCACAAGTGCGCGCCGCCGTCGGCCTCGATGCTGAACAGCACCTTCAGCAGCTGGATGCGCGGCTCGCCGTACAGCGGATGGCTGATCGCCGCCACCGCCTCCCGCACCACATGCGGGCGGGCGCGGTCCACCGGGTAGTCCAGATAGCGGAACAGGTCGCTGCCGAACTCCGGCCGCAGCGGATCGCTGCCCTTGGGCGTGCCCAGGATGATCCGCAGCGCCTGGTGGATGTCGTCCAGGTTCTCGACGATGTCGGCGACGCTGGCGCCGGGTCTGGCATCGCGCGGCTGCAGCGCCGGCTGCCAGTGCAGGGATGAGATGTCGGTTAGCTGTGTCATGGCGTCTATGGTGCCAAAGCCTCCCAGGGGCGGCTTTTAAAGGATTTTAGGAATGGAGTTGAAGCGGGCGCGGATAGAGGGTGACCGCCTCCCGGCAGGGCAGGCCCATGCCCCAGCGCAGCGGAAGCCGGCCATCCAGCCGCGCCCGCTGCCAAGGCAGGACGGTGACGGTTTCGACGCCGCCATGGGCCGCGCCCAGGCGCAGCGGCCCCTGCTGGCGCAGCTCGCGCCGCGCCTGCGGATACACGCTGGCCACTTCGCCGCCGGCGGAAACGGCGGCCACGACGGGCAGCCGCTCGCGCAGTTCCATTCGCAAGTCCAGGCTCTCCAGCCGGGAGCGGGCATTGCGGTACTGGTCCAGCATCTGGCGTAAAGCCTGGTAGGTGGCTTCGTTCAGGCCGCGGCCGGACAAGTCGAGATCAACCTTGAAATGAAAGGGCCGGCCCTGGTACTCGAACCATTCGCTGATGCGGCCGTCCAGGCCCAGCGTTGCCAGCACCCGCTGCAGCGCCCAGCGCGTGCCCTTGTAGCGATGCAGTTCTATCGCCTGCTTGATCAGATCGCGCCGCCGCGCTTCATCGGCAGCCAGCTGCCAGCCCTCGTCGCCGGCCACGTGCAGCTGCTCGGCCAGCAAGGGCAGAAAATCGGCCGCCACCTGGTCCACCAAATAGACCAGAAAAGGAGATAGATCGATGCGTTGCAGGCGCCGGCTCAGCTCGGCCAGCGGCGACAGCCGCGTGTCGCCGGCCAGCACATTGGGAGTGATGTCGGTCATCGGATCGCTTTGGAAAAGGCGCGCCGGCCGGGATGGCCGGGCATGGAAAAGAAGGAGAAGGCCGGCGGCGCGCGGCCGCCGGCCGGGGGATCAGGCGCCCCGGGAGAACAGCTTGAGAGAAGAACGCCAGAAGCCGCCGGCATCGACCGCGCCGCCTGCCGGCTCGGCCAGCGCGTCCGGCGCTTCAGCCAGCCGCTGCAGTTTGGCCAGCACGTCCTCGGCCGCCGCGCGCGCGGCATCGGCGTCGGCCGCCTTGCGCACCGCCTCCTTGCCCGCCAGGCGCAGCGCTCGGATCGCGTACAACGCCTGGTCGCAGGCGGCGGCCTTGGCCAAGATGCCGTCCGCCGCGTCCTTGCCGGACAGGCCTTTGGCACTGGCCCAGGCCCGCACCGCCGGCGGCGCGTCGCCCTTGCAGCCGCCGTCTTTATAGGACTGGGCCTCGGCGGCGGCCTGCCGGTATTCCAGCGCGCGCAGCTCGCTGCCGACATAAAGCTGGCTGGCGGCGTCGGCGGCGGCATCGAGCCGGCCGCAGGTTTCCAATCTGAATTGCTCCAGCTGTTGTTTCGCCCAAGCATCGTCTACAACCCAGGCCTCTCCATTCCAGGCATGAGCAAGAGAGGGCCGCTGCGGACGCAGCTCGCCATCGTAGGACAGCAAATCGGCTACCATTTTCATCGAACAACCTCCCAGCTCAGCAAAGCATTGACGCAGTTAGAAAAACTAATGGCCAAACCAGAGTCATAGTCGGCTTGCAACAGGTTTTTGGTTCCCTCCCCCATCAAATGCTCATCACCGTTGGCACCTGTCACATCGCCGATCTGATGCTCCAGCTGCAATACCTGCCACATGGATTTTCCTGCGATGTGCTCAAACATCCCGGTACTCGTCGATACCGTCGCATCACCGACCACGTTGCCTGAAGTGAGAATGACGGCGCCGCCAGCAGCCCAATACAAAGAACTGCCCGCAAAATAGTTACTGCCATTTGGACCGCTAGGGGCTGCATACCAATACGCACCTCCAGTCCAACCTGAGGAACCATGCATAACCGAAGATATTGCCGACGCATGCGGAGTAACAATTCCTGTTGAAATACGCCCCGTCCGCATGAACGGATCAAATGGCAAATAAACCGTTCCGTTGCCATTCATCGTCGCCGACCAGGCATCCTGTCCGCGGTTGATCACGCGCTGCGCCGTCGGCGCGGAACCGGGCGCTCCAGTCAATACGCGGGCAAGACAGACATCCAGCGCCGTGGAGTAAAATCCGCCACCGCTGACGCCATTGACGCTACCTTTCAAGCCATCCGGCTTAGCATCATTCAATTGTCCGCGCTGTACATAGATCGTTAAACCGCCCACCCCAATTTGGGCACGCAAGTAATATTCGGCATTGGCTTGCAACGCCGGACTCGTCCACGCAGACGTGACAAACGAGCGAACGCGGCCGTTTTGTCCCGCGACCACCTCCTGCGCCAAAGTTAACGTCACACCGGCAGGTATCGAAATGGAGCCCCCTTGCCCAGCTACCGCTGTAGCCGTCACCGTTAACCGGTTGTCTGGCGTGCAGATCACTGGCAGGGGCAAGGCTGCCAATGGCAATGCCAGATCCGCGCTCAAACCGTAATCATCGGCCGAAGATGGATTGCTGCCGCCCACCACCTGCCCCCGCGCATTGACGGTGACGCTGCGGTAGGTGCCCGCTGCCACGCCGGTGTTGCCGGCGATCTGGGTGAAGGCCAGCGCGGTGGTGCCCAGCGCAATGGGCGACGGCGTGGTCAGCTGCCACAACGACCCGCCGTTGGCCGCGCCCTGCTCCACCGCGACGAACAGCCCCGGCGTCACTTCCAGGCTGATGTTGGCGTCGGCGGCGCGCGCCCAGTTGCCGGCGCCGGCCACATAGATGCCGTTGTCGGCGCCGGCGGCCTGGTTCTTGACCAGCACCCGGTCGCCCAGCTGCAGCACGACGCCGTCCACCGTCTGCAGGCCGGTCAGCATGACGGGGCCGGTGGTCGCCGCCCTAACCGACGGTTTGCCGTCCAGCTTCGCCAGTTCCTCGGCGATGCGCGCGTCGACGCTGCCGCGGGTGGCCAGCACCACGCTGGGGTCCACCATCAGCGTCACCGCCGCGGCGTTGGACACTTCCAGGATCATCCGCACATACAGCTGCTTGTTGGCGCCGTCGGCCAGCACCGGCTTGTAGCTCTCCGGAAACTTGCCGACCGCGAACAGCGCGCCGTCGGCGTCGAACACGCCCACTTCGCGGATGGTGAAGCCGCCCACCTGGTCCGGGATCACCAGCTCGGCGACGATCCAGTTGGGATTGGCCGGGTCGGTGGACAGGTGGTTGAGTCCGGCGCGCCAGGCCTCGCTTTTCAGCGCGGTCTGGCTTTCGCTCGGCGTGTAATACGCGCCGTTGTCGCCCTCGCCCACCGCCATCTGGCTGAGCCTCAGCGGCGCGCCGCCGCTGGCGGCGGCGGCCAGCTTGGCTTTGCCGACGGCGGTGAGCAGGGTGAAGAAATCGTTGTTCATCATGGTCTCCAATCAAACTGCGAATAAGATGGCACCGCGGCTCAGAGCGGCGGGCTGGTCGGGCCGTGCGCGCCCATGTGGTTGTGGCCCACCAGGCTCTTGCCGCTGGCGGTGACATCGCCGCTGACGCTGACGCTGCCGCTCACCGTGGCGCCGCCGCCGGACACCGCCAGGCCGCCCTGGCCGGTGATCGCGCCCTGCACTGTCAACGTGCCGCTGATCTCGGTGGCCGGCGCGTCGATGCTGACCTTGCTTGCAGCCTTGATGGTGACGGTCTGGCCGCCGTCTATAGTGACGCTGGCAGCAGCACGGATCAGGACGTCGGCCTGGGTCTCCACCACCACGTGCTTGACCCCGCCGTTGACGGTCAGCTGGTGCTGCTGGCGGTCGTACTCCAGCACCGCGCCGTCGGAGAAACGGCGCTGCCATTTCTCCTCGCTCGCCACCGGCACCGCGTCCGCCTCGGAATAGATGGCACCCAGCACCACGCCGTCCTCGCCTCGGGCGTCCATCAGCACCGCCACCTGCTCGCCGATGTCCGGCAGCCAGTAATCCTTGTCCTTCAGGCTCTTGCGGCTGAGCACCGGCAGCCAGGCGGTCAGCAGCTGGCCCAGCTCCGGCAGCCGCACCCTCACCCGCTGGGTGGCGGCGTCATGCTCGGCCACGCTGCCGAATTTCAGCGTGGCCAGCGCGTCGGGCAGGGAAACATCGTTCATTTCTTCTCCTTGGCCGCGGCGGGCGCCGCGCGTTTCAGGTCCAGTTCGCAGATGTAGCCTTCCTGCCGCGACAGGCGGTGGCGGGCGCGTTCTATCAGGTAGCGGCCGGACAGCTTGCCGAAGCCGGACAGCTCCACGTTGCGGCCGGCGGCCAGCTGCGGCGAACCGTCCACGGTGACGCTCATCTCGGTGCGCGCCAGCTGGCGGCGCTCCATCTCGGCCTTGGCCTGCAATTCCGCCTGCTCGCGTCCCCCGGACTTGCGGGTGAGCTTGACCACATCGGCGCTGCTGGCCTTGCCGCCGGGCGCGCGCGCGTCGGCGCCCACCCGCGCCGTCTGCAGCTTGCGCTTGTGCGGGTCGTGATAGCTGACCTCCACCGCGCTGGGCACCTGCGACAGCTGGTCGCGCGCGCGCCAGGCGATCAGGTCCGCCGGCGCGAACCGGCGCACGCTGGCCGACGCCACCAGCTCGGCGCGCTTCCAGAACACCAGCTTGCGGTTGTTGTCCATCACCTTGCAGACGTAGCCGTAGTGGCTGGACACCCGCTGCAGGAATTGCAGGTCGGTTTCGTGGTACTGGGTCAGGCGCTCGATGGCGACATCCTCGATCTTGCCCTCCAGCTTCATGCCGTGGCGCTTGGTGATGCGCTGCGCCAGCGCCTGCAGCGTCAGCTTGTCGTAGGCGCGCCCCTCCGGCGTGCGCAGCGGATGCTGGACGCCGGTGGCCAGCGCGCGGATGTGGACCACCGACGGCGGCGCGCTGTAATCGACCTCGTCCACGTCGAAGCTGCCCAGCGCCACCAGCGCCGCGCCGCGGTAGCCCAGCTTGAAGTCCAGCGTCGCGCCCTTATCCGGATACCAGCCGTTCAGCCAGCGGCCGTCACAGTCTTCCAGCTCCACCTCCAGCTCGTCCGACTCGCCGGACAGATGGTCGGTGTAGCTGATGTTGAGCGCGTACTGCGCGATGTCGGCGGTGATGGACTTGCCGTTGTAGCTGAGCTCGAACGCCGGCGCCGCCACATCCTGGATGCGGCTGTCGATCATGAGCGCCTCCACGGCGGCAGCTCATCCAGCGCCGCCTCGTCGCGCGCCTCCAGCAGCGGGATGGCCAACTGGGTGCCGGCCGGTAGCGTCTCGCTGATCGGCGCCTGCGGATTGGCGGCGATCAGCATCACCATCTGGCCGACATCGCCGTAATAGCGCCAGGCGATCTGGTCCCAGCGCTCCCCTTCCTGACAGATATGCTTGAGAAACATGGTTCACTCCAGAATGCGGCGCAGCACCGCTTTGGCGGCCAACTTCGCCATCTCGATATCGCGGGTCGGCCAGTTTTTGTCGATGTCGCGGACCGTCGCCTCCGCCTTGCCCAGCTTGTCGGCGACGTTGTCCAGCGTGCAGCCCTGCATCGTTTCAGCCAGCGCGCCAAGCTGGCGGCCCATGGCTTGAAACTGCGGGATCAGCGGCTTGATGCTCTCAGCCAGCCGCGAATACGGCTGGATGAACTGGTTCAGTCGCTCCACGCCCTGGGCGATGCCCGGCACCGCCGTCTGCACGTCCTTCAGCACGCCCGGCACCCGTCCCAGCGCCGACAGCGGATCGCGCCGCGCCAGGTCTTTCAGCTCGCGTACGTCGTTGACCACCTTGCGCGCCTGCACCGCCATGGTCTTGGCCTGGGACAGCGCCTTGCTCAGGCCGGACAGGTCAGGCTTGAAGCCGGCGCCGGCCAGCGCTTGCTGCAGCTTGGCCTGCGGCAGGCCGCTGACGCTGCCCAACAGGCCGGGCTTGGGCGACGGCGCCGCCTGGCCGCGGAATTCGCGCAGCGACAGCTGCGCCTCCACCGCCAACAGATTGCCGGTGCGGTCGCTCTGGCGGCCGGTGCTGGTCAGCTCGGTGATCACGAAATGGCCCTTGTGATCGCCGTTGCCCAACACCAGCGCCAGCGCCTGGTGCGTCTGGCGGGCGGCGTGCAGCCGCTGCAGCTCGGCGTCCGGCTGGCAATAGGCGGCATGCAGCACCAGGTCGATGCGCACCTCGTCCAGCCGGTCGCCGACAAACTGCAGCACCGGTTTGCCGCCTATCCGCGCGTGCTCGGCGTAATCGCTGCCGCCGCGCTGCTCCAGGCCGTCGAAATAACTGATCAGGTCGAACTCGATGTCACCCAGTACCGCGTACATCGTTTGCTCCTTTCTTCATGGATGCCTCTCCTCAGCCGCGCGCCGCGTAGCTGCGCCGCTGACGGTCGGCCTCGTAGCGCTTCATCATTCGTTCGAACTCGGCGAAAGACTGCTGCATCGCCTGCTGCGCCTGCTGCTTGACGCCGGACGACGCCGCGCCATTGATGGTGATCTGCGGCGAGAAGGTGATGTTGAACACGGCGGCCGGACCGGCGGGCTTGGCCGCGGCCTTGTTGGCCGTCTGCTGGATGCGCCGCAGCTGTTGCGCCTGCTGCGCCTGAGCGGCCGGCTTGGCAGCCGGTTTGGGCGATGGTTTGACTGGCGCCGCCGGCTTGGGAAGCGCCACCGGCTTGGGCGGGATCGCCCGCTTGGGCACCGCCACCGGCTTCGGCGCCGCGCTCGGCTTGCCTGCCCAGTTGCCTATCTTCTCGCCCAGCCATTCGCCGCCCTTCTGCCCCAGCCAGCTGCCCACCTGCCGGCCGACAAAGGTGCCGACGCCGGGCAACAGCATGGTGCCGATGGCTGCGCCGGCCGCGCCGCCGGCCAAGGCCCCGGCGGTGCCGCCCAGCGTCTTGCCGTAGGCGGCCGCCTTGGCTTGCGGGCTCAGACTGGATCGGCTGGTGGACAGCAAGTCCATGCCCACACCCAGCAGATCGGCCTTGCCGATCAAACTCTTCAAGCCCTTGCCGCCCTTGCTCAGCGCTTTGAGTCCGGTGTTCAGCAGGCCGCCGCCGGACTTGGGCAGCTTCAATCCGGACAGCAAGCTCTTGCTCTTGCCCGGCAGGCCGCGCGCTTCTTTCAGCGCGTTGCCAGGCTTGAGCGATGGCTTCGCCGCCGGCTTGGACGCTGCGTTGGGCTTGGCGGGAGACTCGGCCTCGGGAACCGGCTTGGCCCTTGTCTTGGACTGGGGTTTGGCGGCCTCGCCGGTTTTCGGCGTTTTGGCCGCTGGCTTGGCGGCCGGGCGCTTTTTCCCCTTCCCGTCCTTGCCGCCGGCTTTGGAGCCAGAGTCGCCGCCTGCTTCATCGCCGTCCAGCAAGGAGCCGGCGGCGGCCATCGCCTTCTGGAAAACGTTGCCGGACGCGCCGGAGTAAGCGCGCAAGGCCTTGCCCGCCATCCCGCCGGCCTTGGATACGGTCTTGCCCAGTTCCTCCAGCTGTCCCAGCCCGCCCAATATCGAATCGACGCTGGGCAGCGCGCCGCCCAGCTTGGCGTTGAGCTTGCCATGCACGTAATCCAGCGCTTCGCGCCCCTCGCCCTTGGACAGCGCGGCACGCAGCCTGCCGCTGGCGTCGGCCACTACCGCGCCGCCGCGCTTGGCATAGTCGGCCGCGCCGGTCAGGCTCTTGCCGGCGTTGCCTGGCTTGAGATCGGACCATTTGACGCCGTCCAGGCTGCGCAGCGTGACGCCGGCCAGCTGGCCGGTCTTGGACACCATCTGGCCCACCATCTCGGCGGTCTTGAGGCCGCCCAGTATCTTGTCGACGCTGGGCAATTTGCCGCCCAAGGCTTTGTCCAACTTGCCGTGGACGAAGTCCAGCGCTTCGCGCCCTTCGCCCTTAGACAAGGCGGCGTGCAGCTTGCCGCTGGCGTCGGCGATCACCGCGCCGCCGCGCTTGGCGTAATCGGCCTTGCCGACCAGGCTCTTGCCGGCGTCGCCCGGCTTGAGGTCGGACCACTTGACGCCGTCCAGGCTGCGCAGCGTGACGCCGGCCAGCTGGCCGGTCTTGGACACCACCTGGCCCACCGTCTCGGCGGTCTTGAGGCCGCCCAGGATCTTGTCGACGCTGGGCAGCTTGCCGCCCAGGGCCTTGTCCAGCTTGCCTTGGAGGAAATCCAGCGCTTCGCGCCCTTCGCCCTTGGACAAAGCTGCATGCAGCCTGCCGCTGGCGTCGGCGATCACCGCGCCGCCGCGCTTGGCGTAATCGGCCTTGCCGATCAAGCTCTTGCCGGCGTCGCCCTGCTTCAGATCAGACCATTTGACGCCGTCCAGGCTGCGCAGCGTGACACCGGCCAGCTGACCGGTCTTGGACACCACCTGCCCTACCGTCTCGGCGGTCTTGAGACCATCCAGAATCTTGTCGACGCTGGGCAATTTGCCGCCCAAGGCCTTGTCGAGCTTGCCGTGGACGAAGTCCAGCGCTTCGCGCCCCTCGCCCTTGGACAAGGCGGCATGTAGCTTGCCGCTGGCGTCGGCGATCACCGCGCCGCCGCGCTTGGCGTCGTCGGCCTTGCCGACCAGGCTCTTGCCGGCGTCGCCCGGCTTCAGATCGGACCATTTGACGCCATCCAGGCTGCGCAGCGTGACGCCAGCCAGCTGGCCCGTCTTGGACACCACCTGGCCCACGGTCTCGGCGGTCTTGAGACCATCCAGAATCTTGTCGACGCTGGGCAGCTTGCCGCCCAGCTTGGGATTGAGTTTGGCGTGGATCGCCTCCAGCGCCTTGCGCCCATCCCCTTTGGACAGCGCGGCATGCGCCTTGCCGCTGGCGCTAGCGACGGCAGCGCCGGCTTTTTGGGCCAGATCGGCGGCGCGGATCAGTTCCTGCCGGGTCGGCAGGCGGAGTTTGCCAAGGGAGAGATCGATGCTGGGCCAGCGCCAGCCGGAAGAAGAGGACGGAGAGGAGGGAGAAGGGCGTTGGGCGGGCGCGTCGCCGGCATCGTCGCCGCCGTCGCCGCTCCGATTGCCGCTTTTGCTCCCGGTCCCCTGGCCGCCGCGCCCGCCGGACTGGGACTCGCCCGCCGGCGGCAGATTGCGCTCGGCCTTGCCCTGGTCGCGGCGCTGGCTTTCCAGCTTCTGCTCGACCATGCGGATGGACGCGCTCAGCCGGATCGAGGCCATGACCTCGATCCGGCTTTGCTGGATGCGCAGCGTCGACTGCAGCGCGCCGCCCGGCGCGATGTTCAGCGCCCGGCCGCGGCGCAGGCTGGCCTGCCAGGCTTCGTGCTGGCGGGTCAAGCGCCCGAGCGTCGCCTCCAGCTGGCGATGCTGGCGCTCCAGCCGCGCCAGGTCCAGCCCGGCATAAGCCCGGCGCGTGCGCTCGACATTGCCGGCCAGATCCTTCTGCGCGTCGGACAGGCGCAGGCTGCTCTTGCGCAGATCATCCATCGCGGAACGCGCGGAGCGGAAGGCGTTGTCGAACACCCCGGACAGCGTCGCGCCCACCTTAAGGCCGATGAAAAACTCGCTTACCATGGTGATTGCCTGTATTTGGGGAATAGAAAGGGCGATCGGCCCCGTCCCGGCGGGCGGGAGGCGGCCGATCAGGAAAAGATTCGGACTGGGAGCGGCCGGGCCGCCGTCCTACATGGCGTCCAGCAGGTGCTGCTGGCGTTCGTTGCGGCGCTGGACCTCGCGCTCGGCGACTTCGCACCAGAACCAGTAGTCGTCCAGCGCCAGCGCGTCGATCTCCGACGGCGGCAAGTTCAGCACCGTCAGCAAGACCTCGTCGAACGACTTAAGCGTTGTCGGATCCGCCCACCATTTCGCGAAAGCTGTCGGCCAGCGCGCGGCTGTCGGCGATGTCCAGCTGGTCGATGTCTTCCAGCGTCAGGCCGGTCATGCGGGCGAACAGGAAGTCTTCCTGGTCGGCGTCGTCCTGGCTGTGGTGGCTGGCGGCCTTCAAGTCGGCGCGCTTCAGGCGCGCCACTTCCAGCGTGTCGATGCGTTGGCCGGCGGCGTTGGTGAACGGGTATTTCAGCTTGATCTGCATGATCGCTCCTTGAAGCGGGTTGGGATGCCGTCATTTTCCGGCAGCCGGCATCCGGGGTATGCGAAAGCGCTTTAGGGATTTGCTTTAAGAGCCTGCTGGCAGGGCTGCGCGGATCGGAAAAAGATCGTGAACCGGCGCCAAAGACGGCTGGCGGGGTCGGGAGGCGTCCTCCCCGCCAGCCGCGCCCAACCGCCCGCGGACCAGGTCCGCGGGACAGCCGGGATTAGCCGCCGATGTTCTGGCGATACAGCTCCAGCATGTCGTTGCCGCCTACGCGGAAGATGTTGGCCATGTAGTCCAGCTCCAGGATGTCCTCGCCGTCCACCACCTGCTTGACGTAGGTCGCGGTGAAGGCGGAGCTGAAGTCGGCGTTTTCATGCTGCTTGAAGGTGCCCAGCGGGTTCTTCTTGAACATCACGGTCAGGAAGGTGACCAGGCTCACCTGCTGCAGGCGGCCTTGCGAGCCGTAGGTCTCGATGCTGGAACGGGCCTGCAGCTGCACCGCCTGGAACGGATTGGCGATGATCTTGGCCACGTCCTTGTACAGCGAGTTCCACTTGATCTCGCCCTCCAGCTTCTCGAAGCCGGCCGGCAGTTCGATCTTGCCGACCATGCCCAGCGCCTTGTGCTCCTGCATGATGGCGGACACGTCCGGCAGCTTGATCTCTTCGGCGCGGCCCAAGAGCGAGTTGCCGTTGATGTAGATGTTGGCGTTGGTGATGCGGTTGATTTCAATCTTGCCGGCCATGATTAATTGCCTCCTTTCAGGCTGAGCAGGTATTCCGAGGTGATCTCGGTTTCAAAGGTCAGGCGTTCCAGCGGCGGGGCCACGGTGTACTTGTAGCTGATCAGCAGGTGGCCGGCGGACAGCTCGGTGGCCGGGTTGCGGGCCGGGTCGAACCAGGCTTTGAAGCCCAGCAGCGCGCCGTCGCCGATCAGCTTGCGGCCGTAGCCGTTCACCGATTCCACCAGCGCGTCGATGGTGGCCTGGTTCAGCGGCATGTCGATGAACTGCTGGCTGAAGTAGCGGATCGACTCGTTGATCACGTCGCCGGTGCGGCGCACGTTCTCGAAGTTGCGCATGTGGCTGACCGCCGGCCAGGCCGCGGTGCGGTTGCCCCACAGGCGGAAGCCTGAGCCGTAGCTGTTGAACACGGTGGTGATGCCCTTTTCGTTCAGCTGGTTCACCTCGCAGCTCGGGTCGTCGATCATCGCGGTCAGCTGGCGCTCGACGCCGACCACGCCGGCCAGCTCCTGGTTGGAGCTGGACCACCAGAAGCCCTTGTCGTTGTCCACCTTGGCCCGCAGGCCGGCGGCGCGGGACGACAGCGGCTCGTAGCGCAGGCCGCCGTTGCCGTCGGCCACCATCACGTGCGGGTAGCACAGGCGGACGCGGTCGCTGGAGGTGTTGAAGTTGATGGTGCCTGCCGGGCCGCGACCGGCCAGCGCGTCGGCGAAGGCGGTGCCGATCGGCGCGTCGACGTAGGCGATGGCGTCCAGCTTGTCGGCCATCGCCGCCATTTCCGCGGCGACGGTGTTCTGGGTGCAGAAGCCCGGCGCGATCAGCAGCTTGGCGAAGAAGCCGAACTTGTTGTAGGTGTCCTGCAGCGCCTTGATGCCGGTGCGGTTGCCCGCGGCGTTGACGGCGCCGATGATGTCGGCGGCGGTCACCTTGGACGGATCGGCGTAGTCGTAGCTGGCATTCAAGCTAGCGCCAGCGGCGATTTTGCCAGTCTTCAGGCGAGTGATCTTGCCGAAGGCCGCGTCCAGCGCGTAGTCCTGGCCGGCAACATAAGGAGTGGCGCCGTCAGCGCTCTTGACCACCACATTGGCCACCGCCGGATACTTCAGGCGCACGGAGTCGGTGACCGGGTCCAAAGTCACGGCCTCGTCCTTGATCGAACTCTTGTGCGCCACCGGATCCAGCACGTTGATCACCACCACGGTGCCGGCGCCGTGATCGTAGATCCCGGTCAGCGCCTGCGGAATGGTGAAGCCGGGCAGTTGCGGGCCGAAGGCCGCCGCGTCTTTTTCCGACAGGGTCAGCGTGGTCACGTTGACCGCGCCGGCCGGCGCGGTGCCGATCAGGCCGATCACCGCCGACTTGACGGTGCGCACCGGGCGCGGGCCGCGTTCGACTTCGATCGTTTCAACGCCATGCAGATAGTTTGCCGCCATGCTTACTCTCCTTGTTCAGCGGTATGGGAAGGGATGGTTTCGCCCGCGGACTGCGCGCTCAGGTAACCCAGCGCCACCAGGGTGCGGGTGTAGCTGTGTTCTTCCGGCATCTCCACTTCCTTGCCGGGAAACAGCATGATTTCCTGGCCGTCGCCCAGGGTGACGCCGCTGATCGGACCGGAATACAGATACTTCATGGTTGCTCCTCGTATGAGACTGCGTTAAGCATGATCACGGGCTCCAGGTCGGCCTCCGTCACTTGCAAGGTGTCGGTGGCCAGCGCGATGGCGTAGCGCGCCACGCCGTCGCGATAACCCAGAAAAGTCTCCGACAGCAGCCACGCCGGCTGGCAGTCCGGCAAGGCGAAGCCGAGGCAGGCCCGCCGTATCGCGTCCAGCGCGTCGCAATCCCCCAGCCCGGCGTCCCGCTGGTTCAGCAGCACCGTGATCGCCAGCTGCAGCGTGCGCACCTGGCCGTAGCCGTCGCGCAGCGGGCCGAACTGGCTGCCGCGCAGGCACAGCAGGACCGCGCCCTGCGGATGCGCCAGCGGATAGTCGTCTTCGGCGCCGGCGAAATACTCGACGGCCAGTTGCGGCGCCGCGCCGCGCAAACGCGCCAACAGCGCGCCGACAATCTGGGAAGTGCTTGCCACAGCGGAACTCCAAGCAGAGGGGAAAAGAGACGCGCGGAAACCGCGCTCGGACTGCCGGCCAGCGGGAGTCGCTTGCCGGATGTGGCGAAGAATGCTGCAGGGAGGGGGCGGGGTTCTTGTAGCCGCTGTTACTAAATGCGGCACTGACATCGCGCTGACACCGGTCATCCGGCTTGGGGTAACGGGAAATGGAACAATGCCATCCATCAGAACAACATCACGCGGGAGCGCACATGCAGGCACCACTTCGCAGCAAGGGACCGGAACTGCTGGCCGACCTGACCGACCACATCACCGCGGCGCTGCGCCAGCTGGCCAACACCGAAGATCGGCAGGCGGAGAAGATCGCCCTCGAGATCACCCGGCGCATGGCCCAGCACTGGGGCGGCCAGAACGTCTACTTCCCGCTGGGCAAGAGCAGCAAGTCGGCCGAGCGCGACCGCTGCATCCTGGCGGAATTCAACGGCGCCAACCACGCCTCGCTGGCGCAAAAGCACGGCATCTCGGTGCAGTGGGTCTACAAGATCATCAAGAACGCGCGCAGCGCGTCCTGACGCCGCCTCTCTCCAGGCGTTGACTCCGTTCGATTGACAAAAGCGGGATCGGCCGACACAGTAAGCTCACGCCGTCAGAGCCTGTTCAAAGTCTTTTTGCGGCAGCGGCCATTTTCTGCCGGATGCAAGGCGCGGAAAACGGCACGCCGCAGTGTCATTCACTGCAAGGGCGGTTTGACAAAGCCAGGCGCCGGCAGAAAACGGCCCCAAGGGGCAGTTCAGCCAGCAAACCACCTGCCGCGTTGTCAGGCTAGGCCTTGGATAGCCAAGGCCTACGCCCTCCGCCTTGCATCTGGCTTGCTAGCTGAAGTGCGCTGCTCACAAAAAGACTTTGGACAGGCTCTCACACCGGCGCAACTATCAAAATAAACAAAGAGCATCAGGAGAGATTCATCATGAAAACCCGACACAGTCTGCTGCTGTGCACCTTGGTGGCAGGCGTCGCCGCGTGCAACAAACCCGCCAGCCAGGCGCCGCAACCGGAACAGGCCGCCACCGGTTCCGCGGTGGTCAAGATCGGCACCGCCAACCCGCTGACCGGCCCCTTCGCCCACTGGGGGCGCGACGCCGACAACGGCGTCAAGCTGGCGGTGCAGGAAGCCAACGCCGAGAAGCTGACGCTGGACGGCAAGCCGGTCACCTTCGAAGTGGTTTCAGAAGACGATCAGGCCGATCCCAAGGTCGCCACCCAGGTGGCCCAGCGCATGGTGGACGCCAAGGTAGCCGGCATCGTCGGCCACCTGACCTCCGGCGCAGCCATTCCCGCCTCCCGTATCTACGCCGACGCCGGCATCCCGATGATTTCCGGATCGGTCACCAGCCCGTCGTTCACCCAGCAGGGCTATCACAACACCTACCGCCTGATAGCCAACGACCTGCAGCAAGGCCAGGCGCTGGCCAAGTACGCGGTGGACAAGCTGGGCGCCAAGCGCGTGGCCGTCATCGACGACCGCACCACCTACGGCCAGGGCCTGGCCGACGACTTCGCCAAGTCCGCCGAGCAGGCCGGCGCCAAGGTGGTGAAACGAGAATTCACCACCAACACCGCCACCGACTTCATGGCGGTGCTCACCTCGATCAAGGGCGAAAAGCCAGATCTGCTGTTCTACGGCGGCATGGACGCCCAGGCAGGACCGATGGTCAAACAGATGGCCAAGCTCGGCCTCAAGGCCGCCTTCATGGGCGCCGACGGCGTCAACACGCCGGAGTTCGCCAAGCTGGGCGGCGACAACGCCGAAGGCAGCTACGCCTCCAGCGCCGGGGCGCCCAAGGAAAAGCTGCCCGGCTACGGCGAGTTCAGCCAGAAGTACAAGCAGCAGTTCCAGGCCGACATCCAGGCCTATGCGCCGTACACCTACGACGCCGCCAAGGTGCTGATCGCCGCGATGAAGCGCGCCGGCTCGGCCGAACCGGCCAAGTACCTGCCGGAAATCGCCAAGACCGACTACCAGGGCGTTACTGGCCCGGTGAAGTTCGACGCCAAGGGCGACATCCAGAACGCCACCGTGTCGCTGTACCAGCTGAAGCAAGGCAAGTGGGTGGGACTGTAAGCGTCCAAAGCAGCATTCAAGTAAAAAACCCCGCCAGTCTTCTGGCGGGGTTTTTCATGGGAACGCGCTCAGCGCGGCGCGCGCACAAAGCACAAAGCCCAGCTCGGTTGAGCTGGGCTTCGTTATGGGGCGTCTGGCGGTGTCCTACTTTCACATGGCGAATGCCACACTATCATCGGCGCTAAGGCGTTTCACGGTCCTGTTCGGGATGGGAAGGCGTGGGACCACCTCGCTAAGGCCACCAGACATAAACTGGCACAAACTTGAAGAAGCCTGGGCTGGTATTCAACCAGCCCGCATATATTCGGTATTTGATGTACGTCGCACATCCACTCTCGTCACTTAGCCTCGCTAAGCCACTCAAATGATAGGATCAAGCCTCACGAGCAATTAGTATCGGTTAGCTTCACGCCTCACAGCGCTTCCACACCCGACCTATCAACGTCCTGGTCTCGAACGACTCTTCAGGGAGGTCAAGCCTCCAGGGAAGTCTCATCTTCAGGCAAGTTTCCCGCTTAGATGCTTTCAGCGGTTATCTCTTCCGAACTTAGCTACCCGGCTATGCCACTGGCGTGACAACCGGTACACCAGAGGTTCGTCCACTCCGGTCCTCTCGTACTAGGAGCAGCCCCCGTCAAACTTCCAACGCCCACTGCAGATAGGGACCAAACTGTCTCACGACGTTTTGAACCCAGCTCACGTACCACTTTAAATGGCGAACAGCCATACCCTTGGGACCGGCTACAGCCCCAGGATGTGATGAGCCGACATCGAGGTGCCAAACACCGCCGTCGATGTGAACTCTTGGGCGGTATCAGCCTGTTATCCCCGGAGTACCTTTTATCCGTTGAGCGATGGCCCTTCCATTCAGAACCACCGGA
>NZ_JBUPWA010000001.1:2863400-2869691 GCF_055181315.1 Chromobacterium sp. Ag138
ACGTATTACCGCGGCTGCTGGCACGTAGTTAGCCGGTGCTTATTCTTCCGGTACTGTCATCCCCGCCAGGTATTAACCAGCGGGATTTCCTCCCGAACAAAAGTCCTTTACAACCCGAAGGCCTTCTTCAGACACGCGGCATGGCTGGATCAGGCTTGCGCCCATTGTCCAAAATTCCCCACTGCTGCCTCCCGTAGGAGTCTGGGCCGTGTCTCAGTCCCAGTGTGGCGGATCATCCTCTCAGACCCGCTACTGATCGTCGCCTTGGTGAGCTCTTACCTCACCAACTAGCTAATCAGACGTCGGCTGCTCGTATAACGTGAGGCCTTACGGTCCCCCACTTTCCCCCTCAGGGCGTATGCGGTATTAATCCGGCTTTCGCCGAGCTATCCCCCATTACACGGTACATTCCGACGCATTACTCACCCGTTCGCCACTCGTCAGCGGTGCAAGCACCCTGCTACCGTTCGACTTGCATGTGTAAAGCATGCCGCCAGCGTTCAATCTGAGCCAGGATCAAACTCTTCAGTTCAATCTCAAGCAAATTTTCTGGCACGCAAGTTCAAAGAAATAAACAAGTATCTCTTGTCTCTTGCAGTGCAAGTGTTCGGCTTTCGCCAAGCACTTACACCTATCGGTTATTCGTTCTGTTAAAGAGCAGTGCCATCCGCTGCGTCGTCATCACCGGAACCGTTTCGTTTCCGCTGTTTCGTTCGCTGCGTCAGCTGAGGAGACGAACTATACCTGCGCCCTCCCCCTCGGTCAACAGGTTTTTTTAGAAAAGATGGGGGTTTTCACAGAAAAAGAGCCAACCTTCTGTTTTGAAATGTTTTTCCATTTTATCTTTTTCAAAAAAAGATCGCATCGCCTGCATCCGCAAGCCTTCCCACTACTTTCAGCACCATGAAAATTTCCTGAAAGTTGAAAAATCAGTCTGATTTTTTTAAAAATCATCGAAATGAGACAACTTCTCCGTCGTCTTGGCGTGACATTGTCATTCCATGTTAGGATGAAATGCCTTCATCATCAGGATGCGCGCCATGAACATTTCCCTGCGGCAACGAATACGGGGCTTGCCCTCCGGCTTCCACCTGCTGATGTTGAGCGATGCGCTGAGCGGCCTGGCGATGGGCGCCGGCTACGTCAGCATCAGCTGGTGGGTGGTATCGACCGGCGGCGCGCGCGACATGGCGTGGTTCAGCACGCTGACCGCGCTGGTGATGCTGATCGCGCTGCCGCTGACCGCGCCGCTGGGCGACCGTTTTCCCAAGAACCGGGTGATCGCCGGCGGCATCCTGCTGGCGATGCTGTCAGGCCTGGCCTTGGCCGCGATGGCCTGGTTCGGCTTCTACAGCCTGGCCTGGGTCGTCGCCAGCGAATCGATGGCCATGTTCGCCTGGGCCATCGTGTTTCCCTCGATGCTGAGCATCGCTTCCGAACTGGTGCCAGCGGCGCGGCTGACCGACGCGCTGTCGCTGCAGAAGAGCTCGCAGTCGGCGGGCAATCTGATAGGCCCGGTAGTGGGCGGCAGCCTGATGGCCTTCATGCCCGCCTGGCTGGCGCTGGGCGCTTACGCCATTCTGCTGGCCATCGCCGCGGTCGGCGCGCTGCGCATCCAGGTTCCGCCGCGCGATCTGGCCGACTTGCGGGAAGAAAGCTTCGTCGACCAGGTGCGCAGCGGCCTGCGCGTGCGCTGGCGCATTCCGCTGGAGCGCAGCTGGGCGTTCTGGGGCTTGCTGGTGATGACCGCCTACCTTCCCATGGTGGTCACGCTGCTGCCGATCAAGCTGCATCAATTAGGCCTGCCCGCGATCTGGCTGGGTGCCTGTGAAGCGGCCGCCAGCGGCGGCCTGCTGATCGGCTCGCTGTGGCTGACCCACCGCCTGCTGCAATACTGTAGCCGGCCGCGCGCCCGCGCATTCGCCATGTGGGCGCTGGCGGCGGTGTTCCTGGTCGTGGCGCTGACCGACAGCCCCTATCTGATGCTGGCGATGTTCGGCATTGAAGGCATGCTGCTGTCCATCACCATGCTGATCGGCCAAACCCATCGCACGCTGGCGGTGCCGGAGGCTTACCGCGCCCGGGTATCGGCGATCAATGTGCTGGTGGCCAAACTGGGCGGCATGCTGGGGCCGGCGCTGGCGGGCATCCTGCTGGCCAGCTGGTCGCTGGACGGCGTCTACCTGTTCTTCGCGCTGTTCCACCTGCTGACGGTGCCGCCGATGCTATTGCTGCCCGGCGTCAACCGCTTCCTCGGCCTGAGCCACGACGAGGTCAAGGACTGGTATTTGCGCCAACATCCCGAAGCCTTCGAACCGATCGCCCCGGCCGCCGGCAAACTGAAGCAGCCCATATAAAGCAAAACGGCGACCGAAATGGCCGCCGTTTTCACATATCTATATATAAGGTATGGAACAGCCTCAGAGCACGTAGCGCGCCAGATCTTCGCGCTCGGCCACTTCGCCCAGCTTGGCGTCGACGTAGGCGCCGTCGATCTTGCATGCGCCGGACTTGGCGTCGAAGGCCACTTCCTCCAGCAGCTTCTCCATCACCGTGTACAGGCGGCGCGCGCCGATGTTCTCGGTTTTCTCGTTCACCTGCCAGGCGATCTCGGCCAGGCGCTGGATGCCGGATTCCTCGAACGCCAGTTCCACGCCCTCGGTGGCCAGCAGCGCCTGGTACTGGCGCGTCAGGCAGGCGTTGGTGCTGGTCAGGATGGCCTTGAAGTCGTCCACCGACAGCGACGACAGCTCGACGCGGATAGGCAGGCGGCCCTGCAGCTCCGGGATCAGGTCCGACGGCTTGGACAGCTGGAACGCGCCGGAGGCGATGAACAGGATGTGGTCGGTCTTCACCATGCCGTACTTGGTGGACACGGTGGTGCCCTCCACCAGCGGCAGCAGATCGCGCTGCACGCCGGCGCGCGACACGTCGGCGCCGCTGTGGCCTTCGCCGCGGCTGGTGACCTTGTCGATCTCGTCCAGGAACACGATGCCGTTCTGCTCGACGTTCTTCAAGGCTTCGGCCTTCAGTTCCTCTTCATTGACCAACTTGGCGGCTTCCTCGTCGATCAGCAGCTTGAAGGCGTCGGCCACCTTCATCTTGGCGGCCTGCTTCTTGCCGGCGCCCAGGCCCTGGAACATGCCCTGCAGCTGGCTGGCGAAGTCTTCCATGCCCGGCGGCGCCATCACGTTCATCTGGGCGGCCGGCGCGGCGATCTCCAGCTCGATTTCCTTGTCGTCGAACTTGCCTTCGCGCAGCATCTTGCGGAATTTCTGGCGGGTGGCGCCGTCCTCGTGCTTTTCCTCGGCGGCCGTCTCCTCGGCGAAGAAGCCGGACGGCTGCTTGCGCGGCTGCGGCAGCAGCACGTCGAGGATGCGCTCCTCGGCGGCGTCCTCGGCGCGCGCGCGGTTGCGCTTGATCGCCGCCTCGCGGGTGTCCTTGATCGCCACGTCCACCAAGTCGCGGATGATGGTGTCGACGTCGCGGCCGACATAGCCGACCTCGGTGAACTTGGTGGCTTCCACCTTGATGAACGGCGCGCCGGACAGCTTGGCCAGGCGGCGGGCGATTTCGGTCTTGCCGACGCCGGTGGGGCCGATCATCAGAATGTTCTTGGGGGTGATTTCGCTGCGCAGCGGCTCCGCCACCTGCTGGCGGCGCCAGCGGTTGCGCAGCGCGATGGCGACGGCGCGCTTGGCCTTGTGCTGGCCGATGATGTGCTGGTCCAGTTCGTGGACGATTTCCTGCGGGGTCATTTGCGTCATGACGTTCTCCGCCCGGCGAGCCTCGCCGGGCCATGCATTCGGGATCAGGCCGCGTCGTCCGGGCCCAGGGTTTCGATCAGGTGGTTGTGGTTGGTGTAAATGCAGATGTCGCCGGCGATCTCCAGCGATTTCTTCACCACCACTTCCGGAGCCAGGTCAGTGTTCTCGAACAGCGCGCGCGCGGCCGACTGGGCGAAAGCACCGCCAGAACCGATGGCGGCGATGCCCTGCTCCGGCTCCAGCACGTCGCCGTTGCCGGTGATGATCAGCGTGTGGTCCTTGTCGGCCACGATCAGCATCGCCTCCAGCCGGCGCAGCATGCGGTCGGTGCGCCAGTCCTTGGCCAGCTCCACCGCCGACACCAAGAGATTGCCCTGGTGCTTTTGCAATTTGGCTTCGAAGCGCTCAATCAGGGTGAAGGCGTCGGCGGTGCCGCCGGCGAAACCCGCCAAAACCTTGCCGCCATGCAGCTTGCGTATCTTGCGCGCGGTGGCCTTGATCACGATATTGCCCAGGGTCACTTGCCCGTCGCCGCCCAGCGCCACGCGCTCGCCGCGACGGACGGACACGATGGTGGTGCCGTCGAACTGCTGCATATTGGTATTCCAATCAATGGCGGCCGGCGATGTGCCGGCCTTTGACCGATATATGCAGACGATCGCCGCGATTGCAAGCGCGCGCGCAACACAGGCCGCCCTTGCGCTAGAAAATGAGAATTGTTTGTATTATCATTTCCAGCATGAAATCCTCCGCTATCCTGCAATATTCCGCCCTCGGCGGCGTGCTGGCCGCGCACGCGCTGGCATTGACGCTACTGAACGGCATGTCCGCGCGCGAGCAGACCGTCACCCCGCCCCAGGCGCTGCGGATGGAGATGATTTCGCTGGCGCCGGCCGACAAGCCCGCGGCCAAGGCCGCCCCCGCGCCCGAACCGGCAAAACCGCAGCTCAAGCCGCAGGCCACGCCCGCGCCGAGCAAGCCTGTCGTCCGGCCCAAGCCGGACCTGCAGCCGGTGAAGGCCCAGGCCGACGCGCCCGCCCCGGCCAAGGCGATCAGCGTCGCCGCGGCCCCGGCCGCGCCGGCCGCCGCCGCGGAAGCGCCGAAGAGCGCCGGTGGCGGCAAGGCCGACAACCGCGACTTGCCCATCACCGAGCCGCAGTCCCGCGGCGGCTACCTGAACAACCCGCCGCCGGCCTACCCGACCGTGTCCCGCGAGGAAGGCGAGGAAGGCACGGTGCGGCTGCGGGTGCTGGTCAGCGCCCAGGGCGCGGCGCAAGAGGTGTCGGTGCATGACAGCAGCGGCTTCCCGCGGCTGGACCGCGCCGCGCTGGCCGCCGTCAAACGCTGGCGCTTCACCCCGGCCAAGCGCGGCGGCGAGGCCATCGCCTATCCCTTCATCGTACCCATAGAATTCTCACTCAAGTCTGCCAATACATGAACGTACTGACCGTATTCCAACAAGGGGACGCCGTGCTGATCGCGGTGTTCATGATCCTGATCCTGATGTCGGTGCTCACCTGGTACCTGATCATCGTCCGCGGCGTGCAGACCCTGCGCCTGCGCCGCGCCAACCGCGAGGCGGAAACCGCGCTGTGGGGCGCGGCCGACTGGCGCCAGGCCGAAACCAGCCTGCTGCATAGCCAGGGCCAGTTCGCCAACCTGGCGCGCGCCGGCCTCGCCGCGCTGAAGCAGTACCAGAGCCAGGCCGGCCGCGCGCTGGGCCAGGCCTGCGGCGTCGACGAATTCCTGACCCGCGCCATCCGCAAGGTGCTGTCGCAGGAGATGGCCCGCCAGGAAGCCGGCCTGACCGTGCTGGCCTCAATCGGCTCCACCGCCCCCTTCGTCGGCCTGTTCGGCACCGTGTGGGGCATCTACCACGCGCTGGTCAACATCGGCCAGGCCGGCCAGATGAGCATAGGCGCGGTCGCCGGACCGATCGGCGAGGCGCTGGTGGCCACTGCCGCCGGCCTGGCCGCCGCCATCCCGGCGGTGCTGGCCTACAACGCGCTCACCCGCGCCCAGCGCGTGATGTCGCAGGAACTGGACTACTTCGCCCACGACCTGCACGCCCAGCTGCTGACCCAGTCCGGAGAAAGCCATGGCGTTCGGTAGTTTCAACCAGGGCCCGGCCGCGCCGATGGCGGAGCCCAACACCACGCCGCTGGTCGACGTGATGCTGGTGCTGCTGGTGGTGTTCATCATCACCACGCCGCTACTGACCAACGCGGTCAAGGTGGACCTGCCGCGCGCGCAGGCCGCCGAGCATCAGGACAAGCCCGAGCAGATCCGCCTGGTGGTGGACGCCACCGGCAAACTGTTCTGGAACAACAAGCCGGTGGCCGAGACCGAGCTGCCCGCCCGCTTCGCCGCCGCCTCCGCCGCCAATCCCGAGGTCGAGCTGCACCTGTCGGCCGACAAGGCGGTGCGCTACGAAACCGTGGCCAAGGCGCTGGCCGCCGCCCAGAAGAACGGCGTCGGCAAGATCGGCTTCGTCACCGCCGCGCAGTAGGCCCGTCCCAAGACT
>NZ_JBUPWA010000001.1:2869791-2894260 GCF_055181315.1 Chromobacterium sp. Ag138
CCTCTGGCCCCCGCCCCGGTTGCATGGCAATATCGTCCGCGCAGCCATCCATTCATCCCGCCGCGCCCGCCGCGGCGACAGCAACGGTCTCCATCAAGATGTCGCTCCGCTTTCCACGACTCGCCCTGGCCGCCGCGCTCGCCTGCGCCGGCCAGACCGCCCACGCCGCCCTGCAACCCGCCGCCGACGCGCCGCTGGCGCGCCGCTCCAGCACCGTCTGCCATCACCTCGCCGACAACGGCCTGGACTGCACCACGGAAAACCAGTTCACGATCCTGAAGCCGGCCGGCAAGGACCTGCTGTCGCGCATCGACTTCACCTATTCCGACACCGACAGCCTGGAAGTGCTGGACGGCGAAGTGCGCCAGCCGAACGGACGCGTGGTCAAGCTGGACAAGTCGCAAGTGGAAACCCGCGCCGCGCCGAATCCCTACGCCGGCGTCAGCCGCGACAAGCAGACCTGGATCGCCTTCCCCGAGCTGGCGGTGGGCAGCGTGGTCAGCTACCGCGTCAAGCGCCACATGGCCTCGCCGCCGCTGAGCCGCGAGCTGCTGTACCGGCTGGACTTCGACGCCGAGCCCACCCGCAACGACAGCTTCCGCTTCGAACTGGACTCGCCGCGCCCGCTGCTGTGGCGCGGCGAGAAGATGGACGACTTCAAGATCGACGCCAGCGCCGACGGCAAACGCATCGTCGTCGAGCAAAAAGCGCCCCGCTATTTGAACTTCACCAATGAATGGGACAACAGCGCGCTGCGCAGCTGGCCGCGGCTGAGCATCGCCACCAGCGACTCGCCGCAAAGCCATTTCGGCGTCTATGCCGGGCGCTACAACCAGATCTTGTCGGCGCCGCTGCCGCCGGCCGCCGCCGCCGAAGTGGAAGCGCAGCGCGGTAAGCCCGCCGCCGAGCAGGTGGCCGCCTTCATGCAGCACATCAACGGCCATTACCGCTATCTGAACGACCAACGGCTGGCCGAGCGCGGCCTGGTGCCGTTCACGCTGGCCGAGATCGAACAGCACGGCTACGGCGATTGCAAAGACCTGGCCACGCTGCTGACCGCGATGCTGCGCGCGTCCGGCATCGCCGCCGAGCCCACGCTGGTATTCCGCGGCAACGACGCGCAGCGTCCGCTGCTGCCCGGCCTGGGCACCGTCAACCACATGATCGTCCGCGCCGTGGTGAACGGCAAAACCGAGTGGCTGGACCCGACCAACCCCTTCTTCGTCCCCGACCGCATCATGCCTGACCTGCAGGACCGGGCCAGCTATCGCATCGGCGGCGATGGCCAGGTGCGCGAGGAAGCGATCCCGATGCAGGCGGCGACGCTGACCAGCCGCAGCGAGCGCGTGGAAACCCTGCGCCGCGACGGCAGCGCCGCCATCGCCATTCGCGGCGAAGTCTCCGGCTGGCCGCTGGTGCAGCTGGCGATGCAGGACCGCTTCCAGGGACCGGCCAGCTCCGACCAGAGCCTGTGCCGCGCGGTCAACAAGCAGCCGCGGGAATGCAAGGTGGACCGCCCCGCCACCGGCTTTCTGCAGCCGGCGCGCTACGCGGCGCGGATAGACAGCGTCGACCAGCGCGCGGTGGAGAAGATTTCCGGGCTTTATCTGTACGACCCCGGCCTGGAGCATGACTGGGACGGTTTCGCCAGCTATCTGGCCAACGGCAACCAGGCCGACGTCTACCTAGGCGACGCCGAAACCACCGAACGCGCGGTGACGCTGCGCGGCGCCCGCGCCATCCAGCCGCCGTTCAGCTGCGAGGCCCGCTCGCGCTGGTACGACCTGTCGCTGGAGCAGCGGAAAACGCCGGACGGCATCCGCTACCAGTACCGGCAGACCCGCAAGGTGCGCTGGCTGAGCCATGACGAGATCGCCAGCCCCGAATTCATCCGCTTCAACGAAGCGGCGCGCGCCTGCGCGATTCAGGCGCGGCAGATCATCAAGCTCTGAGCAAAAATGCAATCCGCACAAAGGACGGCCCCGGCCGTCCTTTTTCATGCCGTTTTAACAAGCGATTCCTTTAAAAACCGCCGCGAAAATTCAATAGCGATCACATGCAAGCCTTGCTGCATGATGCGCATAGCATGACAATGATGGATTGGCAGCCATACTAAGATAGCAAGGTCATAGAGAAGCAAACCATGAAACAGACCTCAACAGGCCATCGCGGCGGCCGCGAAGTACAGCTGGCGCCGCACGAACTGATCGTCACCAAGACCGATCCCACCGGCCACATCACTTACGCCAACCGCGTGTTCATGCGCATCGCCGGCTATGCCGAGCACCAGCTGCTGGGCAAGCCGCACAATCTGATCCGCCACCCGGACATGCCGCGCGGCGCCTACCGGCTGATGTGGCAGACGCTGCAGGCCGGGCATGAATTCTTCGCGCTGGTGAAGAACGCCACCCTGGACGGCGATTACTACTGGGTGCTGGCCAACGTCACTCCGGACTACGACCTCAAAGGCAAGCTGCAAGGTTATTACTCGGTGCGCCGTCCACCCAGCCGCGCCGCCATCGCCGCCATCGAACCGATCTACGCCGAGATGCGCAAGATCGAAGCCGCGCATGGCAAGGCCGCCGCGCCGGACGCTTCGCGCGACTGGCTGCTGGCACTGCTGGAAGAAAAAGGCTGCAGCTACCAGGACTTCATTCTGGGGCTGAACGCCGACGTGCTGAAAGCCAGAGGAGCCGCCGCATGAGTTCTTTGCGCAAAACCACTCCCTTCCTGCGCTCGCACCTGGCCTGGGCCCTGGGCGCCTTCAATCTGCTGGTGCTGCTATCCATCCTGGACGAATACCTGCTGCCGCCGATGGCGCAAGCCCTGATCAGCATTCTGCTGATGGCCGCCACCCTGGCCCTGTCCTGGTGGCTATGGCGGCAAGGCAGCCGCCTCTTCCTGCTGCTCAACACCCTGACCCGCCAACTGGGCCTGGCCTGCAGCGGCGAATTGCACCACCGCAGCATCCAAACCCGGCAGATGGGCGAGGTCGGCCAGGTGGCCTGGCAGCTGAACGACTTCCTCGACCTGGTGGAAACCTATTTCAAGGAAATCAACACCTGCTTCCAGGAAATCAGCCGGGGCAACTTCAGCCGCCGGCCCCTGAGCCAGGGCCTGCCCGGCATCCTGTCCAGCTCGCTGGAAAGCGTCAACGCCGCCATCCAGTCGATGGCCGACAACGACGGCTTCGTGCGCCGCAACCGGCTGTCGTCCCAACTGGCGGCGCTGAACAATCCCCATCTGCGCCAGGACCTGGCCGGCAGCCAGCGCGATCTGGCCGCCATCAGCCAGGCGATGGACCAGGTCGCCGGCATCACCCGCGACAACGCCGCCGGCGCGCGCGTCAGCCTGGACAGCGCCAACGAGCTGTCCGGCCACCTGGACACCATCGCCGGCAGCGTCACGAGCATGGACACCGCCAGCCAAATGCTGGCCCAGGAATGGCAGGGCATCGAGACCTCGCTGGCCGACATCTCCGCCATCGCCGACCAGACCAACCTCTTGGCGCTGAACGCGGCGATCGAGGCCGCGCGCGCCGGCGAGACCGGCCGCGGCTTCGCCGTGGTGGCCGACGAGGTGCGCAAGCTGGCCGAGCGCAGCAAGAGCACCGCCCACCAGGTGCAGGGGGTGCTGGAGTCGCTGTCCAGCCGCATCGGCGACATGCAGGCCCAGGCCAGCGCCGCCGGCGGCGTGGCCGGCGAGGTGCAGTCCTCGGTGGACTCGTTCCGCCAGCGTTTCTCCAGCCTGGCCGAGCAATCCGACCTAGTGCTGCGGCAGGTCAGCGCGGTGCAGCAGAAATCGCAAACCTCGCTGCAGAAAGTGGGCCATGTGATCTACAAGCAGAGCGCCTATCACTCGATCGAGGAAGCGCAGGAAGCGCCGCCGGCCCTGGAGCTGGAAACCTGGCTGGAAGGCGATGGGGCATCGCTGTTCGGCAGCGCCGCCCAGAACCTGCGCCCGCCGCTGCTGCAACTGCGCCAGCAGGTGGATGCCGCGCTGCGCGCCGCCAGCCAGAACGGCCAGCTGGACGAGGCCGCCATCGTCGCCAGCATGCGGGCGGTGGAACAGGCCAGCCAGAAACTGCAATCGGGCCTGGAGGACCTGGGCGGGCGATGAGCCGCCGCCATCGATAGCGACAGCCGGGCGACGCCCGGCTTTTTTCATGCCCGCGCGCCGCCAGCCAGGCCTCAGTGCCGGCTGGGCAAGCGGTAACGCAGCAGCCAGAAATGCTCGCGCCGCAACAGCGCCATCTCGACCGCGCCGTACGGCGCCAGCAAGATGCGGAACTCCGCCTCGGTCGGGAAATTCTTCAGCACCCGGCTCTCCCCGCCGTCGTGCCGCGGCCGGCGCTGGTAGCCGTTGCCGGCGCCGTCGTACTCCATCACCGGAAACTGCCCGCCCTGAATCTCGCTGTTGTCCAGCAGGATCACCGTCGCGCCGGGCGCCAGACAGCCGTGCAGGGCCGCCAGCGCCGCCTCGCGCCGCTGGCGCGGCAGATGGGAAAACCACAGGCCGGCGAAGGCCGCGTCGAACGGCTCCGCCGGTTTCGGCAGCGTTTCGATCTCCGCCGCCGCGAACGCCACCCCGTCCACGCCAGGCCGCTGCCCAGCCAAAGCCAGCGCGCCGGACGACGCGTCCAGCGCCAGATAGGCGCGCGCGGCCGGCGCCAGATACTGCGTCCAGTAGCCGCTGCCGCAGGCCAGCTCCAGCACCCTGCGGCCGAAATACTGCTGCGGCAGCCAGCGCCGCAGCCAGCCCAGGTCCAGCGCCCGCTCCGGCTGCTCGTAAACCGTATCGTAGAACGCCACGCGCTCCGCGTAGCCGTCGTCATCCCTGTTCATTTCCGTCCTATTCGCCACCTGACACTCAATCAGCATATCACGGCCTGAGAATGCTATTTAACCAACATCATTACGTAAATAATAAATGTATTTCATTATAAAATTAATATTTGAATACAGACTCTAGCCGTAATCCATAATTTACCCTACCAAATGCCGTCTCAAAATCAGGTCGTTGATCCTGACCTTTCACCTACTTGGCCAGCTTTTCCAAAAAAACGCCCCGCCGGCGAAAACAGGCGGGGCGGAAGCAATCCCATTCGATATCGCGGCGGACGCCGCGCTCAGAAGAAGCCCAGCTTGTCCTCGCCGTAGCTGACCAGCAGGTTCTTGGTCTGCTGGTAGTGCTCCAGCATCATCTTGTGCGTCTCGCGGCCGATGCCGGACTGCTTGTAGCCGCCGAAAGCGGCGTGCGCAGGGTAGGCGTGATAGCAGTTGGTCCACACCCGGCCAGCCTCGATGTGGCGGCCCATGAAGAAGGCCGTGTTCATGTCGCGCGTCCACACGCCGGCGCCCAGGCCGTACAAGGTGTCGTTGGCGATCGCCAGCGCCTCGTCGCGATCTTTGAACGTGGTCACCGATACCACCGGGCCGAAAATCTCTTCCTGGAAGATGCGCATCTTGTTGTGGCCGTGGAACACGGTGGGCTGGATGTAGAAGCCGCCGGCCAGATCGCCATCCAGTTGCGCGCGCGCGCCGCCGGCCAGCAGCTTGGCGCCTTCGTCGCGGCCGATGGCGAGGTAGCTCTGGATCTTGTCCATCTGCTCCTGCGACGCCTGCGCGCCTATCATCGTCGCCGGGTCCAGCGGATTGCCCTGCTGGATCGCCGCGACGCGGGCCAGCGCCTTTTCCATGAAGCGGTCGTAGATGGATTCGTGGATCAGCGCGCGGCTGGGGCAGGTGCACACCTCGCCCTGGTTCAGCGCGAACATCACGAAGCCCTCGATCGCCTTGTCGAGGAAGGCGTCGTCCTTCGCGGCGACGTCGCCGAAGAAGATGTTGGGCGACTTGCCGCCCAGCTCCAGCGTCACCGGGATCAGGTTCTGGCTGGCGTACTGCATGATCAGCCGGCCGGTGCCGGTCTCGCCGGTGAAGGCGATCTTGGCGATGCGCTTGGAGCTGGCCAGCGGCTTGCCGGCCTCGACGCCGAAGCCGTTGACCACGTTGAGCACGCCCGGCGGCAGCAGGTCGCCCACCAGCTCCATCAGCACCAGGATGGACAGCGGCGTCTGCTCGGCCGGCTTCAGCACCACGCAGTTGCCGGCGGCCAGCGCCGGCGCCAGCTTCCACGCCGCCATCAGGATGGGGAAGTTCCACGGGATGATCTGGCCGACCACGCCCAGCGGCTCGTGGAAATGGTAGGACACGGTGTTGGCGTCGATCTCGCCCAGACTGCCTTCCTGCGCCCGCACGCAGGAAGCGAAATACCGGAAGTGGTCGATCGCCAGCGGGATGTCGGCGGCGCGGGTCTCGCGGATGGGCTTGCCGTTGTCCCAGGTTTCCACCTCGGCCAGCAGGGCCAGGTTGGCCTCCATCCGGTCGGCGATCTTGTTCAGCACGATGGCGCGCTCGGTCACCGGCGTGTGGCCCCAGGCGTAGCGGGCGGCATGGGCGGCGTCCAGCGCCAGCTCCACGTCCTGCTCGTCCGAACGCGGAATCTCGCACAGCGGCTTGCCGGTGATGGGCGTCACGTTCTCGAAATAGCGGCCATTGACCGGCGGCACCCAGCGGCCGCCGATATAGTTGGCGTAACGAGATTTCAGTTCGAATCCTGGCTTGAGTTGCATGGCGGTCTCCTTGTGTGGTGGCTTCGACGAACCGCTTGTTGCGCAAGCCGCATGCCAGCCATTACCCATGCCGCAAGGCAGCATCGCGCCGCGCCTGACGAGCCGGCCCATCCGGCCCCGGCATGCGGCAACGCAACAAACAACTGGGAAATCAGCCGCTTGCCAGCGCGGCGAAAGCGGCCATAATCGGCTGCATTCCCCACCCGAACTGTCGCGCTTCGGCACAGCTGTCCCGCCGCCGCGCGACACCACGCCGGAGCCGCGCATGACACCCACCGCCCGCCTGCCGCTGGACGAGATCCGCCGCCGCTTTTTCGCCGGCCAGCCGCTGCCCGGCCAGGCGCTGCCGCCGCCCATCCTGCACTCCTGGCAACGCTGCCAAGGCCTGGGCCTGTCCGCCTGCGGCCGCGGCGGCGAACGCCTGACCGACGGCGAATTGCGCGCGCTGCGCGACGCCAGCGCCGACTGGCTGGAGCCGGCGCGGCCGGCGCTGGCCGGACTGTACGAGCAGGTCACGGCTGGCGGCCTGGCGCTGGTGGTGGCCGACCGGCGGGGGCTGATACTGGATCAGGCCGGAGACATCGGCTTCCTCGACAAGGCAGAGCGGCTGGCGCTGACGCCGGGCATGGACTGGAGCGAGGCCGCGCGCGGCACCAACGCCATCGGCACCGCGCTGGCCGCCATCGACAGCGTGCTGGTGCGCGGCGCCGAGCATTACCTGGAGCGCAACCGCGCGCTCAGCTGCGCCGCCAGCCCGCTGCTCGGCCCGCAGGGCCAATTGCTGGGCGCGCTGGACATCAGCGGCCCGGGCCGCAAACTGGGCGACACGCAGCGGCTGGCGCTGCAGGCCGCCCGCGGCCAGATCGAGGCCCGCCTGCTGGAAGACGCCGCGCGCCACGGCTGGCTGCTCACGCTGCACGCCGATCCGCGCTGGCTGGACGGCCCCGCCGCCAGCCAGCTGGTATTCGACGGCGACGGCAGGCTGCTGGCCGCCAACCGCGCCGGCCTCGCATTCTGCGGGCTGGAGCCGGGCTGCTGGCAGCCGCGCCATTTCGCCGCGCTGTTCGGCCAGAGCCTGGAGCATTGGCAGCGCCGCCATGGCCAGGCGGTCGGCTTGCTGGAAGTCGACGCGCGGCGGCTGTCCGCCCGGCTGCGCCCGCCGCCATCCCGCTCACCCAAGCCCAGCGCGCCTGCGGCCGGCGTGCCGCGCGCGCCCGCCGCGCCGGCGCTGGATGGCTTGCCGGACGGCGTGTTCTCCACCGCGCTGAAATTGCTGGAAGCGGACATTCCAGTGCTGATCCTCGGCGAAACCGGTACCGGCAAGGACAGGCTGGCGCGCGCGCTGCACGCCGCCAGCAGCCGCCGCGGCGCGCCTTTCGCCGCGGTCAACTGCGCGGCGATACCCGAAGGGCTGATCGAGGCCGAGCTGTTCGGCTACCAGCCCGGCGCCTACACCGGTGCCAGCCGCCAGGGCAGCAAGGGCCGGCTGCGCGAGGCCGACGGCGGCGTGCTGTTTCTGGACGAGATCGGCGACATGCCGCTCAGCCTGCAGGCGCGGCTGCTCAGGGTGCTGCAGGAACGGGAAGTGACGCCGCTGGGCGGCGGGCCGGCGCGGCGGCTGGACGTGCGCCTGATCTGCGCCACCCACCGCGACCTGCGCGCGCGGGTGGACGACGGCGGCTTCCGCGCCGATCTCTACTACCGGCTGTGCCATTACCCGCTGAGCCTGCCGCCGCTGCGCGAGCGCGGCGACGCGGCGGCCATCGCCCAAGCCATGCTGGACGGCATGGGCGCCCCGCGGCGCGGCATTTCGCTGACTCCGGAACTGGCGCGGGCCATCCGCGGCTACCGCTGGCCGGGCAATCTGCGCGAGCTGTCCAATCTGCTGGCCACGCTGCTGGCGCTGGCCGACGACGGCGCCGCGCTGGGCGTCGGGCATCTGCCGGCGGTCCTGCGCGAAGACATGGCGGCGCAGGGGCACGCGGTGGAGGACAGCGCCATCGCCGATCTGCTGCGCCGCTGCGGCGGCAACGCCAGCGCGGCGGCGCGGGCGCTGGGCATCAGCCGATCGACGCTGTACCGGCGGCTGGGCAAGACTTCCAAATAAGCGCCGCCGCATCAACAATCGGCCCGAAAACAAGCTCGCTCAGCCGTGCCGCGAAGCGTGCTGCCGCTCATGCGCCAACAACCATTGCTTGCGGGCCAAGCCACCGCCATAGCCAGTCAGTGAGCCATCCTTTCCCAGTACCCGATGACATGGGACGACGATAGCCACGCGGTTGGCTCCATGGGCGCGCGCCACGGCCCGCACGGTCTCCGGCCTTCCGAGCTTCTCCGCCTGTTCAGCGTAATTCGCCGTTTCGCCATATGGAATGGCTTGCAGGGCCTGCCAAACTGACATTTGAAACTCGCTGCCAGGCGTATCAAGCGCCAGAGTGAACCGGAAACGCGTACCGGCGAAATACTCCGCCACTTGGCGCTCGGCCTGACGCGTGTGTTGATTTTCACCGGCAAGAATACGCGCCTGCAGGAGCCGTTGCAGATCGCTAAACTCGGTTTCCAGCATCTTGCGATCGACAAATTCCAACAGGCAAACGCCGCGCTCGCTAGCGCAGACGAACATTGGCCCCAAAGGCGTAGTGAAACGGTGAATGAGGATGATCTGAGCAGCAACAGTGGGCGCGCCCCCCGTCAATTTCTTACAGGTGTAGCCAAAGCCGCTGAGAGAGTCATAGCCACAGTCGAGCGCGGCATCCGTTGCGCAACGGCCGGCTCTCAGCTCCTCCAAAGCCATATTGATCCGCACCGACCGCTGGAAAGCATGAAAACTCATGCCATAGTGCTGCTGAAACCAGCGTCTGACCCGCTCCGGGCGGCAGCCAAGCAACCTGAGCCGGTCATCGCTCAGGCGCTCCTTCGGATATTGGCGTAGCCAGTTGATCGCCCCGGCAACATCAGGAGGCGCGGTATGGGCATTTTCAGTTGGTTTGCAGACTTTGCAGGGCCGGTAACCGGCATCAAGCGCGTCTTTCAAATCGGTGTAGAACACCACATTTTCCCGCTTAGGCTTGCGCGCTCGACAGGTGGCGATGCAAAACACGCCCGTGGTCTTCACACCCACGTAGAAAATACCGACATGATCCGCCGCGCGCTCCAGCAAAGCGCGATAGAACGCGTCAATCTGACGGGTGTCAGTGACCTGCATGGTCGAATACCGCCTGAAACGATTGTTCGCTCTTTACCTTCGCCAACAGCTGCTGCAGGGTCTGCAGCATGCGCCCATGCAAGAAATTGCCCATGCTGATGCGTTTGACTCCTAGCTTCGACAGCGACTGAAACGACGGCAAATCCGGCATGCACATCACGTTCAAGGGCAAAGGCACTCCTGCCGCGATAGCGGCGATCTCGCCCTCGTCCGTGACGCCGGGCACAAATAAGCCATCGGCGCCACTGGCGGCATAAAGCCCGCCGCGCGCAATGCTCGCGTGGCATGCGTTTGCCATTCCCAGAAGATAAGCATCGGTGCGCACATTCAAGAACATCTCAACGCCGCCCGCCAGCAAGCCGGACCGTATCTCGCGCAAGCATCGGGAGAATGCTTCAGCCTCAACCATCTCGCGGCGATCATTGCGCACCACGCTGTCTTCCAGATTGACCCCCGCCACGCCCAAATCCGCCAAGGCGCGCAAGTTCGCCACGATAGCCTCGGCGCTCTCCCCATAACCCGCCTCCAAATCAACGGTCAGCGGCAAGCTACTTGCGGACCGCAGGCGGGCGACGAGCGCAATAAGCTCGGCGAAGCCCATGGCCTCGCCATCGGGATAGCCCAACATATCCGAGATGGCTGCGCTGGAGGTGCCGATGGCGGCATAGCCTGCCGCCTCGGCCAGGCGCGCGCTGGCAGCGTCCCATACGTTGGCGAGCAGCAACGGTTCAACTTGACGATGCAGTTGGGCAAAATCCACGGAAGGCTCCTGTATTGAATGCAGGCGCCAGTATGTCCGCCGGGCTTCTCCCCCCACAACCGAAAACTGGACAAGTATTTTTGTTGGCCCGCGTTGCCAGCCATGGATTGAAACATGCGCGCAAGCGCTCGTGACCGCGCCAGAAATGTCCGGAGCCAGAACGCATGTGGCCTCGCATAAAAAACGGCGGGGATCGCCGATCCTCGCCGTTTCCGCAAGCGCCGCCGCCCGGCTCAAAAACCGAACGCGGCCTTTTCCTCCGCGCTCAGATGCCGCCACTCGCCCACCGGCAGCTCGCCCAGCGCGATCGCGCCCAGGCTTTCGCGGTGCAGCGCCTCGACGCGGTTGCTGGCCGCCGCCACCATGCGCTTCACCTGGTGGTACTTGCCCTCGGTGATGGTCAGCAGAATGGTGTGGGCGTCGATCTGTTCGACACTGTCGGCGGCGAACTCGCGCGCTTCGTCGTTCAGGTAGACGCCGCTCTGCAGCTTGGCGATCAGCTCCGGCGTCGCCCCGTGCTTCAACGTGGCGCGGTAGACCTTGGGCACCAGCTTCTTCGGCGAGGAGAGCGCGTGGATGAACTGGCCGTCGTTGGACAGCAGGATCAGCCCGGTGGTGTCCACGTCCAGGCGTCCCACCGCGCTGATGTCCAGATTGGAAAACTGGTCCGGCAGCAGCCGGTAGATGCTGGGGTGGCAGTTCGGCTTGTGCGAGGTTTCGTAATTGGCCGGCTTGTGCAGCAAGAGATACAGCGGTCCGCGCACCACCGGCCACGGCTCGTCGTCCACCGTCAGGCTGGCGATGTCGGCCAATTCGAACTGGGCGCGGTAGTTGTCCACCACCTCGCCGTTCACTTCCACCAGCCCGTATTCGATCAGCTGGCGGCATTCCTTGCGGCCGCCGAAGCCTTGTTGTTGCAACAGTCGATAGAGTTCCATGGCCGGATGGTAGCACGCGCGCCGCGCGCCTGCCCGGCTTGCCTGCGGCGGCGCATGACGCCATAGTCATCGGGAGCGGACTGAACGAAAGACCCCGGCATGCCCTACCCGAAATACGCGCTGCACAGCCTGGGCTGGATGCGCTACCAGCGGCGGCGCATTCTGCGCGCGGCGCTGTTCAGCGCCTTGCTGTTCGCGCCGGCCGCGGCGCTGACCCTGGCCGGCCACGGCGCCGGGGTGTTCCTGTTCGCGCTGGCCGCCAACTACAGCGCGCTGTGCATGATGCTGGCGCGCCGGCTGCAGCCGCTGTCGCTGCTGGCGATACCCGGGCTCTACCTCGCCGGCCGCCTGTGCGCCGGCCAGCCGGCGATCATGCTGGCCCTGCTGGCGGCGGGCCTGGCGCTGCAGGCGCTGAGCGCGCGCCGCGGCCTGCACAAGGGCATGCAGTTCTGGCTGTTCGCGCTGCTGTTGGGAAACATGACGCCGGCGGCGGCGATGCCGCCATGGCAGGAGGCCGCCTGGATGCTCGCCGGCGCCGGCTACGGCGGCGCGCTGGCCCGGTTGGGGCTGCGGGACTGGTTCCGCGTGCTGCCGGCTGCCTCGTCCGCCGACGCGCGGCGCTACGCCTGGCATCTGCTGCCCTGGGGCATCCTCGCCTGGCTGGCCGGCGGCTGGATGCGGAGCGCGCACGCGTGGTGGCTGCCGATCGCCGCGGTGGCCATCCCCGATCCGTCCCCGGACCAGATGCTGTGGCTGGCGCGCGAGCGGACGATAGGCACGCTGGCCGGCGCGCTGCTCAGCGGCCTGCTGTACTGGTCGCTGCGCGCGCTGGACGCGCCGCCCTTGTGGCACGTGCTGGCGCTGGCGCTGCTGCAGACGGCGATGCTGATCGCGATGCGGCACAGCTTCCGCGTCTTCGTCGCGCTGCTGACCGCGCTGGTGCTGTCGCTGCTGCCACCCGGCCAGCTGGCCAGCGGCGCGCTGGAGCGGGTGGAGGACACGCTGGTCGCCGCGCTGTTGTTCGCCGCGCTGGCGTGGTTCCTGCGGCAACGCGCGCCAGCCGTCCCAGACAACAGGGGCTGAAGCCGGCTCCCGCTTGCGCCGCGCTAGTCCCCCGCGTCCGAAGGCTGATCCTCGCCCCGCAAATTCCCGCGCGCGCGCTCCAGCGCCTGCTCCGGCGTCCGGTCGCCCGCCCCGGCCAGGCACAGGCCGGCCCGCAACCCGACATACGCGCCGTCGGGCAGGCCGGCTTCGATCAACCCGGCGTTCAGCCGCTCCCGGATCCGCGCCAGCACCACCTTCGCCTCGGCCTCTCCGGTTTCGGGCAGCAGCAGGCCGAACGCCTGCGGCGACAGTCGGCCGGCGACATCGCTTTCCCTGACCGCGGCGGCAATGGACTGGGCGGCGATGCGCATCAGCATCTGGCTCACCAGCTGGCCGTAGGATTTGCTCAGCCGGCACAGGTCGTCCACCTCCAGCAGCACCGCGGTCAGCGGCTTGCCTTGGCGCAAGGCCAGCTGCATGCATTTGGCGCCGACGTCGAAGAACATCTGGCGGTTGAACAGGCTGGAGGCCTCGTCCGACACCACGATGCGGTACAGGACCTCGCTGCGGATATGGCGCGCGGTGGTGTCCTGTTGCAGCGCGGCGAAATGGCTGAGCTCGCCGCTCTCATCGAACAGCGGCAGCAGATGCAAGCGGGCCCAGTACGGCGTGCCGGAGCGGTGGTAGTTGAGCAGCTCCACCGTGGTCTGCCTGCCGTCGCGCAGCGCGGTGCTCAGCTGCAGCAGCGCGGCGGGGTCGGTCAGCGGCCCCTGCAGCACCCGCGGTGAGCGCCCCAGCAGCTCGCTGGCGTCGTAGCCGCTCATCCGGCACATCGCCGGATTGACGTAGACGATGATGGGGCCAGGCGGCTGCAGCGGCGCCACCTCGGTCACCATCACCGCGTCATGGGAATGATCGACGATCTGGCGGAACAGATTGAGTTGGAATGGCATGGCGGCGGCCCGCGTCGATTGGCGTGTGCTTTATTGATAGCAGCGCCGGCCGGCTCCGGCATCGCGCCGGCTTGTTTATATTATGAGAATCATCTGAACTGCCGGGAGACGGCATGCGCTATCCGGATTCGCACAAGGCCCAGACCCGCCGGCGCATCGTGGCGATGGCCGCGCTGCGCTTTCGCGCCGAAGGACTGGCCGGCGTCGGCATCGCCAACCTGATGGCCGACCTGGGCCTGACCCACGGCGGCTTCTACGCCCACTTTTCCGGCAAGGACGAACTGGTGGCCGCCGCCTGCGGCGAAGCGCAAAAGCAGATGGCGGAACAATGGCGGCCGCTGCTGGAAAACACCGCGGACGGCGGATGCCTGGCCGCGCTGGCTGACCACTACCTGAGTCCCGCCCACCGCGACTTCCCCGACTCGGGCTGCGCGGCGGCGGCGCTGGCGGGCGAGATCGCGCGCCAGGACGCCGGCGTGCGCCGGGCGTTCGCCGCCGGCCTCGGCCCGCTGCTGGCGCAATTGGAAGACGCCAGGCGCCGGGACGGCGCGGGGCTGGCGCCCGAGGCCAGCCTGGCGATGATGGTGGGGGCGCTGCTACTGGCCCGGGCGGTGCCCGACGCCGGACTGTCGCAGCGGTTTCTGGACGAGGCGCGCGCCGCGCTGCGCGTTCAGGGCGAATAGGCGCGCGGCTGCAGGCAGGCTTCGCGGGTTTCCTGCAACAGGCGGTCGAAATCGCCGCTGTCCTGCAAGACCTTCAGCCCGCGGTTGAAGCGCTCCACCAGCTCCTTGCCCTGCGCATGCTTGCGCCAGATCACCACGTGCAGCGGCGCCGACCAGAACGAACGGTTCTGCGCCTCCAGCTGCGCGCCCTGCGCCGGCGGGAAATGATGGGCGATCAGGTAACGGCCCACTTCCAGATCGATGGGAAACAGATCGATGCGGCCGGCCAGCAGCTTGCGCAGGTTGACCAGGTCATCCGGCGCGCTGTCCACCGCCAAGATCCCGTTTTTCGCCTGGGCGTCGAAATCGTCGGAATAGTAGTTGCCGACGGTAATGCCGACGCGGGCGCCCTTGAGCTCGGCCCAGCGGCTCCAGTCCAGCTTGTGGCCCTTGCGCTGGTAGAACACCATGCGCGCCGACAACACCGGCAAGGTATACAGCAGGTCGCGCTTGCGCTCATCGGTCGGCGCCCAGCCGAAGCTGCCGTCCACCTGGCCGTTGCGGGCCGACTGCAGCGTGCGGTTGTTGGGGTAGTAGCGGAAGGCGACATCGACGCCGCCGCGGGCGAAGGCTTCCTTCACCAGCCGCGACAGAATGCCGTCGTAAGGCAGTTCCTGGCCCATGTACGGCGGCCATTCCTGATTGGATAGCGTGATTTTGAGGCGTTGGGCAGCCTCAACCGGAGCCGCCAGCAGCGCGGCCCAGCTCAGGATACCCAGCGCCAAGCCGTGGTATCGCATCGTTTTCCCGATCTTGCAAAATGCCCGGAGCCGTCCTTGTTTTATATGCTGCGGACAGTCTCCAGGCGAGCATAACCGTCAATGCGATATGCATCAATGCGAACCTTTTCGGTGCAATTCACACCGAGAGCGGTTTAGCGGCCTTTCGGCGGGCTGAACAACGCGGACTTGGCCGCCGCCGGCTTGGCGGCGCGACCGCCCTGGCCGGCGCCCTGGCCCTGGCGCGGGCCGCCGTTGCGGCCATGGCCGGCCGGCTTGCTTTCGGTCTGGTGGCGCGGCTTGGCCGGCGCGTTGCGCGGCTGGCCCTGCCCCTGGCCGTGGCGCTGGCCTTGCCCCTGGCCGCCGCGTCCCTGGCCTTGTCCGCGGCCGCGCGCGCCGCCGCCCATCGGAATCGGCTCCGGCTTGACATTGAGGTCGGCCTCGAAGCCCGGCACGGTGAAGCGCTCGATCGACATCTTGATCAGCTTTTCGATGTCGCGCAGGAAGCTGAACTCGTCGACGCACACCAGCGACAACGCTTCGCCCGGGCTGCCGGCGCGGCCAGTGCGGCCGATGCGGTGTACGTAGTCTTCCGGCACGTTGGGCAGCTCGAAGTTGACCACGTGCGGCAGCTGGTCGATGTCTAGACCGCGCGCGGCGATGTCGGTGGCGACAAGCACTTGCAGCTCGCCGCTCTTGAAGTCGGCCAGCGCGCGGGTGCGCGCGTTCTGGCTCTTGTTGCCGTGGATGGCCGCGGCCGGGATGCCGATCTTGTCCAGCTTCTCCGCCAGGCGGTTGGCGCCGTGCTTGGTGCGGGTGAACACCAGCACCTGGAACCAATTCTGCTCGCGGATGAGGTGGATCAACAGATCGGTCTTCTTGTCGCGGTCAACCAGGTGTACCTTCTGGGTCACCAGTTCGTTGGTGGTGTTGCGGCGCGCCACTTCCACCAGCTTGGGGTTGTCCAGCAGCTTGTCGGCCAGCGTCTTGATCTCGTCGGAGAAGGTGGCGGAGAACAACAGGTTCTGCCGCTTGGCCGGCAGCTTGGCCAGCACCTTCTTGATGTCGTGGATGAAGCCCATGTCCAGCATGCGGTCGGCTTCGTCCAGCACCAGGATCTCGACGCCGGACAGGTCGACGGTCTTCTGGCCGACGTGGTCCAGCAGGCGGCCCGGCGTCGCCACCAGGATGTCCACCGGCGCGCGCAGCGCCTTGATCTGCGGATTGATGTTGACGCCGCCGAACATCACCAGCGACTTCAACGGCAGGTATTTGCTGTAAGTGCGCACCGACTCTTCCACCTGGGCGGCCAGCTCGCGGGTAGGGGTCAGCACCAGCGCGCGCGGACGGCCGGCGTGGTGGCTGGGCGAGCGCATCAGCAGCTGCAGCAGCGGCAGCGTGAAGCCCGCGGTCTTGCCGGTGCCGGTCTGGGCCGCGGCCAGCAGGTCGCCGCCTTGCAGCACCTGCGGGATGGCCTGGGCCTGAATCGGGGTGGGCGTGGTATAACCGGTATCGGCGACAGCGCGCAGCAAAGGGTCGGCCAGGCCTAGGTCGGCGAAGGTAAGATCGGACATAATATGCTCCTGCGACGGCCTATCGCAGAACTGCGACCAATCCAGGCTGACGGGAAAAGAAGTTGAACTCGATGATGAGAAAGGCGCGCGGGACTGGTACTCGCGCGAAGCGTCGCAGTGTACAGCCAATCGCCGGCATTGGGAACTCGCCGCCGCGAATGGCCGCAGGAAGCCGATGACGCCGCCGCGGACGGCAAACCGGCTCGCTATAATACGCCGTACTCAAGGATAGATTATGCCCGTAGTCCCATCTCGGCTGATAGGCTTGTTTTTGCTGCTGCCCACGCTGGCCCTGGCCGCCAAGAACGGCCATGCGCGCGCCGGCGGCGAAGGCATGCCGCCGCCGCCGGCCGCCGCTCCCGTGCTGCCCCCGGTGGCCACCGACTTCCACTGCGACCAACCCGCCAATATGGTGGAAAGCATGGTCTGCCAGGACGATGGCCTGACCCGGCTGGACAACCGGCTGGAGAAGGTTTACGCCCAGGCCCTGAGCCAGGCCGAGCAAAGCCGCAGCGGCGCGCAGGCCAAGCTGATCGCCGAGCAGAAGCGCTGGGTGAAAAGCCTGAAGGACTGCATGAAGGACGAGGATCCCCACATGTGCCTGGGCGACACCTACATCCTGCGCATCACCCAGCTGCAAGCCACCTGGAACCTGGCCCAATCGCTGACGCCGCTGCGCTACCTGTGCCGCGGCCAGCCCGGCGCCACCATCCTCGCCACTTTCTACCGCACCCACCCCGCCACCGCCAAGCTGGAGCGCGGCAACGCGCTGGTGATCGTCCACCAGGGCCTGAGCGGCAGCGGCTCGCGCTATCAGGGCCAGGGCGTCGAGTTCTGGATCAAGGGCCGCGACGCCAGCGTCAACTGGCGCGGCGAGTCGCTGGAATGCACCAGTCAGCCCTCGCCTTGACGCCGGCCGGCGGTTAGAATCGGACGCCCTGCCGCAATGTCGCGCCGGGCGAACCCGATTCAGCGAAGATTCCCATGGCCCTGACCGCCACCATATACAAAGCCACCCTGACGCTGTCCGACATGGACCGCGGCTATTACGCCACCCACCCGCTGACGCTGGCCCAGCATCCGTCCGAAACGCTGGAACGGATGATGCTGCGCATCGCCGCCTTCGCGCTCAACGCCAGCGAAACGCTGGCCTTCACCCGCGGCCTGTGCGCCGACGACGAGCCGGAGCTGTGGCAGAAGAATTACGCCGACGAGATCGAGCTGTGGGTGGACCTGGGCGAACCGGACGAGAAGCGGCTGAAGAAAGCCTGCTCCCGCTCCGAGCGCGTGGTGCTGTACAGCTACGGCGGCCGCGCCAGCGAAGTGTGGTGGGGCCAGAACGAGGGCAAGCTCGCTCGCCTGGACAAGCTGGAAGTGTTCCGCATCGACTTCGACGCGCTGCAATCGCTGGCCGCGCTCGCCACGCGCAGCATGCAGTTGACCGCCACCATCCAGGACGGCCAGCTGTGGCTGAGCTGCGGCGATCAGACCATCCTGCTGGAGCCGATGCGGCTGAAGTGACGCGCCAGCCAAACGCCCAGCCGCCGCAGCAGACTGGAACGGGCGGGCTGGCCATGGCGGCCGGCCCTCATGCCCGCCAGCAGCCGGCGCTGGCGCAGCGTCTGTCCGCCCTCCTTTCTCGCGGGCAGGCGGCTGAGGATCGCGACGCCGGATGCTTCTCGGCAGCTGCGGCGCAGCGCGGTTCTGACAGGTATGGCCATCAACGTTTCTCCATGCGGCGGAATCACTCGCCCATGCTAGGCGGCCGCAGCTCAACTTCCGGCAAAAATCGCCCGCCTCCGCATAAACAAAACCTAAATTTCCATCCTGCGCTATGCTGTTCCACGTGAAACCCGCCAAGGAACAGCCGATGCTCGCCCTCCGCCCGGCCCATGCCGAAGACGCGCCCGCCATCGCCGCCCTGCACGCCGCTAGCTGGCGCGCGAGCTATCGCGGCATCCTGCCGGACGACTATCTGGACCAGCGCGCCGCTGACGAAAGGCTGGCCTTATGGCGCGGTCGCTTCGACGCGGCATTCCCGCCCTGGGTGCGGCTAGCCTGCTGGGACGGCGAGCCGGTCGGCTTCGTCTGCCTGCTGCCGGAAGAAGCGCCCGAGCTGGGCGTCTACCTGGACAATCTGCATGTGCTGCCCGGCCAGCAAGGACGCGGCATCGGCCGCGCGCTGATGGCCGCCGCCGCGGCCGAGGCCTCGCGGATCGCGCCCGGCCGCCCGCTCTATCTATGGGTGTACGAGCGCAATGCCGACGCCTGCGCCGTCTACGGCAAGCTGGGCGGCGAAGTGATGGAGCGCCGCGAGGTGGACACCCCGGCCGGCACCCGCGCCGCGGCGTTGCGCTACAGCTGGGCCGATCCCGCGCGCCTGATCGCCGGCAAGGCTTGAGCGGCGGCAACACGCATCGCCGCCGCGGCCTTACAATACCCGCATGCCCACTCTCAAATATCTGCCGCATTACCCGCCGGCCCTGGTGCAACAGGCGCAGGCGCTGTTCGATTCCGGCGAGCTCGGTGCCCTGCTGCGCAGCAAGTATCCGGACGACCACGACGTGCAGACCGACAAGGCGCTTTACCAGTTCGTCTCCGCGCTGAAGCAGCGCCACCTGAAAAACGCGCCGCTGCCGGCCAAGGTGCTGTACGACAACCAGCAGCATCCGCTCAAGGGCACGCTGGGCACCAATACCACCATCTCCCGGGTGCAGGGCGGGCGCTTGAAGAGCAAGAGCGAGATCCGCATCGCGTCGCTGTTCCGCGAACTGCCGCTGCCCTTCCTGCAGATGATCGTCGTGCACGAGCTCGCCCACCTGAAAGTGCGCGATCACGACAAGGCCTTCTACCAGCTGTGCTGCCACATGCAGCCCGACTACCACCAGTTGGAGTTCGATCTGCGGCTGTGGCTGAACTGGCGCGAGCAGCGGCGGGATTGAGCGGCCGCGCCATTTATGGCGCAAGGGAATAACAAAACAATTCCTTATTATTTTTCAACCTATTCCGGCCGCGCTACAGTCAGACCATCGTCTCCCGCGAGTCCGACATGTTCGCCACCCTGCAACCATTCGACCTGATCATCCAGCCCGGCTGGAACAATTCCGGGCCGCGCCACTGGCAAAGCCACTGGCAACGGCGGCTGGGCGCCCGGCGCGTCGACAACGCCGACTGGGCCCATCCCCTGCTGGACGACTGGCTGGACGGCCTGGACGCGGCGCTGGACCGCTGCGTCAAGCCGGCGCTGGTGATCGCCCACAGCCTGGGTTGCATCGCGGTCGCCCACTACGCGCGCCAGCGCCCGGAGCGCATCGCCGGCGCGCTGCTGGTGGCGCCGGCCGACGTCGAGCGCGCCTTCGTGCCCGCCGAGCTGATGAATTTCGCCCCGGTGCCGCGCCAAGCGCTGCCCTTCCCGGCCAAGATCGTCGCCAGCAGCAACGACCCCTTCTGCAAGACCGCCCGCGCCGCGCGGCTGGCCGGCTACTGGCAGGCGCCGATCACCTGGCTGCAGCACGCCGGCCACATCAATGTCGACTCCGGGCACCAGCAATGGGAAGAAGGCTGGCCGCTGCTGCGCCAGCTGGCCTGGCGCGCGCAGCGCCATCTTGAGTCCAGGACAGTCGCAACTGCGATCGGATGAGCTAGACTGATACGAGTCAGACTCCATGCCCATCCCGCCATGCCCGCCTCGCGCATTTCGTTTCTCAGCCTCGCCCTGCTCGCCAGCTCCGCTCCCGCCGCCGCCGCGAGCCTGTCCCGCATCGGCATTTCGGTCGGCGCGCTGGACAACCCCTTCTACCAGGCGCTGGCGCGCGGCGCGGTACAGACTGCCCACCGGCTCAATCCGGCGGTGCACATCAGCTCGCAGTCGGCCAATTTCACGCTGGGACAGCAGCAGGAACAGCTGCGCCAGCTGATCGCGCAGAAAGTGGATTTGATCCTGCTGGGCGCGGTGGACAGCAGGGCGGTGGCGCCGCTGGTGAGCCAGGCTCGCGCCGCCGGCATCACCGTGGTGGCGGTGGACGTGGACGCCCCCGACGTCGACGGCACGGTCAAGTCCGACAACCGCCAGGCCGGCGAGCTCGTCTGCCGCTACCTGGCCCAGCGACTGCACGGCCGCGGCACGCTGATGATCCAGGGCGGCCCGCCGGTCACCTCGGTCAGCGACCGCATCGCCGGCTGCCACGCCGCGCTGGCCGCCTTCCCCCGCATCCGCGCGGTCGACGACGGCGCCAACCCCCAGGGCTCCAGCCTGGGCGGCCAGCGCGCGATGCAGCAATCGCTGCAGCGCTGGCCCGATCTGGCCGCGGTGTTCACCATCAACGACCGCCAGGCGCTGGGCGTGGAGAAGGCCTTGAGCGCCGCCGGGCGCAAGCAGGTGCTGATCGGCTCGGTGGACGGCTCGCCCGACATCGAGCGCGCGCTGCGGCTGCCCGGCCAGATCGTCGTCTCCGCCAGCCAGTCGCCGTACCTGCTGGGCGGCGAGGCGGTGAAGCTGGGCGTCAAGCTGCGCCGCGGCGACACCTCCGTCCGCCACGTGATGGTGCCGGTGGGGCTGGTCACCCGCGACAACCTTTCCCGCTACCAGGGCTGGCAGGCGGCGATGCCGGCCGCCGGCCAGCCCTGACCGCATGGGCTTTGACCTGGACACCGGCCGGTGTCACACTGCCGGCTCGACATCCATTACCAGATCAAAGGATTTGCCATGTTTGCTTCCCGCTCGATCAAGGCCGGCATCGCCGCCCTGCTGCTGACCATGCCGCTGCTGGCTCACGCCGACGCCGCCCAGGAAGCCGGAGCCAAGGAACTGGCCGCCACCCTGAATCTAGACAATATGCTGCCGGAGCTGGCGCAACGCACCTCCGCCAGCGCGCTGCCGCTGCTGCAGGAATACTTCGTCAAGAACAAGATCAAGCTGACCGAAGCCCAGCAGAAGAAAGCGCAAGCCGGCCTGAAGGGCTACGGCGACGGCATCCAGAAACTGGCCGCCGACTACTTCGGCTCCGCCGCGGTCAAGAGCCAGTTCGAGCAGACCGTGGTGAAGAACTTCAGCGCCCAGTTCACCGCTGACGACCTGAAGCAGATCAACGCCTTCTACAAGACGCCGGCCGGCCAGAAGATGCTGAAGCAGCAGCCGCAAATCATCAACGGCATCGCCGGCGAAACGCTGAAGTCGGCCGAAAAGGCGCTGCTGCCCAAGATGCAGGCCTCCGCCGAAGCCTACGGCAAAACCATCGCCAAGAAGTAATCGGCCCCTCGGACTGAGCCGGCGCGCGCGCTCCTGCGCCGCGCCGGCTTCGCCCCGCCATACCCCGCTCGCCTCCTCCCCTCGTCTCATTGCATTGCCCTCCGCCGCCTTCGCCAACGCCAAAGCCGCGCCACCGGCCACGCGCTATAACGATGGTATTCGTCTCTCGGAGCATGACCGCGATGCGCCAGTCCATCGCCCGCCTACTGTTGTCGATGCTGTGGTCCTTCAGCTGCGCGGCGGCGCCGCTGACCGTGACCATCCTGACCGACAACGGCTATCCGCCTTACTCGTATGAAACGGCCGGCCAGGCGCGGGGCATCTACAACGACATCCTGCGCGCGGCCTCCAGCCGCCTGCGCGGCTACCGGATAGAGCTGCATCCGGTGCCGTGGAAGCGCGGGCTGGCGGAACTGGAGGCCGGCCGCGCGCTGGCGCTGTCCCCGCCCTACTACCGGCCCGGCGAACGCCCCTTCATGCGCCCCTACTCGCTGCCCATGCTGCGCGAAAAAGTCGTGGTCTATTGCCGCCTCCCGGTAATGGCGCAGCCGCGCCCGGCCTGGCCAAACGACTATCTGGGCCTGCGTTTCGGCAACAACGCCGGCTTCCGGCTCGGCGGCAACGCCTTCTGGGCGCTGGTAGACCTGGGACGGATCTCGATGGAGGAAGCGCCGGACGTCCGCACCAATCTGCTGAAGCTGATCCGCGGCCACCTGGACTGCTACCAGAACGACAAGCTGGCGATAGACATGGAACTGGCGAAACTGCAGCGCCAGGGCCTGTACCGCGACGGCCAGCTGGCCGAGGCGGCGACGGTATCGGAGGAGCAGGGTTATGTCGGCTTCACCGACCGCGACGACGGCCGCTTCCCGTACAAGCAGGACTTCATCCGCGAACTGAACCAGGCGCTGGCCGGCATGAAGCGGGACGGCACCGTCGACCGCATCGTCGGACGCGCGCTGGACGCCGCGCGCGGCCAAGCGGCGTCGGCCAGTTTTTGACAGCCGGGAAAGCCCCGGCATAGCATGTGCTGTCGCCCTACCCGAAAGACTCAATGGAAAACCGCAAACTGGCGGTGCTGATAGACGCCGACAACGCCCAATCCTCGCTGATCGCCGAACTGCTGGCCGAGGTGGCCAAGTACGGAACGGCCGTCGTCAAGCGCGCCTACGGCGATTGGACCACCACCCAGCTCAAGGGCTGGAAGGAAGTGCTGCACCAGTACGCGATCTCGCCGATACAGCAGTTCGCCTACACCAAGGGCAAGAACTCCACCGACTCGGCGCTGATCATCGACGCGATGGATCTGCTCTACACCGGCAATTTCGACGGCTTTTGCCTGGTGTCCTCCGACAGCGACTTCACCCGCTTGGCCACCCGGCTGCGCGAAGGCGGCCTGACCGTGATCGGCCTGGGCGAACAGTCGAAGACGCCGCGCCCCTTCATCGCCGCCTGCGACAAATTCGTGTTCACCGAGATTCTGCGCCCGGCGCCGCCGGCCAAGCCGAAACCAGAGACGGCGGCGACTGCTGACAAGCCCAAGGCCCGCAACAGCCGCTCGCGCGCCAAGGCCGCGCCACACAGGGAAAAACACCCGCTGCAGGACATGTTCACCTCGGCGATAGAGGCGGTGGCGCGCGACAGCGGCTGGGCCGAACTGTCCGCCGTCGGCTCCTACCTCGCCAAAAACGATCCCTCGTTCGACCCGCGCAACTGGGGCCATGGCCGCCTGTCGCAGATGGTGAAGAAATTGGATTTCCTGACGGTGCAGGAGAGCCGGAACGGCTCCAAGCTGCACAGCGAGATCCGGCTGCGCCACGATGGCGAGCCCGCCGTCGCCGAGCCCGCGGCGCCCGTCGAGACCCCGCCGGCGTCCGAGGAGAGCGCCGCGCCGCCGCGCAAGAAGCGCAGCCCGCGCAAGAAAATCGCTCCCGCGGGTTGAATACTGGTACGTTAATTGCAAAGGCCTTGGCTCAAGGCCCCGAACGACCTCAAGCAAGGACAGAACATGCAGATTCGTGAAGCCACTCTTGAAGACCTGGCCGCGATACTCGACATCTACAACGAAGTGATCGCCACCACCACCGCCGTCTACAACGACGATCCGCTGACGCCGGGGGAGTTCGCCGTCTGGTTCCAGGACCGCGCCGCCGCCGGCTACCCGGTGCTGCTGGCGGAGGACGAGAACGGCCGCGCGCTAGGCTTTTCCAGCTTCGGCGATTTCCGCGCCCGCCCCGGCTATCGCTTCACCGTCGAACACAGCGTGCACCTGACCGCGGACGCACGCGGCCAGGGCATCGGCACCGCGCTGGTGCAGGCCTTGCTCCCCTATGCCCAGGCGCTGGGCAAGCACACCATGCTGGGCGCCGTCGACGCCGACAACGAGGGATCGATCCGCTTCCACGAAAAACTGGGCTTCGTCCAGGTGGGCCGGCTGCCGCAAGTCGGCTTCAAGTTCGGCCGCTGGCTGGATCTGGTCTACCTGCAGCGCTTCATCGACGAAGCCAGCAGCGGCCCGGCGCCGGACGCCTGATCTCCGCCTCGTCCTGGTACAAGACCCGGCCGCCCAGGCGGCGGCTGATCCTGGCCGCCAGCCATGCGGCCAGCGCCACCGGCGGCAGCATCGCGTAGGCGCCGGTCAGCTCCATCAGCATCAGCGCCGCCAGCACCGGCGC
>NZ_JBUPWA010000001.1:2894360-2930077 GCF_055181315.1 Chromobacterium sp. Ag138
CCCTGACCGCATGGGCTTTGACCTGGACACCGGCCGGTGTCACACTGCCGGCTCGACATCCATTACCAGATCAAAGGATTTGCCATGTTTGCTTCCCGCTCGATCAAGGCCGGCATCGCCGCCCTGCTGCTGACCATGCCGCTGCTGGCTCACGCCGACGCCGCCCAGGAAGCCGGAGCCAAGGAACTGGCCGCCACCCTGAATCTAGACAATATGCTGCCGGAGCTGGCGCAACGCACCTCCGCCAGCGCGCTGCCGCTGCTGCAGGAATACTTCGTCAAGAACAAGATCAAGCTGACCGAAGCCCAGCAGAAGAAAGCGCAAGCCGGCCTGAAGGGCTACGGCGACGGCATCCAGAAACTGGCCGCCGACTACTTCGGCTCCGCCGCGGTCAAGAGCCAGTTCGAGCAGACCGTGGTGAAGAACTTCAGCGCCCAGTTCACCGCTGACGACCTGAAGCAGATCAACGCCTTCTACAAGACGCCGGCCGGCCAGAAGATGCTGAAGCAGCAGCCGCAAATCATCAACGGCATCGCCGGCGAAACGCTGAAGTCGGCCGAAAAGGCGCTGCTGCCCAAGATGCAGGCCTCCGCCGAAGCCTACGGCAAAACCATCGCCAAGAAGTAATCGGCCCCTCGGACTGAGCCGGCGCGCGCGCTCCTGCGCCGCGCCGGCTTCGCCCCGCCATACCCCGCTCGCCTCCTCCCCTCGTCTCATTGCATTGCCCTCCGCCGCCTTCGCCAACGCCAAAGCCGCGCCACCGGCCACGCGCTATAACGATGGTATTCGTCTCTCGGAGCATGACCGCGATGCGCCAGTCCATCGCCCGCCTACTGTTGTCGATGCTGTGGTCCTTCAGCTGCGCGGCGGCGCCGCTGACCGTGACCATCCTGACCGACAACGGCTATCCGCCTTACTCGTATGAAACGGCCGGCCAGGCGCGGGGCATCTACAACGACATCCTGCGCGCGGCCTCCAGCCGCCTGCGCGGCTACCGGATAGAGCTGCATCCGGTGCCGTGGAAGCGCGGGCTGGCGGAACTGGAGGCCGGCCGCGCGCTGGCGCTGTCCCCGCCCTACTACCGGCCCGGCGAACGCCCCTTCATGCGCCCCTACTCGCTGCCCATGCTGCGCGAAAAAGTCGTGGTCTATTGCCGCCTCCCGGTAATGGCGCAGCCGCGCCCGGCCTGGCCAAACGACTATCTGGGCCTGCGTTTCGGCAACAACGCCGGCTTCCGGCTCGGCGGCAACGCCTTCTGGGCGCTGGTAGACCTGGGACGGATCTCGATGGAGGAAGCGCCGGACGTCCGCACCAATCTGCTGAAGCTGATCCGCGGCCACCTGGACTGCTACCAGAACGACAAGCTGGCGATAGACATGGAACTGGCGAAACTGCAGCGCCAGGGCCTGTACCGCGACGGCCAGCTGGCCGAGGCGGCGACGGTATCGGAGGAGCAGGGTTATGTCGGCTTCACCGACCGCGACGACGGCCGCTTCCCGTACAAGCAGGACTTCATCCGCGAACTGAACCAGGCGCTGGCCGGCATGAAGCGGGACGGCACCGTCGACCGCATCGTCGGACGCGCGCTGGACGCCGCGCGCGGCCAAGCGGCGTCGGCCAGTTTTTGACAGCCGGGAAAGCCCCGGCATAGCATGTGCTGTCGCCCTACCCGAAAGACTCAATGGAAAACCGCAAACTGGCGGTGCTGATAGACGCCGACAACGCCCAATCCTCGCTGATCGCCGAACTGCTGGCCGAGGTGGCCAAGTACGGAACGGCCGTCGTCAAGCGCGCCTACGGCGATTGGACCACCACCCAGCTCAAGGGCTGGAAGGAAGTGCTGCACCAGTACGCGATCTCGCCGATACAGCAGTTCGCCTACACCAAGGGCAAGAACTCCACCGACTCGGCGCTGATCATCGACGCGATGGATCTGCTCTACACCGGCAATTTCGACGGCTTTTGCCTGGTGTCCTCCGACAGCGACTTCACCCGCTTGGCCACCCGGCTGCGCGAAGGCGGCCTGACCGTGATCGGCCTGGGCGAACAGTCGAAGACGCCGCGCCCCTTCATCGCCGCCTGCGACAAATTCGTGTTCACCGAGATTCTGCGCCCGGCGCCGCCGGCCAAGCCGAAACCAGAGACGGCGGCGACTGCTGACAAGCCCAAGGCCCGCAACAGCCGCTCGCGCGCCAAGGCCGCGCCACACAGGGAAAAACACCCGCTGCAGGACATGTTCACCTCGGCGATAGAGGCGGTGGCGCGCGACAGCGGCTGGGCCGAACTGTCCGCCGTCGGCTCCTACCTCGCCAAAAACGATCCCTCGTTCGACCCGCGCAACTGGGGCCATGGCCGCCTGTCGCAGATGGTGAAGAAATTGGATTTCCTGACGGTGCAGGAGAGCCGGAACGGCTCCAAGCTGCACAGCGAGATCCGGCTGCGCCACGATGGCGAGCCCGCCGTCGCCGAGCCCGCGGCGCCCGTCGAGACCCCGCCGGCGTCCGAGGAGAGCGCCGCGCCGCCGCGCAAGAAGCGCAGCCCGCGCAAGAAAATCGCTCCCGCGGGTTGAATACTGGTACGTTAATTGCAAAGGCCTTGGCTCAAGGCCCCGAACGACCTCAAGCAAGGACAGAACATGCAGATTCGTGAAGCCACTCTTGAAGACCTGGCCGCGATACTCGACATCTACAACGAAGTGATCGCCACCACCACCGCCGTCTACAACGACGATCCGCTGACGCCGGGGGAGTTCGCCGTCTGGTTCCAGGACCGCGCCGCCGCCGGCTACCCGGTGCTGCTGGCGGAGGACGAGAACGGCCGCGCGCTAGGCTTTTCCAGCTTCGGCGATTTCCGCGCCCGCCCCGGCTATCGCTTCACCGTCGAACACAGCGTGCACCTGACCGCGGACGCACGCGGCCAGGGCATCGGCACCGCGCTGGTGCAGGCCTTGCTCCCCTATGCCCAGGCGCTGGGCAAGCACACCATGCTGGGCGCCGTCGACGCCGACAACGAGGGATCGATCCGCTTCCACGAAAAACTGGGCTTCGTCCAGGTGGGCCGGCTGCCGCAAGTCGGCTTCAAGTTCGGCCGCTGGCTGGATCTGGTCTACCTGCAGCGCTTCATCGACGAAGCCAGCAGCGGCCCGGCGCCGGACGCCTGATCTCCGCCTCGTCCTGGTACAAGACCCGGCCGCCCAGGCGGCGGCTGATCCTGGCCGCCAGCCATGCGGCCAGCGCCACCGGCGGCAGCATCGCGTAGGCGCCGGTCAGCTCCATCAGCATCAGCGCCGCCAGCACCGGCGCGCGCGCGGTGGCCGCCAGGAAAGCCGCCATCCCCACCAGCGCCGCGCCGCCGGCCGGCAACCAGCCCGGCAGCAGCATATTCAGCAATTGGCCGGCCAGCGCGCCGCCGGCCGCGCCGGCGAACAACATCGGCGTGAAAATGCCGCCCACCGCGCCGGAGCCGCTGGTGGCCGCGGTGGCGGCCAGCTTGCACACCAGCAGCGTCAGCACCAGCCGCCAGCCCGGATCGCTGACCAGCAGCCACGACACCGTGCTGTAGCCATTGCCCCACATCTGCGGCCAGAACCAGGCCAGGCCGCCCACCACCGCCCCGCCCAGAGCCATCCGCCACGGCAGGCGCAGTTTCAGCCTGCCCAGCGCGTGGCGGCCGAGCTCCATCGCGCCCATGAACAGCGGAGAAGCGGCGCCCAGCAGCAAAGCCAGCAGGCAGTAGCCGGCCAGGGCCAAATGATCGGGAGCGCCCAGGGGGGCGGGCTGGTATAAGGGGGAAAGGCCGAACAGCCTGTCCACGGTGAGGCTGGCGGTCAGGGCGGCCAGCAGCAACGCCGGCAGCGCGCGCCAGTCCAGCCGCCGCCACACCACCTCGCAAACGAAGACAACCGCCGCCAGCGGCGCATGATAGGCGGCGGCCCAGCCGGCGGCGATGCCGCAGGCCACCAGCAAGCGGCGGCGCGGCAGGCTGACAGACGCCAACCGGCCCAGCAACGAACCGCCCAGCGCGGCCAGCGCCACCATCGCGCCCTCGCGGCCGATGGAGCCGCCGCTGGCCACCGTGCACAGGGAGGACAGGCTATTGACCAGGGTGCGGCGCAAGCTGAGGCGGCCATCGCCGACCCGCACCGCCTCCAGGTAATCGCCCTCGGCGGCGCCGCGCAGCAGATGCCGCCCCTGTTCCAGCACCAGTCCGGCCAGCAGCCCGCCCAGCGCCGGGGCCAGCGCGCGCTGCCAGGGCGCCAATTGCCGCGCGATCTCGACCAGGCTGCCGCTGCGGCCGCTTAGCGCCTGCTCAATCGCATGCAATGCGAATTGGAAGCCCAACACCAGCAAAGCCCCCAGCGCGCCGCAAGCGGCCGCCAATGGCAAATTCAGGACAAAGGCATGACGGCGCCACCATGGCTTCATCGTCTGGCCGCCTCCAGCGGCCGCGTCGGGTATCCGCTCTCCCGCGACCGTAAGCCGCGAGTCGCAACAAATGAAAAGCGCCGCAGTCTCCCGCGGCGCTTTCCCTATTTTTACTGCCACTGTCGAACGCAGTGTTTTCTTGATATTTCTCTATCTCATCCTTTGTACGACTTAGCGCACCTCTGCAACAATATCCCTACTGAACACCTTTTCGCAATACTTGCACTTCATTTTTGTGTCATGACCCAGTGTTTTTACGTAGAAGACACTCTTCACCGGCTCATTATGCGAAATGCAGTTGGAATTAGGGCAGGAGAAAATGCCTTCCACCGCGTCGGGCAGGGTCAATTTATGCTTTTTTACAACTTCGAAGTTGTCGATCACGTTCACTGTCGCTTTCGGTGCGAATAGCGCCAGCTCATTGGCCTGTTCCTCGGTCAGGGCCACGTTCTCCACCTTGATCAGGTCCTTGCTGCCCATGTGGCGGCTGACCAGATTGAGGCCGACGGTGACGCGCTCGCCGGTTTCTGTCAGCTTGAACAGGCGCAGGATCTTGACGCCTTCGCCGGCCGGGATGTGGTCGATCACAGTACCTTGCTTCAGCGCTTCCACGGTGCGGGTGTATTGCATGGTCTTTGTCCTTTGCTTGCCTGATTACACGGTTTCGTTCAACACCAGCGACAGCAGCGCCTGGCGCGCGTAGACGCCGTTCTTCGCCTGCTCGAAGTAGTAGGCGTGCGGCGTGGCGTCGACGTCCACCGCGATCTCGTCGACGCGCGGCAGCGGATGCAGCACCTTCATGCCCGGGCGGGCATTCTTCAGCATGTCGGCGCGCAGCGCGTACTGGCCCTGGATCTTCCGGAACTCGGCCTCGTCGAAACGCTCGCGCTGCACCCGGGTCATGTACAGAACGTCCACCTCGGGAATCACCTCCTCCAGGCTGGTCGCCACCGTGTACGAAATGCCCTTCTCGTCCAGCTCCTCGCAGATGTAGTCCGGCATCGCCAGCACTTCCGGCGACACGAAGTAGAAGCGGGCGCCGAACAGCGACAGCGCCTGCGCCAGCGAGTGAACGGTGCGGCCGTACTTCAGGTCGCCGGCGAAGGCGACGGTCAGGCCGTCCAGCCGGCCCTGGGTCTCGCGGATCGAGAACAGGTCGAGCAGGGTCTGGGTCGGATGCTGGTTGGAACCGTCGCCGCCGTTGATCACCGGCACCGCCGAGAACTCGCTAGCCAGCCGCGCTGCGCCCTCTTTCGGATGGCGCATCACCACCGCGTCGGTGTAGGAGCTGATGATCTTGATCGAGTCGGCCAGCGTCTCGCCTTTCTTGGCGCTGGTGTTGCCGCCGTCGGCGAAGCCGATGATGTTGCCGCCCAGGCGCTGCACCGCGGTCTCGAACGACAAGCGGGTGCGGGTGGACGGTTCGAAGAAGCAGCTGGCCACCAGCTTGTCCTGCAACAGGTCGCCGCGCGGGTTTTGCTTGAGGCGAGCGGCGGTGTCCACCACCAGTTCCAGTTCCTCGCGGCTGAAGTCGGGTATGGAGATGATGTGTTTCCGGTACAGTGGATTGGCCATGGTCGCTTTCCTCGTGTTGGCGGTTGCGGGCGAAAAAAAAGCCCCTGTCGTCAGGGGCTTTTTTTCGTGAATGCGGGAATGTCGGGAACGGTGGCGCCTCGCAGCAACGCCGCCGCGCCGCCCGCAAGGGTGTCGCTGATGCCGCTTCGCTGCCATGCCGCTTGTCTCATTACATCCGTTCCGAACAAAACTGCGGGAATATATCCCATGATCGCCGCCTTCGGCAAGCCCTCGCCCCCTGGATGGGCGGCGGCGGTCGCCGGATCCGGGCCTCCCGCGGCGGGATTCTTGCAAATCCGCCCGCTCCGGCTGATGCTGAAAAATAGACGCCTTCTACGCCAGGGCACCGTCCGGCGACGGCCCGATCCGTCGAAGCACGACGATTTGCTGAATCCCACTCCGCGGCGACAGGCCGCCAAGCGCCATGATCAAGTGCATTGATGTCAGCGACCTCAAAGTCGGCATGTACATCCACGACCTGAACTGCGACTGGATGTCCCACCCTTTTCTGATCAACCGTTTCAAGGTGAAGGACGAGAGCGAGATCCAGAAAATCGCCGACGCCGGCATCCACGAAGTCTACATCGACACCCGCAAGGGTCTGGACCTGCCCTCCGCCCGCAGCGAAGGCGAAGTGCGCAAGCAGCTGGAAAGCGAGCTGCGCGAAATCGCCTCCCGCGAGAGCACGGTGGTCCGCCGCGTGGAGGCGGCCGAGGAATTCGGCCGCGCCCGGGTCATCCACGACGAAGCCAACCAGATCGTCCGCGACATCCTGCAGGACGTGCGGCTAGGCAAGCAGGTTGAGCTGGAGCAGGTGGAGCCGCAAGTGGAAAGACTGACCGAGTCGATTCTGCGCAACGGCGGCGCGCTGCTGTCGCTGTGCCGGATCAAGGACAAGGACAACTACACCTTCCAGCATTCGGTCAGCGTCGGCGCGCTGATGGTCAGCTTCTGCAACGGCCTGGGCATGAGCAAGGAAGTGATACACCACGCCGGCATCGGCGGCATGCTGCACGACATCGGCAAGATGAAGGTGCCCAACGAAATCTTGAACAAGCCGGGCAAGCTGACCGAGCAGGAATTCCAGGTGATGAAATGCCACGTGGTGGAAAGCCAGAAGATTCTGCACGCCACCCGCGGCATCTCGGAAACGGCGGTGCTGGTGGCCGGCCAGCACCACGAGCGCCACGACGGCAGCGGCTATCCCGCCGGACTGAAGGGCGAGCAGATTTCGCAGCTGGGACAGATGGCGGCCATCGTCGACGTCTACGACGCCCTCACCTCCGAACGCTGCTATCACCAGGGCATGTCGCCGACCGACGCGCTGCGCAAGATCTACGAATGGTCGAAATTCCATTTCAACCCGGAGCTGGTGCAGGCCTTCATGCGGGTGATCGGCATCTATCCGATCGGCACCCTGGTGCGGCTGGAAAGCGGCCGGCTGGGCGTGGTGGTGGAGCAGAACGACAACAATCTGGTCTCGCCCAAGGTGAAGGTGTTCTTCAGCACCAAGAGCAATACCCATATCCAGCCGGAAATCGTCGACCTGTCGCGCAAGATGGGATTCGGCGGCGGCGACCGCATCGTCAAGCACGAGTCGCCGGAGAAATGGCACATCGACCCGCTGCGCTTTCTGTAGGGCGCGTCGCCCCGTTGGGGTGACGCACCCTACTGGTAATCCCCCCACACCGCCTGCATCGCCGCCACCGCCGCCAGCGCCGCGGTCTCGGTGCGCAGGATGCGCGGCCCCAGCTTCAGCGGCGTCCAGCCGGCCGCCAGCGCCGCGTCCTCCTCCTGCGCGGAAAAGCCGCCCTCCGGCCCCGCCATCAGCCAGCTGCGCGCCGGCCTGTCGGCCAGTTGTGCCAGGCTCTTGTCGCCGCGCGGAGACAGGATCAGCCGGATATCGGCCTCCTGGCGCTTCGCCAGCCACTCGTTCAGCGTCAGGATGGGCAGCACTTGCGGCACCGTGTTGCGGCCGCTCTGCTCGCAGGCGGAGATCACGATCTCCTGCCAGCGCGCGACGCGCTTGTCGGCGCGCTCGCCGCTGAGCTTGACCACCGAACGGCCGGCGGCGATGGGCTGAAACACCGACACCCCCATCTCCACGCCCTTCTGCAGCGTGAACTCCATCTTGTCGCCGCCGGAAATGCCCTGGGCCAGACCCAGCCACAACGGGGTTTCACGTGAAACGTCGTCGAAGCGCTCGACCACGCACTGCGCGTCGCGCTTCATCACCGCACAGAGCGCGGCCTGGTACTCGCCGCCGCGGCCGTTGAACAGCGTGATGGCGTCGCCGGCGTTCAGCCGCAATACTTGGATATGACGCACCACAGCATCGGGCAGGGACAGGTGCTGGCCGACCGCGAGGTCGGCGTCGAGATAAAACCTTGGCATCGGATATTGAAAGTCGCTGTTGATACCGGTATTTTGCTAGGTTTGCTCCATTCGGCAAACCGCTTTCGCGCGGAAACCACGCAGGGAGAAAAGGATGCAGGTGCTAGAACAGGTGATGCAGCTGGTACGCGACGTGGCCGCCCGCGAGGTGATGCCGCGCTTTCTGCGCGTCGGCAAGAGCCGCAAGGACGACGGCACCCTGTTCACCGAGGCCGATCTCGCCTGCCAGGAAGAACTGCAGCGGCGCCTGCCCGCCATCCTGCCCCATCCGGTGCTGGGCGAGGAAATGGAGCGCGACGAACAGGACGCGCTGTGGGCGGCCAACCGCGACGGACTGTGGGTGGTGGACCCGATAGACGGCACCACCAACTTCGTCAACGGCCTGCCCTATTTCGCGATCTCGGTCGGCCTGATGGTGGACGGCAAAAGCGAGCTGGGCGTGATCTACAACCCGGTGTCGGACGAGATGTTCTACGCCCGCCGCGGCCAGGGTGCCTGGCTGAACGGCCACCGGCTGCCGCTGAAAACCATCAATAACTGCATGGGCGACGCCATCGCCAGCGTCGAGGTCAAATATCTGCGCTCCGGCAAGCTGGCCGCCCGCATCGGCAGCGTGGCGCCGTGCGGCAGCCAGCGCAATATGGGTTCCAGCACGCTGGACTGGTGCTTCCTGGCCGCCGGGCGCTACGACCTCTACCTGCACGGCGGCCAGCGGCTGTGGGACTACGCCGCCGGCGCCGTCATCGCCGAAGAGGCCGGCGCCCGCCTGGCCAGCCTCAACACCGACGACTACTGGACCGACGTGGTGTGGAAACGTTCGGTGATCGGCGCGATCACGCCGGAACTGTTCTCGCAATGGTACCGCTGGGTGCGCGCCAACCAGTAGCCCCCGCCCGGGACGAATGCCGCGCGCGCCGGCAACGCCGCAGCGCGCCGCCGCCTTCCGGCCGCCATGAAACAGCCATCTCCCCCACCCCCAAGCTCGGCCCGTCCCGGGACAGGCCGATGCCCGCCGGCGCTTACGACATGACCACCACCATTCTCGCCATCTTCCTCATCGTCTATCTCGGCATGATTCTCGGCGGACTGCCATTCCTGCAGCTTGACCGCACCGGCGTCGCGCTGCTCGGCGCGATCGCGCTGATCGGCGTCAACGCGCTGAGCCTGGAACAAGCGGTGGCCGCCATGCACCTGCCCACGCTGATATTGCTGTTCGCCTTCATGGTGATCTCGGCGCAGATGCGCCTCGGCGGCTTCTATGACTGGGTAACCCACAAGTTGGCGACGCTGTCACTCGGCCCCGCCGGGCTGCTGGCGGCGCTGACCGTCGTCAGCGCGGCGCTGTCGGCGGTGTTCAGCAACGACATCGTCTGCCTGGCCGTCGCGCCGGTGTTGATCGACGCCTGCAGGCAGCGCCGGCTGGACCCGGTGCCCTTCCTGCTGGCGCTGGCCTGCGCCTCCAACATCGGCTCGGCCGCGACGCTGATCGGCAATCCGCAGAACATGCTGATCGGCCAGACGCTGCGCCTGGACTTCGGCGGCTATTTCCTCGCCGCCGCCCTCCCGGTGGGATTCGGACTGCTGGCATGCTGGGCGTTGATCGTCCGGCAGACCGGCGGCCGCTGGCTGGACGCCGGCCCCGCCGAGGCCCCCGCCGCCGAGCCGCCGCGCGAGGACACGCCTTTCGATGGCTGGCAAACCGCGAAAGGCCTCGTCATCGCCGCTGCGCTGCTGGCGGCGTTCCTGGCGGCGCCGTGGCCCAGGGAGCACATGGCCCTCATCGGCGCGGGCATCCTGCTGATGAGCCGCCAGCTGCATTCCCGCAAGATGCTGGGGCTGGTTGACTGGGAGCTGCTGGTCCTGTTCATGAGCCTGTTCGTGGTCAACCAAGCGCTTCAGCGCACCGGACTCCCCTCGGACGCGGTCGCCGGCCTGGCGGCCCTCGGCGTGCGGCTGGAGCAGCCCTGCCCCTTGTTCGCCGCCACCTTCCTGCTTTCCAACATCGTCTCCAACGTCCCGGCGGTGATGCTGCTGTTGCCGATCGCCCATCATGAAATGGGCGGCCTGCTGCTCGCCTTGGTCAGCACGCTGTCGGGCAATCTGCTGATTGTGGGCAGCATCGCCAACATCATCGTCGTCGATGCCGCCGCCAGGCGCGGCGTCGCCATCGACTGGAAACGCCATGCCCGCGTCGGCGTGCCGATCACCCTGGCGACCCTGGCCGTCTCCGGCGCCTACCTGGCGCTGCGGCTCCAGCTCGGCCTCTGAGCCCGGCCGCGCGGCCTTCAAGGCGGCGGCAGCCCGCCTTCATCCGCAAAACGCCGGCGACAAAAAACCGCATGCCGGCAAGGCATGCGGTCGGCGGACAGCCTTAAATCCCGGCGGATCAGCGTCTGCGCGCCTGCGCCGACAGGTTCAGGTTCTGCTGGCGCAGGAAGTCGGCCACCATCTGGCCCAGCAGCACGTGGGTATGCGTGGTCGGGTGCAGATTGTCCCAGAACACGTAGGCGTCGGCGTTGGTGCACTCCGGCCGCGGCGTCTGCGACGAGATGTAGGGCAGGCTGGCGTTGGCCGCCACGTTCAGGCAAGGCTGGGTGGTGTTGCTCACCTGGTACTTGGCCGGATTCGCCAGCAGGTCGTTAAACATGCCGTAGGCGTCGAACAGGCTGAGCTTGAGCGCCGCGCCGTGCTTCTGCCGCAGATTGGCCACCAGCGTCGCCAGCTTGGCGTTGTAGTCCTTCACCTGCTGCGCCAGTTGCGCCGCCTTGCCGCCGGCCGATCCGGACGGCGTGCGCGACAGGTCGGGCAGCGTCAGCACCACGATATTGCGGCCGCCGCCGGCGATGATCTTGTCCAGCGCCTTGCCCTGGTCGGCGATCACCTGATCGACGGCGCGGCCGTAATTGAGCAGGTCGTTGCCGCCGATCAGCATGGTGAACAGCGTGTTTTCCGGACGGTAGCCCGGCGCCTTCTGCATGTACTGGGTCCAGGAATCCACCTGCTGCAACAGGCCCGGCACCACCAGGTGGCTGTCGGCGGCGGAACCGCCGATCGCCCAGTTGTAGAACGGCAGCTTCAGCTGGTCGGCCAGATGCTCGACCCAGACCCGGCCGTTGCTGAAGCGGCCGACGTACCAGCTGCTGGCCACCGGCAGCCGCCATTGCGAGGCGCCGTACATGTTCTGGGTGTCGGACAGGCTGTCGCCGAACACCACCATGCGGTTGATCGCATTGCCCTGGCTGGCGCTGTCCAGCGTCCAGATGGTGTGGTTGTACGACATCACGTTGTTGGCGGCGGCGAACAGCGCTAGCGGACGGTTGACGCCCTGCTTGGCCAGCGTCTGCTGGCACACCGAACGCAGCGTGTCCTGGCTGGTGTCGCTGTAGAACATGTTCTTCAGCGCGACGAAGCTGCCCGACCACCAGTAGCCGTTGACGCGGTAGTAGTCGCCGCTGGACGGATCGGTGGCCCACACGTAGTCGGTCTGCGGCTGGTTGGCCGCCGGACTCTTGCGGTAATAGCAACGCAGGTAAGTGTAGGTGGCGCTGCCGGGCTGCGGCTTGGCCTGGCTCGAGGCGGCGCGCGCCTCGCTGCCGGACAAGGGCTTGCCGGCGGAGATCACGCCGTCCAGCTCGTCGCTGGGGGGCTGTTCGGACTGGGCCTGCGCCTGAGCGCAGGCCAGCATGCCCGCCAGCAGGGACAGAACGATGGTTTGTTTCATGTATTCACCCGATACCTTGTTTGTTATGTGTGGAATGCCCGTCGTTTTCATCCGGTCGCGGCTAAGGCTCCGCGCCGGCCGGGGCTTCCTGTCAAACAGAATATCAGCCGTTTACATTTAAAATAAAGTGTTAATTTTAAACAATTAAACCGAGTTCACGCTTAGTTGTCTTGGCTCAAACTATGCAAAAAGCCGCGACTAAGTCGCGGCTTTTTTGTTTGATAATGCGTCTCAAACACTAAGCAAAACGATCTTCAGCGGGGGTTTGCCGTCAATGCTGGGGAAGTCTTCGTCGGGGACGATCCACTCGGCGGCGCGCACTTCGCGGCCGGCTTTGGCGGCGCTGCGCTTCAGACTCTCCAGCCAGGCGTCGCCGTCCACTTCTGCAACATTATTGCAACAAACCAGCGTCCCACCCGGCGCGGTGGCCAGCAGAGCCGGCTTGAACAGCGCCTGGTAATCGTTGACCAGGTCCACCACGCCGAACGGGCTCTTGGAGTAGCGCGGCGGGTCCAGGAACACCAGATCGAACTGGCGCGGCTCGAGCTTGGGGAAGGGGGGCATCTTCTTGCCGCGCACGCGGTCCGGCTGGCCGATGCCGGACAGCTGGCGCACAGCGGCGAACACGTCGCTGTGCAGGCAGCGCGGCCGGGAGGCCAGCAGGTTCAGCTTGGCGTTGGCGCGGCCGACGCTGAGGCTGGATTCGGCGAAGTCCACGTTCAGCACGAAGCTGGCACCGGCCTTGGCCGCCGCCACGCCGACGCCGCAGGTATAGGCGAACAGATTGAGCACGCTCTTGCCCTCGGCCAGCTGCATCACGCGGCGGCGCGCGGCGCGCAGGTCGAGGAACAGCCAGGGGTCCTGGCCCTTGTGGCGCGCCTGGTAATGGAAGGCCACGCCGTTCTCGCGGATGGTCACATCCTGCTGGGCCACCGCCTGCTCGGCCAGCGACAGCGCGTTGCTGACGCGCGAGTTGGCCTCGCTGCGGTCGTTGTATACCAGCGCCAGCTCCGGCAGCGCTTCGCGGTAATGGGCGCGGATTTCCTCCAGCTCGGCGTCGGTCAGCGGCTTATGGAAGGTCTGCGCCAGGATCTGCTCGCCGTAACGGTCGATGGCGAGGCCGGGCATGCCCTCCGCGCTGCCGTGGAACAGGCGGTAGCAGTTGGTGTCTTCGGCGGCCAGGCGCTCGATCAGCGCGGCGCGCGCCGCGTCGGCGCGGCGGAGGAGTTCGGTCAGGGTGGACATGGGGGCTTTCGATTACAGTTCGGCCGGGCCGCGGGAAACCCCGCGGCCGGATCAAAACCGAATTGTAAGCCCTGGCGGACGGCGCGCCAAACGCCGTCCGTCCGCGCGTCAGCGCGCCTTGCTCAACATCGGCATCGCGCCGGACGAGCCGAGGAAGTCGGCCACCGCGTTGCCGAGCAGCAAGTGGGTGTGAGTGGTCGGGTGCAGCGTGTCCCAGAACACGAAGCTGTCGGCGTTGGCGCAGTTGGCACGCGGCGACTGGGTCTGCATGTAGTTCAGCGCCGAATCGGCGTTGATGTTCAGGCAGGACTGGGTGGTGTTGCTGACCTGGTATTTGCCCGGATTGTTCAGCAAGTCATTGAACATCGCATAGCTGTCGAATACCTGGATGTTGACGCCGTACTGCTGGCGCAGCGAGGTGGCCAAAGCGTCCAGCTTCTGGTTCAGGTCCTTCACCTGCGCCGCCACGGTGGCCGCGCCGTCCTTGTACTGGTACACCGGCGCGCGCGACACGTCGGGCAGCTTCAGCAGCAGGATGTTGCGGCCGCCGGCCTTGATCAGATTGGTCAGCGCCTGTTGCTGGCCCGCGATCACCTTGTCCGGCGTGCTGCCGTAATTGACCAGGTCGTTGCCGCCTATCCACATCGTGAACAGCGTGGTGGCCGGGTTGTAGTTGGGCGCCTGCTTCATGTAGTCCTGCCAGGACTGCACCTGCTGCACCACGCCCGGGATCACCAGCTTCTGCGTCGACACGCCGGCGCCGCCGATCGCCCAGTTGTACATCGGCAGCTTCAGCCGGCCGGCCAGGTATTCCACCCACACCGGGCCGTTGCTGAAGTGGCCGATATACCAGCTGTTGCGGTTGGGCAGCGTCCATTGCGAGGCGTTGTAGACGTTCTGGTTATCCGACAGGCTGTCGCCGAAGGCGATGATCTTGTTGATGCCGCTGCCCTGCCCGGCCTTGTCGTTGGTCCACACCGTGTAATTGAACGACATCGCGTTGTCGGCGGCGAACACCATCGCCGGCTGCGACGGCCTGCCCTTCTTGGCCAGCGTCTGCTGGCAGACGGAACGCAGCGCGTCTTGCGTCACGTCGCTGTAGAACATGTTCTTCCAGTCGAAGATGCTGCTGGACCACCAGTTGCCGTTCAGGCGGTAGTAGTCGCCGCTGGACGGGTCGAGCGCCCACTCGTAATCGGTGCCCGGCTGGGTGTTGGCGCTGCCGGTGCGGTAGAAACAGCGCACATAGGTGTAGGTGGCCGGTCCCGGCACCGACATCGCGGAAAGGCGCGCGGCGGCCTGTTGCTTGGGCAGGCCGCGCTTGAGCAGCTCGGCGCGGCTCAGCGGGCCGGACGACGACAGCACATGGGCATAGCGCGGATCCGGCGCGCCGTCGTCATTGCCGGCCCAGGCCAGCGAGGAAAGGGTCAGTCCCAGCAGCAACCATGACTTCATTCGCACTCCTCCTTGGATTTCGTGTGTGGATCGCGCCGGTCCAACGGCGCGTCATTACACACTACGGAGGAAAGATGAAATTTGCATGATTGTAATCATTAAGTTACGACAAATTTAGATCAAACGCTCGAATGATGTGGCGATATCGCCAACGCAGCATGACATGCGAGTTGTCGGTTGCCCGCCTGCGCGTATGCCATAGTGAAGTGGTCGCCACTCATGCCGCGAGGTAGCCATGCAAGCCAGCCGCGAACTGCTGAAAACCCTGTACACGATGGCCATGCTGGTGGAGGCACGCGACGCCTACACCGGCGGCCACCTGTGGCGCGTGTCGCGCTACAGCCATCTGCTGGCCTCCGACTTGCAGCTGCCCCAGGCCGAGGTGGAAAGGATCGCGCTGGGCGGATTTCTGCACGATCTGGGCAAGGTGGGCGTGCCGGACGCGGTGCTGAACAAGCCCGGCAAACTCAGCGACGAGGAATACGAGGTGATCAAGACCCATCCCCATGTCGGCGCGGAGCTGCTGAAAGACCACCCATTGGCAGAGCTGGTGATTGACGCCGTGCTGCGCCACCATGAAACCCCGGACGGCAACGGCTACCCCGACCGGCTGTCCGGCAAGGCCATCCCGCTGGCGGCGCGCATCGTCGGCATCGCCGACGCCTTCGACGCGATGACCAGCACCCGGCCCTACCGCCAGGGCATGCCGGTCCCGCAGGCGCTGGCCATCCTGCGCGACAACCTGGGCCGCCAATTCGACGCCGAATTGGGCGAGCGCTTCATCCAGCTGGGCGAGGCCGGCCGGCTGGACCACGTGCTGGGCCATAGCGAACCCGGCGTGCCGATGCAGCGCTGCGCGGCCTGCGGGCCCATCATCGCAGTGCCGGCGACGGCGGCCGACGGCGACGAGCTGTTCTGCCCGGCCTGCGCCGGCGGCTACCGCCTCAGCCGCCGGGACGGCGCGCTGGCGCTGGTCCCCACCGGCGCGAACGATCCGGTGCGCGCCCGCCGGCCGCGCGCCGACAGCGCGCTGATCGATCGGCTGCTGGCCGACAGCGGCCGCCTGCGCGCGCGCGGCAAGCCCGGGCTGCTGGACCTGCTGTTCGGCTGAACCCGCGCATCAGGTCATTGCGCTTGCCGTTTAAATGCCGATGGTATAGCCTGATGAATCAATATCTTGCATCGACGGGACCGACCATGCACCGACTGCATCCCAATCTGCAACCCTGGCTGGCCGAGCTCAACCAACAGACTGCGCAGCGTTTGGCCGACGGCTACAAGCCGACGGCGATAGGCGCGCGGGAAGCGTTGGCGCAGCTGACCGCGCAGATGGTCGCGCCCGGGCCGGACATCGCCTGGGTCAACGATGATCTGGTGCCGGGCGGCCCTTACGCCGTGCCGGTGCGCATCTACCATCCCGCGCCCAAGGAGGCGTTGCCGGTGCTGGTCTTCCTGCACGGCGGCGGCCACATGGCGGGAAGCGTCAGCGTCTACGACGGTATCAACCGCCGCCTCGCCGCCGCCAGCCGGCACATCGTCGTCGCCGCCGAATACCGGCTGTCGCCGGAAAATCCCTATCCGGCCGGCCTGGACGACGCGCTGAGCGTGGCCAGGCATGTGTGGCGAACGCTGGACCAACGCGGGCTGGCCTACCGGCGGCGCCTGTCGCTGGCCGGCGACTCCGCCGGAGGCGCGCTGTGCGCCAGCCTCTGCGGCCTGGCCGACTCATCGCTTGAGATTGCGCGCCAGGCGCTGATCTACCCCTGCGTCGACTACACGCTGGCGCAGCCATCGGTGGCGGAGAACGGCGAAGGCTTCTTCCTGACCCGCGCCCGCACCGACTGGTATTTCGACAATTACTTCCAGCATGGCGAAGACCGCGGCCGGGCATCGCCGCTTTACTGGGCGCTGAATGCGCCGCCGCCCGCGACGCTGGTGGTCACAGCCGGCCGCGACATCCTGCGCGACCAGGGCCAGTCATACGCGAACAAGCTGCAAGCGGCCGGCGCCGAAGTGGAGCGGCTGCATCTGGAGGACCAGGTGCACGCCTTCCTGAACATGGAGGCGCTGGTGCCGGAAGTCTGCGACCTCGCCTACCGCCGCATCGGCACCTTCCTCAACGCCGGCTGAACGCCCGGCCCCGCGGCCTGCGCGCTGAAATGCGTCAACTTCGGAGACGCGCGCCTCCCGGCGCATGATGCGTCTCAGTAGTTTTCCGGAAAGAAGTGCCGCTCGGTCAGCTCGATCAGGATATGCAGCACCTTGATGTGCAGCTCCTGGACGCGGTCGGCGTAGCTGCCGCCCGGCGTGTTGACGTAGACGTCGGCCAGCGGCTCCAGCTTGGTGCCGGCGCGGCCGGTCAGGATCACCACCTTGACGCCCAGCGCGCGCGCCGCTTCGGCGGCGCGGATCACGTTGCGGCTGTTGCCGCTGGTGCTCAGGCCGATCAACACGTCGCCGGCGCGGCCGTGGCTTTCCAGGTAGCGGGCGAAAATCTCGTCATAGCCGTAGTCATTGCCGACGCAGCTGATATGGCTGGGATCGCTGATCGCGATCGCCGCCATGCCGCGGCGGTTGCCGCGGTAACGGCCGGTGAGTTCCTCGGCGAAATGCATCGCATCGCACATCGAGCCTCCGTTGCCGCAGGAAAACACGCGGCCGCCGGATTCGAGCGCGCCGATGACGGCCTGCGCCGCCGCCTCCACCGAGGCGAGCGCCTGCGGGTTGGCCAACAGATTGTCGAGCGCGGTCTTGGCTTCGCCCAGACTGGCGCGGATATGGTCTTGCATGATGAATTCCGTTGCTTGGTCAGGCTCTAGTGTACACCGATGATCCGGAAGCACGGTGCGGCCGGCGTCTGGCCGGGCCCGGCAAGGCGGCATTGATCGCGCAACGGCCGCAGCCACGAAACACGACGCGCGCCAGGATATCCGTCGCCACGCTCAGGCGATCTGCCGGCCGAACCACACCACCCGTCCGATCACCTCGAACTCGCCGGCCGAGCGGGACAAATCCACGGTGAAAGTTTCATATAAGGGATTGGCGCTCTTCACCTGCACCGCGCCGCCGGGCAGCCGCTGCAGCTGCTTGACGAAGATGTCATCGCCGATGCGGATCACGAACAGGCCTTCGCCGGGATTGCGCTCGGCCGTATTGACCAGGATGGTGTCCCGGTCTTCCAGCACGCCGCTCATGCTGTCTCCCTTGACGCTGATCACCACCAGATCGCGCGGCGAAGCGTTCAAATAGTTCTTCACCCAATAACGGCGGAAGGCCATATAGAACATTGGCTGCTCGCCGGCGGCGCTGGTTCCAAAACCAGCCGACGCCTTCAGGTTATAACGCGGGATGAAACAGAACTCTTCTTGCACTCCGGCAGGGATTTCGTGCTCATCGGCGTCGCCGCGCGCGGGCAAGGCCGGCAGTTCGGCCGGCTGCGCGGCCTCCTGCGCCTGCGCGCGCTCGTCCTGCATCGGCCCCTCGCCGTACAGCAGCCACTCGACCCGGCAGCCGCTGCCGGCCGCGATCTTTTGGGCGGTGCCGACCCGCGGCACGCCGCCCTTGTACCACATATTGGTGAACGACCCCTTGTTGAGACCGTTGCGCGCCGCCCAGGCATAGGGCTTCTCGCTGCCGATCAATAGTTCCAGGCGCTGCCGGAAATCGGTCTGTTGCTGCGAATTTTCCATTTGGAACTCCATCGGAAGTCATGCACGGTTGGAGCGGCGCCCCAGATTACCATTGCATTGTCATTTTGTCGAATGTAACTGACATAAGTAGTGACATCTCGTTGCTTGTTCAGTTCAAAAACAAGGCATACAATAGCAATCATACTTCATAAGTAGTTCTACTGATTAGCAATGATACTTACAAAAGTGCTAAAATATGGGCACTCAACTACCACAACAGTTCTAACAACTGCCAACATAAAACCGGGTCATCCCCTGGTTTAGCCTTGCTCAAACTATAACTCATTTAGAACTATTTGTCTGCCAAGGCCCTTAGAGGGGCTTTCAGGAGCTCACGTGATGAATACCGCCGCGCAATATCCCGCTCTGCCCTCCACCATGCAACTGGTCGCTCAGCTGATTGGCATGCCGCGCACTTTGCAGTTAGTGCAGGCGCTGGGCGGCACCACCCTGCCCTTCTCCAAAAATCAGAGCCGCGCCGGCCAGCTGCGATTCGCCGCGCTGGTGGAGGTGATCGGCCAGGAAGCGGCCGAGCGGCTGACTGGCCATTTCGGCGGCGACATCCTCTATATCCCGCGCTGCAGCACCGCGCTGCGCCAGGCACGCAATCAACAGATGATCCGCGACTTCGACGCGATGCTGGTGGAAGGCCTCGGCGCCAACGAGGCGGTGGGCGTGCTGGCGATGCGCTATCGCCTCAGCGACCGCATGGTCTGGCGCGTGCTGAAAACGCCGCCGGCCGATTGCGAAGTGCACTGATCCCGCAGCCCGGCTGCCGCCAAAGGCCACCGATCCGCCTCCCAGACCGAGCAGCGCATTTCATCAGGCAAAGGAGACCTCATGGCAAGCCGAGCCATTTCCGATCTGCACCCGCAACTGCAGCCGCTGGCTGAAACCTTTCTGCGCCTGTGCCGGGACCAGGGCGTGGATCCGCTGCTGATCTGCACCTGGCGCTCGGCCGCCGAGCAGGAACAGCTGTATCGCCGGGGCCGGGATCTGCCTGGCGCCATCGTCACCTACGCCCGCCCCGGCGAGTCCGCCCACAACGCCACGCTGCACGGCAACCCGGCCGCCCGCGCCTTCGACGTGGTGCCGCTGCTCGCCGGCAAGCCCATCTGCGACATCGACCACCCTCACTGGCAGGTGATGGGACGCGTCGCCCAATCGCTGGGACTGTACTGGCACGGCACGCTGGAAGCGCCGCTGCATGAGATACCCCATTTCCAACTGTCACTGGAGCAATGAGCATGCGACTCGCCGACCTGATCCGCCACCCGCGCAGCCGCCGTCTCAGCCACAGCCGGCTGTGGGCCAATATCGCCTGCGCCGCGGCCACCATCATGTTTCTGGTCAATGGCTGGCGCGGCGCGCTGACTGCCGACATCTGGCTGATCTACCTGGGCGTGGTCGGCGGCTACTCGGCCACGCTGCGGCTGATCGCCGCTTATCGCGACCGGAGCCGGACATGATCCCCGCCTCCTTTCTCCGCCTGGGCTCCGGCCTGCTGCTGCCGCTGCTCGCCGCCGCCGGCGGCTACGCGCTGGGCCACTGCCAGAGCCGCCAGTACTGGCAGACCAAGCTACAGGCCACCGTCGCCGATATGCAATCGGCCGACAGCCGCGCGCAGCAACAGCGCCAGGCCGCGGCCATGGAATTGCAGCGGCAGTGGCGCCAACGCATCGATCAACTGGAAAGCCGGCTGCTGCAACAACAGCAGGCGCTGCAAGCGCAGCAACGGCGACAAGCGCAAAGGATAGACGATGTCACCCGCAACGATGGTCCCCGCTTTACTGGCCTTGGCCCTGGCAGCCTGCGCCTCTACCGCCAGCTCCTCGGCTATTCCGACGAGCTGCCCGGCGCCCAGCCCCTATCTGCTGGAGCTGCCGCCCAAGCCTCCGGCGCCGATGCCGGGCTACCGGCGCCCGATCTCCTCGCCCACGCCGCCGACTACGGTGCCTGGTGCCAGCAACTGGAGCAACGCCTTGTCGCCCTGAAACAACTCTACTCTCAACAGGAACCCACACCATGACCGACTTCTTCGACCGGGCCAGCGAGCTGGAAACCGAATTCCGCGAGCAAGCGCTCGCCCGCCACTTCGAGCAATGGCGCCAAAGCGGCCTCAGCCATTGCGAAGACTGCGGCGATCCGATTCCCGGCGCCCGCCGCGCGGCGATCCCCAGCTGCACCCGCTGCGTGCTGTGCCAGCAACTGGCCGAGAAGTGAGGGTTTCACGTGGAACACGACAACCTGCTGGCCTTGGGCCGCATAGAAGGCAAGCTTGACATGATCGTCGCCCACCTCGCCAAACAGGACAAGAAACTGGAAGAGCTGGACGGCCGTCTGCGCGACGTCGAAATCCAGGCCGCCAAGAGCGGCGCGGTATCCGGCGCCCTGTCCGCGCTGCTGGTCACCCTTGCCGGCGAACTGCTCAAGCGCTTGGTGCACTGACACCCCTCAGCTAAGCCCCGACGCCGTCCGGCGTCACACTCTCCCCATCCTCTCCATCGTTCCAAGGAATGACCATGTCCATGCTGATTTCCGTGCAAACCGCCATCGCCGACCGCCTGCGCCAAGGCATGGGCCGGATGGTGCGCGAAGTGGCGGCGGACCTGGACGAAACCGCCCTGTGCGGCCTGCAGCTGGCCCACGGCGATTACGCCAGCCGGCTCACCCCCGGCCAGTCCAGCCCCACCATCAACCCGCAGGCGCTGGCCAGGCTGCCGGCGCTGTGGACCGTCGCCGGCGGCATCACCTCCAGCCAGCCGCAGGCCAGCCAGCGACTGCGCTACAAAGCCAATGCGCTGTTCACCGTCATCGTCGGCGACCGCTTGCAAGCCGACGCCAACTACGCCGGCGCCGGCGTCTGGCAATTGGTCTACGCCGCGCGCCGCCTGCTGGCCTCGCAGGATTTCGGCCTGGCGGTGAACCCGTTGCTGCCGGAAAAAGTCCGCCCGCTGGGCCAGGCCCCGCGCGACGGCCAGCCGTGGAGCCTGGTGGCCTGCGACTTCAGCACCTATTGGCTGGACGAGGCGCTGGACAACGGCCACTGGCCGTCGCCGCAGACCGACGCCGACCCGGACGCGCTGTTCCGCGCCTTCGGCGGCCGGCTGGAAGACCCGGCCAAGACCTGGCAGAACACCCAGCTCAACTACAGCCTGGCCGGCTCCGCCGGCGTCAAGGCCCAGGACGTGGTCGCCAATCCCGCTCCCAGCCAGAAGTAAGCCGCTTTCCCCTCGCCGCGCCAACCGGCGCGGCACCTTCCCCAACCGCCACACCAGGAGCCTTTCCTTATGGCTAGCGCCAACATCAGCTTCGACCAGATTCCGGCCTCCATCCGCAAGCCGGGCAAATACTTCGAGTTCAACACCAAACTGGCGGTGCGCACGCTGCCGGGCAACCCGCAGCGCGTGCTGGTGATCGGCCAGCGCCTGGCGGACACCGCCGCGCAGCCGGCGCTGGCCGCGCTGGACGTGTTCAGCGACGAGCAGGCCGCTCAGGCCTTCGGCCGCGGTTCCAACGCCCACCTGATGGCGCGCGCCGCCATCAACGCCAACCCCTACCTGCAACTGACCGTGATCGGCGTCGACGATGCCGCCGCCGGCACCGCCGCCTCCGGCACCTTCACCTTCAGCGGTCCGGCAGCCGCCGCCGGCGTGCTGAGCCTGTTCATCGGCGCAGTGCGCGTCGACGTGGCCGTCGCCGCCGGCGACGACGCCGCCAAGATCGCCGCCAACGCCCAGGCCGCCATCGCCAAGCTGAGCGACCTGCCGGTGACCGCGACCGCAGCCAAGGAAGTGCTGACCCTCGCCGCCCGCCACAAGGGCAGCATCGGCAACGGCATCGCGCTGAAGGCACAGGAACAGATCGCCGGCCTCGGCGTCGTGGTCGCCGCCATGAAAGGCGGCGCCGGCGAGCCCGACCTGGTCCCGGTTCTGGGCGCAGTGGTAAGCGGCGGCCACCAGATCATCGCCAGCCCCTTCACCGGCGACGCCGCGCTGACCGCGCTGCGCAACCACCTGGACTTCGTGTCCGGCCCGCTGGAGCAGCGCGGCACCATCGGCGTGATTGCCGCCACCGGCGCGCTGGCCGACGCCTCCGCGCTGGCCGCCAAGCTGGACAGCGGCCGCATCACCGCCGCCTGGTACCGCGGCTCCGCCAAGCTGCCGGCCGACATCGCCGCCGCCTACGCCGCCGTGATCGCTAGCGAGGAAGACCCGGCCCGTCCGCTGAACACCCTGGAGCTGAAAGGCCTGGACGTGGTGGACCTGGCTTCCCGCACCAGCCGCACCGAGCAGGAAAACGCGCTGTACAACGGCGTGACCCCGCTGGAAGTGGGCGCCGGCGACCGCGTGCAGATCGTGCGCGCCATCAGCACCTACACCAAGGACGCGCAAGGCGTGGACGACGTGTCGCTGCTGGACATCACCACCATCCGCACGCTGGACTACGTGCGCCGCGCCTGCCGCGAGCGCATCGCGCTGCGCTTCCCGCGCGAGAAGCTGTCCGACCGCACCCCGTCCAAAGTCCGCTCCGAGCTGCTGGACGTGCTGTACAAGCTGGAAGAGCTGGAAATCATCGAGCAAGTCGAAGCCAACAAGGCCGGCCTGATCGTCGAGCGCGACCTGCAGGACGTCAACCGCCTGGACGCCAAGATCCCGGTGGACGTGGTCAACGGCCTGCACGTGTTCGCCGGCCGCATCGACCTGCTGCTGTAAGCGCGCGCAGCGAGGCGGCTGATTCCGCAGCCCTAGTCCGCCTCGCCCCTTCTCCCATTCCCAATCTCCCCGCCAGCCGGGCTGCCGCCCGGCCGGCACATCCCGAATCGAAAAGGAAAGTCTCATGGCTTTGAAAGAATACGCAGGCGCCATCGTCCTGGAAGTGAACGGCCAGGAAATCGACGTCATCGACCTCAACGTCAGCAGCCGCACCGGCCGCAAGGTGGTGAAGACCATGAACGCCAGCGGCCGCGCCAAGGGCTTCGCCCGCGGTATCTCCGAATACGACCTGGCGGTCACCGTCTCCATCCCGCTGACCGGCGACCTGGACTGGGAAGCGATCGAAGGCGCCAAGCTGACCGAATTCCCGCTGGCCCCGGGCGGCAAGCGCACCAGCTACCTGGACTGCTTCACGCTGGAAGTCGGCGAGAAATACGGCGTGGAAAGCGAAGCGCGCCGCGATATCAAGCTGATGTCGCTGCGGAAGGTCGTTGAATAAACCCCAGCTGACTTGAAACCAGCGCGGTGCGCCATGCGCATCGCGCTTTCCCGGAGATGAAAGCGAAATGAGCAAGAAACATACGGATCAAGCCACCGCCAACAATAAGGCAATTCTGATCAATGCCATGCTGCAAGCCGGCATTCGTGATCCTAAAGAGCAGGCGATGTTTCTGGCGCAAACGCATCAGGAATCAGGGGGATTCACTCGACTTCAGGAGAGCGCACGATACCGCGCCAGCAAGCTGCTCGAAGTTTTCCCCCGCTTGGCTAAGCAAGGCATCACCACAACAGCACAAGCTCAGGCCCTCATCGACGGGGGCCCAGATCGCGTTTTTAATACCATTTACGGCGGAGACTGGGGCCGCAAGGAGCTAGGCAATACTCAGGCCGGGGACGGTGCCAGATTCAAAGGGCGAGGTTTCATGCAGCTCACGGGGCGAAGCAACTACGCCGCAGCATCGAAGGCGCTGAATCTTGATCTGCTGGCCCACCCGGAACAAGCGGAAGATCCAGCCATCGCCGCGCGAATCGCCACCTGGTACTGGCAAAGCCGAAAAGGGCTGGTAGCCGCCGCCAGAGGAGGCAATGTCAAAGCGGCAACCCGCCCCATCAATAAGGGCCTGGAAGGCCTTGCTCAACGTGAGGCCAATTACCGGAATTATCTGAGTCAGGGACCAATCCAGCAGGCTGCGACACCAGCGCCAGCACAACATAGCACGCCAGCTCAACACGCCGTCCAACCCGAACCAGTCGCTCCAGCAGTCAGCCAGCGTGAGCCGGCACCGGCTCACCCACAACCAGTATCACAAGCCGGACAAAGCACCATCCTGGACCAGCGCGGCCGCTTCAACGGCTACACGTACCTGTACGGCGGCAACGGCCAGAAAGACGCCAAGGGCGTCAACCGCATCGACTGCTCCCATTTGGTCAACCAGGCGCTCACTGGCGCGGGCTACACCATCCCGTACCAGACCACAGCTGGCATGGCCAACTCCAAATACTACGAGGAAGTCGACGCCAAAAACGTCAAACCTGGCGACATCGCGCTGTGGCAGGGAAACAAGAACCATACCGGCATCGTCGAGGCTTACGACGCCAAAACGGGCAAAGGCAGTTTCTTCGGCGCTCAGTCCAAGAAAGGCGCGTCCAGCGCCCAAATGGGCAAGGGCTCATGGTGGGGACAGCCGCAGAAATTCCTGCGCCCCAAGGCCGAATACCAACATTCACCACCGGCAGCCGCGGCCAAGCCCGTCCAGGCGAAGCCCGCCGAATCCAAACCCACGGCAGCCAAGCCGGTCGCGCCACCATCCGCAACGCAGCACGCCGCTCAAGCAGCCCCGGCCAGCCAATCGGCTGCCGCAAACAGCGTGCAGAAACTGCTGAAGACCGAAGGCACCACCCGCGTCTATCAGATGGCCGACGGCACGGTGCAAACCCGAACCGGCGGCACCGTCGCCTGGCGCAACAACAATCCGGGCAATTTGAAGTTCGGCTACGCCGGCAGCCATGACAAAACCGACCACAGCAAGCGCAGCAAAACCCGCGCGCTGTCCGACGCGCAAAAACGCTACCAGGGCGTGGTCGATCTGGACCAGTGGGGCAACGCCGTCTTCGCCGACGAGGCGAGCGGGCGCACGGCCAAGGCCCAGCTGCTGACCAAGCAACACGGCGACAAGACCATCGAGCAGATGCTGCCGAAATACGCGGTATCCGACTACTCGGGCAAGGCCAATCACGCCAAGTACGCCGAAGGCATCTACCAGTTGGCGGCCAGCCGCGGCTTGGACCTGCACGGCAAAAAAATCAAGGACTTGAGCCATCCGGAGTTCGAGGCGCTGATGGACGGCATGAAGAAAGTGGAAGGCTTCAAAACCGGCAAGGTGGCCGTCAGCGGCACCGCCAACAGCGAACCTGCCGCTCCAGTCGCGCCGCCAGCCGCCGCAGCGGCCAAACCGCCGACACCAGCCGCAGCCAAGCCGCTTCCCAAACCCGCAGCGTCCGCCAATCAACCCAAGGTTCTGCCCAAACCGGCCGCGCCGCCCAAGAAACCCGCCGCAGCCAGCCAAGCGCCCGCGGCGGCAGGCAACGCAGCCGAGGCGCAGCTGTCCGCATTGATCGCGCAGCTCAGCGCCGCGCTGACGCAATTGACCCAACCGCTGCGCGTGGTGGTCGACGTGCAAAACGGCAACATCGTCGCCGCCGTCAACGCCGCCAACAGCCAACAACAAAGGAGGAGCTGATGTTCAGCCTCAATGTGTTCGCCGGCCTGTCCGCCGGCCCCCTGGTGGACGCCAGCTTCCGCGGCGTACGCTTCGATTGCCTGAAGAGCGTGGACAGCGCGCAGCGCGACCAGGCGATGCACGAATACCCGTACAAGGACGGGGCCGACGTGGAGGACCTGGGCCGCAAGGCGCGCAAGGTGTCGCTGTCGGCGATGTTCTGGGGCAAGGATTACCAGCACCGGCTGCGCGAGTTCGTCGCCGCGCTGGACGCCGCCGGCCCCGGCGAGCTGGTCCACCCGGTGTTCGGCAGCATGCCGCAGGCCCAGGTGGTGGATTACCAGATCAGCCACGACGCCGACGCCACCGACTCCTGCACCGTGGAAGTCAACTGGGTGGAAGCCACGCCGGGCAATCCCTTCTTCGCCGCCAAGAAGACGCTGCCGCAGGTGGAGGCCATCTCGTCCCAGGTGGACAAGCTGCGCCAGATGGCCGGCGAGGCCTTTTCCAAGGCCCAGGGCCTGGTGGCCGCCGCCAAGGGCGCGCTGGCCCGCGTCGCCGCGCTGCGCCAGCAACTGACCGCCACCGTCCGCCAGCTGGCCGCCATGGCCAACCAGGCGGTGGCCCAGGTGACCGACCTACTCGCCTATCCGCAGGCCTTCGTCGCCCAGGCCAAGCAGCTGGTGGATGAGGCGGCCAACTGGCGCTTCGATCTGAAAGCGGAGATCGGCCCGCTGCCGGCGCTGAAAACCGCCGCCGAGATGTCGTCGGCCACGCTGGCCGACTGGAAGGCATTGCGCCGCCGGCTGGAAGGCCTGCCGGACGCGGTGCGCCAGGGCATCTCGCCGATATCCGCCAGCGCCTCGCTGTCGGTGTGGAGCGACGACCAGCGCCGCATCGACGCGCTGCTGCAGCTGAACGTGTCCACCAAGCTCGCCTCCGCCGCCGGCGGCATCTTCGCCAGCGAATCGCAGAAACCGACGCTGACGCCGCCCGCGCTGGAACAGATCGCCGGCGACGTGCGCGCCTCGCTGCAGACCACGATAGACCAGTGGCGCGCCGCGCTGCCGGCCGAGGACGCCTACAAGGTGGTGGATGGCCTGCGCGAGCTGGGCCTGCAGGTGCAGCAAGGCGCCGCCGCGCTGATCGCCGCCAAGCCGCCGCTGCTGAAACGCAAGGTGGAATCCGCCTGCAATCTGCGCCAGCTGGCCCACCTGTGGTATGGCGACAGCGAGCGCGCCGCCGAGCTGCTGCGGCTGAATCCGCAGCTGTCCCAACCCAACCATCTGACTCCGGGGACCCTGGTCTATGGCTACGCCAGCTAATCACACCGTCAGCCTGCAGATAGGCGGCCGCCAGCACGGCGACTGGACCCACTACTCGGTCGACTCCGACCTGGTCGTCGCCGCCGATGCCTGGCAGGTGTCGCTGGGCCTGCCCGGCGGCATCTTCCCGCCCGACGTGGAGCCGGGCGCGCTGGTCAAGGTGCTGGTCGGCGACGAAACGGTGCTGATGGGCCGCATCGACGACATCAGCCACAGCGTCGCTTCCGGCAGCCACCAGCTGGCGCTGTCCGGCCGCGACCTGGCCGGCATGCTGCTCGATTGCAGCGCGCCGCTGTTCACCGGCAAGGGCATGACGCTGCAGGACGTGCTGGACAACGTGGTGAAGCCGCTGGGCATCGCCAACATCCGTGTCGACGCCAAGGCCAAGGGGCAGATCGAGAAGATCAACGTCGATCCCGGCAACAGCGCCTGGGACGTGCTCACCCGCGCCGCCCAGGCCAACGGCCTGACCGCCTGGTTCGACCCGGACGGCACGCTGGTGGTGGGCGGCCCGGACTACAGCCGGCCGGCCAGCGCGCGGCTGATCCTGCGCCGCGACGGCAAGGGCAACAACGTGCTCAGCCTGGCCGAGACCCGCTCCCACGCGCAGCGCTATTCCGAGCTGACGCTGCTGGGCCAGGGCCACGGCCAGTCGCTGACGCCGGGCCGCCACGCGATGACACACCACGTCTTCGATTCCGACGTCTGCTACCACAAGCCGCGCATCCAGGTGGAGCCGGACGCGGCCAGCCCGGCCGAGCTGGCCGCCCGCGCCGACAAGATGCTGGCCGACGCCCGCTTGGCCGGCTACACGCTGACCGCCACCGTGGCCGGCCACCGCGACAGCCAGGGCGCGCTGTGGACGCCGGGACAGCGCATCGAGGTGGAAAGCGAGCCGCACGGCATCAACGGCACCTATTTCCTGATGGCGCGCACTTTCGAAGGCGGCCGCGGCCAGGGCAGCGTCACCCGGCTGACGCTGAAGGAAGACAAGTGCTGGATTCCGGCGATGCGCGCCGGCAAGCAATGAGGAGAAAAACATGTGGCATGAAGTAGACCAACGCATCCGCCGCGCCTTCAGCAATGTGCGTCAGGGTTTCCGCGCGGTGCTCACCCATGTGGACAGCGACGGCGGCGTGCAGGCCGCGCAGGCCGACGCGCTGGCCGGCGAGCGGCTGCAGGACGCCGAGCTGTTCCAGCATTACGGCTACACCTCCAACCCGCCGCCGGGCAGCATGGCCATGGTGCTGCCGCTGGGCGGCCGCACCTCCCACAGCGTGGTGATCGCCACCGAGCACGGCAGCTACCGGCTGCAGTCGCTGCAACCCGGCGAAGTGGCGCTGTACAGCGACGAAGGCAGCAAGATCGTGCTCAAACGCGGCAGGATCATCGCCGTGGAGTGCGACACCTTCCAGCTCGACTGCAAGACCTGGCAGGTCAACGCCAGCGAACAAGCCAGCTTCGCCACGCCCAAGCTGAACGCCAGCGCGCAGTTCATCGCCCAGGGCCAGATCAGCGGCAATGGCGGCCTGGCCATCCAGGGCGGCAGCGGCGCCAGCGTCAACGGCGACATCCAGCTGTCCGGCTCGATGAACGCCAGCGGCGATGTCAAGGCCAGCGGCAAGAGCCTGGCCTCCCACACCCACGACGCGCCGAACGGCCCCACCAGCCCGCCCAAATAAGCCGCGCCACTGACTCCCGTCCCCTGATCCTCCAACCGCCAAACCCGGAAAATAACGCCATGGACCCATTATTGGACCCCATCACCGGCGACTACGCCGGCGGCTCCACCGACACCCTCGCCAACGCCGTCTACCTCCGTCTGATGACCCCGCTGGGCGGCTGGTGGGCCGACCCGACGCTGGGCTCGCGCCTGCATGAGCTGTCCCGCAGCAAGGACAGCAGCCGCATCGATCTGTTGGCCTGCCAGTACGCCGAGCAGGCGCTGCAGCCGCTGCTGCAGGACGGCCGCGCCAGCCGCGTCCAGGTATCGTCGCAGCGGCAAGGCGCCGGCCGGCTGCTCCTGAACATCGAAGTCGCCGAAACCGGCGGCCACATCCGCCATTTCCAACACCAAGTGAGGATAGCCTGATGCCCCTGTCCACTCCCGATTTCGCCAGCATCCGCGACACGCTGCTGCGCGATCTGCAAAACCTGCGCGCCGACGCCGACATCGCGCCGGACAGCGATTACTTCGTCCGCGCCAGTTCGGTGGCCAGCGCGGTGGAGGGCCTGTACCAGCACCAGAGCTGGATCGCCCGCCAGATCTTCCCCGACACCGCCGACAGCGAATACCTGGAACAGCACGCCCGCCTGCGCGGCATCGTGCGCAAGCCGGCCACCGCCGCCAGCGGCACGCTGCGCATCAGCGGCAATGCCGGCGCCGTCGTCACCGGCGGCCTGCAGCTGCGGGTGGGCGAGCAACTGTACGCCACCCCGGCCACCAACCCGGACGGCAGCCCGTATTCGGTCCGGCTGGACGACAACCAACAGGCCGAGCTGCCCATCTTCGCCAGCCAGGCAGGCGCCGCCGCCAACCAGCCGGACAATCTGCCGGTGGAGCTGATGCAGGCGCCCTCCGGCGTCAAACCCAAGGCGCTGCTGCTCAGCATGCGCAACGGCGTGGACGTGGAAGACGACGCGGCCTTGCTGGATCGGCTGCTGGAGCTGATCCGCCGTCCTCCGGCCGGCGGCAACAGGCACGACTACCGCCGCTGGGCGATGGAAGTGAAAGGCGTCTCCGCCGCCTACGTCTATCCGCTGCGCCGCGGCCTGGGCACCGTGGACGTGGTGATCACCGCCAACGGCGACCTGCCGTCCCAGGAAATCCTGAACAATGTGCAGGCCCATATCGAGGATTTGCGCCCGGTCACCGCCAAGAGCTGCCTGGTGCTGGCGCCGACGCCGCGCCCGGTGGACATCGACGTGGAACTCAATCTGGGCGGCGCGAGCCTGGACGCGTTCGCGCCGCTGTTGCAGCAGACGCTGCAAGCCTACTTCGCCGGCCTGGCGCCGGGCGAGCGGCTGGTGAAGAGCCGGATCGAGGCGCTGATCTCCGACCTGCCCGGCGTGCAGGACCGCAAGCTCAACTCGCCGGCCGGCAACGTCGATCCGGTCTCTGACCCAAGCAAAGTGGAATGGCTGCGGCTGGGCAAACTGACGGTGGGGCAGCTGAAATGACGCCACATCCGCCCTATCAGGATTTGCTGACCCGGCTGCTGCCGCCGGTCAGCTACAGTCCGGACGGCCAGCGGCTGCAAGCCGAGCTGGCCAGCGAGGGCGCGGCGCTGGACCGCGCGCAGCATTCCGCCCGCCAGCTGGCCGGCGCCGTCACCCCTTTTCAGGCAGAGGCGATGCTGCCGGAATGGGAGCGGGTATGCGGCCTGACGCCGCCGTCCGACGCCACCTACCAGCAACGCCGGCAGGCGGTGCTGGCCAAGCTGGCCGAAACCGGCGGCCTGTCCATCCCCTACTTCACCCGGCTGGCCGCCGGCATGGGTTACAAGATCCAGATCGCCGAGCCGCAGCCGTTCCGCGCCGGCGTCAACCGCGCCGGCCAGCAGCTGTGGAGCGCCGACATTCCCTGGGTATGGCAGGTGACCGTGTTCGGCAGCAAGGTGCGCCCCTACCAGTTCCGCGCCGGCCAGTCGCTGGCGGGCGAACGATTGTGCGCCTTCGGCGACCCCAGGCTGGAAGAGCTGTTCAACGACCTCAAGCCGGCCCACACCTTCGTCTACTTCGCCTACCAGCCGTAAACCGTCTCCAGACGCGCGCCCCCGCGCGTTTCTCTGCCGCTTTCCCCTCCCCTCGTCGCTGATTCCCATCAGCGCCCCCGTCCCATCCTTTTCAGGAGCGCTTCATGCAAGATCCGATCAAGCCCGTTCCCACGCCGGACCAGAAATTCCACGACGGCGACCCCAAAAACGGCGAGCTGGGCACCATCGTCTCCGCCGACTGGCTGAACACCGTGCAATCCGCCATTCAGACCACCCAGCAGGAACTGCTGTCCGTGATCGGCAGCAACAACGGCCAGAAAGCCGACCCAACGCGCCAGGACCAGCTCTTGCAGGCGATCAAGCAGCTGGCCTGGGGCGGCAATGCCAAGCCGACGACCCTGGCCGGATATGGCATCGTCGATGGACTGACCCTGCGGCCGCAACTGGGCGACAAGATCGACTTGAACAACATCGCCGACGATGGCCTGTATCACAATCCCGCCAACGCTTACGCCGCCAACGGCGCCAACTACCCGGTGCCGTACGCCGGCTTGCTGTTTGTCTTTGCCGATGGCGAGATGGTTTACCAGCAATACCAGAGCTTCAACAACGCCGGTTGCTGGTACCGCTGCCGCTACCGCGGCAACTGGAGCCAATGGCAGAAGCTGGCCGACGCCGCCACCACGCTGGCCGGCTACGGCATCACCGACGGCGCGACCAAGGCCGAGCTGAAAGCGGCGGTGGATGGGCTGGTCAGCGGCGCGCCGGGTGCGCTGAACACGCTGCAGGAACTGGCGGCGGCGCTGGGCAACGACAACAACTTCGCCGCCACCATCACCAACAAGCTGGCAGGCAAAGCCGACAAATCCAGCTCGCTGGCCGGCTACGGCATCAACACGCTGGCGCTGTCCACCGCCCAGACCGCGCAGATTGTCAAAACCACGCCGAACAATTACGACAATGGCATTTACGCCAACGGCACACTGGAACTGCGCTCCACCGGCACCGACTTCCCGTCGCTGGGCCTGCACCGCCCCGGCAACAGCGCGGTGGCGCTGGTCCATAAAGGTTATGGCAACGATACCCTGATGCTGAAAGAAGCATCGGGCAATGAATACCGCGTCTGGCACGGCGGCAACGACGCCTCTTTCATCAAACGACGCCGCTATCGCGTCAGCGTTGACGATAAAACCTCCCTCGACGACGCCATCACCGCTTGCGAGACAGGCTTCAACTACGGCACCTCCAGCGGCGTCACCGGCCCGTTCATCGCTTTCGGCGGCCTGGGAGATTCGAACAGCAATCTCAATTATCCCTGCCAACTGACCGCCGATTACACCACCGGTTACGTGATGCGCTTTCGTACCCGCAACGATGATGCCAACCGCTGGAATCCTTGGCATACCTTGATTCATGACGGCCATTTGACCGGCCAGGTCGCGTTCTTCGCGATGGCCACCCCGCCCGATGGCTGGCTTCCGGCCAATGGCGCGGCAATCAGCCGCAGCACGTTCGCTTCTCTATTCGCCGCCATCGGCACCACATACGGCGCCGGCGACGGCACCACCACCTTCAACCTTCCCGACCTGCGCGGAGAGTTTGTGCGCGGCTGGGATGCCAACGTGGATCAGGGCCGGGTATTTGGCTCCAAGCAGAAAGGATCGCTGGTCATTCATAACGACGACCAAGACACCTACGCGGGCGGCATCATCAACAATATGACCAACAAAGCCGTGCGCGATGTCGCCGGCTATGACTTTGTGCCCGAAGTGAAGGATTACACCAGCGGGCTCGTTATCAATAACCTGACCCTGCTCAACCAGCAAACCATCAGCCAGGTCTTCGCTGGCAATCCTCAAAACTGGATGTACATGACCCGCCCCCGCAACATCGCCCTGCTCCCCTGCATCAAGTACTAAGGACATCGCCATGCAAGACAACAAAACCGTATACGACTACCACCCGCAAACAGGAGAGTATCAAGGTCCCATCGCAGCTACGCCCTCTCCGCTGGAGCCCGGCATCTGGCTGCTGCCCGCCCACAGCACCGAGCTGCAGCCTCCGGCCGTCGCCGAACGCCAGACCGCGGTATTCCGCGATGGCGGCTGGACCCTGTCGCCGGACTGGCGCGCGGTCAAACTGTGGAGCGTCGACACCGCGCAACCCATCCAGGCGCGCCTGGGCGATACGCCGGACAGCCTGCGCGCCACGCTGCTGCAGCCCTGCGAATTCGCAACCTGGGACGGCAAGAGCTGGGCCATCAACAAAACCGCCCAGGCCGCCGCGCTGGCGCAGAAGACCTACGCCGAGCTGAAACAGCGCCTGGCCGACGCCTACGCCGCCCGCCGGCCGCTGGAAGACGCCGAGTCCATCGGCATCGCCACCGCCGACGAATTGCAAAAGCTGGCCGCCTGGAAGCGCTACTGCGTGGACCTGTCCCGCCTGCCCAACCTGGCGATGTGGCCGCGGCTGGTAGACGCCGACTGGCCCAAGCAACCTGGCTAAGCACAGTTCCCGCCCCCCGAAACGGCAGCCCCGCGCTGCCGTTTTTCGCGCTTGCCGCACTGACATCCGTCCACTGAGCCGCCGCGCCGGCTTCCCGCACAATCGCCGTCATTCCAGATCAGCGACATCTGTCATCGGCCCCGGCGGCCGATTTCTCTTTACCAGCGGGAGGTGCCTCACATGCAAGACCAGCTCAAACCCATCAACAGCCCGGACGGCCTGTTCCACGACGGCAACCCCTACACCGGCGAACTGGGGACCGTGGTCACCTCCGAGTGGCTGAACGGCATGCAGTCGGCGGTACAGTCCACCCAGCAAGAAGTGCTGACCCTGCTCAAGACCAGCGGCCAAAGTCCCGACCCCTCGCGCAAGGATCAGTTGCAGCAAGCCGTGCAGAACATCGCCTGGGGCGGCAACAGCAAGCCCACCACGCTGGCCGGCTACGGCATCATCGACGCCGCCAGCAAAACCGACCTGCAAACCGCGGTCAGCAATCTGGTAGCTGGCGCGCCCGGCGCGCTGAACACGCTGCAGGAGCTGGCGGCAGCGCTGGGCAACGACGCCAACTATGCGGCTTCTGTCACCAAAATGCTGGCCGGCAAGGCGGACAAAGCCACCACGCTGGCGGGCTACGGCATCACCGACGCCATGAAAACCAGCGATTGGGGCGTGCAAGGCTACACCACGCTGCAAGTCGGTCCCGGCAAGCCATTCGCCGGCATTCAGGACGCCTGGAACAGCCTGCTTGGCAAGATGTTGCAGGCCGACGTGCTGATTCAGGTAGCCGATGGCCAGTACACCACCAGCGGCATCTGGCTGACCCATCAACCCTTCGCCAGCCGCATCCGCATCCAGGGCAATGTCGCCAATCCATCAGCCTGCAAGATCATCCTGGTTCCCAAGGACAACAAGACCAGCGATGGCGTGGTGCTCTCGCGCTTGCATGGCCTCAACTTCTCCGGTTTCCATATCGTTGGCGACGCCGGTCCCAATCACTGGAGCCACCGTTGCCTGCGGGTGGAAGAGGGATCGGTGGTTTATGCCGACGCGGGCTCCATCGTACTGGAAGGCGCCTGCAATGGATTGGAGGTGGACCAGAACGCCCGCGGCAACTTCGAGCGGCTGCGCGTCTTCAACTGCAAGAATTGGGCAGTCGTCGCCAGCGGCGGCTCCCATGTCTGGCTGCCTTCCAGCGCAGTCACCGGTCTGGGCAAGAATACATCGACCAAAGTTCCGGCGTCCGCCAACCCCGACACTCCATCGGTGCTATCCGCAGGCGTTCTATCCCAAGACGGCTCCAAATTATGGATGTCGGATGGGCGTGTTTCCAATGTGTTTCAAGGCATCTACAGCGTACGCAACGCATATATCTGGTCTGACGGCAGCACTGTCGATCAGGCCACGGTGGGCTTCCAGGCCTCTGCCGGCGGCACGCTGTGGTCATACGGCTCCGGTCCGGTCCCCAGTTTGCCGCAAGGCCGGCGCGCCAAGGCCACCAACTGCGACGTAGGCTTCCAGGCCGACTGGCACGGTACACTGATGACCGACATGGGTGCGGCGGAGAACTGCGGCTATGGCTTCCTCGCGACAGCCCACTCCACTATGCTGGCCAACAACGGCTGGGCTCGGAACTGCAGCAAGGCTGGCTATCGGGCTGATTTGATGTCGATGCTGCACGCCTACAACACCGATACCACCGGCAGCCCGGTGCCATATGATCCGAACCAGACGTTCAACAATTGGAACAGCATCGTCTTCAATCGCTAATCCTCGCCGGGCAAACAACTCTCCAACTGCTATACCACTCTTCGCCAACGCCCATCCGCTACAAAGCGGATGGGCCTTCTCGCACAATCGCCGCCGCCGACTTAACCACAACACTCCTCCAACACGTAGCCGGAGCGATGCAACTCCAGAGCTTCTCCATTGACCCAGTTCAACCAACACTGACACCCGTCCACTAAGCCCATTCCCAAGCTTCCCGCACAATCACCGTCATTCTCAAACAGCGACATCCGTCATCGGCCCTGCGGCCGATTTTTCTTTAGCCAACGGGAGGCGTTTTCCATGCAAGACCTCAAACCCATCAATAGCCCGGACAGCCTGTTCCACGACGGCAATCCCGCCACTGGCGAGCTTGGCACCATCGTGGCGGCCGACTGGCTGAACGGCGTGCAATCGGCCGCGCAGGAACTGCTGACCGTGATCAAGAACAGCGGCCAGACCCTGGATT
>NZ_JBUPWA010000001.1:2930177-2956904 GCF_055181315.1 Chromobacterium sp. Ag138
GAACGGCATGCAGTCGGCGGTACAGTCCACCCAGCAAGAAGTGCTGACCCTGCTCAAGACCAGCGGCCAAAGTCCCGACCCCTCGCGCAAGGATCAGTTGCAGCAAGCCGTGCAGAACATCGCCTGGGGCGGCAACAGCAAGCCCACCACGCTGGCGGGCTACGGCATCACCGACGCCATGAAAACCAGCGATTGGGGCGTGCAAGGCTACACCACGCTGCAAGTCGGTCCCGGCAAGCCATTCGCCGGCATTCAGGACGCCTGGAACAGCCTGCTTGGCAAGATGTTGCAGGCCGACGTGCTGATTCAGGTAGCCGATGGCCAGTACACCACCAGCGGCATCTGGCTGACCCATCAACCCTTCGCCAGCCGCATCCGCATCCAGGGCAATGTCGCCAATCCATCAGCCTGCAAGATCATCCTGGTTCCCAAGGACAACAAGACCAGCGATGGCGTGGTGCTCTCGCGCTTGCATGGCCTCAACTTCTCCGGTTTCCATATCGTTGGCGACGCCGGTCCCAATCACTGGAGCCACCGTTGCCTGCGGGTGGAAGAGGGATCGGTGGTTTATGCCGACGCGGGCTCCATCGTACTGGAAGGCGCCTGCAATGGATTGGAGGTGGACCAGAACGCCCGCGGCAACTTCGAGCGGCTGCGCGTCTTCAACTGCAAGAATTGGGCAGTCGTCGCCAGCGGCGGCTCCCATGTCTGGCTGCCTTCCAGCGCAGTCACCGGTCTGGGCAAGAATACATCGACCAAAGTTCCGGCGTCCGCCAACCCCGACACTCCATCGGTGCTATCCGCAGGCGTTCTATCCCAAGACGGCTCCAAATTATGGATGTCGGATGGGCGTGTTTCCAATGTGTTTCAAGGCATCTACAGCGTACGCAACGCATATATCTGGTCTGACGGCAGCACTGTCGATCAGGCCACGGTGGGCTTCCAGGCCTCTGCCGGCGGCACGCTGTGGTCATACGGCTCCGGTCCGGTCCCCAGTTTGCCGCAAGGCCGGCGCGCCAAGGCCACCAACTGCGACGTAGGCTTCCAGGCCGACTGGCACGGTACACTGATGACCGACATGGGTGCGGCGGAGAACTGCGGCTATGGCTTCCTCGCGACAGCCCACTCCACTATGCTGGCCAACAACGGCTGGGCTCGGAACTGCAGCAAGGCTGGCTATCGGGCTGATTTGATGTCGATGCTGCACGCCTACAACACCGATACCACCGGCAGCCCGGTGCCATATGATCCGAACCAGACGTTCAACAATTGGAACAGCATCGTCTTCAATCGCTAATCCTCGCCGGGCAAACAACTCTCCAACTGCTATACCACTCTTCGCCAACGCCCATCCGCTACAAAGCGGATGGGCCTTCTCGCACAATCGCCGCCGCCGACTTAACCACAACACTCCTCCAACACGTAGCCGGAGCGATGCAACTCCAGAGCTTCTCCATTGACCCAGTTCAACCAACACTGACACCCGTCCACTAAGCCCATTCCCAAGCTTCCCGCACAATCACCGTCATTCTCAAACAGCGACATCCGTCATCGGCCCTGCGGCCGATTTTTCTTTAGCCAACGGGAGGCGTTTTCCATGCAAGACCTCAAACCCATCAATAGCCCGGACAGCCTGTTCCACGACGGCAATCCCGCCACTGGCGAGCTTGGCACCATCGTGGCGGCCGACTGGCTGAACGGCGTGCAATCGGCCGCGCAGGAACTGCTGACCGTGATCAAGAACAGCGGCCAGACCCTGGATTCCAAACGCCAGGACCAGCTGCTGCAAGCCATTCAGAGCATCGCCTGGGGCGGCAACAGCAAACCCACCACGTTGGCCGGATACGGCATCGCCGTCGCCAGCCAGGCCGAAGCCGAAGCGGGCAACGACAACGTCAAAGCGATGACGCCGCTGCGCGTCGAGCAGGCGCTGAACGCCGCCGGCCTGTCCGGCTACGCCAAGAACATCGCCAGCGGCTCGCTGCAAACCGTGCGTCCCAACGGCCTCTACCATGTGGACGCCGGTCAAACCAGCGGCGCGCCGGATAAAGGCAATGGCATGCTGCTGGCCCACTTCCTCAGCGACAAATGGGGCAGCCAGGTCTACTGGATGTGGGGCGGCGCCACTTACGAACAGCGGCTGGAAAACGGCAACTGGCAACCCTGGGTCAAGCTGCTGAAAACCGGACAGCAAAGCACGCTGGCCGATTACGGCATCACCGACGGCGCCAGCAAAACGGATCTGCAAAAAGCGGTCAACGATCTGGTGGCCGGCGCGCCCGGCGCGCTGAACACCTTGCAGGAATTGGCGGCGGCGCTGGGCAACGACGCCAACTACGCAGCCTCGATTACCAAACAGTTGTCAGGCAAAGCCGACAAGGCCACCACGCTGGCCGGTTATGGCATCGCCGACGCCGCCACCTCTGTCCAGGTCAATTCCGCTGCGCCGGCTGGCATGGTCGCGCATTTCGCCATGCCGCAAGCGCCTAACGGTTGGCTGATTGCTGACGGGCGCACATTGCAATGCAAGGATTACCCTGCACTCAGCGCAGCCATCGGCAAGATATATGGCGGAGATGGCGTCACAACTTTTACTCTTCCTAATCTCTGCGGCGAATTTATCAGAGGATGGGATAATGGACGTGGTGTGGACTCTGGGCGCATGCTGGGCAAATCTCAGGATGCAACCAGCATCGTTATTTCCAGCCGCATAGACGGCACGATGGCTGGCTCTTGTTGGCATGATGCCTTGAGACCTCGTAATTTCGATAGTAGAAGCGGCATAGCCGCAACTAGCGGAGGAGGCGGAAATTGGGGGGGCGCACTGGCGTCTGACGCTAGCTTGCCCAATAGTCAAATTGGTCTGGAAACGTTTCCTGTCCGCCCCCGCAACGTCGCCCTGCTCGCCTGCATCAAATGCTGATGTGACCATCTGCGACGTTCCACGTGAAACCGCGCCCTCCGGCGCGGTTTTTCATGGTTCAACGCAACACCACCAGCGCGGTGCCGGCGCAGCTGACCGCCGCGCCCAACCAGGCCAGAAGCGGCGGCGGACGGCGCAATACCACCCACAGCATGGGCAGGATCAATACCGGGCTCAGCGCCGACAAAATGCCCACCGTCGCGACGTTGGCATGCTGCAAGGCCAGCATGATCAGGGTCATGCCCAAGCCCAACGCCACCAGGCCGTTGAGCGCGGTCTGGCCCAGCATCCGCGGCGTATACGGGCCGCGGCTTTTGGCCAGTTTCCAGCCGCTGAGCCACAGCAAGTAATGCGCGCCGCAGCTGACGCCCATGCGCAGCGCCGACGCGGTCACCGGCTCCAGGCCGGCCGCCATCGCCGGTTTGGCGAAGAAGGTGCCCAGCGCCTGGCACAACGCGGCGGTCAGACCCAGGGCGACGCCGGCAGCCAGCTTGTCGTTGCGCTCCCACACGTGGGCGTCCACCTCGCGCCGGCCGAAGGCCACCGCCAGCAACACGCCGCCGAACACCAGCAGGCTGCCCAGCATCGCCCCCGCGCTCAAGCGCTCCGCCAGGAACAGCACGCCCAGCAGCACCGAGAACACCGAATGGGTGGCGAACAGCAGCCCGGTGCGGCGCGGCCCCAGCCGGTTCATCGACGCGAACATCACCGTGTCGCCGAGGAAAATCCCGGCCAGCCCCGACAGCAGCGCCGGCCACAAGCTGGCCGCGCTGATGGAATGCCAGCCGCCGGACAGCAGGCTGACGCCGCCCAGCACCACGGTCAGCAGCGTCAGCCGCAAGCGGGTGAAGGCGAAAGGGCCGAAATGGCGGGAAGGCCCAGCGCCGAGCAGTCCGCCCAGCGCCCAGCAGCCGGCGGCGCCGACTGCGGCAAGGTCATACAGCATCATTGATCCAGTAAATAGATTTCCACCCGTTCCTTGCCCTTGCCGATATTGCGGCGTTTAAGCGCAAGCCGCCCCACCTCGCCGCTGCGCTTGAGGTGGGTGCCGCCGCAGGGCACGCGGGCGAAACCGGGCAGCTCCCAATAGCGCCGCCCGGCCGCTTGGTCGGAAAAAGCGCTGACGATGGGCAGGTCGTCGTCGATCAGCCGCTGCGCGGCCGCGGCGATATCGGCCAGCAAGGGCGTGATCGGCAGATCCAGCGCGAAGTCTATCCGCGCCTTGTCCTCGGCGATGTGGGCACCGATCTTCTCCGCGTCCTCCATCTGTTGGCAGATCACTTCCAGCACCAATTCGGCGGCGAAATGCAGGCGCATCAGCCGGTAGCGGCGCGGCCAGTCTATCTCCACCGCCACCGCGTCGCCGGCGCGCAAGCCGTGATCCGCGTCCAGCGTGTAGGCGATGTCCGCCCCCTGCTTCTCCGCCAGCCGCACCGGATGGCCGGCGATGCGGCCGCTGTCGCTCTCCTGGCCGCCGGAAAAGGCGTAGAAGATGGTTTCCTCCAGCCACACCCGCTCGCCGTCCACCCGGCTGACGCGGGTGGCGAGCTCAGTCTGGTAGGGGTCATCCCAAAACTGCTTGCGCGTCACCGCCCGCCGCCTTTCGCAGATACACGTCCTGGTCCAGCCTCTCCATCATCCGCTCCGGCCGGTTCAGCGCGGTGAAGCCGTATTGCGCGTACAGGCCGTGCGCGTCGGCGGTGGCCAGCATCATCCGGCGCAGGCCGGCCAGGTCCGGATGCGCCATCGCCGCCTCCACCAGCCGCTTGCCCACCCCTTGGCCCTGCCAGCCTTCCAGCACGAACACGTCGGCCAGATAAGCGAAAGTGGCGCGGTCGGTGATGGCGCGGGCGAAACCGATCAGTTGGCCGTCGTCGGCATAGGCGCCGAAGCACAGCGAATGATCCAGCGAGCGCTCGAACACCTCGCGCGGCAAGCCGCGCGCCCAGTAGGACTCGCCCGACAGATATTGGTAAATCCGCTCCCGGTCCAGCCGCGCCGGATCGCTGTCTATCGCCACCGCCATCGCCGTTTCTCGCCTTGAGGAAAGTTCCAGCGTAAACAAATGCGCGCCCCCAAACAAGCGTTTGGCATATAAACGGCAAGCAAATGATAGAAAATCCATGATTTATGGCATTTCCCGCCCTTATCTTGCGTATGCGGCCGTTGCCAGCCGCGGCAAAAACTCGCAGGATAAGGGTTTGTCCATGCTAAGCCGCGCCATGTCCCTGCCCTTGCTGAGAAACCTGTTGTTCGCCTTGTTGCTGGCCGTCATCGCGCTGTGGTGCGCCGGCAGCTGGGGCCAGATGCCGCTGTTGACGGAAATCGCCGTCTGTCTGGGCGATGCGCTGGTGATGGGCGGCGCTTACCTGCTGCCCACCGTCACCGCCGCGCTGGTCAAAAGCCCTCGGCTGAAGCTGGTGGCGCTGGTCAACGTGCTGGGCGGCTGGCTGATCGTGCCGTGGATCGCGGCGATGGCGCTGGCGCTGAAGCGCGACGACCTGGCCTGATTTCAAGGCGACCCGCCGGACTACAGCGCGGGCGCCTGCAAACCAAGAGGAGAAGACTGTGTTCCAACATGTAGACGCCTACGCCGGCGATCCCATCCTGTCGCTGGTGGAAGCCTTCGGCAAAGATTCCCGCGAGACCAAGGTCAACCTCAGCATCGGCCTGTATTACGACGAAGCCGGCCGCATTCCGCGCCTGAAAGCGGTGGAACAGGCCGAGGCGCTGTTGGCCGCGCAACCGCAACACCCGTGCACCTATCTGCCGATGGACGGCATGCCGGCCTACCGCAGCGCCATCCAGACGCTGCTGTTCGGCGCCGATCATCCGGCGGTGACGGGCGGCCGCATCGCCACGCTGCAGACGCTGGGCGGCTCCGGCGCGCTGAAAGTGGGCGCCGATTTCCTCAAGCGCTACTTCCCGGCGTCCGGCGTCTGGGTCAGCGACCCGACCTGGGACAACCACGTCGCCATCTTCGAAGGCGCGGGCCTGACGGTGGACCGCTACCCCTACTTCGACCCGGCCACCCGCGGCGTGGATTTCGCCGCCATGCTGGCCAAGCTGCAGACGCTGCCGGCCAAGAGCATCGTGCTGCTGCACCCGTGTTGCCACAACCCCACCGGCGCCGACCTCACCGACGCGCAGTGGGACCAGGTGGTGGAAGTGGCCAAGGCGCGCCAGCTGATTCCGTTCCTGGACATCGCCTACCAGGGCTTCGGCGCCGGTCTGGAGGAAGACGCCTACGCGATCCGCGCGATGGCCGACGCCGGCATCGCCTTCCTGGTCAGCAACTCCTTCTCCAAGATCTTCTCGCTATACGGCGAACGCTGCGGCGGCCTGTCCGTGGTGTGCGAAACCGCCGCCGAGGCGGCGCTGGTGTCCGGCCAGTTGAAGGCCACCGTGCGCCGCAATTACTCCAGCCCGCCGACGCACGGCGCCAAGGTGATCGCCGCGGTGCTGAACAATCCGGAGCTGAAGGCGCTGTGGGTATCCGAGGTGAACGAGATGCGCGAACGCATCCAGGCGATGCGCGGCGTGCTGGTGCGGGTGCTGAAGGAAGCGCTGCCCGAGCGCGATTTCGGCTATCTGGTGAACCAGCGCGGCATGTTCAGCTACACCGGCTTCAGCCAGGCTCAGGTGGACAAGCTGCGCGAGCAGTTCGCCGTCTACTTGGTGGGCAGCGGCCGCATGTGCGTGGCCGGCCTCAGCGCCGCCAACGCGCCCTACGTGGCCCAGGCCTTCGCCCAAGTGCAGTAAGCGCCGCGCCGCCGGCCCGCATGGCGCGGGCCGCGCGTTCCGGCACGGCGGGCCCGTCGCGATGCGGCGGCCCGCCGTTTTCCATTCATGCCGCCATCCGCTCCGGCCAGCCGTGGGCGGCCACTTCGGTGGCCAGCTCCAGCCAGGCGGCGTCGCCTTCCAATTCCGCCAGGCGCATGCAGCTGAGCGCCAGCTTGACGCTGTGGTCGTCCCGCTGCTCCCGCGCCAGCCGGCGGATATCGGCCAGCGGCGGCAAGGGATCCCGGCGCAACGTCGGCAGCGCCGGGCAGCCCTGGTAAATGAACGCTCCCAGCAGCGCCATCTGCATCTGCAAGACCGCGCAATCCGGCACTTCGCTCCAGCCTTGCCCGCGCGCCAGGCTCAGGCTGGCCTCCCAGGCGGTGAGCAGATGCAGGATATTGAACTTGCGCCTGGCCAGAAACAGCAGCCGGCACAGGCGGCGCTGCTCGCGCGCCCCGGCCAGCAAGCCGGGCGGCAGCCGCCACGGCAGCACAGACGCGGCCAGCGCGTGTTCGATGTCGTCGGCGATCAGCCTGCCCTCCTCGCCCTGCGGAATCGGCGCGCGGTGCCAATCGCGCAGCAGCTCCGGCAGGGTCAGCGGCACCGCGCTGCGGCCCGGCGACGGCAGCAGCCGCCAGTTCGCCAAGGCATAGGCCAAGGCGGCGTCGATCTCGGACTCCACGCCGCCTCGTACCGCATAGGCCAGCCGGATCACGCCATGAAACGATGCCGAGGCCGGCGCCTCCAGCACCAGTCGCAGTCGTTGCGGCCAGCTGCGCTGCCAGCGCTCGCTTTCCCGCTCCCAGGCTAAACGACGCCGCCAGGCGGCCTCGCCGGCCGCGTCGCCCAGCCAGCCGCTGGTGTCGGCGATGTCGCGGCCATCGTCGACCAGCGGCTCCAGATGCGCGCGCAACGCGGCCCGCCGGCGCAGCTCGGCCTCATCCGCGCCAAGCTCGGCCAAGGCCTGCAAGGCCATCGGCACATGATTGGACAAGCCTTGCCGGTAACTGCCGGAATAGGCCAGCAATGGCGGCAGCAACTCTTGCAGCATCCGGGTCTCCTTCGCGATGAGTTCTCCTCCACTTTGCGTGGAAGCGGCGCGCGATGCCAATTGGATTTCAGGATGGCGGCGATAGCAGGCCGCTATCTGTCCGGCACGCGCGGGCCAGGGCGGAAATAGCTGGCGCGGCGGCACAAAAAAACCGGCCACGCAAGGCCGGTTTTTCGCCGAATCAATCGCTTACCACACCTCTCCGGGCCGCCAGTCGGTTTCCAGCGACGCGCTGATGTCCAGCGCCGACGGCGTATGGAACAAGCGATAGATCATCACTTCCTCCTCAGGCGTCTCCACCAGCCCCTCCCGGTCCTGGTAGGCCAACGGCCCCAGCCACAGCTCCCAGCCGCGGCGGGCGTAGAAATCGGCTTCGGACGGCGACAACGCGGCGATATCGTAATCATCGCCGATCAAAGCCGGGATGGTGGAAAGCACCGCGCAACCATAGCCCTTGCCCTGCCGCTCCGGCAGGGTGGCCATCGCCTCCACATAGGCGGAACGCAGCGGCGGCAGGCCTTCGGCGCGCAGTTCGCGCGGCAGCCAGGCGGCGTGGCTGACCAGCTCGCCCTCCTCGCTGACCATCAAGTGGGTGGCGTCGCCCAACAACTCCATATGCGGCGAAAAATCCTCTTCGTAGGCCTGAGAGCACAAACTCAGGATGCGGTCGCGCTGCTGCGCGGTCAGATCGCGGTTGGGCACAACCGTGAAGCTGAGCGTGGACATATCGGTCATGGCGGGCTCCTATCGTCGAAATACAAGAGCGGCTGACGCAAACCTCCAAACCCGGCGCGCCGACGCAGGCAACAGCCTGCGGCGAAGGCGACACGGCATCGGAATGTCTGGCCGGCCTCTCGAAAGAGGGCCAGGGGCACCAGCGGCTGAGACCCCGCCGCGCCGGCAGGGTTCAGCCCACCTGCCCTTCCATCCAGTCCGGCGGATACCGCCCGCCGGCCACATGGCGGTGGAACGACGAGTACGGCCAATCCCGCACCCGCGTCGCCCAGCCGTGCCGGACCGGGCTGTAATGCAGGAAATCCAGGTGGCGGGCCAGCTCCTCCGCCCCGGCCACCCGCCGCTGTTCGTAGCGTAGTTGCCAGAGCGCGTCCCGTTCTCTCGGCCGCCCGTCCGGGCGCAGATAATGCGCGCCCACCAGCCGCGTCACCCGGCGTTTGATCTCGCGCCAGCGCGCGCCGTGATCGGCGTCGCCGGCCGGCAACGTCCAGATCGCGTGCATCCGGTCCGGCAGCAACACCCAGCCCTCGATCCGGAACGGTCGCGCGGCCCGCACGGCGACGATGGCCCGCCGCAACGCGACGCGAACCATCTCGTCGGTGAGCACCGCATGCTGGCGCGTGGTGGCCACGGTGAAAAAGAAGCACGCGCCCGCCACCACGCCTGGCGGAAGGGGAGGCATCGCTCGCCCCTGGCAAAAGAAGTCAGAATAACGGAAACGGGAGGATCAGGGGACCGGCCGAAAGCCGGGGCGAGTGGCATGTCCATCGTCGCGACATGGGCCCTACGTGACTACAACCAGGCGGTTGCCGCTCACATACCCGCCTCTTTGAAAAAGCGAGTTCCGCCCAAAGGCGGGTCAGGGGGCTGCGCGGCCAGCCCCCTGACCACCCCAGGCCGCCCCTACCACGCGCGAAACCCCGCTCAAAAACCGCCCGGCCAGGCCCCGCCGAACTCGCGCCGCGCTACCGTCGCGCCGCTCAAACAAGCGGCGGCTTAAAACCTGGCCGGACGATTTTTGAGCGGCGCGCGCGGAAGGGGAATCAGGATACTGTCGATATACGTCTCCGCTTCTCAGGCAAAGAATGGAAACACCATCCCGTCTCAATTTATCTCTTAACAGCCAACGTTAGTAACAAGCACGCCACTCAGCCATGGCACCACACCCTAGCCCTTTCGATCATGGGTGCCAGAGCACCATAACCGGTATGTGAAAGTCTCTGGATCATCGGCAGGAGAAATTTGCAGATCAAAACGGATAGCAAACATAAGCTTATTCAGTGCCTCGTCATGAGCCTTTCTTGATGGATTCGGATTGGATCGCGCAATTGCATCCTGAAACTGCCAAAGCGCCAGGAGCACTCTGTGGGAAGCAACCAAACCAATGGTATTGGCAGCTCGTGTCCAACGCCGCTCCTCCTCAGGAGTCGAATCAGATCCTACCGTACCGCTAAGCGCATCCATAAACTCCCGATAATGCTCCAGCTTTTGTTTTTTCCTCTCAGCTTCACGCTCCTTTCGCTTCGTAAGAAAAAAAGTAACCGCTGCGACAACAATACTTGCTGCTGAAGAAATCACAGCAACCAAAATAGGAGCATCCATATTCAAAAGCCTCAGTGAACACGGGACTTTGCTACACCCAGTACAGCCTATCAGGCAGGAACAATGTTCCAACGCTGTAGAACCGAACCAATGCACTCTCTTCCCCATCAGCGCAAGCCGGTTCCGAAACCATTTCCAAAGTCTTAAGCCGCCGGCTGTTCGACGTGGGGCGACGTTAGCGCCCCGCTAGTTCCGGCGACTCCTTGGGAATGGCTTTGGAGACGGGGTTTCGCCGCGCTGCTGGGGTCGCCTAGGGGTGTCGGGGAGCTGGCGAAACAGCTCCCCGACCTGCCCGGCGGGCAGCCCCGCCATGAAAATCATCGTCCGCGCAGCGGACACAACACCAAAAACGGATCGTCGCCCTACAGAGTGGTTCACCCGACTGCGACACGTAGCAGGCTGCACAGCGGACACCACTAACCAATCCCAGAAGCTGACTCACTCAACATAGCACCCAAACAAAAAGGGCAAGCCATCCGGCCTGCCCCTCTTATCACCACGTCAATGGCGCGTAGCCCTTACGGGCGACGCGCCCTACGCCTTACAACGACGGCAACACCTCGCCGTCGATCAGGCCGTTGAAGCGGCCGCTGGCCACCAGCGCCGCGGCCTTCTCGATGTCCGGCGCGAAGTAGCGGTCCTTGTCGTAGAACGGCACCTGCTCGCGCAGCATGCCCTTGACCGCCTCCAGCTTGGTGCTGGACTTGTTCGGCGCGCGGAAGTCTATGCCCTGGCAGGCGGCCAGCAGCTCGACGCCCAGGATGCCGGCGGTGTTGCCGGCCATGTCGCGCAGGCGGCGGCCGGCGAAAGTCGCCATCGACACGTGGTCTTCCTGGTTGGCGCTGGTGGGCAGGCTGTCCACCGAGGCCGGGTGCGCCAGCGACTTGTTCTCGCTCGCCAGCGCGGCCGACGTCACCTGGGCGATCATGAAGCCGGAGTTGACACCGCCGTTGTTGACCAGGAAGGGCGGCAGCTTGGACAGATTGCTGTCGATCAGCAGCGCCATCCGGCGTTCGGACAGCGAGCCGATTTCGGCGATGGCCAGCGCCAGGTTGTCGGCGGCGAAGGCCACCGGCTCGGCGTGGAAATTGCCGCCGGACAGGATGTCGTTGTCGCCGGCGAACACCAGCGGGTTGTCGGACACCGCGTTGGCCTCGACGCGCAGCACCTCGGCGGCGTTGCGGATCTGGGTCAGGCAGGCGCCCATCACCTGCGGCTGGCAGCGCAGGCTGTACGGGTCCTGCACCTTGCCGCAGTTTTCATGTGATTGCTCGATCTGGCTGTGTTCCAGCAGCTCGCGGTACAGGCGGGCGGCGTCGATCTGGCCCTGGTGGCCGCGCACTTCGTGGATGCGCGCGTCGAACGGAGTGCGGCTGCCCAGCGCGGCCTCCACCGACAGGCTGCCGGCCACGGTGGCCGACACGTACAGGTCCTCGGCGGCGAACAGGCCCTCCAGCGCGAAAGCGGTGGACGCCTGGGTGCCGTTCAGCAGCGCCAGGCCTTCCTTCGGCGCCAGCGTGATCGGCTCGAGGCCGGCGGAGCGCATCGCCACCGAGCCCGGCACGCGCACGCCGTCGACGAAGGCCTCGCCCTCGCCGATCAGCACCGCGCTCATATGCGACAGCGGCGCCAGGTCGCCGGACGCGCCGACCGAGCCCTTCTGCGGAATCACCGGGTAGATCTGGCGGTTGAACAGTGTCACCAGCGCGTCGATCACCTGGCGGCGGATGCCGGAGAAGCCGCGCGCCAGCGAGTTGATCTTCAGCGCCATCACCAGGCGCACGCTGCTGTCTTCCATCGGCGCGCCGATGCCGGCGGCGTGCGACAGCACGATGGAGCGTTGCAGCAACTCCAGCTCGTCGGTAGCGATCTTGGTGTTGGCCAAGAGGCCGAAGCCGGTGTTGATGCCGTAGACGGTGCGGCCTTCCGACAGCACGCGCGCCACGGTGGCGGCGGAGGCGTCGATCTCCGCGTAGGCGGACGGATCGACCTTCAATTGCAGACCGGTTTCACGTGAAACGCGGCGCAGGTCGGCCAGCGTCAGCCGGCCCGGTACGATGTTGAGGATGCTCATGGCTTCTGTCTCTCTATGCTTCTTATATGCTTGCTGATGGGCGCTTATCGGTCACAAACGCGACCAGATCAACGTCACCTTTTCTTTCAACCCTTGGCCGGACAGCTTCAGCCGTCCGTCCGGCAGCCGCTCCACTTCGCGGCGCATGGTCTGGCCGATCACCGCCGGCGCGTTCGACTGCAGCGCGGTGTGGTAGACCACGCCCGCCTCCTCGCCCAGCCTCCAGCGGCCGGTGTAGAAGTTGGACACCCGCTGCGCGTCTTCCGGGCTGGGGTTGGCCAGCGGCTGGCGGTTCTGCGCGACGCTGACGTAGCCGCCAGCGGTGTAGATCAGCGTGCCGCTTTGCTCGCCCGGCCAATGGAAAGCCTCGCCGCTTTCGCGATGGACGATGAATTCGTCCAGCTTCCATTCGCCGATCAGATCGCTTGCTTGCACTTCCAGCTCTCCCATAACGAGGCAGGCGGAACGCCCCGCGGGGGCTCCCGCCCTACGACGCCTACTTCAGCATCGGCAGGTCCAGGCCCTGCTCCTTGGCGCAGTTCACCGCGATGTCGTAGCCGGCGTCGGCGTGGCGCATCACGCCGGTGCCCGGATCGTTGCGCAGCACGCGGCCCAGGCGTTCGGACGCAGCATCCGTTCCGTCGCAGACGATGACCACGCCGGAGTGCTGCGAGAAGCCCATGCCCACGCCGCCGCCGTGGTGCAGCGATACCCAGGTGGCGCCGCCGGCGGTGTTGAGCAAGGCGTTGAGCAGCGGCCAGTCGGACACGGCGTCGGAGCCGTCGCGCATGCTTTCGGTTTCGCGGTTCGGGCTGGCGACCGAGCCGGAATCCAGGTGGTCGCGGCCGATGACGATGGGGGCCTTCAGCTCGCCGTTCTTCACCATCTCGTTGAAAGCCTGGCCCAGGCGGGCGCGGTCTTTCAGACCCACCCAGCAGATGCGCGCCGGCAGGCCCTGGAAGGCGATGCGCTCCTTGGCCATGTCCAGCCAGTTATGCAGGTGCGGATCGTCAGGGATCAGCTCCTTCACCTTCTGGTCGGTCTTGTAGATGTCTTCCGGATCGCCGGACAGCGCCACCCAGCGGAAGGGGCCGATGCCCTCGCAGAACAGCGGGCGCACGTAAGCCGGGACGAAGCCGGGGAAGTCGAAGGCGTTTTGCACGCCCTCTTCCAGCGCCATCTGGCGGATGTTGTTGCCGTAGTCCAGCGTCGCCGCGCCGCGTTCTTGCAGCGTCAGCATCGCGCGCACTTGCACGGCCATCGATTTCTTGGCGGTTGCGGTGATTTCAGCGGCGGCGGTCTTCTGCTTGTCGCGCCACTGGGCCACGGTCCAGCCCTGCGGCAGATAGCCGTGCACCGGGTCGTGGGCCGAGGTCTGGTCGGTGACCACGTCCGGGGTGATGCCGCGCGCCACCAGTTCGGCGAACACGTCAGCGGCGTTGCCGAGCAAGCCCACCGACACCGCCTTGCCCGACTGCTTGGCGTCCTCGACGATGGCCAGCGCCTCGTCCAAGGTGGTGGCCTTGCGATCGACGTAGCGGGTTTTCAGGCGGAAATCGATGCGGGTTTCGTCGCATTCGACGGCGATCATGCTGAAACCCGCCATGGTGGCGGCCAGCGGCTGCGCGCCGCCCATGCCGCCCAAGCCGCCGGTCAGAATCCAGCGGCCCTGCGGCTTGCCGCCGAAGTGCTGGTTGGCGACGGCGAAGAAAGTCTCGTAGGTTCCTTGCACGATGCCCTGCGAGCCGATGTAGATCCAGGAGCCGGCGGTCATCTGGCCGTACATCATCAGGCCTTTTTTATCCAGCTCGTTGAAGTGCTCCCAGTTGGCCCAGTGCGGCACTAGGTTGGAGTTGGCAATCAGCACCCGCGGCGCGTTTTCGTGGGTCTTGAACACGCCCACCGGCTTGCCGGACTGCACCAGCAGCGTTTCGTCGTCTTCCAGCCGCCGCAGCGTCTCCAGAATCTTGTCGTAGCATTCCCAATTGCGGGCGGCGCGGCCAATGCCGCCGTACACCACCAGGCTTTGCGGGTGCTCGGCCACTTCGGCGTCCAGATTGTTCTGGATCATCCGGTAGGCGGCTTCGGTCAGCCAGCTTTTACATGTCAGCTGGTTGCCGCGCGGCGCGCGGATTTGGCGGGATGGGTCAAAACGCGGGTCGGTCATGGTTCTCTCTCCTCTGTTTTCCTTGAATCGCGCGAACTTCAACGGCGCAGGTGGCGGCTCAGGCTCCAGGCCAGCCGCGCCGCCGCCTTGGCGCCATGGCTGTCGATATCGAATGCGGGATTGAATTCCACCAGGTCGGCGCCGGCGAGCTTGCCGCTCTTGGCGATGCGCGAGGTCAGCGCCTCCACCACGGCGATGTCGACGCCGTAGCCGGCCGGGGCCGACACCGCCGGCATCTGCGCCGCCGGCAGCACGTCCAGATCGATGGTCAGATAGACAGCGTCGACGCTGTCGAGAAACTCGGCCAGCTGGCCGCGGATGTCGGCCAGCTGCCAGCCATTCATGTCGGTGTCCAGCCGCCATTCGACGCCCAAGCGCCGGGCGGTGTCGAACAGCGCCTGGGTGTTGGCGGTTTCGGCCACGCCCAGGCACAGGTAGCGGAACACGCGGCCGTGGCGGGCGCAGTCGGCGGCGATCTGCGCGAACGGCGTGCCGCTGGTGGCCTCGTCGGCTTGGCGCAGGTCGAAATGGGCGTCGAAATTAATCACGCCGATGCGCTTGTCCGGATGCGCGGCCGACAGGCCCAGCCAATGGCCGTAGGCGGTTTCGTGGCCGCCGCCCAACACCAGCGGCAGATGGCCGGCAGCGATGACCTGCGCCACGCGCTCGCCCAGGCGCTGCTGCGCGGCTGCCAGATCGCCGTCGGCGCAAGCCACGTCGCCGGCGTCGTACAAGGGCAAGGTCGGGTGCCAGGCCAGGTTGGCCAACGCCTTGCGCAGCGTCTGCGGGCCGGCGGCCGCGCCGACGCGGCCCTGGTTGCGGCGCACGCCCTCGTCGCAGGCGAAGCCTATGATGGCGATGCCGGGCGCGCCGCTCTCAGGCAGCGGCTGCACCGCCTGGTGCCAGCGCTTGGCCGCCTCGCCTTCAGCCGCGTCCACGCGGCCGGTCCAGATCTTCATGTCCACCATGTGCATGCTTCCTTTATCGCCGTCCCGGCCGGAGGCGCGCTGGCGTCCGGCGGGCCGAACGGTGATCAGTCGATAGATTGCGCCGCGCCGCGGAACACCCGCCGCTTGAGCAGCGGCACGCCGACGCTGTAGGCCAGCTCGGCCGGATGGCCGATGTCCCAGACCAACAGGTCCGCCACGCAGCCGGCGGCCAGCCGGCCGTGGGTGCCGCCGCGGCCCAATGCCTGCGCCGCGTGGCGGGTGACGCCGGCCAGCGCCTCTTCCGGCGTCAGGCCGAACAAGACGCAGGCCTGGTTCATCGCCAAGCGGATGGAGGCGAACGGGCTGGTGCCGGGGTTCAGATCGGTGGATACCGCCATCGCCACGCCGGCGGCGCGCAGCTTGTCCACCGGCGGCTTTTGCGTCTCGCGCAGGAAATAGAAAGCGCCGGGCAGCAGCACCGCCACCGTGCCGGCGCGGCGCAAGGCTTCCACGCCGGCGTCGTCCAGGTATTCGATATGGTCGGCGGACAAGCCGCCGAACTCGGCCACCAGCTCCGCGCCGTGGAGGTTGGACAGCTGCTCGACATGGCCCTTCACCTTCAGGCCATGGGCGCGCGCCGCCTCGAACACGCGGCGGGTCTGCGCCGGCGTGAAGCCCACCGATTCGCAGAACACGTCCACCGCCTCGGCCAGCCCCGCCCGCGCCGCCACCGGCAGGATGGATTCGACCACCAGGTCGACATAGCCGTCGGCGTCGCCGGCGTATTCCGGCGGCACCGCGTGGGCGGCCAGCAAGGTCGTCGCCACCTCCACCGGCAAGGACGCTTCCAGCCGCCGCGCGGCAGCCAACTGCTTCAATTCGTCGGCCTGGGTCAGGCCGTAACCGGATTTGATCTCCACCGTGGTGACGCCTTCGGCCATCAAAGCCTTCAGCCGCGGCAGGCTGGCCAGCGCCAGCTCCTCCTCGTCCAGCCAGCGGGTGGCGCGGACGGTGGAGACGATGCCGCCGCCCTCGGCGGCGATCTGCTGGTAGGGCACGCCGGTGAGCCGCTTTTCCCATTCCGCCGCGCGGCTGCCGCCGTACACCAGGTGGGTGTGGCAATCGATGAAGCCCGGCGTGACCCAGCGCCCCTGCAGATCGAACACCTCGCCGTCGAAAGCGGCGGCGTCGACCGCGGCCTGCGGCAGCACCGCCTCGATGTGGCCGTCGCGCAACAGCAACGCATGGCCTTCCAGCGCGCCGTAGGGCGCGTCATGGACCGGGTCCATGGTGGCCAGCCTGGCGTTCAGCCACAGGCTGGGGCGGTGGGAATGGGGAACGTTCATGGTCGTCCTGCCGGGTTATTTGTATATACATTTAATCGCCTGGACTGCCGGTGTCAAGCGCAGGGGAAAATCTTTTCCCAGACTGTCTCATGCAAGGTACTGATGTTGCATGGCAATAAAAAACGGCCGCTTGTCAGGCGGCCGCTTTTGTCGGCGATTGTCGGCTAATTGTATATACCGTTTACTTCTTCACCCGCGTCTGCGAACGCAGCTTGTAACGCAGCCCCGGATGCGTGAGCCGGGCGAAGCTGACCAGCTTCTTGTGCGACCAGGTACGGCGCAGCACCAGCAGGCAGGGCTCGGCCGCGGCGATGCCCAGCAATGCCTGCTCCGCCGCCCCCGGCAGCACCGCTTCCACGCTATGCTCGATATCGGTGAGCGGGCAGCTTTGCATCAGGTAGTCGTTGGGGGTGCGTTCGGAGAAATCCTGCCGCAGATAGTCGGGCGCGAAGGCGGGATTGACGTAGCGGTCTTCCAGCTGGATCGGCACCTCGTCCTCGCAATGGACGATCAGCGAATGGTAGACAGCGCCGCCGGCGCGCACGCTGAGCCGCAGCGCCACCTCTTCGCTGGCCGGCGCCGCCTCCAGCAGAATCACGTGGGCGGTGTGGCGATGGCCGCGCGCCTCGATTTCGGCGGCGATATTGTTGATGTCCAGCAGCGGCGACTCCGCCTTGCGCTCGGCGACGTAGGTGCCGTCGCCGGCGAAGCGCAGCAGGATGCCGGCCTCGGCCAGGTCGCGCACCGCCTTGTTGACCGTCATGCGCGATACGCCGAACTGGCGCGCCAGCTCCAGTTCCGGCGGAATCTTGCAGCCGGGCAGGAAATGGCGGTCGCGGATGCCGGACAGGATGTAGTCCTTGATGCGCTGGTAACGGGGTTGGGCGGCGTCTGACACCTTGGCTCCAGTCTTGACGGGAATGAGCGATTGTAGCGCGAGCGGCCGCATCGCTGGCTGATCCAGCGCAGATAAAGGGAGGCGAACCATGATGACCCTGCCGCAATGGCTGGCGGCCTACGACGAAAGCCACCGCCATCCGTTCAACATCGCCATGCACAAGCTGTGCGTGCCGCTGATCGCGCTGTCGCTGCTGGGCATGCTGATCGTGCTGCCCGGCCCGCTGCCCTGGGCCTGGCTGGCGGCGCTGGCCGCCGTGGCCTGGTACTGGCGGCTGTCGCGCGCGGCGGCGCTGGTGATGGCGATGCTCAGCGGCCTGGCGCTGCTGCTCTTGACCATCGCCCAAAGCCAGGGCCTGCCGCTGGGCATCGTCTCGCTGCTGGTGTTCGCCGTGGCCTGGGCCGGCCAGTTCGCCGGCCACGCGCGCGAAGGCAAAAAGCCCTCGTTCACTCAGGATCTGCAATTCCTGCTGATCGGCCCGCTGTGGACGCTGCGCTCGCTGTGGCGGCGGCTGGGCTTGATCGAATGACGCGCTGAACCGCCCCGCCGCGCGCTATCATCGGTGTTTTCCCGATTCCGACGGAGCGCGCGATGTTCCTTCCGCAAGGCCTGAGCCTGGCCCCCCTGGCGCCCGGCGTCGACCAGATCCTGCTGGCCGGCGACGGCTTCTCCGCCCGCATCGCCCTGCTGGGCGGCCAGTTGATCGACTACCGCCGCGACGGCGAGCCGCCGCTGCTCTACCTGTCGCCTCAAACCGCCTGCCAGCCCGGCAAGGCGATACGCGGCGGCGTGCCGGTGTGCTGGCCGTGGTTCGGCCCGCATCCGTCTGACGCCGGACAGCCGGCGCACGGCGTCGCGCGCCAACAGCTCTGGACCCTGCGCGACGCCAGCCGTGACGGCGAAGTGTTCCACGTGAAACTGGATGGCCCGCGCCACGGCGACCTGGCCGCCGAGCTGGATTTCCGCATCGGCCCCGACGGCGCGGGCATTGCGCTGACCACCACCAACCATGGCGACGCCGCGCGAACCGTCGGCGCCGCGCTGCACAGCTATTTCGCGGTGTCCGACATCGACAGCGTCGAGCTGCTGGGCCTGGAAAACGCCCCGGCGCACGACAAGGTGGCCGATGCCCGCGTCGCCCTGCCGGCCGGCCCGTTCCGTTTCGCCGGCGAGGTGGACCTGGTGGTGTATTCCAGACAGGCCGCGACGCTGCGCGACGCCGGCTGGCGACGCGACATCGCCATCCAGCCGGAAGGCTCGGCCAGCGCGGTGGTGTGGAACCCTGCGCCGGCCAAGGCGCGAAAGCTGGCCGATCTGCCGGACGCGGACTGGCGGCGCTTCGTCTGCGTCGAAACCGCCAACGCCGGCGACGACGCGCGCGCGCTGGCGCCGGGCGAGCGCCACCGCCTGGCTTGCCGCCTGCATTTCTCTTGTCACGGCGAGGGGTTATAATCCCCAGTTCGAGACGGCCGCCGCGACCCTCCGGTCCGGCGGCGCTTCCCAGGCTATCCGGACCTCAGCAATGGCACGACCAGACAAGATTTCCCGCTTCCTTCCGCTCACCTTCGCCAACGGCAACAGCGTGCGCCGTTTCGGCAAGCACTGCCCGCAGTGCCGCGCCATGGTAGGCGCCGAGCACATGGAAGGCCTGGCCAGCCTGATGCACGGCAAGATCTACCTGTCCGCCGAGGCCTGTTGTCCGCAATGCGAACAGCGCTTCCCGGTGGCCTGCGTGATCACCGACGACAAGCGCGTGCACCGCGTGCTGCTGCCGCTGTGGATGTTCCGCCTGTGGATGAAATCGGCCACCCGCCACGATCCGCAGCCGATCAACAACGACAAGTGGGACCTGGAGCAGGCCGACAGCGCGCCCAAGGGCCTGATGCTGCCGGCCGACGCCGACGTGCTGCGCTCCGAGGAAATCCTCGGCCGCTTCCAGGGCGAGCCGATCTGCGCCTGGATCGAGTACCAGGGCCAGCGCTTCGTATTCGACCGCGCCGCCCCCGGCAACAATCTGGCGCTGGCCGCCAGCGAACTGCTGCTGGAAGGCCGGCTGATCTACCGCCAACAATAAGGCCGCGCGCCTTCGCAGGCCTGGCGCTTTTTGGCATAGCCCCGCCAATTGGGGGGAGTCGGATCGAGCCTCTGCCGCTGCGCCTGCAGAATCTCCTGCACCTGCTCATCCGCGCATGTCATGCCGACACGCGCGCGCCAACGCTCCAAACGTCAATCATCCGTTCCGGTCCCGGCCGCCAGCCAATTCCGCAGCGCCGGCGCGCTGAGCCGGTTCCACCATGAAAAACGGCCGGAAAACCCGGCCGTTTCGCGGTCCAGCAACAACTCAATGCACGCTGGCCGGGTAATGGCCGGCCACCCAGCTCTCGAAGCGGTCGAACATCGCCGCGTCGCCGGCCGCGTTGTCGGCGATCAGCTCCGCGCCGTGCACCAGGCGGATATGCGCGGCGAGCGTATCCGGATACTGCGCCGGGTAGTCGCGCGCGGCGGATTCGGCGATCAGCCTCCGCGCGTCGGCCCAGGCCTCGTCCACGCTCTGGTTGCAGCTGTCGGCCAGGTAGCGGGCGTTGAACGGCTCGCCGGTCAGGCGCAGCAGCGTGGCGTTGTGGTTGATGCTGTTGCCCGGGCCCCAGTAGTGCTCGGCCAGCAGCGGGCCGATGGCCGGGTTGTCGGTCAGATAGCCGTACTTGCCGATGAAGTAGGCGCGGGTCTGGTATACCGCCATATTGGCCAGCAGATAGCCGTGGTAGGCGGCGGCCGACTCCTGGTTCAGCAAGTGCGGAATGGCCAGCAGCGGCCGCGGACTGACGTCCACCCCCAGGATGCGCTTCTCGCTGGCGCGGGCTAGTTGCAGCACGCGTTCAGCCGTCAGCTCGCTCTCCGGCAGCGCATACAGCGCGCGCTCGAAGTAAGCCACCACGGCGATCGAGCGCTCGGCGTAGGCGGCGAAAGGCTGCACCGACTCGATGCGGGCGCGGATCAGCTCGTCCGGAATCGCCTCGCCCTGGCCATTGCGGGCGTAGCGCTTCAGCCAATCGGCGTCGTCCAGCAGGCTGTCGCAGAACATGCTCTGGGTTTCGGCGTAGGCCATCGACGTCGGCGCGAACTCCTGCGAGAAGCATGGCGCGTTCTGCGTGACATTGGCGAAATGCGCGGCATGTCCGCCCTCGTGGAACAGCGTGTTGATCGCGCGCGCGCCGCTGCCCACCTGGTCCGGCTTGGCGTCGGCGGTGAAGTTGATCTGGCCGGCCACCCAGGCTTCGCCGTCGAAGAACGATGGAATCGGACCGTGGCAGAAACCGTTCTGGTACTTGCCCTGGCGCTCGATCAGATCGAGCTGCATCGTCGCGCCGCGATACTGGATGCCCAGCCGGCGGAAACTCAGCACCCAACGCTCGACGGCCTTGGAGAACGGCAGGTAGGGGTCCATCTGGCGGGTGACGTCGCCGCTCATGTGGAAGCGCAGATTGTGCGCCAGCAGCGCGCCGTCGCCGTGCCTGGCCTTCAGCTGGTCCAGCGCGCGCTGGTTGGCGTCGCGGGTGCGGGCCTCGAAGTCATCCAGAATCGCGAACAGCTGATCCGGCGTCATCTGCTCGTTCTTCTTCACCTTGTATTCGAAGTAATCGGCGTAGCCCAGGCTGCGGGCGAGCACGTTGCGCTTGTTGACGATGGCGATGAAGCCATTGTCCAGCGCCCAGCGCTCCAGGCCCATCAGCGCGTCGTGCGAGCTCTTGCGCGCCGCCTCGTCGCGGTTGGTGCCCATATTGGTGGACAGCCCGCTCAGCGTCGCCTCCTCCAGTTCGCCGGCCTCGTTGATGTGGCGCATCTTGTAGCCGCGGCGCTTGGAAAACAGCTCGGACTCCAGCGCCACCAGCTCGGTCATCAGCTGGCGCGCTTCGTCGCTTTCGATGATGTTGCTGTCGAACAGCGCCTGCCAGCCTTTGAAGCCGTGCAGCAGCGCGTCGCGCTCGGCGCCTACAGGCAGCGTCTCCAGCTGGGCGATGGCGGCCTTGGTCCGCGCCAGCCGCTCCGGGCTGGAGATGAAGTCCTTGAACGCACCCTCGGCGCGGGCGAAGCCGGCGTCGTCGTCGGACACCGCCATATAGGTGTCCCAGAACAGGTCTTCCTTGGCCTTGTGGATGGCCAGGTAATCGCGGTTGAGCGCGTCGAACTCACCGCGCAGCGCTGCCAATGCAGTCATTTCCATTTTCTCCCGGGGATGTCGCCGCTCTATCGGCGGCATGGTTTGAGCGATGAATATCGCCACGTCATGGATGATTAAGTCTCATACCATATCCCCGCAAGGTCAAGATATATCAATGCTATTTCACATGGATCTCCATTTTTTGCATGAGTAAATCAAAACTCTCCCCGATCGAGGCGGCATCCGCCGCCGGCTCTCTGGCGGCGTAGCCGCAAACCGCTAGAACATCGACAGCGGGTAGGCGGTATTCACCCTCCATACCCCGCCGATCAGGTTCAGATAGCCGGCGATGCTGAACACCGCGCCGTTTTCGCCGGTGCAATAACCGGCGGCATTGACCGCTGGCGCCGACGGGCCGACGAATTGCTGGTTGCCGGCGTTGAAACTGGCGATATGGGTATAGGCGTAACGGACCGACGCCATGATCTGTGCCCGGTTGCAAGCATCGGGATAGAAAGTGGAGCTGCCGGCCCCGCCCTTGGCGACCCATGCGCCGGCCGCCGTGTCATACACCTGGATGCCGCCGCCGACATAGCGATATGGCCCTGGATGGGCCGCGCCGGGCAACACGATGTAGTCCACGCCAGCGGTGATTTGAGCCGCCAACGGCGCAGCGGGCCCCGCCCCCAACACGGGATTGTGTCCGCCCGGTCGGGCGTGGAAGCCCACGGCCGCACCAGCGGCGTTGATCTCGCCGCAGAAGATATGCTCCAGATTGATCTGCGGGTTAAGCCGGCTGTTGGCCGCCGGCAGCACAGCGACCTGCATCGGCACCAGAGCGATATCCGGCGAACCCGGCGCGCAATTGATCGCAGCAGCGGCCGGCAGCGACGTGGCCAACCCCAACAGAAGCAGCAAAATGGAACGCATGGGAAACTCCTTGCCTGACAGACAGCACATGCTGCCTAGCAGGCAAGACGAAACGGCTTCCCCTTTGTGAAGTCCGTCTTCTCTCGCCGCAACCGCCCGGCCTCAGGCCGCGAGCAGCAGATCCAGCCGGCGGCCGTCGCGCAGCGGCTGCATGTCGAAGCCCAGCCTCTGCGCCAGCAACAGCATCGCCACGTTGCCGGGCGCGCAATGCGCGCGAAAGCGCCGGCAGGCCAGCCGCTCGCGGCCGAAGGCCAGCATCAGCCGGGCAGCCTCCCGCGCGTAGCCCTGCCGCCAGGCGGTTTCGGCCAGCTCGATGCCGAACTCGGCCTCGCCGCCGCCCGCGCCGCGCAAGCCGACCGAACCGATCAGCGCGCCGTCGTCGATGCGCTCGATCGCCAGTTGCCAGTCGCGGCGCGGCGTCCGCCCTTGCTGCGCCAGAAAGTTTTCCAGCAGCCGCGCGCTGAAATCCGCGCCCATCTGCTCCGGCGCGTAATGGCGGCCGAAAGCCGCGCCCCTGCGCACCGCCAGATAGGCATCGAGATCGGATCCGCGAAAATCGCGCAGCCTCAGCCGGCCGTCCGGCTCGGCCAGGATCAGCATGAGCAGATCTCCAGCCGGCGCTGGTCGGCGCGCTGCTCCAGCCGCGATCGGCGCAGATGTTCATTGTCGGCCAGCAGCTGCCGCGGCGGCGCTTCGGTGGAAAGAATGGATGGGGAAACGGGCTCGTCGCCGAGCATGTCGCGCAGCAAATGGCGCGACAGGATAAAGATCGATGCCATGATGGCGGTACCTGTAAAGAACGATGAAAGAGCGAGGAGTCCGGCGCGCCGGGCGGCGAAACGGCTCCGATAATTCCCGCGGCGATGCGTTTTTCAGGATGCGCACGCGGCGGAAGCGCGAAGTCTGCTCCCGCCCATGGCCATTCGTCAAGCATAAGGCCGCGGGCGCGGCCTTATGCTCACCAGCGCCGGCTTGTCTGCCTGGCCGGCGCGTGCGCCGCGCGCCAGCGGCCAAGTCCGGTGCGCAAGGCCGCATCCATCAGCCCCAGCTGCAGGCCGACCATCACCGCGTACAACAGCATGCCCCCGCTCAGCGGCATCCACGGCACCGCCCAATCACTCAGATGCGGATACAACAGCCAGGCCAGCAGCAAACCGGCCACCAGCGTCAGCTCCACCGCGCGCCACGATCGGGTGCGCAGCGCCAGCCGGACGCCGATGTCGGTCAGAAAGAAAACCAGGCAGAGCAGATAGAGTTCCATGATGAAATCCCCGCTACAAGGACAACGGCGCCGCGGGCTGGCTCCAATTGTCCGACATTGTACGGTGCTGGCTGCTGCCCGCGATTTCTGCGCCCTGCCCCCCTTTTCTTAAGGGGTTATAGCCAAACCCGTACCAAGTGTCAGGTACGCCTTTTATGTTTATGGTCTAGCCCCGCTTATCAAACTTATTACATTGTCAGACAACATCCAAAAAGAATCGGGTTTTATAGCGCTTCAGTACAATGTTTTTCTGGGTAGCGCGCCGCTATTCTGCTGAAATCAGCAAACTGTCATAAGGATTTCCATCATGGCCACCAGCACCCAGGGACAGGTTCTCTCGCTGCAAGGCAGCGTCAAGGCGATCGGCGTCGACGGCAAGGTACGCATCCTGAAAGTCGGCGACATCCTGCAGCCCGGCGAGCAGCTGCAGCTGGAAAACGGCGCCGCAGTCAGCATCAGCCGCGCCGACGGCGAAGTGATGCGCCTGGACGGCGACCGCCAGGTGACGCTGACCGAGGAGGTGCTGCACGCGCAGCATGCCGACGCGGCGGAAGCCAGCATCGCCCCGCTGGCGCCGGAAGCGCAGCAGATCCTGGCGGCGCTGGACAATCCGGCGGCCAACCCCGGCAATCCTTTTGACAGCCTAGACCCGGCAGCGGCCGGCCTGAACGATGCCGGCGGCGAGAACAGCGGCCACTCCTTCGTCCGCATCGGCCGCATCTCGGAAAGCCTGACCGGACTGCAGCTGGAAGCCGCGCAGGCAAGCGCGGCGCAAGTGCCCGAAAACCGAGCCGCCGACGTCCCGGCGCAGAACTCGCCGCCGTTCTTCACCGCCGCCAACGGCGCGCCGCTGGGCAGCGACATGAATGTCACCACCGACGAAGACACCCCGGTCAGCGGCACGCTGACCGCCAGCGACCCCAACGGCGACCCGCTGACCTTCGTCAAGGGTTCCGATCCGCAGCATGGCACCGTCACCGTCAATCCGAACGGCACCTGGACCTATACCCCGGCCCAGGACTACAACGGCAGCGATAAATTCACCGTCACCGTCAGCGACGGCCGTGGCGGCAGCGCCACCGTGACCGTCAATATCGGCATCACCCCGGTCAACGATCCCGCGGTGATCACCGGCAACGATCAGGGCGCCGTCACCGAAGACGCCAATGTCTCGGCAACCAATACCCTGGACTACGTCGGCAAGCTGAACGTGTCCGATGCCGACCAGGGACAATCGGTGTTCGATACCAGCCGCATCGACAACAAGACCGCCAACCTCGGCAGCATCACCATCGACGCCAACGGCAACTGGCATTACAGCGTCGACAACGCCAAGGTCCAATACCTGGGCCAGGGCGACACTCGCACCGAGGTGTTCACCGTCTATTCCAAGGACGGCACCGCCCACGACATCACTGTCGTCGTCACCGGCGTCAACGACGCCGCGGTGATCACCGGCAACGATCAGGGCGCCGTCACCGAAGACGCCAATGTCTCGGCAACCAATACCCTCGACTACGTCGGCAAGCTGAACGTATCCGATGCCGACCAGGGACAATCGGTGTTCGATACCAGCCGCATCGACAACAAGACCAGCAACCTGGGCAGCATCACCATCGACGCCAACGGCAACTGGCATTACAGCGTCGACAACGCCAAGGTCCAGTACCTGGGCCAGGGCGACACTCGCACCGAGGTGTTCACCGTCTACTCCAAAGACGGCACCGCCCACGACATCACCGTCGTCGTCACCGGCGTCAACGACGCCGCGGTGATCACCGGCAACGATCAGGGCGCCGTCACCGAAGACACCAACGTCTCCAGCTCCAAGACGCTGGACTATGTCGGCAAGCTGGATGTGTCTGATGTCGACCAGGGCCAAACGGTGTTCAACACCACCCGCATCGACAGCAAGACCACCAATCTGGGCTCGATCACCATCGACGCCAACGGCAACTGGCACTACAGCGTCGACAACGCCAAGGTCCAATACCTGGGCCAGGGCGACACCCGCACCGAAGTCTTCACCGTCTACTCCAAGGACGGCACCGCCCACGACATCACCGTCGTCGTCAATGGCGTCAACGACCCCGCCATCATCGGCGGCACCGACCACGGCGTCGTGGTCGAGGACGATATCACCCAGGTGGAAGGCACCCTGCTGGTCAAGGATGTGGATCAGAACCAGTCCGCCTTCCAGCCGATGGCCGACGTTCAGGTCGATTACGGCACCTTCCACTTCGACAGCGCCTCCGGCAAGTGGACCTTCACCCTGGACAACGCCAAGGCCCAGGAGCTGACCAGCGCCGACCGCTTCGACCGCACCTTCACCGTGCACTCTGTGGATGGCACACCCCACGTCGTCACCATCACCATCCAGGGCAAGGATGATCCGGCGGAGATCACCGGCAATGACCAGGGCGCGGTCACCGAAGATCTGAATGTGTCGGCGGCGAATACGCTGGACTATGCCGGCAAATTGAATGTCGTCGACCCTGACAAGGGCCAGTCGGTGTTCGATACCAGCCGCATCGACAACAAGACCGCCAACCTCGGCAGCATCACCATCGACGCCAACGGCAACTGGCACTACAGCGTCGACAACGCCAAGGTCCAGTACCTGGGCCAGGGCGACACCCGCACCGAAGTCTTCACCGTCTACTCCAAGGACGGCACCGCCCATGACATCACCGTCGTCGTCACCGGCGTCAACGACGCCGCGGTGATCACCGGCAATGATCAGGGCGCCGTCACCGAAGACGCCAATGTCTCGGCAACCAATACCCTCGACTACGTCGGCAAGCTGAACGTATCCGATGCCGACCAGGGACAATCGGTGTTCGATACCAGCCGCATCGACAACAAGACC
>NZ_JBUPWA010000001.1:2957004-2963810 GCF_055181315.1 Chromobacterium sp. Ag138
GTCTACTCCAAGGACGGCACCGCCCACGACATCACCGTCGTCATCAATGGCGTCAACGATCCCGCCGACGTCGGCCATGGCGCCGGCGACATCGGCTCCGGCGTCGTCAAGGAAGACACCGTGGCTCAGACGGTGGCCAGCGGCAAACTGACCGTGATTGACCCCGACCAGGGCCAGGCCCAGTTGCAGCCATATCAGCAGGTGACCGATTACGGCACCTTCCAGGCCAATGCCGACGGCACCTGGACCTTCACCATCGACAACAGCAGCGCCAAGGTGCAGGCGCTGGGCGAAGGCGACAAGGTGCCGCTGCAGTTCACCGTCCTCTCCAAGGACGGCACCGGCAGCGCGGTGGTGTCCATCCAGGTGCTGGGCACCAATGACGCCGCCACCTTCTCAGGCAACGACACCGGCAGCGTGACCGAGGACAAGAACGTCTCCTCGACCAATACCCTGGACTACATCGGCAAGCTGAACGTGTCCGACGTCGACCAGGGCCAGTCGGTGTTCGACACCAGCCGCGTCGACAACAAGACCAGCAACCTCGGCAGCATCACCATCGACGCCAACGGCAACTGGCATTACAGCGTCGATGACGCCAAGGTGCAGTATCTGGGCCAGGATGTCACCCGCACCGAGGTGTTCACCGTCTACTCCAAGGACGGCACCTCGCACGACATCACCGTTACCATCAAGGGCGTCAACGATCCGGCCGTGTTCGGCGGCACCGACGGCGCCACCCTGGTGGAAGGCACCTTCCCGTCGGCCACCGGCACCCTGCTGGTCAGGGATGTGGATGCCGGCGAGGCGGCCTTCCGCCCGCAGGCCGACGTGCAAGTCAAATACGGCACCTTCCATTTCGACAGCGCCACCGGCCAGTGGACGTTCACGCTGAACGACGCGGCGCAGGAGCTGACCAGCCAGGACAAGATCAACTACACCTTCCCGGTCCAGTCGCTGGACGGCACTTCGCACAACGTCAACATCACGGTCTACGGCACCGACAACTTCGCCGTCATCACCGGCAACGACAAGGGCGCCGTCACCGAGGATGTCGCCGTCAGCGCAGACGGCATGCTGGTCCACAGCGGCAAGCTCGACATCGCCACGCCGGACAAGGGCCGCGCGGCGTTCGACACCGACCGCGTCGACAGCCATGCCGGCAATTACGGCACGCTGACGATAGACAAGGACGGCCACTGGCATTACCAGGTCGACAACGCCAAGGTGCAGTACCTGGGCCAGGACGAAACGCGCACCGAGGTATTCACCGTCTACGCCAAGGACGGCACCGAGCACAAGATCAGCGTCGACGTGCACGGCACCAACGACGCGCCGGTCTTCGTCGGCGACCAGACGCACGGCTTCGCCAAGGACGGCGGCATCCAGGTCACCACCGCCGAGGACACCCCGGTCAGCGGCCAGCTGCGCGCGCAGGACGTGGACACCAACGACCAGCTGAGCTACACCGCCAGCGGCAACCCGCAGCACGGCACCGTCGTGCTGGGCAAGGACGGCAGCTGGACCTACACCCCGAGCCAGGACTACAACGGCAGCGACAGCTTCAAGGTGACGGTCACCGACAAGGCCGGCGCCACCGACACCATCACCATCCACGTCGGCATCACGCCGGTTGACGATCCGTCGGTGCTGAAGCCGGATAGCGGCAATGTGGTCGAAGACAAAACGCTGGCGGTGGACGCCGCCCACGGCCTGCTGGCCAACGATTACGACGTGGACAGCAAGCTCAGCGTGCAAAGCGTCACCGTGGCGGGCCAGACCTACCAGCTGGGCAAGCAGGGCGTGGATGTGGCGCTGGACGGCAAGGGCCTGCTGCATGTCAACGCCGACGGCAGCTACAGCTTCGCCCCGGCCGCGCACTACGCCGGCGAGCTGCCGCAGATCGGCTACACCACCAACACCGGCAGCAGCTCGACGCTGACGCTGACCATGACTCCGGTCGCCGACGCGCCGGTAGTCGGCGTGCAGATCGGCCAGGGCAGCTACCAGCCGGGCAGCCCCTATGTCGGCGGCCGCAACTTCGAATCGTGGGAAAAAACCGCGGCCGAATACGGCAAGAACGCGATCACGCTGGACGATGGCAACAACTCGTTCGCCGACCTGCGCGGCAAGACCGACACCGGCTTCGCCGTCCGCGGCATGGGCGGCAACGACGCCATCTACCTGGACACCAGCAAGGCGGACAACGTGCTGATCGGCGACGACGGCAACCTGAACCAACTGAGCGGCAAGCCGAATGAAGTCAACGACACGCTGTACGCCGGCAAGGGCAACGACATCCTGATCGGCGGCAAGGGGGACGACAGCCTGTACGGCGGCGACGGCGTCGACACCGCGGTCTATGCCGGCAACTTCAAGGACTACACCGTCACCCGCCCGGTCATCGGCGCCGGCGGCAGCGTGTTCTTCGAAGTGACCGACAAACAGACCACCGCGGCCACCCCCTACGCCGGCGAAGGCCACGACAGCCTGTACGACATCGAGCGGCTGCAATTCAAGGACGGCACCTACTACTGGAACGGCAAGGACTGGGCCAAGGAAGGACCGGACCTCACCCGCTACCCGATCGACATCAGCGCCTCGCTGGTGGACCGCGACGGCAGCGAAGTGCTGGACAGCATCGTCATCCGGCTGGACGCCAAGTACGCCGGCTCGCAGCTGTTCGACAACCAGCACAACCTGATCGGCACCATAGGCAAGGACGGCTCGCTGACCATAGCCCAGGCCGGCCACTGGGACGCCAAGGCGCTGGACGTGAAGCTGTCCGGCCTGCAGCTGGAGGTGCCCGGCAGCGTCAAGGGCGCGCTGTCCATCGGCGTCGACGCTGTTTCACGTGAAACCGGCAACGGCGACACCGCGACCGGCCATGCCGGCGCCAACGCCGCCAACATGGCGCCGGAAACCTTCGACGTGTCCGCGTCCGGCCTGGAAGACCAGCCGCTGATCAGCGTCGCGCTGTCCGGCAAGGACGGCGACGGCAGCGTCTCCGGCTTCGTGATCAAGGACCTGCCGACCAACGGCACGCTGTACAGCGACGCCGCCGGCACCCAGGTGGTCAAGGCCGGCGACACCGTAGGCGGCGCCGTCTACTTCAAGCCGACTGCGCACTGGAGCGGCGACACCGGCTTCGGCTACGCGGCCAAGGACAACCAGGGCGCGGTTGACGCCAGCCCGGCCAAGGCCTCCATCCACGTCGAAGCCGTGGCCGACGCGCCGCAGCTGTCGCTGGGCGGCTACTCGTCGCTGGCTTCGCTCAACTTCGAGGACGTCAACCTGGGCGGCCGCGAATGGCGGCAGGACGTGGCGGTCAACAAGATCGGCGGCGCCAACACCATAGGCGTGTGGAACACCGACAACGGCCGCGGCCTGATCGAAGTGGGTACCGAGCGCACCTACACCGGCGGCAGCTCGGCCAACAAGGTGCTGGAAATCGAGAACGGCCCGGGCGACCGCACGCTGTACACCGACATCCAGTGCGAAGCCGGCCGCTTCTACCAGCTGGGCTTCGACATCTCCGCTCGCACCAACTACGTCAGCAGCTCGCAGCTGCAGGTGAAGCTGATCGCGCTCGACGCCAGCGGCCATCCCACCGGCAAGGCCACCGTGCTGTACGACTTCAACCCGACCAGCACCGGCTGGCTGCGCGACCAGCAGGTGGCGCTGCCGATCGCCGAGGACGGCAAATACCGGCTGATGTTCGAGGCCAAGGATGGCGACTCCTACGGCGCCATCCTCGACAACCTCAGCTTCAAGGCGATGGACAACGTCGGCTATGAGGGCAACTTCATCAAGCTGAGCAGCATCAGCGCCTCGCTGGTCGACCGCGACGGCTCGGAAACGCTGAACGTCTCCCTGTCCGGCCTGCCCAGCGGCGCGGTGCTGAAAGACGCGTCCGGCCACCAGGCGACGGTGGATGGTTCCGGCCGGCTGGATGTCAGCAACTGGAGCCTGGACAGCCTGCAATTGAAGGGTCCGGCCGGCTATCATGGCCAGCTGAACCTCACCGTCACCGCCACGGCCACCGAGCAGTCCAACCACAGCCAGGCCAGCAGCAGCCAGAACCTGAGCGTCTCCATCCAGGCGGTCGACCATCCGGTCACCCTGTCCGGACTGCATGCGCTGGATGGCGGCAGCGACGCCATCGTGCTGGAAAGCCATCTGGCCGCCGGCACCGCGCCGGACGCCGCCCAGCTGACCCAGCAGGGCAGCTTCGTGGTGAACGCGCCGGACGGCGTGGCCAGCATCCGCATCGGCGGCGTGGAAGTGGTCGGCGCCGACGGCAGGCTCACCGGCAGCATCCTGAACACCGCCTACGGCGCGCTGAAGGTCACCTCCTTCGACGCCGCCAGCGGCAAGCTCGGCTACCAGTACACGCTGGGCCACGCCGGCGTCAACGCGGGCGAGCGCTTCATCGACAGCCTCAACGTGGAAGTGCGCGACCGCGACGGCAGCAGCGCCAGCGACAAGCTGAACGTGGCCATCGTCAACGACGCGCCGCTGGCGGCCGACGACCGCGCCAGCCTGGCGGTGCTCAGCGGCGACCTGAAGATCAGCAGCAACGGCATCGTCGGCAACTGGGTGGACTGGGACGGCGGCCACCGCGTCAGCGCCTTCAACCAGGGCGGCAACGACGATGGCAAAAACCAGTTGCGCTGGGGCGATACCTACGGCCAGCAGTCCGGCTACAGCTTCCGCGACAACGACCTCCAGCTGAACAACACGCTGCCGCTGAACCAAACCTTCAAGCTGGGCGACCTCACCCACCTGAACTACGAGATCAGCGGCAACTCCGGCATCAGCAACGCCACGCTGGGCCTGTCGTTCATGCTGGGCGCGCAGCCGCAGCAGTTCCTCGTCCACCTGAACCACCAGGAGACGCCGAACAGCCGCGACTACGAAGCCAGCAAGGACATCGTCACCATCGACAACGCCAGCCAGACCTTTGAATACAACGGCCGGCAGTACATCCTGCAGATCCTGGGATTCGACGATGGCAAGGGCCATATCGGCAACGAAATCCACACCGCCGAGAACGCCAACTCCACCTTCGGCATCATGGCGCGCATCGTCGAAGGCAGCGACTTCCACCATCCGGCCACCGGCGGCGACGTGCTACAGAACGACGCTGCCGGCGCCGACGGCGGCCTGAAGGTGGTGGCTTGCGCCAGCGGCGGCCAGGCCGGCAACGGCGGCGTGGAAGCGATCCTGCACGGCCAGTTCGGCGACCTGCTGATGCACGCGGACGGCAGCTACAACTACACCTTCACCGGCGACAGCAAGCTGTTGGGCCAGGGACAGACGGATACCTTCACCTATACGGTGCGGGATGCCGACGGCGACCTGTCCAGCGCCAGGCTGCACATCGATCTGTCGGCGCTGGACCCGAACCAGCGCCTGATCCAGGGCGATGCCGGCGACAACCGGCTGACGGGCACCGACGCCAGCGAGCTGATCCGCGGCGGCGCCGGCAACGACATCCTGACCGGCGGCGCCGGCGTCGACACCTTCAAGTGGTCGCTGGGCGATCAGGGCACCGCGGCCAAGCCGGCGCGGGACGTGATCACCGACTTCGGCCAGCATGGCGAGAAGGACGTGCTCGACCTGAAAGACCTGCTGCAGGGCGAAAGCCATAACGCGGCCAGCCTGGAGGGTTACCTGAACTTCCACAAGGAAGGCGCCAACACGGTGATAGACGTTCATCACCAGGGCCAGGGCACGCCGGTCACCCAGCAGATCGTGCTGCAGAATGTCGATCTGACCCAGGGCGCGACACTCAGCGACGCGCAGGTGCTGAAGAATCTGCTGAACCACGGCCAGCTGCACACCGATTGAGGCGCGCAGCCCGATGCCGGCAGCCCCCCGCCCACGCGGGGGGCTTTTTTGCGTCCATCGCGGCATGGCGGGAAAAAGCCATCCATGTCCGCGTCGACGGAGCGCGGCGCTGCCGTCTCGTGGCGGACCCGTGGAATGAAAGAAGAGGTAGGGAAATGTCGCGCCGGCAGAGATGTCCGGCATGAAAACGACCCGGCTGGCGGCGGCTGCCCGCCGCGGAACCGCGGCGGACGCTGCCTATCACCCCGGCCGGAAAAGCGGCGTCACGCCACGGCCGGACCGGTCAGGCCATCGACGCGCAGCTCTAGCAGCCGTTTCGCGTCGGCTTCGCTGACCACCCCCTTGGCGATCAGCCTGGCGCCCATCAGCGACGTCATCCGCTGCACGCCCTTGACCAGCACCTGCCGGCCCTCGTCCTGATGGATGCCGCGCGTCAGCGCGCCGTCCAGCACCAGGTAATCGATGCCGGCCTGGTTCAGCCGGGCGACCAACTCCAGCCTATGGCCGCGGATTTCCACCGCCAGCCGGTGGCCGGCGCCCTTCACCGCCTCGCCGAAGGCCAGGAAGGCGCCCCAATGCTCGTCCAGGCCCGCCTCGTCGAATTCGAAGGATACCGTCGCCCGGCTGCCGCCCAGTATGTCCATCACCTGCGACTGAAAGCCTTTGGCCGCCAGCGAGGCAGGCGACAGGTTCACCGCCAGCGCGGGGCCCGGCGCGTCGGCCAAGGCCAGCCTCAGCGCCTCCAGATCGGCCAGATGGCTCAGGCCTAGGCGCAGGCTGTGCGACACCAGCCGCATCGCGTTGATCGCCGGCAGGCCGCCCATCGCGGGCCGGAACAGCATGCCTTCCTGCCACAGGATGCCGCGCGCGGCATCCCGCACCGGGAACCAGCGCAGACTCAGGCTATGCTCGCGGCAGCTGGCTTCGATCAGTTCGCGCCAGTCCCACTCGCT
>NZ_JBUPWA010000001.1:2963910-2992900 GCF_055181315.1 Chromobacterium sp. Ag138
CGTCGAAGGAGGTGACCTTCAGCGCGCCGTAGGCGGTGTTCAGGATGCTGCCGGTGAGCCTGCCGTCGGCGCCGACCACTTCCACGCCGCCGATGCGGATGCTGGCCACGCCGGCGTCAACGCGGGCGAGCGCTTCATCGACAGCCTCAACGTGGAAGTGCGCGACCGCGACGGCAGCAGCGCCAGCGACAAGCTGAACGTGGCCATCGTCAACGACGCGCCGCTGGCGGCCGACGACCGCGCCAGCCTGGCGGTGCTCAGCGGCGACCTGAAGATCAGCAGCAACGGCATCGTCGGCAACTGGGTGGACTGGGACGGCGGCCACCGCGTCAGCGCCTTCAACCAGGGCGGCAACGACGATGGCAAAAACCAGTTGCGCTGGGGCGATACCTACGGCCAGCAGTCCGGCTACAGCTTCCGCGACAACGACCTCCAGCTGAACAACACGCTGCCGCTGAACCAAACCTTCAAGCTGGGCGACCTCACCCACCTGAACTACGAGATCAGCGGCAACTCCGGCATCAGCAACGCCACGCTGGGCCTGTCGTTCATGCTGGGCGCGCAGCCGCAGCAGTTCCTCGTCCACCTGAACCACCAGGAGACGCCGAACAGCCGCGACTACGAAGCCAGCAAGGACATCGTCACCATCGACAACGCCAGCCAGACCTTTGAATACAACGGCCGGCAGTACATCCTGCAGATCCTGGGATTCGACGATGGCAAGGGCCATATCGGCAACGAAATCCACACCGCCGAGAACGCCAACTCCACCTTCGGCATCATGGCGCGCATCGTCGAAGGCAGCGACTTCCACCATCCGGCCACCGGCGGCGACGTGCTACAGAACGACGCTGCCGGCGCCGACGGCGGCCTGAAGGTGGTGGCTTGCGCCAGCGGCGGCCAGGCCGGCAACGGCGGCGTGGAAGCGATCCTGCACGGCCAGTTCGGCGACCTGCTGATGCACGCGGACGGCAGCTACAACTACACCTTCACCGGCGACAGCAAGCTGTTGGGCCAGGGACAGACGGATACCTTCACCTATACGGTGCGGGATGCCGACGGCGACCTGTCCAGCGCCAGGCTGCACATCGATCTGTCGGCGCTGGACCCGAACCAGCGCCTGATCCAGGGCGATGCCGGCGACAACCGGCTGACGGGCACCGACGCCAGCGAGCTGATCCGCGGCGGCGCCGGCAACGACATCCTGACCGGCGGCGCCGGCGTCGACACCTTCAAGTGGTCGCTGGGCGATCAGGGCACCGCGGCCAAGCCGGCGCGGGACGTGATCACCGACTTCGGCCAGCATGGCGAGAAGGACGTGCTCGACCTGAAAGACCTGCTGCAGGGCGAAAGCCATAACGCGGCCAGCCTGGAGGGTTACCTGAACTTCCACAAGGAAGGCGCCAACACGGTGATAGACGTTCATCACCAGGGCCAGGGCACGCCGGTCACCCAGCAGATCGTGCTGCAGAATGTCGATCTGACCCAGGGCGCGACACTCAGCGACGCGCAGGTGCTGAAGAATCTGCTGAACCACGGCCAGCTGCACACCGATTGAGGCGCGCAGCCCGATGCCGGCAGCCCCCCGCCCACGCGGGGGGCTTTTTTGCGTCCATCGCGGCATGGCGGGAAAAAGCCATCCATGTCCGCGTCGACGGAGCGCGGCGCTGCCGTCTCGTGGCGGACCCGTGGAATGAAAGAAGAGGTAGGGAAATGTCGCGCCGGCAGAGATGTCCGGCATGAAAACGACCCGGCTGGCGGCGGCTGCCCGCCGCGGAACCGCGGCGGACGCTGCCTATCACCCCGGCCGGAAAAGCGGCGTCACGCCACGGCCGGACCGGTCAGGCCATCGACGCGCAGCTCTAGCAGCCGTTTCGCGTCGGCTTCGCTGACCACCCCCTTGGCGATCAGCCTGGCGCCCATCAGCGACGTCATCCGCTGCACGCCCTTGACCAGCACCTGCCGGCCCTCGTCCTGATGGATGCCGCGCGTCAGCGCGCCGTCCAGCACCAGGTAATCGATGCCGGCCTGGTTCAGCCGGGCGACCAACTCCAGCCTATGGCCGCGGATTTCCACCGCCAGCCGGTGGCCGGCGCCCTTCACCGCCTCGCCGAAGGCCAGGAAGGCGCCCCAATGCTCGTCCAGGCCCGCCTCGTCGAATTCGAAGGATACCGTCGCCCGGCTGCCGCCCAGTATGTCCATCACCTGCGACTGAAAGCCTTTGGCCGCCAGCGAGGCAGGCGACAGGTTCACCGCCAGCGCGGGGCCCGGCGCGTCGGCCAAGGCCAGCCTCAGCGCCTCCAGATCGGCCAGATGGCTCAGGCCTAGGCGCAGGCTGTGCGACACCAGCCGCATCGCGTTGATCGCCGGCAGGCCGCCCATCGCGGGCCGGAACAGCATGCCTTCCTGCCACAGGATGCCGCGCGCGGCATCCCGCACCGGGAACCAGCGCAGACTCAGGCTATGCTCGCGGCAGCTGGCTTCGATCAGTTCGCGCCAGTCCCACTCGCTGCCCACTTCCGGACCGCCGCCGTCGTCGACCCGCCACTGGTTGTCGCCCGCCGCCTCGGCCTCGGCCAGCGCCTGGCTGGCGCGCGCCAGCAAGCTGGCCAAGCCGTCGCCCGGGACGATGCCGCATACGCCGATGTGGCCGATGCCGTCGCGGTCGCTCAACGCCATCTGCCGGTACAGCGCCAGTTGCTCGCACAGCGTCTCCGCCAGTTGCCGGCCGCCGTCGATCTCCAGCTCCGGGCAGAACACGGCGAAGTCTGCGCCGCGCAGCCGGGCCGCCATCCAGCCCTTGCGCCGCGAAGCCAGGTCTTCGAGATCCGCCGCCAAGCGGACCAGCAGCGCGTCGGCGCGCTCGCCGCCCAGGCGCTGGTTCAGCTCGGCCAGCCCGGCCAGCCTCAGCAGCAACAGGCAGCCGCGGACATCGTCCTCCTCGGCCAGCGTGCTGGACACCGCCTGCTCCAGCGCCTCGCGGTTGGGCAGGCCGGTCACCGGATCGGTATGGCGCTCGCGCCGCAGTTGCTCCACCTCTTCCGACTGCTCGCCCAGATGGGACTGCAGCCTCTCCACCATGTGATTAATCGCGCTCACCACCCGCGCCAGTTCCGGCACCTTGGGCTCGGTCATGCGCTGGAAACGCCGTTCGCTGATCGCCCGCGCCTGGTTCACCACCCGCTGCAGATCGCGCCGCAGCTTGAAGATGTCGATGGAGCCCAGCAGACCGGCCAGCACGCCAGCCCCCAGCAGCCACAGCATGGTCTGCAGCGCGCCCATCCACAGCGACTCGTAGGCGTAGCCCAGCGCGGCCTCGACGCGTATCTCGCCGGCCTGCAGCCAGCCTGCGGTGACCAGCGCGCTGCCCGGCTGCGGGGACAGCGGCAGCAAGGCCCGGAACCAGTCCGGCGCCGCCGGGAAAACCGCCTGGTTGACGCGATCGACCACGATCTTGCCGTCGGCCCCCTGCCAGCGGATGTGATGAAAATATCCCTGGTCGAAAGTCGCGTTGATCAAGGTTTCGGCCATCGCCTTGTCGGCCTGGTTCTGGGTGATCATCAGCGCCAGCGCGTTGGCGGCATTGGCATTTTGGCCAGTCAGCTGCTGTTCCAAATAGCTGCGGGCGTTGTACAGATTGGCCAGCAACGCGCCCGACAGCGACATGAACACCAACAACAACAACAGCAGCCACAACCGCTGGATCAAGGAAAGGTTTTTCATCGCGTCGCCCATCTCAAAAAGTGAAGCCCTCGTTTTTCATCTTGTCCATCACCTGGCGCCAGCGGGTCAGCTTGGAGACATTGCTGCTGCGGTTGCCCACCCACAGGCCCTGGGCGTTGAAGCTGAACACCGGCAGCAGGTCGGTCCGCTGCGAAGCCGGTTCGATTGAGGTCACCAGGCTGTCCAGAATCTGCGGTTCCGCGCTGGGCGTGGGATAATAGGCCAGCACCATGTGCGCCTGGCTGATCGTGCTGTCCGGCCCGCCGATCCGCGCCTTGACGTAGGTGATGCGCAGCTTGTCCGGCGAGACGCCGAGCACCAGCAGCGAGATGTACTTGCCTACGCTGAAGTCCTCGCAGTCGCCCGCCCCCTTGCCGAACATCTCCAGCGGCGTCGCCCAGTAATCCTGAACGCCCCAGTTGTCTATGTCCTCGCGGTACAGGATGCGCCGGTTGAAAAACTGGTTAACCTCGGCCAGCTTCTGCCGCTCGTCCGCGCTCTGCAGTCTGCCCAGCAGCTGGTTCCATTCGCGGAACAGCGCGACCGCGCGCGGGCCGTAGCGGGCGGCCGAACGCTCGGTCGGCAGGCTGGCGGCGGTGACGCACAGGCCGGCCAGCAACAGCACGACGGACATCAGGCAGCGCCGAAAACGCCGTCCCGAAACGAGCGAGGCAAGCTTCATGGTCATTCCATGCCGATCAATGATCGCAACTGTAGCAGATTGACGAATGATATTCGCTTGGCGCGGAATATTCACTTGCCATTTAAAGAAAATTTGTTTAATCTATTTATTGAAATATTTAATAATATCAGCCCCTTGCACCCGGAGACGATTAACCATGAAACGCTTACAAAAATGCAGCGTTCGCCTGACCTTGGCCGCGTTGATGAGTTTAGCGGCCGCATCGGCGCAGGCTACCGACCTGCGTCAAGTCGTGGAAAAAACCATCGCCAACAACCCGGAAGTCCGCTTCCGCTTCCATGAATTCCGCTCGTCGGCGGAAGAGATCGGCATCGGCCGTTCCGGCTACCTGCCGACCGTGGATGTCTCCTACACCCAGGCCCGCGAAAACAACAAGGAGCCGCTGGTCAATTACGGCCCGCAAGTCACCAGCGACTTCAACCGCAAGGGCTGGTCGGCCGACCTCAGCCAAAACCTGTTCCAAGGCTTCCAGACCATGAACACGGTCAAGCAGCTGGAATTCGGCAAACGCGGCAAGTACTACGAATTCGTCGACGCCTCCGAGCAGCTGGGCCTGGAAGCCACCCGCACCTATCTGGACGTGCTGCGCTACCGCCAGCTGCTCGATTACGCCAAGGAAAGCTACGGCGTCCACAAGGGCATCTACGACCAGATCGAACAAAAGGTGAAGGCCGGCGTCGGCCGCCGCGTCGACCTGGAACAGGCCGCCGGCCGGCTGGCGCTGTCCGAAACCAATATGATCAACGAGTCCTCCAACCTGCACGATGTGTCCGCCCGCTACGCGCGACTGATCGGCGAAGAGCCGCCGACCGACCTGGCCCCGGCGCCGGCGTTGCAGGACAAGCTGCCGCGCGACAAGGACCTGCTGGTCTCCGCGGTGCGCAGCAGCCCCGCCTACCTGGCCGCTCAGGAAAACGTGCGCGCCGCCCAGAGCGACCTGAAGGTCAAGCGCGGCGCCTTCTCGCCGACGCTGGACCTGCGCGCCCACGCCGAGAAAACCGACAACCTGAACAGCGTCTACGGCACCCACGACAAGCAGTCGGTGGCGCTGGTGTTCAACATCAACCTGTTCCGCGGCGGCGCCGACAAGGCCCGGCTGGGCATGGCCGCAGAACGCTACAATTCGGCGCTGGACCTGCGCGACAAAGCCTGCCGCGACCTGCAGCAGACGGTGCGCATCGCCAGCAACGACGCCCACAAGCTGAGCGAGCAGATGGGCTACCTGCGCCAGCACGCGCTATCCACCGAAAAGGCGCGCGACGCCTACCTGAAGCAGTTCGACATCGGCCAGCGCACCCTGCTGGACGTGCTGGACAGCGAAAACGAGCTGTACGACTCCAAGCGCGCGCTGGCCAACGCCGACTACGACAACAAGCTGGCCCAGGCCCGCGTGCTGGCCGCGTCCGGCCTGCTGTTGCCCAGCCTGCAGCTGAAGCCGATCGAACAGCAGGATTTCGAATCCGACGGCGACGACTCGCAACGCGACGCCTGCAGCACCGCCTACACGCCGCCGCCGCCGTTCAGCGCCGCCGGCATCCCCATCCATCCCTACGTGTCCACCACGATGACGGAAGACGCCGCGCCAGCGAAGAAGACTGGCAAGGCCAAGCGCTAAAACACCGTCCGCCGCAACCTGGCAAGGCCCGCCCCGCGGGTCTTTTGGCCATTGTGGCGGCGACGCCGGCGCCAGGGCTCGCGCACGACGAAAGCTGATCGCCGTTCGCGCGCCCCGGCGGCGGCCCGTACATAGTCAGACCCGGCACGATTGCCGACAATATCCATGGGAGTGGAAGCATGGCTTCCGAAACATCCAATCCTGAAACCGCGCAGCCGCTGAGCGAGCAAGCGACCCACCTCGACCCCCTGCTCGACTGTCTGTTCTCGCTGGCCCGCGGCTACGGCATCACCGCCACCCGCGAATCGCTGGTGGCCGGCATCCCGCTGGTGGACAACCGGCTGTCGCCGTCGATGTTCGCGCGCTCCGCGCGCCGCATCGGCCTGTCCACCCGCGTGGTGCGCCAGCCGCTGTCCAGCCTGCGCCAGCAACTGCTGCCCGCCGTGCTGCTGCTGGAGAACAACACCGCCGGCATCCTGCGCGAGATCCGCGACGGCGTCGCCTTCCTCAGCATGTCCGAGCTGCCGGACGCCGTCGTCGAGATTCCGCTGGATGAGCTGGACCACAGCTTCGAAGGCATCGCCATCCTGGTGAAGCCGCGCTTCCAGTACGAGAAGCGCGCGCCGGAGCTGGCCGAGATCCGCGCGCGCCACTGGTTCTGGCGCACCATCTACGGCAGCAAGTCGCTGTACCGCGACGCGCTGATGGCCGCCTTCCTGATCAACGTCTTCGCGCTGGCGATGCCCATCGTGTCGATGGCGGTCTACGACCGCGTGGTGCCGAACATGGCGCTGGAAACGCTATGGGTGCTGGCGATAGGCGCCGCGCTGGTGCTGGTGTTCGACTTTCTACTCAAGCTGACCCGCGGCTACTTGATAGATCTGGCCAGCAAGCGGGTCGACGTCGCGCTGTCGGCGCTGATCATGGAACGGGTGCTGGGCATCCGGATGGAGGCGCGGCCGGCCTCGGTCGGCGCGTTCGCCGCCAACCTGCGCGCCTTCGAAACCGTGCGCGACTTCATCGCCTCGGCCTCGATCACCGCGCTGATCGACGTGCCCTTCGTGCTGATCTTCCTGGTGGCCATTCTGTGGATCTCGCCGCTGATGGCGGTGCCAATGGTGATCGCCATCTGCATCATGCTGACTTTCGCCCTGCTGGTGCAGGAGCGAATGCAGGCGCTGACCGAGACCACGCTGCGCGCCAGCTCGCAGCGCAACGCCTACCTGGTGGAAAGCCTGTCCGGGCTGGAAACCGTCAAGGTGCTGGCCGCCGAGGGCGTGCTGCAGGGCAAGTGGGAGCAGGCCACGCTGTTCCTGGCCCAGGTCGGCTCGCGGCTGAAGATCCTGGCCGCCTCCACCATGAACTTCGCCGGCTTCATCCAGCAGTTGCTGTCGGTCGCCATGCTGGTGCTGGGCGTGTACGAGATCATGGCCGGCAACGTGTCCATGGGCGGCGTGATCGCCGCGGTGATGCTGTCCAGCCGCGCGATGGCGCCGCTGAGCCAGGTGGTCAGCCTGCTGACCCAGTACCACAACGCCAAGACCTCGCTGGCCTCGCTGGACGGCTTCATGAAGATGCCGGTGGAGCGCGAGAAGGACGCCGCCTTCTTCCACCGCACCAGCTTCAAGGGCGAGATCGAGTTCCGCAACGTGTCGTTCAACTACCCCAACAACCCGATGGTGGCGCTACGCGAGGTGTCGTTCAAGATCCGCGCCGGCGAGCGGGTGGCCATCATCGGCCGCGTCGGCTCCGGCAAGACCACCATCCAGAAGATGATCCTCGGCCTGTACCAGCCGACCGAGGGCGCGATCCGCATCGACGGCATGGACATCAAGCAGATCGACCCGGCCGAGCTGCGCCGCCAGATCGGCTACGTGCCGCAGGACCCGGTGCTGTTCTACGGCACCATGCGGCAGAACATCTCCATGGGTTCGCCGCACGCCTTCGACGCCAGCATCGCCGCCGCCGCCGAGCAGGCCGGGCTGACCGAGTTCGTCAACAGCCATCCGCAAGGCTTCGACATGCTGATCGGCGAACGCGGCGAATCGCTGTCCGGCGGCCAGCGCAAGGCGGTGACCATCGCCCGCGCGCTGCTGAACGCCCCGCCCATCCTGTTGCTGGACGAGCCGACCAGCAATATGGACCACAGCAGCGAAAGCCAGATCCGCCAGACGCTGGCCCGGGTGTCGTCCGGCAAGACCATGCTGCTGGTCACCCACCACAACACCTTGCTGGACTTGGTGGACCGGCTGATCGTGGTCGACCACGGCGCCATCGTCGCCGACGGACCCAAGCAACAAGTGATCGAGGCGCTGCAACAAGGCAAGATCGGAAAGGCGGGCGTTTGAGATGGAAATGAACTGGAAACAACGCCTGAACGGCTGGGTGGAGCGCGGTCAGGAACGCACCGGCCCGTACTGGGACAAGCTGATGGACTGGGCCTCCGCCCGCGACCTAGCCGACCGCAACGACTTCGCCGCCGACGCCGACTGGGCGATCCTGCAGCAGAGCCCGGGCCGGCCACGCATCTTCGTCTGGAGCATGCTGGGCGTGTTCATCGTCGCCTTCCTGTGGGCGGCTTTCGCCAAGGTGGACGAAGTGTCGCGCGGCGAGGGCAAGGTGATTCCGTCCAGCCAGAACCAGCACCTGCAGAGCCTGGACGGCGGCGTGGTGTCGCAAATCCTGGTCAAGGAAGGCCAGGTGGTGCAAAAGGGCCAGTTGCTGCTCAAGGTGGACAACACCCGCTTCGTCTCCTCGCTGGAGGAAAACCAGGCGCAGTACCTGGCCTTGCAGGCCAAGACCGCGCGGCTGAAGGCGCTGGCGGGCGGCACGCCGTTCGAGCTGCCGCCCAAGGTGCTGGAGCTGGCGCCGGAGATCGCCAAGCAGGAAATGGACCTGTACAACTCCAAGCAGATGGAGCTGAACGCCAGCGTCGGCATCGCCCGCCAGCAGCTGGCGCAGCGCGGCCAGGAGCTGAACGAGGTGCGCGCCCGCTATGCCCAGGCCCTGTCCAGCTACGATCTGACGATGAAGGAACTCACCGTCACCCGGCCGCTGAAGGAGTCCGGCGCGGTGTCCGACGTCGACCTGCTGCGCCTGGAGCGCGACGTCGCCCGCTTCCGCGGCGAACGCGACCAGGCCGCCGCGCAGATGCCCAAGATCCAGGCCGCCATCGGCGAGGCGCAGCGCAAGATCCAGGAAGTGGAGCTGGCGATGCGCAACACCGCCAGCGCCGAGCTGTCGGACACCATGGCCAAGGCCAGCAGCCTGTCCGCCGGCAGCGTGGCGCTGGCCGACAAGGTCAAGCTGTCCGAAGTACGCTCCCCGGTGCGCGGCCAGATCAAGCGGCTGTTCATCAACACCATCGGCGGCGTGGTGCAGCCGGGCAAGGACATCATCGAAATCGTGCCGATCGACGATTCGCTGCTGCTGGAAACCCGGATCACCCCGCGCGACATCGCCTTCCTCCATCCCGGCCAGCGCGCCGTGGTGCGCTTCACCGCCTACGACTTCACCATCTATGGCGGCATGGAGGGCAGCGTGGCCGAGATCGGCGCCGACACCATCACCGATGAGAAGGGCAACGCCTTCTACATCGTCAAGGTGAAAACCCAGGGCTCGCTGCTGGGCAAGGAAAAGCTGCCCATCTTCCCCGGCATGGTGGCCCAGGTGGACATCATGACCGGCAAGAAGAGCATTCTGTCCTACCTGCTGAAGCCGGTGCTGCGCGCCAAGGCTGAAGCGTTGCGGGAGCGCTGACATGGTCCACCTGCTGTTCTCCGCCAGCTCGGTGCTGGCCGGCTACTGGCAGGAGGCGCTGGGGGAGGCGCGCCGTTGCGCGCGCCTGCCGCCGCCGGAGAGGGACGCCGTCTTGTGGCTGGACCTGGCCAGTCTGGACGCCGGCCAGCGCGACGCCGACTGGCCGGCGCTGTGCCGACACTACCGGGTGGTGGCGCTCAGCTCCTCGCCCAACGACGCCGAAGGCATGCACTGGCTGCAGCTGGGCGTGTCCGGCTACGCCCATGCCTACGCCGCCGCCGACGAGCTGCGCCAGATCGCCGCCAGCGTCGCCGCCGGCGGCACCTGGCTGGGCCGCAGCCTGCTGCTGCAGCTGTGCCAGCGCTTCGGCGCGCTGGTGCCGCCGCCCGAGCAGGCCGGCTGGCGCGATCGGGTCTCCAGCCGCGAGGCCGAGGTGATCGCCATCCTCAAGCAGGGACGCTCCAACAAGGAGATCGCCCGCGAGCTGGACATCACCGAACGCACGGTCAAGGCCCACCTCACCGCCATCTTCCAGAAGTTCGGCGTCGAGGACCGCTTCCAGCTGCTGCTCAAGCTGACCCAGCCCGCGCACTGAAACGGCGCGTCGCGCATGAAAAAACGGCCATCCGGAAGGATGGCCGTTTTTCTTGGATGGATCCGGCGGCTCAAGCCGGCTGCCGGCGCCTGCCGCGCCACAGCTCGCGCGCGCCCACCGCCGAATACAGCGCCAGCGCGCTCCAGATCAGCGCGAAGCCCAGCGCGCGGTCGGCGCCGAAAGGCTCGCCATACAGCATCACGCCCAGCGCCAGCTGGATGCTGGGGCCGATGTACTGGATCAGGCCGACGGTCGCCAACTTCAGCCGGCGCGCGCCGGCGGCGAACATCAACAGCGGCACCGCCGTCACCACGCCGGCGCCGATCAGCAGGCCGTTGCGCAGCGCGTCAACATGGCCGAAAGCGCCCTGCTCGCTCCATTCGAACCATAGCAGCGCCGCCAGCGCCAGCGGCGACATCAGGAAGGTTTCCAGCGCCAGGCCCGGCAACGACGGCAGCGGCGCCATCTTGCGCAACAGACCGTACAAGCCGAAGGTGGCGGCCAGCGACAGCGCGATCCACGGCAGCGAGCCGGCGCTGAAGGTCAGCCAGGCCACGCCCGCCGCCGCCAGCCCCACCGCCAGTTTCTGCGGCCGGCTCAAGCGCTCGGACAGCACCAGCCGCCCCAGCAGCACATTGACCAGCGGGTTGATGAAGTAGCCCAGGCTGCCTTCCACCACGTGGCCGGCATTCACCGCCCAGATGTAGATCAGCCAGTTCAGCGACAGCACCGTCGACGACAGCGCGAACACGCCCAGCTGGCGCGGCTGGCGCAAGGCGGCGCGCACGTCGTCCCATTGCCTGAGCGCGGTCAGCACCAGCGCCACGAACAAGGCCGACCACACGATGCGGTGGCACAGAATTTGCAAAGCCGGCACTTCGTGCAGCGGCTTCCAATACAGCGGAAACAGGCCCCAGCAGATGAAGGCGCCGACGGTGTACAGCACGCCGCGGCTGTCGCCGGCGGAAGAGGAGGAAGACATGCGATTCTCTGCGACACGGAATATTCCAACATCCAGCTTACCCGCTTTATTCCGCCGGAAAAATCATCATTACCTATACAGTCGGTTTACAAACACTTAACAGGCAATATTTTGCTGCACTGGCACATAAACCGCACCCGGGCAGGCCTTGTCGCGATCCCTTTGACGTTGACGTAAACGTAAACTATAGTCGGCGGCATTAGGGTTAACACTCTAAGCTGCGACAGCCGCGCATACCCAGGGCACAAGGTATAAAAATAAAGTGTCCCCGGCGCCCGCCAGCACAGCAAGCGCCCGGAACCAGCCGCCCACAAGGCGGCCGCGGGCTGATCGCCACAAGCGAGCACGACAGGAGGAGAAACCATGTCAATCCGCCACGCAGACCTGGAAGAAAAATACACCGCCCCCACCGGCCAGGTTCTGATGACAGGCATCCAGGCGCTGGTGCGCCTGCCCATGCTGCAACAGGAACTGGACCGCGCCGCCGGCCTCAACACCGCCGGCTATGTGACCGGCTATCGGGGCTCGCCGCTGGGCAATGTCGACCAGACCATGATCAAGGCCAAGAAGCACCTGGACGCCCACAACGTGGTGTTCCACCCCGGCCTCAACGAAGACCTGGCCGCCACCGCGGTCTGGGGCACCCAGCAGGTCAACATCTTCGAAGGCGCCAAATACGACGGCGTCTATTCGCTGTGGTACGGCAAGGGCCCGGGCGTGGACCGCTCCGGCGACGTGCTCAAGCACGGCAACGCGGCCGGCACCTCCAAGCACGGCGGCGTGCTCTTGGTCTGCGGCGACGACCACGCCGCCAAGTCGTCCACCTTCCCGCACCAGTCCGACCACATCCTGGCCGCCAGCATGATCCCGGTCTTGAGCCCGTCCGGCGTGCAGGAAGTGCTGGACCTGGGCCTGCACGGCTGGGCGATGAGCCGTTATTCCGGCTGCTGGGTGTCGATCAAGGCGATCACCGACACCGTCGAGAGCTCGGCCATCGTCGACATCACGCCGGAACGGCTGGAATTCAAGATTCCCAAGGATTTCCCGCTGCCCGAGGACGGCCTCAACATCCGCTGGCCGGACACCCCGCTGGCGCAGGAAAAGCGCGTGCTGCACCACCGCCTGTACGCGGCGCTGGCCTACGCCCGCGAAAACAAGCTCAACCGCATCACGCTGGATTCCCCCAAGCCGCGCCTGGGCATCATCACCTGCGGCAAGAGCTACCTCGACGTGATGCAGGCGCTGGACGACCTGGGCATCAGCGAGGCCCAGGCCGCCGACATCGGCTTGCGCATCTTCAAGGTGGGCATGGTGTGGCCGCTGGAGCCGGAAGGCGTGCGCCAGTTCGCCCAGGGCCTGGAAGAAATCCTGGTGGTGGAAGAGAAGCGCCAGATCATCGAATACCAGTTGAAGGAACAGCTGTACAACTGGCGCGACGACATCCGCCCGCGCGTGGTGGGCAAGTTCGCCGAGAAAGGCGAATGGGCGCTGCCGCACGGCGACTGGCTGCTGCCGGCCGCCGGCGAGCTGACCCCGGCGATGATCGCCCGCGCCATCGCCAACCGGCTGGCGCTGATCTTCGACAGCCCGGTGATCCACGACCGCCTGAAGTTTTACGACGATAAAGAGGCGCAGCTGGTGCAGCCGCGCGAATCCATCGCCCGCGTGCCGCACTATTGTTCCGGCTGCCCGCACAACACCTCGACCAAGCTGCCGGAAGGCAGCCGGGCGGTGGCCGGCATCGGCTGCCACTACATGGCGCACTGGATCAGCCCGGAAACCACCAAGACCTTCACCCAGATGGGCGGCGAGGGCATCACCTGGCTGGGCCAGGCGCCGTTCACCACCACCAAGCACATTTTCACCAACCTGGGCGACGGCACCTACTTCCACTCCGGCATTCTGGCCATCCGCGCCGCGGTGGCCGGCAAAGTCAACATCACCTACAAGATCCTGTACAACGACGCGGTGGCGATGACCGGCGGCCAGCACGTGGACGGCTACCTGGACGTGCCGATGATGACCCGCCAGCTGGCGGCCGAGGGCGTCAAGCGCATCGTGATCACCAGCGACGACCCGGACAAGTACCAGAACGCCCAGGGCCTGGCCCCCGGCATCGACGTGTTCCACCGCCGCGAGCTGGACCGCGTGCAGCGCGAGCTGCGCGACATCGAGGGTGTGACCATCCTGATCCACGATCAGACCTGCGCCGCCGAAAAGCGCCGCCGCCGCAAGCGCAACGAGTTCCCCGACCCGGCCAAGCGCGCCTTCATCAACGAGCGCGTGTGCGAAGGCTGCGGCGATTGCAGCAAGAAGTCCGGCTGCCTGTCGGTGCTGCCAGTGGAAACGCCGCTGGGCCGCAAGCGCAAGATCGACCAGTCCAGCTGCAACAAGGACTACTCCTGTGTCGAGGGCTTCTGCCCCAGCTTCGTCACCGTGGAAGGCGGCAAGCTGAGGAAGCCGGCCGGTGCCAGCGCCGATCTCGCCAAGATGCCGGCGCTGCCGATGCCGAAGATCCCGGCGCTGCACGAGCCGTTCGGCATCATGGTCACCGGCGTCGGCGGCACCGGCGTGGTCACCATCGGCCAGGTGCTGGGCATGGCCGCCTATCTGGACAACAAGGGCGTGACGGTGCTGGACATGGCCGGCCTGGCGCAAAAGGGCGGCTCGGTATGGTCGCACGTGCGCATCGCCGACTCCCAGGACAAGCTGCACGCGGTGCGCATCGCCGCCGGCGACGCCAACCTGGTGCTGGGCTGCGACCTGGTGGTGACGGCGGCCGAGGAAGCGCTGGCCAAGATGCGCGACGGCTTCAGCCACGCCATCGTCAACAGCTACGAATCGCCGACCAGCGGCTTCCTGAAGAACCCGGACATCCGCTACCCGGCCAAGGCGATGAAGGACGCCATCGTCGAAGCGGTCGGCGCCGGCCGCTTCAGCGAAGTCAACGCCAACAAGCTGGCCACCGCGCTGATGGGCGACGCCATCGCCACCAATATGTTCATGCTGGGCTACGCCTGGCAAAAGGGCCTGGTGCCGGTGTCGCTGGAGGCGATCATGGAAGCGGTGCGCTTGAACGGCGCCGCGGTCAAGTTCAACCAGGACGCCTTCACCTGGGGACGCCACGCCGCCCAGGATCTGGCCCGCGTCGAAGCGCTGGTCAGCCCAACCGCCGTGGTGGCCTTCGTTCCACGTGAAACGCCGGACGCCGTGGTCCACCACCGCGCCACTCTGCTCGCCGCCTACCAGAACGGCGCGCTGGCCGAGCGCTACAAGGCGCTGGTGCAGAAGGTGCGCCAGGCCGAAGAGGCCGCCCAGCCGGGCAGCACCGCGCTGACGCTGGCCGCCGCCCGCGCCTACCACCATCTCTTGGCCTACAAGGACGAGTACGAGGTGGCGCGCCTGTACAGCGACGGCGAGTTCCAGCGCGAGGTGGCCGCCCAGTTCGACGGCGACTATAAGCTGCGCTTCCACATCGGCGTGGCCTGGCTCACCCGCGGCCAGCCGCGCAAGATCGCCATCGGCTCTTGGCTGATGCCGGCGATGAAGATGCTGGCCAAGCTGCGCTTCCTGCGCGGCACCGCGCTGGATCCGTTCGCCTGGCAGGACGACCGCAAGCTGGAGCGGCAGCTGATCGCCGAGTTCGAGCAGGAGCTGCCGGCGCTGCTGGCCAAGCTCACGCCGGACGCGCTGCCGCGGGCGGTGGAATGGGTGAAGACCTGGGAAGGCGTGCGCGGCTTCGGCCACATCAAGCTGGCCAACTACCGGCAGGCCAAAGCGCGCCAGGCCGAGCTGCAAGGCGGCCCGGCCCAGGCCGGCAAATCCGCCGCCAGCGCCGCCGTGGCCTGATCGCGATTGTTTCCGCAGCTTTGGGCGTCGGCTCTGTCCGACGCCTTTTTTCCGCCCGCCGCTGAAAATGACATTTGAATCAACTATGTTTTGCAGTATGCGAACCGCTTTCCCACCCACTGGAGACACGCCATGTCCGCCCTGCTGCGCCGCGCCGCCGTCGCCTCGTTCAGCCTGATCCTGATCGCCTGCTCCACCACCCCGCCCGCCAAGCCGGGCCTGTCCGCCAACGGCTGCGTCGGCGGCGTGCTGCCGCCGCCGGCCGGCATGAGCGCGGCGCAGAATCCCGAGCTGCTGGCCAAGGCCGTCGGCGCGCCGGGCAAGGGCGGCCTGTGCGAAGGCGCGGTCTACCGCCAGGACGCCGCCGCCGGCGCCGTCGTGTACCGGGTATGGGACAGCGCCAAGCCGGGCTCCCGGCTCGGGCGCTGGTGGTCGTTCAGCCAGCCGCAGGGCCCGGTCGCCCAATACCAGGCGGCCAACGCGATCTGCCCGGCCTGGAGCCAGCTCAACAGCGTGGTGCGCTGCCAATTGAAGGCCGGCGCGCAGGTGGCGGTCGGCCCGGGCCAGAGCGCCGACTGCGCTCCCGACCCCAACTTCCCGCCGTCGCCGGTCAACCAGGTCTACGTCCCCAACGCCAGCCCGAACGACATCCTGGTGGAAAACTGCGAAGACCAGGGCGCCTTCCCGCCGTCGATGTAAGCGTTTGCTGGGGATGGCCGCGGCAGGACATCCCGTCCAAGCGTCGCCGCGGCTGAAGCCGGCGGGTCCGGACGAGCCGGCGCGCTCAGCCCCGGCCTGGCAGCGGGGCGAACCATTGGGCGCAGAAATCGATCAGCGCCCGGGACTTGGCCGGCTGCGGCGTTTTCTTCGGATAGACGAGATAGACCGGCCGCGCCGGCGTCTCCCAGCCGGCCAGCACCCTGACCAGGCTGCCGCCGATCAAGGCGGCCTCGGCGACGAAATCCGGCAGCCGCGCGTAACCGGCGCCGGCTTCGGCCAGCTTGCGGTTCAGGCTGTAATCGCTGACCTGCAGCCAATGCGGCACCTCCACCTCTTCCGCGCGCCCCTCGCGCTCGAAACGCCAGCGCGCGCCGCCGTGGTAGCGGCTGTGCACCACGCAGGGCAGCCGCGCCAGATCGGCCGGTTCGGCCGGCGCGCCGCGCTCGGCCAGCAGCGCCGGCGCCGCCACCACCCAGTCGCGGGTCAGGAACAACGGGCGCGCCACCAGCTGCGGCGGCAGCTCCCGGCTGGAGCGGATGGCCAGGTCGAAGCCATCCTCCTCCAGGTCGCGCTCGGCCACGCTGACGTCGAGCTCCACCGAGATGCGCGGATACTGTTGATGAAAAGCCAACAATAGCTCGGCGCCGAACGCGCCGGCGAACATCTGCGGCACCGTCAGCCGCACGGTGCCGTGCGCTTCCCCGCTCAGGCCGCGCACCGCCGCCGCCGACTCCCGCAGCAGCGCGCGCAGCCGGCGGCAGTAAGCGAGATAAGCATGGCCGGCCTCGGTCAACGTCAGCTTGCGGGTGCTGCGGAACAGCAGCTGCGCGCCCAATAGCGCTTCCAGCCGGCTCAGCTGCTTGCTGACCTGCGACTTGGACGTGGCCAGCCGCTCGGCGGCGGCGGTGATGCTGCCGGCCTCCGCCACTTCGAGGAAGACCAGCGCCAGTTCGGAAGAGGGTTCGATTGTTTCCATATCGGTTCCAATATTTCCACGTTTGCCCGGTTTTTCCAAGCCGCGCGCGCGCCTAAGCTGACGGTTCCCCCCACTCAAGCTGCAAGGAAGACGATATGAAAATCCTGCTGATAGGCGCCAGCGGCAACATCGGCCGCGCCATCGCCGCCGAGCTGTCCGGCCGCCACGAAATCATCGCCGCCGGCCGCCATCACGGCGACGTGCGCGTGGACATCGAGGACGAGCAAAGCATCGCCGCCATGTATCAACAACTGCCCCGGCTCGACGCGGTGGCGGTGGCCACCGGCAGCCGCAACGGCCACGTCGGGCCGCTGGCCGAAATGAACGCCGAGCGCTACCGCGTCGGGCTCGACTCCAAGCTGATGGGCCAGGTCAACGTAGTGCTGCGCGGGCTGGACCGGCTGGCCGACGGCGGCTCGTTCACGCTGGTGGGCGGCGCCTGGCAGCCGCAGGCCATCGTGCCGCTGCTGAGCAACGTCTACATGGCCAACGCCGCGCTGGAGGGCTTCGTCAACGCCGCCGCGGTCGAGCTGCCGCGCCGGCTGCGCATCAATCTGGTCAGCCCGCTGCTGCTGGCGGAATCGGAAGCCGAATACGGGCCGCTGTTCCGCGGCGTGCCGCTGGTGGAGGCGCGCCAGGTGGCGCGCGCCTACAGCCTGAGCATAGAAGGGGCGCAAACCGGGCAGACTTACCGGCTGGGCCGGCTGGACTAGCCACAGCAGAATGGCGGCGGCGATGTTGCCGGCGAAATCCCGCCCCATGCAGCCGGTGATCCCAATGGCGGCGATCCATTGCCCATCCCCTTGAAATGCCGCAAACGGGGCTTTCTCAAGATTAGCGCGGGCCCGGCATCATGCCAAAGGGGTCAGCAACGCAGCCGGCGGCAGGTTTCGCCGATGCCGGCGTGGATGCACAGGTCGAACAAGGCGTCGAAACGGGTGGGCGTGTAGTTGATCAGCGCGCAGGGAACGCCGGCCCGCGCCGCCTCCACCGGAATCAGGTTGACCGGCGACACCTCCAGCGACGAGCCCATCACCAGCAGCAGCTCGGCGTTCAACGCCGCCTGGAAGGCCACGTCTATCATCGGCACCGCCTCGCCGTACAGCACCACGTCCGGCTTCAATGCCGCGCCGCAGCGGCGGCAGACCGGAAGCGCATGCTGCTGCACGTAATCCAGCGGATGCGGCGTGCGGCAATCGGGGCAGCTGGCGGTCAGCAGCGTGCCGTGCAGCTCCAGCACGCGGCGGCTGCCGGCCCGGCCGTGCAGGCCGTCGATGTTCTGGGTGAGAATGGTGACTTCCTTGCCATCCGCTTCCAGCGCGGCGAGAAAGCGGTGGCCGTCGTTGGGCTGGTAATCGCCCACCAGCTTGATGTGGAAGATGTCGCGGAAGGCCCGCCAGAAGGCGATGGGGTCGCGCTGGAAGTAGTCGACCGACACCGCGTCGGCCAGGCTCATGTCCCTTGACCACAGGCCGTCGGCGGAGCGGAAGTCGGGGATGCCGGATTCGGTGCTCATGCCGGCGCCGGTCAATACCGCAATGCGTCGCGCGCCGTCCACCAGTTGCCGCAGATACTGCACTTGCCGTTCCGTCACGCTCATCCACCGCTTCCTTGCCGCCGGGCCATGCCCCATGGCCACTATAGCGTAAGGGTCAAGCTGCAGGATATTTTATTGCGTTCTTGACCATCTTATCCCGAACCGCCTGGTCCAGATCGACGCCGGTCACCATCGCCAGGCGCGTCAGATACAACAACACGTCGGCGATCTCCTCCTGCAAATGGGTGAACTTGGCCGGATCGTCGCGCAACCGCGCCGCCGCGTCGTCGTCCAGCCACTGGAAGATCTCCGCCAGCTCGCCCACTTCGCCCACCAGCGCCAGCAACAGATTGCGCGGCGAATGATGCCGGTTCCAATCCCGCTCGTCGGCGAAGCGCTGCAAGGCGGCGGTCAGGCCGCTTGCATCAATCAACTTGTCTTGATTCATCGTCACTTTCTCGTTTCACGTGGAACGCCAGCCGCTGCCCGCGGCTGGCGCAACCGGGTTCGCGACCGCCTTATTCCGCCAGCTCCAGCGTCACCGAGCCGTCGCCGTTGTCCTGCGCCAGCTTGAACTGCTTCTGCTCCGGCAGATAGCGCATCGCCCCCGCGCCGGTGGTAAACCGCAGGCCGACGCCGGCCACCGGCAGCACGCGCCAGTTCCGGCCCTGTCCCAGGTCAATCACCTTCTTGTTGGCGAGGTAGCTCGCCAGCGCGGCGCGGTTCTCGTCCGGCGCGTCCACCACGATCTTGTCGGCGGTGATGCCGGGGAAGTTGCCGCCGCCGCTGGCGCGGTAATTGTTGGTCACCACGATGAAGCGCTGGGCGGGGTCGATCGGCTTGCCATTGAAGCTCAGGTTGACGATGCGGTGGCTGTCCGGCGCCGCCAGCTTGCCGTCGCCGTCGTAGCGGGCGGGCCGGGTGACGTCGACCTGGTAGCTGACGCCGTACAGGCTGTCGAAGTTATAGGAGCGGAACGCCGGGTTGATCAGTTCCTGCGCCGCCGGGCCCTTGGGGTCGATCTGATTGAACTGGCCGGCCGACATCTCCAGCCACTCGCGCACGTCGGCGCCGGTGATCTTCACCGCCTTGATGGTGTTGGGGTAGATGTAGAGGTCGGCCAGGTTGCGGATGGCCAGCTTGCCAGCCGGAATATCGGTGTAGTAATTCCAGCCCTGGCGGCCGCCTGCCTTGAACGGCGCGGCGGCGGACAGGATGGGCAGCTTTTCGTATTCGGTGCCCTGCAACGCCCGCTGCATATACCAGCGCTGCGCCTCGGCGACGATGGCCACCGACGGGTCGTCGGCCACTTGAGCGAAGTAGCTGTAGATCGGCCGACGGGTGGCGGCCACCTCGCCGCGCACGTAATCCAGCGTCGCCTGATGTTCGGGCCCGATCAACGCCTTCACGCGCGGATCAATGTCCGCCAGCGGCTTCTTCGCCTGTTTGTCGAAAATGGGCCTGAGCGTCGCCCGCTTGCCGACCACCCGCCACTTGCCCTCCGCCTGCTCCAGGGTCAAGTCGATCACGCCCAAGTGGTCGCCCCAGCGGCCCGGCATCGCCGCCGGCACGCCATGGATGGTGCCGGCCTGCAGGTCCACGCCGGGATAGCCGGCGAAAGCGGCGGACGGAAACTCGGCATGCGCGTGGCCGAACAGGATGGCGTCGATGCCCGGCACCTCGGCCAGCCCCGACACCGCGTTTTCGGCGAAGCGCGGCAGCTCGCCCTTCTCGAAGCCGGAATGCGGCACTGCAATCACCAGGTCGGCGCCGGCGGCACGCATCTTGGGCACGTAGTCGCGCGCGGTTTCCAGGATGTCGCGCACCGTGACCTTGCCCTGCAGATTGTTCTTGTCCCACTGCAAAATCTGCGGCGGGACGAAGCCGATCACGCCGACGGTCAACGCATGGGCCTTGCCCTCGGCGTCCTTCACTTCGCGCTTGAGCAAGGTGTAGGGCGTGAACAGCGGCTGGCCGGTCTTGGCGTCCAGCACGTTGGCGTTGACGTAGGGGAAGGCCGCGCTCTTCAGCGATTGCTGCAGGAAAGGCAGACCGTAGTTGAATTCGTGGTTGCCCAGATTGCCGGCGTCGTACTTCAAGGCATTGAGCACCTTGTAGGCCGGATGGGTGTCACCGGCCTGCAGCGGCTTGATTTTGGCCACCAGATCGCCCATCGGGCTGCCCTGCAGCAGATCGCCGTTGTCGATCAGCAGGCTGTTGGGCGACTCGGCGCGTGCCGCGGCGATCAGGCTGGCGGTACGCTCCAGGCCGAACTCGGCCGCCGGCTTGTCCTGGTAATAGTCATAAGCCAGCAGATTCATGTGGACGTCGGAGGTTTCCAGCACCCGCAGCTGGACCGGAGCGGCCCAGGCGGAGGCGGCGAACACGGCGGCGAGAGAGGCGAAAAGCGGCGCGGATTTCATCACGGGAGGCCTTTTGAGTGTTTTTATCGCGTCCGCATTATACGCCCGCCCGGGTCTGCGCCAGGTAGCCGGCCCCCCACTCGCACATCGCGTCGATGATGGGCCGCAGCGAGCCCCCCAGCTCGGTCAGCCGGTATTCCACCCGCGGCGGCACCTCGGGATGCACGGTGCGCGAAACCAGGCCGTCGCGCTCCAACTCGCGCAGCTGCTCGGTCAGCACCTTTTGCGATACACCGGCCAGCAGCCGGCGCAGTTCGCCGGTGCGCAGCTCGCCGCCGTCCATCAGATGGCAAAGGATCGAGCATTTCCACTTGCTACCGATCAGCCGCACCGTCGCGTCTATCGGAAAATTCAATCCCGTCCGCTCCCGCATAGATTACCTTCAGGTTCCCATGAAACAAAAAAGTACTTACTTATCAATCAATTGAAAAAACTCTAGCATGGCGGCTCACTTCAAGGAGATGCCATGAAAACGCTGATCGTCGTTGCCCATCCCGACCTCGCCCAGTCCCGCGTCAACCGCCGCTGGATCGAGGCCTTGGCAAGACATCCCGAACGCTATGCCGTTCACTCGCTATACGGCGCCTATCCGGATGAGCGCATCGATGTCGCGCGCGAACAGGCGCTGCTGGAGGCCCACTCGCGCATCGTGCTGCAGTTCCCCTTCTACTGGTTCAGCTCGCCGCCGTTGCTGAAAAAGTGGCAGGACCTGGTGTTGGACGAGGGCTTCGCGGTGGGGCCGCGGCCGGAGGACCGGCGGATGGCGGACAAACAGATCAGCGTGGCGGTATCCACCGGCATCCGCGGCAAAGACTTCGCCGCCGACGGGCGTTACCGCTACCAGATGGACGAGCTGCTGCGGCCATTCGAGCTCACCTGCCGCTACATCCGCGCCCGCTGGCTGCCGGCCTTCACGCTGCACGGCGCGGAACACGATCTGAGCGACGCCGAGATCGACGCCAGCGCCGATGCCTATCTGCGTTACCTGGACCAGGCTGCCTGAGCGGCGCGCCAAGCAAAATGCCCGGCGCGGGCCGGGCATCGCATGCGTTTGCGCGGGCTTACTTGAGCAGGCCTTCGGCCTTCAGCGCCTGCTGGGTCGCCGGCAGCTCGGCCACCCGCTTCAGGAAATCCAGCAGCGCCGGATAAGCCGCCAGCGAGCGCTGCAGATATTGCGCCCAGGACAGGCAGGTGAACAGATAGGCGTCCGCCACGCTGAACTGGCCGCCCAGCAGATAGGGCGTCTTCTCCAGCTGCGCCTGCAGCAGCGCGAACCGCGGCTGCAGACGCGCCCAGGCGTCTTCCTTGACCTCGTCGGTCTTGCCGAAGAAGATCGGCGAGAAATTCTTGTGCACCTCGGTGGAGATGAAATTCAGCCATTCCTGCAGCCGGTAGCGCGGCAGCGTGCCGTTGGCCGGCGCCAGCTGCTTGTCCGGCGCCTGGTCGGCGATGAACTGCATGATGGCCACGCCCTCGGTCAGCAGTTCGCCGTTGTCCAGCTGCAGCGCCGGCACATAGCCCTTGGGATTGATGGCGGTGAAGTCTGCGCCGCCGGCGGTGGTGTGCGGCACGTCGCGCAGGCTGACCGATTCCGCGCTGAACGGCAGGCCGCTGGCGAACAGGACGATGTGCGAAGCCAGCGAGCAGGCTCCGGACGAGTAATACAGTTTCATCGCAATGCTCCTGTGGGAAGGATGGGACAAACCGCAATCGCGCCAGCCTGATCCAAAACCATGCCGATTGCAACCCCCTTCCCGCCAGGGTTTCGCCGTCAGCCCAGCAGGCCGATCAGCCACTCGATGCGCAGGTTCCAGCCGGCGAAGCCGGCCAGCCAGAACAGGATGCCGAGCGCGCCGAAACCCCAGGACGCGAACAGCGGCAGCAGATTGGCCGACAGCGCCGCCACCGCCGCGCAGGCCACCGCGATCGACAAGCCGGCGTCGCTGATGTCGAACAGGTCGTGCCGCGCGTTCAGCGGCTCGATCGCGCCCTCCTTGGCTTCGGCCTTGCCGCGCAGCGCCTCGCTTTCAGCCTTGTAGCGCGCCAGCTCATGCCGCAATTGCTCCTGCTGCGGCTTCAGCGCCGCCGCGCTGGCCGGGTTCGCCAGCGCCAGCAGCTCCGCCTGGCGCATGCCGGACTCGGTCAGGTGCAACTTGATCTTCTTGGCCTGGTATTCGGACCAGGCGTCCGCCGCGTCGGCCTTCAGCAGCTGGCGCGCCTGCACGATATTGTCGTCCTTCAGCTTGCCCAGGCCCATCAGCACCGACAGCACCACCACGGTCAGCGCCACCCAGCTGTTCAGGCGCTTCTTCTCCGCTTCCACGCTGATTTCGACTTCCATATTGTCCCCCTTGGCCGGCGCCGGACCATCCGCCGCCTTGTTCAACATAACGCGGCAAGAGGCGATCGGATGTCAGCCGGCCTTCTTGCCGAACAAGCGCGGCCGGGAATCCGCCGGCCGGCGCTTCATTTCGACGAACAGCGCCTCCACCTGCGCGCGCGCCCACGGCGTGCGGCGCAAGAACACCAGGCTGGACTTGATGCTGGGATCATTGCGGAAGCAGCGGATGTCGACGCGCTCCGCCAGTCCTTCCCAGCCGTAATGCGCGTGCAGCTGGTTCAGCATCATTTCCAGCGTGACGCCATGGGTAGCGTTATTGGCCTGGCCGCTCATCGAAAGCATCCTGTATAAGCAAAAGCGGCGAGTGTAAGCCGCCGCCCGTCCGCTGGCAAAGCTACTTGGCCGCCGTCTTCTTGCGGCTGCGCGTCGCGCGCGGCTTTTTCAGCACCACCGCCTCGCCGGCGTCCGGCACCTCGCCGGAGGTCACGCCCATCGCCAGCGCCACCCGGCCCAGCCGCTGCTGCTTCTCCACGCTGATCGGCCCGGCCGCCGCCAGCAGCAGCATCACCAGCTCCAGCGCCATCGCCCGCTGCGCCTCTCCGGGCAGCAGGTCCTGGATGGTGGCCAGCGCGCGCTTGTCGTCGTTGCGCACCAGCCAGGTCTGGCGCCGCACCGCCTGCTTGAAGGCTTCCAGCGTCAGCTCCTCGCCCAGGCCGGTGTCCTGCATCACCCGGCGTATGGCGTTGAACGGCCGCACGTCGACCACGCCGTTGCCGATGGCGACGTAGATCAGCAGCCGCAGGAAGCCGTCCACCGCGCCGCCCTCGGAATAGTGCTCCTCCAGCTCGCGCCGCTTCAGGCGCAGCATCTCGGTTCGCTCCCAGCCGCCGCCGTGGCTGCGCACCCGGTAGGGCCGGCGCGGATCCAGGCCCACCAGCGCGGCGGTCAGCGGCGCGTCGTAAACGGCGCGGAAGGTCATCTCCTTCATCGCGTCGCGCTGGTCGCGCCAGCCGTCCAGCATGCTGGCGGTCCAGTCGGACACGGTCTGCTGCCATTGCCAGAACGGGTTGTCGCCATCCACCGGCTTGCGCGCCTCCCTCACCTTGCCGGCCCAGTCGGACAGACCGTTCAGCAAGGGATTGCGGCTGGAGAACCAGCGCCGCTCGAAACGCGACGGGTGCATCTCCCGCATCAGGTGCGCGGTCCATGGCGTGGTGCAGGCCTGCAGCCATGGCGACACGAAGCTGTCGTACAGCTGCTGGTTGATCTCCGCCACCCGCTTCACCACCTGGAACGCGCGCTCGCCGTCGCGGCCGTCGCCCAGCGCCAGGATGTCCGCCACCTCGCGCGGCTCGAAGCGGATCACGTAGCGGCCCTGCAGATACTGCAGGCCGGGCATCTCCGGGTAGGTGTCGGTGATCACCGCCTCATAGAGGCCGGGCGGCAGCACGTCGATCAGGTCCAGCGCGCTGGCCAGCTCGCTGTGCTCCTTGTTGGCCACGCCTGCGGACACGAAGATGCCGAGATGGCCGATCTGCTCGTGCAGGCAATAGACGATGGTCTGCTCGTTGCCGCGGATTTCCTCCACGTCCTTGTACAGGTCGGCGATCCAGAACAGCGCCTGCTGCGGCGGCGTGATGTTGTCGCCCCAGGACGCGAACACGATGATGGGCGAGCGGATCTGCCTGAGGTCTATCCTCACCTCGCCGTCGTCCAGGTACACCTCGCCGCGGCTCAGCCGGTTGCCGACGAACAGGTTCTGGCTGATCCACTCCATCTCTTCCTTGTTCAGCAGGTAGTGGCCGCCCCACCAGCGCTCGAACTCCAGGAAGCGGTTGCGCTCCTTGTCGATGTTGGCGTACAGGTGGTAGCCCTTTTTCCAGTAGGTATTGGCCGGGTCCATCTGCTCGAAATTGGAAACCAGGTGCGCGCCGTCGAACTGGCCATGGCCCAGGTCGCCGGTCAGCGAGGCCAGCCAGGTCCCGCCCAGCATGCCGCCCTGGTAGCGCATCGGGTTCTTGCCGGCCACGCCGGCCCAGTAGGACAGCGGCGAGCCGGCCAGCAGAATGGGGCCGACGTCTTCCGGCGCCGAGGCCGCCACCATCGCCAGCGCCCAGCCGCCCTGGCAATTGCCGATCACGAACGGCTTGCCGGCATTGCCCGGATGCGCCTCGCGCACCCGGCGCAGAAACGCCTTTTCCGCCCGCCACACGCACTCTATGGTCTGGCCGGGCACCGGCACCGGAAAAAACATCACGAAATAGCAGGGATGGCCCTGGCGCAGCGCGATGCCGATCTCGCTGTCCATCTTGAAGCCGCCTATGCCGGGCCCATGGCCGGCGCGCGGGTCTATCACCACGAAAGGGCGCAACTCCGGATCGGTCGGCGGGCAGTTGGCCGGCGGACGGATGGCCGCCAGCGCGTAGTTGACCGGCTCGTCCAGCTCGCGGCCGTCGACGATGATGTCGAAATCGAACACCAGCACCGGCGGATTGCCGGACGCCTGGTGCTCCAGATAGGTGTCGCCGCGCTCGCGCAGCACATCGCAGAACAGCAAGCCGCGCTGGAAGGCGTCAGTCCAGTAGTCGGCCCAGTGCTGGCCCAGCGACCACCATCCCCCCTTGTCGGTTTCCGCCATGCAGATCTCCCGGTTGTCCGCAGCTTTCACTGTAGCCCACGACTGCCGCCCACACCTCTCGATGGCAAGAGTATCAAGCAGTTATTGCAGATTAACAGTCATGAACATAAGCGATTTCCCAGGCAAAACTCGCCTGACAATTGCATCCAATACTGCAGCCACCAACAGCTCACGCGAAGGAAACCATCATGAAGCAGTTGCTCAAACCCCTGCTCGCCGCCGGCCTGCTCCTCGCCGGCTCCGCCGCCGCCTACGCCGACGATGCCCCCGCCCCTGCCGCCGCGCGCAAAGGCTGGCACATGGACCCGGCCAAACGCGAGGAAATGCGCGCCAAGCATCTGCAGGCGCTGCATGACAAGCTGAAGATCCAGCCGCAGCAGGAGGCCGCCTGGCAGACCTTCGCCGCGTCGATGAAACCGGAAACGATGGAAAAGCCGGCGATGGACGACAAGGCCACCGCGCCGGAGAAGATGGAAAGCATGATGCAGCGCCAGCAAGCGCGGATGCAGCAGCATCTGGACGCGCTGAAGGCCTTCTACGCGCAGCTGACGCCGGACCAGCAGAAGATCATGGACCATCTGCACGGCCCGCGCGGCCAATGGCAGCGCCACAAGAGACCAGAAGGCGCGCCCCCGGCCAACGGCTGACCCGGCGACCTGATCCCGCTCGCGCCGGCCCGCCGGGCCGCGCGCGGCAACCGACCGTAAAGAGGCTCATCATGAAAGGCTGCATCCGCTTGAGCGGCGCGCTGCTGGCAGCCGCGCTGGCCGTGGCCGCGGTCGCTCCCGCCGAGGCGTACCACCACCACGGCGGTCCGCGCATCAGCATCGATGTCTGGCGCGGCGGCTATTGGCACCACGGCTACTATCAGGGCCGGATGGGCTGGTGGTGGGTGGCCGGCGGCGCCTGGTACTTCTACACGGCGCCCATCTATCCCTACCCCAGCCTGTACGCGCCGCCCGTCATCGCCGTGTCCCCGGCCGTGCCCGTCGTCCCTGCGGTGCCGATGGTTCCTCCGGCCCCGCCGGTCGCCGCCGCGCCGCAGGAGCCGGCCCAAGTCTGGTACTACTGCAAGGCGGCCAAACAGTACTACCCGTATGTCAGCGAATGCCCGGGCGGCTGGAAGACCGTACCGGCGCAGCCGCCCAGATAAGCCGGAAGGAAACGCCATGAAAGCACGCTATTGCCTGATGCTGCTGCCGCCGCTGCTGGCCGCCTGCGCCACGCAGCCCACCGGCCCGACGGTGGCGGTGATGCCGGCGCCGGGCAAACCGTTCGACGTGTTCGCGCAGGAAGAGCAGCAATGCCGGGCCTACGCCGCCGGCAACAGCGGCGCGGCCGCCGCCGACGCGTCCAACGCCACGCTGGCCGGCAATATGGCGCTGGGCACCGTAGTGGGCGCCGCGGCCGGCGCGCTGATAGGCGGCAACCGCCAAGGCGCCGGCATGGGCCTGCTGGCCGGCGCCGCGGTAGGCGGCTCCAACGGCGCTTATGCCGGCTACGATACGCAAACCCGCTACAACATCGCCTACCAGCAATGCATGTACGCGAAGGGCAACCCGCTGCCGGGACAATACCCGGCGCGGCGCGTCTACCTGCCGCCGCCGCCCGATTGAGAATCATGCCATCCAGGCAAAATCAAGCCAGCAACAAACCATTCAACATATTGAAACAAAAAGAGAATTTACGGAAACATCTTCAGTCGAATTGGCATTAATAATGAAAGTACGCCCAATACTTTCCGGGGCCGCAACAGGAAAACCCAGGGCGATCCGTTCAACAACACCAAAGGATTCCGCCATGCTCAAATTGCTCATGCCCGCACTGGCGCTGCTGCTGGCCAGCGCCTTCGCCAGCGCCCAGGACGCCAATGTCCGCCCCTTCGACAATCCCGCCGTGCCGCCCAGCGTGCCGCTGTCGCTGCAAGACATGAACCCGGCGCCGGTCCAGGCGCCGGCTGCGCCAACGCCGTCCGCCCAGCAGTAAACACCCCGCGATCCCGCCGGCCCGTCCGGCGGGATCGCATTTCAGCGGCCGAACCAGCGATCGCCGAAATTCACCAGCAGCACGCCCGCGACCACCAGCGCCGCGCCGGCCAGCCTGGCCGCGCTCAACTCGCGCAAGGGCATCATCAGCCAGCCAAAACGGTCGAAGCACAGCGAGGTGAATACCTGTCCCGCGATGATCAGGGAAACCATGGTCGCCACGCCCAGGCGCGGCGCCAGCAAAGTGGTGCCGAACACGAACCCCGCTCCCAGCACCCCGCCCAGCAACATCCACCATTCGACGCGGGCCAGCGCCGCCAGATTTTGCCAGCGCTGGCCAGTCGCCAACGACAGCAGCGCCAACGTCAGGCAGCCGGTGCCGAACGACACCAGCGCCGCCAGCAGCGTGCTGTTGCCCAGCAACAGGCGCAACTGGTTGTTGACCGCCGCCTGCAGCGGCACCACCACTCCGACCAGAAAGGCCAGCAAGGGAAAAATCGCCTGCATCGCCGCGCTCCTCAATCACAATTGGCAGCCGCCGCCCATGGCGGAGGCCGATGCCATGCCGCTGTTCCACGTGGAACACGGTCCAGTCTGTGCCCGCTGCGCGAGGTCGGCAGCAGGGCGACCAGCAATGATAAATGAATTACTTCTGGCGCGGACGGCTGTCGCGGGTATAGGCGCAAAAACCCGGTTTGGGACCGATCTTGGGATGGTTGCGGCAGGTGTTGGGGCGGCGCTCGTAAATGGTGCAGCGCCGGGTCTGCGCATCCAGATACAGGCAGTCGCCGTTGGCGCGCTGCGCCAGCGTGAACAGGCTGTTCTTGAAATTGAAATGCTGGATCACCCGCTGCTTTTCCAGCCGCTTGGCGATGTTCTTGATCGGCTCTTCCAGCTCGAACTCGTCCACCACGCCGATGCGCACCAGATCCGGCAACTTCACTTCCACCGGCATCGTGCAGCAGGACGCCATGCAGTCGCCGCACAGGCCGTTCTTGTACTTGATCCAGGTTTCCAGGCGGTTGATGTCGGCCACGGCTCGTCCTTAACACATTGAATACGCGAAACTTTCCCCTGGCGGGAAAGCGCGCATTCTACGGACGATGGCTCACGCCGGCAAGATGCCCGCCAACAGCCGCCTGGC
>NZ_JBUPWA010000001.1:2993000-2997938 GCF_055181315.1 Chromobacterium sp. Ag138
CCAGAAGGCGCGCCCCCGGCCAACGGCTGACCCGGCGACCTGATCCCGCTCGCGCCGGCCCGCCGGGCCGCGCGCGGCAACCGACCGTAAAGAGGCTCATCATGAAAGGCTGCATCCGCTTGAGCGGCGCGCTGCTGGCAGCCGCGCTGGCCGTGGCCGCGGTCGCTCCCGCCGAGGCGTACCACCACCACGGCGGTCCGCGCATCAGCATCGATGTCTGGCGCGGCGGCTATTGGCACCACGGCTACTATCAGGGCCGGATGGGCTGGTGGTGGGTGGCCGGCGGCGCCTGGTACTTCTACACGGCGCCCATCTATCCCTACCCCAGCCTGTACGCGCCGCCCGTCATCGCCGTGTCCCCGGCCGTGCCCGTCGTCCCTGCGGTGCCGATGGTTCCTCCGGCCCCGCCGGTCGCCGCCGCGCCGCAGGAGCCGGCCCAAGTCTGGTACTACTGCAAGGCGGCCAAACAGTACTACCCGTATGTCAGCGAATGCCCGGGCGGCTGGAAGACCGTACCGGCGCAGCCGCCCAGATAAGCCGGAAGGAAACGCCATGAAAGCACGCTATTGCCTGATGCTGCTGCCGCCGCTGCTGGCCGCCTGCGCCACGCAGCCCACCGGCCCGACGGTGGCGGTGATGCCGGCGCCGGGCAAACCGTTCGACGTGTTCGCGCAGGAAGAGCAGCAATGCCGGGCCTACGCCGCCGGCAACAGCGGCGCGGCCGCCGCCGACGCGTCCAACGCCACGCTGGCCGGCAATATGGCGCTGGGCACCGTAGTGGGCGCCGCGGCCGGCGCGCTGATAGGCGGCAACCGCCAAGGCGCCGGCATGGGCCTGCTGGCCGGCGCCGCGGTAGGCGGCTCCAACGGCGCTTATGCCGGCTACGATACGCAAACCCGCTACAACATCGCCTACCAGCAATGCATGTACGCGAAGGGCAACCCGCTGCCGGGACAATACCCGGCGCGGCGCGTCTACCTGCCGCCGCCGCCCGATTGAGAATCATGCCATCCAGGCAAAATCAAGCCAGCAACAAACCATTCAACATATTGAAACAAAAAGAGAATTTACGGAAACATCTTCAGTCGAATTGGCATTAATAATGAAAGTACGCCCAATACTTTCCGGGGCCGCAACAGGAAAACCCAGGGCGATCCGTTCAACAACACCAAAGGATTCCGCCATGCTCAAATTGCTCATGCCCGCACTGGCGCTGCTGCTGGCCAGCGCCTTCGCCAGCGCCCAGGACGCCAATGTCCGCCCCTTCGACAATCCCGCCGTGCCGCCCAGCGTGCCGCTGTCGCTGCAAGACATGAACCCGGCGCCGGTCCAGGCGCCGGCTGCGCCAACGCCGTCCGCCCAGCAGTAAACACCCCGCGATCCCGCCGGCCCGTCCGGCGGGATCGCATTTCAGCGGCCGAACCAGCGATCGCCGAAATTCACCAGCAGCACGCCCGCGACCACCAGCGCCGCGCCGGCCAGCCTGGCCGCGCTCAACTCGCGCAAGGGCATCATCAGCCAGCCAAAACGGTCGAAGCACAGCGAGGTGAATACCTGTCCCGCGATGATCAGGGAAACCATGGTCGCCACGCCCAGGCGCGGCGCCAGCAAAGTGGTGCCGAACACGAACCCCGCTCCCAGCACCCCGCCCAGCAACATCCACCATTCGACGCGGGCCAGCGCCGCCAGATTTTGCCAGCGCTGGCCAGTCGCCAACGACAGCAGCGCCAACGTCAGGCAGCCGGTGCCGAACGACACCAGCGCCGCCAGCAGCGTGCTGTTGCCCAGCAACAGGCGCAACTGGTTGTTGACCGCCGCCTGCAGCGGCACCACCACTCCGACCAGAAAGGCCAGCAAGGGAAAAATCGCCTGCATCGCCGCGCTCCTCAATCACAATTGGCAGCCGCCGCCCATGGCGGAGGCCGATGCCATGCCGCTGTTCCACGTGGAACACGGTCCAGTCTGTGCCCGCTGCGCGAGGTCGGCAGCAGGGCGACCAGCAATGATAAATGAATTACTTCTGGCGCGGACGGCTGTCGCGGGTATAGGCGCAAAAACCCGGTTTGGGACCGATCTTGGGATGGTTGCGGCAGGTGTTGGGGCGGCGCTCGTAAATGGTGCAGCGCCGGGTCTGCGCATCCAGATACAGGCAGTCGCCGTTGGCGCGCTGCGCCAGCGTGAACAGGCTGTTCTTGAAATTGAAATGCTGGATCACCCGCTGCTTTTCCAGCCGCTTGGCGATGTTCTTGATCGGCTCTTCCAGCTCGAACTCGTCCACCACGCCGATGCGCACCAGATCCGGCAACTTCACTTCCACCGGCATCGTGCAGCAGGACGCCATGCAGTCGCCGCACAGGCCGTTCTTGTACTTGATCCAGGTTTCCAGGCGGTTGATGTCGGCCACGGCTCGTCCTTAACACATTGAATACGCGAAACTTTCCCCTGGCGGGAAAGCGCGCATTCTACGGACGATGGCTCACGCCGGCAAGATGCCCGCCAACAGCCGCCTGGCCTCGGCCGGGCTGCGCGGCGCCAGCCAAGCCGCTCCGGCATGGGCATCCCGCAAATCCGACAGCGCCAGGCGGCGGCGGCCGTAGCCGCGCCACATCCACAGCAGCAGCGAGTCTCGCGAAAACAGCGCGCCGCGCAGCGTCTCGCGGTTGCCGTGCGCCAGCGCCTCCCGCCGCCAGGCCCGGCGCAGGCTGCGCCGGACGATGCGCCAGGCCAGCAGCGAGCGGGGATAGTCCAGCCAGATCACCAGCTCGGCGCGCGGCAGCAAGCGCTCCAGCGCCGACGCGTAGCTGCCTTCCGCCACCCAGCGCGGCTGAGCCGCCAGCGCCGCCACATCGGAGGAGAACGCATCGCGCCGCGTCCAGCCCGGTCCCCAGAACAAGGCGTCCAGCTCGGCCAGCGGCGCGCCCGACGCGGCGGCCAGCCTGGCCGCCAGCGTGCTCTTGCCGGCGCCGCTGCCGCCTACGATCAACACCCGGCCGGGCAATGAAGCGGTCATTGGTAATGCGCCGCCGCGCGCTGGATTTTGCCTGCCTCGTCCAGCCACAGCACCTCGGCCGCCAGGCCGCGCGCGCCGCGGTAATGTATGGTCAGCGAATCGGCTCCGGTCAGCGTCGCCAGATGCTCGAAACGCAGGTCCGGCAGCCGCCGCAGCGCCTCGACCCAGTAGGCGGCCACTGCGGGCTTGCCCTGCAGCCGGCCGGACGCCTCGCCGGCCATCTCGGCGATGTACGGCGAGCTCATTTCGAAATCGTCGCGGTAATGCGCCAGGATGCGCGCCAGATCATGGCTGTTCCAGGCGTTTATCCATTCCCGCGCCAGTTCCTCGGCGAATGACTTGTCCAGCATCGGCGTGACCTTTTCAGATGCGGGCCTAAGCGCCCAGCAGCGTGGATGGATGGGCGGCGAGCCTGGCGCGCGGCAGCACCTCTGGCAGATAGATGGTCTGGATCGCATCCAGCTTGCCGTGCGCCTCCCAGTGCGCGCGGCTTTCCCAATGCTCGACCAGCACGAACACCTTGGGATCGGCCTCGGAATGGTAGGCCTCCCACAACTGGCAACCGGGCTCGGCCAGGCACAGCGGACGCATTCGCGCCAGCGCGGCGGCCACCAGCGGCACATCGTCGGACGCGGAAACCTCAAGGGTGACGATCAACGGAAACATGAAATGATCTCTTCAAGCGAACGGAAGGCCGGTGTCTTCGATTGTACTGTCGCGCGGCTGCGGCGCTACGCCGCGTCGTCTTCCCAACTCATCGCGCAGATGCGCCAGCCATCCGCGCCGCGAACCAGTTGGAACAGCTTGGTTCCACCGCCGGCATATGGCTGGCCATGCAGCTGCCCCGACTTGCGGTAGCGGCTGGTCCGGCTGGCGAGGCTACCGCTTATCCAAGTCTGCTCCTCGGTTTCCCACTCGCAAAAGTCGCGCAGACTCCCGCTGGAGAGCAGCTCCCGGCGCGGCGCGATGAATGCCTCGACCGACCATTGCTGCGTCTGGCCGCCCTCCACCTTGGCGATCCGCGCCTCATCGGTGAACATGGCGAAGATGCCGTCCAGATCGGCCGAAACACCCTCTCGGTTGTCGAACAACGCGAAAAACGCCGCGATCAGGCGGTCGACCTCCCGCCTGTCCTCAGCCGCGCCGCCACTTGTCGAAATCGCCATGGTTCAATCCTCCAGCCATCCGGCGCTCAATAGAATTCCATCCGCCGCAACCCGACATAGCGTGGCGCGTCGAAGCCGCATGCGCGATCGCGCCAGTAGTGCAGCATCGGCGGGAACACGGTCTTGCCGGCGAAGTCGTCGCGCGACAGCCACGCCGCCTCGACAATATGCTCGCGCGTCGCCTCGTCGCCGCCGCAATCGATTTCGCCACCCAGCAGCTTGCCGATGAACCAGAACTTGCACTCGCGGGTGGCCGGATTGGCGAATTCCTCGATATCGGCAAGCCGCCCGATTTCCACGCTCAGCCCGCATTCCTCCTTCACCTCGCGGCGCGCGGCGTCGGCCAGAGGCTCGTCGTCGATCGCGCCGCCGCCCGGCGCCACCCAGAAATCGTAGGCGTCCGGCTTGCAATGCCGGACCATCAGAATTCTGCCCTCATGCTCGACGATTACGCCTGCCGCGACCCCATGTTTCATCGCGCCTCCAAAACCAATCAGCATAACACCGGCAAAATCGCATTGGAATATTCAAGCCCGCCGCCGCACGTTTTTCCAAGATCGCCAGGCGAGGCGCCGCATAAGCTCGGGCTTCCACACCCAACAAAGGAAACCGCCATGGCCCTGAAAGCCGCCTTCATCTTCATCGCCCCCCACGGCGACCCTCAACGCCATCGCGCCCTCACCTCGACGCCGGAAGTGGAGGTCGTCACCCTCGCCGTCTCCAGCTACCGCCAGGCCGCAGAAGTGGCCCGCGGGCTGGCGG
>NZ_JBUPWA010000001.1:2998038-3010093 GCF_055181315.1 Chromobacterium sp. Ag138
CCGGCCGGACGCCTCGCCGGCCATCTCGGCGATGTACGGCGAGCTCATTTCGAAATCGTCGCGGTAATGCGCCAGGATGCGCGCCAGATCATGGCTGTTCCAGGCGTTTATCCATTCCCGCGCCAGTTCCTCGGCGAATGACTTGTCCAGCATCGGCGTGACCTTTTCAGATGCGGGCCTAAGCGCCCAGCAGCGTGGATGGATGGGCGGCGAGCCTGGCGCGCGGCAGCACCTCTGGCAGATAGATGGTCTGGATCGCATCCAGCTTGCCGTGCGCCTCCCAGTGCGCGCGGCTTTCCCAATGCTCGACCAGCACGAACACCTTGGGATCGGCCTCGGAATGGTAGGCCTCCCACAACTGGCAACCGGGCTCGGCCAGGCACAGCGGACGCATTCGCGCCAGCGCGGCGGCCACCAGCGGCACATCGTCGGACGCGGAAACCTCAAGGGTGACGATCAACGGAAACATGAAATGATCTCTTCAAGCGAACGGAAGGCCGGTGTCTTCGATTGTACTGTCGCGCGGCTGCGGCGCTACGCCGCGTCGTCTTCCCAACTCATCGCGCAGATGCGCCAGCCATCCGCGCCGCGAACCAGTTGGAACAGCTTGGTTCCACCGCCGGCATATGGCTGGCCATGCAGCTGCCCCGACTTGCGGTAGCGGCTGGTCCGGCTGGCGAGGCTACCGCTTATCCAAGTCTGCTCCTCGGTTTCCCACTCGCAAAAGTCGCGCAGACTCCCGCTGGAGAGCAGCTCCCGGCGCGGCGCGATGAATGCCTCGACCGACCATTGCTGCGTCTGGCCGCCCTCCACCTTGGCGATCCGCGCCTCATCGGTGAACATGGCGAAGATGCCGTCCAGATCGGCCGAAACACCCTCTCGGTTGTCGAACAACGCGAAAAACGCCGCGATCAGGCGGTCGACCTCCCGCCTGTCCTCAGCCGCGCCGCCACTTGTCGAAATCGCCATGGTTCAATCCTCCAGCCATCCGGCGCTCAATAGAATTCCATCCGCCGCAACCCGACATAGCGTGGCGCGTCGAAGCCGCATGCGCGATCGCGCCAGTAGTGCAGCATCGGCGGGAACACGGTCTTGCCGGCGAAGTCGTCGCGCGACAGCCACGCCGCCTCGACAATATGCTCGCGCGTCGCCTCGTCGCCGCCGCAATCGATTTCGCCACCCAGCAGCTTGCCGATGAACCAGAACTTGCACTCGCGGGTGGCCGGATTGGCGAATTCCTCGATATCGGCAAGCCGCCCGATTTCCACGCTCAGCCCGCATTCCTCCTTCACCTCGCGGCGCGCGGCGTCGGCCAGAGGCTCGTCGTCGATCGCGCCGCCGCCCGGCGCCACCCAGAAATCGTAGGCGTCCGGCTTGCAATGCCGGACCATCAGAATTCTGCCCTCATGCTCGACGATTACGCCTGCCGCGACCCCATGTTTCATCGCGCCTCCAAAACCAATCAGCATAACACCGGCAAAATCGCATTGGAATATTCAAGCCCGCCGCCGCACGTTTTTCCAAGATCGCCAGGCGAGGCGCCGCATAAGCTCGGGCTTCCACACCCAACAAAGGAAACCGCCATGGCCCTGAAAGCCGCCTTCATCTTCATCGCCCCCCACGGCGACCCTCAACGCCATCGCGCCCTCACCTCGACGCCGGAAGTGGAGGTCGTCACCCTCGCCGTCTCCAGCTACCGCCAGGCCGCAGAAGTGGCCCGCGGGCTGGCGGAGCAAGGCTGCGCCGCCATCGAGCTGTGCGGCGGCTTCGGCCACCAGGGCGTCGCCATCGTCGCCGCCGCGGTCGGCGAGCTGGCCGCGGTCGGCGCGGTGCGCTTCGATTCTCACCCCTTGCTCGGCCACCGTTCCGGCGACGAGCTGGCCCAAGCGCCGGCCAGCGGAGAATAAAACAGGGACAGCGCCGGATCGCGCAGCAAGCGCGCCGGCGGCTGCCCGCCGAACGCCAGCGCGTCGCGGTGCAGATGGGATTGATCGCAATAGCCATGCTCCCAGGCCAGCCCGGCCAAGGCCGGCCGCGGCTGGAACGCCGCGTCGCGGAAAAACCTCTCGAACCGGCACAGCCGGTGAAACAGCTTGGCGGTCACGCCCTGGCTGGCATGAAAGCGGCGGGACAGGCCGAACCGGTCCACGCCCGCCTCCGCCGCATGCGTCCCCAGCTGGAAGCCGGCGCTGTCGGCGAATATCCGCCGCGCCAGGCGCCGCATCCGCTCCAGCTCGGGCTCCGCCCGCAGCCGTCCGCGCAGGAAACGGCCGGCCAGCTCGCATTGCTCGTCGAAATCGGCCCGCTCGATTCCCGCCCGCAAACCGTGCGCCTCCGGCCACGCGCGCGCCGGCGGCGTGACGCGGTCCACCAGCTGCGACAAGGGAAGCGAACAGAATTGCGGCAGCGCGCCGGCGTGGAAACGGACCACGAATACCGGCAGCGCCGGACGCGCGATCCGCAGCATCCGCCGGCGGGGGCACAGCAAGCCCGCCGAGCCATCCGCGCCCAGCCACAGCTCCGCGCCGGTGCCCGGCAATAGCGTCAGCACCGCGGGATCATCCGGCCCGAAACAATAGCGGCGGTAACTGTGTATCCATGGCTCCAGCCTTGGATCGGGCCTGCATTGTTGCGACTGCATCGGCGATATCCAGAAAAAACCCGCGGCCATTCTGCGGCAGCCCCAGCCAGCGCCGCTTGTAAAAATGTGATGCTCAAGCCCGGTAGACGATCAGCGGAATCGCCTGTTCGTCCGGATGGACGCCGGCGTGCACGCCGGCGAGGCGCAGCGTCTCCTCTCCCGGCAGCGTGTCGCGCAGATTCCAGCCGGGCTTGGCGATCAGAACCACGTCGCCGCAGCGGCGCGCCAGGTCCGGATGCGCCGATCCCGGGCCGAACGCGCCGGATGTCCGCAGCTCGCGGCTTTCCACCACCCAACAGGCATGGCCCAGCCGTTCCCGCGCCAGTTCGATGAAGCGCGCGGCGCAACCCGGCCTCAGATGGCAGTAAGCCAGCCGCGTCTCGCCGGACAACGGCCGCGCCAGCAGGCCGTACAGTTCCGGGTCGGCGTCCAGGTCCAGCCATTGCGCGTCCGGCGCGGCGACGAAGCCATGGTCGGCGATCGCGACCACCGCCGCGCCGCCGCGTTCGGCCTCGTCCAGCAGCGCGGCGAAAGCGGCGTCGATTTCCGCCAGCAGCGCCCGCGCCGCGTCGGAGTCCGGCCCCTGCTCATGCATCAACGTGTCCAGCTGCGGCAGATACAGGTAGTGGAAGGCCGGCTGCGGGTCCGCCAGCCGCCGCGCCAGCCGGGCGAAACCGTCGGCCATTCCCCTGCGGTAGGCGACGCGCTCCGCGCCGCCGGCGTGGTAGCGGCTGCACGGGGAGTAGGCGATGAAATCCGGCAGATAAAGGAACGCCGGCCGCGCCAGCCGGTCGAACAGCGGCCGCGCGCGGTACAGGGTGTCGGCGCGCCGCGACTCCTGCCCGCCGGCGTCAACCGGATGGCGGGCGTACAGGGGCAGCGGCGCGATGATTTCCTCGCCGTGCAGCTGGTGCCAGCCTATCAGGCCATGCTCGGCCGGCGAGCGGCCGGTCAGCACCGTGGTGATGGCCGCCGCGGTGGTCGGCGGAAACACGCTGCTGATCGTCGCGCGCTGCAGCGCCCGCAGCCGGCTGTCCGGCCCGAGCCGCCGCAGCTGGGCATCGCCCAGCCCGTCGATCAGGATCAGGCAGACATGGCGGTGGCCGCCGATGCCGGCCAGCGCGCCGGACACCAGCGGCGCATGGCCCAAGTCGGGTCCGCCCAATTCCAGGCTAAGCGTCTGCATCAGATTGAGCAGCCCGCCGCCCTGGTAGTCCGGCCATGCCGCGCCGGGGCACAAGGAAGCCAGATCGGCCATCGCGGCCCTCCCGGGAAAGGTAAGAAACCCCATTCTCGGCAGCGCGCGGCGCGCCGTCAACGCGATGCGGCAACAATTCGACAATCGTCATTAACATAGAACTTACATTCCATAACAATCTGATACAGTTGGCCGCCGCCCAAACCAGTATGCTGCAGGCCATCAGTTTTTTACCGGAGATCGCCGCATGAAGCGCGCATTTGTCATCATTTCTCTGAGCCTGGCTGGATTGGCCGCGACGGCTCAGGCAGACACGTCCACCATCGTCGGCGGCGCGCTGGGCGGCGCCGCGGGCGCGGCGGTCGGCGAGGCCGTGGGCGGCCGCAACGGCGCCATCATCGGCGGCGCGGTGGGCGGCGGCGCGGGCGCGGCCATCGGCCACGACTACGGCCGCAAGCCGGAACCGCGCGAAGAGCGCAGCTACCGCAAGCGCCACCATCGTCATCACCATCACGACCGCGACAATTTCTGCCCGCCGGGACAGGCGAAAAAAGGCCGCTGCTAAGCGCGCCGCGACAAAGAAAACGGGACGCCACGCGTCCCGTTTTTCATTGCTCTCCCCGGCCAGCCCCGGCATCCTCCGCGCCTGGATCCGGCTCGAACCAGTCATCGCCGAAAATCTCCGCCGGGTGCTGGGTGCGGCTGCTGCCGTTGCCGCAAGCCATGTCGGAAGCCGGGCAATACTTGTCGCAGCCCCAGCAGATGCGCTCGGGATGGCGGGGATGGAGGGGAAACTTCTTGGCGGTGCCGGGGACGGAGGGTCGCATGTTCGCATTCTGCGGCCGCTCACATCCATCGGCATTGATCTGGAATAAGGCTAGCGCGCCGACACAATCGCCGGCTTCAGCCCCGCCAGGCTGTATGGCGCGGGCTGCCAGGCGTAGCCGGCGCCGTCGCGGCGGACATAGCCCAGGCCAGGGAAGCGGATATGGGCGGCGCCCACCAGCCAGCCCTGGCGGGCGGCCTCGTCCATGCGCGCCAGGCGCTGCTTGGCGGCGGCGGCGGCGTCCACGTCGAAGCGTATCGTCACCCCGGGCTTGGCAAACTGCACGTCCTGCGCGTGGATCAAATCGCCCCACAGCACCATCTTCTTGCCTTCGCTTTCCACCAGGTACAGCGTGTGTCCCGGCGTATGCCCGGCGCCCGACACCGCGCGGATGCCCGGCAGCAACTCCACCTCGCCGTCAAACGGCTTGAGCCGGCCAGCTTCGATGTACGGCCGCAGCGCCGCCTCGGAATCGGCGAAGGAGTGGCGCTCTTCCTTGGCCACCTTGCCGGCGTTGGCCGGATTCAGCCAGAAATCCACGTCCCGCTGGCTCACCCGGATGTCGGCGGCGGGGAACGTCCGTTTGCCTTGCCGCGTCAGGCCCCCGGAATGGTCGGCGTGGATGTGGGTGAGCAATACCGTGTCGATGTCTTCCGGGCGGTAGCCGGCCGCGCGGATGCTGTCCAAGAGCTGGCCGCCGGCCTGGCCGAACAGGTCGCCGGCCCCGGTGTCCACCAGCGCCAGATGGCTGCCGGTATGGATCAGGAAGGCGTTGATCGAGGTTTCCGCCTGCGTGCCCAGATGGGCCTGCGCCAGCCGGCGCGCGGTGTCCTCCGGCGGATTGCGCAGCAGCTGGTCCAGCGGAACGGCCACCGTGCCGTCGGACAGCGCGGTCACTTCAAAAGAACCCAGCATCATCCGGTAGAATCCCGGCGCCTGGACGCGCGCCTGCGCCGGCGGGGATAGCTCGGCCGCCAGGGTGGGCGCGGCGGCGGCGCCGGCCAGGGCGATGGCCAGCGGCAGCAGGCGGATGGCTCGGGCGGCGGCATGATATGGTGCGGAGATGATGCGCATGGGTAGTCCTTTGCGGGCAGGAAGTTCAAGTGTCCCGATGATGAAGCGGCCGTCCATGACATTCAAATCGATTGGAATGATGATGACTATCAGGGAAAAAGATTTCCGCGGCGTGGACCTGAACCTGCTGGTCACGCTCGCCGTGCTGCTGCGCGAGCGCAGCGTGTCGCGCGCCGCCGCCTGCCTGCATCTGGGCCAGCCGGCGGTCAGCGGCGCGCTGGCCCGGCTGCGCGAGCTGTTCGACGACGAATTGCTGGTGCGGATGCCGCAGGGCATGGCGCCCACCGCCCGGGCGCTGGCTCTGCAGAGCGAGTTGACGCCCCTGCTGGAGCGGCTGCAATCGCTGCTGTTCGCCGCGCCGGCGTTCGAGCCGGCCTCCGCCACCCGCGCGTTCTCCCTGGGCATGAGCGACTGGGTGGAAATCTGGCTGGCGCCCAAGCTGCTGCCGCGGCTGCGCGCGCTGGCGCCGAAGCTGCGCGTCGCGCTGGAGACCACCGATCCCTTCATCGGCAGCGCGATGCTGGAGCAGGGCCGGATGGAGCTGGGCGTATCGGTGTTCGCTCCCGGCCCGGCCTGGCAGCAGACCAGGCCGCTGCGCTCGATGGGCTACGCCGTCGTCTACGATCCGCGGCAACTGCCGCTGAGCGCGCCGCTGAGCCTGGACGACTACCTCGCCCACGAACACGCGCTGGTCAGCTACCGCGGCGCGCGCCAGGGCGCCGCCGACCGGGCGCTGGCCGAGCAGGGCCTGTCGCGGGTGGTCAGCCACACCGCCTCCCGCTTCGCCTCGCTGCCGCCGCTGCTGAAAGCCCTGCCCCTGCTGGCTACCGTGCCGGAAGCGCTGGCCGACGAATGGGCCGCCAGCCACGGCCTGCGCGCCAGCCCGCCGCCGCTGGAGCTGCCGCCGTTCACCGTCTCGCTGATCCGCCATGCCGCCAGCGGCGGCGACCCCGGGCTGGACTGGCTGGAGGCGCAGCTCCTGGACATCGCCAGCCGCTGAAAACCCCTGCCCGCTACAACGCCACCGCCAGCCAGCCCCACATCGCCAGCAGCAGGATATTGGACGCCAGGAAGGCCAGAAAACGGTGAATCGGGTGATTGTAGGAAAGATGGATGGCGGAATGCGCGACGCGCGCCGCCACGTAGCCCCAGGCCAATCCCAGCGAGACGGGTCCGGCCAGGTTCTTGGCGATGACGATGGCGCCGAACACGTAGAACAGCACCGGCGTCTCGAACAGGTTGGAGAAATTGCGCGCCAGCTTCAATTCGCCGTCCGGCGGCGCGTCGCCCTGCATCAGCCGGTAATAGCTGCCCTTCACCCGCCCGGAACGGGCGTTGGCGAAACGGGTGGCGCCGAGGCGGACGCCGACGAAAATGGTCAGCAACACCAGCGCGAACATCGGGTAGATCATCGCTCTCTCCTTGTGGAAACTGGCCGACGCCTCAATCCAGACGCGTCACCTCGCCATTGCGCGGCGTAGCGTTTTCGTGAAACAGGTCTTCCAGATATTGCGCCAGATCGCTGGCCGCCAAATCATGGGGGATGATGAAATCGGCCGGACGGCGCTTGCCGTCGCCGCCGCTCCAAAAGGCCCGCCAGCCGCCCTCTCGCCGCTCCACGGCCAAAACCTGGCCGTAGACATTGAAGCGCATCCGGCCTGCAGCCGTCTGATTGGCGCGCGCGGCGACGGACGGCGTCGCCAAGCCGCTTTCTTGCGATCCTCGCCAGTGGAAGCACAGCGTCTGGCTGCCGTCGTCTTCCCGCCATGCCTCGCCGCGCGCCATGCCGGCTTTGCACAACACCCGCTGCGAGGCCAGATTCTCCTCCGCCACGGTGGCGATGATGTGGCGCAGCCCCCACTCGGCGGCGGCATGCGCTATCATCGCCGCCGCCGTTTCGCTGGCCAGGCCCCGGCCCCAGTGGGCAGGCAGGAACGCGTATTTCAGCTCCGGCTCGGCTCTGCCGCCAGGGTGCACCAGGCCGCAAAAGCCCAGCGTGGCGCCATCGCCGCGGCTGACGACGGCGAACATGCCATAGCCGCGCGCAGCGTAATTGCGCCGGGTCGTCTCCAGCCAACGCCAGCAGTCCGCCTGGGTCAACGGATGGCCGTCGCCTACCCAGCGCATGGCGGCGGCGTCGCCATACACCGCCAGCAGCGCGTCCATGTCGAAATCGCGCCAGCGGCGGACGATCAGCCGCTCGGTATGAAACAGAATGTCCGATTGCGGATCCATCATGCCTCCATGGTGCGGCGCCGGGTCAGAACAACGCCTTGGCCAGCGGCTGGAAACGGTCATTGACCTCGCCGGCCAGCTCTTCCTGATCCGGATTCAAAATGCGCGCCGTCTGCCCGGCCGAGAAGTCTATCTTGGCCAGGTCGACCCGCAGCAGATTGGGGCTGCTGGCCAGTTCGAAGAGGTATTGCTTGTCCGAGAGATCCGCCACCGTGCGGTATTCGGTGTCGTAGGTGGAGCCCGGCGTCTTGTATGGCGCGTTGAACGGCACCGAGACATTGCGCGCGATGGACAGGATGGACGCCACCGCCTGGCGCGGGCTGTGCGGCTCGCGCAGCGTATCGAGGAAATAATTGGCGCGGATGAAGCGGTCCACCGGATTGACGTTGCCCGGCAGCGGCGTTTGCCGCGTGGCCTGGGAGAAGTCCCACTTCTTCAGCTCCGCCAGTTGCCGTTCGTAGGGCGGATCGTTGGTCAACACACGGTATTCACGGCCGTGGTAGATGTGCGGTTTGCCATCGACATACTGGATCAGCGCCGAATCGCCGCTGGCGTCCTCTATCGCCAGATGCAGCGACGACTTGAAGCCGGCGTATTCCACCATCACCGGCTGGATGGCCTTCATCGCCTGCAGCGCCTCGCTCACCGTAGCCGCGTTGTCCAGCAGATACTGGCCCCATAACCCGGCTTGCACGCCCTGCTTGCCCGGCTCGCGCGCGCCGTAGTCGGTGGCGGTGAGAAACAGCAGATGCATGGCCAGGCCTTTTTCGTTGACGCCATCCACCGCGCCGACGCCGTAGGCCGACGTCACCACGCTGCCGTGCTTCGATGTCCAGCGCGCCGGATTATCCTTGACCACGGTAGCCGGCCCCAGCTTGCCGCCGTCGCGCGCCATGCCGCGCGGCAGGATCAGCAGCCTGGGTTGGGTGGACTCGGACCAGTCCATGGAACGGCTGGCCACCACCGCCTGTTGGTTGGTATTCCACAAGGTGCGGGTACAGGCGTCCGCAATGGGCGACCACAGCGCCAGCGAAGCGGTCGACGAAATCAACAGGCCATGCAAAGCGGCTTTTCTTTTCATTTCATCCCCTATTCCATAAATTTATCAAAGCCTTATGGACAGCGCGGCGCCAACCAGGGTTCCGCGCGCGGCTCGCAGAAACGGTACTTAGAGTGGATCGGATAGAAGAGATAAACGTGCGCAGGCAGTCAGAATGAACATCCGGCGGATGCGGTATTGCCTTCTATCCTATCAATACGATATGCCAAATGAGCGAAATAGAGAATTCGCTCGATAAAACAAAAGGGCAAGCCATCTTGGCTTGCCCTTGCTTGTCGGCGGTCGGCTATTTATTGCGGCCGCTGCTTGAAGAAGGTCATCGGCGCGGATGCCGGAATCTCGCTCGGCGGCGGCGACTTCAGAATGTGCTTCTTCATTTTGCCCATCACGTGCATCTCGCAGGGCCGGCACTCGAATTTCAGCGTGTAGGTCTCGTCGCCGGACTTCAAAATCATCGGATCGGCGCGCACCTGGCCCATCACGCCCTTCACCCCCTTAGCCTGCTTCGGGCACAGGTTGTAGGAGAAGCGCAGGCAGTGCTTGGTGATCATCAGGCTGACCTCGCCCTCTTCCTGATGCGCCTCGTAGGCCGGCTCGATCACTTCCACGCCGTGCTGCTTGTAGAAGTCCCAGGCCAGCGCGTTGTAAACGTTCGCCAGATAGCTGAGCTCCTTCTGCGGGAAGGCGACCGGCGGCTCGACGGCGGCCTTGTGCGCCGGGCGGACCCAGGCGGCGGCGCGCGCGGCTTCCAGCTTTTCCGCCGCGTCGCGGCGCAGGCCGTTGATGACCGAGGCCGGCACGAACCACGGCTGGCTCAGATTCAGCGCCACGTCGTGCGCCTGGAACATGGTGTTGCCGAGCTTGGCGGCGGCGTCGCGCAGGCTCTGCTCGGCGCGGGCGGCATCCTTGGCCGGCTCAAGCTGAAGCTCGGCGCGGGCGCTGGCGCTGCAGCCGTCGGCGTCGGTATACGTCAGTTCCAGCCCGTCGGCGGTTTCCGACAGCGAGGCCCAGACGCCGACGCGGCGCTCGGCCGATTTCTTCAGCAGCGCCAGCTCCCAGGCGTGGTCGCGGTTGCGGCTGATGTCGACGCCGGGCTTCAGCCCTTGCAGCGCCGCCGGATCGTTGGGCTCGCAGCGCCACACCAGCAGCCCGCCCTCGGCCTTGCCCACCTGCTTGACGGTGTTGAGCTGCATGCCCACCACTTCGCGCTTCTTCATGAAGTTGATGCCGTCGCCGTTGGACATCTGCTCGCTGGTGGCGATCTCCAGCCAGCCGTCGCCGACCTTGTGCACGGTGCCCAGGCCGACGCCGACGAATTTGGGCGAATCGAAGGCGCCGATGTCCTGCTTGCGACCGGTGGCGAAGTAGTCGGTGGCGCCGCGGTGGAAGGTCTTGTCCGGGTCCGGCGTGAAGTAGATCTCGCTGCTGCCGCTGGCTGCCGGCGCCAGCTCCGGACGGCGCTCGAAGATCTCGTCCAGCAGCAGGCGGTAGTGGGCGGTGATGTTCTTGACGTAGGACACGTCCTTGTAGCGGCCCTCGATCTTCAGGGAGCGCACGCCGGCGTCCAGCAGCGCTTCCAGGTTGGCGCTCTGGTTGTTGTCCTTCATGGAAAGCAGGTGCTTGTCGAAGGCCACCACGCCGCCTTTTTCGTCGGTCAGCGTGTACGGCAGCCTACAGGCTTGCGAGCAGTCGCCGCGGTTGGCGCTGCGGCCGGTGTCGGCGTGGCTGATGAAGCACTGGCCGGAGTAGGCCACGCACAGCGCGCCGTGGATGAAGTATTCGATGGTGGCGGAATCCGCCACCATCGAAGACTTCAGGATCTGCGGAATGCTCAGCTCGCGCGCCAGCACGATCTGGCTGAAGCCGGCGTCGGACAGGAAGCGCGCCTTGTCGGCGTCGCGGATGTCGCACTGGGTGGACGCGTGCAGCTGGATCGGCGGCAGGTCCATCTGCAGGATGCCCATATCCTGGATGATCAGCGCGTCGACGCCGGCGTCGTACAGCTGCCAGATCAGCTTGCGCGCGCCTTCCAGCTCGGCGTCGTGCAGGATGGTGTTCAGCGTGGCGAAGATGCGCGCGTGGTAGCGGCGGGCGAAGGCGGTCAGCCCGGCGATGTCCTCCACGCTGTTGCAGGCGTTGTGGCGCGCGCCGAACGACGGCCCGCCGATGTACACCGCGTCGGCGCCGTGCAGGATGGCTTCGCGGCCGATTTCGGCGGTTTTGGCGGGCGACAGCAGTTCGACTTGGTGCGGCAGCAGGCTCATGGCGGTTCCGGGCTGATCGATGGATACGATGCGTGGTTGGGTGGGGGCGGAATTATAACGGAATCATGGGCTTATAGATAGAAGCCGATTGCGTTGCCCCGTTCTAGGTACGACTACTTAAAATACTGTATCCAGATTGCTTGCCTTCGCGGCGGCTGCTACTCCGAAGAGTATCGGGGCCCGGTCCCCGCCCATAGCAGCGAGTCCCTCATGTTCAATTCCCTCACCATCGCCCGGCGCCTGGCTGTCATGGTCTGCGCGCTGCTGACCATCCCCTTGCTGGTCGGCTGGTACGGCCTGCACACCCAGGAAGGCATACTCGGCGACTTCGCCACCACCTACAACGACCGCGTGGTCTGCCTGAAACAACTGAAAATCGTCGGCGACGGCTACGCGGTCGGCATCGTCGACAACGCGCAGAAGCTTCGCAACCAGAGCCAGACCGCCGCCGGCTTCCTCGCCAATCTGCGCAAGGCGCAGCTCGATGTCAGGCAGCAATGGGGCGATTACCGCGCCACCTATCTGACCCCGGAGGAAAAACAGCTGGCCGACCAGGCCGAGGCGGCGATGGCCAACGCCAACCGCAGCGTGGACAAGCTGTTGCAGATCGTGCGGAGCGGCGACGCGGCCGCGCTGCAACACTATGTGGATCGGGAAATGTATCCGGCGCTGGACCCGGTATCGCAACGCATCGCCGCGCTGGTGGACCTGCAGCTGCGGGTGGCGGCGGAGGAATTCGCCCAGTCGCAGCAGCGCG
>NZ_JBUPWA010000001.1:3010193-3093421 GCF_055181315.1 Chromobacterium sp. Ag138
GTGGCTGATGAAGCACTGGCCGGAGTAGGCCACGCACAGCGCGCCGTGGATGAAGTATTCGATGGTGGCGGAATCCGCCACCCGGTCGGCGATCTTCCGGATCTGCGGAATGCTCAGCTCGCGCGCCAGCACGATCTGGCTGAAGCCGGCGTCGGACAGGAAGCGCGCCTTGTCGGCGTCGCGGATGTCGCACTGGGTGGACGCGTGCAGCTGGATCGGCGGCAGGTCCATCTGCAGGATGCCCATATCCTGGATGATCAGCGCGTCGACGCCGGCGTCGTACAGCTGCCAGATCAGCTTGCGCGCGCCTTCCAGCTCGGCGTCGTGCAGGATGGTGTTCAGCGTGGCGAAGATGCGCGCGTGGTAGCGGCGGGCGAAGGCGGTCAGCCCGGCGATGTCCTCCACGCTGTTGCAGGCGTTGTGGCGCGCGCCGAACGACGGCCCGCCGATGTACACCGCGTCGGCGCCGTGCAGGATGGCTTCGCGGCCGATTTCGGCGGTTTTGGCGGGCGACAGCAGTTCGACTTGGTGCGGCAGCAGGCTCATGGCGGTTCCGGGCTGATCGATGGATACGATGCGTGGTTGGGTGGGGGCGGAATTATAACGGAATCATGGGCTTATAGATAGAAGCCGATTGCGTTGCCCCGTTCTAGGTACGACTACTTAAAATACTGTATCCAGATTGCTTGCCTTCGCGGCGGCTGCTACTCCGAAGAGTATCGGGGCCCGGTCCCCGCCCATAGCAGCGAGTCCCTCATGTTCAATTCCCTCACCATCGCCCGGCGCCTGGCTGTCATGGTCTGCGCGCTGCTGACCATCCCCTTGCTGGTCGGCTGGTACGGCCTGCACACCCAGGAAGGCATACTCGGCGACTTCGCCACCACCTACAACGACCGCGTGGTCTGCCTGAAACAACTGAAAATCGTCGGCGACGGCTACGCGGTCGGCATCGTCGACAACGCGCAGAAGCTTCGCAACCAGAGCCAGACCGCCGCCGGCTTCCTCGCCAATCTGCGCAAGGCGCAGCTCGATGTCAGGCAGCAATGGGGCGATTACCGCGCCACCTATCTGACCCCGGAGGAAAAACAGCTGGCCGACCAGGCCGAGGCGGCGATGGCCAACGCCAACCGCAGCGTGGACAAGCTGTTGCAGATCGTGCGGAGCGGCGACGCGGCCGCGCTGCAACACTATGTGGATCGGGAAATGTATCCGGCGCTGGACCCGGTATCGCAACGCATCGCCGCGCTGGTGGACCTGCAGCTGCGGGTGGCGGCGGAGGAATTCGCCCAGTCGCAGCAGCGCGCCGCCTTCAGCCACGCCGCCAATATCGCGCTGATCGCCGCCGGCGTGGTGGTGGGTTTCCTGCTGGCCTGGGTGATCGTGCGCGGGCTGCTGTCCGAACTGGGCGGCGAGCCGCGCGACGTGGTGGCATTGGCCGAACGCATCGCCGAAGGCGACCTGGACCAAAAGCTGATAGTGAAGCCGGACGACCATCACAGCGTCGTCGCCTCGATGGCGCGGATGCAGAGCGCGCTGATCCAGCTGGTGCGCAATATGCAGGACATCACGCTCAGGCTGTCCAATAGCGCGACCGAGCTCGCCGCCGCGTCGGAACAGGTGGCGACCAGCGCCGAGGAGCAAACCCGCGCCGCGTCGTCGATGTCGGCTTCGGTGGAACAACTGTCGGTCAGCATCTGCTCGGTCAACGACACCGCCGCCGACGTGGCCAAGGATTCGGTGTCCAGCGGCGAGCTGGCCCATCAAGGCGAGACCATCATCGACCAGACGCTGCAGACGATAGGCCGCGTCGCCGAACAGGCGCGCTCCTCGCAGCAGCAGGCCGACCTGATGGGCAGCCGCTCGCAGGAGATCGCCAACGTGATCCAAGTGATCCGCGACGTGGCCGAACAGACCAATCTGCTGGCGCTGAACGCGGCGATCGAGGCGGCGCGCGCCGGCGAACAGGGCCGCGGCTTCGCCGTGGTGGCCGACGAAGTGCGCAAGCTGTCGGAACGCACCGCGCAATCCACCACCGAAATCAGCGGCAGCATCCGCGAGATGCTGGACTGCAGCCAGCACGTGGTCGACAACATCCATCACACGGTGGACCAGATGGAAACCGGGCTGACCCAGGCCAGCAGCGCCCGCGAGGCGATCACCGGCATCGCCGGCAATGTCGACCGGGTGAAGGGCTCCTTGTCCACGATATCGATCTCGCTGAACGAGCAGCAGCAGGCCGGCACCAGCATCGCCGCCAATGTCGAGCAAGTGGCGCAGATGTCGGAGGAAACCAGCGCCGCCGCGACGCAAACCGCCGAGGCCGCCGGCCAGGTGGAACAGATGGCCGGCGCGCTGCAGGCGGCGATCAGCCGCTTCAAGCTGCCGGCCGGCGGCCAGCCGCAAACCTCGGACCGGACGCCGCAATCCTTGACCGCCACCGCCTGGCAGGCCTGATAGCCGCCGCCAAACCTTTCCTCCGGGGAGCCCTGCCTCCCCTTTGAACCTTCCTCTCTCGTTTTGGCCCGCTTCGCGCGGGCGTCTTTCTTTGTACGGATGACGCATTGCAACATCTGCAATTCGAACATCGTGATTCCATTCAGAACATTGATGACTGGTATTTCACTGGTTTATTTTCACAGTCAATCATCACTCATTCCAAATCCATCACCAAATAGTCTTAAATTGCGATTATTTGCTAGTTATAACTTTATTTGTTGCCAATAATTATCATTAATTGGATTTTTATTAATATTTCCATCTTGCATGGCAACATTACAACGCCATGACATTCAATTTCAACCAGAATTGTCTCATACCAATTGAAGACCAATATAAGACCAGCTAACGTGCCTCCAGGACGTCCACCCCTGAATTCGGCAATCGGACCTGGAGCAATCTCATGCACAAGAAACGCTTCTTATTCCTGGCAATCATGGCCGTGCTGTCCGGCCACGCCCTCGCGGCGGAAGAATCGTCCGTCCCCCCCGGCAGCGACGGCCCCGCGCTGAAAGGCACCGCGCAAGCCATTCCGGAAAGCGACGTCTACGACCTGCTGACCAAATCGGAAACCACCTTCAGCGCGCTTTACTACGGACGCGACAGGCAAGCCCAATGGGACGCTCCCGACAAGGGCAATCGTCATGACATCCATGTCAACGCCTTGAACCTGGGTCTGAATTTCAAATCCGGCTATGCCTGGGACCACCTGGGTTTCGACGCCGCCGCTCACGCCGCCATCCGCCTCACCAAAGGACAAGGCTGGTCGGAGGTGCTGTACCACGACTTGAACGACACCAGCGATCCGGACGAAAACGGCGGCGGCAAGGACAAGAGCGGCGCGGTGCTGAGCCAAGCCGCGTTGAAATTCCGCCAGAGCGCCGATGGCCAAGGCTTCTCCGCCCGCGCCGGCTACACGCCGATCAGCATAGGCACGCTTGGCACGTCCGGCGGCCTGCAATCGCATGCCTATCGCGGCCTGGAAGGAAAATACAAGCTGGGCGACTTCGAAGTCGGCTATGGCTGGGCGGACCAGTTCCGCAATGAGTGGGATAGCCGTTTCCGCGACATGACCAACCAGTGGCACCAGAACCGGGCGCCGTATAATGACGGCCGCAAAGTGGACTACGTCCACAGCATCGGCTTCCGCTACGCGCCCAGCGACTACTTCGTCGACATCGGTTTCGGCGAAGGCAAGGACTACCGCCGCAACGCGCAGATCGCCGCGTCCTACACCTGGTCCCTGGGCGCCGACAAGCTGACCGCCACCGGCTACTACTTCACCGGCAAATACCAGACCGCGCTGTCCGGCATCGCCAACCCCAAGAATGAATGGCATGCCAGCAGCAGCCTCAGCTACGCCACCGGCGGCTGGACGCTGATGGGCGGCTACGGCGCCACCCACGCGCCCGACTCCGGCGAATTGAATTTCCGTCTGACGCCGTGGGGCAACTCCGACAACCGCAATTTCATCCAGACCTGGGGCCAGGACGACGACTTTGTCTGGGACGGCATGCGAGTGGTCAAAATCGGCGTCAGCTATGACTTCGCCAAGCTGGGCGTGCCCGGCTTGACCATGGGCGCATCCGCCAATTACGCCAGCAAGGTCAAAAACCAATACGACAGCGCGCGTCCCAATCTGGGCGACACCCACTTCAACGAGGTGGATCTGAGCGTGGCCTACACCGTGCAAAGCGGGCCGCTCAAGGGCGCCAGCCTAGGCGTCTACCCGGCGCAGTTGCGCACGCACGGCTTCACCGGCGACAAAAGCAACCGCAACGACGTGAAAGTGATCGCCTCATACAGCAAGACCTTCTGATCCACCAAGTGGCCGGTCTGCCAGTGCCGGCCGCTTCGCCTATCGGTTCCGATAAGCGAAGCCGAAAGGAGAAAACGCACGATGAAACTGAAGACCCTGAGCCTGTCGCTGCTGATCGCATCCGCATCCCTGTTCGCCCACGCCGCCGACAAGCCGGTGCTGGAGGTGTGGACCATGAGCCTGTCGCCCAAGTTCGACGGCTATTTCAAGGAGCTGGTCGGCAAATACAACGCCCAGCACCCGAATGTGGAAGTGAAGTGGACCGACTATCCCTGGGACGTGATCCAGGCCAAGTTCACCGCCGCCGTCGGCGCCGGCAAGCCGCCGGCGCTGGTCAACCTGAACGTGCCCTGGGCCTACGACTACCAGCAGGAAGGCCTGATCCAGCCGCTGGACGGTCTGATCGACAAGAGCCAGTACGTGGCCGGCGCGCTGAAGGACGTCACCTTCAACGGCAAGGTCTACGCCTTCCCGCACTACAACGGCGCCAATGTCATCGCCTACAACGCCGCGCTGCTGAAGAAGGCCGGCCTGGACCCGAACCAGCCGCCCAAGTCCTTCGATGAGGAACTGCGATACGCCAAGGCCATCAAGGCCAAGACCGGCGTCGCCGGCTTCGCGCCGACGCTGGGTCCGACCAAGATCGAGGCGCTGCTGATCCAGAACGGCCTGGACGTGGTCAAGGACGGCAAGCCGGCGTTCAACAGCCCGGCCCACGTCGCCTTCGTCAAGAAGCTGGCCGACGCCTACAAGGCCGGCGCGCTGCTGAAGGACAATCTGTTCGCCCAGGACAACTTCCAGGTGGCGATGGCGGCGTACAACAGCGGCCGGCTGGCGATGCTGGAATCCACCCCCACCACGCTGACCCGCGTCCGCGACGAAGCGCCCAAGGTCTACCGCGACACCCGCGTCGCCGCCGCGCCGCTGGGCCCAACCGGCATCGCCGCCGGCGGCTGGATGTTCAACTTCGCGGTGGCCCGCAACGTGGACAAGGCGCTGCTGCCGGAGATCGGCAAGTTCGGCAACTACCTGACCAACGCCGACAACCAGCTCGCCTTCGCCAAGCTGGCCGGCACCCTGCCCACCGCGCGCAAGGCGGCGCAGGACCCGCACTTCCAGAAAGTGGCCAATAACGCCGGCCCGGCCGAGCGCGCGGTCGGCATCGCCGCCGCCAATCTGGACAAGACCCGCACCCTGTTCCTGCCGCTGAAGAACGCCGACACGCTGTCGGCCAGGCTGTCGGCCGCGGTGGAAAAAGCGGTGACCGGCCGCCAGGACGCCAAGGCGGCGCTGGACGAGGCCGCCGCCTACTGGAACGGCAAGCTGTAAGCCGGGCCGCTCTTCGCGCCCGCCGTCTTTCCGGCGGCGGGCAGTTTCACTCTCCGCACAGTGGCATTCCGCATGCGCAAACCTCGCAAGACCACGCTGCAGGCTTATCTGTTCCTGGCGCCGGCATTGCTGCTGCTGGCCATATTCTCGTTCTGGCCGGTGGGCTTCGGCTCCTTCTTGGCCTTCACCCGCTACAACCTGATCGACGCGCCGCAGTGGGTGGGCCTGGACAATTTCCGCGAACTGTTCGGCGACGAGCTGTTTTTGTCGGCGCTGAAGAACTCGGCGCTGTACCTGCTGGTGGTGCCGGTGATCCAGCTGCTGGCCATGCTGCTGGCGGTGCTGGTCAACAACAGCCTGCCCGGCATCAAGCTGTTCCGCGCCGCCTACTACCTGCCGGTGGTCACCTCGGTGTCGGTGATCGGCATCATCTGGAACTTCATGTACACCGAGGACGGCGTGCTCAACGCCGCGCTGCGCTGGCTGCACCTGATCAACGATCCGGTGGGCTGGCTCAGCGACGACCACATCGCGCTGTTCGCGGTGATGTTCATCACCGTCTGGCGCGGCATCGGCTGGTACATGGTGCTGTACCTGGCCGGCCTGCAAGCGATCCCGGCCGACGTCTACGAGGCGGCGCAGCTGGACGGCGCCGGCCGCTGGCAGCGTTTCTGGCGCATCACCGTGCCGCTGCTCGCCCCCACCATCCTGCTGTGCTCGGTGATGTCGGTGCTGGCGGCGGTGAAGGCCTTCGAGGAAGTGCAGATCCTGACCAAGGGCGGGCCGATGCAATCCACCTACACCGCGCTGTTTTACGCCTACGAATTCGGCATCAAGTCGCTGAACTTCGGCCGCGCGCTGGCGGCCAGCCTGGTGATGTCGGTCTTCTGCATCGCGCTGGCCTGGCTGAACTTCCGCTACCTGCAACCGCGAGACCGCTGAGGAGACGCGATGAACCACTCCACCACCCTGGCCGCCCCCGCCGTCCGCGCGCGGGCGGACCGGCTGGCCGCGCGGGCCGTCCACTATCTGGCGCTGTCGGCGATCGCGCTGATCACCGTCTACCCGTTCTGGTGGACGCTGGCGACCGCCTTGTCCGGCGACGGCGAGGTGTTCGCCTTCCCGCCGCCCTTGCTGCCCACCGCGCCGACGCTGGACCATTTCCGCGAGGCGGTGTCCAGCATCGACATCCTGGCCTTCTACCGCAACTCTTTCGCCATCGCCGCGCTGACGGTGGCCGGCACGCTGCTGGTCAGCGCGCTGGCCGCCTACCCGCTGGCGCGCATGAAGTTTCCCGGCCGCCGGCTGGTGTTCGGCGCCATCCTCGCCACCATGATCCTGCCCAGCGAGGTCAACTTCCTGGTCAACTTCATCACCGTGTCCAAGCTGCAGCTGACCGACAGCTACAGCGGCGTGGTGCTGCCGACGCTGGCCGGCGCGGTGGGCATCTTCCTGCTGAAGCAGGCGTTCGAGGCGGTGCCGCAAGACCTGATCGACGCCGCCCGCGTCGACGGCGCGTCGGAATGGCAGATTTTCTGGCGCATCATGCTGCCGCTGGCGCGGCCGGCGCTGGCGGCGCTGACCATCCTGACCACGGTGTCGGCGTGGAACCAGTACATCTGGCCGTCCATCGTGATGTCCAGCCCGGACAAGTTTCCGCTGTCGGTCGGCGTGCTGTACCTGGCCGGCGCCTTCAGCTTCAAGACGCGGGTGGTGGCGGCCGGCGCGGTGCTGACCGTGCTGCCCATCCTGATCGTATTCCTGTTCACCCAGCGCTATTTCCTGCGCGGATTCGATGGAGCGGTGAAATGACCCTGAGCGACGAACAACTGGACCTGCTGGCCGGCCGCTGCCTGATGGTGGACGTGGCAGGCCCGGTGTTGAGCGAAGAAGAAGCGGCACGGCTGCAGAAAATGCGCGTGCGCGCCGTCTGCCTGTTCCGCCGCAACGTGCCGGACGCGGCGTCGACGCGCCGGCTGGCGGCGGACCTGAAATGCGCGCTCGGCGACGACATCCTGATCGGCATCGACCAGGAAGGCGGCGCGGTGATGCGCACCCGCTTCCTGCCGCAGGCCCCGGCGGCGATGGCGCTGGCCGCCGTCGGCGATCCGGCGCTGGCGCGGCAGGTGGGCGGCGCGGTGGCGCGCGGCCTCAAGAGCCTGGGCGTCAACTGGAACTTCGCCCCGGTGCTGGACCTGAACAACAATCCGGCCAATCCGGTGATAGGCGAGCGCTCCTTCGGCGCCGATCCCGCCCGCGCCGCCGCCCTGGCCCGCGCCTGGATGGAAGGCCACCTGGCCGAGGGCGTCGCCTGCTGCGTCAAGCATTTCCCCGGCCACGGCGACACCCACACCGACTCCCACCTCGACCTGCCGGTGGTGGACAAGCCGCAAGCCGAGCTGCGCGACTACGAGCTGGCGCCGTTCAAGGCGCTGTCCGCCCACGCGCCGGCGCTGATGAGCGCCCACATCCGTTTTCCGGCGCTGGACGCCGAATGGCCGGCCACGCTGTCGCCGGCCATCCTCACCGGCCTGCTTCGGCAGGAGCTGGGCTACCAGGGCGTCGCCATCACCGACGCCTTGAACATGCGGGCGATACGCGAGCGCTGGGGCCAACCGGCCGGCGCGGTGCAGACGCTGAAAGCCGGGGCCGATCTGGCGCTGGTGCTGCAGTTCGCCGACGAGATGGAAGCCAGCTTCGACGCGCTGCGCGCCGCCTTGCGCAGCGGCGAACTGGCAGAGCCGCGCCTGGCCGAGGCCGCCGCGCGGGTGGATGATCTGATCCGCCGCTATCCCAGCCGCAACGATTACGACTACGCCGCCCAGCAGCGCGCGGCCGACGAGGCGCTGTTCGCCGACGCCTGGACCCGCGCGCTGACCGCCCATGGCGAGGCGCCGACGCTGCCCGCCGGCCAAAGGCTGCGTCTGGTGGTGCAGGACCAGGCGCCGTCCGACGGCGTGTCCGAGGAAGGTCTGGCGGCGGACGCGCTGATCGCCGTGCTGTCCCGGCGCCACGCGCTGGAAGTGGTTCGCTTCCAGCACCGCGCCTCTCTTGACTGGTCGACACTGCCGCAGGACGGCCTGTTCACGGTGCTGGCCTCCACCACCCGCGAGCGCTACGGCCGGCGCGAACAGCAAAGCTGGAAACCGGACTTGCATCTGGCATTATGGAACCCCTACGCCGCCGCCGACATCGCCGCCCCGGCCTTGATCAGCTACGGCTTCGCCGACGCCGCGCTCTTCGCGGCCAGCCGCTGCCTGGCCGGCGAAATCGCCGCCGCCGGCCGGCTGCCGGTGAACCTGGGCCAACCCCATCAGGAGCACTGAGATGTCCCGACTCTCGCTGAAAAACATCCGCAAGGTGTACGACGACGGCAACGCCGTGATCCACGACGTCAGCCTGGACATCCACGACGGCGAATTCATGGTCTTCGTCGGCCCGTCCGGCTGCGGCAAATCGACGATGATGCGGATGATCGCCGGACTGGAGGACATCAGCGCCGGCGAATTGTGGATAGACGACAAACTCTCCAACGACGTCGAGCCCGCCCGCCGCGGCCTGGCGATGGTGTTCCAGAGCTACGCGCTGTATCCGCACATGACGGTGCGCGACAACATGGCCTTCAGCCTGAAGCTGGCCGGCAACAGCAAGGCCGAGATCGACGCCGCGGTGCGCCGCGCCGCGCAGACGCTGCAGATCGAGCACCTGCTGGAGCGCAAGCCCAAGGCCCTGTCCGGCGGCCAGCGCCAGCGCGTCGCCATCGGCCGCGCCATCGTCAGGAAACCCGGCGTGTTCCTGTTCGACGAGCCGCTGTCGAACCTGGACGCCGCGCTCAGGGTGCAGATGCGGATCGAGCTGGCGCGGCTGCACCAGGAGCTGGGCAGCACCATGATCTACGTCACCCACGACCAGGTGGAGGCGATGACCATGGGCCACCGCATCGCGGTGTTCAACGCCGGCCGCATCGAACAGGTGGGCACGCCGCTGGAGCTGTACAACCGCCCGGCCAACCGCTTCGTCGCCGGCTTCCTCGGCTCGCCGAAGATGAACTTCATCCCGGCGCGGGCGCTGGACCAGCACGCTGGCGGCGTGGAGCTGGCGCTGCCGGGCGGATTCCGGCTGGCGCTGCCGCTGGCCGACGCCGGCGAAGGTCCGCTGGCGCTGGGCGTGCGCGCCGAGCACCTGTACTTCGCCGAATCCGGCCTGCCGGCGACTGTGCAGCTGGTGGAGCACCTGGGCGACCAGCAGATCGTCTACCTGCGCCACGAAGGCGAGGGCGAGACCATCGCGCTGAAGCTGCCCGGTCACGAGGCCGAGCCGCGCCCGGGCGAGCGCCGCTTCCTGGCGCCGGACCCGCGCCATTGCCACCTGTTCGGCGGCGACGGACTGGCCATCGCGCGGCTGGCGGACCTGGCGGCGCGCCCTGAGGCCGAGCTGATGGCCTGAGGCGGAGGCGGGGGCGTCCCCCGCCCCTGGAAGCCTCGAGCCGGCGTTATCCACAACCACGCGCAATCCTCCAATTTATCCACAGCGATCCCCCTCCAGCGCGCGTCATCGGCCAGCCGCGCGGCTGGGCATGCTTATCCACAGGAAGCGGCAGCGCGCCGACTTGTCCACAGCTGGCGGCCGGCGCCTCGCCGCCGCGCCTGATTAACGGAAAGTGCTTGAAATGCATACGTAAATATTCGTAAGACATCCTGATCTACCCTACAACTAGAGCACGATCGTTCTTGTTGGGGTCTCGCATGGACCGTCAAACTTCGCTGGCCGGGCAACTGGCCGCCATCGTCGGCCTGGTCGTCGCCATCCTGCTGTGCGCGTCGCTGTTCTCCCTGTTCCAGCTGTGGGGCAGCATCCGCACCTTTCGCGACCAGGTGGCGGCCGACCAGCAAAGCGTGCGGCAGGTGCTGACCATGCAGGTGGACTTCAAGAAGCAGGTGCAGGAGTGGAAGGACACGCTGCTGCGCGGCCAGGATCCGGCCAAGCTGGCCAAGTACTGGGGCAATTTCGAAAAGAAGGAGCAACAGGTCCGCGACGAGGGCAACGCGCTGGCGGCATCGGTGCCCGATCCCCAGGCGCAGCAGCTGCTGCGGCAGTTCGTCGCCGCCCACCAGAAGATGGGCGATGACTACCGCCGCGGCATGGACGCGTACAAGCAGGCCGGCGCCGATTTCAAGGTGGGCGACAAGCAGGTGGCCGGCATGGACCGTCCGCCGACCGAGCTGCTGACCCAGGCCAGCGAATTGCTGGCCAAGCGCGCCCAGGCCAATGCCGCCGCCGCCGAAAGCAGCGCCAACGCCGCGCTGTGGCGGGTGGGCGTCGCCATGGCCGTCGGCACCGCGCTGGGGCTGGGCTTCTTCCTGTACTACATCAACGCCACCATCATCCGCCGCGCCCGCCAGGTGGTCGCCGACCTGACCCGGCTGGCCGACGGCGACTTCACCCGGCCGTTCCAGCCCGGGCGCATGGACGAGATCGGCCGCATCGCCGCCTGCAGCGAGAAAGTCCGCATCCATCTTGGCGCGTTGATAGGCGAGCTGCTCAACGCCGCCAGGCAGGTGGGCGGCACCAGCCAGGAGCTGGGCTGCTCCGCCCAGGCGCTGGCGCGCGGCGCCGAGACCCAGAACGACGCCATCGCCGGCAACGCCGCCTCGCTGGAACAAATGGCCACCAGCGTGGACACCATCGCCGACCAGGCCGCGCGCATCAGCGACGACTCGCGCAACAGCGCGCAAAAGACCCGCGACGGCCTGGACGATGTGGCGCGGCTGCGCCGCCAAGCGGAAACCATAGACACGGTGATGGGCCAGGTGGACCAGGCGTCGCAGGCCTTCCGCGACAGCACCCAGGCCATCGGCCATCTGACCAGCCAGATCCGCGACATCGCCGAACAGACCAATCTATTGGCGCTGAACGCCGCGATCGAGGCGGCGCGCGCCGGCGAAATGGGCCGCGGCTTCGCCGTGGTGGCCGACGAAGTGCGCAAATTGGCGGAAAACTCGGCCAAGGCGGCCAGCGAGATCAAGCTGGTGACGGAACAGCTGAACCAGAACGCGCAGTCGGTGGGCTCGACGGTGCAGAACGGCCTGGACGCCGCCCGGCAGAGCCGCGACACCATGGAAACGGTGATGGCCAATCTGCAGGCGGCCAACGACAGCGTACAGGAAGCCAGCGGCGGCGTCGGCCAGATCCGCGACGCCATTTCCGAGCAGAAGAGCGTCTGCGGCAGCATCGCCCGGAATTTCGAAACCGTGGCGCAGATGGTGGCGGACAACTCCCAGGCCGCCGGCGAGCTGCACGGCGCGGTGCTCAGCCTGAACGGGCTGTCCACGCACATGCAGGAGATGGTGGGCAAATTCCGCCTGTGACGTCCGCCGTCAGGCGGAAAAGGCAGGCCCGGCGGCGTTCAGCCGGAACCGCTGCAGCCGGCCGGCATGCGGCGCCAGCCGCCGCTCCAGCCAATCCATGCCTGCTTCGCCGGACGGAAAGCCGCCATCCGGCCGCTCGCTGACGAACACCGCGTTGCGGCTGGATTCGGTCAGCTTGAAGCGGTCCGACTCCAGCCAGTTCAGGCAGCGGCACACCACTTCGCGGCCGCCGTTCAGCCACGCCGCCTCGCCCGGCAGCGCGCGCTCCGCTTCGACGCGGCCCAGGGGCAGGAAAACTTCGTCGCCGCGCGCCAGATCCAGCAGCAGCGTCCCGTCCAGCTTGTCGATGTCCTCGCCGCCGAACGGCGCCAGGCTGAGCAAGGACGCCTGGTTGTACAAGTCCACCAGCGGCAGGATGCGGCGCAGCTTGCCCTTTTGCGCCGCTTTCGCCAGATACTCCAGCGAACAGCGCGCCTTCTTGTCGCCCGGCAGCGCGCGGTAGATTTCCTTCCAGCGCAGCAGCAGCGCGTCCAGATCGGCCTCATGCGTCGGCAAAGCCAGCTCCGCGTCCGGCAAGCCGGCCGCGTCCAGATCCAGCGCCAACAGCCCGCTCACTTCCATTTCCGGCATCCGGCCCAGCAGGGCCTCGCTCAAGGCAATGCGCATCTTCGCTCCCTTCATCGATATCCGCGCCATGCTAGCCAATGCGCGGAAGGCCGTGAAACGAAAGCTTTTAATAGGGCATTAGCGCGCCGGCGCCGAAAACGAAACAGCCCGGCGAACCGGGCTGTAATTAGATCGGGAAAACCGCTCAGGCGCTCAGCGCCTCGCGCGGCGGCCGCGCGCGCGCGGCCAGCCAGGCGTCCACCACCTCGGCGGCGTTGGCCGGCAGGTGCAGCTTGAGCTTGGAGCGCCGCCACAGGATGTCCTCGCTGCGGGTCGCCCATTCGGCGTCCGCCAGGTAGGCCAGCTCGGCCTCGTACAGGCCCGGCAGCACTTCCTGGCCCAGCCCGGCCAGGCTGTCCGCCTTGCCGATCAGCTTGGAGACGCGGGTGCCGTAGGCGCGCGCCCAGCGTTCGGCCAGCGCCTCCGGCAGCCACGGATGGCGCTGGCGCAGGCCCTGCAGGAAACGGCCGAAGTCGGCGCCCGGCATGTCGCCGCCCGGCAGCGGCGCGCCGGCGGTCCAGGTGGCCTGGCCGCAGCCGAGCAGCGGCGCGATCTTGTCCACCGCCTCTTCCGCCAGCTTGCGGAAGGTGGTGATCTTGCCGCCGAACACCGACAGCAGCGGCGCGCCCTTCAGGTCCATTTCCAACGCGTAGTCGCGGGTGACGCTGGAGGCGTTGTCGGAGGCGTCGTCCAGCAGCGGGCGCACGCCGGAATAGGTGGACAGCACGTCGGCGGGCGTGATCTGGCTGTGGAAGTAGCGGTTGCTCATCTGGCACAGGTAGTTGATCTCGTCGCCGTCTATCGCCATCTGGGCCGGATCGCCGTGGTATTCGACGTCGGTGGTGCCGATCAGCGTGAAGTCGTTCTCGTACGGAATGGCGAAGATGATGCGCTTGTCCGGATTCTGGAAGATGTAGGCGAACGGGTGGTCGAACAGCTTCTTCACCACGATGTGGCTGCCCTTGACCAGGCGGATGGACTTGCTGGACGGCATCGCCAGCTTGTCCTCGATCAGGCTCTGCACCCAGGGGCCGGCGGCGTTGACCAGCGCGCGGGCGCGGACCTCGAAGCGGCCGCCGTCCTCGCGCTCCAGCGTGGCCAGCCAGTGCTCGCCGTCGCGGCGCGCGGCGACGCAGGCGGTGCGCACGTGGATTTTCGCGCCGTGCTCGGCGGCGTCCATCGCGTTCAACACCACCAGCCGCGCGTCCTGCACCCAGCCGTCGGAATAGACGAAGCCGCGCTTGAACGCGTCCTTCAACGGCGCGCCCGACGGGTGCCTGGCGAAGCTGACGGTTTCCGAGCCCGGCAGCACTTCGCGCTTCGCCAGGTGGTCGTACAGGAACAGGCCGGCGCGGATCATCCACTCCGGGCGCTGGTCGCGCGCGTGCGGCATCACGAAACGCAGCGGCCAGATGATGTGCGGCGCCGCCTTCAGCAGCACCTCGCGCTCCTGCAGCGCCTTGCGCACCAGGCCGAACTCGTAATATTCCAGATAGCGCAGCCCGCCGTGGATCAGCTTGGTGCTGGCCGACGAGGTGTGCGAGGCCAGATCGTCCTTCTCGCACAGCAGCACCGACAGGCCGCGCCCGGCGGCGTCGCGCGCGATGCCCGCGCCGTTGATGCCGCCGCCTATGATTACCAGATCGTAAGTTTCCACCGCATACCTCGCTAAAGTCCGGGCTGGCCCTGCCAGCTTTACTACCCAGAATAATTAATAACGAACCTTAATACAACACAAGATTTTCGTTTTACGTTTTATTTTGCGCGTTTTTGGTGTGTGAATGGTTATTTTGCGCGGCCGCCGCGTCGCCGGCCGCGCCCCTCACCTTCAAGCCGAGGCCAGCTTGCCCTGTCGATGGCCATGCCAGGTGGTCAGCGCCAGCAGCACGATGGCGGCGACGCAGGAGCCGATCAGCAACGCGAAGCCGCCGTCCCAGCCGAAATGGTCGACGGTGTAGCCGACCGCCGCGTTGGCGGCCACCGAGCCGCCCAGGTAGCCGAACAGGCCGGTGAAGCCGGCGGCGGTGCCGGCCGCTTTTTTAGGCGCCAGCTCCAGCGCGTGCAGGCCCACCAGCATCACCGGACCGTAAATCAAGAAGCCGATGGCGATCAGCGCCAGCATGTCCACGGTCGGGTTGCCGGCCGGGTTCAGCCAGTAGACGACGGTGGCCAGGGTCACCAACGCCATGAAGAACACGCCGGTGGCGCCGCGGTTGCCGCGGAACAGCTTGTCCGACATCCAGCCGCACAGCAGCGTGCCGGGGATGCCGGCCCACTCGTACAGGAAGTAGGCCCACGACGACTTGTCGACCGAGAAGTGCTTGACCTCCTTCAGATAGGTCGGCGCCCAGTCCAGCACGCCGTAGCGCAGCAGGTAAATGAAGACGTTGGCCAGCGCGATGTACCACAGCAGCTTGTTGGGCAGGATGTACTTGCGGAAGATCTCGCGCGCGGTCAGCTCTTGCTCGTGCGTGTCGCTGTAGTCTTCCGGGTAGTCGTTCCGGTAGGCCTCCACCGGCGGCAGGCCGCAAGACTGCGGCGTGTCGCGCATGGTCAGCCAGGCGAAGACGGCGACGCCGATCGCGGCGGCGGCCGGCACGTAGAAAGCGGCGCGCCAGTCGTTGAACCAGCCCATGCCCAGGATGAACAGCGGGCCGATCAGGCCGCCGCCGACGTTGTGCGCGCAGTTCCAGATCGACACCACGCCGCCGCGCTCCTTCTGCGACCACCAGTGCACCATGGTGCGGCCGCAGGCCGGCCAGCCCATGCCCTGGAACCAGCCGTTGAGGAACAGCAGCACGAACATGACGCCGACGCTGGAGGTGGCCCACGGCGCGAAGCCCATCAGCAGGAACACGGCGGCGGACAGCACCAGGCCGGCGGACAGGAACACGCGCGGGTTGGAGCGGTCGGACACCGCGCCCATCAGGAACTTGGACAGGCCGTAGGCGATGGCGACGCCTGACATCGCGAAGCCGAGGTCGCCGCGCGAGAAGCCCTGCTCCACCAGATAAGGCATGGCCAGCGAGAAATTCTTGCGGACCAGGTAGTAGCCGGCGTAGCCGATGAAGATGCCGAGGAAGATCTGCCAGCGCAGCCGGCGGTACAGGCCGTGCTGCTGCGCGTCGGGCAGCGGAGGAAGGTGTGGCGCGGGTTTGAACAGACTGATCATGGGACTTCTTTCCGAGTTGAGGTGCGGACAACAGCCATCCACCATCCCGGGCGCAACCATAAGGCGTCGCCCCAGGGGCGGATCGCTCCGGCGGGCCGCGCGCTCTGTCGGCGGCGGTCCCGCTTGGGCCAGTCTTGCGCTGGCTTATGAAAACGCCGCCGTGCGGACACGGCGGCGTCGAAACGACTAGAACATCAAAGCGGCAGCGTGAAAGCCAGCGCCGCCAGCGCGCCGCCGATCAGCGAGCCGACCACCGGCACCCAGGCATAGCCCCAGTCGCTGTCGCGCTTGCCGGGAATCGGCAGGATGGCGTGCATGATGCGCGGCGCCAGATCGCGCGCCGGGCTCATCGCGTAGCCGGTGGTGCCGCCCAGCGACACGCCGATGCCCAGCACCAGTAGGGCCACCGGCAGCGCGTCGATCGCGCCCAGCGACATCTTGGGGGCCACCATCGACAGGATGGCGAACACCAGCACGAAGGTGGCGACGATCTCGGACACCAGGTTGCCCGGCAGGCTGCGGATGGCCGGGCCGGTGCAGAAGGTGGCCAGCTTGGTGTCGGCGCAGTCGGTGGTTTCGTAGTGCTTGCGGTAGATCAGCCACATCAGGCCGGCGCCGGCCATGCCGCCCAGCATCTGCGCGGCGACGTAGCCCGGCACCTTGTCCCACGGGAACTTGCCGGCCACCGCCAAGGCCACCGACACCGCCGGGTTCAAGTGGGCCCCGCTGATCGCCGCCACGCTGAACACGCCGACAAACACCGCCATCGCCCAGCCGAAGGCCACCACGATCAGGCCGCTGTTATGGCCCTTGGTGTTCTTCAGCAGCACGTTGGCCACCACGCCGTTGCCCAGCAGCACCAGCAAGGCGGTGCCGATGAATTCGCCCATCAAAGGATTCATGATTGTCTCTTTCCAACTTTATCTTGAGTTGCCCGCCGCTTGGCGCGGCGGGCCATGCCGTCATCGCTCGGGCACGGCCGGCAGCGGGTTGCGCCGGCCCGCGCGCCGTCAGTCCTGGTCGTCGGCCCACACCTTGGCGGCGTTGACCGCGCGTTGCCAGCCCTTGACGTTGGCGGCCACTTCGCCGGCCGGCATCGCCGGCTGGAAGCGGCGGTCCAGCTGCCATTGGCCCTGGATGTCGTCCACGCTCTTCCAGTAGCCGACGGCCAGGCCGGCTAGGTAGGCGGCGCCCAGCGCGGTGGTTTCGGTGATCTTGGGACGCACCACGTTCACGGCCAGGATGTCGGACTGGAACTGCATCAGCAGCTCATTGACGGTGGCGCCGCCATCGACGCGCAGCTCGGCGATGCTCATGCCGGCGTCGGCTTCCATCGCCTTCAACACGTCGCGGGTCTGGTAGGCGATGCTGTCCAGCGCGGCGCGGGCGATGTGGGCGGCCTTGGTGCCCAGCGTGGCGCCGACGATGGTGCCGCGGGCGCTGGCGTTCCAGTGCGGCGCGCCCAGGCCGGCGAAGGCCGGCACCAGGTAGACGCCGTCGCTGTCCTTCACTTCCTGCGCCAGCGGGCCGACGTCGGCCGAGTGGCGGATGATGCCCAGGCCGTCGCGCAGCCACTTCACCACCGCGCCGCCGATGAAGATCGAGCCTTCCAGCGCGTATTGCACCTTGCCGTCCACCTTCCAGGCGATGGTGGTCAGCAGGTTGTTCTTGGATTCGATCGGCTTGTCGCCGGTGTTCAGCATCATGAAGCAGCCGGTGCCGTAGGTGTTCTTCACCATGCCCGGCGTGGTGCACTGCTGGCCGAACAGCGCCGCCTGCTGGTCGCCGGCCACGCCGGCGATCGGGATTTCGCGGCCCAGATGGGCGGCGTGGGTGTGGCCGTACACTTCGCTGGAGCTCTTCACTTCCGGCAGCATGCTGGCCGGGATGCCCATGATGTCCAGCAGCTCGGCGTCCCATTCCAGGGTGTGGATGTTGTACAGCATGGTACGCGAGGCGTTGGACACGTCGGTCACGTGCACCTTGCCGTGGGTGAAGTTCCAGATCAGCCAGCTGTCGACGGTGCCGAAGGCCAGCTTGCCGTCGCGGGCGCGGTCGCGCGCGCCGGGCACGTTGTCCAGAATCCACTTGATCTTGCTGCCGGAGAAATAGGCGTCGACCAACAGGCCGGTCTTGGAACGGATCAGTTCGCCCAGGCCGCGCGCCTTCAGCTCGTCGCAGAACTCGGCGGTGCGGCGGTCCTGCCAGACGATGGCGTTGTACACCGGCTGGCCGGTTTCGCGGTCCCAGACGATGGTGGTTTCGCGCTGGTTGGTGATGCCGATGGCGGCGATGCTGCGGCCGTCGATGCCGGCCTTGGCCACCGCTTCCGCGGCCACGCCCACCTGGCCGCCCCAGATTTCCTGCGGATCATGCTCGACCCAGCCCGGCTGCGGGTAGATCTGGCGGAATTCCTTCTGCGCCAGCGACACGATGTCGCCGCCGCGGTTGAATAGGATGGCGCGGGAACTGGTGGTGCCCTGGTCCAGGGCCAGCACGTACTGATCGGTCATGACTTTCTCCTGTTTGCCGGTAAGGCGGCATGATGGACATGCCTGGGTATCGACGTTGCGCGAATGTTTGTTTTTTTGCTTATGACGTTCGTTTTATTTGCGGACAATTCTAGGCCCGAACAGAACCTTGTCAATCTTCCGGTAAAAAAAAATACATTTTCCGCGCTGCAACCAGAGATTTCTGTGAACGTAACGAAGAATAAATACTTTAATATCAACACACTGAAAGATGTAGCTCCGCGCTACATTTTCACACGCGCCGATTTTTACGCTGCCGCTCCGGAAAAACGGCGCGCCATGCCGGCGCGCGCGGCGAGAACAGGCAAGGCCTCAGGACAAATGGATGGGAAAAACGCCTATTTCGCACTGCAACAAGCATTTGCATGCGCTACAGCCGCGTGCTTGAAAACGAAAAAATAAGAAAATAATCGAAACTAGAAAGCGGATGCTTCGCTCAGACCATCGTCGCAAAACGTTGTTTCGCCAACAAATGGCCGCCAACACGTAATCCTGCCGCTACAACGCAGATATGGCAGCATGAATGGCAAGGCCGGCGCAGGTTTCGCCGCCAGGCCCGCGACGCGAAACGCCGGCTGTTCGACCCAGCTCAAGGAAGCGGACGCGGCGGCGTGGCATCATCGCCGCAACCGGGCAAGCGGCGCGCCGCCGGCCAAAAAGACACACGCAATGGTTCCAAGCTAATCGGCCGCATCGGCCGCAAAGGACTGTCATGCTTCGCAACACCAAAATACTCGCCACGCTCGGCCCCTCATCCAGCGCTCCGGAAAAAATCCTGGAACTGGCCCGCTCCGGGGTCAACATCTTCCGGCTCAACATGAGCCACGGTAGCCATGACGACCATCGCGCCCGCCTGGCCGCCATCCGCGCCGCGGAGAAAGCGCTGGACCGCCCGATCGGCGTGCTGGTGGACCTGCAGGGCCCCAAGCTGCGCATCGGCAAGTTCCCGCAGCCGACCACGGTGAAAACCGGCGACCGCTACGAATTCACGCTGGATGAAACCGACGGCGGCCCCGAACGCGCCACCCTGCCGCACCCGGAGGCGTTCGAGGCGCTGGAGCCCGGCCACCGCATCCTGGTCAACGACGGCAAGCTGGCGTTCGAGGTGACGGAAATGCATACGCGCCGCATCGTCACCCGCGTCGCCGTCGGCGGCGAGCTGTCCAGCAACAAGGGCTTCAACCTGCCCAACACCGTGTTGCCGCTGTCGGCCATCACCGACAAAGACCGCAAGGACGCCGAGTTCGCGCTGGAAGAAGGCGCCGATTGGGTGGCGATGTCCTTCGTCCAGACCGCGGCCGACGTCAAGGCGCTGCGCGAGATCGTCGGCAAGCGCGCCGGCATCGTCGCCAAGATCGAGAAGCCGTCGGCGGTGGACGATCTGGAAGCCATCGCCACGCTGGCCGACGGCGTGATGGTGGCGCGCGGCGACCTGGGCGTGGAGCTGCCGCCGGAAGACGTGCCGGTGGCGCAGCGCCGCATCGTCCACCACTGCCGCCACCTGGGCCGCCCGGTGATCGTCGCCACCCAAATGCTGGAATCGATGATCACCGCGCCGACGCCGACCCGCGCCGAAGCCAACGACGTGGCCACCGCGGTCTACGAAGGCGCGGACGCGGTGATGCTGTCGGCCGAGACCGCCGCCGGCCAGTATCCGCTGGAAGCGGTGCAGATCATGGACCGCATCATCCGCCGCGTGGAAAACGCCCCCGACTACCGCAAGGTGATGGCGCTGGACTACAGCGCCGCCGACGAGCCGGACCGCACCGACGCCATCGCCGCCTGCGTGCGCAAGGTTAGCACCCTGCTGCCGGTCACCGTGGCCGTCGCCTTCACCACCAGCGGCGCCAGCTGTCTGTCGCTGGCGCGCGAACGCCCGTCCACCCCCATCCTCGGCATCTCGCCCAAGCTGGAGACCGCGCGCCGGCTGACGCTGGTGTGGGGCGTGGTGGCCTACCACGGCCCGGACGCGGAAAACCTGGAAGACATGGTGGTGAAGACCACCTTCTGCGCGACCAAGCTCAGCCTGGCCGAGCAGGGCAAGCCGATGGTGATCATCGCCGGCGTGCCCTTCGGCACCCCGGGCTCCACCAATCTCTTGCGTATCGTCTACCCGTAAGGCGCCACCGGCATGATCGCGGCAACGGAACCTGCGGGTTCCGTTTTTTCTTGCCCGGCCGCCGCAGCGACTATGCTGCAACAGTGACCACCACCGAGAGCCCGTTCCGATGCGGCCGACGTTTTTCCGCAAGGCGCTGGCGTCGCTGCTGTTGCTGACCGCCTGCCTCGCCGGCCGCGCCGGCGAGCCGCCCGGCCTGATCGTCGATTTCGACGCCAGCAACCCGCCGCTGATGTACGCCGGCAAGCCGGGCGCGGCCGGGCTGTACCCGCTGCTGGTCGCCAAGGCCTGCGAGCGCGCCGGCATCGCCGTCACCCTGCGCGCCGTCTCCTGGCGCATGGCGCTGCAGGAATTGCGCGGCGGCAGCGCCGCCGCCGGCGGCATCATCAAGACAGCCAGCCGGGAAAAGCAGTTCGACTTCAGCCAGCCGCTGTTCACCGAACGAGTGGTGATGGCTTATTCCCGCGCCGGCGGCCAAGCCTACCGCCGGCTGGAGGATCTGAACGGCAAAAGGGTGGGGGTGATGGCCGGCTGGAGCTATGGCGACGCCTTCGACCAGGCCCGCAAGGACGGCAAGTTCGCCGCCTTCGACGGCGACAGCGACCAGCAAAATCTGCAGCAGTTGAAGCTGGGCCGGCTGGACGTGGTGCTCGGCATACGCGAACCGCTGCAGCTGGCGCTGCGGGAGGGCGGCTACCATGGCTTCGCTCTGTCGGCGGAAGCGCTGGCGGCCAACCATTCCTATCTCGCCATCAACAAGCATTCGCAGCAGCAGGCGCTGCTGACCCGCTTCGACCTGGCACTGGAAGGCATGCGCAAGGATGGCAGCTACGACAGACTGGTGCGGGACGCCCTCAACGCCGGCCGCGACGATTGAGCGCGCTCAGGCGCCGCGGATCTGGGCCAGCGCGCCGTACAGGTCGGCGCAGCTCCAGTGCTCGGCGTACTTGCCATCGCGCACCACCACGATGTCCATCGCATTGATGGCGATGCGTTTGCCGCTGGCGGCCTGGCCAAAGAAGGCGCCGGTGTGGGTGGCTTCTATGGTCTTGCGCGTCACCACCTTGCCGTTTTCCTCGATCTGCTCATGGATGTGCACGCGGATGTCGGACAGCGCCGGGTGCAGCATGCCGGTGAAGAAGCCGGCGAAGCCGTCCGGTCCCGAGGGGACGCCGGGCGGGGCCGAGTGATTGACGAAGTCGGGCGCCACCAATTCGGCGAATGCCCCCATGTCGCGGTTTTCTATCACCTCGCGGTTGAAGCGTTGAATCACTGCCTTGCTGCTGTCCATGAAATCGCCCTGGGAATGGGCGCCGGCACATGTCCGGCGTCCGGGTTGAATCGCCGGCCATCCGGCAATGACGTTGAATTAAACGACAAGCGCCAAATCATTTCAATAACATAAAAAAGACAGTATCCAAACCATTCGACATCGTTACCATCCCATCTCCGCCATCTGCGCGGCCCTGCGCCGGCAAGATCAAAAATGGTAGCTGCTGACCTCCACCAGATTGCCGTCCGGATCGTTGAAATACACCGAGGTGATCGGGCCCATCGCGCCGCTGCGGGTGATCGGCCCCTCGACGATGGCGACGCCCTCGCGCTTCAGGTGCTCGATCACTTCGGGCAAAGGAATGGCGGCGATCAGGCACAGGTCGCCGGAGCCGACCGCCGCATGATTGCGGGTTTCCTGGCCCAGGGTCTGCAGATTGATCTTCTGGTTGCCGAAACGCAACGCGCGGCGGCCGTTGCCGAAAGTCACCGCCTCCAGCTTCAGCGCGCGCTGATAAAACGCCACCGCCGCCTCGATGTCGCGCACGGTCAGAACGATGTGGTCGATATGGCTGATCATGCCATTGCTCCGGGTGGAAAACGGGCTGTCCACCCTGCCACAAGCGCGCCGTCTTGTCATGCTTTAGGCATTCCGCGGCGATGGTCGCCGCTGGTATAGTCGTTTCTCCCATCGCTTCCCGGTTCGGCCATGACTCTCCATCTGTCGCTGCAACACGCCCGCCACCTGCAACTGGCCGCTCAGGGCCTGCTCGCCGCCCCGCGCCGCAAGGCGGCCAAGGCCGACGCGCTGGCCGCCATCCGCCGCATGGCGCTGCTGCAGATCGACACCATCAGCGTGGTCGCGCGCAGCCCCTACCTGGTGCTGTACAGCCGCATCGGCGCCTACGACCCGGCCTGGCTGGACCAGTTGCTGGCCGAGGGCGCGCTGTTCGAATATTGGGCGCACGAAGCCTGTTTCGTGCCGACGGAAGACTACCGGCTGCTGCGCCACCGGATGCTGAACGCCGAAAGCATGGGCTGGAAATACTCGCAGCGCTGGCTGGACCAGCACCGCGCCGACATCGACGCCATCGTCGAGCACATCCGCGCCCGCGGACCGGCGCGCTCGGCCGATTTCGAGCGCAAGGGCGGCAAGGGCAACGGCTGGTGGGACTGGAAGCCGGAGAAGCGCCACCTGGAAGTGCTGTTCACGCTGGGTCGGTTGATGGTGAAGGAGCGGCGCGGGTTCCAGCGCGTCTACGACCTGGCCGAGCGGGTGCTGCCCGGCTGGGACGACGCGCGCGACCTGCTGCCGCCGGAAGACGCACGGCTGGACATGGTGCGCAACAGTTGCCGCGCGCTGGGCGTGGTCAAGCCCGGCTGGGTGGCCGACTACTACCGGCTCAAGCGCGCGCCGTACGGCGAGCTGCTGCACGCGCTGGCCGACAAGGGCGAGCTGATCCCGGCGAGGGTGGAAGGCTGGAGCCACGACGCCTTCGTCCACGCCGGCCTGGCCGACGAGCTGGAGCTGGCAGCGGCGGACAAGCTCAACAGCGGCAACACCGCCATCCTGTCGCCGTTCGACCCGCTGGTGTGGGATCGCAAGCGCGCGCTGGAGCTGTTCGATTTCGATTACAAGATCGAGTGCTACACGCCGGCGCCCAAGCGCCGCTACGGCTATTTCACCCTGCCCATCCTCAACCGCGGCAAGCTGGTGGGCCGGCTGGACGCCAAGGCCCACCGCAAGGAAGGCGTGTTCGAGGTCAAGTCGCTGCACCTGGAGCCGGGCGTTCGCGTCAGCCAGCGGCTGGCCGACGACCTCTCCGCCGCGCTGCGCCGGATGGCCGCCTGGCATGGCGCGCCGCGGCTGGCCGTCGGCCAGGCGCCGGGGGACCTGGCCGCGCGCATCCTGGCCTGAGTTACTGCGCGTTGGCGTACCAGCCGCTGACGCCGGGCTGGCGCTCGTCCCACAGCGCCACCTCGTTGTACTGGATCACGGGCTGGATGTCGGTGTAGTTGGGAATGTCGCCCATGATGCGCGCGGCCACCGGGCCGAAGGCCTGCTGGAAAGCCTCCGTCGATTCGCACAACAGCGTCGCCTGCGCGACGTAATCGGGCGCGCTGCCGGGCTCGGCGCCGGACAGGCCGCGGTCCACCCTGGCGCCCTTCAGGGCATTGCCCAGCAGCTGCTGCACCATCGGCATGTGCTGCCGCAGATAGTAGTCGAAATCGAAACGCGCGCCGGCGCGCTGGGGATAGGTGACGCTGACGGTGATCATCCGGGACTCCGTGGCGGTAAAGGGGAGGCATCAACTTAAACCCAAACGCCCGCATTGCCAATGTCATTCCGGCCTGGCTGTCCGACAAAATGGAACTTGCGCCCCCTCATTCCGCTCTTTAACAGCATCTTTCAACCCTTAGGACAAAACCATGCGTATCGTGATGCTCGTCGCCGGCAGCGCGCTGTTGCTCGCCGGCTGCAACCAGCAACAGACCACTCAGCTGCAGCAGGCCGCGTCGGCCGCCATCGGCAGCGTGCACCAGGGCGTGGACAGCGCCAGCGCGCCGCTCGGCCAACTGAAGGACCAGGCCAGCGCCGCGATCGGCGCGGCCAAGCTCGCCGCCTCCGCCGCCGCCCAGAATCCCGAGGTGCAGCAGCAGGTGGACAAGTTGAAGCAGCAGGCATCGGCGCTCAAGGGCGCCATCCTGCCGAAGAAGGAATAGCGTTAACGAGATTTTGATGTCCGGCCGCCGTTTATTTAGATTCAATTTAGACACGCCGACCTAGCATGAGCCTGCATCCACCACATCAGGAGAAGGTCCATGCAAACCCTGGCCGACATCTGCCGCGGCAGCGACATCCTACTGGACGTCGACATATCCGATAAACGCCAGCTGTTCGAATACGCCGCCCGCCAACTGGGCCAGCGCCACGCGCTGAACGCGCCGGCGCTGCAGGCCGCGCTGCAGCAGCGGGAGGAAACCGGCAGCACGGCGCTGGGCCACGGCCTGGCTCTGCCGCACGCCCGCATCGCCGGCCTGGCCGACGTGCGCGCGCTGTTCATCGGCCTGAAGCGCGGACTGGATTTTGACGCCCTGGACGGAGAGCCGGTGCGCAGCCTGCTGGTCTTGCTGCTGCCGCGCGACACCCGCGCCCCGCACCTGCAGCTGCTGGCGGAGATCGCCCGCGTATTCGGCGAGCGTCCGTTCCGCGCCGAATTGGCCGCCTGCCGGCTTCCCGGCCAGGTGGACAGCCTGTTCCAGCGCTGGTCCGACCCCGAGCCCAGCAACGATCCGCATTTCATGCTGGACAGCAACCGCTATTTCCTCGACGCCGAAGCCAGCCTGCGGCCCGATTACAGCGTGCGCCGCAAGGTGACCGCCCGCTTCTGACCGTGACAGCGCGAAAACCCCTTTGCTAGGATGAGACGATGGCCTCATCCTTCCGCAACAGGCGCGCATGTCCAATTCCCTGCTGATCATGGTTTCGCTGGCGGTCGCCAGCATCGGTCTCATCACCTGGCAGCACAGCGTGCGCTCCGACCTCATCCGGGCGCGGCGCCGCTGGCTGCAGGCCTCGCTGCTGCTGGCCGCCGGTATGCTGGTGGAAGGCTATGTCGAGCCCGGCAAGGGAGAGATGCTGCGGCTGGCGCTGGGCAGCGGCATGAGCAACGCCGGCATCGCGCTGCAGCTGACCATCATCGCCCGCGTCACCGGCCTCAAGCCGCCCAACTGGCTGTGGCTGGCCTTCGGCGCGGTGTCGGCGCTGGACAAGCTGCTGCCTTATCCCCCGCTGATGCTGGCGCTGGAAAGCGCCGAGATCCCCATCCTCTATCTGGCCGCGGCCTGGCTGTACCAGCGCGCCGAGCGCCTGGTCAGCCGCAACCGCTTCAGCCCCACCGCGCTGCTGTTCCTGCTGGGCGCGCTGCTGTTCGTCTGGCGCGACGCCAGCGATTTCTACCTCAGGCTGCAAACCTCCACCGCGCCTGACAGCCTGGACCAGTTGCACCAGCTGGCGCTGGCCTTCGCCGCCGCCGCCCAGGTGTGCGGCGCGGTAGGCTTCCTCAACATCGTGCTGCAGCGCCAGCACAACCGGCTGGAGGACGCGGCCAACTTCGACCCGCTGACCGGCGCCGGCAACCGCCGCGCGCTGCAATACTGGCTGCGCACGCTGGAGGCGTCGGTGGAGCGGGTCTGCGTGGTGATGCTGGACATCGACCATTTCAAGTCGATCAACGACCGCTACGGCCATCCGGCCGGCGACGCGGTGCTGCAGGTGCTGGCCGCCGTGCTGCGGGGCGGCATCCGCGACAACGACATGCTGATCCGCTATGGCGGCGAGGAGTTCTGCCTGCTGATGCCGGACGCGGACATCGAAGACGGGATGCAGGCGACGGAGCGGCTGCTGCAGGCCTTCCGCCAGCTGGCGCCGCTGCCCAAGCAGCCGGAACTGCGCTGCGCGTTCTCCGCCGGCGTGCACGAATGGCATTGCCGGCAGCAGGACTTCGCCGACGCCCAGCAAAAGGCCGACCAGGCCCTGTATCTGGCCAAGCAGTCCGGGCGCGACCAGGTGCGCCGGCTCTAGCGGCCGACGACAGGCTGATCCTCGCGGGCCGGCTCATCGGCCTTGCCCGAACCGGCCGCCAGATCCATCCGGTGGCGCTGCTTCATCTCGTACATGCGCTGGTCGGCCTTGCCCAGCAGCTCTTCCGGCAGCACGAAGTCATCGGGCCCGGTTTCCGCGCAGCCCGCGCTCAGGGCCAGGCCGGGCAGAACAGCCGCCAACTCCTCGCTCAGGCGGGCGAGAAACACCTCCTCCGCCTGCTTGCGGTCGCAATTGGGCAGCACGATGCAGAATTCGTCGCCGCCGTAGCGGAAGCAGCCGTCTTCGAGACGGGTGGTGCGGGCGATGATTTCGCCCAGCATGCGCAGCACCTCGTCGCCGCGCTGATGGCCCTCGCTGTCGTTGAGCAGCTTGAAATCGTCGACGTCCAGGTACACCAGCGCCACCTTTTCGTAGCGGCGCTGCGCGCTGCGCAGCACCCGGGTCAGCGTCTCGTCCAGATAGCGGCGGTTGAGCAGGCCGGTCAAGGGATCGGTGCGCGACATCTCCTCCAGCTGGCGGGTGCGCGTCGCCACCTTTTCCTCCAGCGCGCGCGCGTACTGCTCCGACTTGTTGCGCGAGGTTTCGATCTCGGCCACCAGGCTGCGGATATAGGTTTCGAACACCAGCGCCACGTCGAACATCATCAGCTTGTCCAACGCCAGCAGGGTATGCCGCCGCACCTCGGACTCCGGTATCAGCTCGGTGAGCTTATCCGACAACAGGAACTTCAGCGAATCCACCGCCGCCAGGTACAGCTTGGGCTCGACGCCGATGCGCTTGTGCACCAGGCCGATGCGCAGGCGGATGTTGACGTATTCCAGGTCATAGATGCCGCTGAACAGGTCGACCACGTAGCGGCGCTGCGCCGCGCGCAGCCGCTGCAGGGTGTCGGCGTCGCCGATCAGCAGCGCGATCTCCGGCGTGCTGGTCTGCAGCTCGTAGAAACGCGTCACCAGTTCTTCCAGATGCGACTCCACCAGCGTGCCGGCGGCGTGCAGCAGCATTTCGTCGCGCGGCTCCAGCGCGAACAGATGCTTGCGCTGCTCGATCTCGAACTCGGTGATGCGCAACTGTTCCAGCAGGGTCTGATCGGTCTGTTTCATCCCACTCCCCAAGGCCACGGTATCTCTTAAAGCTATATGCCGGTATGCCGCTATTCAATCCCGGCAACTACCTTTTCCGCAGCGAAACTGGCCATCTGTCCACCCAGGACCGGCGCCGGCGCGGACTTGGCGGCCAGCCTGTCCAGCGGCCAGCTTCCGCCCGGCCTCTTACCTCAGACAGAGGAAACAGACAATCTCTACTTACCCACAAGCCGCCGCCCGTCAGCGGATTTATCCACAACCGTCAGCCTTCGCCCTGCTGCAGCAGCACCGCCAACTCGTCCGCCGCCTCGCTCCACTCGGCGTCGCATTCCAGCGCCTGGCGCAAGAAGGCGGACTGGGCCGGCGTCCAGAACGGCGCGTCGGCCAAGGCGACGCGCGGCGGCAGCGGGTGGCTGGAGATGAAGGCCCGAATGGCGGCGGGCTCGTCCGGCAAGCCCAGCTGGCGAAACAGGCCGGGCAACAAATGATTGCTGGTATCCATCATCGACTCCCTAAGCTGGCTCCACCTCCTCATGCTAGACCGCCGCCGCCGCTTCTGTTCCGCGGCGAAAGCCAAACCAGCCCCATCGGCCGGTGTGCCGCGCTTACAAGCCCAGCCTGGCGCGAATCTCCGCCGTCCAGTCCACCGCCTCCCAACCCGGCTCCATTCTCAGGCTCAGGCAATAGTCCCGGCCATCGCCGGCGATTTCCATCCATACATGGACAACCCCATGGCTGTCGGGAACCAGGGTCAGCCGGATCTGGCTCCAGTTCCAGCCGGCGTCGCGCGGCCTCAGCACCCAATCCTGGTAGCAACCCAGCGAGCCGGCGACGCCGCCGACATAGGCGATGCCGGCTTCCACTGCGGCGTCCGCCAATTCCCATCCCAGCCGGGAAAATGCCTGCAGCAGGGCATCCATGCGCGGCGGCGGCAACACCTGCAGCCGGTCGCTGCCGCCGGCGTCCGGCGCCTGGCCCAAGGCCAGGTCGGTATGGACCCACACCAGCGGCTCGCCGTCCAGGGCCGGATGGCAATTGACCGGCGTCGCCTCCGGCAAGGGCAGCAGAAACGGCAAGCGCCATTCGCAGCCGGCCGGAATCCGGCACGGGCCGCTGACCTGCAGGCTGGCCAACAGCAGGGTTTCCCGGCCGCCGCGATCGCCTGCGGCCTCGGCCAGCAGCAGCAGCTCTATTTTGGCGATGCGCTGGTCGACCGCTCCGCCGCAGACCCTCACTTCTCCGCGCAGCGTTTCGCCGGGCTTCAGGCGCGGATTCGACAGACGGGTGGCCACGGTGGCGCCGCCGGTTTCGGCGGCGGCAAAAAACGATTTCAGCATGTGTTGGCGATCCAAATGAAAAACGGGCCGGCTAATCAGCCGGCCCGCAGACATTTTATGCCACTAAAATCTGAAAAAATACCAAAACACGCTCAGCAATCAGACTTTGTCATACAGCTTGCCGCCGCCTTTGACGAATTCGATCGACTTTTCCCGCATGCCCCGCTGCAGCGCGTCCTGCTCGCCTATGCCCTGGCTGGCCGCGTATTCGCGCACGTCCTGGGTGATTTTCATGCTGCAGAAGTGCGGGCCGCACATCGAGCAGAAGTGCGCGACTTTGGCGCTGTCTTTCGGCAGCGTCTCGTCGTGGAAGTCGCGCGCCTTGTCCGGGTCCAGGCCCAGATTGAACTGGTCCTCCCAGCGGAATTCGAAGCGCGCCTTGGACAAGGCGTTATCGCGGATCTGCGCGCCGGGATGGCCCTTGGCCAGGTCGGCCGCGTGCGCCGCCAGCTTGTAGGTGATGATGCCTTCCTTGACGTCATTCTTGTTGGGCAGGCCCAGGTGTTCCTTCTGCGTCACGTAGCACAGCATCGCGGTGCCGTACCAGCCGATCTGCGCGGCGCCGATGGCGGAGGTGATGTGGTCGTAGCCGGGCGCGATGTCGGTGGTCAGCGGCCCCAGGGTGTAGAACGGCGCCTCGCGGCACCACTCCAGCTCCTTGTCCATATTCTCCTTGATCAGCTGCATCGGCACGTGGCCCGGGCCTTCTATCATCACCTGCACGTCGTGCTTCCAGGCGATCTCGGTCAGCTCGCCCAGGGTTTTCAGCTCGAACAGCTGCGCCTCGTCGTTGGCGTCCCAGGCTGAGCCCGGCCGCAGGCCGTCGCCCAGGCTGAAGGCCACATCGTAGGCCTTCATGATTTCGCAGATCTCTTCAAAGTGGGTGTAGAGGAAGTTCTCGCGGTGATGCGCCAGACACCACTTGGCCATGATGGAGCCGCCGCGCGACACGATGCCGGTCATCCGGCCCGCGGTCATCGGTACATAAGCCAGGCGCACGCCGGCGTGGATGGTGAAATAGTCGACGCCCTGCTCGGCCTGCTCGATCAGCGTGTCCTTGAAGATTTCCCAGCTCAGGTCCTCGGCCTTGCCGTTCACCTTTTCCAGCGCCTGGTAGATGGGCACGGTGCCGATGGGCACCGGGCTGTTGCGCAAAATCCACTCCCGCGTTTCGTGGATGTTCTTGCCGGTGGACAAGTCCATGATGGTGTCCGCGCCCCAGCGGATGCCCCAGGTCATCTTGTCCACTTCTTCGGATATCGACGACGTTACCGCGCTATTGCCGATATTGCCGTTGATTTTCACCAGAAAGTTGCGGCCGATGATCATCGGCTCGGATTCCGGGTGGTTGATGTTGGCCGGAATGATGGCGCGGCCGGCGGCAATCTCCTCACGCACGAATTCGGCGGTGATCTCCTCCGGCAGGTTGGCGCCGAAGCTGTGGCCCTGGTGCTGGCGCGTCATCAAGTCCAGCACGCGCTGGTTGCCGGCGGCCTGCAGCGATTCCACATAGGCGCGGCGGTTCAAGTTTTCGCGGATGGCGACGAACTCCATCTCCGGCGTGACGATGCCGCGGCGCGCGTAGTGCATCTGGGTGACGTTGCGGCCGGCCTTGGCGCGGCGCGGCTTGCGCTGCAGGTTGAAGCGCAGCTCGGCGAGCTTGGGATCGGCCTCGCGGGCGCGGCCGTATTCGCTGGACAGACCATCCAGCTGCTCGCAATCGCCGCGCTCGGCGATCCAGCCGGCGCGCAAAGGCGCCAGACCGCTCTGGATGTCGATGCGGACGGCCGGATCGCTGTAGGGGCCGCTGGTGTCGTAGACGAAAATGGGCGGGTTCTTTTCGCCGCCGAACTGGGTCGGCGTGTCGGCCTGGCGAATCTCGCGCATCGGCACTTGAATGTCCGGGCGGCTGCCTGCTGCGTAAATCTTGCGGGAGTTGGGCAAAGGCTGGATGGCGGCGGCGTCCACCACCATCTGCTTGTTCACGGGCGCGTTCATCGGGCGGGTCTCCAAAAACGATGAAGCGGCGCAAGGAGCGGTCCGGCATGGCCGGCTGCGGGCCCGAATGGGCCGGTATGGCAGGTGACGCTTCCCTACGCCGGTATTATCCGGGTCAGGTTCCAAGGGTATTTCTCACCCGCGCTCCTTCATCCGGCCCGATGGCCTACACTTTGGTAGCCATCTGCGCCGAACGCCAGGCGCAGGACCCCTAGCGATGCCGTGTGAAGGTAAGGCAAATATGGGATAATCGCAAGTTATCGTCATCACACGAGTCCTTGCCGCCGACGCTGTCCTCCATGGGCGGAGCGGACTCCCAGCCCTCCGGAGTTTAAGTTGATGGATTTCGAAAAAACCCGTTTCAACATGGTCGAACAACAGATTCGCCCGTGGGATGTTCTGGATACCAACGTGCTGGATCTGCTGTTTCACGTGAAACGCGAGGACTTCGTCGCCGACAATCAGCGCCAGCTGGCCTTCGTCGACACCGAACTGCCGCTGCCCAACGGCAGCAAGATGCTGCAGCCCAAGATGGAAGCCCGCCTGGTGCAGGACGCCGCCATCCAGCCTAGCGACAAGATCCTGGAAATCGGCACCGGCAGCGGCTATCTGACCGCGCTGCTGGCCAAGATGGGCAAGCAGGTGGTCAGCGTGGAAATCGATCCGGCGCAGAAAGAGCGCGCCGCCGCCAACCTGAAGAAGGCCGGCATCGCCAACGCCACCCTGGTCGAGGGCGACGGCGTGCTGGGCCTGCCCGAGCAAGCGCCTTACGACGTGATCGTGGTCGGCGGCTCGCTGCCGGTGGTGCCGCAAGAACTGAAGGACCAGCTGGCCGTCGGCGGCCGCCTGATCCTGGTAGCCGGCGATCTGCCGGTGATGGCCTGCAAGCTGATCGAGCGCGAAACCGACACCAGCTTCCGCGAAACCGCGCTGTTCGAGACCTGTGTCGAGCGGCTGCGGAAATTCGAGGCGGTGGAACCCGCCCGTTTCAGCTTCTGATCATGCTGCGCGAAATCACCGCTCCGGCGCTGGCGGCGCAGCTGGCCGATCCGCAAGCCGCGCGCCCGGTGCTGCTGGACGTGCGCGAAGGCTGGGAATACCAGCTGGCGCACATCGAAGGCAGCGTGCACATCCCGATGAATCTGATCCCGATCCGGATGAGCGAGCTGCCGGACGACGCGCCCATCGTCGCCATCTGCCACCATGGCATGCGCAGCGCCCAGGTGGCGCTGTTCCTGCTGAACGCCGGCTTCGACAACGTGATCAATCTGCAGGGCGGCATCGACGCCTGGTCGACCCAGGTGGACCCGGCGGTCGCCCGGTATTGATGCTGGACTGGACGGCGCGTCTCCCCTTGGGATGACGCGCCCCACAAACACCGCCCCTGGGCGGTGTTTTGTTTTGGAACGAATCGCGCAGCCATCTTTCCAAGCCACGTTAACCGCCTGGCGATCCATAGCAAAGAACCCGATATGTCTTCTCTGACCTACCTCGCTCCCGCCCTCGCCCGCGTCCACCCTGCCTGGGAAACGGTGCTGGGCCAGCCCGCCATCGCCGCCCGCCTGGCTGAAATCGACCGCCTGCTGGCCCAGCAGCAAGGCGACGGCAAGACGATTTTTCCGCCCCCGCCCCTGGTGTTCAACGCGCTGACCTTCGCCGCGCCGGCCGACGTCAAGGTGGTGATCCTGGGCCAGGACCCGTACCACGGCGACGGCGAGGCGATGGGCCTATCGTTTTCGGTGCCGGACGGCGCGCGCGTGCCGCCGTCGCTGCGCAACATCTACAAAGAGCTGGCGGCGGACCTCGGCCACGGCATTCCCGCCTGCGGCGACCTCAGCCACTGGGCGCAGCAGGGCGTGCTGCTGCTCAACAGCGTGCTCACCGTCGAACGCGACAAGGCCGGCAGCCACGGCAAGTTCGGCTGGCAGGCGGTCAGCGACGCGCTGATCGACGCCGTCAACCGCGACAACCCCGGCTGCGTGTTCCTGCTGTGGGGCAATTGGGCGCAGACCAAGGCCGAGCGCATCGACGCCGGCCGCCACTTGGTGCTGACCGCCGCCCACCCGTCGCCGCTGTCCGCCAGCCGCGGCTTCCACGGCTGCCGCCACTTCTCCCAGGTCAACGCCTGGCTGATCGCCCGCGGCCGCCAGCCGGTGCGCTGGGAAGCGATGCCGGCCGCGCAGAGCGCCCTGTTCTGAAACCGACCCGCCGCGCCGCTTTGCGCGGCGGGCCGCTTGCCCTAAGCTAGTAGCTCCTCCGCTCCCCCGCTCTCATCGTGGAAATCCTGCTGCTGCTGGGCCTGATCCTGTTGAACGCCGTGTTCGCGATGGCCGAGATCGCCATCGTCTCCTCGCGCAAGGTCAGGCTGCTGCAAAAGGCCGAAGACGGCCACAAGGGCGCCCGCGCCGCGCTGGCGCTGGCCGCCGAGCCCACCCGTTTCCTGTCCACCGTCCAGATCGGCATCACCTCGATCAGCATCCTGTCCGGCGTCTACGGCGAGGCGGCGCTGTCCGAGCACCTGCGCGGCGCGCTGCTGGACATCCCGCCGCTGGCGCCGTACAGCAAGCCGCTGTCGGTGGCGCTGATGGTGCTGTTCATCACCACCCTGTCGCTGATCCTGGGCGAGCTGGTGCCCAAGCGGCTGGCGCTGCTGAACCCGGAACGGGTGGCGATGGCGCTGGCGCGGCCGATGCTGCTGCTGTCGCGCGCCAGCGCGCCGCTGGTGCAGGTGTTCAGCCGCGTCACCGACGGCCTGCTGCGCCTGCTGGGCGCGAAGAAGAGCGACGAGCCGTCCATCACCGAGGACGAGATCCGCACGCTGATGGAACAGGGCGCCGACGAGGGCGTGTTCGACCGCGCCGAGCAGGAGCTGGTGGAAAACATCTTCCGGCTCGACAACCGCAAGGCGTCGGCGGTGATGACGCCGCGCAAGGACGTGGTGATCCTGGACCTGGAAGACGGCCCGGAACGCAACCGCGAACTGCTGCTGGCCCATCCGTTCAGCCATTTTCCGGTCTGCCGCGGCGACACCGACCAGGTGATAGGCGTGCTCAACGCCAAGACCCTGCTGGACCGCCTGCTGCGCGGCGAGCCGCTGGACTTCGCCGCCGAGCTGTCGCCGCCGCTGTACGTGCCGTCCACCTGCTCGCTGATGCAATTGCTGGAGCAGTTCAAACAGGCGCGCAGCCACAGCGCGCTGGTGGTGGACGAATACGGCGAGCTGGAAGGCCTGGTGTCGATCAACAACGTGATGGAAGCCATCGTCGGCGATCTGCCGGCCATTGGCGGAGAAAGCGACGAGATCGTGCAGAGAGAGGATGGCAGCTGGCTGGTGGACGGCATGGTGTCGCTGGAGCATTTCCGCGAGTTCTTCGAGCTGGAGGCCCAGCTGCCCGGCGAGGCCGGCGGCAACATCCACACCCTGGCCGGCGTGATCCTGTACCAGCTGGGCCGCGTGCCCAGCGTCACCGACCGTTTCGAGTGGAACGGCTTCAGTTTCGAGGTGGTGGACATGGACCGCACCCGGGTGGACAAGATCCTGGTGCAGCGCCATCACCTGCCGCAGCCGGAGTTCGAGTCGATATGAGCATCGTCCTCGCCGCCTCCCATCCCGACGCCTGGCTGGCCCTGCGCGCCGCGCTGTGGCCGCACTGCCCGCTAGATGGACACCAGGAGGAAATCGACGCCCAGAACGCCGATGCCCGCCGCTGCGCGGCCTTCGTCGGGCTAGACGGCCGCGGAGACGCCGTCGGCCTGATCGAGCTCGCGCTGCGCGTCGATTACGTCAACGGCGCGTCCAGCTCGCCGGTGGCTTTCGTCGAAGGCCTGTACGTGGCCCCGGAGCATAGGCGCGCCGGCATGGCTGCCCTGCTGCTGACCGCGGCCAAGGACTGGGCCATCCGCCGCGGCTGCGCCGAGCTGGCTTCCGACACCAGCCTGGACAATCTGGTCTCGCAGCAAGCGCACCTGGCCCTGGGCTTCGAGGAAACCGAGCGCGTGGTGTTCTACCGGATGGCGCTGTAAACGCCCTCAGCGCGCCGCGCGCTGCGCCAGCCTGGCCTCCCCCTCACCGAACACCTCCAGCGTCGCCCAGGCGCCGTTGAGCAGGCTCCATTGCGGCGGCACGTGGCCGATGTCGGCATCCACCGCCACCGGATACGGCAAACCGTCCAAAGCCGCCCGCAACGCCCCCTCATAGCTCAAGGCATTGCCGTCGGACGCGTCCGGGCCGCTGCTGCGGCCCAACACCAGTCCGGCGAGGCCATCCAGCGCGCCGGACAGCCGCAGGCCCGCCAGGGCCCTCAGAACGCCGCAGGGCGCGAGCTCGCAGTTTTCCAGGTACAGGATGGCCGGCTCCGCCTTGAACGCGTCCAGATCGAAATACGGCGTCCCCTGCAGCGGCGCCAGCACGTCCAGGCAGCCGCCGATCAATCTGCCCTCCATTTTCCCGCTCCCGCCGTCCAGCAGCCGCACCCGGTTGGCGAATTGCCGCCCCGGCTCGTCCCAGCGCCAGTAACGGCCATGCTGCGCCTGCGCCGGCGGCATGCCGGTTTCCAGCGCCGCCAGCAGCGCCTCGTTGCCGAATGCCCGATCCTTCAGGGGCAGATCCATCAGATTGGGGCCATGCAGCGTGGCCCAGCCGGCGCGCAGCGTCAACGGCGCCATCAGCGTGGACACGTCGGAGAAGCCGGCCACCCACTTGGGCGGCAGCTCGGCCAGCGCGGCGAAATCCAGCCCCGGCAGCAGCTCGATCGCCCGCTCGCCGCCCCAGGGCGGCAGGATGGCGCGGATGCCGGGATCAAACAGGAAACGCCGCAATTCGGCCAGCCGCGCCGCGGAGGGCGCGCTGGCGTCGTGTTGCTCGCCACGCAGGCACTCGCCCTCCGCCACGCGGTAGCCACGCGCGCGCAGCTCGTTGAGCGCGTCGTCCAGCCGGCCATGCAGCTGCGGATGGACGCCGGAGGAAAAGGCGGTGACGGCGATGGCGTCGCCGGGCCGCAGCGGGGCGGGAAAACGGATGGGCATGCGTATGGTCCTCGAGCGTGTGGATAGGCCGGCCGCGCTCAATCCCGCCGCGGCAGATCGAGGGCGAAGGTGATGCCGGTGCTTTTCTGCTGGTAGCCGATGCGGTGGTAGAAGGCATGGGCCCAGGTGCGGTGGATGCCGGAGCGCAGCCGGATGCGCGGATAACCGCGCGCCTGCGCCCATTGCTCGCAAGCCTCCAGCAGCAAGCGGCCGATGCCCAGGCCGCGGCAGGCGGGATCGACGACGATGCCGCCGATTTCGACATAGCTGTCCGCTTGCAGCAGGTGGCCGCCGTGGCCGTGGATCCAGCCGACCACCTCGCCGCCCCGCTCCGCCACCCAGATCTCGTTGTCGACGGCGGCCCGCGCCGTGGCGTAGCGGGAGGCCAGCTGCTCAGAAGTAGTCGGATAGTCCAGATCGCCGCACAGCCGCGCCACCGCGTCGATGTCGGCTTCCGTCATGGTGCGGATGAGAATGGGGTTCATGTGGCCGGTTCCAAAGCAAAACCCCATGCTAAGGGAATCCGACCAGCAAACCAAATGTCATTTCGCGCCGCGCACCAGCCAGTCGCTCGGAAGCTTGTCAGCTCTTGTTGTTCAGCCGGCGGAGCTCGATCAGCTTCGCGTACTTGATATAGCTGTTGAAGCAGCCGATCGAGATGTGCACCAGGCCAGGCAAGCCGTCCAGGAAACCGCGGCGGACGAAATAGAACTTGAAGAAGCGCAGCAGCGGACTGAACAGCAGCTTGCCGGCGCCCACCTTCTTGCCGCGCTTGTACAGCTGTTCCGCCTGCAGCGAGGTATAGCGGTTCTGCTTGGATAAATAGAGCGCGATGTCCTCGCCGGACTCGTGCATCAGGTCTCCCCCCAGTTTTTCCACAGGCCCGTCGCAGATCACGTATTCGTGCACCGCGTCGTCGGACCAGCGCGCGCGGCGGCGATCGAACAAGCGCAGCGACCAGTCCGGATAGCCCTCGCCGTGTTTCAGGAAACGTCCCATGAAACGGTTGCAGCGCGGAAAGCGGTAGGCTGCGGCCTGTGGATTCACCAGCATCCTATTGATAGACAAGGACAATTCTTCGGACAGATATTCGTCCGCATCCAGGCACAGCACCCAGTCGTGGCTGGCCTGACTGACCGCGAATTGCTTCTGCGGACCGAATCCCAGCCATTCCTGGTGGATAACTTTAGCCTGATAGGCGGAAGCTATTGCCAATGTGCTATCGCTGCTGCCGGAATCCACAACCACGATCTCGTCCACAAAGCTCAAGCTCTGCAGACATTGTTCCAATTGTTTGCCTGCATTCTTGGTGATAAGCACCGCGCTGACTGCTACTCGCATCTGTTCATGTATTCCCATTTATAAAATGATGAAACTGGTAGAAGGCTGCTTTTTTATGTGGATAAGTGAATTTATCCTTTAACTTTCAATACATTGAAGCATTTCAAAACCTGTTGTCAGGCGTGCTCGCAATCGGGTGGCCAGTTGTGGATAACTTCACCGGTTTCTGCAGACCCATGGTTGTCCACAGTTGTTGGGCCGGTTTTGCAGACTGCCTTGTGCACGACTTTTTTTGCGAACAGTATGGCCTGCCTCAGCGGTTTTTCATTAACGCAACTATAAAATGATGAAACTGCTGAAGGTGCCATTTTGCTGTGGACAATTGCTAAAAAAGCCTTTGCTTCATAGGTTTGTCCTGTTGATAGGCATTGGATTATTGCATAGAGCAATGGCAGGGCGGATTGTGGATAAATCAGGCCGGACTTATTCACAACCACTTATCCACATCCCGTCACGAGGGATTTTACGTGGTTAACCACAGCCCCGCTCGGGTACAATGCGCGCCATGATGAATGTGCTGATTGTGCGCACCTCGTCGATGGGCGACCTTATCCACACTTGGCCGGCCATCACCGAGCTGAAGACGCATTACCCGAATATCCGCCTGAGCTGGCTGACCGAGGAAAGCTTCGCCGACATCGCCCGCCTGCACCCGCAGGTGGACGAGGTGCTGACGCTGAGCTGGCGCAGTTGGCGCCGTCGCCTGTGGCAGCCGGCCGCCTGGCGCGAGTTGAAGGCCCTGAAGCAAAAGCTGCGCGACGCGCGTTTCGATCTGGTGCTGGACAGCCAGGGCTTGCTGAAGAGCGCGATTCCCGCCCGCTGGGCGCGCGCGCCGCTGGCCGGGTTGGGTTGGGGCAGCGCGCGCGAAGCCTTGGCCAGCCTGTTTTACGACAAGAAGCACAAGGTTTCCCGCAAGCTGTCGGCGATCGCGCGCAACCGGCTGCTGTTCGGCCTCAGCTTCGGCTACGAGCCGGAAGGCCAGCCGCGATTCGGCGTCCGGCCCGGCGAGCGGCCCAGCTGGATGCTCAGCGGCCGCTACGCGGTGCTGCTGCATGCGACCAGCCGCGCCTCCAAGGAATGGCCGGAAGCGCGCTGGGTGGCGCTGGGGACGGCGTTGTCGGCCCATCACGACATGGTGACGGTGCTGCCCTGGGGCAGCGACAAGGAAAAGGCGCGCGCCGAGAGGCTGGCCGCGCAGCTGCCGGCCGCGGTGGTGGCGCCGAAGATGAGCCTGGGCGAAGCCGCCGGGTTGTTGGGCCACGCCAGCGCGGTGATAGGCGTGGATACCGGCCTGGTGCACCTGGCCAACGCGCTGAACGTGCCGGTGGCCGCCATCTACACCGATACCGATCCGCAGCAGACCGGCGTGGTGGAAACGCCGTGGGCGACCAATCTGGGCAATATCGGCCAGTGTCCGACTGTGGACGAAGTGCTGGCGGCGCTGCAATCGCGGCGGGACTGGACATGAGCTGGCAGCTGGCGCTGTACAACGGCCTGTGGCGCGCGCTGACGCCGCTGGTGCGGCGCTATCTGAAGAAGCGGGCGCGCAAGGCGCCCGCCTATCTGGAGCATTGGGACGAACGTTTCGGCGGCGCCCTGTCGCCCAAGGCCACCGGCGCGATCTGGATCCACGCGGTGTCGGTCGGCGAAACGCGCGCCGCCCAGCCGCTGGTGGCCGCGATGCGCCGCGAGTGGCCGGACGCGCCGCTGCTGCTGACCCAGATGACGCCGACCGGCCGCGCCACCGCCGAGCAGCTGTATCCGGACGCCGAGATCCGCTACCTGCCCTACGATTATCCACAGGCCGCCGCCGATTTTCTGCGCGCCTACCGGCCGCGCTGCGGCGTGTTGATGGAAACCGAGATCTGGCCCAATCTGATCCACGCGGCGGCGGCGCAGCGCGTGCCGCTATTGCTGGCCAATGCCCGATTGTCGGAAAAATCGCTGAACGGCTATCGCAAGATCTCCGGCCTGATTTCGCCGGCCTTGGCGAAATTGACCGCAGTTGCCGCACAAACGCCGGAAGATGCTGAGCGTTTGACGAAGTTGGGCGCACGGAATGTTTCGGTCTGCGGCAGCAGCAAATATGATATCGACGTGCCGGAAGCGCAACGTCATCTGTCCGCCGGCTTCCGCGCGCGCGCCGGCGGGCGGCCGACGCTGCTGTGCGCGAGCACCCGCGACGGCGAGGAAGCGCTGATTCTGGACGCCTGGCAGTCGGCCGGCGACGCGGTCGGCGATGCGCTGCTGGTGCTGGTGCCGCGCCATCCAGAACGCTGGGACGAGGTGGAGAGATTGGCCGCCGAGCGTGGCCTGAAGCCGCAGCGCCGCAGCGACGGCGCCGCCATCGCCGCCGACGCCCGGGTATGGCTGGGCGACAGCATGGGCGAGATGTTCGGCTACCTGGGCGCCTGCGACGTCGCCTTCATCGGCGGCAGCCTGCTGCCTTACGGCTGCCACAATCTGATTGAGCCGGCCCAGATGGGCGTGCCGGCGCTGTTCGGCCCGTCGGTGTTCAATTTCCAGCAGGCCGCCGCCGATTCGCTGGCCGCCGGCGCCGGCCGCCAGGTGGGCGACGCGGCCGAACTGGTGTCGACGGCCCTGGCGCTGATGGCCGATCCGGCCGCCGGCGAGGCGATGCGCCAGGGCGCCGCGCGTTTCCGCGACGCCCACCGCGGCGCCAGCGAACGGATGCTGGCGCTGGTGCGCCAGGCCATGCCTTGATTGGCGCCCGCTAATAGTCTGTTTTCGGACCGTGCGGCCCGAAAATGAAAAACCGCCCTTCCGGGCGGTTTTTTCATGGCTGGCGTCATTGTCCCAGCCATTTGGCGGACAGCCGGGCGAAGCCGCCGTCCTGCATCCGCTGGCTCAGCCATTGGTCGACCCAGGCTTTCCAGCGCCAGTCGTTGGGCAGCAGATAAGCCTTTTGCGAAAAATCGAAAGGCTTGTCCGGATGGACGGCGCACAGCTCCGGATGCAGCTTCTGCTGGTAGCGGGTTTCCACCGCATCGGTCACCATCGCGTCGGCCTTGCCGTCGATGATCTGCTGGAAAATGCGGTTATTGTCGGGGAAAACCGTCAAGCTGGCATCCGGCAGACGTTGGCGGGCGAAGCGCTCGTTGGTGCCGCCGGGGTTGACCACCAGCCGCGTTTGCTTGCGGTTCAGCTGTTCCAGGGTCTGGAAGCGCGCCGCGTTGTCGCAGCGGGCGATCGGCGTCTTGCCGTCGTTCAGGTAGGCGGCGGAATACAGCGCCTGTTTCTGCCGCTCCAGGCTGATGGAGATGCCGCTCATCGCGATGTCGAACTTGCCGTCGCACTGGTCGCGCATCAGCGTCGGCCAGCTGGTGGCCACCAGTTGCAGCTTCACGCCCAGCGCGCGCGCCAGGTCCGCGGCCATGTCGATGTCCAGGCCGCGGTATTCGCCGCTGGCGGGGTCCAGCCTGCTGAACGGCAGGTAGTCGCCGGTGGTGCCGACGCGCAGCTCGCCGCGGGCGAGGATGTCGTCCAGCCGGTCGGCCTGGGCGGCCGGGCTCAGCAGCAGCGCCGCCAGGCAGGCGGCGGCGATCGCAGGGGCCTTCATCGGCTGCCTTCGCGCGGGTTCAGGGGGAAGGCGAACAGATCGCGGCGGTAGGTTTCCACCACCAGGCTGAACGGCGTGTTGCCGTCCTTGTACAGCACGGCGCGGTGCTGCAGCACCTGTTCCGGAATGTCCAGGCCGCGCTTGGCGTCGCCGGCCGGCAGCGGGCGGGTTTCCCAGCCCTGCGGCAGCGGTGACCACAGCAGCTTCGCGCTTTCGGTGCGGCGGGTGAAGTCCAGCGCCTTGACCGCGGCGCCGAACGGGGTGTCGGTGGTGTCCAGCAGGCGGTTCATCTCGGCGGTCAGCCGCGACGGCACGTACCAGTTGTCTGCCTCGGACAGCACGCGGTCGCCGCAGGCCAGCTGCACCCGGCGGTAGCCGATGGGCTCGTCGGCGCCCACCTTCAGCTGGCGGCGGATCTCGGCGTCGGCCGGCTTGCGGGTGGCGGTGTCGCGCAGCGCGCGGATGCGGGCCTCGGCGGCCAGCTTGTGCTCGCCGCACCATTGCTGCAGCGTGCGGGTGGCGCTGGGGTTGCTCAGCAGGGTGGCGTTCAGCGTCTGCAGCAGCGCCTGCGCCTTGACGCGGGTGTCGGCGCTGTCTTGCCAGCCGGGATGGGACCAGGCTTCGGCCTGGGCCTGGCCGGCCATCAGCAGCGCGGCGGGCAGCATCCAGGCCAGCGTCCGTTGGCGAACTCTGACGGCATGCTGTTGGTGGGTGGCGTTATGCTTCATGGATCTTTACAAAAGTAGAACAAACATACTAATGAGGCCAATAGTAAACGCAAAGTTCCGCTAAGTTGAAAACAGGGTCGACCGCACTGGGCGGGCCGGCCCGTTGTCGCCTTTTCGAGTCGCCCTGCGAGGAGCCGTCATGGCTAAAGATTTTTCTCCCTTGCCCACTCTGACTCTGCCGCGCACCACCGACCTGGTGAGACTGGACCAGCGGCCCCATCCGCCGATAGGCGTGGACAGTCCGGCGTTGAGCGTGATGACCGACCTGAAGCTGGTCAATCCGATAGGCATACGCGGTGATGCCGATCTGCGCGAAGCCCACCAGCGCATGGTCAGCCACGGCATCCGGCTGCTGTTCGTCCACGACGACGACGGCAGCCTGCTCGGCCTGGTCACCGCCGTCGACCTGCTGGGCGAACGGCCCATCCAGTGCATGAAGGAGCACGGCAAGCATTACGCCGATATCCAGGTATCCGATGTGATGACGCCGCGCGGGAGGCTGGACGCGTTGAGCCTGGCCGACGTGGCGGCGGCCAATGTTGGCCAACTGGTCGCCACCATGCAGCATCTGGGCCGCCAGCACGCGCTGGTGGTGGAAGTGAATCCGTCCAACGGCCACCACGAGCTGTGCGGCTTGTTCTCCACTTCGCACATGGCGCGCTTGCTGGGACAGCCGCTGTCCTTCATTCGCGTGCCGCAGGCGCTGTCGGAGATCCAGTACTCGCTGCTGCACGCCGGCTGACAGGGAAGCGGGAACGGCAAGAATCGGGTCGCCGCCGGGCGCGCGCCGCCATAGACTTCGGACATCGCAATGATACGAAGGAGAGCGCCATGGCCTGGCAACTCGAAACCCTGGACCCGGCTTTCGTCGAGCGCGCGCGGCGCGAAGGCGTCGACGCGCTCGGCCAGCCGGTGCGGCGGCTGACGGCGGCCGGCGGCGAACCGTGCCGCGACGCGCTGCGCCGCGCCCGCCGGGGCGAGGCGCTGATCCTGGCGAGCTACAGCCCGTTCCGCCAAACCGGGCCCTACCGCGAGTACGGGCCGGTTTTCCTGGCCGGCGAGCCGCAGCCGTCCGCCTTGCCCGGACTGTCGGCGCTGCTGGGCCGAGCCGGAGATAAGGCCTACCTCGGCGACGGCGTGGCGCTGCGCGCTTACGACGACGGGCAGACCATGCTGGAAGCCGCGTTGCTGCCGACTGGCGAGGCGGAGGCGATGCTGGCGCGCTGGGAGGCGCGGCCGGAGATCGCGTTCGCGATGCTGCGCTTCCCCGCGCATGGCTGCTACGCGCTGCGGCTGAACCGGAGCGAGTGAAATGGACGCCCTTTTGCATGCCGACGAGGAAGCCGGCCGCGACTACGCCCGCGTCTGCGACGCGATCCGCTACCTGGTCGCCCATGCCGGCGAGCAGCCGCAACTGGCCGATGTGGCCGCCGCGCTTTATTTGTCGGAATCGCGGCTGCAGCGGCTGTTCAGCCGCTGGGCCGGCGTCAGCCCCAAGCGCTTCATCCAGCAGCTGACCTGCGAGGCGGCCAAGGCGCGGCTGGCGGACGGCGCGCCGCTGCTGCCGCTGTCGCACGAGCTGGGCCTGTCCGGCAGCAGCCGCTTGCACGACCTGTTCGTCACGCTGGAGGCGATGACGCCCGGCGAATACCAGCAGGGCGGCGCCGGCCTGGACATCGCCTGGAGCGTCGAAGCCACCCGTTTCGGCCCGGCGCTGCTGGCGCAGACCGCGCGCGGCGTGTGCGCGCTGCAGTTTGTGTCCGGAGACGAGGAGGCGGAGGCCTGGCTGCGCGCGCAATGGCCGCGCGCCGCGCTGCGCCACGTTCCCGGCCAGGGGCGCGCGTTGTGCGGCCGCTTGTTCGATCCGCTGGCCGAGGCGGGCGGGCCGCCGCTGGCGCTCAGGGTGCAGGGCAGCAATTTCCAGATCCAGGTGTGGCGGGCATTGCTGGCCGTGCCCTACGGCGGCCTGCTCAGTTACGGCCAGCTGGCCGGAAAAATGGGCCGTGCGGGCGCCGCGCGCGCGGTGGGCAACGCGGTGGGCGCCAATCCGGTGGCCTGGCTGATTCCCTGCCACCGGGTGATCCGCGCCGAGGGCGCGCTGGGCGGCTACCGCTGGGGCGAGGAGCGCAAGCTGGACCTGATAGGCTGGGAAAGCGCGCGGCTCAGCCGCGAGGAGGCGACGGCGTGAGCGGGCAGCGGCGGGAGTTCGCCTGGCTCGCGCTGCTGGCGGCGCTGTGGGGCGGGTCTTTCCTGTTCATGCGCGTCGCCGCGCCGGCTTTCGGGCCGCTGCCGCTGATCGCGCTGCGCGTCGGACTGGCTGGCTGCCTGTTGCTGCCGCTGCTGTTGTGGCGCGGGCAATGGAAACTGTGGCGCGGCAACTGGCTGCCCATTGCCGTGGTCGGCGTGTTTTTCACCGCGTTGCCGTTCAGCCTGATCGCCTGGGCGCAATTGTCCTTGTCGGCCGGCATGGCCTCGGTGCTGAACGCCACCACGCCGCTGATGACCGCGCTGTGGGCGTGGCCGCTAGCCGGCGAGCGGCTGTCTTCGCGGCGGGCGGTGGGCCTGGTTTTGGGCTTGGCCGGAGTGTTGGCCTTGATGGCCGGCCATGGCGCGCGCTTCGAGGTCCGCTCGCTGGCGCCGGTGCTGGCAATGCTGGGGGCGACCGCCAGCTACGGCTGGGCCGGGCATATGGCCAGGCGCTGGCTGCCCGGCATGCCGCCCCTGGTGACCGCCTGCGGCGGCTTGGCCAGCGGCGCGCTGCTGATGCTGCCGCTGGCGTGGCATGACTGGCCGGCGAGCCCGCCGCCGCAGAAAGCCTGGATCGCTCTGGCGCTGTTGGCGGTGTTTTGCACCGCGCTGGCCTATCTGATTTTCTACCGGCTGATCAACCGGCTGGGCGCGACCCGCGCCAGCGGCGTCACCTATCTGGTGCCGGTGTTCGGCGTGCTGTGGGGCGCGCTGTTCCTCGGCGAAGCCATCGACGCCGCGATGCTGCTGGGCGCGGCGCTGATCCTGGCCGGCGTGTTGGCGCTGAACGGGCGGCGCTAGGCGGATAGCCGGCTCAACTCGTGGAAGAACAGGCGGCTCAAGCGTTCCAGGCCGGAGTCGTCGCTTCGTTCCTTTCGGCGATACAGGGCAAGCGGCACCGAGGGCAAGGGCGGCAGATAATCATCCGGCAACGGCGCCAGCCTGCCGCCGACAGCATTGGGCAGCAAAGCGCCTACTCCCAAGCCTGCTTCCAGCGCGGCCTGGACGGCAAGCTGGCTCGCGCTTTCGAATACGATGCGGAATGGCCGCGCGCTCAGGCGCAGCGCGTCCAGCATGGCGTCGCGCCAGCTGCATGGCGCGGAGAACATCACCAGGGGCAATGTATTTCCTTCCGGCATGCGCCCGTCCCGCGCCATCCAGCGCAATGGGCATTCCACCACCCACTTCGGCGTTTCACTCAAGCCGCATTGCAGCGGATTGGCGATCAGCAGATCCAGATCGTTCCGGCGATAGGCCTCGCTTAGCTCGGTTTCCATCGCGGCCCGCACTTCCACTCGCAGCGATGGATGAACGGCGGAAAAATCGGCTAGCACCTGAGGCAGATGATGACTGATCACATCTTCGATCAGGCCGACCCGGCAGCGTCTTGGCTCCATGGCCAGAGCGCCGGGCACCATCTGTTCGGCCAGAGAGACGATGCGCTCGGCGTAGGGAAGCAGTGCCTGGCCGGCCGGCGTCAGCGTCACGCCGCGGGTGGAGCGCTGCAGCAGGGTCTGGCCGCAGTGCTGTTCCAGCTTGCGCAGCTGCAAGCTCAGCGCCGGCTGGGTCCGTCCCAGTTCGAGGGCGGCGCGGTTGATGCTGCCGAGGCGGGCCACGGCCGCCAGCGCGCGCAGCAAGGCGGTATCGATGTCGCTGGTCATATGAATTGCTTATAGCAGTTGCCGGATTTTCCAGTCTACCTATAGCGGCGGCGAATGTTTAGCATGGGTCCGACTGTGAATCGCCGCAAGGAGAGGAAAATGTTTTTCGCCGCGTTATTGCTGGCGGTGGCCGGCTCCGTCGTCTACCACCTGTCGATCAAGCAGCTGCCGCAAGAATTGAACCCGTTCTTTTCGCTGGCGGTCAGCTACGGCCTGGCGATGTCGCTGTGCCTGGCGGGCATGTGGTGGCTGCCGGCGGGGCAGCGCGGGATGTCGGCGCTGAACTGGAGCAGCCTGGGCGTGGCGCTGGGGATACTGGGCATCGAGATGGGTTTCCTGCTGGCCTACCGCGCCGGCTGGAACCTGGGCTACGCGGCGCTCAGCTCCAATGTGCTGAGCACCGCCTTGCTGCTGCCGATAGGCTATTGGCTGTTTCGCGAGAACCTGTCGCCGGGCAGGCTGGCCGGCTTGGGGCTCAGCCTGGCTGGCTTGTGGATGATGCTGCGCTTTCGCTGAGCGCCTCGCCCAGCGGCAGGCGGATGGCCACCTTGAAGGCGCCGTCCTCGTCGGTCAGCTCCAGCGCGCCGCCGTGCTGCTTGACCACCCGCGAAACGATGGCGAGGCCGAGGCCGCTGCCGCCGTCGGTGCCGCGGTGCTCGGCCAGCCGCTCGAACGGCGCCAGCGCGGTTTCGCGCAGCGCGGCCGGGATGCCGTCGCCGTGGTCGATCACGCTGAGCATGGCGTCGCCGCCGGCTTTCTCCAGCCGGATCACCACCGGCGGACGGCCGTAGCGGCGCGCGTTCTCCAGCAGATTGCTCAGCAGCCGCTCCAGCGCCAGCGCGTCGGCCTTGAGTTCGATCTCGTCGCGGATGTCCAGCCGCGCGTCCATGCTCTCGCGGCGGAAGCGGGCCACCACGCTGGCGGCCAGATCGGCCAGCGCCACCGGCTCCAGCCGGCTGGTTTCCTCGGCGCGGGCGAAATCGATGAACTGGCGGACGATGCGCGACAGCTCGTCGATGTCGGACAGCATGTCGTGCTGGTCGGTGCTGGCTTCCTGCATTTCCAGCGTCAGCTTCAGCCGGGTCAGCGGCGTGCGCAGGTCGTGCGACAGGCCGGCCAGCATCAGCCGCCGCTCGCGCGCGGCGTTGTCCAGCGCCTGGGCCATGCCGTTGAAGTTGTGCGCCAACAGCTGCATCTCGCGCGGGCCGGTTTCCGGAATCGCCTGCGGCATCGAGCCGCTGGCCAGCTGGCGGCTGGCCTGCACCACCTGGCTGATCGGCCTGGTGATGCGCCAGGCCAGCAAGGACGCCAGCAGCGTGGCGAACAGCGCCGCCAGCAACGACGCCTGCAGCATCGGGCTGATCATGCGGTCGCGGTAGCGGCCGAAGGGGATCACCAGCCAGTACGGCTGATCCAGCACGTGCACGTGCACCCACAGCTCGCTGTGGTCGGCCCGGCGCGCGTAATGCGCCTGCACCGGCTCGTTCAGGTCGTGCGACAGCCGCTGCGCCAGCATCGCGCCGATCTTGGGCAGATCCTCGCTGAACTGCTGGCCGCGGTCGGCGTTGAACGGCAGCAGGCTGGGCAGCCCGGGGCGGTTGTAGTTGTCGAGGAAGGCTTGCCGCTCCTCCTCCACCATGCCGGTCATCGAGTCCTCGAGAAAGGACAGCGTGTCCAGCACCTGGATGTACAGCTGCCGCTCCAGCAGTTTGTGGCGCTCGTTGTTGGCCAGCCAGATGGTGAACAGCTGGGTAGTGATCACCACGGTGACCACCAGCAGCGCCAGCCGGAAGAACAGGGAGCCTAACAGCTTGCGTAACAAGGCTTACTCCCTGGGCGATCCATCCGGCACGAACACGTAGCCATAGCCCCACACCGTCTGGATGTAGCGCAGCTGGCTGTCGCTTTCGCCGTTTTCCAGCGCCTTGCGCAGGCGCGAGATGTGCACGTCGATGCTGCGGTCCAGCGATTCGCCGTTGCCCTTGCCCAATGCCAGCTCCATCAGCTGTTCGCGGGTCAGCGGGCGGCGCGGATGGCTGACCAGCACCGATAGCACCGCGAATTCGGCGCTGGTCAGCGACACCGGCTGGCCGCCGCGGCGCAGCTCGCGCTGGCCGAGGTTGAGCACGAATTCGCCGAACTCCACCACGTCGTCGGCGTCGTGCAGCGCGGCCAGCGCCGGCGTGGTGTGATGGCGGCGCAGCACCGACTGGATGCGGGCGGTCAGCTCGCGCGGATTGAAGGGCTTGGGCAGGTAGTCGTCGGCCCCCATTTCCAGGCCCAGGATGCGGTCGATGTCCTCGCCGCGGGCGGTCAGCATGATCACTGGCAGCGATTCGCCCTGGGCGCGCAGCCGCCGCACCACCGCCAGGCCATCCTCGCCCGGCATCATCACGTCCAGCACGATCAGGTCGGGACGGTTGCGCGCCAGCTTGCGGTCCAGGTCCTTGGGATCGGGCAGCGTTTCCACGATGTAGCCCTGCTGGGTCAGGTAGCGGGTCAGCAGTTCGCGCAGCTTGGCGTCGTCGTCGACGACCAGGATTTTATTGTGTTCCATATGCTGTTCCTTAGTGTTCCGGCTGCCAGCTTAGCGCGGCATGGCGCGCGCTGGGGCGCCTTGTTTTTACAGATGTTAAGCCGCCACGTCGCGATACAGTCGTTAACAATTGTGACGTTCTCGTTGACGTCCGCGCAAACGCTTGCGCTTAAGCTGGAACAAATGGCCGGCGCGGAAGCCGTTTCAAGCGGGAAATATGCAATATTTTCATATCTCTGGCCGAATCTCCCCCTACCGGACAATCGATCGCTGCGACGCCGACCCGCATCCGATGCCTTGCCGGTCCTGCGTTTCGCCGCCTTGAGCGGTGATGGCAGCGCGGTCAACAGACAGGATAGAATATCGACATGAAGCGATATCTGATCATGCTGGCGCTGGGCGGCCTGCTGGCGCAGCAGGCCGCGCTGGCGCAGCATTTCCCCGGTCCGGGACCCGGCAGGCATGCCGAGGGCCGGCCGTCGGCGCGCGGGTGCGACGGCGATCAGTCATGCAACAACCGCCGGCTGCGCAATCTGCGTCAGCGCGAAGCCGCGCGCAACGGCGACATCGGCTTCGATCCGGTCCAGCATCAGTCCAGCCGTCTGCTGCCTCCGCCGGACGATCATGTCAAATCAGTACCCAGCAAGCCCAATTTTTGGCAGGATAAACGCCGGCAGGAGCAGATGCAAAACCAATCCGATTGATTTCGACGTCCGCTGGGGAAAGGACAGGGCGATGACGCAAGGGGGAAAGCGCGGCGCAAGCCTGGGAAGGCGGGCCTCGGCGGGTTTGCTGTTGTGCGGGCTGTTCGCTTTTCCGCTTGCCGGATGGGGAGCCAAGGACGACTGCGCCGACGCGGTCGCGCCCCAGCGCTGCCAGGCGCATCTGCAGGGGCTGCGCAGCTGCCTGGATCTGCCGGATGCCAGGCGCAGGGCGTGCCTCGCCTATTACACCCCGCCTCTCGGCTGCCAGCGCCAGCGCGACGCCAAACGCTGCGAAGCGCTGTTGGCGGCGCAAGCGTCGTGCGAAGGCATGCTGGGCGCGCAACGCCGCGCCTGCGTGGACGAGCGCCTGCCGTCGGCGCCTTGCGCCGCGCGCGGCCTGCGGTCCTGCGCGGCGGACGACGCGGCCTGCGGCGCCGGCCGCCGCCGGGACGGTTGCGGCCGGCCGTCGTTGCCGCTGGTCGAATAGCGCCCGCAATCAGGGCTGCAGGATGACCGAGCCGGTGGTGCGGCGCGCTTCCAGATCGCGGTGCGCCTGCGCGGCCTCCGCCAGCGGATAGCGGTGCGACGGCGCGAGCTTGACCGTGCCGTCCAGCAGACGGCGGAACAGCGCGGCGGACGAGGCCTCCAGCTCGGCGCGGGTGGCGATGTAATCGCCCAGCTTGGGCCGGGTCAGGAACAGCGAGCCGCGCTTGGTCAACTCCAGCGGCGCCAGCGCCGGCACCGGTCCGGAAGCGTTGCCGAACGTCACCATCATGCCGCGCGGGCTCAGGCTGTTCAGCGAGGCCTCGAAGGTATCCTTGCCCACCGAATCGAACGCTACCGGCACGCCCTTGCCGCCGGTGATCTCGCGCACCCGCGCCGCCACGTCTTCCTCGCGGTACAGGATCACATGGGCGGCGCCTAGGCCGCGGGCGATCTCGGCCTTGGCTTCAGAACCCACGGTGGCGATGACATGGACCCCCATCGCCGACAGCCACTGCAGCGCGATCTGGCCGACGCCGCCGGCGGCGGCATGCCACAGCACGGTCTGGCCTGGCTGCACCGGGAAAGTGCGCTGCACCAGGTATTCGACCGTCATCCCCTGCAGCATCGCGCAGGCGGCGGTTTCGTCGGACACGCCGTCCGGCAGCTTGACCAGATGCTCGGCGGCGATCAGCCGCTCGGTCGAATAGGCGCCCAGCGGGCCGCCGGCATAGGCGACGCGGTCGCCGGGCGCGAGCCCGGCCACGCCCTCTCCCACCGCTTCCACCACGCCGGCCGCCTCGCTGCCCAGTCCGCTGGGCAGCGGCAGCGGATACAGGCCGCTGCGCTGGTAGGTGTCGATGAAATTGACGCCGATCGCGCTATGGCGCACCCGCGCCTGGCCGCGGCCGGGCGGGCCGATTTCCGCATGCTGCAGGCGCAGCACTTCCGGGCCGCCGGTTTCGGCGAAAACGATAGCTTGGCTCATGGCGTTTCCTTTGCGAGTGGATGGCATAGTCTGCGCCCGGCCGCGCCGGACCGGCAAGCGGAGGCGGTTCGACAGGGCGTCAAGCCTGGCTGGACAGTCGCCGCCGCGCCCAGGCGACCACCTCCGGCAATACCTTGGGCCAGTTGTTCAGCCGGTGGTCGTCGCCGTTGAATACAGCCTGCCGGCTATGGCGGTAATGGACGGCCGCTTCGCGCCAGTCCAGCGTCTCGTCGCGGCTGCCCAGCAGCAGCCAGTAGCGGCCGGCCGTCGGCGCCGCCACACGCTGCGACAGCAGGGCCCGCAAGTCGTCGTCCCCCAGCGTGTAGACCTCGCCGGTGTAGGGGTTGGTCTGTTCGCCGCGAAAGCGCTCGAGATCGCGGTCCGGGCGCACCGCGGGATTGATCAGCGCGGCCGGGCGGCCGCGCCGCTCGGCCAGATGGGTGGCGTAGAAACCGCCCAGCGAACTGCCGATCAGCAGGGTGTCGGCCGGCAGGCCGGACACCAGTTCGTCGGCTTGGCGGATCGCTTCGGCAGGATGCGGCGACAGCCGCGGGCAGTGCAGGACGATGTCGGGCGCGTGCTGGCGCAGCCAGGCCGCCGTTTCGCCCGCTTTCAGCGATTGCGGGCCGGAGTTGAAGCCATGGAGATAAACGATGTGCATGATGGACGCCGGTGTGAAGTGTCTCGATGGTACGACGCCGGCTGAGGTTTGTCTCTGCGGCAAGTGCTTAATTTCGTTGTAAATCTCGAGTAAAAGCTTGCAACCAGAGGCGATGAGCCATTGTCATGCCAGTGGGTGCAATGCTCAAATAGCCGCAAAATCCAACTACAAGAGGAGAACCACAATGACCACCCTTCCGGTAGGCGGCCCCACCGTTGCTCCGCATTCGCTGGAAAGCCTGATCGTCGCCTGCGGCTACCTGCAGCACAGCGCGCTGCTGTTCGCCGAGGACATCAACGACGACCTGGCGCTGATCCGCTCCGGCTTTTGTCCGCGCCACCAGGTGCAGCTGGACGCGCTGGGCGACATGCGGGTCAGCCAGGAAGTGCACGAGGAAGTGGACGCGCTGTTGCAGGACAGCCATACCCTGCGTTTCGCATTGCACGAGATGTTGATGCAGTTCGGCCCCGCGGTGTGCAACGAGCCGCTGGCGCGCGTCATCCTGCAGGGCGTGCGCAGTCTCGGCGATTGGCACCAAGTATGCCGCTCGCTGGCCGATCTGGGACGCGGCCCGGTGCGGGTGGCGGCCTGAGCGCGGTTCCGCGCCCGCCTAAGGCGGGCGCAGCAAGGCCTGGTTCGCTAAATGAATTGCTTGCAATTAAATAGTGCACTATTTATTATGCGGACATGGAGCAAGAAAACATTTGTCCGCCGCCGGACGCGCTGCTGAAGCTGGACCAGCAACTCTGTTTCGCGCTGTACTCCGCCTCGCTGGCGATGAACAAGGTGTACCGCGACAGCCTGAAGCCGCTGGGCGTCACGTATCCGCAGTATCTGGTGTTGCTGGTGTTGTGGGAACAGGACGAGCGCTCGGTGTCCGACATCGGCGAGCGGCTGTATCTGGACTCGGCGACGCTGACGCCGCTGCTGAAGCGGATGGAGACGGCCGGCTGGCTGGAGCGCAAGCGGCTGTCCAGCGACGAGCGGGTGGTGGTGGTCAAGCTGACCGAAGCCGGACGCGCGCTGCGCGGGCAGGCGGAGCGGATTCCGTTGCAGTTGTTGTGCCGCAGCGGTCTGCAGCTGGATCAGATAGCCGGTTTGCGGCAATCGCTGTGCGATTTGCGGGACCAGCTGCTGCAATGAACCCGTCAGGGTTTTGATAATTAAGTAGTGCACTATTTAATAGCATATTATTTCAATCGCAACGACGATACGCCAAGGAGAGCCAGATGAACCCACTGCAGAAAGTACTGTATACCGCCGAAGCCACCGCCACCGGAGGCCGCGACGGCCGGGCCGAATCCAGCGACGGCGCGCTGGCCGTGAAGCTGAGCACGCCGCGCGAGCTGGGCGGCGCGGGCGGCGACGGCACCAATCCGGAGCAGCTGTTCGCGGCCGGCTATTCCGCCTGCTTCATCGGCGCGCTCAAGGTGGCCGCGCAGCAGGCCGGCGTGCGCCTGCCGGCCGAGGTGTCGGTGACCGGCAAGGTGTCGATCGGGCCGATCGCCCACGGCTTCGGCATCGCCGCCAAGCTGGCGGTGTCGCTGCCGGGCGTCGAGCGCGAGGCGGGTCTGAAGCTGATCGAAGCCGCGCATGGCATCTGCCCCTACTCCAACGCTACCCGCGGCAATATCGAAGTGGAGCTGACGCTGGCGTAAGCGCCGCGAAGGGAAAACAGCGGGCCGCTCCGGCATTCGGGGCGGCCCGCTGTTTCATGCACTGTCCCGGCAGGGGTGCTGGAAATCGCTGCCGCGGCTTCTGCTGCGCGCGCAGCGCTAGTCCACGGTTTCGGAATGGCGGCTGGGCGACTGCTTGTTGCCGTACATCTTGCGGTCGGCCACCGCCAGCAGTTCGTCTATCAGCAGGCCGTCTTCCGGGTAGTAGGCGATGCCGATGCTGACGCCGACCAGCACCCGGTGCTGGTCGATCTGGTAAGGCATCTGTATCGCCTGCTTCAGCCGCGCCGCCACCTTGTCCGCCTCGCGGTTGGACTCGATGTCTTCCATCAGGATCACGAACTCGTCGCCGCCGATGCGGGCGACGGTGTCTTCATTGCGGATCACGTCGCGGATGCGGGCCGCGATCAGCTGCAGCACCCGGTCGCCGACCACGTGGCCGTAGGTGTCGTTGACCGGCTTGAAGCGGTCCAGATCCAGGAACAGCAGGCCCAGCCGCTTTCCGCTGCGGTCCAGCCGGGTGATCGCGTGCTGCAGCCGGTCGTAGAACAGGTTGCGGTTGGCCAGGCCGGTGAGGCGGTCGTGGTTGGCGAGGTGGAACAGCTGGCTTTCGCGCTGGCGGCGATTGTCGCTGCTGCGCACGAAGCTGAAGCCGGCCAGGCCGATGCCCAGGCCCAGCAGCAGCGACAGCAGCATCCATACCGTCCATTCGAACAAGCCGATCTGCGCCCAGCCTTGCTGCCAGCTCAGCGTCAGCCGCAGCGGCTGGCTGCCGCCGCCCAGCAGCTGGCTGGTCTCCAGCCGCGGGAACAGCAATTTCTCCAACGCGCTGGGATGGGCGCCGCCCAGGTGCAGCGCCTGGCCTTCCGGCGGGCGCAAGGGGTCGTCGCGGTGGCGCAGGCCGACTTCCATGCCCGGCGGCAACGCGATGTCGGTGGGCAGCAGCGAATCGGCGCGGACGAACAGCATCACGAAATGCTGGGGCAGCAGGCCGATCAACTGGTCGTCGAGGCGGTCGTCCACTCCGCGCAGCAGCACATAGCCGGGGTCGCTCTGCGGCTGCAGCCGCAGCTGGCGCGACAGCGTGGCGCGGCCGCTGTTGATGCAGTCCTGCAGCGCCTCGCGCAGCCGCGGCTGCTGCCAGGCGTCCCTCCCCACCAGCCGCAGATTGGCCTGCGACTGCGGTTCGGCGTACATCAGCGGGAAGTAGGCGTCCTGTTCCGGCAGGCGGACGCTGCCGCCTGCGAAGCCGCGCAGCCGATAAGCGGCGCCGTAATCGCGCTGCAGCGCGCGGTCGTAGCCGGCGACCTGTCCGGCCGGCACGCGCTCGATATGGGCCAGCGTGGTGATCTGCGGATAGCGGCGCAGCAGCTGCGCGACGAAGGGGTGTTTCTGGCGGTGTTCGGTGCGGTGGTCGATGCCGCTGAAGGTGGCGTAGCTGTCGAGTATGGTTTCATTGGCGAGCAGGCGCTGCTTCAATTGCTCGGTCAGTTGCTGGAGCTGGCTGTTGAATTGCTGTTCGGCGCCCAGCAGGGAGCGGCTGGCGATGGACAGGGCGGCAAGCGCGCTCAGTATCAGCCATAGGACGAGGCACCCAGCATAGACCAGTCTTGCGTGCATGTTAAAACCATCGACATATATTCAGCAGTGAACGATTCTATAAGAACAGCGGGTCTATTTTTTAGCAATAAGCCGGGGAATGCCGGTTTTAAGTAGTAGTACGTAATCAATTGCCTAGGCTCAGCGCGGCGCGCAGCGCGTGGATCTGGCGGCGGCTGACCGGCAGCGGCGTCGGGATGTCGCGCAGTCTTACAATCCATTGCTCGTCGCCGCCGTCGTCGCCGCGGCACAGTTCCTGCACCGCGTGGCGCATCACCAGGCAGTTGCGGTGGATGCGCAGCGCCGATGCGCCCAGCCGTTGCTCCAGCGCCACCAGCGCGTCGTCCAGCAGGTATTCGTTGTCCGAGGTGACCAGGGTGACGTACTTGAGCTCGGCTTTCAGGTAGCGCGCGTCGGCGAAAGGCACGTTGAGCAGGCGGCCGCGCTGGCGCACGGTGAAACTCGGCTGCTGCCTGCCCTCCCGCCGCGCTTGGGCGCGTTGCAGCGCCTGTTCCAGCCGCTCGCGCCGCACCGGCTTGAGCAGGTAGTCGGCGGCGTCCAGTTCGAAGGCCTCCACCGCGAAGTGGTCGTGGGCGGTGCTGAACACCAGCGCCGGCGCCAGCGCCTGCTGCCGCAGCTGGCGGGCCAGCGCGATGCCGTCCAGGCCGGGCATGCTGATGTCCAGCAGCAGCACGTCGACCGGGTGGCGGGCCAGCCAGTCCAGCGCCGTCTTGCCGTCGGCGAGGCAATGGACCTCTCCTACGCCGCAATCGGCCAGCAATTGGCGCAGCCGCTCGCAGGCCAGCGCCTCGTCGTCCACCACCAGCGCCCGCAGCGCGCTCACAGCGCCCATTGCGGCTTGTCCATCTTGTTCACCAGCGCGCGCCAGGAGTGCAGGATCTTCTGGAACTTGTTGTTGGTGGGCGCGATGTCGCGCACCTTGCCCAGCAGCTCGTAGGCGCGGCGCATATGGCTTTCATGCCAGCCGTTCTGGCTGACGTAGGCCATCACCGCGTTGATCAGGTTGAGCATGATCTGCACGTTGTGCGGCATTTCGTCCAGCGCCTTGACGAAGCGCTCGATCGCCGCGTCGAACTGGCCGGACTGCGCCTCGCGCACCGCCTGGTTGTTCAGCTCCAGCACCGATTTGACGTTCTGGGCGATCAGCTGGCGGCCGGCCTGGCTCAGGCCGATCTCCTCGAACATGTCGCCGAAGTGGGCCAGCATGTCTTCGTCGTCGTGGTGGTTGCGCACCAGGTATTCCATCACGTCGTTGCCCTGGCTGTCGCGTCCCTGCTGGTAGCAGGCGCGCGCGTACTCCAGCTGCGATTCCTGATCCAGCTTGGGGGCCAGCTGCTTGAAGCGCTCGCCGGCGGCTTGCAGCAGCTCGCGGGCCTTGTCGGCGTTGCCGTTCTTGGCCTGCAGCTGGCTGTCCATCACGCCGGCCAGCCACTCGCCTTCCTCGTTGTAGCGGTAGTCGTGGCGCAGGCTGGCCAGCGTGCGGGCGGCGTTGCCGCTGTCGCCCCGGGCCAGCTGGACCCGAAGCAGCGCCGCGTAATGGGTGGGGCTGCGGTGCCAGGAGTACTTGGCGATGTCCAGCGTCTGCTGGCAGGCGGTTTCGGCGGTGGCGAGGTCGTGGTTGAGCAGCGCGATCTGGGCCAGCTGCTGCTGGCGGCGGAACACCACCGGCGACATTTCGGTCGCGGTCTGCAGCGTGTGCTGGGCGCGGTCCAGGTCGTGGCTGCGGTAGAGCCGGGCCAGCCAGTCGTAGGCTTCCATCACCTGGTTGTTGTCGGCCAGCACCGCCTCGAACAGCAGCCGCGCCTCGTCGTGGGACTTCAATCCGGCCAGCGACTTGGCCAGCCCCATCTTGGCCCAGGTGGAGGGGCGGACGCGCAGCGCCTGCATATAGGCGTCGCGGGCGGTGTCGAAGTCGTTGATCTTCAGCGCCAGCGAGCCTTTCAGCCGCATGAAGTCGAGCGCGAACTCGCCGTTTTCCTCGATCTTGAGGCCGCAGGTTTCGATGGCGGACAAGTATTCATGGCGCAGCACGCTCTCGTCCACCAGCCGCAGGGCCTCGCGCTTGCGCATCGCCCGCTCCAGCCGGTCGCGCAGCACCTCGCCGGTGAACGGCTTGAGCAGGTAGTCGTCGGGGGTCAGTTCGGCGGCGGAGATCACCCGCTGCGCGCGGCGCTCGCCGGTGACGATCATGAATACGCAGGACTGCTTGAGCAGGTTGCGCTCCCGGATCTCCTCGAACAGGTAGAGCCCGTCGTAGCCGTTGCCCAGATCGTAGTCGCACAGCACCACGTCGAACTCGTACTTGGCCATCTTGGCCAGCGCGTCGCTGGCCTTGGCCGCGTACTCGACCGAGTTGGCGCCGAACGACGACAGGGTCATCGCCAGCGCGCGCTGCATCTGCGGCAGGCTGTCGATGATCAGGAACAGCCGTTTGGCGTAGGGATCGTCGAAGGCGGCGCTGCGCGCCGGCGCCGTCTTCACGTGATGCACCGGCGCGGGCGCCGCCGCCGGGGAGGGAGTGGTTTCGCTCATGACGCCTCGTCGGCTCGCTCTATGCTGTGGTTGCGGATCGCAGTGTCGGCGGCGCGCGTCCCGGCTCAGGCCGGGCTCAGTTTCGCATAGCGCATATCCAGCCATTTGACGCCGTGTTCGGCGAAGTTGATTTGCAGCCGCACATCCTCCCCGTTGCCCTCGGCGTCTATCACCACGCCGATGCCGAACTTGGCGTGGCTGACCGCCTGGCCGATGGACAGACCGTAGGCGTTTTCCGCCTGCCGGCGCGGCATGGCGGCGGCGCGGCGCGCCTGCTGCGGCGCAACGGGTGCTTTCACTGTAGCAGACAGCGAATGGATCAGTTCGGCCGGAATCTCGTCGATGAAGCGCGACGGGATAGGGTAGCGGCTCTGGCCGTGCAGCATCCGGCTCTGCGCGCTGGACAGATACAGCCGCTTGCGGGCGCGGGTGATGGCCACGTACATCAGCCGGCGCTCTTCCTGCAGGCCCTTGCCGTCCATCACGCTGTTCTCGTGCGGGAACAGGCCTTCTTCCAGCCCGCTGACGAATACGGCGTCGAATTCCAGGCCCTTGGCCGCGTGCACCGTCATCAGCTGCAGCGCGTCGCTGCCGGCGTCGGCCTGGTGCTCGCCGGCCTCCAGGCTGGCGGCGGACAGGAATTCGGTGAGCGCCTGTTCCGGCTGGTCGGGCATGAAGCTGGCGGCGGCGTTGACCAGCTCGTCCAGGTTGGCCAGCCGCTCCTCGCCGTCCTTCTTGTCCTGCTCGTACATGTCGCGCAGGCCGCTGCGGTCTATCACCAGGCTGATGGTTTCGGCCAGGCTGAAGTCGCGGCTCTGCTCGCGCAGCCGCTCAATCAGCAGCACGAATTCGCCGATCTTGGCGGCGGTGCGGCCGCTGCCGGCGCCGCAGGCGGCCTGCCACAGCGAGATGCCCTGCTCGCGGCCGGCGGCCTGCAGGTTTTCCACGCTGCGCGCGCCGATGCCGCGCGCCGGCACGTTGATCACCCTGAGCAGCGCGTTGTCGTCGTCCGGATTGGCGACCAGCCTGAGGTAGGCCAGCGCGTGCTTGATTTCCTGGCGCTCGAAAAAGCGCAGGCCGCCGTAGATGCGGTACGGGATCTGGGCGTTGACCAGCACGTGCTCCAGCAGCCGCGACTGGGCGTTGGAGCGGTACAGCACCGCCATGTCGGACAGCGCCAGGCCGTCGCGGTGCAGGCTCTTGACTTCGTCGATGATGAATTCGGCTTCGTCGCCGTCGCTGCCGGCCTGGTAGAAGCGGATCTTTTCGCCCTCGCCGGCGTCGGTCCACAGGTTTTTGCCCAGGCGGCCGTCGTTCCGTTCGATCAGCGCGTTGGCGGCGTTGAGGATGTTGCCCATCGAGCGGTAGTTCTGCTCCAGCCGCACCGGTTCGGCCACGCGGAAGTCGGACAGCAGCGCGCGCATATTGCCGACCTCGGCGCCGCGGAAGGCGTAGATGCTCTGGTCGTCGTCGCCGACCGCGAACAGCGCGCCGTGCTCGCCGGCCAGCAGTTTCAGCCACGCGTATTGCAGGCGGTTGGTGTCCTGGAACTCGTCCACCAGGATGTGGGCGAAGCGGCTGCTGTAATGCGCGCGCAGCGCCTCGTTGCGGGACAGCAGTTCGTAGCTTCTGAGCAGCAGCTCGGCGAAATCGACCACGCCCTCGCGCCGGCACTGGGCGTCGTAGGCGGCGTACAGCTCCACCAGCTTGGCTTCGTACGGGTTCAGCGCCGGCGGCAGCGATTCGGCGCGCAGGCCGGCTTCCTTGTTGCCGTTGATGAAGCTTTGCACCGCGCGCGGCGGATATTTCTCGTCCGACAGCTCGAGGCTTTTCAGCAGGCGCTTGATCGCGGCCTGCTGGTCGGCGGAGTCGAGGATCTGGAAGGTTTGCGGCAGGCCGGCGTCCCGGTAGTGGATGCGCAGGAAGCGGTTGCACAGGCCGTGGAAGGTGCCGATCCACATATTGCGCACATTGACCGGCACCAGCGTCGACAGCCGCGTCTGCATCTCGCGCGAGGCCTTGTTGGTGAAGGTGACCGCCAGCACCCCGGCCGGCGAGGTCTGGCCGGTGGACAGCAGCCAGGCGATGCGGGTGGTCAGCACCCGGGTCTTGCCGCTGCCTGCGCCGGCCAGCACCAGCGCGCTCTTGGCGGGCCAGGTGACGGCGCGCAGTTGTTCGGGATTCAGGCCGGCTAACAGATCGCTCATGTCGGGACGCTTTTTCGCTGCAAAAACGCCATTTTAGCATGCGAGTCCGGCGTCCCGTTCCCGTCCGGCGGCGCGGGGGATCAGCCGGAGGCGGCGTTTATTCCTGCCACAGGTAGTGCGACATCAGCGTCTTCAGCCGGCCGCTCTTGTGCAGGCGGTCGATCGCTCGGTTCAACTGGTCCAGCTTCACCGGCGAGCGCTGCGACAGCGCGCACATCGTCGGCTGCGACGACACCACCAGCGGATGGATCTTGAAGCTGGCCGCCTCCTGGGCATGGCCGCGCGCCCACCAGACGTAGGTCAGCTCGGTGACGATGGCCACGTCGCTCAGCCGCTTCTCCAGCGATTTGGGCAGCAGGTCGAAGCGGGCTTCGGTGACGCGCTCGCTGCGGTTGCCGGACCACAGGTATTCCAGCGACGGGTAATGGTAGCCGTGGATGGTGCCGATGCGCTTGCCGGCCAGATCGTCCAGCTGCCGCAGCGGGGGCAGGCTCTTCAGCGACAGCATGCGCTCGGTCAGCGGATAGATTTCATGGCTCCAATTGAGGCGGGCTGAGTTGGCGAACCAGTCTGGGTTGGCGTTGCAGATGATGTCCACCTTGCCGGTCTCTATCGACGGCTCCACCCGCCGCCGCGCCAGCAGCATGAACTGCGGCTTCAAGCCCATCTCGTCGGCCAGCAGCGCGCCCAAATCGCGGGCCAGGCCCCCGCTCAGCGTGCTGCCGTCCTCGGCTAGCACCGCGATCGGCGCGGCGTCGGTATCCGATACGCCGATTCGCAATGGCGCCGGTTCGGCCTGGGCCATCAAGGAAAATAGACACAACGGCAACACCCATTTCTTATGCAAACTGGCCATATGGGTACTCTCTCAATATTCTATTGCCGGAAGACTGACGCATCGAATGACGATGTTAAGATGGATTGAAGCCCAGAAGTACCAGCGATTGCTTTCGTTTTAGACAAAATACCAGCCACCGCCATGACAAAGCCATTCCTTCATCCCGTTTATCAGCAGTTATCGCAACGCATCCTGATCCTGGATGGGGGCATGGGCACCATGATCCAGCGCCACCAGCTGGACGAGGCCGACTACCGCGGCGAACGCTTCGCCGACTGGCGTTGCGACGTCAAAGGCAATAACGATCTGTTGGCGCTGACCCGGCCCGACGTGATCGCCGGCATCCACCAGGCCTATCTGGACGCCGGCGCCGACATTATCGAAACCAACACCTTCAACGCCACCTCCATCGCGATGGCCGATTACCAGATGGAAGAGCTGGTGTGGGAGATCAACCGCGAGGCGGCGCGGCTGGTGAAAGAGCTGTGCGCGGCGGAGACCGCGAAGAACCCGGCCAAGCCGCGATTCTGCGCCGGCGTGCTCGGCCCCACCAACCGCACCTGCTCCATCAGCCCGGACGTCAACGACCCCGGCTACCGCAACATCAGCTTCGATCAATTGGTGGAGAGCTACACCGAGGCGATAGACGGCCTGGTGGCCGGCGGCGCCGACCTGCTGCTGGTGGAAACCATTTTCGATACCTTGAACGCCAAGGCGGCGGTGTTCGCCATCCACCAGTATTTCGACGCGCGCCCGGACACGCCGCGCTTGCCGATCATGATTTCCGGCACCATCACCGACCAGTCCGGCCGCACGCTGACCGGCCAGACCACCGAAGCGTTCTACAACTCGCTGTCCCATGCCGACGCCGTCAGCTTCGGCCTCAACTGCGCGCTGGGCCCTGACCTGCTGCGGCCCTACGTCGAGGAAATGTCGCGGGTGTCGGCCACCTATGTCTCGGTGCACGCCAACGCCGGCCTGCCCAACGCCTTCGGCGGCTACGACCTGGAGCCGGCGTCCATGGGCGAGTACGTGCGCGAGTGGGCGGAATCGGGGCTGATCAACATCGTCGGCGGCTGTTGCGGCACCACGCCGGAACATATCGCCGCCATTGCCCGCGCGGTGGACGGCGTCGCCCCGCGCGCGCTGCCGTCCATCGAGGCCAAGTGCCGGCTGTCGGGCCTGGAGCCGTTCAACATCGGCGACGGCGATCTGTTCGTCAATGTCGGCGAGCGCACCAATGTTACCGGCTCCCGCGCCTTCGCCAAGCTGATCCTGAACGGCGACTACGCCACCGCGCTGGACGTGGCGCGGCAGCAGGTGGAGAACGGCGCGCAGGTGATCGACATCAATATGGACGAGGGCATGCTGGACGCCCACGCCGCCATGGTGCGCTTCCTGAATTTGATCGCGTCGGAGCCGGACATCGCCCGGGTGCCGATCATGATAGACAGCTCGAAGTGGGAGGTGATCGAGGCCGGCCTGAAGTGCATCCAGGGCAAGGGCATCGTCAACTCGATCTCGCTGAAGGAAGGCCGGGACAAGTTCGTCGAGCAGGCGCGGCTGTTGCGCCGCTACGGCGCGGCGGTGATCGTGATGGCCTTCGACGAGCAGGGCCAGGCCGACACTTACGCGCGCAAGATCGAGATCTGCGACAAGAGCTACCGCATCCTGGTGGACGAGGTGGGCTTCCCGCCGGAAGACATCATTTTCGACCCCAACATCTTCGCCGTCGCCACCGGCATCGACGAACACGCTCGCTACGGCCTGGACTTCATCGAGGCTACCGGCTGGATCAAGCAACACCTGCCGCACGCCAAGATATCCGGCGGCGTGTCCAACGTCAGCTTCAGCTTCCGCGGCAACAACAAGGTGCGCGAGGCGATCCACGCGGTGTTTCTCTACCACGCGATCCAGCGCGGCATGACCATGGGCATCGTCAACGCCGGCGCGCTGGAGGTGTACGACGAAGTCGACGCCGAGCTGCGCGACCGCATCGAAGACGTGGTGCTGATGCGCCATCCCAAGGACGGCGGCGACGCCACCGAACGGCTGATCGAGCTGGCCGAGAAGTTCAAGGGCGAGGCCGCCGGCGAGAAAAAGGGCGAAGACCTTGCCTGGCGTTCCTGGCCGGTGGAAAAGCGGCTGGAGCACGCGCTGGTCAAGGGCATCACCACCTTCATCGTCGAGGACACCGAGGAGGTGCGGCTGAAGTCGGCGCGGCCGATACACGTGATCGAAGGCCCGCTGATGGACGGCATGAACGTGGTGGGCGACCTGTTCGGCGCCGGCAAGATGTTCTTGCCGCAGGTGGTGAAGTCGGCGCGGGTGATGAAGGCCGCCGTCGCCCACCTGGAACCGTTCATCGAGGAAGAGAAGATCCGCTTGGGGCTGGCCGACGCGCCGGCCAAGGGCATCATCATCATGGCCACGGTCAAGGGCGACGTGCACGACATCGGCAAGAACATCGTCGGCGTGGTGCTGCGCTGCAACAACTACCAGGTGATCGACCTGGGCGTGATGGTGCCGTGCCAGAAGATCCTGGACGCCGCCGTCGAGCACAAGGCCGACATCATAGGCCTGTCCGGCCTGATCACGCCCAGCCTGGAGGAAATGAGCCACGTCGCCAAGGAGATGCAGCGGCTGGATCACGCGGTGCCGCTGCTGATAGGCGGGGCCACCACCTCCAAGGTGCATACCGCGGTCAAGATCGCGCCGCATTACCGGCACCCGGTCATCTATGTGCCGGACGCCAGCCGCGCGGTGGGCGTCTGCTCCAACCTGTTGTCCGATACCCTGAAGGACGCCTTCGTCGCCGAAAACCTGGCCGAGCAGCAGCGCGCGCGCGAAGGCCACGCCAATAAGGCCAACCGCAAGGTGGTCAGCCTGGAGGCCGCGCGCGCCAACAAGGAAAAGATAGACTGGGCCGATTACGTTCCGCCCAAGCCGCAATGGCTGGGCGTGCGCCGTTTCGAGAATTACCCCTTGGCCGAGATCGCCGCCTACATCGACTGGACGCCATTCTTCCAGAGCTGGGAGCTGGCCGGCCGCTTTCCGCGCATCCTGAATGACGAGATCGTCGGCGAGTCGGCGCGCGCGCTGTATGAAGACGCCCAGGTCATGCTGAAGCGGATCGTCGACGAGAACTGGCTGGCCGCCAACGCGGTGATCGGCCTGTTCCCGGCCAATAGCGTCAATCACGACGACATCGAAATCCGCGATCCGGACAGCAACGCCAGCCTGATGACCTGGGTCGGCCTGCGCCAGCAGCTGCCCAAGATGGACGGCAAGGCCAACTGGGCCTTGGCCGATTACATCGCGCCCGGGGACAGCGGCGTCGACGACTACATCGGCGCCTTCGCCGTCACCGCCGGCATCGGCATCGAGCCGCACGTGAAGCGCTTCGAGGACGCCAACGACGACTACTCGGCCATCCTGCTCAAAGCGCTGGCCGACCGCTTGGCCGAGGCCTTCGCCGAGCTGATGCACGCCCGGGTGCGGCGCGAGTTCTGGGGCTACGCCGCCGACGAGCATCTGGACAACGAGGCGCTGATAGACGAGCAGTACCGCGGCATCCGCCCCGCTCCCGGCTATCCGGCCTGCCCGGACCACACGGTGAAGACCGAGCTGTTCCAGCTGCTGGACGCGCCGGCGATCGGCATGACGCTGACCGAGGGCTATGCGATGCTGCCCACCGCCGCGGTGTCCGGCTTCTACTTCAGCCATCCGGCTTCGCGCTATTTCGGCGTGGGCAAGGTGGAGAAGGACCAGGTGGCGAGTTACGCCGAGCGGCGCGGCGTGACGCTGGAGCAGGCCGAGCGCGATCTGGCGCCGAATCTGGGCTACGACGCCTAGGCCGCGGCAGCGATGAAACCGTGGATCAAACCGGCGCTGGCCAGCCTCGCCTTCGGCGGCTGGTGGCTGCTGCTGACGCTGTGCCGCGACCGCTGGGTGATGGTGACGCTGGCCGCCACCCTGCTGCTGTGGGAGGCCCTGCCGCGCGGCCTGCGCGCACGGGCGCTGCTGCTGGCCGGCATCGGCTGCCTGCTGGATCTGGCGCTGGCGGCTGCGGGCCTGCTGCGTTTCGTCGGCGTCGGCGCGCTGCCTTTGTGGATGATGGTGTGGTGGCTGGGTTTCGCCTGCTGGTGGCTGTGGCTGCTGCAGGCCTGGCGGCCGTCGCCGCGCTTGCTGATGCTGCTGGGCGCGATCGCCGCGCCGCTGGCCCGCTACGCGGCGTTCAAGCTGCAGGCCTTGCAGCCCGGCGCGGCCTGGTGGCTGCTGTTGCCCTTGCTGGCGCTGCTGTGGGGTTTGCTGCTGCCGCAGACGCTGAGGCTGGGCCATCGTCCGCCGAGGGAAGCCGGGGCCGAATGAAGCGGGCGCTGCTGGGGATGGCGCTGCTGTGGTGCCTGCCTTGGGCGGCTTGGGCCGCGCTCGACAGTGAAACCCGCTGTTTCGTCGCCGACAACGGCGGCAAGCCGGTCCATTTGCAGTTCACCGTGGTCGGCGACGCGGACGCCGGCTGGCAGGCGGCTTATGTCCGCTATGGCAGGCGCGGCCGGCCGATCACGCTGGCTTGGCTGCGCGGCGAGCATGAAGTTCTGGCTGAGGACCGGCCTTGGCAGTTCACCGACGAATGGCTGGAGATCGTCGATGGCAAAGTCCATGGCCGCTATACCACGGTCCACCAGGGCGCTCGCTACTACGGCTTCCATTACCGCGGCGTCGACGGCCGCGAAGTCGAATTCGCCGAGGATTTGGCCGCGCGGGACGCGTCGGGCCGACGCTGCGCATGGTAGCTGTGGATGGATTCGCTGCAGGGCGAGGCGCTGTGGATAACGCTCAGTTGACCGGTTCCAGATAGTCCAGCTGCGGCAAGCGCCGCGCCATTTCCTGGCGGATGCTGGCGCGCATCGCCTGCAGCCGTTCGCGCTCGCTGCCGTTGAACACTCCCGGCAGCACCGTCCAGATGTCGAAACGCACTTCCTGCTCCGATGCGAACCGGTATTTCAGCCGCACATCGGGCCGGCCGCCGCTGTAATCGCCATCGTCCTGTCCGGGATCGCAGCGCACGCAGCGCAGCCGGTATTGCGCCGCCACCGCGTCCAGCGCCTCGATCACTTTGGCGCGGTCCAGCCGGACGGCCGCGACGCGGGCGCGCACGCCGTATTGCTGGCTGTACGGAACGGCGGAGGCGGCGCAGGCTAGCACCGCCGCCAGCGCCAAGGGCGGCGCCAGCCAGCGGCGCGCGGCCGCCGGCATCGCGGCCATCCGCTCATGCCGCAGCCAGGCCAGCCGGCACAGCGGCAGCACCCACAGCGCGATCAGGTCGCCGTAGTCGACGGTGCGGGCGATGGCGAACGGCAGCGCCATGTTGAAAGACTGGATCGCCGGCGTCGACAAAGGGCTTTTCCACCATAGCCAGGCCAGCGCCAGGCCGGCGGCCGACGCCAGAAAGCGGCGCGGCCAGGCCGCCTGCAGCAGCAGGCCGATCAGCATCAGGCCGGCGAAATCGGACAGTTTGCCGCTGAGCCAGCCCGGATGGCTTGGCTTCAGCCACCAGTCGTTGGCCAGCAACAGCAGAAGCGAGATCAGGAAGGGCCAGCTGGCGATGACGGCGGAGAGGCGGCTGCGCATGGTGTGGGAATGGAGAATCGAAGCCGCCATTCTAGCAGAGCGGCCGCGGCCGGCGGCATGCCGGCCATGACGAGGGACAAGGGGTCAGGAACAATCCGCGTTCAGCGACGGATAGGCGGTGTTCAGCAGCCACTTGCCGGCGGTGCCGCCGCTGCCGGGCGCGTTGTAATACCAGAAGCAGACCTTGACCGGGGTGAATTTCTGCCAGGTTTCGCACAGGCCGTCGGCGCGCGCCTGGGTGCATTTCCAGCCTTGGGTGACGCCGACCAGGCTGGCGTCGACGATGTCCTTGGGGCCGCCGCTGGTGCCGCAGTTGACGTGCGGCTTGGTGGTGTCCTGGCTCCATTTGTCGAAGGACTGCTTGAACGCGGCCCAGTTTTCGAACACCGATTTGTCGATCTGGCTTTGCGCGCCGCTGGGCGGCAGCGGCAGCGCGGCGTTTTTCATGTGCAGGCCGACGTGGCCGCCTTTGCCGCCGGCCGCGCGGTTGTCGGCGTCGGACTTGGCGCTGGTCTGGACGTTGGCGTTGGCGGTGCAGGCGGCGGCGTGGATCTGCGGCGCGGCGCTCAGCGCCAGCAGGGCGAGGAGGGGGTAGCGGGACATGCGCATGGACGGTCTCCTTGGCCAGTCTGGGAGTGGCCTCATGCCATCGGCGATGGCTGTGGATAAAAGAGGAAGTCGGCGAGCATTGTGGATAAGCCGCCATTTCCGCCAACGCGCATGATCGCGCCGCGTGAAGCCGCGCCGCGCGGGGCCTGGACTATGGGACTGGGGTGTCCTGGCTGAACAGGTTGCGCCACCGGCCGTCCCGGTGCAGCCACAGCGAGGAGATGTACATGGTCTCTGTCCGCTCGGCGCCGGGACGCAGCCATTGCGCGCGGTAGCTGAGCAGGCCGGCGCCGGGCGCGGCCCAGACCAGCCGTTCCTGGTCCAGCTGGTAGCGGACGGCGGCGGGGCCGGCGCGCAACGGCGCGACGTGGTCGTCGCGGTTGGAGAAGCCGCTGGCGTAGACGCCGACGAAGCCGACGTCCAGCAGCGCGGCGTCGGCATCGGCGTCGCCGGCCACGAAGGCCCGCCACACGCCTTCCTCCAATGACAGCAGCAGCGGCAGCGAGGGGGTAGGAATCGCGTTCATGCCTTAAGCATAGCGCATCGGTTCACGCGGCTTCCTCTTCCCGCTCGATGAAGGCGAACACGTGGCCGTCCGGGTCAGGGAAGTAGCAGATCCGGCAGTGGTCGTCCTCGTACCTGGCGATGATGTCTATCTTGTCGCCCGCCTGGTCCAGCTTGGCGAAGATGTCGTCGACGCGCAGGTAGAAGATGGCGCTGGCCGGCGACAGGCTGGATGCCGGGCGCGGCAGGAAGGCGCAGGCGCCCGCGCGCGGCTGCACGGTGAACAGCGTGGCGCCGCCCTCGCGGACCGCGTGCACGGTTTCGTGCCGGGAGAGGCTGTCGCGGACGACTTCGTAGCCGAGCGACTCGAAGAAGTCCAGCGTGGCGCCGGCGTCCTGCACGGCGAGCCGGACGCAGAAGGGGTGGGAGGGCATGGTTTTCCTTTCGTTTCGGGCGCCGGATTGGCTTGGACCGCCGCGCCCATGCGACAGTTTAGAATGCCCCTGCTGACAGCGTATTGTCAGTGGCATGCTCGCGCCGCCACGCTTGCTGTTGCCGGCGCAGGTAGTCGGCCAGGCTGGCGTGCGATGGCGGCGGCGCGGATTCGGTCCGCCGCAGCCCCTGGATCAGGTCGACGCGGAAGCTGCGGTAGTCGCCGCGCAGGCCGCACCACGCCACCAGCGTCCATTTGCCGCCCCAGTACAGCAGGCCCAGCGGAAACACCGTGCGCCGGGTGCGGGCCTGCGCCAGGCTGAAGTAGTCGATCTCCAGCGCCGCGCGCTCGGCGATGGCCAGGCGCAGCTGGTCCCAGCGCGCCTTGTGCGCGTCGTCGAACGGCTCGGTGAAGGCCAGCACCGCGCCTTCGCCGTCGCTGGCGCGCGCGTCGGGCAGGCTGGCGTAGATCTTGGCCAGCAGGCTTTGCGCCGCCCGGCTCAGGTCGTTGCCCACCGCGCGCGACAGCATGTCCATCGCCAGCGTCAGCGCTTCCAGCTCGGCCGAATTGAGCGTCAGCGGCGGCAATTCGAAGTTTTCCTCCAGCCGGTAGCCGACGCCGGCCTCGCCGTACACCGGGATGCCGTTGACCGACAGGTCGTCGATGTAGCGGTAGATGCTGCGCACCGACACGCTCAGCCGCTCGGCCAGCTCCGCCGCGGTGATGGGCTGGCGGGCGCGGATCAGGTTGACCAGTTGGAACAGGCGTTCGGCTTTGCGCATGGGTGTGATCGTCGGCTGCGGGGTTGCCAAGTGTAGCGCCAACGCGCGGGCGGCTACACTGAATCAAGGGCCCGCCGGGCCGCCAAGCGGGAGGGGATCATGGACATGCTCAGTCGCGAAAGCCTGTTGTGCCTGGTGGAGGACGTGGAGGCGGAGGACCCGATCGATTACGCCGACCTGCCGTTCGACGAAAGCAATCTGCGCGAGTTGATCGTCGATTCGTTGCTGGAGCGCGAGCTGGTGTTCCGCGCCGAAGAGCCCGACGAAGCCAAGCGGATGCTGGTCTATCTGGCCGCCACCGCGCGGCTGACGCTGGAGAACATGGTGCTGCACGCCCGGTTGCTGCGGGCGGGGCTGGAAGAGGCCTAGCGCCGGTTTTGAGGATAGTTTGCGCGCCGGCCGCCGGCGAAATAATCATACGGCATGAATAGGATTATACTGGCGGTTTTCCCACCGCGAGGAAGCCGCCATGCTCCGCATTCTCGGCCGCAGCAATTCCATCAATGTCCGCAAGGTGCTGTGGACCTGCCATGAAATCGGCCTCGACTACGAACGCGAGGACTGGGGCCGCGGCGTGCGCCCGGTCGCCGATCCGGAATTCCTGGCGCTGAATCCGTTCTCCATGATTCCGGCGCTGGTGGACGGCGAAGTGACGCTGTCCGAATCCAACGCCATCTGCCGCTATCTGGCCGCCAAGCACGGCCGCCACGACCTGCTGCCCGCCGATCCGGCCGCCCGCGCCCAGGTCGAGCGCTGGATGGACTGGCAGATCGCCGATCTGAATCCCGCCTGGAGCTACGCCTTCCACGCGCTGAGCCGCAACAGCCCCGAGCATCGCGATCCGGGGCGCATCGCCGACAGCGTGGCGGCGTGGAACAAGCAGATGGCGGTGCTGGAGTCGCAGTTGGGCGAGGGCTGGGCGCGGGGCGACGCGTTCACGCTGGCCGACATCGTGCTGGGCGTGTCGGTGCAGCGCTGGCTGCTGACGCCGTTCGACAAGCCGGCGCTGCCGAAGACCGAAGCCTATTTCGAGCGCCTGCGCCGCCGCCCCGCCTACCAGGCCCACGGCGGCGAGGGCGTGGCCTGATGGAGAACCGGGAGATGACGATGCAAGCGCAATGGGACGCGGTGGACGATTATTTCTGCCGACAGCTGGTTGATCAGGACGCCGCGCTGGAGGCGGCGCTGGCGGACAGCGCGGCGGCCGGGCTGCCGGCGATCAATGTGGCGCCCAACCAGGGCAAATTCCTCAACCTGCTGGCGCGCATCCACGGCGCGCGGCGGATTCTGGAGATCGGCACCCTGGGCGGCTACAGCGCGATCTGGCTGGCGCGCGCGCTGCCGGAGAACGGCCGGCTGGTGACGCTGGAATACGAGCCCAGGCATGTGGAGGTGGCGGCCGCCAATCTGGCCCGCGCCGGGGTGGTCGGCAAGGTGGACATCATCCAGGGCGCGGCGGCGGACTCGCTGCAACGGTTGATAGACGACGGCGCGGCGCCGTTCGATCTGGTGTTCATCGACGCCGACAAGCCGAACAATCCGGTGTATTTGGAACTGGCGCTGCGGCTGTCGCGGCCGGGCACGGTGATCGTCGGCGACAACGTGGTGCGGGCGGGGGAAGTGGCCAATCCGGCCAATCCCGATCCGGCCATCGTCGGCACCCGCCGCTTCATCGAGCTGATGGGCGGCCATCCGCGCTTGTCGGCCACCGCGATCCAGACCGTGGGCGGCAAAGGCTACGACGGCTTCGCGCTGGCCATCGTCGAGGGCTGAGCGCGGACGCGAAAACGGGCAGGCGCCGCGAGGCCCTGCCCGTTTCGCTTGGCCGCGCGGCTTACTGTTGTGGCGCGAACACATCGCGCCAGCCGGTGTAGGCGGTGACGAAGGCCACCGGAATCCATAGCAGCAGGCCCAGTCCCAGCGGCAGCAAGGCCACCAGGCAGCTGACCCCCAGCACCAGGCTGGCCACCAGCAGCGGCAGCCAGTTGCTCAGGCAGGCCTTCAGGCTGGCGCGCAGCGCCGGCCAGGGATCGATGCGGTTCAGCGCCACCATGGTGGGCGCGAACCAGTAGGCCATGCCCACCAGCACCCCGCCGATCAGGGCCAGCGCCCCCAGCGCGACGGCGGCGCCGCCGCCGGCGGCGGTGGACGCGCCCGCCCCGGCCGCCTTGCCGAGCAGGCCGCCCATCAGGCCGCCGGACACGCCCATCGCCACCGCGGCCACGATCACCGCCAGCATCAGGCCGAAGATCATCGCGCCCAGCAGCAGCAGCGGGCCGGGCATCTGGCGGAAGGCGGCGAACAGGTCGGCCAGCTCCAGCTCCTCGCCGCGCTCGGACTTGGCGGCGGCCATCACGAAGCCGGCGGCGAACAGCGGGCCGATCAGCGCGCTGGCCAGGTCGCCCAGCACCGGCACCACGCTCAGCGCGATCTGGATCACCAGGTAGACCAGGGTCAGCAGCACCCAGGTCAACGGTTGCTGGCGCACGATTTGGAAGGCTTCCACGAACCAGCGCCAGCCTTGGCCGGCGCCGACTTTGCGATGGATGGGCGGACTGTTGGGTTGCTGCATGGGGTTCTCCGGAAAGGCGCGCTCAGGCGCGCAATGTTGATCGAATATGTCGAAAGAATGCGTTTGATCGTTGCTTATGCCTGATTGTACTCAATTTGCGCCGGGGCGGCCGGTTGCCGGGAAAGGGCAAAATCGGCGATAATCTCGCGGTTTTGCGACGGAGTGCCCCTGTCGCCAGCCGCATCGAGCGCGAGGGATGGACCGTCGTACCGGTTCCCAATAGTCTTGAGGTTTTACCTGCATGGTTACCCGCACCGAGCTTGCCAACGCCATCCGCTTCCTCTCCATGGACGCCGTGGAAAAAGCCAAATCCGGCCACCCCGGCGCCCCGATGGGCATGGCGGACATCGCCGAAGTCCTGTGGCGCGATCACCTGAAGCACAATCCGGCGAACCCGGCCTGGGCCGACCGCGACCGCTTCGTCCTCTCCAACGGCCACGGCTCGATGCTGATCTACAGCCTGCTGCATCTGACCGGCTACGATCTCTCCATCGACGACCTCAAGAACTTCCGCCAGCTGCACTCCAAGACCCCGGGCCACCCGGAATACGGCTACGCGCCGGGCGTGGAAACCACCACCGGCCCGCTGGGCCAGGGCATCACCAACGCCGTCGGCATGGCGATGGCCGAGAAGATGCTGGCCGCCCAATTCAACCGCGACGGCCACGAAATCGTCAACCACCACACTTATGTGTTCCTGGGCGACGGCTGCCTGATGGAAGGCATCAGCCACGAGGCCTGCTCGCTGGCCGGCACCTGGGGCTTGAACAAGCTGGTCGCCTTCTGGGACGACAACGGCATCTCCATCGACGGCCACGTCGAAGGCTGGTTCAGCGACGACACGCCGGCCCGCTTCGAAGCCTACGGCTGGCAGGTGATCCGCAACGTCAACGGCCATGATCCGGCCGAGATCGCCACCGCGATCGCCACCGCCAAGAAGAGCGCCGACAAGCCGACGCTGATCTGCTGCCGCACCACCATCGGCTTCGGCGCCCCCACCAAGCAGGGCAGCCACGACTGCCACGGCGCGCCGCTGGGCGCCGCCGAGATCGCCGCCGCGCGCGATCTGCTGAAGTGGCCGCACGCGCCGTTCGAAATCCCGTCCGAGATCTACGCCGAGTGGAGCGCCCGCGACCAGGGCGCCGTCGCCGAGATCGAATGGAACAAGCGCTTCGACGCCTACCGCGCCGCGCATCCGCAGCTGGCCGCCGAGTTCGAGCGCCGGATGGCGGGCGAGCTGCCGGCCGGCTGGGCCGAAGCCCAGGCCGCCGCCATCGCCAAGATCGCCGACGCCGCCCAGACCGTGGCCACCCGCAAGGCCAGCCAGATCGCGCTGGAAGCGTTCTCCCCGTCCCTGCCCGAGTTCGTCGGCGGCTCCGCCGACCTGACCGGCTCCAACCTGACCAACTGGTCCGGCAGCCAGTGGATAGACGGCGAAGGCAACGGCAACTACATCAGCTACGGCGTGCGCGAGTTCGGCATGGCCGCCATCATCAACGGCATGACGCTGCACGGCGGCCTGCGCCCGTACGGCGGCACCTTCCTGATGTTCAGCGAATACGCCCGCAACGCGCTGCGCATGGCCTCGCTGATGAAGATCAACCCGATCTTCGTGTTCACCCACGATTCGATCGGCCTCGGCGAAGACGGCCCGACCCACCAGCCGGTGGAACAGACCGCCACGCTGCGCTACATCCCCAACCACCACGTCTGGCGTCCGTGCGACACCACCGAGACCGCGGCGGCCTGGGCGCACGCGATCGAACAGAAAACCACCCCGTCCAGCCTGGTGCTGAGCCGGCAGAACCTGCCCTTCGTCGCCCGCGACGCCGCGCAGACCGCCGCGATCAAGAAGGGCGGCTACGTGCTGCGCGACGCGGCCGGCGCCAAGGCCGTGCTGATCGCCACCGGCTCCGAAGTGGAGCTGGCGCTGAAGGCGCAGGAAACGCTGGCCGCCGAAGGCGTGCCGGTGCGCGTGGTGTCCATGCCCTGCACCAATGTGTTCGACGCCCAGGACAAGGCCTGGCAGCAGAGCGTGCTGCCGGCCGGCCTGCCGCGCGTGGCGGTGGAGGCCGGCCATCCGGACTTCTGGCGCAAGTACGTGGGCCTGGAGGGCGACGTGGTCGGCATCGACCATTTCGGCGAATCCGCCCCGGCCGGCCAGCTGTTCAAGGAGTTCGGCTTCACCGTGGAAAACGTGGTCGCCAAGATCCGCGCCGTTCTGCGTTAAGACGTAAACAGACCACCGGGGCGACTCGGTGGTCTTTTTTTGCCGTGTCATGTAGTGCCGCCACTACATTCAGTACCCTGGAGAAGAGAGAAGCATGACCATCCGCCTCGCCATCAACGGTTACGGCCGCATCGGCCGCCAAGTTCTGCGCGCCATCTACGAAAACAAGTTGCACGACGACTTCAAGGTGGTGGCGGTCAACGCCTCCGGCGATCTGAACATCAATGCCCACCTGACCCAGTTCGACACCGTGCACGGCCGTTTCCCCGGCAGCGTCGAGCAGGATGGCGAACATCTGATCCTGAATGGCGACAAGATTCCGTTCTTCAGCACCCGCAACCCGGCCGAGCTGCCGTGGAAGGCGCTGGAAGTCGACCTGGTGCTGGAGTGCACCGGCGCCTTCACCACCAAGGAAAAGTGCCAGGCCCACTTGAACGCCGGCGCCAAGAAGGTGCTGATCTCCGCGCCGGGCGGCGACGACGTCGACGCCACCATCGTCTACGGCGTCAACCACGACACGCTGACGCCGGAGATGGCCGTGGTGTCCAACGCCAGCTGCACCACCAACTGCCTGGCGCCGGTGGCCAAGGCGCTGAACGACGCGATCGGCATCAAGAAGGGCCTGATGACCACCATCCACGCCTTCACCAACGACCAGGTGCTGACCGACGTCAAGCACAAGGACCTGCGCCGCGCCCGCTCCGCCACCGACAACATGATCCCCACCAAGACCGGCGCGGCCAAGGCCGTCGGCCTGGTGCTGCCGGAGCTGAAGGGCAAGCTGGACGGCTTCGCGGTGCGCGTGCCCACCATCAACGTGTCGCTGGTGGACCTGACCTTCACCGCGATGCGCGACACCTGCAAGGACGAGATCAACGAGATCCTGCAAGGCGCGGCCAACGGCAGCATGAAGGGCATCCTGGGCTTCAACACCCTGCCGCTGGTGTCCGGCGACTTCAACCACACCGAGCAGGCGTCCACCTTCGACTCCACGCTGACCAAGGTGACCGGCGGCAACCTGGTCAAGGTATTGGCCTGGTACGACAACGAGTGGGGCTTCAGCTGCCAGATGCTGCGCACCGCGCGCGCGATGTTCGGCCGCTGAGGCGGGCGGCGCCAAACGGCGGGGCGGACGGCATGGCATGCCATTCGCCCTGTTGTTTTGTTACATAGGGCGCGCAAAGAATTTGATTGGTGTTAAAGTGACGCCGCCTGATCGGCATACACTGCCGGATAGGGGCGATCACCGGTCCGCGCGCCCGGCGCGCTGGAGACGGCGGACGCGGACGGGAAATTTTGCGACAGCCCGCGCGTCGAAAAGGGATTGCCCGTGGTTTCTTCCTAGCCTGTTCCGCAAGACCGGCGGCCCGCCGCTTGCCGGACCGTTCCGCATCCAACCGAGCGAGTGAAACGATGAAATTCAACAAACTCTCCGAACAGAATCTTTCCGGCAAGCGCGCGCTGATCCGCGTGGACATGAACGTGCCGCTGAAGAACGGCGTGATCGGCGACGACACCCGCATCCGCGCCAGCCTGCCCACCATCGAACACTGCCTGAAAGCCGGCGCCGCCGTGCTGCTGATGACCCACCTGGGACGTCCGACCGAGGGCGAGCCGAAGCCGGAAGACAGCCTGGCGCCGGTGGTGGCCCGCCTGTCCGAGCTGTTGGGCAAGCCGGTGCGCCTGATCGCCGACTTCCACGCCGGCGTCGAGCTGGCGCCGGGCGAAGTGGCGATGCTGGAGAACGTGCGCCTGAACAAGGGCGAAAAGAAGAACAACGACGAACTGGGCCGCGCCTACGCCGCGCTGTGCGACGTCTTCGTCCACGACGCCTTCGGCACCGCCCACCGCGCGGAGGCTTCCACCCACGCGGTGGCTAAGTTCGCGCCGGTGGCCTGCGCCGGCCTGCTGCTGTCGGCCGAGCTGGACGCGCTGTCCAAGGCGCTGCAGGCGCCGGCCCGCCCGCTGGTGGCCATCGTCGCCGGCTCCAAGGTGTCGACCAAGCTGACCATTCTGGAAGCGCTGGCGGACAAGGTGGACCAGCTGATCGTCGGCGGCGGCATCGCCAACACCTTCCTGTTGGCCGAGGGCAAGACCATCGGCAAATCGCTGGCCGAGGCCGATCTGGTGGAAGACGCGAAACGCGTGATCGCCAAGATCCGCGCCCGCGGCGGCGACGTGCCGCTGCCCGCCGACGTGGTATGCGCCAAGGAATTCGCCGAGACCGCCGCCGCGGCCACCAAGAACGTGGCCGAGGTGGCCGCCGACGACATGATCCTGGACATCGGCCCGGACTCCGCCAAACAGCTGGCCGCCATCATCGCCCAGGCTGGCACCGTGGTGTGGAACGGTCCGGTCGGCGTGTTCGAGTTCGACCAGTTCGGCAACGGCACCAAGACGCTGGCCCAGGCCATCGCCCAGTCCAAGGCGTTCTCGATCGCCGGCGGCGGCGACACGCTGGCGGCGATCGCCAAGTACGGCATCACCGACGACATCAGCTACATCTCCACCGGCGGCGGGGCCTTCCTGGAATTCCTGGAAGGCAAGGAGCTGCCGGCGGTGGCCATCCTGGCCGAGCGCGCGGGTTAAAGGGAAGGATCGCATGGCGGCGTTGGCCGCCATGCGCTTGAGAATATGGATATTTTGACGAACAGCGGGCGCGCGATTGGCCGCCTGGAGCGGCTGCTCCGTTATACTGGCGGGTATCCCCCCAGCAGGAGAATGTGATGTCGCTGCAAACCTGGCTGTTGTTCGTCACCACCGTGTTCTTCGTCTCCGCCACGCCCGGCCCCAACATGTTGCTGGCGATGACGCACGGCATCCATTACGGCGTGCGCCGCACGCTGATGACCTGTTTTGGGCTGATGAGCGCGCTGGGCCTGATCATGCTGGGCTCGGTGGCCGGCCTGGGCGCGCTGTTGGCCACGTCCGAGCTGCTGTTCTCCATCGTCAAGTACGCCGGCGCGCTGTACCTGGTCTACTTGGGCGTCAAGACCTGGCGCAGCCTGCCGCAGCCGGTGGCCGAGCTGCGCGAGGACGACAGCGGCAAGCACGGCCCGTGGGCCTTGTTCCGCCGCGGCTTCCTGGTGGCGATGAGCAACCCCAAGGCTTTCATCTTCTTCACCGCGCTGTTCCCGCAATTCATGAACGCGCATCAGCCGCAGGGGCCGCAACTGGCGATCCTGGCGGCCACGTTCTACCTGATCGAGTCCTGCTGGCAGCTGAGTTACGCCAGCGGCGGCGCCCGGCTGGCGCGCTGGCTGAACAGCGCGCGCCGGCTGCGCCTGGTCAACCGCTTCAGCGGCGGGGCCTTCGTCGGCGCCGGCCTGTTGCTGACCAGCCTGTCTCGACAATAACCATCACGGCTGCCGATCCGCCATCGTCAGCCGTTTTTTTCGAACCGGCCCCGCGAAGCGCGGGGCTTCCCGAAGGAGAAACTCATGGCACTCGTTTCCATGCGCCAGCTGCTGGACCACGCGGCTGAATACAGCTACGGCCTGCCGGCCTTCAACGTCAACAACCTGGAACAGATGCGCGCCATCATGGAAGCGGCCGACAAGGTCGACGCCCCGGTGATCGTGCAGGCTTCGGCCGGCGCCCGCAAATACGCCGGCGCGCCCTTCCTGCGCCACATGATCCTGGCCGCGATCGAAGAATTCCCGCACATCCCGGTGGTGATGCACCAGGACCACGGCACCAGTCCCGATGTCTGCCAGCGCTCGATCCAGCTGGGCTTCTCCTCGGTGATGATGGACGGTTCGCTGAAGTCCGACGGCAAGACCCCGGCCGATTACGACTACAACGTCGGCGTTACCCGCACCGTGGTCAACTTCGCCCACGCCTGCGGCGTGTCGGTGGAAGGCGAGATCGGCTGCCTGGGCAGCCTGGAAACCGGCATGGCCGGCGAGGAAGACGGCGTCGGCGCCGAAGGCGTGCTCGACCACAGCCAGCTGTTGACCGACCCGGAAGAAGCCGCCCGCTTCGTCAAGGACACCGGCGTGGACGCGTTGGCCATCGCCATCGGCACCAGCCATGGCGCGTACAAGTTCAGCAAGAAGCCCACCGGCGACGTGCTGCGCATCGATCGCATCAAGGAAATCCACGCCCGCATCCCCAACACCCACCTGGTGATGCACGGCTCGTCCAGCGTGCCGCAGGACTGGCTGAAGATCATCAACGAATTCGGCGGCGACATCGGCGAAACCTACGGCGTGCCGGTCGAAGAGATCGTCGAGGGCATCAAGCACGGCGTGCGCAAGGTCAATATCGACACCGACCTGCGCCTGGCGTCCACCGGCGCCATCCGCCAGTTCCTGGCCAAGAACCCGGCCGAGTTCGACCCCCGCAAATACCTGGCCAAGACCATCGAAGCGATGCGCGACATCTGTATCGCGCGTTACGAGGCCTTCGGCTCCGCCGGCCAGGCCAGCAAGATCAAGGCCATCAATCTGGACACCATGGCCAATCGCTACCTGAAGGGCGAGCTCGCGCAAATCGTGCGTTGAGCGCCGGATGACAGTGAATGTGGCGGAGCGGGCTTTGTAAGCAAGATGTAAAAACGCTTGCAAGGCATTGCTTATGCGACAATAATTCATTTGTCATTTCAGGAAAGGGATTTGTATGCCACTATCGGCTCAAACTCGATTGAGCGCCGCCGATGGCCATGCCGACTGCCCGACCCGCCTTCCCGGCGGGTTTTTTTTTGCCAATCGACGATGTTTGCGCGCCGGCATTGGCCCGGCCCGGCGGTTTGCATACACTGCCGGTATTCGGATCAAGAATCAGGAGGGACCCATGAAATTGAGCCTGCTGTATTTCGCCCGCCTGCGCGAGACGCTGGGCGTGGAGAGCGAGCAGCTGGACAGCGAGGCGGCCAACGTGGCCGAGCTGCTGGCCGAGCTGCGTCAGCGCGGCCAGGTATGGGCGCTGGAGCTGGCGGCGGACAAGGTGTTCCGGGTGGCGGTGAACCAGGAGATGGCGAGACTGGACACGCCGCTGGCCGACGGCGACGAAGTGGCGGTGTTCCCGCCGGTGACCGGGGGCTGAGATGACCGTCAACCATATCCGGGTGCAGACCGAGGGCTTCGACGTCGGCGCCGAGGTCAGGCGCTGGTCGGTCAATCCGGCCTGCGGCGCGGTGGTCAGCTTCACCGGCCTGGTGCGCGACTACGGCGACCGCCAGGACGTGGTGGCGCTGGAGCTCGAGCATTATCCGGGCATGACCGAGAAGGCGCTGGCCGACATCGTCTGCGAGGCGCGCAAGCGCTGGTCGCTGAAGGGGGTGACGCTGATACACCGCGTCGGCCGGCTGGCGCTGGGCGACGACATCGTGCTGGTGGTGACGGCCAGCGGCCACCGCCGCGACGCCTTCGAGGCCGCGTCCTTCCTGATGGATTATCTGAAACGGCAGGCGCCGTTCTGGAAATGCGAGATCCTGGCCGACGGCAGCCGCCACTGGGTGGACGCCAAGGCCAGCGACGAGGCGGCGGCGGCGCGCTGGGACGATCCGGCCGGCGCCGCTTGACCGGCCGTCGCACAGGAGAGCGGGCATGACGATGGACGTGATCGACTACCAGGTGTTCGGCGACGACATGCAGTACGTCGAGGTGGAGCTGGACCCGGGCGAGGCGGCGGTCGGCGAGGCCGGCGCGCTGTACTACATGCAGGACGGCATCGCGATGGACACCGTGTTCGGCGACGGCTCCGGCCGCGACGGCGGCGTGCTCGGTTCCTTGCTGGGCGCCGGCAAGCGGCTGCTGACCGGCGAATCGGTGTTCACCACGGTGTTCGCCAACCAGTCGCATGGCCGGCGCAAGGTGGCCTTCGCCGCCGCCACGCCGGGCAAGATCGTGCCGGTGCATTTGCTGGAGCTGGGCGGCGCGCTGTACGCGCAGAAGGACAGCTTTCTCGCCGGCGCCAAGGGCGTCAGCCTGGGCCTGGCCTGGCAGAAGCGCATCGGCACCGGCCTGTTCGGCGGCGAGGGCTTCATCATGCAGAAGCTGGAGGGCGACGGCTACGTGTTCCTGCATGCCGGCGGCGCGCTGACCGAGCTGCAGCTGCAGCCGGGCGAGACGGTGCGGGCGGATACCGGCTGCGTGGCGGCCTACCAGCCCAGCGTCGATTTCGACATCGAGTATGTCGGCAAGCTGAAGAGCGCGCTGTTCGGCGGCGAGGGGCTGTTCTTCGCCAGGCTGACTGGTCCGGGGCGGGTGTGGCTGCAGTCGCTGCCGCTGTCGCGGCTGGCCGACCGCATCGTCGCCGCCGCGCCGCGCGCCAGCGGGGAATCGAAAGAACAGGGCTCGCTGCTGGGCGGCCTGTTCAGCGACAAGAGCTAGGGCGCGTCAGCTGGCCCTGGGCTGGCGGCGCCAGCCGTCCAGCCGGTAGTGGCGGGCGCCGTCGGCGCGCAGTTCGGACGCCAGCAGCGCTACTTCCTCTAATGGCAGCGCCAGCGGCGGCAGCGCCTGTGCCGGCAGCGGCCGCGCCAAGCGGCGCAGCAAGGTCAGGTGCGGGCGGTAGGCTTGCGTCTCGATGGCCAACCCTGCCGCGCGTAGCTCCGTTTTCAGCTGCTCCACCCACGCGCACAGCGCCGCCGGCGGATGGGCCGGCCCGCACCAGCCGGCGTCGCGCCAGCTGCCGCAGCCGTCCAGAACGATGGCGGGCGGCAGGGTGGCGGCCGCCCGTTCGGCGCAATCGGCGGCCTGTTGCAGCCGCAGCGGCGTCAGTTCCCCCAGGAAAACCAGGGTCAGATGCAGCTGGGCCGCGGCAAGCGCGCGGCCGCCGGCCTGCCGCCGCAAGCTCGCCTGCCAGGCCAGCAAGCCGGCCAGGCATTCCGGCGGCGGCAGACAGGCCAGGAAGGCGCGCATGCCGGCCTCAGTCGTCGTGGCGGATCAGCGCCTGGCGGCGCTTGACGAAGCCGCGCACCCGCTCATTGTCGTGCGGCAGCCAGTGCAGCAGCTCGCGCAGGCCCTGCATCTCGCCGGCGTAGTCCTGGCCGGCCTCCTGCCGGTTTTCGGCGATGCGCAGCAGCATCGCGCAGCCGTACAGGCCCAGCCGGCAGTTCAGCGTCCGCATCGCCTCGCCGTGCAGCATCGCGGCGGCGGTTTCAAGCCGGCCCTGGTTGGCCTGCTCTAGCGCGGCGCGGCTCTTGTCCTGCAGCTCGGCGTAGGCGGCGCGCACCGCGTCGCCGCAAGCCGGCCGCGGCGCGGCCACTTCCAGCAGGCTGCCCAGCTCGTGGCGGCTGTCGGCGAAGCGCAGCGCGATGGATCGCGCCCAGTCCGGCGCGCGTTCGGCGCCGTGGTCGTCCGGCAGCTTGGCCGCCGCCGACAGCAGGCGCAGCGCGCTGGCGAAGTCGGTGTCGGGCGAGCCTATCCATTCGGCGGCCTCGGCCAGATGGGCTTCCGCCTGCTGCGGCCGCTGCTGGGCCAGCGCGGTCAGCGCGCGGCACACCGCCATCGTCAGCGGGCCGCCGGGCAGCTCGCCTTGGCGCGCGGCGATGTCGTGCTGCAGCCGGTCCAGCTGCTGGGTCTGGCCGCTCTCGCAGCGCGCCTGCAGCAGGTCCACCATCGCCTCCGGGCCGAAGAAGCTGTTGCCGCGGCCGATGTCGACCGCGCGCTGCAGCGGTTCCACCGCCCGCGTCGCCTCGCCGCTGCGCAGCAGCGCGGTGCCGTAGTGGTGCAGCCGGTTGAAGTTGCGCGGCGAGATCGCCACCGCCTTTTCCAGCGCGCCGGCGGCGTCGGAATAGTTGCCGTCGTCGGTCAGGTTCTGCGCCAAGAGGTCGTAGGCCTCGGTGTAGCGCGGCGCTTCGGCGATCACCTGGTCCAGCAGCGTATTGGCGCCGCCGCCGTCGCCCTGCTCGGACAGGATGCGGGCGACGCCCATCTTGGCCCAGGGCAGTTCATCCTTGGACAGCACCTCGCGGTAAAGCCGCAGCGCCGCCTCGTGCAGGCCTTCGCGCGCCAGCAGCTCGCCGCACAGCCGCTGCGCGTCCAGCCGCCGTTGGCGGCTGTCGGCCTCGGCGATCAGCCCGCCCAGGGCCTGGATCGCCTGCTCGGTCTTGCCCTTGTCCAGCAGCCGGTGCGCCGGCGCGAGGAAGGCCTTGCGCCGGGCGGCGGCTTCCAGCCGGTCCAGCAGCTGCTGCGAGGTGAAGGGCTTGAGGATGTAGTCGTCGGGCACCAGTTCGGCGGCGCTGGCCACCTGGCCGTAGTTGCGCTCGCCGGTGATCATCACCCACAGCGTGGACAAGGGCAGCGCCCCTGAGCGCCGCATCGCCTCCAGCAGCTCCTGGCCGTTCATGCCCAGGCCCAGGTTGTAGTCGCACAGCACCACGTCGTAGCGGCGGCCGCGCAGCCGGTTCTGCGCCTCGCCGGCGTGGCTGGCGGTTTCCGACTGGGTGACGCCGCCCATGGCCAGGATGGCGCGTATGCCCTGCGCCATGCTGTGGGCGTCGTCCACGATCAGGACCGTGGTGTTTTCATCGAATGCCATATCGCCTCTCGGGTGGCCGGCTTTATTCGCAGTCCGGGTTCAGCGCGTGCAGCCGGCGCAGGAAGCCGCGCACGCGTTCGTTGTCTTCCGGCAGCCAGTCTATCAGCCGCTGCACCTGGCGCTGCGTCTCGGCGAAGTCGAGCTTCGCCTTGTGGCGGTTCTCGCAGGTGCGCAGCAGCAGCGCGCAGGCGTTCATGCCGATGCGCTCGTTCAGCGTGTCCTGCGACAGCTGGTACAGCATGGCGGCGGCCTCTTCCAGCTTGCCGTTGCCGGCCAGCTCCACCGCCTTGTTGCTCTCCTGCTGCAGCGTTTCGTAGGCGTTTTCGATGGCGGCGTGGCCGGCCTCGTGCTTGTGGGAGATTTCCAGCAGCGTGCCCAGCTCGTGGCGGCCGTCGGCGAAGCGCAGCGCGATGCCGTGGCCCCATTGTTCCGGCAGATCATTGCTCAGCTCGGCCGGCAGCCGCACCGCGGCGGACAGGAAGCGCTGGGCGGAGGAGAAGTCGGTCTCGCGGGCGCGCAGCTCGCCGGCCACGCCCTGCAGCTGCGCCAGCGCGTCGCTGGGCCGCTGCTGGGCCAGCGCGGTCATCGCGCGGCACACGGCCATGGTCAGCTTGCCGCCGGGCAGCTCGTCGATGCGGCCGGCTATCTCGGCCTGCAGCCGGTCCAGCTGCTGGGTCTGGCCGCTCTCGCTGTAGGCCTGCAGCAGGTCCACCAGCACGTCGGGGCCGAAGAAATTGTTGTTGCGGCCGATTTCCACCGCCCGCTGCAGGTAGTCGGCGGCCTTGGTCGGGTCGCCGCAGCGCAGCAGCGCGGTGCCGCAGCTCTTCAGCCGGTTGAAGTTGCGCGGCGAGATCGCCACCGCCTTTTCCAGCACCACGGCGGCGGTCTGGTACTGGCCGTCGTCGATCAGGTTCTGCGCCAAGAGGTCGTAGGCGTCGGTGTAGCGCGGCGCGTCGGCGATGATCTCGCGCAGCAGCGCGTTGGATTCCTGGCTCTCGCCCTGCTCGGCGACGATGCGGGCGACGCCCATCTTGGCCCAGGGGATCACGCGCTGGGTCAGCAGCTCCTGGTAGATGGTCAGCGCCTCGCCCTGGCGGCCCTCGTTGACCAGCAGCTCGGCGGCCAGGCGTTTGGCGTCCAGCCGGTACTGCGCGTTCTGCGTCTCGCGCGCCAGCTGCAGCAGCACCTGTATCGATTGCTCCACCTTGCCTTGGGCCAGCAGCTTGTGCGCCGGGGCGAGGAAGGTCTTGCGCTGGCCGGCCAGGTTCATCCGGTCCAGCAACAGCTGGGAGGCGAACGGTTTGAGGATGTAGTCGTCGGGGGCCATCTCGGCGGCGGCCACCACCCGTTCGTAATGGCGCTCGCCGGTGATCATGATCCAGATGGTGGACAGCGGCAGGTTGCCGCCCTTGCGCATCGCCTCTAGCAGTTCCTGGCCGTCCATGCCCTCGCCCAGATTGTAGTCGCACAGCACCACGTCGTAGTGTTTGCCGCGCAGCCGGTTGCGGGCCTCGCTGGCGTTGCTGACGGCTTCAGAGCGGGTGATGCCGGCCATGGACAGCATGGTGCGCAGCCCCTGGCGCACGGTGTGGGAGTCTTCGATGATGAGTACGGTGGTGGTGGCGTCGAATTGCATGGCGGGTGCCGGCGCGCGGCCGGTCTCAGACGATATCCAGGTGGTCTATGCCTTCCAGCGGATCGCGGTTGCGCGCGCTTTCGCTGTACAGCTTGATTCTCAGGCGCAGGTCGTTGATGGAGTCGGCATTGCGCAGCGCGTCCTCGTAGGTGATCAGTTCGGCTTCGTACAGTTCGAACAGCGACTGGTCGAAGGTTTGCATGCCGGCCTCGCGCGAGCGCCCCATCACCTCCTTCAGCCCGGCGATCTCGCCCTTGAACACCATGTCCGACACCAGCGGGCTGTTGAGCAGGATCTCCACCGCCGCCACCCGGCCGCTGCCGGATTTGTGCGGCACCAGCCGCTGCGAAATGATAGAGCGCATGTTCAGCGACAAATCCATCAATACCTGCTGGTGGCGTTCCTCGGGGAAGAAGTTGAGGATGCGGTCCAGCGCCTGGTTGGCGTTGTTGGCGTGCAGCGTGGCCAGGCACAGGTGGCCGGTTTCGGCGAACTGCAGGCCGTAGGCCATGGTCTCGCGGTCGCGGATCTCGCCCATCAGGATCACGTCCGGCGCCTGGCGCAGGGTGTTTTTCAGCGCGATGTCCCAGCTTTCGGTATCGACGCCGATCTCGCGCTGGGTGACGATGGATTTCTTGTGGGCGTGCACGTACTCGATCGGGTCTTCGATCGTGATGATGTGATCCTGGTTATGGGTGTTGCGCCAATCCACCAGCGCG
>NZ_JBUPWA010000001.1:3093521-3133118 GCF_055181315.1 Chromobacterium sp. Ag138
CGCCGCCGTCGCCCTGCTCGGACAGGATGCGGGCGACGCCCATCTTGGCCCAGGGCAGTTCATCCTTGGACAGCACCTCGCGGTAAAGCCGCAGCGCCGCCTCGTGCAGGCCTTCGCGCGCCAGCAGCTCGCCGCACAGCCGCTGCGCGTCCAGCCGCCGTTGGCGGCTGTCGGCCTCGGCGATCAGCCCGCCCAGGGCCTGGATCGCCTGCTCGGTCTTGCCCTTGTCCAGCAGCCGGTGCGCCGGCGCGAGGAAGGCCTTGCGCCGGGCGGCGGCTTCCAGCCGGTCCAGCAGCTGCTGCGAGGTGAAGGGCTTGAGGATGTAGTCGTCGGGCACCAGTTCGGCGGCGCTGGCCACCTGGCCGTAGTTGCGCTCGCCGGTGATCATCACCCACAGCGTGGACAAGGGCAGCGCCCCTGAGCGCCGCATCGCCTCCAGCAGCTCCTGGCCGTTCATGCCCAGGCCCAGGTTGTAGTCGCACAGCACCACGTCGTAGCGGCGGCCGCGCAGCCGGTTCTGCGCCTCGCCGGCGTGGCTGGCGGTTTCCGACTGGGTGACGCCGCCCATGGCCAGGATGGCGCGTATGCCCTGCGCCATGCTGTGGGCGTCGTCCACGATCAGGACCGTGGTGTTTTCATCGAATGCCATATCGCCTCTCGGGTGGCCGGCTTTATTCGCAGTCCGGGTTCAGCGCGTGCAGCCGGCGCAGGAAGCCGCGCACGCGTTCGTTGTCTTCCGGCAGCCAGTCTATCAGCCGCTGCACCTGGCGCTGCGTCTCGGCGAAGTCGAGCTTCGCCTTGTGGCGGTTCTCGCAGGTGCGCAGCAGCAGCGCGCAGGCGTTCATGCCGATGCGCTCGTTCAGCGTGTCCTGCGACAGCTGGTACAGCATGGCGGCGGCCTCTTCCAGCTTGCCGTTGCCGGCCAGCTCCACCGCCTTGTTGCTCTCCTGCTGCAGCGTTTCGTAGGCGTTTTCGATGGCGGCGTGGCCGGCCTCGTGCTTGTGGGAGATTTCCAGCAGCGTGCCCAGCTCGTGGCGGCCGTCGGCGAAGCGCAGCGCGATGCCGTGGCCCCATTGTTCCGGCAGATCATTGCTCAGCTCGGCCGGCAGCCGCACCGCGGCGGACAGGAAGCGCTGGGCGGAGGAGAAGTCGGTCTCGCGGGCGCGCAGCTCGCCGGCCACGCCCTGCAGCTGCGCCAGCGCGTCGCTGGGCCGCTGCTGGGCCAGCGCGGTCATCGCGCGGCACACGGCCATGGTCAGCTTGCCGCCGGGCAGCTCGTCGATGCGGCCGGCTATCTCGGCCTGCAGCCGGTCCAGCTGCTGGGTCTGGCCGCTCTCGCTGTAGGCCTGCAGCAGGTCCACCAGCACGTCGGGGCCGAAGAAATTGTTGTTGCGGCCGATTTCCACCGCCCGCTGCAGGTAGTCGGCGGCCTTGGTCGGGTCGCCGCAGCGCAGCAGCGCGGTGCCGCAGCTCTTCAGCCGGTTGAAGTTGCGCGGCGAGATCGCCACCGCCTTTTCCAGCACCACGGCGGCGGTCTGGTACTGGCCGTCGTCGATCAGGTTCTGCGCCAAGAGGTCGTAGGCGTCGGTGTAGCGCGGCGCGTCGGCGATGATCTCGCGCAGCAGCGCGTTGGATTCCTGGCTCTCGCCCTGCTCGGCGACGATGCGGGCGACGCCCATCTTGGCCCAGGGGATCACGCGCTGGGTCAGCAGCTCCTGGTAGATGGTCAGCGCCTCGCCCTGGCGGCCCTCGTTGACCAGCAGCTCGGCGGCCAGGCGTTTGGCGTCCAGCCGGTACTGCGCGTTCTGCGTCTCGCGCGCCAGCTGCAGCAGCACCTGTATCGATTGCTCCACCTTGCCTTGGGCCAGCAGCTTGTGCGCCGGGGCGAGGAAGGTCTTGCGCTGGCCGGCCAGGTTCATCCGGTCCAGCAACAGCTGGGAGGCGAACGGTTTGAGGATGTAGTCGTCGGGGGCCATCTCGGCGGCGGCCACCACCCGTTCGTAATGGCGCTCGCCGGTGATCATGATCCAGATGGTGGACAGCGGCAGGTTGCCGCCCTTGCGCATCGCCTCTAGCAGTTCCTGGCCGTCCATGCCCTCGCCCAGATTGTAGTCGCACAGCACCACGTCGTAGTGTTTGCCGCGCAGCCGGTTGCGGGCCTCGCTGGCGTTGCTGACGGCTTCAGAGCGGGTGATGCCGGCCATGGACAGCATGGTGCGCAGCCCCTGGCGCACGGTGTGGGAGTCTTCGATGATGAGTACGGTGGTGGTGGCGTCGAATTGCATGGCGGGTGCCGGCGCGCGGCCGGTCTCAGACGATATCCAGGTGGTCTATGCCTTCCAGCGGATCGCGGTTGCGCGCGCTTTCGCTGTACAGCTTGATTCTCAGGCGCAGGTCGTTGATGGAGTCGGCATTGCGCAGCGCGTCCTCGTAGGTGATCAGTTCGGCTTCGTACAGTTCGAACAGCGACTGGTCGAAGGTTTGCATGCCGGCCTCGCGCGAGCGCCCCATCACCTCCTTCAGCCCGGCGATCTCGCCCTTGAACACCATGTCCGACACCAGCGGGCTGTTGAGCAGGATCTCCACCGCCGCCACCCGGCCGCTGCCGGATTTGTGCGGCACCAGCCGCTGCGAAATGATAGAGCGCATGTTCAGCGACAAATCCATCAATACCTGCTGGTGGCGTTCCTCGGGGAAGAAGTTGAGGATGCGGTCCAGCGCCTGGTTGGCGTTGTTGGCGTGCAGCGTGGCCAGGCACAGGTGGCCGGTTTCGGCGAACTGCAGGCCGTAGGCCATGGTCTCGCGGTCGCGGATCTCGCCCATCAGGATCACGTCCGGCGCCTGGCGCAGGGTGTTTTTCAGCGCGATGTCCCAGCTTTCGGTATCGACGCCGATCTCGCGCTGGGTGACGATGGATTTCTTGTGGGCGTGCACGTACTCGATCGGGTCTTCGATCGTGATGATGTGATCCTGGTTATGGGTGTTGCGCCAATCCACCAGCGCGGCCAGCGAGGTGGACTTGCCCGAGCCGGTGCCGCCGACGAAGATCACTAGCCCGCGCTTGATCAGCGCGATGTCCTTCAGCACCTCGGGCAGGGTCAGCTGGTCGAAGGTGGGGATATCGGTGTTGATCTTGCGCAGCACCATGCCCGCCATGCCCTGCTGGACGAAGGCGCTGACGCGGAAGCGGCCGACGCCAGGCGGGTTGATCGCGAAATTGGCTTCCTTCTTCGCCTCGAATTCTTCGGTCTGGCGGTCGTTCATCACCGCGCGCACCAGCTCCTTGCTTTGCTGGGCGGTCAGCGCCTGCGGCGCCACCGGCGTGATCTTGCCGTCGATCTTCATCGCCGGCGGAAATTCGGCGGAGATGAAGATGTCGGAGGCGTTCTTGCCCGTCGCGTGCTTGAGCAGGTCGTGGATGAATTTGGAGGCCTGGTCTTTTTCCATGGCGGCGTTTCCTGCGTGAGCTGCTGCTACAGTCTAGCCCGCTATCGTCGCGGCGGGCGCTCGCGGCCTGCCTCCGCCGCGGCGGGGCTCAGAACGCGTCCTTGTTGCTGGCCTTGGCCCGCGCCTCGTTCGGCGACACCATATTGCGCCGGGTCAGGTCGGCCAGGCACTGGTCCAGCGTCTGCATGCCGTGCTGCTGGCCGGTCTGTATCATCGAGTTGATCTGGGCGATCTTGTTCTCGCGGATCAGGTTGCGGATGGCCGGCGTGCCTATCATGATCTCGTGCGCGGCCACCCGGCCCGAGCCGTCCTTGGTCTTCAGCAGCGTCTGGGCGATCACCGCCCGCACCGACTCGGACAGCATCGAGCGCACCATTTCCTTTTCGCCGGCCGGAAACACGTCGACGATCCGGTCTATGGTCTTGGCCGCGCTGCTGGTGTGCAGCGTGCCGAACACCAGGTGGCCGGTCTCGGCGGCGGTCAGCGCCAGCCGTATCGTTTCCAGATCGCGCAATTCGCCGACCAGGATCACGTCCGGGTCTTCGCGCAGCGCGCTTTTCAGCGCGTTGGCGAAGCTTTGGGTCTGCAGGCCCAGCTCGCGCTGGTTGATCAGGCTCTTCTTGCTTTCGTGGACGAACTCGATCGGGTCCTCCACGGTAAGAATGTGCGAGAAGGCGTTTTCGTTGACATAGTCGATCATCGCCGCCAGCGTGGTCGACTTGCCGGAGCCGGTGGGGCCGGTCACCAGCACCAGGCCGCGCGGGTAGCTGGCGATGTCCTGGAAGATGCGCGGCGCGGACAGCTGCTCCAGCGTCAGCACCTTGCTGGGAATCACCCGGAACACCGAGGCCATGCCGCGGTTCTGGATGAAGGCGTTGACGCGGAAGCGGGCGATGCCGGGCAGCTCGAACGAGAAGTCGCACTCGTAGGTGTCTTCGAAGGTCTTGCGCTGGTAGTCGTTCATGATGTCGTACACCATGTCGTGCACGTCATGGTGGTCCAGCGGCGGCAGATTGATCCGGCGGATGTCGCCGTTGACCCGAATCATCGGCGGCAGGCCGGCTGACAGGTGCAGGTCGGAAGCCTTGTTCTTGACGGTAAAAGCCAGGAGCTCGGAAATTTCCATATAATTCTCCACTATGCATAATCGCCCGCCGGTTTTCCGTTGGCATGGCCGGATCCGCAATCCATTGTATGCGCTTGCCGGGCGGCCGGATATCCCCGCCGGGCGCTTCACGGAAATGAAAACGACATGACCGATTCCCTTTCTTCCCGACTGCAGCAGGTGCGGCTGCGGCTGGACGCGGCCTGCGCCGCCGCCGGCCGAGAGCCGGGCGCCGCGGCGCTGCTGGCGGTCAGCAAGACCTTTCCCGCCGACGATCTGCGCGCCGCCTACGCTTGCGGCCAGCGCGCCTTCGGCGAGAACTATGTGCAGGAGTTGCAACAGAAGTGCGAGGCGCTGGCCGGCCTGGATATAGAATGGCACTTCATCGGGCCCCTGCAGTCGAACAAGACCCGCGTCGTCGCCGAGCGCGCGCACTGGGCGCATTCGATAGACCGGCTGAAGATCGCCGAGCGGCTGTCGGCGCAGCGCCCGGACAGCCTGCCGCCGCTGAACGTCTGCGTGCAGGTCAACGTGTCCGGCGAGGACAGCAAGAGCGGCTGCGCGCCCGAGGAGGCCGCGGCGCTGGCGCGCGCGGCGGCGGCGCTGCCCAGGCTGCGCCTGCGCGGCCTGATGTGCATTCCGGAGCCGACGCAGGACGCGGCCCGGCTGGCGGCGCAGTTCGCCAGGCTGCGCGGCCTGCAGCAGCAGCTGAACGCCGAGGGGCTGGCGCTCGACACATTGTCGATGGGCATGTCGGCCGACCTGGAGGCGGCGGTGGCCGAAGGCGCCACCCTGGTGCGGGTGGGCTCGGCCATCTTCGGCCAGCGCGACTACCAACATTGAACATTCCGGCTGCCGGCGCGCGCCGGAGCCGACGCATACACAAGGGGACGCTATGCGTATCACATTCATCGGCGGCGGCAATATGGCCGGCGCCATCATCGGCGGCCTGGCCCGCCAGGGCGGCCACCGCATCCACGTGGTCGAACATCAGCAGGACAAGCTGGACCAGCTGGCGGCCGACTTCGGCGTCAGCGGCGGCCAGGCGCTGCCCGAGCGCTTTTCCGCCGACGACGTGGTGGTGCTGGCGGTGAAGCCGCAGCAGCTGCGCGAACTGTGCCTGGAACTCGCGCCGCGGCTGAACGGCGCGCTGACGGTGTCGATCGCCGCCGGCATCCGCCTGGACGCGCTGCGCCGCTGGCTGGGTTCGGAGCGCGTGGCGCGGGTGATGCCCAACACCCCGGCCATGGTCGGCAAGGGCGTGTCCGGACTGTATGCCGACGCCGCGGTGTCCGCCGCCGACCGCGAGGCGGCCGAGACCGTGATGCGCGCCGCCGGCCTGACCGTGTGGCTGGCCGACGAGGCCGGCATCGACGACATCACCTGCGTGTCGGGCAGCGGCCCCGCCTACGTGTTCTATTTCATCGAGAGCATGGTGGAGGCGGCCGTGCAGGCCGGCTTCGACGAGGCGCGGGCGCGCGAGCTGGTGCTGGCGACGTTCGACGGCGCGGTGGAGCTGGCGCGGCAGAGCCCGCTGCCGGTGGCCGAGCTGCGCCGCAACGTGATGTCCAAGGGCGGCACCACCGAGCGCGCGATCGCGCGCTTCGAAGCCGAAGGCGTCAAGGCGGCCATCGTCGCCGGCGCGATGGATTGCCGCGACCGCTCGATCGAGATGGGCCGCGAACTCAGCCAGGAGTGAGGCCGAATCATGTTCGTCAATACCTTGCAATCGTTGATCCAGGTGCTGTCCGACCTGTTCGCGCTGGTGCTGGTGCTGCGCTTCTACCTGCAGGTCGCCCACGCGCCGTTCAAGCACCCCTTGTGCCAGTTCGTGGTGGCGGCCACCAACTTCCTGGTGCTGCCGACGCGCAAGCTGGTGCCGTCGGTGCGCAGCTACGATACCGCCACCCTGCTGCTGGCCTGGCTGGTGTGCCTGCTAGCGCGGGTGTTGATGGTGCTGCTGTGGTGGCGGCCGGAGATTTTCGCGCTGCCGCAGGCCTGGATGGTGCTGTCGCTGTGGTCGGTGCTGGCGGTGTTCCAGCTGTCGCTGAAATTGCTGCTGGGCGCGGTGATCGTCCAGGCGGTGCTCAGCTGGGTGAATCCCTACAATCCGCTGGCGCCGGTGCTGGACAGCCTGACCCGGCCGTTCCTGCGCCCGTTCCGCCGCGCGGTGGTGGGCGGCGTGGACCTGGCGCCGATGGCCTTGTCGGTGATCGTCTGGGTGATCCTGGCCGCCCCGGTGGCCTGGCTTGAAGCAGTGTTCTTGACCCAACTCAATGTCATGGGATGATGAAACAGGTTATTTGTCATGCTTTTGACAATGGCCGCCCGTCCGGGCGGCCCCGTGAAACGCGATAGGGAGAACCACGATGAAAAAAACCTTGCTCGCCGCCCTGCTGCTGGGCGCCGCCGCCGCGCCGGCGATGGCGAACCTGCAGCTGGCCCAGAAATACAGCTGTACCGCCTGTCACACGGTGGACAAGAAGCTGGTCGGCCCCGCGTATAAGGATGTGGCCAAGAAATATGCCGGCGACAAGGGCGCCGAGGCCAAGCTGATCGCCAAGGTGAAGAATGGCGGTTCCGGCGTCTGGGGGCCGATCCCGATGACCCCGCATCCGAATATTCCCGACGCCGACCTGAAGGCGCTGGTGAAGTGGGTGCTGAGCCAGAAATAAACACCGGCATCCGGCTGTAATGAGGCAAGTCCGCAACGGATTCGCCCCAATTCAAAGGCGGCTTTTGCCGCCTTTGAACTTGTAAGGCGACATCGGGTCGAAACCGGCATTCCCATTATATTTCTGCCAATTCGGGCGGACTTGTTATCGGTACTGAAACGGGCTATATAAAATGTTAGTGCAATCGGTGATTATTGGGATTCGCGCTGAATACAGTTGCGCAAACATTAGCCCGCCGGTAATCTTCTCCGCCTGTTGCCAACTCTATGCTGGAAGCACCAAACATGGCCAAGCTGACCGAACAGGATATCCTCAACTGGGAAGGCGATGATTACATGAACGCCGACCACCTTGAGTTTTTCAAGGACCGGTTGTTGCAAATGCAGCAGGAGTTGCTGGTAAACGCCAACGCTACCGCCAACCACCTGCAAGAACAAGAAGCCACGCCCGATCCGGCCGACCGCGCCACTCTGGAAGAAGAGTACGCGCTGGAGCTGCGCACCCGCGACCGCGAGCGCAAGCTGCTGCAGAAGATCCAGGCGTCCATCCGCCAGATCGATGACGGCTCCTACGGCTTCTGCGAAGACACCGGCGAGCCCATCGGCCTGAAGCGGCTGATGGCCCGTCCGACCGCCACGCTGTCGGTCGAGGCGCAGGAGCGCCGCGAACGGATGAAGCGCCAGTACGCCGACTAAGCGTCGCCTCTTCCCGACATCAAGCGCCACCGCCGCAAGGCCGTGGCGCTTTTTGTCTGGCGGTTGTCACCCGCGGACAAATCCGGTTATCTTGCTGCTATGCAGAAAACGACATAGCCACAAGGGACTACCGCATGCAACGCCAGACCGACGACGTCAGAATCCGTGAAATCAAGGAACTGCTTCCCCCGATCGCCCACCTGTACGAACTGCCGATCAGCGAATCGGCGTCCGAGCTGATCTACAACACCCGTCGCGAGATCTCGGCCCTGCTGCGCGGCGAGGACGACCGGTTGCTGGTGGTGATCGGCCCCTGTTCCATCCACGACGTCGACGCCGCGGTCGAGTACGCGCAGAAACTGGCGCCGCTGCGCCAGGCCTTGTCGGACGAGCTCTTGGTAGTGATGCGGGTGTATTTCGAGAAGCCGCGCACCACCGTCGGCTGGAAGGGCCTGATCAACGATCCGCACCTGAACGAATCCTACGACATCAACGCCGGCCTGCGCATCGCGCGCCGCCTGCTGCTGACGCTGAACAGCCTGGGCATGCCGGCCGCCACCGAGTTCCTGGACATGATCACGCCGCAGTACTTCGCCGACCTGATAAGCTGGGGCGCGATCGGCGCCCGCACCACCGAAAGCCAGGTGCACCGCGAGCTGGCCTCCGGCCTGTCCTGCCCGGTGGGATTCAAGAACGGCACCGATGGCAACCTGAAGATCGCCGTCGACGCGATCCGCTCGTCCGGCGTGCCGCACCACTTCCTGTCGGTGACCAAGACCGGCCACTCCGCCATCGTCTCCACCGGCGGCAACCCGGACTGCCACGTGATCCTGCGCGGCGGCAAGGAGCCCAACTACTCGGCCGAGCACGTGCGGGCCGCCGCCGCCGAGCTGGCCGCCGTCGGCCTGCCGCAGAAGCTGATGGTGGATTTCAGCCACGCCAACAGCCGCAAGGACTATCGCCGCCAGATGGAGGTCAGCGCCGATGTCGCCGGCCAGATCGCCGGCGGCGAGCGCGGCATTTTCGGCGTGATGGTGGAGAGCCATCTGGTGGAGGGCCGCCAGGACCAGAAGTCCGGCTGCGAGCTCAAGTACGGCCAGAGCATCACCGACGGCTGTCTGGGCTGGGACGATACCGAGAAGCTGCTGCGCCAGCTGGCCGACGCGGTCAAGGCGCGCCGCGCCGCCGCGTAAGCGCCAGCCGGCTTCGGCCGTCCGATGCCCCGCCCCGGCGGGGCATCGTCGTTTCCGCTGCGCCTCAGGGCGCCGAAACCAGGCGGTCGGCCATCGCCTTCAGCGCCCGCATCTGCAGCCCGCTCTTCCAGGCGTAGGCCGGGCCGGTGTAGCCGAACCAGTCCCAGCAGCCCTGGGGATTGACCGCCGAGGCGGTGGTCTGCGGATACAGCACCAGGATGCGGTTGCTGTCGGCCCAGTTGTTGTAGCCGGCGTGGGCGTAGAAGGCGTCGCCCACTTTGCCGGCGTACTGTTGGCAGCCGTGCAGCGCGATGTGCACCTTGCAGGTTTCGCCTTCGGCGCAGGCGCGCGGCACGTAGACGAAGCCCTCGTCCGCCAGGCTGCTGTTCGCGGCGGCGTAAGGTTTTTGGTTGAAGCGGACGATGCGGCCGGTCAGCGCCGAGGCTTTGGCCTGCAGCGAGCCGTAGATGTGTTGCAGGATCAGGCCGGCCTGGTCGTAGCCTTGGCCCTGCCAGCTGCAATGGTTGATGTAGGGCGAAGCGGTGGCGCCGCAGTCGTTGCCGTAGGCCGGGGTGATCTGGGCGTGGCCGGCCGGCAGCTGTTTCTGGTAGGCGATCTGCGCCGCCGGCACGCCCGCCAGTTGGAAGAAGGATGCGGCGGCATCCACCACCGGGGTGCGGACGGTGTTGTCCTGGGTGCCGCTGAACAGGTACACCCGGCGCTTGGCCAGATCGGCCAGCGGATCAATGCGGCCGGCCGCGGCGAACTGCTTGGCGCTCGCCAGCAGCTGGGCCGGCTGGGGCGGCGGGCCGGCCATGCAGGCCACGGTGCCGGGCAGCGAGCCCTGGGCGCAATAGTATGGGCCGCCGGCCACCACGCCGGCGCCGACCACCGACGCGGAATAGGCGACCTGGTACTGCGCGGCCATGAAGGCGCCGGACGACAGGCCCGACACCGACGACTGCCTGGCGTCGCCATGGAAGGCGGGCAGCGGATCGGCGGCCCAGGCCGCCAGCGGCAGCATGGCGGCCAGGCACAGCAAGGATGTGTATCTCATGAACGCTCCTCGGAAGCATGCCGGCGCGGCCGGCGGGATGGGAAAGCGGGAAACGGCGAGCTGGTATTCATCATGAAAATGGCAAATCATTGCGCAAATGGCAATGACAATTGTCGGTTTTCTTTGGCGCAGCGAGGCGGACTGCCCGGCAAGGCGCCGCGCCGCCCGCCTCCCATGCCGGGGCCCGCTTGGTCGCGCGCCCCGGCGGGCGCGGGCTTAGCGCGCGGAGGCGGCGGTGGAGCCGCCGATCAGCTTGGCGATGGACTGCGCCAGCGCGGCGTTGGGCAGCGCGAAGAACAGGCCGCCGCGGCCGTTCTGGGCGCTGGCGCAGTTGCCGGACAGCGCGCCCTCCTGGTTCATGTCGCCGAAGATCGCGTACGGAATGCCGCCGCCGGTGCTGACGCCGATCTTGGCGTGGTTGAAGTTCTTGCCCAGGCCGCCCTTCAGCGAGAAGGTCTGGCCGCTCCAGCTGCCGGAGGTGGCGATGGCCACCGGGCCCGGTGTCGGCAATCCGTAGTCCCAGCAGGCCGGCGCGCCGGACTGGGTGGTGGAGGGGATGGCGTAGCTTTTGCTGGCCTCCCACCAGGTGGCGGCGCGCAGCGGGATGCCGCCCAGTTCGGCCGAAACCAGCTGCCACGGCGGCACCTGCAAGGCTGACGGCTTGGCAATCAGCGTGACGCCGCTGGACAGTTTGCTGACTTGCGGCGAGGAGCTGGCGGACTGCTGGCCCAGTTGGCCGACCGCGGCCTGGATATCGGCCGGGCCGCCGTTCCTGACGATCTGCGGATTGCCCGGATCGGTCACCGCGCTGGCGTTGGCCAGGCCCTGCAGCACGGCCAGCACGTCGGCGTGGCTCAGTTTCAGCGAGAAGAAGTGCTGGCTGACCTCGACATCGTTGTCCTGCACGCAGCCGAGCGTGTTGCCGTCGCTGGTGCGCGGATATTGCGCGCTGCCGGAGGCTGGCCAGGACGGCGTGCTGACCTGCATCACCACGCCGTTGCCCTGCGCGTCCCAAGCCAGCACGCCCTTGGAGTGGCCCCACGGCGCGCCGCAGGCGTTGCCGGAGCAGGCGGGGATGGCCGGATCATCGTAGAACTGGTCGTTCCACACCACGTAGTTCAGCGCGCCGTTGTAAATCTGGCTGAAGGTGGCGCCTACCGGGTCGGCCGGCGTATCGCCGACGCAGCCGCCGCCCTGGCTCAGGCTGGGCTGGCTGCTGCTGGCGTACACGTATTGCTGGCTGTAGCTGCCGCCGCTGGTGTAGCTCTGCGGGCTGCCGCCGAACTGGCAGCTGTTCACTTGGGCCGAGTTGCCGCAACCGGGAAAGGAGGCCGCGTTGAATTTGAAGGCGAACCACCAGTTGACCGGGTGGCTGGCGTCCAGCAGCGGCGACGGGGCGGCATGGCTTTGCAGCGCGGCGGCGGCGAGCGCCAGGCTCAGGCAGGCGCGGCGCCAAGAAGGCAGGGTGGGCATGGCATTTCTCCTGGATGGGTATTGTTGTGAACGAGCCGCGATAACGGCCGCGCGCCATGCTGATTGAGTAATGTGTATTGAATGTTAAGTCAGCTTGCTTCGAAACACTTGTTAACCGTTTGTCTGTTTGTTTGACATAAATGCCGAAGGCATGAAAAAGCCCCCGCGGCGGCGGGGGCTGGGCGGCGTCGGATTGCCCGAGGCCAGGGCTCAGATGGCGGCGGCCAGGCGCGAGCCCTGGTCGATGGCGCGCTTGGCGTCCAGTTCGGCCGCCACGTCGGCGCCGCCGATCAGGTGCACCGGCTTGCCGGCGTCCAGTAGCGGTTGCTGCAATTCGCGCAGCGGATCCTGGCCGGCGCAGATCACCACATTGTCCACGTCCAGCACTTGCGATTCGCCCTTCACCGTGATGTGCAGGCCGGCGTCGTCGATTCGGTCGTAGCTGACGCCGGACAGCATCTTCACCCGTTTCATCTTCAGGCTTTCGCGGTGGATCCAGCCGGTGGTCTTGCCCAGACCTTCGCCCACCTTGCTGGTCTTGCGCTGCAACAGGTAGACCTCGCGCGGGCTCGGGTGCGGCTGCGGCCCCTGCGGCGCCAGGCCGCCGGCGGTGTCGCCGCTCATGTCCACGCCCCACTCGCGCATGAAGGCTTCGGCGTCCAGCGAGGTGGAGCGGCCTTGGTGGCACAGGTACTCGGCGGTGTCGAAGCCGATGCCGCCAGCGCCGATGATGGCCACTTTCTTGCCCACCGGCTTCTTGTGCTTCAGCACGTCCAGGTAATTCAGCACCTTGGGGTGATCGACGCCGGGGATGGCCGGGGTGCGCGGCGCGATGCCGGTGGCCAACACCACTTCGTCGAAGCCCGAAAGATCGTCCGCGGCGACGCGGGCGCCCAGCTTGAGCTCGACGCCGGTGGTTTCGAGGCGGCGTTTGAAGTAGCGCAGCGTCTCGTAGAACTCTTCCTTGCCCGGAATCTGCTTGGCGACGTTGAACTGGCCGCCGATCTCGGCCGCGGCGTCGAACAGCGTCACGCTGTGGCCGCGCTCGGCGGCGACGGTGGCGAAGGCCAGGCCGGCCGGGCCGGCGCCGACCACCGCCAGCTTCTTGGCGCTGGCGGTTTTTTCGTAGTTCAGCTCGGTTTCGCGGCAGGCGCGCGGGTTGACCAGACAGGAGGTCAGCTTGCCCTGGAAGATGTGGTCCAGGCAGGCCTGGTTGCAGCCGATGCAGGTGTTGATTTCGTCGCCGCGGCCTGCCGCCGCCTTGTTGACGAAGTCCGGGTCGGCCAGGAAGGGGCGCGCCATCGACACCATGTCGGCGCAGCCGCTGGCCAGAATGTCTTCCGCCACTTCCGGGGTGTTGATGCGGTTGGTGGTGATCAGCGGGATCTTCACCTGGCCCATCAGCTTCTTGGTCACCCAAGCGAAGCCGCCGCGCGGCACCATGGTGGCGATGGTGGGCACCCGCGCCTCATGCCAGCCGATGCCGGTGTTGATCAGGGTGGCGCCGGCTTTCTCGATCTCGCGGGCCAGATGCACCACCTCGTCCCAGCTGCTGCCGTCCTGCACCAGGTCCAGCATCGACAGGCGGTAGATGATGATGAAGTCGCTGCCCACCGCCGCGCGCACCGCCTTGACGGTTTCGATGGCGAAGCGGATGCGGTTTTCAAAGCTGCCGCCCCAGTCGTCCGTCCGCTTGTTGGTGGCGCGGGCGATGAACTGGTTGATCAGATAGCCTTCGGAGCCCATCACCTCGACGCCGTCGTAGCCGGCCTGTTGGGCCAGCTTGGCGCAGTTGGCGAAATCGGCGATGGTTTGCCAGACGTCGGCGTCGGACAGTTCGCGCGGGGTGTAGAAGTTGATCGGCGCCAGCAACGGCGAGGCCGACACGCACTTTTCCTGGAAGCTGTAGCGGCCGGAGTGCAGGATCTGCAGCGCGATCTTGCCGCCTTCGCGGTGCACAGCCTCGGTGACCAGGCGGTGGTTTTCCACCTCGTGCGCATCCGACAGCTGGGCCGCGCCCTCGGCGACGCAGCCTTCGGCATTGGGGCCGACGCCGCCGGTGACGATCAGCGCCACGCCGCCCCGCGCGCGCTCGGCGTAGAAGGCGGCCATTTTTTCGAAGCCGCCCGGGGATTCTTCCAGGCCGGTGTGCATCGAACCCATCAGCACGCGGTTTTTCAGCGTGGTGAAACCCAGGTCCAGCGGGGCCAGCAGGTGCGGGTAAGCGCTCATGTTTCTTCCTCGTGTCCGTTATGTAGCGGCCCGGGCGGGACGCGCCCAAGCCTTTGATTCGTCTGGCGATGTCAACCCTGTGGCCAAGATACTTACTGGTAAGTAAGTTGTCAATGGAATCGCCGGCTGTCGGTCGCTGCTGCCGCTATAATCGCCTGGATGGCGATTCGGATATGACAAAGGAGAATGGTATGTGCGAAACATCGCGCCATGAGCGCGCCGATTGCCTGGCCTCGCTGGAGGAGCGTCCGCTCGGCCGCCGCGGCTTTCTGAAACTGGCCAGCCTGGGCGGCGGCGCAGTGCTGCTCGGCAGCTTCCTGCCGCGGACCAGCTGGGCGGCAGACGGCACCGACGCCTTACTGCTGTCTTGCATGGATTACCGGCTGGTCCACGCTGTCGGCGAATTCATGGATGGCCTGGACCTGCGCGGCAAGTACGACCACATCGTGCTGGCCGGCGCTTCGATGGTATCGATCACCGACAAGTTTCCCGACTGGAACGCCACCTTCTGGCAGCACCTGGGCGTGGCGATAGACTTGCACCACATCAAGCGAGTGGTGCTGCTGGACCACCGCGACTGCGGCGCCTACAAGGTGGCCTTCGGCGAGGATTTCGCGCAGGACCCGGGCAAGGAAACCCGCATCCACGCCAAGGCGCTGCTGACGCTGCGCGACGAAATCCTGGACAAGCATCCCCAGCTGGCGGTGGAAACCTATCTGATGGCGCTGGATGGCAAGGTGGAGGCTATCGCGGCCTGATCAGCCGACGCAGGCCGTACCAGTCGGACGACAAGGAGGCGCAACGCAGGATCAGGGGTTTGGTCAGCGGCTCTTATTCGCCGTGCTTGTCGGCGGCGCGGCGGTAGGCCGGGCGCGCTTCGATCATGTCGACGAAGCGCGCCAGATTGGGGTAGCGGCCGCGGCCATCGCCCTTCGCCGCGATCTGCGCGACGAAGGACAGCTGCACATCGGCGCCGGTGAGCCCATTGCCGACGAAGTAGTCGCGGCCCGCCAGTTCGCCGTCCAGATAGCCGAGGTGGTTTTGCAATTCGCCGTGGATGCGGGGATGCAGCGGCGCGCCGGCCTCGCCCAGCCGGCCGACGTAGAGCTGCAGCAGGATGGGCAGCATCGCCGAGCCTTCGGCGTAATGCAGCAGCTGGACGTAGCGGTTGTAGTCGGGCGAGGCGATGTCCGGCGCGAAGCGGCCGTTGCCATGAGTGCGGATCAGGTAGTCGATGATGGCGCCGGACTCGATCAGCACCGCGTCGCCGTCGCGCAGCACCGGCGCCTTGCCCAGCGGGTGGACGGCTTTCAGCTCCGGCGGCGCCAGCCGGGTCTGGGGATCGCGCTGGTAGCGGATTACCCGGTAATCCAGCCCGAGCTCTTCCAGCAGCCAGGTGATGCGGCGCGAGCGCGATTCATTCAGGTGGTGCACTTCTATCATGGCGAAACTCCAGTCGAAATGGGGGACAGGCGGCGCTCAGGCGGGGACGATCCTGGCCAGCCAGGCCAGGATATCGCCTTCCACTTCGGCGCGGTTGCTTTCGTTCAGCATCTCGTGGCGGCCGCCGGGATAAACCTTGCTTTGCAGGTCCAGCACGCCGGCGTCGCGGTAGCGGATCTCCAGCTGTCCCAGCGCCAGCCGGCCCAGGCTGACCGGATCGCGGCTGCCGGCGAACAGCAGCACCGGGCAGCGGCGGTTGATGCCCTGTCCCGCCGCTTCGCCTTGCTCCATGGCCACGATGCCGGTGAACAGATCGGCCCACAGGCCTGGCGTCGGATCGAAGCCGCAGTCCGGATCGGCGAGGTAGGCGTCCACTTCGGCCGGATCGCGGCTCAGCCACTCCATCTTGGTCCGCCACGGCGGAAAGCCCAGGTTGAAGCTGCCGAACACCAGCGCGGCCATCAGCCGGCTGGGCTGGTCCCAGCCGCGGCGACGCCCCAGGAAGCGGGCGACGGCGCCCAGCGCCCGCGCCAGAGGCCGCTGCCGATAACCGGTGGACGATAGCATCAGCCCGGCCAACTGGCCGCCATAGCGCAGGAAGTGGGCGCGGGCGATGAAGCTGCCCATGCTGTGGCCGAACAGGACGACGGGCAGGCCGGGATGCCGCTCCGCCGCGTGGCGGCGCGCCGTTTCCACATCGTCCACCACCTTGCGCCAGCCGTCTTCCGCGGCGAAGAAGCCGCGCGGCGCGGGCGAATCGCCATGGCCGCGGTGGTCGTGCGCGTACACCGCGTAGCCGGCCGCCGTCAGCGTCCGGGCGAAGCGGTCGTAGCGCGCCGCGTATTCGCTCATGCCGTGCGAGATCAGCACCGCGGCGCGCGGCGGGCCGTCCGGCAGCCATTCGCGCAGCGGGATGGCTTCGCCGTCGGCGGCGGTCAGAAAGGTACGATGCATGCGCTTCCCTTGCGTTGGTGGAGCGGGTTTCCCTGGCCGCGGCGCGCGGCCGTCGCGTCAGCCTAGCAGCGGCCGGCCGTCGAAGTTCGGATTGGTCAGCGAAGTCAGCACGTGGTCGCGCCAGGCGCCGTTGATGAACAGATAGTCTTTGGCCTGGCCTTCGATCACGAAGCCCAGCCGCTTGAGCAGCGCCGCGCTGCGGACATTGGCGGGCTGGTAATTGGCCTGGATGCGATGCAGTTTCAACTCGTCGAAAGCGAAGCCGATGGCGGCCTGCAGCGCCTCGCGCATCAGGCCCTGGCCTTCGTGCGCCTGGTCTATGCCGTAGCCGAGATGGCAGGCCTGGAATACGCCGCGGACGATGTTGCTGAGGCTGACGGTGCCGATCACCCGCTCCGGCTGCGTCTGGGTGGCCAGCAGGAAGCGCGCGCTGTCGCCTTCTTCCCAGCCGCGCGCGCGCTGGCGCAGCTGCATGGTCCAGTAGGTTTCGGTGTAGAACTGCTCGCCGGGGGCCGGGTCCCAAGGCGCGAAGTGCTCGCGGTTGCGCAACTGGTGTTCCAGCATGGAGGCCGCCAGCGCGGGACCGGCCGGCAGCAGGCGCAGGCGGGGCGTGTCGAGTATCGGTTGGGCGACGGTCATGGCGTTGCGGTTTTTATGACAGGGCAGTAGATAGTAGTCGCAACGCCGGGCAATGCTCAAGCCGCGCCGCCGGCGCGGTGCCGGCGGCGGGCGGCAGCGGAAAACTCAGCCGGCCAGACGCTGCAGCGCCTCGCGGTATTTGGCGGCGGTCTTCTCGCGCACGTCCAGCGGCACCGCCGGGGCCGGCGCCTGCTTGTTCCAGCCGGCGGCCTCCAGCCAGTCGCGGACGAACTGCTTGTCGAACGACGGCGGGTTGCTGCCCGGCTGGTAGCTGTCGGCCGGCCAGAAGCGGCTGGAGTCCGGCGTCAGCGCCTCGTCCATCAGCGTCAGCGTGCCGTTTTCGTCCAGGCCGAACTCGAACTTGGTGTCGCAGATGATGATGCCGCGGGTGGCGGCGTAGGCGGCTGCGGTCTGGTACAGCAGGATGGCGGTGTCGCGCACCTTGGCCGCCAGCTCCTTGCCGACGATGGCCTCGCATTGGGCGAAGCTGATGTTCTCGTCGTGGTCGCCGACCGCCGCCTTGGTGGACGGGGTGAAGATGGGCTCGGGCAGCTTGTCCGCCTCGCGCAGGCCGGCCGGCAGCGCCACGCCGCAAATCGCGCCGGACTGCTGGTATTCCTTCCAGCCGGAGCCGGCCAGGTAGCCGCGCACCACCGCCTCGATCGGCACCGCCTTCAGCCGCTTGGCGACCACGGCGCGGCCTTCCACCTGCGGCAGGTCGGCCGCCGCCACCACGTCTTCCGGCTGGTCGCCGGTCAGGTGGTTGGGCACCACGTCCTTCAGCTTGTCGAACCAGAAGTTGGAGATGGCGGTCAGGATCTGGCCCTTGGCCGGGATCGGGTCGTCCAGGATCACGTCGAAGGCGGACAGCCGGTCGGTGGCGATCATCAGCATGCGCGCCTCGTCGATCTCGTACAGATCGCGCACTTTGCCGGAGTAGATTTTTTTCAGGCTGTTCAGATTGGTGGTGGTGAGTCCGGTCATCATGCTTCCTTCGCGGGCAGGGGTTTCCGTTGGATTCGTTTCAGCGCTTCGCGCCGCGACAGCGGCGCAAGCGGGGTGGCGGCGACAAAACCGCGCACTGCGTCTGGATCGGTATAGGCGTATTCGCGCAAGGCCCAGCCTATCGCCTTGCGGATGAAGAATTCGGGGTCGGCGGCGTTGGCCGCGCAGTAGCGGAACAGCCGCGCGGCGTCGGTTTCGCGTTTCCAATATAACTGGTGCAGGATGGCGACGCGGCGCAGCCAGAAATCGCCGTCGCCGGACAGCCTGTCCATGTCGGCCTGCAGCTCGCGCCGGGCGCGCACCAGCTCGCCTATGATCCAGGCCGCCAGGCCGTCGACGGTGTCCCACCATGATTTGGCGGTAACCAGCGCCAGCAGCCGCGGCAAGGCGGCCGCCGGCAGCCTGGCGGCATGGCGGGCCAGCAGGTCCACCGCCACGTACTGGAATTCGCGCTCCGGCTGCCGCCACAGCGCCTCGGCCAGTTCCAGCCAGCCATCGGGGCCGGCCGCGTCCTGCGAGCGGACCCACGCGCCGGCGGCTTTGCGCCTGGCCGGCGCGGCGACGCCGAGGAAGTCGAACCGGTCGCGCATATAGGCGCGCATCGCCGGCGCGCGCGCCGGATCGGCGGCGGCGGCCAGCACGTCACGCAGATCGTCTATCGCGCCCATCAGCAGGCCTCCTGGTCGAAGAACACCATATCCCGATAAGGCTGGGCGCGGCAGGCGGCGAGGCGGCTTTGCAGCGAGCCGACGTGCAGCTCCAGCCGGTGGCCGTCCGGGTCCAGAAAATAAAACGAGTCACCCTCGCTATGGTTGTCTTTCCACACGCCGACGCCGGCCGCGCTGAGCCGTTCGGTCCAGGCCGGGAAATCGGCGGGCGCGACGTCGAACGCGTAATGGGTGTAGCCGCTGCCGGGTTCGGGCGTGTCCAGCGACAGGCATAGCCACAGGTCGCCTAGGCTCAGGTAGGCGCCGCCGGCCCATCGCGCATGCGGACGGGCGCCGAGCAGGCCGTGGTAGAAATCCCAGGACCGGTCGAGGTCGGCGACCGCCAGGGTCAGATGGTTGAGTCCGTTCAGCTTCATCGGGATGAAAAATGGCGAAGCCGCCGGCCTCGCCATTTCTTTCGCTACAGGGTGTCCTTCAGCGCCCTGGCCTGCTCCAGCGCCTCGTCGGCGCTGGCGGCCATCACGTTGAAGTGGCCCATCTTGCGGCCCGGCCGCGCCTGCTTCTTGCCGTACAGGTGCAGCTGGGCGTTGGGGGCCTCGGCCAGCACGTCCCAGTTCGGTTCGTGGCCGTCGTCCTTCCATACGTCACCCAGCAGGTTCACCATCACTACCGGGCTGAGCAGGTCGGTGCGGCCCGGCAGCAGGCCGCACATCGCGCGCACCTGCTGCTGGAACTGGTCGGTCAGACAGGCGGTGAGCGTGTAGTGGCCGGAGTTGTGCGGCCGCGGCGCGATCTCGTTGACCACCAGGCTGTCGTCGGCCAGCACGAAGAATTCCACCGCCAGCACGCCGACGTAGTCCAGCGCCTCGGCCAGTTTCCGGGCCATCTCCTGCGCCTGCTTGGCCAGCGCCGGGGCGATGCGGGCCGGGACGATGGATTCGTCGAGGATGCCGTTCTTGTGGATGTTTTCCGCCACCGGGAACACCGTGCTTTGCGCGGCGCTGACGCGGGTGACGATGGCTGACACCTCCAGCTGCAGGTCCAGCATCTTTTCCAGCACGCAGGTCTGGCCGCCCAGGTTGGCGTAGGCGGCGCGCGCCTCGGCTGCGGTCTGCACCCGCACCTGGCCCTTGCCGTCGTAGCCCAGGCGGGCGGTTTTCAGGATGCCGGGCAGGTAGGGCGCCAGCTCCACCTGGATGTCCTCGACGCTTTCGATGGCCAGGTAGGGCGCGGTCGGCAGGCCGGCCTTGTTGATCCAGGCCTTTTCGGCGATGCGGTCCTGGGCGACGGCGACGCAGTCGCCGGACGGCGACACGTGGGTGCGGCGCGCCAGCTCGCGCATCGCGTCGGCGTTGACGTTCTCGAATTCGGTGGTGACGGCGGCGCAGCTGTCGGCCAGCTCGCGCAGCGCGGCCGGGTCGTTGTACGGCGCGCGGATGTGGCGGTCGGCGAAGGCCGCCGCCGGCGCGTTTTCATCCGGGTCCAGCACGGTGACGCGGTAGCCCATGGTTTTGGCGGCCACCGCGAACATGCGGCCCAGCTGGCCGCCGCCGAGTATGCCCAGCATCGCCGGCGGCAGGATGGCGGCCATTATTCGACCTCCGGCAGCGTCATCGCCAGCACGGTTTCTTCCTGTTGCTTGCGGAAGGCCGTCAGTTGCGCGGCCAGCTCCGGCCGGGTGGTGGCCAGCATCGCCACCGCGAACAGCGCGGCGTTGGCGGCGCCGGCTTCGCCGATGGCGAAGGTGGCGACCGGGATGCCCTTGGGCATCTGCACGATGGACAGCAGCGAATCCTCGCCGCGCAGGTATTTGGACGGCACCGGCACGCCCAGCACCGGCACGTGGGTCTTGGCGGCCAGCATGCCCGGCAGGTGGGCGGCGCCGCCGGCGCCGGCGATGATGGCCGCGAGGCCGCGCGGCGCGGCTTCTTCGGCGTACTGGAACAGCAGGTCCGGGGTGCGGTGGGCGGAGACGACGCGGGTTTCGCAGGCGATGCCGAAGCTTTTCAGCACGCGGGCGGCGTGCTGCATCACTTCCCAGTCGCTGTTGCTACCCATCACGATGCCGACTTCAATCATGGCGGTGCTGCTCGCGGATGGTGAACGAAGAACACGATTTTAACCGATGCGACAGGCGACCCGTTATGGTTTTTTATTTTCAGATCAAGACAGTTAGCGCATAAAGCGGTCCCGAAACGATGCTCTCAAGCCAGTTTCGGATAGGTGAACAGCAACAGGTGCAGCGTGTTGAAGCCCACGTGCGCCAGCACTGCCAGCCACAGCTGGCGGCGCGCGGCGTAGATCAGGCCGTAGCCGATGCCCGCCAGCGTGGCCAGGCCCATCCAGGACCAGCCGCCGGCCAGGTGGGCCAGGCCGAACAGCAGCGACGCCGCCATCAGCGCGGCGAAGGGTTCGGTGCGCAGTTCCAGCCAGCGCTGGACGCCGGCGCGGAAGAAAGCTTCCTCCACCAGCGACACCAGGAAGCAGTTGGCCAGCAGCCAGGGCAGCAGCCAGGCCGGCCATTTCGGCGCGAAGCCTACCGCGCCGACGGCGGCGGCGATGCCGAGCACGAACAGCAGCGCCAGCGCGCCGACCGCCGCGGCCGGCCAGCCCAGTTGCCGCTCCGGCAGCGGCGCGCGGCACAGGTTCAGCAGCAGCAACAGGCCGGCGAAGCCCTTGTCGTAGCTCCAGAACAGCCGGTACGGCGCGCTGTCGGGGCTGGCCCGGCCCTGCCACAGCAGCGGATTGTCGAAACCGGGCAACGCGTGCACCGCCAGCGCCAGCAGCGCGGCGATCCACACCAGGTAAAGCTCGGGCCGCGGATAGCGGCGCAGCGCCAGCGTCAGCCCGGCGACCGCGGCCGCGCTCACCACGCCCAAGGGCTGCAGCACGCCGGCGGCCAGCGCCAGCATCGCGCTGGTGATCAAGGCGATCCAGCCGGGCGCCTCCTGGCGCAGGCTGGCGGCGAGCAGTCCCAGCGCCAGCAGGCCGTAGGCGGCCAGCGTCAGGGAGGGAAGCGTGAACATGGCGGCTCCGTCGCGGGATGGGCAAGCGTCCGATGATAAGGCTTGGACGCGGCGAGGCCAAACGCTTCCTCAGGGTTTGGGCGGATGCGGCCGCAGCAGCCGGCGGCGTTGCGCGTCGGCCAGATAGGCGGCGATCGGCGCCACCTCTTCCGCCGGGATGGGCGCCTTGAACGCCTGCCGCATCTTGTCGACGACGGCGCGCCAGCGCGCTTCGTCGAAGTCTGGCTGCAGCGCGATGTAATCGACGGAATGGCAGATCATGCAGCGCTGCAGCGCCGGCAGATAGCCGGGGTGGCCGCTATCCGGCAGCATCGCCGTCTCGTTGGGCAGCGCGATGCTGGCCGCGCCGGCGGGGGTGGCCAGCAGGGCCAGGGCCAGCAGCGCGGCCCTCATCGCGCCGCCTCCGCGACCATGATTTCCACCCGCTCGACCACGTTGCGGGCGTAGCCGCCGGGGTTCCAGGGCTGCGCCAGCGGCTGGACCTGGCCGTCGTTGGCGGCGGCGCGCGCCATCAGCGTCAGCGGTCCCGGCTTCACGCCGTCCAGCGCCAGCGTCCACGGCCGGAACGCGAAGCGCCCGGCGTCCGGCCCCAGCTCGGCCTGCCGCCAGCTGACGCCGCCGTCGGCGGAGACGTCCACCCGGCGGATGCCGCTGCCGCCGTCGAAGGCGATGCCGCGCAGCGCCAGCCGGCCATCCGGCGCGGCGATCGCGTCGCCGTGGGCCGGATGGGTGATGAAGCTGCGCACCTTCATCCGGGTCAGCCGCGCCGTCTTGTCCGGCTTGGTCCCCGGCGGCACGCCGTTGTCCGGCGTGTCGGGCACGGTGTAGGCCTGGCTGGCGAACCAGCCGTCGAACACGTGGTCGAGCGCTTCGATATGCGACAGGTGCTTGATCCAGTAGGCGGCGTAGAAGCCGGGAATCACCAGCCGGATCGGGTAGCCGTTCAGCACCGGCAGCGGCCGGCCGTTCATCTCCCAGGCGATCATCGGCTCCGGCCGCAGCGCGTCGGCGAGGTCCAGCGAGCGGATGAAGGGCGGCGTTTCTTCCAGCGCCGGCTGGTCGGTCCCGCGGCAGGCGATCTGGCGCGCGCCGTCCAGCACGCCGGCGGCGGCCAGCACGTCGGCCAGCCGCGCGCCGGCCATCTCGACGCAAGCCATCGAGCCGTTGCCCAGCTGCGCCCCTTGCACCCGCGGCTGCGACAGGCCGCGGCCGTTGCCGGCGCACTGCATCACCACGGTCTGGCGCACCGTCTCGAAGCGCTTTTGCAGGTCGGCCAGCGTCAGCGTCAGCGGCTGTTTCACCTTGCCGGCTATGGTCAGCGTGTGGGAAGAGGGATCGATGTCCAGCGGGTGGCCGGCCAGGTGGTAGCGGACGAACACCGCCTCGTTGGGCGTGATCAGCCCGCGGTCGAATTGGGAAAACGGCGTTTCCAGATGCACCGGCCGGGCGGTGATGCGCAGCAGCGGCATCTTCTGCGGGTAAGGCGCCAGCTCGCGCCAGCCGTTGTCGAAGCCTTGGTCCAGCCAGGCGCCGGCGCAGGTCCGGCCGGCCAGGCCCAGCAGGCCGGCGGCGAGGCCGGCTTTCAGCAAGGCCCGGCGAGTTGCGGCATCGTCCATGTTGCGCCCTCTGGGCTGGGGAATGAACGCGATGCTAGGAGCCGCGCGGGCGGCCGTCTACCGGGGAAAGGGACAGGCGCTCAGCCGCGGCGGGCGCGCCAGCGCCGCGTCAGCGCGCCGGCGGTGGTGGCGAGGATGCCCAGCCCGGCCACCCACACGCCCAGGCCGAAGCCGGGCGGCATTTCGCCGGAGTCGGTCGCGGCGGGCTCGGCCAGCAGCATCATCAGCAGGCCGCCGACCAGCAGCAGCGCGCAGCCCAGCCAGTACAGCCGGCGCTGGTGCCAGCCCTGGAACAGCGAATACAGCAGCGAGCCCAGGTACAGGCCCAGCAGCGCGGCGGCGGGAATCCATTCGGAGGAAGGGGTGGACATCGGTCTGGCGTTCGATTGCAGGCAAAAGACGATAGACCCGGCCGGCCGGGACTGGTTCGCCCGGCCGCGTCCTTCTACCAGCTGCGGTACGGGTTCTTGGACAGGTAGGCGTTGGTGTAGCGGCCGTCCTCGGTCACCTCTTCGCCCACCCATTCCGGCTTGGCGAATGGGGTGTCCTCGCCGGGCAGCTCGATCTCGGCCAGCACCAGGCCGGCGTTGTCGCCGAAGAACTCGTCCACTTCCCAGACGAAGCCGCCGTGCTCGATGCGGTGGCGCAGCTTGTCTACCACCATCGGGCACATCGCGGCCATGATGGTTTGCGCGTCGGCCAGCGGGATCGGGTATTCGAACTCATGGCGGCTGACGTTGCTGATATTGCTCTTCAGCGTCAGCCAGGCCTGCTCGCCGACCACCCGCACCCGCACCGTGCGTTCTTTTTCCACCGACAGATAGCCCTGCCGGTATTGCACGGCCGGGGCCAGGCCGCGCCAGCCGTCGCCGCTCACCACGAAACGGCGTTCGATTTCCAATGCCATCGATCAAATCCTCAAGCGAATTCAGGGTTAGGGATACATCAGAACGGCTTGACCACCACCAGGATCACGATCGCCAGCAGCGCCAGCACCGGCAGCTCGTTGAACACGCGGAACCAGACATGGCTCTTGCGGTTGCTGTGGGTGACGAAGTCGCGGCCCAATTTGGCGCAGTAGCCATGGTAAACGGCCAGCAGCGCCACCAGCGCCATCTTGGCGTGCAGCCAGCCGCCGGAAATGCCGAAATCCAGCCACAGCAGCAGGCCGGAGCCTATCGCCAGCACGCCCAGCGGCGTCATGAAGCGGAACAGCTTCCTGGCCATCAGCAGCAGGCGGTCGTACTCCGCCGGCTGGCGCGCCATCGCCAGGTTGACGAATAGCCGCGGCAGGTAGAACAGCCCGGCGAACCAGGACACCACGAAGAAGATATGGAAGGCTTTCAGGTACAGATAGCTCATCGACTTTCCTATTGGGGCGGGATGGGGCGATGGACCGGGCGCCGCCGGCCCGGTTCCCGTCGGATCAGGACCAGGCCTGCCGCTGCGCCTTCGGCAGCTTGGCCAGCGCCAGCGCGCGCGAGCGTTCGACGCCGCGGCGGATGTCGTCCGGCGCCAGCGCCTCCAGCGAGGTCACCTGCACCCAGCGGGCGCGGGCCAGATACGGCGCCGGGCGCACGCCGGGCAGGCCGGACAGCGCCAGGAAATCGCCATCGTCGACCTTGTAGCTGATGCCGGCTTCGCCGCAGACCAGGAACATCTTGCCGCCGATGGAGACCACGCGCGTCCCGCCCCACTTGACGTCGAACTCGGCGCCCGGCAGCGCGCGGGCGTGGTCCAGCATCTCGTCGAACAGGGCGGCGGGCAGCGGCATCGTTCAGCCCTTCTTCGGCGCGGCCTGGTACAGCGGCCACACTTGCGGGATATGGGCCTGCAGGTCGCGGATGCGGGTGGGGCCGGACGGATGGGTGGACAGGAACTCCATGCCGTTGCCGCCGCCTGCCGCCTGCATCTTCTGCCAGACGTTGACCGCGGAGTTGGGGTCGTAGCCGGCGCGCGCCATCAGCTCCAGGCCCATGATGTCGGCCTCGGACTCCATCGCGCGGCTGTGCGGCTTGGACAGCGTCACGTCGCCGACCAGCGAGGCCAGCTTCAGCTGGCTGTCGTTGAGGCCGACCAGCGCGCCGACCAGGCCCAGGCCCATCTGCTGCGCGTAGGCCTGGCTCATGTTCTCGCGGGTGTGTTCGCGCAGCGCGTGCGAGATCTCGTGGCCGATCACGGCGGCGAGCTCGGCGTCGGACAGCTTCAGCTGCTTGACCAGGCCGGTGTAGACCATGATCTTGCCGCCGGCCATCGCGTAGGCGTTCATGTCGTCGGTGGTCAGCACGTTCACCTCCCAGCGCCAGTTGCGGGCGTCGGGGCGGAAGGACGGCGTCTGCGCGATCAGCCGCTGCGACACGCGGCGCACGCGGGCGGTCAGCGCCGGATCGGTGTTCAGGCGGCCCGCGGCGCGGGCCTTCTGCAGCTCGCCGGCGTAGGATTTGGCCGACATCTGCTCCACTTCCTGGCTGGACAGCAGCATGCTCTGGCCGCGGTTGACGCCGACCGCGCCGCCGGCGGTGGTGTTCACCTGGGCACAGGCGGCCAATAGCGCGGCCAGCAGCGCGCCGCCGATCCAGCGGGTCCGTTTCCCGGCCATCAGATTTCCACCATCTGGAAATCGTCCTTGCGGGCGTCGCAGTCGGGGCAGGTCCAGTTGGGCGGCAGGTCTTCCCAGCGGGTGCCGGGCGGGATGCCGTCTTCCGGCCGGCCGGCTTCTTCGTCGTAGATGAAACCGCAGATCAGACACATCCAAGTACGCATCGCTTCGTCCTCGTGTTCGGATAAAATGGGTATTCTAAATCGTGCCACCGTAATAAAACAGAAGAGGTTCGCCCTTGACCACTCCTCCCCCCCCTCCCGTGGTGCTGACCCTGGCCGGTTCCGACCCCTCCGGCGGCGCCGGCATCCAGGCCGATATCCTGACGCTGGCCAGCCTGGGCTGCCATCCGCTGTCGGTGATCACCGCGATCACGGTGCAGGATACCGTGGGCGTCAACGACCTGATGGTGCTGGAAGCGGACTGGGTCAACGACCAGGCTCGCTTCCTGCTGGAAGACATGCAGGTGGCGGCGTTCAAGATCGGCATGCTGGGCAGCGTGGAAAACGTCGCCGTGGTGGCGCAGCTGATCGCCGACTACCCGGACATCCCGGTGGTGCTGGACCCGGTGCTGGCCAGCGGCGGCGGCCACGAGCTGGCCGACGAAGACCTGATCGGCGCGATGCGCGACATGCTGATTCCGCAGGTGTCCATCCTGACGCCCAACAGCCTGGAGGCGCGCCGGCTGGCCAGCAACGATCCGGACGAGGACGAGGAGCTGACGCTGGACCAGTGCGCCGAGCGCCTGCTGGGGCTGGGCTGCCCCTACCTGCTGATCACCGGCACCCACGAAAACACCAAGGAAGTGGTCAACAGCCTGTACGGCCAGGACGGCGTGGTGCGCGCCGACCACTGGGAGCGGCTGCCGGGCAGCTACCACGGCTCCGGCTGCACGCTGGCCTCGGCCATCGCCGGCATGCTGGCCACCGGCCTGTTGCTGCCGGAGGCGGTGCGCGAGGCGCAGGAATACACCTACCAGACCCTGGTCAACGGCTTCCGCCCCGGCATGGGCCAGTTCCTGCCGGACCGGATGTTCTGGGCGCGCGGCGACGACGAGGAAGACGGCGATGCCGCCAAGGGTTGAGGGCCTGTACGCGGTGACGCCGGACGGCCTGGACGACGCGCGCTTGTTCGCGCTGGCCGGGGCGGCGCTGGCGGGCGGCGCGCAGACGCTGCAATACCGCGACAAGAGCGGCGACGCCGACCGCCGGCTGCGCCAGGCGGCCGAGCTGCGCCGCCTGTGCCGTGTCCACGGCGCGCTGTTCATCGTCAACGACGACGTGGCGCTGGCGGAGCGGGTCGGCGCCGACGGCGTCCACCTGGGCCGCGACGACGGCGACATCGCCGCCGCGCGCGTCCGGCTGGGCACGGACGCGGTGGTGGGCGCGTCCTGCTACGACCGCATCGAGCTGGCGCGCGCGGCGCTGGCCGCCGGGGCCAGCTACGTCGCCTTCGGCGCGGTGTTTCCGTCGCGGACCAAGCCGCACGCGGTCGCCGCGCCGCTGTCGCTGTTTTCCGAGGCGGCGGCGCTGGGCGCCAACGCGGTGGCGATCGGCGGCATCGCGCCGGACAACGCGGCGCAGGTGGTCGACGCCGGCGCGGACGCGGTGGCGGTGGTGGGGGGGATATTCGAAGCGGCCGACGCGGCGGCGGCGGCGCGGGCGCTGGCGGGCCTGTTCACAGCACGATGATGTCGGCCAGCCGGTAGCTGCCGGCGCGGTCTTCCTGGCAGAAGGCGCGGGCGCGCACGGTGACGGCGCGGCCCTTCAGCCTGGCCATGCCCTGCTGGCTCAGCGCCAGGCTGCGCATTTTCTGCTCGCCGCAGGCGGCGCCGTCGTCCAGCCGCAGCGGATGGTCCAGCTTCAGATGATAGGCCTGGAACAGCGTGCCTTCGGCTTTGCTGCCGGAGCGCACGGGCCCGATCACGGTGCCGCTCAGGGTCAGGGGGGCGGCGGAATCGCCGTTGATGCGGAAAGCCTGGCCGGCGGCATGGCCGGCCAGGCTGCTCGCCAGCATGAAGCCGGCCAGCGCGGTACTGCAGAGCTTACTCATCCCGATGAATCTACCAGTCCATTATTTTTTCAGACTTGTGCCGCCATTTCATCAGCGATTCATCTGTCAGACAATCAGGGATATCCCGACTTTGGCCAAATAAAAAACGCCCCCGCCTGATGACGGGGGCGTTTTTCGATGCCGGCGGAGGGCTCAGCCGTTGACCTTGCGGTACAGCTGGATCAGCCGGCGGGTGGAGCTGTCGTGCTCGGCCTGGTCCAGCTTGCCGGTCAGCTCGGCGTGGATGGTCTTGGCCAGCTGCTTGCCCAGCTCCACGCCCCATTGGTCGAAGCTGTTGATGTGCCAGATCACGCCCTGGACGAAGATCTTGTGCTCGTACAGCGCGATCAGCGAGCCGAGGTTGCGCGGGTCCAGCCGGCTCATCAGCAGGGTGTTGGTCGGGCGGTTGCCGTCGAACACCTTGTGCGGCACCAGATCGTCCAGCGCCGCGCCCTTCAGCCCCTGCTCCGCCAATTCGGCGCGCGCCTCGTCGGCGGTCTTGCCGCGCATGAAGGCCTCGGCCTGGGCGAAGACGTTGGCCAGCAGGATTTCGTGGTGGCCCGGCAGACTGGAGCGGTTTTCCAGCGAGGCGATCAGGTCGATCGGCGAAATGTGGGTGCCTTGGTGCAACAGCTGGAAGAAGGCGTGCTGGCCGTTGATGCCGGTCTCGCCCCAGATGATGGGCGCGGTTTCAAAGTCGACCGGCTGGCCGTCCAGCATGGTCTTCTTGCCGTTGGACTCCATGTCCAGCTGCTGGATGAAGGCCGGCAGCCGGTGCAGGTACTGGTCGTACGGCGCGATCACGTGGCTGCCGCCGCCGTAGTAGTTGATGTACCAGATGCCTATCATCGCCAGCAGCACCGGCATGTTCTGCTCGAACGGCGCGTTCATGAAGTGCTGGTCCATGATGTGGGCGCCGTTGAGCAGCTCGGTGAAGTTCTCTTCGCCCAGGTAGAGCATGATGGGCAGGCCGATGGCCGACCACAGGCTGTAGCGGCCGCCGACCCAATCCCAGAATTCGAACATATTGGCCGGATCGATGCCGAAATCCGCCACCGCCTTCTGGTTGGTGGACACGGCGACGAAGTGCTTGGCCACAGCCTTTTCGTCGCGGGCGCGGGCCAGGAACCACTCGCGCGCGGTCAGCGCGTTGGTCAGCGTTTCCTGGGTGGTGAAGGTTTTGGACTCCACCACGAACAGCGTGGTCTCCGGGTGCACCTTCTTCAGCGTTTCCTTCAGCTGCGCGCCATCGACGTTGGAGACGAAGTGCATGTTCAGCCGCGGGTGGCCGAAGGGCTTCAGCGCGGAACAGACCATCAGCGGGCCGAGGTCGGAGCCGCCGATGCCGATGTTGACGATGTCGGTGATCGGCTGGTTGGTGTAGCCCAGCCAGTCGCCGGAGCGCACCGCGTGGGCGAATTTTCCCATCCGCTCCAGCACCGAGTTGACCTTGGGCATCACGTCCGCGCCGTCGACGCGGATCGGCGAGTTGGTGCGGTTGCGCAGCGCCACGTGCAGCACCGCGCGGTCCTCGGTGCGGTTGATCTTCTCGCCCTTGAACATCGACTTGATGCGCGCGGGCAGGCCGGCTTCGCGCGCCAGCTCCATCAGCCCCAGCAGCGTGGCGTCGGTGATGCGGTTCTTGGAATAGTCGAGGAACAGTCCGCCCACTTCCAGCGAGTAGCGCTCGGCGCGGCCGGGATCGGCGGCGAACAGGTCTCGCATGTGCAGGTGCTTGGCCTCGGCGAAATGGTCCCACAGGGATTGCCAGGCCGGCAGTTCGGTCAGTTCACTCATGATGTTTCGTCCTATTCCTGTTGTTTATTGTCCAGCCTGCGGTTCTTCAGGCTGTGCTTGGTCTTTTCCAGCTGGCGGATCAGGCCCGGGCCGCGGCGCAGCGCCACGCTGACCGTCAGGATGTCGATCTGCACCAGGTGCACGATGCGCGAAATCATCGGGCTGTAGGTTTCGTTGTCTTCCAGCGTGTCGGCGATCAGCGACACCGTGGCGCGGCGCGCCAGCGGCGAGCCGCTGGTGGTCAGCGCGATCACCTTGGCGCCGGAGGCCAGCGCCACGTCCACCGCGTCCAAGAGCTCCATGGTGCGGCCCGAGCTGGAGATCGCCACCAGCACGTCGTCCGGGCCCAGCACCGACGCCGCCATCATCTGGATGTGGGTGTCGGAATAGGCGACGGTGGGGATGCCGAAGCGGAAGAACTTGTGCTGGGCGTCGGCGGCGATGATGCCGGAGTTGCCCAGGCCGTAGAACTCGATGCGGTTGGCGTCGGTCAGCAGCCGCACCGCGGCCTCTATCGCCTGCGGATTGACGTCGTTGCGGCACTTGAGCAGCGCCGACACGGTGTTGTCGAACACCTTGGCCACGATCTCGGACGTCGGGTCTTCCGGGCGCACGCTGGAGTGGACGTAGGGCACGCCGGTCACCAGGCTGCCGGCCAGCTTCAGCTTGAAGTCGGGCAGGCCGGAGCAGCCGACGGTGCGGCAGAAGCGGATCACGGTGGGCTGGCTGACGCCGGCGTTCTTGGCGATCTCGGCGACGGCGGCCTGGATCACGGTGTACGGCTGCTCCAGCACCAGATCGGCCACCTTGCGTTCGGCCGAGGACAGCTGTTCCAGCTGGCCGCGAATGCGATCAAGCATGCATGTCTCCTGCGGAGCCGCCGCGAGGATGGGTGGTCGTGTCCACCGGGGCCGGGTCGCGCGGCGCCAGGTGGTCCGCCAGATGGGCGGCCACGCCCGGCAAGGCCGGATAGGCGCTGGTGATCAGGTAAACCGGAATGTCGGCCAGGTAGGCCGACATCCGCCCCTTGTCCTCGAAACGGCGGCGAAATGGGGATTGTTCAAAAAAACCGCTCAAACGCGGCACAATACCACCACCTATGTATACCCCGCCACGGGCACCGAGGGTCAAGGCCAGGTTCCCGGCCGCGGAACCTAGCAATCCGCAGAAGATTTCCAGCGTTTCGCGGCAGCGCGCGTCGGCGCCGGACAGGCCGCGGGCGCTGACTTCGGCCGGCGCCAGATCCGCCTCTTCCGCCCCGTCCAGCGCGCACAGCGCCCGGTGCAGCAGGCTGAGGCCGGAGCCGGACAGCAGCCGTTCGTGGGACACGTGGCCGAAGCGGGCCGAAACGTAGCGCCAGACGCCGATCTCGCGCTCGTTGGCCGGCGCGAACGAGGTGTGGCCGCCCTCGCCGGACAGCGCGCGCCAGCCGCCGGCGTGCGGCACCAGCGCCGACACCCCGAGTCCGGTGCCGGGGCCGATCAGCGCCAGCGGCGAATCCGGCCGCGGCGCGCCGCCGCCCACCTGGGCCAGCTCCCGGCGCGGTAGCCTGGGCAGGGCCAGCGCCAGCGCGGTGAAGTCGTTGAGCAACAGCAGCGTGGTCAGGCCCAGCGCGCGGCGCGTCGCTTCGATGGAAAACGTCCAGTGGCAATTGGTCATCGCCACCTGGTCGCCGTTCAGCGGATTGGCGATGCCGATCGCGGCGTGGGCGACGCGGCGGGCGCCGGCTTGTGCCAGGTAGTCGCGCAGCGCGTCCTGCAGCATCGGGTAGCGGGCGTTGGACAGCGTCAGGATGTCTTCAATCACTCCGGGCGCGGTTTCCAGCGCGAAGCGCGCGTTGCTGCCGCCGACGTCGCCGAGCAGCCGCGGCCAGGCTTCAGGCAGACCAGTAGACATCGAGCGGCACCTTGTCCTGGGCCAGGAAATGGCTGATCGGCAGCGCGTCGTCGGGGCCGCGGGCGGCGGCCTCCAGCACTTCGCGCTTCTTCGCGCCCTGGATGGACAGGATCAGGCAGCCGGCCTGCAGCAGCGCGGCGTAGCTCAGCGACACGCGGCGGTGCGGCGCGGTCTGCGGCGTCACCGCCAGGAAGGGCGACGGGTTGGCTGGATCGAGGCCGGCGGCCAGCTCCGGCGCGCCGGGGAACAGCGAGGCGGTGTGGCCGTCTTCGCCCATGCCCAGGATGGCCACGTCCGGCGCGATGAAGTCGCGGTTGTCGGCCGCCACTTCGGCGTCGATGTTGGCGACGGCGCGCACCAGCGGCAGGAAGCGCGCGGTCGCGGCGCGGCCTTGCAGCAGGTGCTCGCGCACCAGCGCGCCGTTGCTGTCGACGTGGTCGGGGGCGACGAAGCGCTCGTCCACCAGGCTGACGGTGACGCGGGCCCAGTCTATCGCCATCTCGGACAAGAGCTTGAACAGCGGGATCGGCGACTTGCCGCCGGACACCGCCAGCGCGGCCTGGCCGCGGCTTTCTATCGCGGCGGACAGGCGGGCGGCGATGCTGTTGGCCAGCGCGTCGGTCTGTTGCGCGGCGTCGGGGAATTCCAACCAGTTCATTCGCTTACCTCGGTCGTTTTGTTGGTGCGGCGCGTCACCTTCATGGGGTGGCCCGCCGAGTGAGTGCACCGCGCCGATCAAGCGCTCAGCACTCCTCGTGCCAGCTGATGCCGTCGCGCGACAGCAGCGCGCTGGACGCGGCCGGGCCCCAGCTGCCGGCGGTGTACTGCTTGGGCGGGTTGTTGGTGCTGGCGGCCCAGGTGTCCATGATGGGCTCCACCCAGCGCCAGGCCTCGATCAGCTCGTCGCGGCGCATGAACAGCGCCAGCTTGCCGCGGATCACGTCCAGCAGCAGGCGCTCGTAGGCGTCGGCGCGGCGCACCTTGAACGCCTTGTAGAAGTCCAGGTCGAGGTAGGTCGGCTGCAGGCGCATGGTGTCGCCGGGCTCCTTGGCCAGGAAGTACAGGCGGATGCTTTCCTCCGGCTGCAGGCGGATCACCAGCCGGTTGGCGTGGTGGCTGCCGCCCAGCGGGCCGGAAAACACCTGGTGCGGCACGTCGCGGAAGTTGATGACGATCTCGGCCAGACGCTCCTGCATGCGCTTGCCGGTGCGCAGGAAGAAGGGCACGCCGGCCCAGCGCCAGTTGTCGATCTCGGCCTTGATGGCGACGAAGGTCTCGGTCTGGCTGCCGGCCGGGATGCCGTTTTCCTGCTGGTAGCCGACCACCGGCTGGCCGCCGCTGGCGCCGGCCTTGTATTGGCCGCGCACGGTCTTGGCGGCGACGTCCTGCTCGGAGAACGGGCGCAGCGCCTTCAGCACTTTCAGCTTCTCGTCGCGGACGGCGTCGGCCTCCAGGTTGGCCGGCGGCTCCATCGCCACGATGCACAGCAGCTGCAGCAGGTGGTTCTGCACCATGTCGCGCAGCGCGCCGGTGCCGTCGTAGAAATCGCCGCGGCTGCCGACGCCCAGCTCTTCGGAAATAGTGATCTGCACGTCGTGGATCCATTCGCGGCGCCACAGCGGCTCGAACAGCGCGTTGGCGAAGCGGATGGCCATCAGGTTCTGCACCGATTCCTTGCCCAGGTAGTGGTCGATCCGGTACAGCTGCTCTTCCTGGAAGAAGCGGGCGACGTCGTCGTTGATCTCGTTGGACGAGGCGAGGTCGGTGCCCAGCGGCTTTTCCAGCACCACCCGCACATTGGGGCGGTTCAGGCCGACGGCGGCCAGGTTTTCGCAGATGCCGGCGAACAGATTGGGCGCGGTGGCCAAGTAGCAGACCACCACCTTGCCGGCGTCGTCGCCCACCTTCGCCGCCAGCGCCGGAAAGTCGGCGGCCTGGGAGGCGTCGACGCGCAGGTAGTCGATGCGGCTACAGAAGCTTTGCCAGGCGGCATCGTCGAAGTGGGCCTTGATGTGGATGCGGGACTGCTTTTCGACGGAAGCCAGGTAATCGTCGCGGCTCAGGTCCTTGCGGCCCAGCGCCAGGATGCGGCCCTGCTCGTTGAGCAGGCCGGCGGCATGGGCCTGGTACAATGAGGGCAGCAGTTTGCGCATCACCAGATCGCCGGCGCCGCCGAACAGCACCATGTCGAAGGCCGGAGTAGGGGTAGAACGAGTCTCCATCCTGATCTTCCATCTCGTTAAGTGTATTAGATGTAGTTATATTACCATTCGCCATCGTGCTGTCTACGTCGCTACAGACGATGTGGCCGCTTTTGCAACACCATTTGCCTTGGCTCAAAAATCGGCTATTTCCGCTGGAAATCCTTGAGAAGAAATAGGATAGTCGCCTTGGGCCGCCGTGAGCGGCGCGTAGCGAACCTTGCTTTTTGAGTGTAGTAAAACTACCATCAGTTTCAAATCCAATTACGGAATGTCATCATGGCCTTGCATCCCACCCTGTCCGCCGTCACCGACCGCATCGTCGCGCGCAGCCGCGCGCGCCGCGACGCCTACCTGGCCCGCGTGCGCGCCGCCGCCCAGCAGGGCCGGGTGGAACGCGCCCAACTGTCGTGCACCAACCTCGCCCACGCCTTCGCGGCGATGCCGGACACCGTCAAGATCCACCTGAAGGAAGAGCACCGGGCCAACCTGGCGATTGTATCTTCCTACAACGACATGCTGTCGGCCCACCAGCCGCTGGCGGCCTTCCCGGCCTGGCTGAAGGAGGCCGCGCTGGCCGCCGGCGCCACCGCCCAGTTCGCCGGCGGCGTGCCGGCGATGTGCGACGGCGTGACGCAAGGCCAGCCGGGCATGGAGCTGTCGCTGTTTTCCCGCGACGTGATCGCGATGAGCACCGCCGTCGCGCTGAGCCACCAGATGTTCGACGCCGCGCTCTACCTGGGCGTGTGCGACAAGATCGTGCCGGGCCTGATGATCGGCGCCCTCACCTTCGGCCACCTGCCGGCGCTGTTCGTTCCCGCCGGCCCGATGACCACTGGCATCGCCAACGACGAGAAGGCCAAGGTGCGCCAGCTGTACGCCGAGGGCAAGGTCGGCCGCGACGCGCTGCTGGAGTCCGAGTGCCAGTCCTACCACGGCCCCGGCACCTGTACCTTCTACGGCACCGCCAATTCCAACCAGATGCTGATGGAGATCATGGGCCTGCACCTGCCGGGCGCCGCCTTCGTCAATCCGAACACCGCGCTGCGCGAGGCGTTGACCCGCGCCGCCGCCGTCCAGGGCAAGAAGATCGCCGCCCAGGGTGAGCAGTTCACCCCGGTGGGCGAAATGATCGATGAGAAATCCATCGTCAACGCCATCGTCGGCCTGCTGGCCACCGGCGGCTCCACCAACCACACCATGCACATCGTCGCCATCGCCCGCGCCGCCGGCATCGACGTCAACTGGGACGATTTCGACCAGCTGTCCGCGGTGATTCCGCTGTTGGTGCGCGCGTATCCGAACGGCAAGGCCGACGTGAACCACTTCCACGCCGCCGGCGGCATGGGCTTCGTGATCCGCGAGCTGCTGTCCGCCGGCCTGCTGCACGAGGACGTGGGCACGGTGATGGGCCGCGGCCTGTCGCGCTACACCCAGGAGCCGTGGCTGGACAACGGCGAACTGAAGTGGCGCGACGCGCCGGCGGTCAGCGGCGACGACAGCGTGCTGCGCCCGGCGTCCAACCCCTTCTCCGCCGACGGCGGCCTGAAGCTGATGGCCGGCAATATCGGCCGCGCGGTGATCAAGGTGTCGGCGGTGAAGCCGGAGCACCGCGTGGTGGAAGCGCCGGCGGTGGTGTTCCACGACCAGAACGACATGCTGGCGGCGTTCAAGCGCGGCGAGCTGGAAAAAGACTTCGTCGCGGTGATCCGCTTCCAGGGCCCGCGCGCCAACGGCATGCCGGAGCTGCACAAGCTGACCCCGGCGCTGACCATTCTGCAGGAGCGCGGCTTCAAGGTGGCGCTGGTGACCGACGGCCGCATGTCCGGCGCGTCCGGCAAGGTGCCGGCCGCCATCCACGTGTCGCCGGAAGCGCTGTCCGGCGGCGCCATCGGCAAGGTCCGCGACGGCGATTTGATCCGCGTCGACGCGCACACCGGCGAGCTGTCCGCGCGGGTGGACGCCGCCGAATGGGCGGCGCGCGAACAGGCCCAGGCCGATCTGTCGCACAACGATTACGGCATGGGCCGCGAGCTGTTCGCGGTGTTCCGCCACGGCGCCGACGAGGCCGAGGCCGGCGCGATGAGCTTCCGCCACCCCGCCTGGAACTGAGCGCGGGCGGCACAATATTCAGCAGGGCGGCGCAGCGTGAGTCTGGCCGTCCGCCAACAGGAGATGGAAATGGATGCATTGTCTGTACTGCGCCAGGGCCCGGTGGTTCCGGTGATCATCGTCAACGACGCCGCGGTGGCGGTGGACCTGGCCCGCGCGCTGGTGGACGGCGGCATCAAGGTGCTGGAAGTGACGCTGCGCACCAAGGCGGCGCTGGCGGCGATGCGCCGCATGCGCGACGAAGTGCCGGAAGCCATCGTCGGCGCCGGCACGCTGCGCAACCGCGCCCAGCTGGAGGCGGCGGTGGACGCCGGCGCCCAGTTCGGCATCAGCCCGGGCTTCTCCGGCGAGCTGGCCTCGGCGGCGCGCGCGTCCAACCTGACGCTGATCCCCGGCATCGCCACCCCGTCGGAAGCGATGTGGGCGCAGGACGAAGGCTTCAACACGCTGAAGCTGTTCCCGGCCGAGGCGGTGGGCGGCGTCAAGTTGTTGAAGTCGCTGGCCAGCCCCTTCCCGGACCTGCGCTTCTGCCCGACCGGCGGCATCGACATCAAGAAAGCGCCGGAATACCTGGCGTTGCCCAATGTGCTGGCCGTCGGCGGCAGCTGGCTGACGCCGGACGACGCCATCGCCGCGCGCGACTGGGGCCGCATCACCGCGCTGGCCCGCGAGGCCTGCCAGCTGAACGCCGGCTAAGCGTCCCGCTGCCGCTGCATCGATGCCGCCCGCGGGCGGCATTTTTCATGGCCGCGCCTTGGCTCTAAGGTTTCGTCAGCGGGTCTCAGGCGCGAACACCCGCTCGGCCATGTGGTCGATGAAGGCGCGCAGCCGGGGCGGCATCGCAGGGGCGGCCGGCCACAGCAGGTACAGGTTTCCGCTGCGTTCAACCCGGGGCGCGTCCAGCGGCACCAGCGCGCCGGCGGCCAGCTCGCGGCGGACGGAGAAGTCCGGCAGGCAGGCGATGCCCATGCCGCGCGCGGCCAGCTCGATCAGCGCCTCGCCGGTGTTGCAGCTGGCGCTGACCGGCGGCGACGCGTCTTCCGCGTCCGCCAGCGGCCACGGCAGCAGCTTGCCGCTGTGGGGCAGCCGGTAGTGCAGGCAGCGGTGGTTTCGCAGATCGCGCGCCGTTTGCGGTCTGCCGTATTCGGCCAGGTAGCCGGGCGAGGCCAGCAGCCGCATGCGGTAGCTGCCCAGCCGGCGCGCGGCCAGCCGGGAGTCGCCGGGCTCGCCGCCGCGCACCACCACGTCGAAGCCCTCGCCGATCACGTCCACCAGCCGGTCGCTGTAGTCCAGGTCCAGCTCCACCTGCGGATAGCGGCGCATGAAGTCGGCCAGATGCGGTGTCAAGAGCCCGCTCTCGTGCGGCACCCCCACCTTCAGCCGGCCGTTGGGCGCGGCCAGGCCCTGCTGCAGCTCGCGCTCGGCCGCGTCCGCCTCTTCCAGGATGCGCAGGCAGCGCGCCAGGTATTGCTGCCCTTCGGCGGTCAGCGCCAGCCGCCGCGTGCTGCGGTGGACCAGCCGCGCGCCCAGCCGCTGTTCCAGCCGCGCCAACCCCTTGCCCACCGCCGACGCCGACAGGCCCAGCTGCCGTCCGGCCGCCACCAGGCTGCCCTGGCGCGCGATCTGGGCGAACAGCTCGATTCCGCTCATTCTGTCCATGGTTTTCTCTGAATTGCGGAAATAAATTCCGCTATGAGCGGCATGCTAACCCATTTATCCATCATGGACGCGCTTTTAGCATCGGGGTTTCAACCCTTGCAGGAGCTTTGCCATGCCGACGACGACAGCGCATCCCGAACCCCATGGCGCGCCGCCGCTGCCCGCCGCCATCTATCTGCTTAGCCTGTGCATTTTCGCGATGGCCACTTCGGAATTCATGGTGGCCGGCATGATGCCGTCGCTGGCGGCGGCCTTCCGCGCCTCGCTGGCCGAGGTCGGCAATCTGGTGTCCGCCTTCGCCGCCAGCGTGGTGGTCGGCGGACCGCTGCTGACCTGGCGGCTGCGCGCGGTCCGGCGCAAGCCGGCGCTGCTCGGCCTGCTGGCGGCGTTCCTGATCGGCCAGCTGATCGGCGCGACGGCCGATGGCTATCCGCAGATGCTGGCGTCGCGCATCGTCTGCGGCGTCGCGCAGTCGGCCTTCTTCGGCGTGGCCCTGGCGCTGGCCGGCGAGCTGGTGGGCATGGGCCGCATCGCCCGCGCCGCCGGCCTGGTGTTGAACGGCCTGATGCTGGCCTCGGTGGCCGGCTTGCCGATGGCGACGCTGCTGGATCAATACTGGGGCTGGCGGCCGGCGTTCTGGCTGGTGGCGGCGCTGGCGGGGCTGGCGATGCTGGGCATCGCCGCGGCGGTGCCGGCCGGGGACAAACCCGCCGGCCAAGAGGCCGGCGAGGAATGGCGGGCGCTGGCGCGGCCGGCCTTGTGGGCCGCCTATCTGTCCAGCGGCCTGATCATCGGCGCGGTGTTCGCCGCCTTCACCTATCTCGCGCCGCTGTTGCTGCGCGTCAGCGGTTTTTCCCCGGCGATGGTGCCGCTGCTGTTCGGCGCCTACGGCGCGGCGACGGTGCTGGGCAATCTGGTCACCGGCCGGCTGGCCGACCGCCACACCCGGCGGGTGCTGCAGGGCGGCGTCCTGACGCTGTTTTTGGTGATGCTGGCTTTGGCGCTGGGCGCGCAATGGCAGGCGCTGGCCGTGGCCGGGGTGGGCTTGCTGGGGCTGTCCGGCTTGCCGATGAATCCGGCGATGGTGGCGCGGGTGGTGCGCGCCGGCGGCGCGGGGCCGATGGTGAACAGCCTGCACATGGCGGTGGTCAACCTGGGGCTGATGTTCGGCGCCTGGGCCGGCGGCTTGTGCCTGGACGCCGGCTGGGGCCTGCGCGCGCCCTTGTGGCTGGGCGCGGCGCTGGCGCTGCTGGCCTGGCTCAGCCTGGGGCTGGACCGGAGCGGCGATAGCTGGCGAGCCAAGGCCCGCCCGGCGGATGTGTCGGTTTGATGGAAGCGTAGGTTGGGCTGAATAAAATGAAGCCCAACGTTTACCGAGAGAGTAAGGCCATAAGATATGACTTCACCGTGCGCGGTAAACGTTGGGCTTCGCAGGCTTAGCCCAACCTTGTATCTTGCAATTGGTAGTGGTGAGCCGCCACTGCCTGGAGCCGAAGCAGCTTGGGCCCAATCTTAAGGCCAGACCTTGAGCCGTAGATAAAGCCTTCGACTCCACCTCATCGCCAAATCCGACACTGAACGTTAGCCAAGGGTTCGACCCTGCATGCACAAGGCAAATGGGCGATTAGGCATTTTCCGTGAGGACCCGCTTTATGCATTATCTCGGAATAGACGTAGCCAAAGCCAAACTGGACTGCACTCTTTTGCTGGATGCCGCCAACAAACGCAAAGCCAAATGCGTGAGCAACGATAAAACCGGCATTCATGCTCTGTTGTCATGGCTGACCAAGCAAGGCCTGGAGCCCCGGCAGGTTCATGCCGTGATGGAAGGCACCGGCGTGTATCACGAACAAGCAGCCATCGCCTTGTGCGATGCCGGTGTGATCGTTTCCATCATCAACCCGGCGCAAATCCGCGACTTCGCTAAAGGCTTGGCGATTCGAACCAAGACCGATGGCGTAGATAGCTTGGTCCTGGCGCGTTATGGAGCCTTGCTCCAACCTATGGCCTGGATTCCTCCCAGCCGGCAAGCCCGTGCGCTACAGGCGTTGCT
>NZ_JBUPWA010000001.1:3133218-3265889 GCF_055181315.1 Chromobacterium sp. Ag138
GCTTTATGCATTATCTCGGAATAGACGTAGCCAAAGCCAAACTGGACTGCACTCTTTTGCTGGATGCCGCCAACAAACGCAAAGCCAAATGCGTGAGCAACGATAAAACCGGCATTCATGCTCTGTTGTCATGGCTGACCAAGCAAGGCCTGGAGCCCCGGCAGGTTCATGCCGTGATGGAAGGCACCGGCGTGTATCACGAACAAGCAGCCATCGCCTTGTGCGATGCCGGTGTGATCGTTTCCATCATCAACCCGGCGCAAATCCGCGACTTCGCTAAAGGCTTGGCGATTCGAACCAAGACCGATGGCGTAGATAGCTTGGTCCTGGCGCGTTATGGAGCCTTGCTCCAACCTATGGCCTGGATTCCTCCCAGCCGGCAAGCCCGTGCGCTACAGGCGTTGCTGGCTCGGCGCGAGGCGCTGCAGCAGGATCTTCGCCGTGAGCTGAATCGGCAAGAAAAAGCCGAAGCCACCGATACACCAGAGCTGATTCAGCAGTCGCTGATCGAGTCGATTGCGTTTATCGGAACACAACTGGCCAAGTTGCAGCAGGATATCGACGACCATATTGACCGTCACCCGGAATTGAAAGCGGACCTGGCCCTGTTGAGCAGCATTCCGGCCATTGGCCCGCAGTCGGGCAGCAATCTTCTGGCCACCATGCATACCCATCATTTCGTCAGCGCCGAGCAATTGGCCGCATATCTCGGTTTGGTGCCAGTGGAACGTCAATCAGGTAGTTCGCTCTTGGGCCGAGCTCACCTATCCAAAGCTGGGCCAGCGCGCCTTCGAGCCGTGCTGTATATGGCAGCAGTGGTCGCCATACGATACAACCCACATGTTAAGGCGCTGTATCACCGATTATTAGCGCGGGGCAAGACGAAAATGTCCGCCCTGGGAGCAGCTATGCGCAAGCTTGTCCATCTGTGCTTTGGCGTGCTGAAAACACGCCAACCTTACCGGGCCGACTACGCAAGAGCCGCTTGACGTGAAAGACGGTATCTACGGCCCTGGCCTGGCTCAGCCTGGGGCTGGACCGGAGCGGTGATAGCTGGCGAGCCAAGGCCCGCCCCGCGGATGTGTCAGTTTGATGGCGGCCTAGGTTAGTGGGTACGCAGTGAGCGTCGGATCACCCCGTGAACGGGGTATCCGCCCTACGCGAAATCATCAATCGTAGGGCGGAATCCCGGCACAGCCGGGAGTTCCGCCAAAGCACGCCCATCTTGGCAATACCCGGGATGCGCGGTTGTTAGTTTTCAACTAGCGGAAGCAAATGAGCCTTGGCTTCGTTGAATGCGCGGACGACGTGGCGCTGGAGATAGATTCCCTGCGAGCCAAAGAAAAAGCATATGTCGTCATGGTATTTTGATAATTGCTCAAAATCCCCGATTTTTAACAAACTCGCTTGACCGAAGACCACGTTGAAGGTTGCTTTCACGCCCGCCTCGATGTAGTGATTCTCGGAGTCTGGGTGGCAAAAAGCGTCCCTCACGTACTTTATGAGGTGGGTGACATCTTTGATTTTCTCGGTCTGCTTGACGTCGTCGGCGAAAGCAATGCGTCGACCGAGCTTTTCGGACTTGTACATCAGGTCACGAAGAGCGATGAGAAGCTCGATGAATGCCGCCCGAAAGAGCACATGACGAGAATTGGTCGGCTGGAATATACCGCAGGTAAGCAGCTCATCTATCCGCAGGATTGAGCTTTCGATGTCAGATTTTGTGTGAAAGTCCACGGCGCTGTTTCCTTCCATTGAACGCTAATGCTGGACGTAAGCTGCCGCCGGAGCTGCGCAGCTTTGGGCGGTCACGTTGACCGAAAGGTTAGGCGCTTTTTTCATGCCGATTTTCCGAAGTAACCCGCTGAATTGAGAAAACTTCTAATTGCGCCAACCAAGACCCAGAAGGACCAAAGCCACCGTGATGATGAAACTCGCGCTCGGGTGAAGGATTGGATGTGGTTTGAACAATGCCATGCACTCGAACTCTTTTTCCAAGCCAATGAGCAAGAGCAGAGTGATTGGGCTGAATGCTCCCATTGCCAAAAGCTAGCCAAACACTAGATCGATAGATTGGGCCACTAACTTCGTCATTCGTACGGCGCTCAGACTTTGGATAGTGAAGAAGCTCATAGCCCTCAGGCTGCACGTTAAGAATGCCCTCGACTTCAATTGGATTGCCTCGTGTTGAGGGCAGCTCATCTAGCAATTGATTCACAGAGCGGTGCATGTAACAGCGCCTAACTTGTAATTAGCCACCCGAAATGTCGGGTGAAAACCACCAGATTGTGGTGCATAAGAATTATGCCGTCAAAATTTTAATATTAAAATCATGACAATGCCGGCCCACCTGATTCTTGCAGGGGCCTAAAATTGGACAAAACACACCACTTGCTTGGGGCGATGCCGTGTCCCCCCGAGTAATTGATGGGTATTTTGCATATGGCGTTGGCCGCATTGCGCAGGCGCGCCCATGAAGCCCCGTAGCGCGGCTTAGCTGCAGGCCATACCCGCGATTCCCAATAAGCCCCCGCGCGCTACAGCTGGCGGGCTACCGCCAGCTCGCCCGGCCTGCCCAGGTGATAGCCCTGGTAGAGTTCCACGCCGAGCGCGCGCATCGCTTCCTGCTGCTCGGCGGTTTCTATCCCTTCCACCAGCATCCGGCTGCCGATCTGCCAGCCGAACTCCAGCAGCGCCGGCAGCCTTTGCGTCTCGCCAGCCATGTGGTCCAACAGCAGACTGCGGTCGATCTTGATGATGTCCGGGCTCAGCTCGCCCATCCTGTCGCGGCGCGAAGGCAGCGCGCCGAAATCGTCCACCGCCAGGCCGAAGCCCATTTCCGCCGCGTGGCGCATGCCGTTCAGCAGCGGCTGGCCGTGGTGTTCCACTTCGAATTCCGGCAGCTCGAAGATCACGCCGCCGCTGTCCAGCTCCACGCTTTGCAGCATGCTGCTCAGCAGCGGCAGGTGGGTGCGGCCGCTCTGGTCTTGCTGCACGGTGGCGGGCATCAGGTTCAGGCACAGGCAGCCGCCCTGGCCGCTCTGGGCGAAGTTGCGCACGTGGATCAGCCGCGCCAGGCGGTCGGCCTCCAGCGCCAGGTCCGGCGCCAGCGAGGCGAGAAAGCGGTCCGGCGGCAGCCATTCGCCGCCCTCGTCCACCACCCGCAGCAGCGCCTCGTGGCCGAACAGGCTGCCGCCCTTGTAGAAGATGGGCTGGAACGCGCTCAGCAGGCGGTAGCCGGCCAGGCTGGCGCAGTAGCGGCCGGAAGCGTCGCGGAACAGCATGCTGCCCGCCTGCGCGCCAAGAGTGGGCTGCATGGCGCACCTGCCTTGGTGAGGAATCGATGCTTCAGCATAGCAAAATCACGTAGCGGAATAAGACGCGCTAACAAAATCTTGCAGAGTATTCCGGCCCGCGGAGCGGTTGTTTTCCGGCCTGGAGGCCGGCGGCGGAAACCGTCGGCTGGCGTTCATTCCGCCAGATGCAGCTGGGTGCCGGATTCCTCGATGACGCGGGCGATGGCCGGCGGCACCGGCTTGTCGGTGAACAGCGCGGCGATCTGGGAAAGCCGGCCCAGCTCCACCAGCGCCGGGCGGTCGAATTTGCTGTGGTCGGCGGCCAGGAACACCTGGCGCGACTGCTGGATGATGGCCTCGGTGGTGCGCACCTCGCGGTAGTCGTAGTCGCGCAGCGTGCCGTCGGATTCGATGCTGGACACGCCGATGATGCCGTAGTCGACGCGGAACTGGCGGATCATCTGCACCGTCGCCTCGCCGGTCAGGCCGCGATCGCGCTTGCGCAGCGAGCCGCCCAGCACGATCACCTCGCAGTCCGGGTAGTCGCACATCTGCTCGGCCACGTGCAGGTTGTTGGTGATCACTCTCAGGCCGCGGTGGCGGTGCAGCGCCTTGGCCACTTCCTCGGTGGTGGTGCCCAGGTTGATGAACAGCGAGGCGTTGTCCGGGATGTGACGGGCCAGGCAGGCGGCGATGCGGCGCTTTTCCTCGATGCACAGCACCTGCCGCGCCTGGTAGGCGACGTTCTCGACGCTGGACAGCACGCTGGCGCCGCCGTGGTAGCGCTGCAGCAGCTGGTGTTCGGACAGCAGCGCGATGTCGCGGCGTATGGTCTGGCGGGTGACGGAGAAGTGGTCGGCCAGCTTTTCCACGCTGACGTAGCTCTCGCGCTTGACCAGGTCCAGCAGCTCTTGTTGACGTTGATTCAGAATCAGCATGCTTGTTGTTTCTCCGCGTATTGCGGCTGATTGTAAGCGATTTGCATCCGCGCCCGTCAACGCCCGGCCCGGCTAGCCGAGCAGCCGGGCGCGGGTCTCTTCGGCGATGGCGAGGCAGCTGGTCAGTCCCGGCGACTCGATGCCGAACAGGTTGACCAGGCCCTGGGCGCCGTGGACCGCGCGCCCCTGGATGACGAAATCCGCGTCCGGCTCGCCGGGGCCGGCGATCTTGGCGCGGATGCCGGCGTAGCCGGGCGTCAGCGAGCCGTCGGGCAGTTGCGGCCACCAGGCGCGCACCGCGTGGTAGAAGGCGGCCGCGCGCGCCGGATCGACGTGGTAGTTGACGCCGTCCACCCATTCCACGTCCGGGCCGAAGCGCGCCTGGCCGGAGAGGTCCAGCGTCAGGTGGCTGCCCAGGCCGCCGGCTTCCGGCAGCGGGTAGATCAGCCGCGAGAACGGCGCCAGGCCCTGCAGCGAGAAATAGACGCCGCGCGCGTAGCGGGCCTTCGGAATCGCCTCGACGGGCTGGCCGGCGATGGCGCGGGCGAGGTCGGGCGCGAACAGGCCGGCGGCGTTGACCACCTTGTCCGCCAGCAGCTCCATGCCGGCGACGCGCAGCACGATGCCGTCGGCGGTGACCGCGCCGCTCTCCACCGGCGATGCCAGCGCCAGCTGCGCGCCGGCGGCTTCGGCGTCGGCGAGCAAGGACAGCATCAGCGCGTGGCTGTCGACGATGCCGGTGGACGGCGACAGCAGCGCGGCCGCGCAGCCTAGCGCCGGCTCCAGCGCGCGGGCTTCGGCGGCGGAGAGCCGCCGGATGTCGTCCACGCCGTTGGCGCGCGCCTGTCGTTCCAGCGCGGCGAGCCTGGCCAGCTGGCCGCGGCGGCTGGCGACGATCAGCTTGCCCAGTCGCCGGTGCGGCACCGCCCGCTCGGCGCAATAGCGGTACAGCGCGTCGCGCCCGGCCACGCACAGCTTCGCCTTCAGGCTGCCGGCCGGGTAGTACAGGCCGGCGTGGATCACCTCGCTGTTGCGGCTGGACGCGTGCAGGCCGATCGCCCGCTCTGCTTCGACGATCATCACCTCGCGTCCGGCCTCGGCCAGCGCCTTGGCGACGGCCAGGCCGACCACGCCGGCGCCGATGACTACCATGTCTATCCTGTCCATCGGCCTGTCCTCATGTCCGGGGGCGGCGCATCGCGACGCGGTTGCGCAGCCCGGCCGCCGCCTCGGCGCGCAGCTGGTCGGCCAGCGCGCTGCCGGCGGGAGGCTCGAATTCCATGAAGCCGTGGCGGCGGTAGAATGGCGCGTTCCACGGCAGGTGGGCGAAGGTGGTGAGCGTGACGGCGGCGCAGCCGCGCGGCCCGGCCTGGGCCAGCGTGTGCCGCAGCAGCGCGGAGCCGATGCCGCGGCGGGCGTGGTCCGGGTCCACGTCCATCTCGGCCAGGTGCAGCTGGCCGTCCACGATCTCCGCCAGCGCGAAGCCGACCGGCAGGCTGGTGTCGTCCGCCACCCACAGCAGGCCGGCGTCGCGGGCGGCGCTCAGGGTCTCGGCCGGCAGCGTGTGCTCGGCCAGCGCGGCAGGCAGGTCCGCGGGGGAGAACAGCCGCGCGGCGCGGCGCTCTATCCGCGCCAGCAGCGGCAGTTCGGCCGCCTCGGGAGGGCGGATCAGCAAGCCGTTTTCTATCATGCGGTCCTCAGTTGTTCGGCGGCCAGCCGGCCCAGCCGGACGATGGCCGCTTGCTGCGCGGCGTCCCAGGGCTGGCCGAAATTCAGCCGCAGGCAATGGCGGAAGCGGGGCTCGGCCGAGAACAGCATGCCCGGCGCGAAGCTGATCGATTCCTTCAGCGCCGCCTCCAGCAGCCGGCCGCTGTCCAGGCGCTCCGGCCCCTCCACCCACAGCAGCAGGCCGCCCTGCGGCCGCCGCAGCCGGGTGCCGCGCGGAAAGGCGGCCAGCACCGCGTCGGCCACCCGCTCCATCTGCTCCGCCAGCCGCGCGCGCAGCCGCTGCGAGATGCGCGCGTAGTCGCCGCTGGCCAACAGGTCGGCTAGCGTGCCCAGCAGCAGCGCCGGGCTGACCAGGCTGCTGCTGGCGCGCAGCCGCTCCAGCGCCGCGTGGTGGCGGCCGCCGGACAGCCAGCCCAGCCGGAACGACGGCGCCAGGCTCTTGGTGAAGGACGCGCAGTAGATCACGTCGCCGTCGCGGTCCCAGGCTTTCAGCGGCGTCGGCCGGCGCTTGCCGAAGTACAGCTCGCCGAACACGTCGTCCTCGATGATGGAGACGCCGTGGCGGCGCGCCAGCGCCAGCAGCCGCTTCTTGTTGTCGTCCGGCATCAGCGCGCCGGTGGGGTTCTGATAGTTGGTCACCGTCACCAGGCAGCGCACCGGCGGGCCGTAGCGCAGCGCGAATTCCAGCGCCTCCAGCGACAGGCCGGCGTCCGGCGTGCACGGAATCTCCAGCGCCTTCAGCCCCAGCGCCGCCAGCGTCTGCAGCAGGCCGAAGTACACCGGCGTCTCCACCGCCACCGTGTCGCCCGGGCGGGTCAGGTGGCGCAGCGCCAGGCTGATGCCCTCGGTGATGCCGTTGCAGAACAGGATCTCGTCCGGCGTCACCGCCAGCTGCCAGGACGCGGCCATCTGCTGCAGCTTCAGGCACAGCCGCTCGTGCTGGCCGGCCGGCAGGTAGGCGCCGATCAGCTCCGGCTGGCGCAGCAGCGTCTGCTGCAGCCGCCGCGCCAGATCGGCGGCCGGATACAGGCTGTGGTGGGCTTCGGCCATGTGCAGTTGCACCGCCACGTCCGACGCCGACAGCGCCACCAGCTGCGACATGCGGCTGTCCACATCCACCAGCGTGGCCGGAGAAGGCAGCGCGCGGGCGGGCGGCTGGCCGGCGGCGCGGGCCGGCAGCGCGGCGTAGAAGCCGGCGCGCGGCCGCGCCACCACCCGCTGCTTCTGCTCCAGCCAGCGGTAGGCGGCCAGCGCGGTCAGGCTGTTGACGCCATGGTGGGCGGCCAGCTGTCGCACCGAGGGCAGTTTGCCGCCGGGCGGGAATTCGCCGGCGTCCAGGCGGGCCTGCAGCAGCCGGGCGATGTCCTGGTATTGCGGCATGGGCTTAGTCGACGATGAACAGCTTGGCGCCTTGCGGCGCGCGGGAGCGATGGGCCTCGGCCCGGTCCGCCACCTGGTAGCTCATGCCGGGCGTGAGGACGAAGACGCGGCCGTCGTCCAGCTCGGTGTGCAGCTCGCCCTCCAGGCACAGCAGGATGTGGCCCTTCTCGCACCAGTAGTCGGCCAGGTAGCCGGCCGTGTATTCCACCATCCGCACCCGGATGTCGCCGAACTGGCGGGTGCGCCAGTAGGCGCGGCCCTGTTCGCCGGGGTGCTCGGCGGCGGGGATGTCCGCCCAGTCGGTGACGCCGAAGGGAATGCCGGTCAACTGCATGCGGGGCTCCTGAGGATGGCTGTTATATAGAACAGATGCGGCCCAGCATAAACTGTTTGGCGCGCTTGTGGGAGTCTGCGGCGCGCAGGCCGTGGCACGCTGGCGACATTGGTTTTCATCAGGAGAGTCGCCATGTGGCAAACCTTGCGGCGCGACGCCGCCCCTTCCACCCTGCTGGCCGCCGTTCTGGCCCTGCTGGTCGGCTTTTCCGGGCCGTTTCTGATCATCGTCCACGCCGCCCAGTCGGCCGGGCTGTCGCAGGGGCAGCTGGCGTCCTGGGTGTGGGCGGTATCCATCGGCTCCGGCGTGGCCGGCCTGTGGCTGAGCCTGCGCTGGAAAACGCCGGTGATCGCCGCCTGGAGCACGCCGGGCGCGGCGCTGCTGCTGGCCGCCCTGCCCGGCGTGCCGTATCCGGAGGCGGTGGGCGCCTTCCTCGCCGCCGCCGCCATCGTCACGCTGGTGGGCGTCAGCGGCTTGTTCGATCGCCTGATGGCGCTGTTCCCGCCGGCGCTGGCGGCGGCCTTGCTGGCCGGCATCCTGTTTCATTTCGTCGGCGAAGTGGTGGCCGAGGCGACGGGCCATCTGGGCCTGGTGCTGGCGATGGCGGCGCTGTTTTTCATCGGCCGCCGCTGGTTTCCCCGCTGGGCGCTGCTGGCCGCCATCGCGGCCGGCGCGGCCTTGTCCGCCGGCGAGCTGCATGCGCCGGCGGCCGCGTCGTTGCATGCCGTCGCCGCGCCGTTGTTCACCTGGCCGGCCTGGTCGTGGTCCGCTTTCGTCAACCTGGCCCTGCCGCTGGCGCTGCTGGCGCTGACCAGCCAGTTCCTGCCCGGCATGGCGGTGCTGCGCGCCTTCGGCTATGAAGTGCCGGCGCGCTCGCCGGTGACCGCGCTGGGCCTGGCGTCGATGCTCACCGCGCCGTTCGGCGGCCATGGCGTGACGCTGGCCGCCATCATCGCCGCCATCTGCACCGGGCCGGAAGCGCATCCGGACCGCAGCCGCCGTTACGTGGCCGGCGTGTTCTGCGGGCTGATCTACATCGTCATGGGCGTGATGGGCGGCGCGCTGGCGGCGCTGGCGCTGGCCTTGCCCAAGCCCTTGCTGGTGACGGCGGCCGGCCTGGCGCTGTTCGGCACGCTGGCGTCGTCGCTGGGCGCGGCGCTGGCCGATGCCGAGCACCGCGAGTCGGCGCTGCTCACCTTCGTGGTGGCGGCCTCCGGCGTCAGCTTCGCCGGCCTGGGCGCGCCGCTGTGGGCGATGCTGGCCGGCGGCCTGCTGTGTCGGCTGCTGAGCCCGGTCAAACCCGCGCCGGAAAAGGCCGTGGAGGCGCCAGCACGCTGAGGCGGCGGCTGGCCGGCGGGGGCCGCGCGTGATAACTTAGGCGGTTGAATATACCCGCAGCGGCGCCTCCCGCCGGCATGCGGCAAAAGGAGAAAACATGTTCGCCCCTTTCGTCTACGCCCAGCGCCGCGCCGGCCTGCAAGCTTCCGGCCTGTCCGGCCTGCTGCTGTTCGTCGGCAACGTCGACTCGCCGATGAATTACCACGACAACACCCTGCCCTTCGTGCAGGACTCCAGCTTCCGCTACTTCTTCGGCTTGAACGAGCCCGGCCTGGCCGGCGTCGTCGACGCCGACAGCGGCGAGGCGACGCTGTTCGGCAATGATCCGGACGTGGCCGACATCGTCTGGACCGGCCCGCTGCCGTCCTTGGCCGAGCGCGCCGCCAAGGCATCGCTCTCGCGCAGCCGCCCGTACGTCGAGCTGGCGCAAGCAGTAGCCGAGGCCCGCGCCGCCGGCCGCCCGGTGCGCTACCTGGCGCCGTACCGCGGCGAGACGCTGATCGAGATGGGCCGCCTGCTGGACACGCATCCGGCCCAGGTGAAGGCGGGCTTCTGTCCCGAGCTGACCCGCGCGGTGGTGGCGCTGCGCGAGATCAAGGGCGAGGAAGAGATCGCCGAGATGGAGGCCGCGCTGGGCGTCACCCACGCCATGCACATCGCCGCGATGCAGAACGCCAAGCCCGGCGTGGTGGAATACCAGGTGGTGGGCATCATGGAAGGCATCATGCGCCGCCACGACTGGCAGCTGGCCTACCCGTCCATCTTCTCCAAGCGCGGCGAAGTGCTGCACAACCACCACCACGACCACGTGCTGCAGCAGGGCGACCTGGTGCTGAACGATACCGGCTGCGCCAGCGGCGGCGGCTACGCCAGCGACATCACCCGCACCTTCCCGGTGGGCGGCAAGTTCTCCACCCGCCAGCGCGAGCTGTACGACATCGTGCTGGAGATGCAGGAGGCCGCCATCGCCGCGGTCAAGCCCGGCGTCAAATACCAGGACATCCACAAGCTGTCCGCCGCCGTGATGGTGGAGCGGATGGCCGAGCTGGGGTTCTTCCATGGCGACGTGGACGCCATCGTCGAATCCGGCGCCTACGCCATCGCCTTCCCGCACGGCCTGGGCCACCAGATCGGCATGGACGTGCACGACATGGAAGCGCTGGGCGAAGACTTGGTGGGCTACGGCGACGGCACCGAGCGCAGCAAGCTGTTCGGCCTGGGCTACCTGCGCCTGGGCAAGGCGCTGAAGGCGGGCATGGTGCTGACCGTGGAGCCCGGCGTCTACTTCATCCCGGCGCTGATCGAGGCCTGGGAGAAGGAAGGCCGCCACAGCCAGTACATCAACTACGCCAAGTTCCGCGAATACGCCGACTTCGGCGGCATCCGCATCGAGGACAACGTGCTGGTGACCGAAACCGGCAGCCGCGTGCTGGGCGAGCCGATCCCGAAGACGGTGGACGAGGTGGAAGCGGTGATGGCGGTGTAAGCCGTCCGGTTAAGCAGCGAGAAACGCCCCGCCCGCGCGGGGCGTTTTCGCATCCGCCGCCCGGATTGACCGGCCAGCCGCGGCGGCGACACAATGACTGCAGTCTATCTCGCGCCAGCCCGCCATGACCCTCCCGCCTCTCCCCGCCTTCTATCCGCCGCCGCCCGGCCTAGGCGCGCTGCTGGGAGACATGCTGGACATCGCGCTGCCGGGCGGCCCGCTGCTGTTGCCGGCCACCCTGCACCCGATGCTGCTGTTCGTCGCCGGCGGCGAGATCCGCCTGGACCACGGCGGCGCGCTGGCCCCGGCCGGCCTGTTGGGCGGCTGCGCCGGCGTGAGGCTGGCCACAGCCTCGCCCAGCACCCGCATCCTGATGGCCTGGCTCAAGCCCGGCCAGCTGCCGCGCCTGTTCGGCATCGCCGCCGCCGACGCCTTCGATGCCTACCTGCCATTGGACTTGCTGCTGCCGCCGGCCTGGCTGTCGCCGTTGACGGACGCCGCCGGCGACGCCTTGCGCCCGCAGGCGGAAACGCTGCTGCGCCGTCTGGCTACCCGGCATGGCCACCGCGCGCCCACGCTGGCACTGCCGTCCGGCTGGCCCGCCCGCAGCGCCGGCGAGCTGGCCGCGCATTTCGGCCTCAGCCTCAGGCAATTCGAGCGCCGTTTCCGCGCCAGCGCCGGCCAGAGCCTGCGCGCCTTCCGGCCGCAGGCGCGGCTGAACCGCCTGTTGCTGAACACCCGTTGGGATTCGCCGCCCGACTGGGCCGACGTGGCCGCCGCCGCCGGCTACGCCGACCAGGCGCATCTGCATCGCGATTTCGTCCGTTTCGCCGGCCGCACGCCTTCAGCCTATGTCCAGGGCCTGGACGACGACCCGGCGCTGCGGCTGTACCGCTTGCCCAAGGCGGCGATTCTGCGGATGTGCGCCGAACCGGGCCTGCGCGCCTGACGCGCGTCGTTTCGCTTCAAGACCGTTTGGTTTCCGTCCGGCAAGCTGGCGCATCGCCACATCGGGAGAGACGCATGTCCGCCCAATACGATTTTTCCGCCATCCCGCTGCTAAACGACGCCGCCAGCCGCTATCCCTGGCAGGACCGCTGCAGCATCCCGCTGCCGCCCGGCGCGACGGCGGCCGACGCCGCCAGCCTGCTGCGCGCCTTCTCCAGCGCCATGCCGCCCTGGGCCCGCGCGCTGATGCGCCTGCGCGACCGGCTGGTGTCGCCATTCGGTCTGAAAACCGCCCGGCCCGCCGCCTCTTCGGCAGAACCCTTTCATGTCGGCCAGCAACTGGGCGTGTTCCGCGTGCTGCATTTGGGCGAGCGCGACGCGGTGCTGGGCGAGGACGACCGCCATCTGGATTTCCGGGTGGTGTTGCAGTGGCGGATGGGCTGCTTGCAGGTGAGCACGCTGGTGCGGCCGCACAATGCGTTGGGGAGGATGTATCTGGCGGCGGTGACGCCGTTTCATCATTTGATCGTGGCGGCGAGCATGAGGCGGATGGCGGAAGTGTTGGGGAAATAGCGCCTATGCGGCGCATATATCCCTGACCCAGCATTGTGCTGCTTTACCTTACTGCTTGTCTCTCTATGTCTAATTGCCTAAGTTCAGGTATTCTATAAGGTTTTTCAGTAGCGCTTTGTTGAGATGGGCGACATCTTGGGTGCCTGACGTGGCGCTGGGCGGGTGTTTTCTTAACTGTTTACGTTGGGGGAAGGGCCGGATGTTGTCTGAATTTGATGTTGGAAAATCGCTTACTGGGCTTTTGATGCGTAAGTGAAGTTATTCATATCAAAATTAAAGCGGTTCTTTTCTTTAGTAATAAACCAGCCTGTTCAGAGTAGGCATGCATTTGTTGATGAATGCTTGGTTTTAGTCTTTGACTATATAAGAATGGCGGCATGCTCAAATGTCATTGTGGGTGAGATATAAAAGACATGAAGTCAGTATTTCATCGATTCTAATTTAAATACCCATTACTATTATATGAAGTTTTTATCATCGCTGACTTTGCCACTGTTTAGCCGCCCTGCACTATTAGACGAAGTGAAGAAAACGGTTCAATATCGTGCAGATATTGATGGCTTGCGTGCAATTGCAGTTCTGCTTGTGCTGTCTTTTCATGGCGGGCTAAGTGTATTTCCTTCCGGATTTATCGGGGTTGATATATTCTTTGTGATTTCAGGATTTTTAATAACCTCTATTTGCTACTGGAGGATAAAAAACAATGACTTCTCATTGGCTGATTTCTATGTAAGAAGGCTGTGGCGATTGCAGCCTAGCTTAATAGCCGTAATTTTATTTACTACTATTTTGGCTGCGCTATATTATTTGCCAGAAGATTTAATAAATTATACAAACAGCACGAGATATGCGACATTATTCATATCTAATCAGCACTTTTCACGAGTTGTGACAAGCTATGCGGCGACAGACTCATCATTTTTACTTTTATTGCATACATGGTCACTATCAATTGAATGGCAGTGGTATTTAATTTGCCAATTGGCTTGGTGGTTCTGTTTAAAAGATTATCCCATCAAAGTGTTAAGCATGTAATATTGGCTTCTACTATAGGAGCGGCGCTACTATCTCTTTACCTTTCCAAGACGTACCCGGATAAGAGTTATTTCCTTCTCACCTCTAGGATGTTTGAGTTCTTAATCGGGAGCTGTATTGTTTTTCTTGGTCAGAATAAGAAAGCACTCAATAACAGCCTGGCAACAGTATTGGGAGCAATCTCTTTTTGTGCGGTAATCGCGGTTGCTGTACTGGAAAATATAGATATCGGTTTTCCAGACTATCATGCATTAATAGTATGCCTTGCTGTTGCGGTGTTGATATTTATTGGTGATGGGGGTAATGGCCTTGTTAATAAAATGCTATCTAACCCCATTTTGGTTTGCATGGGAAAATTATCTTATTCATTATACTTGTGGCACTGGCCCATTTTTGCGGCAGGAAAATATATTGGTTTTGATCAGGATTTAAAATTCAAGATTTTTTGCTATCTTGCAACATTCTTCATTGCTTTTATTTCTTATTTTTTAATTGAAAAGCCATGTAGAAGAATGGATTGGAAGCTAAGGAAAACTGCATTTTTTATGGTTTTCTTACCGATTTTCTTTTCTGCTGTATTATACTCGTCAAGTAACTACCTCAATGGGCTTCCTGAGCGGTTTGGTGCCGAGTACTCGCGAATTGATTCGACAATCAGAGAATACGCTTCGCAAGACAGAAAATCTTGTATCGATGGAGATCCATCAATCATAAGCCCTAGCTGTATTATTGGTGCCAAGCTTTCGAAAAAAAGAGCGCTTTTAATAGGCGATTCTCATTCGAACCATTTTTGGGGCTTTTTCGATGTGCTGGCAAAAGATGCTAATTTGTCTATTTCTGTCCAAGGAACCTCTTCTTGTTTGACTTTGCCAAATATTTATTTATATGATTGGTGGACCTTCAGGAATACTGTTTATAAAGATTGTTATAATAATACACAGCAGTATTATAAGAGAATCAAGGACAGTAAGTTTGACTATGTCATCATTGGCCAGGTTTGGATGAATTATGCAGGGAATAATGTAATTAACAAATTAGGCGATTCACAATCTATTGAATTGTCTCGAAAGCGAATTGAAGCCTCGATCCGAAATGCATTGGGTATGATTGAAGCATCAGGAGCGAAGCCTGTTATTGTTAAAACAATTTATGGCATGCCGTTGAATTATTTTGCTTGTTATTATAAGCATATAAAGCTTAGGCAGGACTATGATGCTAATATGTGTGGTTCTATTGCTTGGAAAGGAGATGAGACGGAGTGGTTCTCTGAATTATTTTCTAGACTTAAAAAAGAGCACCCTGATCTGATTTTCATCGACCCGAAAGACATCCAATGCAAAGGTGGGGTTTGTAAGACCGAGATTGATGGGGTGCCAATTTATAGAGATGTTGGCCATTTAAATGATTATGCATCATATAAATTCGGCAAAGAATATTTGCAGAACTTTCAAAACCCATTTAAGTGAAATAGGTCTCTAAATAAAGGCAAGCGCACTGTCTGCAGCTGAATCTTTATTCATGCAAGGCTGCTCCCAGCTTCGTTGTTTGAATTAATTGTCTGCGAGTGCTCTTTTCCTGAGGGCACTAGCGGGCAATTCAAGCTTGGAGCCTGGCAAGGCTGCTTATCCACAGCTGTGCGCTAAATCATTTTTTATCCACAGCTCACCTGAGTTTGGCCAAAGCCAGCGCAAAACAAAACGGGCAACAGCTCATCGCCATCGCCCGTTCTTGCCTCTCTGCTCCACAAGGATGGAGCCGGCGGAACGCCCGGCCATGCCGGGCCTCCGCCCTACATCACAACAACACCACGTCGAACTGCTCCTGGGTGTAGCTGGACTCCACCGACAGCGACACCGGCTTGCCGATGAAATCCACCAGCATGGCCAGGCTCTGCGACTCCTCGTCCAGAAACATGTCGATCACCGACTGCGCCGCCAGGATGCGGTAGCCCTTGGCGTCATACTGCCGCGCCTCGCGCACGATCTCGCGCTGGATCTCGTAGCACACCGTCTGCGCGGTCTTGATCTCGCCGCGGCTCTGGCAGGTGGGGCAAGGCTCGCACAGGATGTGGGCCAGGCTCTCGCGGGTGCGCTTGCGGGTGATTTCCACCAGTCCCAGGCTGGTGAAGCCGTTCAGCGTCACCCGGGTGCGGTCGCGCGCCATGGCCTTGGCCAGCTCGGCCAGCACCGCGGCCTGGTGCTCGTCGTTGTCCATGTCGATGAAATCGACGATGACGATGCCGCCCAGATTGCGCAGCCGCAGCTGGCGGGCGATCACCTGGGTGGCTTCCAGATTGGTCTTGAAGATGGTTTCGTCGAAGTTGCGGTTGCCGACGAAGCCGCCGGTGTTGACGTCTATCGTCGTCATCGCCTCGGTCTGGTCGACGATCAGGTAGCCACCGAACTTCAGGTTGACGCGGCGGGCCAGCGCCTTCTCGATTTCGGCCTCGATGCCATGCATCTCGAACAGCGGCCGCTCGCCGGCATAGCGTTCGATCTTGTCGACGGCGATTTGCACGTACTGTTCGGCGAACTCCACCATCCGGCTGTAGTTCTCGTTGGAGTCCACCAGCACCTTGTCGGTGTAGCCGCTGACCATGTCGCGCAGCACCCGCACCGCCAGCGGCAGGTCGTCGTACAGCAGGCTCTGCGCCGGCAGCGTCTGCGATTTCTGCTGGATGTCGGACCACAGCTTGGACAGGTATTCGATGTCGGCGGCCAGCTCGTCGTCGCGGGCGGTCTCGGCGCTGGTGCGGATGATGTAGCCCCTGGGGCTGCCGGCCGGCAGCAGCTTTTCCAGCCGCGCCTTCAGGCTGTGGCGCTCGGCGTCGCTTTCAATCTTCTGCGACACGCCGATGTGCTCTTCCTGCGGCAGGTGCACGAGGAAGCGGCCGGCCAGCGAGATCTGCGTCGACAGCCGCGCGCCCTTGGTGCCGATCGGGTCCTTGATCACCTGCACCAGCACGGTCTGGCCTTCGAACAGCATCTTCTCGATGCGTTGCGGCTCGGTGGGGTGCTGGCGCTGTTCCAGCACGTCGGCGATGTGCAGGAAGGCGGCGCGCTCCAGGCCGATCTCGATGAAGGCGCTCTGCATGCCCGGCAGCACGCGCTTCACCTGGCCCAGATAGATGTTGCCGACGATGCCGCGGCTGGCGGCGCGTTCGACGTGCAGTTCCTGGACGATGCCCTCTTCCAGCACCGCGACGCGCGTTTCCTGCGGGGTGATGTTGACCAGGATCTGTTCTTGCGGCCGCGGCAGGTCGCGCGGCAGCGGTATCGATTGATGCAGCATGGGACCCTCCCGGCTCATGGCAGTTCGAAGCCGAATTCGGCCAGGAGCAACGCGGTTTCGTGCACCGGCAGGCCCATCACGCCGGTGTAGCTGCCTTCTATATGTTCGATGAACACGCCGGCCTTGCCCTGGATGCCGTAGGCGCCGGCCTTGTCGAACGGCTCGCCGCTGGCGATGTAGCGCTCGATCTCGGCGTCGGACAGGGGCTTGAAGAACACGTCGGTGATGGAGGTTTTGACGAGCAGCTTGCCGCCGTCGCGCACGGCGACGCTGGTGATGGCCTGATGGCTGCGGCCGGAGAAGGCGCGCAGCATGCGGCGGGCGTCGTCGGCGTCTTCCGGCTTGCCGAAGATCTCGCCATCCTGGGTCACCGTGGTGTCGGCGGCCAGCAGCGGGCGCTCGGGCAGGCCGCAGGAGGAGACCACGCGCCAGCCGGCTTCGGCCTTCTCGCGCGCCAGCCGCTCGGTGTAGGCGACGGCGTCTTCGCCCGGCCGCACCGTCTCGTCGATGTCGGCATGGATGCGTTCCAGATGCAGGCCCAGCTGTTCCAGTATCTCGCGGCGGCGGGGGCTGCCGGAGGCCAGGTATATTCGGGTGTCATTGGTGCTCATGGCAGGCTGCTCGTTTGTTCTTGGGCTGCCGCCTAGGTTACCAGAGCGGCCCCGAGGCAACCATCTCCGCGGCGCGGCGGGCCGCGGCCGGCGCGGATTCGGCCTTTTGATTCAAGGCCTTGCGGCGGCGGGGATTTGGTGAACGATTGTAAGCCCCCGGCGGCATGCCGATCCGCTGATATGCCATTGATTTTTAAAGATGATAATTTTATGCCAATTGGAGATATGGGCAGGGTTTGATAAACTGTCGACTTTCGCCCTTCGAAGCACGCGTCATGCCGCATTCCAGCCTTGCCGTCCGCCAGTCGAATCCGGCCACCGCCGCCGCCATCCTGCTGATTCTGTTCAACCCCTTGGGCGTGGATTTGTACCTGGCCGCGCTGCCGGCGCTGCAGCGCCATTTCCAGGCGGATGTGTCGGCCAGCATCAGCGTGTTCGTGTTCTGTCTGGGCCTGGGCCAGCTCTTGTTCGGCCCGCTGGCGGACCGCGCCGGCCGCCGCCCGGTGGCGCTGGGCGGCCTGCTGGCCTACGCGCTGGGCTCGGCGCTGGCCAGCCTCAGCGATTCGATGGGCAGCTTCATGCTGGCGCGGATGCTGCAGGGCCTGGGGGCCAGCGCCAGCTCGGTGTGCGCGTTCACCATCATCCGCGACTGCTTCTCCGGCAACGCGGCGGCGCAGCGCTACAGCCTGCTCAACGGCGCGCTCAACATCGTGCCGGCGCTGGCGCCGGCGCTGGGCGGGGTGCTGACCGAGCTGTACGGCTGGCAGTCCTGTTTCCTGTTCCTGGCGGTGTCGGCGCTGGCGGCGCTGGCGCTGCTGTCTAAGCTGATGCCGGAGACGCGGCCGGAGCGCGTGGAGAACGCGGCGGGCCCCGGCTTCCTGCAGGTGCTGCGCCATCCGGCGCTGCTGCGCAACGGCGCCTGCAGCAGCACCGCGCTGGGCCTGATCGTCAGCTACGTGACGCTGGCGCCGACGGTGCTGATCGAGCGCGGCGGCCTGTCCACGGCCACCTTCGGCCTGCTGTTCGGCGCCAACGCGCTGCTGATCATGGCGGCCAGCTTCGTCGGCCTGGGACTGATCGGCCGGCTGGGGCCGCGCCGGGTATTGAAGACGGGCCTGGCGATCATGCTGGCGGCCGGCGCGCTGCTGCCGGCGCTGGCGCATCAGCCGGGCGCCTGGCATTACATGCTGCCGATCGCGGTGCTGAGCGTGGGCTTCGCCTTCACGCTGGGCCCGGCGGCGGGCATGGCGATGGCGCCGTTCGCGGAGTCGGCCGGCCGCGCGGCGGCGCTGCTGGGCTGCGCGCAGATGCTGTTCGCGTCGGCCTTGTCGGCCCTGCTGGCCGCGCTGCCGGTGGCGGGCGAGCTGGCGCTGGGCGGCGCGGTGCTGGTTCTGTCGCTGTCCTGCCTGGCGCTGCAATGGCGCGCGCCGGCCAAGGCCTGAGCGCGCGCCGGCCGCCGTCGCGGCCAACTGTCTGAATCGCTTGGGACATTCGCCGCGGCGCGAGTACAATCGCGGCTGTTCCCAAGATTGGCAGATTCATGAGCAAGCACATCCCGCGCAAGCGTTTCGGGCAGAACTTCCTGCAGGACGCCAGCGTCATCGCCGGCATCGTCCACGCGGTCAATCCGCAGCCGGACGATGTCGTGATCGAAATCGGCCCCGGCCTGGGCGCCATCACCAAGCCGCTGCTGGCGCGCCTCAAGCACCTGCACGTGGTGGAGATCGACCGCGACATCATCGAGCGCCTGCGCGCCGAGCATCCGGCCGACAAGCTGACCATCCACGCCGGCGACGCGCTGGCCTTCGACTTCGCCTCGGTCAGCGAGGCGCCGCTGAAGATCGTCGGCAACCTGCCGTACAACATCTCCACGCCGCTGCTGTTCCACCTCGCCACTTACGGCAACCGCGTGCTGGACATGCACTTCATGCTGCAGAAGGAAGTTATCGAGCGGATGGTGGCCGAGCCCTCCACCGCCGACTACGGCCGGCTGTCGGTGATGCTGCAGTACCGCTTCTACATGGAGAACATCCTGTTCGTGCCGCCGGAGGCGTTCTGGCCGCCGCCGAAGGTGGATTCCGCCGTGGTGCGGATGATGCCGGCGCCGGGCCGCTGCGGCGTCGCCCGCGACGAGGCGCTGCTGGAGAAGCTGGTGATCCAGGCCTTCGCCCAGCGCCGCAAGACGCTGCGCAACAACCTGAAGGGTCTGGCCGACGCGGCCGATCTGGAGGCGCTGGACATCGATCCGGGCCTGCGCCCGGAGAACCTGCGGGTGCAGGACTATGTCCGCCTGGCGAACCATTTGTACGACAAGGGCGCGCGCGGCTGAGCGCGTGCCGCGGCCTGCCGCGGTTTCCCGTTGCGCTAAGTTCTGACACAAACAAAAAATAACAGCATACTGTCAGACAATCACTAAAAAGAAGATCATGGCGCCGCGACAGCGGCGCCGCTTTACCCCGCAAAGAGAGTCTATAAGGAGAAACCTCATGCGCATTCGCACCTCCGTCGTCGCTGGATGTACGCTGGCCGCCATGGCCACCCTCGCCGCGCTGCCCGCCGGCGCCGCCGAGCTGACCGGCACGCTGAAGAAGATCAAGGATTCCGGCGTGATCGTGCTCGGCAACCGCGACTCTTCCATCCCGTTCTCGTACTACGACAACAACCAGAAGCCGATCGGCTACTCGGTTGACCTCGCCAACAAGGTGGTGGACGAGGTGAAGAAGGAACTGAAGATGCCGAACCTGCAGGTGCGCTACAACCTGGTCACCTCGCAGACCCGCATCCCGCTGGTGCAGAACGGCACCGTCGACCTGGAGTGCGGCTCCACCACCAATAACGCCGAGCGCGGCAAGCAGGTGGCGTTCTCGGTCGGCATCTTCGAGATTGGCACCCGTCTGCTCACCGCCAAGACCTCCGGCGTCAAGGACTTCCCGGATCTGAAGGGCAAGAACGTGGTCACCACCGCCGGCACCACGTCCGAGCGCCTGATCAAGGCGATGAACGCCAGCAAGAACATGGGCATGAACGTGATCTCGGCCAAGGACCACGGCGAATCGTTCCTGATGCTGGAATCCGGCCGCGCCGCCGCCTTCATGATGGACGACGCGCTGTTGTACGGCGAAATGGCCAAGGCCAAGAACCCGGCCAACTGGGTCGTCACCGGCAAGTCGCAGTCCTACGAGATCTACGGCTGCATGCTGCGCAAGGATGATCCGGCGTTCAAGAAGGTGGTGGACACCGCGCTGGAGAAGACCTTCAAGTCCGGCGAAGTGAACAAGATCTACGCCAAGTGGTTCACCAGCCCGGTGCCGCCCAAGGGGCTGAACCTCAACTTCCCGATGTCCGACGAACTGAAGGCGCTGTTGGCCAAGCCGACCGACAAGCCGGCCGAGTGACGCGGACGGGCCGCGCCCGCGGCCCTCGCCCTGAAGTTTGTGACGCGAGCCGCCCGTTTTCGCGGGCGGCGGCTTGATCCTGCGCGGCCGGAATCCGGCCGCAGGGGCATCGATCGCCGCGCCGTCTTCCCGACGCGCGGCTGGGAGTGCTTGCAATGAATTATCACTGGGACTGGGGAGTCTTCTTCAAACCCACCGGTGTCGGCAGCGAGATCTATCTGAGCTGGTTCGCCAGCGGGCTGGGCTGGACGCTGGCGGTGTCGCTCAGCGGCTGGATCATCGCCCTGCTGCTGGGCATCGCGGTCGGCGTGGCGCGCACGCTGCCCAATCGCTGGATCGCCGGCCTGGCGACCGTCTACGTCGAGCTGTTCCGCAATGTGCCGCTCTTGGTGCAGCTGTTCGTCTGGTACTTCCTGGTGCCGGACCTGCTGCCCGAGGGCGCGCAGGACTGGTTCAAGCAGGACCTGTCGCCGACCACCTCGCAGTTCCTGTCGGTGGTGGTGTGCCTGGGCCTGTTCACCGCGGCCCGGGTGGCGGAGCAGGTGCGCACCGGCATCGAGGCGTTGCCGCGCGGCCAGCGCAACGCGGCGATGGCGGTGGGTTTCTCGCTTGGCCAGACTTACCGCCACGTGCTGTTGCCGCAGGCGATGCGCATCATCATCCCGCCGTTGACCAGCGAGTTTCTGAACATCATCAAGAACTCGTCGGTGGCGTCGCTGATCGGCCTGGCCGAGCTGCTGGCGCAGACCAAGCAGACCGCCGAGTTTTCCGCCAACCTGTTCGAGGCCTTCACCCTGGCCACGATCATCTACTTCACGCTCAACATGAGCCTGATGCTGATGATGAACGCGCTGGAGAAGAAGCTCAGGGTGCCCGGCATGATGGGAGGCAAGTGATGGATTTCAGCCAAATCGTTCCGGCGCTGCCGGGCCTCAGCCAGGGCATGCTGCTGACCTTGAAGATGCTGGGCGGCGGGGTGGCCGGCGGCGTGCTGCTCGGCATATTGCTGGCGCTGGCGCGCTTGTCCAGCAACAAGGTCTTGTCGGGCTTCGCCACCGCCTATATCTATTACTTCCGTTCCATTCCGCTGCTGCTGGTGATCTCCTGGTTCTACCTGGCGGTGCCGATGCTGCTGAACTGGATCACCGGCAATCTGGAGCCGGTGGGGGCGTTCACCTCCTGCCTGGTGGCTTTCGTGATGTTCGAGGCGGCCTACTTCGCCGAGATCGTCCGCGCCGGCATCCAGGCGATACCCAAGGGCCAGGCCGGCGCCGCCTACGCGCTGGGCATGCGCTACCACCAGGTGATGGGGCTGATCGTGCTGCCGCAGGCGCTGCGCAAGATGCTGCCGCTGCTCTTGCAGCAGTCCATCATCCTGTTCCAGGACACCTCTCTGGTATACGCTGTCGGCTTGATGGATTTCCTCAACACCGCCCGCTCCAAGGGCGACATCGTCGGCCTGCCGCACGAATTCCTGATATTCGCCGGCATGGTCTACTTCCTGATCAGTTTCGGCGCCTCCCGCCTGGTGAAGCGCCTGCAACAAAGGTTGGCTGTATGACTGCAATGATTTCGCTGAACAAGGTCAGCAAATGGTATGGCGCCTTCCAGGTGCTGACCGACTGCACCACCCAGGTCGCCAAGGGCGAGGTGGTGGTGGTGTGCGGGCCGTCCGGCTCCGGCAAGTCCACCCTGATCAAGTGCGTGAACGCGCTGGAGCCGTTCCAGCAGGGCGAGATCGTCGTCGACGGCATCTCGGTCGGCGATCCGAAAACCGATCTGCCCAAGCTGCGTAGCCGCGTCGGCATGGTGTTCCAGCACTTCGAGCTGTTCCCGCACCTGACCATCACCGAGAACCTGGCCATCGCCCAGGTCAAGGTGCTGGGCCGCAGCCGGGACGAGGCGATGGCCAAGGGCCTGAAGCTGCTGGACCGCGTCGGTCTCAGGGCGCACGCCGACAAGCATCCCGGCCAGCTGTCCGGCGGCCAGCAGCAGCGGGTGGCCATCGCCCGCGCGCTGGCGATGGACCCAATCGCGATGCTGTTCGACGAGCCGACCAGCGCGCTGGACCCGGAAATGATCAACGAGGTGCTGGACGTGATGACCGAGCTGGCGCACGAGGGCATGACCATGATGTGCGTGACCCACGAGATGGGCTTCGCCCGCCGCGTGGCCGACCGGGTGATCTTCATGGACCAGGGCAGCATCGTCGAGGACTGCGCCAAGGACGAGTTCTTCGGCGACCTGGACGCCCGCAGCGAGCGCGCGCGCCAGTTCCTGTCCAAGATCCTGCAGCACTGAGCCGCGGCGAGCTTCGATTGGCGAGGCCCGGCATGCCGGGCCTTTTTCGCGTCCGGATCATACCTATGTTGCCCGAGTGGTATTTTTCGCAAGCCGCCGCCGGCTGGCGCGGCGGCGGCGGTTCCCGCTTTCCGATCAAGGGCTTGTCGCCGCCGGCCTTGCCGGCTGGATGGCGTTTTCGCAACAGCGGCGGGGAGCTCGGTCGACAAATGCGCAGCGCATGTCGCTAAGGGGATAGCATTGCTGAAAACATCTCCAAGCAAATGCCGTGAAGAAACTGATCGTCCTGCTGTTGTTTTGTCTGGCGTTCGAGCCGGCGCTGGCGGATGCGCGCGAGCTGGTGCTGGCCTACAACGTGTTCGAGCCGTGGAAAAAACTGGATGCGCGCGGGGAGCCGGCCGGACCGTACACCGAGATCGTGCGCGAGCTGGCGCGGCGGCTGCGCCTGCCGCTGCGCTTCCTGCATTGCCCGCTGTCTCGTTGCCTGGCGGCGATGCAGCAGGGACGTGCCGACCTGATGATAGGCGTGCGGCCCACGCCGGAGCGCGTGCGTTATCTGGATTTCCTGATGCCGCCTTTCGCCAGCAGCAATCATCTGGTGTTTTACCAGCGCAGCGGCGACGCGCGCGCGCTGGCCCGCTACGACGATCTGCTGCCGCTGACGGTGGGCGTGGCGGAGGGCGTCAGCTACGAGGCGGGTTTCGACCGCGACGCCCGCATCCGCCGCGACGCCAGCCCCGGCATGGAGTCCGGCTTCCGCAAGCTGGCCGCCGGCCGCGTCGACGCCTTGATCGTCAATGCGAGCCAGGGCGCGGCGCTAGCCGCGCGGCCCGAGTTCGCCGGACGGGTGAAGCGGGCGGCGCTGACGCTGGATGACCGCCATCCCAACCGGCTGGCGCTGGCGCGGCGCTCGCCGCTCCATCCGCGCAAGACGGACCTCGAACAGGCCTTGCGCGGCATGGTGGCCGACGGCACGGTCGCCCGCATCCTGGCGGCTGCCGGACGGTAGGACAAATCCGCACTGGCCGTGGACGGTTGCGGCTGGCATAGTAGGGTTTTCGCACCCTCACCGCAGGACGCTACGCCATGCAAGACCAACACGCCTGGTCCGGCCGTTTTTCCGAGCCGGTTTCCGAACTCGTCAAGCACTACACCGCCTCCATCGGTTTCGATTACCGGCTGGCCGAGGTGGACATCGAAGGCTCGCTGGCCCACGCCGCGATGCTGAACCGATCGGGCGTGCTGTCCGACGCCGACCTGGAGTCGATCCGACGAGGCATGGCGGACATCCGCGACGAGATCCGCGCCGGCAAGCTTGAGTGGAGCGTGGACCTCGAAGACGTGCACATGAACATCGAGCGCCGGCTGACCGACCGCATCGGCGACGCCGGCAAGCGGCTGCACACCGGCCGCAGCCGCAACGACCAGGTGGCCACCGACATCCGGCTGTGGCTGCGCGGCGAGATCGACGCCACCGTCCACCTGTTCGGCGAACTGCAACGCAGCCTGCTGGACCTGGCCGAGCAGCACGCCGACACCGTGATGCCCGGCTTCACCCACCTGCAGGTGGCGCAGCCGGTCACCTTCGGCCACCACCTGCTGGCCTATGTGGAGATGCTGGCGCGCGACGCCGAGCGGATGCAGGACTGTCGCAAGCGCGTGAACCGGCTGCCCTTGGGCGCGGCGGCGCTGGCCGGCACCACTTACCCGATAGACCGCCATTACACCGCCCAGCTGCTGGGCTTCGACGACGTCTGCCACAACTCGCTGGACGCGGTGTCCGACCGCGACTTCGCCATCGAATTCACCGCGGCGGCCTCGCTGGCGATGATCCACCTGTCGCGGCTGTCGGAAGAGCTGATCCTGTGGATGAGCCCGCGCGTCGGCTTCATCGACATCGCCGACCGCTTCTGCACCGGTTCGTCCATCATGCCGCAGAAGAAGAACCCGGACGTGCCGGAGCTGGTGCGCGGCAAATCCGGCCGCGTCGTCGGCCACCTGATCGCGCTGATCACGTTGATGAAGGCCCAGCCCTTGGCCTACAACAAGGATAATCAGGAGGATAAGGAACCGCTGTTCGACACGGTGGACACGCTGCAGACCACGCTGCGCATCTACGCCGACATGATGCGCGGCGTGACGGTGAAGCCGGAGGCGATGCGCGCGGCGGTGCTGCAGGGCTACGCCACCGCCACCGACCTGGCCGATTATCTGGTTAAAAAAGGCCTGCCTTTCCGCGACAGCCACGAGGTGGTGGCGCTGGCGGTGCGCCATGCCGAAGGATTGGGCGTGGACCTCGCCGACCTGCCGCTTGCCAAGCTGCGCGAGTTCTCGGCGCTGATCGAGGACGACGTGTTCGGCGTGCTGACGCCGGAGGGCAGCCTGGCGCAGCGCGACCATGTCGGCGGCACCGCGCCGGCCCAGGTGAAGGCGCAGATCGCCCGCCACCGCGGCCGTCTGAGCTGAGCTTCCCGGCTCGCGCGTGAACCCTCCTGCGGGAGGGTTTATTTTTTGGTTTAAAATAATACTATTATTTAAAATCAATTATCAGTTCCGCATAGCCGGAACTGCACGCGCGGAGAGTCGATGAATCCCCTGCAGCCACGCCGTCGCCATCGCCTGTCCCATTTGATGTTCGCCCTGCTGGTGGCGGCGCTGCCGTTTGCGGCCACCGTGCCCGCGCTGCTGTGGCAGGAGCGGCAGGACCTGCAGGCTTCCGTGCGGCAGCAGGTGGAGCAGGGGCTGCAGCTGGTGGAAGGCATCCTCGACCAGGCCGACGAGGCCGCGCGCAACCTGCTGCCACTGGCTGGCGGATCATGCGACCAGGCCGTTTATTCCATGCGCCGCCAGGTGGCGGTCGCGCCTTTCGTGCGCAGCACCGTGCTGCTGGACGGCGATAACGTCTATTGCTCGTCGCTGAGCGGCAACACCCGCTGGGCGATGCCGGTCAGCGGCTTCGTGCACGGCAGGATGCAGCTGTTGTCCGGCAACGCGGTGACGCCCGACGTGCCCTTGCTGTACTACCGGCTCAATCGCGGCGGCGACGCGGCGGTGGCGACGGTGGACGGACGCTATCTGCAACTGGCCTTGCAGGACGTCAGCGACCGCATCCTGGTGTTTCTGCAGGTGGGCAATCACTGGCTGGGGCCGCGCCGCTACGGCGAGGGGATGATGCCTGGGCGCGGGCAGGTGGAGGAAGTCCGCCACTCCAGCCGCTATCCGTTCATGGTGCGCTCAAGCTATGACGTGCCGGCCTGGCACTGGCAGCTGTGGTCGCATCATGCGCCGCTGACGGTGGTGCTGTTGCTGCTGGGCCTGTTGGCCGGCTTCACGCTGTACTGGCTGCTGGGGCGGCCGGCTTCCTTCACCGGCGAGCTGCGGCGGGCGCTGGCCAACGACGAGTTCGAAGGCTATCTGCAGCCCATCGTGAAGCCCGGCCTGCCGGACTGGCGCGGCGCCGAGGTGCTGATGCGCTGGCGGCATCCGCGCGAGGGGCTGATCCGGCCCGACCTGTTCATCCCGCGCGCCGAAGAGAGCGGGCTGATCGTCGAGATGACGCGGCGGATGATGGAAGCTGTGCTGGCCAAGCTGGCCAAGCTGCCGCTGGCGCCGGACTTCCACCTGGGCGTCAACATCAGCCGCGCCCATCTGCAGGAAGGCGGCCTGTACGGCGATTGCCGGCGCTGGGCGGGCCTGCTGGCCGAAAACGGCGCGGTGCTGACGCTGGAGCTGACCGAGCGCGAGATGGTGGAGATCACGCCCGAGGTGGAGGCGCTGTTCCGCCGCCTGGACGCGCTGGGCGTCCGGGTGGCGTTGGATGATTTCGGCACCGGACACTCCAGCCTGGTCTATTTGCAGCAGCTGACGGTGGGAGGCTTGAAGATCGATCAGAGCTTCGTCGCTGGCATCGGCAGCGACGGCCTGTCCGGCCACATCGTCGACAGCGTGGCCGAACTGGCGGCCAAGCTGGGCCTGGCGACGGTGGCCGAAGGCGTGGAGACCGCCGAGCAGTTCGACTACCTCAGCCGGCTGGGCGTCAACTGGCTGCAAGGCTTTTACATCGCCCGGCCGATGCCGCTGGACGAGTTTGTCCGCCGCGTCCGCCAGGGCGGCACTTGGCAGCGCTGAGCGGCGTTGCGGCGACACTGCCAAATGGATAGCCTGGCCGGGTCCGAGCCGGCTGTCGGCGCGCTTTCCCTCGCAAAAGCCATGAATGCTAAAACCATAGGCATCGCCGGCGTCACCGTGCCCGGCGCCGTAGACTGTCTGTCCAAGATCCACCGCCTGTGCGCGGACCGCTTTTCCCATCACCACCATCCGCGCTTCGCGCTGGACCAGCCGGATTTCGGCGTGGTGCACCAAGCCCAGGACGACGACCGCTGGGACTTGGTCGCCGATTCCATCGTCGGCTCGCTCGAACGGCTGGCGAGCGCCGGCGCCGAACTGGCGGTGATACCGGCCAATACCGTGCACCTGGTGGTGGACGACATCCGCGCGCGTTCGCCCATCCCGCTGATCAGCATCCTCGACGTGGTGGCCGACGCCTGCGCGGCGCGCGGCCTGAAACGGGTGGCGATACTCGGCACCCGCTGGACCATGGCGCGCCGGCTGTACCAGGCGCCGCTGGCCGCGCGCGGCATCGAGGAGGTGATTCCCGACGAAGCGCAGCAGGCGGTGATCCAGCGCGCCATCTTCGAAGAGCTGGTGCCCGCCGGCCGCGCGAGCGCAGCCACGCTGGCGGCGCTGCTGGAGGTCGTGGCGGCGATGCGGGCGCGGGGCTGCGACGGCGTGGCGCTTGCCTGCACCGAGCTGCCGCTGGTGCTGAACGACGCCAATTGCGGCGTGCCGGCGATCGACACCACGCTGGCCCTGGCCGAGGCGGCGGCGGCCAAGGCCTGCGCCTAGCGCCGCTTAGCTCGCGCTTGCCGCGCGACGGTATTCGCCCGGCGGCAGGCCGGTCAGCCGCTTGAACGCGCGCTGGAAGGCGGCGTCGCTGTCGTAGCCGACGCGCGCCGCCACTTCCGCCAGCGGAAGCCGGCTTTCCCGCAGCAGCGTCCGGGCGCGCTGAATGCGCCAGCCGGTCAGATGATTCAGCGGCGTATCTCCCACTCGGGCGTGGAAATGGCGGGCGAAGGCCGAGCGCGACATGCCGGCGCGCGCGGCCATGCTCTCCAGCGTCCACGGCGCGGCCAGGTCGGCGTGGACGGCCTGCAATAGCGGCGACAGCCGGCGGTCGGCCAGCGCCCCCAGCCAGCCGTCGCCTTGGCCGGACAGGCAGTGGATGCGCAGCGCCTCGATCAGCAACACGTCCACCAGTTTCTGCACCACTAGCCGCGAACCCAGCGCCGGCGCGGCGTTCTCGCGCGCGATCATCTCCAGCGCCGCCCGCAGCAGCCGCGCGCGTTCCTCGTCCAGCTTCAGGTGCAGGACCGGCGGCAGCAGGTCCATCAAGGGTGCGCCGGCGGCGGCGTCGAACACGAAGCGGCCGGAAACGATGCCGGTCTCCTCGCCGTCGCCACCGAAGCGGATCACGCCGTCGCGGCGGCCGGCGAACACCGTCTCGCATGGCGGCGTCTCCCGGCCCGCCTCGTCCATCAGGCGGAAGCGTTGGCCGCCGCTGACGATGAACAGGTCGCCGGCCGCCAGCGGCAGCGGCTGCGGCAGGCCCGCGCCGTTCAGCAGGCAGCGGCCGTGGGCGACGATGCCGAAGCGCGCCGATACTTGGTGGGCAAAGTCGATGCCCCATGGCGCGCGCGCTTCCAGCCGCGCGTACAGCGCGCTCTCCACCCGCATCGCGGCGAAGATGTCTTCCAGCAGGTCCATGATTGAATCCGGTACGAAAGGTGAAAAAACGGGCACGGCCAATCATTCATCATCCCGACGCGACGCTGCAAGATGTCCTGGTGATTTTTATCCAAGGACATCCCGATGCAAAGCTACCGTTTTTCCCGTTTCGGCTCGCTGGACCACCTGGCGCGCCATGACGAGCCGATGCCAACGCCCGGCCGCGGCGAAGTACTGGTGCGGGTGCGCGCCAGTTCGTTGAACTACCGCGACCTGGCGCTGCTGAGCGGGCAGTATCCGATGAGCTGGCGCGACGGCCTGGTCCCCTTGTCCGACGGCGCCGGCGAGATCGTCGCGCTGGGCGAGGGCTGCAATCGCTTCCAACTGGGCGACCGGGTGTGCAATATCTTCTTTCCGCAATGGTTCGGCGGACCGTTTCCCATCGAGCAGGGCGCGCGCCAATACGGCAGCAATCTGGATGGCTGGCTGTGCGAGTACAAGGTGTTAAACGAAGAGGCGCTGGTTCGCGTGCCTGACTATCTGAACTGGGCCGAAGCAGCGACGCTGCCGTGCGCGGCGGTGACCGCTTGGACTGCGCTGACCGGCCCGCAGCCGGTCAAGGCCGGCGACACGGTGTTGGTGCAGGGATCGGGCGGCGTGTCGCTGTTCGCCTTGCAGCTGGCCAAGGCGATGGGCGCGCGAGTGATCGCCACCACTTCCGGCGCGGACAAGGCGGCCAGGCTGAAGGCACTGGGCGCGGACGACGCGATCGATTACCTCGCCGAGCCTGAGTGGGGCGCGCGGGCGCGCGAGCTGAACGGCGGCCTGGGCGTTGATCGCATCGTCGAGGTGGGCGGCAAGGGCACGCTGGCGCAGTCGTTGGCGGCGGTGGCGCCGGGCGGCGAGATCGCGGTGATCGGCTTCCTGGCCGACGGCGCGGCGGAGCTGGACTTCATGCGCTACTTCCTCAGCGGCGCCACGCTGCGGCGCATCGCGGTCGGCCACCGCGAGGGCATGGAGGCGATGCTGCGCGCGATGGAGCGGCAGGCCTTGCGACCGGTGGTGGACCGGGTATTCCCGTTCGGCGACGCGCGCGCGGCCTGGGAGCATTTCCTCGCCCGCCGCCATTTCGGCAAGGTGGTGATCACGCATTGAGCCTGGTTGGCCGCCGTTGTGGCGGCCAGACGCCGCCGGCTTCGCGAACAGGCAGAAAGCCCGGGATATTTGCGGTTCGCATTTGCTATCGGGGGGAAAAATATGTTACTAAAGTAACGTGATTTTCGATTCCGAATAGTTATGAGCCGCTCTCCACGACACGACAAAATCCTGCAGCTGGTTCGCGAAAATGGCTTCATGCCCATCGAAGAGCTGGCCCGCCTGCTTGATGTCACACCGCAGACGATACGGCGCGACATCAACCAGCTGTGCGAGGCCAATCTGCTTCGCCGCTACCATGGCGGCGCCGCGCTCGGGAACAGCGTGGAGAACGAGGACTATTTTGCTCGCAAAGGAAAGTTCCAGAGCGAAAAGGCCCATATCGCCGACATGATCGCGCGCAGCATCCCGGACCACGCCTCGCTGTTCATGAGCATAGGCACCACCATCGAAGCGGTGGCGCAGGCGCTGACGGCCACCCACAAGGGGCTGCGCGTTATCACCAACAACATCCACGTCGCCTCGATCATGTCCACCAACCCGGACTTCACCGCGATGATTACCTCCGGCACAGTGCGCGCGTCGGACGGCGGCATCACCGGCGTGGCGACGCTGGATTTCATCAACCAGTTCAAGGTGGACTACGCGATCATCGGCGTGTCGGGCATCGAGACCGACGGCTCGCTGCTGGATTTCGACTACCGCGAGGTGCGCGTCGCCCAGGCGATGATGAACAACGCCCGCCATCGCTATCTGGCCGCCGACCACAGCAAGTTCGGCCGCAACGCGCTGGTGCGCATGGGCCACATCAGCGAGTTCCACACCGTGTTCACCGACGCCGCGCCGCCGGAGCCGGTGGCCAAGCTGTTGGAAGAGCACAACGTCAGGCTGGTGTTGTCCGAGGCCTGACCGCCATGCAAAAAGGGCGCCGCGCGGCGCCCTTTTCCTTTGCCGGCGCGGCCGCGCCGGATGTTTGCCTTACATCCTGGCCAGCGCCTGCTTGGCCTTCTGCGCGGCATCGGTCTTCGGGTACAGCTTGATCAGGCGGCGGTAGGTGTTCTTCGCCTGATCCACCTGGCCCAGATCGCGCTGGCAATTGCCGATATTGCGCAAGGCGTCCGGCGCGAAATGGTTGTTCGGGTATTGCTCGACGAAGCGGCGGTGGATGTCGATGGCCGCGTCGTACTGCCGCAGCGCGGTATGGGCGACGCCCAGCCAGTAGTTGGCCTCGGCGGCCTGCGGCGCCTGCGGGTTCTGCTGGATGAACAGCGACAGCGCATTGATGGCGTTGGGAAAGTCGCGCGCGCGCAGCAGATTCAGCGCCTTGTCGTAGTCGGGGCTGGCCTGGCTGTCGCCGGCGGCGGCTTGCTGGGCGGCGGGCTGCGAGGCGTCGCGCTTGCCGGGCGCGCCTTCCAGGTGCGACAGGCGGCCGTCCAGGTCGTTGTACAGATCGTTCTGGCGCTTCTGGGTGGTTTGCAGATTGTAGTTCAGCACTTCGACGTCGCCGCGCAGCTTGGCGACCTCGGCCTTCAGGGCGTCGACCTGGCTGACCATCTCCAGCAGCTTCTCGTTGGACAGCTTGCTTTCCACCGCGCTGATGCGGGTGGACGCCTGCTGGTTCACCTGCGCCAGCTGGCGGCGGGTCTCCTCCAGGTCGCTGGTGCTGGCGCAGCCGTTCAGGATCAACAGCAGGGCGCTACTGATGGCGATGCGTTTCATGGGCGTTCCGATGGATGAAGATTGCCGGACATCATAGCGGTTCGGCCGCCGTTTGGCAGCCGCCCGCGGATATCCGGCAGGGCGAGGACGGCGGGCGGTCGGGAAGCCGCCCGCGCCAGGCGCTTACTGGCCCTGGTAGACGATGTCGGCGCGGCGGTTTTCCGCGTAGTCGGCGTCGCTGTGGCCGGTGGCCTTGGGCTTTTCCTTGCCGAAGCTGACGGCTTCCAGCTGGCTTTCCTTGACGCCCAGCACTTCCATCGCGTGCTTGACGCTCTCGGCGCGGCGCTGGCCAAGGGCCAGGTTGTATTCGCGGCTGCCGCGGGCGTCGGTGTTGCCCTGGATGATCACCTTCTTGTCGTGGCCCTTCAGGTAATCGGAGTGGTTGGCGACGGTGTTCTTGCCTTCGCCGTCGACGGAGGACGAGTCGAAGCCGAAGTACACGCTGCGCTTGGCCAGCGGGCTGTTCGGATCATTCAGCGGATCGACTGCGACCTGGCTTTGTTCGCTGCCCGAGCTCACCGGGGCCTGGGTGGTCGGCGTCTGGGCGGCGGGCGCGGCCGGGGTTTCGGCCGGCTTGGTGCTGGCGCAGGCGGCGAGCAGGGTGGCGACGGCGGTGGCGAGTGCGAGTTGCTTCAGGTTCATTGTTGGCTCCCATCAAGGATTATTGAACGGACCCCATGCCGGGTCCTGAACATCACCGTTGAGCACGGCCAGTTTCACCTTGCTGCTGCCGTCGGCGGTGGCCGCGTACAGCACGCTCTGCCCGCCGGCGTCGCTGGAATACAGCACCATGCGGCCATTGGGCGCGAAGCTGGGGCGCTCACTGTAACTACCGTCTGACAACTGCCGGCTGTCATTAGTTGCCAGATCTTGCGACATCACACGGAAATTGCCGGCGGAACGGCGAATATAGACCAGGGTCTTGCCGTCCGGCGACAATTTGGGCGAAACATTGTAACTGCCCTCCCAGGTGATGCGCTGCGCGTCGCCGCCGTTCACCGGCACCCGGTAGATCTGCGGGTTGCCGCTGCGGTCGGAGACGAAGTACACCATGGAGCCGTCCGGGCTGAAGGCCGGCTCGGTGTCGATGCCGCCGTTGTACATCAGACGGCGCGCGGAGCCGCCGGCGGCGTTGACGATGTAGATCTGCGAGTTGCCGCTGGTGGTCAGCACCACCGCCAGTTTGCTGCCGTCCGGGCTCCAGGCCGGGGCGGAGTTGCTCCCCTTGAAGTTGGCCACCGCGCGGCGCTGGCCGGTGGCCAGGTCCTGCACCCATACCACCGGTTTCTGGCTGGCGAAGGAGACATAGGCGATGTAGCGGCCGTCCGGGCTCCAGCTGGGCGAGATGATGGGCTCGGTGGAGCGCAGGATGGTCTGGCTGCGCTGGCCGTCGACGTCGGAAATCTGCAGCGCGAAGTTGCGGCCGGATTTGAGCACGTAGGCCAGGCGGGTGTTGAAGAAGCCCTTCTGGCCGGTGATCGCCTCGTAGATCATGTCGGCGATCGCGTGCGCCACCTGGCGGCTGCGGTCCGGCGTCACGGTGAATTCGCCGCCGGTCAGCTGCTTGCGCTGCGACGCGTCCATTAGCCGGAAGCTGATCTTGATCTGGCCGCCGCCGGCGCTCTCCACCTTGCCGATGGCCAGCGACTGCGCGCCGGCGGCCTGCCACAGCGGATAGCGGATGTCGGCCGGCTCGAACGGCACGTTGGCGACGGCCGACGGGTCGATCAGGCGGAAGGCGCCGGACAGCGCCAGGTCGTTGCGGATCACCGGCGTCAGGTTGCCCTGGGTCGGGCCCTCGTCCTTGAACGGCAGCACGGAGATGGCGTGGCGGCTGGCGCCGCCGCCTACGATTTCGATGTTCAGTTCGGCGTGGGCGCTGCCGGCGGCCAGCATCGCCGCCACCAGCATGCCCCGCAGCAGGGCTTTCAAACTCGGCATGGCTTCCTCAGGGCTTGGTCCCGCCCGCTCAGCGCGGACGGAAGGTCAGGGTAAACGTGCGGTAGCCGTCGTTGAAGTTGGCTCCCGCCGGCAGTTTGGGGAAGGTCCTGGCCTCCCACACCGCGCGTTGCACGGCATCATCATAGGCCGGAACGCCGCTGCTTTTCACCAACTGCACCGCGCGCACCTCCAGCGTCGGCAGCAGCGTGACGCGGACCACCGCCGCCGGATTGCCGGCGATGCCCGGCGGAACCTGCACCAGCGGCGTCACCTTGGCCTTGACCAGGTCTATCCAGCCGGCGTTGACGCCGGAGCCGTTCACCGCCCCGCCGGCCACGCCGTGCTTGCTGCCGGCCTGGTCGCTGCGGGCGTTGGGCTTGCCGCTGGTGCGCGCGCTGTCCAGGCTGGAGAGCAGGTCGTCGGCCTCGTTGTTGTATGCCTTGGCGGTCTTGTGGCCGGGTTTGGCCGCCGGCTTGGCCTTCTCGGGCGGTTTCTTCTCCGGCTCGGCCGGTTTGGGCTCGTGCTTGGGTTTTTTCGGCTCCGGCTCGGCCGCCGGCTTGGGTTCCGGTTTCGGCGTTTCGTGCTTGGGCTTGGGCGCGTCCTTCTTGCCCAGATTGACCTCGGCCGGCGGCGCTTCGACCACCGGTTTGGGTTCCGGCGCCGGTTGCGGCGCGGGGGCGGGCGCGACCGGGGCGGTCACCGCCGGCGGAGGCGGCGGCGCGGTGGTCCACAGCTCCAGCGCCAGCGGCGCCGGGCTGGGCGGCGGCGTGGTCTGCAGGCCGCCCCACAGCAACAGGCCGATCACGCCGGCGTGGAACAGCGCCGAGGCGATGAAGGTCCAGGGACGCGGCGAGGCGGACGATTGCGGCTTCATTGCTTGCTGATTTGCTTGACGGTCAGCGCCACGCGTTTGATGCCGGCCTGGTGCAGGCGGTCGGCGATCTTCACCACTTCGGCGTACTTGAGGTTGGCGTCGGCGGAGATGGCCACCGGGCGCTGTCCGACGCCCGCCAGCGCCTGCAGCTGGCTGGCCAGGTCGTCCAGCGAGTCGACGCGGGTTTTCTGCTCGCCGTCCACCAGTTCGATCTTGCCGGCGGCGTCCACGGTGACTTCCAGCGGCCGGACGTCGATGGCGGGAGCTTCGGAGACGCTGGGCACGTCGATCACGCCCGGCGTGAACATCGGGGCGGTGACCATGAAAATCACCAGCAGCACCAGCATCACGTCGATATAGGGCACGACGTTCATCTGGTTCATCTGGCGGCGGGGGCGGCGGTTCAGCATGACGGTGACGGGATTAAGCTCGGTCAACAAACGGCCATCATAGCACCGGCGAGGGGGCCGGCGCTGTGGCCAAAACGTTACAGACCATCCGGCGATGGCGAAAGTTCATGCGCGCCGGCTAGCGGCGGGTGCACAGCGTCAGGCCGTCGCCTATCGGCAGCACGCACATGTGGACGCGCGGGTCGGCCTTCAGGCTGGCGTTGAACGCATGCACCAGGTGCACGCCGGGCGGGTCTTCCGGCTTGGGCTCCACCACGCGGCCGGACAGGAAGATGTTGTCGATGGCGATCACGCCGCCGGGGCGCACCAGCTCGAGGCAGGCTTCGTAGTAGTCGCGGTAGGACGGCTTGTCGGCGTCGATGAAGGCGAGATCGAAGCGGCCGGCCTGGCCGTCGTCCAGCAGTTCGCGCAAGGTGCTCAGCGCCGGCTGCAGCCGCAGGTCGATGCGGTCGGCGACGCCGGCCTTGGCCCAGTACTCGCGGGCGATGGCGGTGAAGGTTTCGCTGACGTCGCAGGCGATCACCTGGCCGTCTTCCGGCATCGCCAGCGCCACGGTCAGCGCGCTGTAGCCGGTGAACACGCCGATTTCCAGGTAGCGGCGCGCGCCGATCAGCCGCGCCAGCCAGCCCATGAACTGGCCCTGGTCCGGCGAGATCTGCATCTTGGCCAGCCGGTGGCCGGCGGTGAATTCGCGCAGTTCGCGCTGCACCGGGTGCTCGGCGACGGCGATGTCGAACAGGTAATCGGAGAGGGCGCTGCTGAGCGCCACCGTGTGGCGGGTCATGTTCGGGCTTCCAAAATGACGAAACGCCCGCGAGGGGCGTCGGATGCGGACCGGCCGGGCTTATTCCGGCTGGTAGACGTAGGCTTTTTGCGGCACGCTGGACTCCTTCCAGCGGCGCTGGTCGTCCAGATTGAGCTCGCGGTCCCACAGCGTCAGGCGCAGTTCGCGGCGCTCGCTGTCCACTTCCGGGTTCTTGTCCAGGAAGCCGTTGATGAACTGGGTGAATTCGGACTGGTACATCGTACCCTCCATGGTGGCTGATCCGACAATTTTAATCGATTCGCGGCCCCGCCGCCACGCCGGCTCAGTCGGTACCGCCTTCGCCGTACAGCATGCACTCGATGCGCCGGTCGGGGACCAGCCACATCAGCGCCACCGCCAGGTACAGCGCGCCGGCCAGCCAGGTCTGGTACCAGGCGAGGCCGATCGCCAGCAGGTAGCACAAGGGCGAGATCTTGCCCTTGATGTCGCCGCCCAGCGCCTCGGACAGCCGGGTGCGGTTGCCGGGCAGGCACAGCAGCGCCTGCTGCATGATCCACCAGGCGATCGCGCACATCAGCAGCACCGCGCCGTACAGCGCCACCGGCAGCGGCGCGTAGTGGTTCTCGCCCATCCAGCCGGTGACGAAGGGGATCAGCGACATCCAGAATAGCAGGTGCAGATTGGCCCACAGCACCCGGCCGTCGACGCGGCGGGCGGCGTGGTAGAAGTGGTGGTGGTTGTTCCAGTAGATGCCGACGTAGACGAAGCTGAGCAGGTAGCTGAGGAACACCGGCAGCAGCGGCGCCAGCGCTTGCCAGTCGGTGCCGTGCGGCACCTTCAACTCCAGCACCATGATGGTGATGATGATGGCGATCACGCCGTCGCTGAACGCCTCCAGGCGGTTTTTTTCCATGCGGGTCTCGTGTGGATGGTCCTGACTGGAATGTAGAGCGGCGCGGCGGCTTCGGCAAAGCGCGGCGGCGTCAGCCGGGCCTGGCGGCGCGGCAGGGCAGGCGGACGCGGGCATGGTAGCGGTCGCCGCGCCGCTCGGCGGCGAGCGAAGCCTCGGCGTCGTACAGCAGCGCCAGCCGCTCGCGCAGGTTTTCCAGCGCGATACCGTTGCCGGCGGTCGGCGCGGCGTCGGCCGGCAGCGGATTGTCCAGCGCCAGCTCCAGCAGGCCGCCGGCGACGCGGGCGGAGATGACGATCGCCACCTCGCCGGCCACGCGCTCGGCGCCGTGGCAGACGGCGTTCTCGACCAGCGGCTGCAGCAGCAGCGGCGGCAGCTCGACGTCCGGCGGCGCGTCGACGCGCCAGCTGACCGTCAGCCGCGGCCCCAGCCGTTCGGACTCTATCGCCAGGTACATCTTGGCCAGCTCGATCTCGCGCGCCAGCGTGGACAGCGCATCCGGCGCGGCCATCTGGGCGCGGAACAGCTCGGCCAGGTTTTCCAGCACCGCTTCCGCCCGCTGCGGCCGCGAGCGGATCAGCGCGATGGCGGCGTTCAGGCTGTTGAACAGGAAATGGGGGCGGATGCGCGCCTGCAGCGCCGTCAGCCGCGCCTCGGCCAGCGCCGGCGACAGCGCGCGCTGGCGCAGCGCCAGATAGTGCAGCAGCAGCGGCGCCGCCGCCATCGCCAGCGCCGCGGCGGTCCAGGTTCGCGGCCAGTCGCCCTGCAGCCGCCATTGGCACAAGGCGAAACTGGCGCCGACGATCAGCGCCGTCCAGGCGGCGCCGCGCCGCCGCCGCGACAGCCAGGGGGCGGCCAGCGCCAGCAGCGCCAGCGACAGCAGGCTGCCCGGGATCAGCGCCAGCGCCGCTTGCAGCCAGCGCCACAGCGGCTGCTCGGCGGTCAGCGCCAGCAGGCCGTCGGCGCACAGCAGCAGCGCCGGCAGTTGTAGGATGCGCAGCATCACGCCGGGTTGGCGGAAATCCGGCAGCGGCGTCGGAGTCGGGCGGGACATGGCGGGTCTCCGGGGGCGATGCTGCGATGATAGCGCCCGGCGATGGAAACCGCCGCCGTATATGAAAAGCGAAGGCCGCCAGCCGGCGCTGCGCTCCGGCGCCGCGGGGCGGCTCGGCGAGCCGGGTCTGATCTGGCGCAAACTTGCCCGCGAACGGCGGTTTTCCCGGCTTTACAAACCGGGCGCGCCGGCGCTAGTGTCAGCTCTCAAGAATATCAGATAAATCTAATTTGCATCGCTGCCTGACCGCAGGCGATGGACCCGCTTGTCGAATGGGCGGCGCATGGTTCCGAAGCCAGGATTTGTTGCGCTGCGCAATGATTTTGACATGTCCGATTTCCCGGTTGAATCAAGCCTGTCAGACGATATACGGTAGCCAATATATGCCTTGCATAACGCAGCGCAGCATGCATTTAATGATTTCCAAACGATCGTTCCCGACCGCCGCGCACGACCGTTCCCGTTTCTGAGTTCACCATCTACTTGCAGGAGATATCCGGTATGAATATCGTCATTCCAGCCGAACGGCTGGCCGGCGAGCATCGTGTGGCGGCGACGCCGGACACGGTGAAGAAGCTGGTCGGCGCCGGCCACGCTGTCGTCGTGGAACAGGGGGCCGGCCTGGCGGCCGCGCTGCCCGACGCCGCCTTTGTGGCCGCCGGGGCGACCATCGCCGAGCGGCGGCAGGAGATGCTGGCCGCGGCCGACATCGTGCTGGCGGTGCGCATGCTCGAGGCCGCCGACGTGGCCGCGCTGAAGCCCGGCGCGGTGCTGGTCGGCATGCTGGCGCCGTACCAGAATCCGCTGCTGCCGCAACTGGCGGCGCAGCGGGTGTCGGCCTTCGCGCTGGAGCTGTTGCCGCGCACCACCCGCGCCCAGAGCATGGACGTGCTGTCCAGCCAGAACAACATCGCCGGCTACAAGGCGGTGCTGCTGGCCGGCCAGTTCTACCCCCGCTTCATGCCGATGCTGATGACCGCCGCCGGCACGGTGAAGGCGGCCAAGACGCTGGTGCTGGGCGTCGGCGTCGCCGGCCTGCAGGCCATCGCCACCGCCAAGCGGCTGGGCGCGGTGGTGGAGGCCTACGACGTGCGCCCCGCCACCCGCGAGCAGGTGGAGTCGCTGGGCGCCAAGTTCGTCGAGGTGCCGATGACCGACGAGGAGAAAGCGGCCAGCGGTGGCGTCTACGCCCGCGAGATGTCGGCCGAATTCCTGGCGCGGCAGAACGAGTTGCTGGCCAAGCGCGCCGCCGCCGCCGATATCGTCATCTCCACCGCGCTGATCCCCGGCAAGCCGGCGCCGCGCCTGCTGTCCGCCGACGCGGTGGCGGCGATGAAGCCGGGCTCGGTGATCGTCGACCTGGCCGCCGAGGCCGGCGGCAACTGCGAGCTGACCCGTCCCGGCGAGGCCTGGCTGACCGACAACGGCGTGCGGGTGGTGGGCCTGACCAATCTGCCCGCGATGCTGGCGGCCGACGCCTCCAGCCTGTACGCGCGCAACCTGCATACCTTCCTCGGCCTGCTGCTGGGAGACGGCGGCCTGACGCTGGATCTCGACGACGAGCTGGTCGCCGCCACGCTGGTCACGCATCAGGGCGAGCAGCGCTTCGGCGCCGTCGCCCGTCCGGCCGAGGCCGCCAACCACGACAAGGAGCCGCACCATGGCTGATCCCTTCATCACCAGCTTCACCATCTTCGTGCTGGCGGTGTTCGTCGGCTACCACGTGGTGTGGAACGTCACCCCGGCGCTGCACACGCCGCTGATGGCGGTCACCAACGCCATCTCCGGCATCATCGTCGTCGGCGCCATGCTGCAGGCGGTGGATATCAACGGCCAGCAGATCACCGTCACCTCGGTGCTGGGCGCCGTCGCCATCTTCCTCGCCAGCATCAATATTTTCGGCGGTTTCCTGGTCACCCAGCGCATGCTGGACATGTTCAAGAAGAAAAACAGGGGATGACGATGCAGAATGTTTCGGCTGTTCTTTACCTGCTCGCCGCGGTGCTGTTCATCCTGGCGCTGAAGGGGCTGTCCAGCCCGGCTTCGGCGCGGCGCGGCAATCTGTACGGCATTGTCGGCATGGCGATCGCAGTGCTGACCACGCTGCTCATCATCGACAAGCCGGTGCTGGCGCTGATCGCCGGCGCCATCGCCGCCGGCGCGGTCGTCGGCGCCTGGAAGGCGCGCACGGTGGAAATGACCGGCATGCCGGAGCTGGTGGCGGCGATGCACTCGCTGGTGGGCCTGTCCGCGGTGCTGATCGCGGTGGCGGCCATCTTCCACGGCGGCGTCGAGCACACGCCGGTGCAGAAGGTGGAGCTGTTCATCGGCGCCTTCATCGGCGCCATCACCTTCACCGCCTCGGTGATCGCCTACGGCAAGCTGTCCGGCCGCTTCGGCGCCAAGGCGATCAGCTTCGCAGGCCAGCATCCGCTCAATCTGCTGCTGGCGCTGGCCATGGTCGGCTTCGGCGCGGCCTATTTCTTCACCGACAGCCAGGCCGCTTTCCTCGCCATGGTGGCGGTGGCGCTGGCCCTGGGGGTGACGCTGATCATCCCGATCGGCGGCGCCGATATGCCGGTGGTGGTGTCGATGCTGAACAGCTACTCGGGCTGGGCGGCGGCCGGCATCGGCTTCACGCTGAACAACCCGGTGCTGATCATCGCCGGCGCCTGCGTCGGCTCGTCCGGCGCCATCCTGTCCTACATCATGTGCAAGGCGATGAACCGTTCCATCGTCAGCGTGCTGCTGGGCGGCTTCGGCGCCGAGGCCGTCGCCGGTCCGGCCGGCGATGCGGGGCCGGCCAAGGCCTACAAGGCCGGCAGCGCCGAGGATGCCGCCTTCCTGATGGCCAACGCCGACCAGGTGGTGATCGTGCCCGGCTACGGCCTGGCGGTGTCGCGCGCGCAGCACGCCTTGCAGGAATTCGCCGAATTGCTGCACGAGCAGGGCGTCGGCGTGCGCTACGCGATCCACCCGGTGGCCGGCCGGATGCCGGGCCACATGAACGTGCTGCTGGCCGAGGCCGAGGTGCCGTACGAGCAGGTGTTGGAGATGGAGGAGATCAACGCCGATTTCTCCACCACCGACGTGGTGCTGGTGATCGGCGCCAACGACGTGGTCAACCCGGCCGCGCAGAAGGACAAGCAGAGCCCGATCTACGGCATGCCCATCCTGGAGGCGCACAAGGCGCGCAACGTCATCGTGGTCAAGCGTTCCATGAACGCGGGATACGCCGGACTGGACAACGAGCTGTTTTACATGGATAAAACCATGATGGTGTTCGGCGATGCCAAGAAAGTGGTGGAAGACCTGCTCAAGAACGCTGTGCACTGAGCGCTTGTCCGCCGTCCCGAACGCCCGCCTTTGGCGGGCGTTTTGCCGTCCGCAGTCATGGAAAAGGAAACCCGCATGCCTTCCCTCGGCGCCCTGTTGATCAGCGGCAGCATGATGCTGCCGACTCAAGCCCTGCCCGATCTGCAACACACCGAATGGCGGCTCCAGTCGCCGGCGCAACCGGCGCCGCTGCCTACCCTGAGCATCTCCGACAGCCGCATCAGCGGCTTCGCCGGCTGCAACCGCTTCATGCTGGGCATAGACGAAGACGGCCGCCACCAGGTTTCCACCACCCGCATGGCGTGCGCGCCGGAGGCGATGGCGCGCGAGCAGTCCTTGCTGACGTTGCTGGGCGCGCCGTTCCGCCTGCTGCCGTCCGCCGACGGCCGCTACCTGACGCTGGCGGCCGGCAAGACGGTCTACCGTTTCGAGAAAGCGGACGCCGTCCAGGCGGCGGCTCCGGTTGCGCCGCAGGCGGCGTGGCGGCCGCGGGCGGGCGAGCAATACTGGTACGCGACGCGCGGCGACTGTCCGGCCGGCGCTTGCCTGCGCTTGCGCGGCAGCGAGGGCGAACCGTGGCGCGACTACCACGGCGAGATCGCCGGCTTCACGCCAGAAGCCGGCCGCAGCTATTACCTGAAGCTGCAAGGCGAGCCGGAGCGCGGCGGCGGCACCGCGCTGCAATTGGTGAAGGTGATCTACCAGGAGACGGTGACGCCGGTAGTCGATTGAAGGAACCTGTTCGTTCCGCAAGCGTCATAGTCTGTTTCTTGTTCAGGATATCGCGATGTCTTACCGACTGACCCTGCTGGCGCTCGGCGCCGCCTTGCTGGCGGGCTGCGCCAGCCCCACCGCTCCGGTTCGCCAGGGCCCCGCGCCGACGATGGAGCAACTGCAAGGCGAGTGGAAGCAGACCGGCGCCGGCGACAAGGGCATCCTGCTGCGCGTCGACCAGCAGCGGCTGTTCGCCAAGGCCGGCTGCAACGGCATGTTCGGCCCGGCCGCGATCGAAGGCGGCAAGCTGCGCGCCGAGCGCCTGGCCTCGACGCTGATGATGTGTCCGCCGGACGCGATGCAGCGCGACGCCAAGCTGTCGCGCCAGCTGGAGGCCGGCATGGACGTCAGCCTGGACGGCGAGCGTCTGAAGCTGTCCGACGGCAAGGACGCGCTGACCTTCGAGCGCCAGCCGCAGGGCGAGATCAAGTTCATCTACGTCGCCGCCGAGCGCAAACCCTGCACCGGCGTGGCGCCGATGCAATGCCTGCAGGTGCGCATGGATAAGTCCAAGCCCTGGGAGCTGCACTACGGCGAGATCGAGGGCTTCCAGCCCGAGCCTGGCGTCGCCTACCGGCTGCGGATCAAGGAAGTGAAGGTGGACAATCCGCCGGCCGACGCGTCTTCCATCCGCTGGATTCTGGATCTGGTGGTCGAGCAGGAAGTGGTGAAGAAGCCTTGAGGGACGGCTTCCGTGTCGCATGGCACGTGATGGATCCGCTGCGCGGATGATGGTTTGAGTGCCGGTTCCGTCCGGCGGACGGACAAGGGGGCTGCGCGGCCAGCCCCCTTGCAACCCCAGGCCGCCCCTGCCGCCCGCGAAACCCCGAGAAAAATGCGCCAGGCAAGGAGCCGCCGAAACTAGCCGCGCGCTACCGTCGCGCGGCGTCGAACAGATCGGCGGCTTAAAACCTTGCCCGCCGCATTTTCCCCGGCGCGCGCAGAAGGGGGAGATGGGGCACGTCGCATACGTGTTTTCATCGTCTGAGAATACACAGCCACGACATGGCCGTGGTTAAAGCGTCTGTCTGTAAAACGGGCTATGACAGCCGCTCTGCTACAATCGCGGCATTGAAATTGCAGGAGGCCGCCATGAGCCTGATTCCCGAAATCAAACCCCAGCAATCGCTGGAATTGCTCAAAGAGCTGCACATCCTCACCCGCGACGGCAAGATCAACCAGGACACCCGTCGCAAGCTGAAGCAGGTTTACCATCTTTACCAGTTCATCGAGCCGCTGATGGCCGACGTGCTGGACAAGAAAGGCGCGATGACGCTGGCCGACCACGGCGCCGGCAAGTCCTACCTCGGTTTCATCCTGTACGACCTGTTCCTGAAGGATAAGGCCGCCGGCCATGTCTACGGCGTGGAGACGCGGCAGGAGCTGGTGGACAAGTCGCGCGAGCTGGCCGACCGCCTGGGCTTCGATCGCATGGGCTTTCTCAACCTGACGGTGGAGCAGTCGATCACCTCGACCGAGCTGCCGGAACAGGTGGACGTCATCACCGCGCTGCACGCCTGCAACACCGCCACCGACGACGCCATCCGCTTCGCGCTGGCCAAGAACGCCCAGTACATCGTGCTGGTGCCGTGCTGCCAGGCCGAGGTGGCGTCGGTGCTGCGGCAGAAGAAGAACGAGACTTTCGGCAAGACGCCGCTGTCCGAGCTGTGGCGCCATCCCATCCACACCCGCGAGTTCGGCAGCCAGCTGACCAATGTGCTGCGCTGCCTGCAGCTGGAGGCGCGCGGCTACCAGCTGACCGTGACCGAGCTGGTCGGTTGGGAGCACTCGATGAAGAACGAGCTGATCATCGCCAAGAAGACCGGCAAGGGCAAGAACAGCGCCCGCGAGCGCCAGCTGGCCATCCTGGACGAGCTGAACTTGATGGACCTGCGCGAACGCTTCGCCTACTGAGGGCGCGGCGGCGGGACCTTCGTTCCGCCGCCCGTCTTGCCTCCTAGCGCGCAGCCGCCGGAACGAACTTGAACTCCTGGATCACCACCTCCACCTCCTTGTCGTCCGCCGGCGGCTTGCCCTGGAACAGCCACAGGTTCAGATGCACCGGCAGCGGCTGCTGCGGCACGCGCTGCGCGGCGTCGGCCGGGGCGAAGCGCCAGTGGGCGATCGGATAGCGGTCGCCGTCCTGGAAGCCGTGCAGCGACTGGTAGTCGACCGCGGCCGCGCTCCAGTCGAAGCGGTGGGTGCTGTAATCGCCGTTGAGGGCGAAATCGAAGCTGTACGAGGTCGACTGCAGGCCGGCCTGAGCGGGATAGACGGTGTAATTGCCCATCGGGTTGCTTGGGCTGCCCCAGCGCGAGAATTCGATGTCGATCTCGTTGCTGCCGTCGGGCCCGACATCCGGTGTCGGGTAGTTGAACAGGCCCAGCACGATGTTGGGGTCGAACCGGTCCGGGCGGCCGATCAGCTTGAACTGGTAGCGGCCGAAGCCCAGCCGTTGCGGCAGGTAGAGCTCGGCGGCGGTCCATTGGCCGCCGCGCTTGGCGATTTTCAGATGCAGCCGGCCCTGGGCGTCCAGCCAGACGTTGTTCTCGTCCCAGACATTGGGGCCTGGGCCGCTGCTGCCCTGGCTGCGGACTTCCCAGTCGTAGCCGGAGAAGCGGAGAGTCTTGGCGGCGGCGGGCTGGGCGAAGGCCAGCGCGGCCGATAGCGCACAGCCGAGCGCGAACGCGGTTTTCATGGCAGCGGTTCCTGTGGGTGAAAACCGCCATGTTGCCACGGGCCGCGCCTGGCGCGCGGCCCTCCCGTTCGTCTGGACAGTCCGGTTGTGGACTTTTCTCTACAAGCGGAAGCGCGCGGTGACGTTCTGCAGATTGTGGGACAGCGCGTTCAGCTCGCTGGAGGTGGTGGCCAGCTCCTCCACGGTGGCGCTGTTGGATTCGGCCATCTGCGACACCTGCTCCATGCTCTGCGCCAGGCTGAGGCTGGCGGTGCGCTGCTCGCTCAAGGCGCTGGTGATGTTGCCTATGGTGCCGACGATGTCGCGGGTGCTGCCCTCGATCTCCCCCATCGATTCGCTGGCCTCGCGGGCGCTGCCGGAGACGGCGTCCACGCTGGACAGGCTCTGGTCCATGCTGCCCACCACTTTTTCCACGCCCTGCTGGATCGCGCTGATCATCTGGGTGATTTCCTGCGCCGAGCTGGCGGTGCGCTCGGCCAGCTTCCTCACCTCGTCGGCGACCACGGCGAAGCCGCGGCCCATCTCGCCGGCGCGCGCCGCCTCGATCGCCGCGTTCAGCGCCAACAGGTTGGTCTGGTCGGCCACGTCGCGGATCACGGTGACGATGTTGCCGATGCGCTCCCTCGCCGGCCAGGAGCGCATCTCTTCCGAGGTGGCGGCCACCGCGGTGCTGACCGACTGGATCTTGCCGACCGAGGCCTGCACCGCGTGGCCGCCGCGGCCGGCCAGCTCGCCGGCGTCGCGCGCCTGGCGCGAGGCCTGGTCGGAGTTGTCGGCGACATGGTTGATGCTGACGGTCAGCTGTTCGATGGTGGCCGCGGCTTCGGAGGTGGCCTCGGACTGCCGCTGCGCGCTGGTGGCCACCTGCTGCGCCATGCTGGACAGCTGGTGCGCGGAATCGGACACCTGGTTGGCGTTGTCCTGGATGCTGGACACCACTTCGCGCAGCCCCTGGCGCATGTTCTGGACGTTGCGGGCGATCTCCATCGCCTCGTCGCGCGAGACCGGTAACGCCTCGTCGGGGCCGGACAGGTCGCCTTGCTGGATATTGCGTACCAGCGCCACCGACTTTCTCAGCGGCGTGGTCACCAGATTGGAGATGAACAGCGCCACCGCCACCGACAGCAGCAGCGCCGCGGCGGCCGACCCCAGCAGAATGCTGATGGTTTGCTTGTACGCGCTCTTGCTGTCCGCCACCGCCTGCTGCACCTTGTCGTTCTGATAGGCGGTCAGCTCGGTCAGCGTTTTCATGAAGCCTTCGTTGGCGGGCACGAAATGCTGCTTGAGGAAGGCCTGCGCCTCGGCGTCCTTGTTCGCGCGCACCAGCGCGTACAAGGGCGCGTACTGGGCGAATAGCGTTTCCCGCGCCTGCAGCGCGCGGGTCATGATTTCGCGGCCTTTGGAGGAGGTCGTGGCCTGATCCAGCGACTTCAGGTAATCGGTGTTCTGCGCGCGCAGCGCCTCGATCTTGGAAATAATGGCTTCGATTTCCTGAGGGTTGCTGGCCATGATGGCGTCGCGCACCTTGCGCGCCACGTCATAGCTGACCAGCACGATCTTGTTCGCCAGCTCGGCCTTGGGATAGCGGTTCTCGGTGATTTCCTGGATCTGGTCTTCTATGGTGTTGAGCTTGGATATCGAGGCCAGCACGATGGCGACTAGGATGACGATCAGCAGGCCGTAGCCGGCCAGGAGCTTCTGTTTGACGGAGAGCTGGGACAGCATCGGATTCTCCCGGTAAAGGCGCTGCGCCGGGCGGATTCGATGTCCCGATGGTTCAACCGCTTGCCTACGCGCTGCATGAATGAAAAATAGCCGCTGCGGCGCGGCTAGGCAAAACTCATTCTTGTTTGGCCGGCCAACAGGCTGGCCGCAGCGGGCGGCGGCTTTCTCTTCCCGTTGCCATTGCCTAAGCTCAAACCTGCTAAACCGGCAAAGGGGCGCGTCGATGCAGGTGGGGGAAATTTTCGAAAAGGCCTCGGGCAGGCTGCCCATGGTTCCCAAGGTGGTGCAGGAGCTGGTGGCCAGCTTCCACCGTTCCGACGTCAACATCAACGATGTCACCGACAAGGTGATGCACGACCAGGTGCTGAGCGCGCGGGTGCTGCGGCTGGCCAACAGCGCGCGCTTCGGCAGCAGCCGCCGCGTCGGCTCGCTGGACGACGCGGTGATCTTGCTGGGCTTCGACAACCTGCGGGTGCTGGTGATCGCCTCCGGCGTCACCGGCGCCACGCTCGGCATCAGCGGCTTCGACATGCAGGCGTTCTGGCAGCGCAGCTTCGCGATGGCCAACACCGCCAAGCTGCTGGCCAGGCTGGCGGGGCTGGAGCCGCAGCTGGGCTACACCTGCGGCCTGCTGGCCAATATCGGCGAGCTGGTGCTGTACGTCGCGGTGCCGGAGCAGGCGCAGCAGATAGACCGCATCGTCGCAGGCGGAGCCGACCGCATCGCCACCGAGCGCATGCTGCTGGGCCTGGACCTGACCGAGCTGGGCGCCGAACTGGCGCGGCGCTGGAATTTCCCCGACGAGATCCAGGGGGCGATCTACCGCCAGCACGACCTGCTGAACGACGAGGCCTCGCCGTACGCGCAGCTGATCGGCCTGACCACCTTTGTGGTGTCCGGCTTCCGCCACGGCATGAGCGAGGAGGACATGCTGTCCAGCCTGCCGGAGGGCGTGCTGGAGCGGCTGGGGCTGGACCGCGACCGCGTCGCCGGCTCGATCGAGCCGCTGCAGCAGTCCAGCACCCTGGTCGACGACCTGTTCTAGCGCCGGCCGGCCTCAGGCCGGCTGGCGCAGCTCGCGGCGCAGGATCTTGCCGACGTTGGACTTGGGCAGCTCGTCGCGGAACTCGACGTGGCGCGGCACCTTGTAGGCGGTCATATTGTCGCGGCAGTGGCGCAGCAGCTCGTCGGCCGTCAGCGCTGGATCCTTGCGCACCACCACGATCTTCACCGCCTCGCCGCTGCGCTCGTCCGGCACGCCGATGCAGGCCACCTCGCGCACGCCGGGATGCTGGGCCACCACGTCCTCCACTTCGTTCGGATACACGTTGAAGCCCGATACCAGCACCATGTCCTTCTTGCGGTCCACCAGCTTGAGCAGGCCGTCGGCGGTGCGGACGCCGATATCGCCGGTGGCGAAGAAACCGTCGGCGTGGAACACCTTGGCCGTCTCCTCCGGTCGCTGCCAGTAGCCGGCCATCACCTGCGGCCCGCGCACGCAGACTTCGCCCGGCTCGCCGTCGGCGGCGGGCCGGCCGGCGTCGTCGCGCAGCTCAACCTCGGTGCCGGGCACCGGCATGCCGACGGTGCCGGTATAGCGCTCCACCGCCAGCGCGTTGACCGATACCAGCGGCGAGGCCTCGGTCAGGCCGTAGCCTTCCAGCAGCACCAGGCCGGTTGTCCGCTGCCAGGCTTCGGCCACCGCCTGCTGCACCGCCGCGCCGCCGCCTATCGCTACTCGCCAGCGGCTGAAATCCAGCTTGGCGAAGCCGGCGTGGTGCGCCAGCGCGTTGAACAGGGTGTTGACGCCGGTGAAGGCGTTGACCGGATGGCGGGCCAGTTCGGCCACCAGACCGTCCAGATCGCGCGGATTGGTGATCAGCAGGCTGTTGCCGCCCAGGCGGGCGATCAGCAGGCAGTTGATGGTGAGCGCGAACACGTGGTACAGCGGCAGCGGCGTCGCCACCACGGTCTGGCCTTCCAGCAGCGCGCCGCCCAGCACCAGCCGCGCCTGCTCGACGTTGGCCAGCAGGTTGCGGTGGCTGAGCATCGCGCCCTTGGCCAGGCCGGTGGTGCCGCCAGTGTATTGCAGGATGGCCAGCGCGTCCGGCGCCAGCCTGGCGTCGCGCCAGCGGGCGGCGTCGCCGCCGGCCAGCGCTTTGCGGAAAGCGACGGCGCCGGGGAGATGGTAGGGCGGCACCAGCTTTTTCACGTGGCGCACCGCCGCGTTGACCAGCCAGCGCCTGGGCGCCGGCAGCAGGTCGCCGACGGCGGTGACGACCACATGCTGCAGCGAGGTGTCGGCGCGGGCTTCCTGCACCACCTGGGCGAAGTTCTCCAGCACCACGATGGCGCGCGCCTGGGAGTCGGCCAGCTGGTGATGCAGCTCGCGCGCGGTGTACAGCGGATTGACGTTGACCGCCACCAGGCCGGCGCGGAGCACCGCGTACAGGGCCACCGGGTATTGCAGCAGATTGGGCATCATCAGCGCCACCCGCTCGCCGGCGCGCAGTCCCAGGCCGCGGGTCAGGTAGTCGGCCAGCCGGGCGCTTTGCCGGTCCAGCTCGCGGTAGCTGAGGTCGCGGCCCATATTGTGGAAAGCGGTGTGGTCGGGGTAGCGGGCGACGGTCTGCGCCAACATCTCTCCCAGCGAGGCGGCCGGCAAGGCGTCGATCCGGTCGGGAGTGGCCGGGTGGCGGGCGAAATCCTGCATGTTTCCTCCTGTGCGCGCGGCGGAAAACGCGCCGCGGATGAATCTTGTTATCGTGGGTGCGGGTGATGCGACATGCGGCAAGACGGATTGCATCCGCGACGTTAATCCAATGGCATTTCAATTTCAATCGAAGGTCGCCCTGGCGACGGCGCATCCCGCGAACAAGGGGGCAGCGAGCGATCGGAAAAATGGTGGCGGATTTGCCGGCTGGCGGTTTGCGCGGATGAAAGACGCTTGTCCTTGGCCGGCGCCGTCTATATGATATGGAACATTCATTCCAAAATTATCGGAGCCGGCATTTCGGATGCGCCCCAAGGAATTCGACGAAGACGCCGTCGCCGACGCGGCGATGCGGGTGTTCTGGCAGCGCGGCTATGCCGCCACCTCGATCCAGGACCTGGTGGACGGGACCGGCCTGTCGCGCAGCAGCCTGTACAACGCTTTCGATAGCAAGCATGGCCTGTATCTGCGCGCGCTGCGCCATTACAGCCGAATCGGCGCCGCCAACGCCGCGTGCCTGGCGGGAGCCGGACCGTTGCGGGACAGGGTGCGCGCGCTGCTGATGCGGGTGGTCGAGGACGAGTTGCGCGAACAGCCGGGCCCAGGCTGCCTGGCGGCCAACGCCGCGCTGGAGGCGGCCGGCCGCGACGAGGCGGTGGATGCCGCGCTGGCCGAGCATTTCCGCCAGCTGGAAGCCGCTTTGCTGCGCGCGCTGCGACAGGCGCGCGAGCGAGGCGAGCTGGCCGCCGGCCGCGATCCCCAAGCGTTGGCCAGCTTGCTGATGTGCACGATCCAGGGCTTGCGGGTGTTGGGCAAGGGCGTCGGCCGCGAAGGCAGGCAGGCCAGATTGACCGATGCGGCGGAGATGGCCCTGGGCTGTCTGTAAACCTCGCGCGGCGCGGCGCGGCGATTATTTTCATCTATTTTGTACCGATTGTTCCAATAAGGGCCGCAAGGCTTTCTGCAATGCAACAGGAGTAGCGATATGACCCAAGCCCACCCCCTCGCTGTCGCCGTGCTCGGCACCGGCATCATCGGCGCCGCCGTCGCGCGCAATCTCGCCCGCAAGGGTTTCGCCGTGCGGGCATGGAATCGCACGCCGGAAAAGGCGCAGCCGCTGGCCGCCGACGGCGCGGCGGTTTTCCTCGACGCGGCCGACGCCGCGCGCGGCGCCGACCTGATCGTGACCGTTGCCAAGGACGGCGCGGCGGTGCTGGCCGCGATGCGGGCGGCGGCCGCGGGGCTGAAAGACGGCGCGGTGTGGCTGCAGCTGAGCACGGTGGGCGCGCCGGCGACCGCGGAGCTGGCGGCCTGGGCGGCGGAGCGCGGCCTGGTTTTCTACGATTCGCCGCTGCTGGGCACGCGCCAGCCGGCGGAGGCCGGCCAACTGGTGATGCTGGCGTCCGGGCCGCTGCCGCGCCGCGAGCCAGCGCAGGCGGTGTTCGACGCCATCGGCCGCCGCACCCTCTGGGTGTCGGAGCGGCCGGGCGACGCCAGCCGGCTGAAGCTGGCCTTGAACAGCTGGGCGCTGGCCTTGACCCACGGCGCGGCGGAGAGCCTGGCGCTGGCGCGCGGCCTGGGCCTGGATCCGGCGCTGATGCTGGACGCGGTGGCCGGCGGCCCGCTGGACAGCCCTTATCTGCAGGCCAAGGGCAAGGCGATGCTGGCCGGCGATTACGCGGCCAGCTTCACCGTCGACAACGCGGCCAAGGACGCCGAGCTGATCCTGGCGGCGGCGGCCGAGGCCGGGGTGGCGATGGACTGCGCGGCGGCGGGCTTGCGGCGCTTTCAGCGCGCGCAGGACGCCGGCCACGGCGACAAGGACATGGCGGCGACCTTCCTGGTCTGAGCGCGAAAAAGCCGCCGGGCCTCGCGGCGCGGCGGCTTTCGATCAGACGGGGAGAGCGCTCAGCTCTCCTCGTCCTCGCCGGCTTCTTCGACATGGTCGAGGCGGCCGGTATAGCGCAGCTCCACTTCCTGAGTCAGCAGGTCCACCTTCACCACGGACAGCTGCACGCGGTCGCCGCGCGCCAGCTCCGGCAGTCCGGGGATGCGCAGCCTCAGCGGCAGGCCGTCGATGCGCACCAGGTCTTCCTTGATCACGGACGCGGTCGGCTCGGTGATGTTTTCCTGCAGCAGATACTTCAGGCACCAGTAGTGCTCCATCTTGTCCTGGAACGACAGATAGGCGCCGTAGGTGGCGTCGAAGTCGCGCAGGATGGCGAACAGCATCGCGTCGCCCTGGGCGAACTGCGGCTTCTCGCCGCGTATCATCGCCGCCAGCTGGCGCTGGTTGATGAAGTCGCTGGCGCGGCGCAGCGGCGAGGTGCTCCATGCGTACTGGGCCACGCCCAGGCCCATGTGCGGCTCGGGGCGGGTGGTCATCCGCACCTTGCCCATGCTCTGCGCGCGGTACATCGCCGGGATGTCGGCCTCGGCCAGCATTCGGCCCCACTCGCTGTTGGCCAGGATCATCAGCTCGGACACCAGTTTGTCCATCGGCGCGCCGCGCTTGCGGATGGTGATGGACACCTGGCCGTCGACGACGTCGATATTGTAGTCGTGCTGCGCCGGGCGGCTGGGGTCGTGCTTGCCGCGGCGCTTCTCCAGCGCCTCGGCGAACTGCCACAGCCACACCAGTTCGCGCTTGAACGGGTAGTCGACGCCGGGGTCGTTGGCCAGCGTCTCCTCGTTGAACACCTGCTCCAGCTCGGCGTGGCGCAGGTTGGCGGCCACCGGCACCCGCTCGATGCGGTTTTCGAAGGTTACCAGCTCGAACTCAGGCGTCACCTCGGCGTACAGCGAGAACGCCGGGCAGTCGCGGCCTTCCTGCAGCGTGAATGCCTGCACCACGTCGTCCGGCAGCATGGTGATCTTGTCGCCGGGGAAATAGGCGGTGGACAGCCGCGACAGCACCATCTTCTCGATGTCGGAGTCCAGCGGCACGCCCAGCGTAGGCGCGGCGATGTGGATGCCGACGCGCTTGTTGCCGTTGGGCAGGTCTTCCACCGACAGCGCGTCGTCGATCTCGGTGGTGTTGGCGTCGTCGATGGAGAAGGCGCGCACCGCGGCCACCGGCAGCTCCGGCAGCTCGGTCGGCGGCGCGTATTTGCCGAAGCCGGCGCCCTTGGGGAAGTACTCCATCAGGAAACCGGCCATCAGGTAGTCGGGCACCGACGGAATGCCGCCCACCTTGTGCGCCAGGCGCAGCGGCGGCAGGTTCTGTTCGCGGCTGGCCTGATCGAAGGCCTTGAATTCCAGCGTGTTCTTGTCGGGCTTCCACAGCAGCTGCATCAGCTGCGAGCGGATGGCTTCAGGCAGCGCGCCGTTTTTCAGCTCGCCCACCCAGCCGTCGATCTGCTCCTGCTCGCGCTTCTTGCGCTCCACGCCGGCCAGCGCCGCCTGCAACGCATCCTGCGGCGCTTTCTTGTAGCGGCCCTTGCCCTTCTTGTAGAAGTACATCGGCGCGCTGTGCAGCCGGCTGATCAGCGCGGCTGCCTCGATCGCGGACGGCTCGCGGCCGAAATAGTCGGTGGCCAGGTCCTGGTAGCCGAACTCGTCGTCGGGACTGCATTCCCACAGGAAATCCAGGTCGATATCGGTGGCCAGATTGTCGGCCGACGGCAGAAAATCCGCCAACGAGGAACTAAACTCCAGAAAGACGTTGGCGCTCTTGATCTTGGCGCGTTTGCCGTGCTGGGTGTCCACCTGCAGGCTGGCGTCGCTGCGCGACACGATGCTGCCGACTTTGAAACTGCCGCTCTCTTCGTAAAAAACGTTCATCAAAACTTGCCAGGCCGTTGAATTTAAGGGCGGATTATAGCAGCTCGCTTCGGCGGCAGAGCCACAAACTTCGCCGCCGCTCCGGCCGGATCCAACAGAAAACGGAACCATCGCCCGATGAAACAGGCCGCATCCATCCATCCGGGCCAGCGCATCCATCTGGCGCGGGAAATCGACCGCATCGGCTATATGCTGGTGTCGCGCTGGGAGCGGCCGCTGGCCGCGCATCTGCTGTCGCTGGTGGCGCGGATGGAAAACCTGGTGCGCGCCATCAGCCTGTTCGAGCTGGCCAAGGAGGCGCGCGCGCTGGCCGCGCTGCTGGAACAGTGGCTGCAGCAGCCTGAGGCGGCGCCGTCGGAGCGGGCGCGCTACGGCCAGCTGCGCCATCATCTGGGCGTGGTCTGCCAACTTGGGCTGATGGAGCGCCAGCAGAGCCTGGGCACCCTGGACGGACTGCTGCAGCCGGGCGCGGAGGACGCCACGCTGTACATGTGGCTGCCGGCCGGCCTCGACGATGGCAGGCTGCAGCGCCAGCTGGCCTGCTTCGGCTTCGAGGTGACGGTGCTGTCGCAGGCGGCCAAGCTGGCCAAGGCCCTGCAGCGGCAGGCGCCGGCGGCGGTGGTGGCGTTCGCCGACTTCACCGACAACGATCCCATCCGGCAACTGGCGTCGGCGATCAGCAGCAGCTGCCCGCTGGTGATCACCTCGCCGCGGCGGGACTTCCCGGCCCGGCTGGAGGCGGTGCGGATGGGCGCCTGCGGCTTTCTCGACTGGCCGCTGCAGGTCAACCAGCTGGTGGACCTGCTCAGCTTCGGCGACATCGGCGAGCGGCGCGATCCGCTGCGGGTGCTGATCGTGGAGGACATGGCCTCGCTGGCCGGGCTGTACTCGCGGGTGCTGGCCGCGCACGGGGTGGAGGCCGCCAGCGAGACCAATCCGGAGCGGGTGCCGGAGCGGATCCAGCAATTCAGCCCGGACCTGATCCTGATGGACATGTACATGCCGCAGTGCAACGGCATCGAGCTGGCCAAGGTGATACGCCAGCAGCGGCTGCTGGACGGCATCCCCATCGTCTTCCTGTCGGTGGAAAAGCGCCAGACGGTGCAGCTGGACGCGCTGACGCTGGGCATCGACGGCTTCCTGACCAAGCCGGTGGCGCCGGAGGAGCTGGTGGTGACGGTGGTGAACCGCGCGCGCCGCTACCGCAAGCTGCGCTCCTATATCGTCAACGACAGCCTGACCGGCCTGCTCAACCATTCCCATCTGCACGGCCAGCTGGACAGCGCCGTCGAGCGCGCGCGCCGCGCCGGGCAGCCGTTGTCGCTGGCGATGCTGGACCTCGACTATTTCAAGCAGGTGAACGACAACTACGGCCACCAGGCCGGCGACGAAGTGCTGCTCAATCTGGCGCGCTTCCTGAAGGAGAGGCTGCGGCGCACCGATCTGGTGGGCCGCTACGGCGGCGAGGAGTTCGCCATCGTGCTGGCGGGCACGCCGGCGGACAAGGCATGCAGCATGCTGGATGCGCTGCGGCAGGATTTCTGCCGGCTGGAGCAGCAGGTGGGCGAGCGGACCTTCCGCCAGACCTTCAGCGTCGGCGTGAGCTCGCTGGCCAGCGCCGAAGACGCCACCAGCCTGGTGCAGCAGGCCGACGAAACGCTGTACCGCGCCAAAGCCGCGGGCCGCAACCGGGTGGAATGCCACGGCGGCTAGAAAAACAAAACCCCCGCGAGGCGGGGGCGTGCAAGCGGCGGACTAAGCCGCCGGCCCGTTCAGGGAAGGACGGGAACTTCGTTATTAGAAGTTGTACTTGGCGGAGTAGATCATCGCGTTTTCGTTGCCAGCCACGCCCAGCTTGTTGATCGCATAGCGGTATTGAATGCCGGCGGTGAAGGACTTGGTCGGGTTCCACCACAGCGCCACGGCGCCGTTCTGACCGGTGCGCTTGTTCACTACGCCGCCCGGTTGGGCTACGCCGACGAAGTAGTCCGAACGACCGAATTCGGTTTCATGCCATTGGGTCATGGAGAACGGTTGACCGAAGGCGTTGAAGTCGAAGCCTGCCACATAGCCGGTCATCCAACCGTTGCGATGCGCGCCGACACCGTACTTCAGCTCTTGGTGGGCACCCAGGAACGGCTTGAACCACACGCGGCCGAAGGAGAGATCGGTGCCCAGACCCAGTACGCGGTTCTGGTCGAAGAAATTGTGGCCGCGGGTGTCGTACACGTGGGTGTACAGCTTGACCGGCACGCCGCCGACGTCGGTGATGTTGAAGCGGGCTACTACTTTGGTGGTGTAACGACGATCGGCTGCCGGAATCTCGGTTTCGTTGCGGTTCCAGTTTTCCAGATCAAAGAAGCCGTACAGGTCGCCCCAGGAACGGCCCATGCCGCCTTCTGCTTCCAGGTATTGGAAGTTACGCTTGGCGCCGAACGGAGCAGCCTGGGTCTTTTCCAGGGTGCTGTCGGACCAGTTCAGCTGGTTGAAGCTGACGTTGCCAAAGGAGTAGTCACCGGCATGAGCCAGTGCGGAGGCGGCCAACAAGGACAGGGCCAGCAGCGACTTGCGAGTATTCATTGTTTCACCAGACTATTTTCGTGTAGTAAGCATCCGACAGGCTGTCGGCGAGCGCGCGCAGATTAGACGTAGAACCGGACGTATGCAAACAATTTGTCACCTGTCTGTCGCTTTTCTGCAAAGAAACGTTGAGATGTTGTAGCAAAATGACATCAGAGTTACATCCTGTTGCCATAATGCCACATGGAAATATCTCCACGTGGAGATAAGTATCTGAGCGCGCGCCGGTTTCTGGCTTGTTTCAGGTCAAACCATCGGGTCGGGCCAACCGAAAATCCTCAGGTCCACCTTGCCGTTGGCATTGAATTCCACCCCTTCCTCCTCCAGCTGCAGCCGCTGCCAGTCGGCATGGTGGCTGCCGGGGCGCGACAGCCTGCCGCCGGCGCCCAGCACCCGGTACCACGGCGCGGCGACGCCCTCGGGCAGGCTGCCCAGCAGCTTGCCGACATGCCGCGAGTGGCGCGGGTAGCCGGCCAGCTCGGCCAGCGTGCCGTAGGTGGTGACGCGGCCTGGCGGCACTTCGGCAAGCAGCGCCAGCACGCGGCGGGCGAATTCGGGCGGCATCAGCGGTAGCGCGGATCGGCGACGTAGGGATTGCCGCGCTTCTCCGCGCCTAGGGTGGTGAACGGGCCGTGGCCGGGGATGACCACGGTGTCGTCGGGCAGGACGAACAGCTTTTGCTGGATCGCGTCTATCAACTGCTGGTGGTTGCCCATCGGGAAGTCGGTGCGGCCGATCGAGCCCTGAAACAGCACGTCGCCGGCCACCAGCACCTTGGCCGTTGGGCTGTGGAACACCACATGGCCGGGGGTGTGGCCCGGGCAGTGGATCACGTGCAAGGTTTCCTCGCCGACGGTGACGGCGTCGCCCTCTTCCAGCCAGCGTTGCGGCGTCAGCGGCTCGCTGCGCGGAAAGCCGAACATCTGGCCCTGGGTGGGCAGCTGGTCCAGCCAGAAGCTTTCCGCGCGCTGCGGCCCTTCTATCTCCACGCCCAGCCGATCGGCCAGCACGGCGGCGCCGCCGGCGTGGTCGATGTGGCCGTGGGTCAGCAGCAGCTTTTCCACCGTCAGGCCCTGGCTGTCCACCCAGGCCTGGATGCGGTCGATGTCGCCGCCGGCGTCGACGACGGCGGCCTTGCGGCTGGCGTCGCACCACAGCACGCTGCAGTTCTGGGCGAACGGGGTGACCGGGATCACGTGGTATTTCAGGGCCATGGCATTGCTCGCGGCGGAATCTCAATCCGTCATTCTGGCATGGCGGGAGCGCTTTGGGGAGGTGCTACGGCAGGGGGGATGCCCGGCGACGCCGGGGATCCGCGCTACTGGTAGAGTGCCCGCTCGATGAACTGGCGCGGCACTTTCGGTTTGGGCACCCGCGTGTCGAACCAGCCGCGCACGTCGCCGTCCAGGCCGATGCCGTGCATGAAGTTGTACAGCGCCTTGTTCAGCGCCTTGCCCATCAGCTCGTGGTCGGTGCCGGTGGGGTCGATGAAGCCGACGTCGTTCTTGGCGAAGTCGCCTTGCGGCAGCGGCACCAGCTTGACGCCGTATTCCTCCGGGTTCTGCCCCACCGGCGAATGCACGGTACAGGCGAAGCGGTGGAAGAAGCCGGACTGGATGCAGCCGTTGTCGAACAGCTGGCGCACGTATTCCAGCGCGTCCACCGTGTCCTGTACCGTCTGCGTCGGGAAACCGTACATCAGGTAGGCGTGCACCAGCACGCCGGCCTCGGCGAAGCCGTGGGTGACGCGGGCCACCTGCTCCACCGACACGCCCTTCTTCATCAGTTTCAGCAGGCGGTCGGACGCGACTTCCAAACCGCCGGAGATGGCGATGCAGCCGGATTCGGCCAACAGCTGGGCCAGTTCCGGGGTGAACGATTTCTCGAAGCGGATATTGCCCCACCAGGAGATGGACACCTTGCGCCGCAGCAGTTCCTCGGCCAGCGCCTTCAGCATCTTGGGCGGCGCGGCCTCGTCGACGAAGTGGAAGCCGGTCTGGCCGGTTTCGGCGATGATGGCCTCGATGCGGTCCACCAGCAGCTCGGCCGACGCCGTCTCGTAGCGCGAGATGTAGTCCAGCGTCACGTCGCAGAAGCTGCATTTCTTCCAGTAACAGCCGTGGGCGATGGTCAGCTTGTTCCAGCGGCCATCGCTCCACAGCCGATGCATCGGGTTCAGCATGTCCAGCAGCGACAGGTAGCGGTCTATCGGCAGGCCGTCCCAGGTGGGCGTGCCCACTTCGGAGAACGGCACGTCGGCTTCCTGCATGTTCACATAGCGCACCGCGCCGTCCTGGCGCAGGAAGGTTCGCACCAGGCGGCTCGCGCCGCGCTTGCCTTCGATGTGCTCCATCAGCGCCAGCAGCGGCCGCTCGCCGTCGTCCAGCGTCACGTAGTCGAAGTAGTCGAATACCCGCGGCTCGGCCAGTTCGCGCAGCTCGGTGTTGGCGTAGCCGCCGCCGAGGCAGATCTTGATGTCCGGCCAGTGGCGCTTGATGGTCTGGGCGATGCGGAAGGCCGCGTACACCGCGCCGGGGAAAGGCACCGAGATCAGCACCAGTTGCGGTTGGTGCCGGTCGATCGCCTCGCGCGTCAGCGCGTCCAGCGTGTCGTCCACCCAGTTCGGCGCGGCCGCCAGCGCCCGCGCCAGCGGCTCGAAGCTGGGTTGCGACAAGGCCAGCGATTCGGCGTAGCGGACGAATTCGAAGCGAGGGTCCACCGCTTCGCGCAGCACGTCGGCGATATCGTTCAGGTACAGCGTGGCCAGGTGGCGGGCGCGGTCCTGGGTGCCCAGCGCGCCGAAGGCCCAGGCCAGCGGGTCGCCGCCGTCCGGATCGTCCGGGTCCACGTACACGTCCAGCGAGGCGAAGCGTGGGCCTTCCGGCAGGTAGTTGCGGCCGGCGATGCGGTAGGACAGCGTGGCGTCCCGGCCTTGCAGGAAGCCTATCGTCGCATCCACCGTCGCGGCGTAGCGGTCGTAGGAGATGTCGAACTGCATCATGCAGTCGCTGCGCTGGCGCATCGGGATGCGGTGCACGTGCTCGCGCAGCGTGGCCAGGCCGGTTCTGGAGAACAGCCTCAGCACCAGCGCCAGCGCCAGGTCCTCCTGGAACGCGGCCACGCCGCGCGAGCGCAGGAAGCCGGTGAGGTAGGCGGTGGAGGGGTAAGGCGTGTTCAGCTGCGTCATCGGCGGGATGAGCGACAGCACGCGCAGGGAACTGGCAGACATGGTGCGTGAAATCCGGGCGGTGGTTCAAAAAGCATAGCCGGGCTTGCGCCCGGCCATGGAGAATTGTCCCACAGCGGACGATGCGAGACTAGGCGGTCTTGGCGCTGAACTGCTCGAAGGCGGCCAAAGCGTGGGCGGAATACATCAGCGACGGGCCGCCGCCCATGTAGACGGCCATCGCCAGCGCTTCTTCCACTTCCGTCTTGCCGGCGCCCAGCTTGACCAATGCCTGGGCGTGGAAACCCAGGCAGCCGTCGCAGCGCGCGGCCACGCCCAGCGCCAGCGCGATCAGCTCCTTGGTTTTCTTGTCCAGCGCGCCGTCGCGGGTGGCGGCGCGGGCCATGTCGTTGAAGCCTTGCATCACTTCGGGCACGTCGGCGCGCAGCGTGGCCAGGTGCTTGGAAATGGCGTGGGTCAGTTCCGGGTAATTGACTTCATTGCTCATGCTCAGGGCTCCCTGTCGTGAAGATGGGCGGCGTGCCGCTATTGATATATTGATTTATATAATATCAATTGATATATTGATGTCAAGCCGTTACGCAAGAGAGCCGCCATGAATCCAGCTTTTCCCAACTTCGCCGACATGCGCGCCGCCGCCGGGCAGGCCTGCGGCCTGCTGCGCGCGCTGGCCAATGAAGACCGCCTGCTGCTGCTGTGCCAGCTCAGCCAGGGGGAGCGGTCGGTGAGCGAGCTGGAGGAGACGGTGGGCGTTCGCCAGCCGACCTTGTCGCAGCAACTGGGCGTGCTGCGCAAGGAGGGGCTGGTGGCCACCCGCCGCGACGGCAAGCGCATCTATTACTCGGTGGCCGACGCCGACGCCTTGGCGGTGCTGGCCACGCTGTATCAACGCTTCTGTCCCAAGGAGGCATGACGATGATGGATTGGAGCCACTTCACGCCGGCGAGCGCGCTGGCCGGCGGCGCGCTGATCGGCCTCGCCGCCGCCTGGCTGATTTTGCTGAACGGCCGCGTGGCCGGCATCAGCGGCATCGTCGGCCATCTGCTCTCGCCGGGCGGCGACAAGGGCTGGCGGCTGGCCTTCGTCGCCGGCCTGGTGTTGTCGCCATGGCTGTATCGGCTGTTCGCCGCGCCGCCGGACATCCAGCTGGACGACCGCTGGTGGCTGCTGATCGCGGCCGGCCTGCTGGTCGGCTACGGCAGCCGGCTGGGTTTGGGCTGCACCAGCGGCCACGGCGTGTGCGGCTTGGCGCGGCTGTCGCCGCGCTCGCTGGCGGCGACGCTGGCCTTCATGGCCGCCGGCTTCGCTGCCGTGTGGCTGATGCGGCACTGGATCGGATAGGGGGAAAAGATGAAGCTTGTCAGCGCATTTCTGGCCGGGCTGATGTTCGGCATCGGCTTGCTTGTCGCCGGCATGGCCAACCCGGCCAAGGTGCTGGGGTTTCTGGATCTGGGGGGCCGCTGGGACCCATCGCTGGCGCTGGTGATGGCGGGCGCCGTCGCGGTGGCGCTGCCGGCGTTCGCCGTGGCGAAGCGGCGCGGCCGCGCGCTGCTGGGCGATGAAATGCAATTGCCGGCCGCGCGGAGCGTGGACCGCCGCCTGCTGCTGGGCAGCCTGGTTTTCGGCGCCGGCTGGGGGCTGGCCGGCGTTTGTCCGGGGCCGGCGCTGGTGTTGGCGGGCAGCGGCTTGCCTTCCGGCCTGCTGTTTCTGGCGGCGATGCTGGCCGGGATGCGGCTCCAGCGCGTCCGCGCGGGGTGAGTGCCGACGTAGACGCGCGTGCAGGGGCGGCCGGAGCGATCTATATCTTCTTAATGTCATTGGAATGGAGATGGCCATGAAGCGATGGATACTCGCCGCGCTGCTGGGATGGGGATGGCTGGCGGGCGCGTCGGCGCGGGCCGAGCCGGCGCAGCTGGCCCGGCAATTGTGCGCCAGTTGCCACGGCGCTGACGGCAACGGCCCGGGACCGGCGCCGCGGCTGGCTGGCCAGCAAGCTGTTTACATCGTCCAGCAGTTGCAGGCGTTCCGCCAGCGGCAGCGCGCCGACGGCGGCGCGCATCAGGCGGCGCTGGCCGCGTTGAAGGACGAGGCTGCGTTGCGGCAGCTGGCGGACTTTTTCGCGGCTGGGAAGCCGGCGTCCGGCGCGGCGCCAGGCATCGACGCCGCCTTGGCGGCGGCGGGGCGCAAGCTGTACGCCGAGGGCAAACTGGCGGTGGGCACGCCGCCCTGTTTCAGCTGCCACGGCGAGAAGGGCGAAGGCGGTTCCGCCGCGCCCAGGCTGGCCGGGCAGCTGCCGGATTATCTGGCCCGGCGCATGCGGGTGTCGGACGCGCCGCAGCCGGATTCGGCGATGGAGATGCAGGAAATCCTGAAGACGATGAGCGCCGACGACATCAAGGCGCTGCTCGCTTATCTGGCCACGCTGTAGCCGGACAAAAGAAAAGGCCACGCAAGGTGGCCTCAAGTTTCGGAGAAAAAAATCCTTCCGGCACGGCGGTCCGGATGGACACGGGCCGCGCGCGGCCCGTCTTTTTCAGCCGGTGATTCTAACGTCGACGATGGCGCGAGGCAATCGTTTCAGTCGCCAAGCGCCGCCAGCAGCTCCGCCTGCTGTTCGGCGATCAGCGCGCTGGTCAGCTCGACCAGGTCGCCGTCCATCACCTGGTCCAGCTTGTACAGCGTCAGGTTGATGCGATGGTCGGTGATGCGGCCTTGCGGGTAGTTATAGGTGCGGATGCGCTCGGAACGATCGCCGGAGCCGATCAGGCTCTTGCGCTCGGCGGCTTCCTTCTGGTTCTTCTCGCGCAGCTGGATGTCGTAGATGCGCGCCGCCAGCACCTGCATCGCGCTGGCCTTGTTGGCGTGCTGCGAGCGGCCGTCCTGACACTCCGCCACAATCCCCGTCGGCAAGTGGGTGATGCGCACCGCCGAGTCGGTCTTGTTGATGTGCTGGCCGCCGGCGCCGCTGGCTCGGAACGTATCGATGCGCAGGTCGGCCGGGTTCAGCACCACCTCGGCGATCTCGTCGGCCTCGGCCATCACCGCCACCGTGCAGGCGCTGGTGTGGATGCGGCCCTGGGTCTCGGTGGCCGGCACGCGCTGCACGCGGTGGCCGCCGGATTCGAACTTCAGTCGCGAGTACGCGCCCTGGCCCACTAGGCGGACGATGGCTTCCTTGTAGCCGCCCAGATCGGATTCGCTGGCGGAGACGATCTCCACCTGCCAGCGGTTGCGCTCGGCGTAGCGGGTGTACATGCGCAGCAGGTCGGCCGCGAACAGCGCCGCCTCGTCGCCGCCGGTGCCGGCCCGGATTTCCAGGAAGATGTTCTTGTCGTCGTTGGGATCCTTGGGCAACAGCAGTTTCTGCAGCTCGAGGTCCAGCGCTTCCAGCCTGTCCTTGCCCTCGGCGATTTCCGCCTGGGCGAATTCCTTCATCTCCGGATCGGCCAGCATGTCCTCGGCGGCGGCGATGTCGCCCTCGCACTGCCGGTAGGCGGCGAAGGTTTCCACCACCGGCGTCAGCTCGGCGTGTTCGCGGGTGAGTTTGCGGAAGGCCTCCATGTCCTGGGTGGCCGTTTCGCTGGCAAGCAGGTGGGTCACCTCTTCCAGACGGTCGGCCAGCTGGGCGAGCCTGGCCGCGATAGACGCTTTCATTACGACTCCGGATGTAAACGGTAAAGCCGCGCGATGGCTTGCACCTGCGCGTCATGCTCCGCGCCGCTGCCCGAGGACAGGGCCTGGGTCGGCGGGTGCATCAATTTGTTGGTCAGCTGGACGGACAGGGCCTCCAGCACTTTTTCCGGCGCGTCGCCGCGCGCCAGCTGTTTCAGCGCGCCTTCCAACGCGTGGCGCCGCGCGCGGTCGGCTTCGTCGCGCAAGGCGCGGATCAGCGGCACGGTTTCGCGTTTCTTCAGCCAGTCGGTGAACTCCGCCACCCGCGTCTGGATGATGGTTTCGGCCTCTTCGGCGGCGCTCTGCCGCGCCTCCTTGCCCACTTCGACGATGCCGGCGATATCGTCGACGCTGTACAGGAACACGTCGTCCAGCTTGCCTACCTCCAGCTCGACGTCGCGCGGCACGGCGAGGTCGAGCATGAACATCGGCCGGTGGCGGCGCGTCTTGATCGCCCGCTCCACCATGCCCTTGCCGATGATGGGCAGCTGGCTGGCGGTGGAGGTGACCACCACGTCGTAGCGCGCCAGCGTTTCCGGCAGCTCGGCCAGCGTGACGGCGTTGCCGCCGAACTGCTCGGCCAGCCGTTGCCCGCGCTCCAGCGTGCGGTTGGCCACGGTGATACAGGACGGATTGCGCGCGGCGAAGTGGGTGGCCACCAGCTCGATCATCTCGCCGGCGCCGACGAACAGCACGTTCAGTTCGGCGATGGACGGAAAGATCTGCTCCGCCAGCTTCACCGCCGCCGCCGACATCGACACCGAGCTGGAACCGACCGCGGTGTTGGAGCGCACTTCCTTGGCCACCGCGAAGGTGCGCTGGAACAGGCCGTTCAGCAGCGTGCCCAGCGCGCCGGCGTGTTCGGCGCTGCGCACCGCGTCCTTCAACTGGCCGAGGATCTGGGTCTCGCCCAGCACCATCGAGTCCAGCCCCGACGCCACGCGAAAAGCATGGCGCGCCGCCTGCGACGCCTCCAGCCGGTACAGATAGGGCTCCAGCTCGGCCCGGTTCAGGCCGTGGAACCGGCACAGCCAGTCCAGCGCGGCGTGCGGGTCCGGGCTGCTGCAGTAGATCTCGGTGCGGTTGCAGGTGGAGACGATGGCCGCTTCCCGCGCCGCTTGCGAAGCCAGCAGACTTTCCAGCGCGCGCGGCAGGGTTTCGGCCGGGAAGGCCAGCTTCTCCCGTATCGACAGCGGTGCGGTGTGATGGTTGAGTCCGAGGGCAAGCAGATGCATGGGCGGAAGCGCCGCGGGACGAAAACAGGACATTTTAGCCTAAGTCGCCGATGCCGTCCCGCGAGGCGTGACGCGGTCATGAGTTTGAATGATGCGACGAGGCCGCCTGATCGGAATGATTGGGCCATGAGCATGGATCATGACAACTTGTTGTTTTGTTGACACAGCTTCCGTGAGGGAAGCGGGATGTCGTTCATAGAAAAACACAATTGTCATCAATGGATTAACAAAGTCGGCCGCGGCTTGCGAATTTTCTGCATATGGGCCGGGCAGCCAAACAATTTGCCGTTGACATGTTTTGATGCCATTTTCATTCCCTGCCGCAGTGTTGCAGCCATGTGACAGCGACGGCACAGATTTGCGCCCACGCAGCGCAGACACCGTGATGAACAAAGGGAAACGAGATGAGAGTCAAGACTCTTGCCCAGGCGATCGCCGCGATCGGCCTGCTGGGCAGCAGCTTCGCGCACGCCGCGGACGACAACCAACTGGAACGGGTGACGATCACCGGCTCCAACATCAAGCGGATCGCCTCCCAAGGCGCGCTGCCGGTTGAAGTGCTGAAGAAAGAAGACATTGCCAAGACCGGCGCATCCACGGTTGTCCAGCTCCTGGAAACCTTGACTGCGGTGAATGGCGTCACTTCAGGCACTGACAGCAATAGCTTCGTGCCTGGCGCGGCCCACGCTGGCCTGCGTGGCATGAACGACAAGTACACGCTGGTGCTGTTGAACGGCCGCCGGTTGGCGACTTACGCGCAGCTGGAAAGCGGTACTGACGCTTTCACGGATCTGAATACGCTGCCGCTGTCCGTCATCGAGTCGGTGGAAATCCTGCGCGATGGCGCGTCGGCGATTTATGGCTCCGATGCCGTGGCCGGGGTGATCAATTTCAAGACCAAGCGCAATTACCAGGGCGTTGATACCTATGCCCGCTATGGCCAGACGCAAGCAGGGGATGGCAAAGAACAGGCGGCAGGCGTTTCGGCCGGCGTAGGCGATTTGGACAAGGATGGCTACAACCTCATGGTGTCTTTCGACGCCTACCATCGCGAGCCAGTGTTCTACAGCAAGCATGAAGCAATCAAGACCCGCGATTTCCGTCGCTTCGGCGGCGCCGATAATCGCTATCTGAGCACCTGGGGCGGTTGGTCGACCGATCCGTCGTCCAAACCGTACTATGCGATGCCGTATTGCCAAAAATCCTTGGTGACCAAGGGCAATGGTTCCACGATCTGTCCGATCGACTACGATCAGGAAGACGCTCAGGTTTCGCCCCGCACCAGCCGTTACGGTTTGTTGACCACGCTGACCAGAAAGCTGGATGCCGATAGCCAGTTCTACATGGAGTTGGGCTTCAACCAGTCCAACACCGCTCTGCGCGGCGGCAACAACTTCCTGAATGGCGTCACGCTGAATCCGGGCGATGCGGCCTATCCGACGGATCCCAAGCTGATCGCCGCGTTGCAGGCCCAGCAGCCGTTCACGCCCGGCAAGGACAGCATCACTGTCTACCGCGGCCTGAATGAGGGCTGGGGTCGTGACGTCGATTCGACCAGCAATACCTATCACGCCGTATTTGGTTATTCCACCTACTACAAGGACTGGGATTACGACGCCTCCGTCAACTTCAGCGGTAACAACATCACCAATAAGAACCAGTCCTATCTGACCTCGCTGACGGATTCTCTGCAGACGGGTAACCCCAGCGGCCCGACCTACAATCCGTTCATCCATGGCAATCCGGCCTCCAGCCTGACGCCTTACCAGGTGCTGACTACCGATACCGCCTCGACCAGCCTGCAAGCCTTGGAGCTGAAAGCGTCCAAGAGCGAGCTGTTCCAGCTGCCGGGCGGCGCGGCGGGTTTCGCCGCAGGCATCCAATGGTGGCGCGAGACGCTGGAGAGCATACCCAGCGACTACTCGCAGCAAGGGCTGGTCCTGAACGCCGGACCGCAGTCCTACCTGAATGCCAGCCATAGCATTTTCGCGGCTTATAGCGAGCTGAACCTGCCGGTGGTCAAGAACTTGGAAGTGCAATTGGCGTTGCGCGCCGACCATTACAACGACTTCGGCAATACCATCAATCCGAAGATCGCCTTCACTTATCGCCCCCTGAAGGAAGTAATGTTCCGCGGCTCCGCCACCTCGGGCTTCAAGGCACCGTCGTTCTCGCAGCTGCGTCTGAACCGCACCGCTTACGACTCGGTGACTGATCAGGCGCTGTGCGATCAACAGCATGTTTCCAATTGCACGCCCACCAGCACTCAGATCCGCAGCGGCGGCAACCCCAACCTGCAGCCGGAAACCAATGACAGCTTCAGCCTGGGCATGGTGCTGCAACCCATCAAGGATCTGTACGCCTCTGTCGACTTCTACCGGATCAACCAGAAGAACGTCATCAATGCGCTCGATACGGACGATGTGGTCAACAACCCGAGCAAGTACCCCGGCGCTATCGTGCGCAAACCGGTTCCGGCCGGCCAGTTGGGCGAAATCGACTACATCAATACTCCGTATCAGAATGCGGGAGGCCTGACCACTTCCGGCCTGGACTTCGATCTGAGCTACATCTGGTCTCTGGGTAGTTTCGGCAAGGTGAAGCTGGAAAACCAGCACAGCCGCTTGCTGAGCTACAAGGATCACAAGCTCGCATCCGATCCGTGGCTGGAAGAAGTGGATTATGCGATCCAACCGCGTTGGAAGAATGTGTTCACCGCCGAATACAGCATCAATAAGTTTTCGGCTGGCGTGACCGCTCGCAGCTATGCCGGTTATAAGGATCTGACACAAGCCAGCAGCAGCCCTCGCTTGCTGAAGGGCAAGCCGGCGCGGATACCGTCGTATACCGCTTTCGACGTGGACTTCAGCGTTTCGCCGCTGAAAAAGCTGACGGTAGGCGGCGGCATCAAGAACATCGGCAACCGCATTCCGCCGTACTTCATCAACGGCCAGACGCCGGGCACTTTCTCCGGCAGCTCGACCGACTTGTGGGGCCGAACCTACTATGTGAACGTCAACTACAAGTTCTGATCATTCCGTTCTGCCAAACAGCCACCCACAGGTGGCTGTTTGCGTTTTCGCCTTAGCCTACTCGCCTCATGTCCACATGCAGAATCCCGCCGTCGTCGTACGGTTCCGACACCGGCTGGAAGCCGAATGACGCGTACAGCGCGCTGGCGTCCACCTGGGCCGACAGCATGAAGGGCGTGCCGGGGAAATGGCGCTGGCACTGCGCCACCGCCTGCTCCATCAGCGCCTTGCCCAGGCCCCGGCCGCGCGCTTCCGGCGCTACCACCACCCGGCCGATGGCCGCCGCGTCCGGGTATTTTTCGCCCGGCGCGATCAAGCGCGCGTAGGCGAGCAGCCGGCCGGCGTCGTCGCGGCCGGACAGGTGCAGGCAGCGGGTGTCCACGCCGTCCACGTCGCCGTAGATCGACTGCTGCTCCACCACGAACACCTGGTCGCGCAGTTGCAGCGCCTGGTACAGCGCGAGCGGCGTGAAGCCGTCGAAACCGTGGCAGTGCCACGCTATCTTGTTTGCCATAGTAGAATCCCCTCATTCCGGTAACGGTCGCCCCGATGTTATGCCATCCGGCGCGGCCATGTGCCCTTATCCAGATCAAGACACCAACATCAAGAATATGAACGACCACGATCTCTTCGCCCAGCCGGACGCTGCCGGCGATAACCTGCCGCCGCCGCCCGCCGCGCCGGATGCCGCCGGCGGCGACTGGATTCCGCTCGACCTCTACGCCGAGCGCGCCTATCTGGAGTACGCGATGAGCGTGGTCAAGGGCCGCGCGCTGCCGGAGGTGGCCGACGGCCAGAAGCCGGTGCAGCGCCGCATCCTGTACGCGATGCGCGACATGGGACTGGTCCATGGCGCCAAGCCGGTGAAATCGGCCCGCGTGGTGGGCGAAATCCTGGGTAAATACCACCCGCACGGCGACAGCTCTGCCTACGAGGCGCTGGTGCGGATGGCGCAGGACTTCACGCTGCGCTACCCGCTGATCGACGGCCAGGGCAACTTCGGCTCCCGCGACGGCGACGGCGCGGCGGCGATGCGTTATACCGAGGCGCGGCTGACGCCGATCGCCGAGCTGCTGCTGTCCGAGATCGACATGGGCACGGTGGACTTCGTTCCCAATTACGACGGTGCCTTCGAAGAGCCGTCGCTGCTGCCGGCCCGGCTGCCGATGGTGCTGCTCAACGGCGCTTCCGGCATCGCCGTCGGCATGGCGACCGAAATCCCGCCGCACAATCTGACCGAGGTCGCCGCCGCCTGCGTGGCGCTGCTGGACGACCCGACGCTGGATACCGCCGCGCTGATGCGATACGTGCCCGGTCCGGACTTCCCCGGCGGCGGCCAGATCATCACCCCGGCCGCCGACATCCTGTCGGCCTACGAAACCGGCAGGGGCAGCGTGCGGGTGCGCGCCAAGTGGGAAATCGACAAGCTGGCGCGCGGCCAGTGGCGCGCCATCGTCACCGAACTGCCGCCCGGCTCGTCGGCGCAGAAGGTGCTGGCGGAGATTGAGGAAGCCACCAATCCCAAGCTCAAGGCCGGCAAGAAGCAGCTGTCGCAGGATCAGCAGAACCTGAAGAAGCTGATGCTTGACCTGCTGGACCGCGTGCGCGACGAGTCCGACAGCGAAAGCCCGGTGCGGCTGGTGTTCGAGCCCAAGTCCAGCCGCCAGGACCCGGACGAATTCATGAACATCCTGCTGGCGCAGACCAGCCTGGAAGGCAACGCCTCGCTGAACCTGGTGATGATAGGCCTGGACGGCCGCCCGGGACAGAAGGGCCTCAAGCCCATCCTCACCGAATGGATAGACTTCCGCCGCGCCACCGTCACCCGCCGGCTGGCGCACCGCCTGGCCCAGGTGGACAAGCGCATCCACATCCTGGAAGGGCGGATGATCGCCTTCATCCACATCGATGAAGTGATCCGCGTGATCCGCGAGTCGGACGAGCCCAAGCCGGATCTGATCAAGGCCTTCGGCCTGACCGAAATCCAGGCAGAGGACATCCTGGAAATCCGCCTGCGCCAACTGGCGCGGCTGGAAGGCTTCAAGCTGGAAAAGGAATTGTCCGATCTGCGCGAAGAGCGCGAGGGCTTGCGCCACATCCTGGACACCCCGGACGCGCTCACCCGCCTGATCCGCGACGAGATCCAGGCCGACGCCGCCAAGTACGGCGACAAGCGCCGCAGCGAGATCAAGGCCGCCGAGCGCGCGGTGCTGACCCAGACCACCGCCGACGAACCGGTGACGCTGCTCTTGTCGCAGAAGGGCTGGATCCGCGCCCGCGTCGGCCACAACGTGGAGCTGGAAACGCTGAGCTTCAAGGACGGCGACGCGCTGGCGGCGGTGGTGGAGACGCGCACGGTGTGGAACGCCATCGTGCTCGACCACAACGGCCGCGCCTACACCATCGATCCGGCCACGGTGCCGACCGGCCGCGGCGACGGCGTGCCGGTGGCGTCCTTGGTAGACCTGCAGGACGGCGCCAAGCCGGCGCAGCTGATTTCCGGCCGCGACGAGGATAAGTTTGTGGTGGCCGGCAGCGGCGGCTACGGCTTCATCGCCAAGATCGGCGACATGGCCGGCCGGGTGAAGGCCGGCAAGGCCTTCATCACGCTGGACGACAAGGAAACGGTGCTGGCGCCGGTGAGGCTGCCCGCCGCGCCGCTGGAAGCCCTGCAACTGGTGGCCGCCAGCGACAGCGGCCGCCTGCTGGCCTTCCCCGCGGCCGAGCTGAAGGAACTGGCCAAGGGCCGCGGCCTGATGCTGATGGCGCTGGACGACGGCGCGGCGCTGACCGCGGTCGGCCTGGTGGCCGGCGGCAAGGCGCTGCTGTCCACCACTTCGGTCCGCGGCAAGGTGGCGGACGAGAAGCTGGCGCTGGAAGAGTTCATCGGCAAGCGGGCGAAAAAGGGCAAGCTGATGCCTAAAAAGTGGCTGATCAGCGCCATCCGGGAGTTGCCGATGTGATGCTAAGGACAGCCCAGCCGCAAACGCTCAGTCCCCGCGCCGCGCTGTTGTTCGTCAACGGCTTCCGCGCGCTGCTGCTGCTGGTGCTGTTCTCGCTGTCGCTGCTGCCAGGCGGCGACGGCCAGCCGCTGATCGAGGGCGGCCGGCAGTTCTACGCTTGGTCCGGCGCCTATTTGTTGCTGATCGGCGTCTGGTATCTGTTGCGCGAAGGCAAGCTGGGCCACACGCTGCAGTTGACGCTGGCCATCGCCGCCGACATCGCGATGATGGTGTGGCTGATGGCGATGAATGATGGCATCCACGGCGGCTTCGGCCTCTTGCTGCTGCCTTATCTCGCCGCCGCCGGCCTGCTGTCCTCCGGCCGCTACGCCTTGTTCTATGCCGCCATCGCCACGCTGGCGCTGTTCTGCTATTCCGGCGTCGAGCATTGGCTGGGCTTCGCCAAGCCTTCCGACCTGCCCTACAGCGCGCTGCTCGCCTCGGCGGGCTTCGTCACCGCCATCGCCACCTGGCAGCTGGGCCGCATGGCGCGGGCGTCGGAAGCGCTGGCGGCGCAGCGCGGCGGCGAAATCGCCAATCTCAACCACCTGAACGAACTGATCCTGCAAAGCCAGCGCGACGCGGTGGTGGTGCTGGATGAAGACGGGCACCTGCGCCAGTTCAACCTGCAGGCCGCGCGCTATTTCAACCAGCTGCAGCGCGGCCAGTTGCTGCCCGAGCTGCTGCCGCTGGTGCAGCGGTGGCGCGACGATGGCTACCCGGCGCTGTCCACCTTCGTCGAACACAGTGTGCGCGGCCGCCAGCTGGTGGGGCGGCTGGTGCCGGTGCCGGTGCCCGAGGGCCAGCTGCGCGGCGTGGTGCTGTTCATGCGCGACATGGCCGACATGGCAGAGGAAGCCAAGCGGGTGAAGCTGGCGGCGCTGGGCCGCCTCACCGCCAACATCGCGCATGAGGTCCGCAATCCGCTGTCCGCCATCAGCCATGCCGGCGACCTGCTGGCCGAAGATGAAACCGACCCGGCGCGGCAGCGCCTGTTGCGCATCGTCCAGGACAACGCCCGCCGCATCAACGGCATGGTGGAGGATGTGCTGACGCTGGGCCGGCGCGACCGCGTCCGCCGCGAAACGATAGAACTCGCCTCCTTCGTCGCCCAGCAGCTCGAGCATTTTTCGATGTCGCAGCCGGACGCCGCCGGCGCCGTGCGCTGCGAGCTGGCCGACGATTGCCGGCTGGGTTTCGACCGCGGCCATCTGGCCCAGATACTGGGCAACCTGCTGGCCAACGCCTGGCGCCACGGCAGCCGCCGGCCCGGCTCGGTGCGGCTGCAGGCCGGCATCGCGGAAAACCACCTGATCCTGCGCGTGATCGATGACGGCCCCGGTGTGGCCGAAGCCGACCAGGCGCGGCTGTTCGAACCCTTTTTCACCACGGAAAGCGCCGGCAGCGGCCTGGGGCTGTACATCGCCCGCGAGCTGGCCGAGGCCAACGGCGCGCGGCTGGATTACAGCCCGCCCGGCGGCGTGTTCCGGCTGATCTGTCAACTGGCCCATGACTAAGACACTGCGCGTATTGATCGTCGACGACGAACCGGACATCCGGGAGCTGCTGGAGCTGACCTTGCTGAAAATGGGCCTCGCGCCGACATGCGCCGGCAGCGTGGCCGAGGCGCGCGCCGCGCTGGACGCGGGCGGCTTCGACCTGGCGCTGACCGATATGCGGCTGCCGGACGGCGAGGGGCTGGAGGTGGTCAACCACATCGGCGAGACCGGGCTGGACGTGCCCATCGCCGTGATCACCGCCTACGGCAGCGCCGACAACGCGGTGCGGGCGATGAAGGCCGGCGCTTTCGACTACCTGCAGAAGCCGGTCAGCCTCGCTCAGCTGCGCAGCCTGGTGAAGAGCGCGCTGAAGGTGGAAACGCTGGTCGCCAAGACCGTGGCGCAGCAAAGGCTGTTGGGGGAGTCGCCGGCGATTCAGGAGGCGTTGCGGCTGGCGGACAAGCTGTCGCGCAGCCAGGCGGCGGTGTACATCGGCGGCGAGTCCGGCACCGGCAAGGAGCAAGCGGCGCGGCTGATCCACGAGCTGGGGCCGCGCGCGGACAAGCCCTTCGTCGCCGTCAACTGCGGCGCGATTCCGGAAACCCTGATGGAGAGCGAATTCTTCGGCTGCCGCAAGGGGGCGTTCACCGGCGCCGACGCCGACCGCGACGGCTTCTTCCAGCAGGCGCAGGGCGGCACGCTGTTCCTGGACGAGGTGGCCGAGCTGCCTTTGGCGATGCAGGTGAAGCTGCTGCGCGCGATCCAGGAAAAGCAGGTGCGCAAGCTGGGCGCCAGCCAGGAAGAGGCCTTGGATGTCCGCATCATCTGCGCCACCCACCGCGATCTGGCGGCGCGGGTGGAGTCGGGGCAATTCCGCCAGGATCTTTATTACCGCCTCAATGTGCTGCCGCTGAAGATGCCGCCATTGCGCGAGCTGCGCGACGACATCCCGCTGTTCGCCGAGCGGCTGCTGCAGCGCTTCGGCGGCGCGGCGGCGCCGCAGCTGTCGGCCGACGCCCGCCGCGCGCTGCTGGACTACGCCTACCCCGGCAACTTCCGCGAACTGGAAAACATCCTGGAGCGGGCGGTGGCCCTGGCCGCCGGCCCCACGCTGTCCCGCGCCGATCTGCAGCTGACCCCTTGCGCCGACTACGCGCCGGAGCTCGGCAGCGACGAGCCGCTGCAGGATTATCTGGACCGCGTCGAGCGCGAAGCCATCGTCAAGGCGCTGGAAGGCACCCGCTACAACCGCACCCAGGCGGCCAAGCGGCTGGGCGTCACTTTCCGCTCATTGCGCTACCGGATGGAGAGGCTGGGGGTGAAGTGAGGCGCGGCCGCATGGGGATGCGTAGGATGGCCGCTCTTCTTTCCCGTCGAGCCTAGACGGCTGCCGGCGCCGGCTCGGCAGCTTGCCGGCGCTTCCGCTTGCGCATCCAGTAATCCAGCACCAGCCGCTCGGGCAGGTTCAGCTTGAACGATGGACAGCCGGTTTCGCCGTTGTACCACAGCTTGGCGCAGCCGCCGCCGCAGACGGGAAACAACGGGCAACGCGGACAGGGAGAGATGCCGGTCCGGATATCGGCGTACCACTCCCTGGTGACCGCCTTGTCGTTGCGGACTTGGTCGATATTGCGGATGTGGCCGATCTTGTATTGGGGCGCATCGTATTTGGGCGTATACGGAAACTCGTAGCAGGGGTAGATATTGCCGTAGGCGTCGTAGACCTCGGCGTCGGGCATCACCACCATGCAGGGCGCGATGGAGCGGGCCGGCAGGATGCGGTCGAATTCAAAACCCCGCCGGATCGCATGCGCAGTCCAGTCTATCTCCCGCGCGGCGAAGTCCGCCGCCGGCAGGCTGTCCCGGTCGGCCTGGTTGCCGCCCCAATCCACCACCGGGCGAAAATCCAGGCCCACATTGCGCGCCGCCAGCCCCCGATCGGCCAGCAGGTCTATCAGATCGGCAACCTTGTCCTGGTTGTGGCGGTTGATGTTGACGCGGATCGTGACGCCGCTGCGGTTGGCGCTGAATTCCGGCATGCCGGTCACGTCGACCAGGTTTTGCAGGATGATGTCGAAACTGCCGCCGCCGGCCTTGACCGGCCGCATCAGGTCGTGGGTGCGGCCGATGCCGTCCAGCGTGATCTGGAAACTGTTGACGCGATGCCGCTGCAGGCGCAGATACACGTCGGGTTTGAGGCTGAGCCCGTTGGTGACCATGGAGGCGAAGAAATGGACGCCGGCCGCCCCGCATTGTTCAATCAACTGGCCGCTGATGTCCTCGATCTGCTTCAGCGCCAGGATGGGCTCGCCGCCATACCAGTTGATCGCCAGCTTGTCGTAGGACTTGCGCCGCAGCGTGTCCATGATGCGGGCGACGATGCGGGCGGAGGTGTCGTCATCCAGATTCTTTTTGACGTGCCGCTGGCCGCAGTAGCCGCAGCCCAGCTGGCAATTGGCGGTAGGCTGCAACGTCAGGCTGAGGGTGTGGGTTTCGCGTATGCCGCGCTGGTTCTTTTCCAGCAGATCCAGGAATTCATCGTCGCTGGGCGGGACCAGCACTTCGTCGGCCCGCAATTGCTGCAGCGTCGCCTGATCGATGCGGTCGAACTCGCCGACGAGCAGGCTGCGGTAGATCCTCTCCTTGACCAGCAGCGACTTGCCGGTCCGGCTGGCGAACAGCAGGCGGGAAGGATCGGGATGGTGGGCCGGACTGACGATGTCCGAGGCGATCAGGTATCGGGACAGAACGTATTCGCCATGCATGCTGGCTCTCCCAGGTCATCGGAACGGCAAGGCCATGCGGACGACGCAGGCGGCCCGGCCACTGCCATGGCCTGGGGCGGGCCGCCTTCGTCGTTTCGAAGCGGCGGGTTGCAAGGGCGCATCGCGTGTTTTTCCGCTGCGCGCGGCGCGCCGGATCCTGCCCGCCGCGGTCAGCCGGCAGGGACTGTTTTAGCCGGAGAAACCCTTGTCACACCTGACATAACCCGAGTCGCACTGCGTCGGATCCTCTTCCATTTCGCCGCCGGAAACGAACTCCAGGTCCTGGTCGGCGATTTCGCGCATGGTCGAGGGCGATTCCTCGCCCAGCTCGTCCAGCATGGTTTGCAAGCTCTGATTCTTCATATGCGTCTCCTAAGTGGCTCAGGCTGCTAGTTTTGCGACATCAAGCCCGGGTCGGTCGCATGGCGCAGGATGTTCCGGCATCGGCCCGTAATCAGCGCGGCGTGACGGCGATGCCGCGATAACGATGCAGCAGGCCGAGCAGGTAATGGACTTTCTTTTCCGCCAGCGGGTCGTCGACCATGGCGACGAGTTCCTCGACGGCGACCTGGCCGCCGCCGTTCAGCCTGTCGACCATGGCCTCCAGCCCCGGGAAGTTGCCGAGCGCGATCTTGGTGCCGCGCACGTAGAGCTCCAGCCGGCCGGCTTCGGGCGCGGGACGGCACAGCATCCGGTAGGGCGGCTCGATGGCGACGTGGCTGTCCGGCCGTATCGCCGGCGTGTCCTCGCGCGGAATCGGGCTGTTGCGGTAGCCGGCGTTGCTGAACAGCGAATAACGCAGGTCGCGGTAGACGTCGCGCATCAGCGCGCGCAGATCGCCGTCGCCGGGCAGGGCCAGCAGCGACAGCGCGGGTTCGACGGCGCCGATGTCGTCTATTGGCCGCCGGTCGGCCTTCAGCATGATCTCGGATGGCCGCAGATGGGCTTCCCGGACGCGGTACAGCAGCTCGCGGGCGAAGTCGTGGTCGGAACGGTTGTAGAACCAGCAGGCGATGCCGATGGACAGCTGGTCCTGCGTGCCCAGGTGGAACATGTTTTCCGGCATGAAGTAGAGCTGGCCCTCGCCGAAGGTGTGGCGGACGGCGCTGGGCAGATGGGGCGCGATGTCCATATTGTTGTAGCGCTTCTGGCCGGGCGCGGTGACATAGTCGTCGTCGCGCCAGGTGTACATGGTCTTGGGGCCGGGGCCGAGGTGGAAATGGATCACGCTCTTGCCGGGCAAGTCCTTGTGTATGCCCAGCGGCGTCATGTCGTAATTGCCGATGAACACCGTGCACAGGATGCCCTCGGTCGGCATGCCTATCATCTTCAGCGCCGGCTCCAGGATGTGCGCGATCGCCTGGGACAGGCCGGGGCTGAACTTCTCGCCGCGGTTCAGGATGATGCCGAACTTGCGTTTGCCGAAGGCGCGGCCCACCCAGGCCTCGATGTCCTCGTGCGGCAGCGGATGCAGGGCGAAGTGCGCGTCGAGCGCGTCGATCTTCTGGCCGTCCAGCCACAGGCGGTAGCCGTATTTCGCTTTGTGGGTCTGGCCGAGCTCGGCCAGGATGTCCAGCACCTGGCGGCGCATCAGACGCGCCTGGTCGGCGTTCAGCGCGTCGGCGAAGACGCAGGGCTGGCTCATCTGTTCGCTGCGGGCCAGGAAGCCTGTCCACCAGTCGGCGTCGAACTGCCGACGCAGGCGCGACGGAGCGAGGGGGTTTTCTATCGCGTCGTTCTCGAGGGGATGGTGCATGCCGGGCTCCCAGGCTGGGGTTGGCGAAGGCGTTCAGGCCGACGGCGGGTCGGCTTTGAGGATGCCGCGCCAGCGGAACAGCTCGTTCAGCAGATGCAGGCCCACCTTGGCCGGCCAGCGCGGGTCCAATAGACCCAGCAACTCGGCCGCGGCGCAGGTCCGGCCCTGGTTCAACCGGTCCAGCAGCGCGATCAGGCCGGGGTGGCGGTTCATTTCCAGCTTGTGGCCGCGCACATAGACGGCCATCCGCCCCGGCGTCGTTTCGCGGCTCAGGATGCGGTAGGGCGCGTCGGCCCGCACCCAGTCGGCGGAGGTCAGTCCGGCCGGCGACTCCAGCGGAAACGGCGAGTTGCGGAAGCCGGCGTTGCTGGCCAGGCAATGGCGCCAGTCCCGGTAGGCCAGACGCAGCGTCTGCTCGTAATCCAGCCCTCGGTACTCGTCGGGCAGCCGGCGCCGGGCGAGGATGGCGTCCAGCGCGCCGGCGTCGTCCGGCGGCGACGGATCGTGGACGATGGCCTCGTCCGGCTCGCCGTTCCGCTGCTTCAGCAGAAAGGCGTGCAGATTGTCGGCGAGCATTTGGTTGGTATGGGTGTATTGCCAGACGGTGACGCCGATCGACAGCTGGTCCTGCGCGCCGATGTGGTAGGTGCCTTCCGGCATGAAGAACAGGTCGCCGGCTTCGAAATGAAAGGTCCTGGCATGCGGTTTCAGCGCGGCGAAGTCGCGTTTGGCGATGCCCTCCTCCTCGGTCAGCCTGGCGTATTGCTCCGGCTCCCACAGATGCATGGTCTTGGCGCCGGGGCCGACATGGAAGTGGATGACGTTTTCCCCGCGCTTGTCCTGGTGGATGCCGAGCGGGGTCTTGTCGTAGTCGCCGATGAAGATGCTGAACTGGATGCCTTCGCGGGGCAGGCCTATCTTGTCGAACAGCGGCGCCAGCATCCGCGCGATGTCGCGCGACAGCTCGTGATGAAATTTCTCGCCGGAATTGAGGATGATGCCGAACGGAACGTCGGCGAAGACCCGCCGGCTCCAGGCCTCGACGCTTTCTTCGGCCTGGGGGGGGCTGTCGTAGACGCGGTTCATCTCGTCGTCGTCAAGCAGGCGGCCCGCCGCGTAGACGCGAAAGCCGTAGCGACGGCTGCGCAATCGCGCCAGCGTGGCGAGGATGTCCAGCACTGCGCGCTGGAATGCGGCGATCCGGTCGGCGTCGAGCGCGTTCTTGAACACGACCGGGCGGCTCAGTTGTCTGGATTCGCTCAGAAAGCCGTCCCACCATGCTTCGTCGAAACGAGAGGCCTGTTCTTTCATTGCGTCTGTTCTCCGGGGCGGTGCGGGCGCGCCCGACGGCCTGACGGCGCCGGGCGCGAAGAGGCGTCGCTTACGCGTCGTGATCGTGGTGGTGTCCAGGTTCTTCCGCTTGGCCTCCGGAAACGGCGGTTTCCTCCAGCGGAGACAGGACGGCGATGCCGAGGATGTCGGCGATTTCCTGGTCCTGATCCAGCTCGGTCTGCTCCACTTGCTTGTCGGTTTGCATGGTGTTTCTCCTTTGCGTGTGTGGTGGGCGACAGCGGTAGCGGTCGGCCTGAACGCGTCATCGAATGGATCCAGCCGGCTGGCTGTGGCTGCGTGAAGGGCGCGGCGTGGATCGTTTCATTGATGACAGTGAACTATTGGACGGTGCCGGTGGGGGAGCAACCCGGGCGATTACGGATGTCCGGCAACGGCGAAGCCGCGCCGGCGTGTCTGCATCGCGCAACAGTTCGGCAATCCTTGCCCAGCATGGTTATTGCCGATGGAGGACGCGGGGCTTGTTCGAAATGATGGCTATCGGCCAGTCCTAATGGACAGTGTGGCGCGCATGTGGTCCGTGATGAGAATTTAAAGAAAGAGTCCAAGTTGCCGCGGCGGCCGTCCAAACGTGATGGAGCGGGCGTGCCGGGTGGCGTCTCTTGTTGCTTAATATGCCAATGGAATTGGTGGTAGAGTGTCGAATCTCCGCGTGCCGCGACGCGGCATGCCTACCGAAGGCGTCCCATCCGTGCCACTTTTTCGCTCCGCCGCTCTCAGCCATGCCTCCGACCGGCGCTATGGCCGCATCGTGCTGCTGCGTCCCGCCAGCTTCGCCTGGCTGACCGGCGTGTTCGCGCTGATCGCCATCGCCATCGTCCTGTTCTTCGTCTTGGCTAGTTACACCCGCAAGGCCCAGGTGCCGGGCGTGCTGCTGCCCAGCCTGGGGCTGATCCGGGTGCAGCCGGCGCAATCCGGCGTGGTGGCCGAGGTGAGGGTGCGCGAGGGCCAGCAGGTGCGGGCCGGCGACGTGCTGTTCGTGCTCGGCAACGAGCGCGAGAGCGCCACCCGCGGCGACGCCGGGCGCGAGATCACCGCGCTGCTGCAATCGCGGCGCGACAGCCTGGCCGGCGACCAGGCGATGCTGCGCATGCAGGCCAGGCAAAAACAGGAGACGCTGCGGCGCAAGGCGGACGACCTGGCGCGCGAGCTGCAGCGGATGGACGAGCAGATCGGCCTGCAGCGGCGCCGGGTGGCGCTGGCCGAGGACACGCTGCAGCGCAACCGCAAGCTGCTGGCGTCGCAATTCATCTCCGCCGCCGCGCTGCAGGACAAGCAGGCCGAGGTGATAGACCAGCAGACCAAGCTGGCCGACCTGCAGCGCAGCCGCGCCGCCCTGCAGAGCGAGCACGGCACGGCCCTGTCCGACCTGGGCGACCTGCAGCTGCAAGCCAAACGCGACGAGGCGGCGGCGCAGCGCGGCATGGCGGAGCTGGAGCAGGACCTGACCGAGAACGAAGCCAAGCGCAAGCTGCTGGTGCGCGCGCCGCAGGCCGGCATGGTCAGCGGCATCGCCGCCCAGACCGGGCAGACCGTGGCGTCCGGACAGACGCTGGCGAATCTGTCGCCGGCCGGCTCGCCCTTGGAGGCGGAGCTGTACGCGCCGTCGCGCGCCGCCGGCTTCGTCAAGCCGGGCATGGCGGTGCTGATCCGCTACCAGGCTTATCCCTACCAGAAGTTCGGCCAGTTCAAGGGCACGGTGCGCGAGGTGTCGCGCAGCGCGCTGCGGCCGGAGGAGCTGTATCTGCCCGGCGGCCAGGGCGGCTCCGGCGAGCCGCTGTACCGGGTGCGGGTGAAGCTGGAGCGCCAGAGCGTCATCACCTACGGCCAGAACCAGTCGTTGAAGGCCGGCATGGCGCTGGACGCCAGCGTGCTGCTGGAGCGGCGCAAGTTGTACGAATGGGTGCTGGAGCCGCTCTACAGCATCAGCGGAAAGGTGTGAGATGAGCCATCAGCAACCGACCTTGCGATTCTGGGGCCGCCGCCGGCTGCCGCTGCTGCTGCAGACCGAGGCCGCCGAATGCGGCCTGGCCAGCCTGGCGATGGTGGCCGGCTATTGGGGGCATCGCATCGATCTGGCCAATATGCGCCGCCGTTTCTCGGTGTCGCTGAAGGGCAGCACGCTGAAGAGCCTGATCGCGATGGCCCAGGGCCTGGGCCTGGCGTCGCGGCCGCTGAAGCTGGACCTGCAGCATTTGCCGCAGCTGAAGCTGCCTTGCGTGCTGCATTGGGACATGAACCATTTCGTGGTGCTGAAACAGGTGTCGGCGCGACACATCGTCATCCACGATCCGGGGGTGGGCGAGCGCAAGCTGAGCCTGGACGAGGCGTCCAAGCATTTCACCGGCGTGGCGCTGGAGCTGACGCCGGACACCTCGTTCCGCAAGACCGAGGAGAAGCTGCAGTTCAGCCTGCTGTCGCTGATGGGCCGGGTGGACGGCCTGGGCGGCGGCTTGCTCCAGCTGCTGCTGCTGGGCCTGGCGCTGCAGGTGTGCGCGCTGGCGGCGCCGTTCTATTTGCAGTGGGTGGTGGACGAGGCGCTGGTGGCGGCCGACCGCGACCTGATCACCGTGCTGGGCATCGGTTTCCTGCTGCTGGTGCTGTTGCAGACCGCGATCGGCGCGGTGCGCTCCTGGGCGACCACGGCATTGGCCACCAGCCTCAATTTCCAGTGGCTGGGCAACGCCTTCGCCCACCTGATGCGCTTGCCGCTGCCGTGGTTCGAGAAGCGCCATCTGGGCGACATCACCTCGCGCTTCGGCTCGATCCAGACCATACAGAAAAGCCTGACCACCCAGTTCGTCGAGGGGGTGATAGACGGTTTGCTGGTGATCGCCACGCTGATCGTGATGCTGCTGTACAGCGCGCCGCTGGCCATGGTGAGCCTGATCGCGGTGGCGCTGTACGCGTTGTTGCGCTGGGGCATCTTCCGCGCGCTGCGCGAAGCGACGGCCGAACAGATCATCCACGCGTCGCGGCAGAACACCCATTTCATCGAGTCGGCGCGCGGCGCGCAGAGCGTGCGGCTGTTCGGCCGCCAGGAGGAGAGGCGCATAGGCTGGATGAACGCGCTGGCCGAGCAGTTCAACGCCGACCTGCGCATCGCCCGGCTCAGCCTGTCGTTCCAGACCGCCAACGCGCTGCTGTTCAACGCCGAGCGGGTGGTGGTGGTGTGGCTGGCGGCGCTGGCGGTGATGGATGGCCGCTTCTCGGTGGGCATGCTGTTCGCCTTTCTCAGCTACAAGGACCAGTTCAGCCAGCGCATCGCCGCGCTGATAGACAAGCTGTTCGAGCTGCGCATGCTGCGGCTGCACGGCGAGCGCGTCGCCGACATCCTGCTGACCGAGCCGGAGCCGGAGCTGAACGACGTCGAGATCGATCCTGCCCATGTCCAGCCGGCGATCGAATTGCGCAACGTGTCCTTCCGCTACTCCGACAGCGAGCCCTATGTGTTGCGCGAGCTGAGCCTGGCGATTCCGGCTGGCCAGTGCCTGGCCGTCACCGGCGCCTCCGGCTGCGGCAAGACCACGCTGCTGAAGCTGGTGCTCGGCCTGATGGAGCCGACCGAGGGCGAGGTGCTGGTGGGCGGCGTGCCGCTCAAGCAGCTGGGCCTGTCCAACTACCGCCAGATGCTGGGCACGGTGATGCAGGACGATCTGTTGTTCTCCGGCTCCATCGCCGACAACATTTGCTTTTTCGACCCGCAACCGGATCAGGAGCGCATTCGCCGTTGCGCCGGTTTCGCCGCCATCCACGACGAAATCATGGCCATGCCGATGAACTACAACACCCTGGTCGGCGACATCGGCTCCGGCCTGTCCGGCGGCCAGAAGCAGCGCGTGCTGCTGGCGCGCGCGCTGTACAAGCAGCCTCGGCTCCTGGTGCTGGACGAGGCCACCAGCCACCTGGACGTGTGGAACGAGCAGCTGGTCAACGCCGCGGTGCGGGACATCGATATGACGCGCATCCTGGTCGCCCACCGGCCGGAAACCATCGCCATGGCCGAGCGGGTGGTGGTGCTGGAGCAGGGGCGCATCATGCAGGATTCTCCGGCGGCGGCCGCCGCGGAACAGCGGAGGGCGAGGGCCGGCGGCGGTCCCGGGCGGGCCGGCGATCATGTAGAATGATCGCGCCCGGCGGCACCCGCAGACGCTCCGCCGCGCATCCCCATATTCCGCGGCGCGGCCCGCGCCGCCAGACAAGGAAAACCTCATGTCCCGCAATCTGGAACTGTTCGAACGTGGCAAGCAAGTGATCCCCGGCGGCGTCAATTCGCCGGTGCGCGCCTTTGGCCAAGTCGGCGGCACGCCGCGTTTCGTCGCCCGCGCCGAAGGCGCCTACTTTTGGGACGCCGACGGCAAACAGTATCTGGATTACGTCGGTTCCTGGGGCCCGGCCATCGTCGGCCACGCCCATCCGGAGGTGGTGAAGGCGGTGCAGGACGCCGCCGTCGGCGGCCTGTCGTTCGGCGCTCCGACCGAGGGCGAAGTGGTGATCGCCGAGGAGATCTGCAAGCTGCTGCCGTCGGTCGAGCAGGTGCGCCTGGTGTCATCCGGCACCGAGGCGACCATGACCGCCATCCGCCTGGCGCGCGGTTTCACCGGCCGCGACCTGATCGTCAAGTTCGAAGGCTGCTACCACGGCCACTCCGACAGCCTGCTGGTCAAGGCCGGCTCCGGCCTGCTGACCTTCGGCAACCCGTCCTCCGGCGGCGTGCCGGCCGACTTCACCAAGCACACGCTGGTGCTGCAATACAACGACGTCGAGCAACTGGCGCGCACCTTCGCGGAGATCGGCGACCAGATCGCCTGCGTGATCCTGGAGCCGATCGCCGGCAATATGAACCTGATCCAGCCGTCGGCCGAATTCGTGCAGGCGCTGCGCAGCCTGACCGAGAAACACGGCGCGGTGCTGATCTACGACGAAGTGATGACCGGCTTCCGCGTGGCCAAGGGCTGCGCCCAGGGCCTGCATGGCGTCACGCCCGATCTGACCACGCTGGGCAAGGTGGTGGGCGGCGGCATGCCGCTGGCGGCTTTCGGCGGCCGCGCCGACATCATGGGCAAGATCGCCCCCCTGGGCACCGTCTACCAGGCCGGCACCCTGTCCGGCAACCCGCTGTCGGTCGCCGCCGGCCTCGCCACGCTGAAGCTGATCCAGCAACCCGGCTTCTACGAAACGCTGGGCAGCCGCACCGCCCGCCTGGCCCAGGGACTCGCCGAAGAGGCGCAGAAGGTCGGCGTCACGCTGTCCACCGACAGCGTCGGCGGCATGTTCGGCTTCTACTTCAGCGACAAGGCGCCCAAGTCCTACGCCGAAGCCACCGGCTGCGACATTGAGCGCTTCAAGCGCTTCTTCCACGCCATGCTGGACGAGGGCATCTACTTCGCGCCGTCCGCCTACGAGGCTGGCTTCGTCTCCGCCGCGCATAGCGATGAAATGATCGAGCAAACTCTCGCCGCCGCCGGCAGGGCCTTTGCGCGCATCTGAACACTCAATGGCAGGTAAAGCACAAGGGAGCTTCGGCTCCCTTTTTCATTGGGCTGGAAAAAACGGGATGAGTTGGTAATATTGCCCCCGAATTAAAAAATATTCGGACCCGACGGGTCTGCGGGACATTGCGGCAGTGAAGGGGATGTGGATGGAAAGGAAGACCAGGCTGCGCCTGGCCGCCGGCGGCGTCGCGCTGGCGGCCGCGATCCTGGCCGGGGGCGCGCTGCTGCGAGGCGGCGATCGGGTCAAAGTGGAGAGATTGGCATTGGCAGACGCGTCCGCCCGGGGACTGGCTGCGGGCATCATGAACCGCGCTTACGGCGGCGAGCAGCGCGATCCCAAGCGCAACTGCTGGCATTACCTGCGCGAGGACGGCGGCGATTACTGCCTGCGCCCCCTGACTTTGGACCGCGTGACGATCGGCCGCGAACGCCGGTTGTATCTGTTCGCTAGCGGCAGCAAAGACGCCGCGCGCGACGCCGATCTCAGCGGCCTGGTCGGCGCCTTCATCGTCGACGCCGACACGCTGGAGCCGATCGCCGGCAGCCGGGAGCTGGATTTCCTCAACCGCCGCGCCGCCGGCCCCGAACAGGCGCAGCTGCTGCGCTTGTCCCGCGACGGCTATATGGGCTGGTTCGCGGCCGGCAGCGCGGCTCCCGGCGACGCGGCAGAGGACTTTCCGCAGTTCTACGCGCCCAAGGACGGCAAGGTGGTGGAAATCGGCGGCGAGGTGTTCGGCCGCGACGCCGATACCCTCGACGGGGTGCGGTTCGCGTACCAGCTTGACAGCGCCCAGGACGAGGCCAAGGTCTACCCCTTGTCGCTGATCGCCCGGGACGCCAAGGGCAAGCAGCTGGCCAGTTTCGATTTCCGTTTCGACCGCCGCCGCTGGGAATACGTCTGCGCCGATGTCGATTGCCGGGTGCGCGCCGGCTTGCCGACGCGCCCGGAGCGCGAGGAAAAGGCCCAGGGGCCGGCTGCCGACGCCAACGAGGCCTTGTTCGGCAAGGGACGCAAGCTGTCCCAGGGCGATCTGCAAGACGTGTTGGCGCAACTGGGCATGCGCTACGTGTCAGAGGATGGCGCGGCGGGGTTCGTCGGCCAGAACGGTTGCGACGAGCCTTACCCGCTGAAGGCCCATTTCGAGCGCGATGGCGGGCAAGAGCAGCTGTGGGTGCGCGGAGGAAATGGTTGCACCTCGGGCGCGGCCGGCGGCTCGGTCTGGGTCTTCGTCCGCGACGGCGGAGGCCGCTTGCGCGCCAATCTGGGCATGCCGGCCGCCCAGGTGCGCCGCACCCGCGACGTGTCGGCAGGCGTGCATGATTTGCGCGCCGGCTCGGCTGGGTTTTGCGACCGCTTGTGGCGCTGGAACGGCAAAGCCTTTGTTCATCTGCTGAACATCCCCACCCAGACCGGCGGCTGCGATGGGGGCAGCGCGTAGCAAACGGAAACGGCGGCTGAGGCCGCCGTTTTTCATATTCTCCTCCATCTCGGGCCTGGCCCGCTCGACTCCCTTGCACAAATCCGGCGGGCATTGTGTCGAGTATGCCCGCCGCATTCGGAGGCGGGCACCGGTTTCGTTGATCCTGATAGAATGACAAGTCAAATTTATTGATGCTTGTTTTTATCAATTGACATCAAATCATTTGGATTGAGACGGAACGATATGGCAAACAAGAAAAAGCTCGCGCTGCTGGCAGGCGTCGCGGCATTGTTGATCGCAGCCGGTTTCGGAGGCTGGAAGTATTGGAAATCGCATCAGGCGGTACAGGTGGAGCGGCTGGCGCTGGATGGTGAGCCCGGCAAGCAACTGGCCAGTGACATCATGGACAAGATGTATGGCAAGGAGGCTTACGACGGCAAGGAGAACTGCTGGAATATCGACCACAAGATCGATGGGGATGCATACACCTACTGCATGCGTCCGGTGACGCTGGACAGGGTGCAGGCAGATGGCGAGGAACGGCTCTATCTGTTTGCCGGAGGCAGCCATCCAGATGGCACGCATGCGGATACCGAAGGGTTGGCTGGCGCCTTCATTACCCAGGCGAAAACCGGGCAACTGATTGCTGGGGACCGCGAATTGCCGTTTGTCAGCGGCTCGGGGTCGGCTCCCGATGCCGAGGCGGTCAAGCTTCTGGTACTGTCCAAAACCGGCTACATGGCATGGGTGGCCGAGGGATACGACGAACAGATGGGTATCAGCTCCAGCTTTCCGCAGATGTTCGCGCCCAAGGCTAAGAAGATCGTCGATATCGCCGGCGATGTTTTTGGCAAGGAAGAAGGCATGGCGGAGCAGCTGAAATTCGAATACCTGTCGGACGCCGCCCAGGCTGACGCCAAGGTGTTTCCGCTGCTGCTGAAGGTCAGCGATGACAAGCACAAACAGGTGGCCAGCTTCAGGTTTCGTTTCGACAGCCAGAAATGGAAATACGTCTGCGCCGATGCGGCCTGCCGTAAGAAAGAGGGCATTCCCGAGGCCCAGCCTATGAGCCAGCAGGAAGAGGAGGATGGCCGCGCGGATCAGCCGCCGGCCAACGCCAACGCGGCTTTGTTCAGCGACGGCACCGAGCTGTCCGCCGCCGACCTGAAGGATGTCTTGGCCGCGGTTAACGCCACTTTTGTAGTGAAGGACCAGCAAACTTGGGGCTTCGTGACGCCCGAGTGCGCGAAGCCCTTCCCGCTGTCGGCCGAGGTGGTCAAGGGGTATGAGGACAATCGCAACATGTTGTGGCTGCAGGGCGGAAACAGCTGCACCTCCGGCAATACCGAGCACAGCATCTGGCTGTTCATCCGCGGCGAGGACGGCCACCTTCGCGCCAATCTGGGCCTGCCGGCCAAACAGGCCGCCGTCACCGACGACGCGACAGATGGCTACCACGACATCCGCCTGTCCGGCAACGGCTTCTGCGAGGCGGTGTGGCGTTGGAACGGCAGCCAGTACGCGCACCTGAAGAACATCGCCACCCAACCGGGCGGCTGTGGCGGCGAATAAGACTGGGAGGCCGGGACTGGCAGCTCCCGGCCTTTCTTGTCCGGGCCTCTTGCCCTGACTACTCAAGGATATTCCGTGAAATTGAACAAGAAGCATTGGATCGCGCTGGTGGCGGTGGCTATCGCGCTGCTGAGCCTGATCGGCGCGGCTTACTGGGTGATGACGCGAGGCGAGGGCCGCGTCGAGCGGCTGGATCTGGCCAATGAGCAGAACAGCCAACTGGCGGATGCCTTGCTCGATAAGATGTACGGGCATGGCAGCTACGATCCCAAGCAGCGTTGCTGGAAGGTGACCAGCGATTACATGTATTTCTGCATGAAGCCGGTGAGCCTGGACCGGGTGGAAACCGTGGAAGGCAGCAAGCTGTATCTGCTGGCGGGCGGCGATGGCTCCAGCGAATCCGAGGACGGCGTCGCAGGCGGCGCGGACCCGCGCCTGGGAGCCTTCATTTTCGATGGCAAAAATCATGAGACACAGGCTTCCGGCCTGATCCTTCCCTTTCGCAACCACAACTTTCTGGCACCCGCCGATTCTCGCCTGATCCGCCTGAATGCCAAGGGCGACATGGCTTGGCTGGTGGAGGGGAGTGATAAAGGGAAGGGATTTCCGCAGTTGCTCGCCGCTCATGGCAAGGATGTAGTCAGCATTGCTGGGCAAATATTCGGCGTGCTGCCAGACGATGGCGACGCGCGCTTCGATTACCGGGCGGATTCGCAGACCGATCCGCGTGGCTTCTACCCGCTGACGCTGAAGATCACTGGCGGTAAGAGAGCGGGTTCCTTCCGTTTCCGGTTTGACGAAAAGGAATGGTCGTATCAATGCGAGGGACAGGCGTGTTCCGACCGCTACACCGAATGGTCGGAAGACAGCAGCGATGAGCCGGATGACGAAGGAGACGATCAAAGCGCCTCGTCCAGCCAGCCCCCCGCCGATGCCAACGCCGCCTTGTTCGACGATGGCAATACATTGTCCGACGCGGACTTGAAGGAAGTGCTGGCTGCCTTGGGCGTGCGCTATGTGATCAAGGACCAGGACACCTGGGGCTTCGTCACCGACAAGTGCCGCACGCCGTTCCGCCTGAGCGGCTGGTACACCAACAGCCACGAGGAAGACCACAATCAGATCCGGATACAGGGCGGAGACAGCTGCACCTCCGGCAACGTAGGCCAGAGCATCTGGGCTTTCGACCGTGATGATGACGGGCACTTGCGCGTTAGCTTTGGCGTGCCGGCGACCAAGCTCGTCGTGGTGACCGATGGCCCGGACAGCGACTCTGATAATCCGTATCATGACATCCGCCTGTCCGGCAACGGTTTCTGCGAGTCGGTCTGGCGTTGGGATGGCAAGCAGTACCAGCGCCTGCGCAACGAGGCGATGCAGCCCGGCGGCTGCGATCACGAGCCGGCGGCGCAGCAGTAAGCGCATCCCGGATGCGATAGGAAACGGCGGCTGAGGCCGCCGTTGTCTTTTGCGGCTTTGCAGCGCGGGCCGAATCCGGCAACATCGGCCCCACCTCCCGTTTCTCGATGCCTAATGACCGAACCGCAACCCTCTTCCCGCCTGATCTGGCGCTTGCGCCTGGCCGACTCTGGCGCCCAGCTGCAGCCCTTGCTGCAAAACGCCGGCCCCGATGGCTGGAGCCGCGGTCGCGCCTGTTCGCTGTCTGGCTTGCTGCAAGACCAGGCCGAGGCGGTGCGCCCGCACGACCTGCCGTTGTTGCGCCAGCTGCTGGCCCTGCTGGAGAGGCACGACGGCGACGCGGGTCTGATCGACGCCGCGCCGCTGCTGCCGGCGCTGATCGACCATCCGCTGCTGTTCGACGCCGACGCGCCGGCGCGTCGCATCCGCGTCGAGGCCGGCCAGGCGGCGCTGCAGATGGAGCGGGTGGGCGCGGAGCTGCGCTTGAAGTTGTTGCCGGAGGGCCTGGCCGGCTGCGGCGGCGCGCTGTGGCAGCGGCCGCAGCCGGAGCGGCTGCTGGTCTACCAGCTGACCGACGAGCTGAAGGCGCTGGCTGACCTGGTCGGCCACGGCCTGACCGTGCCCTGGCAGGCGCGGCAGCGGGTGCTGGAGGCGATACGCGATGTCGCGCCCGGCCTGCCGCTGGTGGATGCCAGTCCGCAATTCGACCCGGCGCTCCCCAGCGCGGCGGCCGATGCCACGCTGTACGCCCTGCTGACCCGCCAGCCGGAAGGCCTGCGGCTGCAGTTGAAGGTCAAGCCGCATCCGGCCGCCGCCTGGAGCGCGCCGGGCCGCGGCGCGGCAGGGCTGGTGCTGGACATCGACGGCGAGTACCGGCAATTCGTCCGCGACCTGGCCGGCGAAGCCTCCCGCCTGCGCGCGCTGCGCGAGGCTTGTCCGGCGATAGGACGCGGCCAGCGCGACGGCGACGGCTGGCTGTTTTCAGACCAGCACTCGGCCTTGTCCTTGCTGGCGCAGTTGCAGGCGGCCGGCGAGGCGCGCGTCGCCTGCCTGTGGCCGCACGGCGACAAGATCCGGCTGGCCGCCGCCGACGGCATGCCGCAGCTCAAACTCAAGGTAAAGAAGCGCGGCGGCTGGCTGCAGGCCGACGGCGAGCTGGAGCTGGACGATGGCCGCATCCTGACCTTGCGCCATCTGCTGGCGGCGTTGGCCAGCCAGAAGGGCAAGTATCTGCAACTGTCCGACGGCGACTGGCTGATGCTGTCCGGCAGCCTGGGCGAGCGGCTCGGCGAGCTGGCGCGGATGGTCGACCACGCCGGCCCGGACGGATTGGCGATCAGTCCGCTGGCCGGCCCGCGCCTGCAGGCGCTGGGCGAGGACGCCGGGCAATTCGACGGCGACGACGGCTGGCAGCGGCAGGCGGCGCGTTGGCGCGAGGCGGCTGTTTTCGACCCCCAGGTTCCGACAACGCTGAACGCCACGTTGCGGCCTTATCAACTGCAAGGCTTTGCCTGGATGGCGCGGCTGGCGCACTGGGGCATGGGGGCCTGCCTCGCCGACGACATGGGCCTGGGCAAGACGGTGCAGACGCTGTCGCTGCTGCTGACCCGCGCCCATCTGGGCCCGCAGCTGGCGGTGGCGCCGACTTCGGTGGCGCTGAACTGGCTGGCCGAGGCCGCCCGCTTCGCGCCCAGCCTGCGCTTGCGCGCCTATCACCAGCAGCGCCGGCTGGACGACGTCGGGCCGGGCGATCTGGTGATCGTCAGCTACGGCCTGCTGCAGCGCGAGGCCGAGGCGTTTCGCGATGTGCACTGGGCGTCGGCGGTGCTGGACGAGGCGCAGGCGATCAAGAACCCGCAAAGCCAGCGCGCCCAGGTGGCGCAAAGCTTGCGCGCCGATTTTCGCCTGGCGGCCAGCGGCACACCGGTGGAAAACCATTTGGGCGAGCTGTGGAGCCTGTTCCGCTTCATCGCGCCCGGGCTGCTCGGCAATCTGGCGCAGTTCGAGCAGCGCTACGCCCAGCCGATCGCCGACGGCGACGACACCGCCCGCGCGCAGCTGAAAGCCTTGATCCAGCCCTATCTGCTCCGCCGCACCAAGCGCGAAGTGCTGACCGAGCTGCCGCCCAAGACCGAGACCACGCGCTTGATCGAGCTGTCCGAGCAGGAGCGCCACGTCTACGAGGCTATGCGGCAGGAGGCCCTGGCCCGCGTGGCGGAGGCCGATCCGGCCGCCGGCGGCCAGAGCATGCAGGCGCTGGCGGAACTGACCCGGCTGCGGCGTTTCTGCTGCCATCCCAAGCTCACGCAGCCCGACAGCGCGCTGCCGGCCAGCAAGCTGGCGGCTTTCGCCGAGATCTGCGAGGAGCTGCTGGACAATGGCCACAAGGCGCTGGTGTTCAGCCAGTTCGTCGACCACCTGGCGCTGGCGGCCGAGCATCTGCAACAACAAGGCGTCCGCTTCCACTATCTGGACGGCGGCACGCCCGCCAAACAGCGCAAGGCCAGCATGGACGCGTTCCAAGCCGGCGACGGCGACATGTTCCTGATCAGCCTGAAGGCCGGCGGCACCGGCCTCAACCTCACCGCCGCCGACTACGTGATCCACCTGGACCCGTGGTGGAACCCGGCGGTGGAGGATCAGGCGTCCGACCGCGCCTACCGCATGGGCCAGCAGCGGCCGGTGACGGTGTACCGGCTGGTGGCGGCCGGCACCATCGAGGAGAAGATCGTCGAATTGCACCGCGACAAGCGCGCGCTGGCCGACAGCCTGCTGGCCGGCGGCGACGCCAGCGCCAGGCTGGACGGCGAGGCCTTGCTGGCCTTGCTGCGCGGCGATGTCCGGTAATGGGACAATTGCCTGTTTACAATTGACTTGGCATGATGGCAGCCATCTTCATGACACCAAGGTTGCATCATGTCGCGTTACACCCTGTTGGCCGGCGCTGTGCTGCTGGCCGCTTCCTGGCCCGCGCTGGCGAATCCCTCCATCGGCAATAACGGCTCGCAAACCATTGGCATGGGGGCCTTGTCCATCCTGGCCGCGCCGGTGGTGAGCGTGGGCGGCACCTCGCAGGGCCATGGCGAATCGGCATTGGGCCCGGTGCTGGCGGTGACCGGCAGCGCCTATGTGATCGCCGGCATCGTCCAGGGCGCAGGCGACGTGGCCGAGCTGACGCTGGACTCGGTGCAGGGCGGCGCCAAGCTGCTGGTCAAGGCCTCCGGCTCCGCGGTGAAGGCGTCCGGCGCAGCGGTCGGCGCTTCGGTGCAGGTGACCGCCACCGCCAGCGGCACGCTGCTGGTGACTTCGGGCAAGGTGCTGGCCTTCATCCCCAACAAGGTGGGCGAGGCGCTGCTGGAACATTCGAGGATTCCGGGATGAAGCCGACGCGCTTGCTTGCCGCGCTCGCGCTGACGCTGCCGGCGCTGGCCATCGCCGGCCAGAGCTGCGAGGAGAAGCCGCTGACGCCGGAGACGTTCCGCATGGCGATGCAGACCGCGCAGAAAGTGCAGCAGCGGCTGGACCAGCTGGGCAGCGACGTGGTGGTGCTGGGGCGCATGGGCCAGGACCTCAGCCAGTACAATCTGCGCTACACCCACGCCGGCATCGTCTACCGAACCGAGCCGGACCGCCGCTGGCGGGTGGCGCATCTGCTGAACGATTGCGGCACCGACCGCTCCGAGCTGTGGTACGAGGGGCTGGGCAATTTCTTCCTCGACGACATGTTCCGTTTCGACTCGGTGGCGCTGGTGCCGCCGCCCCAGGTGGCGTCGCGCTTGCTGGCGCGGCTGAACCAGCCGGCCAGGCTGCGCGAGCTGCACACCGCGCATTACAACCTGTTGGCCTACCCGTTCTCCACCCGTTACGAGAACTCCAACGTCTGGGTGCTGGAGCAACTGGCGGCGGCGGAGAGCCACGAGACGGTGATACGCAGCCGCGAGCAGGCGCAGATGTGGCTGAAGCTGAACGGCTACCAGCCCACCGAGCTGAAGCTGGGGCCGATGACCCGGCTGGGCGGGCGCATGTTCAAGGCCAACGTCGCCTTCGACGACCACCCCAACGAATTGCGCTTCGCCGACCGCATCCAGACGGTGTCGGTGGATTCCATCATCCAGTTTGTCGACGCGCGCGAGGAAGGCTGGAAGGTGGAAGAGATCGCCGGCGCGCAGCCGCGCCGCTACTAGCGCGGCGATTTCGCCAAACGGCCCTGCGGGGCCGTTTTCGCGTTTGGCCGCATCATGAGCGTGGTTTAGGCCTTGCTCGCGGAGGGAGCAGGAATTGGCTGAGGCGCTGCTTTTTGTTCCCGCGCCGCCAGCCAGGCGCCCAGGCTGACGCTGGCCAGGCCGGCCGCCAGGCTGGCGGTCAGCGGCTCGCCGAGCAAGGGCGCGGCCAGCAGGCCGGCCAATATCGGGATCAGCGCGAACAGCACGCCCATTTTCACCGCGCCCAGCACGGCGATGGCGCGCAGGTAGAACAGCATCGCCAGGATCGCCGCGCCCACGCCCTGGTACAGCGCCTGGAAGGCCAGCATGCCCCATGACGCTTCCGCCAGATGCTTGGGCAGCCACAACAGGTAAACGGGCAGATAGAGCAGCGCGGCCATGATGGTGATCGCGCGCGTCAGCGGCCAGGCGGCGAAGTCCCAGCGCCGGGCCAGCACGCCGAACACCGCCCAGCTCACCGAAGCCGCCAGCAGCATCAGATCGCCGATCCAGGCCTGGCCGGCATCGTGCCCCCCCAGCTGCGGCAGCGCGCTCAGCAGCAGGCCCAGCGCGATCAGCGCGTAACCGGGCAGCTTGTGTTTTTGCGGCTTCTCCCCCAGCAGCGGCCAGGCGGCCAGCGCCACCAAGAAGGGCTGCAGTCCCGGCAGCAGCAGGCCGCCGTGCGCCGCCGGCGCGAATTTGAACGCGCAATAGGCGAAGATGCTGACGCCTAGGCCGCCGAGCACGGTCAGCAGCCACAGCCGGGCGTCGCGCAGCGCGCCGCGCGGCAGGCCGCCGCAGGCCAGCAGGATCAGCGCGGCGGTGCCGACGCGCAGCGCCAGTATGTCGGCGCCGGCCAGCGCGCTCTTGCCGGCCAGCCGCGACACGATGTTGAAACCGGTCCAGATGGCGACGGCGCCCGCGGCCGCCAGATAGCCCTGCCTGATGCTTGGTGAGGTCATGATGATTCTCCAGATGGGTTTCCCGCATCCTAGACCGCTTCATTGTTCTTAAAAAATGAATTATTGTGATTGAAATAATCTCAGGAAAAGAATGATGGAGCTGGATGAGCTGAGAATCTTCCAGGCGGTGCTGCAGGAGGACGGCATCACCCGCGCCGCGCAGCGGCTGCACCGGGTACAGTCCAACGTCACCACCCGGCTGCGCCAGCTGGAGGACAAGCTGGGCGTGGCGCTGTTTCTGCGCGAGGGCAAGCGGCTGGTGCCCACCGCCGCCGCCTGGCGGCTCAATGATTACGCCCAGCGGCTGCTGGACCTGGCCGAGGAGGCCAGGCTGGCGATGGCGGACGCCGCGCCCAGCGGACGGCTGCGGCTGGGCGCGATGGAGAGCACAGCCGCGGCGAGGCTGGCGCCGGTGCTGGCCGACTACCATGCGCGCTATCCGGCGGTGCAGCTGGAATTGCAGACTGGGGAGTCGCGGACCCTGACCGTCGCGGTGCTGGACGGGCGGCTGGACGCGGCGCTGGTCAGCGGGCCGCTGGACGACGACAGGCTGGAACAGACCGTGGTGGCGGTGGAGGACATCGTGCTGGTGGCCGCCGCCGCGCGGGGCGCGCCGTCGCTGGACGAACTGGCTGATTCCACGCTGCTGACCTTCGGCAGCGGCTGCTCGTACCGCCAGCGGCTGGAGGCGTGGCTGCAGCGCCAAGGCGTGCAGCCGCGGCGCATCGTCGAATTGGGCTCCTACCATGCGATGCTCAGCTGCGTGGCTTGCGGCATGGGCCTGGCCTTGCTGCCCCAGGCCTTGCTGGACAGCATGCCGCAGATGGCGGCCCAGGTGTCGACGCACGCGTTGCCGGACGACTTGTCCCGTGCGCCGACCTTGCTGATCCGCCGCCGGCAGACTTGCCTGCCGGCCTTGCAGGCGCTGGAAGCGATGCTGTTGGAACGCGCGTGGCTGGGAGGGGATCGATAGGGCGATTGCGCAAATGCTTGATTTGAAATATTTCCAAAATGAAAAATAAATCGCAAAACTAGTTCTATGTGAAAATATTTATCTGTTTTTCATATTTGTCCCGTATGATGCGCCGCGCTGGCATTTCGCCGGCCATCAAAACAAAAGCAATCATCCGGGAGAGAACATGAAGAAAGCACTCGCGCTGCTGCTGTCCGCCGCTTTCGCCGCCAGCAGCGCCCAGGCGCTGGCCTGGGGCCAGGAAGGCCACCGCATCACCGGCTACATCGCCCAGCAACTGCTGAGCGCCAAGGCCAAGGCCGAGGTGGCCCAGCTGGTTCCCAACGCCGATTTCGCGCAGCTGGCGCTGTACATGGACCAGCACAAGCAGGATCTGAAGCAGACGCTGCCGGGCTCCGACCAGTGGCATTACAACGACGAGCCGGTCTGCAGCGGCGTGACGGAAGACGAGTGCCCGGACGGCAACTGCGCGTCCAACCAGATCGACCATTACCGCAAGGTGCTGGCCGACCGCGCCGCCAGCAAGGCCGACCGCGCGCAGGCGCTGACTTTCCTGATCCACATGATCGGCGACATCCATCAGCCGCTGCACGCGGCCGACAATCTGGACCGCGGCGGCAACGATTTCAAGGTGCAGCTGCCGGGCAGCAAGAAGGTCAGCAATCTGCACTCGGTGTGGGATACCGCGCTGGTGCAGCAGGAGCTGAACGGCGCCAACGAGAAGGCCTGGGCCGCCAGCGATCTGCAGCAGTACCAGCGCAACGTCGCCGGCTGGCAGAGCGGCAGCGTCATGGACTGGGTGCATGAATCCAACCAGTACGCGCGCGCCGACGTCTACGGCCCGCTGGCCGGTTTCAGCTGCGGCGCGTCGCCGTCCACGCCGGTCTATCTGGACAACACTTATCTGCGCGCCGGTGGCTTGCTGGTGGACCAACAGCTGGCCAAGGCCGGCGCCCGCATCGCCGCGGTGATCAACCAGGCGCTGAACTAAGCGCCGGAGCTCCCCGCCCGGGCGGGCGGGGATTGATCGCGCGCATTTCCGGCGCGGCCGCGTTCGACTAAGATGGACGGCCAAGGAGGAAACATGTCGCTGAACCTCGCCGATATCCGTCTGGAATACTCGAAGAAAGAATTGTCGCCGGAAGACTGCCTGCCCGACGCGGCGGCGCAGTTCGAAGTCTGGCTGAACGAGGCGATCGCCGCGCAGGTGCCGGAACCGACGGCGATGAACCTCGCCGCGGTCGGCGCCGATGGCCGGCCGTCGTCCCGCATCGTTTTGCTGAAGGGCGTGGAGGATGGCCAGCTGCTGTTCTACACCAACTACCAGAGCCGCAAGGGGCAGGCGCTGGAAGCCAATCCCTACGTCGCCTTGAACTTCTTCTGGCCCGAGCTGGAGCGCCAGGTGAGGGTGGAGGGCAAGGCCGCGCGCGTGGCGCCGGAGGTGTCCGACGCCTACTTCGCCAGCCGGCCGTATACCAGCCGCCTGGGCGCGTGGGCCAGCGAGCAGAGCAGCGAGATCGCGTCCAAGGCGGTGCTGGTGACGCGCGCCGCGATGTTCGGCGCCCGCCACCCTATCAATGTGCCGCGCCCGCCGCATTGGGGCGGTTACGCGGTGGTTCCGGACCGGATCGAGTTCTGGCAGGGCCGCCCCAGCCGGCTGCACGATCGGGTGTTGTACACATTGCAGCCCGACGGCGGCTGGCGCCGCTCGCGCCTCGCGCCGTGATCCCTCCCGGGCCGCGATCGCGGCCCGTTCTCTTTCCCTTGGCGGCGTCTTTCTGCAACTGTCATATTTTTGCAAATATGGCCGGTATGAAAAAACAAAATAGCGAATATTTGTAGTTTTTCAGTTTGACTCCAAACCCAAGCTCATCACGGATCGCCTTGTCTGGCAATTGATCCCGCGCAGTCTTTCCAGAGAAGCCTTGCAGCAACTGCCAAAAAGTACAGATGCATATGCAAGAGAAAAATCCAATACCTAATTTATGCATTTGGGATTGTTTGGTCGGGACATTCCGGGCTAAGCCCGGCTGCGTGGCAGACGCGCCGACCCGTTCCCAAGGCTAAGTCGCAGGCCAGTCCGGCAGCAATGGGCGGCCGGCGGCGGCGGCAGGCGATGCGCACGGTCCCGCGAGAATGGCGCCGGCGAACACCATCGACTGCGGTCTCCGCCAGCCTTCCCCGACGGCGATCCGCCGCGGGGCGACAGCCCGGGCCGAACCGGCGGCGGCTTCGGTACCGACGGCCATCAGCCGGCGGTGTTGCGCGGGACACATCCCGTCCCGCCCTGTCTACATTTGGAGTCCGTGATGAGAAAACAGCAACTGATGCTGCGTGGTCTGGTCCTGTCCGCCCTGGCTGTCTTCAGCGCCTCGGCGATGGCGGCCGAGCGTATCAACCTGGAAAAGCTGGGCAAGGCCCAGGCCAGCAGCGCTACGGCGTTCGCCGGCGTCAACCAGTCGGATCTGAAGCCGCTGCGCAGCACCCAATTCGCCTCCGGCAAGGTGGTGACCCGCTACCAGCAGTACTACCAGGGCGTTCCGGTCTGGGGCGAGGCCGTGGTGGAAGAGAAGCCGGCCGCCGCGCTGAAGGCGGTTCAGGGCAAGCTATCGGGCAGCTACATCGCCGGCATCCAGTCGGATCTGGCTTCCGCCAAACCGACGCTGAGCGGCGCGCAGGTGCTGAGCCAGGCCAAGTCGCTGAAGGCCAACGGCAATCCCACCTACAACGACAAGGCCGAGCTGGTGGTGCGTCTGAACGAGCGCAACGTCGCCCAGCTGGTTTACCTGGTGTCTTTCGTAGTCGACGGCAAGGAGCCTAGCCGCCCGCACCTGATCATCGACGCCAACAGCGGCCAGGTGCTGAAGCAGTGGGAAGGCCTGAACCACGCCGAGGCCAACGGTCCCGGCGGCAACGCCAAGACCGGCAAATACCTTTACGGTACCGACTACGGTCCGTTGATCGTCACCAGCGACTGCAAGATGGACAGCGGCAACGTCGCCACCGTCAACCTCAACGGCGGCACCAGCGGCACCACCCCGTACAAGTTCGCCTGCCCGACCAACACCTACAAGGCCATCAACGGCGCCTACTCGCCGCTGAACGACGCGCACTATTTCGGCAACGTGGTGTTCAACCTGTACAAGGACTGGTTCAACCTGAAGCCGATCACGCAGAAGCTGCTGATGAAGGTGCACTACAGCCGCAACTACGAGAACGCGTTCTGGGACGGCACCGCGATGACCTTCGGCGACGGCGCCAGCACCTTCTACCCGCTGGTGTCGCTGGACGTGTCCGCGCATGAAGTCAGCCACGGCTTCACCGAGCAAAACTCCGGCCTGGTCTACGACGGCCAGTCCGGCGGCATCAACGAGGCGTTCTCCGACATGGCCGGCGAAGCCGCCGAATACTACATGAAGGGCAAGAACGACTTCCTGGTCGGCGCCGAAATCTTCAAGAAGACCGGCGCGCTGCGCTACTTTGCCGACCCGACCAAGGACGGCCAGTCGATCGGCCATGCCAAGGACTACTACAACGGTCTGGACGTGCACTACTCCAGCGGCGTGTACAACAAGGCGTTCTACCTGATCGCCACCAGCCCGAACTGGAACACCCGCAAGGCGTTTGAAGTGTTCGTCGACGCCAACCGCTTGTACTGGACCGCCAACGCCACCTACAACAGCGCCGCTTGCGGCGTGGTCAAGGCGGCCGATGCGCGCGGCTACAGCAGCGCGGACGTCACCAAGGCCTTCGCCGCCGTCGGCGTGACTTGCCAATAAGCCATCGTCGCCAACGCGGCCCCGTCCGGGGCCGCATCCGACTGCCCGGCCGGCGCCGAAAGACGCCGGCCTTCGCTCGGGAGTCCCTCATATGTTGAAACTGCGTCAAAGCGCCTTGCTGGTCCTGTTGGGCCTGGCCGGCGCCGCCCAGGCCCAGCCGGTCTGGATTTCGGTAGGCGATCAGGGCTACCAGCTGCTGCGCAAGCTGGATGCCGGCGCCAAGAGCCGGGAAAGCCGCCAGCTGGCTACGGATGGCCGTCTCGCCAAGGGCGCCGCCGCCGGAGAAACCGTGCATCTGGTCCAGGTGGACGAGGCCTTGCTGCCCAAGCTGTCCGACTCCATCCATGAAAACCTGCGCCATTGCGGCGGCTTCATCGTCCATCGCGACCTGCAGGAAGCCCAGGCCGCGCTGAAGGGCTCGGCCGCGCCGCTGGCCGGCCTGGCCGCGCCCAGCTACGCGATAGACAACCAGGCCGCCGTCAACCAGTTGCTGCCGCAGCTGCAGGACAGCAACATCCTCGGCACCATCCAGTCGCTGTCCAGCTACCAGAACCGGTTCTACACCACCAGCCACGGCGTCAACGCGTCCAACTGGATCGCCGCCCAGTGGAAGCAGCTGGCCGGCGGCCGCGCCGACGTCACCGTCGAGCAGTTCGCCCACGCCAGCTGGCCGCAGAAGTCGGTGATCCTGACGATCAAGGGCACCGACAATGCGGCGGAAACCATCGTGCTGGGCGGCCACCTGGACTCCACAGTCGGCAGCGGCACCGGCGAGAGCAGCCGCGCGCCGGGCGCCGACGACGACGCTTCCGGCGTGGCCAGCCTGACCGAGGTGATCCGCGTGCTGCTGGCCGGCAACTACCAGCCGCGCCGCACCATCAAGTTCATGGCCTACGCGGCGGAAGAAGTGGGCCTGCGCGGCTCGGCCGACATCGCCAAGCGTTTCAAGCAACAGCAGGCCAAGGTGGTGGGCGCGCTGCAGCTGGACATGACCAACTACCAGGGCGACGCGCAGGACATCTTCCTGTTCACCGACTACACCAACGCCGCGCAGAACACCTTCCTGGCCAATCTGGCCAAGACCTATCTGCCCAGCCTGAAGGTCGGCTACAGTCAGTGCGGCTATGCCTGCTCCGACCACGCTTCGTGGAACGCGCAGGGCTACGCGGCGTCGTTCCCGTTCGAGTCCAGCTTTGACAACTCCAATCCCTACATCCATAGCCGAAACGATACGCTGGCGAGCTCCGGCAACCAGGCCAAGCATGCGCTGAAGTTCTCGCAGCTGGCGCTGGCCTACGCGGTGGAGCTGGGCAGCGACGGTCCGGCGGCCAAGCTGCGCTGAGCCTGTTTTCGCCGCGGCGGCGCTCCTGCCGCGGCGGTTGCCGCGACGCGGAGCCGGCTTTGCCGGCCCCGCGTTCTTTTTTTGCGGCGCGCGCCGAGGACAAGCGGCTCTTCCGGCGCATCGCAAGCAGGCCCGCTGCGCGGCGGGCATTCAGCCGGTGTTGCGCAGGCCGGCCGAAGTGCCGTTGATGGTCAGGTGGATCGCGTACAGCGTGTCCTCGTCTTCCGGTTCGGCGCGCAGCCTGGCCAGCAAATCCGCTTGCAGCAGGCCCAGCGCGTCGAGGAAGGGCAGCCGCGTTTCCAGGCTGCGGTGCAGCGTGGGGTTGCTTTCCAGCAGCTCGGCCTGGCCGGTGATGGCGAAGAAGGCGTCGTGGGTCTTGCGCCATTCGGCCTCGATCGCGCCAAACAGCCGCGCCGCCAGCTCGCGGTCGGCCACCAGCTCGGAGAAGCGGCGGGCGATGCCCAGGTCGGCCTTGGCCAGCACCTGCTCCATATTGGACAGCACCACCTGGAAGAACGGCGAATGGCGGTACAGATGCTGCAGCTTGGCCAGGCCGGCGTCGCCGTGCTTCTGCACATAGGCGGCCACCGCCGAGCCGACGCCGAACCAGCCCGGCAGCATCAGCCGCGACTGCGACCACGAGAACACCCACGGGATGGCGCGCAGGTCGCCGATGGAGGACAGGCTCTTGCGCGAGGCCGGCCGGCTGCCGATATTGAGCCGGGCGATGGCGGTCACCGGCGTCGCCTCCAGGAAGTACTGCATGAAGCCCGGCGTCTCCACCAGCGCGCGGTAGGCGGCGAAGGCGCTGGCCGACAGCTCGTCGAACAGCGCGGTGTCCACCTCGCCGCCCGGGATATTGCCGAGGCTGGCTTCCAGCGTCGCCGCCACCAGCGCCTCCAGATTGCGGCCGGCGATGGCGGGGTCGGAATACTTGGCGGTGATCACCTCGCCCTGCTCGGTGATGCGGATGCGGCCGGCGACGCTGCCGGCCGGCTGGGCGACGATGGCCTCGTACGACGGGCCGCCGCCGCGGCCGACCGAGCCGCCGCGGCCGTGGAACAGCTGCAGCCGCGCGCCGGCGTCGGCGAATACCTTCACCAGCCGGGTTTCCGCCTGCCATAGCTGCCACTGGCTGGTCAGGTAGCCGCCGTCCTTGTTGCTGTCGGAATAGCCCAGCATCACCTCCTGCACCCGCTCGCGGCTGTCCAGCAACTGCTTGTACCACGGCAGCGCGAACAGCGCGCGCATCACCGTTTCGCTGCTCTCCAGGTCGGCGATGGTTTCGAACAGCGGCACCAGGTTGACGCTGGCGCGCGGCTGGCCGTGTTCCAGCCGGATCAAGCCGGCTTCCTTGCACAGCAGGGCCAGCGCCAGGATGTCGCTGACGCTGGCGCAGTTGGAGATGATGCACTGGCCGATGGCTTCGACGCCGAACTCGCGCTGGATCGCCGCCGCCTCGCGGAAGATGGCCAGCTCTTTTTCGGTCTGCTCGCCGTAGCGCAGGTAGGGCGAGAACAGCAGCCGCGGCGTCGCCAGCTCGCGGGTCAGCACCCGCACCCGCGCCGCTTCGTCCAGCGCGCGGTATTCCTCCAGGCCGGCGGCGCTGAACAGCTCGGCCACCACGCCTTCGTGCACCGCCGCGTGCTGGCGCAGGTCCAGCGGCATCAGGAAGAAGCCGAACACGTCGACGCTGCGGATCAGCCGCGACAGCCGGCCGTCGGCCAGCAGCGCGCTGCCATGCGCGCGCAGCGAGGCGGACAGGCTGGCCAAATCCTGGATCAGCTCGCGGTGGTCGCGGTAGGGCGCGCGCTCGTCCCAGCGGCAGGCCAGCTCGACGCCGCGCAGCCGGGCCGTGGCGCGCAGCTTGCCCTGCATCGTCGCCAGCGCGCGGCGGTACGGCTCCTCGCCGCGGCTGACCGCCTGGTCCGGCGACTGCTCGGCCAGCGCCAGCACCTCGGCGCCGGCGTCCACCAGCCGCGACGACAGCGACAGCTCGCGGTACAGGCTCTTCAGCTCCTGCAGGTAATGCTCGAACGCCTGCTGCGCCTGGCGCGTCACCGCGTGGCGCAGCAAGCCGGCGTCGACATTGGGGTTGCCGTCGCGGTCGCCGCCTATCCAGCTGCCGACGCGGATGAAGGACGGCAGCCGCGCCTCCTCGCCCCATAATTGGCCGATCTCGCGCTCCAGCCGGCGGTACAGCGCCGGCAGCGCCTCGAAGAAGGCCAGCGGGTGGTAGGCGACGCCGTTGGTGATCTCGTCGCGCACCGTCATCTTGAAGTGGCGGATCTCGGAGGTTTGCCACAGGGCCAGGATCGCCCGCTTCAGCTTGGCCTCCAGCTCCTCGCGCTCTTCCGGCGTCAGGTCCGGCGCGTTCAGCTGCGACAGGAAGCGGCGCACCGCGCGATGGCCGTCCAGCACGCTCTGGCGCTGCACCTCGGTCGGGTGGGCGGTGAGAATGGCGCCCACCCTGGCGTGGCTGAGCAGCTGGTGCAGCGCGTGGAAGCTGACGCCGTCCTGGCGCAGCCGCTGCAGCGCGCGCGGCAGGCTGCCCTGCTGCGGCGCGGAGCCGGCCAACTGGTGGGCGCGGCGGCGGCGGTTGTGGTGCAGGTCTTCGGCGATGTTGAACAGTTGCGCGTACAGGCCGCAGGCGCGCAGCAAGGACGCCGCCGCCTCCGGCGCCAGCTGCGGCAGCGGATGGCTGCGCTCGTCGCCGCGGCGCAGCGCGATCGCCTGCACCGCGCCGGACACCACCGCGCCCTCTTGTTCGCCCACTACTTCCGACAGCAGCCGGTCCAGACAGGCCAGGTCGGACCGCAGAGGCAGGTCCTTGTCGTGCTCGCTCATATTCTTGTTCCCGTGTTCGACTCGTCAGGCATGGCCACGGCCTCCATGGCCATGCCTCACCGGTCGCGGGCAAACATTCATCATAAGCAGCTTCCGCGCCGTAGTGGACACGCTACGGCATTTTTCCGCGGCTTGCCTTGATCTTGCTGCGTCGCAGCAACAACCGGGCCAAGCCCATGACGGCAGCGTGGTAGAATCCGGAGTTGATTACACCCTCTCTATTGGGATCCGGTTTCATGGACAAGATCGTCATCGCCAGCCGCGAAAGCCGGCTGGCCATGTGGCAGGCCGAGCACATCCAGGCCCGGCTGCAAGCGCTGTACCCGCACCTGGCAGTGGAAATCCTGGGCATGACCACCCAGGGCGACCAGATTCTGGACAAGACGCTGTCCAAGATCGGCGGCAAGGGGCTGTTCGTCAAAGAACTGGAGCAGGCGCTGATGGACGGCCGCGCCGACTTGGCCGTGCATTCGCTGAAGGATGTGCCGATGACGCTGCCGGACGGCTTCGCGCTGGCCGCGGTGTGCGAACGCGAAGACCCGCGCGACGCCTTCGTCTCCAATCGCTACCACAGTCTTTCCGAGCTGCCGGCCGGCAGCGTGGTGGGCACCTCCAGCCTGCGCCGGGAAGCCCAGCTGCGCGCCCGCTTCCCGCAACTGGCGGTCAAGCCGCTGCGCGGCAATGTGCAGACCCGGCTGAGGAAGCTGGACGACGGCGAGTTCGACGCCATCATCCTGGCCGCCGCCGGCCTGAAGCGCCTGGGCCTGGCCGAGCGCATCCGCAGCGAGCTCGCGCCGTCGGAAAGCCTGCCGGCCGCGGGACAGGGTGCGCTGGGCATCGAGATCCGCGAAGGCCGCGCCGACCTGCTGACGCTGCTGGCGCCGCTGAACCACCCGGACACCCGCGCCTGTACCGCCGCCGAGCGCGCGCTGGCCAAGGAGCTGGGCGGCAGCTGCCAGGTGCCGCTGGGCGCCTTCGCCACGCTGGCCGACGGCGCGCTGACCCTGGGCGGCCTGGTCGCCCATCCGGATGGCTCGGTGGTGTTGACCGCCAGCGCCAGCGCGCCGGCCGACTATGCCGAAGCGCTGGGCCGCGCGGTGGCGAAAAAGCTGATCGATGCCGGCGCCCGTCCGCTGATAGACGCTGTGCTGGCCGAGCCGCGCTGAGCCGGCGATGACGCGCGTACTCGCCGCCCGGCCTCTTGCGCAGTGCGCCGGCCTGCTCGGGAAACTGCGCGCCGAGGGCTGGCAGGCCGAGCATCTGCCGCTGATGGAGATCGAGCCGCTGCCCGCCGCGCTGGCCGCGCTGCCGCGGCAGGCGGCGCAAGCCGACGCGCTGTTCTGGGTCAGCCCCAGCGCGATAGACGCGGCCTGGCCTGCATTGGCGGGCCTGGATCTGTCCGGCAAGCGCCTGGCCTGCGTCGGCGCGGCCAGCGCCAAGCGGCTGGCTGATCTGTCCGGCCTGCCGGTGCTGCATCCGGCCGCCGGCAGCGACAGCGAAGCGCTGCTGGCGTTGCCGGAACTGGCCGACGTGTCCGGCCAGCGCTGGCTGATCGTCCGCGGCGAGGGCGGCCGCGCGCTGCTGGCGGACACGCTGGCGGCGCGGGGCGCGGAAGTGGCCGTCGCCGAGGTCTACCGCCGCGTCGACGGCGCGCCGGACTGGGCGGCGTTCGATGCCGCTCCGCCCGATGCCGTGATCATCACTTCAGGCGAAATGGTAGAGCAATTGTTCCGACTGGCTGGCCCGCGCCGGACGGGAACGCTACAATGCCTGCTGTACTGCGTGCCGCATCCGCGTATCGCCGAGCGCCTGGACGCTTTCGGCGCGACACGCATCGTGACAACCCGAGCCGACGATGCCGCACTGGTCGCCGGCCTCAAAGAATGGTTCCGTCGTCACCCATGAGCGAATCCCAGATCAACGAAGCCATCCCGGCCCAGGCCGCCCCGTCCCGCAAACGCCCCGGCCTCGCCGTGTGGCTGGCCGTCGCCGCCCTGGGCGTCGCCGGCTGGCAGTTCTACACCACCCAGCAGCAGCTGGATTCGATGCGCCAGGAGCTGGCGCGCCGTCTGGCCGAAGGCAGCGGCGCCGGCAAGGAGCAGCGCGCGATCGCCGAGCAGGCGATGCTGGCCGCCCGCGCCACCGACGGCAAGCTGGCGCTGGTGGAGGCGCGCGTCAACGAGGCCGCCGGCCAGTACGCGACGCTGAACGGCATGTACCAGGAGCTGACCAAGAACCGCACCGACTGGCTGCTGTCCGAGATCGAGCACACGCTGGCCATCGCCAGCCAGCAGCTGCAGCTGGCCGGCAACGTCAGCGCCGCCGTCTCCGCGCTGGAGATGGTGGACGCGCGGCTGGCCAAGTTCGACCGTCCGCAGCTGATCGGGGTGAAGAAGGCCGTGGCCACCGATCTGGAAAAACTGAAGGCGCTGCCCTACCTCGACACCGTCGGCCTGACCGTCAAGATCGACCGGCTGATGCTGAGCGTGGATTCGCTGCCGCTGGTGGTGGATTCGCACCGCCTGAGCGGCGCGCAGCCGGGCAAGCCGGCGCAGCCGGCGGCGGACGCCCCGTGGTGGGAGCGGCTGTCCGCCGAGATCAGCGGCAGCCTGGGCGAGCTGATCCACATCCGCCGCATGGACAAGCCGGAGGCGTTGCTGCTGTCGCCGGAACAGGCTTTCTTCCTGCGCGAGAACCTGAAGATGCGCCTGCTGGACGCGCGCCTGGCGCTGATGCAGCGCGACGGCAAGACTTACGCCGCCGACATCGCCGCCGCGCGCAGCTACGTGCAGCGTTATTTCGACCGCGACGCGGCCGCCTCCTCGCAGTGGCTGGCGACGCTGGGCGAGCTGGAAGGCGCGCCCCTGGACATCAGCCTGCCTGACATGAGCGCCAGCCTGAAGGCCGTGCGCGACGCCCAAGGCAATAGCGGGGAGTAAACGGTGAGATTCGCATTGTGGATAACCGGCCTGTTCGCATTGGCCGTGCTGGTGGGGCTGGCCTCCACCTTGAATACCGGCTACGCCATCCTGTTCCTGCCGCCTTACCGGATGGAAGTGTCGTTCAACCTGATGATCGTGCTGGTGGTGGCGCTGATCGTCGTCACCCACATCGCGTTGCGGCTGATCGCGCTGGCCGCCGATCTGCCGCGCCAGGTGCAGCGCTTTCAGCGCCAGAAGAAGCTGAAAGCCGCCCGCCACGCGCTGCGCGAGGCCGGCATCGCCTTCTTCGAGGGCCGTTTCCAGAAGGCCGAGCGCGAGGCGTCCAAATCGCTGTCCGATGAATACTCGGCCGAGAACCGCGCGCTGGCGCTGCTGATCGCCGCCCGCGCGGCCGGCTCCGCCGGCGACGGCGGCAAGCGCGACGAGTACCTGAACCAGCTGGACCAGCTGCCGGCCCGGCTGCAGCTGGCGCGCCACATGCTGGACGCCGAGCTGCGGCTGGAGGACAAGGACGCGCTGGGCGCGCTGGCCGCCATCGAGCGCGCGCGCGCGCTGTCGCCCAACCTGACCAACGCGCTGCGGCTGGAGCTGAAGGTGCGCCTGCTGCAGAAGCAGCCGGAAGCCATCCTGCTGCTGACCGAAAAACTGCTGAAGGCCGACGCGCTGGAGCCGGAGCAGGCGCGCCGCTACCGGCTGGCCGCCTACCAGCAGCAGCTGTCCGGGCTGTTGTCCGAGCGCGAAGTGCGCGACTGGCTGCGCCGCATCCCCGACGCCGAGCGCGGCAATCCGCAGTTGCTGCAGCAGGTGGTGTCCCACCTGATCCGCTTGCAGGAATACGACTACGCCGCCACGCTGCTGGCCGGCGCGCTGTCCAGCGACGAAATGGAGCTGCCGGAGCTGGCGCGCGAACTGGGCCAGCTGGCCGCCCACCTCAGCGTGGAAAAGCGGCTGGCGCTGCTGAAGGACGCCGAGAACTGGCTGAAGCTGCGCCCGCGCGACCACTGGCTGTTGCTGGCGCTGGGCCGTCTGGCGCAGGCGCAGCAGCTGTGGGGCAAGGCGCAGAGCTATCTGGAGGCCAGCGTGTCGATCCAGCCCACGCTGTGCGCGCACGCCGAGCTGGCGCGGCTGTTCGAGGCCACCGGCAAGGAAGAGGCTTCGCAGCTGCATTACCAGAAGAGCCTGGAGCTGGCGCTGAGCCAGGGCTGCTGAGCGCAGCCGTCCGAGATGCCGCCCGCCGTTCCGGCCGGCGGCATTTTTCTTGCCCGCGCGACGGCGGCGGGCAAAAAAAATCGGACCCCGAGGGGCCCGTGCATGCCAACGTGGACTGGCAGACAATCAATCGATACGAGAGCGCGGGCGGCATCCTGTCTGACAATAAGGATGCCGAACGACGAAAGCTGTGCCAGAATCAACCATTATGCATGGCTGACCTCAGATCTATGCATGGCGCTTGCTTTCGCCGCGACGATGCCGGCCGCGACAATGTTCACCAGCATACGTGGAGGCGGCGGTTTGCACAAAGCAGTTAATCTCATGAAAACTATGAAGAAAAGGCATGTAACAGCATGAAGCTGCCTCCGCTGAATGCCCTGCGCGTGTTCGTAGTCGCCGCCGAGCACCTGTCGTTCACCCGCGCCGCCGCGGCGCTCAGCCTGACCCAGGGCGCGATCAGCCGCCATGTCCAGACCTTGGAAGAGTATTACGGCGCCACCCTTTTCACCCGCCAGGCCCGCGGTCTGGCGCTGACCGCCGAGGGCGAGGCGCTGGTGAAGCCGGCGCGCGAGGCGTTCCAGCTGCTGAACGAGGCCAGCGAGGCGCTGCGCCTGCGCCAGAGCGATCTGCGGGTGCGGATGCCGCCGACGCCGGCGATGCGCTGGGTGCTGCCCAATCTGGCCGACTTCCAGGCGCGGCATCCGGAGTACACGCTGCATTTGCTGACCCAGCTGATACACAACAAGCCGTTCAACCGCGCCGAATACGACCTGGCCGTGGTGGGCCTGTCCAGCCCGGAGGCGGCGGCCGATCTCCGGCTGGAATGCATCTGCCGCGAGAAGCTGATTCCGGTGTGCTCGCCCAGCCTGCTGGCCGGCAAGCACCCGCTGCATGTGCCGGACGATCTGAGGCACCACACGCTGCTGCATCCGTGGCGCGACCAGAACACCTGGAAGCGCTGGCTGACGCTGGCCGGCGTGTCCGGCGTCAATCCGGAGAGCGGCGTCACCTTCGACGCGCTCGAATACGCGCTGCACGCGGCGGTGGCCGGCATGGGCGTGACGCTGGCCCAGGCGTCGATGGTCACCCAGGACCTGGACAGCGGCCGGCTGGTGATTCCGTTCGACACCGTGCTGGAAACCGAATGGGCCTACTACCTGGTCTATCCGCACGAGCTGGCCGAGCTGCCCAAGGTGCGCGCCTTCCGCGATTGGCTGGTGCACACCGTCGCCAACAGCGAGGAAGCCAGCTGGCTGGCGCGCCAGGGCTACTGAGCGCCGCCGGCGTCCGCCGCCGCGTCCCGGCGGCGGCGGCCTTCCCTTTTCCCGCCAACATTTGTTAACCGCAGGGGCGTGGCGCGGCGGTCCGGCGTTCCGCATAATGATTGACATAGCAACTATTGCCTTATCAATCATGAACGCTCCTTCTTCCCCAGCCGGTCTGGCCGCCGGTCTGGATTTCCGCCAGCGGCTGCTGGCGATGCTGGGCCTGTGCTGCGTGCTGATCATGGTGGCGCTGGACCAGACCGTGGTCGGCACCGCGATGCCCACCGTGGTGGCCGACCTGCATGGCTTCGCGCTGTACGCCTGGGTGGGCACTTCCTACCTGCTGACCTCGGTGATCACCGTTCCCGTCTTCGGCAAGCTGGGCGACGACCACGGCCGCAAGCCCTTCGTGCTGACCGCCATCGTATTGTTCACCGCCGCCTCCATGCTGTGCGGCCTGGCCCAGGACATGCTGCAGCTGGTGCTGGCGCGCGCCTTGCAGGGCGTCGGCGGCGGCATGCTGGTGGCCACCACTTTCGCCTGCGTGCCGGATCTGTTCCCCCACACCCGCGAGCGGCTGCGCTGGCAGGTGATGCTGTCCGCGTCCTTCGGCCTGGCCAACGCCATCGGGCCGTCGCTGGGCGGTTTTCTCACCGAGTACCTGGGCTGGCGCTGGGTGTTCTTCGTCAATCTGCCGGTCGGCGCGGCCAGCCTGTGGCTGGTCTGGCGCTTCCTGCCGGTGATCCGCCACGACGAGAGGCCGCCGTCGCGGCTGGACTGGCAGGGGGCGGTGCTGATCGCGCTATTCCTCGGCTCGCTGCAACTGACGGTGGAATGGCTGCCGCAGCACAAGTCGCCGCTGCTGTTGGCCGCGCTGGCCGGATTGGGCCTGGCCGCGCTGGCGGTGCTGATATGGTGGGAAAAGCGCAGCCCCAATCCGCTGCTGCCGCCCAGCATGCTGTCGCACCGGGGCCTGGCGCCGCTGTTCGGGCTGTCCTTGCTGATGGGCTTCGGCATGTTCGCGGTGATGTATTACGCGCCCTTGATGTTCCAGGCCGGCTTCGGCTTGTCGCCCAACCAGGCCGGCCTGCTGGTGACGCCGCTGGTGGTGTTCATCACCATTGGCAGCATGCTCAACGGCCGCATCGTGCAGCGGCTGAAGCATCCGACGCGGCTATTGGGCCTGGGGCTATTGATGTTCGCCGCCACCGCGGCGCTGCTGGCGCGCACTACGCCGTCCACGCCGCACGCGCTGATTTTCGCCAATATGATGATGGGCGGCCTGGGCCTGGGTTTGTTGATGCCCAACCTGACCATCTTCGTCCAGCAGCTGGCGCCGCGCCAGCAACTGGGCGTCTCCACCGCGATGCTGCAGTCGACGCGGATGGTGGGCGGCATGCTGGGCACGGCGGTGATGGGCGCGGTGGTCAGCCACCGGTTCCGGGAGAGCGTGGAGGCGATGTTGACCGCGCGCCACGGCGAGAGCTGGCGCTCCTGGCTGGCCGATCCGCAGACGCTGCTGAACGCCGACAGCCTGGCGCAGTTCCGCCATGCGGCGGCCGGCGCCGAAGGCTTGCTGGCCGCCAGCCGGGAACTGCTGGTGGACGCCATCCATTGCAGCCAGTGGCTGGTGGCGCTAGGGTTGCTGCTGGGCCTGTGGCTGGTGCGCAAGGTGCCGGCGGTGAGGCTGGACAGCGCGGTCCCGGAACAGGAGCGGCGGCATGAATGAGCATCAACCCAATCTGCTGCAGCAACTGGGCCGCAGCAGCCGCGCGATGTACAGCGCCTTCGAGGGCAGGGTCGGCGAGGCGCTGCCGCGCTGGCGCATCCTGAAGGCGCTGGACGATCTGGGTACGGCCAGCCAGAAGCGGCTGGCCTGCCATCTGCAGATGGACCCCGGCGCGCTGACGCGGCAGTTGAAGCCGATGGAGGCCGAGAAGCTGGTGCGGCGCGACACCGATCCGGCCGACAACCGCCAGACGCTGGTGACGCTGGACGAGGCCGGCGCGGCGCTGCTGCGCGCGGCGGCCCCGCAGCGGCAGGCGTTTTTCGACCAGGCCTTGAACGGCATCGACGCCGCGGAGCTGGCGGCGACGCTGCGGGTGCTGCGCCTGCTGGAGGAGCGGTTCCGCTGCATGGCCGCCGACGCGCGCTAGCGTCCGGCCGTCGCCTCGTCGCGTCCGGCGATCACCAGCCGGTTGCGGCCTTGCTGCTTGGCGCGGTAGAGCTCGCGGTCGGCGGCCTCGATCAGCTGGCGGCTGTCCGCCACCTCGCGCGGATGCACGGTGGCGCCGCCTATGCTGATGGTGACGATGCTCGCCACCGACGAGCCGGCGTGCGGCAGCTGCAATTCGCGCACCGCCTCCAGCACCGCCTCGCCGACGACGGCCACGCCATCGGCGCCGGTGTCCGGCAACAGGCAGATGATCTCCTCGCCGCCGTAGCGCGCCACCAGGTCTTGCGGCCGCCGCACGCTGCCGCGTATCGCCTGCGCCACTTCGCGCAGGCAGTAGTCGCCGCTGACGTGGCCGTAGTGGTCGTTGTAGAGCTTGAAGTAGTCGATGTCTATCATCAGCATGCCCAGCGGCGTGCCCAGCCGCCGCGCCCGCCGCCATTCGCCGTCCAGGCTTTCCTCGAAGCAGCGGCGGTTGGCGATGCCGGTCACCGAATCCACCCGCGACAGCGCCAGCACCTCGGCGTGCGATTGTTCCAGCGCCAGCGTGCGAATGCGCACCTGCTGCTCCAGCTGCTCCTGCTGCCTTCCCAGCTCTTGCTTGATGAGGCGCTGCTCGCTCATCAGCGCGGCGAGGCACAGCGCCACCACGGTCAGGATGCCGATATAGGTCTGCAGGATGATCAGCGTGCTGTAAGCGGAAAAGCCCAGATAGGGGCCGCCGCCGTGGCGAGTGCCCCACAGCGCCAGCAGGGTGATCAGCAGCAGCGCCAGCGCCACCTCCCGCGGGCTGAAGCGGAACGCCGCCCAGGCCACCAGCGGCAGCACCAGCATGTCCAGCGGATAGGTGGTGTCCATGGTGGGGTGCCACCAGATGAAGATGCTGGCGGTCAGCAGCGCCACTGTGCCGAAGTAGGCCAGCATCTCGTACCAGGCTTCCCGCCCCAGCCTGGGCCAGCCGTGGTAGTAGAGATTGAGCAGCAGGCTGCTGAACAGCAGCGTGCCGCTGGCATTGCACAGCCACCACAGGCAGCCTTGCGCCAGCAGCATTTTTTGCGGCACCAGGTGGGCCAGATAGGCGGAGGCGACGGCGATCAGCGTGCCCAGCAGGGTGCAGGCCGCCACGATCAGGCAGAACAGCAGGCAGTGGCCGAAGCTGCCCAGCGGATTGCCGGCGCCGAGATGGCGGCGCACCAGCCAGGCGCCGGCCAACGTTTGCGCCAGCGCGCCGGCGGCGATGCCCAGCGCCGGCGGCAGCCAGTCCAGGCCGGCGGCCTGGCCCGACCAGCGCCATCCTTCCACCAGCAGCGCGCCCAGCAGCACGCCAGGCCAGGCGCGCCGGCCTCGCAGCAGCAGGGCGGCCAGCGCCAGCGCGGGTTGCGGCCACAGCACGGTGTCCATCCCCAGCTCCAGCATCAGAAAGCGGTCGCCCAGCCAGGCCGCCGCGCAATACAGCAGCGCCACCAGGACATTGGGCAGCCAATCCGGGACAGCCGGAGGGCGCGTGAGAGTGCCGCGCATAGATTCCCTTCCCTTGGCTGCGGAGCGACGTGGCCGCCGCAGCGTGCTTTTCTTAAGTTTTATCGTAGTTTGCGAATGGCGGCGGCGCTGCCGAGAGGCGCGGCAAGCGCATAAAAAAAGGCCGCAGCGGGGCTGCGGCCGTTTGATGCGGAGGCTGGCGGATTACATCTTCACGCCCAGTTCGCGCAGGCGCTCGTCCAGGTAGGCGCCGGCGGTGTAGCGGTCGGACAGGATCACGTCCGGACGCGGGTGCAGGAACAGCGGCAGCGAGATGCGGCTTTTCTTCGCGCCCTCGCCGCTGGGGTTGACCACGCGGTGCTGGGTGGACGGGTAGTAGCCGGCCGACGCTTCCTGCAGCATGTCGCCGATATTGACCACCAGGGTGCCGAAGTCGCAGGGCACGTCCAGCCATTCGCCGTTCTTGCCCTGCACCTGCAGGCCCGGCTCGTTGGCGGCGGGCAGGATGGTCAGCAGGTTGATGTCGCCGTGGGCGGCGGCGCGCAGCGAGCCGGCCGGCTCGTCGCCGGTCAGCGGCGGGTAGCGCAGCACGCGCAGCAGCGTCTGCTGGCTGTCCTGGATCATGTGGGACAGCGGCTCGCGGTAATTGGCGGCGATGTCGGCCGGGGTGTATTGCTGCACCCAGGACAAGAGTTCCTGTGCCAGCTGGTTGGCGATGCCGTAGTAGCGGTCGGCGTCGGCCTTGAGCTGCGACGGCGCGCGGCCCCAGGGGTAGATGTGGAAGTATTCCTTGATGTCCTTGAGCGTGGCGCCCTTGGCGGTTTCCGACACTTCCGGCGAGAACCAGCCGTCCTGCTTTTCCACCGAGAAGGCGTAGTCGAACTTCTCTTCGCTATTGAAAAAGTCCAGCCATTCGGCGTAGATCTTTTCAACCAGGTCTTGCGGGATGGGGTGGTTGGTCAGCACGCCGAAGCCGGTTTCGTGCAGGGAACGGGTGAACTGCTCCGCGGCGTCCGGGGCGCGGTAATCGACAACTCTGACGTTCATGGGGTGGTTTTCCTGATGAACCCGGCGCCGCCATGCAATATCGGGGCGGTCGCCGGCCGCGCGCATTGTAGCGGCTAAGCTACACAGCGCCAAGCCGTTGGCATCTGTACTGTTGGAAAACTACCAAAACAGAAGCGGCCTTGCCGCGCAAGGCCGCAGCCGCGATGCCGAGGGGCGGGCTTCAGGAGGAGCCGGACGGGCGGGACTGGCTGTCCGGCGCGGCCAGGGGCATTGCCCCGGTGTACTTTAATTACAGAAAAGCGGCGCCTACACCCGCTGGTCCATGTCCAGCGCCGGGGTGCCCGGACAGGCCTGGGCCACGATGCGGGCCGGCACGCCGGCCACGGTGGCGTGCGGCGGCACGTCTTCCAGCACCACGCTGCCGGCGCCCACTTTCGCGCATTCGCCGACGCGGATATTGCCCAGCACCGCGGCGCCCGCGCCCAGCATCACGCCATCGCCTATCTTGGGATGGCGGTCGCCGCGCTCCTTGCCCGAGCCGCCCAGCGTCACGCCGTGCAGGATGGACACGTTATTGCCGATCACGGCGGTTTCGCCGACCACCAGGCCGGTGCCGTGGTCCAGCATCACGCCCTGGCCGACGCGTGCGGCGGGATGGATGTCGGCGCCGGTGACTTCGGAGATGCGGTTCTGCAGGAACAGCGCCAGCGTGGTCCGGCTCTGCTGCCACAGCCAGTGGGTGATGCGCTGGCTCTGGATCGCGTGGAAGCCCTTGAAGTACAGCAGCGGCGTGGAGTAGCGGTCGCAGGCGGGGTCGCGCTCGAAACAGGCGCGGATGTCGGCGCGCAGCGCGGCGCTGATCGCCGGATCGGCCTGGAAGGCCTCGCGGAACAGTTCCTGCAGCGCGCGCGGATCCATCACCGGGCTGGCGAGCTTGGTGGACAGGTGGAAGGCCAATACGTCTTCCAGCGTGGCGTGGCGCAGAACGGTCATGTGCAGGAAACTGGCCAGCAGCGGCTCGTCGTTGACCGCCGCCAGCGTTTCGTCGCGGATGGCCGACCACAGCGGATCAACCAGGGTGGAACTCATCGAGGACTCCGGAAATGACATCTAGTCGAAACATTGTAGCCTGCCGCAGTCCGCGCCGTCAGCCCGAGGCGAAGCGCCGTCAGGATTCGCGCCGCGCGGCGACCAACCGGCATGGACGGAGGGAGCGGTCATGAGATCGGGAATCTTGCTGGCGCTGCTGCTGGCGGCGTTGAGCGCGGGTGCGGCGGAGCCGGAGGTGCCGGGCTGGCGCGAATACCAGGCCGGGCAGCTGGCCGCGGCCCGCATCGCCTTCTGGCAGGCGGCGCGGAACGGCGACCGGGTGGCGGCTTTCGACCTGGCGATGATGGACTGGAAGGGCGAGGCCGGCGCGGTGGACAAGGCACGGGCGGTGTACTGGCTGAAGCGCTCGGCGGAGCTGGGGCTAGACCGGGCGCAGCACGCGCTGGGTCTGCTGGCCGAACGCGGCGACGGGGTGCCCAAATCGCTGGCCGAGGCGACGCGCTGGTTCCAGCTCTCCGCCCGGCAGGGCTATCTGCCGGCCCAGATCGATCTCGCCACCCAGTATTTCCTCGGGCGCGGCGCGCCGCAGGACGACCGCCTCGCCGCCTACTGGTACGAGGAGGCGGCCAAGCAGGACGATGCCGGCGCGCAGTATCTGATCGCCAGCATGTACGAGCATGGCCAGGGCGTGAAGCGGGACATCCCGGCGGCGATACGCTGGTATGCCCGCGCCGGCGCGCAGGGCGACATCGGCGCGCGGGTCAAGGCGCTGGACCTGGCGAAGCGCGAGAGCGCCCGCCGCGCTCAGAGCGCGTCCAGCGGCAGCTTCAAATAGCGGACGCCGTTGTCGTCGGCCGGCGGCGGCATGCCGGCGCGGATGTTGACCTGCACCGCCGGCAGCAGCAATTGCGGCATCGCCAGCGTCTTGTCGCGCGCCGCGCGCATCTGGACGAAGGCGGCCTCGTCCACGCCGTCGCGCGCGTGCAGATTGGCCGCGCGCTGCTCCGCCACGGTCGCGCACCAGGCGGGCTCGCGCCCGGCCGGCGGGTAGTCGTGGCACATCAGCAGCCGGGTGTCGGCCGGCAGCGCCAGCAGCTTGCGGATGGAGCGGTACAGCTCGGCCGGATCGCCGCCGGGGAAATCGCAGCGCGCGGTGCCCACGTCCGGCATGAACAGCGTGTCGCCGATGAAAACCGCATCGCCGATCTGATAGCCGACGTCGGCCGGCGTGTGCCCGGGCAGCGCGATCACCCGCGCCTCCAGCTCGCCGATGCGGAAAGCCTCGCCGTCGCCGAACAGGTGGTCGAACTGCGAGCCGTCGCAGCGGAAGGCCGGCTCCAGGTTGAACACGCGGCGGAAGATGGCCTGCACCTCGACGATGCGCGCGCCGATGCCGACGCGGCCGCCGGCTTGCCGCTTCAGATAGGGCGCCGCCGACAGATGATCGGCGTGGGCGTGGGTTTCCAGTATCCACTGCAGCGTCAGCCGCTGCTCGGCCAGGAAGGCCAGCAGCCGGTCGGCCGACGCGCGCGAGGTGCGGCCGGAGCGGAAGTCGAAGTCCAGCACCGGATCGACCGCCGCGGCGCATCCGCCCGGGCGGTCGTAGACGATGTGGCTGACGGTGCCGGTGGCGGCGTCGAAAAAGCTGGCGATCTGGGCGCTCATCTTGTCCTCCGGGCATGGCGCGCGCGGCGGCTGAAACAATATACTGTTATAAGCATATTTCTTTTAGAAATTTCATCATGACGATTTTACTATCCAGGCGGACATGGCGCTGACTTTGTTGCTGGGCGCGCTGGTGGGCGCGGTGCTGGGCCTGACCGGCGCCGGCGGCGGCATTCTGGCGGTGCCGGCGCTGATGGCGTCCCAAGGCTGGAGTGTGCCGCAGGCGGCGCCGGTGGCGCTACTGGCCGTGGCGGCCGGGGCGGCTTTCGGCGCTTGAGAGGGATGGCGGCGGGGCGAGGTGCGTTACCGCGCGGCCGCGTTGATGGCGCTGTGCGGCCTGCCCGGCTCGGCGCTGGGCGCGCGGGCGGCGCATCGGTTGCCGGCCGACTGGCTGGCGGCGGGTTTCGCGCTGGTGTTGCTGATCGTCGCCTGGCGCGCCTGGTCCGGCGCGCGGGACGGCCAAGCGGAGAGGGATGGGCGTGGCGCGCTGTGCCGGGTGCGGCCGGAAACCGGTCGCCTGGCCTGGCATCCGGCCAGCATCGCCGCGCTGGCCGGCGTCGGCGCGTTCACCGGTTTTCTGACCGGCCTCTTAGGCGTGGGCGGCGGTTTTGTCATCGTGCCGGCGCTGCGCCGGCTCAGCGACCTGGGCATGCACGCCATCGTCGCCACCTCGCTGCTGGTGATCGCGCTGGTCGGCGGCGGCGGCGCGCTGTCCGCCTACTGGCATGGCGCGCGGCCGCCGGCGCTGCCCACGCTGGCCTTCGCCGCCGCCGCGCTCGCCGGTATGATGGCCGGCCGCTGGCTGATACGGCGGCTGGGGCAGCGGCAGGTGTCGCGCGGCTTCGCGCTCGTGGCCGCCGGGGTGGCGGTGGCCATGCTGCGCCACGCCGCCGGCTGACGGTCAGCCGGAGAAGCTGAACGCCTCGCCGCTGCCGGCGCGGATGGCCTCGGCCAGCGTCGCGTAGAATTCCGCGCCGTCGCGGCTGGCGATCCAGGCCTCGCCGCGGCGCGAGAAGTGGTAGCCGCCGCTCTTGGCCGCGATCCACATTTCCTGGTTGACGGCGTGGCGGTTGACGATCACCTTCTCGCCGCTGTCGAACTCGATTTCCAGCACATTGCCCTGGCGCAGCGTGTCGGCGTCCAGCCCATGTTGGTCTATCGCCTGTTCGATGCGGTCGAAGATGTCGTCGCTCAGTTGCAGGAATTCGCTTTCGGTCATGATGTTTCCCTGATGGCGCCGGCGGCGGCAACACCGCCCGGCAAGGTTTTGCTAGTATGTCGATTTTGCCATATCGGATTGCCATCAGTATGCGTACCCTGCTCGCTTGCGCAAGTTTGACCCTGATTCTGGCCGCTTGCGGCTACAAAGGCCCGCTGGTGCTGCCGCAGCAGCCCAAGAAGGCGCCGTCCGCCGCCCACGTCGTCAAACCGGACGCCTCCGCGCCCAAGGCGGACGCTTCCGCTTCCCGTTGAGCGCGGCGACATAAGGATATTTCCAAGCAATCGCTTGTCTGAACGGGGCTTGGCCTAGAATGGGCCGTCGTTTCCCGGGAATAGGAGCCGCCATGCCCCACTACGCGCGTCATCTGGAACACCATACCATCGTCAACCCGTTTCCCGGCATCGCCAAGCTGGAGGCGGCGCTGGGCCGCAAGGTGGTCAGCCGGCTGGGCGCCAACGAGAGCATGGTGAAGCCGGCCTCGCCGCTGCTGGAGCCGTGGGGCGAGGCGCTGGCCGAGCTGGCCCGGCTGTACCCGGACCCGTACGCGCTGGCGCTGCGCGAGCGGGTGGCGCAGCGGCTGGGGCTGGAAAGCAGCCAGGTGCTGTTCGATTGCGGCGCCGACAGCCTGATCCTGCTGGCGCTGCGGTTGCGCTGCAACGCCGGCGACGCGGTGGTATGCAGCGCCGGCACCTATCCGGCCTTCCGCTACTTCGCCGAGGGCGTCGGTGCCCGCATCCTGGAAGTGCCGTATCAGGCGCAGGGCGTGGGCCTGCGGCCCGATCTCGCCCGCCTGTGCGAGGTGGCGCAGGCCGAGCGCGCGGTGGCGGTCTACCTGGCCAATCCCGACAATCCCACCGGCCATTACTGGTCGGCGGCCGACATCCAGGCGCTGCGCCAGCAGCTGCCGTCGCAGACGCTGCTGATCCTGGACGAGGCCTATATCGATTTCTGTACCCTGCCGGAGGACGCTCCGCCCTCCGGCGTGCTGCCGAACACGCTGCGGCTGCGCACGCTGTCCAAGGCCTACGCGCTGGCCGGCCTGCGCGTCGGTTTCGCGCTGGCGCCGGCCGACATCATCGCCAAAGCCGACCAGATCCGGCCGCAGTACGCGCTGTCGGGCATCGCCCAGCACGCGGCGGCGACGGTGCTGGACGCGCCGGATTACGCCTGCCAGCTGGTGCAGGCCACGGTCTTGCTGCGCGACAAGCTGGCCGACGCGCTGCGCGAGCGCGACCTGACCGTGTTGCCCTCGCATACCAATTTCGTCAGCGTCGTCTATCCCAACGCCGCGCAGTCCGAGGCCATCCAGCGCCAGCTGCTGGCCGAGGGCATCGCCGTGCATCGGCCGCCGCACCCGGCGCTGCGCCACCTGCTGCGCGTTACCGCCCAGCCGCAGGCCTTGTCCAGCAAGGTGCTGGAGGGCTTGGCCGGCCGCTGACGGGCATAGTTACATTGACAGGCGGAAACGCCGATGACATAAGCGGTGGGGTGGCAAAACCCATCGCTTGTTTTTTTGCGGCCCGGCGAGCCGCCTCCACGTTCCGCCAAGAGAACCATGACACATCATCGCACCCGCCTGATCGCCAGCCTGTGCCTGCTGGCCAACTGCCATGCCGCCGCCGCCATGCCGGTGCGCGCTGACGGCGACACCCGACTCACGCTGCGCGGCACCGTGACCGGGCCGATTTCCAGCGGCAGCAAGGCCGAAGGCACGCTGTTCCGCGCGCATTATCTGAGGCTGCGTCGTCCGCTGCGGCTGGACGATGGCGCGGCGTGCGGCGAACAGACGATGGAACGGCTGGCCTTGAACCAGGAGGGGATGGCGCGCTACCGGGGGCGGACCGTCACCGTGCAGGCCAGGGTGTTCTGCCAGGAGAGCCGCACCGGCACTTACCACCTGGCGGACATCGAGATCCGCTGAGCCGGCCGCTCAGGACTGGCGCAGCCGCGCGTCCAGCGGCGCGGCGATGGCTTCGAGAATCCGGCAGCGGCCGGCAGCGGGGTGCAGCGGGTTGAGCAGCAGGTTCCAGCCATCCGCCGCCAGCGCGCTCGGCACCCGCAGCAGCGCGCTGGGCGCCTGCGCCAGCCAGGCGTCGCCCAGGCGGCGGGTGTCTTCCTGGCGGGCGCGCCAGTTGTCGGGCAGCGCGGCCGGGTCCAGGTCCAGCATGCCGTCGTCCGGCAACTCCACCTTCAACAGCTGGAAGCTGGACGGCAGGCGGCGCAGCTCGCTGTGCACCAGCATTTCCAGCATCGCGCTGGCGGCGTGGTCGGCCAGGTAGACGACGGGCCGGCCGGCGTGGTGCCAGCGGCCGTCGGCGCGCAGCCCGCCCAGGCCGTTCAGATCGGCGTAATTGCTGATCCGCCAGGCGATCACGCGACGTAGCCCTCGTCGATCTGGAGCAGCAGGTTTTCCACCAGCCGCGCGCCCTGCTCGGTCTGCGCCATTGCCAGCGGGCTGGCGTCGTCGAAGCGGCGCAGCGGCTGCCGCAGCCAGCCGGTGGCCTCCTCCCCCAGCACCTGTTGCGCCAGCACCAGCAGGCTGGCCACCCGCACTCCCCGTTCGGACTCGTCTCGGCTCAGCTTTTCATGCTTTTTGATGCGGTGGGACAGCGTGCGCGCCGGAATCACGAACTCCAGCTCCTTGCGGGTGAGTCCTTCGCCGGCCAGATGGTCGATCAGGCCGGTGTCGGCGCCGTTGGCGACATAGCGCGCCACTTCCAGGTCGGAGCGCACTTTCTGGCCGATGATGCGCGACAGGCGGGCGAAATGCAGCGTCGGCGCCCGCGGCTGCTCCGGCAGCGGGCCGGCATCGGGTTTGAACAGGGCTTGGGACATGATGGCCTCCATCGGCATTTGCCTTGTCAGTATTGGCATTTTGCCTGAAAGTGGCAAGCCCGCCGGGCGGCGGGCGGTGTTGCTATGCGTTCCAGTCCAGGCTGCCCGGTTGCGGGCAGCTCCACGACGCCTGCAGCCGCTGGCGGATCTCGGCCAGCGTTTGCCTGGCCAGCAGCTCGCCGTCGCGGAACACCGGCCGCAGCGCGCCGCCCTCGGCCTCGGCCGGCGTCTGCTGCTGGTGCAGAACGTAGCGGCCGTTCTCCTCTTCCACCCGCAGCAGGCCGCGCGCCGATTTCTTGGTGCCGTCGTCGGTGGCCGGGTCCTTGTAGATGTCGACGGCCTCGCCGCCCACCTCGGCGTAGATCGCCTTCAGCGCGTAGCCGAAGGTGTCGCGCGAATTCATGCCGTAAACGAAGCTGCCGATGCCGAACACCACATTGCAGGAGGCAAAGCCCTTGTCGGCCAGCCGCAGCAGGATGTCGCGGGCGCGCGGCAGGGTGATGGAGTCGCCGTAGATCAGGCCGACGTGGCTGTCCAGCGCGCGGTAGCCGCGCTCGGTGACGCTGCCGCCGAAAATGTCCCACAGGCACTCCACCGCCCCCTTGCGCTCGGCTGCGCTGACCGGGCGGCCATCGTCGCGCGCGGTGCAATTGCCGGCGGCGTCGAACAGCAGCTCGTCGTCGCGATAGCCGGTGAGGATCTTCACCGGGTCGCCGGAGTCCGGGCGGAACACCACCTTGGCGTTGCCCAGCGCGTCCGGGCGGCGGGCCAGGATGTCTTCCTTCAACTCGCGGGCGATCACGGTGACGACGTTCCAGAAGTCGAAGGTGTCGGACACGATGGACACCATGCCCGCCGGGTAGTCGCGGCTGACGAATTCGCGCACCACCTCGCGTTCGGCCAGCCGGCGCAGCGCCTTGTCGTCCAGGCCCTGGTGCGCGGGCATCCGCGCCAGCCGCTGCTGGGTCAGCAGGATGCGCAAGGCCATCACGCTGTGCTCGGACGCCGGGATGGAGCCGCCGACCAGTTCTCGCTCGGCGTCGGCGCCGTAGTGGTTTTCCAGGTAGTCCAGCGCCGGGATGGTGTCGGTGCCGGTGAACGACAGCAGGTGGCCGGCGCCGCAGCGCATCGCGTCGTGGACGCCGCTCATGCCGCGCATCGAGAAATCGTGGCCCTGCCAGGCGACGAAGTCCTGCGGCGCGCCGGTGAGGGCGGCGAAGTAAGTCAGCAACTTGCGGAATTCGAAGGCGATGGTGGCCACAGTGGACGGTTTCCAACTCTCGCAGCTGAACAGCGTTTCAAAGTAAGTGGCCACCCAGGGGAAGTCCGGATGGGTATTGGAGAAAGTGACCGGCGGCACCTTGATGTCCACCCGCGCGCCTTCCGGCAGCGAGCGGATTTCCAGCGGCAGGTAGCCCAGGTCGTGCAGCGCTTCCAGCCGGCCGCCGTCCACCACGCCGGCGCCGAGCGCGGTGTCCATCCGGCGCTGGTAGCGGCGCACCGCGTCCGCTTTCGGGCGCTGGAAGAATTCGCGGTTGAACAGATCGATCAGGTATTCCTGGATGAAGCCCTGCAGGCCGAACCACACCACCTTGTCGTCGAACAGCTGCGGCAGCACCGGCGCGTACTTGGCCGAGCGCGGCGTGAAGTTGGCCACCAGCCTGGTGGTTTCGCGCGGGTACATCGCCGGGTGGCCGGTCTTGTAGAAGTCGGCCAGGTTGAACGGGGCCAGCTGGTTCTTGTGTTGGGCGGCTTTCGGGGCGGTCATCATGCATCTCCTTCGATCTGTGTTTGGGCTTGGGCGGCTGAGCCGAGGCGCGCCGCGGGATCTGGGCCTTGCCGGCGCGTTCAGACGAGGCGGCAGCGGGCGTCGCCGCTCCAGTCATTGCGGGCGAACACGGCGTCGAAGCGCTCCAGCAGCCGGTCCAGGCCGCGGCTGAAGATGCCGTGGGTCACGTACAGGTACAGTGGCGCGGGCTGGCCTTCCGCCGCCTGGCGGGCGGCGATGGCTTCGGCCAGGCCGACGAAGGTGCCGCCACCGTCGCAGATGTCGTCCACCACCAGCAGCGGGCCGGCCGGCAGCGCGCCGTGCAGCTCGATGCCGCTGATCTTGCCGGTGACGGTGTCGCGCACCTTGTCTGCGCAGACGGCGCCGCAGCCCAGCTGCTGGGCCAGTTTCAGCACCCGTTTGCGGGCGCCGGCGTCCGGCGCCACCAGCGTGGCGGGGCCGATCGCCTCCAGCGCGCGGCGCAGCGCCGGCAGCGGGTCTTCCACCTCCACCCGGTCCAGCAGCGCGGTCACCACGTCGCTGTGCGGGTCCTGGATCCGCACTCGGCGGTAGCCCTGCTGGTTGATCAGGCCGCAGAACACCTTGGCCGACAAGGCCTCGCCCGGGTTGGCCACCCGGTCCTGGCGGGCGTAGGGCACGTAGGGCAGGCATAGCTCCAGCGGCACGCCGGGATACGCGCGGCGCAGCGCGTCGGTGGCCATCAGCAGCGCCATCGTCTCGCCGGCGTCGCGCAGGTCGGCGCGGATGCAGAGCTCTGCTGCCGGGGCGCCGGTTTCCGCCGTGGCGTGCACTTCGCCGCCGGGGAAGGTGAAGAAATCCAGGCGCAGCGCGCGTTGCTGGCCGTTGTGGCTGAGGTAGCTGGCGGTGATCATCGATGCGGTCCTTTGTTGTGCGCTGCCGGGGACAAGCCATGTCGGATGGACTTCGGTTGGCAGTCTTAGTTGTTTTTTCCAACTATCTTGCACGCAGTATATTCATGCTTAGTTGAATTTTGCAACTAAGAAGGCGAAAATATCGGAAAGAATCGATAAAACGGATACCTCATGCACCCTAATCGCCCCGCTCTCATCGTCAGCGTGGATGTCGTGTTGCTCACCCTGCGCCAGGGCAAGCTGCAGGCGGCGCTGCACCGGCGCGACCGTCCGCCGTTCCAGGGCTGCCTGGCCCTGCCGGGCGGCTATGTGCATCCGCAGGAGGACGCCACCGCCGAGGACACCGCGCGCCGCGTGCTGCGCGAAAAGACCGGCGTCGAGCCGCGCTACCTGGAGCAGCTGGGCACCTTCGCCGGCGCGGCGCGCGATCCGCGCGGCTGGTCGGCGGCCATCTCCCACGTGGCGCTGATGCCGCACGAGGAGCTGCGCCAGGCCGGCGGCGAGGTGTTCCATTTCTACGATGTCGACCAATTGCCGGAGCTGGCCTTCGACCACGCCGAGCAGATCCGCGCGGCGGCGGAGCGGGTGCGCAACAAGGCCAGCTACTCCACGCTGCCGTGCTGGCTGCTGCCGGAGCAGTTCACGCTGACCCAGCTGCAGCGGACCTATGAGCAGATCTTCGGCGAGACGGTGTCGCGCGGCACCTTCCGTTCCCGGCTGGGCATCAAGGTGGGAGACATGAGCCCCGGCGAGGCGGCCGACCAGGCCGACATCCTGATCGCCACCGACCAGTTCCAGGGCGGCAGCCAGCGGCCGGCGCGGCTGTTCCGCGTCAACCGGCTCAGCCTGTTCAAGCGCGCCAGCTGGTAGCCGGGTGGCCAGCCGGCGGCGCGCGGCGTATCATCGCCCCCCTTGCGCGGCATCGGTAATCATTCCTTTGTGCTAGAACGTTTCCTGCGTTACCTTCTGGGCTGGGGAAGCGGGCGCCTGGGGCGACAAGCGATTCTCATTCCGTGATGAATATGCAGACAATCGGACGGACCGCCATCGGGCGGGCGGTCCATCCGGCAAGAGGTGAACCATGATTGCAACCATCAAGGGCAAGATACTGGCCGGCTCCGGCCTGTTGATCCTGATCGGCTTTACCGTGCTGGCGGGGGCCAACATCTATAACAGCTACCGCAACGCGGAAAGCGCGGTGCTGGAGCATGCGCGCCTGCTGGCGGACAGCGAGGCCGGCCGCGTGCAGCGCATGCTGGGCAAGACCTATGACTCCGCGCAGGCGATGGCCGAAGCCGCGGCCGGCGTGAAGGCGGCGCTGCCGTCCAACGGCCGCTCGCTGCTGTCCGAGGTGGTGAAGCGCCAGCTGCCCAACAACCCGGACGCGGTCGGCTACTGGGTGGACTGGGAGCCCAACGCCTTCGACGGCCGCGACGCCGAGCTGGCCGGCAAGCCGGAAAACGACCATACCGGCCGCTACGGCGTGTACTGGTTCCGCAAGGCGGGCAAGGTGGACGTGGTGTGGGGCAGCGACGGCGTCGACGAGAGCGCCTACTACACCGAGCCGCGCAAGACCGGCAAGCCGATGCTGACCGAGCCCTATGTCGATCCCGACGTGAAAATCCTGATGGGCACCCTCTCCTTCCCGCTGAACATCGGCGGCAAGGTGCTGGGCGTGGCCGGCTGCGACATCGCGCTGGGCCACCTGCAGGAAATGGCGGCCAAGGTGCGTCCCTACGACGCCGGCTTCATGAGCCTGTACTCCAACGGCGGCGTGCAGCTGGCCGGCCGCCAGCCCGGCCTGAACGGCAAGCCGGCGCCCGATCTGCCGGCCGAGGCCAAGGCGGCGATCAAGGACGGCCGTCCGGCCGAATATCGCAGCGACGACGGCTTCCGCCACTTCATCATGCCCATCGTGGTCGGCGAGGCCGGTACGCCGTGGGCGGTGCGCATCTCCATTCCCGAGAACGAGGCCTTCGCCCCGGTGCGCGCGGCCAGCTGGCAGTCCGCCTTCATCAGCCTGGGCATCCTGGCGCTGATCCTGTTGCTGTTGGGTGCCACGCTGAACCAGCTGCTGCGCCCGCTGGGCCGGCTGCAGGGCGCGATGACCGAGCTGGCCTCCGGCAGCGGCGATCTCACCCGCGAGCTGTCCATCGCCAGCCGCGACGAGATCGGCCAGGCCGCCGGCGCGTTCAACACCTTCACCGGCTCGCTGCGCAAGATGATGCTGGACGTGCGCCGCCACGCCGGCGACATGCTGGGCTCGGTGCGCCAGCTGTCCGGCGACGTGGACCAGATCCGCGACAGCTCCGCCCGCCAGTCGCAGGCGGCCAACGCCACCGCCGCCAGCGTCGAGCAGCTGTCGGTCAGCGTCACCCATATCGCCGAATCGGCGCGGGTGGCCGAGCAGCGCGCCCGCGAGGCGGACACCCTCTCCAATCAGGCGGCCGCCAATGTGGACGCCACCGCGGCCGAGATCGGCCGCATCGCCGGCACCGTGCGCCAGCTGGCCGAGGTGCTGGGCGGCATGCAGCAACGGTCGGACCGCATTTCCGGCATCGTGTCGGTGATCCGCGACATCGCCGACCAGACCAATCTCTTGGCCTTGAACGCAGCGATCGAGGCCGCCCGCGCCGGCGAGCAGGGCCGGGGCTTCGCGGTGGTGGCGGATGAAGTGCGCAAACTGGCCGAACGCACCGCCAAGGCCACGCTGGAAATCTCCGACGTGATCCAGACCATGCAGAAAGACACCACCCACGCGTCCGATAGCATGAACGGCGCGCTGGAGCAGGTGGAGCAAGGCGTGAGGCTGGCCGGCGAATCGTCGCAATCGATCCAGCAGATCAGCGGCCAGGCGCAGCAGGTGGTGCGCGCGGTGGGCGACATCGCCGTCTCCACCGCCGAGCAATCCAGCGCCAGCCAGGAAATCGCCCGCCACATCGAAAACATCCACGGCATGCTGCTGCAGACCGACGACTCCATCCACCAGGCGCAACAGGCCACGGTGGCGCTGGCGCGGCTGGGCGAGGAGCTGGAAAGCCTGATCGGGCAGTTCAAGCTGTAAGCCGCGGGCAGCGATGCGCGATCGCAGGCGAGGCGGGATACCGTCTCGCCTGTTTGTTTATGGGCGCCTGGCGGCTAGCGGCATAGGTCCGCCCGGCCCGGAGCGATCATCTCTACCGAGTAATCCACGTCTTGCAGGCTTTCCACATGCACCACCAGGCTGCCGCCCTTGCGGCGGTATTCCGGCCAGCGCATGTCGTCGCCGGGGCGGGATTCGAGCGTATCGGCGCAGGCGTAGCGGTCCAGCTCCGGCAGCAGTTCGCGGCGCAGCCGCTCTAGCGGCCATGCTTGGTACCGGGATGCCGGCTGGTCGCCATGGAATGTGAAATAGAGATGGTAGCCGTCAGCCATGATGAGGTCATGGTAGGTCAGCGGCGCATCTGCGGCGCCTGGATAGAGGTAGTCCAGAAAGTCGGAGGCTTGGACGATGTCTTTGGCGGCCAGGCATGGGCCGGCGAGTGTCAGCAGGCCGGCGGCGAGCAGCGCATGAAACAGGGCACGTTTACGCATGGGTTTGGTTTTCTTCTGGCGTGGAGATTGGCTAAAGCGTGGCTGCGATGGATTGCGGGCCGTGGTTTTCTTCATGGCGGGGACCGCGGTTCCGTGATGGTTTGCCGCAAGCTAGCGATGAATCGCGCCAGCGCCGGGTTGCCTGCCTCCTGTTTCCAGACGAAGCATAGCGGCAGCGGCACCGACAGATTCTGCAGCCGGTAAAACCGCGCCTGCGCCGGCGGGCGCGCCAGATTGGCGGCATTGACGATGGCCGCGCCGACGCCGGCGCAGACCAGCGACAGCATCGCCGCCTCGGTGGGCTGTTCCTGCACCACGTCCAGCCGGATGCCGGCCTGCTGGCAGGCGCTGAACAGGCGGTCGTGGTATTCGGGGTAGACCGCGCGGGGGAAGGAGACGAAAGGCCGTCCGGCCAGCGCGCGCAGATCGAAAGGCTGCGCCTCATCGTGCGCAATCCGCCAGGCGCGGGGCAGCGCCAGCACCACGTCCTGCGTCAGCAGCGGCAGCGCGTTGAAGCCGTCTGGCAGCGGGCCCAACTGGTAGACGAAGCCGCCGTCGAGCGCATCCTGATCGATGGCGGCGAACTGTTCCGGGCTGTTCAGCGTGGACAGCGACAGGCTCACGTCCGGCGTTTCCGCCTGAAAACGTTGCAGAGCCTGCGGCACCACGCCATCCCAACCGGTGTTTTCCACATAGCCCAGCCGCAGCTGGCCAGCCGCGCCGTCGGCTACCCGGCGCGCGCTCGCGCCGGCAGCATCGAGCGCGGCCAGCATCCGGCGGATGTCGCGCAGATAGCTGTCGCCCGCCGGCGTCAGCCGCAGCCCGCGCGGCGAGCGCGTGAACAGCGCGAAGCCCAGCTCTTCCTCCAAGTCCTGGATCTGACGGGTGATGGCCGGCTGGGTGATGTGCAGCCGCTCGGACGCGGCGCGCATGCTGGCGTGCTCGGCCACCGCCGCGAAATAACGCAGATGCCGCAGCTCCATGATCATCTTTCCAATGCCAGCGATGCTTGAAATTTATCACAAATTCATAAATCGGCATTGGAAAGCATGAGTACTTTCCGGGATAGTAGAACGCTACATGGCGCCGCCCAGGCGGCGCATTGACGATCAAGAGAGCCACGATGAACGCCCAAACCTACCGCATCGGCAATGCGCGTGTTACGCGCGTGACGGACACCCTGCTCACCGGCATCACCCCGGCCTACCTGTACGCGGACTGGCGCGATGGCGTGCTGGCCGAGCAGCCGCAACTGCGCGCGCTGTTCGACGACAGCGGCGAACACCTCATCCTCAGCGTGCATACCTGGGTGGTGGAGCTGGGCGGCAAGGTGTTTCTGATCGACACTGGCCTGGGCAACGACAAGGAACGGCCGTTCAATGCGCTGTTCCACCGGCTGCGCACGCCGTTTCTGGAGCGTCTGGCGATGCTGAATATCCAGCCGGAAGACGTGGACCACGTGTTGCTGACCCATCTGCATGCCGACCATGTCGGCTGGAATACAAGGCTGGTGGACGGCCGCTGGGGGCCTACTTTCTCCAATGCCCGTTACGCGATGCCGCAGGGTGAACTGGACTTCTTCGCCACGCCGGAGGCCGACAAGCGCCGCATGGTGTTTGACGACAGCGTGGCTCCGGTGCTGGTCAGCGGCCAGGGGATTGGCATCCATGCGGGAGGGGACGATTATGCAGAGGCCTTCCATTTCCATCCCACGCCCGGGCATTGCGCCGGACACATGTCCATCACGCTGCATTCCGCTGGCGAAACCGCCATCTTTACCGGCGACGCGATGCATTCGCCGGTGCAGGTCTACCACCCGGAATGGAACTCAGCCTTCTGCCGGGAGCAAGACGGCGCGCGCGTTTCCCGCCGTTGGCTGCTGGAGTACGCCTGCGAGCACAAAGCCACCGTGTTTACCGCCCACTTTGGCGCGTCATCGGCTGGTGTGGTGAGCCGGGAGGGGGATGGTTATGGGTGGCGGTTTCTGTGAGTAGGGTATGGCTTATCCGAAATGCTCCATGAGCATTGATGTCCGCAGTATTAAGGTTGGTAGGTCGACAGGACTACTTGTGGGGATTGCTACTTGTATTGGTGTAGATCTATATAAGATGAGATAAATTAGATTTCCGGTTATGTTTTTAATTCCAGTCAACTTTTAATGATAAGAAAAACTGCTCTAAGGCATTCAGCATTGTCATGCCGTCTAGGTCATCTGGCCTTGTTTTGTAAACTGTATATACAGAATAGGTATCTTTTTTTGAAAAATAAAAATCTTTTTCTATTAAATCAACACCTCCTTTTTTGTTTTGATTAATGAAAGTATCTATCCTTACGTCACCGGTTGAATTTCTCACTAAGTAGCTCTGATAAATAGTGTTTGTACTTTTTCCTTTTATATCATTAAGTGCTGCCATGGTTGGTTGCGTACTATCAAGCTGATAGCTTTCACTTGGGAAACTAAGCTTTACAATCTTCTTTCCATTTTTTAGTTTTATTTTTAGTTCATTCTTACAGTTTGGCTGAGCTGACTGTGATTTAATAAAGTCATTGTCTAAAATTTTTATTGAAATGAAACTGAACATGTTATTGCAGTAGCGAATCTGGTCTGCTGCGATAGCGATATTAGGCATGTAAAATAATAAGACAAGAATTGTGCTGTGCCTAGCTGCCATGAAAAACCTCGTGATTGTTAAGGGTGGTTATTGCTATTGGATGGTCGCATAGACGCTAAATCTATCTTATAGATGGTTATGTTTGAGAAAGTAATTAATATTTAGAGTGTTGTATTCTTCGTTAATAATATTTTTAATTATTAACGAAGCATCTTTCTTGCCCATCTGGCTGCTTACCTCTAGCATGAGTCATTTTTGAAATCAGGGTTTGTATATGTATGGCAAGTGTGTTCTGTTGATAAATAGTTACGGCGTGTGAGGATGGGGGTATTAGAATTCAATAAAGGTCGGGCTAATCCAATTTATAATCAACCTTTTTTATAGGTGATATCTATTGGTCTTGTTTGCTTTTCTGAGTTTTGCCTTGTTTATTGGAAAAATTCCTCTTTAGATACCTCTAGGAATTTCGATATGAAAAGTAGCCTTTTTTCTACATATTTTTTCCAGCATTTACTATCGGGCCTGCATTTTGATGCCCTGCCCAAGTAGGAACTATAAATAAATTTTTTATTTGATTTTTCTCCAACTATAGTTAGACACTGACCAGCCATTGACACTTCTCCCATGCTATTACTTATTTGGCATAAGTTAAATGCCGAGGAAATATTATTTCCGTGATGGTTAAAGTTCCTAGCTTCAGAGTAGTTTGGAGTATTAAAATAATCTTGACCGTTTTCACTTATCAGCTCCCATCCATCTTCTTGGCATTCTTGATCTGTTAAGCAAACTCTGATCGAGTCTGCATTGTATCCATCCTGTTTTATTTTCAAGAGCAATTCAAAAGTAGCTTCTTTGTCGGTTTTGCTAATCTTTATATCTCGATATAAGGACGTATTTGCTTTTTTAATCTGCTCATCAAAGCTTGATGTGCCTGTGCCTGTGCCTGTGCCTGCGAACGCAGTGGAATAGATTTGAATCAGAAAAAGCGAGAAAAATATAAAATAAGAGTTTTTCATGTTGGAAAATCCATTAATATTTTAGAAATTCGGATGGTATGAAATTTCCTATTTTCAACTCCATTTGATCCACCATTTATTTCTACGCAAATGACCTCTGCTATAGAATTAATATCACCCTGAAATTCATCTATTATTTTGTTGATTGTACTATTCTTTCTTGGTTCCCCTCGCCTGGGGCCGGCCTCCCAATACCAGGCACCTGCATCTATTGTCGCATGCTTATTGGTAAGTAAGTAGTCTGGATCGGCAATGTCTGGTCTGCGGGGGTTCTTCTTCGACCACCAGGCAGGCTCGAATGAGCTTCTTTTGATTTTGCCTCGATAGACCCAGTAGCCTGCATAATTGGCCTTTCCCGTAAGTTGTTTTATACCACGGCCTCTGTATTTATATCCATCACCCGGCAAATCATTTCCGAGCTTGCCGCCATAAAGATCATTACATGATTTTTCAGTACGTGACTCATTCATCCATGTTAGGGTTCGCGACTCCTCAGCTCCTTGAGCGAAGAAATTGGTCATTCTTAAACCTGTTTTGTTAATAGAATATTTCCTCATTGCGATGCATATCTCTTTCCTATACTTCTCTCGAATTGTGTCGCTCAATCCATTTTTTGCAGTTTGGACTTTCCCCTTATCTTTTCTTTGAATGTCACTTGGGTATATTTTCTGCATTTCATTTTTATCTATCCAATTGCACTTTCTGAAATGTGAAATGAACATGCTTGGATAAAAATGCCAGTGGTTACTATTTATTTCCAGCCCAGCCTCCTCCCAGAAAGACAAAGCTTCCACGTATGCTTTGAAATCAGCATACAGCTCCTCCGTCATGGGTTCATCCAAAACGTCGCTTTTTTTCTTCAACCAATCATATCGCGTATCAATCTGTCCTTTTTCCCATTCTGTTGGAAACTTGCAGATCGCACGTGAAAACCGAGATTGTATCTTTTCATCTCCGAGCGCTGCTGATAGGGCATCGGCAGTCAATTTCTTTCCTGAGTTACCTACAATCCACTTTTCAAGCGCTGGGGAGTTGCACTGGCTTTCTGGCGTTGGATCGTCGTCAATCAAGCTCCAGCCTGACCAGTGAGGAAAGTCGGCATCGCTGAACTTCTTGATCTCCGCCGCATTCAGATCGACCCAACCTTGCCCGCCTGGGTAGTTGACTTTGTGCCAGTGTGGAACGGCTCCCGCCGCGATGGGGGTTTCATTTTCAGTATTGATAACCCGGCCAAAGCGGAGCAGTTCATAAGCGGCGCTCGGCGCGATATGGAAGGCGTCGCCTAGGGCTGCCGCTTTGCTGTAGAGGTTGTATTCGTATTTATCATCGCTATTGGCCAGCGGCTGGTCTAACTCGACGTATAAGCCTTCTTGTTGTGGGTCTTCCTGGCGAGTGGTCAGCAAACACTTTCCGCGCTCGAATCTCATCGTCACAAACAAAGGCACCGCAGAAGTATGCGCAGGCGCCCCGCTGCCGGTGGGCGTTTGCAGCGAGGCAATCGATGCGTAGAACGGTGTGCCGGGCGGCAGGTAGAAATGCATGTCGCCGTAGATGATCTTGTCCCGGCCATCCGTGCTGATGTCCAGCTTGCCCGAGCTTCTGCCGACGATCTTTTTCAGGTTGGCGTCGTCGCAAATGATTTCCAGATGAATGGCGTTCTTGCCATTGCAGCTGCCTACGCTGCCCAAGCTGTCCTTCCGGTTTACCGGCTGCTTGTTTTTGATGAAGACTTCCTTCAGATGCATGTAGATGGAGTAGTACTCGATCTGGCCATCCGGCCCCTCGCCTATTTCCGTGTTGTGCTTGATCACCACGCAGCCGTTATCGGTCTCGCCCTGATAAGCCAGCGGCTTTTTGTCGGCATCGGGCGAGGGCGTCCGCTTGTATACAACCACGCCGTCGGCGATGGCGCGCACCGGTTCGCCGTGCGCGCCGGTGTCCGTATGTTCGATGTGCTGGCCGCCATGCCAAGCCATGCGGCTGGCGATGGGAAAGCCTCCACGTGAGGAGAATGGCATCAGGCTGGCAAGCCATTGCTCATCGCTGGCGTTGCCCTGGGGCGTTTTGAGAATGGGAGGGCTGATAATCATGCTGGTATCCGCTTATTCCGAGAACGGATGGGTATTGGGAGGGGTGTACTTGCCTTTGGGGAGCGTTGGCAGCGGAGGATTCATGCTGGCCGGTCCGCTCAGATCGTGGCTGGCGCCCTTGACGCTGACGGTGCCGGGGCAATGCACCTCGATATTGCCACCGGCGATGCGGATATAGCCGCCGCCAGCGGTGACCAGGATTTCTTGCTTGGCATTGACGACAACCCTTTCCTTGCATGAGGTAATCGTCACATCCTGATCCGCCGTCAGCTCCATCGTGTCGCTTTGCGCCTGCACCTGCACCTTGCCCTTGGCGGCGATCAGCTTCAGCGCCACTTTGTCCCTCACCCCCGCCACGAACAGGCTGATATGCTGGCCCACGTTGTGCAGCCAGCGCCGGCCGGTGGTGTGGTTGGCGTCGCGCTGGGCGATGAGGTTCAGGTTGGTTCCGGCGGTGACGGTTTGGCTTTGTTCGGTCAGGGAGGCGATGCCGGCCGGGCCGGACAGGATCAGCAGCGGCTGCTGGCCGGCTTGATCCTTGGCGGTTTTGCCGTCCTTGTCGGTATTCGATCCCGCTTCCCAGGCCTTCAGCGCGTCGGCGTGGTGTTGCAGGTGGCCGTCGGGTTTCTTGCCGGCCTTGGCGTTGTCCGGGCCGATTTCGTCGGGGCCGGTCTCCATGGTGTCGGCCAGCTGGCCGGTGGCGGTTTCGGCTAGCGCCTGGCTGAGTGCCACTGCGGATTGCAGCTGGCTCTGCGCATGCTCGCGCGCCAGTTGCTTGCCGCCGGCGCCGTTCTGCGCCTCGGTGGTGAGCAGCAGGCCGTGGGCGGCGCGGATGGCGCCGTGGTGGTCGGTGCGCAGTTCGAAGCCGTCGCCGCGCGGCTGGGCCTTGCCGTTGCTGCGCGGGTGGGCGAGGTAGCCCTGGTTGAGCTGGGTCTTGCCCGGTTCGCTGGATAGCTTGGCGCGCACTTCGCCGGGGGTGTCGTCGAACAGCAGCTCGTTGTAGCCGCCGCCCTGGTGTTCTTTGCTCTTGATGCCGGACAGGGTCTTGTTGGCGGGCAGGCTGCCGGCGCCGCTGAAGTCGGGCGTCGGGTGGCTGCCGTTGTACAGCACGCCGGTGATCACCGGCCGATCGATGTCGCCTTCGATGAAGTCGACCAGCACTTCCTGGCCGAGGCGCGGGATGAACTGGTGGCCCCAGCCGGCGCCGGCCGACGGCATGGCGACGCGCAGCCAGCAGGAGGATTTGTCGTCGAGGCCGGCGCCGATGGTCGGGTGTTCATCCGGCCGCTGCCAGTGGAACTGCACCTTGATGCGGCCCTGGGCGTCGGTGTGGGCTTCCTCGCCGGCGGGGCCGACCACGGTGGCGGTCTGCACGCCCAGGCTGGTGAGCTTGGCCGAGGCGGTGCCGGCATAGGCCGGGGTCAGCGGGATGCCGCGGCGCTGGGCCTGGATCTGGGTGGCGAACGGGGCGTCGGCTTTGTCGCCCGTCGGCAGGATGGACTGCAGATCGGTCGGCAGGTTGTTGCGCACCTGGAAGCTTTGGCCGGTGACGACAAATTCGCGCTTCTCCGCCGCGTCGCCGTCATGGGCGGGATGATCATCCAGGCGAAACCACTCGCCCGGCAGCAGCCCGCGCACCGATCCGCTGCCGCTGAACGATTTGGCCTGCAGATCGTTGGCTTGCTGCCGCAGCTCGGCGTAATGGCCCAGTTGCTCCTCATCGCCGGCATAGTACAAACCCGGCGCGTCGTATTGCGTCAGGCTGCTTTGCAGCGCTTGGCCGGTTTGGCCTTGGTCGATGTGGCTGTCTTCGCGGTTTTGCTGGGTGTAGACCGGCTTGTAGTCGTAGCTGGCCAGCGCCGTGCCGCCCGGCACGATCTGGCGCGCGGCCTCCCAGCCGGTGAGGCCATCTTTCTCTTCCGTCGCATTGCTGCGGTGGAAGCGCACCCGCTCCAGCTTGGACGCCGGCAGGCTGTGGGCATCGTCAAAGATGGCCAGTTCCACCTGCGGGCTATTTCCTCGCGACGCTTCGCTACCTCGCTCGGTCACTTCATCCAGATGCACGAATCGCCAGGCGTAGCCTTCCTCATGCAGCAGCCGAACGATGAAATCGAAATCGCTCTCGCGATACTGCAGCGTATAGCTGCGCGGCGGGGCGGGCTTGACCTGGATGTCCAGCGTCTGCGCCCGGGCGAAGGCGGGATTGGCTGCCTGATGCTCGGACAGGATCTGTTTGACGATGTCCGGGACCGACAAGTCCTGAAACACGCGCGAGGTGCGACGATGGCGCAGCAACGCGAAGGGCGGCTCGATGATCAGCTCGTATTTGGCGAAACCGCCATCCGATCCCGCCAGCCTGGCTTGGCTGACCACGCCGCAGCGGATGGTTTCGTCTCCGTCCACATCGGCAATGCCAATCCGGGCCGGTTGGCCCAGCAAGGTCTTGAGCTCGATATTGCCGTCCGGCGACAGGCAGGCGAGCGTGTAACGGTAGGCGCGAGAGATGCCTTCCTCGCCGTCCAGGTTGAGTGGCAGCAACTGCTCGGCGGCTATCTGGCCGGTGCCAAGCTCCAGCGTCAGCATCCGGCGATCTTGACCAAAGGCGGAAGCAAAGCTGGACAACAATGCATTCAGATCCATCGGCATTCCAGACGAAGATACCTTCGGGCGAAGGTATGTCATTGAGCAGGAAGAAGATTAGGATTCTATTGATCTTGTGAAGGCTGTCACAAGCGAGCTATGGCAGGAAATCAACGGACTTGCACTAAAGAACTGGGAGTTTGACCGGCGAGGCGAAAGCGCATGTTGAGATGGGACGAACCGCATATACCGGAAGGCAAGCCTTCAGGGGCTGGCGTCGGCTATCCAGCAGTAACCAAGCAGTAGCCTGTGGTGCAAGGTGAGTCGGAGGAGGCTAGCGGGTGATGTCCTGCGCGATTTCCGCGGCGTGGGGATGTTTCCACAGAGATTAGCCCGCGCCACCTGCCCGCCTGATCTGTTCCGCTGCGGTATCCAACCAGCTTTGCTGATTCGCGCCAATGGATGTCAGCGCGGGGCTGGCCAGCGGGTGATCCATCACCTCCTGCCAATAAGCGCGGGCGAGCGGCAGCATCTGGTGCCAGACCGTGGCGCGCGGCAGCGTGGGGAGGCGGAATGGTTGTAGCGCATCGCGCATTTCGCCGCCGGATTTGGGGGCAAAGCCCATGGGCAGCATGTCGTAAACCGGGGCCAGCGAAAGCGGCAGCGCGCCGTCGTGATAAAAGGCCAGATTGCCCGCATGCATGTCGGTGTTGCCGATGAGCGTGCCAAAGGCGAACAGCCGGCCTGCCGTTTCATCGGCTTGCGGCGTGATGATGGGGCGCTGGCTGCGTGGCGATCGTTCCCTCAGTAGCTGCGCCGTGATCTGCGGCCACGTGCCTGCGCCCAGTCCGGCAAACTCCGCGTCCAGCGTATGCAGGCTGACCATGCCGCGGCGGCCGCCG
>NZ_JBUPWA010000001.1:3265989-3481015 GCF_055181315.1 Chromobacterium sp. Ag138
TCTGCGCCCGGGCGAAGGCGGGATTGGCTGCCTGATGCTCGGACAGGATCTGTTTGACGATGTCCGGGACCGACAAGTCCTGAAACACGCGCGAGGTGCGACGATGGCGCAGCAACGCGAAGGGCGGCTCGATGATCAGCTCGTATTTGGCGAAACCGCCATCCGATCCCGCCAGCCTGGCTTGGCTGACCACGCCGCAGCGGATGGTTTCGTCTCCGTCCACATCGGCAATGCCAATCCGGGCCGGTTGGCCCAGCAAGGTCTTGAGCTCGATATTGCCGTCCGGCGACAGGCAGGCGAGCGTGTAACGGTAGGCGCGAGAGATGCCTTCCTCGCCGTCCAGGTTGAGTGGCAGCAACTGCTCGGCGGCTATCTGGCCGGTGCCAAGCTCCAGCGTCAGCATCCGGCGATCTTGACCAAAGGCGGAAGCAAAGCTGGACAACAATGCATTCAGATCCATCGGCATTCCAGACGAAGATACCTTCGGGCGAAGGTATGTCATTGAGCAGGAAGAAGATTAGGATTCTATTGATCTTGTGAAGGCTGTCACAAGCGAGCTATGGCAGGAAATCAACGGACTTGCACTAAAGAACTGGGAGTTTGACCGGCGAGGCGAAAGCGCATGTTGAGATGGGACGAACCGCATATACCGGAAGGCAAGCCTTCAGGGGCTGGCGTCGGCTATCCAGCAGTAACCAAGCAGTAGCCTGTGGTGCAAGGTGAGTCGGAGGAGGCTAGCGGGTGATGTCCTGCGCGATTTCCGCGGCGTGGGGATGTTTCCACAGAGATTAGCCCGCGCCACCTGCCCGCCTGATCTGTTCCGCTGCGGTATCCAACCAGCTTTGCTGATTCGCGCCAATGGATGTCAGCGCGGGGCTGGCCAGCGGGTGATCCATCACCTCCTGCCAATAAGCGCGGGCGAGCGGCAGCATCTGGTGCCAGACCGTGGCGCGCGGCAGCGTGGGGAGGCGGAATGGTTGTAGCGCATCGCGCATTTCGCCGCCGGATTTGGGGGCAAAGCCCATGGGCAGCATGTCGTAAACCGGGGCCAGCGAAAGCGGCAGCGCGCCGTCGTGATAAAAGGCCAGATTGCCCGCATGCATGTCGGTGTTGCCGATGAGCGTGCCAAAGGCGAACAGCCGGCCTGCCGTTTCATCGGCTTGCGGCGTGATGATGGGGCGCTGGCTGCGTGGCGATCGTTCCCTCAGTAGCTGCGCCGTGATCTGCGGCCACGTGCCTGCGCCCAGTCCGGCAAACTCCGCGTCCAGCGTATGCAGGCTGACCATGCCGCGGCGGCCGCCGGTCTCGTTTCGGTCAAATCGGCAGATTTGCAAAAAGCGCTGGGAGCCAATATCTACCACCTCGCTCTGCGCCGCTTCAAAGCCACGGGCGTTCAGAAAGCGCAGCGCGATATGTTCCGCCAGCAATAAATCCCGCCAGCGGCGGCTTACCTCGTTATCGCTGGAGGCGGAAAATTTGACCAACACCTCGCGGCCCGCCACGCAGGCGGTGAACTTGGGTTGCTCTCCGCCCGCGCTGGAGCCGGGCAGCGAGCCGCTTTCCGCCAGCTTGGCCGTGTGCAAGTAGTAACGCGCCCTATCATCTGGGGAAATGGCTTCGGCGAGTGTTCCCGCCAGCCACCGCGAGCGCGCTTCATCGCCAATCAGCAGATTGCCGGGCATGTCCACCTCGCCCGATGCCAGCGCAAGCAATACCTGCTCATCCGTCCAATCCTTCAGGTCCGTAGACCAGCCCGCGCTTTGCAAGGCAAACCGCCGCGCCCACGCCCGGCCCAGATAGCCTTGCGGACGCATGTCGTTCAGCCACCAAGGCAGGCCATCGTAGTGTGTGGAGGCGCCGTCCGGGCGGACCAGCGCAAACCCGGGCCAGGTGGCAGCCAGCTCGCCCATATCCTCCAGCTGGCCTTCCTGAGAGACCCGATAGATGGGAATGCCGGCATGCCCGCCTATCAGTCTGACGGCGAAGTAACGCGTAGCGCGGGCGCGGCCCACGCGGATCACCCTGGCGCCGGCGTCCTGCAGACGGCGCGATAGGGTGGGTTGGCTCAGGCCCAGTTGGGCGCAAAGCTCAGCCGCTGTTTTGGGGCCAGTCTGCAGGCTGGACAGGATGGTTTCTGCGGACATGGAATGGATTTTGAATTGAAATTGAATAGATAATAAGATATTGAATCTATAAAATACAAGGACTTGCTTGTGTCTGTGTGGTAAGCATGAATAGGTTTTTGATGCTGTGGAACTACGCTTGATGCTTTTGCTACCACCGCTCCATCAGAGACGGCAGGTTGTAGACAGACCCGCTCATTTGCTGAACGATTCAACCGCCAAGTTGCAATGTCGCTATGGGGTGGCTTTCTTGCAATCCATATCGATCACTGTAGTGTCCATCAGCCGAATCTTGTCGCCGAGAGATACGGTGTAGATCTGATAGCCATCAGACAGCATCAGCATTTTGTCTGTGCGATCCAGTATCCATCCATGCACGAGCTTGCCATTATCCAGGCTAAGGTTGCTAGGCCAGGACTTTTGCTGGCGATGGTTGCACGTGGTTTTAGTAAAAAACGCTTGTCCCGCTTGATACGAATTGACGACCCAGTAAGCAAGTGGATACAGCAAAGCCGAAAACAAAAGGCAAGCAACCACCAGGAACCCCATGGCTAGGCCAGCGTAACTTTTGTCATACCCCATCCTGCTGCTTAGCCATGCAGGCAGCCGGGAGGCAACGGGCTTCGGGAGGTTGAATTTTACTCTCAGGCCGCTTAGTGCCGTGAGGACGCTCAATGCCAAGATTGCTCCGATGGCGCGTATCCAGGTGGCGAATGGTGAAATGAAACCGTGCAGCGCGGTTTCTTGCAATGTAGAGGCGGACAGCGGCCCTGCATTGTTGGCCGCTCCCCAGAATCCGTACCGATAGCAAGTCCCGGCTATCCATGCCAGAACGCCCAGCAAGGTGATGCTAAGGCCGGCGACTTTGAGCAAGAAATCCAGTATCTGCAGAAACAGCCCCACCTTAGTGTGGGGGATTTTGGGCTGGCGCTTGTTGGTATGCGGCAGAGAGCGTGTGGCCATGGCAGGTGCGTGCAGGGTAGGCGGGAAAGTCTGGATTATGCATTTAAAATGGACATGGCAGGGGGCGCGGCGGGACTTGCTGGTCCAGACCGCCCATATGGTAAGCGTGCTCCTGTACCCAGGCTGAATTAGGCCATCTCACTACTCGGGCGGAATTTGCGTGGTAGCCGACCTATCCGTGGGTACGAGAAGGGCCAAGGAGTGCTTGAGCACATAAAGCGCATATGTGAGGGTTGCCGCCATTTAAGTGTTATTTTGCAATATATTTAAGTTATTTAGTTGCGCGGAAGTTTCTTTTTGCCTGTCCTTTTGGTCAGGTAATTGGACTTGGTATGGTTGTCAGGCTGTTAAGGCCGAGATGGTCAATCTAAAATAGCTAGGCTGTTTATGCACGTCAAATTCTAGAGCCCTTTGCTGGGCTCTTTCCTTTTCCCGTTCGGATAGCCATGAACCTTAACAGCCTCCTCTCCAGTTTCGCTTCTGCTTTCAATCAAGATCACCGAATGCTGACGCTGCAGCTTGGCACCGGCCAGATAGCCGCCGAGCAGCTGTTGCCGCTGAGCCTGGACGGCGAGGAAGGCGTCTCCCGCGCCTACCGCTACACGCTCGCCTGCTTGTCGCCGGATGGCAATATCGAGCTCAAGACGCTGCTGGGCCAACCCGCTCGCATCGGTATCAAGGATACCGATGGCGACGAAACCATCCGTTGTGGCGTGGTTAGCCAGGCCAAGCTGGCGGGATCGGATGGCGGCTTCGCCAAATACGAGCTGATCATCGAGCCGCCCTTCGCGCTGCTGCGCCATCGCCACACCTCGCGCGTGTTCCAGGACTTGTCGGTCCCGGACATCGTCAAACAGATCCTGTCCGAGCATCAGGCAGCCAATCCCGCCTTCGCCCGGGCGCAGACGCTGGACATCCAGGTCAAGCCGGCCCTGTCGCGCAGCTATACGCTGCAATATCGCGAGAGCGATTTCGATTTCATCGTCAGGCTGCTGCATGAGGAAGGCTACGCCTGGCGATTTGTTCACTTGGATGAAGATGGCCCACAGGTGGAGCTGGCCATCTTTGACGATGCCCACAGCCTGCCGGGCTCCAAGCTGGAACGAGTGCGCTTCCATCGTAGCGATGCGACAGAAGAAGAGGATGGCCTCACCGGCTGGGAGGCCGCGCGCCAGATCGTGCCGGGCGGCGCCGCGCTGGCCAGCTATGACTACAAGCCGGTCTATACCCAGCAAAACCGCGACGACAGCCATATCGACCAAGGCCAGGCCGGCCAAGCCCTGCAAAGCAGCCTGACGCAATACGACGCGCCGGGCTTGTACTATGCCGGCGATGAGGAGCAACTGGGCCATTACGCCGAGCTGCGGCAGCAGGCCAACGACCGGCAAGCCAAGTCGTTCAGCGGCAGCGGATCGGTGCGCGGGCTGTTGCCGGGCGAGTGGTTTCGCCTGGACGATCATCCCGCGCATGACGGCGACGCGGCGGAGAAGCGCGAACTTGTCGTCACCGGCCAAAGCTTCCAGGTGCGCAACAACCTGCCGACGGACCTGAAAGCCATCCTGCCGGAGGCGACCCCGCCGACGCCCCGTTCCGCACCCGCATCCAGGCGCAGCGCCGCGGCATCCCGCTGACCCCGGCCTACGCCGGCACCGCATCGGCCAAACCGACCAGCCTGGGCGTGCAGACCGCCACCGTGGTCGGCCCCGCCGGCGAGGAAGTCCACACCGATGAACAAGGCCGCATCAAGGTGCAATTCCACTGGCAGCGGCCGGAAGAGCATCCCACCATCGGCGCCGGCCTCGACGACAAATCCTCCTGCTGGCTGCGCGTCACCGTGCCCAGCGCCGGCGCCGGCTGGGGCCACCAGTTCATCCCGCGCCTCGGCCAGGAAGTGCTGGTCGACTTCATCGAAGGCGACATCGATCGGCCGGTGATCACCGGCGTGCTGTACAACGGCAGCCACCCGACGCCCGACTTCAGCGGCGCCGGCAGCCTGCCCGCCAACAAGACCCTGTCCGGCATCAAGAGCAAAGAACACCAGGGCGGCGGCTACAACGAGCTGCTGTTCGACGACACCCCCGGCGAAGTGCGCGCCAAGCTATCCAGCGAACCGGGCAAGACCCAGCTCAACCAGGGCTACCTCGCCCACCCGCGCAGCAACGGCAAGGCCCAGCCGCGCGGCGACGGCTTCGAACTGCGCACCGACCACCACGGCGCCATCCGCGCCGCCCACGGCCTGCTGCTCACCACCGAAGCGCAAAACGGCGCCGGCGGCAAGCAACTGGCGCGCGAGCATGCGCAGAGCCAGCTGCAATCCGCAGTGGCACTCAGCCAGGCGCTAGCCGAAACCGCCACCGGCCAGCTGGCCGACACCATGGAGACCGGCCCCGACGAAATCGGCCCGGACAACGCCAAGGCCGGCAAGAAGACTGACGGCCACCTGCAACACCACGCCGACGCGCTGAAGGCCTGGGAAGCGGGATCGAACACCAACAAGGACGGCAAGACCGCCAAGGACCAAGCCGGCCAGCAGCCGCTGTTGATCCTGTCCGGCCCAGCCGGCATCGCCTCCCTGACCGAACAAAGCCAAACCGTCACCGCCGGAACCAACCTGAACCTCATCGCCCAGCGCGACGCCAACCACACCACCGGCCGGCGCTGGCTGCACAACGTGGGCCAGCACATCAGCCTGTTCGTGGCGGGGATGAAGGACAAGGTGGCGCTGAAGCTGATCGCGGCGAAGGGGAAGGTGCAGGTGCAGGCGCAGAGCGACGCGATGGAGCTGACGGCAGATAAGGATGTCGCCATCACCTCAGTCAAACAGAAGATCCACCTCAACGGCAAACAGGAAATCCTGCTGACCAGCGGCGGCGCTTATGTGCGGATCAAGGATGGCAAGATCGAGCTGCACGCGCCGGGCACCGTCAGCTTCAAGGGGGCGAGCCATGATTGGAGTGGGGGGACGAGCTTGAGTTCACCTATTACTTTGCCAGTAATGCCAGGAGCGTTCTTTGACGAGAAGATTCAACTGTTAGATCTTGATGGACAGCCAATGAGGAATGCGGCGTACGAAATTAAGATGGACTCTGGGCGAATAGTTAAAGGAAAAACAGATGAATATGGGAATACAGAAAGAATAGTGTCTCAAGAAATTGAGAAGGTCGAGCGTATTAGGTTTAAGCCTGTGGAGTAGTCTTGTGAAAGAATATAGAGATTGTGTTTATGAGAAAGATATTTGGATTGATTATAAATTGCAAGCACATATTTGCACCAATCAAAAAGATATCGGAAAATCTTGTGTTGTTGAGAATGTCAAGGTTAGAAGGCTTACATCTGGTGAGGTGGCATTATGTCGGCAATATTTTTCAGATCAAATCCACTATGATAAAGTTTGGTTAATAAATGACAGCGCTAGATCGCTGGGAGCAGGTTATAAAGATACTTCAATTGTAAGGTTTCCATTTGTATTTCTTCCTCGATCATGGCGAGATGACTTCTCCAAAGAAGATTCTGCTTTGGCAGTCGTTGCAAATTGGTTGCATGAGATGACTCATGTTTGGCAGTTTTGTGTAGGAGGCAGTCAATTTGAGAGAGGAAATGCAGAAGGTGATTTTAGAACATATGATGAGAACAAAAAAATATTTGTAACAAATAGATATGCAATTGAGTGGAGGTGGATAAAGAGTTTTTTCTTACATAATAATGAACAGCAGGGTGAGTTAATATCACAATACTATATGATGATAAACTCACCTGAATTTAGGCGAGCAAGAATGGATAGGTGGCCTCTTCTGGAGTTTACAGTAGAGAAAGAGTTTTTAAATAGTGATCGTGGTGCATCGATGCTACCAGTGAAAATGCAGAGGCCTGAAAGGGATGATGCTCTTTATCAAAGCCTCTTGGAGAAGGCAAAGGTTAGATGGGGTAAGCTATGATTAAAAGGTTCTTTGCATGGATTTTATTTGGTATGTTATCTGTTACGACCATTTCTTTGATTGGATGTAAGAAGAGTGAGCGTGATATTGCACAAGCGGAGAGTAAAAATATTGGTGTGCAAGAAGATGACATAAGCCAAGATGGGAAAGTTGATTTTGATGGAAATGACTTTGTGATTTCTATTCAAAATATGGATCCGAAAAATACCATCAGTGTAGGAGTTTCCGGCTATGCTGATTTGAAAGACTCATCTCCTAAATATACATACGAATTCTATGTGGGTGATGAGTGCAAGGAAAAATTAAAAATCTTTAAGGTAGGGTATGGAAATAAAGGAATAGGATTAAAGGCCGAAAATTGTATAGTAAGTGGAAAGAAGCCCGAGGTAGAAGTTTCTAGTTCCGAGTGGGGAGGGCTAAAAAAATTCTCTGTATATTACATGTACGATGGCGGAGGAAGGATGCATGAGGTGTTTTTTTGTAAAAAAGACTCCTCTTATGTTTCATGTGATGGTAAATAATTTTAGAAAGCTTGGCTAAGGTACATGCAAAACCAAGTTGTTATGTGCATTGGGAAATACTTGTTGATGATTCAACATTTTAATTGATTGCTATTTGTTGGTGGTCTTGGTGATTATTTTAATTGATTTGGGCATAAATTATTTTCAAGAGTGATTTGGTTGTATGAGTTTTATATGAGTTGGAGAAGTAGTCCAGAAGTGGTTACTGTTTGAATATTGATATAAGCGATTTTACAAAAGGCCCACCCCGCCATCTGGCCGGGTGGGCTTTTTGCTACACCCGGCCTACCAGCTGGTAGCGGGCCAGCAGCAGTTCCTGGTGCAGCGGAGTAAGCAGGCTGAACAGCTGGCGGGCGGGGAATGGGGTGCCGTCTGCCAGGCGGAGCAGGTCCAGCAGCGACTGCATGCCCTCGCTGGTGCGGGCCAGGGTTTGGTTGCTGGTGCTGAGGGCTTGTTCGATTTCCTGGTTGAGCTCCGCCAGCCTTTCCACTAGCAGGCGCAGGGCGGTGGGGCTGTGGTGGGTGAGCGGGTTTTGCAGCTTGGTGATGATCTGGTTCAGCTCCACCAGCGCGGCCACGGTGGCGGGGAGGTGGTTGGGTTTGTTCGTGTCGGCGTTCTGGCTAGATGTGGGTGGCATTAGCGGGGTGATGTTGGACATGCGTTTTCCTCCATGACGGGATAGCGGAAACCGCCGGGCCTACGTGTGCGGCCCGGCTGGCTTGTGCGTTTACAGCGCGCGGGTGAGCAAGTGGAGCGGCTGGTCCATGCGCTTATCCAACGGCGCTAGCAGTTCCTTCAACCGGCTGGATGGCAGGCGTACCTCGTCGCCCAGGCATGAGAGCAGGTCCATCATGGATTCCAGGCCCAGCTGGGCATGGGCCAGGTGGGGGATGGATTCCCTTACCGCGTCCTCCATCTCCCGGCACAGGTGGGCCAGCTGCGCCACGGGCTGGCGCAGGCTGGCTAGATCGGGGTCGGCCAATTGCTCCTGCAGCTGGGCAAAAATGTGGTTCAGCTTGGCCAGCGGCGCGGCCGGATTGGATAGCCGCAGATGGCGGTGTGGCCCGTGGCCATGTGCCTGGGGGCGGATGTGCACGGCAAACGGCGCAAATTCAGTGGGGTGGGACATGCGTATCCTCCAGCGAGAAAGTCCGCCCGCCCGGGCGCGAGCCAGCGCCTGTCCGGCCTGCGGCCGGGGAAAGGCCAATGCGCGTGGGCGAGCGGCAAGTCAGTGCGTCCCGTGCAGGGGTGGAGACAGCGGCGAGGGCGGAGCGGTGCCTGATGCGCAGGCGGCGAAGGGCGCGATGGGTGAGTGCGCCCCCAAGGTGCCGCCACGCCGCTGCCCACCCCAACACGGGGTTCTCAGCGGCCACCGTGCCCGGAGGGGCCGCGGCGGCAGCGGCTTACAGCACGCCGGTGAGCCGGCTGAGCGACGCTTCCATCCGCTTGTCCAGCGGCGCCAACAACTGCTGTAGGCGGCTGGAAGGCAGGCGCACATCGTCGCCCAGCACGGACAGCAGGCCTAACAGCGCCTGCAAGCCCAGCTGGCCGTGGGCCAGGTGGCAGATGGTTTCCACCACCGCGTCCTCAATGTCGCGGCACAGATGCGCCAGCTGCGCCGCTGGCACGCGGGCGCAGGCCTGCGGCTTGCGGGCTCGCTGGTCCTGCAAGGCGGCAAAGGCATCATGCAGCCTATGCATCGCCAGCAGGCTGGGCTGAGACAAAGAGGCAGACGCCCCGGAACGGAGCAAAGGGCTGGGGGATACGGCAAGATGAGACGCACTGCGGGAAATGCTTGTCATGGCAAGATTCTCCGAGATTTAAGTGCTCGCCTGCGTTTCCGACGCCAATCGGTGGGTGGCAGGCACATGGCGGGATTGGCGTTACCGGAATCTCGGAACCGGCGCATCTAGGATGCTCCCACCAAGGCCCGCCATAAATTGCACGTAGCAATGGTGTGAGGACTGGAGCTTTCGCTACAGTCCGCCGAGATTCTTCGGGACGCCAATCCCGGTGCCGCTATTGAACGGCACGGGAGGATTATCTAGCGGGGAGTCTTGCTAGGCAAGCGAAGAAGTACGTATCGCAGGGCAGTTTTATGCGATAGATATGGCGAGGGAGTTTGATTTCAAAGGCAAAAAAGAAGGCAAACAGATGGCTTGCCTTCTTTTCAGGAGTCGCGATTAAACAGTCGCCTTGTACAGCGGCGCAAGCAGATGTTTGGCGAGGTGGGCGGCGACAGGCGCGGCGACGGCATCGCCCATCGCCATATAACCGTCGTTGTAGCTGCCTGGCAGCTGGAAGGTGTCTGGCGCGCCCATCAAACGAGCGGTTTCTCTTACAGTTAGCAGGCGGGTAGAAAGCCTCCCATCCCGCTTCAGCACCAAAAATTGTCTACTGCTGCCGCCTTTGGGGGTGCGCAGGCATCCGGCGACGCCGTCGAATCGCAGTTCCAGAGTCTGGCCTCTGGCTCTTGTGCGCTTATAGCCTGGAGCGGCGAAGGTTTCAAAGCTGTCCAGTAGGCGGCGATGATTTTCAGGAATCAACGCGATATTGCGTGCGGCGACTTCCGGAGAATCGCAAGGCGCATCCCACTCGATGATGTCGGCAAGGTCCTGTTTGCGGTGGGTGGGCTCGGGCAATTTCCACCAAACCCAATCTTCCAAGCCTTCCGCGACTTTGACGATGGCTTGGGAGTGCGCCCAGGTTGGGCCTTCGGCCATCAGTTCGGGGGGAGCTGCGAGGTTTTTGTGCAAGGCAACCACAAAAATTCTGGGGCGAGACTGCGGCACCCAGCGCACGGCGTCGAGCATGAGCGCGCCGACCTTATAACCGCGCTCGCGCAGGCTGGCGTGCAGCACGCGGTAGTAGTCGCCGCCATTCGCCGATACTAGGCCCACCACGTTTTCCGCTACTAGCAGCGGAATCTTGTTGGTTGATTCGTCGAGGATGCGCAGCCATTCCCAAACCAGGCCGCTGCGCTCGGCGTGAATGCCGCCGTTCAAACCGGCTAAAGACAAGTCCTGGCATGGGAAGCTGGCCCAAGAAAGATCAGCATGAGGCAGCATCGCGCCGTACACCTCTGTGATCGAGCGCAGGTCGAATTTGCCAGGCGCGTGGTTGGCCGCATACACCGCAGCCTTCTTGGCGCTGATGTCGTTGGCCCAGGCGGTGTCGAAGTAGGGCGCTAGGGCATGAGAAACCAGACCGCTGCCAGCGAAGAACTCCAAAAAAGCGGGTTTCCGTTTTTGCTTGCGCGGCTGTGCGAGGGCGCTGGCGTAAGAGGGCTCGGCATAAGCTTCGCATTGCGGCTCTCTCACGCAATTGCTGCTGTATTCCATGTTTCCCCCTTCAAAATCAAGTCGATGCGCAAACCCCGCCCATGTTTTTCGCGGCGGACGCGTATAGTATCACATATCTCAAATCCCGCCGCTCAAGCCCTTGGGCCGGCAACGAGGCAACCCTATGGACACCCTGTCGCCGGAGGCGCGCAGCCGCGTGATGGGACGCATCAAGTCTAAGCATACCAAACCGGAAATGACAGTCAGGAAGATCGCTTACGCGTTAGGCTATCGCTATCGTCTGCATGGAAAAGAGCTGCCAGGCAAGCCGGATTTGGTGTTCAAAGGACGGCGCCAAGCGGTGTTCGTCCATGGCTGTTTTTGGCACGGCCACGATTGCGGGCGATGCCGGATGCCGAAGTCAAATCAAGCATACTGGCAAGCCAAAATCCAAGCCAATATGTCTAGGGATGTCGCTACACGGGCACGGCTGGAAGGGATGGGTTGGCGCATCTTGGAGATTTGGGAATGCCAAACCCGAGACGCGTTTTTGATACAGAGCATGCTCAAGAATTTTCTTGGTTAACAGGTGTGGGCGGATGGCATAAGATGGCGTGATTCATTCTCGTCAATTTTATTGTCATAGAGGCATGGTTTTGAGCGATATTACCAACCTGAGCGAAGGACTCGCGTGCGCGGATTTGCCATTCGAAACCCAAGAGTTGAGAGATAGGCTGGAAGCCTTTCTCAACCGTGAGGTCATCGATCCCATCACGGACAAACCTATCCGGCTTGGCAACTATGTCTGGGGCGTTTACTCGTTTTACGACTACGACGGCGAGCCCATCTACGTCGGCCAAACCAAAGAATCTCTGCGAACCCGCATCCGACGCCACTTAACCAATCAGCGCACGGACGCGGTGGCGATGAACGTGTTGGACCCGTTCGAGGTCCACACCATTGTGGTTTATCCGTTGCCAGAATTGCAGAAGGTCTCCAAGAAAGACGCTGAAGCTAGAAAACGGCTTGACGCCCTTGAACACGCCATTTACTCGCAAGCTATCGAGCGATCAAAATTCAAAGCCATTCTCAATGAAAAAGCGCCGCCCACGCCGCAAGTCGATATCTCTATCCCAGTCTCGCACGCTGGAGTAGTAGTGTCTGATGAAGTGCTGCGAATCCGCTCTCATCCAGACATCCGCATCGCCAGACGCACGCAAACCATCTCTCGGTTGGCTCAAGTCATCAGTGAACGCAAAGTGCAAAAGGGTTTGCGCGGCGTTTTGTTGACGCAGGCCAAGCGATTGCAATGGTTGTCGGAGCAACGGTTGGCAAGAGCGTTGGATGATAGCGATGAAGAGGATGAGTAGTTTTTGAGGCTCACGAGGTATCTAGGAAAGTGGGGGTGATTCACCCTTTTTAGGATCCCATCTTCAACCAGATGAGTCCCACGGAAAATCAGCGGGATTCTAGATGAAAGTGGGACGGAGACGCTATGGCCGTCCCATCTTTCTGGATGATCCTCTCCCAGGTCTTATCCGGTCCAGCCACTTGATCGGATCTCCCACTTGGTATCTTTCTATAAAAGGCCCAAGCACATGGTGCGAGTTTACCCACTGGCGACAAGCGTTGATGCTACTGCCGTGGATTAGAAGTACCGGAGCACTTCTATTGCTTGTCTGGAGTGCGATTGGTTAGGTCCGTGATCTCTGTATCCCGGAGGTGCCGGACGACATCAACTTTTCGCATTTTGGAACTCTGAACCGCCCTGGCTTGGGGGATGTAATCACTCCATGTCAGTCTGTATGTTACCAACGTGCCTAGTACGAGAGGATATAGCAGCAGTGATATCTTAGTGTGTATATCAGATTTATAGAGTCTAGGCTTATTTGTTAGAATGTAACGGATTGCTTGAAGGCAATTGAATACCTAGCTTTTTACTTGCTTGCATGGCAGCAGCAATGCAAATACAGCTCATCATGTAAATTTGAATAAGGCAGGCTAACAAGAAAGACATAGCTGTACTGATAGCCATTGTTGAAAATTCAGGATGTGCTTTTCTTAGATTTAGTCCCACTATTAATAACAATACCATTGTAATTGGAAAGGCGAGCTTTAGGATTGAGTCATTGAATTTGTTAAGTAAGAGTTTTTCTTGTATGGAGAAATGCTCAATCGCCCTTCCTCCTGATATTGCGCCTGATTCTTTAAAGTCCTTTATGAAAAAATCTTTTATTTCTGATATCTTTGGTAATGTCAGAAAACCATGTGCAATGGAAAATACTGTCCAGGTGGCGGTATAGGAAACTAATATAAAATTAAAGTTTTCCGAATCGTATTTTTTAAAAAAAGCGGGGAAAATGAATAAGAATGCGCTGAGAATAGTGCACGCAAAAAAAGCATTAAATATACCCAAGGAATAAACTGCTATTTTATTTGCTTTTCTGCTAAGTGCGAGTGTGGAAATTGTTGCCAAAATTGCGAAGGTAAGATAGAAAGCTATGGAAAATCTAATGGCCTCAGGCGACTTGCCAGACCATTGATTCGCCATGATAAAAGCTAAGGGCAACATAACCCACGCCCACACCAACACTATTCTGGAAATTTTTGTAATGGGATTCATATTATCTAGCCCAGCCAGCTACGGTCTCTTTAATATTAAATGAGTTATCTATGTAGTCAATTATTGTTGCTGCAACTATGAAGCCCCCAACAACAACCATTGCGCCAAGCCAAAATGGAGCTGTCACGGTAATACCAACTGCGGCAGCGGCAGCGGTAGCAGCAGCAGCGGTATACATAATACCCGCAGTAATCAATCCCCCTAAGGCAGCGGTGCTGCCCGCTTTAAAAATAGATACTCCAGCTCTTCCGAAAAACTCGCTCATGTCATTGGATTTTCCATCTCCAAATGTGGTGGTGAAGTCCCCATATAAATCTATTACCGTTCCGACGCCTTGAATCTTCATGCCCGCCCTGAAATTTCCTTTGGCGGTTAAAAATACTCTTTTAAACCCACCAAGGCCACGTCGTCCTGTGATGTGATGATTCGACCCCAAAAATTCAGCTTTGTTGCTACCTACAGGCATGCTAACAGTTTTTGGCTTAGATAACCCTGTTGGAGTAATCAGTCTGCCTTTGAAAATATAACGGTACATGCCAATTTTAGATCTCTCTATATAAACTCTCATGCCTAACATATTAAACCTTTTCCAGTGAGACTGGATATAGCCAGCGGTTTCTTTAAAATAATTGGCAGTGAGAGGGGAGTCATTGCTTGTCATCGCGGCATTTGTACCCTCAACTACATTGGCGATGATGGCTTCAAGCTGACTACCTTTTTGAGGCTCTTTAAATAGTTTATCTGGGGCCCCTGTTATTTGACCTCCAAGTCGTTCAAGTTGCTGAATAGCCACAGGGGTTAGCTCATTTTTTGAAATTGTGCCGGCAATATAGTGCTCTTGGAGCTCGGGCTTGTCCATACTTCCTAATAAATAGGAGTATTGGCTCTTCTTCATTTTTTCGTCGCTCAGGAAGCCTTTAAGTAACTGGTCTTCTTGAGTTAAAACGACAGAATGCCCATAGGGGTCCGCTGCTGTACATTTCAAGAAATTAGGTGTTGCGGGCTTGCTGTTTAGAATGATCATCAGCGGTTCGGGCTTGATCATTGGGTCTTTGTCATACTTATTGTTGTCTAATTTGTTTGGATACCATTCGCCTAAGACTTTTCCTGAACTTTCAATAATTAATTTTCCAGAGAAGTCTCTGGATATCCAAACATATATGCGCTCACCATCCTTGAAAGACATGCTTTTTCTGGCATGGTATGCATGTAGGAGCTTATCTCTTTCACTATAAAAATCACTGCGGTCTGCTCGCAGAGTGTAGGTGGCATTTGGCTTTATATTTATCTGAATGACTACATCTCTGTGCTTGCGTTTAATTACCCGGTTTTTGCAGCCTGCGACTAGGCCTTTTGCCGTTTCTCCAGGAAGGCAAACATAAACCAGATTTTCCGGCATAGCTTTATTGGACATGATTTAACCTTTTTTTCTTGTAGGCAAATCGCCCTTGAATGTGTCGAAAAGCACATTCTTAAACTTTACCCAACCGTCTGCATCAGATGATTGTTGCAATTTTGTATTATCACTTGATTGCAGCTTGATTTGTTCCCCAACCAAAGGATTGCCCTCAGCATCCTCATAACGTACATGCAAGTCTGTAGTTTTATTCTCTGATTTCAACGTCTGAACGAGACTTGTGGGTCCGCTCAATTGATGTTCAGCCCCCTTGACGCTCACGGTGCCTGGGCAATGCACCTCGATATTGCCGCCGGCGATGCGGATGTAGCTGCCGCCGCTGGTTAGCAGAATCTCTTCTTTGGCTGCAACGGTAATGACGTTTTTGCAGGAGGTGATCGTCACATCCTTATCCGCCGTCAGCTCCATCGCGTCGCTCTGCGCCTGCACCTGCACCTTGCCCTTGGCCGCGATCAGCTTCAGCGCCACCTTGTCCTTCACCCCCGCCACGAACAGGCTGATGTGCTGGCCGACGTTGTGCAGCCAGCGCCGTCCCGTCGTGTGGTTGGCGTCGCGCTGGGCGATGAGGTTGAGGTTTTGCCCGGCGCTGAGGGTTTGGCTTTGCTCGGTCAGGGAGGCGATGCCTGCTGGTGCGGACAGGATCAGCAGCGGCTGCTGGCCGGCTTGCTCTTTCGCCGTTTTGCCGTCCTTGTCGGTGTTCGATCCCGCTTCCCAGGCCTTCAGCGTGTCGGCGTGGTGTTGCAGGTGGCCGTCGGGTTTCTTGCCGGTCTTGGCGTTGTCCGGGCCGATCTCGTCGGGGCCGGTCTCCATGCTGTCGGCCAGTTGGGTGGTGGCGGTTTCGGCTAGCGCCTGGCTGAGTGCCACTGCGGATTGCAGCTGGCTTTGCGCATGCTCGCGCGCCAGTTGTTTGCCGGATGCGCCGTTCTGCGCCTCGGTGGTGAGCAGCAGGCCGTGGGCGGCGCGGATGGCGCCGTGGTGGTCGGTGCGCAGTTCGAAGCCGTCGCCGCGCGGCTGGGCCTTGCCGTTGCTGCGCGGGTGGGCGAGGTAGCCCTGGTTGAGCTGGGTCTTGCCCGGTTCGCTGGATAGCTTGGCGCGCACTTCGCCGGGGGTGTCGTCGAACAAGAGTTCGTTGTAGCCGCCGCCCTGGTGTTCCTTGCTCTTGATGCCGGACAGGGTCTTGTTGGCGGGCAGGCTGCCGGCGCCGCTGAAGTCGGGCGTCGGGTGGCTGCCGTTGTACAAGACGCCGGTGATCACCGGCCGGTCGATATCGCCTTCGATGAAGTCGACCAGCACTTCCTGGCCGAGGCGCGGGATGAACTGGTGGCCCCAGCCGGCGCCGGCGCTGGGCATGGCCACGCGCAGCCAGCAGGAGGATTTGTCGTCGAGGCCGGCGCCGATGGTCGGGTGCTCGTCCGGCCGCTGCCAGTGGAATTGCACCTTGATCCGGCCTTGTTCATCGGTGTGGACTTCTTCTCCCGCCGGGCCGACCACGGTGGCGGTCTGCACGCCGCGAGATTTCGGTTTGGCGTGCTCTGTACCGGCATAGGCGGGTGTTAGTGGAATGCCGCGGCGCTGGGTTTGGATTGAGGTGGAGAACGGGGCGGTATTCTGGTCTGTGCCGACATGCTGCGCCAAGTCGGTCGGCAGGTTGTTGCGGACCTGCAGGCTTTGAGCGGTGACGACGAATTCGCGCTTCTCCGCCGCGTCACCGTCATGCGCAGGATGGTCATCCAGGCGAAACCACTCGCCCGGCAACAGCCCGCGCACCGATCCGCTGCCGCTGAACGATTTGGCCTGCAGATCGTTGGCTTGCTGCCGCAGCTCGGCGTAATGGCCCAGCTGCTCCTCATCGCCGGCATAGTACAAACCCGGCGCGTCGTATTGCGTCAGGCTGCTTTGCAGGGCTTGGCCGGTTTGGCCTTGGTCGATGTGGCTGTCTTCGCGGTTTTGCTGGGTGTAGACCGGCTTGTAGTCGTAGCTGGCCAGCGCCGTGCCGCCCGGCACGATCTGGCGCGCAGCTTGCCATTCGGTAAGGCCGTCCTCTTCTTCCGTCGCGTCGCTGCGGTGGAAGCGCACCCGCTCCAGTTTGGAGCCCGGCAGGCTGCGGGCATCGTCAAAGATGGCCAGTTCCACCTGTGGGCCGTCTTCATCCAGATGCACGAATCGCCAGGCGTAGCCTTCCTCATGCAGCAGCCGAACGATGAAATCGAAATCGTTCTCGCGATATTGCAGCGTATAGCTGCGCGGCGGGGCGGGCTTGACCTGGATGTCCAGCGTCTGCGCCCGGGCGAAGGCGGGATTGGTAGCCTGATGCTCGGACAGGATCTGTTTGATGATGTCCGGGACGGACAAGTCTTGGAACACACGGGAGGTTTTTCGATGGCGAAGCAGCGCGAAAGGCGGCTCGATGGCCAGCTCGTACTTGGCAAAACCACCGTCAGACCCTGCCAGCCTGACTTGGCTGACTACGCCGCAACGGATGGTTTCGTCGCCATCGGCATCCTTGATGCCAATGCGGGCCGGCTGGCCCAGCAGCGTTTTCAGCTCGATATTGCCATCCGGCGACAAGCAGGCGAGCGTGTAACGGTAGGCGCGGGAGACGCCTTCCTCGCCGTCCAGGCCCAGCGGCAACAGCTGCTCGGCGGCTATCTGGCCGCTGCCCAGTTGCAGCGTCAATAACCGGTTATTTTGGCCAAAGGCGGAGGCGAAGCTGGCCAGCAGTGCATTCAGATCCATCAGGCTCCCAAATAAAAATACCCTCGAATGAGGGTATGTTATTGAACTGAAAGGGGATAAGAATTCTATGATGTTGAGGGAGTGCCCACAACTCGAATTGGCGGCAACGGTTGACATGACTGTACTAAAGTACAGGTATATTGTTGATAGGGACTAGGCGATCTTATCAATACTGGAGCCTAATGTGCTCAGTACGTTTTTTGAATCCAGTGGTACTCTAGAAATAAAAATGGCCCCCAAACCTGGAGGCCATCCTTCTCACAGCGTAGGCTGCGCGTGAAATCCCAAAAATCTAGAAAAGTGGGAAAAATCTAGAGTTTCGTGGGATCCTACACCCTTACACGTCGATATTCCGCGCAATCAAGGCATTACCCTCGATGAACTGCCTGCGCGGCTCCACCTCGTCGCCCATCAGGGTGGTGAACACGTCGTCCGCGCCCATCACGTCTTCGATGCGCACCTTGAGCAGGCGGCGCACGGTCGGGTCCATGGTGGTTTCCCACAGTTGTTCCGGGTTCATCTCGCCCAGGCCTTTGTAGCGCTGGATGTTCATGCCCTTCTTCACCTCGGCCAGCAGCCAGTCCAGCGCTTCGCCAAATTCGGCCACCGGTTTGACGGTTTCGCCGCGTTTGACGTGGGCACCCTGGCGCAGCAGGCCGCCTAGCAGGCTGCCGGTTTTCTTGAGTTCCGCGTAGTCGCCGCTGTCCAGGAAGTTCTGGTCCAGCACGGTCACCAGCACGTTGCCGTGCAGCTTGCGGATGATCTTCACCAGGTGGCCGTCGTTCTTTTCATCGCGCAGCAGCTGCAGTTCGATGGTGTCGGCGGACAGGTGCTTGTTCAGCTCGGCCACGGCGGCGTCGGCTTGCTGTTGGCTTTCCAGCGACAGCGGGCCGGTTTTCAGCATAGCTTCCAGCACCAGCGGATCGATGACGCGGCTTTCGCGTTCCATCACGGCGCGGGCCAGCAGGAACTGGCGGGCGATTTCGCCCAGGGTTTCGCCGGACAGCGGGGCTTCGCCTTCGGCCGGGATCAGCTCGGCTTTTTCCAGCGCCAGTTGCAGCAGGTACTGGTTCAGTTCGCCGTCGTCTTTCAGATAGCGTTCCTGCTTGCCGTGCTTGGCCTTGTATAGCGGCGGCTGGGCGATGTAGATGTGGCCGCGCTCCACCAGCTCGGTCATCTGGCGGTAGAAGAAGGTGAGCAGCAGGGTGCGGATGTGCGCGCCGTCCACGTCGGCGTCGGTCATGATGATGATGCGGTGGTAGCGCAGCTTGTCCGGGTTGTACTCGTCCTTGCCGATGCCGCAGCCCATGGCAGTGATCAGGGTGGCCACTTCCTGGCTTTGCAGCATCTTGTCGAAACGGGCGCGTTCCACGTTGAGGATCTTGCCCTTCAGCGGCAGGATGGCCTGGAATTTGCGGTCGCGGCCTTGCTTGGCGGAGCCGCCGGCGGAGTCACCCTCCACCAGGTACAGTTCGCACAGCGACGGGTCTTTTTCCTGACAGTCGGCCAGCTTGCCGGGCAGGCCCAGGCCGTCCATCACGCCTTTGCGGCGGGTGATTTCGCGGGCTTTGCGCGCGGCCTCGCGGGCGCGGGCGGCTTCCACGATCTTGCCGCAGATGATCTTGGCGTCGTTGGGGTTTTCCAGCAGATAGGTCTTCAGCGCTTCGCTGACCACTTCGTTCACCACCGGGCCGATTTCGCTGGAAACCAGCTTGTCCTTGGTCTGGCTGGAGAACTTGGGGTCCGGCAGCTTGACGGACAGCACGCAGGTCAGGCCTTCGCGCATGTCGTCGCCGGTGGTGTCCACCTTGGCCTTCTTGGCGGCTTCGGTTTCTTCGATGAACTGGTTCAGCGTGCGGGTCATCACCTGGCGCAGCGCGGTCATGTGGGCGCCGCCGTCGCGTTGGGGGATGTTGTTGGTGAAGCACTGGACGCTCTCTTGATAAGAGTCGTTCCATTGCATCGCCACTTCCACGCTCATGCCGTCCTTCTCGCCGATGCCGTAAAAGACTTTCGGGTGCAGCACGGTCTTGTTGCGGTTCATGTATTCCACGAAGCCGGCCACGCCGCCGGAGAAGGCGAAGTTTTCTTCCTTACCGCTGCGCTTGTCGATCAGCTGGATGCCCACGCCCTGGTTCAGGAACGAGAGCTCGCGGATGCGCTTGGCCAGGATGTCGAAGTGGAATTCGATGTGGCCGAAGGTTTCCACGCTGGCGAAGAAGGTGACTTCGGTGCCGCGGTGGCTGGTATGGCCGGTGACGGTGAGCGGGGCCACGGCGTCGCCGCGGCGGAATTCCATCTCGTGAACCTTGCCGTCGCGCCAGATCTTAAGCCGTAGCCAGTCGGACAGCGCGTTCACCACCGATACGCCCACGCCGTGCAGGCCGCCGGAGATCTTGTAGCTGTTGCTGTCGAATTTGCCGCCGGCGTGGAGGATGGTCATGATCACTTCCGCCGCCGAGCGCCCTTCTTCCGGGTGGATGTCGGTGGGGATGCCGCGGCCGTTGTCTTCCACGGAAACGGAGTTGTCCGGATTGATGGTGACCTTGATGGTGTCGGCATGGCCGGCCAGCGCCTCGTCAATGGCGTTGTCCAGCACTTCAAACACCATGTGGTGCAAGCCGGTGCCGTCCTGGGTGTCGCCAATGTACATGCCGGGGCGCTTGCGCACCGCATCCAGGCCTTTAAGCACCTTGATACTGTCCGCGCCGTATTCTTGTTCGCTCATACTCAAACCTTCCAAATGGCGGCGGCTGCGCCGTGAGGCGGGCCGCGCCGGTCATTCTTGAGAGCCGTCCGCCTGCGGGAGGGGGCTCTTTAACCCGGTGGGCGGCTGGGCCGCCCGCTCCGTTCTACATTTAGATGCGCATCGGCATCACGATGTACTTGAAGTTGCTGACATCCGGAATGGTGAACAGCGCGCTGCGGTTGGAGTCGCCAAACGCCAGCTGCAGGGTGTCGGCCGGCAGATTGGTCAGCACGTCCAGCAGGTAGTTGATGTTGAAGCCGATTTCCAGCGTGCCGCCCTGGAAAGCGATTTCCAGTTCTTCCTCGGCTTCTTCCTGCTCGCTGTTGGTGCACAGGATGGACATCTTGCCGGGGGCCAGCACCAGGCGCACGCCGCGGAATTTCTCGTTGGCCAGGATGGCGGCGCGCTGCAGCGCGTGCAGGAATTCCAGGCGTTCGATCAGGAAGATCTTTTCATTGTCCAGCGGGATCACGCGGTTGTAGTCGGGGAACTTGCCGTCCACCACTTTGCTGATGATCACGGTGGCGCCGAAGCTGAAGCGCACCTGGTTGGCCAGCACTTCGATCTTGATTTCGTCGTCGCTGTCTTGCAGCAGCTTGTACAGCTCGATGATGGTCTTGCGCGGCAGGATCACCTCGGCCTTGGGCAGGGTGGCGGTGACGTCGGCGCTGGCGAAAGCCAGGCGGTGGCCGTCGGTGGCCACCAGGCGCACTTGGTTGCCGTCGGTCTGCATCAAGAGGCCGTTGAGGTAATAACGGATGTCCTGCACCGCCATCGAGTACTGCACCTGGGAGATCAGGCGCTTCAGCTCGCGCTGGGACAGCGAGAAGCTGGATTCGCCGGCGCTGCCCACGGACAGCAGCGGGAAGTCTTCCGCCGGCAGGGTTTGCAGGTTGAAGCGGCTCTTGCTGGCCTTCAGCACCAGGCGGCCGCCGTCCAGCTGTTCCAGCGTGACGGTGGCGTTGCCGGGGATGGCGCGCAGGATGTCCTGCAGCTTCTTGGCCGAGGTGGTGAGGCGGAAATCCTCGCCCGGCAGCTCGTCGCTGCTGGCGGTGGTGATCTGGATTTCCAGGTCGGTGGCCAAAAAGCCTACCTGTCCGCCCTTTTTCTCGATCAGGACGTTGGACAGGATGGGCAGCGTGTGACGACGCTCGACAATGCCGGTGACTGCCAGCAAGGGCTTGAGCAGGGCATCGCGTTCGGCTTGCAGGATCAGCATGTGGCGGGCTCCCGTTGGATAGTGAAGAGTCGGATCATGGTTTTAATTGCGCAGCATGGCCAGCAGCGCTTCGTAATCGTGGGCGATGTCGGCGTCGTTGGCGCGCATCTCGGTGATGGTCTTGCAGGCGTGCAGCACCGTGGTGTGGTCGCGGCCGCCGAAGGCGTCGCCGATATTGGGCAAGGACAGCTGGGTGAGCTCCTTGGCCAGGGCCATCGCCACCTGGCGCGGGCGGGCGATATCGCGGCTGCGCTTCTTGCTGTGCATGTCGGACAGCTTGATCTTGTAGTACTCGGCCACCGTCTTCTGGATGGCGTCCACCGTTACCTGGCGGTTGCCGGCGGCCAGGATGTCCTTCAGCGCTTCCTTCACCAGCTCCAGCGTGATGTTCTGGTTGGTGAAGCGGGCGTAGGCCACCACGCGCTTGAGCGCGCCTTCCAGCTCGCGGACGTTGGAGCGCACGTTCTGGGCGATGAAGAACGCCACGTTGTGCTCCAGCTTGATGCTGTCGGCCTCGGCCTTCTTCATCAGAATGGCCACGCGCATCTCCAGCTCCGGCGGCTGGATTTCCACGGTCAGGCCCCAGGAGAAGCGCGAGATCAGCCGCTCTTCCATGCCTTCTATCTGCTTGGGGTAGCTGTCACAGGTCATGATCACCTGCTTGCCGCCCTCGATCAGCGCGTTGAAGGCGTAGAAGAATTCTTCCTGGGTGCGGTTCTTGCCGGCGAAGAACTGGATGTCGTCAATCAGCAACAGATCCAGCGAGTGGTAGTAGCGCTTGAATTCATCAAAGGCCTTGTGCTGGTAGGCGCGCATGATGTCGGCCACGTAGCGTTCGGCGTGGATGTAGCGGATCTTGGCCTGCGGGTTCTTCTGGAACACGTGGTTGCCGATCGCCTGGATCAAGTGAGTCTTACCCAGGCCCACGCCGCCGTAGACGAACAGCGGGTTGTAGGCCTGGTCGCCCGGATTCTCGGCGATCTGCATCGCCGCGGCGCGCGCCAGCTGGTTGCCCTTGCCGGTCACCAGCGTGTCGAAGGTGAAGGACGGATTCAGGCGCGTGCTTTCATGGCTGCCGCCAATGGCCTTCACCGCCGCCTGCTTGGCGGGCGACGGCGCGGCCGGGGCGCTGGCCGCGGTCTTGGCCGGCTCCTTGGCCCTGGGCTGGCTGCTGCTGGCCACCGGCGCGGCGGGGCGCGAGCTGGGCGCGCCCAGGCGCAGTTCCACCGGCAGCTCGCCCACCAGTTCAACGGCCAGTTCCTCGATGCGCGGCAGGAAGCGGTCTTTGATGAACTGCATGATGAAGCGGTTCGGTGCGAACAGCGCAATGCCTTCGTCGCCGGCTTCGGCGGTCAGCGGCTTGATCCAGGTGTTGAACTGTTGCGAAGACAGTTCGGCCTCCAGGCGGGCGAGGCACGCAGGCCAGAATTGATCCAGTTCAGTCATTACATACCAAGTGAAAGCGAAAAACCCGCTGCCGGCGCGTGGCTTGCAACAGCGGGAAATGCCGCACGCGGCGCGTGTTTCGCGCGCGCGAGCGACGGAATGTTCGGCATGGAAGCGGCCGGCGGGCTGCGGTGTTTCAAACGCGGCGGGCTGGAGAGCCCCGGAGTGCGTTCATTTGTTGTGCAGCCGATCGGCAACGGTAAACCTAGACATTCTAACGGTTTTTTGCAAAGTTATCCACAGGGGTGGAGAAAATTCCTCGTTGACAAAGCGGCGAATATCTAGTCAAATCACGCGTTTATTTCCGTTTCGAAACAGGAAACCCATATCATGAAACGTACTTACCAGCCCTCCAATACCCGTCGCAAACGCACTCACGGCTTCCTGGTCCGCATGAAGACCCGTGGCGGCCGCGCCGTCATCGCCGCTCGCCGCGCCAAGGGCCGCAAGAAGCTGGCCGTCTAAGCCCTTGTCGGCTTACCGCTTTCGCCGTGCGCACCGGCTGTTAAAAACGGATGAGTTCTCATCCGTTTTTAGTTTGCGGCAACAGCGCAGCAATGCGTTCTTCCAGGTGTTCGCCCGTCCCAACGGCCTGGACCACGCCCGTGTGGGCTTGGTGGTCGGCAAGAAGGTCGCCAAGCGGGCGGTACGCCGCAACTACATCAAGCGCTGCGTGCGCGAGTGGTTCCGCCTGAACCAGCAAGGCCTGGACGGCGTGGACTACGTGGTGCGCGCCAAGACGGCGTTTACCCGCGAACAGCGTGCCGAAGCTGTAACGGCTTTGCAGGCCTTGTTTGCTAAACTGGCACGATGTCGCGCATCCTCATCCTCCTGATCCGTTTCTACCAGCTGGCTATCAGCCCGTGGTTGGCGCCGCGTTGCCGCTTCCAGCCCACCTGTTCCGGCTACGCGATCGAGGCGGTGAGAAAACACGGCGCGCTCAAGGGTGGCTGTCTGGCCGCCAGACGCATCTGCCGTTGCCACCCCTGGGGCGGCAGCGGCTATGACCCGGTTCCCTGAACTTTCCGGTATCGAGAAGATGGACTCCAAGCGACTGATAATCTTTGTTCTACTGTCCGTGGGCATCTTGTTTGGGTGGAATGAATATTTCATGCCCAAGCACACCCCGCAGCAGCAAGCGGCCAAGACACAGGCCACGACCGGCGCCGCCAATAATGTGGCGCAGCCGGCCGACGCCAACAAGCTGACCCGTGGTCAGCGCATCCACGTCAAGACCGATCTGGTCGAGGCAGAGATCGATACCGTGGGCGGCGACCTGCGCTCGCTGAAGCTTCTGAAGCATGGCGCGGCCGAAGACCACAACCAGCCGTTCCAGCTGTTCGAGGACGACGCCAAGCGCACCTACGTGGCCCAGACCGGCCTGGTGGCGGCCAGCAATCCCGCGCTGCCCACCCATAAAACCGTGTTCACCGCCGACAAGCCCAGCTACGAGCTGACCGGCGACAAGCTGGAAGTGAAGCTGACCGCGCCGGACGCCAACGGCGTCAAGGTGAGCAAGGTTTACACCTTCAGCAAGAACAGCTACGAAATCGGCGTCCGTTACGACATCGTGAACGGCGGCGCCGCGCCGCTGGCCCCCACCGCCTACTATCGCCTGCTGCGCGACAGCCAGGCGCCGGAGGGCGAAGGCCGCATGGCCCACACTTACACCGGTCCGGCCGTGTACACCTCGGAGCACAAGTTCCAGAAGGTGAGCTTCGACGATCTGGCCAAGGGCAAGGGCGACTACGCCAAGACCACCACTGACGGTTGGGTGGCGATGGTGCAGCACTACTTCATGTCCGCCTGGATCCTGAAGCCGCTGGACGGCGCCTCGGTGTGCAAGGACGAGCGCTCCTGCCGCTTCGAGCTGAAGGAAACCGCCGGCCTGAACTCCGCCGCCGCGCTGGTGGACTACGCCACCGTCGCGCCGGGCAAGAGCCTGAGCGTGTCCGTGCCGCTGTTCGCCGGTCCGGAAGAGTACAGCATCATCTCCAAGCTGGCCGACGGCATGGAGTACGCCAAGGACTTCGGCATCTTCTACATCTTCGCCTCGCCGTTGTTCTGGCTGCTGGTGAAGCTGCACGCGCTGGTGAGCAACTGGGGCTGGGCGATCGTGCTGCTGACGCTGACCGTGAAGGCGGTGTTCTACCCGCTGACCGCCGCGTCCTACCGCTCGATGGCCAAGATGAAGGCCCTGGCGCCGCGCCTGGAGCGCCTGAAGGCGCAGCACGGCGATGACCGCATGAAGTTCCAGCAGGCGGTGATGGAGATGTACAAGACCGAGAAGGTCAATCCGCTGGGCGGCTGCCTGCCGATGCTGATCCAGATTCCGGTGTTCATCGGCCTGTACTGGGCGCTGCTGGCCTCCGTGGAGCTGCGCGGCGCGCCGTGGATCCTGTGGTACACCGACCTGGCCCGCCCGGACCCGTACTACATCCTGCCGGTGATCATGGCCGCGACCATGTTCCTGCAGACCTTCCTGAACCCGCCGCCGGCCGACCCGATGCAGGCGAAGATGATGAAGATCATGCCGCTGGCCTTCTCCGCGCTGTTCTTCTTCTTCCCGGCTGGCCTGGTGCTGTACTACGTGGTCAACAACGTGCTGTCGATGACCCAGCAGTGGTTCATCAACAAGCAGATCGAAAAGAGCAACAAGGCCGCGCTGCAATCCTGAGCGCCCCGTCCGAATTGCTGATCGAACCCGGCCACTGGCCGGGTTTTTTGCTGGATAATTGAACAGGAGCAGCTAACAGAGCCCCTGATCCTGCGTTGCGCCTCCTTGCCGTACTCTGTGTACTGTCTGCGTCGGCGCGCCTTGGCTCAGGTGCTCTGTTAGCCGCTCTAAATGAATTCGCCGCGGGCATGAAGCCGGTGCGGAGCATGAGCGCAAGGCGGCCTGCCTCCTTCTCCCCTCGGGGGAGAGGGGCGATGCCGACTCTTGATGCCCGATGTCCGCCCGTGTACCAGCCCGCCGTCCGCGGCCAAGCATCGAAGGAATGCCGATGAACCTCAGCTACACCCCCGCCACCATCTGCGCCGTCGCCACCGCTCCGGGACGCGGCGGCGTCGGCGTGATCCGCGTCTCCGGCAAGGACTTGCTGCCGTTCGCGCAGGCCATCACCAATGGCAAGACGCCCAAGCCGCGTTACGCCACCTACACCGACTTCTTCGACGGCCACGGCCAGGCGCTGGACAACGGCCTGCTGCTGTTCTTCCCCGGACCCAACAGCTTCACCGGCGAGGACGTGATCGAGCTGCAGGGCCACGGCGGCCCGGTGGTGCTGAAGATGCTGCTGGCGCGTTGCGTGGAGCTGGGTGCACGGCTGGCCGAGCCGGGCGAATTCACCAAGCGGGCCTTTCTCAACGACAAGCTGGACCTGGCCCAGGCCGAGAGCGTGGCCGACCTGATCGATGCCAGCAGCGAAACGGCGGCCAGGAGCGCGTTGAAATCGCTGAAGGGCGCGTTCTCGCGCGAGGTGCACGGCCTGGTGGACGAGCTGATCAACCTGCGCATGCTGGTGGAGGCGACGCTGGACTTTCCGGAAGAAGAGATCGACTTCCTGAAACAGGCCGACGCCATCGGCCGCCTGCGCCGCCTGCGGGGGCACCTGGTGGGGGTGCAGGCCACCGCCAAGCAGGGCGCCATCCTGCGCGAGGGCATGCATGTGGTGCTGGTGGGCCAGCCCAATGTCGGCAAGTCCAGCCTGATGAACGCGCTGGCCGGCGACGATATCGCCATCGTCACCGATATCGCCGGCACCACCCGCGACACGGTGCGCGAGGAGATCGTCATCGACGGCGTGCCGGTGCACGTGATCGACACCGCCGGCCTGCGCGACACCGACGACGTGGTGGAGAAGATAGGCATCGAGCGCACCTGGCAGGCGGTGGAGCGCGCCGATCTGGCGCTGCTGCTGGTGGATAGCCGCGAAGGTCTGACCGCCGAAGTGCAGGCGATCCTGGAGCGGCTGCCGCCGGCGCTGCCCAGGGTGCAGGTCTTCAACAAGGTGGACCTGTCCGGCGAGGCCGCCGGCCTGAGCATGCAGGACGGGCATCCGCTGGTGCGCCTGTCCGCCCGCACGCTGGACGGCGTGGACGTTCTCAAGGCCAAGCTGCTGGAGATGATAGGCTACAGCGGCGCCGACGAAGGCGTGTTCCTGGCGCGCCAGCGCCATCTGGACGCCATCGCCCGCGCCGCCGACCACCTGGAGCTGGCCGAAGCCGACTGGGAGCAGGTGGAAATCTTCGCCGAAGAGCTGCGGATGGCGCAGAACGCGCTGTCCGAGATCACCGGCGAGTTTTCCGCCGACGATCTGCTGGGCGTGATCTTCTCCCGGTTCTGCATCGGAAAATAGCATCATGTCCAAAGCGATCCGGTGATGTTCTGGTGTAGCTTGATTTTTCTTTTGTTTATTGGATTTTAGGTGCGGCTGTGTCCGATGTGTTCCATGGACATCCAGTTGTTTTGGGTACACAATACGGTACACATATTTCTGATCTGATTTTTTTGTGTACCTATATGCCTTCTGTTATGGCTATTGATGCTCAAAAAGGGACCTGGTCGAGATGTGTATGGTTGCGAAACTGTCTGCGACACCCAATCGAGCGAGAACTATGCCACGCCAAGCCACACCATTGACCGATACCAAAATTAAGGCACTCAAGCCTAAGACCAATCGTTATCGCATCAGCGATACGGGAGGCTTGTTGCTGGAGGTGATGATCAGTGGGGCCAAGATATGGCGTTATCGATATCAATTGCACGGTGTGCGTCAGCCGACCTTGACGATAGGTAGTTACCCTGAGATCAGCTTGGCGCAGGCGCGTAAGCAGCGCGATGAGTGGGCTTCTCTGGTGGCTATGGGGGAGTCACCCAAGCGCGCAGTGCAGGCAGCCAAGACTGAAAAGCTGAATACAGTGAGGGCGTTTGCTGAGGCGTGGCAGGCTGATCAGTTGCCGGGAAAGTCTGAGAGCTATACCCGGACCATCAAGCGCATTATGAGCAAGGATGTATACCCAGTCCTTGGCGGAACGCCTCTGGGTGAGGTAAAGCCAGCCGATGTATTGGAGCTATGCGAGCGCATCAAGTCGCGCGGTTCCCCAAAGATGGCCTTGTTGACCCGAAATGTACTTAAGCGAATGTATGATTTTGCAGTTGCCAAACAGATGGCCGAAAACAATCCGGCTGCTGCATTAGTTGCACGTTTCATTGCAACCGAGGAGAGCCGAACTAGAGTGTTGACTCCAAAGGAAATTGGTGAAGTACTTCGTGGGATCTATGGTTCAGATATTCGTCAAGCCTTGAAGTTGGCACTGCATCTGCTGGTTATCACTATGGTGCGTAAATCAGAGCTGACTGAGGCGCGATGGGATGAGTTCGATCTGGAGGTAGGAATTTGGGATATTCCCGCCGAGCGCATGAAGAAGGACCAGCCACACCGAGTGTACCTATCTCGACAAGCAGTGGAAATGTTGAATGAGCTACGTGCTTACGCGGGACATTCAGCTTATCTGTTCCCAAGCCCGCGCGGCATTGAAGATAAGCCAATATCCAAAAGCACACTTAACCAGGCCGTACGCGCTCTGTCGCTGGATGTTCAGCATTTTGTGCTGCATGATTTCCGACGGACGGCATCTACTCACTTGCATGAAATGGGGCACCCCTCTGACGCCATTGAGAAGGCGTTGGCGCACAAGATCAATGGCATCAAGGGAGTGTACAACCGAGCGCAGTATGCCGATCAGCGCAAGATGATCTTGCAGGCTTGGGCTGACTTTGTTCAGGTGCAGATTGAAGGTGCCAAAGTTACGCCTCTTTTTCGATCTGCTTGATAGCAAAGTCGCCCTTGTGTGAAGTAAGTGACTCACTTGCGCGCACTGCTAAAGAGCTTGTCAACAAAATGATTAAACCAATAAGCTATCTGTTGTAGCCCGATCCGCACTAGGCCGGCTGTGGCGGTTTTTACCATCGTCCATTGGCTTCCGGCGGTAGCTTGCCAAACATCTTGAGCGCCATCATCCAGCCAAGCCTCATGAGTCACGCCCCAGGTTTTGTCGCCGGGCAAGAGTTGCACCAGCTTGTCTACCAGATCGTTCAGGCCCGCTCCCTCCGTCGCTGAGATGGCACAAATCTGACCCGGCATCAGCTTAAACCGGCGCCGTAGACTGAGCAGCTTGGTTTCGATGTTCATCCGCTGATAGGGTCCGGGCATCTTGAGGCCCCAGTCCCACTCGCGGCAAGGCTCTATCTTGTCGATTTGGGTCACAACAAACAAGACGGGCAGCTGCCGCTCAAGCACTGCGGGCAGTACGATATCGCGATAGTACATATCGTCGATGCCAAGTGCCCGATCGTCTCCCTTTATCAGCCACAGGACCAGATCCAGCTCGGGCAACATCTCGCGGTAGCATTTTGCGTATGCTTGGTCGCGTTGCTGGCTGACGCCCAGTCCGGGCATGTCCAACAATGAAATGCCCTTGCCTTGCAGCGATAACAATGTGATTTCCTGCGGGCTCGCGATGCCGGCGGCAATGGCAAAGACTTCGACTTCCTCCTCTCCCAGCAGGGCATTGCACAGTTTGGATTTGCCCGCGCCGCTTTTGCCCAGTACGCCGACTGTGACCTGATAATTCACGGCCTGGGCGATTTGCTGTCGCAGTCGTTGCAGAGCTTCCGGTGGCGGAAGAGAGGTTTGGTCCCAGGAGGCATCCTCCTCAAGAGGTGGCAAGCCTGCCATTGGTTTCGAAGATGGGTGTTCTGCCGTCATGGCATGTTCCCTTCAAATAAAAGCGCCGCCATAGACTGTGTGGCGACGAGGTCGGATAAGAAGGACATCAAGCGCGGGCTGACCTGGATGAAGACTCAATACTCCTCTGCCAGCATCAGCGTCATCACCCGCCGGGTCGCCTCGGCATCCCACGGCACTTCGCTGCCCTGTTCGGAGTCCGGCGCGTAGTAGTCGATCTTCCAGAACACGGCGACGCCATCGATTTCGACTTGGCCGAAGTCATGTTCCAGGTAGGGATCGTTGTCTGCGCTGAAGTCCTTCATCTGGCGGATTGCCTCAATGAAGCGTTCAGCTTGTTCCAGGCTGGCGAAACCTTGGGTGCAGCAGACCTGGCCCAGTCGGGATGAGGGGAATGGCAAGCTGTGCCGCAGTTGGTCATTCAGCTCGGCGATCTTTAGCTGGTTCAGCAGCCAGGCGCCGGTTTGCGGCAGCCGGTTGACCTGCAGCAGAATGGCGTCCGGCGCGGGCAGGCGTTGATTGTGCATCAGCGACTGCAGCCAGCTGCGGATACCCGCCGCGTCCTGAAACGGGCAGACCAGACCATCCAGGGTGTGAATGCGGTGATTCATCATCAGTGTCCTCGCAAAAAAGCCCCTGTCCGGCAAGGCCAGACCAGGGGCAAGGGGTAGATAGGGGCAGGCGTTCAGCCGATTCTGTAGTGGTCCATCAGGGCCGACATTGCTGCAGGCCGGCAAGCATGGTTTCCCTGAAGCCGGCGGGGATGGTACCCGTCAGCCTCATCTCGGTTTCCAGTGCGACGTATTGGTCCTGCGTATGGCGGCTTTCGTAAACCTTGAGCATGCAGCTGCAGTAGGACCGAGTTGCGCCCCGCCCCATGCAGCCGTTGACGAAGCGTTCTTGCACATCGCTGTCGTAGCCGGACGAGCAGCCGGCCAGCAGCGTGAGCAGTGAGAAAATCAGGTAAGGGGTTTTCATAGGTTGTCGGGGATCGGATGAATAAGGCGGGCGAAGACAAAAAGTCCGCGCCCGCCGTGGCGTTACCAGGTGACGCAGCTATAGGTTTTGCTCTTGCTGGACGGCAGCGTCTTGGCCGCGCCGGTCAAGGGCAACGGCACGACCTTGCCATCCACAGTCTTAGCCGCCAGGGTCTTGGCCTTGCGGATCCCCTCCCAAGCCAAGCGAAAGTTGTCGCCGCCGGCATTCGAGCCGGCATCGCTTGGCGCCAGCGGCGCCTTGCCGTCTATGATCAGCACGAAGTCCTGATTGCTGCCGTAGCCGTATTCCTTGCCGCCCACCGTCAACGTCATGATGGCCGGCGTCTGTCCGTCGTTGTTGCAGGCGATGTAGAGCTGGTTGCCTTTGGCATCCTTGACCATGTATTCCGACACGCCCTGACCCCAGCCGCTGCTCCAGCGGCCGGTTTCGCCAAAGGCCAGCGCCTGCTGGCCGATCAGTGCCGCCAAGGCGGTGAGTAATAGCGGTTTCATTCTGGCTCCCTATATAGAAGATGGATCGCCCCGCTCTCGGGGCGATGTATGCCGTCAGTTCCAGCCGAGGGCGGTTTTCAGCGCGGTGAAGAACTGATCGAAGGTGGACGACGAGAAGGCGATGCCGCCGCGGTCGATGCTGGCCGGCTCCACCAGCGCCAGTTGCAGATGGCCGGCGCGCAGCGCGATGGCGATCTGATTGCCGGCCTGGATGTCATCCAGCTGGTTCAACTGGGCCGCCTTGGCATCGTTTAGCGCGATGCTCAGCACTAGCACATTGGCGTTGCGCGCCAACCGGCTCCAGCGGACCTGGCTGGTCAGCACCTGACCATTGGCATCGCGGATGACGGCGGTGCCATCGGTGTTCAACCGCAGCAGATTGCCGTTACTGCTGACTGGGATGTCGAGGCCGAACACCTGATCGACGGCACGGTATGACTGGGTCGGATCGCCAATCACATTGCAGGGCTGGTTGTTGTGGGTGGCGGGATGGCAGTCGGCGATGCTGACCTGATCCAGATTGCGACGAATGAAAGTGGTGTAGCCGGTGCTGCCGATGGCGAAGCTGCCATGGATCTGGCCCAGCAGCGCGCTATCCAATTGTCCCTTCATCACCGCGGCAATCGGTTTGCCATCCAGCTTGGCTGCGCGCAGTTCCAAGCGGCCACTGATGCCCGTCAGCGGATTCGTTACCGTGATGGCGTTACCGTCCACCTGCTGCAATGTCCAGATCGGCTCCGGGTTCTGGTTGCTGAGAAAGTCGGTCCAGCTGCCATCGGCCTTCAGCTCATATTCGCCGGCGTTGGGCGAGAACTCCCCCCAGACCATGGCCTGCCATTGCGGGCTGACGTACTTCTGCTGCTGGTTCTGGTAACCGGTATTGCTCAAGGTGTCGAGCTCGCGAACTGCCACCGGCTGAGCGCCGCTGCCATTCAACAGACCGTACCAGCTATAGGTGCCGGCCTTGAGGATGGCGGCCGCATCGACGTTGCGGCTGTACACCGGCAGGCTGGCTTGCGCCATCACGTCGGCTGGCGTGACCTGATCGACATTGCCCTTCGCGGTGATCGCGTTCAATACCGCCCGCACCGTATCCGGATCGGTTTTGCCGTTGGTACTGAAGGTGGTGATCTTGTCCACCACCTTGCTGGCCAGCGCTGAGGTCGCGCTATCCTGACCGGCGATGTAATCGGCGTTCAGATTGACCGAGCCCCCCACCAGCGTTGCCACGTTCTGCTGCGCCGCCGCGCGGCTGAGACCAGCCTCCATCTGCGCCGCCACCAGCGACGTCAGCGGCGTGACGTGCTGATTGGCGGTATCGCTGAGAATGGTGCTGAGGGTGAAACTGGCCGGGAAGGTGTAACCGGGACGGGACAGATCCTTGGTCGAAGACGTGACCATTACCAACAGCTTCTTGCCGGTGACGGTGCCGCTGACTGGCAGGCTGTAGCCGCCATCCGCCTGAGTGGTGGTGCTGGGCTCGCCCGGATCACAGACACCGTTGTCGTTCAGATCCAGGCAAACCGTTGCGCCGACCAGATAGCCATCGATGGCCTTGCCGGAAATCTGCTGTGTCGGGGTGGGCGTCGTGCTCGACGCGTTGCTGTCGCCACCGCCACCTCCGCAGGCGCTCAGTAGCAGCGCGCTGCTGGTAACGGCCAGCAGGCTGGGTAAAGCTGATTGGTTTTTCATCTGCCATTACTCCTTATTCATTATCCGAGTTGGGAAGGGAGGCTGAGGCAGCTGTCCTACTAGGCTCATCACCATGGCCACGGCCAGGCAAATCCGCCCGAACCGGCCGAATCGTCCTGAATAGAGGGCGTGGTAGAGCAGGTAAGCCGCTGCGATCAGCAAGGGATGGATGGGTTTGACGGGATGTTTGGGCATGCACTGTTGCATGAAGAACTCCTGTTGGTCGTAAAACGAATACGCAATCGCCCCTCTGATTTCGTGCTGTGCCCCATGGCATTGCCGTCTTTTCATGCGTGCAAACACGCATCCAGGCCCTTTTCTTAAGAAAACTACGAAAATCGTAGTATGCCTGAAGAAATTTGACAACGATTCTCGTAGTCCTCTTGCATCAATGAGGACTAGAAGATGGCTGGCCACAACGAAATCTGGGGAATGCGCCTGAAGGAAGCGCGGTTGAAGGCGGGGTTGTCTCAGAAGCAGTTAGGGATTCAGGCCGGGCTGGATCCTTCTGTCGCCAGCACTCGCATCAATCGTTACGAGTTGGGCATCCATAAAGCCGATTATCAGATCGCCCAGCATCTGGCGGCAGTTCTGGGCGTACCGACTGCCTACTTTTATGCCGAGGATGATGAACTCGCGAAGTGGATTCTGGCGTTTACCCAACTGCACGAAGAACAGCGGGCAAACGTGCATGCATGGCTAGCGGACTAGTTCTGTTCCATTAACTTTGCCCAGTTGCCGCGTCAGTCGCGCCGGCCGAATCGGCGTAGCGGGTGCCTGTGACTCCCCCTCCGGGGTCGCTTCCGGATAGAACTCTTCCAGCAACTGCGGCACGTCTTCTTCCGTCTCTTCGAACTGGCCGTTCTGTAGCAGCCGCTTGGCCATCGCTTCCATCTGCGCGGTATCGACGCCTGCCGACTCGGCCTGTTCGGCTTCGGCACGCGCTTGGGTGACGGCATCGATCAGGCTCTGGCCGTCGCGCAGCGTCAGATCGACGTAGTAGACCGGGGTGCGGTAGGACTGGGCGGTGCTCTTGGCGCGCAGCCGCAGCGTCAGCGGCAGGTAACGGGTGAGGCCGCCGCTGACGGCTTCGAAGTAATGCAGCCGGGCCGCCAGCGTGCGCACCGAGTTGTAGCCGGTGGTCCGAAAAATGAACGTCCCCAGCTCATCCTGCTGCCCTTCCACCTGCACATTGAGCCGGCCATACAGCTTGCAGCCGGCATCGCGAGCGAACGCGCAGCGATCCGGGCCGGCGCAGGCGGCTTCCTCCAGGCCATTCGGGGTCACGCGGCGTGCGGTTTCGCCGTTACCGACGCACAGCGGGCGCCCGCTGGCGCGGTCGAAGGCGCTGTATTCGGCGCGCAGGTTCAGCTCGCTGCTGTTGAACGGCAACCGCACCGGAATGGCGCGGATCTTGCCGTTGTTGGCCTGCTCGGCCAGTGGTTGATGCAACGGGTGCAGCAGCCAACCGTCGCGATTCTGCACCTGGGTGGTGAGGGTGAAGCTGTCGTCCTTCTCCGGCAGCAGCTTGTCGTGGCGTTGCACCAGCTTGCCGATGCTGATCCGTCCGATGACGGGCGGGGTGATGGCGAGTCCCTTGATCATGATGCGTTCCTTTCGGTTTGCAGCAGGAAACGGCGGCTGCCGGCCACCGTCTTGCTGTATTGCTTCAGCACCTCTGGCCGCTCCAGACCCAATCGTTCCAGGTCGGTCAGGGTGCGATCCTTGGTCCGCTTCCAGCTCACTCGGCCGCCGGCAAACACGGCAGTGCTGGCGCTGCCCATCACGTTCTGCAGTTGCTGCTTGGCATAGGCCTCCTGCGCTTCGATGTCCTCGCGGCGCAGTTTCAGCGCCAACAGGGTGTCGAATAGCGCGGTGCCTTCGCTGGATTCGGACAGATCCACCGTGGTGCCGCTGTCTTGAGGAAACAGCCATTGCAATGCCTGGCCGGCATCGTCCGAGCCGTCCGGTTCCGGCGGCTCGTCCCGCTCCACGCTTTGCCAGAAGCGCGCTTCACGCTCGATCAGATCGGCGATCTTGTCTTCGTCCCGTTCGATCCGGTAGATGCGGAAATCCTGGCCGCCGATCAGCACCGCCACATCGGCCCAGGCATGGCCGGTAACGGCCAGTTGATGCAGCACCTGGCATTGGTAAGCGATGGGCACGCCCTCTTCCCACTGCGGGGCGGAGTGGTAGCTGGCAGTCTTGATCTCGAGGGTGCCGACGCCGGCATCGGCGCCAACGACTTCGCGGTCCAGGTTGGCCAGCATGAAGGGATGCTCGATATGCTGCAGCACGGCGTTGACGCGACGCACTCTCCGTCCGGTGCGTTGGGCGTAGACCCCGGCTAGCACAGGCTCCAATATCGTGCCCCATAGCACCGGCTCTTTCTGCGCCAGGTCTTCTGGCGCCTTGCGGCCGGTCTTCTCCAGCCACAGCGACAGCGCGCACTTGTACGGCGACAGGCCGATGGCCGCCGCCGCGTCGGACGAGCCAATGCCCTGGCGGCGAATCGCCAGCCAGGCCTCACGCGACAGCTTCAAGGTGGATGCCAGGCGCAGCGCCTGGCCGTAACGTTCACGCATGATGCGCTCCAAAAGCATAACGCCCGATCTGGCGCAGGCCAGACCGGGCGGGAAGGAAAGGGAAACAGGTAAAACGGAAGGGAGGCGTTCAGCCCACCGAAATCAGCTGCTGCAGCTGGGCTTCGCACGCCGCTCGGCTGGCAAAGCCCTTCAGCGGGAAATAGTCAGCCCCGTCGTCCGCGGCATCATCCCAGTCCACGACCGTAACGGTGCACGCTGCATCCGAGGCGTAGACGGCGCTGACCATGCCGCCGGAGATGCAGATCATGATCTGCAGCAGCGGCGCATCGCCTGGCGATAACGGTTGTAGAGAGTCGGTGTGCATGGCGTTTACTCCAGCAAGGCCAGCGCCTGCTCCAGCGCGCGTTGTTTCAGCTGTGCGCCTTGGCCGAACCAGGCGGAGTCCAGCCGATAGTCCTGATTGCGGGCGCGGCGGTGATGATCGACATACTCCGTTACCGCGTTGAGCAGCCCCCAGGCGGTGCCGCGGGTGCCGGTCAGCATCGACCCCATGCCCCCACCGCTGTAGAGCGCGATCAACTGCTGGGTGGTCTTGGAGATCGGCAGACTGTCCTCGTCTACCACTGTCTCTCCCATCACTTCCTGGAAGAACTGCTGCACCTTCTGCGGCGACACCGTGCGCTGACTCAGTTGCTTCAAGTTGCCGATGAAACGATCCCAGGACGACAGGCCGATCCCCAGCACTTCCTTGACCATTTTGGGATCGAACACCGTCGAGTGTGGCACCTTCACCGCGCCGCTGTTGTTACCCACCGCCAGTTGCAGGGTGTTGTTGCACACCACCCGCACCGAGGTGAATTGTGCGGTCGTGGCCAGCGTGCCGTCGCAACTGGTGGCCAGCAACAGATAGGCCTTCACCTGATCCCCACTGCGAATCTGGGTCTCCTGGCCGGTACGCGCCAGTGCCCACAGCTTGCGCCCGCCCTTCAATACGCCCGCAGTTTCCAGCTCGAAGCCGCCGGCATGCACCAGATCGTTGTAAAAGCTCAGCACCTCATGCGGCTGCACCACCTTGTAGCGGTTGGAGACCACCGACAAGGGTGCGAAGGTATCCGAGCGGTACAGCACCTTGGCATCGGCATGTGGCCGGATATGCATGCCGCCCGGCGACACATTGAACAGCACGTCGCTCTGCTCGATGGTCCAGTCCATCCCCGCCTCGCGCTGCCAGATGTCCACCGGCAGCCCCTCAGACAAAAGATTGCCCAGCCCATGCCACGGTGTCGCGCCAACGTAGGCCATGGTTTCCACTAGATGCGCCATTTCACTCTCCCAGAAATAGAAACCCCGGCGCGTGACCGGGGCGATGAACGAATGCGGGCGATAGCCCGGTGGTAGCTCAGGGAGGTGATATGTGGCTGAAAATTTTTTGAGTCGGAAGAAGTATCCGCATGAGTGGGCCCCTTGCTGCCTACTTGTCGGCCAAAGCAGCCGATCATGCCTTTGTGCTAGCATGACTGCTATTGACCAATAGCGAATGCGTACACCATAGCGGATTCAATGGCGGCTGACTAAGTAGAGCCGCCTTTCATCGCGATATTCGATTGAGAATATACCTGCCAAAGCAGTTGAAAATGCCATTGCCATGGCGTTGCTATTGTCGGCCAGAAACTGCCATTCAAAAGGTCAGCCGTACAGCCAATCTAAATAGTTGCTCCTGCGGCCCTAGTTTGAAGATATGGCAGATAGCTTGAGCATGGAGCCTCCTTATCGGACCTTGTATGAAGCTCATGAGGCACCAAAGAGTGGCAACTCAGGGCGTGAATAATTAGCGAGGGGAGCATATGTACTTAAAGCACATTCGTGCGCGTAACTACCGTGCATTTGGTGACGACTCATCTGCGCCTTCACTGGACTGGGAACTCAATCCTGGACTAAACATCCTTGTTGGTGAGAACGATGCAGGAAAATCCGGCATCGTCGACGCTATTCGCCAAGTGCTGCTGACGACTAGTTACGAGCCCATCCGACTCTTCGAGCAGGACTTTCACATACAGGGCTCGGATCGCTCTCATACCCTGAACATAGAAGCCACGCTGTGCGGCCTGAGTCCAGACCAGGAGGCATCAGTCCTTGAGTGGCTGACCCTTGGGATGGATGGAGGTTGCGTGCTCATCCTTCACCTGGAAGCGCGTTACCACCCGCCACAAGCAACGAAGCGTGCTCGAGTCGACACTATCGTTCGGACGGGAGCCAACGGCACCGGCCCGGAGGTTGGTTATGCGGTCAGAGAGCTGGTGCGGGCGACCTATTTGAAGCCGCTACGGGACGCAGAAGCTGAACTTCGACCAGGTCGCCAATCACGGCTGTCTCAGATTCTTGGTGCCCATAACAACATTGTCGGTCAGGAAGTGAACGACTTTGATAAGGAGGCGCCCAAAGACATCCCAGAGAGTCTGGTCGGGCTGATGGCGTTCACTCAGCACCACCTGGGTGAGCATAAAGTCGTCAAAAGCGTTGAGAAGGACATTAACGAGAACTACCTGAGCCAATTTGCGTTCTCCGGCGATGCCCTTCAATCGCGTATCCGTATTGCCCCCGACCTTTCGCTGACACCAATCCTCGAAAAATTCGAGCTATCCCTGCTGCCTGGAGCACACATTAACCCTGAAGCCCGTTGCACACGAGGGCTTGGCTACAACAATGCGTTGTTCATGGCGACGGAACTGGTTCTGCTGCGTGATGGAGAGGAACTGGCCCTGTTGCTCATAGAGGAGCCCGAGGCCCATTTACATCCTCAAATGCAAGAGCGCGTGATGGATCTCTTGAAAGAGCACTCGAGCGAGGGCCAAGCGCAGAAGCGGGTGCAAGTCATTATGACAACCCACAGCCCCTCGCTAGTATCGACCGCACGTATCGAAGACTTGACGCTGGTGAACAAGGCTCAGACCTTCCCTCTAGCTGCAGGCAAGACCAAGCTCAGACAAACTGACTACTCCTTCCTGCGCCGGTTCATTGATGCAACGAAGGCGAACCTGTTCTTCGCTCGCGGCGTCATGATGGTGGAGGGGGCTGCTGAAGCCATCTTGGTACCGGCCCTTGCTGAAATGTGCGGTCGGTCATTCTCCAAACACGGTGTATCGATAGTCAACGTTGGACACATCGGTCTGTATCACTATGCCCGCATCCTCCAGCGCGAGGGCTCCGGCCCGGACATTCCGATCCCAGTTGTCTGTCTGACTGACCGGGACATCGTGCCCGACGTCGCGAAAAGTTATGTCACGAAGCCCGCCAAAGGGAAACGCTTCGACTCGGATTACTCCCCGCTTGAGATGGCTCAAGTCGTGCAGAACAAGAAGAACCGGGCCGAGGGCGGCAACACAATCGTCTGCGTGTCTGACCGTTGGACTCTCGAGTACGACCTCGCGCTCTACGGCTGCACGAAGCTGATGCACTTGGCTATTTCTCTTGCCGTCAAAGCCAAATCTCGCGACGAACGCCTCGAAGAGGAGGATGAAATTGCGACTCTCGCAGCAGCAGAGGCGAGCTGGATAAAGTTGAAGGACGAGAAGCATTCACCCGAAGCTCTTGCAGCAATCATCTATCAGCCGCTCAAGGTAAATGAAGCTTCGAAGGCTATCGCAGCTCAGTATGCAGCTTACTTGGTCTGCACGGGCGCATACGGGACTGGCGAGGACCTGTTCAAGATGCTGCCTCCGTACCTGCAAACGGCTCTCTCTCACCTAACCATCGCTCCAGCGCCGAAGCCCACAACGGCATCTGGTACTGGAGCCGGAGCGGCCAACCCGACCGTTACGACCACGCAGAATGGTGCCGCGGCAGCTGCAACGACACTGGGGCAAGTGGCAACCGCACCGGCAGCCCAAGCAGTTTCGCTCAGCGCGGCAGCAAGTGGCACTCGGGGGGACGGCAAGTGAGCGCGGTTAGCCTCTGGCCAGACGACCTGGCCGAGTTGGCGATGCTAGCCAAGGACTTGAACTTCGACGACGCGGAGCGCCGTAGCGCGTTGCTAGAGAACGGCTCGCGAGACTTCAACGCGGTGCCAGGCAGCGGGAAAACATCGCTGCTTGCTGCCAAGCTTCTGCTGCTCGCAAAGAAGTGGCCGCATGCGCGCCGCGGCATCTGTGTCCTCAGCCACACCAACGTTGCCCGCGATGAGATTGCGCACCGCCTAGCGGAGACGGCTGAGGGCGCGCAGCTTCTAAGCTATCCCCACTTCATCGGAACCATCCACAGCTTCGTCAACCAGTTCTTTGCAATGCCCATGTTGCGAAGCCTGGGGCAGAAGGTCGACGTCATCGATGACCTGGTGTTCGCCGATAAGGCCAAGTCTCTACTCCAGTTGGGGCGGTTCGCCGGCCTTCGCATGTATCTGGAGAAGCAGAGCAACGGAGAGGGCATCGCCACCACGCTGTTCTATCGAACGGCAGAGTTGAAGGTGCAGATTGAAAGCGGCAGCCTGCCTGCGGCGCACACGGCCTCGTACAAGTCCCTGATGAGTCTAAAGAATATGCTGACGAAGGCGGGCATCTTTCGGCACCGCGACATGTTCGCTTATGCGGACTTGGCTCTCAAGACCTGCCCCCACTTGGTTGATGTAGTGCATCGACGCTTCCCCATGGTATTCATCGACGAGATGCAGGACACGTCCTGGGAGCAGGAGTCCTTCCTTAACCGTATCTTCGATGGCAAGTCTGTGATGCAGCGATTCGGAGACGTCGACCAGAAGATTCTCTCGGACGAGGAGAACGTCGAACTCCTCACGTTCCCTCGGGATGAGTACGGCCGCATCAGTACCAGTAAACGGTTTGGCACTTCAATTGCCGTTGCCGTGGGAAGCATCCGTGTTAGCGGCGAAGCGGTCGTCGGTGAAGGCGTTACCACCCATCCCCCAGTCCTTCTCCTGTACGCCACTGCCGATACAACAAAGGTGGTCGCACACTATGGACGCATGGTCCTAGACCGCATGACTGCGGAAGACATCGGCACCCACGAAGTGAAGGCGATGAGCGCTCGCAAGACTGGTGAGAGCAAGGTCGACCCTGGGCGTCATCTTGCAGACTATTGGCCGACGTATGTAGCAGGTCAACAAATTGCGGGCATGCGTTCGGAATGCTTCTGGGGCCTCGTCGGCGACGCCAGAAGGACTCTGCAGGAGACATCGTTGAACTCACGAGTCTCCGACGTCCGCAGGGCTCTTCTGCTCGTTCTTCGTGCGGCGGGGGCATCGTTGGCGCAAGACATTCGTGATGCGCGGATGCTGCCTCGGGCTGCAAACACAGTCGCACCTACTGGGCCAATTGAAAAACTTATTCGGCAGCTCGTACTTTCCGGCGAGGTCCTCTGTTTAGGCGGTCAGCGAGACACTCTCCTTCAGCTGTTGTACGCGGGGCTCAAGCCGTACCTTCCCGACGCACTCGGCTTCGATGCGTTTAAGGCGCTTAGCGTTTTCGAGGACACAGGAGTATCCGCGGCGCTGACCGCTGCAGCCACGACAAGGTGTCAGGTTACCCACCAAGGGAGGAGCCTCGACTTTGGCCTCGGTACGGTCGCTGGAATGAAGGGCGAGACACATACCGCATCCCTGGTCTTGGAGTCGTATGGAGGGACGAGTCGGAAGTTCGATGTTGCACTTGGCCTTGAGTACATCGCAGGGGTGGCGTCGAAGGAGCTCGCAAAGCTCCCTAAAACGCAACAGGCGCAAATGCGAAACCTTTATGTTGCAATGTCACGACCAACGAAGTTGCTATGCCTTGCGGCGAACGAAAGCCGAGTTCCCCAGACTCTGAGAGAGGCTCTCGCAAGCAAAGGATGGCATATCGAGATAGTGACCTGACATTTATGTTACGGCCCTTCCCCTTCTTCGGACGTCTACGGCAGTTCCGTCGGATGAGTTTAATCGGCAGCCTTAAACGGACTGATTCGGTTCTAGTTTTTACTGACCGCGTTGTCTGATTTCCACACGTAGATTGTTTGGCAGGTTTCTTCGTCAAGCGATCGCGCAGGTCATCACTTGACGATACTACGCCGACTATTGCTGCATAGAGAATGCGGGCCGCTGACTTTCGCTGACGGCCAAGTGCCCATATCAGGCTGAATTGAGGTCGTCCAGACAGAGCCTTTGGACACAGCCGGACACGCCCTCCCGGCAGGAAAAAACTAACATCATGATTTAAAAGAAAATATATAGCATCTTCGAAAAAAGAGCCAACAGTGGTAGTACTGGTTATAAATTAAGCTGTGTGACAGGTGGGACATGCAGAGCATTAAAGACTATCTGGAAGCAGAGGGGCCGCATCTTTCCTCAAATGTAGCGGCATGGCTTATCTCGCAGGGTCTCTTGCCCGACGCTGCACGCAAGCGGGTCTCTCGGGTCAAGCCACCGATTCGGACGTTCCCTGTTCCCCTGCTGCCGAAAGGCGCTCGCTTTATGTACATCGAAGCTCAGCGCACCGAAGAGCGTTTTTGGCAAGCGCTTCAACGCGACCTTCGTAGCACTGGGTCAGTGTACGGAATGGCACTTGATGGTGTTCTTGCACGCCGGGGAGCTGTGAGTCTCGGAGAGTTCCCGGTAGTAAGTGGTGCAACTGCTCGCCCAGTCAAGAAGCAGGTCACCAGTGCTACCGTGTTAGAGCGGCTTATCGACGCAGGTCTACTTGCCGAGCGAAGTCTCAGGGATGAGCGTATCGTCGTTGTTAAGCGTTACGAAATTGGTCACGCCGATATCGATGGGATAAGGTCGCGTAGCGTGGCTGAGAGAATCATCTTGGATGGCCTCCGAGAGTGGGCGCGTCGCATCGGAGCAGCCTCGTACAACCAGATTCGCATCCGTGGCGAGCCCGAACTTGAACCAATTCAGCAATTCAATTTCGATCTCACGGGGCCAAGTTATCTTCTTCCATTACGACGAGGCAAAGTAGGTAGCCCAGGCTTCCTAGTGGCTGATGTATTTTCAGAAGGAATATTAGACGAGTATCACATTCAGTACTTCCTCAGAAAGGCCAGAGCGTTACACGTAACCCTTACTGGGGCGACAGTACTGCCGGTTCTTATCGCAGATGGCTTTACCGGTTCTGCACTTACTACTGGTCATGCAGCCGGAGTACTGATGGCTACGCCAGGGGCACTATTTGGTCCACGTGTCGGTGAGGCGCTGAGAATTCTTCTCGAAACACTCAACCGTGCAGCCGCATACGCGTCGTCAGATACACCGGACCGACTTGTTGGTCTTATGAACAGCCTCCGCGAAATTGAAGGGCGCGCAGGAAACTTACGCGGGCCTCTATTCGAATTAATTGCTGGCTATCTTGCGAGGCGAGATGCAGTTTCAATAGACATGGGAATCCGTGCGATGGACCCAGCGAATGGAACACAGGCAGACATCGACGTCTTGAAAATCACTGCTCAGAAAGCTGACTGCATTGCAATCGAGTGCAAGGGTCGTGAACCAGGTGGAATAGTGACAGATGAAGAAGTTGGAAAGTGGCTGTCTAAAATTCCGACGATACAAGCCCACCTTAGAGCACAGCCCCACCTCAGAGAGGCCAACTTGTCGTTCGAAATATGGACTTCAGGAGACTTCTCGCCAGAGGCTCTTTTTCGGCTCAGCGCCGAACAGAAGAAACGAACGAAATGTCCAATAAAGTGGATGAACGGGGCCGCAGTTAATGCCTTGGCCATCAAGCATAAGGAAAAAGCCATCGCTAATGCCTTGCGGGAGCATTTCCTTCGGCATCCCCTTAATGAAGTATAACGCTAGATCAAAATAACAAATTCCCACTGTGGTCGCATTGATTTACTTCAAGATATGACAGTAGCCGACTACGTGCGGTGGTAATAACAGAATAATTCATCTGGCGTTAGGAGAGCGTTTATGAGCCGACGTCCGGTGCACATGGACGCTCTTGAATAGTAAGGAGCGAAAGAGCACGTTGATCAAGCTGTAATTAATTATGTATAGCGCGTGGAGAGTAATTAAAAAAGAGAGGCATCGCCTCTCTTTTTATTTCGAACGACTAGTAAATGAGATATAAACCCTATCGTTTGATACGCACATTTAAATTCATAATGAATGTTGCAGTTAGCGCTGTAAATACAGCTTACACTATTCAATTAAAGAGAAGATTGTGGGGTAGAAAGATCTTCTTTTTCGATTTTTACTTTATTTCTGATTAAAGAAGATATTTTTTCTCGGATAGTAGTTCGTATTTTCAGGTTTTTTGCTTCATCGATTGAAAGGCTGTCAATGTGAAAAGAAAACTCACAGTTATGCAGATTTTCTAGGTCTCGTGTTCTGCTAAAGCCGTAGGAAATTACACAACATCCTTTATTAGTTCCGATAGTAAATTCGTGTTTTACTTTAATTTTTGTCAAGAAGAAATAGTTGTAATACTTTTCAGAAATCAGCATGATAATGCTATTTATCTGTTCGCCATCAAATGCGATATTTTTGACATTTCCATCAAGCCACTTTACTTCAAGATCGTGGGCGAGTATTGTTTCTCTAGTATTCCTTTTGATACTGCCATCTAATATTTTACCTGGTAGAGTATTATCTTGAAAGCCACCAGCTAACCTGAGTAGGAAAGTTGTTCTGTTTTTATTGGAGAAGTGGCCGAAAAGAATTTTTTTTGTCTCATCGGAATTGGTCACTTTTTCATTTTGGAAGTGCTTTGTTAATGCGGTTACAATTTGCTGATTGATGCGATATGTATCTTTTGATGTGTGCTGCGCTATTAAATCTAGTTTGAGCTTTCCATCTTCTTGCTTTATTTTTATCTCGGCTATGAAATCTTGGTTTCTGTCTAGTAAATCTTGGCTATAGTCAAGGCGATTGACTGAATACTTTATGCTGGCTTCATTTCTGCCGTTGAACTGTATGTGCGGGATTTGATTAAAGCTGAGACCCGGCCTATCCAGCTCATGAAATTTATTGGCTAAGATATCACCAAAACTTTTTAATGGATCAATCCAGTTGGTATTGGTAGTTATAAGCTCAATCTCATCTAGATTTTCTTTAACTGCCAATTCGCGTGAAGTTGAGTTGGATAGCAACTCGACCAATTCAATTGGTTTGAGAATAGAAGCAGCTAGAATTGGGATATTTTTATTTTTCTCAGTATTCGCATTGAAAAAGCCTTTCTTACGAGCTAGTCTAGCAACATCCCCATATGTGATGTGGTCGCTATTTAATAGAATGCGAAGCTGATCGCCATGTGGTAAGCAACGACTGGCATCTAGTTTTTCGAATGGATTATTCTTGTTTTCCATTAGACGAGCTCGTTTAGAATGGATTTGTTGAAGCAGAATGGCTTAAGGACTTTATCTCGTCTGCTGTAAGATAATTCTGCAGATCGAGCCTCATTAAAATGATGAGCTTCATTGTAATCAGTAAAACCGATATGAATTTCTCGGGGCCAAGCATTTGCAAACCCCAAGGCTAGATCCAATAGCCTTCTGTAACTATCAGTATCAAATCCTTGGTTGGCATATAGGTAAAGCTTATGCTTATCTCCCTGTATTCCTCTGATTGGAATTACTTCTGACATCATAAGTTCAAGAGGCAGATTTTTCCTATATCGTTCCTCTTGTTGATATAAGAGCCCACCTGGGTCTGGACAATAGAAGTCGTAAGAGTCAATATTTTTATCACTTATCTCAGTATTGATGTGGTCAATAACTTTATAGATGAAGTCAATTCTTGCGCCATCCAAAAAATAAACATCATGCGTGCATTTTTCATCAAGCTGCGACGATGCAACAATTTTAAGTATGTCTTTGTCTTTTGTTTCTTGACTTGAGTCAGTCCATACGAGCAAGCCGATGTGTTCAGTATATCGGCGAGGAGTATAACTATTCACTAAGTCAAGAAGAGCACTGTCATATTTGGCACAACTAATTATCTCATTCAGTTCTTCGATGTGTTTTTTAAATGTCTTTCTTAATTCGTTGTGATTTTGCGGATAGCCATTCAAACTATTTTTTGATGATATGTGAATGACGTCAGTTCGTTGATCATAAAATGGACTATGAGAGATGAGAACACGGTCATCCCCATGAGTACGTCGATCATTTTCTTTAGGTGTTTTATGCTCTGTGCTATTGCAGTAAATTTTGATACATTCAAGCTGATCAATCCAGCCAACCTTCTCCAAAAAAGCTTTAGTTAAAGCTTCTCCGATTTCACCTGATTTTTTTGAATCTTCACCCATGGTTTTTCCTTTTTACTACTACCCATCACCTTTTACCGGGCGGTGTAATATTTAAAATTCCACTATTATAGCATCATTGAATCGATTCGCTCATGTCATTTCTTGGGAGAATGATATAAAGTACTGAGCAAAGTAAATGTTGCCAGCACTATTGTGAAAATTTTTCAGACTACGGCTACTTTTCTACTTTTTTTTCGACGATTCATGCTCTCCTGCCTTATTTGACTCTCCCCCAGTCGCCCACTGCATAGATAGTGTACTTCGGCGATGATTCTGTAATCTGAGAAAAATGAGGAAAGCGCAGCATGTAATGCTCTAGCCCACTCTATTCGCTTTCCTTCTTCTGAAAAAAATTGACTAATTGCTTTATCATTAGTTCGAAGATGAAAAATATCATTACGCAATTCTCGTAACTCATCAGCATGTCGCTTCTCTAGCTTACCAAGTTCATTACACTTGGCAATAAGCTCTAGAAAGCCTGCTGGACGCTTCTTTTGTAGAAGAAGCCGCATATTCAGACTTTTAAACCCATCAGCGGTCGTGTGTAAATATCCGAGCCAGGAAAGGAGATACACTCGGAACTTGATGCCGTTAGTATTGTTGAGCTTTTTTTCCTTTTCTAAGAGTTGTTTAATTTTTTCGTAGTGTCGTAACATCAGGTCTGCTGACTCAAAACACTGAGAGGCAAGTGTCAACACGCTATCTCGCGTTTTATGGGGAAGAGCGCACCCTTCTTTCAAAATATTGGCAACCTTATCACCCAGCAATTTTATAGAGTCGACTACGTAGTAGAGATTATGCGCGGATGCGACAAGCTGTTTTTCTTCAAGGGCGTGCTTAATGAAAACTGAGAGTGACTGCTGCGTGTCAAACGCATAAACGCTCGGGTGCTGCTGACAAAATTGCCACAAGCGCCATTCATCAAATCCATCAATCTCGCCATTCTCACCAAAATCAAATTCAACTTTTCCCTCAGGTAGATGTACCCGATAGCCAAACCCGTGTTTGAAATAACTAATTCCTCCATTCAACTCCCCATAAGCAGGGATATCCAGATGGAGTAGGTCACTGATGTTTGATGGGCTTTCAATGCCAGATTCTGACATAAGCAAAACAGCAGTGCCCACTGCCCGTTGGTAATCAGAAATTAACTGAGCAAGCTGTTCGTCCATGATTTTTGCAATACCTAAGCCTCGGGAATGGTTAGAATTATCGACGACCATTGCTAGCCGGCAAAGATGCAGAGTGCCCTTTATAAAACGTAAACAAAACAAGTGTTGCTGTACCTTAGTACAGGGTGGCTAATTTTTTGTGAACTTAACCTTGTGTGATATCTTAATTATTCCATAAAATCTTTAAATCTTTTTAGTTCAATGACATACCCTCTTTGGAGGGTGTTTTTTTTTGGGCTCCCGATGGATCTAAACGCACTGCTGGCCAGCTTCGCCTCTGCCTTCAATCAAGAACAACGGCTACTCACGCTGGAACTGGGCAGCGGCCAGATCGCCCCCGAACAGCTGCTGCCGTTGAGCCTAGATGGCGAAGAAGGCGTATCCAAGCCCTACCGTTACACGCTGACGTGCCTGTCACCGGATGGCAATATCGAGCTCAAGACTCTGCTGGGCCAGCCTGCTCGCATCGGGATCCGGGACGCAGATGGCGACGAAGTTATCCGCTGCGGCGTGGTCAGCCAGGCCAGGCTGACGGGATCGGATGGCGGCTTCACCAAGTACGAGCTGACCATCGAGCCGCCCTTCGCACTGCTGCGCCACCGTAAGACCTCCCGAGTGTTTCAGGATCTGTCGGTTCCGGACATCGTCAAGCAGATACTCTCAGAGCATCAAGCCGCCAATCCCACCTTCGCCCGCGTGCAGACGCTGGACATCCAGGTCAAACCCGCCCAGCCCCGTAGCTACACGCTGCAATATCGCGAGAGCGACTTTGATTTCATCGTCAGACTGATTCATGAAGAAGGCTACGCGTGGCGTTTCCTTCACCTGGATGACGATGGACCACAAGTGGAACTGGCCATCTTTGATGATGCCCACAGCCTGCCGGGTTCTAAGCTGGAACGGGTGCGCTTCCACCGCAGCGATGCTACCGAAGAAGAGGATGGTCTTACCGGCTGGGAAGCCGCGCGCCAGATCGTGCCCAGAGACACTGCGTTGGCCAGCTACGACTACAAACCGGTATACGCCCTGCAGAGCGGCGACCAAAGCCGTATCGACCAAGGACAAGCCGGCCAGTCTTTGCAAAGCAGCCTGACGCACTACGACGCGCCAGGGCTGTATTACGCCGGCGATGAGGAGCAACTGGGCCAATACGCCACACTACGGCAGCAGGCCAATGACCTTCAAGCGAAGTCGTTCAGCGGCACGGGCTCGGTGCGTGGCCTACTGCCGGGCGAGTGGTTCCGCCTGGACGAACACCCTGCCCACGATAGCGATGCACCCGCAAGCCGCGAATTTGTCGTCACCGGACAAAGCTTCCAGGCGCGCAACAACCTGCCGACCGACTTGGCGCAGCATATCGGCGCGGAGCAGGATGCCGCTCCGTTCACGACCTCGATCCAGGCGCAACGCCGCGGCATCCCGCTGACGCCGGCCTATGCCGGCACAAGGCACGCCAAGCCGACTAGCCAGGGCAGCCAAACCGCCACCGTGGTAGGTCCAGCCGGCGAAGAAGTGCATACCGACGAGCAAGGCCGTGTCAAAGTGCAATTTCACTGGCAGCGGCCGGAGGAACATCCCACCATCGGCGCGGGGATGGATGACAAGTCTTCCTGCTGGCTGCGCGTGGCGATGCCGTCGGCCGGCGCGGCATGGGGCCACCAGTTCATCCCGCGCATCGGCCAGGAGGTACTGGTCAACTTCATCGAGGGCGACATCGACCGGCCCTTGATTACCGGCGTGCTATACAACGGCAGCCATCCGCCACCGGACTTTAGCGGCGCCGGCAGCCTGCCGGCCAACAAGACGCTATCCGGCATCAAGTCCAAGGAGCATCAAGGTGGTGGCTACAACGAGCTGCTGTTCGACGACACCCCTGGTGAGGTGCGTGCCAAGCTATCCAGTGAACCAGGCAAGACTCAGCTCAACCAGGGCTTCCTGACGCATCCACGCAGCAACGGCAAGGCCCAGCCGCGCGGCGAAGGCTTCGAACTGCGCACCGACAACCACGGCGCCATCCGCGCCGCCCACGGCCTGTTGCTGTCCACTGAAGCGCAGAACGGCGCAGGCGGCAAACAGCTGGCGCGCGAGCACGCGCAAAGCCAGCTGCAATCCGCAGTGGCACTCAGCCAGGCGCTGGCCGAAACCGCCACCACCCAATTGGCCGACACCATGGAAACCGGCCCGGACGGAGTCGGCGAGGATAACGCCAAAGCCGGCAAGAAAGCCAAGGGCCACATGCAGCATCAGCTGGATGCCCTGGCCGCCTGGGAAGCTGGCAGCAATACCGACAAAGACGGCAAGACAGCGAAAGATCAGGCTGGCCAGCAACCGCAACTGGTCCTGTCCGGCCCCGCCGGCATCGCCAGCCTGACCGAGCAGAGCCAAACGCTGGCTGCAGGCGCCAACCTCAACCTCGTCGCCCAACGCGATGCCAACCACACGACCGGCCGGCGCTGGATTCACAACGTGGGCAAGCACATCAGCCTGTTCGTCGCCGGGGTGAAAGACAAAGCGGCGATGAAGCTGATTGCCGCCAAGGGCATGGTGCAGATTCAGGCGCAAAGCGATGCGATGGAGTGGACCGCTGACAAGGACGTCACCATCACCTCCTGCAAGGACCGCATCACCATCGCGGCCAAGGAGGAAATCCTGCTCAACGCGGGCGGCGGCGCCTACATCCGACTCGCGGGCGGCAATATCGAGGTGCATTGCCCTGGCACCGTCAGCGTGAAGGGCGCCAGCCACAACCTGAGCGGCCCGGATCTGCTCAATATTGCGCACCCAGCCTTCCCCAAGAGTCTGCCCAAGTCGCCTTTGACGATACAGATCGATCAGGCTGCGCAAGGGATGAAAAGCAGTTGGGCCGGCATGCCGTTTACCTTGTTTGCCGATGGCGCAGTGCTGAAAAAGGATGTGCTCGATGAAAGCGGACGACTCCACATCGACCACATGGTGCCCACGCAAAAATACCGGCTTGAGATGGCCAATGGTGTCAAATACGACATCCCGGTGCCCAATGAGTACACCAATCCCACGCAAGGCGAACCGGCTAATCTGGGCTTCCATGGCCACACGCCAGGCAGCGCGGATGATGCAGGGCGAACGTCGCTCCTCGATTCGGCGCGGGAGGATTTCCTGGGTATAGCGCAGCAGAAAGGAAGAAATCATGGGTGATGCGGCCACCACGAATAAGCCCATTAAAGCTCCCGTCGCGCAAAACCAGACCATGCAGTGCACGATCACGCCCCCCTGGTTTGTCGACAAATCCGAATACAATGTGTTAACCGCAAGCTTTCAGCCACTGGTCAATGGGGAACGTGCATTCGGCGCCGTACATAGAGCGATTGCAGCCGCAAAAAAATCGGTCTGCATCATCTGCTGGGGCTTTCAGCCGTCAATGTACTTCATCCGCGATGGCAAGTCGCCTTGCATCGGCGAACTACTCATGCAGAAGGCCAAGCAAGGGGTGAAAGTCAAAGTGCTGGGATGGCGCATGGGGCCGATAGGGAGCAATCTTGCCCAGTATGGGCCAGAAAACCCTGCCCCGGGCTATTCGCCCCTCTTTAGCACCAGCCCCACCGCGTCACCTGAGCAGCGAAAGTATGACTACTATTGGCATGGCAGAACGCACGATCCGCTCTCCAATCCGCGCTATGTTGGGCGGGATTTTGATTTGGTGGAAAGAGCGGAAATTCTCTACCGCTCGATGTATGAAGCTACGGATAAGCAACTGAAGAAAGTCACCAGCACCATTCAGGCTGCCACCGTTACCCATCACCAAAAGATGGTGGTGGTGGATTATGAAGACCCCCAGCATGCGGTGGGCTTCGTGATGGGACACAACATGCTGGACGAGTACTGGGACCGGGATGAGCACAGCTACAAACGCAGCCCCCCGAATCAAGGGCCAAACGGCAAGGGTCCCCGACAGGATATCTCCAGCCGCGTCACCGGCCCTATCGTAGGCGACTTGTTTGCCAACTTCTGGCTGGCCTGGAAGAAGGAAACCGGCGAGAACTTGCCCAAGCCGGATTTCAGCCGCTACTCCGTGCGCCATGATGCGCAAAACCTGCCGATCCAAGGGCAGATTCTGCGCACCCAGGCGCAATACAACGTCCGCGACATCGAGAGGCTTTACCTGCAGGCCGTTAACAACGCCAGCACGATGATCTACATCGAAAACCAGTATTTCCGCTGGCCCCCTTTGGCAGAGAAAATCAAGGCTGCTGCCCAGGCGCAAACCCGTTGCGGCCGTGATCCCGGCAAGCACGATTCGCTCTACCTGTTCGTGGTCACCAACTCCAGCGATGAAGGTATGGGTGACGGTACGGTCAAAACCTACGAAATGCTGAACAGCCTGGGCCGGGCGGAAACCATCCCCAATGTCGCCAGACTGGAACGGGCGGATGACGTGCAAGCCAAGCTAAGCCGGACGGAAGTCGAGCTGCGGCAGAACCAGTTGGACCGTAGCCTGCAACTTGTGCCCAGCGCCTATGCCAGCAAGGCGAAGATGCAAGCGTATCAACAGCATAAACAGGCGCTGGAAGCCAAGCAGGCCGCCTTGCAAGCCCGCAAACAACAGCTAAGCGCCCAAAAGACCGCCTTGGAGAAAGGTGACGCGCCCATCCTGCCGGAAGAACGCCCCGGGCTGAAAGTGCATGTGTGCACCCTGGTGGCCCCGGATTCGGAGCCGACGACGCCCGATGGCAAAAAGGTGCGGCTGAAATACCCGATGAGCGCGGAGTCCTATGCCGTTCCTGGCCGTGACTGGACGCCTGTGTATGTCCACGCCAAGCTGATGATCGTCAACGATACCTTCATGACACTGGGCAGCGCCAATATCAATTCGCGTAGCATGCAGGTTGATAGCGAGCTGAACATTGCTCACCATCGACCAGAGATCACGCAGCCGTTGCGGAGGAATTTGTGGCACGTCCATACGGATGGGCGTGGGGCACAGGACAAACCGGCAGAGGCGTTTAAAAAGTGGGAATACATCATCAATGAGAATAAAAAAGCAAGAGCTAATAACCGATCGCCCATAGCCTCTCTGGTCGAATTTACACGACTCAGTGCTGCTCGAACTAATAAGGATTAAGTCGTGAAATGGCTTACGCTGTTACCTTTATGCCTTCTACTTGCTGCTTGTGGCAATAAGGAAAGAACTGTGCAAAACCTTGATGAAGTAAAAGCAAATCTTGCCTTCACCTGTGTATATGAAAAAGATCATCTGCCCAAGCTCGACCAGAATTCTGACCAGCTATATCGCTACGCGCGATATGTGCAAAAGAACAATCTGCTGAAGGATGATGTCAGCCTCTATCCAGAGCTAGAGCGTTACTACCGCATTGCTACTGCTCATGGCCATTACAAGGCTAATCTTGAACTCCGTCAGATGATTGGAAAAGGTCAGGCATGGACAGCAGATCCTGTAAAAGAAACGTTGGATCTGACCGAAGAGCTGATCAAGCAAGGTGTACCTGGTGGCTACTACGATATGGCTCGGTACATTGATTCGGGATATGGCGTCAAAAAAGACCCGGAACTGGCGTTGCGCTACTATCGAAAATCAGCAGATATGGGGAGTCCTGAAGGGCAATATTACGTAGCAGAAAAATTGGCGCCTATCGATAGAGCCCCAGAAGTGGCGCGACAGATGCGGATGTGTGCCGCTGAGCAAGGACATGGAAAGGCTGGCCTAGAGTTGGGAATAGATTTGAAAGATGAGGCCTCACTTCGAGAAAAGGCATTGGTCGCATTCCAATTGTCTGTTAAAGGAGGGAATGAAACTGCTGCAGATGCGCTGGCTGAAGCATTCTCCGGTCCTCTTGTTACCGATAAGTTGTATTACATGGCCCTAGAAAAGGACCATGAGAGGAGCCGTCGTTACAAGGAAATTAGCGATATTCTAGGTCGTTACTCTTACCTTCATCCATCTATCCCAGAACTGGATGATATTGTGCCACTTCCACCAGCCAAACTTCCTTCGTGGGATGGAAAGATTCAGTGGTTGAAAGATCATGAGGCCAACATTGCCCCGCCCAAACCAAGCGAGGAGCTGATTGAAAGGATGGCCAAGGCTAAGGGTTTAGACCCAAAGACTGGTAGACCACAAGGTGCGGATAATCCCTAAATATGGGTTGGCACTGGTGCTTTCTTTTCTCGTCGCCTGCAGCCACAAGGCCCCCCGATGGAACACCAACCCGATCTCAAGGCGGTGGAAGAATGAATAGCCAAGCAGGGTCAGCCAGACTGGGATGCCCGACTTCCAGAGGATGCATGATCATCACCGTTGCGTGTTCTGCTGACATGCCAGCCTGCCTGAGGGGTAGGCTGGCATTTTATTTCCCGTATGAAACAAGAGAAGCTACCATCCCCGTCTAATGACTGACCCATAACAGTCAATGATGCAATTGGCGCCTGGTTTCATGCCTCATCGTTAACGGGCCTGTGACGGTGAAAACCGGATCGGAGCGCTTTGGAAGCGTCCACGATGTGTAAAATTACTCATCTAAACCGGGCATAATTCATTTAGTCACAAAGTGCTGGATTCCACAAAGGTGCCGACTGCCATTTTGGCCAGGACTGTCCAGTTAGCCAGCTCCTCGGGCCACTCGATGGGGACGGCTATCGAGTGCTTGAGGCCGTCTTTATCGCGCGTGAGAAAATATGAGCGATACCCCAGCTTCACCATTTCTACATCATCGATCAAAGCACGTTGCTGCCCATCGAGTGCGCCACCAACGAAATCCACTGTGATGTTGAACATAGCCATTACCTCTGCGACATCCAAATCATAGCTTAGCGAATCCTGAATCCTTCCGAACTACGGACTCTTACGTATTCTAAAAACCGCATGTCAATTCTTCGATCTCACGACTACTTGGAAGTAATGAGCCAAAGAGATTGACTTGTTGTTGCTATTAATTACTTTATGCTGATAGAAGTGATTGTTGCATTTGGTATTTTGTTGTATTTGTTTTAATTGCATAAAGCGTGCTCTTGAGAAAGAGGAAAGGAAAATCCATGCGTATGCTAATGGAGTTTAAGGCTAAGTGCCGATACCATCTTGCTTTGCGTGCCGAGGGGGAAATATCCACCTTAGCCTTTCCTTTTATTTATATCGTCGTAGCGCCGTTGACTCAGCAAGTCAGAGCAAAAATGACATCAGAAAGCAAAGTGTCCGACGATTTATTCAAGCTACTTGGCTATGTTGCGGGGATCGTCAGTGCAATTAGCAAGGGGCTGCCAGGCCAAAATGCAAAACGTGCTCTCGCTACCGATATTGCATTTTCGAAAATTCTACTGGTTTTGTTTAATGCTTCACCATTCATAAGAAACCTGAATTCTATTTTGGTAAAATATGGGTATCATGCGGACTTGAGCCCTAAGGAGACCGTGATAGGCTATTTGCAGAATGATCAGCTTTTCTCTGCGGCCATGATTTGTGGGGCGAACGATTATAGGAGGCAAGATGGCAAGAATTATTTTCCGACAGGTTTGTTTGAGCTTGGCCTCATGTCAATTGGTGCCGAGAATTGTATTCAAAGAAATACCGCTAAAGAAATTTTAAAGCTATAAGGCGCATGTAGATGCTGTCATAGCAGGCATGTCATTTTGCGGCAAGACACAAATTTCATCCAAGCCATAAAATTTCAATTTCTGGCTGACAAAAACATCATGACGGCTATCGCACGTGTTTGCCGAAAATATTTCCTTATTTAACTAACATCTCTGTTTCTATTTTGAGCCAATTGTTAAATTCTGAGAGTACTTTGTCTAATTCCATCATCAAAGCGTTTGCAAGTTCATGCTCTCCTTTCTTTCCCGCCTGCTCAATGCGCTCTGCCACCATGCCTAATTCGTTGGCGCCTACCATGCGGCTGGCTCCCTTGATTCTGTGTGCCCAATATTCAATTTTTTCACATTCGGAATGGGCCAGCGCTTGCCGAAGCTCTTTGACTTCATCATTATTTGATTCTTGGAATTCGCGTAAAATATCCAATTCAACAGAGAGGTCACCCGCGCTATACACCTCAAGCACGGATCGGTCGATGGGGATGCCCTCCTGCTTTTTATTTTCCTCGTGGCATTCATCAACCTGGGTATCTGGATGATTCCGTACCCATTTTTTCAAAGTGTTTGCCAACGCATGAATGGAAAGCGGTTTGGTCAAGAAATCATCCATTCCCGCATCTTGTGTTTTGTCTAATTCCTCTTGGCCTGCATTTGCAGTACAAGCCACAATCGGGATATGACCGAGGCCTGGCTTGGCATGTTCTTGTGCTCTAATTAATCGCGCTAATTGATAGCCATCCACGCCCGGCATATGGCAGTCTGTCAACAGCATGGAATAGTGACCTGTTAGCCATTTTCTGAAAGCACTATCTCCATCTTCCGCCCAATCTGCATGGTATCCCAATTTTTCCAATTGTTTCAGTGTTAGTTTTCGATTGGTAGGATTATCTTCAGCATACAAAATAGGTAGGTACTGACTCTCGATTTTGCTAGCCGATTCGGTATCCGAAGAGAGAGAGGGAAATGATCGAATCTCAGGCCAGACTATTGGAGAAACGGGTTCGACGCTGCACTCCGCTATTAAGGTGAAAGTCGCACAGGTTCCCCGTCCTTCTTCGCTGCTTAGTGCAACATGGCCATGCATCAGTTCTGCCAAGCGACGGCAAATAGCCAAACCTAAGCCTGTCCCGCCAAACCGTCTTGTCGTATTGGAATCGACCTGAGTAAAAGGTTCAAAGAGCATCGCCAGGTTTTCTGGCGACATGCCAATCCCCGAATCCTCTATCTCAAAGCTCAGTGTTTGTGATTTATCATCCATTTCCAGAACGTTTACTCGGAAGTCAATATGACCGGAAGAGGTAAACTTGACTGCATTGCTGATGAAATTCAGCAAAATTTGCCGTACCCTTAATGGGTCGATGATGTGTGTCGGGGCGAGTGCTTCATCAATGTTTAATCTTAACGCCAGTCCTTTTTTCATAGCGTTATCGCGGAAAAGATAGCAGACCCCTTCGACGAGTGTCCGAATATCGGTAGGGGTCATTTCAATCATTAATTTTTGCGCTTCTATTTTGGAGAAATCTAATATGTCATCAATCAATCTCATCAAAGTCTGAGCTGAGTCTTGCACGGTTCTTAACGCATCGTGCTGTTCATGATTTAACGGCGTCATGCTCAATATTTCCAACATGCCTAGCACGCCATTCATCGGGGTACGAATTTCATGGCTGATGGTAGCCAAGAAATTACTCTTGGCATGGCTGGCTGCATTAGCCTGATCTCTAGCCGTTCTAAGCTCCAATTCAGTCATCTTTCTATCAGTAATATCGACGCATGCCAAAACCATTTCATCATTTTCAATATCTTGGTACAAAAATTGACCTTCCCATAACACCCAGATTGGCGCTCCATCGCCTCTTAAGCACTCTTGCTCTGAAATGATGCGAATGTACTTCTTCTTTAATTTTTGAATTTGTTCTGCGAGCTCTCCCCAACCTTCTTCCGAGGCCAGCAACTCCATCAGATGCATACCAACCAAATCATGTTGACTGACAGCGAAGATTCTCTCCGCTGCAGGATTTGACCGCACGATTTCTAGCTGCCCGCTGATTCTTAGGAGCCCAACAGGTGAGGATGAATAGATCGCTTCTTCTTCTTGCAAGACCGCACGTAGTAATTGCTCTGATTGTTTTCTCAGATTTTCTTCATCATAAAAACCAAGCATGTTGGCATAGGTGCTAACCAATATTTGTAGTCCAAGTGAAAGCTTAGGCATATTGGGGTGTCGCAAAAATACCCCGGCAAATAATTTGTCTTCGATTGAAATGGGCAGTGCAACCCATGATGAATCAGGATGAGTTAGGTTGTATAAGTCGGATGGCGACTTGATTTGATCAATAGATGGCAAGTAATCAGGCCATGTACCGGCTTGTAGCTCAAAGTGGCTATTTGATGACCCACGCTCGGACCAGGAGACCATGAAACAATCATTTGCTCCTGTGTAGTGCTTAAATATCTCTAGCAACTTGCCAAAAACGATTTCGCGCGGCTCTCGAGCCAGAAGCATTTGTTCCACCTTGGAAATGGCTTCATGTAGGCTGACACTTTCTTGCAATGAATTTTCTGCCAATGTGCGCTCATGCTCATTACGCACAATGAGCATATTCCATTGATGTCCAATATCTTCTTGAAAACGACTGATTGTTAAGCCTGCGTAAAACCGCTCCCCCGTTAGTCGTATTCCCTCTCCAGTAAACGTTTGACTTTCATATTCAGAAAGTATGGCATGCAAGGCCATGAAATCCTTGCCGATATGAAGTATTGCCTCAAGGGGTAATCCATGCATCTCTTTGATCGGATAGCCAAACATTTTGCTGGCGCCGGTATTGGCAATAACGACACGGCCAGAATCATTCACAATCAGAATCGCATCACCAGAGGCATCCAACATCTTTTGGAGTGAACTCAGCGGGCGAATGACTTTTTTAACCATGTAAAAAAGCAAGGCAAATAGCAATGCCAAAGAGATACTTCCAAACAAGCCATCCCGTAACATGATTTGAAGCAGCTGTTCTCTTTTCTGATTAGTTAATTCATTCGTAACATTGGCGCTCGTGTCAATTAAATTCTTAATCGTGCTGGAAATGTTTTCAAGGTTGGTAATATACTCACTTGACGAGGCGACCGCTTTCGTTTGAGAAATAGCGGCTAACTGTAGATAGGACAGCATCTGCAAACGAAGTGCAGCTTGTTTTAATTTTGAAAAATCTGCTTTTAGATGCCCATCGTTTAGTCGATATACTACGGGTTGCAGCTGCTCAAGACTTAATACCCCAAGGTTTAGCCTAAATGCAAGATCTTCCTCAATGTCTTTATTGAGACCGTGGCCTAATTGTCCACGAAGAATAAGCGATACTGCATTCGATTTGAGCAAGCCATCCATCAGCCATATCCGCTGGCGAATGGAGGCTAAGCTATTGATCTTGGGGTCGCCTGCTATGGATAGTTGTTCCCCCACCTCCGTGGTGATTTTTTGAAGTTCATTTTGCCATCGCTGTGTCGCGTTATAGAGAAAATTACTGAGTGACTCATCACGGAAAGCTGATTTTTTCAGCGTAGTGTACGCTTCCTTTCGTAAGGCCATAAAGTCAGAGCTAAAATTATCCAGCCTTTTCTTAGCGGCATCATAGTCTTCTACATAGCCATCCGCCAGCTGCAAAGAGATCTGGCTCATGGCTTTGTCGGTTGCTAACGCCAGGCGCATTAACTGTGTGATTTCCTCTGCAGAGGGTGGTGTATTTCTGGTCAATAGCATTCTGATTTGGTTGCTCTCATTTCGCTGTTTCAATGATGCATCCAAAAGCTCAGAAATCATGGAGTTCAACTTCAAGATCCGATTGGCTTTTTGATAAGACACTCTCGATTCATTCAGTGATTCAATAATGCTGCCTGTCTGCAACATGCCAAGAATCAGAACGATAATTAAGACAGCTCTGCCAATGGCAGAGGCTTGGCTATTTCTGAAACTGATGTATGCCATGACCCTATCCTTCGCATTTATTTGCGCAGAGGCTTGCCTGCTCAATATGCACTACCTTTTGCAGGCAGAGACTCGAAGAGAACGGATTGCGTGTATGTAACAAATTATTTACTCTGTTTAAATTATTTATTGATAACCTGTTCAATATCGCATTGTTATATATAGGTCCATGCACAGAATCAGAATAGTTGTTGAGTACAACAGTCGCGAGTCTTGACGCCTTGATGGGTTTAATTTTAATTATGGGACTATCGAAACCAATAGGTACAGATATTGCCCATATATTCTTTGGACTCCTCCAGGTAGTCGATGCTTGTCGGGCAAGCATGGGGCGGAAGAGAGACGTGCTTCTGCGGCGTGCCGGGAGCTATCAGGTCGACTTGTTCCCACCACTCGTTATCTCCTAAATTTAAGAGAGCATGTGTGCCACATCTGGCATGTTTGGTCTTCATCTGCTGATGAACTATTACATGCTTTTAAATGACTAAATACCCAATTAGATTCCAGCGGGAGGGGATATGCTCGCGGGTAATCGTTACCAGATAATGGCAGTGACATTGACTTATGTGTTCATTGCCCTGTCTTGGCTTGTGACGCCAGATGTCTTGATGAATGGTCCTGGTGGTGAATTTGCACTAGAGGGAGGCGCCTGGGATGTGCTGTTTATTTTTGTCACCGCCAGCTTGCTGTTCTTTTCACTGTACAGAATGCACTCAGAGAACCTGCTTAGGTTGCTGGGGCATAAGCGTCTCGGAAGTTGGGTCCGCACTCACCCGCGCAGGCTAGTATGGGCGACGACTATCGTTTATATAGTCGCGGCGCTGTCATGGCTGGTCATTCCGGACTGGTTACTTGGTTCCATGATGGAAAATGTATGGATAGCGAGTGGCAAGGATGCGCTGTTTACCGGTGTAACGGCGGTGCTGCTGTTCCGGGGGCTGCGTGTCTTGCGCGAAGAAAGTTTGACGACATCGCTATCGCTCCGGCCATCCAATGGAAGCTGGAAGAGCTATATCTTTGCGGTCATTGGTTCGATGGCGATGGTAGCCATCCGCATTTACCTTCCGGTGGACTTTTTCCAGCGTCCCTTATTGATCCTGTGTCTGATTCCAATCGGTTTGAGCGCCATTCTGGGCGGCCTGGGCCCCGGTTTGTTGGCGACGGCCGTTTCGACCGGAAGCGTGCTCATGCTGTTTTCCTTGTCGTCAGCGGCGGTCAATTATCCGGTGGTCGACTTACTGCAAGTGAGCATACTGGTGCTCAACGGCGTGATGTTGAGCATGCTGGGTGAGTACCAGTCTCAATCTCGTCTTCGTTTGAGCACATCAGTACAAGCCTTGGAATCCAAGTCCGCAGAGCTCCAGCAAAGTGAAGCACGTTTTCGCGCGATATTCGAAGGCAGCCCGATCGCTATGGGACTCTCGCGTCTAGACAACGGCCGTATCATCGAAGTCAATCCGGCATTTGAACAATTGTTTGGTTACGACAGACATCAGGTTATAGGCCGCACCGCACGCGATTTAGCCATTTGGGTCAATCCAAATGACAGAGTCAAATTGATGCTCGAAATGCAGAAGAAGGAATGCGTCTGTGGCAAGTTGGTTCTGATGCGCAAATTTGGCGGTGAGACATTTCATGCGCTGCTGTCTTGGCAACTGATTCAGTTCGGCGAGAACGCCTATGTTCATGGCGCGGTGCTGGATACGAGTCAGGAGCAGCGGGTGCTAGAGGCGCTACGGCGCAGCGAGCACGAGTTTCATCTGCTGGTGGATGCGGTGACGGATTACGCTTTCTACCTGCTGGACCCGAGCGGGATAGTACAACGCTGGAGTGTGGGCTCTCAGGGTATCAAAGGCTATGCCGCCGATGAAATTATTGGTCGATATTTTACGTGCTTCTATACCCGAGAGGACCAGGCTGCCGGCGTGCCGGATGCCTTGTTGGCTCAAGCGAAAGAACATGGTAGAGCAGAGCATGAAGGGTGGCACGTACGGCGAGATGGCGATCGCTTTTGGGCGAAGGCGATAGTCTATGCGATTCGAGACGATGCGGAGGCCTTGGTGGGATTCGCCTTGGTCACTCAAGACCTGACCGTGCAGAGGGCGGCAGATCAAGAACTGCGCAATAGCGAAAAGCGTCATGCCGGCATCGTCAATTCAGCGATGGATGGCATCATCACCATTGATCATGAGCAGCGCATCACATTGTTTAACCCTGCGGCAGAACGCATGTTCGGCCGACTAGCCCGTGATGCTGTCGGACAGCCGCTGGACATCCTGCTACCGCCGGCTTTGCGTGCCGCCCACACCCGACATGTGCACGCGTTCCACCAGAGCACCGCGATCAGCCGCCGAACGGGTAGCGAGGGTGGCAAAATCTTGGGTATTCGTGCAGACGGTTCGGTTTTCCCGGTGGAAGTGTCGTTTTCCAAGCTTGAATTGGATGGAAAGCATGGCATCACGGTGGTCGTACGAGATATTAGCGACAGGATACAAGCCCGTGCTGAGTTGGAGGCGCATGTGCAGCGTCTTGAGTCGCTGAACGAACTGGGCAGGGCCATCCTGGCCGCGCATACGCCACAGCAGATCGCGCAGCTTGGTTTGCGCTATCTGCGCAAGCAAATTCCGTTCTGGGGCGCCAGCGCCATGATTATCGACCGGAGAGGACGCGAAGTGCAGGTGTTGGCGATAGAGTTCGCACCTGGCTCAAAATATGATCCTGGCCAGCGTATGTCCCTTTTCAGCTATGGGATGGATGACTTGAGGCGTTTGGAGCAAGGGTACGCTTGTAGGGTAGAAGATCTGGGAGCATTACCCAAGCGTTCGTCCACTCAGGAACGGCTGTATCAACAAGGTATTCAATCCTATATTCGTATCCCGCTATTGGCGGAAAGCACGTTGCTGGGCATGATGAACCTGACATCCAGAGAGTTGGGCGCGTTCAGTTCGGAGCAGCAGACCCTTGCTGAAGCCTACGCTCGGTTATTGGCGATCGCCTTGCAACAATCCTTGTTACGCCAGCATGTTGAGCGTCTCAACCGAGTCTACGAGGTGCTCAGCCGCATCAACACCTTGATTGTGCGCTGCCATGACCGAAATGAGCTGTTTGAGGATACATGTCGGATTGCAGTCGAGGTCGGCGCGTATCAAAAGGCTTGGCTGGGTGTCATCGATCCTTCCAGCCAGGAAGGCTCCGTTGTGGCACATCGCGGCATGGATGATGATGCTCTGCAACAGGTCCGCTTCAATGCCCTGGATGATACCCCGATCCGGGAGTACGCGGCTTGCCGCGCTGCACGTTCAGGGGAAATGGTCGTTTGCAGTGATACTCCGATGCAAGCCTCGCTTGGTGAGGGCGTTGTCGAGCCTGCATCTCAGGCGGTAGCCTATCTGCCCATTGTAGTCAATGGCGAGACTACCGCGGTATTGGCCCTGTATGCGCGAGAAGCCGGGGTATTCGATAAGCAAGAAACCGCGCTGCTGCAAGAGTTGTCCAGCGACATCGCGTTTGCTCTCGATCATATCCAAAAAGAAGAGAAACTCGATTACCTCGCCTACTACGACAGCCTGACCGGCTTGGCGAATCGTGCCCTACTGCAGGAGCGGTTGGCGTTGAGAATCACGGACGCAGAATGTGCCGGCAGCAAGATCGCGGTGGCACTTCTGGATATCGAACATTTCCGAACTATAAATGATGTTTTTGGCCATCAAGTTGGAGATCAGTTGCTCCAGGCTTTGGCACTTAGGTTGTCGGAACATCTCTTCGATGTCCATCTGCTGGCCAGGTATGGCGGCGATCAATTTGTGATATTGCTGTCTGATGTATCAAGCGAAGAGGATGCTGTTCTTCGGATTGAGGGCCTGCGGCAACTGTGTTTAAGCGGAACCTTGGCGGTCATCGAGGATATCGAACTACGGCTATCAGCCAAGTTTGGGATCGCCCTGTATCCCGATGATGGCCTCGAAGCCAACATCCTGCTAGACCGGGCGGAGTCGGCTCTGAATCGTGCTAAGGCGGAGGCCAGGCCATTTCTGTTTTATCGCCAGGAGATGACGGAGCGCGCGCTCGTCTCACTGGCGCTGGTAGCCAAATTACAACTGGCCATTGAGCGTGAGCAGTTCGTCCTCCACTACCAGCCTAAATTCAACGCTCGTACTCATCAGCTAATTGGTGTGGAGGCGTTGGTCCGCTGGCAAAGCACAGAGCGGGGGTTGGTGCCGCCGGCCGAATTCATACCGGTACTAGAGGAGGTGGGGTTGATCGGCCAAGTCGGAAACTGGGTACTGCGGCAGGCCGTGGAGGATTTCCATGAGTGGAAAACAGCAGGCCTGTACGCCCCTCGCATCGCGGTGAACGTCTCCCCGTGGCAACTCAAGCAGGTGGATTTCGTCTCCACCCTTTCATCCGTTCTACAGCGCTACCCTAACGAGCGTGGCATTGATCTGGAGATTACAGAAACCCAGATTATGGATAACGTCGAGGACAGCATCGAAACGTTTCGCCAGTTGAGCGCTTTCGATCTGGCCATCGCCATCGATGACTTCGGCACCGGCTATTCTTCGCTCGCCTATCTTGCGCAATTGCCGGTGCATGCGCTGAAAATCGACCGTTCCTTCATCAGCACCATGTTTGACAAGAGCGAGGTCATGACCCTGGTTGAAATGATCATCTCGATGGCACATGCTATGAGCCTTGAAGTAATTGCCGAAGGCGTAGAGACGCAAGAACAAGCGGATGTCCTTCGTCGCTTGGGCTGCGATGTATTGCAGGGATTCTGGATGAGCTCGCCGTTGTCCAAGTCAGATCTGGCGGAATGCCTTAAGCATAACCATCCATGGATTAATCTCGCCGCTCATCATGAAAATCGCTCAAATTAGCCTCTTGCCATCAAGGTATTTCAGACTGCTTTGTTCCAAACTATATCTGTACACATCACAAGCTTGTTTAGGAACTTCATGATTGTTATCACCAAATTCCCCTGACAGCCGCTATACGGGGACACTGGTGCAAGCAGTGCGACATCATCGAGCGGATCGGTAAGCGCTATAAAAAAAGGCTCAAATATGAGCCTGGTTAATCCTGCCTGGCATCATTCCTTCGCAACAAAATGAGCCTTGCGATGTAACAATTAAATAGCCAGCTCTTCCAGCGTCTTGCCTTGGTCCAGCAACGCTTGCACCCACAGCGGCTTACGACCGCGTCCAGACCAAGTTAAGGAAGCATCTGCGGGGTGACGGTACTTCGCCTCTACCGGCTTCTTAACCTTGCTCTCAGCCTGTTTGAACAAGTCATCCAAAGACAAACCATGGGCTTTAGCCAGCTGAAGGATCTTGTTCCTGGCCTCAGCCTTTTCAGCCTTCTCACGTTGGCCAATTTCCGCTTGAACCTGTGCAAGAAGATCTTTCAATTCGACAAAACTCAGTGCTTGCAAATCCATGCCATACTCCTAGTGATGAAGTGCACCATTTAATCGAATCATTTCATACGGGTCAAGAGAGAGTTGTGTATTTAATTTGTTTTTATCGAAATCATAGGTTGCTGTTACAATTGGGGGGCTATTGTACTTGAAAGGGAAATGAAAGTGCTGTTTTCTGATGTCACACCACGGGAAGAGTTGACGGTTAATGAAGTTGCTGCCGATATTTTGTCACGATGCCTTGATTTTCATCATCAAGTTTGGCCAGAGAAGTTTGAAGAGTGTGCTAAGTTTGAAAAAGTATATATTGATCACCTTATGGAGGTTGAAGTATCAGGGGATCGTGCATTGCAAGATATTCAAGAGCAAGCCAAAAGTGGCTCTATTGAGGAAATTAGCACTCAAGGTGCATTATTCATCATCACACAAAGTTATGCGATAGAGGCTATACAGGCCTATGCCGAGGGGAATGAGTTGCTAGCTAAGGGGCTTCTTCTTGATGCCTGCTATTGGTGTGGCAATATGTGGGGATCTATTGGCGCCGGAAAGGCAATCAGGGAGTCAGTTAAACGTGGGCGTAGTGCAATTCCTCGGGCAGGAGGCATAGGTAGGAGTTTGAATGATAGACCTTTAAAGGAGGAGGTTTATCGCTATGTACGTGAAAATGGCCCTTGGAAAACAAGAAGCTATGCTGCGAGAGTAATATCGTCAGAGTCTTGTCTCACTGAAAGTAAAGTACCATTGTTGGCTAAGCGAACTAGTACTAAGAAATACCGAGAGCATGGTTTTCCTCACTCTACCCTTTATGGATGGCTAAGAGAAATGCCAGACGCTAAGGGCCTTTTTAATGAGGATGACAAGTAATATCGCACTTCTTAAATCTCTAATTCCCTCTACCATTAGCGCAGGCCTCGTTTGTGGCGGGGCTTGCTTATATCTGGCTTCTCTGCTTGCACCTAGTGCCTAAGCATCTCATATGGCCATGCACTTTACGGTGTTCCTCCTCGTATGCCTTGAATCGGTGGTTGCAAGAGATGGTGGCATTTTGAATTAAAAAACTTATTTAAAATCAGTGTGTTACAATTTTAGAGGAATTTATTTTTTCAGCTGCTAGCACACTGCGTGCCGAAAATTCCTACGACAACTATTCTGGGCCTCATCGATTCCAACGGTGACCGAGGAGGTCCAAATGACTGCTGCTACGCCTTGCCTGAACACGATCATCTTGCGCTGCAAGGAGGTTGTGTCCCGTCTCAAATTGTCCCGCTCCACGGTATACGACAAGCTGGACCCGAATTCCCCCCGCTATGACCCGCGCTTTCCGAAGCCTATCCGTCTTGGTCCTAAGGCCATTGGTTGGCTGGAGCATGAGCTAGAGGCTTATCTGCAAGAGTGCCAACGGGCCTGCCGCTGATCTAGCCGTGATACACCTTATCGCGACCATCTCACTTTCCATATCAGTTGTGAACAGTCGTATTTTTTTATTACTGAGTAGTATTGGCAAGGTGGATAAGTAGATGCACAGGTGAACGGTGAGTTCATCAGAAGAGCATGCTTGGTTGCTTTTTAAGTCTTTGATTTTCTAGGCGAAGAACTAGTTTTTCGATGCTGAAGAATCAATTCAAACGGCATGGTTTGCATGGGTTGCAGCTATTGTTAGTGAGCACGTGCATAGCTTTTTCTGGCTTTGACATTGGAACTAATTCTTTCATCCATCAGCAAGGCAAATGCATCGGTATGGCTGGCTTTTGGCCTAGAAAGTGCCCGGCTAGCCCGCTTTGCGGGTATGTGATGACGGTGGAGTGAATGTTATCTATTTGTTATCAGTATTATGTTTAACAAACAAGATCATGAGATAGGTATGAATAATCTTAAAGAAGAGAACAATGTAAGTATCAATCACCACAACGATATTATGCACATGGTCGGTTACATATGTGATGAGGATGGGGATGCTTCGAACTATATTTCACCAGAAGCAGTGGATGATGTCGAGAAGATCAGGCAGCTCATAAGTGCAGCGTTTGCTGCCATTAAATCTAAGAATAATCAATTCAAGGCGGAAAAATTAGGGTACAAATATTCTAAGATTATTGGCAAAGAAAAAATAGAATATAGGGAGAATAAAAGTTTTGCTCCGCCTAGGCCGGAAGATTATTTTCTAAGAGCGTCTCCTCTTGGGAATACGATTCGTATCGTGCTGAATTCTCTGTCCCGTCCCGAGTACAGAGAGTTTTTAGATGGTCTTGCTCTAGAGGTGGAAATTTCGACGTTTGTTCGCGTTGCGTATGATTCTGGGATTGTTGATCAATTGAAGGCTCACCGTGAAAAGAAGGCTCTGTATGCACAGGTGCTCGCCAAGAAATTAAATGATTTTGTTGATCAGGTAAGGGCGGCAGCAAAGACAAAAGAGTTCAAGCAAGCGGTAAACTCAAATAATCGTCGAGTTAATAAAAATACCCAGAGTGTAGAGAAGTTTCTGGCTTGGTCTTTTGAGTGCCACTCTCGCTTATTGGTAATACGTCTTGATCTCGGCTATCGCAGGCCGGATGGGATGGGGCAAGGTGAGTTTGCTCGTCATATCTCAGAAGAGCGTGCCAAGAAAGACTTGGAAGTGTTCTTGAAGAAGAATGCATCTCATGGTCTCTTCACGCACATGGTTGGCTACGTGGTGAAGATGGAGATGGCACCGAATAAGGGCCTTCACTTCCATGTGCTGATGCTGTTCGATGGCCGTCACCATCGCGAAGACATCACGATTGCGGCGACGCTGGGCCAGTACTGGGTCGAGATTACTGGTCGGGATGGGTTGTTCTTCAATTGCAACCAGAAATGGCACGGTAAGCCGCAGTGTGCCGTAGGAATGATCCATCGTGATGATCAAGAGAAGCGCACGGCGCTGAAGGAGCGGGTGGTGCCATACCTGACCAAGATGGACCGCTATTTCCAGTTCATGCCGAGGCTGACTGATCGGACTTTGCGGCGCAGTCCGATCAGACGGGCATCCCGGCCTACGTAGAGTCTCGGCAGCACTGTGGTAGTTGAGGGTTTGATCAAGAGCGGGGGCAGGGTAATGAACAAGCCTGTCCCCGCAGGTTGGAGAAGATGTGATGGCAAAGAGTAATGCGGAACGTCAGGTGGTCTATCGGGCTAGACATGCTTGTGAGAGCGAGCGGCTGAGCATGACGGTGTTGTCAAAGGTAAAGCGGGCGTTGGAACAGCTTGCTGAGCGCGAGGGAGTGACGCAGCGAGCGATGCTTGAGCAGATTGTGATGGAAAAGCTACAGCATGCAAGGAGTGATGCAAAATTACCGCCTGATGCCCAGTTGGATCCACCTGTTGCGGAGAGCAAGTCTGTAGCCGTCGCTTGCAGTCAAGAAAGACCGGTGGATGTCAAGAGGGTGTGGGCGAGCGGGGCGTCCAGAATGACGATTGTTGTAGAAACCGGCAAAAAAAGGATCGTTTCCTCAAGCGGTGGTCACAAGGTTAAAAATTACTGCTGAGTAATAGCCTATGGGGCAGACTGGCAGTGTTCAGGTCTTCCCGCAATGGTCGAGCAATCCTTTTTAGGTACACGCTAAGGTACACATGTAAGCATCTTCATGTAAAAAACATAATAAATTCAATGGAATTGTTCACTATTTCAACATTCTGCATCGAAGCCGTACGATTCTCTCCCTGAAACCACCGCAGGCGGTGGTTTCTTGTTTTCCAGGGGGCGTTTCCGGGTGAGTCTGTCGCAGAGCCATTGCCGGGTCGCGGATGGATATTGCTGCGAGCGCCCACGGGTTTCCCGGCTCGACGTCCGAGTCGCTTCAAGCGAGGTAGCGCAGGGCATAGGCGCGCCATGGCCGCCAAGCATCCGGACAGACTGTCTCGAGGGCGGGATCGCAAGCGTCCGGCTCAGCCGAGCGCGGCATGTCGCCTTCCATGTTCGAACTTGGCGGAAAAGCGTGGCTGAGAGAGGGGAAGGCGGGATCAGCAGATGGCAGCGGCAGTCCATGCCGGGTTAGCCAAATGGCGCGTTCGCTTGGTGTGCCCTGTTGTTTCCACGCCCATTCAGCGGCACTCCAGGCGCCAAGCAGCCGCAAACCTGGCCGATTGGCGATGCGGTCCGCCAGCGTGGCGTCTTGCGCGAGATGGTGCCCGATGCTGTCCGGATCCGCCGTCAGATCCAGCATGGCGCGCAAGCGGGCCAAGATGTCGCTAAGCGCCTGCCATTGGCTCAGCCGTATCGTCGCCAGCAGCGCCTCGCCATTTGTTGGTTCGATGCTTAACGTGCCTGTCGTATCACGCCAGCGAAAGGTTCGGGCATAGCGGTTTTCTTGCATGGTTTCGAGGCCGGGTACAGCCTGGGCTGCCAATTGCGCCCACATGTCCGGCCAATCGTAAGGCGGCCGATAGCGCAGCAGCAGGCTGACTTCCCCTGGCGCGTTTTGACAAGCGGATGCATCGCGGCGCAGCTCGCCCGGGGCGCGGCGGTATAGCTGCTGGAATACTTCGTTGAAGCGGCGCACGCTGCCGAAGCCGGCGGCGAAGGCGATGTCGGTCAGCGGCAGCCGCGTTTCGTGGATCAATTGCTTCGCCAACAGTACCCGTCGCGTTTGCGCCACCGTCAGCGGCGAGGCGCCGACGTGTTCGGCGAACAGCCGCCGCAACTGGCGTTCGCCCACGCCCAATTTGTCCACCAGCTCTGCCATGCCGCCATCGTCCAACGTGCCTTGCTCGATCAGCGCCAACGCGCGCGCCACGGTGTGAGAGTGCCCGCTGTTGGCCACGCCGCGCCAAGCGCCGGAATCGGGTGCGGTTTCCGGACGGCAGCGCAGACAGGGGCGAAAGCCGGCTTCCTGCGCCGCGGCGGCGGTGGGGTAGACGGCGATGTTCTCGCGTTTGGCGGTGCGCGCCGGGCAGATTGGCCGGCAGTAGATGCCGGTGCTGCGCACGGCGATGAAGAAGCGGCCGTCGAAGCGGGCGTCGCGGCTGGCCAATGCGCGGTGGCAGAGATCGGGATCGAGTTCCATCGCGCGATGATGCGGGCAACGCGCCGCGCCGGCCAGCGGTTTTCGGACATTGACCCCGGGAGGTTGTCGATGGCCGAAAACCGCCAGCCGACGAGTGGCTACCGAGCGACGATGGCGTCCCATTTCCAACCGGAGTACGCGCCATGATTGCGCCTTTGTCCCGTTTTGAACGCTTCCGCCAATTGAACCTGCAGGGTCGGCTGATGCTGCCCAACGCCTGGGACGCTGCCAGCGCCCGGCTGTTCGAGGCAGCCGGCCATGCGGCTATCGCCACCACCAGCGGCGGCATCGCCTATGCCTGCGGCCTGGGCGACGCCCAGCGCATAGGCCGCGAGGCGATGCTGGGCGAGATCGCCCGTATCGCAGCCAGCGTGGCGGTGCCGGTCAGCGCCGATATCGAGGCGGGGTATGGCCTGGCGCCGGCGGATGTGGCGTTGACGGTGAAAGGCGCGATCGAGGCCGGCGCGGTCGGCGTCAACCTGGAGGACAACGGCCACGGGTGGCTGCCGCAGCCGCTGTTCGACGCAGCGGCGCAGTGCGAGCGCCTGGCCGCGGCCAGGCAGGCTGCCGGTCAGATGGACGCGCCCCTGTGGATCAACGCCCGCATCGACACCTATCTGCTCGATCTTGGCGTGACGCCGGAGCGGCGGCTGGAGGAGACGCTGGCGCGCGGCAACGCTTATCTGGCTGCCGGGGCCGACATGGTGTTCGTGCCGGGGTTGAGCGATGTCGCGGAGGCGGCATGGCTGGCGCAACGTTTGCGTGGTCCTCTGAATTTGATGGCGCTGCCAGGGATGATTGGCGCGGACGCTTGGTTCGACGCCGGGGTGCTGCGGGTCAGCCTGGGCGTGGGGCCGATGCTGGCGGTGATGGGTCTGGTGCGGCGCATGGCTGATGAGGCGATGCAGGACGAGTGGCCGGCGATGAACGCGCATAACTATGGCTTTGCCGAGGCGGAAGCGCTGTTCGCCAGGGGCTGAAAATCTATCCACAGCCAGGCCGTTCGACGTCTTTTATCCACAGCGCAGCGCGGTCAGGAAGCGCAGCTCACGCATGATGCTGCGGCGTCAGCCATTCCCCCAGCCACTGAAACGCCTGATCGACGACGATGGCCAGCAGCGCCACCGGCAGCGCGCCCTGGATCACGTAGGCGGTGTTGAAGCCGGACAGGCCGACGATGATGGGCAGGCCCAGCGTGCGCGCGCCCACGGTGGAGGCCAGCGCGGCGGTGCCGATATTGATCACCATCGCGGTGCGCACGCCGGCCACGATCACCGGCGCGGCGAGGGGCAGCTCCACCCGCCACAGTGTCTGCCGCGCGCTCATGCCGATGCCGCGGGCGGTTTCGCGCGCGTCCTCCGGCACCGAGGCCAGGCCGGCCAGCGCGGCGTGGGTGATCGGCAGCAGGCTGTACAGCGCCAGCGCGATTAGCGCCGGCGCGGCGCCGAAGCCGATTAGCGGCACCGTCAGCGCCAGCACCGCCACCGGTGGAAACGATTGGGCGATGGACAGCAGCGTTTCCAGCAGCGGGCGGAAATCGCGCCCGGCCGGCCGGCTGGTCCATACTGCGGCGCTTATCCCCAGCAGGGTCGCCGCGCCGCCGGACAAGGCGACGATGGCCAGGTGGGACAGCAGCAGCTCGCCGAAGCTGTCCTGCAGATACAGCGGACGGTCCAGTTCGGGAAACCAGTAGTTAAACAATGACGCGCTGCGCGGCAGGCCCAGCAGCAGCGCGGCCAGGGCCAGCGAGCCGGCGATCAGCCCCGCGCGCCGCCTCATGCCGACGCGCCCAGCAGGTCTTCGAAACGCAGCGCGCCCACGTCCGCTCCCGCGGCGTCGATCACCGGCAGCGCCGCCGCGCCTTGCACGATGAAGGCGGACAGCGCCTCGCGCAGCGTGGCGTCGGCGCGCAGGGCGGCGCCTGTCGCGCGTTCGCCCGGGCGCAGCCGTTCGGCCACGCGCAGCAGCCCCAGCAGCCGCACGCCGGCTTCGTCAGGCTGGAAGAAATCGCGGACGAAGCCGTTGGCCGGATGGAGCAGGATGTCGCGCGGGCTGCCCTGCTGCTGGATGCGGCCCTGGTCCATCACCGCGATGCGCTGGCCGAGCAGCAGCGCTTCGTCGATGTCGTGGGTGACCAGGATGATGGTCTTGCCGGACAGGCGGTGGATGCGCGCCAGTTCCTGCTGCAGGCTGGCGCGGGTCACCGGATCCAGCGCGCCGAAGGGCTCATCCATCAGCAGCAGATCGGGATCGGCCGCCAGCGCCCGAGCCACGCCGACGCGCTGCTGCTGGCCGCCTGACAACTGGTGCGGGTAGCGGCGGCGGAAGTCGGCGGGCAGCCTGAGCAGCGCCAGCAGCTCGTCCACCCGGGCCTGTATCCGCTGGCGCGGCCATTTCAGCAGCTGCGGCACCGCGGCGATGTTCTGCTCGACGGTCCAGTGCGGGAACAGGCCGACGGACTGGATGGCGTAGCCGATATGGCGGCGCAGCCGTTCCGGCGGCTGGGCGCGGATGTCGCGGCCGGCGATGCGGATCTCGCCGCTGTCCGGCTCCAGCAGCCGGTTCAGCATTTTCAGCATGGTGGATTTGCCGGAGCCGGAAGTGCCCACCAGCACCGCGAATTCGCCGTCGGCGACGGTCAGCGACAGGTCGGTCACCGCGGGCGCGCCGTGGAAGGCTTTGTTGACGTTGGCGATTTCAATCATCGGGGCACGGGCTCCAGCCGGGAGGCCAGCAGTTTGAAGACGGCGTCGCAGCACAGGGTGAGCAGCACGATGGGCAGCACGCCCAGCAGCACCTGATCGGGCGCGCTGGCCGACAGGCCCTGGAACAGGATGGCGCCGAAGCCGCCGGCGCCGATCAGCGCCGCCACCGCGGCCAGTCCGACCGCCTGCACCGTGGTGACGCGCAGGCCGGCGATGAAGACCGGCAGCGCCAGCGGCAGCTCCACCCGGCGGAATATCTGCCACGGCGACATGCCGATGCCGCGCGCGCTGTCGCGGGCGGCGGCCGGCACCTGGCGCAGCGCGGCCAGCGTGCCGTGGGTCATCGGCAGCAGCGAATACAGCGCCAGCGCGGTCACGGCCGGCGCCAGGCCGACGCCGGCGATGCCCGATTGCGGCCATAGCCGTCCCAGCCAGGCCAGCGGCGCGATCAGCAGCGCGAACAAGGCCAGCGAGGGGATGGTCTGCAAGGTATTCAAGATCGGGAACAGCCAGGCCTCGGCGCGCGGCCGGCGGAAGGCCGCCACGCCCAGCGCCGCGCCCAGCAGCGCGGCCGGCAGCACCGACAGTCCCACCAGCTGCAGATGGCGCAGCAGCGCCTGGCTGAACGCATCGGGATCGTTATGGTATTCGCGCAGCAGCGCCAGCGCGTCCAGCCGGCCGGAGGCCAGCAGCGCCAAGGCCGGTAGGCAGGCGGCGCAGATCGCCAGCGCGCGGATGGGAGGAGGCGGGGCCAGGCCGCGCAGCGATTCGGCCAGTTGCAGGCCGGCGGCCAGCTGCAGCAGCCAGAAGCCGGCGCCGAAGGCGGTGCGGGCCAGCGAGTCGGGGCCGCCGCCCAGACGCGCGGCCTCGCCGCCAGCCAGCAACAACAGCCCGTTGGCCAGCAGGATGGCGCACAAGGCCAGCAGGCCGTGCAGCCGGCGCGACGGACGCCGCCACGGCGACAACAGCAAAGGCAGCGCCGGAACGATCAGCCAGAAAGCGCCGGTCAGCGCGGGCAGGCGCAGGCTCTGGCCGGCGAGCAGGCGGTTGGGCGCGTGGCTGAGCAGCGGGCTGCAAAGGCCGGCCAGCAGCAGCAGCGCCAGCGCCAGCTGCACTCGGTTGCGCAGCCGCATCAGGCGAACGGCCCGATGGTCACTGGATGAAGCCCTTGCGCGTCAGGTAGCTGGCGGCCACCTGGCGCGCGTTGCGGCCTTCCAGCGCGATGCTGGCGTTGAGTTTCTGCAAGGTCGCTTCGTCCAGCGACTGGAACACCGGCTTGAGCCAGGCGGCGATCTCGGGGTGGCGGGCCAGCGCGTCGGCGCGGATGATGGGCGTCGGCGCGTACACCGGCTGCACGCCCTTGGGATCGGCCAGCGCGACCAGGCCCAGCGCGGCCACCGGGCCGTCGGTGCCGTAGGCCATCGCCGCGTTGACGCCGGAGGTCTGCTCGGCCGCGGCCTTGATGGTGGCCGAGGTGTCGCCGCCGGCCAGCGCCAGCAACTGATCCTGACGCAGCTTGAAGCCGTAGGCGTTCTGGAAGGCGGGCAGCGCGTCCGGACGTTCGATGAATTCGGCCGAGGCGGCCAGCTTGAAGCGGCCGCCGCGGCCCAGCCAGGCGCCCAGGTCGGCCAGCGTGCGCAGGCCGTTGGCGGTGGCCACGTCGCGGCGCACGGCGATGGTCCAGGTGTTGTTGGCCGGCGCGGGGGCCAGCCAGACGATGCGGTTCTTGTCGTAATCCAGCTGCTTGACGCGCTGGTAGCCGGCGGCGGCGGATTTCCACGCCGGGTTCTTTTCGTCGGAGAAGAAGAAGGCGCCGTTGCCGGTGTACTCGGGATAGATGTCGATTTCGCCGGCGGCGATGGCGGTGCGCACCACCTTGGTGTTGCCCAGCGACAGCCGGCCCTCGGTCTTCACGCCGTGGGCCTGCAGCACTTGCTGGATGATGTTGCCCAGCAGCGCGCCCTCGGTGTCTATCTTGGAGCCGACGCGGACGGCGTCGGCCGCGCCGGCGGCGGAGGCCAGCAGGATGCCGGCCAGCAGCGCGGCGAGGCGGGACAGGCGGTTTGACATGGATTTTCCCCGTGATGGACCGGCCGCGCTCGCAGCCGAGCATGATGACGATGGTGTTCACTATACCGTCCATCGCGCGGCGGCGGCCAGCGCCGGGAGGGGAAAAGACGCGTCAGCCTGTCGGGGCGGAGTCGGCGTGGTCGCGGAGGAAGTTCCGCTTGGCCGCGGCGGTGAGCCGCTTGAACGCGTGCTCGGCTTGCAGCGCGGCGGAGCGGCCGGGGTATTCGATCACCAGTTCGACGGCGACGGGCGGGTTGAGGCGGGTGTAGCGCGCGCCCTTGCCGGCTAGGTGGTGGCGGTAGCGGCGCGCCACGTCGGTGCTGACGCCGGTGTACAGCGCGCCGTCGGCGCAGCGCAGCACGTAGAGAAACCAGGGCCTGGACGGCCCCGGCTCATGCTCAGATGGCGGCATCGAAGCCGTTGGCCAGCGGGCTGATCAGCACCCGCTCGGTGCGGTTGCCCTTCTGCGCGGTGACGCGCAGCTTCCATTCGCCGACGGTGACTTCGTCGCCTTCGCGCGGAATGCGCTCCAGGCAGTCCATCAGCAGGCCGGCCACGGTGTGGAAGTCTTCGTCCTCGAAGTCGCCCAGCGTCAGGTATTGCTCCAGCGTGACGAGCTCCAGGCTGCCTTCGACGTCGTAGCTGCCGTCGCCGTTCACCGCGATGGCCGGGCGCTCGTGGCGCTCGTGCTCTTCCGGGAATTCGCCGGCGATCGCCTCCATCAGGTCTTTCTGGGTGACGATGCCTTCCAGGCTGCCGAACTCGTTGACCACGAAGGCCATGTCGGCGGCGTTCTGGCGGAAGCTTTCCAGCGCCTTGAGCACGGTGACGGTTTCCGGCAGCACCAGCGGCTGGCGCAGCGCGGCGTCGATGTCGAGCGCGCGGCCGTCCAGCAACTGGGCCAGCAGGTCCTTGCGGGCGACGATGCCCAGCGGCTCGTCTATGCTGCCGTCGCGGATCACCACCAGGCGGGAGTAGGGGCTGTCGCGCAGCGCCTGGCGCTGGGCCGCTTCCGGCTGGCTCAGGTCCAGGCGGTGGATGTCGGCGCGCGGGGTGGCGATCACGCGGATCGGCCGCTCGGCCAGGGTCAGCACGCTGTGTATCATCGCGCGCTCGTTGTGGCCGAAAGCGGTGTCTTCCACCGGCAGCGGGCCGGCTTCGGGCTTGGCCTCGTCGGCGCTGGCGGCGGTCAGGCGGCTGCCCATCAGGCTCAGCACCGCGTTGGCGGTGCGCTCACGGAAGCTCTGCGAGCGGTTCAGGTAGCGGATGCGGTTGGCCTGCGACACCTGGTTGAAGGCCTCGATCAAGACCGAGAAGCCGATCGCCGCGTATAGATAGCCCTTGGGAATATGGAAGCCGAAGCCGTCGGCGATCAGGCTGAAGCCGATCATCAGCAGGAAGCCCAGGCACAGCATCACCACGGTCGGATGGGCGTTGACGAAGGCGGTCAGCGGCTTGCTGGCGGCGATCATCAGGATCATGGCGATGATCACGGCCAGCATCATCACCGGCAGGTGTTCGGACATGCCGATGGCGGTGATCACCGAGTCGATCGAGAACACCGCGTCCAGCACCAGGATCTGCGCCACCACGGTGGCGAAGGCGGCGTAGGCGCGCTGGCCGCCGCTCTTGACATGGTCGACGCCTTCCAGCCGCTCATGCAGCTCGGTGGTGGCCTTGAACAGCAGAAACACGCCGCCGCCCAGCATGATCAGGTCGCGGCCGGCGAAGCCGACCCCCATGACCGAGAACAGCGGCGTGGTCAGCGTGACCAGCCAGGAGATGCTGGCCAGCAGGATCAGGCGCATGACCAGGGCCAGCGACAGGCCGACGATGCGGGCGCGGTCGCGTTGTTCCGGAGGGAGTTTGTCGGCCAGGATGGCCACGAAGATCAGGTTGTCTATGCCGAGTACGATCTCGAGGACGATCAGCGTAAAAAGGCCCAGCCAGGCGGCGGGGTCGGACAGCCATGAAAAGTCCATGATGGTGTAACGCGTTCCTTGTGCGATAAAAAAGCGATAAAAACGCTACAAGGATACCAAATGCCAGCGTTCCGGACAGGGAAAATGCGAAAAGCCCGGCAGGCGCCGGGCTTTGGATAGGCCGCCGGGCTTACAGGCCGCCGTAGGAATGCAGGCCGGACAGGAACATGTTGACGCCGAGGAAGGCGAAGCTGGTGACGGCCAGGCCGATCACCGCCCACCAGGCCAGCGGCGCGCCGCGCCAGCCTTTCACCAGCCGGATGTGCAGCCAGGCGGCGTAGTTCAGCCACACGATCAGCGCCCAGGTTTCCTTCGGGTCCCAGCTCCAGTAGCCGCCCCAGGCGTCGGCCGCCCACATCGCGCCCAGAATGGTGGCGATGGTGAAGAACAGGAAGCCGACGGAGATGGCCTGGTACATCATTTCGTCCAGCACCTCGGCCGCCGGCAGGCGGTCTTTCAGCCAGCCCTTCTGCGCCAGCAGCTGGCCGATGCCCAGCATCGCGGCCAGCGAGAAGGCGCCGTAGCCGACGAAGTTGGCCGGCACGTGGATTTTCATCCACCACGATTGCAGCGCCGGGATCAGCGGCTGGATGCCGTGCGCCTGGCGGTCGAAGCTGTACCACAGGATGAAGCCGACCGCGGCGCTGATCACCGGCAGCACCAGCGCGCCGGATTGGGCGGCGGCGAACTTGGCCTGGTAGTACAGATACATCAGCGCGGTGATCAGCGTGAACAGCACGAACACTTCGTACAGATTGGACACCGGGATATGGCCGACGTCGGGCGCGATCAGATAGCTCTCGTACCAGCGCACGAATAGGCCGGCCAGCCCCATCGCCGAGGCGGCCCAGGTCAGGCCGGCGCCCATCCGCGCCAGTTGCGCCGAGCGGCGGGCCAGGCCTATCCAGTACACGGCGGTGGCCAGGAAGAACAGCGAGCACATCCACATGATCGCCGATTGGCTGGACAGCGCGTACTTGAGCCAGAACGCGCTCTGGCCGCGGGCCAGGTCGTGCTGGTACAGCTGGATGCCCAGCAGCGCCAGCGCGCCCGCCAGCGGGAAGAACCAGCGCCAGGCCGGCCAGAACCAGCCCAGCGCCACCAGGCCCAGCGCCGATCCGGCCAGGATGGCCTGCTCGTAGCCGTCCATCGCGTGATGATAGAGGGAGAAGGCGTAGCCGGCGGCGACGGCGATCAGCAGCGCGTACGCCCAGTCCCGGCGGTTCAGCCGGCGCCACAGCGGCAGGCGGTCGAATCTCGTTGTTGCCAGTTCCATCATATTCCCCGTGTCAGCTGTTTGATCGCGTCGAGATGACGCTGGAAGTCGGTATCCAGATCGCGGTTGTGGCGGTTGGAGGTCATCGCCACCCGCAGTTTGCGGCCATCTATGCGTATCCACAGGCGCAGTTCTCGCACATAGAACATTAGCACGATGCCCAGCACCAGCAAGACCGATCCCAGATAGACCAGCGTCTTGCCCGGCGAGCGGGTCAGCTGCAGGCCGGACGACTGCACCTGGTCGAAGCCTTCCAGCTGCAGGAACACCGGCGAGCCGTAGTCCTGCAGCGCGCTGGCGGCCACCAGGCCGTCCAGCAGGAAACGGTAATGGGCGGCGTCGGCGGCCAGCGGCTTGGCGCCGGCTTTTTCGTCGGCCACCGCCATCACGTCCACCACCGCGCCCTGCAGGATCTTGATATAGGTCTGCGCCACCGCCTGGCGCTTGTCGGCCGGCACCCGCTCGTCGAGGAACTGCTCCAGCGCGGAGAAACCGCCCGAGGCGAAGCGCTCCAGCACGCCCTTGACGCTGTCGCCGAACTGCTTGGCCAGCTTGTCGTCGATCACGCCGCCCTGCTGCGCCTTGCGGGTGGCGCGCGCGGCGATCTCGCCGTACAGTGCCGGGTTGCGCAGCGCGGCGTACAGGCGCATGAAGCGGTCGACCTGCATGTCGTCGTCCAGCGGCAGGCGCAGGTACTGGAAGGGGTCAGCCGGCGTCTTGCGCATGCCGGCCATCAGGTAGCTGGCGCCGTCCTGCGCGATCGGCGCCATGTAATGGACGTATTCCACCGCCTGGCCCTGGCTGTCACGCACCTTGAAGGTGATCGACGGGCCGTAGTTCTTCAGATCCTTGTGCAGCTTCACCTCGCGCGCGTCGTGCATGCGCTGGGTGAGGGTGGGATCGGTCTCGCCCGGCTTGGCGACGTTTTCGATGTTGAACACCCTGAGCTCGCCGAATTCCAGCGCGTAGTCCTTGCCGTTGGCGCGCAGCGGCTGGCTGTTCATCGACACGCCGGTGAGCGCCGCCGGCGCGCCGTCCGGCGCGGCCAGGTTCCAGGCCTTGAGCTTCAGCGGCGAGCCGCCGTCGCCGAAGCTGGACTGGTAGATGGCGACGCCGTCGACGATCAGCGGGTGGTTGACCTGCACCGTGGCCTCGGTGGTCTTGCCGCTTTTCTTGTCGGTGACCACGATGTCGCTGGCGAACAGCTTGGGCATGCCGTTGCTGTAGTAGGCGACGTGGAATTTCTTCAGCGAGACGATGAAGGGCAGCTCCTGCACCAGATAGCCGTTGCCGGAATTGAGGAAGGTGACGTCGGCGCTCTTGCCTTCGGCGATGGTGACGTTGCCGCGGAAGGACAGGTTGGACGGTCCCAGCCGGCTCTGCTCCGGAATCTGGCTTTGCGGGAGGTCGCGGGTTTCCGGCACGATGCGGCCGGCCACTTCCGCCAGCTTCAGCGGCAGGTTGCCGTCCAGCAGGCCGCCGACGCAGATCACGATCAGCGCGATGTGGGCGAGGAAATAGCCGAGCTTGCCGGCGGCGCCCTTCTTGGCGGCGATCAGCTTCACGCCGCCGTCGCGCTCGGCTTCGCGCCAGCGGAAGCCCTGGCCGCGCAGATAGCCCAGCAGGCGCGGCAGATCGACGTCCTCGGCCTCCAGCGCCTGGCTGTGCGGCATCGCCGCCAGCGAGTTGTCGCCGGCCTTCTCGCGGTAGCCGCGCATCTGCTTGATGAAGCCCGGGCCGTTGCGCACGATGCACAGCGTGGTGGACAGCACCAGGAAGGCGAGGATGATCAGGAACCAGGCCGAATGGTAGACGTCATACAAGCCGAGCAGCTCGAAAGCCTGGAACCAGAACTGGCCGAATTCGAAGGCGTAGTTGGGATAGGGCTCGTTTTGCTTGAGCACGGTGCCTATGATGGAGGCGATGCCGAGCACGGTAAGCAGCCCGATGGCGAAGCGCATCGAGCTGAACAGCTCGTACAGCGCGCGGGGCAGGGTTTGGCGACGGTGTGTGGTTTTCATTGTTATGGACGTGAAAAAGGAAGCCCGTTCGGGGCTTCCCTTTTGAACGGGCCGGAGCGGCAAAGTTGCGCCCGCCCGCGCGGCTGTCGCCGCGCGGGGTGTCGGGCTCCGGCGGGTGGGGGCACGGCTCAGCGCAGGCCGGAAATGTACTCGGCCACCGCCTTCATCTCGGTATCGGTCATCCGGCCGGCGATATCGGTCATCATCAGGTTCTTGCGGTCGGCGCCGGCCTTGAAATCGGCCAGTTGCTTGGCGATGTAGCCGGCGTGCTGGCTGCCCAGGCGCGGGAACTGTTCGGGCAGGCCCTTGCCGGCCGGGCCGTGGCAGGCCATACAGGCCGGCACGTGGCTGGCGGGATTGCCAACGCGGTAGATCTTGGCGCCCAGCGGCAGCAGCGCCTTGTCGGCCGCTTCGCGCTCCTTGGGCTTTTGCTGGCTGAAGTAGGCGGCCAGGTTGTGCATGTCGTCGTCGGAGAGGCCGGCGGTCATGCCCAGCATGGTCGGGTTTTTGCGTTCGCCGGTCTTGAAGGCCTTGAGCTGGCTATACAGATATTGCTGGCTTTGGCCCGCGATGGTCGGATTGGCCGCTGCGACGCTGTTGCCGTCGACGCCATGGCAGGCGGCGCACACGGTGTCCACGATCTGCTTGCCTTTCGCCGGGTCACCCTTGGCCGCCGGGGAGGCTGCCAGCACGTTGCCGGCCAGGGTGAGGGATGCCATCGCCAACAGCATTTTACGTCTCATGGTCGCTCCTTTAGGGTGAGCCCCTAAAATATCTGTAAAAGTAGCAATTCCAAACCTGTTATTCTATACCAATTGATTTCAACCTTACTACCATGTCGATTTTTCAGAACGCCCGGTTTTATACCACCGTCAACCACATGAAGGACCTGCCGGCCACCCGCGCCGAGGTGGCCTTCGTCGGCCGATCCAACGCCGGCAAGTCCAGCGCCATCAACACGCTGGCCAACCGCACCCGGCTGGCCTACGTGTCCAAGACGCCGGGCCGGACCCAGCACATCAACTTCTTCGAGCTGGGCGACGAGTGCTTCCTGGTGGACCTGCCGGGCTACGGCTACGCCGAAGTGCCGGAAGCGGTGCGCGCCCACTGGGTGGAGCTGCTGGGCCGCTACCTGCAGACCCGGCAGAGCCTGATCGGCCTTCTGTTGATTATGGACGCCCGCCACCCGTTGAAAGAGCTGGATCGCAGAATGCTGGAATTTTTCCGCGTCGCCGGCCGCCCGGTGCACATCCTGCTGTCCAAGGCCGACAAGATGTCGCGCCAGGAGCAGAACAAGGTGCTGGCCGAGGTGAAGCGCGAACTGGCCGACTATCCGTCGGTCAGCGTGCAGATGTTCTCCAGCTTGAAGAAGACCGGCGTCGACGAGGTGGAGCAGGTGGTCAAGGGATGGTTTGACGCGCTGCCGCCGCAGGACGACGGCATGGCGGAACTTTGAACGGCAGGCGCCGCCTAATCCTGCAGGTGCTCCGCACCTCCCGCTTGGCTCCCTGAGCGGGGCCTGAATCGTTGCTATCCAGGCTTTGCCCCGGCTTCTCGGCCGGGGCTTTTTATTGGGTTGGGCGGCAGACGGGCATGAAAAAAGGCGAAGGATGCATCCTTCGCCTTTTGCCCTGTTGCCATACGATTCAAGCACGGACCATCACAAGCTGGTGATGACGGTCTCCACGTGCAGGTTTTCCGCTGCGTTGCGCACCGCCTCGTCCGACGAGAACGGTCCCAGGCGCACCTTGTATGCGCCCTGCTGGTTGACGATGCCGAGCTTGGAGTCGTACTTGTCGTCCAGCCCGTTCAGCGTCTTCTGCAGCAGCGCCTCGGCGTTGGCCAGCGTGTTGAACGAGCCAAGCTGCAGATACTTCGGATTGTCGCCCGCCCTGAGCTCCCGGCCCACGGGTTGGGTCACCGGCTGCGCGGAGGCGGAGTAGGTGCTGTCTTCCGCCGGCCAGACGCGATCGATCGCGATCTTGGCGCTGCCCTGCTGGATGAAGCCCAGCTTGTAGGCGGCGGCGTACGACAGATCCATCAGGCGCTTTTTGTGGAACGGACCGCGGTCGTTCACGCGCACCACCACCGACTTGCCGTTGGTCAGATTGGTCACCCGGGCATAGCTCGGGATCGGCAGGGTCGGATGGGCCGCAGTCATCGCGAACATGTCGTAGCGTTCGCCAGAGGACGTCTTGCGGCCGTGGAACTGCTTGCCGTACCAGGAGGCACGGCCGACGGCGTGATACGGCTTTTCACGCACATCGGGACGGAAGCTCATGCCCAGCGCCGAGTAAGGCAGGTTGGCCGACTTGATAAGCGGCTCGTCCTGCGGAACGGCGTCGGGAACCAGGCTCAGGTTGACCGGGATATGATCGGCCGGACCGTCGTTCTGGAAATAAGCTCCGTTTTTGGCAACGGACTTCTTGTTAGTCGGCGAAGCCGACTGGTTTGTGGCACTGGCCGTCTTCACAGTGGAACAGGCCACAAGCACGAGACTGACAAATAGAAGCCACAGCCATCGGAGAACAGGTTGCATAAACCTCCCTATGCTGTTGGGCCAACTTTGCGAACCGCTATACCCCCCCTTCGAAACCGAGCTGGCGCCAAGCCTCGAACACCGTCACAGCGACGGCATTGGAGAGGTTGAGGCTTCTCGACTCGGGACGCATCGGCAATCGAATCCTTTGCTGCGCCGGCAGGGCAGCCAGCACATCTTGCGGCAAGCCGCGGGATTCGGGACCGAACAGAAAAACGTCCCCGGGTTGGTAGGAAATCCGGTCATGGCGCGTAGCGCCCTTGGTCGTCGCGGCGAAAATCCGCCGTCCCTGAAGCGCACGCAGACAAGCGTCCCAATCTTCATGGACGACGACGCGGGCATACTCGTGGTAATCGAGCCCTGCGCGCCGCAACTTGGCATCCTCAAGCGGGAAGCCCATGGGTTTGACCAGATGCAGTTCACAGCCGGTGTTGGCACATAAACGAATCACATTGCCCGTGTTGGGCGGAATTTCCGGCTGAAATAGAACAACAGTGAACATCGTTGGCAGGCTGGATTGTTCCAAAGAATCAAAATCTTGGTCAAGTTTTTAGGGAAAATGCTCGGGCAAGCACCCATGCGTCGACCCGTTTCGCGCCTTGTTTTTTGATCATTTTAGACAAGGCTGAGAGGGTTGCGCCGCTGGTCGCGACGTCGTCGACGATCGCGATGGAAAGCCCGTCGCACCGGCGTTTTACGTCGAATGCATGGCGAACGTTTCGCAGTCTTTCGGCGCGGCCGAGCGAGGCTTGCGGCAAAGTGTTGCATTTTCGCCAACACAGACTGTCCGAAAAACGGCTGTTTATTGTATCAGCGAACGCTTTGGCAAGCTCGGAACTCTGATTGAAGCCCCTTTCGGCCAGTCGTTCGCTCGCCAGCGGAACCGGGATGACTAAATCGTATTTATGGCCTTGACAGCGGGCGAATTCGGTGAGCAATCCAGAGAGCGCGCCGGCCAGCTGCAGCCGCCTGCCATACTTGTAGGCGTGGATCAGGCCGTTCAGCGGATACGCGAACAGGTAGGGCACATGCAGCGCGTCGAAGGCGGGCGGCTGGCGCTGGCAGTGTCCGCACAGCGCGCCGCCGACTGTCGGCTCCGCGCAACGCGGGCAGCGCTCCGCCGGCATCCGCGGCAGCATCGCCCGACAGCCGCCGCACAGACCCTCGCGGGCATGCGGCTGCCCGCATAGCACGCATTTCTGATTAATTATTGAGCAGTTGTCAATTATTAACTTTCTAATATTTGACAGCATGTCGACCACCCTCCAAGATTTTGTCGCCTGCCCATCGGGGCAGGATGACGAGCTACATGGCTCGCAGCGAGAATGACAAACAGTTATTGGAGCATACGATGCATTCAGCCACGATGGTACTCAAGCGCCCGGCCACCCCGCATCCGGAAAAATCTAATTGGAGCGTAGACGATGTGGAGGCGCTGTTGGGCCTGCCTTTCATGGAACTGGTGTTCCGCGCCGCCGAAATCCATCGTCAGTTCTTCGATCCGACCAAGGTCCAGCTGTCGACGCTGGTGTCGATCAAGACCGGCGGCTGTCCGGAGGATTGCGGCTATTGCCCGCAATCGGTGCACCACGACACGCCGGTGGCCGACCAGCCGATGATGACGGTGGACGAAGTGGTGGACGCGGCGCGCCAGGCCAAGGCCAACGGCGCGGGCCGCTTCTGCATGGGCGCGGCCTGGCGCGGCCCCAAGGACGCCGATCTGCAGAAAACGCTGGAGATGGTGCGCGAAGTGAAGGCGCTGGGGCTGGAGACCTGCGCCACCTTCGGCCTGCTGCGCGACGGCCAGGCCGAGCAGTTGAAGGACGCCGGCCTGGATTATTACAACCACAATCTGGACACCGCGCCGGACAAGTACGCCGACATCATCCAGACCCGGGAGTACGAGGACAGGCTGGACACCTTGGGCAAGGTGCGCAAGGCGGGGCTGTCGGTGTGCTGCGGCGGCATCGTCGGCATGAATGAAACTCGGACGGACCGCGCCGGTCTGATCGCCCAGCTGGCCAATCTGGATCCGCAGCCGGAGTCGGTGCCGGTCAATAATCTGGTGCAGGTGGTGGGCACGCCGCTGCAGAACGCCGAGCGGCTGGACTGGACCGAGTTCGTGCGCACCATCGCGGTGGCGCGGATCACGATGCCGGCCAGCTACGTCAGGCTGTCGGCCGGCCGCCGCGAAATGGACGAAGCCACCCAGGCGCTGTGTTTCCTGGCCGGCGCCAACTCCATTTTCTACGGCGACAAGTTGCTGACCACCGGCAATCCGGACGTGGTGGCCGACCAGGCGCTGATGTCCAAGCTGGATTTGCAGGCGCTGTAAAAAATATTAGCAATTCTGTACTGTAGCCTTAAATGGGAACATATATATAGTGTGTCGACCGGGGCGGGCAGCTGCCGCGGTTTGGTCAACAACGTAAAAGAGTGCAATCGCCATGCGCCTCCAAGACCTGTCCGCAGCCCTGCTGGAACTGGACGCCAGCCATCGTCGCCGTTACCGGGCGACGCTCGAGTCGCCGCAAGGCGTCGACATTGTCATCGATGGCGAGGAATACCTGTCTTTCGCCAGCAACGATTATCTCGGCCTGGCCGATCATCCCTCGCTGGTGCGCGCGCTGCAGCAAGGCGCCGACCGCTGGGGCGCCGGCAGCGGCGCTTCCCATCTGCTGACCGGCCACACGCGGGCCCACCAGCAGGCGGAAGAGGAGCTGGCCGGCTTCGTCGGCCGCGAGGCGGCGCTGCTGTTCGGCTCCGGCTACGCGGCCAATCTGGCGGTGCTGACCAGCCTGGTGGGGCGCGGCGACGCGGTGTTCGCCGACAAGCTCAACCACGCCTCGCTGAACGACGGCTGTCTGTTGTCGAGGGCCGATTTCCAGCGGTTCCGCCACAACGACCTCGAACATCTGGAACAACTGCTGGCCGCCAGCGACGCGGCGACCAAGCTGATCGCGGTGGACGCCGTGTACAGCATGGACGGCGACCAGGCGCCGCTGCCGGCCTTGCTGGCGCTGGCCGAGCGTCACGACGCCTGGCTGTATGTCGACGACGCTCACGGCTTCGGCGTGCTGGGCGACGGCCGCGGTTCGGTCGCCGCGCACGATCTCTCCAGCGAGCGGCTGATCTACATGGCGACGCTGGGCAAGGCCGCCGGTCTGGCCGGCGCCTTCGTCGCCGGCGGCAGGCCGTTGATCGACTGGCTGGTGAACAAGGCCCGCACCTATATCTTCACCACCGCCCAGCCTCCGGCGCTGGCGGCCGCGGTGGGCGTCAGCCTGCGGCTGATCGCCGAGGCCGGCGAGCGCCGCGAGCGGCTGGGGCAGTTGATCGGCCGCTGCCGGCAGCGGCTGGACGGCACGCCTTACGCCGGCCTGTCCGCCACGCCGATCCAGCCCTTCGTGGTCGGCTCGGATGAAAAGGCGGTTCGGCTGGCCGACGCGTTGCGGCGGCAGGGCTACTGGGTGCCGGCGGTGCGGCCGCCGACCGTGCCGGAAAACGGCTCCCGGCTGCGGATCTCGTTGTCGGCCCGGCATGAGCTTTCCCAATTGGACGCATTACTGGATCTGATGCTGAGCCAGGCGGCAAACTGAAGCCTGGCGGGGCGGAAGGCGTCCGCGCCACATGAAAACGTTCAAGCCCGGGGCATTTGCTCCGGGCTTTTGTCTGGCTGCGGACTTTCTCGGCGTCCCGTACTACGATAACGACATGAAGAGCACGGCAGAATATCTGGACGATCCGGAACGGGCCGCGGCCCGCGCCTTGTCGTTATTGCAGGACCTGGGCGGTTTGAGCGCGGCGGCGGCATGGGGACGGAACGGGGCGGCGTGGCGGCGGCTGGCAGCATTCGGCGATGCCGCCGGCCTGCCGGACGGCGAGGCCTTGTCCGCGGGAGAATCGCTGCCGGCAGGCGCGGGCGCGCAAGCGCTGCGCGCTGGCGGCCAATCCTTGGGATGGCTGGCGTGGCGCGGCGAGCCGCCCGCGCAACTGGAAGCCGTGGCGGCGCTGCTGGCCGGCCATCTGCAGTGCGAAGCGTTGCGAGTCGAGCAGGCGGCCGCGCGCGCCGCCAATGAGACGATGCTGGAAATCAGCCTGCTGGCCGGCGAGTGTCCGGCGCTGGAACGGATGCTGCCGCGGCTGCACCGGTTGATGCAGCGTCTGCTGGACGCCGACAATTTCTGCATCGCGCTGTACGACGAGGACTGCTCCGCGTTCCATTTCCCGTTCTACGTCGACCGGCGCGATCCATCGCCGCCGGATCCGGAGCGGATCTTTCCGCTGGCCGGCCCCGATGCTTCCTTGACCGCCTGGCTGATGCGCGGCGGCGCGCCGATGGTGCTGACCGGGGAGCGCATCGAGGAATTGTGCCGGCAGGAGGCGCTGGCGCCTCCGGCGCAGCTTCCGGCTTTCTGGATGGGCGCGCCGCTGGCCAATGCGGCCGACGAGCTGATCGGCGCGGTGGTGCTGCAGGTCTACGACGACCAACCGATGCCGACATCGGCCGAACAGCAGTGGTTCATGTTCGCCGCCCGCCATGTCGGGTTCGCGCTGGACCGCGCGCTGTACCACGGCCGGCTGGAGCGGCAGGTGGCGCTGCGCACCAGCGAGCTGGAGGGCGCCAACGCGCGGCTGCGCGCCGAGGTGGCCAGCCGCAAGCGCGCGGAGAAATTCCAGAACGTGTTGTTCCGCATCGCCGAATTGTCGAATACCAGCCTGTCGCTGGAAGCGTTTCTCAGCGGCTTGCACCGGCTGCTGCTGGAGATGGTGGCGGCGCGCAACTGCGTGGTGGCGCTGTACGACATGGGCAGCGACCTGATCAGCTTCCCTTATTGCGCCGACGAATACGCGTCGTCGCTGCGGGCGCGCAAGCCCGGCAAGGGCCTGATCGAGCAGGTGCTGCACAGCGGCCGGCCGCTGCTGCTGGATCCGTACGGCAGCTTGCCGGGCGTGGCGGCGGAGGAGGGGGAGATGCCGCCCAAGAGCTGGCTGGGCGTGCCGCTGTATTGCGACCACGAACTGCTGGGCGTGCTGGCGGTGCAGAGCTACGACGGCGAGGTGGTGTACGGCTACCGGGACCAGGAAGTGCTGGAATTCGTCGCCAACCATATCGGCGCCGCGCTGGCGCGGGTGCGCGCGCTGGAGAGCCTGCAGCAGGCCTACGCCGACCTGGAGCAGCGGGTGCGCGAACGCACCAGCGAGCTGGACGCGGTCAACGCCCAGCTGGAGTTCGACAGCCTGCACGATCCGCTGACCAAGCTGCCCAACCGCAATTATTTTTCCAAGGCGCTGCGTCGCGCCTGGGACGCCTATCTCGACGGCGGCGACCGCTTCGCCGTGGTGTTCATCGACCTGGACCGCTTCAAGCTGGTCAACGACACGCTGGGCCATCTGGCCGGCGACCACCTGCTGTTCGAGGCGGGGGCGCGCATCCGCGCCTGCCTGCGCCATTACGATTTCCTGGCGCGGCTGGGCGGCGACGAGTTCGCGGTGCTGATGTTCGGCATGGACGCGGTGGACGAGTGCGAGATCATCGCCCGCCGCATCGTCAGCGAGTTCGAGCGGCCGGTGATCCTGGCCGGGCGCGAGGTGTTCTCCACCGCCAGCGTCGGCGTGGTGCTGGCCGACCGCGCGCACTACCGCCAGGCCGACGACCTGCTGCGCGACGCCGACCACGCGATGTACTGCACCAAGCAGCAGGGCCGCCAGGGCTACACCTTGTTCAGCCACCAGCTGCGGATAGACCAGGCCGACCAGCTGGCGCTGGAGACCGAGCTTCGGCGCGCGCTGGAGGAGGAGGGCCAGCTGCTGCCCTACTACCAGCCCTTCATCTCCGCCGCCACCGGCGCGCTGGCCGGTTTCGAGACGCTTGTGCGCTGGCAGCATCCGCAGCGCGGGCTGGTGTCACCGGGCGTGTTCCTGCCGGTGGCCGAGGAAAGCGGACTGATCACCCGGCTGGACCGCTACATGATCAACGCCGCCTGCGCCCAGCTGCGGACCTGGCGCGCCGAGGGGCGGGTGGACGAGGACTGCGCGCTACACATCAACCTGTCCTCGGCCAATTTCCGCGACCCGGACCTGGTCGGCTGGATAGGCGAGCGCATCGCCCATTACCAGCTGCCGCCGGCGATGCTGCATCTGGAAATCACCGAGAGCGCGCTGATCGACCAGCCCGAGGCCGCCGCCACCGCGATGCAGGCGCTGCACGGCCTGGGCGTCAGGCTGGCGCTGGACGATTTCGGCACCGGCTATTCGGCGCTGTCCTATCTGCACCGCTATCGCTTCGACGTGCTGAAGATAGACCAGTCCTTCGTGTTCGACCTGGACCGCAAGCAGGAGTCGGTGGCCATCGTCCGCGCCATCCTGGCGCTGGCGCGCGCGCTGGACCTGGACGTGGTGGCCGAGGGGGTGGAGACCGCCAGCCAGCAGGCGATGCTGAAGGAAATGGGCTGCGGCATGCTGCAGGGCTTCTATTTCGCGAAGCCGGCGCCGGCCTGGGCGCTGGACTGGGACAAGCTGGCGGGCCTCGGCAGGGAGCCGGACCGTGTGGCGTGAGTGCGCGAACCGCTTCAACCGCTGGCGCTACGATCTGTACGCGCCGGTGTACGACAAGGTGGCGCAGGGCTTCGCCCGCCATCGCCGCCGCTCGATCGGCCTGCTTAATCCGCAGCCGGACGAGCGGGTGCTGCTGGTAGGCGCCGGCACCGGTCTGGATCTGGACTTCCTGGTGCGCTGCCGCCACGTCGCCGCGATCGACATCGCGCCGGCGATGCTGGCGCGGCTGCGCGAGCGCGCGGCCAAGCTGGGCATGGAGGTGGACGCCAAGGTGATGGACGGACAGAAGCTGGACTTCCCCGACGAGAGCTTCGACGCGGTGGCGCTGCATCTGACGCTGGCGGTGGTTCCCGATCCGCGGGCCTGCCTGCTGGAGGTGGAGCGGGTGTTGAAGCCCGGCGGCCGGGTGGCGGTGTTCGACAAGTTTCTGGCCGACGGCGGCCGGGCGCCGCTGTGGCGTCGCGCCGGCAATCTGCTGGCGCGCGCCGTCGCCACCGACATCAATCGCCGGCTGGGCGACATCGTTTCGGTTACCAAACTGCAACCTTTTCACGACGAAGATGCCGGTTTTGGAGGTTTCCTTCGCATCGTACTCTTGCGAAAATAGCGTTTTCGCCCAATTTGACCGTTCATGAATCTGTTTGTCGAAACGCAGGGCCAGGGGCCGGACGTGGTCATGCTGCACGGCTGGGGGCTGCACGGCGGCGTGTTCGCCCGGGTGGCCGAACAACTGGCGACGCGTTTCTGCGTCCACCTGGTGGATCTGCCGGGCCATGGCGCGTCGCCGGCGCTGCCGCGCTTCGACGCCGACGCGGTGGCCGACCTGCTCGCGGCCCATTTCCCCTTGCCGGCGCAGGTGGTGGGCTGGTCGCTCGGCGGCCTGATCGCCCAGCACTGGGCCGCCCGCCATCCGGCTCAGGTGAAGAGCCTGGCGCTGGTGGCCACCAGCCCGCGCTTCGTCCGCGACGAGACCTGGCCGCACGCGCAGGAGCGCAAATCGATAGAAGCCGTCGCCCAGAGCCTGGACGGCGCGTTCGAGCAGACGCTGGAGCGCTTTCTCGCCTTGCAGATGATGGGCGCGCCGGCGGCGCGCGACACGCTGAAGGCGCTGCGCGGCGAACTGTTTTCCCATGGCCGGCCGCAAGGCCTGCTGCCGGCGCTGGAGCTGCTGCTGGAGGCCGACGCGCGCGCGCTGGCCGGCCGCATCCAGTGCCCGACCGCGCTGTTCTACGGCGCGCGCGACGCGATCACCCCCATCGGCGCCGGCCGCTGGCTGGCCGAGTCGCTGCCCGACGCCGTCCTTTACGAATTCCCGCAGGCGTCGCACGCGCCCTTCCTGTCCCATGAGCAGGATTTCGTGCGCGCGCTTGCCGAGCATCTGGAAACCCAGGCATGAGTGAAGCGTTTTACACCGACAAGGCGCGCGTGCGCGCCTCGTTCGAAAAGGCCGCGGCCAGCTACGATTCCGCCGCGGTGCTGCAGCGCGAAGTGTCCGACCGCATGGCGGAACGGCTGGATTACATCAAGCATCAGCCGGCGGTGATCCTCGACGCCGGCGCCGGCACCGGCTACGGCTCGTCCGAGTTGCGGCGGCGCTATCCGCAGGCGCGGGTGATCGAGCTGGACCTGGCGCACGCGATGCTGCAGGCCTCGCGCGAGCGCGGCCGATCCGGCGACGGCTTGCTGAAGAAGCTGTTCAAGCCCAGCCAGCCGTGGCAGATCAACGCCGATATCGAAAAGCTGCCCTTGGCCGACGCCAGCGTCGACATGATCTGGTCCAATCTGACCATTCAATGGATCAACGAGCCGGACCGGATGTTCGCCGAGATGCGCCGGGTGTTGAAGCCGGACGGCATGCTGATGTTTTCCACATTGGGGCCGGACACGCTGTTCGAGTTGCGCGACGCCTTCGCCGGCGTGGACGGCGCCACCCACGTCAACCAGTTCATCGACATGCACGACATCGGCGACGCGCTGATGCGCGCCGGTTTCGCCGAGCCGGTGATGGACATGGAAAAGATCGCGCTGACCTATGACGACGCCCGCGCGGTGATGCGCGACCTGAAAGCGATCGGCGCGCACAACGCCACCGCCGGCCGCGGCCGCGGCCTGATGGGCAAGCAGGCCTGGCGCAAGGTGGAGGCCGCGTACGAGCGGCACCGCCGCGACGGCAAGCTGCCGGCCAGCTACGAGGTGGTATACGGCCACGCGTGGAAGGGCACCGAAAAGAAGCTGGCCAAGATGACCGACGATGGCCGCCAGGTGATCGAATTCGTCAAGAAGGCACCCAAGCCCTGACGGCGGACCGCCGCCGCGCAGCTTGAAGAAAGTTAGCCATGGAATTGGAAATCCGTCCCGCGCGTCCGGGCGACGCGGCTTCTCTCGCCGCGCTGTCGATCCAGGTGTGGCTGAGCACCTATGCCATCGACGGCATCCGCCAGGGGTTGGCCGGCTATGCGCTGACCGAATTCACGCCGGAAAAGATGGCGGCCTTGATCGCCGATCCGTCGCGCCAACTGCTGGTGATGGAGAAGAACGGCCATTTGCTGGGCTACGCGCAGCTGAAATCGGATGAGGCCTGTGCCGGCTGCGATGATCCGTCGCAGGAGATGGAGCGACTCTATCTGGTGGAGAGCCACACCGGCCAGGGCCTGGGGAGGCGGCTGATGGCGGCGGCGCGGCAATGGGCTGCCGCGCAGCCCGGCCAGCCGCGTTTGTGGCTGAGGGTATGGCACGGCAACGAACGCGCCATCGCCTTCTACCGCCGCATCGGCATGGCTGTCCATGGCGAAACCCATTTCGAATTGGAGGGCGCGAAGCATCTGAATTACGTGATGCTGGATCCCGCGCCCGTTGGGGCGGCCCTGGCGGCCGCCGATGTCTGAAAGACCGATGCAATCATGATTAGCAAGAGCATTCTACGTCCCGCGCTGCTGGCCGGGATCGCCTCCCTGTTGTCCGCCTGCATGACCGTCTCGCCGCCTGACAGCGGCCAGGTCGCCAAGCCGCTGCCCAAACCCAAGATCGCGCTGGCGCTGGGCGGCGGCGCGGTGAAGGGCTTCGCCCACATCGGCGTGATCAAGGTGCTGGAAGGCGCCGGCATCACGCCGGACATCATCGTCGGCACCAGCGCCGGCAGCGTGGTGGGCAGCCTGTACGCGTCCGGGCTGACCGGCATGCAGCTGCAGCAGCGCGCGATCGCGCTGGACCAGGCCGACCTCACCGACTGGACGTTGTCCACCAAGGGCGTGATCAAGGGCGAGAAGCTGCAGAACTGGATCAACGCCCAGGTGGGCAACCGCCCGCTGGAGAAACTGGGCAAGCCGTTCGCCGCGGTGGCCACCGAGCTGGACAGCGGACGCCGGGTGGTGTTCCGCACCGGCAACACCGGCCAGGCGGTGCGCGCCTCGGCCAGCATTCCCAACGTGTTCCTGCCGGTGAAGATAGGCGGCAAGAGCTATGTCGACGGCGGCCTGGTCAGCCCGGTGCCGGTCAGCGCCGCGCGCGAAATGGGCGCGCAGTTCGTCATCGCCGTCGACATCACCGGCCGTCCCAAGGCCGGCCGCGCCACCGGTTTCCTGTCGATGCTGGACCAGAGCCTGAGCATCATGAACGGCTCGGCGCTGGCGCAGGAGCTGAAGCAGGCCGACGTGGTGATCCACCCCAATGTGCTGAACATCGGCTCGGCCGAGTTCGAGGCCCGCAATCAGGCCATCCTGGAAGGCGAGAAGGCGGCGCAGCAGATGCTGCCGCAGATCCGCCAATTGCTGCAGCAAAAGAGCCTGGCGCTGGCTAAATAAGGGAATAGGCTGGATGATGTAGGCCGCGCGCCGATGCCTCCCCCCGCATCGGCGCTTACGAACCCATCGCTATTGGAGTCGGCATGATCAAACTGCACGGTATTCCGCTGTCTCCCTACTACAACAAGGTGAAGATCGCCTTGCTGGAGAAGGGGGTCAATTTCCAGGAAGTGGTGACGACGCCTTCGCAAGAGGACGAGCTGCTGGAAAAGAGCCCGATGGGCAAGATCCCCTTCGTCGAGATCAACGGCCACCCGCTGGCCGAATCGACGGTGATCCTGGAGTGGCTGGAGGACGCCTACCCCACCGCTTCGCTGCTGCCGCCGACGCCCAACAGCCGGGCGCTGGCGCGCGAGCTGACCGCGATGCTGGAACTGTACGTGATGCTGCCGGCCAGCCCGCTGATCCGCCACATGCTGAAAGGCACCCGGCCGGAGCCGGAGAAGTGCGAGGAGATCCGCCAGGCGCTGGCGCGCGGCATTGGCGCGGTGGCCAAGCTGGCGCAGTGCCGCCCCTGGCTGGCCGGCGAGGACTTCAGCTTCGCCGATCTCAGCGCCGCCGGCATCCTGCCGGTGGTGGCGCGCCTGAGCCAGACTTTTCTCGGCGAGGACATGACGCAGCGGCTGGAAGGCTGTAGCGACTACTTGCGCCGCCTGGGCGAGCGCCCCAGCGTGGCGCGGGTGTGGAGCGAGCGCGACGCTTCGCTGGCCGCGTTGATGGCCCGCCGCGACTGAACAATGCGCTGGCCGCGGCATGCGGCTGTCTTGCCGTTTGGTGGCCATCCCCCGGTTGGTAGATGGCCGCTTTTCGTATGGTTTTCCCGCCACAGCGGGCCGAGAAAGCGCGCCGGCAGGGTTGCCGCGGTTGACAGCCCAGCGTGGATAGAGCTTACACTCCAATCAAGTGTTTGCTCTATGGCGGGCTGCGATGAAATTTCCGATTGAATTGATCCTGCTGGCGCTGGCGCCGGTATTCCTGCTGTTTGTCGCCTGGGAGCTGTGGCTGTTTCGGCGCCAGGGCCGGCTTGGCCTCTACAATTGGCGGGACTCGCTATGCAGCGCGGCGCTGGGCCTGCTGCACCAGGGCGCGGACAAGCTGGCCTGGGTATTGGTGCTGCCGCTGTACGGCTGGATCTACCAGTACCATCGTCTGCTCGATTTTTCCGCCAGCTGGCTGAGCTTTTTCTTGCTGTTCCTCGGCCAGGACTTCCTCTACTACTGGTTTCATCGCGTCAGCCACCGCGTGCGTTGGCTGTGGGCGGCGCATAGCGTCCACCACAGCTCGACGCGGATGAACTTCACCACCGCCTTCCGCCAGAGCCTGATGTATCCGCTGGCCGGCATGTGGGCGTTCTGGCTGCCGCTGGCCTGGGTCGGTTTCCCGCCGGAGCAGGTGGTGGCGGTGGTGCTGCTCAACCTGGCCTTCCAGTTCTTCGTCCACACCCAGGCTTCGCCCAAGCTGGGCTGGCTGGAGCATGTGTTCAACACCCCGTCCATCCACCGCGGCCACCACGCCAAGAACCCGCGCTACATCGACCACAACTACGCCGGCGTGCTGGTGATCTGGGACCGGATGTTCGGCACCTATGCCGAGGAGCTGGAGAGCGACCCGTGCGATTACGGCACGGTCAAGCCGGTGAACAGCTTCAATCCGCTGTGGGTGAGCCTGGTGGAGTGGCGCGACATGCTGGCCGAGGCCTGGCGCGCCGATGGCTGGCGCGACCGGCTGGTGTTGCTGTTCGGCCCGCCGGAGGCGGCGGAGAAGGTGGCGGAGCGGCAGCGCGCCGGGGAGGCGAGGCGGGCCGCGGCCTGAGGCCCAGAATGGAGAAAGGCCCGGCGATGCCGGGCCTTGTCTCTGGTTGCGGCCGATCCGCGAGGATCAGATCAGCAGCTTGCCGTCCTTGGCCGGCAGCGTCTTGCCCTTCGGCTTCTCGTCCATGCGCACGGTGCCGGTCTTGCCATCCAGCGAGTAGCGCACGTTGTAGCCGACGATCTTCTCGGTCTTTGTTTCTTCCGTGTTGCAGATGGTGCGGGTGCCGGTCACCTGGTCGCGCTGCTGCATGCCTTCCTGCACCTGGTTGCCGGCATAGCCGCCGGCCAGCGCGCCGATGACGGTGGCCGCCTTCTTGCCGTTGCCGCCGCCCACCTGGTTGCCCAGCAGGCCGCCGACCACGCCGCCGATCACCGAGCCGGCGATGCGGTTTTGGTCCTGCACCGGCGCCTGGTGCACCACCTGCTCCTGGTGGCAGACCTGCTTGGGCTCGGTGCCGGCCTCGCGGATCGGGGTCACGCCCAGGATCCTGGCGTGGGTGGCATGCGCCGGTTTCGGCGCCGGCGCGGGTTCCGCTTTCGGGGTCGCGGCCGCGACGACGGGCGTAGAGGCCTGAGGCGCCGGCTGCGTGAGGGTGGACGAGGCCGCGCTGGGCGCGAGCGCCTGGATGGCCGGCGCCGAGGCTTGGGTCAGCGGCGCGCTGGCGACGATGGCGGTTTCCGGTTTCGACGACTTCATGGCCTGGATGCCGGCTACGCCCACCGCGCCGAGCGCGATGCCGCCGCCGAGCACGCTGGCGATCAATACGGATTGTTTCATTGTTCTCTCCCTGATGTGACGCACGGGTCACTCAATGCCTTCGACTGGGATTATCGACAAACAGTTGCAAGAGCTGTGTGTGGCATTTGTCACTGCAGGTAACCGAACGTTCGTGCCGGGCATGGGGCGGCCAATGCGGAAATTCGCAGCTAGATAGGTCTGATTGAGCAATTTATGGTTTGAAGTTGCAGGAAATGGGGAATTTTATTTTTAAAATTCAATCATTGTGCATATTTTGGGCATTTATATTGTATCCAATGGTTTGACGGCAATGTCGTGCTGATGTTTAGATGGTCGCGCACCCGTCCGGGCGCGCGTTTGGCGCCCGCACCTCAAGGAGAATTCATAGTGAGCGAAGCCCACACCGGTTTGCAGCGACAGCTGAAAAACCGCCACATCCAGCTGATCGCGCTGGGCGGCGCCGTCGGCACCGGCCTGTTCCTCGGCTCGGCCAGCGTATTGAAGTCGGCCGGCCCCTCGATGATCCTCGGCTACGCCATCGCCGGCTTCATCGCCTTCATGATCATGCGCCAATTGGGCGAGATGGTGGCCGAGGAGCCGGTGGCCGGCTCGTTCAGCCACTTCGCCTACCGCTACTGGGGCAGCTTCCCCGGCTTCCTGTCCGGCTGGAACTACTGGGTGCTGTACGTGCTGGTGAGCATGGCCGAGCTGACCGCGGTCGGCGCCTATGTCCAGTACTGGTGGCCGCATGTGCCGGCCTGGCTGACCGCGCTGGTGTGCTTCGTCTGCATCAACGGCATCAACCTGGCCAACGTCAAATCCTACGGCGAGACCGAGTTCTGGTTCGCGCTGATCAAGGTGGCGGCGGTGATCGGCATGATCGTTTTCGGCGGCTACCTGCTGCTGTCCGGCACCGGCGGTCCGCAGGCTTCGGTCAGCAATCTGTGGAACGACGGCGGCTTCTTCCCGCACGGTGTCAAAGGCCTGTTCATGATGATGGCGGTGATCATGTTCTCCTTCGGCGGCCTGGAGCTGATCGGCATGACCGCGGCCGAGGCGTCCGACCCGCAGAAGACCATCCCCAAAGCCGTGAACCAGGTGATCTACCGCATCCTGATCTTCTACATCGGTTCGCTGGCGGTGCTGCTGTCGCTGTACCCGTGGAGCAAGGTGGCCGCCGGCGGCAGCCCCTTCGTGATGATCTTCGAGCAGATCGGCGCCGGCTTCACCGCGCACGCGCTGAACTTCGTGGTGCTGACCGCGGCGCTGTCGGTGTACAACAGCTGTGTCTACGCCACCAGCCGCATGCTGTTCGGCCTGGCCAGGCAGGGCAACGCGCCGCGCGCGCTGGGCAAGCTGGACACGCGCGGCGTGCCGGTTTACGCCACGCTGTTCTCCGCGGTGGCCACTTTCGCCTGCGTGATCCTGAACTACCTGCTGCCGGGCGAGGCGCTGGGCCTGCTGATGTCGCTGGTGGTGGCCGCGCTGGTCACCAACTGGGCGATGATCAGCCTGACCCACCTGAAGTTCCGCCGCGCCAAGGGCGGCCAGAAGCTGGTGTTCCCGTCGTTCTGGTTCCCGCTGTCCAACTGGATCTGCCTGGCTTTCATGGTGATGATCCTGGGCATCCTGCTGTTCACGCCGGGCATGGCGGTGTCGGTCTACGTGCTGCCGGTGTGGCTGGGCCTGCTGTGGGCGGGCTTCCGCCTGAAGAAGACCCCGCCGGCCAAGGCCAAGCTGGCCAGCGAGAACGCTTGAGCGCGCACGCCGGGCTTGACGCCTGCGGGCGTTAACCGGCATGCTTGAACCATGATGAAGCAGATTATTTCACTCCAGACCCAAAATTGGTGGTGGCGCGGCTAAGCCGGCGCGCCAGGAGTGTTCACATCCGCTTTCCGGGCCGCCGTCATGGGCGGCCTTGTTGTATCCAGCTTTTCATCCCGTGCGGCGGCAAACAGTTCTGACTCAGGAGTTGTCATGCCACGCACGCAATGGGGTTCCCGCCTCGGTTTCATTCTGGCTTCGGCCGGCGCCACGGTGGGCCTCGGTTCCATCTGGAAATTCCCCTACGTCACCGCCATGAACGGCGGCGGCGCTTTTCTGCTGGTCTACCTGGCCTTCACTTTCACCTTGGGGCTGGCCTTGCTGCAGGCCGAGCTGGCGCTGGGCCGCGCGGCCGGCTGCGGGGCGGTCGGCGCGTTCTCCCGGCTGGGCTCGCCGCGCTGGAAGCTGCTGGGCTACGGCGGCGTGCTGTGCTGCTTCCTGGTGTTTTCCTTTTACAGCGTGGTCGGCGGCTGGACGCTGGGCTACCTGCTGCGCGCGCTGGACGGCCGGGTGATGAGCGACGACGCGGGCGCGCTGGCCGCGCTGTTCGGCCAGTACGTCGGCGATCCCGCCGAGGCGCTGCTGACTCACGCGCTGTTCGCCGGCCTGACGCTGCTGGTGGTGGCCGGCGGGGTGCAGAAGGGCATCGAGCGCGTCGGCAAGCTGCTGATGCCGCTGCTGTTCCTGCTGATGCTGGCGCTGATCATCCGCGCCTTGACGCTGCCCGGCGCGATGGCGGGGGTGGAGGCGCTGTTCCGGCCGGATTTCGCCCGGCTGACGCCTGGCATGCTGGTGGAGGCGCTGGGCCTGGCCTGCTTCTCGCTGTCGGTGGGCGCCGGCTGCATGCTGGCCTACGGCTCCTACCTGGGGCCGGACACCCGGCTCGGCAACTCGGCGCTGTGGGTGACCGGGCTGACCGCGCTGACTTCGGTGCTGGCCGGTTTGATGATCTTCCCCGCGATCTACGCCTTCGGCCTGAATCCGCAGGCCGGCCCCGGCCTGACTTATATGGTGATGCCGGTGGTGTTCAACCATCTGCCCTACGGCCAGCTGTTCGCGACGGCGTTCTTCGCGCTGCTGCTGATGGCGGCGCTGACCTCGGCGGTGTCGCTGCTGGAGGTGGTGGCCATCCTGCCGATAGACGAGTTCGGCGCGAGCCGGCGCAAGGCGACGCTGGCGGTGACCGCGCTGGCCTTTCTCGCCGGCGTGCCGGCGGCGCTGTCTTTCGGACCGCTGGCCGACTGCAAGCTGTTCGGCCGCAACGCGTTCGAACTGATGGACTACGCCGCGTCCAATGTGCTGCTGCCCTTGGGCTGCATCGGCACCGCGCTGTTCGCCGGCTGTGTGGCGTGGCCGGCGGTGCGGGACGAGTTGCGGTTGTCCGCGCCGGCGGCGACGCTGATGCGCGTCGCCTGCCGCTGGCTGGCGCCGCTGATGATAGGCCTGGTGCTGGCCTACAACCTATAGCAGCCAGCGCAGCGCGCCATAGACCGCGAAGCTGACCACGATGGCCAGCAGCGTCTTGCCGTTTTTCCAGGCCACGGCGATGGCGACGATGGTGCCGGCCAGATAGGCGTTATGCCAGGACAGGTCTATGGTTCCGGCCGGCGCCAGCGCCATCGGCGCCACCAGCGCCGACAGCACCGCCGCCGGCACGTAGTGCAGCGCGCGGTTCAGCCAGCCGGGAAAGGCCAGCCGCTGGCCGAAGACCAGGAAGCTGGCGCGTATCGCCAACGTGGCGGCCAGCATGCCGACGATGGCCGCCCAGTGTTGCCATGAGTTCATGCGGCCTCCCGTTTCTGTCCGCGTTCAACCATCATGCCGGCGGCGACGCCGGCCAGCGCGGCCAGCATCAGGTCCAGCTTGTAGGGCAGGCCGCGCGCCAATAGCGCCACCGCGCCCGCGGCCAACGCCGCGGCCAGCGTCGGCCGCTTCTTCAGCTGCGGCGCGACGATGGCGGCGAAGGTGGCCACCATCGCGAAATCCAATCCCAATCTGTCCAGTCCCGGCACCGAGCGTCCCAGCGCCACGCCGGCCAGCGTCCATAGCTGCCAGTTCAGATACATGGCCAGCGACGATCCCAGCCAGTACCACTGGCCGCCGTCCGCGCCCAGGCTGCGGAAGCGGTGCTCGACCACGGCGAAGGTCTCGTCGGTGAGCCAGAACGCCAGCGGCCAGCGCCAGGCCAGAGGCCACGGCCGGGCGTAGGGCAGCAGGGTGGCGCTGTACAGCGCGTGGCGCAGGTTGACGACGAAGGTGGTCAGCCAGATCACCGGCAGGGCCGCGCCGGCGGAAACCAGGCTGACGGCGATGAATTGCGAGGAGCCGGCGAAGACCAGCAGCGACATCGCCGCCGTGGCGGCGGGCGACAGTCCGGCGGCGATGGCCAGGGTGCCGAAGATCACGCCGAACGGCGCCGCGCCCACCATCATCGGAATGGTGTCGCGCGCGCCGTCCAGCAGCCAGCGGCGGCGGTCGGATAGGGAGGGCATGGATGAGTCCTGCGTGCGGCGGGGCCGGACATCGGCCCTCTGTTCCTGATGATGGAGCAGGCCGTCCGGCCTGTCTTGAACGATTTTGCGGCCGACTCAGCGGGGCCGCGCGCCCACGGCCTTCTGATAGGCGGCGGGCGTGATGCCCAGCGCCTGCTGAAACGCGCGGGTCAGGTGCGGCTGGTCGGCGAAGCCCAGCTCCAGCGCCGCCGCGCCGGGCCGCATGCCGGCCGCCAGCAGCTTGCGGGCGCGCGCCACCCGCAGCTGGTTGCGCCAGGCCACCGGCGGCAGACCGGTTTCGCGCTTGAACTGGCGGCATAGCTGCCAGGGCGACAGGCCGACTGCCGCCGCCAGTTGCTGCAGCGAGTGGTTGGCGGCGGGATCGTCGGCCAGCATCTGCCTGACGGTTTCCACGGCGCCGGGGGCGGATGCCTGCTTGTCCGGGCGCAGCCGCATGTATTTGACCAATACCTCGCTGAACACCGCGGCCAGCGCCGATTCGCGCCGCAACGCGTCGCGGCTGTCGCGCAGCAGCAGGTGCAGGCTGTCCAGCCGGCGCGCCAGGCCGGGGTCGACCACCACGGTGTCGCGAAAATAGGGCAGGCCGGCCTTGCCGTTCAGGTCGGCGGCCAAGCCGCCTATCATGTCGACGCCGGGATAGAAGCCGCGATAGGCCCAGCCGTTTTCGTGGGCGGTTTCGCCGGTGTGCACCTCGCCGGGATTGATCAGCACCAGCGCGCCGACGCCGGCGCGGTGCAGGCCGCCGCGGTGGCGGTAGGACTGCGCGCCCAGGGTCAGCGTGTTGACGACGAACTGCTCGTGGAAATGGGGCGGGAAGGTCCGCTCGGCGTATTGCGCGTCCAGGCATTCCAGCGCGCCGAGATCGTCGGCGCGGAACAGTTCGGAGCGTTCGGCGGAAAGGGCGGGCATGGCGCGGACCTGCGGTGATGGTCCGTCCATTGTGGCAGAGGCGGCGCGGCTTGTGCGCGCCGGCTTGCTTGGCTTGGGCGGCGGCTTACGAGCCGGCCATGAAGGTGCGGATGCCGGAGCCGACGAACTGCACGCCGATGCAGATCAGCAGGAAGCCCATCAACCGCGTCATCACCTCGCGGCCGCCGCGGCCCAGCCGCTCCGAGATCAGCAGCGACGACTTCAGCGTCAGCCACATGCCGGCGCAGGTCAGGCCGATGGCGGCGAAAGTCATCGCGAAGGCCAGCGCCTTGGCCGGCAGCGTGGACAGTTCGGCGATCTCGGTGGAAATGCCTATCACCACCGCGATGGTGCCGGGGCCGCTGATGCCGGGCATCGCCAGCGGGAAGAAGGCGTAGTCCTCGCGCTCGCCGGACTGTTTGGGCGCCTGGCCGGGGTCCTGCGACAAGAACAGCATGCGGTAGCCCAGCACCGCCACCACGAAGCCGCCGGCGATGCGCAGCGCGCCGTAGGAAATGCCGAAGGCGGCCATGATCAGGTTGCCGGCCAGCAGGCTCACCGCCATGATGGCGGCGGCGAACACGCAGGCGCGGCGGGCTTGCGAGTCGCGGTGCGGTTCGCTCATTTCGCGGGTCAGCGTGATGAACAGCGGAATCTTGGACAGCGGATTGGTGATGGTGATCAGGCTGAGCAGACCGCCGAACAGGAATTGCAGCGACAAGGTTTTGAACATGGTGTTGAGGCCGGGTATCTAGCCCGCCGATTGTAGAGGCTTACGTTGCGGCGGGGTAGCCGGGGACTGCGCTTTAGACCGGCGGCATGGCAAGGTGTGGCGCGAGGCCGACGGATGCGGCAATTTGTCGCGTTCATCGGCCCGCGCGGCGTGCTAGAGTGAGAGCCATTTTCAATTGGAGACCCCGCGATGAAACGTTTCGCCGCCGCCCTGTTGGGCCTGTGCCTGTCCGGCCTGGCAGCCGCCCACTCCTTCCAGCTGGGCGCAATCCACATCGGCCATCCGTGGAGCCGCGCGATGCCGGCCGCCAGCCAGACCGGCGGCGTCTACCTGTCGCTGGAAAACCAGGGCAAGGCCGAGGACAAGCTGGTGTCGGCCAGCACCCCGCGCGCCGATCGCGCCGAGCTGCACACCCACGTCAACGACAACGGCGTGATGCGGATGCGCAAGGTGGAGGGCGGCGTGGCGGTCGCGCCGGGCCAGACCGTCAAGTTCGCGCCGGGCAGCTACCACATCATGCTGATGGGTCTGAAGCAGCCGCTGAAGGCCGGCGACCGCTTCCCGCTGACGCTGGGCTTCGAGAAGGCCGGCCAGGTGGAGGTGCAGGTGGTGGTGCAGGACGGCGCCGACGACCACGCGCACTGATAGCGCTACCAAGCCATGCCCGCAGCAGCTTGCCGCCATATCGGCGCAAGCTGCTGTTTTTTTGTTTGTTTGGCCGCCGTTGCGCCGAAGTTACATGCTGCTTCGCAGCAATGCGCGAGGCGACCATTCCGGACTTTACAGTCCCGGCCCGGCTGGGCACACTGGCCCGAGCAACAAGGTTGAACAAGACGATATCCGCGACGCCGGCCCCCGACTCGGCACTGCGCCAAGTCTGCCAAACAAAAGAGAAACGATGGAGGAGAGGGTGCTTCGCACCCGCACAACACGCTGCAAACAGGGGGTCGGCGCCGTTTTTTACGTTATGCTGTCGTTTTGTTCCCGCCGCGTCTTTCCATCATGAATCCGTCCGACTCCCCCGCTTCCCTGCCCCGCGTCGTCATCCATTACTGCACCGGCTGCCGTTGGCTGCTGCGCGCCGGCTGGCTGGCCCAGGAACTGCTGACCACCTTTGAAAAAGAACTGGCCGAGGTGGCGCTGCGCCCCGGCAGCGGCGGGGTGTTCCGCGTCGAGGTCGACGGCGAGCTGCTGTGGGACCGCAAGGCGGAAGACGGCTTTCCCGAGCTGAAAATCCTCAAGCAGCGGCTGCGCGACCGCATCGCGCCGGACAAGGCGCTGGGGCACAGCGACCGTCCCTGATTCCCGATGAACGCCCCGCAACGCAAGATCATCCACGTCGACTGCGACTGCTTCTACGCCGCGATCGAGATGCGCGACGACCCCAGGCTGCGCGATGCGCCGCTGGCGGTGGGCGGCCGCCCGGAGACGCGCGGCGTGGTGGCCACCTGCAACTACATCGCCCGCCGCTACGGCGTGCACTCGGCGATGTCGTCGGCGCGCGCGCTCCGGCTGTGCCCGGAACTGGTGATCCTGCCGCCGGACATGGCGCGCTACCGGCTGGCCAGCCAGCAGATCATGGCCATCTACCAGCGCTACACCGACGTGATCGAGCCGCTGTCGCTGGACGAGGCCTATCTGGACGTCACCGGCCAGCCGCACGAGCAGGGCAGCGCCACGCTGATGGCCGAGGCGATACGCCGCCAGATCCGCGACGAGGTGGGCATCACCGCGTCGGCCGGCATCGCGCCCAACAAATTCCTGGCCAAGGTGGCCAGCGACTGGAACAAGCCGGACGGCCAGTTCCTGATCCGGCCGCGCGACGTCGACGCTTTCGTCGTCACCTTGCCGGTGGAGAAGATACACGGCGTCGGCCGCGTCACCGCCGAACGGCTGCACCGGCTGGGCATACACAGCTGCGGCGACCTCAGGCGCTGGTCGCCGGCCGACCTGTTCCGCCATTTCGGCAGCTTTGGCGAGCGGCTGCTGGCGCTGTCGCAGGGCCGCGACGAGCGGCCGGTGTCCACCGACCGCAGCCGCAAGACGATCAGCGTCGAGGAGACCTACGCCCAGGACCTGCCCGACCTCGCCAGCTGCCTGTCCAAGCTGCCGGAGCTGGCGGACCGGCTGCAGGCGCGGCTGGCGCGCAGCGGCAGCCCGGATTTCAAGGGGCTGTCGGTGAAGCTGAAGTTCGACGATTTCAGCCAGACCACGGTGGAGCAGCCGGGTTACGCGCTGTCGATGGCGGCCTTCGGCCAGCTGCTGCGCACCGGCCATGCCCGCGGCAGCCGCCCGGTGCGCTTGCTGGGCGTCGGCGTGAAGCTGGCCGACGATTTCGACCTGCCGCGCCAGCTGCGGCTGTTCGGCCGCGACGGCCGGCCGCTGCCGGACAACGCGCCGGCTGGAGAGGCACCGGCGGAGGATGGCCCGGCGGAGGATGCCTCCGCCTAGCGGAAGCATCCGTTCGCGTCCGGATCAGGGCGCGGGTTTCACCACGGCCGGCTTGGCGGAAAAGTCGCCGGCGTAGGCCTGGGTCAGCAATTCCGGCTGCAGATACTTGCGCAGCGCGGCGTTGACGTCGTCCACCGTCAGCGCGTCCAGCATCGCCAGCCGCTCGCGGGTGAAAGCCATGGTGCGGCCCTGCCACAGCTGGCGCTGCAGCAGGTCGCTGAGCGGGCCGTCCTGGGCCAGCGCCACCTGGTAGGTCCGCCGCAGGCCCTGTTTGGCTTCGGCCAGCTCCTGGGCGGTGACGCCGTCGCGCCGCAGCCGCGCCAGCTCCTCGGCCACGCCCTGTTTCAGCTTGTCCAGATTCTGCGGCGCGAAGATCGCGCCCATCCGCCACGCGCCCACCTTGCCGAAGCTGGCGGCGTCGACGCCGCTGCCGGCGCCGTAGCTGATGCCGTCCTGCTGGCGCAGCCGCGTCAGCAGCCGCGATTGCGCGCCGCCGCCCAGGATCTCGTTGGCCAGCAGCAGCGCCGGGTAGTCGGGCGAGTCGTCGCCGATGGCCAGCGGCAGCGAGGCGCTGTAGACGGCGTTGGCCTTGTCCGGCGTGGCGATGGACAGGCTGGCCGGCTTGGGTTGCGGCAGCAGGCCGTCCACGCGCTGGTAGGCGGCCTTGCTGTTCCAGCGGCCGAACAGCCGGTCCAGCTGGCCGCGGACGGCGGCGGCGTCGAAGTCGCCGACCAGGGCCAGCTGCCCGTGATCGGCGCCGTAGAACTGCTGGTGGAAGCGCTTGAGCGCGTCCAGCCTCACCCCGGCGATGTCGCGGTAGGATTCGTCCAGCGTCGGGCTGTAGCGGATGTCGTCCTTGGCGTAGGCGTTCAGCTGCTGGCTGACCGCCTGGCCGGCCAGCGCCTGCGGCTCGCCGCGCGAGGCGTCGATGCCGGCCAGCGCCTGGCGCTTCAGCTGCTCGAACTCGTCGGCGGGGAAGGCCGGCTGCTGCAGCAGCTCGGCGATCAGCTCCAGCAGCGCCGGCAGGTTCTGGCGGGTGGTCTTGAAGCGCACCTGCAGGTCCTGGCCGTCCTGGCCGATGTCCAGGCTGGCCTGCAGCGCGTCCAGCTGGTCGGCGATGGCGGCGCGGCCCAGCTTGCGGCTGCCGCGCTCCAGCATGTTGGCGGCCAGTTCGGCCGCCGCGGCCTGGCCGCGCAGATTGCCGGCGTCGCCGAAGGAGAAGCTGAACGCGCCGTGGACGACATTGCCGCGGGTCTGCTTGGGCAGCAGCGCGATCGCCGCGCCGTTGGCGAGCCGGCCGCGCTGGGTGCGGGCCTCGATATTGGCGGGGCTGGCGTCGAAGGCTTCGCCGGCGGCGACGGCGGCCTTGCCCTTGTAATCCTTGACCATCGCGGCCACGTCCGGCGCCGGCGGGATGTCGGCGCGGTCGGGTTTGGCGGTGGGGATGAACTGGCCGTAGCTGCGGTTGCTGGGCTTGAAGTAGTTTTCCGCCGCCCGCTGCACGTCGGCGACGGTCAGCGCCTCGATGCGGTCGCGCTGCAGGAAATACAGCCGCCAGTCGCCCAGCGCGATGGACTCGGACAGCTGCACCGCCAGCCGCTGCGGATCGTTCAGCGTTTGCTCGATGTCCTTCAAGAGCGCGGCTTTGGCGCGCTTGAGTTCGGCGGCGGTGATGGGTTTGGCGCGGATGGCCTCGACGGTGGCCTGCAGGATGGGGCGGGCCTGGGCTAGGCTCTGGCGTTTGGACAGCTCGGCCAGGAACACGATGTAGCCGGGCTCGGCCAGCTCGAACGGCATCGCGCTGACGCCGACGGCCTTGTGGGCGGCGACCAGGTTCTTGTACAGGCGGCCGTTGGGCGTATCGGCCAAAATCACCGCCAACGCCTGCAGCGCGGCGCTGTCCGGATGGCTGCCGGCCGCGGTGCGGTACAGCGTCGCCGCCAGCTGGGTGTCGCCGACGCGGCGCACGGTGACTTCGCGCTCGCCGTCGCGCTGCGGCTCCTCGGTCCAGGTGGGGACCAGCTCGCGCTGCGGGCGCGGAATCTTGCCGAACAGCGTTTCGATCCGCGCCAGCGTGCGGGCGGGGTCGAACTTGCCGCCCACCACCAGCACCGCGTTGTCGGGCTGGTAGTACTTGCGGTAGAAGGCCTGCAGGTTTTCGATGCGCACCTTTTCCACGTCGGAGCGGGCGCCTATCGTGCTGTGGCCGTAGTTGTGCCAGTCGAAGGTGATCGCCGACAGCTGCTTCCACAGCACGTTGGCCGGGTTGTTCTCGCCCTGCTCCATCTCGTTGCGCACCACCGAGAACTCGGTGTCCAGGTCGCTCCTGGCCACCTTGCTGTTGACCATGCGGTCGGCCTCCATCGCCAGCGCCCAGTCCAGGCTGGCGGGGTCGGCGGGGAAGGTTTCGAAGTAGTTGGTGCGGTCGAAGAAGGTGGAGCCGTTGAACTGCATGCCGCGCTTGGACAGCTCGGACATCAGGTTGCCGCTGGTGGGCGTGCCCTTGAACAGCATGTGCTCCAACAGGTGGGCCATGCCGGTTTCGCCGTAGCCTTCGTGGCGGCTGCCGACCAGATAGGTCAGGTTGACGGTGGTGGTGGGCTTGGAGTCGTCGGGCGCCAGCAGCACGCGCAGGCCGTTGGCCAGCCGGTATTCGCTGATGCCTTCGGCGCTGGCGTAGGGGGCGGCCGCCTGCGCGCGCTGGACGGCCGGCGCGGCGGTTTCGGCGTGGACGGACAGCGCGGGCGACAAAGCCAGCGCCAGCAGCAGGCTCAGGGTCTTCAGTCTCATGGATTCAGTTGCGTTTCCTTGCTGGATGGGAGGGCGTCCGCTTGACGATGCCGCAGCGTCGTTCGCGGCGTCAAGCCGCGCGGGGCGGATGGACAAACCGGCCTGCTTGGGCAGGCCGGTTCGGCAAGGGTTCCGGCGCGGGCGCTCAGCGCCGCAGATTGCTGATGCCCATCAGCATGCCCATGCCGATGAACAGCGTGACCGAGGCGGTGCCGCCGTAGGACATGAAGGGCAGCGGCACGCCCACCACCGGCAGGATGCCGGACACCATGCCCATGTTGACGAAGGCGTAGACGAAGAAGGACATGGTGATCGATCCGGCCATCAGCCGGCCGTACAGCGTCTGGGCGCTGGCGGTGATCATCATCGCCCGGCTCAGGATCAGCAGGTAGAGCGTCAGCAGCACCGCGTTGCCGGCCAGGCCGAACTCCTCGGAGTAGACGGCGAAGATGAAGTCGGTGGTGCGCTCCGGGATGTAGTCCAGGTGGGTCTGGGTGCCGTTGAGCCAGCCCTTGCCCCACGGCCCGCCGGAGCCGATGGCGATCATCGACTGGATGATGTGGTAGCCGGTGCCCAGCGGGTCGGTGGTGGGGTCGATCAGGGTCAGCACCCGCTTGCGCTGGTAGTCGTGCAGATGGTTCCAGACGATGGGCAGGCTGGCGGCGGCCATCACCGCGCCGGCCAGGATCACCTTCCACGGCAGGCCGGCGAAAAACAGCACGAAGAAGCCGGCGGCGGCGATCAGCAGCGCGGTGCCCAGGTCGGGCTGCTTCAGCACCAGGCCCACCGGCACCAGCATGATGGCGGCGGCGATCAGGTAATGCCACCAGCGCAGCGACAGCTCGTATTTCTGGAAGAACCAGGCCAGCATCATCGGCAGCGCGATCTTCAGGATCTCCGACGGCTGGATGCGGGTGACGCCCAGGCTCAGCCAGCGGGTGGAGCCGTTCACGGTGATGCCCTTGAAGTGCACGGCGATCAGCAGCAGCACGCCCAGCACGTAGATGGGCGGCGCGAAGTTCATCACGCTCTGCGGCCGCATCCGCGCGATCACCCACATCACGGTGAGCGCCATCGCGGTGTAGATCAGCTTGTTGTCTATCTTGTCGAAGGACTGGTTGTTGGCGGAGTACAGCAGCACCATGCTGACCGCGAAGATCAGGCCGAGGAACAGCATCAGCCAGCCGTCCAGCGGCTCTTTTATCTGCTGCCAGATCTGCTTAATCAGCGGCGTCTTCACGTACGTCTCCGTTTTCCATCGGCACGGTTTTCAGCAGGCCGGCCAGGTCGTTGCGCACCTTGCCGGTCAGGTAGAAGTCGAACAGGCCGCGCGCCACCGGCGCGGCGGCGGCGGCGCCGAAGCCGGCGTTCTCGACGATGATGGCCACCGCGATCTTGGGCTGCTCCACCGGCGCGAAGGCGATGAACCAGCTGTGGTCGCGGTACTGCTCGGCCAGCGCCGCGGCGTTGTACTTGGCGCCCTGCTTGATGGCCACCACCTGGGCGGTGCCGGTCTTGCCGGCCATCGAGTATTGCAGGCCGGCGCCGACGCGGGCGCCGGTGCCGGAGATCATCACGTTGCGCATGCCTTCCTTGATGTAGTCGAAGTATTCCTTCGGGTAAGGCAGCTGCCGGATCGGCTGCGGCTCGATCTGGCGGGATTTTCCGGTCTTGGAGTCCACCACCTGCTGCACCAGGTGCGGTTTGAACACCTGGCCGCCGTTGGCCATGATGGCGGTGGCGTTGGCCATCTGCAGCGGGGTGTAGGCGTTGAAGCCCTGGCCGATGCCGATGCTGACCACGTCGGCCGGATACCAGCGCCGCACCTCGGGCTTGTAGCGGGCGAAGCGTTTTTCCTTCCATTCCTTGGACGGCAGCACCCCGGTGGCCTCGCCGTCCAGGTCGATGCCGGTCTTGCTGCCCAGGCCGAAGGAGCCGACCACCGGGTGGATCTTGTCTATGCCCATGTCCCAGGCCAGCTTGTAGAAGAAGGTGTCGCTGGACACGGTGATCGCGCGCTGCAGGTTGACCATGCCGTTGCCGCTTTTCTTGCTGTCGCGGAACTGGTGGCTGGAGCCGGGCAGCGTGAAGTAGCCGGGCGCCGGGCGGATGTCGCGCATGCCTATGCTGTGGGTGTTCAGCGCCGCCATCGCCATGAAGGGCTTGAAAGTGGAGCCCGGCGGGTAGGTGCCGCGCAGCGCGCGGTTGATCAGCGGCTTCTGCCAGTCGGTGTTCAGCGCGGTCCAGGTCTGGGTGTCGATGCCGTCGATGAACAGGCTGGGATCGAAGCCGGGCTTGGACAGGAAGGCCAGCACGCCGCCGGTGTTGGGGTCTATCGCCACCAGCGCGCCGCGGCGCTCGCCGAACAGCTTGTCGGCCATTTCCTGCAGCCGGATGTCCAGCGCCAGCTTCAGCGTGTTGCCGTTGACCGGCGGCGTGCGGCGCAGGCTGCGCACCGCGCGGCCGCCGGAGTCGGTCTCCATCTCCTCGAAGCCCACCTGGCCGTGCAGGTCTTCCTCGTACACTGCTTCCAGGCCGGTCTTGCCGATGTAGTTGGTGCCCTTGTAGTTGGTGGTCTTGTCCTCTTCCTCCAGCCGCTCCTTGTCCCTTTGGTTGATGCGGCCGATGTAGCCCAGCACGTGGCTGGTCATTTCCTTGTACGGATAATCGCGGAACAGCCTGGCCTTGACCTCGACGCCGGGCAGCTCGAAGCCGTGGGCGGCGACGCGCGCGGCCTCATCGTCGGTCAGCTTGACCTTCAGCGGAATGGCTTCGAAATTCTTGCTTTCGGCCAGCAGCTTCTTGAACAGCTTCTCGTCGCGCGGGCTGACGTCGGCCAGCGTCTTCAGCTTGGCGACGGTGGCGGCGAGGTCGGGAATCTTGCTGGGCGTCAGCTCCAGCGTGTAAGCGGAATAATTCTGCGCCAGCACGATGCCGTTGCGGTCCAGGATCAGGCCGCGGTTGGGCAGGATGGGCACCAGCGAGATGCGGTTGTTCTGGGCCAGCGTGGAGAAATGGTCGTGCTGCAGCACCTGCAGCCAGACGAAGCGCGCGAGCAGGGTGAGGAACATCAGGATGATCAGCGCGTAGGCGATGACCAGCCGCAGCTCGAACTGGGCTTCTTCGGACTGCGGGTTCTTGAAACGGGACGGGCGGCGCATGGATCAGTCGGGTTTCATGCCGTGTGGTGGCGGTAGGGAATCAGCATCAGCTTGGTCAACAGCGGCCACAGCAGCGCGCCGATCAAGGGCGGCAGGAAATAGCTCCAGCCGACGAAGGCGGAACCGGTCAGCATCCGCACCACCACCATGATCAGCTGGTTGGTCAGCATCAGGCCCAGCACCACCAGCGCCTGCTGGCCCAGGTTGAACATCACCAGCTGGCGCTGGCGGCTCAAGGCCAGGAAGGCGGTGATCGAGTAGGCCAGCGCGTGCTGGCCGAACAGGCCGGCGGTGGACACGTCGGCGATGATGCCCATCAGGAAGGCGATGCCGATGTTGACCCGGCGCGGCTGGTTGATCACCCAATACAGAATCAACAGGCCGATGAAGTCGGGCAGCCAGCGCGTGCTGCCGTGCGGCAGCGGCACCAGCTCGACCAGCACGGCGATCACGAAGGTGGTCAGGATGAAGCGGCGCTTGACCGGCTTGAGCAATTCCTTGGGGCGGTCCAACGACATCTGGGCTTACTCCTCGTCGGCGGACTTCTTGCCGCCCTTGGTCTTCTTCTCCGGCAGCGCCGGGGGTTCCGCCGGGCGCGGGCGAGTTTCTTTGGCCTGCAGCACCAGCACGTAGCGGGTTTGCTGCACGCCGGACATCGGCAGGGTGCTGACGCGGGTGAAGGCGGCGCCGGCATTGCGATCGACCTTGCTCACCACCGCCACCGGGATGCCTTCCGGGAACACGCCGTCCAGGCCGGAGGTGACGATGCGGTCGTTTTCCTTGACGTCCGAACTCTGGGGCAGGTAGCGCAGTTCGATGCCGCCACCATAACCATAGAGGATGGCGCGCTCGCCGGTGCGGGCGATCATCACCGGAACCATCTGGTTCTTGTCGATGATCAAGGTCACCTCGGCGGTCAGCGGCTGCACCCGCGTCACCTGTCCCAGGAGACCGCGCGCGTCCACCACCGGCTGGCCGGCCTGCAGCTTGGCGTCGTCGCCCTTGTCGATGATGATCTTGTACGAGAACGGGTCGCGGCCGGTGTACAGCGTCTCGGCGATCTGCGCCGAGTCGTCGCGTTGCGCGCGGATGCCGTTCAGCTGGCGCAGTTCGTTCAGCTCGCGCTCCAGCGTCTGCAGCCGTCCCAGCTGGGCGGCCATCTGCAGCTGCCGCTCGCGCAGCAGGGTGTTTTCCTGCTTCAGCTCGGCCTGCGAGGTCAGGTAGTCGCCGGCGTGGCGCACCGCCTGGGCCGGCATGTTGACCGCGCGCTGCACCGGGTACAGCGCCAGCGACAGCGCTTCGCGCGCCTGTTCCATCAGGCCGTAGCGGCTGTCCCCGATCAAGAGCGCGATCGAGGCGACGACGCTCATGGCCAGGCGCGCAGCCGGGGGCGGCCCGGAGCGGAAAAAGCTTGGGGTGTTGGCGAAATCCATGGCCACAGCCACCGCGCCTTGACGGCGCGGCGTTCGCTCGGTTTACAGGGTGTTTGCTGGAAGTTTAAGGCACGTTGGTGAAAATGGTGCCGATCTTGTCCATTTTTTCCAGCGCCTTGCCGGAGCCGCGCACCACGCAGGTCAGCGGTTCTTCGGCCACGAACACCGGCAGGCCGGTTTCTTCCGCCAGCAGGCGGTCGATGTCCTTCAGCAGCGCGCCGCCGCCGGTCAGCACCATGCCCTTCTCGGCGATGTCGGCGCCCAGTTCCGGCGGAGTCTGCTCCAGCGCGATTTTCACCGCGGAAACGATCTGGTTCAGCGGCTCGGTCAGCGCTTCCAGGATTTCATTGGAAGACACGGTGAACGCGCGCGGAATGCCTTCGGCCAGGTTGCGGCCCTTGACTTCCATTTCGCGCACCTCGGCGCCCGGGAAGGCGGAGCCGATGGTTTTCTTGATTTCCTCGGCGGTGGTCTCGCCGATCAGCATGCCGTAGTTGCGGCGGATGTAGTTGATGATGGACTCGTCGAACTTGTCGCCGCCGACGCGCACCGAGTTGGAGTAGACCACGCCGCCCAGCGAGATCACGCCGACTTCGGTGGTGCCGCCGCCGATGTCCACCACCATCGAGCCGGTCGGCTCTTCCACCGGCAGGCCGGCGCCGATCGCCGCGGCCATCGGCTCTTCGATCAGCTCGACGCGGCGGGCGCCGGCGGCGAGGGCGGAATCGCGGATCGCCTTGCGCTCCACCTGGGTGGAGCCGCAGGGCACGCAGATCACGATGCGGGGGCTGGCGGCGAAGAAGCGGTTCGGGTTCACCTTCTTGATGAACTGCTTCAGCATCTGCTCGGTGACGGTGAAGTCGGCGATCACGCCGTCCTTCATCGGGCGGATCGCCTGGATGCTGCCCGGGGTGCGGCCCAGCATGCGCTTGGCTTCCAGGCCGACGGCCAGGATGGATTTCTTGTTGGTCGGCGCGTCGTTGTGGATGGCGACGACCGAAGGCTCGTCCAGCACGATGCCTTTGCTGCGCATGTAGATCAGGGTGTTGGCGGTGCCGAGGTCGATGGCGAGGTCGTTGGAGAAGTATCCGGTCAGCGAACGAAACATTGGGCGGTCCTGGTCAGTTTTCGTCAGTGGCGGACGCCGGCGGCGTCCGTAAAAATCCAGTTTAATCTGTGGCAGGCCCGTTTCCCCGCCTTTTTATCAGGCGTGGCAACTATTCACTGTTTTCAGCGTTGCGCACGGGCGTTTTGTCGCGTCGATGCGGGGAGCCTCAAACAGTTGTTGCCGGTCTTTCCCGGCGGCGGATCCGGCCTGCGTCTGCTGGCCCCGGCGCGGGCTTCCGGCGGGGCGGAAAATGCCCCCGGAATGCGTCGTGGCGCAATGTCGATCTTGGGAGAATCAAACGGGGTATGATACCCTATAAAGCTTGAAATATTAAAGGTTTTAACGAGGAAGCCATGTCGCTGACGCATCAGGATGTCGCACGGATCGCCAAGCTTGCCCGCATCAATGTGAGCGAGGCGGAAATCGCCGCCACAGCGGACCAGCTCAACAATATTTTCGGCCTGATCGAGAAGATGCAGGCGGTGGACACCGACGGCATCGAGCCGATGGCGCATCCGCAGGACGTGTCGCTGCGTTTGCGCGACGACGTCGTTACCGAGACCAGCCAGCGCGAGGCCTTCCAGGCGGTCGCGCCGCAAGTGGAAAAAGGCCTGTTCCTCGTTCCCAAAGTGATCGAGTAAGCCTGTGAGCCGTCCCGCCGCGATTGGTTCCCAGAAAATCGCCGGCCGGGCCAGACTATCCGGATAGCAAGATTTGATCGAAATGACACAAGCCACCCTCAAGCAATTGTCGCAACAGCTGGCGGCCAAACAGGTTTCCAGCGTGGAACTGGCCGGCCAGTACCTGGACCGCATCGAGGCGCTGAACCCGGCGCTCAACGCGGTGATCACGGTCGACCGCGAAAAGACGCTGGCCGAAGCCCGCGCCGCCGACGCGCGCATCGCCGCCGGCGACGCCCATCCGCTGGCCGGCGTGCCGCTGCTGCACAAGGATCTGTTCTGCCAGCAAGGCTGGAAGACCAGCTGCGGCTCCAAGATGCTGGACAACTTCGTCTCGCCGTACAGCGCCCACGTGGTGGAGCAATGCGCCGCCGCCGGCATGGTGACGCTGGGCCGCGCCAATATGGACGAGTTCGCGATGGGTTCGTCCAATGAAAACTCGTTCTACGGCGCGGTGAGGAATCCGTGGGACGCCAAGGCGATTCCGGGCGGCAGCTCCGGCGGCTCCGCCGCCGCCGTCGCCGCGCGCCTGGCACCGGTGGCCACCGCCACCGACACCGGCGGCTCCATCCGCCAGCCGGCCAGCCACTGCGGCGTCACCGGCATCAAGCCGACTTATGGCGTGGTGTCGCGCTACGGCATGGTGGCCTTCGCCTCCTCGCTGGACCAGGGCGGCCCGATCGCGCAAACCGCCGAGGACTGCGCGCTGATGCTGAACGTGATGGCCGGCTTCGACGCGCGCGACTCCACCAGCCTGGAGCGCGCCAAGGAAGACTACGCCCGCGACCTGAATCAATCCCTGGCCGGCCTGAAGGTGGGCCTGCCCAAGGAATACTTCGCCGCCGGCCTGGATGGCGATGTGGCGCGCGCCGTCGACAATGCGGTGAGCGAGCTGAAGAAGCTGGGCGCCGAGGCGGTGGAGATCGCGCTGCCCAACACCGAGCTGTCGATCCCGGCCTATTACGTGATCGCGCCGGCTGAGGCCTCGACCAACCTGTCCCGCTACGACGGCGTCCGCTACGGCCACCGCGCCAAGGACTACAAGGATCTGGTCGACATGTACGAGAAGACCCGCGCCGAAGGCTTCGGCGACGAGGTCAAGCGCCGCATCCTGGTGGGCAGCTACGTGCTGAGCCACGGCTACTACGACGCCTACTACCTGAAGGCGCAGAAGATCCGCCGACTGATCGCCAACGATTTCAAGGCCGCCTTCCAGCAGTGCGACGTGATCCTGGGGCCGGTGGCGCCGACCGCCGCCTTCGACCTGGGCCAGATGGCGTCCGATCCGGTACAGATGTATCTGTCCGACGTCTACACGCTGTCGGTGAATCTGGCCGGCCTGCCGGGCATGAGCGTGCCGGCGGGCTTCGCCGCCAACGGCCGCCCGATCGGCCTGCAGATCATCGGCAATTACTTCGCCGAGGCCAAGATGCTGAACGTCGCGCACCGGTTCCAGCAAGCGACAGACTGGCACGCCAAGGCGCCGGCGCTGTAACGCCGGCGGCTGCGCGACGCGAATGCCGCGTTGGGCGCGTTTGCCGTACGAGTGTACTGCCTGCGCGCGCCCGCCTTGCCTTCGCGCCGCTCGCGCGCTGACTGAAAGTTTACGTTTTCGAGGGCGCAGCTCTGGCTGCGTCCTGGCATGAATAAGGATTTTCCGACCATGAAATGGGAAGTCGTCATCGGTATCGAGGTGCACGTGCAGCTCAATACCGCCTCCAAGATTTTCTCCGGCGCCAGCACCGCTTTCGGCGCCGAGCCGAACACCCAGGCCTCCGCGGTGGAGCTGGCGCTGCCCGGCGTGCTGCCGGTGCTGAACCGCGCGGTGGTGGACAAGGCCATCCGCCTGGGTCTGGCGCTGGACGCCAACATCAACCAGAAGAACGTGTTCGCCCGCAAGAACTACTTCTATCCGGACCTCCCCAAGGGCTACCAGATCAGCCAGATGGACTTGCCCATCGTCGAAGGCGGCAAGCTCAAGATTCTGGTCGGCGACCAGGAGAAGGTGATCGGCGTGACCCGCGCTCACATGGAAGAAGACGCCGGCAAGAGCCTGCACGAAGACTTCCAGGGCCTGTCGGGCATCGACCTCAACCGCGCTGGCACCCCGCTCTTGGAAGTGGTGTCAGAGCCGGACATGCGCTCGGTCGACGAGGCGCTGGCCTACGTCAAGGCCTTGTACACGCTGGTGACCTGGCTGGGCATCTGCGACGGCAATATGCAGGAAGGCAGCTTCCGCATGGACGTCAACGTGTCGGTGCGCCCGGAGGGGCAGAAAGAATTCGGCACCCGGCGCGAGATCAAGAACCTCAACTCCTTCCGTTTCCTGGAGCAGGCCGCCAAGTACGAGATCCAGTGGCAGATCGACACGCTGGAAGACGGCGGCAAGGTGCAGCAGGCCACCGTGCTGTTCGACCCGGACAGCGGCGAGACCCGCATGATGCGCAGCAAGGAAGACGCGCACGACTACCGCTACTTCCCGGATCCGGACCTGCTGCCGGTGCGCATCTCCGACGAGCAGATCGCCCGCATCAAGGGCGAGATGCCGGAGCTGCCGGCCGCGATGCAGGCCCGCTTCGTCGATGCTTACGGCGTGTCGGCCTACGACGCGGCGCTGCTGACGTCCAGTCTGGCCCAGGCGCAGTATTTCGAAGCCGCCGCCAAGGCCTCCGGCCAGGGCAAGCTGGCCGCCAACTGGATCAACGGCGAAATCGCCGCGCGGCTGAACCGCGACGGCCAGGACATCGCCGCTTGCCCGATCTCGGCTGAGCGCCTGTCCGGCCTGATTGTCCGCATCGCCGACAACACCTTGTCCAGCAAGCTGGCCAAGCAGGTGTTCGACGCGCTGTGGGACAGCGATCTGTCCGCCGACGCCATCATCGAGCGCGACGGCCTGAAGCAGGTGTCCGACGTCGGCGCCATCGAGAAAATGGTGGAAGAGGCGATCGCCGCCAATCCCAAGGCGGTGGAGGAGTTCCGCGCCGGCAAGGAAAAGGCGCTGAACGCGCTGGCCGGCCAGGTGATGAAGGCGTCCAAGGGCAAGGCCAATCCGGCCCAGGTGCAGGACATCCTGCGCCAAAAGCTGTCTTGATCGTTTGATCGCCCGGAACAACAAGGCGGCCTGAATGGCCGCCCTGTTGTTTTTTAAATACATGGCTGAAAATCGCCGCCGGTAATTTGTTGCTTTTCCTGAAGATACTTGTGGTTCAAACAGTTCCATCGGCAATTATTGCCGCCTTGTTACAGTCTCCGCGACCCGCAATGTTCATGTCCCACTTTTACAGGCGAATTTAAGTCACTGATTTGTTTCAGATTCCATTTTTACGTGCGCCCGTAAGTCATTGTCTCAAAAGGCGAATTAGTAAATCCCTATGTTGACCGTGGGGCAGTTCTTTCTTATAGTGGCGGAAAGTGGGTCAAAGTGGGTGAAAGTGGGGAAATTCTCCCCCCGGAGCGACGGCTCCGTTTTCTCGGTCAGCGGATTCTCAAATCATGATTGGTGGCGTCAGCATCTTGTCTCTCGATAGCAAGGGGCGCTTGGCTATTCCGGCCAAGCACCGCGAGACGCTGCTGTCCGCGTTTGGGCACAAGCTGGTCGTCACCCTCGAATCCCAAGACCATCTGCTGCTTTACCCCGAACCCAACTGGCGCCCGGTCGAGGCCCGTCTGCTGGCCCTTCCCACCGGCAATCCCACCCTGAAACGCTATCAACGACTGGTGCTCGGCCATGCCGAGACCCTGGAAATGGACTCCGCCGGCCGCGTGCTGCTGCCGGCCCGCCTGCGCGAACTGACCGCGCTGGACAAGGACGTTGCCCTGGTAGGCATGGGCAACCGCTTCGAACTGTGGAATGCCGAGGAATGGGATAGCCAGACCGCTGACGCGCTGGCCATCGACCAAGCCGATTTGGCGCAACACCTTGGAGATTTCACGCTGTGAGCACCCCCACCTTCGTGCACCGCACGGTATTGCTGACCGAAGCGGTCGACGCGCTCGCCATCCGGCCGGATGGCGTCTACGTCGATTGCACCTTCGGTCGCGGAGGCCACAGCCGCCTGATCCTGTCGAAGCTCGGCCCTTCCGGCCGGCTGATCGCCTTCGACAAAGATCTGGAAGCCATCGCCGTCGCCGAAAGGCTGGCGGCGGAGGCCCCCCGCTTCAACATCGTTCACAACGGTTTCGAGACGCTGTCGGCCGAGCTCGCCCGCCTGGGCGTGGCCGGCGTCGACGGCGTGTTGATGGACCTGGGCGTGTCGTCGCCGCAGATCGACGACGGCAGCCGCGGTTTCAGCTTCCGCTTCGACGCGCCGCTGGACATGCGCATGGATACCACCCGCGGCGTCACCGCCGCCGAGTGGTTGGCAACGGCCGACGAGGCCGATATCAGAGAGGTCATCAAGACTTATGGTGAAGAGCGGTTTGCTCGCAAGATCGCAGCAGCCATTGTTGCGCAACGGGGGGAAAACCCCATCACGACCACCCGCGAGCTCTCTGTGCTCGTTGGGCAAAACGTCCGTACTCGCGAACCGGGCCAAGACCCGGCGACGCGAACCTTCCAGGCGATCCGGATCTTTGTGAACCGCGAGCTGGACGAGCTGAAGGCGGTGCTGCCGCAGGCGGCGCGTCTGCTTAACGAAGGCGGCCGCCTGGCGGTGATCAGCTTCCATTCGCTGGAGGACCGCATCGTCAAGCAGTACCTGCGCGACGTCAGCAGCGAGGAAAAGCTGCCGGCCTGGGCGATGGTGCGCGCGGCCGACATGGCCAAGCCGCCGATCGATCTGGTCGGCAAGGCGATCCGCGCCGGCGACGAGGAGCTGCGCGAGAACCCGCGCGCCCGCAGCGCCATCATGCGCGTGGCCGAGCGCACCGCCGCGCCGTGGCGGGAGGGCGACGCATGAACAAGCTCAACGCGACGCTGCTGCTGATGGCCGTGTTCTCCGCCTGGTCGGTGGTGACGTCCACGCACGTGTCGCGCAAGCTCTACAGCGACTTGCAGAAGGAAACCAAGTCGGGGCAGCAGCTGGAGGTGGAGTTCGGCCAGCTGCAGCTGGAGCAGAGCACCTGGGGCGCGCACGCGGTGATCGAGAAAGCCGCGTCCACCCGCCTGGACATGCACACGCCTGATCCGCGCCAGATCCAGGTGATCACCGCCAAGGGAGCGCTGTGATGCGCGCCGGTTCCAGCTACAGCGTCCGCACCCGCCCCGCGCCGGCCAGTCCCGCGCTGCGGATGACCAGCACGCGCGTGCGCTGCGTGCTGCTGATGCTGGCCTTGCTGTTCCTAGCGCTGATCGGCCGCGCGGTCTATCTGCAGGTGGTGCAGCAGGACTTCCTGCAGGGCCAGGGCGAGGCGCGCTTCCGTCGCACGCTGATGCTGGAGGCCAACCGCGGCGTGATCACCGACCGCAACGGCGAGCCGCTGGCGATCAGCTCGCCGGTGCAGACCATCTGGGCCAGCCCGGCCGACATGGAGCCGGTGCCGCCGGCCAAGCTGCGCGAACTGGCCGGCCTGCTGGACCTGTCGCCGGAAGAGCTGTCGGCCAAGCTGTCCGACCGCAAGAAGGAATTCGTCTACATCAAGCGCCAGATCAGCCCGGAGCTGGCGGACAAGGTGATGGCGCTGGGCGTGCCCGGCATCGCCAAGCAGCAGGAGTTCCGCCGCTTCTACCCGGCCGGCGAGATCGTGTCGCACATCATCGGTTTCACCGGCGTGGACGGCAAGGGCCAGGAAGGCGTGGAGCTCGCCCGCGAGAAGATGCTGTCCGGCAAGGACGGCCGCCGCGTGGTGCTGAAGGACCGCCGCGGCCACATCATCGAGGACGTCGCTGCCATCGAACCGCCGCGCGACGGCCAGAAGCTGGCGCTGGCGATAGACCATCGCATCCAGTACCTGGCCTACCGCGAGATCAAGGCCGCGGTGGAGGCCAACAAGGCCAAGGCCGGCAGCGTGGTGGTGCTGGATGCCCACACCGGCGAGCTGCTGGCGCTGGCCAACTACCCGTCGTTCAATCCGAACAACCGCAGCGGCGTGACGCCGGAGATGATGCGCAACCGCGGCGTGATCGACCTGTTCGAGCCGGGCTCCACCATGAAGCCGCTGTCGATCTCGCTGGCGCTGGAGCACGGCAAGGCCAATCTGAACACGGTGCTGGACACCCACACTTACATGATCGGGCCGGCCACCATCCGCGACGTGGCGCCGCGCCCCAGCTTGGACATCCTCGGCATCATCCAGAAATCGTCCAACGTCGGCACCAGCAAGCTGGCGCTGATGAACAGCCCGGAAGAGTCCTGGGCCCATTACGACGCGCTGGGCTTCGGCCGGGCGCCGGAAACCGGCTTTCCCGGCGAGGCCGGCGGCCGGCTGCGAGACTGGCACAAATGGCGTCCGATCGAGCAGGCGACCATGTCCTTCGGCTATGGCATATCGGTCAGCCTGATCCAGATGGCGCGCGCCTACACCATCTTCGCCAACGACGGCGTGATGCTGCCGATCTCGCTGTACAAGACGGCCAATCCGATGCCGGGCAAGCGCGTGCTCAACGAAAAGACCGCGCACGAGATGCGCGATCTGCTGATCGCCAACAGCCAGCCGGGCGGCGGCGCCGTCGGCGGCCGCATCATCGGCTACAGCATAGGCGGCAAGAGCGGCACCGCGCGCAAGCTGGAGGGCCGCACCTATGTGGCCAACAAGCACCGCGCGCTGTTCATGGGCTTCGCGCCCGGCCACTCGCCCAAGGTGATCGTGGCGGTGATGATAGACGAGCCGTCGGCGGGCAAATACTACGGCGGCGCGGTGTCCGCGCCGGTGTTCTCGCAGGTGGCGGGCGGCGCGCTGCGCGTGCTGAACATCGCGCCGGACGAGCCATCCAACAACACTTTATTGCCGGAATCGACCCCGGTTCCGGCGGATTTCTAAGATCATGAAGAGCCGTTTGACTGCGTTGCCGGACTGGGATCCGGCCTTGTTGCAACAGCTGGGCCTCCCGATCAAGCGGGTGGAGGCCGACAGCCGCCGCGTGCTGCCGGGCGATGTGTTCCTCGCCTGCCGCGGCGAGTACGTCGACGGCCGCGATTTCATTCCCGCGGCGCTGGAAAAGGGCGCGGCCGCGGTGCTGTGGGACGATGCCGAGGGCTTCGCCTGGAAGGCCGAGTGGCAAGTGCCGAATCTGGCGGTGCCCAATCTGCGCGAGCGCGCCGGCATCGTCGCCGCCCACGTGCTGGGCCAGCCCTCGCGCGACCTGACCGTGGTCGGCATCACCGGCACCAACGGCAAGACCTCGATTTCGCACTGGCTGGCGCAGGCGTTCTCGCTGCTGGGCCAGAAGGCGGCGCTGATCGGCACCGTCGGCAACGGCTTTTACGGTCAATTGACCGAAACCACCCACACCACGCCGGACCCGGTGACGGTGCAGCAGAAGCTGGCCGAATACCGCCGCCAGGGCGCGCACGTGGTGACGATGGAAGTGTCCAGCCACGGCTTGGACCAGTTCCGCGTCAACGGCGTCGAATTCGCCACCGCGGTGTTCACCAACCTGACCCGCGACCACCTGGATTACCACGGCTCGATGGAGGCCTACGGCGAGTCGAAGAGAAAGCTGTTCTTCTGGGACGGCCTCAAGCACGCGGTGATCAACGCCGACGACGCTTTCGGCCGCCAGCTGGCCGCCGAGATCGATCCTAAGCTGACCCGCGTGGTCACTTACGGCCTGGAGCAGGGCGACGTGCGTCCGCTGGCGCTGGCCGCCACGCTGGAAGGCCTGCAGCTGACGGTCACCACGCCGTGGGGCGTGGTCGACGTGCGCACCGGCCTGGTCGGCCGCTTCAACGCCGCCAATCTGCTGGCCTGTCTGGCCACGCTGTGCGTCAACGGCGTCAGCCTGCAGGACGCCGCCGCGGTGATGGCGCGCATCCAGCCGGCCCGCGGCCGGATGCAGAGCGTGGGCGGCGCGCATGAGCCGCTGGTGGTGATCGATTACGCGCATACCCCCGACGCGCTGGAGAAGGCGCTGGCCACGCTGTCCGAGATCCGCCCGGCCGGCGGCAGGCTGTTCTGCGTGTTCGGCTGCGGCGGCGACCGCGATCCGGGCAAGCGCCCGATGATGGGCGCCATCGCCGAGAAGCACGCCGACGTGGCGGTGCTGACCAGCGACAACCCGCGCAGCGAGGATCCGCAGGCCATCATCCGCGACGTGCTGGCCGGCATGGACGCCGCCCGCGCCCATGTCGAGGCCGACCGCGAGGCCGCCATCCACTGGGCGGTGGCGCAGGCCCGCGTCGGCGACGTGGTGCTGGTGGCCGGCAAGGGCCACGAGGAATACCAGGACATCGCCGGCGTCAAGCGGCCGTTTTCCGACTTCCGCGTCGCGGAAGAGGCGCTGACCGCGTGGGGAAAACGGCCATGATGACGCTGAGCCAAGCCGCCCGCCTCGCCCAAGGCCGCCTGATCGGCGCCGACGGCGAAGTGCTGCGCGTGATCACCGACAGCCGCCAGGCGCAGCCGGGCGATCTGTTCGTCGCGCTGAAGGGCGAGCGCTTCGACGCCCACGATTTCGTCGCCGACGTGACGGCGAAAGGCGCGGCCGCGCTGGTGCGCGACGGTTTCGAGCTGGCCGGCGCCAGCCTGATCCAGGCGGGCGACGACACCCGGCTGGCGCTGGGCCGGCTGGCCGCCGGCTGGCGCGCGACGCAGCCGGCCATCCGCATCGGCGTCACCGGCTCCAACGGCAAGACCACGGTCAAGGAAATGCTGGCCGCCATTCTGCGCGCCCACGCCGGCGCCGATGCCGTGCTGGCCACCGCCGGCAATTTCAACAACGACATCGGCCTGCCGCTGACGCTGCTGAAGCTGAAGCCGCAACATCGCTACGCGGTGATCGAGATGGGCATGAACCATCACGGCGAGCTGCGCTACCTGACCGGGCTGACTCGGCCGCAGGTGGCGCTGGTCAACAACGCGATGCGCGCCCACTTCGGGCACTTCGGCTCCACCGAGGACGTCGCCCGCGCCAAGGCCGAGATCTTCGAAGGCCTGGCCGATGGCGGCGTGGCGGTGGTCAACGCCGACGACGCCAATCTGCCGCTGTTCCGCGCCGCCGCCGGCGGCCATCGCCAGCTGAGCTTCGGCCTGGACAAGGCCGACGTGAGCGCGCGCGGCCTGGCGCTGTCGGCGCTGGGAAGCCGTTTCACGCTGCGCTCCCCGGCGGGCGAGGCGGAGATTGCGCTGCCGGCCCCGGGCGAGCACAACGTCAGGAACGCGCTGGCGGCGGCGGCCGTCGCCTTGGCGCTGGACGTGCCGCTGGCCGCCATCTCCCAGGGCCTGGTGTCTTTCGGCGGCGCCAAGGGCCGTCTGCAGATCAAGCAAAGCCCGCGCGGCCTGACCGTGATCGACGACAGCTACAACGCCAACCCGGATTCGATGAAGGCCGGCCTCGATGTGCTGGCCGGACTGCCGGGCCCGCGCTGCTTCGTGATGGGCGATATCGGCGAATTGGGCGAGGCCGCGCCGGCCTTGCATGCCGAAGTTGGGGAACACGCGCGCCTGCGCGGCATCGAACAGCTCTTCGCGCTGGGCGAGGCCTCGCGCCGCGCGGTAGCCGCGTTCGGCGGCGATGGGCAGGGTTTTGATTCGATTGACGAGTTGTTGGAGTGCCTGGATAGCCGGCTGGCGTCGGGTACCGCCGTTCTGGTCAAGGGGTCGCGCTTCATGCGCATGGAACGGGTGGTGGAACACCTGATGCAAGCAAAGAAAGAGGGAGTTTAAGGTGCTGCTTTGGTTGGCTGATCTGTTGGGTTCGCATATCCGGGCCTTCAATGTCTTCAATTACACCACGCTGCGCGCGGTGATGGCGGCGTTGACTTCGCTGGCCATCTCGCTGCTGCTGGGGCCGTGGGTGATCCGCAAGCTGACCGAGCTGAAGGTCGGCCAGGCGGTGCGCAACGATGGTCCGCAGACCCACCTGGTCAAGGCCGGCACGCCGACCATGGGCGGTTCGCTGATCCTGCTGGCGATCACGCTGACCACGCTGCTGTGGGCCGATTTGTCCAACAAATACATATGGCTGCTGCTGGCGGTGATGCTGGGCACCGGCGCGCTGGGCTTCTACGACGACTGGCGCAAGGTGGTGTACAAGGACCCGAAAGGCGTGTCCGCCAAGTTCAAGATGGCGTGGCAGTCGGCCATCGCCATCGGCGCCGGCGTGTTCCTGATCGCCACCGCCAAGCTGCCGGCGTCCACCGAGCTGATCGTGCCCTTCTTCAAGACGGTCGCCTATCCGCTGGGCGCGGTGGGCTTTTGCGTGTTGACCTATTTCGTCATTGTCGGCACCTCCAACGCCGTGAACCTGACCGACGGCCTGGACGGCCTGGCGGCCTTGCCGACGGTGCTGGTGGCTGCCGGTCTGGCCATCTTCGCCTACGTCGCCGGCCATGCCGTGTTTTCCAAATACCTGGGCCTGCCATTCATCCCCGGCGCGCATGAGGTGGTGGTGTTTTGCGCGGCGATGTGCGGCGCCTGTCTGGGCTTTCTATGGTTCAACGCCTATCCGGCCCAGGTGTTCATGGGCGATGTCGGCGCGCTGGCGCTGGGCGCCGCGCTGGGCGCGGTGGCGGTGATCGTGCGCCAGGAGATCGTGTTGTTCCTGATGGGCGGCCTGTTCGTGATGGAGGCGCTGTCGGTGATGATCCAGGTCACCTCGTTCAAGCTGACCGGCAAGCGCGTGTTCCGCATGGCGCCGCTGCATCACCATTTTGAATTGAAGGGCTGGAAGGAAACCCAGGTGGTGGTTCGCTTCTGGATCGTCACCATGATGCTGGTGCTGATCGGCTTGTCGACGCTGAAGCTGCGCTGAGGACGGAAGAGATGGATTACGCCAATCGACATGTGACGGTGGTGGGGTTGGGAGGCTCGGGCCTGGCGGCCGCGCGCTACCTGGCCGCGCACGGCGCGCGCGTGCGCGTCGCCGACGCCAATCCGTCCGCCGAGCGGCTGGCCGAGTTGGAGCGCCATCTGCCGGGCGTCGAGGTGATCGCCGGCGTGTTCGACGACGCCACTTTCGCCGGCACCGAGCTGCTGGTGGTCAGCCCGGGCGTGCCGCTGGCCAATCCCGCCATCGCCGCCTTTCGCCGCGCCGGCGGCGAGGTGGTGGGCGATATAGAGATCTTGGCGCGTGCGATCCAGAACGACGGCAGCAAGGTGATCGCCATCACCGGCTCCAACGGCAAGAGCACGGTCACCAGCCTGGTCGGCCATCTGTGCGAGGCCGCCGGCCTCGACACCATCGTCGCCGGCAATATCGGCCTGGCGGTGCTGGAGGCTTTGCTCGCGCGCGAGCAGAGCGGCCGCCGGCCCGACGTGTGGGTGCTGGAGCTGTCCAGCTTCCAGCTGGAGTCGACGTTCACGCTGGAGGCCGACGCCGCCACCGTGCTCAACATTTCCGAGGACCACCTCGACCGCTACCAGGATTTGCTGGATTACGCGCACGCCAAGACCCGGGTATTCAACGGCAAGGGCGCGCAGATATTGAACAAGGACGACGCGCTGGTGCGGGCGATGATCCGCCCCGGCCATCCGGTCAAGTGGTTCTCGCTGAGCGGCGCCGCCGACTACGCGCTGGCCCGCAACGGCGGCTACTGGCTGAGCGTGGGCGGCGAAAGGGTATTCGATTGCGCCGACATGCAGCTGCAGGGCCTGCACAACGCCGCCAACGCGCTGGCCGCGCTGGCGTTGTGCCAGGGCATAGGCCTGCCGCTGGAAGCGCTGCTTGCAGGCTTGAAGACTTTCCGCGGCCTCGCGCATCGCGTCGAGCTGGTAGACGAATTCGACGGTGTTGCGTTTATCGATGATTCCAAGGGCACCAATGTCGGCGCGACCGAGGCGGCGCTGAACGGCATGACCCGCCGGGTGGTGCTGATCGCCGGCGGCGACGGCAAGGGCCAGGATTTCGCGCCGTTGAAGCCGGCCTGCCAGCGCATCGCGCGCGCGGTGCTGCTGATCGGCCGCGACGCCGGCCGGATCGAGGCGGCGCTGGCCGATAGCGGCCTGACGCTGGAACGCTGCGGCACGCTGGAAGACGCCACCCGCCGCGCGGCGGCGCTGGCCCTGCCGGGCGATGTGGTGCTGCTGTCGCCGGCCTGCGCCAGCCTGGACATGTTCAAGAACTACGCGCATCGCGCCCAGGTGTTCATCGACACCGTGGCGGCGGTGAAGGCGGCCCGCGCATGATCCGCAATCCGGCCAGCCGCTACACGGCGATCACCGCTCTGGACGAGGCGCTGGCCTGGGCGCTGGCGCTGCTGCTGTCGATCAGCCTGGTGATGGTGTATTCGGCGTCGATCGCCTACGCGGAAGCGGACGCGGCGACGCAGAACCGCTACTTCTACCTGATCCGCCACGTGGTGTTCATGGTGATCGGGCTGTCGGCGGCGTTCGCGGCGTTTCAGATACCGACGGCGTTCTGGCAGAAGTATTCGGGAAAGATCTTCCTGATCGGCCTGGTGATGCTGGTGCTGGTGCTGATTCCCGGCATCGGCAAGGTGGTCAACGGCTCGCGGCGCTGGATCAACCTGTTCGTGCTGAATTTGCAGCCGTCGGAGGTGATGAAGTTCGCCACCGTGCTGTACGCGGCGGATTACACGGTGCGCAAGAGCCACCTGCTGCACAGCATCAAGGAAGGCTTCGCGCCGATGTTCGCGGCGATGGTGGTGGTGGCCTTCCTGCTGCTGCGCGAGCCGGACTTCGGCGCGCTGATGGTGGTAATGAGCATCGCGATGGGGCTGCTGTTTTTGGGCGGCATCAATATGCGCATCTTTTCGGGGCTGGCGGCGATGGCGGTGGTGGCCATCGTGCTGCTGATCGTGTCGTCGCCGTACCGGCTGAAGCGGGTGCTGGGCTTCATGGACCCGTGGGACGACCCGTACGGCAAGGGCTACCAGCTATCGCACTCGCTGATCGCCATCGGCCGCGGCGAGTGGTTCGGCGTCGGCCTGGGCGGCAGCATCGAGAAGCTGTTCTACCTGCCGGAGGCGCACACCGACTTCATCATGGCGGTGATCGCCGAGGAGTTCGGCTTCGCCGGGATCTGCGTGGTGATCGGGCTGTACGCCTGGATCGTGCGCCGCGCCTTCCACATCGGCGTGGAGTCGAAAAAGCTGGAGCGCTATTACCAGGCGCTGGTGGCGCAGGGCATAGGCATTTGGCTGGGCATCCAGGTGTTCTTCAACATCGGGGTGAATATGGGCCTGCTGCCGACCAAGGGTTTGACGCTGCCGCTGATGTCGTTCGGCGGCTCGGCGATGCTGATGAATTTGATCGCGGTGGCGGTGCTGCTGCGGGTGGATTACGAAAACCGAAGAATTATGCGGGGCTATAAGGTTTAGCCTGCAGACCTTTCCAGGCGCCTTGGCGCCGTGTCCTTCGGTTTCTGCGAGCCCGAAGGGCGAAGCAAGAACCGACGCATGATGCGCGGCAACAAGATTTAACGGAACGGATAGAAATGGCGAATCGCACGGTCATGGTGATGGCGGCTGGCACGGGTGGACACATCGTCCCCGGCCTCGCCGTGGCCAAAGAGCTGCAAAGCCGGGGCTGGAAGGTAGTCTGGCTGGGCACCCGCCGCGGCATGGAGAACAAGCTGGTGCCGCCGACCGGCATCCCGCTGGAACGGCTGAATTTCCACGGCGTGCGCGGCAAGGGCCTGCTGGGCTCGGTCAAGGGCGCGCTGCAGCTCGCCGGCGCCTTCTTCAGCAGCGCGGCGCAGATTTTCCGCCACCGTCCGGACGTGGTGCTGGGCATGGGCGGCTATGTCTGCCTGCCCGGCGGCGTGATGGCCGGCCTGCTGTGGAAGCCGCTGGTGCTGGTCAACGCCGACGCCGGCCTGCTGCTCAGTAACAAGGCGCTGCTGCCGTTCGCCAGGAAGCTGGCCTGCGGTTTCGACGGCAGCGCGGCGCGCGAGCCCAAGGCCCTGGTCACCGGCAACCCGGTGCGCGGCGAGATCGAGAGCATCGCGCCGCCGGCCGAGCGTTTCGCCGGCCGCAGCGGCCCGCTGAAGGTATTGGTGGTCGGCGGCAGCCTGGGCGCCAAGGTGTTGAACGAAACGCTGCCGCAGGCGATGGCCAAGCTGCCGGCCGATAAGCGGCCGCGGCTGACGCACCAGACCGGCGAGGCGAATTTCGCCGCGGTCGAGGCGGCTTATCAGGCGGCGGGCCTGCGCGAGCAAGTGGAGCTGCTGCCCTTCGTCGACGATATGCCCAGGCACCTGGCCGAGTGCGATCTGGTGATCTGCCGCGCCGGCGCGATCACGGTCAGCGAATTGTGCGCGGCCGGCGTGCCCAGCGTGCTGGTGCCGCTGGTGGTGTCCACCACCGGCCACCAGCGCGACAACGCCGAGTGGATGGCCGAGGCCGGCGCGGCCTGGCATTTGCCGCAGAAAGAATTGAACGCCGACGGGCTGGCTGGCCTGCTGGCGGGTTTGGACAGAGACCAGTTGCTGGACAAGGCCGAGCGCGCGCGCGCGCTGGCCCGCTCCGGCGCGGCCGGCCGGGTGGCCGACCTGTGCCAGCAGCTGGCCGGGGAATGACAGGGCGCCGAACGAGCGTCCAAGCAGAGACACAGACATGAAACACAGGGTCAAACACATACATTTCGTGGGCATAGGCGGCGTCGGCATGTGCGGCATCGCCGAGGTGCTGCACGGCCTGGGCTACACCGTGTCCGGTTCGGACATGGCCGACGGCGCCACCACCAAGCGGTTGGCCGCCGAAGGCGTGCGCGTGTTCTTCGGCCACGACGCCACCTATGTGGAAGGCGCCGACGTGGTGGTGACCTCCACCGCGGTGAAGGCGGACAACCCGGAAGTGCTGGCGGCGCGCGACAAGCGCGTGCCAGTGATTCCGCGCGCGCTGATGCTGGCCGAGCTGATGCGCTTCAAGCAGGGCATCGCCATCGCCGGCACCCACGGCAAGACCACCACCACCAGCTTGACCGCGTCGGTGCTGGGCGCGGCCGGCCTGGACCCGACTTTCGTCATCGGCGGCAAGCTGACCGCCGCCGGCGCCAACGCCAAGCTGGGCCTGGGCGAATTCCTGGTGGCCGAGGCCGACGAGTCGGACGCGTCCTTCCTGCACCTGAGCCCGGTGATGGCGGTGGTGACCAATATCGACGCCGACCACATGGACACCTATGACCACAGTTTCGACAAGCTGAAGCAGGCTTTCGTCGACTTCCTGCAGCGGATGCCGTTCTACGGCCGCGCGGTGCTGTGCGTCGACGACCCCAACGTGCGCGAGATCCGCGAGCGCGTCACCAAGCCGGTGACCACCTATGGCCTGGACGACTCCGCCGACATCTACGCCGAGAACGTGCGCGCTGCCGCCGGCCAGATGCATTTCGACGTGGTGGTGAAGAACGGTGCCATCACCCGCTTCCCGCTGGTGTTGAACCTGCCGGGCCGCCACAACGTGTTGAACGCGCTGTCGGCGATTGCCATCGGCCTGGAGTGCGGCGCCAGCATCGAAGCCATCCAGAAGGGCCTGGCGGAATTCGCCGGCGTCGGCCGCCGCTTCCAGCGCTACGGCGAAGTGAAGGCTAAGGACGGCGGCAGCTTCACGCTGGTGGACGATTACGGCCATCACCCGGTGGAAATGGCCGCCACGCTGGCCGCGGTGCGCGGCGCCTTCCCCGGCCGCCGCCTGCTGTTGGCCTTCCAGCCGCACCGCTACACCCGCACCCGCGACCTGTTCGAGGACTTCGTCAAAGTGTTGTCCAGCGTCGACGCGCTGCTGCTCTCCGAGGTTTACGCCGCCGGCGAAGCGCCCATCGTCGCCGCAGACGGCCGGGCGCTGGCGCGCGCGGTGCGCGTGGGCGGCAAGGTGGAGCCGCTGTTCGTCGAGGACATCGCCGAGCTGCCGCAGGCCATCCTGGACGCCGCCCGCGACGGCGACGTGGTGGTGACCATGGGCGCCGGCTCGGTCGGCGCGGTGCCGGGCAAGGTGACGGCCCTGGCGGGCTGATCAGGATTTCCGTCCGCGCCGGGGGCGCGGGCTTGTTGAGGATAGAGAGATGAAGCAGTACGGCAAAGTGGCGGTGTTGATGGGCGGAAGCTCGTCCGAGCGCGAGGTGTCGCTGATGAGCGGCGCCGGCGTGCTGGCGGCGCTGCAGTCCAAGGGCGTGGACGCCCACCGGTTCGATCCGTCGGAAAAGCCGTTGTCGGCGCTGAAGGAAGAAGGTTTCGCTTGCGTGTTCAACATCCTGCACGGCCCCTTCGGCGAGGATGGCACGCTGCAGGGCGCGCTGGAGGCGTTGGGCGTGCCGTATACCGGCTGCGGCGTGATGGCCTCGGCCATCGCCATGGACAAGTGGCGCACCAAGCTGCTGTGGAAGGGCGCCGGCCTGCCGATTCCGGCGTTCGAGTTGTTGGACGAGAGCAGCGATTTCGACGCGATCGAAAAGGCGCTGGGCCTGCCGATCTTCGTCAAGCCGTCCAGCGAGGGCTCGAGCATCGGCGTGACCAAGGTCAAGGCGGCGGGCGAATTGCGCGCGGCGTTCGAGGAGGCGCGCAAGTACGACGACGTGGTGATCGCCGAGCAATTCATCGGCGGCGGCGAGTACACCTGCGCGGTGATCGGCGACCAAGCGTATCCGACCATCAAGATTGAACCGGCCACCGAGTATTACGATTACCAGGCCAAGTACTTCCGCGACGACACGGTCTACCGCTGCCCGTCCGGCCTGGCTCCGGAAGTGGAAGCCAGGGCGCGCGAACTGGCGCTGAAGGCGTTCAAGGTATTGGGCTGCCGCGGCTGGAGCCGGGTGGACTTCCTGATGGACGAGGCGGGCGAGATCTACCTGCTGGAGGCGAATACCAGCCCGGGCATGACCAGCCACAGCCTGGTGCCGATGGCGGCCAAGGTGGAGGGCATCGCTTACGAGGACCTGTGTCTGAAGGTATTGGATACGGTGCATGTGGGATAACCATCGGCTGCTCAGGAGCCTGGCCAATCTGATGCTGGGCGCCACGGCGCTGATGCTGCTGTACGCGGGGGGATTCTGGCTGACGCACGCGCCGGTGTTCCCGGTGAAGAAGATACGGATTCAGGGCGACATGAACCGGGTGACGGCCGAACAGCTGAAGTTCATCGCGGAGCACGAACTGTCCGGCACCTTCTTCACGCTGGATATCGACAAGACGCGCGCCGCCTTCGGCAAGTTGCCGTGGGTGCGCGACGCGCAGGTGAGACGGCGCTGGCCGGACGCGCTGGATATCACCGTGGAGGAGCATGTGGCGCTGGCGCGCTGGGGGGAGAACGGCCTGGTCAATACCCGCGGCGAGCGTTTCGACGCCGCCAGCGACGCCAAGCTGCCGGTGTTTTTCGGGCCGGCGGGCGCGGAGAAGGACATGACGGCGATGCTGACGCAGATGCGCCAGACCTTGCAGCCGTCGGGCCTGGCGCCGCGCGAGCTGTGGCTGTCGTCGCGGCGGGCGTGGAAAGTGGTGCTGGACAACCAGCTGCAGCTGGAGCTGGGACGTAATGACGTGGCGGCGCGCGCGGAGCGCTTCGCCACCTACTGGAAGAGCGAGTTGGCGCGGTTGCCGTATCACATCGAATACGTCGACCTGCGCTATCCGAATGGATTCGCCGTGCGGATGCCCGACTACAAGGCGCCGCCGGCCAAGGGAAACAAGTGATTAGGCGTTGGAGCGACAGGTGAGCAAACCAAAGGAAAGCAAGAACATGCTGGTCGGCCTGGACATCGGCACCTCCAAGATCGTGGCGATCGTGGCCGAGGTGCTGGAAGACGGCCAGCTGAACATCGTGGGCATGGGGCACACCCCGTCGCGCGGCTTGAAGCGCGGCATGGTGGTCAACATCGAGTCCACCGTGCAGGCGATCCAGCGCGCGCTGGAAGAGGCCGAGCTGATGGCCGACTGCAAGATTCACGAGGTGTTCGTCGGCATCGCCGGCAGCCACATCAAGAGCGTGAACTCGCACGGCATGGTGGCGATCAAGGATCGCGAAGTCACCAAGATGGACATCGACCGCGTGATCGAGACCGCGCGGGCAGTGACCATTCCGCCTGATCACCAGGTGCTGCACATCCTGACCCAGGAATACAGCATCGACGGCCAGGAAGGCGTGCGCGAGCCCCTGGGCATGAGCGGCGTGCGGTTGGAAGCCAAGGTGCACATCGTCACCGGCGCGGTGTCCGCCGCCCAGAACGTGACCAAGTGCGTGCGCCGCTGCGGGCTGGAAGTGTCCGACCTGGTGCTGCAGCCGATGGCCTCGGCCATCGCGGTGCTGTCCGAGGATGAAAAAGACCTGGGCGTGTGCCTGATCGACATCGGCGGCGGCACCACCGACATCGCCGTGTACGTGGGCGGCGCCATCCGCCACACCGCGGTGATCCCGATCGCCGGCGACCAGATCACCAACGACATCGCGATGGCGTTGCGCACCCCGACCAAGGAGGCCGAGGACATCAAGATCCAGCACGGCGTCGCCCTGGTGGGCATGGCCGATCCGGCGCAGATGATAGAAGTGCCGGGCGTGGGCGAACGCGGTCCGCGCCAGATGTCCCGCGCGACGCTGGCCGAGGTGGTCGAGCCGCGCGTCGAGGAGCTGTTCCAGCTGGTGCAGCAGGAGCTGCGCCGCAGCGGTTTCGAGGAAATGCTGTCGTCCGGCATGGTGCTGACTGGCGGCGCCAGCCTGATGCCGGGCATGGTGGAGCTGGCCGAGGAGGTGTTCCATCTGCCGGTGCGCGTCGGCGTGCCCAAGTACGTGGGCGGCCTGGCCGAGGTGGTGAAGACCCCGCGCTTCTCCACCGGCGTCGGCCTGCTGCTGTACGGCAAGGACCAGATCCAGGGCTATGCCGGCCCGGTGAAGGCCGAGTCGGCCGGCATGGGCCAGATGTTCACGCGGATGAAGGCGTGGTTCGGCAGTAATTTCTGATTGGATTCGGTGCCGCCGGCGGGTGCCGGCGGCGTATTGCAGGTTGTTCGGGCGCAGTACCAGGCAGTAATGAATGGCTCATCTTTATGAGGAGAGGAAAATGAGCGGAATGGTTTTTGAAGTCATGCAGGAAACGGCCAACACGGCCGTCATCAAGGTCATCGGCGTCGGCGGCGGCGGTTGCAACGCCATCGACAACATGATCACCGGCAATGTGCACGGCGTGGAATTCATCTGCGCCAACACCGACGCGCAGTCGCTGCAGCGCAACCGCGCGCCGCAGAAGCTGCAGCTGGGCACCAATCTGACGCGCGGCCTGGGCGCCGGCGCCAATCCGGAAGTGGGCCGCAGCGCGGCGCTGGAAGACCGCGAGCGCATCGCCGAGAGCCTGCGCGGCGCGAACATGGTGTTCGTCACCGCCGGCATGGGCGGCGGCACCGGCACCGGCGCGGCTCCTGTGGTGGCTGAAGTGGCCAAGGAAATGGGCATCCTGACCGTGGGCGTGGTCACCCGTCCGTTCGACCATGAAGGCAAGCGCCTGAAAGTCGCGCAGAACGGCATCGAGGACCTGAAGAAACATGTGGACTCGCTGATCGTGATCCCCAACGAGAAGCTGATGGAAGTGCTGGGCGACGACGTCACCATGCGCGAAGCCTTCCGCGCCGCCGACGACGTGCTGAAGGGCGCCGTGGCCGGCATCGCCGAAGTGATCACCTGCCCGGGCCTGATCAACGTCGACTTCGCCGACGTGCGCACCGTGATGGGCGAGATGGGCCTGGCGATGATGGGTTCCGCCTACGCCTCCGGCATCGACCGCGCCCGCGTGGCCGCCGAGCAGGCCGTCGCCAGCCCGCTGCTGGACAACATCACTCTGGAAGGCGCGCGCGGCGTGCTGGTGAACATCTCCACCGCCCCGGGTTGCCTGAAGATGAGCGAGTACCGCGAGATCATGGGCATCATCCGCCAGTACGCGGACGAGGACGCGCAGATCAAGTTCGGCACCGCCGAAGTGGAAGACATGCCGGAAGATACCATCCGCGTGACGCTGATCGCCACCGGCCTGGGCCAGAAGAAAACCGTCCGCAACGAGGATCGTCCGGAGTACATCAAGATCGTCAAGACCGGCACCGACGACCGCGCGGTGGAAATGGTGAACTACGAGGACCTGGACGCGCCGGCCATCATGCGCACCGGCCGCCGCCGCGCCAATCCCTCGCTGGACTTCTCCAACCCCGAGGTCAGCGAGAGCTACGACATCCCGGCCTTCCTGCGCAAGCAGGCGGACTGAACGGAGGATACGGATAGATAAACGCTATTCATGTCAGCGAATCAATCAATAAAGCATGGCCGAGCGCTATGCTAGAATCGGGTTTTCCCGTCTGGTTGAGTAGCCTGAAATGATTCTGCAGCGCACGCTGAAGCAAGCGATCAGCGCCACGGGCGTCGGTCTGCATTCCGGCGAGCGGGTGAAACTCACCCTGCTGCCGGCGCCGCCCGATACCGGCATCGTCTTCCGTCGCACCGACTTGCCCGAGCCGGTCGACGTGAAGGTGGAACCTTCGCTCGTGAACGACACGCGCCTCTCCTCCACGCTGGTGACAGACACCGGCGTGCGTGTCGGCACGATCGAACATCTGATGTCGGCGTTCGCCGGCTTCGGCATCGACAACCTGGTCGTCGAGGTGACGGCGGCGGAGATTCCCATCATGGATGGGTCCGCCGCGCCATTTCTTTATCTGCTGCAGACGGCTGGGGTGGCCGAACAGCCCAAGAAAAAGCGTTTCATCCGCGTCAAGCAGACCGTGATGGTGGAAGACCGCGGCGTGTGGGTCCGGCTGGATCCGCACGACGGCTTCAAGATCACGCTGTCCATCGAGTTCAACCATCCGGCGTTCAACCGCGCGCCGCAGACGGTGGAAGTCGATTTCGCCCGCCACTCCTACATGGACGAGATCAGCCGCGCCCGCACCTTCGGCTTCATGCACGAGGTGGAGTACATGCGCAACCACGGCCTGGGCCGCGGCGGCAGCCTGGACAACGCCATCGTGATCGACGATGAATACGTGCTGAATCCAGAAGGCCTGCGTTTTCCGGACGAATTCGTCCGCCACAAGATCCTGGATGCGATCGGCGACCTCTACATCGTCGGCCATCCCTTGATCGCCGCCTTTTCCGGCCACAAGTCCGGCCACGCGATGAACAACAAACTGCTGCGCAAATTGCTGGAGACGCCGGAGGCCTGGGAGTTCGCCAGCTTCGACGATCCGCTGGACGCGCCGTCCAGCTTCCACCGGCTGCCGCCGCAGGAATAAGGCCGTGTTCGGCTTCTGGCGGCTGTGGCTTTTGGCGACGGTGCTGGCGATAGGCTGGGCGCTGCTGTGCTTCGCGCTCACCCATGACCGCCGCCACCTGCGCCGCACGCTGGCCATCGTCCGCTGGAGCGCCGGCCTGCTGGTCGTCGTTTCCTGCTTCTGGCTGATTTTCCGCCTGCTGCGCTGATCGCGGCGGGCGTTTTCATTTGAAGGGTACGCGATGACACGACTCACCCATTTCGACGCTGCCGGCCAAGCCCATATGGTGGATGTCGGCGGCAAGGCGGCCACGGCCCGCCGCGCGGTGGCCGAAGGCGCGATCCGCATGCTGCCGGCCACCTTCGCGCTGGTGCGTGACGGCGGCCACAAGAAGGGCGACGTGTTGGGCATCGCCCGCGTCGCCGCCATCATGGCGGCGAAGAAGACCTGGGACTTGATCCCGCTGTGCCACCCGATCGCGCTGACGCGGCTGGCGGTGGACTTTCAGCTGCTGGACGGCGAATCCGCAGTTCGGATAGAAGTGACCGCCGAGTGCAATGGCCAGACCGGCGTGGAGATGGAGGCGCTGACCGCGGTCAATGTCGGCCTGCTGACCATCTACGACATGTGCAAGGCAGTGGACCGCGGCATGGAGATCACCGGCGTCCGGCTGCTGGAGAAAGACGGCGGCAAGAGCGGCGGCTGGCGGGCCGGGAGTTAGCCGGGATCGCGGAGGCCGCCGTCAGAACATGGTCTTGATCGGGCGGCGCCGCGATAGTCTCGCGGCGCGTTGGCCTGCTATTGCAATATCACCGCAGCCACGTAAGCGCCGATGGCGATAATGCTGATGCAGGTGCCGCAAGCGATCAGGCTGGCTGACCGGCCGCTCTTCATATAGTGGGTTTCCAGCACGATGATGTTGGCGGCCGGCGGCAGCAAACACATCATGTATAGCGCGGCCTGATTTTCCAGCACCAATCGGATATCCAGGCTGCGGCATAGCATGACGAACAGGCATACCAGCGCTGCGATGGCGGCGGCTCGCAGAATCGATATTTTTAGCGCTTGGCTGAAATCAGCCACTTTCAGGCGAGTGGCGGATAACCAGATGCCTAGAATGGACATTCCCAGAAAACTCATCAGGAATTTCAGTACTTCATAAACAGGCCGTGCATGAGCTTCCAGTTGCGGCCCGAACGGAATGCACCCCACGCCTACCAATAGCGCCCATACCGGTGGCGCTTTCAATGTTTCCAGCATGCGCGTTTTCAGATTGCTTCCCTGAGCCATCAATCCGACACCCACAGAATTTCCCAATAGCGAGCTGCCGACATAAGCGGCGATGAAAACCATGGCTGCGCCATCGCCAAATAAAGTGCTGGCGACCGGCATGCCCAGCCAACCGATGTTCAGGTAGCTGAAGCACAGGTTATGCACCGGATCGCGGGTTTTGATTCGACTGATCAGAAGCAGGCTGATCATCATCACCATCATCCCCGCCATCACGGCGAATACGCCGGGCCGGTGGGTGGCGATGTTGTAGATGATCACTAGCGGAATCACCAACTTGGTCAGCAATGCGGAAGCGCGCCCCTTGATTTCAAACGGCGTGCGACCAAGGCCAAGGCCCATTAGTAGGTATAACAGTGGGGCAAATATGGAAATCGACATGCTGGGCATCAAGTTAATGTTTCAAAAGGAGATATCCACAGAATGGTGAATGCCTGTCGACAGCGGGTCAGGCTTGGACGAGATAAACCATTAGGATAAATGGAAGGAGAATATATCATAACAATGGCATTGTTGTGCAAGTGCTTGCATAACGGCCATGGGCTGCTTATGCGTTGATTGCGCGTTGAGATCTTGGGTGGTTGAGAAATGGCTTCGTTAGACAGCACGGCTGTCGGATGGAGATTATTCGATAGTGCAAAAGGATATGGATGGCTGCTGCCATTATTAGTTGGGCGGCATTTTATTCTAAAAAATTAAATTATAGGCTATTAATATCCAATAAATTCTGAAGCTATGGCATATGAAACGAATAATGAAACCAAACAAAAATTCCAATTGACATTATATGACTATGAAATAAAATCTTATCTCCTCAAAAACCGTGATCATAAAATTGTTTGATATCGCAATAGTCGGCGTGGGTGCGACGGGTGTTAGCCTACTGAAACAAGTTCAGGATGAAGCGTATTCTGCAGGACTCCGCAAGGTGAGGGTCGCGCTGCTTTCTCCTCAGGCGGAATTTGCCCGTGGCAAGGCGTTTGGCGACGCAGCTTCCATCCACAAGGTGAATACCCCGCCTTGGATGTTGTCCATCTCGGATCAGGAGCCGACAGGATTCGCGCAGTGGATGGCGGGAAAAGGAAGGAACGGGGAGCTCTATCCAAACCGATTGACCTATTCCGATTTTCTCAATGAAACCTATCAGGATATTGCCGAGTCAGGCTTGCTGGATATCCACGAAATCCATGAACAGGTCGATGATCTGCTCCCTGAGAGCGGCGGCTACCGGTTGATGTCGACAAGGGGAACACTAGCGATAGCCAAACGCGTTGTCTTGTGCCTGGGGTCTCTCCACGGTAGCCACTTTCCGAAGTTTCGGGCACTGCCTGGCTTCATTGACCATCACAGCCAATTCGAACAGGTTCCCGACGGCCGCGTGCTGATCGCCGGTTCGGGATTGACGGCTATCGATGCACTACGCTCGCTGCAAAGTAACCAGAATCGTGAAATTCACTTGTTCTCGCGCCATGGCTATGCGCCGACTTGCCTGACCGCCAGCAATCGCCATGAGCCACGGCACCTGACTTGGAACAATTTGCTACGCGGAGGAGAGGGTGGGGTTCGCCTTGACCACTTTATCGGGCTGCTCAAGCAGGAGAGGGATAGTCTGCGAGGTGGCGACGAGCGTGATCATGCGATGCGCATCCTGCGGCATGAAGGCGAGGCAGCCTACTTCGAATATTTGATGACGCGCTCGGCGGAAGCGAATTTGCCTTATCAGGACACCTTGGTGTCCACCCGGCCTTATATGCACAAACTTTGGCAAGCCATGCCGATGCAGGACCGCTTGTCTTTCCATCTCAATTTTGGCGCGGCATGGGCAGCTTGGCGTCATCCGATTCCATATGAGGTGGTGGGCGAATTGGCCGCCGCCGCTGCCGAAGGCAGGCTGCGCATTCACAAGGCCGCTTCGGCGCCAGTGTGGGAAGGGGGCGAATTCGTCATGGGGACCGACGACGGACAAATCATCCGCTCAACCGTGATGATTGATGGCACCGGCGGTTCTAATCGGCTGGATGGCATTGAAGCGCCTCTGGTGCGCAACCTACTGGCCCGGGGCCTTGTCGAGGCCCATCCTTGTGGTGGCATGGATATTCATCCCATGACTTTCGAATGCCGCCATGGCGGCAGGCCGACCCGTCGTCTTTACAATTTGGGGCCTTTGAATAAAGGCAGTCTTTTTTCTACCAACGCTTTTTGGTTCAACGCTCGCTGCGCTGGCCAGTGGGCGCGGCAATGGGTAATCGACGTCGCTGCCGAGGATACCGCCCGCATCTGATAGTGGTTTTGTCGCGGGGGGCGGAAGCCAAGAGAGAAATAAGGAGAGAAATAAATATGCGGGTTATTTTTGTAGGCACTAAAAACTTCGAGTTCTTTTCGCGAGAGCTGATCGAACGATTCGATAAGATCATTCTTGCGGCACATTCGCAGGCGCTGCCGTCGTGGCTGGAGAGCGCATCCACGGTTGTGCGGGTGGATGAGGTATACGACCCGCATTCAAAAACCCTGTGCCTGAATTTGGAACAGGCGATTGCAGCTCTGGTGCCGCTGGTGAACGGGGACGTTGGCGTCAAAATATTTTGCAATCAGGAAGCGAATATGGAGGTTGCCGACCGCTTGCGCGAGCGCTTCGGCTTGCATGACCACCTTGCGGGGAAGGTGGAGCACTTCCGGGATAAGCTCGCCATGAAGCATATTATTCAAAGCGCTGGCTTGCGGGCCCCGGTATACGCCGAACTCGTGCCGGATGTCGACGCTGAGGCGTACGTCGATCTGAGACGGGCATTGAGAGGCAAATTCATCGTCAAGCCGCGCGCATCGGTGGGAAGCCGGGGCGTTTACAAGATAGACAAACCTGCCGATTTCGAGAGATTCCTGTCGGAGGCGGCTGGCGATGATTGCGAGTATGAGGCGGAAGAGTTCATCGATGGGGATTTGTACGAGTTCGATCTGGCTATCCAGAACGGTGAGCCGATCTACAGCGCGGTTAGCCGCTATAGCTGTCCGATGGCGGACTTGCAGGAAGGGCGCACTCTTGGATCCATCATGGTGGGGCGAAATGAGCCGCTGCATGCGCGCATCGTAGCCTTCGGTTTGCAGTGCGCGCGCGCGCTGGGCGCCGACAATGGCTGCTTTCATATGGAATTGTTCCATTCCATGGCTGATGAACTGGTATTCCTCGAAGTCGCGGCGCGTTCTCCGGGATTGATGACCGTGCCAGCCTATCATTCCTGGGAAGGGGTGAATCTGTATGACATAGAGCTGATGATCCAGTCCGGACAGGATGCGTCCCATCTGGGCCAGGCCGCTGTCAGCCACAAAAGCCGGCCCGCGTTTTTTGTAGTGTTCCCCAAGGTGGACGGCATGATCCGTGAACTGCGCCAGCCGGAACTGGATTGTGATATCGACATGGACTGGCGTGTTCATGTCGGACAAAGCGTTGAAGCCACGACCACCAATATCGATTTTGCCGGCAAGGCTTTTGTCCGGGCTGATAACGAGGCGGAGGCCCGTCGCGCCTTCCAGCACTTGGTAGGCGAATTCATCCCGGTTTCCTACTTGTAAGCGACTCTTTGCGGGCGAGCGTGGCTCGCCCGCCCTGTCATCAGGATGTTTGATGCCGCACGTCAGAACCAAAACACCGCTCTTCCAGCCATTACGCCATTCCCGCTTTCGCGACTTATGTCTGGCCAACTTCATCTCCAATATCGGCGCATGGATGCGGATATTCGCCACCGGCTGGTTGCTGGCCAAACAGTCCCAGAATCCCAGCGCCGCGGTGTTGGCCCAGACGGCTAATCAGGCGCCGATATTTCTATTCGCCTTGTTCGGGGGCGTATTCGCTGACCGGATGGATCAGGACCGATATCTGATGCTGGTGAATCTGCAGATGCTGGCCGCGGCGGCATTGCTGGTGATGGCGGCCTTGTATGATGCGCCTTCGGCGGCCGTGATCATATTCCTGACCTTTGCTCTGGGTGCGGGGGCTGCTTTCAAGGTGTCGGCTTGGCAGGCGTCCATGTCGTCATTGGTGCAGGCAGACGAAATTGAAGCCGCGGCCACGCTGAATGGGCTCAGCTACAATCTCGCGTCCATCATTGGCCCTATCCTGGGGGGCTGGCTGTTCAGTCTGACCGGCCCAGCCGCGCTGTATCTGGCGAACGCGCTTTCTTTTGTCGGCCTGATCGTTTTGCATTGGCGCGTACCTGGCGGGGACAAGAGCTCAGGACCATCGGCTGGAACAAACCAGGGATCCTTTCTCGACTCCTTAGTCGATGGGGTTCGGCACAGTTTCGTTTCACCGATTTTCCGCGGAATTCTGGGTCAAACGCTTTGCCTTTTTTTTGCAATTTCCATTTTCCAGTCTCTGCTGCCTATCTACGTCAAGAACATGCTTGCCGGCAGCGAGGCCGCCCTTGGCTGGTTGATGGCGGCTTTTGGCGCTGGCGCCGTCGCCTCCGCCTTCGCATTGCCGCAATTGCGCTTTTTGCTGAAGCGCGCGCATCTGCTGGGATGGGCAACGGTGGTTTATGGCTCGATGCTTCTGTATTTCGGCTGGGCGCCATGGCTTTTTTCATTGCTGCCGGCGGCTTTCATCGCCGGTTTTTCTTGGGCCGGGATTGTGTCCACGATGAACTCCGGAGCCCAAGCGGTATTTCCCCCAGCCATGCGCGCGCGCGCGCTGGCGGTCTATTCGCTGGTTTTCTCGGGAGCGTTAACGGTAGGCGGCCTCGCTTGGGGATGGATTGCCACTGAATTAGGCATAGGCTTTGCCTTCAAGGCCGCGGGAATGATCATGCTGGCGATTTCCGCGTATGGCTGGCTGCGCCAGCCCGCGGCCAAGGAAGGCTTGCAGCCCGCCGCCGCCGAGGCGGACAACTGAGTCCAGTTGGCTGGCATTTTGTTCTCATCTCCTTCAATCTAATTCGTATAACCGATATGCATCGACATCATCCGCTTCGCCCGCACCTGGCCGAACGTGTTTTGGAGCGGCTGGGATTCAGCGCTCCACCAGCCATTGATTCAGAGGGGCTCGCCTTGCTTTACCGACAATGGTGTCGCCAAATCCCGTTCGACAACATCCTCAAGCGCATCCAAACCACAGCTTCCAGCCATTGCCCGCTTCCTGGAGCCAGGCCCGATGACTTCTTCGAAACCTGGCTGCAGCAGGGCACTGGTGGGACGTGCTGGGCCGGGAACGGCGCGTTGTGCTCCTTGTTGCAGGCGTTGGGTTTTCCGGCTGCCCTGGGCATTTCTATGATGGTGCCGTCGTCTTTGGCCGAGCCTGCGCCGAACACGCCCAAGCATGGCACGGTGGCGGTGGTTTTTGACTCGGCGCCGCCGCTGATCGTTGATCCGACCATGTTGCACGATCAGCCGATTCCGCTGGGCCTATCGGATCGGCCGGATCCTCTGTGGGGAGGGCACAATCGGTTAGTGGAGGGGCGATGGCATCTGGACTGGAAGCCTTTGAGCCGGCCCAGGGTGTATTGCCGTATCGAGCGTTTGGACGCCACTTCCGCCGATTTTGCCTATTGGAACGAGTACAGCCGCGACTTGAGCCGTTTCAACCAAGGCGTGATCATTCGCCTGGCGCGGCCGGACAGGATAGACGGCATTGTTAAGGGAAACCGCGTTTCACGCGGTTTCGATGGCGTTGAGACGTCACGGCAGCTATCGAGGCAGGAGCTGCTTGGCAGCCTAGTGGAGGAGTTTGGCATCGCGGAGGAGCTTGCCGCGCAGTTGCCCCCCGATGAGTTTGATGCGCCGCTCCGGTAGGCCGTGGGCGCTTAGGCATGCGCTACATGCCGGTTTGCAGCTTCAACTGCGGCATCAGCGGATAGCCGTCGGAGCGGCAACTGGGGCGATGGACTTCGTGCCAACGGTCCCGGCGATTCCACTCGTATAGTCCGCGGCCCAGTTGCAGGTGCAGGTAAACGTGCTGGTAGCGCGAGCGTTCCAGCATGTCGTGGGTCAGTTGGTTCAATTCCGGGATGGAAATGAACAGCAGCAGGGTGGAGGCCATCGTGCCGTGTTCGATGGTGCCGGCCGCCAGCAGCAGATGCAGTTGATGGCCGTTCGGCACATGGTAGTCCTTGCCCACCTTGGCCTCGATGCGGCAGGCGACGTCCAGCGCGTTGGCCGGCCGGGTGAACATCCAGCTGATGCCGCCGGCCGCCTGCTGGGCCTGCTGGATTTCCTTCTTGCGGGCATTGCGCCGGGCATGTTCGCCGGCCAGCACCTCGGTCACTTCGATGGCCAGGCAGCGGCCATCGGACAGCGACACGCCGACATCGGGAGCGGGGCACTTCAGCGATTTCACGTCGAGCGGGTCAATGCCTTTTTGCTCGAACAGCCGCCTGACCCATTCCCTTTCCCGCTTTTCCTGCAGAGTTTGCTGATCCATCGGCGCCTACGCGAATGCAAGACAGATGCTTCATCTTAGAACATCCGCCGCAGGCATCGATCATGGCGTCAACGGGCGCCGCGCAGCGAGGCGATCGCCTGGGCCGCGTCGCGAGGGGCGCTGTGCGACGGGCACATCAGTTCCCTCAGTTCGCGCTTGAGTTTGTCGGTGCCGTTGATCGCCAGCCACTGCGGCCGCATCGACGCGATCCAGCGATGGTTGAGGCTGTCGCCGAAGCCGTAGGCCTTGTACTGGTTGTCCTTGCACAGGATGCCCTCGGCGCTGAGGTTCTCCACGCCGCTGGGCGTGAGCACGCGGCTGACGAAGCGCACCACGCCGTCGCCGCCCACGCTGAGCGTCTTGGCGTCGACGAAGAAGCGGTTCTGCTGCAGCCAGTCCGGCTTCACTTCTATCCAGTCCGGCGTCTGCGGGTAGTCGGGCAGCGCGTAGTCCTGTTCGGCCCAGGGCTGCTCTTCCTGGAACTCGATGTTCTTGTTGATTCTGTCGCTGCCGGCCAGCGCGGGCAGGCTCAGGCACAGCGCCAGCAGCGCCGGCAGGGAGGTTGCGATGGCTTTCAAATGCGGATGCTCCGTCAGCGCGCCTGTCCGGCGCGCAGGTTGTAATGTCGGCGGCCGGTTTCGCGGCCGGCCAGGCCCCAGCTCAGTTCGGAAAAACTGATATCGCCGCGGCTGGACACCGTCAGCAGCATTGAGGCGCGGGTGCCGTAGTCGCGGCCCTGGATGAAGATCGGCGACAGCGTTTTTTCCAGCGCCAGGCCGATGCGGGTATTGGGCAGATGGCCGGGCCCGGCCGGCGTCGGATCGGACAGCGCGGCGTAGGCCTGTTCCTCGGTCGGCGGGCGGCCGAAATCGCCCAGGCGCTCCGCCAGCCGCTGGCACTTGAACCACGGCGTGTCCAGCGTGGCGTTGGACAGCGTGTGGATGCCGGGCGTGACGCGGGCGATCTGGCGGCCGGGGCTGTGGAAGAAGAACAGGTCCGAAGTGGTGCCGAACAGCAGGTTGAACGGCCCGTAGCGGTGGCATTCCTCGCGCAGCCAGTCGGCGAAGGCGAACGGATCGTCGTCGCCGGTGACGAAGCGCTGCACCAGCTCGCCCCGGGAGCGCTCCGCCTTGGGCGGGAAACCGTCGCGGAAGTTGGTGACCGCGGCGATGCGGTTGCGGCCGTCCACCATCAGCCAGCCGCCGCCGGATTGCTGGTCGCGGCCGCCCAGGGTGTGGGGAAATTCCGGCCACCAGTCCAGCGGCTCGGCGGGACGGGCGTAGTATTCGTCGCGGTTGGCCAAAAGTACCAGCTGGCCCATGCCCGGCGTTTTGTAGGCGAAAGCAAGGATGCACATATTGCGGTGACCGATTTGGGTAAGGCTTGACGACTGGCGTAAACTATACGGCTGCGGCCCGCCGGTTTGCGCGGCCGGCCGCCATGTGATTCATTGTAACCTGATATGGCTGAAGGATACCCGGCCCATGACCCCCGACAAGCATATTGATCTTTCCGGCCTGAATTGCCCGCTGCCGATCTTGCGCGCCAAGAAGGCGCTGGCCGATATGGACAGCGGCGCCGTGCTGGAGGTGATCGCCACCGACCCGGGCGCGCCCAAGGACTTTGAAGCCTTCTGCCGCCAGACCGGCAACGGCCTGCTGGAATCGACCACCACCGGCGAAGGCAAGTTCCGGATGGTGCTCCGGCGCAAGTAGACATTCCTGGCGATGGTTTTCCATCGCCATTGTTTTATCCATCGTTACGGCAAGCCACCCACCATGCAGACTCTTACCCTGATCCGCCCCGACGACTGGCATTTGCACCTGCGCGACGACGCCGCGCTGGCCGCGGTGCTGCCCGACACCTGTCGCCAGATGGGCCGCGCCATCGTCATGCCCAATCTGAAGCCGCCGGTCACCACCGTTGCCGCCGCCGCCGCCTACCGCGAGCGCATCCTGGCCGCGCGCCCGGCCGGCAGCGCCTTCGAGCCGCTGATGACGCTGTACCTGACCGACAACACCCGGGCCGAGGAAATCCGCCAGGCCAAGGCCAGCGGCTTCGTTCACGGCGTCAAGCTGTACCCGGCCGGCGCCACTACCAATTCCGACCACGGCGTCACCGATATCTTCAAGGCGATGCCGGCGCTGGAGGCGATGGCCGAAGTCGGCATGCCGTTGCTGGTGCACGGCGAAGTGACCGACGCCGACATCGACGTGTTCGACCGCGAGGCGGTGTTCATCGAGCGGGTGATGAAGCCGCTGCTGGCCAGGCTGCCGGCGCTGAAAGTGGTGTTCGAGCACATCACCACCCGCGAGGCGGCCGAGTTCGTCGCCGCCGCGCCGGCCAACGTCGCCGCCACCATCACCGCCCACCACTTGCTGATGAACCGCAACGCGCTGTTCGTCGGCGGCATCCGACCGCATCATTATTGTCTGCCGGTGCTCAAGCGCGAGCTGCACCGCCAGGCGCTGGTCAAGGCGGCGACCTCCGGTTCGGCCAAGTTCTTTCTCGGCACCGACAGCGCGCCGCACGCCAAGGGTGCCAAGGAGGCAGCCTGCGGCTGCGCCGGCATGTACACCGCGAACGCGGCGATCGAGCTCTACGCCGAAGCCTTCGAAGCTGTCGGCGCGCTGGACAAGCTGGAGGCGTTCGCCAGCCTGAACGGCCCGGCTTTCTACGGCCTGCCGGCCAACGGCGACAAGATCGAACTGGTCAAGGAGAGCTGGCCGGTGCCGGCGGAGCTTGCCTACCCAGGCGGCAGCCTGGTGCCCTTGCGCGCCGGGGAAAGCATCGCCTGGCGTTTGCGGGACTGATCCTGCCGGCGATCGCGAAGCCGCCTTTGGGCGGCTTTTTTTATTTGTTCCGCAGGGGGCTGGAATCCGCCGGGAATCTTCATTCAATTTATAAGCAAGCCATTATTTACTGATGCGGCTTGAAGGGAATTGCTTCGGCTTTGGATGAATTTTGCTTGGGTCAGGCAATAATATTTCACATGGCAAAATGCCATAAGTATAAAATGATGAAGCTATGCAGGCCGTTGATTTGCTTGACTTGACTATTGTCGGACAGATTTTCCTTTTTGAGAAAAATGAATAGCATATTGTGCCGATAGGGGCTTGATGGAATCAAAACCCTCTGCGCATAATCGTCAGACCCACTCTGGATACAATAGAGTGAAAAAAATCGAACAACCCGCCGGGCGCGGGATGCTACAGAATCAGGAGAATTAGAGATGTCGAACAAGCAATCGCTGCAGGTGATCGCCGCCGCCGTCGCGCTGGCCATGGCTTCCGGATCCGCGCTGGCCGCCAAGGTTCCGGCAGGCGTCAAGCTGGCAGCCAAGCAGGAACTGGTGCGCTCCAATGGCTCCGAGCCGGAGTCGCTGGACCCGATGGTGGTGGAGGGGGTGCCCGCCAACGTCATTACCCATGACATGTTCGAGGGCCTGACCGCCACCGACAACGAAGGCACGCTGGTGCCGGGCGTGGCCGAATCCTGGAAGCAGACCGGCCCCACCACCTGGGTGTTCCACCTGCGCAAGAACGCCAAATGGTCGGATGGCAGCATCGTCACCGCCGACGATTTCGTCTACGGCATCCGCCGCCTGGTGGATCCGAAGCTGGCCGCCCCGTACGCCGGCACTTTCGGCATCTTCTTCGAGAACGGCCCGGAAGTCGTCGCCGGCAAGAAGCCGACCTCCGCCATCGGCGTGAAGGCGCTGGACAAGTACACGCTGGAAGTGAAGACCGCTTTCCCGGTGTCCTACCTGCCCGAGCTGATGTCCAACGCCCAGCTCGGCCCGGCGCCGAAGGCGGTGATCGACAAGTACGGCAAGGACTGGACCAAGCCCGGCAAGATGGTTTCCAACGGCCCCTTCGTGCTGAAGGACTGGCAAGTCAACAGCAAGGTCGTGATCGAGAAGAACCCGCAGTACTGGGACGCCAAGAACGTGCAGCTGACCAAGGTCAGCTTCCTGCCGATCGAAGACCAGAACGCGGACAACAAGCTCTACCTGTCGGGCCAGACCGACATGAGCTATGAAATCCCGCCGGGCAGCTTCGCCAAGCTGAAGAGCGAGATGCCCAAGGATCTGAAGAACAACACCATTCTCGGCCTGCGCTACTACAGCCTGAACAACCGCGATCCGCTGCTGAAGGACGTGCGCGTGCGCAAGGCCCTGTCCATGGTGGTGGACCGCGACCTGCTGGCGCAGAAGATCACCGCCGACGGCCAGCAGCCGTCCTACAGCGTGATGGTCAAGGGCGTGCACGGCGCCCAGCCGACCACCTACGACTGGGCGAAGTGGCCGATGGCCAAGCGCGTGGACGAGGCCAAGAAGCTGCTGGCCCAGGCCGGCGTGAAGCCGGGCACCACGCTGAAGCTGTCTTACAATACCAGCGATTACCACAAGAAGATGGCGATCTTCGTCGCGTCCGAGTGGAAGTCCAAGCTGGGCCTGAACACCTCGATGGACAACACCGAGTTCAAGGTATTCCTGAAGAAGCGCCATGACGGCGATTACCAGGTGGGCCGCAACGGCTGGCTGGCCGACTACAACGACGCCACCACCTTCCTGGCGCTGGTGCAGTGCGGCAATACCCAGAACGACAACTTCAACTGCAACAAGAAGGCCGAAGAGCTGATCAAGCAGGGCAACGAATCCACCGATCCGGCCAAGCGCGCCCAGCTGTTGACCCAGGCCACCAAGCTGGTGATGGACGACTACCCGATGATCCCGGTGCTGCAGTACACGCTGCCGCGCCTGGTGAAGCCGTATGTCGGCGGCTACTCGCTGAAGAATCCGGTAGACCGCTACCGCAGCAAGTACCTGTACATCGTTCAGCACTAAGCGTGAAAGCGCGGCGTCTGTCCGCGTGACGAGGCCGGTTGCGCCGCAAGGGCAACCGGCCGATGATTGTGGTGTTCTCGCCCTCCGGGGGAGGTCGGCGGCCGCCTGCCGCCGCCCCGGATCGGCGATCGGGAGTTTCAAGCGATGTGGTCTTACACTCTTCGCCGCGTGTTGGTTACCATACCAACCGTCTGGGCCGTGACGACGGTCTGCTATCTGCTGCTGCATATGACCCCTGGCGGTCCGTTCGACGGCGAACGCAAGGTTTCGCCGGAGGTGCTGGCCAATCTGCAGGCCAAATACCATCTGGACCTGCCGTTGTGGAAGCAGTATCTCTATTACTTGAACAGCCTGCTGCATGGCGACCTGGGCGCGTCGTTCCGCTACGCGGACTGGAGCGTCAATGATCTGGTGGCCCACGCGCTGCCGGTGTCCGCCGCCATCGGCGGCAGCGCCATCGTGATCTCGCTGTTCATCGGCGTGCTGCTCGGCACCATCGCCGCGCTGCGCCAGAACAGCGCCATCGACTACCTGGTGATGCTGGTCGGCAATATGGGCAGCGCCTTCCCGTCCTTCATCATCGGCCCGGTGCTGGTGCTGATCTTCTCGATGCTGCTGCACTGGCTGCCGTCCGGCGGCTGGGATGACTTCTCGATCCAGTACATGGTGCTGCCGGTGGCGCTGCTCACCTTCATCAATGTGGCCACCATCGGCCGCGTGATGCGCGGCAGCCTGATCGAGGTGATGAACAGCAACTTCATCCGCACCGCCCGCGCCAAGGGCCTGCCGCTGCGCACCATCGTGCTGCGCCATGCGCTGAAGCCCGCGCTGATGCCGGTGGTGACGCTGCTGGGGCCGCTGGCGATCTCGTCCATCACCTCCGCCGTGGTGACCGAGTCGATCTTCTCGCTGCCGGGCCTGGGCAAGCTGATCGTCAACGGCGCCTCCAACCGCGACTACACGCTGGTGCTGGGCCTGGTGGTGCTGGTGACGGTGATCACCGTGGTGTTCAACCTCCTCGTCGACCTGGCCTACGCCATGCTCGACCCCAAGATCCGTTATTGAGGAGGATTCCGCAATGATGAAGACCAAACAAGCCGCGGCTGTCGCCGCGCTGGAAAGCGGCCTCGCCGAAGCGGCGACTGAAGGCCGCAGCCCGTGGCGCGACGCCCGCGTCCGCTTTCTCCGCAACAAGGCCGCAGTGGTCAGCCTGGTGATCCTGAGCCTGATCACCCTGTCCTGTATCTTCGGGCCGATGCTGCTGCCGCACGGCTATGCCGACACCGACTGGGATGCGATCAGCCTGGCGCCGACCTTCCACAACCTGCACCTGTTCGGCACCGACGAGCTGGGACGCGACCTCCTGGTGCGTTCGCTGATCGGCGGCCGCATCTCGCTGATGGTCGGCGCGCTGGCCACCATCGCCGCGGTGCTGATCGGCGTGATCTGGGGCGCCACCGCGGGCTTCCTCGGCGGCAAGATCGACAACGCGATGATGCGCGTGGTCGACATGATGTACGCGGTGCCCTACCTGCTGATCGCCATCCTGATGGTGACGCTGCTGGGCCGCGAGTTCTACCTGGTGGTGTTGACCATCACCATCCTCGGCTGGATGGACATGGCGCGCGTGGTGCGCGGCCAGACGCTGGCCATCCGCTCCAAGGAGTACATCGAGGCCGCGCACGCGATCGGCGTCTCCACCCCCACCATCATCTTCCGCCACATCGTGCCCAATCTGCTCGGCATCGTGGTGATCTACACCACGGTGACGGTGCCGGGCGTGATCCTGACCGAGTCGGTATTGTCCTTCCTCGGCCTAGGCGTGCAGGAGCCGATGACCAGCTGGGGCGTGTTGATCGGCGACGGCACCAAGGCGATGGAAAGCCAGCCCTGGATGCTGCTGTTCCCGGCCGGCATGCTGTCGCTGACGCTCTACTGCGCGAACTACATCGGCGACGGCCTGCGCGACGCGCTGGACCCGAAAGACCGCTGACCCCAGGATAGACGAGGCAAGCCATGAGCATTTTGAAAGTCAACAACCTCGGGGTTCAGTTCCAGACCAACGACGGCGTGGTCAACGCCGTCAACGGCGTGAGCTTCGAGCTGAACAAGGGCCAGACGCTGGGCATCGTCGGCGAATCCGGCTCCGGCAAGAGCCAGACCATGCTGGCGATGATGGGCCTGTTGGCCAAGAACGGCCAGGCCAGCGGCCAGGCGTTGTTTCACGGCCAGGACCTGCTGACGCTGCCGACCCGCGACCTCAACCGCATCCGCGGCGACCGCGTGTCGATGATCTTCCAGGACCCGATGACCTCGCTGAACCCCTACCTGACGGTGGAGCGGCAGATGACCGAGGTGCTGGAGCTGCACAAGGGCATGAGCCGGCGCGACGCCAAAAAGCGCGCGATCGAGCTGTTGGACGCGGTGCGCATTCCCGAGGCCGCGCGCCGGGTGGACATGTATCCGCACGAGTTTTCCGGCGGCATGCGCCAGCGGGTGATGATCGCGATGGCGCTGTTGTGCGAGCCGGAGCTGCTGATCGCCGACGAGCCGACCACCGCGCTGGACGTCACCGTGCAGGCGCAGATCCTGTCGCTGCTGAAGGACCTGCAGCGCGATTTCGGCACCGCCATCATCATGATCACCCACGATCTGGGCGTGGTGGCCGGCCTGTGCGAAAACGTGCTGGTGATGTACGGCGGCCGCGCGATGGAGTACGGCCGCGCCGACGACATCTTCTACCATCCGAGCCACCCCTACACCATCGGCCTGTTGGGCGCGCTGCCGCGGCTGGACCACGAGGACGCCGCGCTGATCAGCATCCCGGGCAATCCGCCGAACATGGCCAATATGCCCAAGGGCTGCCCGTTCAGCGAACGCTGCGCCCACGCCGTCGCCCGCTGCGCCGGCGAACTGCCGCCGCTGGCCGCCAACCCGCTCAATCCGCAGATTCTGCGCGCCTGTCACAAGCCGGCGGAGGAACTGGTCAAAGCCGCCGAGGAGGTGACCCATGCCTGACAACAAGCAACCCATCCTGTCGGTGCGCAACGTCAAGGTGCATTTCCAGGTCAAGGGCGGAGACGCCTGGCCGTGGAGCCCGAAGAAAACGTTGAAGGCGGTGGACGGCGTCAGCTTCGACCTGTACGCCGGCGAGACGCTGGGCGTGGTCGGCGAGTCCGGCTGCGGCAAGTCCACGCTCTCCCGCGCCATCCTCAACCTGATCCCGGCCACCGACGGCGAGATCGTATGGATGGGCAAGGACCTGCGCAAGGGCGCGGACAAGGACTGGCTGGCCGTCCGCAAGGACATCCAGATGATCTTCCAGGATCCGCTGGCGTCGCTGAACCCGCGGATGACCATCGCCCAGATCATCGGCGAGCCGCTGCGGGTGCATAAGCCGGAGCTGTCGGCCGACGAGGTGATGAAACGCGTCAAGGCGATGATGCGCAAGGTGGGCCTGCGCGAGCAGATGATCAACCGCTATCCGCACGAATTCTCCGGCGGACAGTGCCAGCGCATCGGCATCGCCCGCGCGTTGATCCTTGAGCCCAAGCTGATCATCTGCGACGAGCCGGTGTCGGCGCTCGACGTGTCGATCCAGGCGCAGATCATCAACCTGCTGAAAGAGCTGCAGCGCGAGATGGGCCTGGCGCTGATCTTCATCGCCCACGACCTGGCCGTGGTCAAGCACATCTCCGACCGCATCCTGGTGATGTACCTGGGCCGCGAGATGGAGCTGGCGCAAAAGCACGCCTTGTACGACGTGCCCTCGCACCCGTACACCCGCGCGCTGCTGTCGGCGATCCCAGTGCCGGATCCGAAGCTGGAAAAGAACAAGACCATCCAGATTCTGCAGGGCGATCTGCCCAGCCCGATCAACCCGCCGTCCGGCTGCGTGTTCCGCACCCGCTGCCCGCAGGCGGAGGCGCGCTGCGCGCAGGAAGTGCCCGTGCTGCGCCGCCTGAGCGGGGAGACCCAGGCGTCCTGCCTGTTGGCCTGATTCCGCCGCCAGATCGGAACAGACGCCGCCAGCCTCAGGGTTGGCGGCGTTTTTGTTTGCCGGCTGTTATGCTGAATTGTGATCTTCAGAAAGGAGACTGACCATGAGCGCCCATCTTGTCGTCGCGCTGGGCTGCGCGTTCCATACCCGGCAGTGGCAGGAGCAGAGCCTGCTGCAGACCGAAGGCGCCGGCGAGCTCAAGCGCGCCAGCATCGTCAACGAACTGACCGGCCCGCTGACGGGCGAGGGCCGGCTGGAATACCAGCTGTTGTATCCGACTTCGCCGGATGGCGATGTGATCTTCACCGGCTTCGAGCGGGTGACCGGGACCTGGGATGGATTGCGCGGCAGCTTCGTGCTGCGCCATGACGGCGTTTACTCGCCGGCCGCCGGCGCCTGCGCGGCGCTGCAGGTGTTGCCCGGCAGCGGCAGCGGCGATTTTGCCGGACTGTCTGGCGAAGGGAGGCTGGCGGCCCGCGCCGGCGAGCGCGGCGGCGAATACACGCTGATGCTGAAGCGGGGCTGACCGCGCCGGTGTTGGATATTCATCAGCGTTGACGCCGGCCATGGCGCTTTTTCCTGTTTTTTAGCCGGTTTTCTTTGAGCTTTCCCGCGTTAATCGTTAATCTTCGGACCTTACTTACAAGAATCAAGGCGTCGTCAGCACGCCTGGGACAAGAGGTCGCGGCCCAGACCGCGACGGTATCGAAGAATCAACGGAAACACCGCCTCCGGCGCAAGCCGCTGGCGGTGTTCCATCTTGATGGGATGTGGGATGCATTACGCGCAACAGGAATATTCCGTGCGTCTGCAGTGGGGCTTGCCGGCGGTTCAGCATCTGAGCGCGCAGGCGGCCCATTGCGTGATCGTCGACGTGCTGTCGTTCGGCACCAGCGTCGACATCGCCTGCGGCAACGGCGCCGAGGTGCTGCCTTACCGCTACAGGACGACCGGCGCCGCCGACTTCGCCAGCGAGCAGCAGGCGATACTGGCCGCCGAGCGCAGCCATCACCAGCCTTCGCTGTCGCCGGCTTCGCTGTGCGGGCTGAAGGCCGGCAGCCGCCTGGTGCTGCCCTCGCAGAACGGCGCGGCGCTGAGCCTGATCAGCGAGTCGGCGAACACCACCGCCGCCTGCCTGCGCAACGCGGCGGCGGTGGCCGACTATCTTGAAACGATGGGCGGCGACGTGCTGCTGGTGGCCGCCGGCGAGCTGGACGCGGATGGCCGACTGCGCTTCGCCTATGAAGACTTCATCGGCGCCGGCGCCATCATCCAGCGCCTGCGCCGCGGCAAGTCGCCGGAGGCGCTGGCGGCCGAAGCGGCGTTCGAACTGGCCCGCCACGATCTGGAGCGCCAGCTGCAATACACGGCTTCGGGCGCGGAGCTGGCCGCGCGCGGCTTCCAGGACGACATCGTTCTGGCCGCGCAACTGAACATCAGCGCCTGCGTGCCGGTGCTGGACGACGGCGCCTTCCGCGCCGGGCGCGAGCTGGCCGCCGCCTGAGCGGCCGGCGTCTTCAATTTTCCAGGGAGAACTCCATGCTGCCAGCCAAGATGGTCACCACCGCTTTCGAACTGCCCGGCTACCGGGTGAGCGCCAACCTGGGCGTGGTGCGCGGCATCACCGTGCGCTCGCGCTCGCTGGTCGGCAATTTCTTCGGCGGCCTGCAGTCGCTGTTCGGCGGCAACATCACCATCTATACCAGCTTGTGCGAGCGGGCCCGCTCGGAAACCTACGCCGAGATGTGCCAGCACGCGCAGGCGCTGGGGGCCGACGCGGTGATAGGCATGCGCTACGACGCCACCGAGGTGATGACCGGTCTGACCGAGGTGCTGTGCTATGGCACCGCGGTCAAGCTGGAACCGCTTGCAGGGCGCGAGCCAAACCCCTGATCCCGCGTTGCGCCTCCTGGCCGTACAGGATGTACTGTCTGCGTCGGCGCGCCTTGGCTCAGGCGCTGCGCTAGGTTTTGCCCGCGGCCTGCCGCCCGCGAGCAGGGAGGCAAAACCGCTGATCCCGCGTTGCGCCTTCTGGCCGTGCCGGATGCCCAGCTCAGGCCGGCGCGCTTTGGCTCAAGCGTTCAGCCGGTACAACCGTTCGGCCTGTTCGTCGCAGAAGCGGATGTCCTGCCCGGACAGGCCGCGCAGCCATAGCAGCTGCCAGCCGCCGGCGGGCGCCGGCAGCAGTCCGCCGAAGCGGAAGCCGGCATTCCGCAGCTGGATCCGGCGCGCCAGCGTCTCGGCCGCGGCCGGCAGCTTCAGATAGACCAGTTGGCCGGCCGGCAGCGCGGCGATTTCGGCCAGCCGCGCTTCGGTCGGTTGCTGCGCGGTCAGCTCCAGCCTTTGGCCGTGGCGCGCCAGCGCCAGGCCCGGCAAGGCCGCGCCGGCGGCCGCGCATTCTCCCTCCCCGAATGCCTGGCGCAGCGGCGCCAGCCATGTTTCCCATTCCGCCGGCCAGGCCAGTCGCGGCAGCGGCCGCGGCTGCAGCGGCAGGCAGCCGAACACGATGCTTTCCGGCTCCGGCTTGCCGAACGGCGAATCGACGTAGTCCAGCAGCAGCGCGGTGTTGTGGAAACCGAGCGCGCCGGCGACGTACTGGCTTTGCGGGTGCGAGCATACCTGCTTGATGGTCAACAGCGGGATGCCGAGCTCGGCGGCCATGGCCCGCAAATGGCGGCCCAGCAGGCTGGCGATGCCCTGGCCGCGCGCGTCCGGGTGCACCGCGTTCAGCGCCAGCTCCGCCTGGCCCGGCCGGGCCGGATCCAGCCACAGCGTCGCGTGGCCCAGCAGCCGGCCGTCGCGCACAGCCACCGCCGAGCGCCATTGCCCGCTGGCGTTGCGCTGCTGGATCTGGCTGGGCAGGTAGACGTCGGCGTAGACATAGTGGTCGCCGTAGACGGCGCGGAACAGCGCGCTGATGTCGGCGGCGTCGGTCGGCAGGTAATCGCGCGCCCAGGCGGCGCTAGGATGGCGTGCGCTCATGCCGTCGCCTCCGCCGGCTGGTAGTCGCGCCGGTCCACCACCCGCAGCAGCTTGCCGGAGCGCGGATGGGTGCGCATCGCTTCCGGCGTGGTCTGGCGCAGCGCCAGGCTCAGCCGCTCCGCTTGGCACAGCTCGGCGATCGCCGGCTGCTTGGCCAGCAGCGCCTGGCGCATCCGCGTCAGGTCCAGCGGCGCGCGCGCCGCCAGCAGCAGTTCCAGCCGGTCGCGGCCGTCTTCGCGCGAGATCTCCAGCTGCCAGCCCAGCAGCTCGTGCAGTTCGCCCAGCGCGCGGCCCAGCTCTTCCGGGAACAGCGACAGCGTGCCGACGCGGACGCGGTGGCCGTTGCCGGCCCGGCCCAGCAGCGCGAACTTGCGGTTGGGGCCGGGCGGCTCGCGCCAGCAGGCCAGGTCGCCGCTGGGATAGCGGATCACCGGCATCAGCCGGCGCTGCAGATTGGTCACCAGCAGCAGGCCGCGGCGGCCGGGCTCTTCTATCGGCTCGCCGCTGTCTTCGTCGACGATCTCGACGACGCTGTCTTCATCGAACACCCGGTGCTCGCCGTGCGCGCAGTCCGGGTCGGCATAGCCGATCAGGCCGGCGTCGACGCTGGCGCAGCCGACCGATCCGATCCGGGCCAGCGGGAACACCTGCTTCAGCAGCGCGATCTGCTCGCCGAACAGGCTTTCGCCGCCGTACAGCACCGTTTCCACTTCGGGCAGCGCCTGCGATCGTTCTTCCAGATGATGGGCGAAGCGCAGCAACTGGGCCGGCACGCCGGCCAGCACATTGATGCGATGGCTGCGGATCGCGCCGGCGAGCGCGTCGTTGTCGACATTGCAGGTGAACGGGTATTCCAGCACCGGCGCCGGCGAATGCGACAGCGCGCCGTGGATGAACAGCAGGCTGGTGTAGAGGTCGCCGGCGAAGAACAGGTTGGCGACGCGGTCGCCCGGGCGCAGCTGGCGGGCGAGGCCGGCGCCGAAGGCGGCGACGAAGGCCTGCCATTCCGCGCGGCTGAACACCGACAGCTTGCCGTCGCCGGTGGAGCCGCCGGTCTTGAACACGTGGCCGTCCTCGGGGGCGGCGGTCAGCGCCGGCCAGCGCGACAGCTCCTGCGAGTCCCGCCAGTAGACGGCGGGGTCGACCGGCGGCAGGTCGCACAGCCGCCAGCCTTCGGCGGGCAGGCCGTGGTAAAGCGCGTTGTAGTGCGGCGAATGGTTGCGGGCGTGTTCCACCAGCGATATCAGTTTCGGATTCATGATTATGTGTGTACATGCCGGCGGCGCGCCGCCGGCCGGGTTTCATCGTCTCAGGTCCAGCACCAGCGGGGTTTTGCCGCTGTGTGGATGGCGGCGGAATTCGGCGGCGGGGGTGGCGGCCACGTCCAGTTGCAGCAAGCCGCCGCCGACCACTTCGTTCAGCATCGGCTCTTCCAGCAGCCGGGCGCGTATCGCCCACGGGTCGCCGTCGGCCAGCAGCCGGATGCGGTCGCCGCCGCTGTCGGCGTGGTCGACCAGCCACTGCATCGGCAGGCCGATCTTCTCGCTCAGCGCGGCCGGGTTGACGAAGATGGTGCCCACCCGCAGCAGCGCGCCGTGGCGGCCGGTCAGGCGGAAGCGCGGCGCGGCCAGGCCGCAGGCGCAGCCGCCGTCCAGCCACTGGCCCAGGTCGCCCAGATCGTAGCGCTCCACCCGCTGCGCCTCGCGCTCGCGGGAGGTGAACACCAGGCGGCCGGATGCGCCGGGCGCGGCCGGCAGGTCGCTGTCCATGTCCAGCACTTCCAGCCACTGGGTCTCGGCCAGCAGGTGGAACTCGCCGTCGGCGCAGTGCGGGCAGGCGTGGCCCAGCGGGCCGGCGTCCACCGAGCCGTACATCGCCGAGCGGATCAGTTCCACGCCGAAGCTGCCGATGTAGGCGCGCTGGCCGTCGCTGATGTGCTCGCCGCCGCAGAACACCTTGCGCACGCCGCCGTAGCGGCGCAGCACCTTGTGCTCGCATTCGAACAGCCGGTGCAGCGTGCCCGGCATGCCGATCAGGGTGTTGATCTTCTGCTCGACGATGAAGTGGGCGATTTCGGCGAAGTCGTCGTCGGACGGGCCGCCCATCGGGTACTGGGCGACGCCCATGTGGTCCAGGATGGTGAAGAAGCTGAGCATGCCGCCGTACAGCTTGCCGCCGTACAGCAGATTCATCGCGCGGTCGGTGGCCGGATTGAGTCCGGCGGCCAAGAGGCCGTCGGCGGCGGCGCGCATCTGGCGATGGTAGTCGCGGTAGCTGAAGCCGGCCAGCTTGGGCGCGCCGCTGCTGCCGCCGCTGCGGAAGAACAGCTGCGCCTTGTCGTTGGCGCCCTGGCTCTGGAAGGCGTCCTTGTCCATCACCGGCAGCGCGGCCAGGCCCTCGGGCTCGGCCGGCGGCGCGTCCAGATGGGCGTGGCCGGGCAGCGCGGCGGCGTCCAGGCTCACCGACACCCGGCGCGACAGCCGCTGCAGCGCGTAGACGCCGTCGTGCGGCTCGCCGTGGTAGCCGTCGTGCATGCGGCCGGCCGGCGCGACGCGGCTGACGCCGGCGGCCAACAGCGCGCGGCTCAGCTCCGGCAGGCGGACGGCGGGCGCGATCAGGCCGCAGCTTTGCAGATGGGTGCGCCAGGGGCGCAGGATGCGGGCCAGCGCCGCGCGCGGAGCCGGCCTCAGCTCCACGGTGCGGAACAGCGGCGACGGCGCCAGCTCCTGTTCCATGCTCCAGGCCAGCCGCCAGCCCTGGCCGGACAGCACCTGGCCCTGGCCGTCGGCGAAGGCCTGGTCCAGCTTGTGGAAGGCCATCCGGGCGCTGATCTCGGCCGCTTCCTGCAGGTCCGGCGTCAGCGCCGGCCACATCGGCGCGCGGCGGGCGAGCGCGGCGGCCAGCCGGCGCGCCATGTCGTGGATCGCGGACGGATCGTCGCTATCCACCAGCAGCGCCTGCGGGCTGGAGCAGGCTTGCTGGTCGAAGCGGCAGATGTCGTCGGCCAGCGCGTCCAGCGTCTCGTCCGCGGCGGCGGCGGGATCGAGATAGGCGAAGCTGACGCGGTGGCCCCAGTCTATCCAGCGGCAGCCGGCCGGCAGCTGCGCGCGGATCGCGGACAAGGCGGCGTCGCCGCCCCAGGCCGACACGCCGTCGGCGTCGGCCAGCAGCCGCGGCAACGCCTCACTCGGCGCCGGCAGCACGGCGACGCGGGCGGCCAGCCGGCCGCTGGCGTCATGGCGCAGCAGCTCGGCCAGCAGCCGGGCGCTGAGGCCCTGATCGCTGGAGCTGGGGCGCAGCCAGTTGACGTTGCCGGCCAGCAGGCCTTCCAGCGCCGCCATGAAGGGCAGCAGCGCGGCGTTGGACGGCGTCACGTGCAGCACCAGGCCCAGCGGCCGCCAGGCCTCGAAGCGCGCTTCCCGGTAGTCGGGGCGGCGCAGCGAGAACGGCTGCTCGCCCAGCTCGCGCTCCAGCTTGGCCTGCAGCGCCCCGCGGCGGCAGAAGGCGGCCAGTTGCGCGCGGCCGGCTTCATCCAGCAGCGGGTGGCGCTCGGCGCGAGCCAGCGCGTCGGCGAAGCGCTCGGCGCAGGACAGCACGGCATCGGCGTCCGGCTCCCAGGCCAGGGTGTCGGCCAGCTTGCCGCGCAGCGCGCTCAGCGCCGCGTCGAGGCCGATGTCGGCGCGCAGTTCTCCATCAATCAGATACATGTCAGGACTCCTTGATCAGTTCGGACGCGGCCATCGCGCAGCTGCGGCTCTTGCTGGTGCCGGCGCGGCCCAAGAGCTCGAACCAGTCGGTGGTCAGGCCGCAGCCGCAGCTTTCGGCCGGATGCAGCACGGCGAGATCGCTCAGCAGCATGCTGTGCGCCGGGCTGGAGGTGATGTAGGGCGAAACCAGGTGCAGGAAGCCGGCCTCGCCGTAGGGCAGCCGCGCCAGCGTCGCGGTGTCGCGCGCCCAGGCGCGGGCCCAGCTGGGCACGTGGAAGCGGTGATTCGGGCATTCGACATAGGGCACCGGGTGCTCGACCGAGCCGTAGCCGTCGCGGCAGCGCTCGTCCGGCAGGCCCAGCTGCTCGCCCAGCCGGCGGTAGAGCTCGGCCTTCGATATCGCCTTGTCGGCATGGGTTTTCCAGCCGCCGCCGAGGAAAACCAGCGATTCCGGGTGCAGCGCGAGCGGCGGCAGGCCCATGTCGCGCATCCGCTCCAGCGTGAACCACAGGAAGGCGGGGAAACCGAGGATGCGGACCGGCAGGCCTTCGGCGGCGAATTCCTGCAGCGCGCGCGCCGCGCCGAAGGGATCGAACTCATTGCCCTTGCCGTTGTGGCGCAGCGCGTAGACGGCGCGGTTCACCGGCGCGTACTTGCACAGGAATTGGTCGGTGTAGGCGGTGCCCAAGGTGATGGCGCCGGCCGGCTCGTAGCTGAGCAGCAGGTAGTTGCACGGCTGCTGCGGGGTGTTCCAGCCGTAGTGGTCGAAGATGCGGTCGACCATGCGCTGGGCGGCGCCGATGCTGCGTTCGTCGTAGCGCATCCGGCTTTTCTGGCCGGTGGTGCCGGACGAGGTCAGTTCCAGCGCGTCCTCACCGGTCTTGCTCAGCAGCAGCCTGCGCTTGAAGTAGTTGGCGAAGATGGGCGGCAGCTGCGACCAGTCGGACAGGCCGGCCAGCCGTTCCGGCGTGAAGCCGTTCTGCTCCAGCCAGCGGCGGTAGCCGGGGCTGTGCTCGCAGTGGTAGTCGACCAGTTCGCGCATCGCGGCGTCGAACAGGCGGTCGCATTCGGCGTCGGCGCGGTACGGTTGTTCCAGCGCGCACAGCGCCTCGACATGGGAAAGCGTGGTCATGGCGGTTCCAGTGATGAAGAAAGCGGGCGTCAGGCGGCGAGCGGTTCGGGTTGCGGGCGGCGCAGCAGCAGCCACAAGGGCGGCAAGGCCAGCAGCGAGGCCAGGCTGACCCCGGCGGCGAAGCGGGCCGGGCTGTCGCCGGCGTCCAGCAGCGCCAGGACGGCGCTGCCGCCGCCCAGCATCGCGGTGGACAGCATGCCCAGCATCGCGGCGACGCTGCCCTTGGCGTTGTCGCTGCTGTACAGCGTCAGCCGGTACAGCGTGGCGTTGCCCAGCCCCAGGCCGAAGGCGTAGACCGCCAGGCAGGCGACCAGCGCCGGCAGCGACGGCGACAACGGCGCGGCGAGGCCGGTCAGCAGCAGGCCGCCGGCCATCGGCCACAGCGCCAGCCGCAGCAGGCGGGACAATTCCATCCGCCCGGCCAGCCGGTTCAGCAGCAGGTTGCCGGCGATCACCGCGCCGAACACCGGCAGCTGCCACAGGCCGTATTCCAGGCCGCTGTAGCCGAGATGGCGGATCAGCAGCAGCGGCGACAGGCCGATCCAGGCGATCAGCGGCATGGTCAACAGGCCCAGCGCCAGACTCCCGCAGACGAAGTTGCGGTGCTTCAGCAGCGCCAGGTAATTGGCCAGCGCCACGTCCAGGCGCAGCGGCACCGGCTGCTGCGCCGGACCATCGCGCCGCGGCGCGCCCAGCGTTTCCGGCATCCAGCGCCACAGGCCCAGCGCCACCAGCGCGGTGGCGGCGGCGAACGCGGCGAACAGCTGGCGCCAGGACAGGGCTTCCAGCAGCAGGCTGCCCAGCAGCGGGCCGGCCAGCGGCGACAAGAGCGCGATATTGGCCAGCAGCGCCATCAGCCGCACCGCGTCGCGCTCGGCGAAGGTTTCCTGCAGCGCGGGGTAGCTGACCACCACGATGAAGCCCAGCGCGATGCCCTGGACGAAGCGCAGCAGGTTGAACCAGGCGATATGCTGGCTGCCGGCGGCGGCCAGGCAGGCGAGCGCGAAGATCAGCGTGCCGGCCAACAGCGTCGGGCGGCGGCCGAAACGGTCGGACAGCGGGCCGATCAGCCACTGGAAGGCGATGCCGCCCAGCAGGAAGGCGTTCAGCGCGGTGGGCACGTGGCGGCTGTCGGCGGCGAGATCGGCGGTGACGCGCAGCATGGCCGGCATCACCATGTCGCTGGCCAGGTAGGTCAGCAGTTCGAAGGCGGTGAGCAATAGGCAGAACAGCAGCGCCTGGCGGCGGGTAATGTGATGAAGCAGCGGACGGAATGATTCTTCTGGCATGATTGTTGCAGTTTTCGCAGAATGTCTATGTGTGGCTTGGCGCCGAGTTTCTTCGGCATGGAGGGCGCACAGAGTAGGTCAAGTAGTCAGATGGAATCCCTGTCCTTTGGGATGGATTTTTTGTTTTGTGCCGATTTTTGGTGTTTTTGGGAAATATAAGGTCGCCAATTTGTATTTATTTGGAATCAATTTTGTTGATTTGGCGACATCATTGGCATGAGTTTTTACTCCAATCCGGATTCGGATAAGATGCGGCGATGGACGGCGGCGGCTGCCGCGCTTGATCCCCCACCCATGGAGTCGCAATGAAAAGAAGAATCTTGGCGGGCGCGGCCTGGTTCGGCCTGCTGGCCGCGGGCGCGTCTTTTTACGCGCTGGCGGACAGCGACGCCTTGTGGCGCATCGTCGGCGAGCAGTGCGTGCCGGCCCAGCAGGCGCAGGGCCAGCCCGGCCCCTGCGCCGAAGTGGCGCTGCAGCGGGGCGTGGCGGTGCTGAAAGACCGCAACGGGCCGCTGCAATACCTGTTGATCCCCACCGACAAGGTGAGCGGCATCGAGAGCCCGCAGCTGCTGGGCGACGGCTCGCCCGGCTATTGGCGCGCCGCCTGGCAGGCGAGAAGCTATCTGGACGCGCGGCGCGGCCTGCCGTTGCCCAAGCTGGCGTTGTCCCTGACCGTCAACTCCCAGTACGGCCGCAGCCAGAACCAGCTGCACATCCACATTTCCTGCACCGATTCCGTGGTGCGGCAGCAGATCGACGATCTGGCCGACGGCCTGGGCTACCGCTGGCGGCAGCTGCCGGTGGAACTGAAGGGGCACGCGTACTGGGCGCGGCGCGTGGACGCCGACCAGAACGGCGATCCCCGGGACGATCCCTTCCGGCTGCTGGCCAACGAGCTGCCGGGCGCGCGCGCCGAGATGGGCCGCTACGGCATGGCGATGCTGCCGGCGCGCTTCGGCGATGGCGAGGGCTTCGTGCTGCTGGCCACCCGCGCCGACCTGTTCGAAATCAACCGCGGCTCGGCGGAAGAGCTGCAGGACCATGCCTGCCGGATATTGCAACCGTGACGGCGGCGCAGGCTGGCGGATGTCCCGCCGGCGGCGGCGCTCGGCGTCGGAGAAAGAACATGAAGCAGAGTTTGGCGCTGGTGGCGCTGGTGGTGGCCGACTACGACGAGGCCATCGATTTCTTTGTCGGCAAGCTGGGGTTCGAGCTGACCGAGGACAGCTACCAGGCCGAGCAGGACAAGCGCTGGGTGGTGGTGACGCCGCCGGGCTCGGCGGCCGGCCTGCTGCTGGCCCGGGCCAGCGACGACATTCAGCGCGCCGCCATCGGCAACCAGGCCGGCGGCCGGGTGTGGCTGTTCCTGAATACCGATGATTTCTGGCGCGATTACGAGCGCTACCGCGCGGCGGGCGTCGAGTTCACCCGCCCGCCGATGGAGCAGGACTACGGCACGGTGGCGGTGTTTCGCGACCTGTGCGGCAATCAGTGGGATCTGATTCAGCGCAAGGGCTGAAGCTGCGTGCTTTTCGCTAGGTCCCAAGCATGGGGGCTGGTTTATTAGGCTGATGTGTCCGCTGCGCGGACGATGTTTCAGGTGGCGGTTCCGCCCGCCAGACGGGCCAGGGGCTGTGCGGCCAGCCCCTTGGCGAGCCCAGGCCGCCCCTGCAGCCCGCGAAACCCCGGCAAGAAAGCATCTGGCCAGGCACCGCCGAAACTAGCCGCGCGCTAGCGTCGCGCGGCGTCGAACATATCGGCGGCTTAACACCTGGCCAGACGCTTTTTTGCCGGCGCGTCCTGAAGGGGAACTGGGTGCATTGCTAACGGTCTGCGCGGAATGGAAGACTCAGAAACCGCTAGTCAGGCTTGGCTTATTTTTTGGCCTTGGCCAGATCGGTCAGTACCCGCGACGCGGCGAACAGGCCGAAGCTGGCCGTCACCACCATGCCGGCGCCGAAGCCGGCGCAGGACAGGCCCTGCGGGCCGCGGGCCTCGCCGGCGTCGCAGGCCTGGGCCTGCGGGTAGACCAGCTGCTCGGTGGAGTAGACGCAGGGCACGCCCATCTTCTTGCCGTCGCGGGCGAAGCCGTGGCGGCGGCGCAGGTTGTAGCGCAGCTTGGACAACAGCGGGTCCTGGGTCACCTCGGACAGGTCGGCCAGCTTGATCTTGCTCGGGTCCATCTGGCCGCCGGCGCCGCCGGAGACGATGAAGCGCTGGCGCTTCCTGGCGCACCAGGCGGCCATCGCCGTCTTCACTTTCAGGCTGTCGATGCAGTCGACGATGTAGTCGAAACCCTGGCCCAGCATTTCGTCCATATTCTCTTCGGTGACGAAGTCTTCTATCTCCGTCACCTCGCAGGCCGGGTTGATGGCCTTGACCCGCTCGGCCAGCGCGGTCACCTTGGCCATGCCGTACAGCGGGTCCAGCGCCGGCAGCTGGCGGTTGGTGTTGGACTCGGCGACGTTGTCCAGGTCGATCAGCGTCAGGCGGCCGATCGCGCTGCGCGCCAGCGCTTCCACCACCCAGGAGCCGACGCCGCCTACGCCCACCACGCAGACATGGGCGCGGCCGAAGCGCGCGAGCGCGTCGTCGCCGTACAGGCGGGCAATGCCGCCGAAGCGGCGGTCTAGATCGGCGGAGTGATCCATCGGGATAACCTGTTGCGCAAAAACGGCCAAGGATAACCAAGCCGAGGGCGGGGTGCCAGTCCGGGCGCGGCCTGGCTGCGGCGGCGGGGTTGCGGGTGTGGCGTTTCTGGCTCCGCGTGAAGATTTTTTTACAATCCAACTGCTTGATTGATTGGAACCTTTTTCCGATTGCCCTATCTTCTTCTATACGCGCCGGTTTTGCCGGCCGCGTTCCGAGACCGGCACGAATTGCCGTCGGCAGGTCCTCTGCCGGTCGACTCTCAGTTCTAGGGAGAATCCGATGAAGCAGCAAAGATTCGACATCGATCTGGATAAGCATTACAACGCCACCGTGGTCATCGCCTGCGAGGAGTGCGGGCGAGAAACCCGCCAACATCTGAAGGCCTTGCTCCCCGACCATGCGCTGCGCTGCAGTTGCGGCGCCGACATCACGATGGCCACGCCGGACATCCAGAGGGCGGAGCGCCAGGCAGACGCGATCCGACAATCGTACCGAATCCACTGAGCCGCCTAGACTGACAATCCGTTGAATGCAAGACGCCGGCTCTACGCGCCGGCCTTATCAGGCCAAGCCTGAATCTCCGATGCATGTCCGATGACGGCGGCCCCTGCGGCCGCCGTCGGCATTTTCCCTATGGCGCCAGCTGGGCGTCGTAGTCGCGAAAGCCGTCCTCTACCGCCGGAATGATGTCGACGAACTCGAAATAGGGCTCGGTCATCAGCGGGCTGTCGCGCAGCGCGTCGATCAAGTAATAGAAGGCCTGCACCGATTCGGTCTCGAACAGGGCCACGTCGCTGCAGCGGGCGGTGAAGGCCTCGGCGTCGAACCAGCGCATGCGCACCTCGGGATAGCGGGCGTAGATCGGCTTCAGGGTGTCGTCCTCGAAGCGGCGGCGCTCCGGCCGGCTCAGCCGCAGCCAGTTGGCGTGCACGCGCATCAGCGCGAAGAAAGTCAGGGTCTTTGGCATGGCGATATTCCCGTATGGATGGAAAGAGAGGGCGGTCCGGCGCCGCTCCAGCGCTAATGTAAGCGCGCTTGCGATGCCGGAAAACTCGTGTTTAGCTAGACCCATGACTGTCATTCCGCAGCCGCGCAAACAGCCGCGGCAGGCCCGTTCCCGCCACGCCGTCGCCGCCATTCTGGAGGCGGCGGCTCGCATTCTGGCCGGCGACGGCTACGCCGCCTTCAACACCAACCGCGTCGCCGAGCTGTCCGGCGTCGGCATCGGCTCGCTGTACCAGTACTTTCCCAACAAGCAGGCCTTGCTGGCCGCGCTGCACCGCCGCCACGGCGAGGAGACGCTGGCTGCGATTGAGGCCGCCTTGGCCCGCAGCGCCGGTTTGCCGGCGCGGGAGCAACTGGCGGCGATGGTGGGCGCGGCGCTGGATCTGCATCGGCGCGAGCTGGGCCTGCACCGGGTGCTGGAGCGGGAATGGCCGATCTACGACGAGCCGCCGGCCAGCAATCCCATCGACGCCGCGCTCCATGCGCGCCTCGCGGCCTGGCTGGCCGAAGCCGGCGGCGATCCCGCCCGGGCCGGGCTGCTGCTGCGGATGGCAGACAGCCTGGTGCACGGCCTGCTGCTGGACGCCGATCCGCAGGCCGAGGGGCTGGAAGAAGCGATTACCGACGCGCTGGCGGGCTATCTGGCCCTGCCGGCGTGCCACCACACTTGAGGAGAAGCGCAAATGCAGTGGATAGACTTTCGCAGCGACACCGTCACCCATCCGACGCCGGCGATGCGCCGCGCGATGGCCGAGGCCGAGGTCGGCGACGACGTTTACGGCGACGACCCCACCGTGCTGCGGCTGGAGGAGCTGGCCGCCGACAAGCTGGGCAAGGAGGCGGCGCTGTTCGTCCCCAGCGGCACCTTCGGCAACCAGCTGGCGCTGTTCACCCACTGTCGCCGCGGCGACGAGGTGATCGTCGAGGACAACAGCCACATCGTCTGGCACGAAGCCGGCGCGGCGGCGGTGATCGCCGGCGCCCACCTGCGCACGATAGAGGGCGACAACGGCCTGATGGCGGTGGACGCGATCGAGCGCCGCATCCGCGTCGGCGACGACATCCACGAGCCGCGCACCGGCCTGATCTGCCTGGAAAACGCCCACGGCAACGGCCGCGTGCTGCCGCTGTCGGCGATGGCCGACACCGCCGCGCTGGCGCGCGAGCACGGCGTGCCCGTCCACCTGGACGGTGCGCGGGTGTTCAACGCGGCGGCCCACCTGGGCTGCGACGTGCGCGAGATCACCCGCCACGCCGACAGCGTGATGGCCTGCCTGTCCAAGGGCCTGGCCGCGCCGATCGGCTCCATCCTGGCCGGCACCGCCGATTTCATCGATCAGGCGCGCCGCAAGCGCAAGCTGCTGGGCGGCGGCCTGCGCCAGGCCGGCGTGATCGCCGCGCCCGGCATCCTGGCGCTGAGCGAAATGGCGGCGCGGCTGGACGAGGACCACCAGAATGCCCGTTACCTGGCCGAGGGCCTGGCCAAGCTGCCGTGCGTGGACATCGATCCGGCCGACGTCCACATCAACCTGGTGTGGTTCCGCTTCAATGCCGACATCGACGCCGCCGAGCTGATGTCGGCGTTGAAGCAGGCCGGTTTCCTGGCCAACCCGCCGCATCAGGGCGCGATGCGGCTGGTCACCCACTGGCAGGTGGGCCGCGCCGACATCGACCGCCTGCTGGGCGTGATGCAGCGCGTGCTCAGCGACTGAGCGTCTTCGGGCCGCGCGGCCGGCAAAATGGCCGCGAGCCGGCCCGGGAGCCTATAACCAGTAGATGGGCACCGATGGGAGCAGGCCGGATGCGGCAACGCTTGCAGTTCGGCGCGCTGCTGACGGCCATGCTCCTGTTCCCGATGCCGGGACGGAGCGATGGCTTGGCGCAGGTGCGCATCTACACCGACGACGACCCGCCCTACGTGATGGTGGGTCCGGACGGACAAGTGATGGGCGGCACCACGGTGGAGAAGGTGACGCGGGTGATGCGCAAGCTGGGCCTGCCGTTCAGCGCGCTGCAGTCTGCGCCGTGGGCCCGCGCCTACCAGGAGGCGAAGAGCCGGCCCTACGCGATGGTGTTTCCCATCGCCAGGACCCGGGAGCGGGAAAAATACCTGGACTTCACTTTCAAGATTCTCGATACCGACATCTATTTTTACCGGCTGGCCGCGCGCAACGACATCCAGCCGCGCACGCTGGACGAGGCGCGAAAATACAGCATCTGCGTGGTGCTGAACGACTACCGCCACGAGTTTCTGGAAGAGCAGGGTTTTGTCAGGCTGGAGGTGTCGCCGGACTCCACCCTCAATGTCAGGAAGCTGGCGGCCGGCCGCTGCGACCTGCTGCCGTCCACCGAGAGCGGCATCGCCAGCAAGCTGAAGGCGCTGGGCCAGGATCGCGCGCTGGTGGCGCGCGGCATCCGGCTGGACAAGCTGGACAGCGGTCTGTACGCCGCGTTCAACAAGGACACGCCGCCCGGGGTGATCGCCCGTTTCCGGGCCGCCGCCGCCGAGCTGCCTTGAGCGCCTCCCGGCGGGCGGGCCGGGCATCGTGAACCGCCGCCGAGGGAGAGCGCCATGCGCAATCGACTGCTGCCGCCGCTGCTGTGCTGCCTGCTGGCCTTGCCCGCCTGGGCCGAGCGGCTGGTGGAGATTCCCACCCGCCCCGGCGTCACGCTGCGTTTCCTGCTGCTGGAGCCGCCGGGGCCTGCGCGCGCCAATCTGATCCTGCTCGCCGGCGGCGAGGGCTTGCTCAAATTGTCGGCGGCGGGCGAGCTGGGCGCGGGCAAGGGCAATTTCCTGGTGCGCACCCGCCAAGGCTGGGCCGACATGGGTTTCCGCGTCGCGGTGGCGGACGCGCCGTCCGACATGCCGCGCGGCTTGCTCGGCGATTTCCGCGAGAGCCCCGAGCACGCGGCCGACATCGCCGCGGTGTCCGGCTATCTGCGCCAGGGCGCGGCGCTGCCGGTGTGGCTGGCCGGCACCAGCCGCGGCACCACCTCGGCGGCGGCGGCGGCGTTGAACCGGCCGGACGCGGCGGACGGCCTGCTGCTGACCTCCAGCATAGACAGCGGCCGCGGCAGTCTGGCCGGCCTGCCTCTGGAGCGGCTGGCCATCCCGGTGCTGATGATCCAGCACCGCCGCGACGAATGCCGCGCCAGCCGGACCGGCAATCTGGGGCCGGTGGTGGACCGGCTGCGCGCCGACGCGCCGCGCGAGCTGATGCTGCTGGACGGCGGCAACAACGAGGGTGATCCGTGCCAGCCCTGGGCCTGGCACGGCTACAACGGCATCGAGGCGAGGGCGCTGGGCCTGGCCGGCGCGTGGATGCTGGCGCACGGCCGCCGTTGAGCGGGCGCTATGGCGGTTGGGGCGCGCCGGTGCTACCCTCGCCGCCATCCTTGGATTTTCTATCGCCGACATCATGACGCCATCCCACGACCCCCACGCCTGGCTGGAAAGCCTGGATTCCGACCAAGCCGCCGACTGGGTGGCCGCGCAGAACGCCCGCACCGAGGGCGTGCTGGACGCCGATCCGCGCTTCGCCGGCCTCAAGGCCGACATCCTCGCCCACCTGCGCGACACGCGGCAGATACCGTATTTCGCCGAGCACGCCGGCTGGCTGTACAACTTCCACCAGGACGAGGCGCATCCGCGCGGCCTCTACCGCAGAACCACCTTGGACGCCTACCGCGCCGGCAGCCAGGACTGGCAGGCGGTGCTGGACATCGACGTGCTGGCCGACGCCGACGAGCGCGACTGGTATCTGGACGGCGTGTCCCACTGTACGGTCCGGCCCGAGCGGGCGCTGGTGCACCTGACCGACGGCGGCGGCGACGCCACCGTGGCGCGCGAGTACGACGTCGAGGCGCGGCGCTGGGTCGAGCAGGGCTTCAGCTTCCCGGAAGGCAAGAACCACATCGCCTGGCGCGATCCGGACAGCGCCTTCGTCTGCCCCGGCTGGAAGGGCGCGCCGCTGACCCGCGCCGGCTACCCGCGCGAGGTGTGGCTGGTGGCGCGCGGCGCGGACGGCCAGCACGGCTGGACCCAGCTGTTCGCCGCGCCGGAAGACGCGATGATGACCGCCGCCTGGCGCTTCCTCGACAGCGACGGCAGCGCCGTCGACCTGATCGAGGCGTCCGACGGCTTCTACCGCAAAACCTACTACCTGCTGGACGGCGGCCTGGAGGCGCACGCGCTGCCCTTGCCGCCCAAGGCCGAGATCGAGGCCTATATCGGCGGCGATTTCATCGTCAAGCTGGCCGAGGACTGGTCTTGGCGCGGCGCGACCTACGCCAGCGGCAGCCTGCTGGCGGTCGGGCTGTCCGGCCTGATCGGGGACGGCCCGGCGCCGCAATTGCTGCAGGCGCCTGAGCCGCGGCTGGCGGTGGCGGCGGTGGAAACCACCCGCAGCCGGCTGCTGGTCAACCTGCTGGACAACGTCAAGAGCCGCATGCTGTGCTTCGCCAAGCAAGACGGCGCCTGGACGCCGCAGCCGCTGGATCTGCCGGCCGACGGCGTGATCGAGATCGCCGACCAACCATGGCAGAGCGATGTGCTCTACTACAGCTACAGCGATTTCCTGACCCCCAGCGGCCTGTACCGGCTGGACCTGGCCAGCGGCGAACAGGAATGCCTGCGCCGGCAGCCGGAGGCTTTCGAGCCATCGCCCTATGTCGCCGAACAATGGCAGGCGACGGCGCCGGACGGCGAACAGATTCCCTATTTCGTGGTGCGGCGGTGCGATGCGCCGTTCGACGGCGCCACGCCGACCTTGCTGTACGGCTACGGCGGCTTCGAGGTGCCGATGCTGCCCTATTACATCGAGAACTTCGGCCCGCACTGGCTGGCCAGGGGCGGCGCCTTCGTGCTGGCCTGCATCCGCGGCGGCGGCGAGTTCGGCCCGCACTGGCACCAGGCGGCGCTGGGGCCGAAACGCCAGGTCAGCTTCGACGACTTCATCGCGGTGGCGGAAGACCTGATCCGCCGCAAGCTGACCTCGCCGGCCAAGCTGGCGATAGAGGGCGGCAGCAACGGCGGCCTGCTGGTGGGCGCGGCGATGGCGCAGCGGCCGGAGCTGTTCCGGGCAGTGGTGTGCGAAGTGCCGCTGCTGGACATGCTGCGCTACACCCAGCTCTTGGCCGGCGCCAGCTGGATAGACGAATACGGCGATCCGGACGACGAGGCCGAGCGCGCCGCGCTGGCCGCCTACTCGCCGTACCACAATCTGCGCGCCGACGCGCGCTACCCGCTGGCCTTGTTCACCACCAGCGCCAACGACGACCGCGTCCATCCCGGCCATGCTCGCAAGATGGCGGCGCGGCTGCTGGAGCTGGGCCACGACGCGCTGTTCTACGAGACCGACGGCGGCGGCCACGCCGGCAACGCCGGCCAGGAGGACACCGCCGCCGAGCTGGCGCGGGTGCTGGTGTACTTGTACCAGCGGCTCTGCGATTGAGGCGGACGATGTCGGCAGCAAAGGGCGCGAGAGCGCCCTTTTTCATTGCGGCCCGCCTCTTCTGGCTGGTTTGTTTGAGCAATGATGTCGTTTGCATTTTGACGATTGCCGCCGCGGGGAGCGCGGGCGTACCATCGCTCGAGGCCGGGCAGAGTCCGGCCGCTTCAGAACGATAAGAGGAAAACCATGCAAGGGAAGAAATTGCTGCCGCTGGCCATGCTGTTGAGCCTGCAGGCAGCCTGGGCCGGAGGGCTGGATTACGGCGCGTACGGCATAGATTTTCAGGGAATGGACCGCGCCGTGCGGCCGCAGGACAATCTGGCGCTGCACGCCAACGGCGGCTGGATGAAGCGCGCGCGGATTCTGGCCGACCGCTCGTCGACCGGCGTGGCCGAGCTGCTGTACGACCGCAACCAGCAGCGGGTGCGGGAGCTGATCGAGCATGCCGATCCGGCGGCCTCCGCCGACTCGCGCAAGATCGCCGATCTCTACCACAGCTTTCTCGACGAACAGGCCATCGCCCGCCGCGGCCTGGCGCCGCTGAAATCCAAGCTGGCCGCCATCGCCGCGCTGGACAGCGCCGACGCCGCCATCGCCTACATGGGCCGGCTGCAGGACCATCCGGAGGACACGCCGTTCCGCTTCTACGTGGCGCAGGACAACAAGAATTCCGCCGCTTACTTGGCCGGCGTCGGCCAGTCCGGCCTGGCGATGGACCGCGACTATTATCTGGTCCAGTCCGCTGACTTCGCCGCCGCGCGCAAGGCCTACCGCGCCTATCTGGCCCAGCTGCTGACGCTGGCCGGCGAGAAGAACACCCAGCCGCGCGCCGCCGCGGTGCTGGAGTTGGAGACGCGGCTGGCCAAGGCGCAGTGGAGCAATGTCGACAACCGCGACGCGCAGAAGACCTACAACAAGACCGGCGCGGCCGAGCTGGCCAAGCGTCTGCCCGGCTACGACTGGCCGGCGCTGCTGAAGGACGCGCAACTGGCCGCCGCCGCCGATCTCAACCTGGATCAGCCCAGCTATCTGGAACAGTTGCCCGGCCTGTTGCGCGCGACGCCGCTGCCGGCGCTGCGCGACTACCTGACGCTGCGCCTGCTGGACGCCTACGCGCCCTATCTGGACAAGCCATGGACGGCTGCGCGCTTCGCTTTCTACGGCAAGGCGCTGGACGGCCGCAGCGCCGACCGGCCGCGCTGGAAGAAGGCGGTGACGCTGGTGGACGAAGGCATGGGCGAGGCGGTGGGCAAGCTGTACGTGGCCAAGTATTTCACGCCGGAAGCCAAGCGCCAGGCCGACGAGCTGGTGCGCAACCTGCTGACGGCCTACGACCGCAGCGTGGACACGCTGGACTGGATGAGCGCGGAAACCAAGCGCGAGGCGCATCTGAAACTGTCCAAGTACACGCCGAAGATAGGCTACCCGGACAAGTGGCGCGACTACTCCAGCCTGGAGATCCGCCCGGACGACCTGATCGGCAACGTCGAGCGGATCTCGGCGTTCAACTATCGCCGCCAGGCCAGGCACCTCGGCCAGCCGGTGGACCGGACCGAATGGGAGATGACGCCGCAGACGGTCAACGCCTATTACAACCCGGCCAACAACGAGATCGTGTTCCCGGCGGCCATCCTGCAGGCGCCGTACTTTGATCCGGCCTTCGATCCGGCGGTCAACTACGGCAGCATCGGGGCCACCATCGGCCACGAGATCAGCCACGGCTTCGACGACCAGGGCCACCTGTTCGACGGCGACGGCAATATGCGCAACTGGTGGACGCCGGCCGACGAGCAGCACTTCAAGGACGTGACCGCCAAGCTGGTCAAGCAGTACGGCGGCTACGAGCCGGTGAAGGGGCACAAGGTCAACGGCGAGCTGACGCTGGGCGAGAACATCGCCGACAACGCCGGTCTGGAGATCGCCTACAAGGCGTACCAGATCGCGCTGGGCGGCAAGGAAGCGCCGGTGCGCGACGGCCTGACAGGGGACCAGCGCTTCTTCATCGCCTTCGCCCAGTCCTGGCGCAGCAAGAGCCGCGACGCGGCCACGCTGAAGCAGCTGGTGTCCGATCCGCACACGCCAGACCAGTGGCGCGCCTTCGGCACCGTCCGCAATCTGGAGCCGTTCTACCAGGCCTTCGGCGTCAAGCCGGGAGACAAGATGTATTTGCCGCCGGCGCAGCGCTTCCACCTGTGGTGGTGAGCGCGGAGCAATGAAAAACGGCAGCCTCGGCTGCCGTTTTTTTGATGCGGGGCGGGATCAGAAGCTCAGGCCCGCGCCCAGGTAGGCGCCGTCGGCCAGCGTGCGGCTGCGGCTGTCGTTGTCGCGGCGGATGTCGAAGTAGCGGTAGCCGGCTTCCACGCTGAGCGGGCCGACCACGTTCCAGCGCACGCCGGCGGCGTAGTCGCTGACGCGGTCGACGCTGCCGCTGGCGAAGCTGCTCGGCGCGTAGTAGGCCTGGCCGAACAGCTTGACCTTGGGCGCGAGGTCGAAGCTGGCGCGGCCGCCGACCAGCGCGGCAGTGGCGGAGCCGCTATCCGGCGACAGCGCCATCAGCTTGCCCCCGCCGGCCACGGTCAGCGGGCCCAGCGGCAGCGCGAACTCCAGGCCGGCGCCGCCGGCGCTGCCCTTGTGGTCGTCGCGCAGATAGTCGAGATTGAGGCCGATGCCGAAACCGTCCGGCGTGCGGGTGATTTGCTGGGTGCCGTTGCCGGCGCCGAACATGTAGTCGGCGGCGTGGGCGCCGCCGGCCAGCCCGGCCAGCGCCAGGGCGATTGCGAGATGCTTCATGCGGTCTATTCCTGTTGGTTCAAACGACAACAGGTAGTGACCAATTGCTAAAAAACAAGTTCAGTCGCTTCTAGCCGCGGGAGGCCCGTTCAGCCGTTCAGACGCTGCTCCAGCGCCAGCAGCATGGTCTTCAGCGCCGCCACTTCGGCTTCCAGCGCCGCCACCCTGCCGGTCAGGCCGACGTCTATCACTTCGCAGGCTGGCGCCGGGACGATCTGCGGCTCGCCGGACAGCAGGTGGCACCAGCGCGCCTCGCGCTCGCCCGGCTGGCGCTCCAGCTTCATCGCCAGCGGCGGGTACTTGTCGGCCAGCGCGTTCAGCGCGGTTTCCACTTCGTCCACGCCGGAGAAGCTGTAGATGCGGCCGGCGCGGGCGCGGATCTCGGCGCCGGTCTGCGGGCCGCGCAGCGTCAGCAGGCACAGCGCGGCCAGCCGCGCGCCGTCGATGTTCCACTCGTAGTTGAGGCGGTGCTCGTACTTGGCCACCCGGCTGCCGGCCGGCAGCCGCTCGGCCACCAGCTTCTTGGCGATCAGCGCGTCCAGCGCGGCGCTGGCGTCGGCCTCGGACAGCTGCATCACCGGCTCGCGGCTGGTCAGCTGGTTGCAGGCGCCGACCAGCGCGTTCAGCGTCAGCGGATAGGCGTCGGGCGTCAGCGCCTGCTTTTCCAGCAGCGCGCCCAGCACGCGCACCTCCATCGGGTCGAGTTGATGCGTGTCCATACATCCTCCATGGCGAGACAATACTGTCATGATCGCATCAAATCCGCCGGCCGTCCCGCGGCTTGGTCAATCCTGCTGGCGTTTTTCCAGCGCTTCCAGCTGGCGCAGGCGGCGGATCTCGCGCAGGCGGCTGTCGTGCTCCTCCTCGTCCAGCGCGCGGTACAGCGACACCGCCATGCCTATCATGATCAGCATGAAGGGCAGCGCGCTGACGATCAGCACCGCCTGCAGCGCCTTCAGGCCGCCGCTTTGCAGCAGCACCAGCGCGATGGCGGCCAGGAGCACGCCCCAGATCAGCTTGACGCGGTGGCTGGGGTTCAGGTCGCCGCCGCTGGTGAACATGCCCAGCACGAAGGTGGCGGAATCGGCTGAGGTGACGAAGAAGATGATCACCAGCGTCATCGCCAGCAGCGACAGGACGCGGCCGCCGGGCAGCTGCTCGAACATCACGTACAGCGCGGTGGAGACGTCGGTCTTGACCGCGGAGACCAGGTTGGCACCGCCGAACAGCTGCAGGTCCAGCGCGGTGCCGCCGAAGGCGGAGAACCAGACGAAGCTGGCCAGCGACGGCACCAGGAGCACGCCGACGATGAATTCGCGCACGGTGCGGCCGCGCGAGACGCGGGCGATGAACATGCCGACGAAGGGCGCCCAGGTGACCCACCAGGCCCAGTAGAACAGCGTCCAGTTGGCCATCCAGGTGCCCTGGGTGAACGGGCTCATCCGCAGGCTGGTGCTGGTCAGGTTGCCCAGGTAGTCGCCCAGCGTGGTGGTGAAGGTGTCGAAGATGAAGCCGGTGGGCCCCAGGACCACCACCGCCAGGAACAGCAGCGCCGCCAGCAGGATGTTGAGGTTGGACAGCCACTTGATGCCGCGCGACAGGCCGGTCAGCGACGACAGCAGGAACAGCGCGGTGGCGATGACGACGATGGCCACGGTCAGGGCGGCGGACGGCGTCACGCCGAACAGCATCTCCAGGCCGCTTTCGATCTGCAGCGTGCCGAAGCCCAGCGTGGTGGCGACGCCGAACACGGTGGCCAGCACCGCCATCACGTCGATGGCGGTGCCGACCGGGCCGTCGACGCGCTTGCCCAAGAGTGGACGGAAGGCGGCGCTGATCAGGCCCTTCTGGCCGCGGTTGAACTTGAAGTAGGCCAGCGCCAGCGCGGTCAGGCTGTACACCGCCCACGGGTGCAGGCCCCAGTGGAAGAAGGCGTGGCGCATCGCCAGCCGCGCGGCCTCGGCCGATTCCGGCGCGGTGGACGCGCTTGCCGGCGTGGCGAAGTGGGACAGCGGCTCGGCCACGCCCCAGAACACCAGGCCGATGCCCATGCCGGCGGAAAACAGCATGGAAAACCAGCTCAGGCGGGAGAACTCCGGTTCGTCGTCCTCCTTGCCCAGGCGGATATGTCCGAAGCGGCCGAAAGCCAGGTAGAGCGCGAACAGCAGGAAGCCGAACACCGACAGCAGATAGAACCAGCCGAAGCGGGAAATGGTGAAGCTCAGCCACTCGGAAGCGGTGGCGGTCATGTGCGCGGGGGCGGCGGCGCCCCAGAGCGCGAACAATACGGCGAACAACAAAGACAGGCGTAGGACCATCGGTACTCCTTGCATGGCGGCGCGCGTCCCCGCACGGGGCGCGCGGCCGTGATGGATGGTGAGGCGAGGCGCGGCCTGGGCCGCGGGCGAAACCGGCGATGGCCGGCGCGAAAGCCTTGTCCGGGCCAGAGCCTGCTGCGAGGCTCTGCCGCCAGCGGCCGTTGTCTGCCGGGCGCTGGCGGAGCGGGCCAGCATGGATGGATAAGGGCGCGCGGGATGGGGCGCGCGCTTATTGTCCGATGCCGGCGGGCTGTTTGAATATATGAATAAAATCAATGAATTGCTTTTTAGATTATCATTATTAGCATTTTCTTGTAAACATCTGTTGCGAGATCTGATGCAAACGGGCTGGGTCGGCGGCTTCGCTTGACAGCGGATGGCGGCTTCGCCAACCTGTCGCGTTCATCGGAATTCGGGCAGCGGGAACGGACATGATTCGAGTGGATATTTTGCTGGTGGAACAAGGGCTTGCCGCGTCGCGCACCGCCGCGCAGAACCTGGTGGCGGCCGGCCGCGTCAGCTGCGGCGGCGCGGTGGTGGCCAAGTCCAGCCAGAAATTTCCGGCCGACGCGGCGTTCGACATCGTCGCCGACGAGGCCGACCGCTACGTGTCGCGCGGCGGGCTGAAAATGCGCGGCGCGCTGGACGCGGCCGGGCTGGACATCGCCGGCTGGACCGCGCTGGACGTCGGCCAGTCCACCGGCGGCTTCACCGACTGCCTGCTGCAGGCCGGCGCGCACCGGGTGGTGGGCGTGGACGTCGGCCATGACCAGCTGCACCCGCGGATGCGGGAGGACGCGCGGGTCCGCTATTTCGAGGGCGTCAACGCGCGCGCGCTCGACCGCGCGTCGCTATTGGCCGCCAACGAGGGCGACGGCTTCGACCTGATGGTGTGCGACGTGTCCTTCATCTCGCTGAGCCTGGTGCTGCCGTCGGCGCTGCCGCTGCTGACGCCGGGCGGATGCCTGCTCAGCCTGGTCAAGCCGCAGTTCGAGGTGGGGAGGGAAGGGCTGTCGCACGGCGGCATCGTCCGCGACGAAAGCCTGTACCCGCAGGTTAAGAACAAGATCGACCGGGTGCTGGCCGAGCAGAACATGAAGACACTGGCCTGGTTCGACAGCCCGATCAAGGGCGGCGACGGCAACCGCGAGTTCTTCGTCCACGCCGAGCGCCGCTGACAAACGGCGAGGCCCGCGCAAGGCGGGCCGGATTGGCGTGGACGCCCCGATCGCGCCGGGGCTTATTCGACGCGGATGTCGTCGTCTTCCTGGCTGCGCACCACCAGCAGCGGGCACTGGCTGCGGCGCAGGATGTCCTCGGCGAAGCTGCCCAGGAACAGGTGGGCCAGGCCGCTGCGGCCATGGGTGCCCAGCACGATCAGGTCGGCTTGCTGCGCGCTGGCGTAGCCTATCAGCAGATCGGCCAGGTCATGGCCGCCTTCCCAGCTTTTCTCCAGATGGCTGACCACATCGGTCAGGCCCGCGTTGCGGGCGATGGTCTGGGCGCGGGCCAGCGCTTCCTGGCCTTGCTCCAGCGCCAGGTCGTAGCCGGGGTCGCCGGCGTAGACGCCCAGGCTGTCGACCGCGAGGTCGCGCAGGCTGGCGACGTGGATCAGGGTCAGCCTGGCCTCGGCGAACTTGGCGACGCGGATGGCTTCATGCAGGGCTTTGTCGGAATTGTTGCTGCCGTCTATCGCGGCGATGATGTGACGATACATGGGCTGCTCCTTCGAAACACCGGCTTGGTGGGATGCCTTCAGCATACTCCGATGGCGGCTGCGGTGTCTCGCCGGGCGAGCGCGGGTATTGATCCAGGGCAAATTTGCGGGCTGCCATGCCTGAATTGAACCAGGCCATGGGTTCGATTTGGTTTATGGAGTCCGCTGCGCGGACGAATGTTTTCATGGCGGGGCTGCCCGCCGGGCAGGTCGGGAAGCTGTTTCGCCAGCTCCCCGACACCCCTAGGCGACCCCTTCAGCCCGCGAAACCCCGGCAAGACCGCCTTGGCCCAGGCGCCGCCGATCGAAAAAACGGCGGCTCAAAGGCCCCAGGGCCAAGGCGGTCTTGCCGGCGCGGGCCGAAGGGGATGCGGCGCGTGTCGACAAACAATCAGCGCTGCGACGCTTCAGACCAGGAATCCCAGATATTGCCGCTCCCAGGCGGTGACCTGGCGATGGTAGTCGTTCAACTCCACCTCCTTCACCGCCAGATAGGCGCGGCTGAAGTCGGAGCCGAACAGCGCTTCGGCGCAGCCGGCGGCCATCGCCGCGCAGGCGGCGTCCAGCGTGGTCGGCAGGCTGGCGGCCTGTTGCTTGAACACATTGCCGTGCACCGCCTCGTCCGGAACCAGCTTCTGCTCGATGCCGGCCAGGCCGGCGCCCAGGCTGGCGGCCAGCGCCAGATAGGGGTTGGCGTCGCAGCCGGGCAGGCGGTTTTCCACTCGCCGCGCCTCCGGGCCCGACACCGGCACCCTGAGCCCGACCGAGCGGTTGTCCAGCCCCCAACTGAGGTTGACCGGCGCCGCCATGCCCTTGACGAAGCGGCGGTAGGAGTTGGGATTGGGGCAGAACAGCGGCATCAGCTCGGGCAGGAAGCGTTGCAGGCCGGCGATGAAGCCGAAGAATTCCGGGCTTTCCGAGCCGTCGGCGCGGCTGAAGGCGTTGCGGCCCTGGCGGTCCACCACGCTCTGGTGGATGTGCATCGAGCTGCCGGGCTGGCCGGGCAGCGGCTTGGCCATGCACACGGCGCTGAGGCCGTGGCGGTGGGCGATCTCCTTCAGCGCGGTCTTGAACAGGAAGGTGTCGTCGGCCAGCTTCAGCGCGTCGCCGTGCTTGAGGTTGATCTCGAACTGGCTGGGGCCCATCTCGTGCACGCAGGTGTCGGTGGCGATGCCGAGCGTCTCGCAAGCCTGGTACAGCTCGTCGAAGAACGCCTCCAGCTCGCCCAGAGCCGAGAAGCCGAAGGCGTCGAAGCCTGCCTCGCGGCGGCCGCTGGCAAGCTGGGGCGGCTGGAACGGCTGCGCCGGGTCGCCGTGGGCGGCGAACAGGTAGAACTCCAGCTCCGGCGCGACCACCGGCGTCCAGCCATGGGCGTCGTAGCGCGCCAGCACCTGCTTCAGCACCGAGCGCGGCGCCAGCGGCGACAGGCCGCCATCGTGGTCTACGCAGTCGCAGATCACCAGCGCGCGCGGAGTCTTGGCCCAAGGCACCGGACGCAGTGTGTTGTAGTCCGGCGCCAGCGTGACGTCCGGATCGTGTTCGCCGTAGAAGCTGTAGTCGGGAAATTCGCCGATACAGCTTTGCAGCGGCACCGCGCGCGCGATGCGCAGCGGTTGCCCCTTGATGAAGGCGGCGGCGGGCAGGGTCTTGCCGCGGGGAAAACCATGGACGTCGGCAAAGGCGAGCTCGACGTCCCGCGCCTTGCTGTGTTGCAGCCATTCGATGAGGCCTGCCGGCATGCGGGCATCAGACATACGATTCTCCACTGAAGCGTGCTGGGGTTCCTGTCTGTCCTCAGTTTTTTTCTTGCTTTCATGGAGCGAGTGCCCGTGGCCATTATGCCAGCCGCAACGACGGCGGCAAGTGCGACGATGAGTGGTGCCTGTTTACAACCTTGCGTGCGTGCGTTCCGCGGCCGTTTTCCGCAAACGGCCGCTATCGGGAAAGGGACGCCGCGCAGGTCGCTCAGAGCCGGAAGCGGCTGACCGTCTGGTGCAGATTGGTGGCCTGCTGGTCGATGGCGCGCACCGCCTCCACCGCGTGGCTGACAGAGTTCTGGGTTTCCTCGACCACGCCGGCCACCTGTTCGACATTGCCGGCGATATTGGTGCCGGCCTGGCTCTGCTCGCCCATCGCCACCACCACGTTGTGCACGTGCTCGAGCGCGGTGCTGGCCTGCCGGCTGATCGACTCCAGCGTTTCGGCGGCCTGCTGCACCTGCTCGACGCCGGCCTGCACCGCGGGGCGGATCTCGTCCATGCGGCCGGAGACATTGCCGGTTTCGTTGATCACCGCCTGCACGATGCTGCTGATCTCGTCGGTGGCGCTGGCGGTGCGCTCGGCCAGCTTGCGCACTTCGTCGGCCACCACCGCGAAGCCGCGGCCCATCTCGCCGGCGCGCGCGGCTTCGATGGCGGCGTTCAGCGCCAGCAGATTGGTCTGGTTGGCGATGTCGCGGATGGTTTCGGCGATGCTGCTGATGCTGCGGCTGCGTTCGGCCAGCTGGCCCACCATGTCGCTGGCGCCGTGGATCTGGTCGGCGATCTGGCGGATGCCGTCGGCGGCGTTGCCGGCCAGAATCTTGCCCTCGCCGGCCAGCTGGGCGGTGTCGCGCGCGCCGGTCTCGGTGTCGCGGGTGCTGGCGCTGACATGGTCTATGCTGACCGACAGCTGCTCGATGGCGGCGGCGGCCGAGGTGGTGGACGAGCTGGCGATGCCGGACACCTCATGCACCTTGTCCATGTCGCTGGACAGCTGGTGGCAGGAGTGGTTGATGCTGGCGGTGGCGCGGCCGATCTCCTCTATCATCAGGCGCAGCTTGCCCCGCATGTCGTTCATCGCGCCCAGCAGGCTGTTGGGGCCGCCCTTGACCTCGATCTCCACGCTAAGGTCGCCGTCGGCGATCGCCTTGACCACGTCGGCGGCGTAGCGCGGCTCGCCGCCCAGCGATTGCAGGATGGAGCGCGACATCCAGCCCACCAGCGCGCCCAGCACCACCGCGCAGGCCACGGCGACGATCATCAGCGTGCGCGCCTCGCTCCAGAACAGCTGATCGATGTCGTCGATGAAGATGCCGGTGCCTATCGTCCAGTCCCACGGCTCGAAACGGAACACGCCGTTCAGCTTGGGAAACTCTTCGTCCCCGCTGCCCTTGCGCTTGGTCTGGATCACCAGCACGCCGTAGTGGGCGTCCTTCATCGCGTCATCGTAGGCCTCCACCGTGGTGCGGCCGTCCGGCAGCTTGCTGCCCATGTCCAGCTTGCCGACGCGGTCCTTGCTGGGATGGAACAGCACGCGGTGCTCGCGGTTGCGGCCGAAGAAGTAGATGTCGTCCACCTTCAGCGCGGAGAGCGCGGCGATGGCCTGCTTCTGCGCCTCGGCGCGCGGCATGCCCTTGGCCTCCAGCTGCTGGAAGTGGGTGAGGCTGTTTTCCGCCATTTTCAGCAGGTGCACGATCTGCTCGCTTTTTTCCTGATGCAGGGTGGCGCGGGTGGAAAGCAAGGCGACGGTGGACAGGCCGAGCAGCGCGATCAGGCTGGCGGCGATGATGATGATCAGGCGGGTGTTCAGCTGCATGTTGGACGCTCTGGTGTAGGGAAACAAGCCGCCGCAGATGCGGCGGCGGCGCGGGCCCGTCGGGGACGGTCCGGCGCCGGCTGATTATGCGTTTCTGTTGTTACAGTCTAGTTCAGGACGCAACCGTCAACATCGCAATTTTCCCTAACCCGGCATTTATGCCGCGGAGACCGGCAAGCGTCCGCCGCGGACCGCGGCGTCGAACAGCCGGTAGTCGGCTTCCACCTGGTCGGCGTAGGCCTGCGCGTAGTCGGCCAGCATCTGGTCGAACTTGTCCGACTCCCCCAGATAGCCGGCGATTTCGGCCGCGCAGCCGCCGGACTTGGCGTGGGCGCGCGCCAGCGTCCAGCCGCAGGCCTGGCCGTAGCTGGCCAGCTCTTCGGCATTGGTGAACGCTTCCAGCGCCGGGGCGGCCTTCATGTCGCGCAGCTGGCGCATGTAGAAGTGATGGCCGTCGGCGCCGTGGGTCCAGCCCAGGAACAGGTCGCTGGTGGCCTGCATCAGCCGTTGGCCGAACACCACCCGCTTGCCCTGATTGCCGTGCACGCATTCCTGGGTGAAGGCCTCCAGCACCGACGGCCGCGCCTCCTTCAACTGCAGGAACAGCGGCTGGTCGTAGTCGTCCTGCAGCAGCAGCGCCAGGCAGCGGGTGCCGACGCTGCCGACGCCCACCACCTTGAAGGCGGCGTCCACCAGCCGGAAGCGCTGCAGCAGCTCGCGGCGGTCTTCTTTCAGCGTGTCGATGTAGCCGGTCAGCATGCGCTGGATCTTGGCCAGGCTGTCGCCGCCCAGCCAGTCGTCGCAGGCGGCCAGCGGGCTGTTCCTGTCGTCGAGGTGGAAGATCACCGGCGGGTTGTCGCGCAGCCGCAAGCCGCCGTCCTCCAGGTCGGTCATCTTGGGCAGCAGCCGCTCCTGGGTCTGGTTGCGCGCCTTGCCGGCCACTTTGTTCAATTGCTGGCGCATGCCCTCGTCGGTGGCCTGGGACAGCAATTGTTCGAAATCGACGCGGCAATACCACAGGTCCAGCTGGCTCATCTGCGAAAAAGCGACGATGCGGCGGCGATAGGTGGCGGCCAGGCGCTGGACGATTTCGCGCGTGGCCTGGGCGTCGAAGCCGCGGCTGCGGCCGGCCAGCACCAGGCTGACCGCCAGCCGCTTGACGTCCCATTCCCAGGGACCGGGGTGGGTTTCGTCGAAATCGTTGATGTCGAACACCAGTTGCCGTTCCGGCGAGGCGAAGAAGCCGAAGTTCATCAGGTGGGCGTCGCCGCAGATCTGCAGGCGCAGGCCGCTGTCCGGTCCGGCGGCCAGGTCGGCGGCCTGGATCATCGCCATGCCGCGGAAGAAGGCGAACGGCGACGCGTGCATGCGCGCGTAGCGCAGCGGAACCAGCGCAGGCACCCGGCCCTGGGAAGTGGACTCCACCAGCGCCACCACGTCGCGCTCCGGCGCCAGGTGGAGTTCGGCCTGGCTGGAGCGCGGGCATTGGCGGCGGCGGGCTTTGCCGTCGGCGTAGTGCTGGTCGTACTGGGGATGGGAGGCGGTGGTCATCGGCGAGTCCAGTCGTGGCGTATTGCCGTCAGTGTAACCGCGCGGGGCGGATGGCGCGCTCCCGACGCGGTTCGGTAGGGCAGGCGGATTCGCCGCGCCGGTGTTTATTCACAGCTTGTTCTGAAATTGTCCACATTATGCACAGGCAGTTGTGGATGAAATCACTTACCCACATCGTCGGCAAGGAATGCGCGTTTTCCGGCAAGTTGTCCACAGTCTTATCCCGGGATATCCAGATCATCCACAGCCAGTCACGGAATGCATGACTTATCCACAGTCATTTGCGGGCGCAGCCATGGATCTGCTTCTTCCAGGCCGGGCTCAGCGGCATGCCGTTCAGCCGGACTTCCAACCGGCTGCCGTCGCCTTGCGGCAGGATGTCGACCCGGGTGCCGGAGGCGTCGCTGACCGGATTGCGCAACGCCAGGCTGCGGCTGCCGTCGCGCTCGTCGCGGCGCTCGACGAAATCATCGGGGATGTGCAGCTTTTGCAAGCCTTGCTGCAGGCAGTCGGCCACTTGCTGCGGCGGGCGCTGGCTGCTCAGGCTGAGCGAGGGGGCGGCGCGCAGCGGCGTGGCGCAGGCCAGCAGGGACAGGGAAATGGCGAGGGGGAGAACGGCGCGGAATAGGAACATCGGTTTCGGCATCGGTTGGGGAAACAATGCCTTTTGGTGCGCCGGCGGCCGCCGCGGGTTCCGTCATTCGCGGCGGCAAGATGTTAAGCGATGTTACGCGAAGCGGTCGCCGGGCTGGCAGCGGCGCAGGAAGGCCAGCATGTCGGCGACGCGGGCGTCGCCTTCAGCCGGCGCCCAGGCGGCTACATCGGATTCGGGCAAGGGCTGGTATGGGCCGCGCTTCACCTCGAACACCACGCTGCCCGGCTCCAGCGACACCACCGAATGCCAGGCGCCGGCCGGCATCTCGAACACGCGCGCGCCGCCGTCGCCCAGCCGATGGCGGGCGACCACGGTTTCGCCGGCGGCGTCGAATTCGATCCAGTCCAGCGCGCCGGACAGCATGATCAGCAGTTCCGGGCTGCCGGGGTGGCGGTGCGGGCGGACATAGGTGTCCGGCTCCATGGCGATGGCCAGACGCTGGATCGGATCGTCCAGTTCGGCGTGGATGTTGTGGTGGGCGCGCAGGCGCGGCGCACAGGCGGCCTTGGCTGACAGGTCTGCGAGATCTTGGTTGGTCAGGATTTTCATCGGTTTGACGCGAGCGTGAAAAACAAAGCGCGATTATGGCGCGAAATGGAGCGATTGTGTTTTCGCGCGTGGCGCTGCGGGGCGTTCGGCAGCGGATGGCCGCCGCAGCCTGGATGTCCGAATGGTTTCGCGTCCGTTGCGCGGACGATGGTTTGGATGGCGGTTCCGCCCGCAGGACGGGGAGACGGGCCGCTTCGAATCGTCGATCCAGGCGACTTTTGCGTTTGGATCGATCAAGCGGAACGGCCATCCTGTGACGGATGGCCGTTGGCAAGTTGCCTATCTCCCGGCGGGACGCTTACTGTCTGATCTGCCCATCTCCCAGCACGATCCACTTCTGGCTGGTGAGGCCGTTCAAGCCGACCGGGCCGCGGGCGTGGATCTTGTCGGTGGAGATGCCGATCTCGGCGCCGAGCCCGTACTCGAAGCCGTCGGCGAAGCGGGTGGAGGCGTTGACCATCACGCTGGCCGAGTCCACCTCGCGCAGGAAGCGGCGCGAGCGGCCGTAGTCCTCGGTGACGATGGCGTCGGTGTGATGGCTGCCCCAGTGGTTGATGTGCTCGATCGCCTCGTCGATGTCCTTCACCACTTTCACCGCCAGCACCGGCGCCAGATATTCGGTGGCCCAGTCGTCGTCGGTGGCGGCCTTGACCTGCTCGCCCAGGATGGCGCGGGTGCGTTCGCAGCCGCGCAGCTCCACGCCTTTTTCCCAATAGGCGCCGGCCAGCCGCGGCAGCATGAACTCGGCGAAGGCGCTGTGCACCAGCAGCGTTTCCATGGTGTTGCAGGTGCCGTAGCGATGGGTCTTGGCGTTGAGGGCGATGTTGAACGCCTTGTCCGGATTGGCGGTGTCGTCGATGTAGACGTGGCAGTTGCCGTCCAGATGCTTGATCACCGGCACCCGCGCCTCGGCGCTGATGCGGGCGATCAGGCCCTTGCCGCCGCGCGGCACGATCACGTCGACATATTCCGGCATCGAGATCAGCTCGCCCACCGCGGCGCGGTCGGTGGTGGCCAGCACCTGCACCGCCTCGGCCGGCAGGCCGGCGGCCGCCAGGCCCTCGTGCACGCAGGCGGCGATGGCCTGGTTGCTGTGGAAGGCTTCGGAGCCGCCGCGCAGGATGGTGGCGTTGCCGGATTTCAGGCACAGGCCGGCGGCGTCGGCGGTGACGTTGGGGCGGGCCTCGTAAATGATGCCCACCACGCCCAGCGGCACCCGCATCTTGCCCAGCTGGATGCCGGACGGCCGGTAGCTCATTTCGTCGATCTCGCCCACCGGGTCCGGCAGCGCGGCGATCTGGCGCAGGCCGTCGGCCATCGCCGCCACGCCCTTGGCGGTGAGGGTCAGCCGGTCCAGCATCGCGTCGTCGAGTCCTGCCTGGCGCGCGGCGTCCAGGTCCTGGCGGTTGGCGGCCAAGAGCGCGTCCTGCTCGCGGACGATGGCGTCGGCGATGGCGTGGAGCGCGGCGTTTTTCTGGTTGGCGTCGGCGCGGGCCAGCAGGCGCGACGCCTTGCGCGCGGCCTGGCCCAGCTGCTGCATGTATTCTTTGACGTTCATGGCGAAGAGTCCCGGTGTTGTTGTTTTCGGATTGTTTGCAGCTTAAACCAAAGCGCTGGCAGCGAACAGAGACAGTCTGAATGTAGATTGGTTATTGTCAGGCAGGAGGCGCGCGGCGGCAGGCAGGGGCGCGGCGAGCGGGTTCGGCGATGGCCCCGCGCCCGGGCGCGGGGCGGGGGATTCAGCGCGAGGCGGGCTGCAGCCGGGCCAGCTCGGCGGCGCGGGCGGCGGTGGACGCCAGTTCGCAGTCGGCGGCCACCAGCGATTCGGCGGTGCCGCCGTCGGGGTCGACGTAGGCGCTGCAGTTGGCGGCGCGGTATTTCAGCCACAGCCGCTGGGCGACCTGCAGCCTGTGCTGGCGCTTGGCCGGCAAGGCGGCCATCAGCTTGCGGTATGTGTCGTTCAGCTGCTTGTCCTGGCGCGCGTGTTCTGCCGAGAGGCAATCGAGCATGCCTGCGGTGACGCCGCCGGCCTGATCCATGCACTGGTCGTAATGGTGGCTGTACATCGCCTCTTCGGCGCAGGCGAAGGCGCGGAAGGACAGGAGTCCGAGCAGCAGCAGGGCGGACAGGCGTAGGGCGAATCGAGTCATGCTTTTATGGTTTTCCAAGGCGCGCACGCGGAAGGATAAGAAAAAAATAGCAGCCGGCCCGCGGATGCGGACCGGCCATGGGGCTTAGAGCTGCAGCGCGCCGGTCAGGTCGCCCGGCGGCTGCGCACCGCGCTCGCGGAAGGCCTGGTTGCGAACCTTGACGCCCTCCAGCTCCGGCAGGCCGTGCAGGCGGCTGATGAAGCGGATGATGGAGGTGGTGTCGTAGAAGGTGTGGTCGACATGGCCTTTCTTGGCGAACGGCGACACCACGATGGCGGGGATGCGGCTGCCCGGACCCCAGCGGTCGCCCTTGGGCGGCGCCACGTGGTCCCACCAGCCGCCGTTCTCGTCGTGGGTGATGACCACCACCATGTTCTTCCACTGCGGGCCGCTCATCAGGTGCTGCAGCACGTTGGCCACGTGGCGGTCGCCGCTTTCCACGTCGGAGTAGCCGGCGTGCATGTTCAGGTTGCCCTGCGGTTTGTAGAACGCCACCGCCGGCAGCTTGCCGGCCACCGCGTCGGCGATGAAGCGGTTGCTGATCGGGCTGTCGCCCAGGCCGCCGTCGCGCAGGTGCTCGGCGCGGGCCTGGGTGCTGGGCGCGAAGTTCTTGAAGTAGTTGAACGGCTGGTGGTGGTACTGGAAGTTGGGCGCGTCCGGGCCGCCCTTGCCGTCCAGCGCCGCCTGCCAGCTGCCGCCGTACCAGGCCCAGCTGACGCCCTTGCGCGACAGCAGGTCGCCGATGGTGTCGTAGGTCTGCGGCGGCAGGGTGTTGGCGTCGGCCGGATCGGCGTAGCGCTTGTCGCCGCCCTCGGCCGGCTTGACGTAGCTGGGCTGGAACGGCGGCGCCATGGTGTTGACCGCATAGCCGTCCGGCGTGATGGCGCCGTTGTTGACGAATTGCGGCGGGCCGTCCATCGCCGAGGCCGGCGTCTTCACCTTCAGCCGGTAGCCCTTGGGGCCGTCGTCCAGCACGGCGATCTTCTTCGCCGCCGCGGTGTCCTTGGCGTTGAAGTATTCCGGCGTGCGGGCGGAGATCAGGAACTGGTGGTTCAGGTAGGAGCCGCCGAAGGCCGCCATGAAGAAGTTGTCGCACAGCGTGTATTGCTGGGCGATCTTCCATTGGTTGAGGTTCTTGGCGGTCTCGTTGTAATAGCCCATCACCAGCGCGCCGGAGTCGGCCCAGGCGACGAACTGGTCGTTCTTGCCGCCGTTGATCTGCATCTGGTTCTGGTAGAACAAATGCCACAGGTCGCGGGTGATCACGGCTTCCGGCAGCGGCTCGCCGTCGGCGTCCTTCAGCGGGAACGGGCCGTTGGGCAGGTTCTGGATCTTGTCTTCCTCGATCAGGTAGTACTTGCCGGCCACGGTCTGGCCGCGCTGCACCATGCCGCCCCAGATCTTGGGCAGGTTCTTCAGCCTGGAGCCGTCGCGGTCCAGCTGGATACAGGCTTCGGCCGGCGCCTTGGACAGCGGATGCCTGACGCCGGGGAAGTTGCCGTACAGATTGTTGAAGCTGCGGTTCTCCAGATAGATCACCACCACGTTCTTCACGTGATGGCGCAGCCTGTCGTCCAGCGGGCCGTGGGCGGCCGGCGCGGCGTCGGCCGCCTGGCTGGCGACGGCGGGCAGCACGCCGGCGGCGCCGATGGCGGCCAGGCCTTCGAACAGGCGGCGGCGCGACGGGTCCTGCGGCGCGGTTTCGGGTGTGGTTTCGGGCGTATCGTGTTCGGACATGGCGGTCATCCTGCTGGAGGGGACGTTCAAGGAGAAACCGCCACTGTACTCCGCTTTGATGTCTATCTGAAGGCGATCAATCGTTTCGCATGGCGGCGCGCGCCTCGGCCAGCAGCGTTTTGGCTTCTTCGGGCAGGAATTCGGTGAAGCGCGGCGGCTCGGCCGGCGGCTCGCGCAGCTGCGCGATCGGGTCCTGGCCGTCGACGCCGCCCAGATTGGGCGCATGCACGAAATAGCCGAGCAGCCGCTGCAGCCGCTCCGGCAGTTCGCGCGCCAGCTCGCGCGGCACCGCCAGGTAGTGGTTTTCCGCCTGGCGCAGCCAGCCCAGGCAGTAGCTGAGCACCGCGCCGGTGCGGGGCTGGCCGGTGCGGTTGGCGCCGCCGGCGTGGATGACGGAGCCGAGGTAGATCAGCACCGAGCCGGCGGGCATCGCGGCCGGGACCACTTCGCTCTCGTCCGGCAGCCGCTCCTGGCTCCAGCGATGGCTGCCCGGCGCGACGTTGGTGGCGCCGTTGTCCTCGGTGAAGTCGTCCAGCGCGTACATGCAGTTGATCATGGTTTCCGATCCGGGAACCTTGACCGGAAACATCAGCGCGTCGCTGTGCAGGAACTGGCGCGGCTCGCCCGGGCCGATGCGTATCGCCTGGGTCAGGTTGAGCTGGTATTCGCGGCAGCCCCCGAGCAGCATGATGTCCATCAACTGCAGGATCAGCGGGTGGATGGCCAGTTCGCGGCAGACGGGCACGCGGGCGATCAGGCCGGACAGGCGGCGGGTGGCGTAGCCGTAGAAGTCGCCCTGGCAGTCGGGCGCGGCGTCCAGCAGCGGGAACAGCTCGGCGCGGAAGCGGGCCAGCTGTTCGGGGGACAACAGCCCTTCTATGATGACGCCGCCGTCGCGCTCCAGCGCGGCGGCGATGCCGGCTGCGGGATGGTTGGGGGAAAAGCGTTGCAACGCGGCCATGGCGCCTCCTGCGGAAATGAATCGAAAGGAGGCTATTGGCGTCGAAACGGCGCGGCGGGAAAACTGGCTGTCGGTACAGTCAGCCGCGGCGCTGGCGCGCGATCAGCCGCTGCAGCGCGCGCTTGACGTCGGGGTGGCCGATGCAGCCGGACGCCTGCTCCATGCCGTCCAGCGCGGTTTCGCTGATCGCCAGCGTCTTCGGCTTTTTGACGCGGACCAGCTGCAGCGCCACCTTGACCCGCACCTTGGACGCCGGATAGCCCTGTTGCGCCAGCTGCGGCAGCAGCCCGGGCGCGGTCATGCGCAGCCGGGCGGCGACGATGCCGTTGTCGGCGTGGATCACCAGCTCGTCGTCGCGGATGCGCACCGCGCGGCAAGCCTCGCCCATCGCCGGCGGAATCAGCTTCTTGAAGGCGCGGTCCAGCGCCATCAGCTCGTGCGCGGCGGCGGTGAGGCGGGCCAGGGTCTGATCCTGGCGGGTGATGTCGTTGAGCGGGCGTCCGGACATGGGCGTGAGGGGGAAACGGTCGATGCCGTATTGTAGCATCGGGCAGGCCTGCGGCCGCCGAAACAAAACGGGCGCCGTCCGGGCGCCCGTTGTTTGGCCGGCCGAAGCTTACTGGCCGCCCTCGACGTCTTCCAGGCTGAAAGTCTCGGTGTGGTCGTTGTAGGAGAAGATTTCGGCGTAGCGGCCCCAGCTGATCACGGTGTCCAGCGTCTCCTCGGCCGACTGGTCGGACAGCGAGTCTTCCAGTTCCTGGGCGAAGCGCAGCCGCGGCGCGCGCTGGCCGGGACGCTCCTGCAGCACCTTGCGGATATGGGCGGCCATCGGCACGTGGCGCAGCAGGTGCTCGGCGAACATCACCTTGCGCTCCTGGGTGCCGTAGTCGGCGAACAGCTTGCCGGCGGCGGTCAGCAGCATGTCGCCGTCCTTCAGCTCGACGAAGCCCAGGTGCTCCAGCACCTCGGCCACCGGGAACAGGTCGTCCACCTCCAGCAGCAGCTTCTCGGCGATTTCCGGCATGTCGGCCTTGCCGAAGTAAGGCTCCTGCGCCACTTCCTCGATCAGGCCGGCCATCAGGTTGGTGGACACCTCGGTCAGGTGGCTGCCGATTTCAAGCGGCAGCTTGTGCAGGGTGTGGGCGCTGCGGCGCGCGGTCATCAGCGCGTAGATGTCGTCCACCATCTTGCGGAAGGCCGGGTCCAGCCGGTTGCGGCGGTGCGGGAACGGCACCTTGATCTCGGCCACCACGCGGCCTGGATTGGACGACAGCACCAGGATGCGGTCGCACATGAACACCGCTTCCTCGATGTTGTGGGTGACGATCAGCACGGATTTGATCGGCAGCTGGCCCTCGCTCCACAGGTCCAGCATGTCGGTGCGCAGCGTCTCGGCGGTCAGCACGTCCAGCGCCGAGAACGGCTCGTCCATCAGCAGCAGCGTCGGGTTGACCACCAGGCCGCGGGCGAAGCCGACGCGCTGGCGCATGCCGCCGGACAGCTCGCGCGGGTAGGCGTTTTCAAAGCCGTCCAGGCCGATCAGGTCGATCGCGGCCAGCGCGCGGCGGCGGCGCTCCTTGGCGTCCACGCCCAGCGCCTCCAGGCCGGCTTCCACGTTCTGCAGCACGGTCAGCCACGGGAACAGCGCGAAGGTCTGGAACACCATGGCCACGCCTTCGGCCGGGCCTTTCAACGGTTTGCCCTGGTAGTTGACCTCGCCGCTGCTTTGCTGGATCAGGCCGGCGATGATGCGCAGCAGCGTGGACTTGCCGGAGCCGGAGCGGCCCAAGAGGCCGACGATCTCGCCTTCGCGCAGCGTCAGGTTCACATCGTCCAGCACCTGGATCTCGTCGCTGCCCTTGGAGAAGCCGCGGCAGACGTTCTTCAGCTTGAAGATTTCCTGTCCCAGGGCGTTGTTTTCGGTAGTCATGCTTGGTGCCCCCTTAGTTGAGACGGAGTTTGTTTTCGGCGATGGCGTACATCGGACGCCACAGCAGGCGGTTGAACAGGACGACGAACAGCGACATCACCACGATGCCCAGCAGGATCTTGGGATAGTCGCCGGCGGCGGTGGTCTGCGCGATGTAGGCACCCAGGCCGTGGGCGGCCAGCTTGTCGTCGCCCCAGGACACGAACTCGGACACGATGCTGGCGTTCCAGGCGCCGCCGGACGCGGTGATCGCGCCGGTGACGTAGTAGGGGAAGATGCCCGGCAGCATGATTTGCCTCCACCATTGCCAGCCGCGGATGCGGAAGTTGGCGGCGGCTTCCCTGAAGTCGTTGGGGAAGGCGGTGGCGCCGGCGATGACGTTGAACAGGATGTACCACTGGGTGCCCAGCACGATCAGCGGCGACAGCCAGATGTCCGGGTTCAGCTTGTAGTGGACGATGAAGACCACGAATACCGGGAACAGCAGGTTGGCCGGGAAGGCGGCCAGGAATTGCGCCAGCGGCTGGATTTTCTCGGCCAAGGCCGGGCGCAGGCCGATCAGCACGCCCAGCGGCACCCAGATCACCGAGGCGACGGCGATCAGCAGGCTGACGCGCACCAATGTGATCAGGCCCAGGCCGAACACTCTCAGCACTTCCCAGACGCCCACTTCGGTGGCGATGAAGTGCACCAGCTTGCTGGCGGCGGCGGCGGCGAGCAACGCCACCAGCGCCCACCACAACACGTCGATGCCGCGCGACACCGGCGTATGGTCTTCCGAATGGATGCCCTTGGGCAGGCTGAAGTTCAGCCGCAGGCGGGCGATCTTCTTCAGCAGCTTGCCGAAAGGCTTGAGCAGCTGCTGGATGAAGCGGGTGCGCTGGATCAGGTTCAGCACCCAGGACTCCGGCGCGTTCTGGCTGGCGGTGTCCTCCAGGCGGAACTTGTCGGCCCAGGCCACCAGCGGGCGGAACAGGAACTGGTCGTAGATCAGGATCACGATGGTCATCGCCAGGATCACCCAGCCGACGGCGGCCAGATCCTTGTTCTGGATCGCCAGCGCCAGGTAGGAGCCGACGCCGGGCAGCGTCACGGTCTTGTCGCCGACGGTGATCGCCTCCGACGCCACCACGAAAAACCAGCCGCCGGACATGCTCATCATCATGTTCCAGATCATGCCGGGCATGGAGAACGGCACTTCCAGCTTCCAGAACTTCTGCCACGGCGACAGCCGCAGGTTGACCGACACCTCTTCCAGGTCGCGCGGCACGGTGCGCAGCGACTGGTAGAAGCTGAAGGTCATGTTCCACGCCTGGCTGGTGAAGATGGCGAAAATGGCGGCGAACTCGGCGCCCAGCACCCGGCCGGGGAACAAGGCCAGGAAGAAGGTGACGGTGAACGAGATGTAGCCCAGCACCGGCACCGACTGCAGGATGTCCAGTATCGGCACCAGCAACAGGCCGGCGCGGCGGCTCTTGGCGGCCAGCGTGCCGTAAACCAGGGTGAAGGCCAGCGCGGCGGCCATCGCCGCCAGCATGCGCAGCGTGGTGCGCAGCGCGTATTCGGGCAGGTTGCCTGGATCCAGCGTGATCGGAACGGTTTGCAGCGCGGTGATGGGCCCCCAGGTTTCGCGGATGCCGGTGGTGGCCATCAGCAAAAAGCCCAGGATCAGCGGAAACGCGATCAGGTCCCAGCGGTTGGGGATCAGCCGCCGGGCGGTGGCGGGCATGAAGTGGCGGACGGCGGTGGTCATCGGGCCTCTCCGTTTTCTATCGTTTATCGCGGCGGGCGGCAACCAGCCCGCTTCTATTATGACAACTCTGGAGCGGGTGGCGGATGCGTCCTCGACGTTCGGCATGCCAAGCCCGGGCATCGATGCGTCCGCCCTGTCCAAAGCCGTGCGGGAGAGCATTGCAAGCAATGCCGGAAGCGGCGACGCGCCGTCCGGTTTCAGGGCATGGATGCTACCAGAGAAGCCATAAAACGAATGTTAAAAACCGGAGGGCTTTGTAGGGATTTTGTGACGAAATGTACTGACTGGAAGGGTTGGCCGCGCGGGCGCGGCCAACCCCGGGACGGGAAACCGCTTACAGCACGTTGACGGCCGGGGTTCCGGCCAGCACCTCGACGGTCTTGACGCTGGCGGTGGCCGGCGACGGCGCGGCGCCGTTCGCCAGCTTGGCCATCTTGTGGAAGGCGCAGCTGAGCTTGCCCGGCGTCAGCGTCACCACCGCGTAGCCCTGGGCGTCGGTGTCGGCGTACTTCAGCCACGGGTTGAAGGTTTGCAGCGTGCCGGTGAAGGTGTTGACCGTCTGGCCGTTCACCGTCTGGTAGATCAAGGGCGCGGCCTTGGCGAAGGCCGGCACGGTGTCCACCACGTTCTTGAAATAGCTGAAGAAGGAGTTGCTGGAGATGCCGGCGGTCACCAGGTCCACCATCACCGGCGTCGGGCTGGCGGCGTCGAAGTCGTCATACACCTGTCCGGCGAAGAAGGCGTGGATGTCGCCGGTGATGCCCACCACGTTGCCGATGCCGTTGCCTTTCAGGAAGGCCATCAGCGCCTTGCGCTCGGCGTTGTAGCCGTCCCACTGGTCGGCGTTGAGGATGTACTGGTTGAGCAGCATGCTTGGCGGCAGGTTGCTGTCGAGCATCGGTTTGACCGCGGCGCCGAACACGCCGGCGCTGATCGCGCCGCCGCTGACGGCGGCGAGCAGAGGCTGGGTGTTGGCGTAGCTCAGTACCGGCGTCGCGCCGCTGGTGTCGGCGGCCAGCAGGTCCTGGTACAGCGCGCCGGTTAGCTGTTGCTGTTGGGCGGCGCTGAGGTTGAGGCTGAAATTCTGCGCCAGCGCGGCCGACAGTCCCTGCTCCAGCAGGCTGGCGACCGCCATGGTGCCGTCCACGCCCATGCGCAGCAGCGACACCTCGTTGCCCCACAGCTTCCAGGTGGTGGCGGCGCTCTGCATCTGCTGCTGCCACCAGGCGCGCTGGGTCGCGCCCAGGATGGACACGTTCAGCAGGTTGCCGCCGGTGGAGGCCATCTTGGCGGCCTCGGCCTGGGCCAGCGCGGCCTTGGGCACGAAATAGCGACTGCCCAGATTGGCCAGGCCGGTGTCGGGCACGGCGGTTTCCGGGATGATGTGGTCGGAACGGTACAGGCGCTGGTCGGTCATCACCAGGGTGGCCAGATTGCCGAAGGCGAAGCTGCGGTAGATCTGGATGTTCTGGAACGAGGGATTGGCCAAGTCGATGCTGACATCGGCCGGCGTGTACTCGAACCAGGCCTGGTTGGCGCTGCGGCGGCGCGGCGTGCTGGGCGCGCTGTCGTCGCCGGGATAGTACACCTGGCGATCCTGCCAGCAGTCGTCGGAGAATTCGTGGTCGTCCCAGATCGAGATCACCGGGAAATTGGCGTGCACCGCCTGGATGCGCGGATCGGCGCGGTAGCTCTTGTACAGGTAGCGGTAGTCGGCCAGCGTGGTGGCGTAGATCGCGCCGTCGGCGCGCTTGGTGCCATTGGGCAGCGTCAGCGGCGGATGGCGGGTTTCGTTGTTGCCGGTCTGGAAGCCGGCGCCGATGGTTTCGTAGATGTAGTCGCCGACGTGCATAACGAAGTCGAGATCCAGCTGGGCGATTTCGTCGAAGGCGCCCCAGTGGTTGACGCTCCAGTCCTGGCAGGTGATGTAGGCGAATTTCAGCTGCGACAGCGGGGTGCCGGCTGCCGGCGCGGTCTTGGTGCGGCCGGTGGCGCTGACGGTTTTGCCGGTCAGGAAGCGGTAGTAATAAGTGGTGGCGCTGGAGAGGCCGGTCACCTTGTGGCGCACGGTGTAGTCCCAGCCCGGGTCGGCGTTCAGCGCCTGGTTGACCAGCAGGTTGGAGAAGTCCGACTTGTCGGACAGCTGCACGGTGACCGACAGCGAGCCGGCGCCGTCGCCGCCGTCGACGCGGGTCCACAGGATGATGCTGTCCGGGCGCGGATCGCCGGACGCCACGCCCAGGCCGAAGCCCTGGCCGGCCGCGAGCTGGCGCTGGCTGCCCGAATCGGCGCTGTCCGAGCCGCCGCCGCCGCAGCCCGCCGCGGCCACCGATACCGTCAGGAAACTGCCCCACTTGAGGAATTGCCGCCTATCCATCGTTTCTCCCGAGATTGTCGCTTGTTGTAGGAATGCGCAAAGTTGCGGATTATCGCGGGTCAATATTTAAGTTGCATGAATGGGGCGGTCAATTGAATCGAGCGTTTGCTCTAAGTGGTCGTCGCGTAAAACCAACAGCGATTTCTCGACTCACATCTTGATGTGGCGCATGGATGCCCCCATAACCTTGTCTGCGAATGTGCTACACTTTTCAGCATTTTTTGCGGACACTCCCAACGGCCCGCTGGTTTCTGGATTCGACTACATGATTTCTTCGCTACTCAAGAAGGTTTTCGGCAGCCGCAACGATCGTCTGCTCAAGCAATATCGCCAAGAGGTGGCGCGCATCAACGCGCTGGAGCCGGCGATGCAGGCGCTGTCCGACGAGGCGCTGGCCGCCAAGACCCAGGAATTCCGCGATCGCCTGTCCAAGGGCAGCACGCTGGACGACCTGCTGCCCGAGGCTTTCGCCGTCTGCCGCGAGGCTTCGCGCCGCGTGATGGGCATGCGCCACTTCGACGTGCAGCTGATCGGCGGCATGGCGCTGCACCAGGGCAAGATCCCCGAAATGAAAACGGGCGAGGGCAAGACCCTGGTCGCCACGCTCGCGGTCTACCTGAACGCGCTGTCCGGCGACGGCGTCCACGTGGTGACCGTCAACGACTACCTGGTCAGCCGCGACGCCGGCATCATGGCGCCGCTGTACAACTTCCTCGGCCTGTCGGTCGGCATGAATTTGTCGCAGATGGCCCATGACGACAAGCAGGCCGCCTACGCCTGCGACATCACCTACGGCACCAACAACGAGTTCGGCTTCGACTACCTGCGCGACAACATGGTGTTCAGCGTCGAAGAGAAGGTGCAGCGCAAGCTGGCCTTCGCCGTGGTGGACGAAGTGGACTCCATCCTGATCGACGAGGCGCGCACGCCGCTGATCATCTCCGGTCCGGCCGACGACAACATCGACATGTACCAGCGCATGAACGCGGTGCCGCCGCTGCTCAAGCGCCAGGAAACCGAAGAAGGCGAAGGCGACTACTGGGTGGACGAGAAGGCCCACTCGGTGCTGATGTCCGAGGCAGGCCACGAGCACAGCGAGGAAATCCTGACCCGCCTCGGCCTGCTGAAGGAAGGCGACAGCCTGTATTCGGCCACCAACATCACGTTGATGCACCACCTGATGGCCGCGCTGCGCGCCTACTCGCTGTTCCACAAGGACCAGCACTACGTGGTGCAGGACGGCGAGGTGGTGATCGTCGACGAGTTCACCGGCCGCCTGATGGCCGGCCGCCGCTGGTCGGACGGCCTGCACCAGGCCGTGGAGGCCAAGGAAGGCGTGGAGATCAACCGCGAGAACCAGACGCTGGCGTCGATCACCTTCCAGAACTACTTCCGCCTGTACGGCAAGCTGTCCGGCATGACCGGCACCGCCGACACCGAGGCCTACGAATTCCAGAGCATCTACAATCTGGAAACCGTGGTGATCCCGACCAACAAGCCGATGATCCGCAAGGATTCTCAGGACAAGGTGTACCGCTCCGCCAAGGAGAAGTACGAAGCCATCCTGGCCGACATCAAGGACTGCCACGAGCGCGGCCAGCCGGTGCTGGTGGGCACCACCAGCATCGAAAACTCGGAGCTGGTGGCCAATCTGCTGTCCCAGGCCAAGCTGCCGCACAATGTGCTGAACGCCAAGGAGCACGCCCGCGAAGCGGAGATCGTGGTCCAGGCCGGCCGTCCGGGCATGATCACCGTCGCCACCAATATGGCCGGCCGCGGCACCGACATCGTGCTGGGCGGCAACCCAGCGCCGGAAATCAAGGCGGTGGAGGCCGATGACAGCCTGTCCGACGCCGACAAGCAAGCCAAGATCGAGGCCATCCGCGCCGAGTGGAAGCAACGCCACGCCGCGGTGCTGGAAGCCGGCGGCCTGCACATCGTCGGCACCGAGCGCCACGAATCCCGCCGCATCGACAACCAGCTGCGCGGCCGCTCCGGCCGCCAGGGCGATCCGGGCTCGTCCCGCTTCTACCTGTGCCTGGAAGATCCGCTGCTGCGCATCTTCGCCTCCGACCGCGTCGCCGCGATCATGGACCGGCTGAAGATGCCGGAAGGCGAGGCCATCGAGCACCCGTGGGTGAGCCGCTCGATCGAGAACGCGCAGCGCAAGGTGGAAGGCCGCAACTTCGACATCCGCAAGCAATTGCTGGAATACGACGACGTCGCCAACGACCAGCGCAAGGTGATCTACCAGCAGCGCAACGAAATCCTGGTGGAAGAGGACGTGTCCGACGTGGTGGTGAACATGCGCGAAGGCGTGATCTCCGACCTGGTCGACCTGCACCTGCCGCCGGAATCGCTGGAGGAGCAGTGGGACCTGGCCGGCCTGGAGAAGACGCTGGCGTCGGACTTCCTGCTGGAAGCCCCGGTGGCCGAGTGGCTGAAGGCCGAGCCGAATCTGGACATCGAGCAGATCCGCCTGCGCATCGTCGACATGGCCGCCGCGGCCTACCAGGCCAAGGTGGAGCAGGCCGGCGACGGCGTGATGCGCCAGTTCGAGCGCAGCCTGGTGCTGCAGATGCTGGACAACCACTGGCGCGAGCACCTGGCGGCGATGGACCACCTGCGCCAGGGCATCCATCTGCGCGGCTACGCGCAAAAGAACCCGAAGCAGGAGTACAAGCGCGAGGCTTTCGAGCTGTTCGCCGACATGCTGGAGCGCATCAAGCGCAGCGTGGTGCAAGTGCTGATGACGGTGCAGATCCGCGGCCAGGAAGACGTGGACGCGGTGGAGCCGCATGCGCTGCCGGACTTCGAGATGCAGCACGCCGAGCCGGGTTCGGCGCTGGGCGACGACGAGGACAATCCGCTGTCGCCGGAGGCGCTGGCTTCGCAAGGCCTGCGCATCAACCGCAACGACGCCTGCCCTTGCGGCAGCGGCAAGAAGTACAAGCAGTGCCACGGCCGCCTGGCCTGATCGCCTGATCTAGCAGCCAAATGAAAAGCCGACGCGACCGCGTCGGCTTTTTTGCGTTGGCCCGCCGCCGCGCTTTGCAAGGCCATGCCATGGTGTTAGCATGACGGCGGGTCAGCAGTTCACCCAGGCGTCGCCGGCGATTTCGCCACGCTAAACCTGTCTTGGCAGCATCACCCACTTACCGCTTGGCTCGAACCCCGTGCCAGACCGCAACGGCGATCGCGGCAGTCCTTCCCGACCTTGGCACGCAGACAGGATTCGAACCATGTCTCGCACCGTTTATCCGTTCTACAGCAGCGATATCTCGTCCCTTGCCCGCTCCCTGAAGCGGCAGTGGATGGCGGAGGCCGAAGCGCCCGGCCATCTGCAGATCCTCAACATGCTGGCACGCTCCGCCGGCTTCCAGAATTTCCAGCATCTGCGCGCCGAGCACGACCGCCCGCTCCCGGTCGAGCCGCAAACCGAATCGAATGAAGTCCGCCGCCTGCTGCGTCATTTCGACGGCGAGGGCCGGCTGCTGCGCTGGCCGAAGAAGTTCAGCGAGCAGCGCGCCTGCTTGTGGGCGCTGTGGTCGGGTTTGCCGCGCGGCGAGGAATGGGATGAGCCGGCCGTCAACGCCGCCATCCGCGCGCTGGAGGCCTTCGGCGACCACGTGCTGATCCGGCGCGAGCTGGTGGAGGGCGGCTGGATAGACCGCACCGACGATTGCCGGCGTTATTGGCTGATCGAGCCGGCGGTGCCGGAGGAGATGGCGGAGCTGGTGGGGCAGGTCAGCCTGAGAAGAGCGGGCCGCTAGGATGGAGGCCCGGCTTTGCCGGGCGTTCCGCCGTCATTTCTGATGCGGCGGAACGCCCCGCGCGTCACAGATACGGCTTTACCGCCGCTTCCAGTTTTTTCTCGTCAAGCTTGCCGGTCAGCGTCGCCGCCACCTTGCCCTGGCGGTCCAGCACCAGCGTGTACGGCAGGCCGCCGGTCTTGTTGCCCAGGCCGCGCATCAGGTCCAGCGTGTCGTCGTTGCCCAGCAGGATCGGATAGCCGATCTTCAGCTGTTTGACGAAGGGTTCCACCTGCTCCTTGCTGTCCAGCGCCACGCCGACCACTTCCACGCCCTTGGGCGACAGCTTCTTGCGCAGGCCGTTCAGCATCGGCATCTCTTCGCGGCAGGGGCCGCACCAGGTGGCCCAGAAGTTCAGCACCGTCACCTTGCCCTTGTAGGCGGACACGGCCACCGGCTTGGCGTTGAGGTCGGCGAAGCGGCTTTGCTCCAGAGAGGGCGCCGCCTGGGCGGCCAGCGGCAGCGCGGCCAGCAACAGGGAGGCGAACAAGCGTTTGGTGTTCATCGGCTTTTCCTGTGATGTCATTGGAATTGTCTTGGATTTCCGCAACTTGCGGCGATCCGGGGATGATCGAAAAATAAACTTTATGTTAAAATGTTCGATTGATTACTTTGCGGAGTGGGCATGTCTATCCTCGTCTGCGGGGCGCTCGCATACGATACCCTGTTCTCGTTCCATGGCCGATTCGACAGCCAGATCCTGCCGGATCAGCTGCACAAGATTTCGACCACCTTCCTCGCTCCGACGATGCGCCGCGAATTCGGCGGCATGGCCGGCAACATCGCCTACAGCCTGTGCCTGCTGGGCGAGAAGCCGATCGTGATGGGCGTGGTGGGCGAGGACTTCGAGCCATACCGCCAGCACCTGAAGCGGGTGGGCGTGGACGACCGCTTCATCCGCCTGATCCGCAAGCAGTATACCCCGCAATGCTTCGGCATTGCCGACAAGGACGGCAACCAGCTGATGGCTTTCCATCCGGGCGCGATGGATTTCGCCACCGAGAATCACGTGTCCGACATCAAGGACCCGATCGAGCTGGCCATTCTGTCGCCCGGGGGCTACACCGCCTTCATCCAGCACTCGCGGGAACTGGCGGCGGCGGGGATTCCGTTCATCTTCGATCCGGGCCAGGAGCTGCCGCTGCTGTCGCGCGACGAGATCCACGAGATCGTCGAGCTGGCCAGCTACGTGGCGATCAACGATTACGAGAGCGAGCTGATGCGCGAGCGCGCCGGCCTGACCGTCGACGACCTGCGCAAGAAGGTAAAGGCGCTGATCGTCACCCGCGGCTCCAAGGGCGCCGAGATCTACGTCGACGACACCGTGCATCTGATCCCGCGCGTGCAGATGCCCATCAAGCCGGTGGACCCGATGGGCTGCGGCGACGCGTTCCGCGCCGGCTTGCTGTGGGGCATCAGCCGCGGCGTGGACTGGAAGATCACCGGCCGCCTGGCCAATGTGATCGGTGCGATCAAGGTCACCACGCCGGGTTGCCAGAATCACTTCTTCGACTGGGATTCGCTGAAGGACATCTACTTCGAAGCCTATGGCGAGGAATGGCCGCTATAGCCGGCTCGGATGCCGTGCCTGGAAGGCGCCGCGTTTCGCGGCGCCTTTTTGTTTGTCCGGCGGGCTATGATGAGAATCCTGGCGAAAAGCGGGGAGAGCTCGCCGGCGCCGCAGGCGGATTTTCGCCTGCCGGACGGCCCGCATTGCGGGCCGGCACTTGAATATGACTGTCGCCACCCCCACCATTAGCGAATTCAACGTCCGTTCCAAGGGGATATCATGCCACCTGTTCCGCACCTGGCCACCGCTCTCACCGGTCCGCTTTACGAGCTGGAAAGCCGCATCCTGGCGGCCCAGCCGCAGATCGAGCACTGGTTCCGCAGCCAGTGGCATGCCCACGCCACGCCGTTCTACGGCTCGGTGGACCTGCGCAACAGCGGCTTCAAGCTGGCGCCGGTGGACATGAACCTGTTTCCCGGCGGCCACAACAATCTGAACCCGGAATTCCTGCCGCTGGCGGTGCAGGCGGCGCAGAGCGCGGTGGACAAGGTATGTCCGGAAGCGCGCAGCATCCTGCTGATCCCTGAAAACCACACCCGCAATACTTTCTACCTGCAGAACGTCGCCACCCTGGTGCACATCTTCGAGCAGGCCGGGCTGAAGGTCCGCCTGGGCTCGCTGAACCCCGAGATCACCGAGCCGACCGAGCTGGTCGCCGCCAACGGCGACAAGCTGACGCTGGAGCCGCTGGAGCGCCGCGGCAACCGCCTGGTGCTGGCCGATGGTTTCAACCCCTGCGTGGTGCTGCTCAACAACGACTTGTCCGGCGGCATTCCCGACCTGCTGAAGAACCTGGAGCAGACGCTGCTGCCGCCGCTGCACGCCGGCTGGGCGGTGCGGCGCAAGACCCACCATTTCGAAGCGTACAACAAGGTGTGCGACGACTTCGCCCGGCTGATCTCCATCGATCCGTGGACCATCAATCCCTATTTCGCCAGTTGCGGCGGACTGGATTTCCATGCCCGGGCCGGCGAGGAGCAGCTGGCTGAAACCGTGTCGCAGATGCTGGACAAGATCGGCCGCAAATACCGCGAATACGGCATCGACAACGATCCCTTCGTCATCGTCAAAGCCGATGCCGGCACCTACGGCATGGGCGTGATGAGCGTGAAGAGCCCGGACGAGGTGATCGGCCTCAACCGCAAGGCGCGCAACAAGATGTCGGTGGTCAAGGAAGGCCTGGAGGTGTCCGAGGTGATCGTCCAGGAGGGCGTCTACACCTTCGAGACCGTCACCGAGGCGGTGGCCGAGCCGGTGGTCTACATGATGGACCGCTATGTGATCGGCGGTTTCTACCGCGTGCATACCGGCCGCGGCATCGACGAGAACCTCAACGCGCCGGGCATGCACTTCGTGCCGCTGTCGTTCGAGACGGCCTGCCTGCCGGACCGCAAGGGCCTGCCCGACTGCGCGCCCAACCGCTTCTACGCCTACGGCGTGATCTCGCGGCTGGCGCTGCTGGCGGCCTCGCTGGAGCTGGAAGCCACCGACCCGGACGCCGAATAACCCCGCTGGAGCACAGACATGCGCATCCTGTTCATTGCCGACCCGCTGGAACATTTCAAGATTTACAAGGACACCACCTTCGCGATGATGGAGGAGGCGCACCGCCGCGGCCACGCGCTCAGCTTCGCCGAGGCGCGCCAGCTGTCGGTGGAGGGCGGCCGCCTGCAGGTGGACGCTTGCGACCTGGCCCTCACCGAGGATCGCCAGAACTGGTACAAGCTGGGCCAGAAGCTGCGCCAGCCGCTGACCGCCTTCAGCGCGGTGGTGATGCGCAAAGACCCACCGTTCGACATGGAGTACCTGTACGCGTCCCAGCTGTTCTCGCTGGCCGAGGAGCAAGGCGTCAAGGTGTTCACCAGCGGCCAGGCGCTGCGCGACTTCAACGAGAAATTGGCCATCCTGCATTTCCCGGAGCTGATCTCGCCGACGCTGATCACCGGCGAGGCCCACCGTCTGCGCGCCTTCGTCAACCAGCATCAGGATGTGATCCTGAAGCCGCTGGACAGCATGGGCGGCGACAGCATCTTCCGGGTCAAGCCGGACGACCCCAACCTGTCGGTGATCATCGAAACCATCACCTGGCGCGGCAAGCGCACGGTGATGGCCCAGCGCTACATCCCGGAGATCCGCGACGGCGACAAGCGCATCCTGGTGATAGACGGCGTGCCGGTCGACCACTGCCTGGCGCGGATTCCCGCAGCCGGAGAGACCCGCGGCAACCTGGCGGCCGGCGGCCGCGGCGAAGCCCGGCCCTTGAGCACGCGCGACCGCGAGATCGCCGAGGCGGTGGGGCCGGAGCTGAAAAAGCGGGGCATCCTGCTGGCCGGCCTCGACGTGATCGGTAACTACCTGACCGAGGTCAACGTCACCAGCCCGACCTGCTTCCGCGAGATCATGGACCAGACCGGCATCAACGTCGCCGGCCTGTACCTTGACGCGCTGGAGCGGCGCTGCCAGCACTGAGCGCTTTGCCGCGCGGCGCATCCGCGCTACCATGCCGGTCTTTTGAAAGCCGGCGCCGCCGGATTGTGGAGCGATGATGGGAAAACTGCAGGAGAGTCCGTTCAAGGGCAAGACCGGTGTCACCCGGCTGGTCAACGCCTTCGGCTATTCGCTGGACGGCCTGAAGGCGGCGTTCCGCTATGAGGACGCGTTCCGCCAGTTGACCATTCTGGCGCTGATCCTGATCCCGGCCGCCTTCATCGTCCACACCACGCCGCTGGCCCGCGCGCTGCTGGTGGCCAGCAGCCTGGCCACGCTGATCATCGAGCTGCTCAATTCCGCGATCGAGGCGGCGGTCGACCATACCTCGCTGGAGCGCCATCCGCTGGCCAAGCGGGCCAAGGACATGGGCAGCGCCGCCCAACTGTTGGGCCTGATCAATCTGGCCACGGTCTGGGGCATCGTGCTGTTCGGCTGAGGGAACCGAACGCGGCCGTCCGGTTCTGACAACAAGGCCCCGCTGCGGCGGGGCCTTTGTCTTGTCCGGAAACAGGAGAGCGATATGTGGATTTCCCCGCAACAGGCCGGCGTCGAAGAGTGGATGCAGAATCTGGCGCTGTGGCTGAAGCTGGCGGTGGAGGCCTGCGGCGCGCTGGCGATCGCCGTCGGCGTGCTGGTGGTGGCGGGGCGCTGGTTGCGGCAGGCCCTGGCCGGGCAGCGTAGCGACTACAACCGGCTGCGGCTGACCTTCGCGCGTTTTCTCGCCCTGGCTCTGGAGCTGCAGCTGGCGGCCGACATCCTGTCCACCGCGGTGGCGCCCAGCTGGGACCAGATCGGCAAGCTCGGCGCCATCGCCGTGCTGCGCACCGCGCTCAATTACTTCCTGGCGCGCGAGATCCGCGAGGCGGAGGCCAGCCGGGCCGCTGCCTGACCGGGCCTCAGCATTGTCTGCGGTATAGATAGCCGGGATAGACGCGGATGCAGCCCGGCTCCTCCGCGACCTTGCCTTGTTCGCCCAGCAGCTGCCAGCGCGAGTCGCGCGCGACCAGGGTGCGGTATACCGGGCTGCCGGCTTGGTAGAACATCAGATCCTGGCCGCGGAAGGCGTCCAGCGGCAGCAAGGGGCGCTCGGACGCCGGCAACAGCATCGCCGCCGCGTGCGGCGTCATGTCGGCGATCTGCTCGCGGTCGGCGGCGGACAGGCCGAAGAAGGCGATCAGGAAGGCAACGGGCAGGATCAGGTAGGCGTGGCCCGCGAGGCCAAGCAGGGTGAGGATGGCGGCGCCGGTGAGCAGGAAGTGGCTGCTGACTTTCATGGTTTCTATCCATTGATGCGGACGTTGCGGTCCCCAGGATCTGCGCGGGCGGCCGTGTCGCGACAACGCTCCGCGGTGCCGGGACAGATTGGGTCGAGGGAGGCGCGCCACAGGCCGCGATTATAGCGCTGGATGAACAGTGCTTTTCCATATAATCAATCACTTATCTATGATGCCGGCTTGCCGCCTGTAACGGCCGGGTTTGCCCGGGTGATGCCGATCCGCAACAGCGGCGGCTGAGGCCGGCTGCTCCTGAGCCGGGGCGCCCTCTGTCATGGGCACCATGGCGCTTGGATGCGCCGCATCCGGCGGCCGTCGACTACTCAGGCCGCAGCGGCCAGCCTCTCTGCAAGGCCCATGCCTTTCTTTCTCGCATCGCATTGCGTCGCCGCGCTATGCCGGCCGTTTCACGCGGCACTTGGAGGGGCTGAACGGCAGACGGGGGCCCCGCCGCGGTGGAGATTGGCATGCTCTGGTGCGCGCCGCATTCGAACAGCCATTATCTGCAGGCCGTCGACTTGCTAGGGGAGGTCGGCGCGGCGCCGACCTTGCGCAGCGTGCATGTGCCTATGGGCTATTTCACCTTTTTGGGAGAAACCGAATAGGCGGGATATCTCTGCCTAGGCTTTGAATATGGCGAAAAAAACAGCCCTGTCGGCAACGCCGCAGGGCTGTTTGTTGATCGGTTCCGCAGCGTCGCGCTTACGCCTCTTCGGCGGGCGTTGCTTCCTTGCCTTCCGGCGGCGCGATCTGCTCGGCGTAGCCGCATTCCTTCTGCGGGCACACCTTCTCGGTGCCGCGGCGCTTGGTGGTCTTGATCGTCAGGATCGGCCAGTTGCACTTCGGGCACGGCTCGGCGATCGGCGGGTTCCAGGTCGCGTACTTGCACTTCGGATAGGTGTTGCAGCTGTAGAACAGCTTGCCGTAGCGGCTCTTGCGCTCGATCAACTGGCCGGTCTTGCATTCCGGGCAGGTGACGCCGGTTTCGCGCGGCTTCTCCAGCGGCTCGATGTGCTTGCACTTCGGATAGTTGGCGCAGCCGATGAACTTGCCGTAGCGGCCCTTCTTGATGTGCAGCTCGCCGCCGCAGTCCGGGCAGGAGCGGCCTTCGATCACCGTCGGCGCTTCGGCTTCCTCGGCCGCCTGCTCCGCTGTCTCGCCCAGGTTGCGGGTGTAGTCGCATTCCGGGTAGCCGGTGCAGGCGATGAAGCGGCCGCGCTTGCCGAACTTGATCGACAGCGGCTTGCCGCATTTCGGGCAGTCCTCGTCCAGGCTCTCGGTGGTGACCTCGGCGCGCGAGATGCTTTCCTTCTCGTCGATCTGCTTCTTGAAGCCCTTCCAGAAGGTGTCCATCACCGGCACCCACTGGCGGCCGCCGTTGGCGATCTCGTCCAGCTGGTCTTCCAGCTTGGCGGTGAAGTTGTAGTCGACGTACTGGGCGAAGTGCTCGGTCAGGAACTTGTTGACGATGTCGCCGGTGTCGGTCGGCAGGAAGCGCTTCTTGTCCAGGATCACGTATTCGCGGTCCTTCAGCGTCGAGATGATGCTGGCGTAGGTGGATGGCCGGCCGATGCCGAACTCTTCCAGCGCCTTCACCAGGCTGGCCTCGGAGAAGCGCGGAGGCGGCTGGGTGAAGTGCTGCTCGCCGTACAGCTTGTCCACCGGCAGCTCTTCGCCTTCGGCCAGCTGCGGCAGCTTGGCGTTGTCTTCGTCCTCGGCGTCGTCGACGTCTTCCTCGTACACGGCGAGGAAGCCGGCGAAGGTCTGCACCTGGCCGCTGGCGCGGAACACGCCTTCGCCCACCAGGATGTCGACGCTGGTGGTGTCGAACTTGGCCGGCGCCATCTGGCAGGCCAGCGTCCGCTTCCAGATCATGTCGTACAGCTTGAACTGGTCGGTGGTCAGGAAGGGTTTGACCATTTCCGGCGTGCGCAGGATGGAGGTCGGGCGGATCGCCTCGTGCGCTTCCTGGGCGTTCTTGGCCTTGCTCTTGTAGGCGACCGGGTTTTTCGGCAGGAAGTCGGCGTCCCACTTCAGGCCGATATAGCCGCGGATCTCTTCCACCGCCTCATTGGCCAGCGCCACCGAGTCGGTACGCATATAGGTGATCAGGCCGACGGTGCCCTGGCCGATGTCCATGCCTTCGTACAGCTGCTGCGCGGTGCGCATCGCGCGGTCGGTGGTCATGCCCAGCTTGCGCACGGCCTCCTGCTGCAGCGTCGAGGTGGTGAACGGCGCGGCGGGGCTGCGCGATTTCTTTTTCTTCTCGATGGAGCCGACCGTGGCCGGCTGGCCCTGCAGCCGGGCCAGCACGGCGGCCTGCTCGGCTTCGTTCGGGATGTCGAACTGGTCGAGCTTCTTGCCGGCGAGCTGGGTCAGCTTGGCCGAGAACTTGGTGCGGCTCTTGTGGCTGTCGAGGTGGACCGACCAGTATTCCTGCTGCTCGAAGGCCTTGATCTCGTTCTCGCGCTCGCAGATCAGGCGCAGCGCCGGACTCTGCACGCGGCCGGCGGACAGGCCGCGGCGTATCTTCTTCCACAACAGCGGCGACAGATTGAAGCCCACCAGGTAGTCCAGCGCGCGGCGCGCCTGCTGCGCGTCCACCAGGTCCTGCGCGATGTCGCGCGGGTTCTGGATCGCGTCCAGCACCGCGTTCTTGGTGATCTCGTGGAACACCACGCGCTGGGCGGTCTTGTCCTTCAGCAGCTTCTTGCTGTTGAGGATCTGCACCAGGTGCCAGGAAATGGCCTCGCCTTCGCGGTCCGGGTCAGTCGCCAGGTAGACGTGGTCGGCTTCGCGCACCGCGCTGACGATGGCGTCGACGTGCTTGCTGTTGCGCGCGATCAGCTGGTACTTCATCGCGAAGTCTTTTTCCGGATCGACGGCGCCGTTCTTCGGCACCAGGTCGCGCACGTGGCCGTAGGAGGCCAGGACCTCGAAGTCCGGGCCCAGGTATTTTTTCAGCGTTTTCGCCTTCGATGGCGATTCAACGATCAGGAGGCTGGAGGGCATATTATCTTTTCAGCAAAATTCGAGGCCGGACGCGCCCGGCCGACACATCTTGTTATATCCGTCAAACAAAACAAGAGCGCAAGGGCGCTCTTGAATGCTAAATAGGGTCACGATCGGTCGGCGGCATGTTAAGCCCGCCGCACCGAGGCTGACAAGCTATTGCATGGTTGGTTCGCCATGCACCGCTTCCAGCAGCGCCTCGCCCAGCAAGATGGGCAGTTCCGCCTGTTGCGCCCACAACACCATCAGCACCAGCAGCTTGGCGGTATCGACGTCCAGATCCTCGGGGTCCAGCTCCAGCAGGCGGTCGATCACCATTTCGCGCTGGGCGGGGCTGAGCGCGCCGTTGTCTTCCAGAAACTGGATCAGGCCGCGCACGTCGGGCGGCAGGTGTTCCAGCTCGCTGTCGGCGTAGATGCGCAGGCCGCTGCCCTCGTCGGCGCCCAGATAGGGCTCGACGCTGGTTTCGCTGACGCTGTCCAGCCAGTCCAGCGCTTCGCCGATGTCGTCGTCGTCGAAACCGACGGCGTTCAGCTGGCGGGTCAGCGCGCCGCGATCGCCGAAGGCGGCGGGATCGCTGTATTGCTCGAATAGATAGGTGAGTACGTCAAACATCGGTATTTTTCGTGAAGAACGCTGAGCGCTCAGAGTTGTGCGAGCCGCTGGAAGCGGCCGCCCGGCAGGCTGGCCACGCGGCCAGCCAGTTCCAGTTCGAGCAGCATCGCGTAAACCTCCCCGGGAGTCAACCCGAGCGTCCCGGCCAGCGTGTCCGCCAGCACCGGCTCCCAACCCATGCTGAGCAGCAGCGGCGGCGCTTCCGGCTCCGCGTCCCGCGCGATGCCGGCCGGCGCGGCGGGCAGCCGGCCGATCTCGTCCAGCACGTCGTCCACGGTCTCCACCAGCCGCGCGCCGTCCTTGATCAGCCGGTGGCAGCCGCGGGCCTGGGCATTGTGGATGCTGCCCGGTATCGCCATCACGTCGCGATTGTTCTCCATCGCCAGCCGCGCGCTGATCAGCGAGCCGGAGGCGGTGCCCGCCTCCACCACCAGGCAGCCGAGGGCGAGGCCGGCGATGATGCGGTTGCGGCGCGGGAAATGGCCGGCCAGCGGTCCCATGCCCAGCGGGAACTCGGACAGGATCAGGCCTTCCGCCGCGACGCGGTGCGCCAGCTGGCGGTTGGACGCCGGATAGACGCGGTCGATGCCGGTGCCGATCACCGCGATGGTGGACGCGGGGTGCGCCAGCGCGCCGTGGTGGGCGGCGGCGTCGATGCCGCTGGCCAGGCCGCTGACGATGGTGTAGCCGTGGGCGGCCAGCGCGGACGAGAAGTCCTCGGCGTTGCGCTTGCCCTGCGGCGTGGCGGCGCGGCTGCCGACCACGGCCAGCATCGGCCGCGCCAGCAGTTCGCGCCGGCCGCGGGCGAACAGCAGCGGGGGCGGTGACGCGGCTTCCGCCAGTTGCGGCGGGTAGTCGTCGTCCTGCAGCGTGATCAGGTGGCAGCCGTCGCCCTCGGCCCAGGCGAGCGCGGCCCGGGCCGGCTCCGCGGCCGCGCCGGCCTGCAGCGCCTCGGCCGCCTCGCGGCCCACCAGCTTTTCGGTTTGGGCGGCGCGGGCGGCGGCCGCGTGTTCGGCCGAGCCGAAGGCGTCGATCAGCTTGAGAAAGCCGACCGGCCCGATGCCGGGCGTCAGCGCCAGCGTCAGCCAGGCTTGCAGTTCAGTGGTCATCAGTCTTCCGGCGTGGCGACGCTGTCGCCGACGTAAAGGGCGCCCAGGCTGTCCAGCACCAGCGCGTAGGACACCTTGTCGAACACGCGGTAGACGAACAGCGAGCCGGCCTGCTCGGTCGGCAGCTGGGTTTCGCGCTTTTTGCCGGCGGCGTCGGCGATGGTGATGGTGTTACCCTTCTTGTAGATGCCGAACACCAGGCCCGGCTCGATGCGGTTGCGCGCGCCCAGGTTGATCGCCACCGTCGAGTACTGGGCGGCGCCGTCTATGCCCTGGTAGACGGCGATGATCTTGCCGCGCAGGTCTTCTTCCGGGCGGCGCGGCACGTAATTGACGAAGGCGGCCTTGGGGGCGCGCACCAGGTGGTCGCCGACCAGCACTTCGCCGGCCACGTTGCGGACGGTCAGCGTCTGGATGTCGGGACGCAGCTTGTCTACCGCCAGATCGCCACCATATACGGCTTCGACCCCGAGCACTTCCTTGCTGTCGGGGTCAAGCAGCTGCTTGCCCAGCCGGTACGCCTGCCAGGTGCCGTTCTCGGTCACGCCGCTGGCGTAGACGCGGTCGCTCTGGGTGATGGTGAGCCGCTCGTCCGGTCCGGCGACCAGCCTCGGCCCGGCGGCGAACTGGGCGGGATCGACCACCAGCGGCCGCGCGAGAAAGGGCTCGATCGCCTCGGCGGGAATGCTGGCGATGGCGCGGTCCAGTTCCTCGGGCCTGGCCTGGGGAGACAGCTTGACCTCGCGCTGGACGTCGGAAGCCAGGCTGAGCCTGGGTCGGCCGTTGACGTAATCGAGCACCAGCACATTGCCCGGGTAGATCCAGTGCGGGTTGCGGACCTGGTCGCGGTTCATCCGCCACAGCTCAGGCCAGCGCCACGGGCTTTGCAGGTAATGGCCGGCGATGCCCCACAGCGTGTCGCCGCGCGCGACGGTGTAGCGCGAGGGGGCGTCGGGTTTGACGGTCAGGTCGTCTGAAAAGGCGGGAAAGGCCAGCCCCATCAGCAGGGCAAGCGATATAATGCGTTTACGCATGCGAGGAATCCCAATTTTGATGCCGGCGCGCCAAGGCGCGGCGCCGGAGAGGAACGAAGCTGCGCCTAACCGCTCTATTATCGACGCGGGCGCGGCAATACGACAACTTGGAGTGAGTGGATAGCAATGGCGCTGTTGAACATTTTGCATTACCCGGACGAAAGACTGCACACGGTGGCCAAGCCGGTGGAGGTTTTCGACGCCGCGTTGCAGCAGCAGATAGACGATATGTTCGAGACCATGTACGAGGCCAAGGGCATCGGCCTGGCGGCCACGCAGGTCGACTACCATCGCCGCCTGGTGGTGATGGACATCTCGGAGGAGCGCGACGAGCGCCGGGTGTTCATCAACCCGGAAATCGTCGCCAAGGACGGCGAGACCGTCTATGAAGAAGGCTGCCTGTCGGTGCCCGGCATCTACGACAAGGTGACCCGCGCCGAGCATGTCAAGGTGAAGGCGCTGGACCGCGACGGCAAGCCGTTCGAGCTGGAGGCCGACGGCCTGCTGGCGATCTGCATCCAGCACGAGATCGACCACTTGAACGGCGTGGTGTTCGTCGAGCGCCTGTCGCAGATGAAGCAAGCCCGCATCAAGACCAAGCTGAAGAAACGCGAAAAGCAGAACATGTGATTTCCGGCCGGATGGCCAGGAACAGGCGGCGCCGCGCGACGGCGCCGCTGTCGTTGTCGGGGAACTGATCAAGATGAAACTGATTTTTGCCGGTACGCCGGAATTCGCCGCCGCCGCGCTGCGCGCGCTGATCGACGCCGGCCACGAGATCGCGCTGGTGCTGACCCAGCCCGACCGTCCGGCCGGACGCGGCATGAAGCTGAAGCCCAGCCCGGTCAAGGAAGTGGCGCTGGCCCACGGCCTGCGCGTCGAGCAGCCTGAAAAGCTGCGCGGCAACCTGGAGGCGCAGCAGATGCTGCGCGACGTCGGCGCCGAGGTGATGGTGGTGGCCGCCTACGGCCTGATCCTGCCGCAGGACGTGCTGGAGATTCCGGCGCGCGGCTGCCTGAACATCCATGCGTCGCTGCTGCCGCGCTGGCGCGGCGCGGCGCCGATCCAGCGCGCCATCCTGGCCGGCGACGCGGAAACCGGCATCACCATCATGCAGATGGACGTCGGCCTCGATACCGGCGACATGCTGAGCATCCACCCGCTGGCGATCGCCGCCGACGAGACCGCCGCCACGCTGCATGACAAGCTGGCCGCCTGCGGCGCGCACGCCATCGTCGAGACGCTGGGCCGCCTGGACGCGATCCAGCCGCAAAAGCAGCCGGAAGACGGCGTCACCTACGCGCAAAAGCTGTCCAAGGCCGAAGCCGAGGTCGACTGGACGCTGCCGGCCGAGGATGTCGCCCGCGCGATCCGCGCCTACAATCCGGCGCCGGGCGCGTTCACCGCGCTGAACGGCGAGCCGCTGAAGCTGTGGCTGGCCAGCGCCGAGCCCGGTTCCGCCGAGCCGGGCGCGGTGGTGTCCGCCGACGCCGACGGCGTGCTGGTGGGCGCCGGGCAGGGCCTGGTGCGGCTGGCCGTGCTGCAGGCAGCGGGCGGCAAGCGGCTGGCCGCGCGGGATTTCGTCGCCGGCAAGAGCCTGCCGGCGGGAACCCGGTTGGGCGTTTGACGCACTAAGAGTTTGCTTGCGGTCTTTTTCCCGCGGCGGCGGCTCTGTGCCGGCCGCGGGGCTGGAAGAAAGATCGCGCGCAGTCTCTAAAAATAGGCAAACCCGCAGTTGCGAGAGGAGAGCATGAACGATAACTGGCTGAAGACCACGCTGCTGATGGCCGCGATCATGGCCCTGTTCGTCCTGATCGGCGGCATGCTGGGCGGCAAGGGCGGCATGCTGCTGGCGCTGTTGTTCGGCGGTGGCATGAATCTGTTCGCCTGGTGGAATTCCGACCGCATGGTGCTGTCGATGTACAACGCGCAGGAGGTGGACGCCAACAGCGCGCCCGAATTCTACGGCATGGTGGCGGAGCTGGCGCAGCGCGCCGGCCTGCCGATGCCGCGCGTCTACGTGATCCACGAAGACCAGCCCAACGCCTTCGCCACCGGCCGCAATCCGGAAAACGCGGCGGTGGCCGCCACCAGCGGCATCATGCGCATGCTCGACTACCGCGAGCTGCGCGGCGTGATGGCCCACGAGCTGGCCCACGTCAAGCACCGCGACACGCTGATCTCCACCCTTTCCGCGACGATGGCGGGCGCGATTTCCGCGCTGGCCAACTTCGCGATGTTCTTCGGCGGCCGCGACGAGAACGGCCAGCCGGTCGGCTTGCTGCCGCGGTTGGCGGTGGCCTTTCTCGCCCCGGTGGCGGCCAGCCTGATCCAGATGGCGATCTCGCGCGCGCGCGAATTCGAGGCCGACCGAGGCGGAGCGGAAATTTCCGGCGATCCGCTGGCTTTGGCTTCCGCGCTGCAGAAAATCGAATATTATGCCCAGGGCATTGCGATGCCGGCCGCCGAGGCGCACCCGGAGACCGCGCAGATGATGATCATCAATCCGCTGTCCGGCGGCGGCGTCGGCGATTTGTTCCGCACCCATCCGCACACCGCCGACCGCATCGAACGGCTGCACGCGCTGGCGCGCGGCGCCTACTGACGCAGGCCCTTGAACCGACCCGCGGCCAGTCCCCCGGACTGGCCTTGTTTCATCGAAAGACACACCATGCATCAAATTCAGCAACTGGCCGCCGAGATCCTGGCCCGCATCGAGGCCGGCACCACTCTCACCGACGCGCTGGCCGACGCCCAGCGGCAGGCCGGCAAGCTGACGCCCGCCGAACGCGGCGCGCTGCAGGACCTGAGCTACGGCAGCCTGCGCCACCTGGGCGTGCTGCGCCACTGCCTGCGCCAGCTGGTGCCGCATCCGCTGCCCGAGCCGCAGGTGGAGCGCCTGCTGCTGATCGCGCTGTACCAGCTGCAATACACCCGCGCCGCGCAGTACGCGGTGGTGCACGAGGCGGTGACGCTGGCGGGCATGCTGGCGCGCGGCAAGTTCAAGGCGCTGGTCAATGGCGTGCTGCGCAACTTCCAGCGCCGCCGCGACGAGCTGCTGGCCAACGCCGCGGCCGACGAGGTGGCGCAGGCCAACCATCCGGACTGGTGGGTGGCGCGGCTGAAAGCGGCCTATCCCGCCGAATGGCGCGGCATCCTGGACGCCAGCAACGTCCATCCGCCGCTGACGCTGCGCGTCAACCGCCGCCGCATCTCGGTGGACGACTACCTGGGCAGGCTGGAGGAGGCGGGCCTGACGGCCAAGGCCCTGGGCGACGACGCGGTGCAGCTGGCCCGGCCGGTGGCGGTGCGCGATCTGCCCGGCTTCGCCGACGGCCTGGCCTCGGTGCAGGACGAGGGCGCGCAGCGCGCCGCGCACTGGCTCGACTTGCAGCCGGGCCAGCGGGTGCTGGACGCCTGCGCCGCGCCGGGCGGCAAGACCGGCCACATGCTGGAGCGCGCCGACGTGGAGGTGACCGCGCTGGACATCGACGGCGCGCGGCTGGCCCGCGTCGGCGACAATTTGCGCCGGCTCGGCCTGTCCGCCCAGCTGATCGAAGCCGACGCGTCGCGGCCGGACGACTGGTGGGGCGGCCGCCCGTTCGACCGCATCCTGGCCGACGTGCCGTGCTCGGCTTCCGGCGTGGTGAGGCGCCATCCGGACATCAAATGGCTGCGCCGGCCCGGCGATTTCGCCGCGCTGGGAGCGCAGCAGGCGGCGATGGCCGACGCGCTGTGGCCGCTGCTCGCCAGCGGGGGAAAAATGCTATACGCTACCTGCTCGATTTTTCCCGAAGAAAACCGCCAGCAATTGGAGGGCTTCCTCAAGCGCCACGCGGATGCGGTGTGCCTGAAAGAAGAACAACTGCTGCCTTGTGAGCGACATGACGGCTTCTATTACGCGCTGCTTGAGAAACATTAGCCTGCTGTTGGCTCTACTCTGTTGCCTGCTGCCGCCGGCGCTGGCCGACACCATAGGCTCGCGCCGCGCGGAGGCCGAGGTGATGGCCGACGGCACGCTGGCGGTCAGCACCCGTTTCCTCACCAAGCTCACCCCCAGCCTCAGCGAGGCGCTGGAGCAGGGGGTAGTGCTGGGCTTCCGGCTGGAGTTCGAGCTGACCAAGCCCCGCACCACGTCATATTATCTGTCGCTGCGCGAGTGGTTCGACCCGCACGCGCGGCTGGCTTTCAAACTGTCCTACCAGCCCTTGACCGGCCGCTACCGCGTCACCATCGGCAGCCTGTCCAATTACTACCCCACCTTGCGCGAAGCCTTGTCCGCCCTCGGCGCGATTCAGGGTTGGCGCGTGCTCAATCCCGGCACGCTGGATCCGAAGAAGCCCGGCCAGGTCGCCGGCCAGGTCCGCTTGCTGCTGGACATCGGCGAGCTGCCCAAGCCCTTCCAGATGAACGCGCTGGGCTCTGACGACTGGTCGCTGGATTCCGGCTGGATCAAGCTGGACGTCAAGGACGCCGGCTGATGCGCTACGCCACCATCGCGATGGCGACGGTCGGGGCCATCCTGCTTTACCTGCTGGCGGTGGCCACCGGCAACGCATCCAAACTCAACGATTATTACTGGTGGGTGTTCGGACTGAACAGCCTGCTGCTGCTGGCCCTGCTCGGGGTGGTAGGCCGCCAGTTGTGGCGCCTGCGCCAGCGGGTGAAGAACCGCGTGTTCGGCGCCAAGCTGACGCAGAAACTGGCGCTGATGTTCGCCGGCGTCGCGCTGGTGCCGGGCCTGCTGGTGTTCACCGTGTCGGCGCAATTCCTGACCCGCAGCATTGAAAGCTGGTTCGACGTGCGGGTCGAAGCGGCGCTGGACCGCGGCCTGGTGCTGGGCCGCAGCGCGCTCAACTACGTGCTGGACGATGTCGGCCGCAAGGGGCGGATGGTGCAGGAGGAAGTGGAGGCGCTGCCGGACGGCGTGCTGCCGGTGCGGCTGGAGCGGCTGCGCGAGCAGCTGGGCCTGAAGGAAATCGCCATCTTCAACCGCGGCAACGGCCAGTTGCTGGCCTTCGCCGGCGGCGACGCGCGCGGACTGCCGCAGTCCCCGGGCCACGAAGCGCTGCGCGGGGTCAAGCTGCGCACGCCGCAGCAGAGCATAGAAAACGACGGCAACAACGGCCTGGCGCTGAGAGTGCTGCTGGCTTACCGGGGGCCGGGCGAGCAGACGCGGGTGCTGCAGCTGCTGCAGGCGGCGCCGGCCGACATCAGCCGCGACGCCGAACAGATCGAAAGCGCTCGCTCCGAATATCGGCAATTGCTGCTGGCGCGGCAGGGCTTGCGCACCTTCTACATGCTGACGCTGGCGCTGGCGGTGCTGCTGGCGCTGACGGCGGCGCTGGCCTTCGCGCTGTTCCTGTCCGAGCGATTGTCGGCGCCCCTGTCCGAGCTGGCGGCCGGAACCCGGGCGGTGGCGCAGGGCGACTTTTCCAAGCGCCATCCGGTTTATCGCCGCGACGAGCTGGGCATGCTGACCACGCTGTTCAACCGTATGACGCAGCAATTGGACGAGGCGCGGCAGGCGGCGGAAAAGAGCCGCGGCGAGCTCGAGGGCGGCAAGCTTTATCTGGAAAGCATATTGGCCAACCTGTCGGCCGGCGTGATCGCCTTCGGCGGCGACTGGCAGATCCGCGCCGCCAATACCAGCGCCTCGCGCATTTTGGGCTTCGATTTCAGCCAGCTGGCCGAGCACCGTTTCCCCGAGTGGGGCGGCGTGATGCCGGCGGTGGCCAGCCTGGTGGAAACGGTGATGCAGCACGCCGACAGCGACGTCGAGAGCGACTGGCAGACCCAGCTCGGCTACGACGCCGCCCAGGGCGAGCGCACGCTGCTGGTGCGCGGCGCGCGGCTGCCCGAGCACTCCAGCGACGGCTACGTGCTGGTGTTCAACGATATCACCGAGCTCGCCCGCGCCCAGCGCGATGCGGCCTGGGGCGAGGTGGCCAAGCGTTTGGCGCACGAGATCCGCAATCCGCTGACGCCCATCCAGCTGTCCGCCGAGCGGCTGGCGATGAAGCTGGCGGACAAGCTGGAAGGGCCGGACGCCGACATGCTCAAACGCTCTACCGACACCATCATCAAGCAGGTGGGCGCGCTGAAAAGCATGGTGGAGGCGTTCCGCGATTACGCCCGCGCGCCCAAGATCAAACTGGTGAAACTTGATCTCAATCAGGTGATCCGGGAGGTGATGGCCCTTTACGAATCCAATCCTGCTGTTAAGATTGCGCTGGACGAAGTTCCGCTGATGATCATGGGGGATGCGGCTCTGCTGCGGCAGGTGCTGCATAACCTGATGCAAAACGCCCAGGATGCAGTCCTTGACGTTGGCATCCCGATGATTCAAATTAGCAGCCGACAAGAAGAAGGAAACGCGCTCGTCAGCGTCGAGGACAATGGCGCGGGCTTCGGCCCGGACATTCTCAGACGCGCGTTCGAGCCATATGTGACCAGTAAAGCCAAGGGAACCGGTCTTGGACTGGCCGTGGTCAAGAAGATTATGGAAGAACACCATGGACAGGTCATTTTGGGGAACGCCGGGCAGCATGGGGCGCGTGTCCTTCTCTCCCTGCCATTGCTGGAGGCCTAATGCGTAGCAGCGACATTTTGATTGTGGACGACGAGATCGGCATCCGAGAGCTGCTCTCCGAGATCCTGCAGGACGAAGGTTATACCGTGGCTTTGGCGGAAAACGCCGAAGTGGCCCGCCAATTGCGCAACCAGACCCGGCCGGCGCTGGTGCTGCTGGACATCTGGATGCCCGACTGCGACGGCGTCACCCTGCTGAAGGAATGGGCCAAGTCAGGCCTGCTCAACATGCCGGTGGTGATGATGTCCGGCCACGCCAGCATAGACACCGCGGTGGAAGCCACCCGCATCGGTGCCTTCGACTTCCTGGAAAAGCCGATCGCGCTGCAGAAGCTGTTGACCACCGTTCAGCGCGCGCTGAAGTACGGCGACATGCAGGCCAACACCTCGCTGAATCTGGACAAGCTGGGCCGCAGCGAGCCGATCCAGGAACTGAAGCGCCAGCTGGAGCGTGTGGCCAAGGTCAAGTCGCCGGTGCTGCTGACCGGCGAGTCCGGCTCCGGTTTCGAGCTGGTGGCGCGCTTTTTCCACCAGGGCAACACGCCCTGGGTGACGCCGGCCAAGCTGGAGCAGCTGGCCGACGCGCCGCTGGAACTCTTGCAGAAGGCCAATAACGGCGTGCTCTACCTGCCGGAGATCGGCCAGTACAGCCGTCGGGTGCAGCAGGGCCTGCTGTTCCTGCTGTCCAAGCTCGACCGCTTCAATGTGCGCCTGATCTGTTCCTGCAGCCGTCCGCTGCAGGAGCTGCTGGTGGACCCCGAGTGCGACAACCGCCTCTTGACCGCGTTGTCCAGCGTGATCGTGCCGATCCCGCCGCTGCGCGAGCACGCCGAGGACATCACCTTCATCGCCGAGCAGATCCTGGTGGAGCTGGTGGAGTCCAAGCAGGTGCCGGCGCGCAAGCTGACCACCGCGGCGCTGAACGCGATGCGCCAGTACGACTGGCCGGGCAATCTGGAGCAGCTGCGCAGCATCATCAAGAGTCTGGCGCTGACCGCCGAGTCCGACGAAGTCGACGCCGCCGAGGTCAACAAGGTGCTGGCCCAGTTCCGCCACGAAAAGCCTGTGGAGGAGTCGGGCTTCGACTTCAATATTCCGCTGCGCGAATTGCGCGAACAGCTGGAGCGCCGCTATTTCGAGTACCACATCTCGCTGGAAAACGGCAATATGAGCCGGGTGGCGCAGAAGGTGGGCCTGGAGCGTACTCACTTGTACCGCAAGCTCAAGCAGCTGGGCATCAAGTTCGCCCGCAAGGTGGCGGAGGAGTAAGGCAAAACGCCTGATGCTGCGTTGCGGTAATGTTGGGCTTCGCTTTGCTCAGCCCAAGCTACCAGGCGCGCCTTGTCTCAGGCGTTTTGCTCGACACAAATCGCTTATCGACGCCAGCCTTTGGGGCTGGCGTTTCGCATTCTGGAGCATGAGCATGGAGCAAGACCGCGAGCTGGACGACGAGGCGCTGCT
>NZ_JBUPWA010000001.1:3481115-3530492 GCF_055181315.1 Chromobacterium sp. Ag138
GGCGGACAAGCTGGAAGGGCCGGACGCCGACATGCTCAAACGCTCTACCGACACCATCATCAAGCAGGTGGGCGCGCTGAAAAGCATGGTGGAGGCGTTCCGCGATTACGCCCGCGCGCCCAAGATCAAACTGGTGAAACTTGATCTCAATCAGGTGATCCGGGAGGTGATGGCCCTTTACGAATCCAATCCTGCTGTTAAGATTGCGCTGGACGAAGTTCCGCTGATGATCATGGGGGATGCGGCTCTGCTGCGGCAGGTGCTGCATAACCTGATGCAAAACGCCCAGGATGCAGTCCTTGACGTTGGCATCCCGATGATTCAAATTAGCAGCCGACAAGAAGAAGGAAACGCGCTCGTCAGCGTCGAGGACAATGGCGCGGGCTTCGGCCCGGACATTCTCAGACGCGCGTTCGAGCCATATGTGACCAGTAAAGCCAAGGGAACCGGTCTTGGACTGGCCGTGGTCAAGAAGATTATGGAAGAACACCATGGACAGGTCATTTTGGGGAACGCCGGGCAGCATGGGGCGCGTGTCCTTCTCTCCCTGCCATTGCTGGAGGCCTAATGCGTAGCAGCGACATTTTGATTGTGGACGACGAGATCGGCATCCGAGAGCTGCTCTCCGAGATCCTGCAGGACGAAGGTTATACCGTGGCTTTGGCGGAAAACGCCGAAGTGGCCCGCCAATTGCGCAACCAGACCCGGCCGGCGCTGGTGCTGCTGGACATCTGGATGCCCGACTGCGACGGCGTCACCCTGCTGAAGGAATGGGCCAAGTCAGGCCTGCTCAACATGCCGGTGGTGATGATGTCCGGCCACGCCAGCATAGACACCGCGGTGGAAGCCACCCGCATCGGTGCCTTCGACTTCCTGGAAAAGCCGATCGCGCTGCAGAAGCTGTTGACCACCGTTCAGCGCGCGCTGAAGTACGGCGACATGCAGGCCAACACCTCGCTGAATCTGGACAAGCTGGGCCGCAGCGAGCCGATCCAGGAACTGAAGCGCCAGCTGGAGCGTGTGGCCAAGGTCAAGTCGCCGGTGCTGCTGACCGGCGAGTCCGGCTCCGGTTTCGAGCTGGTGGCGCGCTTTTTCCACCAGGGCAACACGCCCTGGGTGACGCCGGCCAAGCTGGAGCAGCTGGCCGACGCGCCGCTGGAACTCTTGCAGAAGGCCAATAACGGCGTGCTCTACCTGCCGGAGATCGGCCAGTACAGCCGTCGGGTGCAGCAGGGCCTGCTGTTCCTGCTGTCCAAGCTCGACCGCTTCAATGTGCGCCTGATCTGTTCCTGCAGCCGTCCGCTGCAGGAGCTGCTGGTGGACCCCGAGTGCGACAACCGCCTCTTGACCGCGTTGTCCAGCGTGATCGTGCCGATCCCGCCGCTGCGCGAGCACGCCGAGGACATCACCTTCATCGCCGAGCAGATCCTGGTGGAGCTGGTGGAGTCCAAGCAGGTGCCGGCGCGCAAGCTGACCACCGCGGCGCTGAACGCGATGCGCCAGTACGACTGGCCGGGCAATCTGGAGCAGCTGCGCAGCATCATCAAGAGTCTGGCGCTGACCGCCGAGTCCGACGAAGTCGACGCCGCCGAGGTCAACAAGGTGCTGGCCCAGTTCCGCCACGAAAAGCCTGTGGAGGAGTCGGGCTTCGACTTCAATATTCCGCTGCGCGAATTGCGCGAACAGCTGGAGCGCCGCTATTTCGAGTACCACATCTCGCTGGAAAACGGCAATATGAGCCGGGTGGCGCAGAAGGTGGGCCTGGAGCGTACTCACTTGTACCGCAAGCTCAAGCAGCTGGGCATCAAGTTCGCCCGCAAGGTGGCGGAGGAGTAAGGCAAAACGCCTGATGCTGCGTTGCGGTAATGTTGGGCTTCGCTTTGCTCAGCCCAAGCTACCAGGCGCGCCTTGTCTCAGGCGTTTTGCTCGACACAAATCGCTTATCGACGCCAGCCTTTGGGGCTGGCGTTTCGCATTCTGGAGCATGAGCATGGAGCAAGACCGCGAGCTGGACGACGAGGCGCTGCGCGCTGCAGCTGCCACATCCTGTTCCGGAGCATGACATGGAGCCAGCCCGGCTGCTGGCCGACGCGCGCGCTGATCGTCGGCGCCGCGTCCTGTTGCCGGAGATCGACATCGAAGGCCAGCAGCCGGCGTCGGCCGGATCACCATCGTCGACGACGACGCGGTGGAGCTGTCCAATCTGCAGCGCCAGATCGCCCACGACACCGCCAGCCTGGGCCAGGGCAAGGCCGAGTCGGCGGCGCGGCGGATGGCCGCGATGAATCCCGCGATCACGATCAGGCCGCTGGCTGAGCGGCTATCGGGCCAACGATTGATGGATGAAGTGGCGGCGCACGATCTGGTGCTGGATTGCAGCGACAACTTCGCCACACGCCACGCGGTCAACCGCGCCTGCGTCGCCGCGCGCGTGCCGCTGGTGTCCGGCGCGGCGGTGCGCTTCTCGGGCCAGCTGGCGGTGTTCGACAGCCGCGACGCGGCCTCGCCGTGCTACCACTGCCTGTTTCCGGACGAGGGCGAGGCCAGCGACGGCCCCTGCGCCACCTTCGGCGTGCTGTCGCCCTTGGTGGGCGTGATCGGCAGCCTGCAGGCGGTGGAGGCGGTCAAGCTGCTGGCCGGCGTTGCGCCGGCGCTGGGCAAGCTGACGCTGTACGACGCGCTGGGCGGCGGCTTCAAGCAGATACGGGTGCCGCGCGATCCAGGCTGCGCGGTGTGCGGGGGGAAAGGGTAGGAAAACGCCCCGGCAGGCGGGGCGGCGGTTTGCGGCTTAGAGGTGCTGCTCGATCAGCTTGCGCACTTCGGCGAAGTTCATCACCCCGACGTAGCGCTTGATGATGTTGCCCTGCTTGTCGATCAGGAAGGTGGTGGGCGCCAGCTGGATGTCGCCGAAGGCCTTGGCCGTGGCGCCTTGCGGGTCCAGCGCGACGAAGAAGGGCAACTGGTTCTTGGCGACGAAGTTCTGCACGTAGTTGGGCGGGTCGTAGCTCATCGCCACCGCCAGCACGTTGAGTCCCTTGCCGCCGTAGTCCTGGTGCAGCTTCTTGATCTCCGGCATTTCCTCGACGCAGCCGGGACAGCTGGTGGCCCAGAAGTTGACCAGCACCACCTTGCCTTTCAGCGCCGAGGTGCTGGTGGCGGCGCCGGTCAGCGAGGTCAGCTTCACCTCGGGGGCCGGGTTGCCGGAGAACATCAGCTTGTAGGCGGCGCCGGCGGCGACCAGCAGCGCCAGCGCAATGATCAAACCCTTCTTCATCTCGATTTCCTGTCGTGTCTGCCGCCGATTCAGACCGGGGTGGCGGTCATCTGTTCCAGCATGGCCTTCAATTGTCCTTCCAGCACCACCGCCTTGTTCTGCTTGGCGTCGAACACCACGAAGGTGACGTCGGCCTCGGCCACCACGGTGTCGGCGCCTTCCAGCAGCACGCGCTGATGGATCACCGCGCTGCGGTTGCCGATGGACTTCAGGCTGGTCTCGATCAGCAGCTGCTCGCCCATCAGCGCCGGGCGGCGGTAGTCGATGTTGATGTTGACCACGGCCAGCGCCAGGCCCGATTTCAGGAACCAGTCCAGTCCGCCTTGCTCTTCGAACTGGCTCCAGCGGGCTTCTTCCAGAAATTCCAGATAGCGCGCGTTGTTGACGTGGCCGAACAGGTCCAGGTGATAGCCGCGGACCTTGATCCGGGTGTGGTGCGCCATGTGTTTCCCCTCTATTTGTGTGTGTGGCGGTTAATCGGCGCGGCCGTCCAGATCCAGCGGCACGAAGGCCTCTCGCTCCAGCGGCTCTTCGACCAGGTCGGTCAGCACCGAGTGGATTTCCACCTTGAACCATTGCTGGAACAGGTTGGGACTGATGTTCTGCGGCCACAGGCTCTGGTCTTCGCACCAGTCGGCCAGCTCGGCCTCGAACAGCTGGCGATGGCGCTGCTGCACGAAGCGGCGCGCGGCGTCGGCGTCTTCCGCCGGCGGGATCAGCAGCGCGTTGCTGTCGGCGGCCAGCGCTTCCAGCGTCAATTGCGGATCGATGCCGCCGGGCAGGCTTTTCAGCCAGGCGAGAAACGGAGCCTGCGGGCGCAGCAGCGCGATGCTGCGGTTGACTTCAAACATGATGCTTCCTTGGTTCAATGGCTGGATAAGAGGTTGTCCCGGGTGAAGACGAAGCGCTGGTTGATGCGCATCGCCGGGGCGCGGGCCAGCGCGGGCGGAAACGGCGGAAACGGCGAGGACAGCTCGACGATGCGCTGGGCGGCTTCGTCCAGCACCCGGCTGCCGGAGCTGCGGGTGACCCGCTGTCCCCGCAGGCTGCCGTCGGCGGCTATCGTCACCTCCAGCGTCACCGCGCCGTGCAGGGCCTGGCGGCGCGCCTCATCCGGGTAGTTCAGGTTGCCGATGCGCTCCACCTTCAGCCGCCAGTCGGCCTGGTAGCGCGCCCACGGATAGCCGCGGGCGGCCTCGCCGAGCGCGCCGCCGGCCTGGCCGCTCTCCTTGTCGTTGTCGACGATGGCGTTGTCGCCGCCGCGCGACAGCGCGCCGACCTGGGCCAGCAGCGAGCCGGCGCTGACCTGGCCGCTGGGCGGCGCGGGCTGGACCTTGGCCGGCGCCGCGGACGGGCGGGCGATCGGGTTGGTCGGCGCCGGCGGCGGCGTTTCGGCGGCGGCGCGGGGCTTGGGCGGCTCGCGGCGGCTGAGCAGCTGGCGCGGCTCGGCGCTGCTGCCCGAACCTGCGTGATCGATTTCGGCCAGCCTTTCGGTCGGCGGCGCGGCCGCCGCCGGATGGCGGACCAGGCGGATATTGATCTGGGACGCGGGCGCTTCGCCGGGCCGGTCGGGCGCGGAAGCGCGGCCACCCAGGCTGAGCAGCAGCAGGTGGGCGAGCAGCGACACGCCCAGCGCCACCCACAGCAGCGGGGCGCTGGACGCGGATGGGCGGGGACGGTACAGGTGATCGGCCATCGCGGGTTTCCGGATTTTGCCAGAGTGTAGCATGGCGGCCATGCAAAAACGCCGCGCGGAGGCGGCGTTTCGGCGGCGGCGCGCGGCCGGCTTATTTTTCCAGCAGGCTGCGCAGCATCCAGGCGGTTTTCTCGTGCACCTGCAGGCGCTGGGTCAGCAGGTCGGCGCTGGGCTCGTCGGACGCGCGCTCCACCACGGCGAACACGCTGCGGGCGGTGCGGCACACGGTTTCGTGGCCTTCCACCAGCTGGCGGATCATCTCCTCGGCCTTGGGCGGCGCGCCGGCGGATTCGGGGATGGCGGTCAGCTTGGCGTAGTCGGCGTAGCTGCCCGGCGCGTAGTGTCCCAGCGCGCGGATGCGCTCGGCGACGGCGTCCACGGCCAGCGCCAGCTCGTTGTACTGGGTCTCGAACATCAGGTGCAGGGTGTTGAACATCGGCCCGGTGACGTTCCAGTGGAAGTTGTGCGTCTTCAGGTACAGGGTGTAGCTGTCGGCCAGCAGGCGGGACAGGCCGTGGGCGATTTCCTGGCGATCTTGTTCGTTGATGCCGATATCCATGACGATGCTCCTTTTTGGCGGCGCTGCTTCCAGGCCGCGTTTTGGACTACACTTCCCGTTTTGGGCGGGAAATGGGATGAAACCTTGGTTGTCGTGCCATGACGGCTGCGTCCGGCTGACGCTGCACGTGCAGCCGGGCGCCAAAAAGACCGAGGCGGCCGGCGAGCACGGCGATTGCCTGAAGGTCAGGCTGGCCGCGCCGCCGGTGGACGGCAAGGCCAATGCCGCGCTGCTGGCCTGGCTGGCCGATCGTTTCGGCGTCGCCAAGCGCGATGTGGAACTGCTGTCCGGCGACAAGAGCCGGCACAAGGTGGTGCGGATCGCCTGCGGGCTGGATGCCGCCGCCGCGCTGGACCGTCTGGGTTTTCACTGAAGGCGGCGTCCCGGCGGCGTGGTCTCGTCCACGCGTTGGAATTCGCCTTCTATGACGTCGCTGCTGGCGGCAGGGCCGGCGGACGGGCCGGCGCCGGTGGTCCGCAGCGAGATGTCCGGGCCTTTAAGCGGCAGCAGCAGCAGGATGGCGGCGAGATCGCTGAGCAGGCCGGGCAGCAGGAACAGCAGGCCGGCCAGCGCGTAACGCAGCGGCCACAGCAGCGAATACAGCGAAACCTTGTCGCCCTGGCGCATCACGCTGCCCAGCGTCAGCAGCGCGCCCAGCTTCTGGTTGCGCAGCATCCACAGGCCCAGCATCGAGGACAGCACCACCAGCAGGAACACCGCCAGGCCGCCGATGCGGTCGGCCAGCGCCACCAGGGCGGCGATTTCTGCGAACGGGTAAATCAACAACAGCAGCGGGAGAGCGCGCATCTTGAATCCGATTTCATCTAACGATTGTTTATTGGTGGTCTGCAACGCGCCGGACGCGGAAACCGCCGAGCGCATCGCGACGACGCTGGTGGCCGAGCAGCTGGCCGCCTGCGTCAATGTTCTGGCGCCTTGCCGTTCAGTGTACCGCTGGCAGGGCGCGGTGGAGCGGGCCGAGGAGATTCCGCTGCTGATCAAGACCCGCGCTGACGCGTATCCGCAACTGGAGGCGAGGCTGGCGGCGCTGCATCCGTACCAGGTGCCGGAAATCGTCGCGCTGCCGCTGACGCAGGGATTGCCCTCTTACCTCACATGGGTATCGAACAACGTAGTTTCAAGTGGCGAATGATTCCGGCCCGGTTTGTTCCGACTGTTTGCGCCCCGTTTTCGTTCCCTTCGCCGGGCGGCGGCGGAGAGAAATTTTTCGCGATACGGCTTGACGCATCTGAAACGTTTCATTATAGTTGCCAGCTCTCGATGGGTCGTTAGCTCAGCTGGTAGAGCAGCGGACTTTTAATCCGTTGGTCGCAGGTTCGAATCCCGCACGACCCACCAGAGAAAGCTTGATATAGTGTAGTCGCATGTTTCGGACGGGTCGTTAGCTCAGTTGGTAGAGCAGCGGACTCTTAATCCGTAGGTCGAGTGTTCGAGCCACTCACGACCCACCATCCTAGACATCCTCCCCGACACGAATATCCTGGGTCGTTAGCTCAGCTGGTAGAGCAGCGGACTTTTAATCCGTTGGTCGCAGGTTCGAATCCCGCACGACCCACCAAGCATTCCCGCAAGGGCCTGGCTATTGTCCGGGCCCTTCGCATTTTCATCGCCGATATTGCTGATAACGATAATTGTTATCGTTTGTTTCTTGCGCTATGCTGCGCCCTTTTTGTCACGGGCGACGCTGGTGTTGGACGGCTATTATCGCGAACTGCTCAATTTTCTGACCCGGGCCACCGGTTCGCGCCAGCGCGCCGAGGACGTGGCGCAGGACGCATATCTGAAAGTGTTGAATCTGCAGGCGCCGGACGGCGAGGCCGGCGGCGCGCCGGTGCGCTCGCCGCGGGCGCTGCTGTACGCCGCCGCGCGCAATCTGCTGATAGACCGCCACCGCCGCGAGCGGGCGAGGCCGCAGCTGGACATCGTGGACGTCGAGCTGGCCGCGCCCGCGCATTGCGAGCCGGAACGGCGTCTGGTGGCGCGCCAGCAGCTGGCCTTGCTGGAGCGGACGATAGCGGCGCTGCCGCCGCGCTGCCGGCAGGCCTTCGTGCTGCTCAAGCTGGAAGGCCTGAGCCAGGCTGAGATCGCGCGGGAAATGGGCATTTCCCGGAACATGGTGGAGAAGCACATCATCAACGGCATGCTGGCGTGCAAGCGGGCGCTGGAAGAGGAGGAGGGCCGATGAGGCGCGAGCGGGAAGCGGCGAACGGAGAGCTGGCCGACGCGGAAGCCGCGCGTTGGCGGCTGCGGCAGCGGGAAGGGCTGAGCGACGACGAGCGGCGGGCGCTGGCCGCCTGGCTGGACGCCTCCGGCGAGCGCCGCCGCGCCTATGCCGCGCACGCGCGCGTCGATGCCTTGCTGTCAGGCCTGAGCGGCGAGCAGCGCCGCAGGCTGGCCGCGCCCGCGCCGTCCAGAACCCGGCGCCATGCCCTGGCCGCCTGCGCAGTCTTGCTGCTCGCCTGTACGCTGGGTTGGCACTGGCGGGCCAGCCAGCCGCAATGGACGCAGACGCTGGCCAGCGCGCGCGGCCAGCAGCTGGAGCGGACGCTGGCCGACGGCAGCCGCTTGACCCTGGACGCGGACACCGTGGTGCAGGTCGCGTATTTCGCCGACCGCCGCGAGACCAAGCTGCTGCGCGGGCAGGCGATGTTCGCGGTGGCGCGGGACGCGGGGCGGCCGTTCCGCGTGGCGGCCGGGCCGGTGCGGGTGACGGTGCTGGGCACCCGTTTCGCCGTGCGCAATCTATACGGCGCGGTCGAGGTGGCGGTGGAGCACGGCAAGGTGGCGGTGGCCGATCACGGCGACGCCGAGGCGGCGGCGGGCGCGAGCGGCGAAGCGCGGAGCAAGTTGCTGCTGAGCGATGGCCAGCGCGCGCGCTGGCGCGATGGCTCGCTCCGCCGGGAAGCGGCGGCACCGCCGGAAACCGTGGCCGCCTGGCGCGCGGGGCGGTTGGCGTTTTCCGACCGGCCGCTGGCCGAGGTGCTGGCCGAGTTCGAGCGCTACGGCCCGACCGGCCTCAAGCTGGCGCGGCCCGAGCTGGGCGCGCTGCGGTTAAGCGGCAGCTTCGCCAGCCATGACGCCGCCGCTTTCGCCCGCATCCTGCCCCAGGTTCTGCCGGTGGCGCTGCGCCAGCGCGGCGGTGAGGCGCTGATCGACGCCAGAAAATAGTCCGGACAAAATATATTTGCCGGCCGACGTCAGGATGGCGCGGGCGGCTGCGTCTTCATGGATGCGAATAATTATTAATTTCATCCGTGAGGTAGTCCGCCATGTCGATTTCCCGCCCGGGGGCCGCCGCCCTGCTGCTGGGCCTGGCCTGCGTGCAGCCCGCGCAGTCCCAGTCCCGCGTCGTCGCTTTCCAGATCGCGCCGCAGCCGCTGGCCGGCGCCTTGCAGCAGCTGGCCAGCCAGGCCGGCATGAATCTGCTGTTCGATCCGGCGCTGGCCGGCGGCTGCGCCGCGCCGGGCCTGCAAGACAGCTACACGGTGCGCGACGCGTTGCGCCGGCTGCTGGCCGGCAGCGGTCTGGCCGCCAGCCTGCGGACGGAAGGCATCGTGGTGCAGGCCGCGCCGCAGGCGGGAGGCGGCGCGGTCAATATCGGCGCCTTGCGGGTGCGCGGCGCCAGCAGCGCGCCGGGCGCGCTGTCCGACGACGAGATGTCGCTGTTCGACCGGCCGTATCTGAAGCCGGGTTCGTCGGCGGCGGTGACGCGCGAGCAGATCGAGCGCTTCCGCGGCACTTCGCCGGCCGACATGTTCAAGGGCGTGGCCGGGGTACAGGTGGGCGAGAGCCGCAACAGCGGCTCGGTGGACGTCAATGTGCGCGGCTTGCAGGGGCAGGGGCGGGTGCCGGTGGTGATAGACGGCAGCGTGCAGTCGGTGACCGCCTACCGCGGCTACGGCGGCGTCGCCGACCGCAACTATCTGGACCCGGACCTGATCGGCGGCGTCACCGTCGACAAGGGGCCGGGACTGTCGGCGCAAGGCGCCGGCGCGATCGGCGGCTTGGTGAAAATGGACACGCTGAAGGCGGAGGACATCCTGCTGCCCGGCGAGCGCCGCGGCGTGCGCCTGCGCGGCGGACTGCAGAGCAACAGTGCCGCGCCGCCGGCCGAATTGCATGCGACGCCGCGCCGGCACAGCCCGGCGCTGGACGGCCGCGCCGGACACGGCAGCGTCGCCGCCGCCTTGCGCGAAGACCGCTACGAGCTGGTGGGCGCCTTCGCCTACCGCGACATCGGCAACTATTTCGCCGGCAAGCACGGCCATGAGCGCTATGTGGTGAAGAACGACTGGATGTCGTCCGGCACGCAACAGGACGTCGGCGTCACCCGCATTTTCAAGCCCGGCGAGGAGGTGCTCAACACCGCCAACCGCAGCCGCTCGCTGTTGCTGAAGGGCACGCTGAAGCCGGATGCCGAGCGTTCGCTGGAGCTGGGCTTTCGCCGCTACGACAGCGACTACGGCGAGATCATGACCTCGCAGATCGTCCGCAACGACGGCGACGCGATCCCGCAGTGGCCGCGCAGCCAGGTGCGGGTGGACGCCTACACCGCCCGCTTCAAGTGGCAGCCGGACGATAATCCGCTGATCAAGCTGCAGGCCAATCTGTGGCACACCGACATGGACAGCCGCGCCTACAACGGCGACGTGTTCCGCAATCCCACCCAGGGCAAGCCGCGTCCGGGCTGGGGCGACTGCGACGCCTGCATCGACTTTTCCTATCTGGCGCCGGCGCAGGCGCAGCGCACCGGGGCGGATCTGAGCAACAGCTCGCTGCTGCGCACCCGGCTGGGGGCGCTGAAATTCGACTACGGCCTGTCGCTGCAGCATGAGCGGCTGGCGCCGGGCAAGGGCTTCATCCGCGACGAGGACGACATCCTCAACAACCGCAATCTGCGCGACGGCAGCCGCGACGAGCAGAGCGCCTTCATCGGCGTCAACTGGGCGCCGGCGGACTGGCTGAGCTTCGATCTGGGCGGCCGTTATCTGCGCTTCGCCACCCGCGACAACAACGTCGAGGTCAAGAAGCTGGATACCTACCGCACGGTGTCGAAGACCGCCCAGATCTACAGCGACGACACCTTCGAGTACCTGGGCGAGGTTGAGTGGAAGCCGGACGCCGCCGGCAACTTCACCGACGCCACCAATCCGTTCAAGCAGCCGGGCGCCACCTATGTCGACGGCAGCGGCCAGGCGCAGCCGCTGGCCGGCGCCAAATCCAGCGAGGCGGAGGCTAGCTGGCGCGACAACCAGGAACTGGCGTCGCGCCAGTACCGCCGCAGCCAGCCCTACCGCCGCCGCGACAGCGGCTTCGCGCCGTCCTTCGGCGTCAATCTCAAGCTGAGCGACGCGGTCACCGGCTATCTGCGCTACGTCGAAGGCCTGCGCATGCCCAGCCTGATGGAGTCGACACTGGGCTCGTCCACCCCCTTTCTGGGCGAGTTGAAGCCGGAACGCAGCCAGAACTGGGAAATCGGCGTCAGCGTGCTGAAGGACGGCCTGCTGCGCGGCGACGACCGCTTCCGCTTCAAGCTCGCCTACTTCGACAACACCACCCGCGATTACATCACCCGGCGGCCGATTCCCGGCAAGGAAGCGTGGGAACAGAACTTCAGCATGGTGAACATGGACCGCTACCAGCTGTCCGGCGTCGAGCTGCAATCGTCGTACGACGGCGGCGCGCTGTTCGGCGAGCTGTCCGCCACCTACAACCGCAAGACCCGGATCTGCGACCGCGCGTCGGCCGAGTACTTCCGCGGCATCACCTGGTTCGGCGACGAGCATCCGATGGCGAATACGCCGGAATGCACGCCCAGCGGCTTTTCCACCAACTATGTCCGCAACCACATTCCGCCGCGCTTCAACCTGAACCTGACACTGGGCGGCCGCGCCTTCGACCGCAAGCTCAGTTTCGGCAGCCGCGTCACCTACAACAGCGAGCCGGTGGCCAAACAGGGCGCCAGCGTGGACGACAGCCGCTGGGAGAGCTGGAATGGCACCGCCGACCAAGTGCTGACCCGCGCCTACACGCTGGTGGACGTGTTCGCCAGCTACCAGATCTCCAAAGGCGTCAGCGTCGATTTCGCCATCGACAACCTGACCGATCGCTACTACCTGGACCCGCTGGCGCTGAGCCTGATGCCGGGGCCGGGACGCACCGCGCGGCTGAACGCGACCTGGCAATTCTGAACGCCGAGTTTCCCCAAACAAACAAAAATAGTTATCATTAACATTTAATGGGCTTTGTCCGCAAAGCCCAGCTCAGTAGAAGAAAGCATCGGCATGACCACCATCGAACGCACCCGCACCCAGGACCTGAAAGCCCGCACCCACGACACCCATGACCAGCTGGACCAGCGCATCATGGCCAACCAGCCCTTCGCCAGCCGCGACAACTACGCCCGCTTCCTGGACGCCCAGTACCGCTTCCTGCGCGACGCCGACGCGCTGTACGACAATCCGGAACTGGCCAAGCTGTTCCCGGACCTGGCCGAGCGCCGCCGCTACCACAGCATTGCCGCCGACATGGGCGATCTGGGCCGCGCGCTGCCGCAACTGGCGGAGGCGCCGATCAGCGGCGCGCTGGACGTGGCTAGCGCGATGGGCTGGCTGTACGTGGTGGAAGGCTCCAAGCTGGGCGCGGCCATCCTGTACAAGCTGGCCGGCAAGCTGGGCCTGGACGAGAACTTCGGCGCCCGCCACCTGGCCGGCCATCTTGATGGCTGCGCACGCCACTGGCGCGCGTTCACCTCGGCGCTGGACGGCCTGGAGCTGGACGGCGAAGCCGAGGCGCGCGTCACCGCCGGCGCGGTGGCCGGCTTCGCCTGCATGAACGGCCATCTGGACCGGGTGTACGCTTGAACGCGGCGCGGCACCCGGCGGTGCGCTGGCTGTACCTGCTGGGCGGCTGCCTGATGGTGGCGCTGGCGGTGATAGGCGCGCTGTTGCCGGTGATGCCCACCACCATTTTCCTGATCCTGGCGCTGGCCTGTTTCAGCAAATCCTCGCCGCGGTTGGAGCAGCGGCTGCTGGACCATCCGCGCTACGGTCCGGGCCTGCGGCGCTGGCGCGAGCAGCGCATCGTGCCGCTCAAGGCCAAGTGCTTCGCCGCGCTGGGCATGGGCGCGGGCTTCGCCGCGCTGCTGCTGGCGCGGCCGCCGCATTGGGTGCCGTGGCTGGTGGCGGCGATCGAGCTTTCGGTCTTGCTGTATCTGCTGAGCCGGCCGTCCCATCCCGGCGAGCCGTCGGGCTGGCGCAGGCTGTCGGCCCGGCACTGGAAGGGGCTGGCGCTGCTGTTGTGCGTTGGCCTGCACCTGGCGGCGCTGACCGCCGGATTGTGGTGGCCGGGCGCCAGGCCGCCGGCTCCGGCGCCCGCCGAGCAGCCGGCGATGCGATGGCTGGCCGGCGGCGGTTCCACGGCGCCGGAGCAGAAACGCGTCGCCGAACGCGCCAGCGAGGCGGCGTCGGCATCCCGCCGCGCGGCCGCGCCGCAACCGGCCGGGGTTCAGCCGGACAGCCATGCTCCCCAGGCGACACAAACGGCCGGCAAGCCCGATCCCGCGCCGCGCGCGGATCAGCCGCCGGCGCCGCGGGCGGCCGCCGACCAGGCGTCCAGCCAGGCCGCCGCGCCCCATGCCGCGTCGCAGGACGACAGCCGGCCGCGCGTGAGCCAGGGCCGCAGCAGCTGGGAGGCCCAGGTGCTGGCCAGGCTGGAGCGCTACCGGCAATATCCGGCCACGTCGCGGCTGCGCGGCGACGAAGGCACGGCCTACTTGTCCATCCGCATCGATCGCGAGGGGCGGGTGCTGGCGGCGCGGCTGAGCCGCGGCAGCGGACATCCGGCGCTGGACCAGGCCGCTCTGGACACCGCTTATCGCGCCGCGCCGCTGCCGCGCATTCCGGACGGGTTGCCGGATGCGCTGGAGCTGGCGGTGCCGGTGGAGTTCTTCCTCGAACAGTAATGTCCGCCGGAGCCGGCTTGCCGCATAATGTCGGCTGACAGCCGACAAGGGGAACACAATGAACAAGCTGATGTTGAGCGCGCCGCTGCTGGCGGCGTTGGTTGCCGGCGGTGCCTGGGCGCAGAGCGCCGACGAACAGCTGCTGGCGGCGCAGATGGCTTTCCAGCAGGCGCAGAGCCAGCAGCGGCTGCTGGACGGCAAGCTGAAGGCGGCGCAGGACGAGAAGGCGGTCGCCGAACAGCGGCTGGCCGGCGCGCAAGCCGCGCTGGACAAGGCCAATGCCGAGCTTGCCGCCGCCACCGATGCGCAATCGCGCGGCAAGCAGGCGCTGGATCAGGCGACACAGACGCTGAACCAGGCCTGGCAGCGCAAGGAAGGCGGGCAGTAATCAGGGATTGAGCTGGCGGTAGCGGGCGATGTCCTGCTGCATCCGCTGGCGGAACGCGTCCAGCTCGGCGCGCTTGGACGCCATCTGCCGCTGCAGGTCCTGCTGCGATTGCCGCAGCAGCTGCAGATTGCGCACCGAGGCGGCGGGCGGCGTTTGCTTGTTCTGCCGGGCGCGCTCCAGATCCTGCTCCAGATGGCCGCGTTGCAGCGCCAGCCCCTGGCCGCGCAGCTCCAGCGCGCGGTAGGAGGATTCCAGCACCGCCAGCTGGCGTTCGCGGTCGGCTTGCAGGTCGGCCAGCGTCGGATAGCTTTGCGCCAGCGCCTGGTCGTGGCGGACGGCATCCAGCCGTTGCTGCTGCTGTTGCCGGGCCGCGGCGGCGGACGCCTCGCGCGCCTGGCGCTGGGCGGCGGTTTCCGCCGGCTTGCTGACGGCGCCCTGCTTGCTCAACTCGGCGACGCCGCGGCTCTGGCTCTCAAGCGGCGGCGCGTCGCTGTAATGCGTGTTGCCGGCCTCGTCCACCCATTTGTAGACGCCGGCCTGGGCCAGCGAGCACAACAGTAGCGTGAGTCCGGCAAGCGCTTTCATGTCAGTCGTCGACTCCGTATTGGGCGCGGTAGGCGCGCACCGCGTCCAGGTGGGCGGCCAGTTCCGGGCTGTTTTCCAGGAATCCCAGCACATCTTTCAGCGTGGCGATGGCCACCACCGGCAGGCCATGCTGCTGCGCCACTTCCTGCACCGCCGACAATTCGCCCTGGCCGCGCTCCATCCGGTCCAGCGCGATGGCGACGCCGGCGGGTTCGGCGCCGGCGGCGCGGATCAGCGCCACCGATTCGCGCACCGAGGTGCCGGCCGAGATCACGTCGTCGATGATCAGCACCTTGCCTTGCAGCGGCGCGCCGACCAGGGTGCCGCCCTCGCCGTGGTCCTTGGCTTCCTTGCGGTTGTAGGCGAAAGGCACGTTGCGGCCCTGCTCGGCCAGCGCCATGCCGGCGGCGGCGGCCAGGATGATGCCTTTATAGGCCGGCCCGAACAGCATGTCGAACTGGATGCCGCTTTGCTGGATGGACTTGGCGTAGAATCGCGACAGGTTCAGCGTGGACAGACCGTCGTTGAACAGGCCGGCGTTGAAGAAGTACGGCGACTTGCGGCCCGCCTTGGTGATGAACTCGCCAAACTTCAGCACCTGCTTGTCGAGCGCAAAACGAATAAAATCCTGACGAAAGTCGCTCATCCTCATTCCTTATCGAATCGTTAACTGTTTGAACGGCTGAAAAAAACCGCCGCAAGCATAGCACGGGAGACACAATGCTTCGAATCGTTTCCGCCAACCTCAACGGCATCCGCTCGGCGGACAAGAAGGGCTTTTTCGACTGGCTGGCCGGCATCGACGCCGACTTCGTCTGCGTGCAGGAGCTGAAGGCGCAGGCGGGCGACCTGTCCGAGCGGATGCGCAATCCGGACGGGCTGGCCGGCTACTTCCACTACGCCGAGAAGAAGGGCTACAGCGGCGTCGGCCTCTACACCCGGCACCAGCCGGACGCGGTGGTGGAGGGGCTGGGCGTCGACTGGATCGACGCCGAGGGCCGCTTCCTGCAGCTGGATTTCGGCAAGCTGTCGGTGGTGTCGCTGTACCTGCCGTCCGGCTCCAGCAGCGACGAGCGCCAGCAGGTGAAGTTCGATTTCCTCGACGTGTTCATGCCGCACCTGGAAAAGCTGCGCGCCGAGGGCCGCGACATCGTGATCTGCGGCGACTGGAACATCGCCCACAACGAGATCGACCTGAAGAACTGGAAAGGCAACCTGAAGAACTCGGGCTTCCTGCCGGAAGAGCGCGCCTGGATGACCGACCTCTTGGGCCGCGTCGGCTGGCGCGACGCGTGGCGCAATCTGTACCCGGACGCGCCCGGCTACACCTGGTGGAGCAACCGCGGCCAGGCCTACGCCAAGGACGTCGGCTGGCGCATCGACTACCAGATCGTCACGCCGTCGCTGATGGAGCTGGCCGAATCCGCCAGCGTGTACAAGGACGAGAAGTTCTCCGACCACGCGCCGCTGATCGTCGACTACCGGCGGAGCCTGTGATGTGGGACGACGATGACGTCACGCTGCTGACAGTGCCGGGCTGGGGCAATTCCGGCGACACGCACTGGCACGGCTATTGGGAAAAAACCTATCCGCTGTCGCGCCGCGCCGAGCAGCGCGACTGGCTGTACCCGACCCGAGACGAATGGGTGGCCGGCCTGGCCGCGGCGGTGGCCGAGACTCCGGGACAGCTGGTGATCGCCGCCCACAGCCTGGGTTGCCATACGACGGTCGCCTGGCTGCTGCAGGCCTCGCTGCTGGAGCTGCGCAAGGTGAAGGGGGCGCTGCTGGTGGCGCCGCCGGCGATTCCGCTGACCGACGAGCGCGCCCGCGCCAGCGGCGAGCTGCCGGCAGGCGCGCCGCTGCCGACCTTCGCCGGATTCGAGACGCTGCCGGAGCGCAAGCTGCCGGTGCCGACGCTATTGGTGGCCAGCCGCGACGATCCGTTCTGCGAGTTTGAAGAAGCGCGGCGGATGGCCGCGCTGTGGGGCGCGGAATTCGTCGACGGCGGCATGGCCGGCCACATGGGCAGCCACGCCGGCCTCGGCAGCTGGCCGGCCGGGCAGCGCCTGCTGCAGCGGCTGATCTTGGGGTAGCGGACAGTCCGTCGCCACGCGATTGTCGGTGGGAAGCCCTGCCTGGCCGGGCTTTTTTCTTATGCGGAGGCGTTCAGCGCGCGACCGGCCGCGCCGGGTCGCTGCACCATTCGCTCCAGGAGCCGGGATAGAGCCGGCTGCCGGGAAGGCCGGCGATCTCCATCGCCAGCAGGTTGTGGCAGGCGGTGACGCCGGAGCCGCACTGGTGGACGATGGCGGCGGGATCGAAGCCCTCGCCCAGCAGCGCCTCCCACTCGGCGCGCAGCCGCGCCGCCGGCTTGTAGCGGCCGGCGTCCAGATTGTCCATGAAGAAGCGGTTGGCGGCGCCGGGAATGTGGCCGCCGACCGGGTCTATCGTCTCGCCCACGCCGCGGAAGCGTTCCGGACTGCGGGCGTCCACCACCGTGAACGCTGGTTCGTCCAGGTTGGCCAGCACCGCGCCGGCATCCACGGATTGTTGCAGCGAGCGGCGGATGGGGAAGCGGCAGGGACGGCGCTGCGGCGGCTCCGCGTCCACCGCGCCGCCGGCGGCCAACCAGGCGGCGAAGCCGCCGTCCAGCACCGCGACCTTGTCGTGCCCCAGCCAGCGCAGCAGCCACCAGGCGCGCGCCGCGTACTGTCCCGTCCCGTCGTCGTAGGCTACTACTTGCGTATTCTCTCCCACGCCCAGCGCGCCCAAGTCCACCGCCAGCCGCTGGCCGTCCGGCAGCGGATGGCGGCCGTTCTGGCCGTTCTTGCTGCCGGACAGGTGGTAATCGAGGTGCAGGTAGTGGGCTCCGGGGATATGGCCCTGTTCGTAGGCGGCGTGGCCGTAGTCGGGATTGTCCAGCTGGAAGCGGCAGTCCAGCACGATCAGCGATTCGCCAGGTTCGTCCATCAGCTGCTGGCAGGAAATCAGCGTGGTGTACATTTCTCGGCCTTGGTATCGAAGAAGCGTCCAGCCTATGGTTATCACAACGGCTTTGGCAAGTCCGGCCTGTCCGTAGGTCCGGGATTGGCGGCGGGGCGGGGAATTTTCACAGTCCGAATAAATTAGTATTAGTATCAAATCGATATTGAATTTATCAGCGTAAAATTTCAAAAAACGCATAAACCAAGCGGAGACGGGGAAGTCATGTTGAGTCAATTTTCCATAGGCCAGCGCATCGCGGCTCTGGCGGGGGCCCTGCTGTTGGCGGTGGGCGTGGTGGGCGGCGTAGGCTGGTGGTCGATGGACAAGATCAACCGCGAGCTGACGGCGCTGTTCGACCAGAAGATCGCGTTCCGGCATCAGATGGACGATCTGCAGCGGACCATGCTGCACATCCGCCAGGATGAGAAGAACGTTTTCATCAGCATCGGCAATCCGGCCAATTCCGACCAGAGCATCCAGACCAACAAGCAGCTGCTGGACAAGCACATCGGCGATTTCAAGACCGGCGTGGCCAAGGCCAAGGGCATGGCGATGGCGGCGGACCACCAGGGCGAGTTCGACGGCATGCTGGACGGCATCGCAGGCTACGAGCAGGGCATGAGCGGCCTGTACCAGAAGATATCGGCCGGCGAGATCGCGGCCGCCAATATCGGCGACGCCGGCATCGCATCGTTCAAACCCAAGCTGTACGCGGCGCGCGACGCGCTGGACAAGCTGAGCAAGCTGGCGGACGACAGCGCGCAGCAGGCGGAGGACAGCCTGGAGACCAGCATGTCGCGCACGCAGCAGGGCATGCTGACGGTGCTGTTGCTGGCGCTGCTGGTCGGCGTCGCGCTGGCCTGGGTGATCGTGCGTTCGATCACCGCGCCGCTGCGGGCGATGCAGGACAGCATGCGCCACGCCGCCGAGCATAACGATCTGACCATTGCGGTGGACCAGACCGGCCGCGACGAGGTCAGCGAGACCGGCCGCGCGCTGGCCCAGCTGCTGGCCAATTTGCGCGCCTTCATCGGCCAGACCCGCGACGACGCGAAGCAGGTCAACGACACCGCGCACGCGCTGTCCGAGGTGTCGCGCCGCATCGCCGAGGCATCCAGGGTGCAGACCGACGCCTCTTCGTCCACCGCAGCCGCGGTGGAGCAGATGACGGTCAGCATCAACCTGGTGGCCGAGCACGCGACGGAAATGGCCAGCGAGGCCAAGAGCAGCATGAGCGCGGCGGTCAGCGGCAGCGAGACGGCGGGCGAGACCGCCGGCCAGATGCAGGAGATCGCGCGGGTGATCGGCCGCTCGGAAACCATCATCAGCGGCCTGAACCAGCGCTCGGACGAAATCGGCAACATCGTCGACGTGATCCACGACATCGCCGAGCAGACCAATCTGCTGGCCTTGAACGCGGCGATCGAAGCGGCGCGCGCCGGAGAGATGGGCCGAGGCTTCGCGGTGGTGGCGGACGAGGTGCGCAAGCTGGCCGAGCGCACCGCCCAAGCCACCGGCGAGATTTCCGAGAAGATCCAGGCGGTGCAGGGCGACACCTCCACCGCGGCGGCCAGCATGCGCGAGGCGGCGGAGCGGGTGTCCAGCGGCGTGGAGCTCAGCGGACGCTTGAGCGAAAGGCTGGAGCAGATCCGGACGCTGTCGGCCGGCCTGCTGGACAAGACCAGCGAAATCGCCGCGGCGATGCGCGAGCAGAGCACCGCCAGCAACGAGGCGGCGAAGAACGTGGAGCGCATCGCCAATATGGGTTCGGAAAACGGCCAGTCGGTGGAGTCGTCGTCGGCGATGGCCAATCAGCTGTCGGGACTGGCCCACGGCCTGGACGAGGCGATCAGCCGCTTCCGCACCGCTTAAGACAGAGGGCGGTCAGCCGGCCCGCAGCGCCTGGCGCAGCCGGTCGGCCAGGTCCGGCCAGGCGCGCGCCGGCGCTTCGCGGCGCGGCGCGGCCCAGATCGGGCTGGGGAAGTGGGCGTCGTCGTCGAAACGGGGAATCACGTGCCAGTGCAGGTGGGGCACCACATTGCCCAGGCTGGCCAGGTTGATCTTGGCCGGTTGCATGACCTGGCGGATGGCCGCCTCGGCGCGCCACACCCAGTCCATCAGGCGCAGGCGCTCGTCGGCTGCGAGGTCGGTCATCTCCTTGGCGTGCGCTTTCCACACCACGCGGCAGAATCCCGGGTAGCCGGGCTCGTCCACCAGCACCACCCACAGTTCGTCGTTTTGGTACAGCAGATCGCCGGCGGGCTGCCGGCACAGTTCGCAGCTCATGTCTTCGCTCCCGATGAAATGGCCCGATTGTACGCGCGGCGGACGCCGGCGGGGCGGTGGGCGAAAACGGCTCTGTTATACTGGACATCAAATCCATGCGTTCAGTCTCGCGAATCGGGTGGTCTTATTCGCGGCGCAGCGCCAGCACTTGTTCGGGACTTATCGTGAGCCTTGCAAACAATCTTTCCATCATTCTTCTGCTGATCGCCGCCAGCGCCTTTTTCTCGGTGTCGGAGATTTCGCTGGCCGCCGCGCGCAAGATCAAGCTCAGGCTGCTGGCCGAGGAAGGCAACGTCAACGCCGAGCGGGTGCTGGAGCTGCAGCAGCAGCCCGGCCATTTCTTCACCGTGGTGCAGATCGGCCTGAACGCGGTGGCCATCCTGGCCGGCATCCTGGGCGAAGCGGCGTTCACGCCCTACTTCGCCGCGATGCTGCATGTGGTGACGCCGGCTGGCTGGGTCGAGCACCTGAGCTTCGTCCTGTCCTTTCTGAGCGTGACTTCGTTGTTCGTGCTGTTCGCCGACCTGATGCCGAAGCGGCTGGGCATGGTGGCGCCGGAGCGCATCGCGCTGTTGGTGGTGCGGCCGATGCTGTTCTGCGTGCGGGTGTTCCGGCCGCTGGTGTGGCTGTTCAACGGCCTGGCCAACGTGTTCTTCCGCATGCTGGGCGTGCCGACCGCGCGGCCGGAAGACCTGACCCCGGCCGACCTGCTGGCGATGATGGATGCCGGCGCCGAGGCCGGCGTGCTGCAGCAGCGGGAACACCACCTGATCGAAAACGTGTTCGAGCTGGAAAGCCGCACCGTGCCGTCGTCGATGACCGCGCGCGAAAGCATCGTCTACTTCACGCTGCACGAGGATGAAACCAGCATCAAGCAGAAGATCGCCGAGCATCCGCACACCAAGTTTCTGGTTTGCGACGGCGTGATCGATTCGGTGATCGGCTATGTCGACTCCAAGGACATCCTGATGCGGCTGATCAACCAGCAGAGCCTGTCGATGAAGCGCGAGCTGACGATACGCAGCGTGCTGATCATTCCGGACACGCTGACCCTGTCCGAGCTGCTGGAGCGCTTCAAGGCCTCGCGCGAGGACTTCGCGGTGGTGATGAACGAGTACGCGCTGGTGGTGGGCGTGATCACCCTGAACGATCTGATGAGCACGGTGATGGGCGACCTGGTCAACCAGTTCCAGGAGGAGCAGATCGTCCGCCGCGACGACCGTTCCTGGCTGGTGGACGGCGCCACGCCGGTGGAGGACGTGCTGCGGGCGCTGGACATCGAATCCTTCCCCGACGACGAAAACTACGAAACCATCGCGGGTTTCATGATGTACATGCTGCGCCGGATTCCCAAGCGCACCGACAGCGTGGAATTCGAGGGCTACAAGTTCGAGGTGGTGGACATCGACAACTACCGGATCGACCAGCTGCTGGTGACGCTGGTCCCGCCCCTGCAAGCCGAAGGCGAGTCCGCCCGCTGACATTACGATTGGTTACACCCGCTTACACAGGCCTCACAGACGGGATGGGGCGGCCTGCCTACTATGGGTTCAAGGGCGCAGAAAACAGCGCCCCAGAAACAGAATCCTTACACTCGTATTCGGGAGCATGACCATGAAAAAACTGACCGCCCTCCTGCTGGCCGCCGCTCTGGGCCTGGGTTCCGCCGCCACCTACGCCGCCGACGCCTCCGCGCCGGCCGCCAAGGCCGCCGCTCCGGCCAAGCATCACAAGCATCACAAGAAGCACCACGCCAAGAAGGCCAGTTCGGCTCCGGCCGCGCAAAAGGCGCAAGCCGCCAAGAAGCACGGCAAGCACCACCATCACAAGAAGCATCACCACGTGAAGAAAGCGGCCTGATCGGCCGGGTCATCTCCGGATGTGAGACAAAGGAGGCTTAAGGCCTCCTTTTTATTTTTGCTCTCTTTTTGAAGATTCTGTTGTATATCTGTCATTCAGTATCAGTAAAAACTGTACTAAATGACAGATGGTTTGGTCTGTTCTTGAATTTGGGTCTGGATATTCGATTCTGATACCAATGTAATACCACATGAGACGCTCATGTTTGGTGTGCGCATAGGCAGAGCGAATCTCTCCGCCGTTCACTCAATCAAGAAGAGGAGAACCACAATGATGCCATTTCCGTTGTCGCGCGCGCTGCTGGCAGTCGGCGCCGCCTTCGCGTTGTCCCAAGCGGTCTGGGCCGCGCCGTCTTGCTCGCCGTGGGCCACCGGCAAAGTCTATAACGCCGGCGACTACGCCACCTTCAACGGCAAGACCTGGCGCGCCAGCTGGTGGACCCAGGGCGAGCAGCCGGGCAGCAGCCAGTGGGGCGCCTGGCAGGAGCGTCCGGCCAGCGAATGCGTGCCCGATGGCGGCGATCCGGGCACGCCGGGCAACCCCGGCAGCGGCGTGCCGCCCGAGCCCAAGCCCACCGTCGGCCGCCATGTCGGCTCCTACTTCGCCCAGTGGGGCATCTACGATCGCAACTACAAGGTCGCCAACCTGGTGAAGTCCGGCGGCGACAAGCAGCTGACCTTCCTCAACTACGCGTTCGGCAATGTCTACGCCGACGGCAAGTGCGGCATGGTCACCCGCGCCGAGAACGGCAACGGCGACGGCGGCGACGCTTGGGCCGATTACCAGCGCTCTTTCGCCGCCAACGAGTCGGTGGACGGCAAGGCCGACAGCTGGAACGATCCGCTGCGCGGCAATTTCAACCAGCTGCGCAAGCTGAAGCTGGCCAATCCCTCGCTGAAGGTATTGATCTCGCTGGGCGGCTGGACCTGGTCGAAGAACTTCGGCAAGTTCGCCGCCACCGACGCCGGCCGCAAGGCGATGGTCAGCTCGTGCATCGACCTCTACATCAAGGGCAACCTGCCGGTGGGCGAAAGCGCCGGCGGGCAAGCCGCGGCGCTCGGCGTGTTCGACGGCTTCGACATCGATTGGGAATACCCGGGCGGCGGCGGCCTGCCGACCAATACCGTCGACCCCAACGACAAGCAGAACTACACGCTGCTGATGGCGGAATTCCGCAACCAGCTGAACGCGCTGTCCACGGCCAACAAGCGCCGCTACTACCTGACGGTGGCGATCGGCTCCGGCGTCGACAAGATCCGCAACACCGAGCCGGACAAGTACAGCGCCTATCTCGACTGGATCAACGTGATGACCTACGACTTCCACGGCGGCTGGGACGCCAAGGGGCCGACCAACTTCCAGTCCAATCTCTACCGCGATCCGGCCGCGCCGGTGACCGGCGACCAGGTTTATTACAACGTCGACGACGCGGTGAAGACCCTGGTGGGCGCCGGCGTGCCGCGCGCCAAGATCAACGTCGGCCTGCCGTTCTACGGCCGCGGCTGGGCCGGCGTCGCCGCCGGTCCGAAGGGCGACGGCCTGTACCAGGTGGCCACCGGTCCGGCCAAGGGCACTTACGAGCAGGGCATCGAGGATTACCGCATTCTGGTGACTCGCAGCGCCAAACAGTTCAACAGCCCGGTGGCCAAGCAGCTGTGGACCTACGACGGCAACGAGTTCTGGAGCTACGACGATCCGGCCACCATCCGCGGCAAGCTCGACTACGTGCGTTCGCAGCAGCTGGGCGGCGTGTTCAGCTGGTCGCTGGACGGCGACGACGCGCAGGCGACCTTGCTGAAGACCAGCGCCGAGGTGAGGCTGGACGCGGCGACCGCCGCCCAGCGCCGCGCGGCCGCCGCGGCGGCGAAAGCCAGGGCGGTGAAGAAGTAAGCGGGCGCGGATGAGAAAACGGCGGGGCATGCCCCGCCGTTTTTCATGGCCTGCCGGGATTCACAGCTCGGCCGCCGGCAGCACCCGCAGCGGTTGCGGCGTGGCGCTGGAGGCTTGCCAGACGGCGTTGAAATGGTCGATCACCTGCTCGGCGCTGAGGGCGAAGGCGCTGAGCGTGGTATGGCCGTCGGCGATCACGGTGGCTTGGTAGCCGCGCGACACCGCGTTGCGCAGCGTGCTGTCGACGCAGAAATCGGTGGCGGCGCCGCCTATCCACAGCTTGCTCGCGCCGCGCGACGACAGCAGTTGCGCCAGATCGGTGTCGCAGAAGCTGTCGCCGTAGCGCTTGTAGACGATGGCGTCGCCGTCCTGCCGCGCCAGCCGGGGATGCAGCTGCCAGGCGTCGGAACCGCGCGGCAGGTCGTCCTCCTCGTGCTGGACGAAGATCACCGGCATGCCGCGCTGGCGGGCCTTGGCGATGGCTAGGTTGAGGTTGTCGAGCACGGCGTCGAGGCGGGCGGCGCGAAGCTCGCCTTCGACGACGCCGGCTTGTACATCGATGATCAGCAGCGCGGTATCGGACATGTTTGCTCTCCGGCAGGTGTGGGAAAAGGGTGGGCGGCCTCAGGCCAGGGCTTCCGGGTTCAGCACATGCGACGCGTCGCCCTCGAAGAAGCGCAGCGCGTTGCGGTAGGCGATCTCCAGATACTGGCGGTAGCTGTCGGCCTCGGCGTAGCCCAGATGCGGCGTGCACAGCACGTTGGGGCGGCGCAGCAGCGGATGGCCGGCGTCGTAGATCGGTTCCTGCTCGAACACGTCGAGCGCGGCGAAGCCGGGGCGGCCGGCGTCCAGCGCCGCTTCCAGCGCGCCGGGCGCGATCAGTTCGGCGCGGCTGGTGTTGACCAGCAGCGCGTCTGGCTTCATCGCCGAGAGGTCGGCGCGGGTCACATTGCCGGCGGTGGCGGGGAGCAGCCTCTGGTGCAGGGTGACGATGTCGGCGTCGGCGAAGAAGGCCTCGCGGCTGGCGGCGGCCCGGTAGCCCAGCGCCAGCGCTTCCTCGCGGGCGCGCTCGCTGCCCCAGACCAGGATCTCCATGTCGAAGGCGCGGCCGTAGCCGGCCACCAGCTTGCCGATCTTGCCGAAGCCGAGAATGCCCAGCGTCTGGCCACGCACCACATGGCCCACCGGACCCTGCCAGCGGCCTGCGCGCAGGCTGGCCATGTTCTCCTCCAGCCGGCGGCGCGCCGCCATGATCAGCAGCCAGGCCAGCTCCGCCGGCGCGTGCGGCGAGCCGCTGCCTTCCACCACCGCGACGCCGGCGTGGGTGCAGGCGTCCACGTCGATGTTGCGGGCGAGCTTGCCGGTCTGGCTGACCAGCTTCAACGCCGGCATCCGCGCCAGCAGCGCGGCGTCCACCACGGTGCGTTCGCGGATCAGCAGCAGGGCGTCGGTTGCGGCCAGGACGGCGTCCGCGTCCGGCTGCCGGGACAGGTCGCCGACGCTGGCGCAGCGGTAGCCGGGGTCCTGGCGCAGTTCGACCAGTTCGGGGCCGATGTTCTGGTAGTCGTCGGGGATCAGCAGCTGGATGGCGGGCATGGGCGGACTTCGCGATCAAAGTCCACAGTATAAGCATTTATCATGCGATGGGCTCGTCCAGCGGATGGTAGGGCTGGGCATGGCAGACGCGGTTGCGGCCGCCTAGTTTGGCGGCGTACAGCGCGAGGTCGGCGCGGGCGACGGCGGCTTCCAGCGTTTCCGGCGGCAGCCACTGGCACAGGCCGATGCTGATGGTCACCGTCAGCCGCTGGCCGGAGGCGCTCATCATGTGATGGGCGACGATGCTGCGCAGACGCTCGGCCAGCGCGTCGTCGTCGCCGTGGCTGTGGACCAGCACCACGAACTCCTCGCCGCCCCAGCGTATCAGCAGGTCGCCGCCGCGCAGCTGCGAGCGCAGCAGGTCGGCGATCTCGCGCAGCACCTGGTCGCCGACCTGGTGGCCGTGCTTGTCGTTGACCTGCTTGAAATGGTCGATGTCTATCATCAGCAGCTGCGGCTCGGCGCTGGCGCGTTCGCAGGCGCGCAGCCAGCCGGGCAGCAGGTCCAGGAAGGCCAGCCGGTTCAGGCAGCCGGTCAGCGGGTCGGTGGTGGCCAGCTGTCGCATCCGCCGCTGGTGGTGCTGCAAGGTGGCCAGCACCGCGATCAGCACCAGCAGCAGAATGGTGCTGTTGATGGCCAGATTGACCTGCAGCGCGGCGTGCAGCGGCTGCAGCGCGTGGGTTTCGTTCTGCTCCACCAGCAAATGCCAGCCCAGCTCGGGCAGCAGGCGAGTGGTCAGCAGGTAGCGGTTGCCGTCGCGGCTGTACTCCAGCTTGCGCGGCTCGGTGCCGCCGGCGAGGATGGCGTCGGTCAGCTGGGCCAGGCCCGGCAGGTCGCGCAGCTTGCGCTGCCCGGCGCCGGCGCTGTCCAGCACGATGCGGCCGCCATGGTCGATGAAGTAGATGCGGCGCTGGAAACGCCGCTCATGCGCGGCCAGCTGCGCGCTCAGCTCGGCCTGGGGCAGACCGACGCCGATCACGCCCAGCAGCTTGCCCTGGCCATCGACGATGCGGTGGTTGATGAACAGCGTGGTCTTGCCGCCATTGGTCATGTCCTCGTCCAGCGCGATGTCGTAGGCGTCGCTCTGGGCGATCTGGAGGCTGCGGAAATACCAGCGGTCTTCGGGATCGGCCGGCGAAACGGTCTTCAGCACGCCGCCGGCGTAGTAGTAGCGCCGGCTGTTTTCCGACACCAGGAAGCTGCCGGTGATGCCGTAGCGGCCGTTGATGGCCGCCAGGTAGCGCGCGGCGCGGCCAGCGTCCTGCTCGCCGTCCTTCAGCCAGTCCTGCAGAAAGGTGTCGTTGGCCATCAGCGACGCCACCGACAACGGTCGCAGGATGCTTTTGTCTATCTCGGAAAAGATGGTGTCGCCGGTCAGCGGCAGCCCTTGTTCGACGATGCCCTGGCGGATGTCCTGGCTGCCCTGCCGATAGTACAGGCCGGCATTGACGATGATGCCGGCCAGCAACAGCAGGGCGACGATGATGGCCAGGCGATAACGAGACAATGGGCCAGACACGGCTACCCTTCCGAATGGCAAAATCGCGGATCGTAATATGAAGATAGGCGTTGCGAGGCCGCGCGTCAGCCACGAAGCGGCATGGCCAGGTATTGGAAGTGCGGATCGTCGGGGTTGGTGACCAGCATGCCGCGCTGATCGCCGCCCAGGCCGAAGCGCAGATGCTCGGCCGGCACATGGGTCAGCACGTCCTGCAGGTATTGCAGATTGAAGCTGGCGTCGAGCGGCGGGCCCTGCCAGTCGGTCGGCAGCGTCTCCTCCGCCTCTTCGCGGTCGGCGTTGCGGCAGCGCAGCGCCAGCTGGCCGGGACGTATCGCCAGCTCCAGCTGGCGGAACTTGGCGTGCGCCAGCACCGCCACCCGTTGCACCGCTTCCAGCAGCGGCAGGCGCGGCAGCGTCAGCTCGCAGTCGTGGCGCTCCGGCAATAGGCGCAGATAGTCCGGCGCGCGGGCGTCCAGCAGCTTGCAGCGCAGCAGGGTGTCGCCGATCGCGCAGGCCAGTTGCCGCGCGCCGGGCTCCAGCAGGACAGGAGCGTCCCGATCGCCCAGCAGCTTGGCCAGTTCCAGCGCCGCCTTGCGCGGCAGCAGCAGCGTTCTTCCCGGCTGGATGTCAGGCAGCGGGTAGCGCTGGCAAGCCAAGCGCACGCCGTCGGAGGCGATCAGCCGCAGCTCGCCGCCGTCCCGTTGCAGCAGCAGGGCGTTGAGGTAGGGGCGGATGTCGTTGTCCGCCAGCGCGTAAAGGATCTGGCCCAGCTTGCGTTTCAGCTCGCCCTGCTCCAGCCGCAGCGGGGCCGCGGTGTCGGCATCGGCCTCCAGCAACGGGAAGTCGTCGGCCGGCAGCGTCTGCAGCAGGAAGCGGCTGCCGGCGGCCAGCAACAGCAGTTGGCCGCCATGCCGCTTCAGCTGCAGCTCGCAACCGGCGGGCAGCGCGCGCAGGATGTCCAGCAGCTTGCGCGCCGGCAGGCATAGGCGGAACGGCGTGTCGGTCGGGACGGCCCGACGGCTTCGCAGCTGGATCTCCAGATCGCTGGCGGTCAGCGCCAGGTTTTGGCCGTCGGCTTCCAGCAGCGCGTGCGACAGGATGGGCAGCGCGTGGCGGCGCGGCGCCACGCCGCTGACGATGGAAAGCGGCGCGAGCAGAGTGTCGCGGTCGGTGCGAAGCAGCATGGCTGGGTTCTCCGGAGTGGCGGACCCGGCAATTTATCACATCGTGCTATGCGAATGGCTTATTCGTCAGCGGATCGGGATGTACAGCTCGGTCAGCGAATCGGGATGGCCGGGCGCGATGAAGCGCTGGTCCATGTATTCGAATTCGATGCCGTCCACCGCTTCCAGGCCGGCCGCCGGCAGCCAGCTGCCGTGGATGGCGCGGAAGGTGGCGGGCAGGCCGTCCACCGGGCCGACGTGGCGGAAGCGGGCGTAGCGCTGGGCGGGCACGTCGACCGCCGCCATGCCGTCCGGCACCGGCGCGTCCGCCGCCGCCTGCAAGGCGGCGAGGTAGCGCCAGCCGCCGTCGGGCAGCGGTTGGCACAGGCCGTAGCTGCTGCCGGGGCGGGCATCGGCGATTTCGTGCTCGCGTTCTAGGAAACGCTGCCACATGGCCGGGATGTCGCCCTCGTCCTGGGGGCTCCAGGCGAGGCCGATGACGCGGAAGGCGGGCAGGTCGATGATGTCGGGCGTTTGCATGGCGGTCTGGCTCCATTCGGGTTGGTCGAGTCGGCGCTCGATGCGCGCGATCCGCTCGCGCCGCGTTTCGATCTCATCCCGCAGCCGCGCCGCATGCCCGCGCAGCGCGCGGCGCAGGGCCGCGTCGTCGGCGGGCAGCAGCTTGGCGATCTCGTCCAGCGGCAGGCCCAGGTCGCGCAGCATGACGATGCGGCCCAGCTCCGCCACCTGCGCCGGCAGGTAATAGCGGTAGCCGTTGTCGCGCCCGGTCAGCGCCGGGCGGAACAGGCCGATGCTGTCGTAGTGGCGCAGCGTCTTGGTGCTGAGGCCGTAGCAGCGGGCCAGTTGTCCGATGGTGAGCATGAGTCGAAACGCGTCGTGGCGGATGGAGCCAGTCTGGACCTTGCCGTAGCGGCAAGGTCAAGCCCCGGCCTTTCCTGGACGGAAGGGCCGGGGGCAAAGTTACAACAGCACTCTTTCGATGCCGCCGTCGCGGGCGCGGGCCACGTATTCCGGCAGCCAGTTCTCGCCCAGCAGGTGGCGGGCGATTTCCACCACGATGTAGTCGGCTTCGGTGCCGGTGTCGTCGTTGTAGCGCGACAGGCCCTGCAGGCAGGACGGGCAGGAGGTGAGGATCTTCACCGGCTTGGCCGGCGGCTGGCCGCCGGTCAGCGCCTGCAGATTGCCGCGGATCTCCTCCTCCTTGCGCGCGCGCACCTGGGTGGCGATGTCGGGCCGGCTGGCGGCGAAGGTGCCGGCCTCGCCGCAGCAGCGGTCGGACAGCGGCACGCCGCCGCCCATCAGCTCGTTGACCACCTTCAGCGGCTGGTGAGTCTTCATCGGCGTGTGGCAGGGGTCGTGGTACAGGTACTGCTGGCCCTGGATGCCGTCCAGCTTGACGCCTTTTTCCATCAGGTATTCGTGGATGTCGATCACGCGGCAGCCGGGGAAGATGTCCTCGAAGCGATAGTGCGCCAACTGGTCGAAGCAGGTGCCGCAGCTGACCACCACGGTCTTGATGTCCAGGTAGTTCAGCGTGTTGGCGACGCGGTGGAACAGCACGCGGTTCTCGGTGGTGATGGCGTCACCCTTGTCCTGGTAGCCGGCGCTGGTCTGCGGATAACCGCAGCACAGATAGCCCGGCGGCAGCACCGTCTGCGCGCCGACGTGCCACAGCATCGCCTGGGTGGCGAGCCCCACCTGGCTGAACAGCCGCTCCGAGCCGCAGCCGGGGAAGTAGAACACCGCCTCGGCGTCCTCCGCCGCCTTGGGGTTGCGGATCACCGGCACGATGTGCGGATCCTCCACGTCCAGCAGCGCGCGCGCGGTCTTCTTCGGCAGCCCGCCCGGCATCGGCCGGTTGATGAAGTGGATCACCTGCTCCTTCACCGGGGCCGGGCCGACGGTGGCCGGCGGCTGTTTCTTCTGGCCGCCGATCAGGCCCAGCCGCTTGCCGACCTGGTTGCCCAAGCGCTGCGCCTTGTAGCCGACGCCGACCAGGCCGGCGCGTATGGTCTTGATCGTCGCCGGGTCCTTGGCGGTGAGGAAGGCCATGCCCAGCGCGGTGCCGGGATTGAATTTCTTCTGGCCGGCCTTGCGCAGGAAATTGCGCATCGCCACCGACACGTCGCCGAAATCGATCTTCACCGGGCAGGGCTTGACGCAGCGGTGGCAGACCGTGCAGTGGTCGGCGACGTCGGACAGTTCTTCGAAATGCTTGAGGCTGACGCCGCGGCGGGTCTGCTCCTCGTACAGGAAGGCCTCGGTCAGCAGGCCGACGCCGAGGATCTTGTTGCGCGGGCTGTACAGCAGGTTGGCGCGCGGCACGTGGGTGGAGCACACCGGCTTGCACTTGCCGCAGCGCAGGCAGTCCTTGATCGAGTCGTTGATCGCGCCGATGTCGGACTGCTCCAGGATCAGCGATTCCGCGCCCAACAGCGAGAACGACGGCGTGTAGGCCAGGCGCAGGTCGGCGCCGGGCAGCAGCTTGCCGCGGTTGAAGTGGCCGTTCGGGTCCACCAGTTCCTTGTAGACGCGGAATGGGGCGATCTCGTCTTCGCTGAGGAATTCCAGCTTGGTGATGCCGATGCCGTGCTCGCCGGAGATCACGCCGCCCAGCCGCCGCGCCAGCGCCATGATGCGCTCCACCGCGTGGTGGGCGGTCTGCAGCATCCGGTAGTTGTCGGAGTTGACCGGCAGGTTGGTGTGCACGTTGCCGTCGCCGGCGTGCATGTGCAGCGCGACGAACACCCGGCCGCGCAGCACGTGCTTCTGCAGCTCGAGGATGGCGGCGCGGATGCCGGCGGCGGCGTTGCCGGAGAAGATCTGCTCCAGCTCGGCCAGCACTTCGCGTTTCCAGCTGACGCGCAGCGCGAAGTCGCGCAGCGCGTGGAACACGGTGTCCGGCCGCGCGGCCGCGTCTTCCAGCGGCGCGTCCGGCCAGCGGGCCGCGTACTCGTGGAAGTGCGCGTCCATGTGGTCGAGCAGCCACTGCCAGCGGTCGCGGTGCACCGCCAGCAGCGACAGCGCGGCGGCGCGCCGGTCGCCGATCAGCTCTTCCGACGGCAGGTTGGTGTCCATCTTGTCCACCGGCAGCCGGCCGTGGAAGTACTCGGTCAGGGTGTCCAGCAGCTCGATCTTGTTGGCGATCGACAGCTCGATGTTGATGCGCTCGATGCCGTCGCTGTAGTCGCCCAGGCGCGGCAGCGGGATCACCACGTCCTCGTTGATCTTGAAGGCGTTGGTGTGCTTGGCGATGGCCGCGGTGCGGCTGCGGTCCAGCCAGAAGGTCTTGCGCGCTTCCGGCGTCACCGCGATGAAACCCTCGCCGTGGCGGGCGTTGGCGATGCGCACCACCTGGCTGGCGGCCTCGGCGGCGGCGTTCTCGTCGTCGGAGACGATGTCGGCGATCAGCACCATCTTCGGCCGGCCCTTGCTCTTGGCCTTGGTGGCGTAGCCGACCGCGCGCACGTAGCGCCAGTCCAGGTGTTCCAGGCCGGCCAGCTGCACGCCGGCGGCCAGACAGGCGCCGCCGGGCTTGAACAGGTCGGTGATCTCGACGATGGCCGGCGTGGCCTCGGCCACGGTGCCGAAGAACTCCAGGCAGACGGTGCGGGTATGGCCCGGCATCCGGTGCAGCACGAAGCGGGCGCTGGTGATGATGCCGTCGCAGCCTTCCTTCTGCACGCCGGGCAGGCCGGCCAGGAATTTGTCGGTGACGTCCTTGCCCAGGCCCACCTTGCGGAAGGCGCTGCCGGGAATGACCAGCTCGCGGCTTTCCTCCACGGTCTTGCCGTCGTCGGCCAGCCGCGATACGCGGAAGCGCGCCTCGGCCACGTCGTGGATCTTGCCGTAGTTGTGGCCGATGCGCTCCACCAGCTGCCAGCGGCCGTCCGGGTCCACCATCTTCCAGCTGGCCAGGTTGTCCAGCGTGGTGCCCCACAGCACGGCTTTCTTGCCGCCGGCGTTCATGGCGATGTTGCCGCCGATACAGGAGGCCTCGGCCGAGGTGGGGTCCACCGCGAACACCAGGCCGGCGGCCGACGCCGCTTCGGACACGCGGGCGGTGACCACGCCGGCGCCGCAATGGATGGTGGCGCGCTTGCCCGTGAGGCCCGGCAGCTCTATATGTTCCACGCCCAGGTGGCGGTCCAGCTTTTCGGTGTTGATCACCGCGCTCATCCGGTCCAGCGGCACCGCGCCGCCGGTGTAGCCGGTGCCGCCGCCGCGCGGGATAATGGTCAGCCCGAGCTCGATGCAGGCGCGCACCAGCGGCGCCATCTCGGCCTCGCTGTCCGGGCTCAGCACCACGAACGGGTATTCCACGCGCCAGTCGGTGGCGTCGGTGACGTGGGCGACGCGGGACAGGCCGTCGAACTGGATATTGTCGCGGCGGGTCAGCCGGGTCAGCTTCTTCAGCACCCGGGCGCGCAGCTCGCGGGTTTCATCGAACTGGCGGGCGAACTCGTCCACCGCCTCGCGGGCGGCGGCGATCATCCGCTGCACCTTGTCGTTGCCGTCGCGGCGCCTCTCGATTTCGGTCAGCCGGTGGCGCATCGCCTCCACCAGCGCGGCCAGCCGCTTGGGATTGTCCAGCAGGTCGTCCACCAGGTAGGGATTGCGGTCCACCACCCAGATGTCGCCCAGGACTTCGAACAGCATCCGCGCCGAGCGGCCGGTTTTGCGCGCGCCGCGCAATTCGTCCAGCAATTGCCACATCGACTCGCCCAACAGGCGGATCACGATCTCGCGGTCGGAATACGAGGTGTAGTTGTACGGGATCTCCCGCAGGCGTTGTTCGCTGGTGATGGCTGTCATTTGTCCGCAAGCTGGGTTTTATTAGAGGAGTGTCTGCCAGTTTAACGTAATTGCTGCGATGCGAAAAATACGAGTTGAATAGGGTTTTTTCTTCTTTAGATCAAGATATTGCCGGCTGGCATGAGACGCGCTCATGAGAATCGGGCTGGATATTTTATTCACGGGGGATGACTGGCCTGGCTGCCGCAGCTTGTCATTTTATGCCGCGAATCGCCATGTTCATGAGTTTTTCGATTGCCGGCGCGCCGCCGTTTTTCGGTTAAGCTATCGGTTTTGGACGCTTCCTTGCGGAGCGTTTCGCACTATCGAGAGGATGACGATCATGTGGAAGAAACTGTTGCTGGTCTTCACGCTGGCGGCCGCGCTGAGCGGCTGCGGCTACAACGCGATGCAGTCCCAGGACGAAGCGGCCAACGCCGCCTGGTCCGAAGTGCTGAACCAGTACCAACGCCGCGCCGACCTGATTCCCAACCTGGTGAAGACGGTGCAGGGCTACGCCAAGCACGAGAAAGACGTGCTGACCCAGGTGACCGAGGCGCGCGCCCGCGTCGGCAGCATCCAGATGGACGCGGCGGCGGCCACCGACGAGAACAAGCTCAAACAGTTTTCCGCCGCGCAGAACCAGCTGGGCTCGGCCTTGTCCCGCCTGCTGGTGGTGTCGGAAAACTACCCGCAGCTGAAGGCCGACCAGTCGTTCCGCGACCTGCAGGCGCAATTGGAAGGCACCGAGAACCGTATCGCGCTGGCGCGCAAACGCTATATCGATTCGGTGCAGGCCTATAACGTCACCGTGCGCAGCTTCCCCAACAACCTGACCGCGATGATGTTCAGCCTGAAGACCCGGCCCAATTTCACCGTGGAGAACGAGAAGGCGATCTCCGCGCCGCCGCAGGTGAACTTCGACCAGCAAGGCAAGTGAGATGAGCCGCGCATGGGCCTGGCTGTGGCTCGCGCTGTGCCTGCTGGCGGGCGCGGCCCGGGCCGAGCTGGCGGTGCCGCCGCCGACCTCGCCGGTGATCGACCAGGCGGCCTTCCTGACTGACGCCGAGCGCGGCGAGCTGGAGAAGCAGCTGCTGGATTTCCACCAGCGCAAGGGCAGCCAGCTGGCGGTGCTGATCGTGCCGGCTGTCGACCCGGAAACGCCGTTCGATTACGGCACCCGGGTAATGGACAGCTGGAAGCTGGGGCGCAAGGGCGTGGACGACGGCGCGCTGCTGCTGATCGTCGCCGATTCGCACCAGACCCAGCTGCTGGTCGGGCGCGGGCTGGAGGGCGCGATTCCGGACATCTACGCCAAGCGCATCCTGCAGGACACCTTGCGGCCGCTGTTCAAGCAAGGCCTGCGCTTCCAGGGCCTCCAGGCGGCGACGGCGCAGATCGAGGGCCTGATAGACGGCGAGAAGCTGCCTGAGCCGGCCAGGCCAGCCGCCCAAGGCGGCGGCTGGGCCGACAGCTGGCCATTGCTGGCCTTCTTCCTGCTGATCGGCTCCGGCGTGGCCGGCAAGCTGTTCGGCCGGCTGGTGGGCAGCTTCATCATCGGCTGCCTCAGCATCGGCCTGTCGGTGGTGCTGGGCGCCGGCGTGATGATGGCCTTGCTGATCGGCGCGGTGGCCGCCGGCCTGTGCCTGGTCTTGGGCGAGCATGGCCTGTCGCTGGCCAGCTGGGGCAATTGGGGCGGAGGTGGCGGGGGAGGCTCCGGCTCCGGCGGCAGCGGATGGTCGGGCGGCGGCGGAGATTTCGGTGGCGGCGGCGCTTCGGGAGATTGGTGAAATGAATCGATGGCAACGCGCATGGCGCCACCTGTGCAGCACCGGCTGGCAGGCGCGGCGGCAATTCCCGGCGGCGCAACTGACGCGGCTGGAGCGGCGGATCGCCGAGTCGGAGCGGGCGCACCGCGGGCAATTGCGCTTCGTGGTGGAATCGGCGCTGGACTGGCGCGCCGCCTGGCGCGGCATGAGCGCGCGCCAGCGGGCGCTGCAGTGGTTCGGCGAGCTGAGAGTGTGGGACACCGAAGAGAACACCGGCGTGCTGGTGTACCTGCTGCTGGCCGAGCGGCGGATAGAAATCATCGCCGACCGGGGCATCAACCGCCGGGTGGCGGCCGGCGAGTGGGCCGATATCTGCGCCGAGATGCAGCGGGCCTTCGCCGCCCGCGACCACGTGGCGGGGCTGGAGCTGGGACTGAGCCGAATCCACGAGGTGCTGCTGAAGCACGCGCCGCGGGACGGCGAGCCCTTCGTCAACGAGCTGCCGGACCAGGTGGTGGTGCGCTGAGCGGCGCGGCGAGATCAGCGGCGCGACGAGCCTTGCGCCAGCTGCGCCGCCAGCCGCACCGCCTCGATCAGGCTGCCCGGATCGGCGCGGCCGGTGGCGGCCAGGTCCAGCGCGGTGCCGTGGTCGACCGAGGTGCGGACGATCGGCAGGCCCAGCGTGATGTTGACGCCGGCGCCGAAGCTGGCGTGTTTCAGCACCGGCAGGCCCTGGTCGTGGTACATCGCCAGCACCGCGTCGGCTTGCGCCAGCTTGTCGGGATTGAACAGCGTGTCGGCCGGCAGCGGGCCGACCAGATCGATGCCTTCGGCGCGCAGCGCGTCCAGCGCCGGCTCGATGACGTCGATTTCCTCGCGGCCCATATGGCCGCTCTCGCCGGCGTGCGGGTTGAGGCCGGCCACCAGGATGTGCGGCGCGGCGATGCCGAATTTGCCGGCCAGGTCGGCGTGCAGGATGCGGATCACTTCGAACAGCAGCGGCGCGGTGATGGCGTCGGCGACTTCGCGCAGCGGCAAATGGGTGGTGGCCAGCGCGACGCGCATGCCGCCGCCTGCCAGCATCATCACCACTTTCCGGGTTCCGGTGCGTTCGGCCAGGTATTCGGTGTGGCCGGTGAATGGCACCCCGGCCTCGTTGATCACGCCCTTGTGCACCGGCGCGGTGACCATCGCGGCGAATTCGCCAGCCACGCAGCCGTCTATCGCCGCGTCCAGCGTGGCCAGCACGTAGCGTCCGTTGGCTGGATTCAGTCGGCCGGCTTCCGCGGGTTCGGCCAAGGGCACGTGCAGCACCTCCAGCGCGCCGGCGGGCGCCGGCTGGCCGGGGCGGTAGTCGGCCAGTTCCACGTCCAGGCCCAGCGCCGCGGCGCGCCCGGCCAGCAGGCCGCGGTCGACGACCGCCACGCAGCGGGCCTCCGGCGCCAGTTCCGGCAGCCGCAGGACCAGATCGGGGCCGATGCCGGCCGGTTCTCCGGCGGTGACGGCCAGAACGGGCCGGCTAGCCATCACTTCTCGTCCAGGTGTTCTTCGACGAAGGCGGAATCGCGCAGCTGGCGCACCCAGTCGGTGTAGGCCTGCTCCATCTTGCGCGAGCGGATCTGCTGCTTGACCGCCATCTTCTCGTGGTCGCTGGACACGTCCTGGTTGCGCTTGCCTTCGACCAGGATCAGGTGCCAGCCGAACGGCGTGCGCACCGGCTGCGACACCTGGCCGATCGGTTGCGACACCATCACCTTCTCGAATTCCGGCACCAGGTCGCCCAGGTTCACCCAGCCCAGGTCGCCGCCCTTGGAATTGCTGCCGTCTTCCGAGTACAGCTTCGCCATGTCGGCGAACTTGGCGCCGCGCATGATGCGGTCGCGCACCTGGTCGATGCGGGCCTTGGCGTCGGCTTCGGATACCGCCTCGTTGGTGCGGATCAGGATGTGGCGCGGGTGATACTGCTCCACCATCATCGGCGCGCCGCCGCTGCGCTTGTCCACCAGCTTGAAGATGAAAAAGCCTTGCTGGGTGCGGATCACGTCGGTGTCGGCGCCGACTTTCAGCTGCTCCAGCAATTGGACGAACTCCTGCGGCAGCGAGGTGGCGCTGCGCCAGCCCATGTCGCCGCCCTTCAGCGCGTTGGGCGCGTCGGAGTAGGCGGCGGATACTTTGGCGAAGGGCTGGCCGGCGGCGAGGTCGGCCTGGGCCTTGTGCACCTTTTGCGACAACAGCTCGATCTGCTTGGCGTCGGCGCGCTCTGGCACCGCGACCAGGATGCTGGCCAGGTGGTATTCGGTGCGGTTGGCGCTCTGCGCGCTCTTCAGCGCCTGATCCACTTCGTTGTCGCTGACGTTGACGCGGGAGGCCACTTCGCTGTCGCGCAGGCGGGAGATGGTCAGTTCGCGGCGGATGTCGCCGCGCAGGCGGTCCATCGTGATGCCGTCCTTGGCCAACTGGGCTTTCAGGCCGGCTTCGCTCAGCTTGTTCTGCTTGGCGAGGTTGGCCACGGCTTGATCGACCGCGGCGTCCTCGATGCGCAGGCCGCCGCTGGCCGCGTATTGCAGCTGGACTTCCTCGGTGATCATCTGCTCCAGCACCTGGCGCTCCAGCACCTCGCGCGGCGGCGGGGCCACCTTTTGCGATTCCAGCTGTTTGATCGCTTCGTCCACGCGCGCCTGCAGTTCTTGCCAGGTGATCACGTTCTTGTTGACCACGGCGACGATGCGATCCACTTCTCGTACCGGGGTGGCGGGGGCCGCCAGCGCGCTTTGCATGACGCTGGCGATCAACAGGGCAAGCAGGGTCTTTTTCATGGTCAGGCTTTGTTACTCGTTAATCTTGGTGTAGCCGGGTACGGCCAGACGCAGCGTGTCCTGCACGCCGTTGTTGCCCAGGGCGCCGAGGCCCTTGAGTTCCAGCTGGAAGAACCACGCGTTCTTGGTGGTGGTCGGGTCGGTGACATAGCGTTGGCTGTACATCCGCAGCGACCAGCAACCATCGTTGTACTCGAAGCCGGCCAGCCGCTCAATAGGCTTGCGCTCGATGAAGGAGTAGTTGTAGCGGCCGATCGCGTACCAGCGGCGGGCGATCGGCCACTGCGCGGCGACGTCCACCTGGCGCATCGGACCGGAGTTATTGGAGTTGTCCAGCTGCTCGTAGCGGCCGTAGCGGTAGCGCACGCTGGCGACCTTGCCGGCAGCCGGGTTGTAGCGCAGCTGGGCGTTGTAGCGTTCGGTCATGCCCAATTGCTGGTTGTACTGATAGCTGCTGTCGAAGCGCCATTCGCGGGTCAGGTCGCCGCCGGCGGACAGCAACAGGTCGGAGCTGGGTTGGTTGACTGTCTGCGTGACGTCGTCCTTCAGATAGAAACGCTTGCCCACCGCCAGGCGCAAACGCTCCAGACCGTTGCTCTGGTCGATGAAGCGGCTGGTCAGCGCGGTGGTGATCTGGTTGGCGCCGTTGATGGGATCGTAGCCGGAGTAGCGGTTTTCGGTGAACAGTTGCGCGAAGTTGATGTCGTTGAGCGAGGTATCGAACTGCGGCAGCGAGAGCTGATCCTTGTTGTTGGGAATGTTGACGTAGAACAGCCGGGGTTCCAGCGTCATCAGGTGATCCCGCCCCAGGAACTGGGTGTCGCGGTCGAAATACAGGCCGGCGTCGGTGCTGAAGATCGGCAGCGTGCGGGTCTGGACATTGCTTGCATTGCCCTGGAAGGCGTCCAGATTGTAGTGGGTGTAATTGACGCCCAATTTCGGCCGCAGGAAGCCCCAGCTGCGGTCGAAGTTCCAGCTGACGCTGGGATAGAGCACCAAGCGCTCGCCGTTTTGCAGCGAGGGGTGGTCGAAGCGGGTCAGATCCGAGATCAGGTTGGCCGAGAAGCCGGAAGGCAGGCTCTGGCTCGCGTTGAACGTCAGCTGCGGCATCTTGGCGTAGGGAATGTCGCCGGGGCCTGGGTTGATGGTCAGGTTCTGGTAGCGCTGGGCGCGCAGGGTGACGTTGCCGCTGCCGCCCTGCCAGCCGAGCGCGTAGTTCAGCCAGGCTTCGCGGTTCAGGTTGACGTTGGAGGCGATGGCCACCTGGTCGCCGAAATCGGTGAAGTAGTTGTTGTCCGATACCTGGTTGAAATCCATGCCGAAGGTCAGCCCATGGCCGAAGTTCTGGCTATGGCTGGCGCTCCAGGCGTAGCGGGACTGGTCGGTCAGCTTGTCTTTCGGCAACTGCTCGGTGTAGATGCGGCCGCTGTAGTCGGGCTGCAGGTAACGGAATTCGCCGGCCAGCATGTTGCCGTGCTTGACGTTGATGTGCGGCGTGATGGTGGCGTCGTAGTTGGGCGCGATGTTCCAGTAGTAGGGCAGCGAGAATTCGGTGCCCGAGCTGCCGGTCTTGAAGGTCGGCATCAGGAAGCCGGACTTGCGGTTGCTGTTGAGCGGAAAGTCCAGCCACGGCGAATACAGGATGGGCACGCCGTAGAACTGCATCCAGGCGTTGTGGGCGACGCCGACGCCGGCGTTGTAGTCGAGGTCGGTGCGCGACGACTTCAGGTACCAGGCCTCGTCGCCGGGATCGCAGGTGGTCATCCGGCTGCCGTAGACGCGATATTGGTTCTGTCCCTGGAAGTCCACCTGGCTGCCGTCGCCGCGCAGCGTCACCGGTTTGGCGGGCGGCGCGCCGGGCGCCGGCTTGGCCGCGGTCTGGTTCTGCCTGGCCATGGAAAACACCGGGTCCATGCCGGTGCCGCTGTAGGTGTCGACGTTGTAGTCCAGCGTGGTGCCGGTGATCACGTCGCCGCCGCGGGTCATGCGGAAACGGTCGCCGGCCTTCACCCGGTTCTTGTTCTGGTAGTAGTCCAGCCAGTCGGATTCGATCTTCTGGTCATCCCGGGTCACCACCACATTGCCCTTGGCGTGCAGGATCACGTTCATCTCGCCGTCCAGATCGTCGGCGTGGACCACGGTCTGGCCTGGCTCCTTGGGCGGGGCGGGGACGGCTATCGGCGGCTCTTCGTCTTCTGCGAAGGCGGCGGGGGCATTCAGGGCAAAGGCGGCGGCCAGGGCCAGCGCCAGCGGAGTCAGTTTTTGTCTGTGCATGCACAAAGCCATATCGTGGGGGGCAGTGGGCGGTATAAAATCGTCCAATTCTATCAGCACCACGATAAAGCGACATGCAAAGACAGGAACAGCTCAAGAAATGGCTGGCGCAACAGTATCCCGGCGACGAAATCCAGCTTGAATTCGCCGCGGCCGACGCCGACTTCCGCCGCTATTTCCGTGCAATCTGGCCCGATGGCGCAAGCCGCATCGTGATGGACGCGCCGCCGGAGCGCATCGGCACCGACGCCTACATCAAAGTGCGAGACATCTTCTCCATGGTGAAAGTGCCCGAGATTTACCTGCGCGACCGCGAACAGGGCTTCATCGTGATGGAGGATCTGGGCAAGGTCACCTACCTGGCCGCGCTGCAGCACGACGAACGTCCCCTGGTGCACCGCCATCTGCTGCTGGAGGCGCTGGATACCCTGGTGGAGATCCAGAAGGGCAGCCAGCCGGATGTGTTGCCGGAATACGACGAAGCGTTGCTGACCCGCGAGCTGAACCTGTTCCCGGAATGGTTCTGCGCCAAGGAATTGGGCAAGCCCTTGAATTTCAAGCAGCGCCAGCTGTGGGACGCCGGCGTCAAGGCGCTGCTGCCGGCGCTGCTGGCCCAGGAAAAGGTCTTCGTCCACCGCGACTTCATCGTCCGCAACCTGATGCTGACTCCCGGCGCGCCCGGCGTGCTGGATTTCCAGGACGCGGTTTACGGCCCGGTCAGCTATGACGCGGTATCGCTGCTGCGCGACGCCTTCATCGAGTGGGAAGAGGAGTTCGTGCTGGATCTGGCGATCCGCTACTGGGAGAAGGCGCGCGCCGCCGGCCTGCCGGTGCCGCCGGCCTTCGACGACTTCTACCGCGCCTTCGAGTGGATGGGCGTGCAGCGCCATCTGAAAGTGGCCGGCATCTTCGCCCGCCTGCACCACCGCGACGGCAAGGACAAGTACCGCGCCGAGATTCCGCGTTTCATCAAGTATCTGAAGCGAACCACCCGGCGCTACACCGAGCTGGCGCCGTTCTACCAACTGCTGGTCGACCTGGTGGGCCGCGACGCCACTGACGAGGAACTGCAGTCCAGTTATCCGGTGCTGGGCGTCAAGGGCCAATGATGCGCTGGCCGTTGCTTTTATTGTCGCTGCCGTTGGCGGCCGGCGCCGCCGAGCTCGAGCAGCGGCAGTGCTTCCCGGCGCGGGAGCTGCGCGTGTGCCTGTGGCAGGATGCCCGGCTCGTTGCGCGGAAAGACGGCGGTTTTGGCGGCGACAGCGAAGGCGAGGCCTGGAAGCCGGCCCTGGCGCAGGCCGAGTTGCGAATCTACGACAGTCAGGGCGGCCAGTTGTCGCGCCTGCGGGTAGGGCGCTTGTCGAAGCTGGAACGCACCCGGCTCAGCGATGGCGGCAAGCCGGTGTTTCTGCTTGAGGAAGACCGCTCCGCCGGCTTCGGCTCCTATTCCGGCGTCGAGGCGCGGCCATTCACCGTCGGCGCGCGCGGCATCCGCTTCGTCCAGCCCGAGGGGCGCGATCCGGCCAAGCCGTTCGTGATGGCGAGCTCGCTGAAGAGCGGCTGGAAAGAGGCGCGGGATGGCTTCCTGCTGGCGTCATGCGCGCCGGACTTCCCGGCAAAGGGCGAGTGGGACGGCGAAACCTTCCGCGTCAGCTATCGCCGTTTGAAGCTGCAAGACGGCCAATGGCGGCTGACCGAGCGCAGCGAGCGCGGCTTCTGGGAGAACGAAGGCGATTTCCCGGCCGAACGGCTGTTCCCGAAATGAACGAGAAGAAGATGAAGGCAATGATACTGGCAGCCGGCCGCGGCGAGCGGATGCGGCCGTTGACCGACCATACGCCCAAGCCCTTGCTGGTCGCCGGCGGCAAGCCGCTGATCCAGTGGCATATCGAGCGCCTGGTCCGCGCCGGGGTGACCGAGCTGGTGATCAACCACGCCTGGCTGGGCGAGAAGATCGAAGCGGCGCTGGGCGACGGCAGCCGCTTCGGCGCGTCCATCGCCTATTCGCCGGAAGGCTGCGCGCTGGAAACCGCCGGCGGCATCGCCACCGCCTTGCCGCTGCTCGGCGACGCGCCTTTCCTGGTGTTGAACGGCGACGTGCTGACGGATTTTCCGGTGGAACGGCTGGTCCAGGCGGCAGGCCGCCTGGACGGCGACGCCGCGCAAGCTCATCTGGCGCTGACGCCCAAGGCCGGCTATCCCACCGGCCGCGACCTGACGCTGCGCGCCGACGGCCGCGTGGCCGCCTGCGCGGACGGCGACACGCCGTATACCTTCTGCGGCCTTGCAGCCTACCATCCGGCGTTCTTCCGCGAGGTGAAGCCCGGCGCGGCCAGCCCCTTGCTGCCGTGGCTGCTGGCGGCGATGGAGCAGGGACGGGTTCGCGGCGAGGTGCAGCAGGGGGTGTGGCTGGACGTCGGCACGCCGGAGCGGCTGGCCGAGGCCGACCGCATCGCCTCCGGCTGGACGGCATGAGCCGGCGCATCCTCGGCATCGATCCCGGCAGCCGCATCTGCGGCTTCGGCGTCATCGACGTGCTGGGCAACCAGCGCCATTACGTCGCCTCCGGCGCCATCCGCACGCCGCAGGGCGCCAGCCTGGCGGAGCGGGTCAAGGTGATCGTGGACGGGATACACCAGGTGATCGCCACCTACCAGCCGACCGAGGCGGCGCTGGAGCAGGTGTTCGTCAACGTCAACCCGGCCGCCACGCTGATGCTGGGCCAGGCGCGCGGCGCCTGCATGACGGCGCTGGTGCTGAAGGACCTGCCGGTGGCGGAGTACACCGCGCTGCAGGTCAAACAGTCGGTCGTCGGCCAGGGCAAGGCGCCGAAGGAGCAGGTGCAGTACATGGTGGTGCGCATGCTCAACCTGTCCGGCACCCCGCAGGCCGACGCCGCCGACGCGCTGGCGGTGGCGTTGACCCACGCGAATCATAGCGGCGGCGCCATCGGCAAGCTGGCGAAGAGCGGGCTGAAGGTGAGAGGTGGGCGGTTGGTGTAGGCAAGATCCGGCGGCCCGCCGGTTGCCTATCGCAAAAAAAGCGGCCTGCGGGCCGCTTTTGCCATTTGCGAATCCTCAGCGCCGCCGTTCCGTCGGCCACACCCAGTCGCCCGGAGGCGGCGTCTGGCTGCCGCCGGGGCTGAGCGTTTCCGACCATGCCTGGATATTGCTGGCGTACTTGCACAGCGCGGCGAAGGCGGAAACGTTGCCGGCGTTGCCGTTGTATACCCCTACTTGCACGCCCTTGGGCGACAGCAGCGGGCTGCCGGAGTCGCCGCCGCGGCCGACGTTGCCGTTGGCCAGCAGGGAGACACCGTTGGCCAGCGGCGACGGACCCAGGCGGACGATGTTGGCGACGCTGACCTGCATCAGGCTCTGCCCCAGCTGATAGCCCTGGTCGTCCATCCGCCGCTGCGCCTGCATCGCGCCGATGCCGGCATTGCAATCCTCCTGCGCCACGACCGGGACGACGCGGGCGCCGCCGCGGCCGGCGATAGGCTGGGACAGCTTGAGCAGGGCCAGATCCACGGCCACGCCGTGATGGTCGAACTTGATCCAGTTGGGCTGGGTGTTGTCGCGCCGGGCGCTGACCTGATTTTCAAAATTGCGGCCATAGTAGGCGGTGACGCCGGCCCAGTTGTCCAGGATGCAATGCGAGGCGGTCAGCACCAAATCTTTTCCCACCAGCGAGCCGCCGCAGATATTGCGGCTGCCGTTCTGGTTTTGAAAATCCAGCTTGATGTAATTGGTTTCCTGCGGGGAAAAAGGCGCGGCGGCGGCGAAGTGGGATAATGCCAGCAGGCATGAAACGGCAAGCAGTTTCTTCACGAATGCATTCCTTGTCGATGGGGAGCCAAGGCGGCTTGGCGGCCGCTGTCAAAACCGATCCCAGCAAGGTTGGGCTGATATTTCCAGTATTGATATTCTTGACTCTGGGTAATGTGGCCTTGCCGATTCATTATGCCCAGCTGAAATGATTGTGGAATGCCCGGGTTGAAATTGGCTCTGGATTTTGGGATGACATTTGATTTTGTATTGGCTTGAGAATTGAATGCCTAGCCGCGCGATTGGCTGAATATCAGGCTGCGGCCGGCGCGGCATAAAATGAAATAGCCATCTTGTTAATATTCACCGGCGCGCGACGAAATATAGTCTGAGCTTGATTTATTTTAAGCGTAGTTACTTTTAAATATTTGAATAGCTTGTCGGGATATATCAAAAGCCGGCAGAATGGGCTTTCGCCGCCGGGCTGGGCCTTGCCGCCCGAGCCGGGTGGGCGCGGGCGCGGCTTGTGGGATAATGCCGGCAGCCGCGCCAGTCCGGCGCGGGCCTGATTGCGAGAATGCCAAGATGATCGGACGTCTTTCCGGAAAACTGATCGAAAAATTGCCGCCGCAAGTGGTGGTGGACGTGAACGGCGTCGGCTATGAAGTGGACGTGCCGATGACCACCTTCTACCAGCTGCCAGCGCTGGGCCAGCCCTGCACCTTGTTCACCCACCTGGCGGTGCGCGAGGATGCCCATTTGCTGTACGGCTTCGCCAGCAAGGAGGAGCGGCAGACCTTCCGCCAGTTGATCAGGGTGACCGGCATCGGCGCCAAGATCGCGTTGGCGATCCTGTCCGGCATGACCGCCGACGAACTGGCGATCGCCGTCGCCAGCGAGGACATCAAGCGCTTGTCGGCGGTGCCGGGCATCGGCAAGAAGACCGCCGAGCGGCTGGTGCTGGAGCTGCGCGGCAAGCTCGCCACCGGCGGCAACCTGACGGTGCCGGGCGGCCTGGCTTTCGCCGCCACGCCGGACGAGAAGAGCGACATCGTCAACGCGCTGCTGGCGCTCGGCTACAACGAGAAAGAAGCGGCGGCGGCCACCAAGAGCCTGCCGGCCGACGTCACGGTCAGCGAAGGCGTGCGCCTGGCCCTGAAGAGCCTGATGAAGGTCTGACGCCTATACTGCCGATGCGGCCGCGCGAGGCGGCCGCGACGGGAGGGCGAAGGCATGAGGAGACGGTGCGCGGCTGCGGTTGCGCTGGGAATCGGCCTGGGCGGCATGCCGGCGTTCGCCTTCCCCTTTCACTGCCCGCCGCATCCGATACGGTTGGCCTTCTACCGCATCGGCCTGTTCTACACCGACCGCAACGGGCTGGATTGGGATGTCGCCGAAGAGCTGCGCCGCCGCAGCGGCTGCCGCTTCGAATACGAGGTGATGCCGCGCGCCCGCATCTGGCGCGAGCTGGAGGCCGGCAGGCTGGACATCACGCTGTCGGCCATTTCCACCCCCGAGCGCGATCGCGTCTATTGGTTTCTCAACTACATCCAGCTCAAGCAGTATGTGCTGCTGTCTCCCAAGCTGCCGGCGGCCATCGATTCGATGGACGATTTCATCCAGGCCGGCGCGCCGTGGCGCTGGGCCATTGTCCGCAGCTACAGCACCAGCGCCTATTACGATCCGCTGGTGGTCCAGCTGGCGGCGAAGGGCCGGATGGTTGAAGTGCCGGAGGAGGACTTCCTGTTCCGCCTGCTGGCGCAGAACCGCGTGGCCGGCATCTTCTCCACGCCCATGGTCTATCGCCAGAAACTGCGCGAATTCAATCTGGAAGACCGTGTGCGGGTGGCCGATTGGGACAAGGTTTCCGCGCCCAGCCCGCGCGGCATCGTGTTCGCCAAGCGGACGTTTTCCGAGCAGGACATCGGCCAGTGGCAGGCGCTGGTGGACCGGATGAACCGTGACGGCACCATGCGCAGGCTGATCGGCCGCTACATGACGCCGGCGGAGACCGAAACGGCGCTGTGGCGTTGAGCGGGCGAAAAAAAGCCCGCCTTGCGGCGGGCAAACGGATGCGGGACGGTTGCCGTCCGAGACGAACGGCGAAATCTGACTTAGCCGGCGGGCAGCAGGTTGACCTGGGTGCGCACGCTCTTCACGCCCGGCACGCGAGCCACTTCCTCGGCGATGCGGGAGACCACATCCTGGTTCGGCGCGGTGCCGTTCAGCACCACGTCGCCGTTGTTGACTTGAGCCTCGACCTTGGCGCCCAGCTGAGCGGCGGACTTGGCGACGACTTCGTTGATCTGGCGGCTCAGCTCCGCGTCGGCGGGGGCGGCGGCGGCGTGTTGTTGAACCGCTTGCTCCTGTGCCGGCGAGCTGGCGGTCTGCTTGGTTTCCGCGGCGATGCCGGCGCCGGCGTACAGGGCGGGAATCAGGCTGGCGATGATCAGGGTCTTGCGCATGGTGAGTCTCCTAGGACTGGGTGAGGTCGTTGCGTTTGGCTGGCGCTCCGGGACGGCATCGGCGGAGAAGCATTTCCGCCGGGCCGTCTGTTCCGCAGCGCCATCAGGCCAATCGCGCTTGGCTCCCGGTACAGCAAGCGCCGTGCCAGCCCTTGTTTTTCCTTATTTATCAGTTGTTTGACGGTTTTCGGCGGGTAAGGCACCGGTCCAGGAGGCCGGATTTGTCGCCGTTCGGCGACAGCGATCCGGCCGCGGGCTGGAAAATCGATTCCAATCAATGCTTTGCGGCTGTCGCTGTTTGGCGACAGCCGCCTAGCCGTCCTTGAACGCGGCGGCGTGCAGCTCGTGCTTTTGCAGCAGCCGGTAGAACTCGGTGCGGTTGCGGTCGGCCAGCCGGGCGGCGTCGCTGACATTGCCGCCGGTCAGGCGCAGCAGCCGCTCCAGGTAGTCGCGCTCGAACTCGCGGCGGGCTTCGGCCAGCGTCGGGATGGCGCGGGACTCGCCCGCCACCGCCTTTTCCACCTGGGCTAGGGTCAGCAAGGGGCCGGTGGCCAGCACGCAGCACTGCTCCACCACATTGGCCAGCTGGCGGATATTGCCTGGCCAGCGCGCGGCGGCGAGGAAGGCAAGGGCGTCCGGCGCGAAGCCCGTCACCGTCTTGCCGTAGCGCGCCGCCACCTGTTGCAGGAAATGCTGGGCCAGCAGCGGAATGTCCTCGCGCCGTTCGGCCAGCGGCGGCAGCGTCAGCGCCACCACGTTCAGCCGGTAATAGAGATCCTCGCGGAACTGGCCGTCGGCGATGCGGGCCGGCAGATCGCGGTGGGTGGCCGACAGCAGCCGGATGTCCACCGGCAGCGGCCGGCTGGCGCCCACCGGCCGCACTTCCCGGTCCTGCAGCACCCGCAGCAGCTTGACCTGCAGCGGCAGCGGCATGTCGCCTATTTCGTCTAGGAACAGCGTGCCGCCGTCGGCCTGGCGGATCAGGCCGTCGTGGCGGGCGGAGGCGCCGGTGAAAGCGCCTTTTTCGTGGCCGAACAGCTCGCTCTCCAGCAGGTTTTCCGGAATCGCGCCGCAGTTGACGGCGACGAAGGGCCGGCCGGCGCGACGGCTGGCCTGGTGGATGGCGCGCGCCAGCACCTCCTTGCCGCTGCCGCTTTCGCCTTGCAGCAGCACGCTGGCATCAGTGGCGGCCACCATCCGCGCCTCGCTCAGCAACTCCTCCATCGCCGGGCCGCGGCTGACGATGCCGGCGCGCCAGTCATCGCCGGCGACGCCGTCGCCCGCCGACAGCGTCAGGCCCTGCGCCACCTTGTCCAGCAGCAATTGGCCGTCGAACGGTTTTTCCAGATAGCAGAACACGCCGCGGCTGACCGCCTCCACCGCGTCCGGCACGGTGCCGTGGGCGGTGAACAGGATGACCGGCAGCGTCGGATAGCGGCGGCGCGCGGTTTCGAACAGCTGCAGGCCGTCCATGCCCGGCAGCCGCCAGTCAGTCAGCAGCAGGTCGGCGCGGCGGGCGGCCATCGCCGCCAGCGCGGCTTCGGCGCTGGCCAGCGCCTCCACCTCGTAGCCGGCCGCTTCCAGCCGCAGCCGGACCAGGCACAGCAGATCGGGATCGTCGTCCACCAGGACGATGCGGGCGGGGGCGTTCATCGCTTGCTTCCTCCGCTGAGGCCATTGGGCTTGGGCAGATCCAGCTCCAGGCGGCGCAGCGCGTCCAGCTTGGCGGCCTGGTCGTCGATGCGTTTTTGCTGGTCGCGCAATTGCTGCTGCTGGCGGTCGCTCTGGTCCTGCAGCCGGAACTGGGCCTGGGCCTGGCGCAGCTGCAGCCGCGCCAGCGCCGCGCTGGCCGGCGACAGGCTCTTGTCGGCCAGCAGCTTGTCCAGCTCGCCGGCCAGGCGCCCCGGATCGCCGCGGTTGGCGCGCAGCACGCGCAGCAGGCGGTAGCTGTCGCAGGCTTCATAGGCCTGCCAGCGCTGGCGCACGGCTTCGTCCGGCCAGTCCAGCGCGATCAGCAGCGCGTCGCTGCCCGGGCAGTAGCGTATCGGCGGGCTGGGCTGGCGGACGCCGGCGCAGGCCGCGAGCAGCGGCAGCAGCATCAGCGGCAGCCAGCGCCGCGGGAAAACGGATGGGGTCATATCGGCTCCGGTTCAGGCCAGTGGAGGCGGAAGCGCGCGCCGGGGCCGTCGTCCAGCAGCCGCAGCTCGCCGCCCATCAGCTGCGCGTAGCCGCGCGCCATGGTCAGGCCGAGGCCGCTGCCGGGACGTTCGCCGTCGGGCGCGGGTCCGCTCCAGAAAGGTTCGAAGATTTTGTCGCGCAGCGCGTCGGGCACGCCGGGTCCCTGGTCGGCCACTTCCAGCCAGGCCTGGCCGCGCTCGCGGCCGCAGCGCAGCGTCAGCCGCCCGCCGGCGGGGCTGTGGCGGATGGCGTTGAGCAGCAGGTTGTCGACGATGGTTTCCACCTTGGACGCGTCGCCGCGCACCGCGCCGGGCGCGCCGTCCAGCGCCACGTCCAGCCGCTTGGCTTGCCACAGCGGCTGGCAGCTGGCCAGCCTGGCCTCCAGCAACTGGCGCAGCGGAAAGGCGGAAACGTTCAGCGTGGTGGACAGCCAGAGGCCGGCGTCCTGCTTCAGCAGCGCCTCCACCCGCTGGCGCAGCGTCAGCGCGTTGTTGCCGAGGATGTCGACGATGTGGCGCTGTTGCGGATTGAGCGGGCCGGCCACCTGCTCCTTCAATAGCGCGGCGGCCTCGTGTATCGACGCCAGCGGCGTCTTCAGCTCATGCGACACCTGGCGGAAGAAGCGGGTTTTCTGCTGTTCCAGCTCAACCAGCCGCAGGTCCAGCTGTTCCAGCTCCCGTCCCAGGCGCTGCAGGTCGGCGGGGCCGGCCTGGCGCCAGTTCAGCTGCCGGGCGCCGCCGGCCAGCCGGGCGATGCGGCGCTGCAGGCCGCGCAGCGGAGCGTGGATCAGCAGGGTGACGATCAAGGCCAGCAGCACGGCGGCGGCCAGCGCCAGCCAGGCCAGGCGGTTGGCCTGCAGCCGCATCCGTTCGATGTCGTCCCGCCAGCTGGCCTGCCGCTTTTCGCCGGCCTGGGCCAGCGTCTGCTGCTGTTGATCCAGCACGCGGTTCAGTTGGCGGAACAGCGCGTCGCGCTGCTGGCGGCGATCGGGGGACAGCCTCTGCAATTGCGAGGCGAGGGCGAGGGCGCTGTCTATGCCGGCTTGCGCTTCGGCCGGCGCGTCCTGCCGCAGCGTCCGCTGCGCGCGCTGCAGCTCGCCGCGCGCCTGGCTGGCGGTCTCGCCGAGCTTGCGATCGCGCAGGATGGCCGCCTGGCGGCTGGCGCGCTCGAATTGCACCGCCTGCTCTTGCGACAGGCGCGCGATGTCCTGCCAGCGTTGGGCCTGGCGCTGGTGAAGCTGGGCGCTGTCGGCGGCCAGGCCCAGCTCGTGGCGCAGCTGCACCAGCGCCGCGGTGGGGATCAGCGCGACGCCGAGAAAGCCGGCCAGCAGCAGGCCGCGGAAGGAAAGGAAGCGGAGCATGGTGTCGGCGATAAAGAAAACAGGGGCGCGGATGCGCCCCTGTTCAGCAGACAGGCCGGCGGCCGATTGGTTCGCGGCCGCCGGCCCGCGCTCAGCGCGCGGCCAGCGCCGGGCGGTGGCGGCTGGCGGGCAGCAGCGCGGGCGCCAGCTCGTCCAGCCTGGGCGC
>NZ_JBUPWA010000001.1:3530592-3631769 GCF_055181315.1 Chromobacterium sp. Ag138
CCCGCCGGCGGGGCTGTGGCGGATGGCGTTGAGCAGCAGGTTGTCGACGATGGTTTCCACCTTGGACGCGTCGCCGCGCACCGCGCCGGGCGCGCCGTCCAGCGCCACGTCCAGCCGCTTGGCTTGCCACAGCGGCTGGCAGCTGGCCAGCCTGGCCTCCAGCAACTGGCGCAGCGGAAAGGCGGAAACGTTCAGCGTGGTGGACAGCCAGAGGCCGGCGTCCTGCTTCAGCAGCGCCTCCACCCGCTGGCGCAGCGTCAGCGCGTTGTTGCCGAGGATGTCGACGATGTGGCGCTGTTGCGGATTGAGCGGGCCGGCCACCTGCTCCTTCAATAGCGCGGCGGCCTCGTGTATCGACGCCAGCGGCGTCTTCAGCTCATGCGACACCTGGCGGAAGAAGCGGGTTTTCTGCTGTTCCAGCTCAACCAGCCGCAGGTCCAGCTGTTCCAGCTCCCGTCCCAGGCGCTGCAGGTCGGCGGGGCCGGCCTGGCGCCAGTTCAGCTGCCGGGCGCCGCCGGCCAGCCGGGCGATGCGGCGCTGCAGGCCGCGCAGCGGAGCGTGGATCAGCAGGGTGACGATCAAGGCCAGCAGCACGGCGGCGGCCAGCGCCAGCCAGGCCAGGCGGTTGGCCTGCAGCCGCATCCGTTCGATGTCGTCCCGCCAGCTGGCCTGCCGCTTTTCGCCGGCCTGGGCCAGCGTCTGCTGCTGTTGATCCAGCACGCGGTTCAGTTGGCGGAACAGCGCGTCGCGCTGCTGGCGGCGATCGGGGGACAGCCTCTGCAATTGCGAGGCGAGGGCGAGGGCGCTGTCTATGCCGGCTTGCGCTTCGGCCGGCGCGTCCTGCCGCAGCGTCCGCTGCGCGCGCTGCAGCTCGCCGCGCGCCTGGCTGGCGGTCTCGCCGAGCTTGCGATCGCGCAGGATGGCCGCCTGGCGGCTGGCGCGCTCGAATTGCACCGCCTGCTCTTGCGACAGGCGCGCGATGTCCTGCCAGCGTTGGGCCTGGCGCTGGTGAAGCTGGGCGCTGTCGGCGGCCAGGCCCAGCTCGTGGCGCAGCTGCACCAGCGCCGCGGTGGGGATCAGCGCGACGCCGAGAAAGCCGGCCAGCAGCAGGCCGCGGAAGGAAAGGAAGCGGAGCATGGTGTCGGCGATAAAGAAAACAGGGGCGCGGATGCGCCCCTGTTCAGCAGACAGGCCGGCGGCCGATTGGTTCGCGGCCGCCGGCCCGCGCTCAGCGCGCGGCCAGCGCCGGGCGGTGGCGGCTGGCGGGCAGCAGCGCGGGCGCCAGCTCGTCCAGCCTGGGCGCGAGCAGCGGCATCAGCGCCGCCAGCTTGTCTTCCAGCGCTTCGCGCATGGTGTCGACCAGCACCTGGGTATCGCGTTCGATCTCCAGGTTCAGCCGGCTGCCGGCTTGCTTGGCGCCGAGCGAGGTGGCGCGGCGGGTTTCCGGGATCAGCCACACTTCTATCCAGCCGGCCTGCTTGTCGATGTCGGCGATGGTCAGGCTGACGCCGTCCAGCGCCGCGTAGCCTTTGGCGAACAGGTAGCGCAGCGCGCCGGCGGGCACCGACAGCCGCAGGCACAGGTTGTCGCCGTATTCCTTGCGCTGCTCGACGGTCGCCTGATAGTCGACGTGGCCGGACAGCGCGTGGCCGCCGATCTCGGCGCCGTCGCGCAGCGCGCGCTCGGCGTTGACTTCATCGCCGACGCTGCACGCGGCCAGCGTGCTGGTGACCAGCGTCGGCAGGATCAGGTCGAACTCGGCGCGGTCTCCCCGCGGCGGCGCGGCCACGGTCAGGCAGGCGCCGTTGACGGACACGCTGCAACCCTGGATGAGTCCGGCGCAGAAGCCGGGCGGAAAGTCGACGGCGATGCGGCGGCTGGCCTCGCCTTCTTCGATGGCGGCGATGCGGCCGATGGCCTGGGTGATGCCTGTGAACATGTCGCGCCTCCTCAAGCCTGTTCGCGCTGCAGCCATTCGGCCAGCTCGGCGACCGACAATTGCGGCAGGCCATGGCGCTCGGCGTAATCCTGCACCTGCTGGCCGCGCATCATGGTGCCGTCCGGATTCATCAGCTCGCACAGCACGCCGGCCGGGCTGAAGCCGGCCAGCCGCGCCAGCTCCACTGAGGCCTCGGTGTGGCCGCGGCGCTCGCGCACGCCGCCGGCGCGGGCGACGATGGGATAGACGTGGCCGGGGCGCACCAGGTCGCTGGGCTTGGCATCCGGCGCGATGGCGGCGCGCATGGTGGTGACGCGGTCGGCGGCGGACACGCCGGTGGTGACGCCCTCGGCCGCCTCGATGGCGACGGTGAAGGCGGTGCCGTAGCGGCTGCCGTTTTCGGCGGCCATCGGCGGCAACTGCAGCCGCTCGGCGCGCTCGGGCGTCAGGCACAGGCAGACGATGCCGCTGCCGTCGCGGATCATCCGCGCCATTTCCGGCACGGTGAGCGTGTCGGTGGCCAGGATCAGGTCGGCCTCGTTTTCGCGGTCGGCGTCGTCGGCGACGATGACCGGCAGGCCGCGGCGCAAGGCGTCAAGCGCGGCGTGGACGCGCAGGGAAAGGATATCGGTGTGGGCGTTCATGGAAACGGTCCTCAAATAATGGATTGAGAAACACGTCCCGTGGGCGTGAAGCGGATAGCGTACGGCTATCCGGCGCGACAAACGCGCGGATACGACACAGTTTTCCAGCCGCGGGCGCGGACGGATGACTGGCGTCGTCTTCTTTCATCCGGACTATGACCGTCGGCTCTGGCATTTCACCAGATCTGCTGACCCTTCGCCGTGCGGCGAAGGCGCTCGCGGGCTCGGCGCTTGCGCGCCATACCGCCGGTGGGGAATCGCACCCCGCCCCGAAGACGTTGGCCGCACAGCGCGGCCAGCGGCGAGTATAGCGCGGTGTTAGAATGTCGGCAGCAAGATTCACCCCAAGAGTTCCCCGATGATAGAAACCGACAAGCTGTTCGGCGCCGCGCCGGAGCGCCGCATCGTCACCCCGCAACGCGCGTCCGACCAGGAAGAGGCGCTGGAGCGCGCGCTGCGGCCCAAGCTCTTGGATGAGTACGTCGGCCAGAAGAAGGCGCGCGAGCAGCTGGAGATCTTCATCGAGGCGGCGAAGAAGCGCGGCGAGGCGCTGGACCACGTGCTCTTGTTCGGCCCGCCCGGCCTCGGCAAGACCACGCTGGCGCATATCGTCGCGCGCGAGATGGGGGTCAATCTGCGCCAGACCTCCGGCCCGGTGCTGGAGCGCGCCGGCGACCTGGCGGCGCTGTTGACCAATCTGGAGCCGCACGACGTGCTGTTCATCGACGAGATCCACCGCCTCAGCCCGGTGGTGGAGGAAATCCTCTATCCGGCGCTGGAGGACTACCAGATCGACATCATGATAGGCGAGGGCCCGGCGGCGCGGTCGGTGAAGATAGACCTGCCGCCGTTCACGCTGGTGGGCGCCACCACCCGCGCCGGCATGCTGACCAACCCGCTGCGCGACCGCTTCGGCATCGTCGCCCGGCTGGAGTTCTACAACGCCGAGGAGCTGACCCGCATCGTCAGCCGCTCGGCCGGCTTGCTCAATGTGCAGTTGTCCGACGACGGCGCCTTCGAGGTGGCCAAGCGCTCGCGCGGCACGCCGCGCATCGCCAACCGCCTGCTGCGCCGGGTGCGCGACTACGCCGAGGTGAAGTCCGACGGCGTGGTGACGGTGGCGGTGGCCGACGCCGCGCTGGCGATGCTGGACGTCGATCCGGCAGGCCTCGACGTGATGGACCGCAAGCTGCTGCAGGCCATTCTGGAGAAGTTTTCCGGCGGACCGGTGGGGCTGGACAACGTCGCCGCCGCGATCGGCGAATCCACCGACACCATCGAGGACGTGATCGAACCGTTCCTGATCCAGCAGGGCTATCTGCAGCGCACGCCGCGCGGCCGGATGGCCACCGCCCAGGCTTATCTGCATTTCGGCCTGCCGGTGAAGGATGCCTGACGTTCTGCCCATGATCCGCTGAGCGGCCCTTCGGGGCCGTTTTCGCATCCCGGACGCGGCAGAAGGCGGCCGCGCTTGTCCGCGCGCAAAGGCTGGCCGGGTGGCGGGCATGCAAAGCGCGTACAATGACAGTATTCCTTGATCGAGCAAGCCATCATGTTCTACGTGTTGTTCACCACCATCCTGATCGTGGTGGTGCTTACCGCCGCCGCCGCCGCCCGTTTCTTCGACCCCGCCGTCGGCAAGATACTCAGCCGCACGCTGGGGCAAGACCTGGCCGACGCCTGGCGCAAGTACGTGTTCTTCGCCATCGTGGTCAGCGGAATCTCCGGCGGCGTGCGCCAATGGTCGCTGCAGCAATACCTGCCTCCGGCGCCGGGCAAGGGCACCACCCAGCTGCAATTGAGCGGCGAGCGCTGGCTGCTGGAGCTGTTCCAGGCCTTCATCAGCACCTTGCAATCCATCGCCTGGGTGGTGCTGCTGTTCTTCCTGTGCGCGATGTTGGCCTATGCGATCATGCGCGCGGTGGAGTACCGCCGCGAGGAGTCGGGCCCGCGCCGGCATGGGGACGAGTGACGCCGGCCGGCTGGCGGAGCTGGTCCGCGCCTCGCCGTGGCTGATGCGCGCGTTGCGCGCCGCGCGGGAGCTGGGCCTGGCCGACTGGTGCATAGGCGCCGGCGTGGTGCGCGGCCTGGTGTGGGACGCGCTGCATGGCTTCGAATCCACGCCGTCGGCGCTGTCCGACATCGATCTGGCGTACTTCGACGCTTCCGATCTTTCCGCCGAGCGCGAGGCCGCGCTGCAGCGCCGGCTGGCGTCGGCCCATCCCGACCTGCCCTGGGAGCTCACCAACCAGGCGGCGGTGCACTTGTGGTTCGCCGGGCATTTCGGTTACGAAGTGGCGCCCTTGCCGTCGCTGGACGCGGCGGTGGCGACCTGGCCCGAGTACGCGACGGCTGTCGGCGTCGCGCTGAACGCAGACGACAGTCTGCGCATCATCGCGCCGTTCGGGCTGGACGATCTGTTCGGCATGACGGTGCGCCGCAATCCGGCCAGGGCCTGCGCTGAGATTTATCGCCGGAGGGTGGCCGACAAGCGCTATCCCGAGCGTTGGCCGCGGGTGACGGTGATCCATGAATGAAAAACGCCAGCTTCAGGCTGGCGTTTTTCAAGGCGCGGGCGCTCAGCTGCCGATCTTCACCTGCGACCACAGCCGGTTCAGCTCGCGGCGGGATTTCACGTCCAGGTCCTTCAGCGCCACATACTTGCCCTTGGACGGGTCCAGCATGATCACCGGGTTGGCCTTGATCTGCGGCTTGAAGAAGGCCTCGGCCGCCTTGACCGGATTGGTCGCGCCGATCTGGTTGGAGATCTCCGACGCGTTCTTGCCGTCCAGCATGAAGTTGATGAACTTGTGCGCCAGGTCCGGGCGCGGCGCGTCCTTCAGGATGGTCATATTGTCGATGGCCAGCACATTGCCTTCCCGCTGCGGGCGGTAGGCGAGCTCGAAGGGCCGCTTGGCGTTCTTCGCGTCCTGCTGCGCCTGGAACAGGTCGTTGGAATAGCCCAGCGCTACCCAGATGTTGCCGACGGTCAGCTCCTTGATGTAGCTCTGGTTGTTGAACGCGGCCCAGTACGGCTTGGCCTTGCGGATGGTGTCCGCGGCGGCTTTCCAGTCGGCCGGATTGGCGGAGTTGGCGTCCTTGCCCAGATACATCAGCGCGGCGGCCATCAGTTCGCGCTGGCTGTCCAGCACGGTGACCTTGCCCTTGATCTTGGCCAGCACTGCCGGATCGAATACCAGCGCCCAGCTGTTGGCCTTGCTTTCGACGCCGGCCTTCTTCAGCTGGGTGGCGTTGTAGCCGATCAGCGTCAGCGACACCACGGTGGGCGCGGCGTGGCGGTTGCCCGGGTCGAAGGGCTGGTTGAGCGCCAGATAGCCGTTGTTCAGGTTCTTCCAGTTGGGCAGCTTGCTCTTGTCCAGCGGCTGCAGCTTGCCCTGCTTCAGCAAGGTGTTCACCGCGAAGGCGGTGGGAAACACCATGTCGTAGCCCTTGGCCCCGGCGGCCAGCTTGGCCAGCATCTCTTCGTTGTCGCCGTAATAATCCTGCACCAGCCTGCACTTGCACGACTGCTCGAAGCGCTTGGCGGTGTCGGGCGACAGCGCGTTGTTCCAGTTGTAGATGTGCAGCACGTCTGCGGCTGCGGCCGAACCGAAGGCCACCGCCAACAAGGCGGCCAGGGCGATCTTGTTCATATACGGAAAATCCTTGTCGATTATTTTGGTGTTGCAAAAACTAACCCCTGCCGGGCAGGGGTCGGGAAAACCGTTTGCCGCAGGCCGGGCGATGTCAGAGCGCCACCATATTGTCGCGGTGGATCAATTCGGGCTCCACGATGTAGCCGAGCGCGGCTTCGATCTCGCGGGTGCTCTTGCGCATGATCTGGCGCGCCTCGTCCGAGCTGTAGTTGACCAGGCCGCGCGCCACCTCGTTGCCGGCGGCGTCGACGCAGGCCACCGCTTCGCCGCGCAGGAAGTCGCCCTCCACCGCGCTGACGCCCACCGGCAGCAGGCTGGTGCCGCGCTCGCGTATCGCCAGGGCGGCGCCGTCGTCCAGCAGCAGGCGGCCGGCCAGCTTCAGGTGGTCGGCCAGCCATTGCTTGCGCGCGGCCATGCGGTTGGTGGCGGCGACCAGCTGGGTGCCGATGGATTCGCCGTCGGCCAGCCGCGACAGCACATGCGGCTCGCGGCCGCTGGCGATCACGGTGGCGGCGCCGCTGCGGGCGGCGCGCTTGGCGGCCAGGATCTTGGTGATCATGCCGCCGGTGCCGACGCTGGAGCCGGCGCCGCCGGCCATGTCCTCCAGGCGCTCGTCGCCGGCCTCGGCCTGATGGATGAATTCGGCGTCGGGGTGCTTGCGCGGGTCGGCGCTGTACAGGCCGCGCTGGTCGGTCAGGATCACCAGCGCGTCGGCTTCGATCAGGTTGGTGACCAGCGCGCCCAGGGTGTCGTTGTCGCCGAAGCGGATCTCGCTGGTGACCACGGTGTCGTTCTCGTTGATGATCGGCACCACGTTCAGGTTGAGCAGGCTGGTCAGCGTCGAGCGGGCGTTCAGGTAGCGGGTGCGGTCGGCCAAGTCTTCGTGGGTCAGCAGGATCTGCGCGGTGCGCAGGCCGAAGGAGCGGAAGGCGCTCTCATAGGCCTGGCACAGCCCCATCTGGCCGACGGCGGCGGCGGCCTGCAGCTCGTGCACGCCCTTGGGACGCACGGTCCAGCCCAGGCGCTGGCAGCCTTCGGCGATGGCGCCGCTGGAAACCAGCACCACTTGCTTGCCGCGGCGTTTGAGCTCGGCCACTTCTTCCGCCCAGCGCGCAAGGGCGTTCAGGTCCAGTCCCCTGCCGTCGTTGGTTACCAGGCTGGAGCCGACTTTGACCACGATACGGTCGGAAGCGTGAATCACCGAGTGCATCAACGGACCTCTCTATGAAAGCCAATAATTATAGAGAGGGCAGTGTACCCGAAAAAGCCCGGCGCTTGCGCCAGGTCAAAAGTGCTCGCTGGGACGGTATTCCATCAGCTGAAAATGCGGCGATTGCTGGTGCAGCTTGGAGACGCGGATCAGTTGCTCGCCGTTTCCATCGCGCAGCCGGAACTCGCGCAACTGGCTGAAGGGATGGCCCGGCAACAGCAGCAGCGCCGGGGCATCCGCGCTGGCGGGCAGCCTCAGGCCGCGCTGAAAACTGTCGCCGCTGTGGGTGATGCTGGGCATGGCCCGCACCGGCTGCGGCTGCGGCCCCAGGATTTCCACGCCGCATTCCACTTCCGCGCCGGCCGGCTGCATCAGCACCCAGCGCACCGCGCACAGCCGCGCTTCGCCGTCCTGGCTCAGCAGCAGCACCTCGCCGGCGCGCAGCGGCTGCTCCAGCGGCAGGCCGCGCAACAGGTAGCCGGATTCGCTGCGGTTGGCGATGGTCAGCAGGCTGGGCGCGGGAGGCGGGCGCAGATGGGAGCCGTCCTCGTCTGGATCGGCGCCGGCCGGCTGCCAGCTGCCGCCGTTGACGCGGTGCCAGATGGCGGCCACGCCGGCGGTGATCTCGGCTTGCGCGTGCGTGTCTTCCCGGCTGTGCCGCCGCCGCCGCGGACGCTGCCACTCTTCCGCCAGGCCGCTGAGCAGCCGCACTTCGTCGTTCAGCATGGGGGAGGCGCTGCCGCTGGCGGTTTTGCGCAGCTGGGCCAGGCTTTTCCGCATCGAGTCCAGCGCGCCGGACAGCTCGAGGAGAAAGCAATCGGGCTGGGATGGTGACGGCCGGGCGGGGAGATAGCGAGGCGGGGCGTCCTCCCGCAGATCCAGCACATAGCCCTGGCGGCCTTCCGGCAACCGGGCCAGCGGCAGCAGTTCCACCTGCTTGGCCAGATCGTAAGCCAGTTGCCTGGCCAGCTGCATGTCGCTGGCCGACAGCCGGTTGGTGGCGGTGAGTCCCAGCAGCAGCAATTGGCGGTAGATGACGGCCAGCGTGTCGTCGCCGGCCAATGATTTGTCCTGCCAGCCGCGCTGCAGCGCCAGAGCGTACAACTGGTGGCAGTCCAGCCAGAAGCCGCCGGGGAGCGGGTAATAGTTTTGCTGGCTGATGTTCAGGTATTGCCGCGCGGCCATCATCGTGTACAGCAGCAGCTCCTGCTTGGGCTGCTCGCGCTCCAGCAGCGCGTGGCGGGCCAGCTTCTCGTTGAGCGTCTGCTTGAAGGCCAGGAACAGGTTGGCGAACAGCTTGACGCTGATAGCAGCCAGCAGCCGCATCTTGGGGGAGGCGACCGCGTCGCCGTGCTGGGCTTCGTTCTCCAGCAACGGGTAGTAACGATCCAGCGCTTTCAGATAGAGCTTGAGCAGCTTGTAGCGCTGCATGGGGTCCATCGGAACGCGGCCCAGCTGGTGGAGGCCCTGGCCGAGCAGCTTGCCGCATTCGGCCAGGTCGGTGTAAGGCAAGCGCTCCAGCCAGGCGGCGACGCTGGCAGGCTGGGTGTTGACGAGTTGCGGGTCCATATCCTTCTTCGGCAAGACGAGTGGCGGCATTCGGGAGAGGCTCCGAGGCGGGCGCTGCGCAAGGGCGGAGAAGGCCGGAAACGCTCAGGGCAGCGGGGTCGCGTCGCCGCCGGCGCTTTCTCCTGCCAGCACCTCGTCCAGCGCATCGACGCCGGCCGCCACCAGCCAGTCCATCTCCTCGGGTTTCAGCGTGTACGGCGGCATGAAGTAGACCGATTTTCCAATCGGCCGCAACAGGCATCCGCGTTTCAGCATGGCCGAAAAATAAGCCAATGCAAAGTCCGCGCGCGGTGTTTCGACGTCGAAGGCCCAGATCATCCCTTGATGGCGGAAGTGGCGGATTTCGGGCCGCTCGATCAGCGGGCGCATCCGTTCGATGAAGTCGGCGGCCTTGAGCCGGTTGGCTTCCAGCACGTTTTCGTCTTCGAAGATGTCCAGCACCGCCAGCGCCGCCGCGCAGGCGAGCGCGTTGCCGGTGTAGCTGTGCGAGTGCAGGAAGCCGCGCGCCACGTCGTCGTGGTAGAAGGCCTGGTATATTTCGTCCCGGGTCAGCACGCAGGACAAGGGCAAGAAGCCGCCGGTGATGCCTTTGGACAGGCACAGGAAGTCCGGCGTGACGCCAGCCTGCTGGTAGGCGAAGAAGCTGCCGCTGCGGCCGAAGCCGACGGCGATTTCGTCCGCGATCAGATGCACCTGGTAGCGGTCGCACAGCCGGCGCAGTTCGGTCAGGTAGATGGGATCGTACATCGCCATGCCTGCCGCCCCCTGGACCAGCGGCTCGACGATCACCGCGGCGATCTCGCCGCCATGCTTGGCCAGCAGGTTTTCCATCGAGCGGGCGGCGCGCAGCGCGATATCGGCCGCGCTTTCGCCAGGCCCTGCCTGCCGGGCGTCCGGGCTGGGCGCGCGCAGGCCGGGTTTCAGCAGCTCGGCGTAGGTGGACGAGAACAGCGGCACATCGGTGACCGCCAGCGCGCCGACGGTTTCGCCGTGGTAGCTGTTTTCCAGGCTGACGAAACGGTTTTTTTGCGGCCGGCCGACATTCTTCCAGTAATGAAAGCTCATCTTCAGCGCGATTTCGGTGGCGCTGGCGCCGTCGGAGCCGTAGAAGGCATGGCCGAGGCCGGACAGCTTGGCCAGCCGCTCCGACAGCTCCACCACCGGGCGGTGGGTGAAGCCGGCCAGCATCACGTGTTCCAGCCGGTCCAGCTGCTCGCGCACCGCCTGCTTGATCCGCGGGTGGCCGTGGCCGAACAAATTCACCCACCAGGAGCTGACGCCGTCCAGGTAGCGCTTGCCGTCGAAATCGGTCAGCCAGACGCCGTCCGCGCTGGCGATGGGCACGATGGGCAGCCGCTCATGGCGCTTCATCTGGGTGCAGGGATGCCAGACGGCGGCGAAACTGCGCTCCAGCCAGGCTTGGTTGCTCATGCGGCGGCTCCTGTGTGTCCGGGTGGGAAAGCGATGCTAGCACAGTCCGAACGGGCAGTCCGAGTGACGAAAAACGGCAGTTTCTGACCTATGCTGACAAGGCTGTGCCCGGACCGGCATCGATGGCCGGCCTTGCGCGGGGCTGGCATGTTTCGTGCTGGCCGGTTTCGGTACAACATGACGGGGCAAACCCGCGACCTTTGAAGATGGGAAGGAGGGACGAGGCGACGCGTCTCCCTCCACTTTGGCTAAGCTTGGCTCAAACTGGGAGTTCAACATGAAGAAACAGCATCGGCAGCAGGGCTTCACCCTGATTGAACTGATGATCGTGGTGGCCATCGTCGGCATTTTGGCCGCGATCGCGATTCCGGCTTATCAGGATTACACCAAGCGCGCGCGAGTGTCGGAGGGCTTGTCCCTGGCGTCTGCGGCGCAAACGGCGGTTGCGGAATATTATGCAGCGCAGGGCTCATACGCCAGTGGTACGGCGCCTTTCAATACCAATTATGGCCTTGCTGCTCCGACTTCGATCTCGGGGCCGTCAGTCAGCCAGGTGTCGGTATTGGCGAACGGCGTTATTCCGGTTACGTTCACCTCCGCGGTCTTAAATGGCGCGTTGCTCGAACTTGTTCCCTCCTCGGGGACCGGCTCGGTGACCTGGGTTTGCACCTATACCGGGAGCACCACGGTCGCTTCGAATGCGATCGCTATTGCAGCCGCTAATCAGCTATCGGCTAATTGGGTGCCCACAAATTGCCGCGTATAGCTATGATTGTTTTGTTATGACCAAGAGGCGCGCAAGCGCCTCTTTTTGATTCTATGCCAACAATGAAAAAACTGCCGATCTTCATGTTTTGGATTTTGCTATTTGCCGCGCCCTTTCTTAATTATGCCCGTTATAGCCCACTACAAGATTGGTGGACGCACGCGCTGGTAATCTTGGGTATCGGTATGGCTGCGTGCTGGTTTTTCCACTTTCGTATGGCGACGTTGGCTATTCCTCGCGCAAGCATATTTTTATTGGCTTTTTTGTTATGGATTGTCGCTTCCGGCGCGTGGGTGGGAAATTACATTGCAGCGGTCCAATGGGGAGGGGTATTAGCCATCATGCTTCTTCTCAGCCTGTGCGCTGGACTCTGGTTGAGGCAAGAGTCGGCATTGTGCGCGCTTGCGTGGATATTGCTAGGCGGTGGCCTGTTGCAATGCGTGATTGGTTTGATACAGCTTGCAGGAGGGGCGCCTTATCTGCATGGCTTTGTCATCTATGATCCGCTCAATCCATCTATCCCTATCGGTAATTTAGCGCAGCGCAATCATTACGGGGAGTATTTGGGCTGGAGTATCATGGCTTGTTGCTATCTATATGGCACGGGGCGCTTGACCAGAGTATTGGGGGCTGCTTGCATGCTGATGCTGACCATGTTGATGACCTGGTCGGGTTCGCGCCTGGTTCTGGCTTACGGATTGGCCATGGCGGTGCTTGGCTGGTTCTGGCACAGGCGCGCTCGTTCGGATGAACGGGTGACGAAGATGGTGGCAATGTTGGCGTTCGCCTTGCTGGCATTGGCTATGTGGCAGCTGTTCAGTGGTCCGTTGGTCAGAGGAATGCAAGCACTAGGCTGGTATTTCGACGCGTCAAGCGGTGCGGAGAGAATGCTTGGCGATAGTTTCGGCTTGCGACGGCGCATCGAGTGGAGCAAGGCCTGGAGCATGTTCCAGACTCATCCTTGGACAGGTTATGGTGTTGGCGGATATGCTTATCAGTCGGAATGGTTGGAGTTGTCTGGCGGCCTTCCTAAGTCGCCGGAAAATTGGTTATTCACCCACTGTCATAACTTGATCTTCCAACTGCTGGCGGAGACTGGGATTGTTGGCACGCTTATCGTGATGGCTGGTTTGCTTTTTTGTTTATGGCCTTATTTTTTCAAAGGGCAGCAAACGCCAGAGCATTTGATGCTAATCGTTATCGCATTGATGATATTGGGACATAGTTTATTCGAATTTCCTTTGTGGTATCTTCCCTTTTTGGCAATGCTGATCATCATTTGCGCACGGGCTCCTGGTCCTTGTATTGTTGCGCGATTGGAAACGGATCTGATAAGGTGGGTTGGAGTGACGGCAGGAGGCTTGATGCTGATTTATATGATTTCCGGGGTCTGGATTTTCCAGAATCTGGTACGCTACAATCATCCCAGTATCAGCTTTGAGGAGAATCAGCAGCGAGTCGCGTATCTGCAGAAAGTGATGATTGTTCCATGGTGGAGCGACAGCGCGAAGTTGATTCTATTGAATTATATTGATGTCTCAAGGGATATGGCAGACGCCCGTATCAGCTTTATGGAGGAGCTGGCTAGGAGCCAACCTTTCCCAGGCGTGCTGCTTAAACTTGCGATGCAAAGGCTGCTCATGGGCAAGGAGCAAGAGGCTAAGCAGGCCATGGCCTTGCTGATCGCCAACTTTCCTGACGAAGCTCCCAAGGTCGCGCTTTTTTTGCAGGGCAGGGGGGATCCGGCATTGCAGCCTTTGACTCAAATGGCCAATAAGGCGGCAGGGGAATATGACCGCTATGGCTCAGGCGCGGAGGCTGGCCGCGTCGCCGCCGTGATGACCGTCGCGTCACCGGTCACGCGCAAGACGCTGTTCTGAGCTTTGTAACGCGCCGACACACTTGATGGGTTTTGCCGGGGCGGCGCATGCGGTATGCTGCCCGCTTCCTGCTTTCCGACATCTGATCTGCCATGACTTTTCAGAAGATTTCCGAGCGCTTGGCGCTGCTGGCCCTGTGCCTGATCGCCATCGTGCCCTTCGCTTCCCGCGTCCACTTCGTGCCGCTGCCGCAGTGGTTCGGCGAGATCAACGTGATTTGGCTGCTGCTGGCCGCCGGCGCGTTCCTGATCCCCGGCGGACGCCTGTTCGATTCGATGCCGCGCGCCGGCTGGCTGTGCCTGGCCTTGGCCGGTGCCTGGGCGCTGCAGCCGCAGTTCGTCCACCTATTGTTCCCCGGCATGAGCTACGTCACCGCGCTGGCCTGGCTGGCGACGGCGTTGCTGGCCTCGGTCACCGCATCGCTGCGCGGCGCCTTGGGCGACCGCGAGTTCGCGGTGTGGCTGGCGCGGGCGGTCATCGTCGGCGGCCTGGTGCAGTCGCTGATCGGCACAGCCCAGCTGACTGGCCTGGCGCCGGCGCTGGGGTTGTTCTATGACGGCTCCCACCCCACCAGCAATATCTTCGGACACATCGGCCAACGCAACCAGTATGCCCATTATCTGATGTGGTCGGTGGTGTCCGGCGTCTACCTGTTCGCCGTCGGCCGCCTGGGCCGCGGCTGGCTGGTGGCGCTGGTGCTGTGGATGGCGCTGATGCTGGGCTGGGCGGGTTCCCGCACCATTCTGCTGTATCTGGTGGCCCTGTCCGCGCTGGCCGGGCTGTGGCACTGGCGCAGCCGCGACGAGGCCTCGCGCCGGATGATGCTGGCGATGTGGGCCGCTTCGGCTACGATACTGGCCGCCCAGTTCGCGCTGCCCTTGTTCAACCACCTGATTTCGCTGCTGACCCACTCCGATGTCGAGAACGCGTCCGGCATCGCGCGGCTGGCGGCCAACGGCGACGACATGGGCGCGCGCCGCTTCGCCGAGATGCATAAGGCCTGGATGACCTTCCAGGCGCACCCGCTGTGGGGCGTGGGCTGGTCGCAGTACGCGGCGGAAAGCGTGCGCCTGCAGCAGTTGCCCCAGTTCGCCGCGGCCGGTTACAACAGCGGGCTGTTCACCAACGCCCACAACCTGCTGATGCAGCTGCTGGCGGAGATGGGCGGCGTGGTGACCACGCTGGTGCTGGCCGGCTTCGTCTGGACGGTGCTGCCCTTCTTCCGCCGCAAGGCCGAGCCCGAGGGCGTGCTGGCGCTGGGTTGCATCGCGGTGACGCTGACCCACAGCATGCTGGAGTATCCGCTGTGGTACTACTACTTCCTGGCGATGCTGGTGGTGTTCATGGCGATGGCACCGCGCGGCGAGCGCCCGCTGGCCTGGCCGATGCGATTGCCCTTGCTGGCGGCGCTGGCATGGGTGGGCTGGCTGTCGATCAGCACCTCCTCCATGTTCTGGGAACTGGTGAACCTGTACGTGCCGACCGGCAACGCCGCCAAGGACAAGGTCCGCACCGAGCGCCTGATCGAGATCGTCGAAACCAAGCCCTTGTTCGCCTACCACGCGCTGTACACGCTGGATGATTATCTGCCGGTGAATCGGGACAACCTGAAGCAGAAGCTGGCGCTGGAAGACAGGCTGACCGAATTCCGCCCCTATCCCGACGTGATGCTGAAGCGCGCCCAGCTGGAAATCCTGGCCGGCCAGCAGGCCAAGGCCGAGCAGACGCTGCGCACCACGCTGGCGTCGTTCCCGACCTATGCCGGCCAGTTCCTCGAGACGCTTGGCGACCAGGAACCGGCATGGGCGCCGCTGCGCCGGGTCAGCCGCGAGGCTTACGACAAGCTGCCGGCCAAGTTCCGCACCTTGCAGGAGTGAGCCGTCCCGCCGCCTTCTGGCGGCGGGCAATAAAAAAGCCGCTCGAATCTTCGAGCGGCTTTTTCGCGTCCGGCGGCGCGGGATCAGTTGTCCAGCACCACGCCTTCGCTGAGCGCGGTTTTCATCTTGGTCAGCGCCTTGGCCTCGATCTGGCGGATGCGCTCGGCCGACACGCCGAACTCGGCGGCCAGCTCGTGCAGCGTGGAGCCGCTGTCGTCGGCCAGCCAGCGCGCCTCGACGATGCGGCGGCTGCGGGCGTCCAGCGTGGACAGCGCGTATTCCAGGCCTTCCGACTGCAGATGGTCGAAAGCGCGGCGCTCCAGCGCGCGGGTCGGCTCGCTGTGGCTGTCGGCCAGCCAGTCTATCGGCGCGTAGCTGTCCTCGTCGTCGCTGTCGGCCAGCAGGGAGATGTCCTGGCCGTTCATGCGGATTTCCATTTCGCGCACTTCCTCGGGCTTGACGCCCAGATCGTTGGCGATGGATTTGGCTTCCTGCTCGGACAACGCGGAGAAACCGCTCTTCATGCTGCGCAGGTTGAAGAACAGCTTGCGCTGCGGCTTGGTGGTGGCGATGCGCACCAGGCGCCAGTTGCGCAGGATGAATTCGTGGATTTCGGCCTTGATCCAGTGTATGGCGAACGAGAACAGGCGCACGCCGCGGCCCGGCTCGAAGCGCTTGACCGCCTTCATCAGGCCGATATTGCCTTCCTGGATCAGATCGGCCTGCTGCAAGCCGTAGCCGGCGTAACCGCGCGACACGGACACCACCACGCGCAGGTGCGACAGCACCATCTGCCGCGCCGCTTCCAGATCGTTTTCCTGCTGGAAACGGGTCGCGAGTTCGGTTTCCTGCTCCGGCGTCAGCATGGGCACGCTGTTCACGGCCTGGATGTATTGTTCCAGGCTGCCGCTGGTCGACGGGACCGGAAGGGCAAATGTTGTGTTCATTGCGATGGCTACCTCCTTGGGTAGTGCTATGTTAGCACTCGAATATTGAGAGTGCTAGCAGTGAAAGGTTCCCGAGTCAATGATATTTAACAATCGGCTCGATAGCTGAAACCTTTCGCTTGTCATTTTATTTGGGCTCGACTTTGCGCAGGTGGTGGTCGGCCGCCAGACGCGCGCCCAGCATCGCCAACGCGGCGGAGATGCCGATCAGCGCCGCCAGCTCCGGCAGGCTCAGCCCGCGCAGCGCCACCCTTTCGCCGTACAGCATCGCGAATTCGCTGATGGCCGGGTTGGCCATCGCGGCCAGCCAGCACGACAGGCCCCAGGCCAGCAGCGCCGCCAGCACGCCTTGCCACAGCGCGTGGTACAGGAAGGGGCGGCGGATGAAGCTGTCGGTGGCGCCGATCAGCTTGGACACCGCGATCTCGTCCTGGCGCGCCAGGATCTGCATCCGGATCGCGTTATGGGTGACCAGCACCAGCGCCAGGCCCAGCGCGGCGGCCAGGAACCAGGTCAACTTCTTGCCCATCTCCACCATGCCGTACAGGCGCTTGGCCCAGCTGGCGTCGAATTGCGCCAGTTCCACCATCGGCAGGCCGGACAGCTCCTTCTGCAGCATGTCCAGCTCGCGCGGCTCCAGCGATTTGGGCGTCACCACGAAAGCGTCGGGCAGCGGGTTGCCTTCCAGCCCGTCGGACAGGCCGGACAGGCCGTTGCGCTTCTCCAGATCCTGCAGCGCCTGGCCCTTGCTGACGAAGGAAAAGCTCTTCACCTTGGGGTGATGCGCCAGCGTGCTGTTGACGGCGGCGATGTCGGCCTGTTCGGCCGCTTGTTCCATGAACAGCGTGATCTGCGGCGTGGCGGTCAGGCGGCCCACCCATTCCTGCACGCTGTTGACCGCGAGGTACAGCGACAGCGGCAGGGCCAGCGCCAGGGCCAGCATCAACAGGGTCAACAGGCTGCCGAAGGGCTGGCGGACGATCTTGGCCAGCGCCTGCTTGGCGCTTTGCCAGTTCAGATAGAGAAAGTGTTTCATGCGGCGAACTGTCCTTCCCTCAGGCGGATGATGCGGCGGCCGTAATCTTCCATCAGCGTTTCGTCGTGGGCCGAGATCAGCACGGTGACGCCCACCTGGTGGAAGGATTTGAACAGCTCCATGATGTCCAGCGCGTAGGCGCGGTCCAGGTTGGCCGACGGTTCGTCGGCCAGCAGGATGCTGGGGCGGTGGACCACGGCGCGGGCGATGCACAGCCGCTGCTGCTCGCCGCCAGACAGCCGGATCGGCATCATTTTTTCCTTGGGCAGCAGGCCCACCTTGTCTAGCGCCGCGCGCACGCGCTTGGCGGCGTCGCGGCGGTCGAAGCCGATGATGTCCAGCGGCAGCATCACGTTGTCGAACACGCTGCGGTCGAACAGGATCTTGTGGTCCTGGAACACCATGCCCAGGTGCTGGCGCACATAGGGCACCTGGCTGGCGCGCAGCTTGGACAGGTTCTGGCCATTGACGATCACGCCGCCGCTGGTGGCGCGCTCGATGCCGGCGATCAGCTTCAGCAAGGTGGACTTGCCGGCGCCGGAGTGGCCGGCGAGGAACACCATTTCGCCGGTTTCTATGGTGAACGACAGGTTCTTCAGGGCTTCGTTGCCGCCTGGATAACGCTTGGTGACCTGGTCGAACTGTATCATTGAGAGGTTTCCCGCTTGTTGGCTGAGAAAAGGCGGCCGCGCCTGCGGCCGCGAATCATTGTCTTATTCGAACAGCGCGTCGATGTAGTCGCGGCTGTCGAACGGCCGCAGATCGTCGATGCTCTCGCCGACGCCGACGAAGCGCAGAGGAATCGGCCGCTGCTTGGCGATGGCGGCGATCACGCCGCCCTTGGCGGTGCCGTCCAGCTTGGTCAGGATCAGGCCGGTCAGGCCCAGCGCGTCGTCGAAGGCCTTCACCTGGCTGACGGTGTTCTGGCCGATGTTGGCGTCCAGCACCAGCACCACTTCGTGCGGGGCGTCCGGCAGCGCTTTCTGGATCACGCGCTTCACTTTCTTGATCTCTTCCATCAGGTGCAGCTGGGTCGGCAGGCGGCCGGCGGTGTCGGCCAGCACGATGTCGATGCCGCGGGCGACGGCGGCCTGGATCGCGTCATAGCAGACGGCGGCGGAGTCGCCGCCCTGCTGCGCGATCACGGTGACGTTGTTGCGCTCGCCCCAGGCGATCAGCTGCTCGCGCGCCGCGGCGCGGAAGGTGTCGCCGGCGGCCAGCAGCACGCTCTTGCCCTGGCTCTGGTAGTACTTGGCCAGCTTGCCGATGGAGGTGGTCTTGCCGGCGCCGTTGACGCCGGTCATCATGATCACGAACGGCTTCTTGCCTTCCACGTTCAGCGGCACTTCCAGCGGGCCGATCAGCTCCTGCAGCGAATCCTTCAGCGCGCCCTTCAATTCGGACGAATCCTTGAGCCCCTTCAGCGATACGCGCTCGCGCACGTCCTGCAGCAGATGGACGGTGGCGTCCATGCCCATGTCGGCGGTCAACAGCACCGTTTCCAGCTCTTCGTACAGGTCTTCGTCGATCTTGCCGCCGCCGAACAAACCGGCCAACTGTTTGCCGAGCCGGTCGCGGGTCTTGGCCAGGCCGGCTTTCAACCGTTCGGTCCAGCTCATTTTCTTCAGCGGCGCCGGCGCTTCCTCTATTGGCGCGGCGGGCGCGGTCGCGATCGGCGCCGCCGGGGCCGGTTCGGAACGCGGGGGCGGTTCTACCGCCGCCGCCGGGGTTACGTCGAGTTGGGGCTCCGCGGCGGGGGCATGGATCTCGGGCGCGGCGGGCGCTTGTTCCGGCGCGGCCTGCGCCGGCATTTCGATTTGCGGCGTTTCCGCCGGCTTGGTCTTTTTCTTGAAGAAGCTAAACATGCGTGAATGGGCCAGAAAAGCGGTAAATGGCTAAGATTGTATCCTCAAACGCCGCCGAGCACAGAATCGGCTGGCGACGCGCTTGCCGAAAACGGCGGCGCTGTTGAAAACATATATAAGGAATAATTGCCGAATTTCGCCGCCGGCGCGACAGAATCGCCGCCCGGCGCGCGGGAATGAGGCGCTAAAGTCCTGATCAGGTTAAACTCTCGCGCTTGTCCCTAGAGTTTAGCTTTCATGAGTCAGACACGTAATAAGGTCAGAATCATAGGCGGCGACTATCGTCGCCGCCTGTTGCCTTTCCCCGAAGCCGAAGGTTTGCGGCCGACGCCGGACCGCGTGCGGGAGACGCTTTTCAACTGGCTGGGCCAGGATCTGTACGGCAAGAGCTGCCTGGATCTGTTCGCCGGCAGCGGCGCGCTCGGCTTCGAAGCGGCGTCGCGTTCGGCGCGGCGGGTGGTGATGGTGGAGAAGTCGCGCAAAGTCTATGAGTCGTTGCAGGCCAACCGCCAGTTGCTGCAGGCCGGCGCGCTCGACGTGGTCGCCGGCGACGCGCTGCCGTATCTGAAGAACAGCCGCGAAACCTTCGATGTGATCTTCCTGGATCCCCCTTACGACTCCGATCTGCTGCCGCGGGCGCTGCCGCTGGCTTTGGAGCGCTTGTCGGAGGAGGGGGTGCTGTATGTCGAAGCGCGGCAATGGCCGGATGAATTGCCGGAAGGCCTGGCGGTACTGCGGCGCGACAAGGCGGGCATGGTCCATTACGGCCTGTTGAGCCGGCTGCCCGGATAGCAGCGTCGCGGCGGGGTGTTTGCGCCTATATGGATATAACCAGCGCGAACTTGCGACCCCAGGCGGCGGGTGACAGAATTCATGTTGTGGAATACCTGAGGAAATTACTATGTCTTTGATGATTACCGACGAATGCATCAACTGCGACGTCTGTGAGCCGGAGTGCCCGAACAACGCGATCTCCCAAGGCGAGGAGATCTACCAGATCGACCCGGAGTTGTGCACCCAGTGCGTCGGCCACTACGACGAGCCGCAGTGCCAGCAAGTCTGTCCGGTCGATTGCATCCCCCTGGATCCGTCCCACGAGGAGACCCAGGACCAGCTTCACCAGAAATATCTGAAGATCTCGGGCAAGGCCTGATCGAGCTAAGTTGTTGATGCGAAATGGAATGCCCCGCAGCCTGCGGGGCGTTTTTTATTTTTCGGCGAAAAAGTGCAGTTTTTTTTGCAAAAGGTGTTGACGATCAGGCGGGCCATCTATAATATTCGGGTCTCTTTCAGGAGGGATTCCCGAGCGGTCAAAGGGATCAGACTGTAAATCTGACGGCTCTGCCTTCGAAGGTTCGAATCCTTCTCCCTCCACCAGAATTAGATGAAGCGCTTGGCAGTGAAGTTAAGCTGTCTTGTTGTAAAGCCAGGCGGGTGTAGCTCAATGGTAGAGCAGAAGCCTTCCAAGCTTACGACGAGGGTTCGATTCCCTTCACCCGCTCCAAGCGTCTGATTGTAGCCTGTTTAAGGGCCCATGTAGCTCAGGGGTAGAGCACTCCCTTGGTAAGGGAGAGGTCGGCAGTTCAATTCTGCCCATGGGCACCACCAATTTTATTTGCTTGTTTCGTATTCAGGAAATTTGCCATGGCTAAGGAAAAGTTCGAGCGGACCAAACCGCACGTAAACGTCGGCACCATCGGTCACGTGGACCATGGTAAAACCACTCTGACCGCTGCTATCACCACCATTCTGTCCAAGAAGTTCGGTGGCGAAGCCAAGGACTACTCCCAGATCGACAGCGCGCCGGAAGAGAAGGCTCGTGGTATCACCATCAATACCGCGCACGTTGAATACGAAACCGAAGCCCGCCACTACGCTCACGTAGACTGCCCGGGTCACGCCGACTATGTGAAGAACATGATCACCGGCGCGGCTCAGATGGACGGCGCGATCCTGGTTTGCTCGGCCGCTGACGGTCCGATGCCGCAAACCCGCGAACACATCCTGCTGTCCCGCCAGGTTGGCGTGCCGTACATCATCGTCTACCTGAACAAGGCTGACCTGGTTGACGACGCCGAGCTGCTGGAGCTGGTGGAAATGGAAGTGCGCGATCTGCTGTCTTCCTACGACTTCCCGGGCGACGACACCCCGATCGTGACCGGCTCCGCTCGTCTGGCGCTGGAAGGCGACCAGTCCGAAATGGGTGAACCGTCGATCTTCCGTCTGGCTGCTGCTCTGGATTCCTACATCCCGACTCCGGAACGCGCTGTTGACAAGCCGTTCCTGCTGCCGATCGAAGACGTGTTCTCGATCTCCGGCCGCGGCACCGTGGTGACCGGTCGCGTTGAGCGCGGCATCGTGAAAGTCGGCGAAGAGCTGGAAATCGTGGGCCTGAAGGCTACCGTGAAGACCACCTGCACCGGCGTGGAAATGTTCCGCAAGCTGCTGGACCAAGGTCAGGCCGGCGACAACGTTGGCGTGCTGCTGCGCGGCACCAAGCGTGAAGACGTGGAGCGTGGCCAGGTTCTGGCCAAGCCGGGTTCCATCACCCCGCACACCGAATTCGCTGCTTCCGTATACGTTCTGTCCAAGGATGAAGGTGGCCGTCACACCCCGTTCTTCGCGAACTACCGTCCGCAGTTCTACTTCCGCACCACCGACGTGACCGGCGCAGTTAGCCTGGCCGAAGGCGTGGAAATGGTAATGCCGGGCGACAACGTGGAAATCACCGTTGCCCTGATCGCTCCGATCGCGATGGAAGAAGGTCTGCGCTTCGCTATCCGCGAAGGCGGCCGCACCGTCGGCGCCGGCGTCGTTGCCAAGATCATCAAGTAACGGAAGCGGAGATTTCTCATGTCTAGCCAAAAGATCCGCATCCGCCTGAAGGCGTTCGATTACAATCTGATCGATCGTTCCGCTCAGGAAATCGTTGAAACCGCCAAGCGCACCGGCGCCGTTGTCAAAGGCCCGGTTCCGCTGCCGACCAAAATCGAGCGCTTCAACGTTCTGCGTTCCCCGCACGTGAACAAGACTTCCCGCGACCAGCTGGAAATCCGCACTCACCTGCGTCTGATGGACATCGTAGACCCGACCGACAAGACTGTTGATGCTCTGATGAAGCTCGACCTGCCGGCCGGTGTGGATGTGGAAATCAAGCTGCAGTAATCGCGCAAGTTCAAGGGTTTGCGGGCTAAGTGCTTGCGATTCTTGAATTTTCTGTGATACATTAGCGGACTCGCCATTTTGGCGAGTCCGCTTTTGTTTTTTATGTCGTGTTTTTTATGCCGGTCAATCGCAATCGGCGCCTGAAAAAGGGAAATAAACATGAGTTTAGGTCTTGTCGGTCGCAAAGTCGGCATGACCCGCATTTTTGCCGAAGATGGCGCAACCATCCCGGTAACTGTGCTGGACATGTCCTCCAACCGCGTCACGCAAATCAAAACCGCTGAAACCGACGGCTACACTGCCGTTCAGGTTACCTATGGCTCCAAGAAGGCCAATCGTGTCAACAAGGCTACTGCCGGTCACTTCGCCAAGGCTGGCGTGGAAGCCGGTCTGGGTCTGGCTGAGTTCGCTCTGTCCGCCGACGCGCTGTCCAACTTCAAGCCGGGCGACGCTATCGCTGTCGAAATCTTCACCGTTGGTCAACTGGTTGATGTAACCGGCACCTCCAAGGGTAAGGGTTTCTCTGGCGTGATCAAGCGCCACAACTTCTCTTCCAACCGTGCCTCGCACGGTAACTCGCGTTCGCACAATACGCCGGGTTCCATCGGTCAAGCTCAAGATCCGGGTCGCGTTTTCCCGGGTAAGCGCATGGCTGGTCAATACGGCAACGTGAAGAGCACTGTTCAGTGCCTCGAGATCGTTCGTGTCGATGCCGAGCGTCAGCTGATCCTGGTCAAGGGCGCAGTCCCGGGTGCCAAGAACGGCGACGTGGTCGTGCGTCCTAGCGTGAAAGCGGGTGCGTGATGGAATTGAATGTAATCAATACCCAAGGCAAGGCTGTTGGCAGCCTGCAAGTGTCCGACGCTCTGTTCGGCCGCGAATACAACGAAGCTCTGGTGCACCAGGTTGTGACCGCGTTCCTGGCGAACGCGCGCAGCGGCAACCGCGCCCAGCTGACTCGTGCTGAAGTGAAGCACTCGACCAAGAAGCCGTTCCGTCAGAAGGGCACTGGTAACGCTCGTGCCGGTATGACCTCTACCCCGAACCGTCGTGGTGGTGGCCGTGCCTTCCCGAACAAGCCGGACGAGAACTTCACTCAGAAGGTTAACCGCAAGATGTATCGTGCGGGCATCGCGACCATCCTGTCGCAGCTGGTGCGTGACGAACGCCTGATCGTGGTTGACGACCTGTCGGTTGCCAGCCCGAAGACCAAGGAATTCGTCGGCGCCGTTCAGCCGATGGGTCTGGAGCAAGCTCTGTTCATCACCAATGAACTGAGCGAAAACCTCTATCTCTCTTCGCGTAACCTGCCGAACATGCTGGTTATCGAGGCGGTTCAGGCTGATCCGTACAGCCTGCTGCGCTTCAAGAAGACCGTGATCACCCGCGACGCCGTGAAGCAACTGGAGGAGCAGTGGGCATGAACCAAGAACGTCTGTTGCAAGTAATCCTTGCGCCCATCGTTTCCGAAAAGAGCACCATGATCGCTGAGAAGAACCAGCAAGTGGCGTTCCGCGTTGCTACCAACGCAACCAAGCCGGAAATCAAGGCCGCCGTGGAAATGCTGTTCAACGTAAAAGTTGACGGCGTGTCCACTGTGAACGTCAAGGGCAAGGTTAAGCGTTTCGGCCGCAGCACGGGTCGTCGCAGTGACTGGAAAAAGGCCTATGTTAGCCTGGTCGAGGGTCAAGAACTTGACCTGACCGCTAGCCCGGCCGCGGCGGAGTAAGGAGATAGAGCATGCCTATCGTTAAGGTAAAACCGACTTCCGCGGGCCGCCGTGCCGTTGTCAAGGTGGTACACCCTGACCTGCACAAAGGTGCTCCGCACGCTGCCCTGGTTGAGAAGAAAAACTCGACCGGCGGCCGTAACAACAATGGCCACATCACCACGCGTCATCGTGGTGGCGGCCATAAGAAGCACTACCGTCTGATCGACTTCCGTCGCAACAAGGATGGCATCCCGGCGAAAGTGGAACGCATCGAATACGATCCGAACCGCACCGCCCACATCGCTCTGTTGTGCTACGCCGATGGCGAACGCCGCTACATCGTCGCTCCGCGCGGCGTGAAGGTTGGCGCCGTGCTGCTGTCCGGCTCCGAGGCTCCGATCAAGGCCGGTAACGCTCTGCCGATCCGCAACATCCCGGTGGGTACCACTATCCACTGCGTGGAAATGCAACCCGGCAAGGGCGCTCAGATGGTTCGTTCCGCTGGCGCTTCTGCAATGCTGCTGGCTCGCGAAGGCGTGTACGCTCAACTGCGTCTGCGCTCTGGCGAGATCCGCCTGGTGCACGTCGATTGCCGTGCGACCGTTGGTGAAGTGGGTAACGAAGAGCACTCCCTGCGCAAGCTGGGCAAGGCTGGCGCATCCCGTTGGCGCGGTGTTCGCCCGACCGTTCGCGGTACGGCGATGAACCCGATCGACCACCCGCACGGTGGTGGTGAAGGCCGCACTGGCGAAGGCCGCGTACCGGTTAGCCCGTGGGGCACTCCGGCCAAGGGCTTCCGTACCCGTCGCAACAAGCGTACCGACAACATGATCGTACGCCGTCGCTATTCCAACAAAGGGTAATTGACAATGGCACGTTCGCAGAAAAAAGGCCCGTTCGTCGATCTGCATCTCCTGAAGAAGGTGGATGCGGTGCGGGCAACCAGCGACAAGCGTCCGATCAAGACCTGGTCGCGTCGTTCGACCATCCTGCCGGACTTTATTGGTCTGACCATCGCTGTGCACAACGGTCGCACTCACGTTCCGGTCTATGTTTCTGAAAACATGGTCGGCCACAAACTGGGTGAATTCTCTCTGACTCGAACCTTCAAAGGCCACGCTGCCGACAAGAAGGCGAAGAAGAAGTAAGGTGAAGCGATGAGAGTATCTGCAAATCTGAAAAGTGTTCGCCTTTCGGCTCAAAAGTGCCGTCTGGTAGCCGATCTGGTCCGCGGTCAATCCGTGGCCCAGGCGCTGAATATCCTGGCCTTCTCCCCGAAGAAGGGCGCGGTAATCATCAAGAAAGTGCTGGAATCTGCAATCGCTAACGCCGAGCACAACGAAGGCGCTGACATCGACACCCTGCGTGTCACCAGCATCTTTGTTGACAAGGGCGCTAGTCTGAAGCGTTTCACTGCCCGTGCTAAGGGTCGTGGCAATCGCATCGAAAAGCAGACCTGCCACATTTCCTTGACCGTTGGCAATTAAGGGGTAAGAAATGGGTCAGAAGATTCATCCGACGGGATTCCGTCTTGCCGTTAACAAAAACTGGTCTTCCAAGTGGTTCGCGTCCTCGCAGAACTTCCCGGAAATGCTGAAACAGGATATCGAAGTTCGCGAATTCCTGAAGAGGCGTCTGGGTCACGCTTCGGTTGGCCGCGTAACCATCGAGCGTCCGGCCAAGTCCGCCCGCATCACCATTCACAGCGCCCGTCCGGGCGTCGTGATCGGCAAGAAGGGCGAAGACATTGAAGTTCTGAAGCAAGAACTGCAAAAGCGCCTGGGCGTTCCGGTCCACGTGAACATCGAAGAAGTTCGCAAGCCGGAACTGGACGCGCAAATCATCGCCGACGGCATCGCTTCCCAGCTGGAGAAGCGCGTGATGTTCCGTCGCGCCATGAAGCGCGCCATGCAGAACGCCATGCGTCTGGGTGCCGAAGGCATCAAGATCATGTCGTCCGGCCGTCTGAACGGCATCGACATCGCTCGCAGCGAGTGGTACCGCGAAGGCCGCGTGCCGCTGCATACCCTGCGCGCCGATGTGGACTACGCTACCTCCGAAGCCAAGACCACCTACGGCATCATCGGCATCAAGGTATGGGTGTACAAAGGTGAGCTGAAGCCGGGCCAGGTTGTGGCCGCGCCGGCAGCTCCCGAGAAGAAAATGAGAAAGGGTGCCCGCAATGCTGCAGCCAACTAGACTCAAGTACCGTAAACAGCACAAAGGCCGTAACACCGGTATCGCCACTCGTGGCAACAAGGTGAGCTTTGGTGATTTCGGTCTGAAGGCTATTGGTCGTGGTCGTCTGACCGCGCGTCAGATCGAAGCTGCGCGTCGTGCGATGACCCGTCACATCAAGCGTGGCGGCCGCATCTGGATCCGTATCTTCCCGGACAAGCCGATCACCTCCAAGCCTGCCGAAGTCCGTATGGGCGGGGGTAAGGGCTCTCCGGAGTACTACGTGGCTGAAATTCAGCCTGGCAAGATGCTGTACGAAATGGATGGCGTATCCGAGGAACTCGCTCGCGAAGCTTTCCGTCTGGCCGCCGCCAAGCTGCCGATCGCCACTGTGTTCGTAACCAAACAGGTAGGTCAGTAATGAAAGCGTCCGAACTGAAAGCCAAAACTGTTGACGAGCTGAAGGTGGAACTGCTGAGCCTGCTGAAGGCCCAGTTTGCGCTGCGCATGCAGCACGCTACTCAGCAACTCGCCAAGACCTCTGAACTGAAGAAAGTGCGTCGCGACATTGCTCGTGTGCGTACCGTTCTGAAAGAAAAGGCAGTTTAAGATGAGCGAAACCAAAGTAGTACGTACGCTGACCGGCGTTGTGGTCAGCGACAAGATGGATAAGACTGTGACCGTTCTGGTCGAGCGCAAAGTCAAGCACCCGATCTACGGCAAGATTATCCGTCGCTCCAAGAAGTTCCACGCGCACGACGAAAACAACGAGTTCAAGGCAGGCGATCTGGTGATCATCAGCGAGTCCCGCCCGCTCTCGAAGACCAAGTCGTGGGTGGTAACTGGCCTGGTTGAGAAATCTCGTCAGGTATAAAGCTTGCAGAGGGCTGTGTCCCTCTGTATAATGGCCATCTCCTACGCGCTAACTGCGTAGGAGTTCCGCCCTTACGGGGTCCAAAACTGGCCGTTTGACACGCCACAGAATGTTCTGTGGCGTTTCCGCTGTTCGAGTCTGGCGACACATGCCCAGGCTAACGGCAGTGGAAAGTGACGGATAAAGTTGGATTAGAAAGGTAATCTCAAATGATCCAAATGCAGACCATGCTTGAGGTCGCTGACAACACTGGTGCACGTCATGTTCAGTGCATCAAAGTGCTGGGTGGCTCCAAGCGTCGCTATGCTAGCGTAGGTGACATCATCAAGGTGAGCATCAAGGATGCCGCTCCGCGTGGTCGCGTCAAAAAAGGCGACGTATACAACGCGGTCGTGGTACGCACTGCCAAAGGCGTGCGTCGTCCCGACGGCTCTTTGATCAAGTTTGACAGCAACGCTGCTGTTCTGCTCAACAACAAGCTTGAGCCGATCGGCACACGCATCTTCGGACCCGTTACGCGCGAACTGCGTACCGAGCGTTTCATGAAGATCGTATCGCTGGCTCCTGAAGTGCTGTAAGGAGAGGTCGCATGCGCAAGATTCGCAAGGGTGATGAAGTCGTAGTAATCACCGGCAAAGACAAGGGTAAGCGCGGCACTGTCCTGCGTGTTCTGGAAACCAAGCTGGTTGTGGAAAGCGTGAATGTCGCCAAGAAACACCAGAAGCCGAACCCGGTACGTGGCGTAGCTGGCGGTATCGTCGAGAAGACCATGCCCATCGACGCTTCTAACGTCGCGATTTTCAATCCGGCAAGCCAAAAGGCTGACCGCGTAGGCTTCAAGGTTCTTGAAGACGGCCGCAAGGTGCGCGTGTTCAAGTCCAGCGGCGAAGTTATCGGCGCCTAAGGAGCAAACATGGCACGTCTCTACGATTTCTACAAAGACAGCGTAGTGCCGGAACTGATGAAACAGTTCGGCTACAAGTCGATCATGCAAGTTCCGCGTATCGAGAAGATCACCGTGAACATGGGCGTGGGTGAAGCCGTTGCCGATAAGAAGGTAATGGAATTCGCCGTGGGCGACATGGAAAAGATCGCCGGCCAGAAGCCGGTTGTCACCACCGCTCGCAAGTCCATCGCAGGCTTCAAGATTCGCGACGACTATCCGGTTGGTTGCAAGGTAACTCTGCGTCGCGAACGCATGTATGAGTTCCTGGACCGCCTGGTCACCATCGCGCTGCCGCGAGTTCGCGACTTCCGTGGTGTTTCCGCCAAGTCTTTCGACGGCCGCGGCAACTACAACATGGGCGTCAAAGAACAGATCATCTTCCCGGAAATCGAGTACGACAAGATCGATGCTCTGCGTGGTATGAACATCACTATCACTACCTCGGCGAAGACTGACGAAGAGGCCCGCGCTCTGCTGGCCGCGTTCAAGTTCCCGTTCAAGGGTTAAGCACATGGCACGACTTGCACTGATCAACCGTGAAGAGAAGCGCGTCAAGCTGGCTGAGAAATTCTCCGCCAAGCGTGATGCCCTGATCGCCACCATCAACAACCAGAACCTCTCGGAAGAAGAGCGTTTCGCCGCCCGCCTGCAACTGCAGCAACTGCCGCGCAACGCTTCTCCGGTTCGCCAGCGTCGCCGCTGCGCCGTGACCGGTCGTCCGCGTGGTGTGTTCCGTAAATTCGGTTTGGGTCGCAACAAGCTGCGTGAGATCGCCATGAAGGGTGAGATTCCGGGTGTTGTGAAGGCCAGCTGGTAATAGGAGACACATAAATGAGCATGCACGATCCTATTTCCGATATGTTGACCCGCATCCGCAACGGCCAACAAGCTTCCAAAATCAAGGTTTCCATGCCTTGCTCGAAGCTGAAGGTTGCGCTGGCGCAGGTGTTGAAAGAAGAAGGCTACATCGAAGACTTCGCCGTCGCCGGCGAAGTGTTGATGCCTGTTCTCGATATCCAGCTCAAGTACTACGCTGGCCGTCCGGTGATCGAGCGCATCGAGCGCGTATCCCGTCCTGGCCTGCGCGTGTACAAGGGCTCCACCGAAATCCCGAAGGTCATGAACGGCCTGGGCGTGGCGATCCTGTCCACCTCCAGCGGCGTGATGACCGATCGCAAGGCGCGCGCTGCCGGTATCGGCGGCGAACTGCTCTGCGTCGTGGCGTAAGGGGGTCAAATGTCTCGCGTAGCTAAGAATCCGGTAGCCATTCCGGCCGGCGTCGAAGTCAAGTTCGGCGCTGCAGATGTGACTGTCAAGGGCGCCCTGGGCTCCCTGAGCACCGCTCTGTGCAACGACGTGGAAGTCAAGCTGGACAACAACCAGCTGACTTTCGCCGCCAAGAACGACAGCAAGTTCGCTCGTGCCATGTCCGGCACCCTGCGCGCCCTGTTGAACAACATGGTGAACGGCGTATCCAAGGGCTTCGAGAAGAAGCTGCAGCTGGTCGGCGTGGGCTATCGTGCCCAAGCCCAAGGCGATACCCTGAACCTGTCTCTGGGTTTCTCGCACCCGGTGGCTCACAAGATGCCCGCTGGCGTCAAAGTTGAGACTCCGACTCAGACCGAGATTCTGGTCAAGGGCGCTGACAAGCAGCTCGTGGGCCAGGTCGCAGCCGAGATTCGCGCTTACCGTTCGCCGGAGCCTTACAAGGGCAAGGGCGTGCGTTATGCCGACGAGGTTGTGGTTCTGAAAGAAACCAAGAAGAAGTAACTGAGGCACTGACATGGACAAGAAACAGACTCGACTCCGCCGCGCACGTAAAACCCGTGCTCGGATCGCGGAGCTCAAGATGGTGCGTCTCTCTGTACACCGCACCAACAGCCACATTTACGCCCAGATCATTGACGAGACCGGCAACAAGGTACTGGCCAGCGCTTCCTCGCTGGAAGCCGATGTTCGCTCCGCAATGGCCAATGGTGGCAACGTGGCAGCTGCAGCCGTGATCGGTCAGCGCATTGCCGAAAAGGCAAAAGCCGCTGGCATCGAGCAAGTTGCTTTCGATCGTTCCGGTTTCAAATACCACGGTCGCATGAAGGCACTGGCTGACGCCGCTCGCGAACACGGCCTCGTATTCTAATTCGGAGTAAAGAATGGCTAAGCACGAAATGGAAGATCGCGGCGACGGTCTGGTCGAGAAAATGATCAGCGTCAACCGCGTCACCAAAGTGGTTAAGGGCGGCCGTATCATGGCTTTCTCCGCCCTGACCGTGGTTGGTGATGGCGACGGCGGTATCGGCATGGGTAAGGGCCGTTCCAAGGAAGTTCCGGTTGCCGTACAAAAGGCAATGGAACAAGCCCGCCACAACATGGTGAAGATCAAGCTCTACAACGGTACCGTGAAGCACACCGTTGAAGGCCGTCACGGCGCGACTCGCGTCCTGATCCAGCCGGCAAAGGATGGTACTGGCGTGAAGGCCGGTGGTCCGATGCGCGCGATCTTCGACGCAATGGGTATCCACAATGTTTCGGCCAAGATCCATGGCTCCACGAACCCGTACAACGTGGTGCGTGCGACTCTGGACGGCCTGAGCAAGATCAATACCCCGGCTCAAATCGCCGCCAAGCGTGGCCTGAGCATCGAGGACATCCTGGGGGTGGGTCATGAGTAACGCCAAGACTGTCAAGGTCACTCTGGTAAAGAGCCTGATCGGTCGCCTGGAGTCTCACAAGGCTTGCGCCCGCGGTCTGGGTCTGAAGAAGATTCGTCAGACTGTTGAAGTGCTCGATACCCCTGAAAACCGTGGCATGATCAACAAGATCAGCTACCTGCTCAAATTCGAGGGCTAAGAGATGCTGCTGAACACCGTACAACCGGGCGTCGGCGCCAAGCATGCCAAGCGCCGTGTAGGCCGTGGCATCGGTTCCGGCCTGGGCAAGACTTGCGGCCGCGGCCACAAGGGTCAGAAGAGCCGTGCCGGTGGTTTCCACAAGGTAGGCTTCGAAGGCGGTCAAATGCCGCTGCAACGTCGTCTGCCGAAGCGCGGCTTCAAGTCTCTGACGGCTCGCTTCGTATGCGAAGTTCGCCTGTCCGAACTGAACCTGCTGCCGGTCGATGAAATCGATCTGCTGGCTCTCAAGCAAGCCGGTCTGGTGGCTGCCCAGGCACTCGTTGCCAAAGTGGTCCTGTCCGGCAAGGTTGAGCGCGCGGTCAAACTGCGTGGTATCAGCGTTACCGCTGGCGCCCGCGCTGCCATCGAGGCTGCCGGCGGCAGCATTGAATAAGGCATAAATTTGTGGCGAATACTTCTCTAGTGGCCAATGCCAATAAGTTTGGTGATCTGAAGCGTCGTATCTGGTTCCTGATTGGCGCGCTGATCGTTTATCGCATCGGCGCCCATATTCCGGTCCCGGGTATTAACCCTGCCGAACTAGCGAAGTTGTTCCACACATCGCAGACGGGCCTGCTCGACATGTTCAACATGTTCTCGGGCGGCGCCCTCTCGAGGTTTACGGTATTTGCCCTGGGCATCATGCCGTACATCTCGGCTTCCATCATTCTGCAGCTTGCGGCCGAGGTTCTGCCCAGCCTGAAGCAGCTGAAGAAGGAAGGCGATGCGGGACGTCGCAAGATAACCCAGTACACGCGTTATGCCACCGTGGCGCTCGCAACTTTCCAAAGTTTCGGCATCGCGGTGATGTTGTACAAGCAGCCTAACCTGGTGATGACTGCTCAGTGGGAGTTTTATCTGACAACCGTGGTGTCTCTGGTCACCGGAACCATGTTCCTGATGTGGTTGGGCGAACAGATCACCGAGCGCGGTATCGGCAACGGTATCTCGCTGATCATCTGCGCGGGTATCGCCGCGGGTGTTCCGGCTGCGATCGGTAAGACCCTGACTCTGACCAGCCAGGGCTCTTTGCCCATTCTGTTTGCCGTCTTGCTGTTTGTCGGTGTGATCCTGGTCACCTTCCTCGTTGTCTACGCAGAGCGTGGCCAGCGCAAGGTGCTGGTGAACTACGCCAAGCGTCAAGTGGGCAATCGCGTCATGCAAGGCCAGAGCACGCATCTGCCGCTCAAGCTGAACATGGCGGGGGTGATTCCCCCGATCTTCGCCTCCAGCATCATCCTGTTCCCGGCCACCGTTCTCGGTTGGTTCGGCCAGGGCGAGCACATGGCTTGGCTGAAGGGCGTGGCTGACAAGCTGCACCCGGGCCAGCCGATCTATGTGCTGCTGTACGCGGCGGCGATCATCTTCTTCTGCTATTTCTACACGGCGTTGGTTTTCAACCCGAAGGAAACGGCGGACAACCTGAAGAAGAGCGGGGCGTTCATTCCGGGCATCCGTCCAGGTGAGCAAACTTCTCGTTATATCGAGAAGATCATCCTGCGGCTGACGCTGATCGGTGCGATCTACATCACGCTGGTCTGCTTGTTGCCGGAATTCCTGATCCTGAAGTGGAACGTGCCGTTCTATTTCGGTGGTACATCGCTGCTGATCATCGTGGTGGTGACGATGGACTTCATGGCGCAGGTGCAGTCCTACGTGTTGTCGCATCAGTACGAGAGCTTGCTGAAGAAGGCCAACTTCAAAGGCAACGCCCTTACCCGCTGACACACGAGTTGACACTGGGTTATATGGCTAAGGAAGACACTATCCAGATGCAAGGCGAGATCTTGGAAAATTTGCCCAGCGCAACTTTCAAGATCAAGCTCGAAAATGGACACGTGGTACTCGGGCATATCTCTGGGAAGATGCGGATGCACTACATCCGCATCCTGCCGGGTGACAAGGTGACTGTGGAGTTGACCCCATACGATCTGTCCCGGGCCCGCATTGTGTTCCGTGCGAAGTAACGCATTCGCTCTTTTTTGGATTTGAAAGGATCTGAACATGCGAGTACAGCCTTCTGTAAAGAAGATTTGCCGTAATTGCAAAATCATCCGTCGCAATCGCGTAGTTCGCGTGATCTGCACGGACCCGCGTCACAAGCAAAAACAAGGCTAACATTTGTTAGACCTCGATTTGCGTGATACAATCGCAAACTTTTCAAGGTCTTAAGGCTTAAGGAAAGAGTATGGCCCGTATTGCAGGGGTAAACATCCCCAATCATGCGCATGCCGTTATCGGCCTGCAGGCAATTTTCGGCGTCGGTCAGACTCGCGCTCAGCAAATCTGTGCTGCAGCTGGCGTGAATCCTTCCACCAAGGTGAAGGATCTGACTGAAGCTGAAATGGAGACTCTGCGTGATCAAGTCGCCAAGTTCACCGTAGAAGGTGATCTGCGTCGTGAAATCACCATGAGCATCAAGCGTCTGATGGACATGGGCTGCTATCGCGGCTTCCGCCATCGTCGCGGCTTGCCGTGCCGCGGTCAGCGCACTCGCACCAATGCCCGTACTCGCAAGGGTCCGCGCAAGGCGATTGCCGGCAAGAAGTAAACTAAGGAACACAGAGAATGGCTAAAGCAAACACAGCTGTCCGTGTACGTAAAAAAGTGCGCAAGTCTGTTAGCGAAGGTATCGTGCACGTGCACGCTTCGTTCAACAACACCATCATCACTATCACCGACCGTCAAGGCAATGCACTGTCTTGGGCTACCTCTGGCGGCGCTGGTTTTAAGGGCTCGCGCAAGAGTACACCCTTTGCCGCTCAGGTAGCTGCAGAGCACGCTGGTAAAGTTGCCCAAGAATATGGTGTGAAGAACCTCGAAGTTCGTATTAAAGGCCCGGGCCCGGGTCGTGAATCCGCTGTTCGCGCACTCAACTCGCTGGGTTTCAAGATCACCAGCATCTCCGACGTGACGCCGGTACCGCACAACGGTTGCCGTCCGCCCAAAAAACGTCGTATCTAATTCGGAGAGTGTGAGAACATGGCACGTTATATTGGCCCGAAGTGCAAACTCGCTCGTCGTGAAGGCACCGACCTTTTCCTGAAGAGCGCGCGTCGTGCACTGGATTCCAAATGCAAACTGGATGCTGCCCCCGGCCAGCACGGCGCCCGTCGCGGCCGTCTGTCGGACTACGGCGTCCAGCTGCGTGAAAAGCAGAAAATCCGCCGCATCTACGGCGTACTCGAGCGTCAGTTCCGCAACTACTTTGCGGAAGCTGTCCGCCGCAAGGGCTCCACGGGTGAAAACCTGCTGAAGCTGCTTGAGTCCCGCCTGGACAACGTTGTATATCGCATGGGCTTTGGCTCCACTCGCGCCGAAGCGCGCCAGCTGGTCAGCCACAAGGCTATCGTTGTGAACGGCCAGGTTGTGAACATTCCGTCCTACCAGGTTAAAGCCGGTGACGTAGTGACCGTCCGTGAGAAGGCCAAGAAGCAGGCCCGTATCGTCGAAGGCCTGGCTCTGGCCGAGCAAGGCGGCTTCCCGTCTTGGGTGTCTGTTGACTCCAAGAAAATGGAAGGCGTTTTCAAATCCACTCCGGAACGTTCCGAACTGTCTAGCGATATCAACGAACAACTCGTTGTGGAATTCTACTCCAAGTAATCGCTAGCTCTTAGGGAATGACTATGCAAAACAGCGCTTCGGAATTTCTGAAACCTCGTCTGATCGACGTACAGCCGGTTTCCGCCACTCACGCTCGCGTGTCGATGGAGCCGTTCGAGCGCGGCTATGCCCATACTCTGGGCAATTCGCTGCGTCGTATCCTGCTGTCGTCGATGCCGGGCTATGCTCCGACCGAAGTGACTATCGCTGGCGTTTTGCATGAGTATTCCGCGCTTGACGGCGTGCGGGAGGATGTCGTTGACATCCTCCTCAACCTCAAGGGCGTAGTGCTTAAGCTGCATGGTCGCGACAGTGTCGTGCTGACCTTGAAAAAGGAAGGCGAGGGCGCTGTCTTGGCTAGCGATATCGAGCTGCCGCATGATGTGGAAGTGATCAATCCGGAACACGTGATTTGTCACATCTCCTCCGGCGGCAAGATCGACATGGAGGTCAAGGTGGAGAAGGGCCGCGGCTATCAGCCGGTGTCCGTTCGCACCAGCCATGACGACAACCGTTCCATCGGTACCATCCAACTGGACGCTTCCTTCTCGCCGGTTCGCCGCGTGAGCTTCGCTGTGGAAAGCGCCCGTGTGGAACAGCGTACCGACCTCGACCGCCTGGTTCTCGACATCGAGACCAACGGCGTGATCGAGCCGGAGCAGGCTGTGCGCAACGCAGCCCGCATCCTGATGGATCAGCTGTCGATCTTTGCTGACCTCCAGGGCACAGCGGTTGAAGAAGTCGTTGAAAAGGCGCCGCCGATCGATCCGATCCTGCTGCGTCCGGTAGACGATCTTGAACTGACGGTCCGTTCGGCCAACTGCCTGAAAGCAGAGAACATTTATTACATCGGCGATCTGATCCAGCGCACCGAAACCGAGCTTCTGAAGACTCCGAACCTCGGCCGCAAGTCGCTGAACGAGATCAAGGAAGTTCTCGCTTCCAAGGGCCTGACTCTCGGCATGAAGCTTGAGAACTGGCCTCCGGCTGGTCTGGAAAAGCCGTAAGTTTGAGACTAAAGGACATTAACAATGCGTCATCGTTACAGTAATCGTAAACTGAACCGCACGACCAGCCATCGTCTGGCGATGCTGCGTAACATGGCCAACTCGCTGCTGAAGCACGAAGTTATCGTGACCACGCTGCCGAAGGCCAAGGAACTGCGTCGTGTGGCCGAGCCGCTCATCACGCTCGGCAAAAAGCCGTCTCTCGCCAACCGTCGTCTGGCGTTCGACCGCACCCGTGACCGCGAAATCGTGGTTAAACTCTTCGACGTGCTCGGCTCGCGCTACGCTACCCGCAATGGCGGTTACGTGCGCATTCTGAAGTATGGTTTCCGCAAGGGCGACAACGCCCCGATGGCTCTGGTAGAGCTGGTGGACCGTCCGGAAGACGCCGTTGCCGTAGAAGACAACTCCGCCGATTAATCGACGAAGTTGAAAGAAAAAGCCAGCTCCTCGGAGCTGGCTTTTTTCATGTCCGGAAAGCTGGGCTTGCCTAGCGGGCCCGGCTTTGCCGCGTCTAGAAGATGGACAGGCCGGTGCGGGTGGTGAAGCGGTCCAGCGCCTCCAGGCCCAGCACCGAGTTGCCGCGGGCATCCAGCTGCGGACTCCATACCGCGATGCTCATCTTGCCCGGAATCACCGCCAGCAAGCCGCCGCCTACGCCGCTTTTCACCGGCAGGCCGACGCGGTAGGCGAATTCCCCGGCGGCGTCGTAGGTGCCGCAGGTCAGCATGACGGCGTTCACCTGTTTGGCCTGGCTGCGGGTCAGGTATTGTCGTCCGGTCTGGGGCGAGGCGCCGTGATTGGCGAGGAATAGGCCGGAGCGGGCCAGCTCGCGGCAGCTCATCGCGATGCTGCAGTTGTGAAAATAATGATCCAGCACCGTCTCCACCGGATGGTCGAGATTGCCATAGCTCTTCATGAAGTGGGCCAGCGCCGCGTTGCGGTCGCCGTGCTCGCGTTCCGAGGCGGCGATCGCCTCGTCGGCGAACAGGCCGGGGTTGCCGGCCTCATTCCGCAGCCAGGCCAGCAGCTGCGCGTGCGCGTCGCCGAAGTGGCGGATCGCGCGGTCGGTGACCGCCAGCGCGCCGGCGTTGATGAAGGGATTGCGCGGAATGCCGTGCTCGTATTCCAGTTGCACCAGCGAATTGAACGGATTGCCTGATGGTTCCTTGCCGACATGGCGCCACAGCGCTTCGCCGTCGGCTTGCAGCGTCAGGGCCAGCATGAAGGCTTTGCTGATGCTTTGGATCGAGAAAGGAATGTCGGCGTCGCCGCAGCCATATTCCTGCCCAGCCAGGGTGTGGATGGCGAAGCCGAACTGATGCGGCGGCACCGAGGCCAGCGCCGGGATGTAGTCGGCGACCTGGCCGCGGTCGTAAAACGGCAGTACTTGCTGCCGAATATCTTCAATGAGCGCTTGCAGATTCATTGACAGATTGTAAGCATTTGCCGGCCGCGCAGTCTAGAAGCTGTAGCGCTGCTCCAGCACCTCGACCGCAGCGCCCAGTTCCAGCACGCCTTCGTTGCGAGCGCGCAGGTTCATGCCGAAGCAGACGCCCTCATCCAGGCGGCGGGTGCGGACCAGGGTCTGCAGCGGCTCGCCGTCGGCGCGTTTTTCGCCCAGATCCGGATCCACGGTAGTCAGCACGCAGCGCGCGCAGGGTTTCATCACGTCGAATTCAACCTGGCCGATGCGGATCACCTGCCAATCGTCTTCTTCCCAGGGATAGGCGCCGGTCACGACGAGATTGGGGCGGAAGTGGCGCAGGGTGACGGGCTCGGAGAGCTGGCGGTTCAAATCGTCGAGCGAGGCCTGGTTGACCAGCAGGAAAGGGTAGCCATCGGCGAAGCTCATCGTCTCGGGCCCGCCCTTGAACGCGCGGTTGGATTGCGCGCCCAGCCACAGCAGCCGGCATTCGCAGCCGAGGAGGTCGGCGAACCAGGCGTCGACGCGCTCGTCGCCGTGCCAGGCCTGGAAGCCGTCTTTCCACACCTGGGCCGGATGAGGCCGGGTGTAGACGGTGGCCATCGCGAAGATCGGCGGTTTGCCGGCGTGGTGAAGCAGCACGCCGCCCGGCAACAGTTCCGCGCGGACGGTGACCAGTTGAGGATGCGTCCGCGCGGTGATCTGTTGGCCGTCCGGGGTGACCAGCAGCCATTCGCGGTCGTGAAGCAGGCCCAGCTTGCTCGCGTAGGCGCGGTCGAAGGCGATGCCGCGGCAGGATTTCACCGGATGGACGAACATGGCGCTCAGATGCATGGAGATCTCCGTTGTCGTATTGGCGGCATGCTAGCACGGCAAGCGCGCTCAGGGAGGGGCGCATGCCGATTTTCAAGCATGGCGCCTGAATGAAGGCGGCAAGTTGTAACGCGGGCATTGCATATCTGCGACCGGCCATTTACATTGAGATGCCCGCCGCTTATTGTCGGACTGTCGTGCGATGGCCGGCGCTGCCGATGGGGTGGATGTTTGATGCCATCGGGAAAAATGGAGGGCAAAGTTCGCGATAAGGGAATTGTTCGTTGAGCTTTATGCTTATTCGGACTAAACCTGAGTAGAGGTTTACAAGATAACAGCGCCCGATGCCGCAAGCCGCGGCCGATGCGGCCTGGCAAGTAATTGGGGATGAGGAGGAAGAACAATGCGCTCTTTGCGTGTCAAGCTGATTGCAGTGATTGCCCTGCTGCTGATATTGCTGGGTATGGTGATTACCGTGCTGGTCTACGGCCAGATGCGGAATGAGATCGTGCGGGGCGTCGATAATGAATTGGGCGGCACCTCCAAGGGCTACTCGGCCCTGGTGAGCAGCTGGTACAAGAGCAAGGTGGGCGTGGTGATCGCGGCGAATCCGCTGGTGGGCACGCCGGATCCGCGCCAGACCCTGGCCAGGATGAGCCAGGCGGGCGGCTTCGACATGACCTATATCGGCACCGCCGACCATGTGATGATCCGCTCCGACATGAAGCCGCAGCCGCAAGGCTACGACCCGGTGGCGCGGCCGTGGTATCAGCAGGCGGCGGCCAGCGGCAATCCCGGCGTGTCCGATCCCTATGTTGATTTCGACACCAAGAAACTGGTGGTCACCTTTGTGTCGCCGGTCAAGGACGGCAGCACGCTGAAGGCGGTGGTCGGCGGCGACATCTTCATCGACGATCTGGTCAAGACCGTGCTGTCGGTGAAGCTGCGCGGCAACGGCTACGCGTTTCTGGTCGACAAGAGCGGCAAGGTGATCGCCCACCCGGACGCCAGCCTCACGTTGAAGCCGTTGTCCGAGAAAGTGCCGGAGCTGACCAGCGACCGCTTGACCAAGCTGGCGGCCAGCACCTCGATGGAAAGCATCAGCATCGGCGGCGACAACAAGCTGATCGAGGTGCAGCCGGTGGAAGGCACCAACTGGCTGCTGGGCGTGGTGACCGACGAGTCGGTGGTCACCGGTCCGCTGAACACCTTGCTGCTGACGGTGATCGGCATCGGCGCGCTGTGCGTGGTGATCCTGATCCCGGTGGCGAGCGTGATGCTGAGCAAGATGCTGGCCGGCCTCGGCCGCCTGCGCAACGCGATGCTGGAAATCTCCCAGGGTGAAGGCGACCTGACCCGCCGCATCCAGGTGACCGGCCAGGATGAGATCGCCGAAACCGCCACCGCGTTCAACCGCTTCATCGGCCAGCTGCAGAAGATGTTCATCGCGGTGAAGGAAGAGGCCGAGCGCGTGACCGGCGGCGTCGAGAGCGTGACCGATACCGTGGACAAGGTGGCGCACGATTCGCGCCAGATTTCCGACGTGTCCAGCTCCAATGCCGCCACGCTGGAGGAGATCACCGTCAGCATCTCGCACATCGCCGACGCGGCCCGCGAGGCGGATGGCCTGGTCAACCATACCGGCCAGGTGTCCAGCGAGAGCGCGCACGGCATGCAGCAGATCTCGCAGGAGATGAACAGCACCGTCGAGGCGGTGAAGGGGCTGTCCACCATGCTGGGCTCGCTCGATCAGCGTTCGCAGCAGATCAGCGGCATCACCAATGTGATCAAGGACATCGCCGACCAGACCAATCTGTTGGCGTTGAACGCGGCGATCGAGGCGGCGCGCGCCGGCGAGATGGGCCGCGGCTTCGCCGTGGTGGCCGACGAGGTGCGCAAGCTGGCAGAGCGCACCGGGCAGGCCACGGTGGAGATTTCCGGTATGGTCAGCACCATCCGCGAGGAAACCAGCCAGGCGGTCAGCAATATGCAGCGCACCGTCAGTTCGGTGGACGGCGGCGTGGAGCTGACGCTGGGCGCGGTGCAGCGCATCGAGCAGATCCAGCAGGCGATGCAGGAAGTGATGGCCAAGATGAACGAAATCACCCTGTCCACCAGCGAACAGCACAAGGCCACCACGATGATCGCCCAGAGCACCGAGCAGATCAACGGCCGCATCGTCGACAGCGACGACGCGCTGCAGACCGTGCGCGACACGCTGTCCGAGCTGTCGCAGTCGGCCAGCAGCATGCGGCAGCTGTTCTCCAGCTTCCGCGTCTGATCGACCCTTTCCTCAAGCCCGGCATGTCCGGGCTTTTTCATGCCTGCGAGCCTTGAGCTTGATCGGGATCCGCAAAACGGCGTGGCGGCGGAGGGCATCCGTTTCTAGACTAATTTTGTAGTCGAACTATCAAAACAAGCACGAATACGTGCGGGGTTGGGGAAGGAGCGGGAAATGGCAAACGCAGGCATGAGCCTGAAGGCCCGGCTGGTCGGTTTGATGGCTTTGGTCGTGGTCGTGGTGTGCGGCCTGGGCGTGGTATCGGTGTACAACCAGCGCCAGGTGATGCTGCAGGACAGGCAGGACAAGGTGCGCAATCTGGTGCAGAGCGCGGTGGGCCTGGTGTCCAGTTACGAGAAGCTGGTGGAAAGCGGCAAGATCGGCGAGGACGACGCCAAGCGCATGCTGTCCAAGGCGCTGAGCTCGATGCATTACGAGAAGGCGGACTACTTCTTCGCCTACGACGCCGATTGGAATTACGTCGCCCACGGCGCCAAGCCGGAGCTGATCGGCAAGAACCTGGCCGGAGTGAAGGATCCGAACGGCGTCGAGTTGAAGACGCTGTTCCAGAACGCGATCTCATCGCCGGGCGGCGGCGGTTATGGCGAATACGTGTGGAGCAAGCCTGGCTTCGACCAGCCCCAGCCGAAGATTTCCTATGTCACCACCACGCCGAAGTGGCATTGGATCGTCGGCACCGGCATTTATCTGGACGACGTGTCCGCGGCCTTCCATCGGGAGCTGCTGTGGCTGGGCGGCGTGCTGGCGGCGGCGCTGCTGGTGCTGCTGGGCATGGGCGGCATGATACTGCGCAATGTGCTGGGCCAGCTGGGCGCCGATCCGCAGGAGACGGTGGCGGTGGTCAAGCGCATCGCCGCCGGCCATCTGGACCAGGACGTGGCGGTGAGGGAGGGCGACCAGGACAGCCTGATGTCGGCGGTGGGCGCGATGCAGCGCGAGCTGGAGCGGCTGGTGCGCGACATCATAGACGGCGCCAACCAGCTGTCACAGGTCAGCAGCAAGGTGACCGGCGAGGCCGAGGCGGTGGGGCGCGGCTCCGAGCAGCAGAGCGCGGCGGCCACGGCGATGGCGGCGTCGATCGAGCAGCTGACCGTCAGCGTCAATCACATTTCCGACCGCTCGCAAGACGCGCGGAATCTAGCCAACGAGTCCGGCACGCTGTCCAAGAGCGGCGGCGCGGTGATCGCCGAGGCAGTCAGCGAAATGCGGCGCATCAACGACGCGGTGGACCAGACCTCGGGCATCATCACCAGCCTGGCGGACAAGACCCAGACCATTTCCAGCATCATGCAGGTGATCAAGGACATTGCCGACCAGACCAATCTGCTGGCCTTGAACGCGGCGATCGAGGCGGCGCGGGCCGGCGAGATGGGCCGGGGCTTCGCGGTGGTGGCCGACGAGGTGCGCAAGCTGTCCGAGCGCACGGCGCAGGCGACGCAGGAAATCGCCTCCATGATCCAGGATGTGCAGCAGGGGGCGGAGCAGGCGGCATGGAGGAGGCGTGTCCCGGGTGAAGGGCGGAGCAGGCGGGTTCCGAGATCGCCCGCATCCAGGACAGCGCCAGCGGCGTGGTGGCCGTGATCGGCGACATTTCCCACGCGCTGCAGGAACAGAGCGCGGCCAGCCAGACCATCGCCCAGCATGTGGAGCAGATCGCCCACAGCGCCACCAGCAACGCGTCGGCGTCGCAGTCGGCGTCGCAGGCGATCCACAATATGCACCAGCTGGCGGCCAATCTGCGGCAACTGGTGTCGCGCTTCTCGGTGAGGGGCTGAGCGGCGCGCGGCGGCCGCGCGGGACGGGATGCGGAAAGCCCGGCAGCGGAGACGCGCCGGGCTTTTTGATCAATGCGGCCTAGTGCTGGCCGCGGCGGCGCCAGCCCAGCAGCAGGGCCAGCAGCAGCAGCGCGCCGCAGCCGATGACGACCGGCAGGTTGCCGACGCGCATGTAAGGCGTCAGGCCCTGGCGGCTTTGGGCGAAGCCGGTCAGCACCTGGGCGGTGAACGGCGCCGCCACCGCTGAAATCTCGCCGTCCGGGCGGATGATGGCGGTCATGCCGTTATTGGTGGCGCGCAGCATGTAGCGGCCGGTTTCCAGCGAGCGCGCCTGCGACAGCTGCAGGTGCTGGCTCATCGCCTCGCTCTTGCCGAACCAGGCCAGATTGCTGACGTTGGCCAGCATGTCGGCGCGGGCGGCCGGGCCGATCAATTCCTCGCCGAAGCTGTCCTCGTAGCAGATGTTGAACGCCACCTTGCGGCCCGCCAGCGTCAGCGGCGCCTGGTCCGCGCCGCCGCGGCTGAAGCCGGACAGCGGCATGTCCATGTGCTGGTAGATCCAGCCTATCAGGCCCGGCAGCGGAATGAATTCGCCGAACGGCACCAGATGGTCCTTGGCGTAGTAGGGCATCTTGGGGTCGGACAGCGCCACCACCGAGTTCAGGTAGCCGCGGCCGTCGTTGGTGCGGCGCGGAATGCCGGTGGCCAGCGCCATGCCGGCGCGGGACGCCTCGCCGCGGATCATCGACAGATAGCCGGACGGCAGATCGTCAAGGAACAAGGGCAGCGCGGTTTCCGGCAGGATCATCAGGTCGGCGCGGGTCATCGCCACCTGGCGGTAATAGGTGAGCAGCGAGTTTTCCAGGTTCTCCGGCGACCATTTCAGCTCCTGGGCGATATTGCCCTGGCCCAGCGCCACCGTGATCGGCTTGCCGACCGGATGGGTCCACTCGATGCCGCGCAGCCACACGCCGCTGCCCCAGACCAGCGCGGCGGCGATCAGGATGCCGATCCGCTGCCGCATGCCGGCGCGCGCCAGCAGCGCCAGCGCGCCGGCGGACAGCGCCACCAGATAGCTGACCAGATGGATGCCGCCGAGCGGCGCGTAGCCGGCCAGCGGGCTTTCGGTGATTTGCGAGTAGCCGGCGGCGCCCCAGGGGAAGCCGGTCATCACCCAGCCGCGCAGCCATTCGCCCAGCTCCCAGGCGGTGGGAAAGGCCAGCAGCCAGCGCACGCCTGGCCGCGGATCGATGCGGCAGGCCAGCCAGGACGCCAGGCCGGGATACAGCGCCAGGTAGGCCGGTAGCAGCAGCACCAGCGGCGCGGCGATCCAGGCCGGCAGGCCGGCCACGTCGTGCAGGCTGTCGTAGATCCAGCGGAAGTTGCTGACATAGGCGCCCAGGCCCCAGGCATAGCCTATCCAGAACGCGCGGCGCGGCTCGCGCTGCAGCAGCTCGACCAGCGCGGCAAGCGCGATCGGCATCAGCCAGAACAGCCGATAAGGGGCGAAGGCAAACAGGGTGAGGGCGCCGGCCAGCGCGGCGGCCAATAGCAGGATCAGGATTCGCATGGGGCTTGTTGCAGTTGAAGACGGGAGTCGCAGCCGGCGGCTGCCGGCTGCATTCAGCATAGCCTTATTCGGCCATGTCGAGGGAGGGCTGGATGCGCTCCACCAGCAGGGTGTCCAGGCGGCGGCTGTCGGCGCGCAGCACGGTGAAGCGCAGGCCGGCGGCTTCTATCTTCTCGCCGCGCTTGGGCAGGTGGCCGGTCAGCGAGATCACCAGGCCGCCGACGGTGTCGACGTCGTCGTCGGCGTAGTCGGTGCCGAAGTAGTGGTTGAAGTCTTCGATCTCGGTCAGCGCCTTGACGCGGTAACGCTCGTTGCCGCGCACCGGCACGATGTCGTCTTCGTCGTCGTCGATGTCGTACTCGTCCTCGATGTCGCCGACGATCTGCTCGATCACGTCCTCGATGGTCACCAGGCCGCAGACGCCGCCGTATTCGTCGACCACCACCGCCATGTGGTTGTGGGTGGCGCGGAAGTCGCGCAGCAGCACGTTCAGCGGCTTGGATTCCGGCACGAACACCGCCGGGCGCAGCACGTTCTTCAGATTGAAGGTGGAGGGCGCATGGAAGTAACGCAGCAATTCTTTGGCCAGCAGGATGCCTTGCACGTCATCCTTGCTTTCGCCTATCACCGGGAAGCGCGAGTGGCCGGAGTCGATCACGGTGGGCAGGAAGCGGGCGATCGGGTCGTCGATGTTCAGCACGTGCATCTGGCTGCGCGGGATCATCACGTCGCGCACGGTCAGCTCGCTGACCTCCAGCACGCCTTCGATCATGCCTAGGGCCTCGGCGTCGAGCAGGTTGCGCTCGAAGGCGTTGTGCAACAGCTCGATCAACTCCTCGCGGTCTTCCGGCTCGCGCAAGAGCATGGTGGACAGGCGTTCAAGCCAACTGGGCCGCGGTTTACTGGGGTCTTCCATTTCTTAGATGTGCTCCTCGTGGTAGGGATCGGGATATCCTAGCTGTTTAACGATTACGGTTTCAAGCGCTTCCATCGCTTCGGCCTCTTCGTCCTCCTCGTGATCGAAGCCTTGCAGGTGCAGCATGCCGTGCACCAGCAGGTGGGCGTAGTGGGCCATCAGGTCCTTGCCCTGCTCGGCGGCTTCCTGCTCCACCACCGGCGCGCACAGCACCAGGTCGCCGAACAGCGGCAGGCCGGCTACCGGCTCGCCCTCGTTCAGCGCGAAGCTGAGGACGTTGGTTGCATAATCCTTGCCGCGATAGTCGTTGTTGAGCTGACGGCCTTCAGCGGCGTCGACGATGACGATGCTGATCTGGGCCTGTTTGACGTCGCGCCGCAGCGCGGCCTGGCAGGCGCGGCGGATCAGCGCCGGCTCGGGCAGGAGGCCGGCGTCGCTGCGCACGTCCAGGGTCAGCTCCAGCCGCTCGGCCAGGCGGGCCAGCAGCGGGTTGCGTTTAGCTTTTTTCATCTTGCTTGCTTTGGTAATGGTCGTAGGCGTCGACGATTTTCTGCACCAGCGGATGGCGCACCACGTCGTTGCTGTTGAAATGATGGAAGTGGATGCCGCGCACATGGCCGAGGATGCGCTCCACCTCCACCAGGCCGCTCTTCTGATGGCGCGCCAGGTCGATCTGGGTGACGTCGCCGGTGATCACCGCGCGCGAGCCGAAGCCGATGCGGGTCAGGAACATCTTCATCTGCTCGGGCGTGGTGTTCTGCGCTTCGTCCAGGATGATGAAGGCGTGGTTCAGCGTGCGGCCGCGCATATAGGCCAAGGGCGCGATCTCGATCAGATTCTTCTCGAACAGCCGGGTCACGCGGTCGAAGCCCATCAGGTCGTACAGCGCGTCGTACAGCGGCCGCAGGTATGGGTCCACCTTCTGCGCCAGGTCGCCGGGCAGGAAGCCCAGCTTCTCGCCGGCCTCCACCGCCGGGCGCACCAGCACGATGCGCTTGACCGCGTCGCGCTCCATCGCGTCCACCGCACAGGCCACGGCGAGGTAGGTCTTGCCGGTGCCGGCCGGGCCGATGCCGAAGGTGACGTCGTGCTGCTGGATGGCCTTGATGTAGCGGGCCTGGTTAGGCGTGCGGCCTTTCAGATCGCCGCGGCGGGTGGCCAGCACCGGCGACTCTTCCTGCTCGGCGGTGGATTGCTGCTGGCGCAGCTCCACCAGCGTCAGTTGCACGTCGTCTATCGAGATGTCCTGTTTTTCCGCCAGCAGGTAAAGACGGGTCAGCGCCTCCACCGCCAGCTTGGCGGCCGGGCCTTGCGCGCGGAAGGCTTCGCCGCGGCGCTGGACGACGACGTCCAGGCCGGTTTCCACCTGTTTCAGGTTCTCGTCCAGCGGGCCGCACAGGCGGGCCAGACGCTCGTTGTCCACCGGGTTGAAACTGAGGAATTCGCTAGTGCTCATGCGTGTGCAATTGTTGGCTTAACTGTTGAAAAACGGCGGCGTGGCGGCCGTGTGAAACCTGGCAGGCGGCCATGCCCAGCCGGCGCGCCGGCTCGATGTCGCGCTCCAGGTCGTCGCCCACCATCAGGCAATGCTCGGGCGCGAGGCTTTCCAGCGCCAGCGCGTGGCGGAAGATGCGCGGGTCCGGTTTGGCGGCGCCGGCGTCCTCCACGGTGACGACGTGGCGGAAGTGGTGGGCGATGCCCAGATGCGCCAGCTTGGCCCGTTGCTGCTCGGCGCCGCCGTTGCTGACCACGATGCGGATCAGGCGGCGGGTGGCGTCGAGAAAGTCCGCCGCGCCGGGCGTGAGCCGGCGGTGGCGGCGATAGGCGTCCATATACGGCTGGAACAGCCGCGCGGCTTCATCCTCGGCGAGGTGCGGCAGGCCGAGAAAGTCGCGCAGCCGTTCGTGGCGCTGCTGTTCCAGCGTCAGCTCGCCGGCCTCGAAGCGCCGCCAGTGGCGGTCGACGCAGACGCGCCAGCGGCGGAGCAGCTCGGTTTCGGATTCGGCGAAGCGGGCGGCATGCGGCCTGATGAAGGCGGAAAACGCCTGCAAGGTGGCATGGCTGTCGTCGAACAGCGTGTCGTCGAGGTCCAGCAGCAGGGCCTTGATGCCGCTCGCGCTCATGCTTCTTTCAGGCTTTCCAGCCCGGCGGCCGTCATGCTGGGCAGGAACTCGATGATGTCGTAGCGAGCGACCCCGCCTTGGGCGAACGGGTCGTCGCGCAGGCGGGCCTCCAGCGCCGCGCGCTCGCCGCGCGCCAGGATCACGCCGCCCTCGCGCGGCACCTTGCGGCCGGAGGCCAGGAAAGCGCCATCGGCGTAGGCCTGTTTCAGCCAGGCGACGTGGGCGTCCAGCAGCGCGTCGACATCGGACAGCGGGGCGGTATAGGTCAGCGAGACGACGAACATCTTGAAATCCTTCGTATCAGAACCGGCCCAGCATACGCCGCGCGATGCGCATTGCATAGCTAGCCGGTTCCGCGCACGGTCAGGCGATCTCGTTGACCACCACCTCGCCGGCCAGCGAGTGCGGACGGGCTTCGGTGATTCTGACATCCACCATCTGGCCGAGCAGCCGCGAATGGCCGACGAAATTGACCACGCGGTTGTTGGCGGTGCGCGCCGCCAGCATCGCGGCGTCTTTTTTCGAAACGTTTTCCACCAGCACGCGCTGCACCGAGCCGACCATCGCCTGATTGATCTCGAAGCCCTTGGCTTCGATCACCTCGTTCAGCGCCTCCAGGCGGCGCACCTTTTCCGCATGGGGGGTGTCGTCCGGCAGGTTGGACGCCGGCGTGCCCGGGCGCGGGCTGTAGATGAACACGAAGCTGAAGTCGAACTCGCAGTCGCGCACCAGTTTCAGCGTCTGCTCGAAGTCGGCCTCGGTTTCGCCGGGGAAACCGACGATGAAGTCGGAGCTCAGGCACAGGTCCGGACGGATCGCGCGCAGCTTGCGGATGATGGACTTGTATTCCAGGCCGGTGTAGCCGCGCTTCATCGCCATCAGCACGCGGTCGGAGCCGCTCTGCACCGGCAGGTGCAGGTGGGAGACCAGCTTGGGCAGCTTGGCGTAGCAGTCGATGATGCGCTGGCTGAATTCGCGCGGATGGCTGGTGGTGAAGCGGATGCGCTCCACGCCGGGGATCTCGTGCACGTATTCCAGCAGCAGCGCGAAGTCGGCGATCTCGCCGTCGCTCATCAGGCCGCGGTAGGCGTTGACGTTCTGGCCCAGGAGCGAGATTTCCTTGACGCCCTGGGCGGCGAGGCCGGCTATCTCGGTCAGCACGTCCTCGAACGGGCGCGACACTTCCTCGCCGCGGGTGTACGGCACCACGCAGAACGAGCAGTATTTGGAACAGCCTTCCATGATGGAGACGAAGGCCGCGCCGCCGTCCACCTTGGCCGGCGGGATGTGGTCGAACTTTTCGATCTCGGGGAAAGAGATGTCCACCTGCGAGCGGCCGCTCTGCTTGCGGCTCTCGATCAGATCCGGCAGCCGGTGCAGCGTCTGCGGGCCGAACACCACGTCGACGAAGGGCGCGCGCTTGACGATGGCGTCGCCTTCCTGGCTGGCCACGCAGCCGCCGACGCCGATGATCAGGTTGGGGTTGGCTTCCTTCAGCGGGCGGATGCGGCCCAGATCGGAGAACACTTTCTCCTGGGCCTTTTCCCGCACGCTACAGGTGTTGAACAGGATGACGTCGGCTTCTTCCGGGTTGTCCGTCTTGACCATGCCTTCGGCGCTGCCCAGCACGTCCGCCATCTTGTCGGAATCGTACTCGTTCATCTGGCAGCCGAAGGTCTTGATGTATACCTTCTTCATTGCTACTCGGTTTCCCGCTGATATTCGGTTTCAGGGTCGGATCTGGGCCTGGCGCTGTTTCAGCGCCTCGATCTCGTCGTCGCCCAGCGCCCAGATGCGGTTGATGTTGCCTTGCTGATCGAAGGTCACGCCTATGGCGCGGCCTTGCAGAGCGTTCAATTGCCCGCTCAGCAGGAAGCGGTTGTGCTCATCGAACACGCGCAGGCCGGCGGCGAGCGCGAAATGCTGCGGTTCGACGGCGATCAGCGCCGATAGCCGTTGCAGCAGCGTGCGGTCGGAGCGGACGAACTCGATGCCCGAGTCGTCGACGCCGGCCAGCCTGCCCATCACCAGGCCGTCGGGCAGCAAGCGGCCGGCGGACGACGGCAGGGCGAGGCAGAAGAGGCATAGCGTGGCGATGAGTTTTTTCATAGCAAATTGAACGCGTTGCGCGCGATTCTATCATAGCCGGCGGCCGAGCCGGCCAAATGTTCGGCGCCAAGCGGCGATCTCGTCCTGGGCGGCGTTGGCGATCTGGCTCAGGCCGCCGCTTCCGCGCGGCGGCTGTAGCGCTCGGCCAGCGCGAACATCATCGGGTTGAACAGGATGGACACGATGGAGCCGGCCAGGATCAGCGCCTGGCCGCGCGCGCTGAGCAAGCCCAGCGACATGCCCAGGCCGGCCAGGATGAAGGAGAATTCGCCGATCTGCGACAGGCTGGCGGCGATGCGCAGGCTGGTGTGGTGGCTGCGGCGGAACAGGCGCACGATGCCGTAGGCGGCCGCCGATTTGCCGACCACGACGATCAGCACGGTGGCCAGCAGCACCGGGGTGTCCTTCAGCAGCACTTCCGGATCCAGCAACATGCCCACCGACACGAAGAACAGCACGGCGAACGCCTCGCGCAGCGGCAGCGATTCCTCGGCGGCGCGGTGGCTGAACGGCGACTCCGCCATCACCATGCCGGCGAAGAAGGCGCCCAGCGCGAACGAGATCTGGAACAGCTGGGTGGCGCCGTAGGCCACGCCCAGCGCGGTGGCCAGCACGCCCAGCCGGAACAATTCGCGGCTGCCGGTATGGACGATGAGCTCCAGCATCCACGGAATGAAGCGGCGGCCGACGACCAGCATCAGCGCGACGAAAGCCGCCACCTTGGCCACGGTCAGCGCCAGCGTCCAGCCCAGCTGGCCCCAGGACGGCGCGGCCTGTCCGCCGCCCAGCGCGCCGGCGAAGGCCGGCAACAGCACCAGGGTGAGCACCATCACCAGGTCCTCCACCACCAGCCAGCCCACCGCCACCTTGCCGTCCTCGCTGTCCAGCCAGCCGTACTCCTCCAGCGCGCGCAACAGCACCACGGTGCTGGCCACCGACAGCGCCAGGCCGAACACCACGCCCTCGCCCAAGGGCCAGCCGAGGAAATGGGACAGGCCCATGCCCAGCAGCGTCGCCACCGCGATCTGCACCAGCGCGCCGGGGACGGCGATGGCCTTCACCGCCATCAAATCCTTGATCGAGAAATGCTGGCCCACGCCGAACATCAGCAGGATCACCCCCAATTCCGCCAGCTCCGGCGCCAACGCGGTGTCAGCCTGGAAGCCCGGGGTGAACGGGCCGACCAGGATGCCGGCGCAGAGATAGCCCACCAGCGGCGGCAGCCTGAGGCGCAGCGCCAGCGCGCCCAGCGCGAAGGCGAAGACCAGGCCGCCGACGATGGTGGTGATCAAGGGAGTGTCGTGGGGCATGGGCGGAATTCCGGTTGAATGGCTGGATGGTATAAAGACGGAATATCGGGAACCGAGTTCCGATAAATTTATTATTTTTATTCAACTTTCATTTTGGCACGAAGCCGTCCCGCGCGCCTTGATCTGCTCGGTATGAAGCGCCCGCGCCGACGGGGCAATGCGCATCGCCGTCGAATGGAAAACCGGAGGCGGGCAGCCCGCGCGGGGGTGTCCGGCGGGCTGGCGCGGGCAAGGATCAGAAGCGTTCGAACGGCTGCAGATAGCGCCATTGTCCCGGCTGCAGCCCGGCCAGGGCCAGGCGGCCGATGCGGATGCAGCGCGCGCTTTGCAGGCTGACGCCGAGCTGGCGGCTGATTTCGGCGAAGAAGCCGAGGCGCGGCGCGTAAACCGCGCAGCGCAGCTGGTGGTCGCTCTGGCGGCTGATCTTGCACTGGCGCAAGGGCTTGCCGTCCAGGCGGATGGCGGCGACGCGTGCTTTCAGCTCGTCGGCCGCCGGCGCCCGCTCCACTTGCAGCAGGAATTCCATCTCGCACTCGGCCAGATGGCGCGGCAGTTTTTTATCCTGGGTCAGGACCAGCAGGCCGTGGCAGCGCTCATCCACGGCGCCGAGGACGCTCAGGTGCTGGCGGTGGCGCGCCAGCCAGACTTGTTCCGCGCCGTCCTGCGGCGAGCGGCTGTCCGGCCCCAGCAGCTGCGCCGGCGGCGCGTCCTCGCCCGCCGGGCGGTTCAATAGCATCGTCACCGGCAGCGTCGCCAGAGCCTGGGGCGTTCCGGCCAGCGTGATCTGCTGTTCCGGCCGCACCCGCGCGCCCAGCGTATTGACCACTTTGCCGTCCACTTTCACCAAGCCCTGTTCGATGCAGGCGTCGGCCTCGCGTCGCGAGCACAGGCCCAGTTCCACCATGCGCTTGGACAGGCGCACGCTTGTCTCATCCATTGGTCCACCCCCTGTCAAACGGACGGCGATTATCCGTTGCCGCCGGCGGGCTGGCAACGGAAACAAGGCTCAGGTTGAACGGGAGGGCACCCAGCTTGCCGATGGCGGCGAGGCTGGCGTCGCCGCGCAGCCATGCGGCCAGCCACAGCATCGCCGTGCCCAGCAAGATGGATCAGGTGGCCGTCTGCAGCGGTCCCTGCGCCTGCGACAGGCTGCGCGAGCCGACGCTGTAAGCCGCCCAGCAGGCGACGCGGCCCAGGATCAGCAGGTCGCCGCCAGCCGCGCCGGCCAGCTTGAGCGGCGGCAAGGCCTCCTTCCGCAGCAGGCAGGAGGCCAGCGCGATCATGGCCGGATTGAGCGCGACGATCGGCGAGGCGCGCGCGGCGCCGTTTGCGCTGACCGGCGCGGGCATTCATGAAAATGGCGGCGCGGCTGCGGAGCGAGGGCGGGCTGGAGGAGGCGAGATCGGCGTCTGTGGGCGGCACCTGATCCTTGGGTCAGGCATGCGATGACGGCTGCATTTAAATTGTTTTGAGTCAAATTGTTCCCCCGATGGGCTGCGTAGCATGCGGCGCTTGTCCGAGCCCATACGCGGGAGAATGCAGTGCAAGCCTTGAGAATCGTTTTGCTGTCCACGGCCTTCAACGGCCTGACCCAACGCGCCTGGCTGGAGTTGCGCGAATCCGGCCACAAGCCGAGCGTGGTGCTGTTCACCGACGCCGACGAGGTGGCGCGCCAAGTGAGGGAGGCGCGGCCGCAGCTGGTGATCTGCCCCTTTCTGAAGGACAGGGTGCCGGCCGAGCTGTGGCGGGACAGCCCGTTTCCGGTGGTGATCGTCCATCCCGGCATTGTCGGCGACCGCGGCGCGTCGGCGCTGGACTGGGCGATCATGAAGGGCGAGAAGCGCTGGGGCGTGACCGCGCTGCAGGCGGTGGAAGAGATGGACGCCGGGCCGGTGTGGTCCAGCCGCGAGTTCGACCTGCCGCCGGGCATCCGCAAGTCCGAACTCTACAACGGGCCGGTCAGCGACGCCGCGATGTACTGCATCCGCGACGTGGTGGAGAAATTCGCCGGCGGCTACCCGCCGCAGGACGTCGACTACGCTGATCCGCAGGTGGCCGGCCGGCTGCAGCCGAACATGAAGCAGTCCGACCGCGCCTTCGACTGGCGCCAGCCGGCGGCCGATATCAAGCGCCGCATCGACGCCGCCGACGGCCAGCCCGGCGTGCTGGCCGATCTGGCCGGCGGCCGCTATTTCCTGTGCGACGCCCATCTCGACCACCGGACCGGCGAGCCCGGCCGCATCCTGGCGGTGCACGACGACGCGGTGCTGGTGGCCTGCGGCGACGCCAGCCTGTGGATCGGATCGGTGCGGCGGCAGCCGGCGCCGGGCGAGGAAACCTTCAAGCGGCCGGCCCGCCACGAACTGGGCGGCCTGCTGGACGGCGCGCCCCGGCTGGAGTGGGCGGTGGATACCCACCCGCACTGCGAGGAGAGCTATCAGCCCATCCGCTACCGCGAGGTGGGCCGGGTGGGCGAGCTGACCTTCGAGTTCTACAACGGCGCGCTCAGCACCGAGCACTGCCAGCGGCTGGTGCGGGCCTTGCAGTGGGCGAAGCGGCAGGACACCCGGGTGCTGCTGATACGCAGCGGCCGCGGCAGCTTCTGCAATGGCGTCCATCTCAACGTGATCCAGGCGGCGGAGCATCCGGGCGAGGAAGCGTGGCGCAACATCCAGGCGATAGACGACGTCTGCCTGGAAATCCTCACCGCGCCGCAGCTGACGGTGGCGGGCGTGGCCGGCAACGCCGGCGCCGGCGGCGTGATGCTGGCGCTGGCCGCCGACGTGGTGCTGGCGCGCCAGGGCGTGGTGCTGAATCCGCACTATGCCACCATGGGCCTGTACGGCTCCGAATACTGGACCTATACCCTGCCGCGCGCCGTGGGCGGCGAGACGGCTGCCAGGCTGTGCGGCGATTGCCTGCCCATCGGCGCGCGCCAGGCCTGGCGGCTGGGCATGGTGCAGGACATCGGCCCGCACGATCCGGAAACCTTCGGCAGTTGGCTGCTGAGCATGGCCGGCGCGGCGGAGCGCAACTGGCCGGAGCTTGCCCGGCGCAAGCAGGAGCTGGACCCGGCCCGGCTGCAGCAGTGCCGGCGCGCGGAGCTGGACGAGATGCGGCAGGACATGCTGGAAAACCGCCGCGGCTTCGCCGAACGCTGCCAGGGCTTCGTGTTGAAGCGCCGCGCCTGCCGCACGCCGGAGCGCCTGATCGAGGACTGGGCGCGCGCGGCGGACTGAGGCGCACCCGGCGCCGGGCGTATTGTATGCTGGCATGCCCGGCACCGGTTCCGGACGCGGCGTGAAACAGAGCAAGCCGCGTCAAGAAGGTTTTCGCGCATTCCCGCATAGTGGCCGCCATGGAGGACGAGCATGGACAAGGCGGACCGCTACGCGCGGCGTTTCGAAAAAGTATTGGATCACATCGCCAGCTATCTGGACCAGCCCCTCGATGTCGAGCGGCTGAGCCAGCTGGCCCATTTCTCGCGCTTCCATTTCCACCGACAGTTTTCAGCGTATCTGGGCGTGGGCGTGGCCCGCTACATCCTGATGCAGCGGCTGCGCCGGGCGTCGTACTGGCTGGCGTTCCAGCCGCGGCGCAAGATCACCTCCATCGCGCTGGACTGCGGTTTCGACAATCCCGAGTCGTTTTCGCGCGCCTTCCGGCAAGCGCTGGGCTGTTCGCCCAGCGAGTTCCGGCGCCGTCCGGATTGGCCGGGCTGGCATGCGCGGATGACGCCTCCGGTCAAAGAAAGAATGGACAGCATGGAAGTCAACATCATCACCGCCGAGCCCGTCATGGTGGCGGCGCTGGAACATCTGGGGCCGCCGGAGCGGGTCAACGACAGCGCGCTGCGCTTCATCGAGTGGCGCAAGGCGAGCGGCTTGTCGCCGGTCGCCGGCAGCCAGACCTACGGCATCGCCTACGACAATCCGGAAACCGTCGAGCTGGAACGGTTCCGCTTCGACATCTGCGGCAGCGTCGCGGGGCCGGTGCCGGCCAATCCGCAAGGCGTGATCGCCAAGCAGATTCCGGGCGGGCGCTGCGCGGTGGCCTGCCATCATGGATCGCATCATAGTCTGGGCGACACAATCTGGTACCTGTACCGGGAGTGGTTGCCGGCCAGCGGCGAGGCGCTGCGCGATTTCCCGGTGTACTTCCACTACCTGAACCTGGCCAGCGACACGCCGGAGCATTTGCTGTTGACCGACGTGCACCTGCCGCTGCGCTGATGCGCTTTGGGCCGGCTGCGGCCGGCGATCCGGTCCGCTAAGCTGAAGTGATGGAGCAAACGTTCATTTGAGCGCCGCCGCGAGGCGGCGCAGCCATTCGGGAGCGGCGCATGAGCTGGCAGACCCACGAGGTGAGCAATCAGTACGACGAGTTGCAGGATTACAGTCTGTTCGACACCGATGTCGCGCTGAAGGAGGCCCTGCATCGCGCCGGCGCGGACTGGGCGGGGCCCTGGCTGGCCGATTACGGCGAGCGGCTGGGCCGCGCGGCGACCTTCGAGCTGGCCGAGCAGGCCAACCGCTGCGCGCCGCAGCTGCAGGCCTTCGACCGCCGCGGCCGGCGCATCGACCGCGTCGAATTCCATCCGTCCTGGCACGAGCTGCTGGCGCTGTATCGCGCCCAGGGGCTGGTGTCGCTGCCGTTCGACAGCGAGCGCAAGGGACGCTGGACCGCCTTCCTGGCCGGGTTCTACCTGCACGGCCAGGTGGAGGCCGGCACCCTGTGCCCGGCTACCATGACCCAGGCGGCGATTCCGCTGCTGAGGCGGGAGCCGGTGCTATGGGCGCAGCTGGGCGACAAGCTGCTCAGCCGCGACCACGACGCGCGCGACCTGCCGGTCGAACGCAAGGCGTCGGCCTGGCTGGGCATGGGCATGACCGAGAAGCAGGGCGGTTCCGACGTGCGCGCCAACGCCACCACCGCGACGCCGATCGGCGCCGGCGGACGCGGCGGCGAATACGCGCTGCGCGGCCACAAATGGTTTTACTCCGCGCCGATGAGCGATGCCCATCTGGTGGTGGCGCAGTTGCGTGACGGCGGCCCGTCCTGCTTCTACCTGCCGCGCTGGCGGCCGGACGGCAGCCGCAACGCGGTGGCGATCCAGCGCTTGAAGGACAAGGTGGGCAACCGCAGCAACTCCAGCAGCGAAGTGGAATTCCAGGACGCCTGGGGCGTGCTGATCGGCGACCCCGGCCGCGGCATCCCCACCATCATCGAGATGGCCGCCTATACCCGGCTCAATTGCGTGATCGGCAGCGCGGCCCTGATCCGCCAGGGCCTGGTCCAGTCCATCGCCTACGCCCGCCGGCGAGCCGCCTTCGGCAAGCGGCTGGCCGAGCAGCCGCTGATGCGCGCGGTGCTGGCCGATCTGGCGCTGGAGAGCGAGGCGGCGCTGCGGCTGGCGGCGCGGCTGGCCGAGGGCTTTGAAAACGACGAGCCGGCCTGGAAGCGCATCGTCGCGCCGGCGGCCAAGTTCTGGGTGTGCAAGCGCGCGGTGGAGCTGGCCGGCGAAACCATGGAGGTGTTCGGCGGCAACGGTTACGTCGACGCCGGCCCGATGGCGCGGCTGTTCCGCGAGGCTCCGGTCAATTCGATCTGGGAAGGCTCGGGCAATGTGATGTGCCTGGACGTGATGCGGGCGCTGCGGCGGGAGCCGGAGGCCTGGCAGCGGCTGCTGGACGAGTTGGCCGGGCTGGCCGGCGACGACCGCCGTCTGCGCGCCGCGCTGGCGGATCTCATGGCGATGGCGGCCTTGTCCGCGCCGGAGCTGGAGGCGCTCGGCCGCCGCTTCGCCCAACAGCTGGCGCTGACCGCCCAAGGCTGCTTGCTACGGGCATGCGCGCCGGCGGCGGTGGCCGACGGCTTCATCGCCAGCAGGCTGGCGGACGGACACTGGGGGCGGGTGGCGGGCGCGCTGGACGCGCGGGCGGTGGATATCGGCTATTTGCTGGAGCGGGCGCTGCCGGGCGGCTGACTGTCAGTCCGGGCGCCACGCGACGTACTGTGGATAAACCGCGCGGCGCGCTCGATGCTGTGGATAAATTGGCCGGCTCAGCTTGCCGCCTCGGTTTCGACCCGGTTGCGGCCGCCGGTCTTGGCGCGGTACAGCGCCAGATCGGCGCGCTTCACCGCCGCTTCCGGCTGCGCATCGGCGGCGTCGGCGGTGGCCAATCCTATGCTGATCGTGATCCGGCCGACATCCGGAGCCTGCGATTGCTCGACGGCGGCGCGGATCTTTTCGGCCAGCACCGCCGCGCCGGCGGCGTCGGTTGCCGGCAGCAGCAGCAGGAACTCCTCGCCGCCGAAGCGCGCGACGAAGTCGGTGGCGCGCGCCGAATCCCGCAGCGTGTCGGCGATGTGGCGCAGCACGCGGTCGCCGGCATCGTGGCCGAAGGTATCGTTGACGCGCTTGAAGTGGTCGACGTCCAGCAGCAGAACCGCATACGGCGCGCCGGCGCGCTTGTAGCGCAGGTGTTCCTCCTGCAGCTGCTCGTTGGCGGCCATGCGGTTGTGCAGGCCGGTCAGCGCATCCTGGCGCGCTTGCAGCGCCAGTTCCGCGGCCTTCCGCAGCAGCAAGTGGTTGGACTCGCGCAACTGTTCGGTGCGGTCGGCCACCATTTGCTCCAGGTTGGCGTTGATATCGGCCAGCTGTTGTTTGCGGGCCAGCAGCGAGGAGGTCATGTTGCGCATCGCTTCCGACAACTGGCGCAATTCCTGCGTGCCGCCGCTTATGGCCCAGTCGGCGTCTTCTTCGCCGCTGCCGACGCGCTGCGCGGTGCCGGCCAGCTGCTCCAGCGGCCGGCTGAACGAGGTGGCCAGCCGGTAGACCGCGGCCATCAGCAGCGCGCTGGCGGCCAGGCCGAGCAGCATCAAGGCGCCGCGCAGGCGGTTCAGCGCCGCCAGCGCCTGTTGCTTGGGCTGGCGGACGATCACGCGCCAACCCAGCCCTGCCTCCTGCACCCGGGATTCGCTGTACAGGTAGTCGCCGCCGCCGGGCCAGGGGCCGAGGCGGAAGCTCTGCTCCGCCGGCATCGGCGCCGGCGACCGTATTTTTCCCACCGCGTCGAACGGAGACAGCAGGTTGCCGTGCCGGTCGACGATGAAGGTTTCCAGGCCGGACTTGGGCGGCAATCGCTCGCGGATGATGTCTTCCACCCAGTCCCACAGCGCGTGGGTGGCCAGCACGCCGCGCAGCTTGCCGGATGGGTCGTAAACCGGGGAGGCGAAATCGACGAAGCGCAGCGGCTCGCCTTGGGCGGAGGAGGCGGGCATCAGCTTGGCGAGCAGCACGGCCTGGTGGATGTCGCCGACGAAAGGCGCATGCAGGCCGTGGATGAACCAGGGGCGCTTGGCGGCGCTCTGGCCGACCAGCATGCCGCCGGCGGCGGAAACGATCTTGCCTTGCGTGTCGGCGATGCCGATCCAGGCGTAGTACTTGTAGGCCTGCTTGGTGCGCTCCAGGCTCTGGCGCAGGTCGTCGCCGTCCAGCGGCGCCCGAACGTAGGTGGGTGTTTGCGCCAGCAGCAGCACTTCTCGGTGGCGTTCCCGCAGATTGCTTTCGATGGCCTTGGCGATGCTGCCGGCCAGGCTGCTCATCGCCTCTCCCTGGTCGCGCACGATGCGGTCGGACAGCACTTGGTCGAGGCAGGCGGCGGCCAGCAGCGCCGAGGCGAGAAACAGCCCGCCGAACAAAATGGCCAGTCTAAGCCGGAAGCTGCCGAGCAGAGGAGATGGGCGGATCATGGGCGGCTCTGAGGGTGGAGTCGTGCTTGAGTATAGCGCCGGGCCGGATGGTTCAATAGGCGGCGCGGGAGCCTCTTCCGGGGCGATCGAACAGCAGAACCAGGCCAGCTTGCGCTGGCCTGGTTGGCATGGGGTGGCGAGTCCGGGACTTGGACTCCGTACCTGCGGATGATGATTCCGCCGAGTTAAATGCATGGCTATGCGCCTGGATGCGGACACTCTTGTCCTGCAAAGGCTGATTTGCGAGGGGGATTGAGCGTAGCCGCATGGTCATGGCGAGGCGGCAATCACGGATACGTCGGCGTGCGCCTCCTTGTTGAGCGATTCCAGCAATAGATCGAATGGCGTGCGGGAAACCGTGAATATGCCCTGGCAGGGATGGGTCAATTCCAGGATCAGAAAGTTGGCGCTGGCGATGGCGACGGCGCCCAAGAACAGGATGGATAAGGAGAGCGCATCGCCGCCATTCAGGATGCCATACAGGAAAACAGCAGACAGGCCCAGCCGAATACAATCACCAGCAGCAAGGATGGAATCTGGTTTGACAGGCTGCGGATGATGTTCGACTGAATGGTGATGAAGTGGTTGGAAAACTGGCGGATGGCATTCAAGTCGTCGCGGCTGACATTTTTGAATGCCTGGAAGCGGTGGTTTATTTTCAACAAGGCCTCGATATCGCCAGCCAGGTCTTTATAGCTCAGCTCGTGCACGGCAAAGTCGCGTTTGCTTGGCCAGTAGCGGCCCAATATTCGCAAAATGACGTCTTTCAGCAAGGATCGGGATGCTTCCGACTCTTCTGGAGATTGCTTGAGCAGGAGATCGATATTGGCGGCCGCGGCGGCCAGCGCGTTGAAGTCGGTCTGGTGGCTGTTGAAGGCGGTATACGATGACGAGACCAGCAAGCCCAGCACGATGGAAAACAAGGTGCCGATCAGCGCGGAGATGGACCGGATCAGATCGCCGGAATGGGCAATCCGGGCCTGGAATAGCGTATGCAAGCCGCATCCGGCGACGGCGAAAATGAAAGTGGCGGCCGAGATCAAAAGGCAGCGGCTGAAAATTTTCATGGTGAATACCCGATGCGTCGGTTTGACGGGAGCGGCGGCAAGGGGACGCATGCGCTGGGCGTAGGCCCCAGGCGCCGCCAACAAGCCTGGTGCCGCGTTGCCGTACCGCTGGCACGGTCCGCATCGGCGCGGCGGCCTCAGGCGTGAGCGGAATGTTGCTGGCCGCGCTCAGTGCACGTGGCTGGTGTCCGCTACGCGGGTCGGTTTCGGCGCCAGCCAGACGAAGCAGGCCGCCACCACGAAGGACAGGCCGCTGATCCAGAACATTTCATTGGTCGACAGCATGATGCTTTGCGCGTCCACCAGGCTGTTGAGCATGTTGCGCGCGGATTCGGCCCCAAACGCGGCGCTCATCTGCCGCATGGCCTCGCCGCCGCTGTCGACCATGCCGGTCAGGATGTCGTGGTACTTCTTGGCCTTGTCGTCCCAGCCGGTGGTGACCAGCGAGGTGGCGATGGCGCCCGACATGGTGCGCAGGAAGTTCATCAGGCCGGCGGCGGAGGCCATTTCCGGCTCATCCACGCTGGACATGGCCAGGCCGATCAAGGGCACGAAGAAAAACGGCATGCCCAGCCCCTGGAAGAACAGCGGAATGGACACCTGCCAGAAGCCGACGTCGGTGGTGTTGAAGCTGCGGAACAAGGTGACGCCGCCCAGCCACATCACGCCCATGAACACCAGGGGGCGAGGGTCCATGCGAGTGGTCAGGTGGGCAACCAATGGAGCGGCCAGCACCGACAGCACGCCGCTGAGCGCCTGGGCGATGCCGGCGTCGGTGGCGGTGTAGCCCATATAGCTCTGCAGCCATTGCGGGGTCAGCACGGTGGCGCCGAAGAACGAGCCGAAGGCGAGCGCGATGGTCGTCACGCTGACCCAGTAGCCGCGGTGGCGGAACACTCTGAGATTGACCACCGGATTGTGGTCGGTCAGCTCCCAGATCAGGAAAGCCAGGAAGCCGACTGCGGCGATGATCGCCAGGTAGACGATTTCCGTGGAGGCGAACCAGTCCAGGTCCTTGCCTTCGTCCAGCATGATCTGCAACGCGGCCACCCACACCACCAGCAAGCCCAGGCCTATGGCGTCGATGCGCGAATTTTGCCGCGCGCTCTCCTGCCCCTTGAGCAATCGCCAGCCCAGGCAGCCGCACAGCAGCGCGATCGGCACGTTGATGTAGAAGATCCAAGGCCAGCTGACCTGGTCGCACAGCACGCCGCCCAGCACCGGCCCCAGCACCGGCGCCACCAGCGTGGTCATGCTCCACAAGCCCACCGCCACGTTGGCCTTCTCCTTTGGGAAAATCTGTTGCAGCAGCGTCTGCGACATCGGCATCAGCGGGCCGCCGGCCAGGCCTTGCAAGACCCGGAACAGCAGCAGCGTTTCCAATGAATGGGACAGCCCGCACAGCAGCGAGAACAGGCCGAACAGCATCATGGAGGCGATGAACAGGCGCACCGTGCCGAAGCGGGCGGCCAGCCAGCCGGTCAGCGGCACGGTGATGGCTTCGGCCACCGCGTACGAGGTGATGACGTAAGTGCCCTGGTTGGCGGCCACGCCCAGGCCGCCGGCGATATTGGGCACCGATACGTTGGCGATGGTGGTGTCGAGCACCGCGATGAAATTGCCTGCCGACAGGGCGAGCGCGGCCAGCCACAAGGTGGCGCCGGTCAGCGGCGAGGCTGGCGTGGTGGAGTGGGACATGGCCGTTACCTCAGTTGGCGCGCGTGTCTATGGTGGCGGTCATCGACAGGCCGACCGATAGCGGATGGGCTTGCAGTTCGGCCGGGTCCAGCGCGATGCGGACGGGCAGGCGTTGCACCACCTTGATCCAGTTGCCGGTGGCGTTCTGCGCCGGAATCACCGCGAAGGACGCGCCGGAGCCGCCGGACAGCCCGACGACTTTGCCGTGGTACTCGACGCCGTCGCCGTAGAGGTCGGAGGTCAGCTTGACCGGCTGGCCGATGCGCACTTTTTCCAGCTGCACTTCCTTGAAGTTGGCGTCCACGTGGGCCTGCTGCAGCGGCGCGACGGCAAGCAGCGGGGTGCCCGCCTGCACGCGCTGGCCGATCTGAACCTGGCGTTTGGCCACCACGCCGTCCACCGGCGCGCGTATCACCGTGCGCGCCAGATCCAGCCGCGCCTGGTCGCGCTTGGCGCGCGCCAGCGCCACTTCCGGATTGCTGTCGACGGTGGCGTCGCTGGTCAGGGTCTGGCCGCTCTTCAGCGCCTCCATGGCGGCGCGGTAGTTGGCATCGCTCTGGCTGGCGGCGGCTTGCGCGGCGCGCAGGTTGGCCTCGGCCACGGACAGCGCGTTTTGCGCGTTGCTCAATTCCTCGGCGGAGACCGAGCCGTTCTTGGCCAGGGCGTGGCGGCGCTGGAAGTCGAGCTGGGCGCGCTCCAGATCGGACTTGGCGGCAACGAGCTGGGCCGCGGCGCGGGCTTGTTCGGCCTGGCGCGCCTGCACCTGGGCGGACTGGCTGTCATTGTTGGCGAAATAGCCTTTCACGCGGCGCTGCGCGCGTTCCAGGTCCGCCTGGGCTTGGGCTAGCGCCAGCTTGGCGTCGCTGTCGTTCAGTTCCGCCAAGACGTCGCCCTTCTTGACATGCTGGGTATCCACGACATCAACCGTTCGCACGGTGCCGGCCACTTCCGGCGTGACCTGAGCCACCTCGGTCGCCACATAGGCGTTGTCGGTGCTGACATAGTGGGAAGCCACCAGGGTCCAGTAGCCGCCGTAGCCGACGGCGGCGACGGCGAGGGCCGCGCCGAGCTGGAGGAATAGCTTCTTGCGGCGCGCGGGCAGTTTGTCGGCGGGCATCCCGGAGGCGGGCAGGGTTTCGGTTTGGGCGCTCATGGCTGGATTCCTTGAATGACGTATTGAGAGTTCGATGGCGGATCAGATGCCGGCGTCGCGATAGCCGCCGCCCAGCGCCTTGATCAACGCGATGTCTTGCATGAATTGCTGGCTTTGCAGATCGGTCAGCGCCCGGCGGGTGTCGATGACGCTGTCTTCCGCGTTCAGCACCGTCAGGTAGTTGGCCAGGCCCCCGCGATAGCGGTCGTTCGCTACGCGGTAGGCTTCTTCGGCTGATTCCAGCGCGGCTTGGCGTTGCCACAATTGCGGCTCCAGCGTGCGTTGTCGGGTGACGGCGTCGGCGACTTCGCGCAGCGCCTGGATCAGGGTCTGGTTGTAGCTGGCCACGGCGGCGTCGTAGCCGGCGCGGGCGGCGCGGTATTCGCCCTGCAGCTGGCCGCCGCGGAAAATGGGCAGGTTGATGGCCGGGCTGATGCCGGCGATGCTGGAGCCGGACTTGGTCAGCAGGTCGATCGCGCCCAGCGACTGGCCGCCGACATAAGCCGTCAGATTGACGTTGGGAAAGAAGCCGGCGCGGGCGACATTGATGCGCTTGGCCGCTGCTTCGACGCGCAAGCGGGCCGAGGTCAGATCCGGGCGGCGGCTGATCAGCTCCGCCTGCAGCGTAGCCGGCAGCGCCTGCGGGCGGCTGAGGTCGACAGCCGGTCTATGGATGGCCAATCCGCGGTCGGGCCCGGCGCCCAGCAAGGCGGCCAGGCTGTTGCGCTGCAGTGCAATGGCCTCGTCGGCGGCGATCAGGTCCGCTTCCGCCGCGGCGCGACGGGATTGCGCCTGCTCCACGCTGCCCAGCGTTTCCAGGCCGTGCCATTGCCTGTCTTTCAGCAATTGCAGGCTGTCGCGGCGCACTTGCACCGCTTTTTCCGCCGCGTCGCGGTCGGCGTGCAGGCTGGCGAGTTGCGCGTAGCCGGCGGCGATGGCGCTGGTCAGCATCAAGCGGCTTTGCGCCGTTTCGGCGCGGGCGGCCTCGAGTTCGGAGGTGGCCGCGGCCAGCGAGTCGCGGTTTTTTCCCCAGAAATCGATTTCGTAGCTGAAGTCCAGCGCCGCGCGGGACGCGCTGTTGAAGCCCTGCGGCGCCAAGGCTTTGGGCGCGCCATTGTTGTAGCTTTGCTTCAGCCGAGTCGAGCTGAGATTCAGATCCGCGCTGGGCAGCAAGCTGGCGCCGGCGGCCTGGGCATAGCCTTCCGCCTTGAGTAGGCGAGCCTGCGCCGTGGCCAGGTCCGGGGAATTGGCCAAGGCCTCGTCCATCATCTGGTCGAGCTGATCATCGCCGTAGCGTTTCCACCACTGTTGCGCTGCCCAGGCTTCGCCGGAGCCTGGCAGGCTGCGCGCGCTTTGCAGCTGCGCTAGCGTATGTGCTTGCGGCTTGGGGCCCAGATCCGGGATGCCGGCGCAGCCGGCAAGCGCGCCGCTCAGCGCCAGCATTGCGCCGCAACGTGTGATCACGCGGGTGGCAAGTCCTGCATCAGCGGTCATGTTCATCTCCTTAACTAAACCAATGAGTAAATTTATATCAATGGCGAATTGTCGCTGTCAATGATTAATTAAACTTATTGGTAAAGTTATTGAGTGGGACGCGAGACTAGCCGGCCAGGCATCGTGCCGGCTGCGGCCGCAGTCTTTTGGAATTCGGCTGCCAAGCCGCGTCTAAGGCGGAAAGCGCGCCTAGGGCAAGGGGGATCGACCGCTGCTTTGTTCCGTTGCCTCCCCTTCCAGGAGAAACTGTTCCGTGTGGTGATGAAGACACAGGCGGCAGAGCGCATGATGCGCGCCCTTGCCAGCCTGACGCCATGCGATGACCTGGAAAGGGCGCGGCGACGGTTTGGCGAGCGCTGCTTGGACGTGATCCTGAGTCCGGACCTGTCGATGATGCGCGGCATCGCGATGGGCGAGGAGCCGCATTCCAGCATGGGCCGGCTTGTCCGCTTGCTGGATGGGGAGATGGCGCGGCTGGAGCTGGGTGCTTTCCTGGCGAGGCGCAGACGTTGCGCGCTCGCTCGCTGGCTCTGACATATCTTGACTGATCGGTATGCTTATGGTGCTAGAATGCAGCCTTCGGCAAGTTCAGCTTGCGATATCCATTCCAGGGCGACATGCGCGTAAAAACAGAGAGCCGCCGCCAGGCTATCATCGAGGGGGCGGCGGAAGTCTTCCTCGAGCAAGGATATGATGCGACTTCGATGGCGGAAATCGCTTCACGCATCGGCTTGACCAAGCCCACGCTGTATGGCTACTTCCCGTCCAAAGAAGAGCTGTTCGAGATGGTCATGAAAAAACTGGCCATCGATCTGCTGGCATCCTCGTTCGATCGTCTGGATCCTGGCAAAGATATAGACATTACATTGCAGGAGTTCGGCGAGCACTTTCTGGCCAGCATGTTGCAGCCCAGTCTCGTCACGCTGCGCGGCATCATCATTACGGAGGGCCGGCGTTCGGGCCTGGGCCGGCTATTGTATGACAAGGGCTTGGCACGGCAGATAGACAAGCTGGCCGATTATCTGGGCCAGGAGATGGAGGCCGGGCGTCTGCGCGAGGCCGAGCCGGCGACGGCCGCCGCGCATCTTCTCGGCATGCTGGAGTCTGAATATCAGCGGCATTTGCTTGGCGCAAGCAGCGAGCTGCCGTCGAACGATCAGATAGCGCAATCGGTGCGGGCTGCGGTTGCGGTGTTCTTGCGTGGCTATGCCCCGGAACGGAAGAGCAGGCAGAAAAAAGCGCTTCCGGATCGGGGTGTTTGACGGCTAGGGGATGGCGAACGGGCAGGGCGAGCCTGTTTTAAGAGCCTGCCCTGGGCGGTTCATTGCGTTTCTCCGCGATAGACCGCCACCTGGTTTCTGCCGGCGGCTTTGGCTTGATACAAGGCCTGGTCGGTCGAGCTTATCCATTCTTGCAGGCTGAGGGGGTGGTCATGAGCAAGCGCCATCAAGCCGGCAGAAAAGGTATAGGCAAAGTCCGGAGCGATGGCGTCCAATCTTTGCAGGGACAACTGCTGATGGATGCGTTCCAACACGCCCAGCGCCTCTTCTTGCGTCGTTTCGGGCAATAGCAGACCGAACTCCTCTCCGCCCAGACGACCGGTCATATCTTCCTTGCGCAAATTTTCATGCAGCAGTCCGGCGAAGTGCCTCAATACGGCGTCGCCGGCAGGGTGGCCATATTGGTCATTGATCCGCTTGAAATGGTCCAAGTCCAGAATGGCTAGCGTGGAGGGGTGCTGGTGGCGCAAGGCTCGGCGATATTCGCCGTCAAGCCTTTGCATGAAATGGCGTCGATTGGGCAGCCCCGTCAATTCGTCTGACCATGCCTGTTTTTCCAGTTCTTCTTGGGCGACGCGCAAGGCGTGCTCGGTCTGTTTCAGGCGGGTGATGTCGCTGCCCACCAGTACGACTTCTCCGGAGGGATTGACCTGCTCGGTCATCAGCAGCCATCTGCCGTCAACCAGATCCAGCTCAAAGTTGCGAAACGCGGCAGAGCGGTATTGGCTGCGCATTGAGGACAGCCAGTCCTCCCGCGAGACGCCGTGGGTCTTGGCGCCGACGCCATGGGCATGCATCCAGCTTATTAAGTCATCGAACCGGCAACCAACGACAGGGCGGTCCTGGAGTCCGAACATTTCCAGGAAGGTGTCGTTGTGGAAGAGGATCAAGTCATTGGCATCCACTACGGCAATGCCATTTTCACTGCGAGCGATATGCTCAAACAGCACGTTCTGCAGCTGTTCGGTAATGACGAAATCCATTTCTTACGGCCCTCCCCACTGCTTCATCTTAGCGCAGCAGTCCTGTTTTTTTGCGCGGACCCGGGAGGGCTGGCCTAGCTCTGTCGCGCGAATCCGCTGGGCAGCGGCTTGGAGCGGCTGGCCAAAATCAGGTTCACGCCTGAGCTTGGGCGATGCGTTTCTGGTAGGATGGGTTGGAGTGGGGCGCGGGCATGCATCGGGATAGGTTCATGCGGAATGCAGTGCCTGCATGGGAGTGAAATGCATCAAGGGGCTACAAGAAAAATCTTGTAACCCCTTGATGGTATTGGTGGCGAATCAGGGACTCGAACCCCGGACCTGCGGATTATGATTCCGTCGCTCTAACCGACTGAGCTAATTCGCCGTGGAGAAACCGCTTTCGCGTCTTCTCGTCAAACTGTGGTGGCGAATCAGGGACTCGAACCCCGGACCTGCGGATTATGATTCCGTCGCTCTAACCGACTGAGCTAATTCGCCACATTTCGATGCTGTCGCACCGAGACGCGAACTATACGCAGCGCCCCAGAAGCTGTCAAGCGCCTTTTGCGGGATTGTGGCGGGGGCTCACAGCGTGTAGCAGCGGTCGCCGCGGGCGAAGCCCAGCCAGTCTATGGAAACGCCTTTGCCGAAGCCCATCGCCTTGAAGGTTTCGCCCATTTCCTGCGGCGACAGCAAGCGCTGCGCCGCCTTGGCCACCGGCAGATAGGTTTTGACGTCGCTGGGGTCCAGCGACTGCAGCCGGTCCACCAGGCCGCAGTTGACCAGGAACTGCGCCTGGCTGGTATAGCCTATCAGGTCTAGGCCGGCATCGATGCCGCTTTGGGCGACGGCGCTGAAGTCGACGTGGCAGGTCAGGTCCATCAGGCCGGGCAGGTAGAACGGGTCCTGCACCGTGTGGTGGCGGTAGTGGCCCAGCAGCGTGCCCATGCTGCGTTCCGGGTGGTAGTACTCGGACGCGGCGTGGCCGTAGTCGATCATCAGGATGGCGCCGCGCGTCAGCGCGCCGGCGACGGTGGAGATGAAGCCGCGGTTGGCCAGGCTGATCTCGGTCTCGTAGCGCGGGATGTCCGGCACCAGCTGCGCGGCCAGCTCGGCCAGCCGGGCGTCGGCGAAATCGCGGTCTTCATAGGCGAGGGCGCCGTCGCGGATGGTGACGCCGCGCTGCCGCAGCGCGCGGTTTTCGTCGCGGAACACCATCTCGCAGGGCATCGCATCCAGCAATTCATTGCCGATCACGATGCCGTCGATGGCGTCCGGCAGCCGGTCGGCCCATTCGACGCGGCCGGCCAGGCGCGGCAGCGCGGCGCGGATATTGTCGCGCTGGCGGTCGATCAGGTCTGGCGACAGGTCCAGGATCACGTACTTCTGCGGCAGGCAGCCCAGCGTCTCCAGCTCGGCCAGCAGATCTATCGCCAGCTTGCCGGTGCCGGCGCCGAATTCGTAGATGGCGCCGGCGGTCTGCGGCAGCAGCTCCGCCAGCTGGCGGGCCAGCGACTGGCCGAACAGCGGCGTCAGCTCCGGCGCGGTGATGAAATCGCCGCCCTCGCCCAGCTTGCTGCTGCCGGCCGCGTAATAGCCCATGCCAGGCGCGTATAGCGCCAATTCCATATAATGCGAAAAGGGTATCCAGCCGCCGGCCTCGGCGACGGCCTGGCTGATGCGGCCGCACAGGGCCTTGCTGGTGGCCAGCGCTTCTGGACTGGCGGCGGGTAAGGTGGTCATGGCTGTCGTCCTGCTACAATGTGGCGCGATTGTGGTGCAAAGCGCAGCGCCCGTGAAGGGGCGAGGAATTCGATTCGAGGGAGCAATGCTAACAGAGCGACAACAAGATGAGCGCGTGGTCCTGATCACCGGCGCCGCGCGCCGGGTGGGGGCGGGCATCGCCCGGCTGCTGCACGCGCGCGGGCTGAGGCTGGTGTTGCACTACCGCGGCTCGCGCGCCGACGCCGAGGCGCTGGCGGCGGAATTGAACGCGGCGCGGCCGGACAGCGCCAAGCTGGTCCAGGCCGATTTGCTGGATGCCGCGGCGCTGCCGGAGCTGGCGGCGCGCGCGGTGGCGGCCTTCGGCCGGCTGGACGGCCTGGTGAACAACGCGTCCAGTTTCTTCCCGACGGAAGTGGGCAGGATCGACGAGGCCGCCTGGCACGATCTGATGGGCAGCAATCTGAAAGCGCCGCTGTTTCTCAGCCAGGCCTTGGCGCCGGAGCTGACGCGGCGCGGCGGCGCCATCGTCGGCATCGCCGACATCCATGTGGACAGGCCGATGGCGCGACATGTGGTGTACAACCTGGCCAAGGCCGGCCACGCTCAGCTGATCCGCAGCCTGGCGATCGAGCTGGCGCCGGCGGTGCGCGTCAACGGCGTGGCGCCGGGCGTCAATTTGTGGCCGGACGGCGCGGAATCGTTCGGCCCGGAGGTTCGCGCCAGAATAGAAGCGACCATTCCGCTGCAGCGCACCGGCGTGCCGGAAGACATCGCCCGCGCGGTGGCTTTTCTGTTGCTGGACGCGACTTACGTCACCGGCCAGATCCTGGCGGTGGATGGCGGCCGCGGCATCGTGCTGTGACGGTTTTCCGCCGCCATGGATTTTGGCGGCGGAAAACGGTAAAATCGCCTGTTTTTCAATTTCTTAGCCGTACCCATGTCCGAACTGAACGCCGCGCTCGACGACAAGGCCAAGAAGGCCGCGTTTGAAGGCAACAAACTGGCCAAGCGCCTGCGCCACCACGTTGGTGACGCCATCAATGATTTCAACATGATCGAAGAGGGCGACCGCGTGATGGTCTGCCTGTCGGGCGGCAAGGACAGCTACACCTTGCTGGACATCCTGCTGGGCCTGCAGAAGTCCGCGCCGATCAACTTCTCCATCGTCGCGGTCAATCTGGACCAGAAGCAGCCGGGCTTCCCGGAGCACGTGCTGCCGGAGTATCTCAAGTCTATCGGCGTGGAGTACCGCATCGTCGAGGAAGACACCTACTCCATCGTCAAGCGGCTGGTGCCGGAAGGCAAAACCACCTGCAGCCTGTGTTCGCGCCTGCGCCGCGGCATCTTGTACCGCGTGGCGGACGAATTGGGCGCCACCAAGATCGCGCTGGGCCACCATCGCGACGACATCCTGCACACGCTGTTCCTGAACATGTTCTATGGCGGCAAGATGAAGGCGATGCCGCCCAAGCTGGTGTCCGATGACGGCCGCCACATGGTGATCCGCCCGCTGGCCTATTGCCGTGAGAAGGACATCATCCGCTATGCCGATTGGAAAGCATTCCCGATCATTCCGTGCAATCTGTGCGGCTCGCAGCCCAATCTGCAGCGCCAGGTGGTGAAGGAGATGGTCAACGACTGGGACAAGCGTTTCCCCGGCCGCGTCGAGAGCATGTTCCGCGCGCTGCAAAACGTCGTCCCGTCGCACCTGGCCGACACCAAGCTGTACGATTTCGCCGCGCTGAAAACCGGCGACGCGCCGTTCGCCGACGGCGACACCGCCTTCGACAAGGAAGAATTCCGCGATCCGGCGCCGGATGCGGACGACGCGGACGAGCCCGCGCCGCAGAAGCGCACCATCAGCATCCTGGACTCCCGCGCCAAGGAGTCCGGTTGTGGCGCGTAGGGCGCTGCACCCGTTCCGCCGCCGCGTGCGGCCGGCGGTGGAGGCGATGCCGGAGGTGGAAATCTCGGAAGAGGGCAATATCCGCTCGCTGCACCTGGGATCGGAAACCATCCAGAGCTCGATGGACCTCGACGATCCGCCGGATCTGGTGCTGTCCTACAGCCGCGCGATGATGGGCTTTCTGCTGTGGAACGACGATCCCAAGCATATCCTGCAGATCGGCCTGGGCGGCGGTTCCTTCGCGCGATTCATCGATGAGTACCTGCCTGACGCCGTCAGCGTGGCGGTGGACATCAATCCGCAGGTGATCGCGGTGGCGCGCGCCTTCTTCCAGTTGCCTGAGGAGGGCGATTTCTTCGAGATCGTCGAGGCCGACGGTGCCGATTACGTGAAGATCTTCCGCGGCTCCACCGACGCCATCCTGGTGGACGGCTTCGACGGCCTGCAGATCGTCGACGCGCTGACGACGGAAGACTTCTTCGAAGACTGCAAGCGCGCGCTGAGTCCCAAGGGCGTGTTCGTCACCAACTGGTGGAGCGGCGACAAGCGCTACCAGGCTTTCATCGAGCGGCTGTTGAACGTTTTCGAAGGGCGGGTGATCGAACTGCCTGCCGCCACCCACGGCAACGTCGCGGTGATGGCCTTTCGCCAGAGCCCGAGCCTGACGCAGTGGGAGGCGCTGAAGAAGCGCGCCGACGAGCTGGAGGGGCGTTTCGGGCTGGAGTTCGGCGAGTTCGTCAACCGGCTGAAGCAGACCAACCAGCAGACCGCCGGGCACCTGCTGATCTGAGCCAGGACAAATCCGTTGCGGAAAGGGCGCGGCGGTTACGTTTGCTTACCCAAAGTCCCAAGCAAGGCGGCGTATAATGCCAAGTTGCGCGCGTATCATGCGCCGGTTTCGGGCCATGGGCCCGGGTCGGAAGTGGCAGTGCCTTAAACCCGAGTACTAAATGACCGGGCGGCAGACAGGCGTCTGCCGCTCAAGCTTTTACATCCTGTTGGGACATTCATCGTGATCAAGCAGCAACTGCTCAATCGTATCGCGGACAAATCCGCTGTGATCGGCATCGTGGGTCTGGGCTATGTCGGCCTGCCGCTGATGCTGCGTTTCGCCGAGGTCGGCTACAAGGTGCTGGGCTTCGATATCGACCAGGCCAAGGTCGACGCCCTGATGGCCGGCAACAGCTACATCGAGCACATTTCCGCCGACAGCATCGCCACCGCGCTGACCCGCGGCTTCGAAGCCACCACCGACTTCTCCCGCGCCGGCGAAGCCGACACGCTGATTCTGTGCGTGCCGACGCCGCTGAACAAGTACCGCGAGCCGGATCTGTCCTTCGTGCTGAACACCATCGACAGCCTGGTGCCTTACTTGCGCGCAGGCCATCTGGTGTCGCTGGAGTCCACCACCTATCCGGGCACCACCGACGAAGAACTGCTGCCGCGGATGGAGTCGCGCGGCCTGAAGGTGGGCAGCGACGCCTTCCTGGTGTTCTCGCCGGAACGCGAGGATCCGGGTAATCCCAACTTCACCACCCGCACCATCCCCAAGGTGTGCGGCGGCGTCACCGAAGCCTGCCAGGAAATCGGCGTCGCGCTGTATAGCGCGGTGATCGACAAAGTGGTGCCGGTGTCGTCCACCCGCGCCGCCGAAATGACCAAGCTGCTGGAGAACATCCACCGCGCGGTCAACATCGGCCTGGTCAACGAGATGAAGATCGTCGCCGACAAGATGGGCATCGACATCCACGAAGTGATCCGCGCCGCGGCCACCAAACCGTTCGGCTTCGTGCCCTACTATCCGGGCCCGGGCCTGGGCGGCCACTGCATTCCGATCGACCCGTTCTACCTGACCTGGAAGGCGCGCGAGTACGGCGTCAACACTCGCTTCATCGAGCTCGCGGGTGAAGTGAACAGCAATATGCCGGACTACGTGGTGTCCAAGGTGGCTTCCGCGCTGAATCTGCGCAGAAAGGCCATCAACGGCAGCCGCGTGCTGGTGCTGGGCATTGCCTACAAGAAGAATGTCGACGACATGCGCGAGAGCCCGTCGGTGTTCCTGATGGAAAAGCTGCGCGACCTGGGCGCCGAAGTGGCGTACAGCGATCCGCACGTGCCGGTGTTCCCGAAGATGCGCGAACACGCGTTTGATCTGAAGAGCGTGCCGCTGACCGCCGAATCCATCGCCAGCTACGACTGCGTGCTCTTGGCCACCGACCACGACAAGTTCGACTACGAGCTGATCAAGGCCAAGGCCCAGCTGGTGGTCGACAGCCGCGGCAAGTACCTGGAGCCTGCAGAGCACATCGTCAAGGCTTAAGGGATGCAAGGGCGCTTTCCCCGGGCGGGGGCGTGGCTGGCGGGCTTGGGAATGTTCACGCTGCTGGCCGCGCTGGCGCTGACGCCGCTGATCCGCTATTCCAAGAGCTGGCTGGTGGCCGAGGTGCCCCAGCCGCGCGCGGACTGGATCGTGGTGCTGGGCGGGGAAAGCGGCGAGCGGGTGATAGGCGCTGCGGAACTGTATCATCAGGGCCGCGCGCCTTTCGTCTTCGTCAGCGGCGAGGGCGATTGCCTGCTGATCGTGCGCAGGCTGGTGATGGCCGGCGTGCCGCGCGGGAAGATAGGCTATGAGTGCCAGTCGCGGAATACCCGGCAAAACGCCGAATTCACACGGCAGGCGCTGGCCTCGCATCAGCCGCGGCGCGCCACGCTGGTGACCTCGTGGTTCCATTCCAGGAGGGCGCTGGAGACTTTCCGCCAAGCCTGGCCGGACGTGGACTGGGGCATGCACATCGTGTATCCAGGCAACGATTTGCGCCACAGCCTTGCCCTGTATGACGCCGGCGCGGTGCTGGCCGAATATTTGAAGATACTGGTGTATTCAGTACGTTACTGGACGTTCAAATGATAGTGACTCCTCCGATTGCCGATCGCAAGATCCGCTTCGCTTTGGTCGGCTGCGGCCGCATCGCCAACAATCACTTCGGCGCGCTGGAGAAGCACGCCGACCGCGCCGAGCTGGTCGACGTTTGCGACATCGATCCGGCCGCGCTGCAGGCCGCAGTCGAGCGCACCGGGGCCCGCGGCCACGCCAGCCTGACCGACATGCTGGCCAAAACCAATGCCGACATCGTCATTCTGACCACGCCGTCCGGCCTGCATCCGAGCCAGAGCATCGAGTGCTCCGAAGCCGGTTTCCATGTGATGACCGAGAAGCCGATGGCCACCCGCTGGGAAGACGGCCTGGAGATGGTCAAGGCCGCCGACAAGGCGAACCGGCATTTGTTCGTGGTCAAGCAGAACCGCCGCAACGACACGCTGCAGTTGTTGAAGCGCGCGATGACCGAAAAGCGCTTCGGCCGCATCTACATGGTCAACGTCAATGTGTTCTGGACCCGTCCGCAGGAGTACTACGACGCGGCCGGCTGGCGCGGCACCTGGGAGTTTGACGGCGGCGCGTTCATGAATCAGGCCAGCCACTATGTCGATCTGCTGGACTGGCTGATCGGCCCGGTGGAAAGCGTGCAGGCCTACACCGCCACGCTGGCCCGCAATATCGAAGTGGAAGACACCGGCACCGTCAGCGTCAAATGGCGCTCCGGCGCCTTGGGCAGCATGAACGTGACCATGCTGACTTATCCGAAGAATCTGGAAGGCAGCATCACCATTCTGGGCGAGAAGGGCTCGGTGCGCGTGGGCGGCGTGGCCGTCAATGAGATCCAGCACTGGGAATTCGCCGAGCCGCACGCGATGGATGAAGACATCAAGAAAGCCAGCTACGCGACCACCAGCGTCTACGGCTTCGGCCACCCGCTGTACTACGACAATGTGATCAAGACCATGCGCGGCGAAGCCGCGCCGGAAACCGACGGCCGCGAGGGCCTGAAGTCGCTGGAACTGCTGATCGCGATGTACCTATCCGCCCGCGATGGCCGCCGCGTCAGCCTGCCGCTGGATTACTAAGGCGGACAGCATGTTCAGAAAGATAGTGGATGGCGCGCTGTGGGGCCTGGGATTCTGGCTGGTTGGTGGTGTCTTGATGTTGATATTTTCTTCTTTCGGGGCGCATGTCGAAGCCCAAAAGCAAGTTGCGGCGGCATCGGCGCAGCAGCGGGATGCCGAGCGCCAGCGGGCTCGCTATGAGGACCTGATGAGCCGTCAGGAAAAGGCGATGGTTCGTTCCGAGCAGCAATTGACTCGCCTGGACAAGCTTTTGGAAAAATGGGAGCGGCAAAAATGAGCCAGGTTCACATCCACCCCAGCGCCATCGTCGATGAAGGCGCCTCCCTGGGCGAAGGCACCCGCGTCTGGCACTGGGTGCACATCTGCGGTGGGGCGAAGATAGGCAAAGGCTGCTCCTTCGGCCAGAACGTGTTCGTCGGCAACGACGTGCTGATCGGCGACAACGTCAAGGTGCAGAACAACGTGTCGATCTACGACGCGGTGACGCTGGAGGACGACGTGTTCTGCGGCCCGTCCATGGTGTTCACCAACGTCAACAATCCGCGCAGCCACGTCAACCGCAAGAACGAATACCGCCGCACGGTGGTGAAGAAGGGCGCCTCCATCGGCGCCAACGCCACCATCGTCTGCGGCCACACGGTGGGCGAGTACGCGTTCATCGGCGCCGGCGCGGTGGTCACCCGCGACGTGCCGGCCTACGCGCTGATGGTGGGCGCGCCGGCCAAGCGCATCGGCTGGATGTGCTCCTGTGGCGAGCGGCTGTCCAATGATATCGGCACGCACTCCTGCCCGGTATGCGGCATCCATTACGAGGTTGGCGGCAATCACTGCACGCCGATCAAGAGCGGCGAGTAAGCGCCGCCCGCGCGGCCTGTCCAGGGCGGCTCCCCATCGTTTGCGGTGGGCCGCCGCCGCGCGATTTTCTAAAATATTGATTTGGGGTTGATCCTCTTATGTCCATCCAGTTCATCGATCTGAAAGCGCAATACCAGCATCTGAAAGCCGACATCGACGCCCGCATCCACGCGGTGCTGGATCATGGCCAGTACATCATGGGGCCGGAGGTGAAGGAGGTGGAGGAGCAACTGGCGGCCTACACCGGCGCCAAGCACGCCATCGGCGTCTGCGACGGCACCAAGGCGCTGCTGATCGCGATGATGGCCTTGGGCATCGGCCCCGGCGACGAGGTGATCACCACCCCGTTCACCTTCATCGCCACCGGCGAGATGATCGCGCTGTTGGGCGCCAAGCCGGTGTTCGTCGACATCGACCCCGTCAGCTACAACCTGGACCCGAACCTGCTGGAAGCCGCGATCACGCCGCGCACCCGCGCGATCATGCCGGTCAGCCTGTATGGCCAGGCGGCCGATTTCGCCGCGATCAACGCCATCGCCGACAAGCACGGCATTCCGGTGATCGAGGACGGCGCGCAAAGCTTCGGCGCCAGCCAGCACGGCAAGAAGTCCGGCAACCTGTCCACCATCGGCTGCACCAGCTTCTTCCCCAGCAAGCCCTTGGGCTGCTACGGCGACGGCGGCGCGGTGTTCACCAGCGACGACGCGCTGGCCAAGAAGATCCGCGAGATTCGCGTGCACGGGCAGGACCGCCGCTACCACCATCCGGTCATCGGCCTGAACGGCCGCCTGGACACCATCCAGGCCGCGGTGCTGCTGGCCAAGCTGCCCAGCTTCGCCGACGAAGTGGCCGCCCGCGAGCGCATCGGCGCCCGCTACAGCGACTTGCTGAAGGATGTGGCCCGCGTGCCGGTGATCGGCGCGGGCAACACCCACGTCTACGCGCAATACACCATCGAGGTCGCCGAGCGCGAGGCGGTGCAGGCCAAGCTGAAGGAGTTGGGCGTGCCCACCGCCGTCCATTACCCGATCCCGCTGCACCTGCAGCCGGCCTTCTCCCACCTGGGCCAGGGCGAGGGCAGCTTCCCGCTGTCCGAGGCCGCCGGCCGCCGGGTGATGAGCCTGCCGATGCATCCCTTCCTGACGGAAGAGGCGCAGGACGCCATCGTCGCCGCGGTGAAGAAGGCGCTGGGCTGAGCGGATGGTGTCATTGTCGTCGCTGCGCGTGCCTAAAAGCGGTTTCATCCGCCACATCATCACCCTGGTCACCGGGGCGGCGGTGGCCCAGGTGGTGCCGCTCTTGGCCTCGCCGCTGATCACCCGCCTGTACGACCCGCACGAAGTGGGCATCCAGGCGGTGTACGTGTCGTGGATGTCGACGCTGGCGGTGCTGGCCACCGCCCGCTACGAGATGGCCATCGTGCTGCCGGCCGAGGAAAGCCGCGCCGACAACCTGATGGGCCTGTCTCTGCTGTGCGCCAGCGCGCTGGCCTTGCTGATCGGCCTGGTGGTGTTGATGGGCGGCCATTCGCACATCGCCGCCCGTCTGGGCGCGCCGGAGCTGGAGTCCTGGCTGGTGCTGCTGCCGCTGTCGGTATGGCTGGCGGGCCTGATGCAGGCGTGGACCAACTGGAACAACCGCCACCGCCGCTACCAGGCCAACGCCAACGGCCGCATGACCCAGTCTTTCGGCATGGCCGGCACCCAGGTGCTGGCCGGCTGGCTGGGCGCCGGCGCCGGCGGCCTGATCCTGGGCCAGCTGGCCGGCCAGCTCGGCTCGCTGCTGGCGCAAAGCTGGCAGGACCTGAAGGCCCGCTTCGGCTGGCGGCGCGGCGTCAGCCGCCAGGGCATGCGCGAGGCGGCGCTCGCTTATATCGAATTTCCCAAGATCAACGCCCCGCACGCCTTGAGCACGGCGCTGCTGGACTCCGCCACGCTGGCGGTGCTGGCCGTGCTGGCCAGCACCTCGGCGGTCGGCTTCTACGGCCTGATGATGCGGGTGCTGAAGCTGCCGGCGGCCTTGATCGGCCAGGCGGTGGCCCAGGTGGCCTATCGCGAGCTGGCCGAGGCGCGCAATCTGGGCAAGCCGCTGCGCCCCATCCTGCGCAAGATGATGCTGACGCTGTTCGGCATGTCGCTGTTTCCCTTCCTGGTGATCCAGATTTTCGGCGAGCCGCTGTTCACGCTGGTGTTCGGCCGCAACTGGGCCGAGGCCGGCCGCTACGCCGAGGCGATGTCGCTGTACATCCTGTTCCATTTCGTCGCCTCGCCGCTGGGCATGGTGCCGCCGGTGATCAATCGCCAGCGCTTCGCGTTTTTCCTGTCCCTGGTGCAGGCCGTGCTGTTCCTGGGCTCGTTGTGGCTGGGCTTCCATCTCTGGCAGGATGCGGTCGCCACATTCCAACTGGTGTCGGTCGTGATGGCCGGCTATTTCCTTGCTTACTTCACCTGGCTTTATAAGGCGGCACGATGAACTGGAATGGATTGCTCAGCCGTATCCGCTTTCGGCTGTCGGCATGGGTGCGGCCGCGCATGGTATACGGCTTCCAGCGCGGCGACGGCGTGTTCCTGAAGCGCACCCGCGTCTCCAACATGACGCGCATCGAACACATAGACAAGCTGATGGTCGAGGACAATGTCTATATCGGCCATTTCAATCTGATCGACGCCTCCGGCGGCCTGTACATCGGCGAGGGCTGCCAGGTCACCAACTACGTGTCGGTGCTGACCCACTCCAGCCATGTGGCGATCCGGCTGTACGGCCGCGAGTACCTGACGCGCGACAACCATGTCGGCTATCTGAAGAAGTCCACCCGGCTGGGGCCGTACAGTTTCATCGGCCCGCACTCGGTGCTGATGCCGGGCGTGGAGCTGGGCAAGGGCAGCATCGTGTCCGCCTACAGCTTCGTGCCGGCCGGCGAGTATCCGGATTTCGCCATCCTGGCCGGCAATCCGGCGCGAGTGGTCGGCGACACCCGCGACGGCGACGCCGAGTGGCTGGCGCAGAGCCCGGAGCTGCATCGTCTGTACGAGGCCTGGGCCAATGACTGACAAGATCGCCCGCCTGCTGGTGGCGGGCTCCGCCTCCATCCACACCTGGCGTTTTCTCTCCGGCATCGCGCCGCATGTGGACGAGCTGTACCTGGCCTGCAACGGCGACGTGCCGGCGGAACGCCGTCCGGCCAACCTGAAGGGCGAGCTGCGCGTCGACTTCAGCCTGAAGGCCTGGCCCACCGCCGGCCGTCTGAAGGCCTGGATCGCCGAGGTAAAGCCCGACGTGGTCCACGTCCACCAGGCCAACAGCGTGGCCTGGCATGCGCGCCGCGCGCTGGCGGGTTCGCGGATCCCGATGTTGCTGACGGCCTGGGGCTCGGACGTGCTGCTGCTGCCGGATCAAAACCCGCTGCTGCGGGCGATGGTGCGCGGCAATCTCAAAGCCGCCGCCGCGATCACGTCCGATTCGTTGTACATGGCGGCGAAGATCCGCGAGCTGGCCGGCGATTGCCGCATCTCGCTGTTGAGTTACGGCATCGACGCGCTGCCGCCGCAGCCGGAGATCGGCGCCAAGAAAAAGCAGATCTTGTCCTGCCGGCTGCACAAGCCGCTGTACCGCATCGACGCCATCCTCAGGGGCTGGGCTGAAGTGGAGAACAGCGGCTGCTGCGCCGACTGGAGCCTGGTGGTCGCCGCCAGCGGCGGCGAGACTGAGAATTTGAAACAACTGGCGGCCTCGCTCGGCCTCAAGCGCGTCGAATTCGCCGGCTTCGTCGACAGCGCCGCGCTGGGCAGGCTGTACGCCGAGTCGCGCGTCTTCGTCAGCGTGCCGCGCTCGGACGCCACCAGCGTCAGCCTGATGGAGGCGATGGGCCACGGCTGCCTGCCGCTGTTGTCCAATCTGCCGGCCAACGGCGAGTGGGTGATAGACGGCCTCAACGGCATGATCGCCGAGGACGCCAATCGCCTGGGGCCCGAGCTGTGCCGCGCGATGATCAAGGCCGAGGACGACGCGGCGCTGGGCTCCGCCGCCGAGATCAACCGCGGCCTGGTGGCGGCCAAGGCGCTGCACCGGGCCAATATGGCCGGCTTCGCCGACTTGATCCGCGAACTGGCCGCCAACAAGGTTTGAACCTGATGAAAATAGCCCACCTGACCTCCGCCCATCCGCGCCACGACATCCGCATCTTCGTCAAGGAGTGCAGCTCGCTGGCGGCGGCCGGCCATGAGGTGACGCTGATCGTCGCCGACGGCCAGGGCGAGGAAATCCGCAACGGCGTGCGCATCCACGATGTCGGCCCCAAGACCGGCGGCCGGCTGTCGCGGATGACCGGCACCGTCAAGCGCGTCTACCAGGCCGCGCTGAAGCTGCGGCCCGACGTGGTCCATTTCCACGACCCGGAACTGATCCCCGCCGGCGTGCGCCTGAAGCAGGCCGGCATCAAGGTGGTGTATGACGTGCACGAGGACGTGCCGCGCCAGATCCTGGCCAAGCACTGGATCCCCGGCGCGGTGCGCCCGCTGGTGTCCGGCGGCTTCGAAACGCTGGAAGATTGGGCCGCGCGCCGCTTCGACGCCATCGTCACCTCCACCCCGCACATCCGCAAACGCTTCGAGAAGCTGGGCGCCAACGCGCTGGACGTGTGCAATTTCCCGATCCTGGAAGAGCTGGTGCGCGACACGCCGTGGGAAAGCCGCCGCAACGAAGTGTGCTACATCGGCGGCATCAGCCGCATCCGCGGCATCGAGCCGATTGTCGCCGCGCTGCCGGGCACCGCCACCCGGCTGAACCTGGCCGGGCCGTGGAGCGAGAGCGACCTCAGGGCCAAGGTGACGGCCGAGCCCGGCTGGGCGCGCGTCAACGACCTGGGCGTGCTGGACCGCAAGGGCGTGGCCGAGGTATTGGCCAAGAGCAAAATCGGCCTGGTGACGCTGTTCCCCACGCCCAATTACGTGGACGCGCTGCCGATCAAGCTGTTTGAATACATGGCTGCCGGCATGCCGGTGATCGCCAGCGACTTCCCGGTCTGGCGCGAGATCGTCGACGACGCCGGCTGCGGCGTGCTGGTCGATCCGCAGGACGCGGCCGCCATCTCCGCCGCCATCAACGAGCTGTTGGGCGACGAGGCGCGCATGCGCGCGCTGGGCGAGTCCGGCAAGCGGGCGGTGTTGAACAAATACAGCTGGGCGGCCGAGGCCGACAAGCTGATCAAGCTGTACGCGACGCTGTAAATCATGAAAATCCTCTACATCAACCACTACGCCGGCAGCCCGCGCCACGGCATGGAATTCCGCCCTTATTACCTGGCGCGCGAATGGGTGCAGGCCGGGCACGAAGTGAACATGCTGGCGGCCGACGTGTCGCACCTGCGCCAGACCCATCCGCAAGTCGACGGCAAGTACCGCGACGAGGATATCGACGGCATCCGCTACACCTGGTGCAAGACCCGCCCTTACGAGGGCAACGGCGTCGGCCGGGTGCTGAACATCTTCAGCTTCCTGGCCCGCGTGATGGGCTTGTCGCGGCGCTATTTGAAAGAATGGAAGCCGGACGTGGTGATCGCCTCGTCCACCTATCCGCTGGACACCGTGCCGGCGGCGTGGATCGCCGGCAAGACCGGCGCCCGGCTGGTGTACGAGGTGCACGACCTGTGGCCGCTGACGCCGGTGGAAGTGGGCGGCATGTCGCCCAAGCACCCGTTCATCCGCCTGCTGCAGTGGGCCGAGGATTTCGGCTACCGGCGCGCCGACACCGTGGTGTCGATGCTGCCTTGCGCCAAGGACTACATGATGGCGCACGGCATGGCGCCTGAAAAATACGCGGTGATCCCCAATGGCGTGGACGTGGGCGAGTGGCAGGGCGAGGCGCTGCCGCTGCCGGCCGAGCACCGGATGCGGCTGGCGGAGCTGAAGTCCCATGGGCGCTTCATCGTCGGCTACGCCGGCGGCCACGGCCTGGCCAACGCGCTGGATTATCTGCTGGAGGCCGCGGCCTTGATGCGCGACGCGCCGGTGACTTTCGTGCTGGTGGGCGACGGTCCGGACAAGCAGGCGCTGGTGGCGCGCGCCGCCGAACTGAAGCTGGACAATGTGATGTTCCTGCCGTCCATCGCCAAGCGCAGCGTTCCCGCCTTCCTGGCCGAGTGCGACGCGCTCTACATCGGCTGGCGCAAGCTGCCGATCTACCGTTTCGGCATCAATCCGAACAAGCTGTTCGACTACATGATGGCGGGCAAGCCGGTGATCCACTCGGTGGAGGCCGGCAACGATATGGTCAAGGACGCCGGCGCGGGCTTGAGCATAGGCGTGGAGGATCCGGCCGTGATCGCCGACGCGGTCAAGCGCATGGCGGTGTTGCCGCTGGCTGAGCGCGAGGCGATGGGCGCGGCCGGCAAGGCCTATGTGCTGGCCAACCACGACTACGCGGTGCTGGCGCGGCGCTTCCTGGCTGCCGTGAAACTGTAAGGTAGGGAGGAAGCCCGCTGGCGGGCGTTCCGCCGAATCTGCCTGGAAACGGGCAATCGTGATGTAACCGATAAAAGAAAGAGAACAAGATGATCGAGAAAATCTGGATGGCGGCCGCGGCCGCCTGCTTGAGCCTCGCCGCCGTGCCGGCACAGTCCGCCGGCTTCAACTGCGTTTACGCCAAGCTGAAGGTGGAAAAAATGATTTGCGCCGACGCCGAGCTGTCTGCCCTGGACTCGGAACTGGCCAAGCGCTTCACCGCCATTCAGGATGAAACCAAAGGCATAGACGGCGATACCGGCAAGCGGCTGGATCCCTATGGCAAGGAGCAGGTGCGCTGGCTGAAAGAGGTGCGCAACAAGTGCGAAGATGCCTTGTGCGTGCGCGACGCCTACAAGAAGCGGCTGAAGTACTTTGGCAAGGTGGAAAAGGATTTGGGCCTGTGACCACGGAGCGTGTCCAGCAGGCCTGCTGGAAGATTTGGCGCATGGCGCTTTGACCGGTTTTGCGCCGCGGCCGGGGGTGCCGGCCGCGAATGAGTGAGTGGCATGTTGACGGCTGGCGAGAAGCCGGCCGGACCCGATAGCGAAAGATACAGAAATGAGCGAACAAAAATTCCTGCCGTTCGCCTTGCCGGATATCGGCGAGGAAGAGATCAACGAAGTGGTCGACGCTTTGCGTTCCGGCTGGGTGACGACCGGCCCCAAGACCAAGCAGTTCGAGGCCGATTTCGCGGCTTTCCTGGGCGACGGCGTCGAGGCGATCGCGGTCAACTCCGCCACCGCCGGCCTGCACCTGGCGCTGGAAGCCATCGGCATCCGCGAAGGCGACGAGGTGATCGTGCCGTCCTACACCTTCACCGCCACCGCCGAAGTGGTGCGCTATCTGGGCGCGCACCCGGTGTGCGTGGACGTGGACGCCGCCACCTTCAATATCCGTCCGGATGCGATCCGCGCCGCGATCACCGATAAAACAAAGGCCATCATCCCGGTGCACTTCGCCGGCCTGGCCTGCGAGATGGACGAGATCATCGCCATCGCCCGCGAGCATGGCCTGAAGATCGTCGAGGACGCCGCCCACGCGATGCCCACCTACTACAAGGGCAAACTGGTGGGCACGCTGGATTCGGATGTGACCGTGTTCAGCTTCTACGCCAACAAAACCATGACCACCGGCGAGGGCGGCATGGTGGTGTCCAAGCACAAGGACATCATCGCCCGCTGCAAGGTGATGCGCCTGCACGGCATCAGCCGCGACGCCTTCGACCGCTACGTGTCCAAGACCCCGGCCTGGTTCTACGAAGTGGTGGCCCCGGGCTACAAGTACAATATGCCGGACACCGCCGCGGCGATGGGCATCCACCAATTGAAGAAGATCCGCGGCTTCTATGAAAAGCGCGAGGCCATGGCCCAGCGCTTCGACCGCGAACTGGCCGATCTGCCGCTGATCCTGCCGGCGCGCGCCAAGGACGAGGGCAGCAACCACGCCTGGCACCTGTACCCGGTGCGGATCAAGCCGGAAGCCGGCATCAGCCGCGACGACTTCATCGCCAGGATGGCGGAAAAGGGCATCGGCTGCTCGGTGCACTTCATCCCGCTGCATCGCCAGCCGGTATGGCGCGACGGCTACCAGCTGACGCGCGAGCAATTCCCGGTAGCCGACGCCGCTTTCGAGGCCGAAGTGACGCTGCCGCTGTACACCCGTATGACGGACGATGACCAGACCCGCGTCATCGCCGCGGTGCGCGAGATTCTGGGCGCATGAGCGAGCGGCTGGAAAAAAAGGGCGGCGAATTGCTGCCGCCCTGCTGCCGGCCGCGCCGCCACGGCTCGCGGCTGGCAAAACGCTTGTTCGACATCGCCGCTTCCGGCGCGGGCCTCGTCGCGCTGGCGTTGCCGCTCGCGGCGGTGGCGTTGTGGGTGAAGCTGGACTCGCCGGGGCCGGTGTTCTTCCGCCAGGTGCGGGTGGGGCGCGGCGGCACGCTGTTCCGCATCCACAAATTCCGCACCATGCAGGTGGATACTGAGCGCCACGGCCAACTGACTGTAGGCGCCGATGCGCGCGTCACCGGCGCCGGCCGCCTGCTGCGCAAGACCAAGCTGGATGAGCTGCCGCAGCTGATCGACGTGCTGTTCGGCGACATGAGCCTGGTCGGCCCGCGGCCGGAGGTGCCCAAGTATGTGGCGCACTATCCGGACGAGGTGAAGGACATCGTGCTGTCGGTGCGCCCTGGCATCACCGACTGGGCGTCGATCCGCATGATCGATGAAAACGAGATACTGGGTCGCGCCGCCGATCCCGAGCGCGCCTACATCGACGAGGTGCTGCCGGAGAAGCTCGGCTATTACGTCCGCTACGCCGAGACGCACAACCTGTGGGAAGACATCCGCATCATCGTCGCCACCTTGATGAAGATCGTCAGCCGATGACCTTCTCCATCCGCGCCGCCCAAGCCGCCGACGCCGGTACGCTGGCAGCCATTTACCTGGCCTGCCGCCGCGAGATGCCGTATGCGCCGTTGGCGCACGGCGACGATGCGGTGCGGGCCTGGTTCGCCGATTCGTTGCTGCCAGCAGGCGATGTCTGGCTGGCGGAGCGGGGCGGCGAGATCGCCGGCTTCGCCGCTTACTCGGAACAAGATGGCCTGCTGTGGCTGGATCAGCTGTATTTCGGCGCCGGCCATCGGAATGCCGGCATTGGCCGAGCGCTGCTGGAGCGGGTGGCATTGTGGCAGATGCGGGCCTGCCGGCTGCATGTGTTTCAAGCCAACGCCGGCGCGCGGCGCTTTTACGAGGCGCATGGTTTCAAATTGCTGAGCCTGGGCGACGGGCAGGATAACGAGGAACGCTGTCCGGACGCGCTGTATCAATGGCGGCCGGATACGAAAGAATGACCATGTTTGAAAAACTGCTAGCCTTCTCCCGCCACAACAAGATGGCGATGCTGGCGCTGATGGACGCGCTGCTGTTGCCGCTCGCGCTGTGGAGCGCGGTGTTTCTGCGCCTGGGCGGCTATTGGGACCCCAAGCTCAACCCGCACCTGTGGATCTTCATCGTGCCGCCCTTGTGGGCGATTCCCATCTTCATCAAGCTGGGCCTGTACCGCGCGGTGCTGAAGTATCTGGATGACAAGATTATCTTCACCGTGTTTAGCGGCGTGACACTGTCGGTGCTGGTGCTGCAGGCGGTGATCCAGATGGCCCATATCTGGGCGATGCCGCGCGCGTCGGTGATCATCTTCTGGGTGTTCGCGATGGCCTACATCGGCGGCAGCCGCTTCCTGCTGCGCGGCCTGGTGCGGCGGATCGACGCCACCGAGGCGCCGCGCGATCCGGTGATCATCTACGGCGCCGGCCAGGCCGGCCTGCAACTGATGCTGGCCCTGCAGGCCGGCCGCGAGTATCGGCCGATGGCCTTTGTCGACGACAATCCCGACCTGCACCGCCGCACCTATCGCGGCGTGGCGGTGCACGCGCCGGCGGAGTTGCCGGCGCTGATCAAGGACACCCAGGCCAAGTGCATCCTGCTGGCGATGCCGTCGGTGGGCCGGGGCCGGCAGCGCGAGGTGCTGGAATCGCTGGAAAAGCTGAGGGTGCCGATCAAGCGCCTGCCCGGCATGGCCGACCTGGTGTCCGGCGAGGCGCGGGTGGAAGAGTTGAAGGAAGTCGAGATCGAAGACCTGCTGGGCCGCGAGCCGGTGCCGCCCAAGGCCGAGCTGCTGGCGCGCAACATCCGCGACAAGGTGGTGATGGTCACCGGCGCCGGCGGCTCCATCGGCTCCGAGCTGGCGCGGCAGATCGTCAAGAACCGTCCGGCGCGCATCGTGCTGTTCGAGTTGTCCGAGTTCGCGCTGTACAGCATAGACCAGGAGCTGGCGCAGATCGCGCCGCGGATCCCGCGCACGCCGATATTGGGCTCGGTCACTGACTATGCGCGGCTGACCCAGGTGATGCGCGCCTTCCAGGTGGAGACGGTGTATCACGCCGCCGCCTACAAGCACGTGCCGATGGTGGAGCACAACCCGGTGGCCGGCATCGTCAACAACGCTTTCGGCACCGACACCACCGCCCGCGCCGCCGAGGATTGCGGCGTCGACACCTTCGTGCTGATTTCCACCGACAAGGCGGTGCGCCCCACCAATGTGATGGGCGCCACCAAGCGTCTGGCCGAACTGACGCTGCAGACCCGCCACGCGCGCGGCAGCCGCACCCGCTTCGTGATGGTGCGCTTCGGCAATGTGCTGGGCAGCTCCGGCTCCGTCGTCCCGCTGTTCCGCCGCCAGATCAAGGCCGGCGGCCCGATCACGCTGACCCACGCCGACATCACCCGTTACTTCATGACCATACCGGAGGCGGCGCAGCTGGTGATCCAGGCCGGCGCGATGGGCGACGGCGGCGACGTGTTCGTGCTGGACATGGGCGAGCCGGTGAAGATCATCGAATTGGCGCGGCGCATGGTGCATCTGTCCGGGCTGGAGGTGAAGGACGAGAACCAGCCGGGCGGCGACATCGAAATCCGCGTCACCGGCCTGCGGCCGGGCGAGAAGCTGTACGAAGAACTGCTGATCGGCGACAACGTGCTGCCCACTGACCACGCCCGCATCATGCGCGCGCAGGAATACCATTTGCCCGAAGAGGAGATGGCGTCGCTGCTGGCCCGGCTGTCCGATGCCTGCCAGCGGTTGGACGCGCCGGCGGCGTTCGCGCTGATGCGGGAGGCGGTGCACGAGTTCCAGGCCGCCGAAGCCACCCAGGACTGGGTGACACTGCAGGGCTGAGCCCGCGCTTTTCCGCTTTTATCGACGGCTGCAGGCTACCACTTGCAGCCGTTGTCTTTATCCAGCGCGTCTTTCAATAGCATGGGCGCGGCCAACAGGCCCAGGCCGGCGTAGGCATTTTTGCAATCGGCGCGTTCCGCCCGGTCTATGCCGCGCGCGAGACGGGCTTTCTCCGGGTTTTCGGGCAGCGGCTTGGCGTTCGGGTTCTCCGGCGCCAGGCGGCGCATTTGCTGGCGCAACCCCTCGATGGTGACGCGCGCCTCGCCGGTTGCCGCGCTGGCACCGCGGCGGTCGGGGCGGGCAGGCCGCGAAGCCTGGCCGGCCGCCCGCGTATGGGAAGGGGCGGCGATGCGCGGCGCCGGATGCTCGGCCGCAGCCGCGCGCGCATTGGCTGTCGCGGCGGGCGCTTCGGCCGCCAGGGTGATGGGCAGTATCTTGATCCGCAGCGGCGCTTGATCGGCCGAAGCGGGAGGATTCTGCGCGGTTTGCAGCCACAGCAGCGCTAGCAGGTGCAGCAGGCCGCTGGCGCCTAGCGCAAGCGTGCGGCCGCGCCATGACCGCCAGGGGAAAGAAGTGGCGAGAGAGTGCATGCTTGCAATGTGCACCGATGGGCGGCCGGCGTCAAAGGCGGAAGTGTTGGCAATTTGTGCGCGGCGCGCGCGGACGGTCCACGCCGCGCCGGTGTAACATCGGGCATCCCGAATCTGGACGAGCGCCGATGGAAACCCGCTGGCTGGAAGACTTCCTGGTATTGGCCGACACTGGCAGCTTCACCCGCTCCGCCGAGCTGCGCCATCTGACGCAGCCGGCGTTCTCGCGCCGCATCCGCGCGCTGGAGAGCTGGCTGGGGGCGGACCTGATCGACCGCACCACCTATCCCACCAAGCTCACCGCCGCCGGCAAGCTGCTGCGCGAACAGGCGGTGCCGCTGCTGGCCCAGCTCAACACCACCCGCACCATGCTGCGCGGCCTGCAGCCCTTGCCGCAAGGCACGCTGGAATTCGCGGTGCCGCACACGCTGTCGTTCTCTTATTTTCCCAAGTGGCTGACCGAGGTCGAAGCCGGCTTCGGCCGGCTGTCCTGCCGTTTGCAGGCCAGCAACGTCCACGATGCGGTGCTGGCCTTCGTCGAGGGCGGCAGCGATCTCTTGATGTGCTACCACCATCCCAAGCAGCCGGTGGAGCTGCACGACGCGCGTTACGGCGGTTTGCGGCTGGGCGTGGAGCGGCTGCGGCCGTACGCGGCGGCCGATGGCGGCGCGGCGCGCTACGCGCTGCCCGGCTCCGCCGACGCGCCGCTGCCCTTCCTCGGCTACGCCAGCAACGCCTATTTCCGGCTGATGAGCGATCTGCTGCTGGTCGGGGGAGCCGAGCCGGCGCATCTGTCGCTGCGCTACGAGACGGATATGGCCGAGGGCCTGAAGCAGATGGCGCTGGCGGGACACGGCCTGGCCTTCCTGCCGGAGAGCTCGGTGGCGGCCGAATGCGAGGCCGGCCGTCTGGCGGCGGCCGGCGGCGATGAATGGAGCGTGGAGATGGAGGTGCGGCTGTATTGCGACCACCGCCGCGGCCGCGCGGCGCTGGAGGATTTGTGGGATTACCTGGCCGAGCGTTACCCCGAGGTCTAGGACAAAGCCGCGCCCGACAAGGCCGGCCCAAGGTTATGCATTTCCTGCATGACCCCATCGCCATTCGGAATTGGCCAAGCTTCCGGGGCGGGCATACAGTGCGGGGCATTCCAGGCCGCGCATGACGGCCGCCCTGAGGAGACCTCCAGATGTCCACCCGTATCGAACACGACCTGCTCGGCAACCGCGACGTGCCGGCCGACGCCTACTGGGGCGTGCACACGTTGCGCGCCATCGAGAATTTCCCGATCACCGGCCAGACCATCGCCGGCTACGGCGACCTGATCCGCGCGCTGGCCTGCATCAAGCAAGCTGCCGCCCAGGCCAACCGCGATCTCGGCATTCTCGACCCCAAACTGGCCCAGGCCATCGTCGACGCCTGCGAGGAGATCCGCGCCGGCAAGCTGCACGACCAGTTCGTCGTCGACGTGATCCAGGGCGGGGCGGGCACCTCCACCAATATGAACGCCAACGAGGTGATCGCCAACCGCGCGCTGGAGCTGCTGGGCCACGCCAAGGGCGAGTACCAATATCTGCACCCGAACGAGCACGTCAACCTGTGCCAGAGCACCAATGACGTCTACCCGACCGCGCTGCGCCTGGCCGCCTTCTGGGGCGTGCTGAAGCTGGTGTCGCGGATGGAAACGCTGCGCAAGGCTTTCGCGGACAAGGCCGAGGAGTTCAAGGACATCCTGAAGATGGGCCGTACCCAGCTGCAGGACGCGGTGCCGATGACCCTGGGCCAGGAATTCCAGACCTACGCCGTGATGCTGGGCGAGGATGAGCAGCGGCTGAAAGAAGCCAGCGCCCTGATGCTGGAGATCAATCTCGGCGCCACCGCCATCGGCACCGGCATCACCGCCCACCCCGACTACGCCCGGCTGGTGTGCCTGCATCTGTCCGAGCTGATCGGCAGCCAGCTGATCACCGCGCCCAACCTGATCGAGGCCACCCAGGACTGCGGCGCCTTCGTCCAGCTGTCCGGCGTGATCAAGCGCGCGGCGGTGAAGCTGTCCAAGACCTGTAACGACCTGCGCCTGCTGTCGTCCGGCCCGCGCGCCGGCTTCGGCGAGATCAACTTGCCGGCGCGCCAGGCCGGCTCGTCCATCATGCCGGGCAAGGTCAACCCGGTGATTCCGGAGGTGGTGAGCCAGGTGGCCTACGAGGTGATCGGCAACGACGTCACCATCACCATGGCCGCCGAAGCCGGCCAGCTCCAGCTGAACGCCTTCGAGCCGGTGATCGCCTACAGCCTGTTCCGCAGCGCCGGCCACCTGGCCAACGCCTGCGACACGTTGACCGAGCACTGCGTCAAGGGCATCACCGCCAACCGCGAGCGTCTGCGCCTGAGCGTGGAAAGCTCGATCGGCCTGGTCACCGCGTTGAACCCGGTGATCGGCTACGAGGCCGCCACCCGCGTCGCCGCCGAGGCGCACGCCAACGGCAGCAGCGTGGCCGAGGTGGTGCTGGCCCATGGCCTGCTCACCCGCGAACAGCTGGACGACATCCTGCAGCCGGACATGTTGACCCGCCCGCGCTGGGTGACGCTGTAAACGATTTCCCATCCTTTGTTCGACTCGTGTTTGCCGGCGCTGCGTGCGCCGGTTTTTTTTATGCGCGTCACAAGCGGCTGGTGGCGGCGTTCCGATGGAGGTATAACGTTTATTGTGCATTGCACAAAATGGAGCGCGCGATGAATCATCCCGCCTGGTGGTGGAGTATCGAGTTTCCGGTCCGTGCCTGGTCTTGCCTGCTGGACGACTGGCGCTGCCAGCAGCGCTTCTGGCGCTCCAGCCTGTTCTACGGCGCCCGCGTCTGCCTCAGCCCGGCGCCGCTGCCGGACAAGCTGGCGCGCCTGGCCAGGCGGAGCTGCGCCGACGGCATCGCGTTGTGCTACGACAGCTGTCCGCCGAGGTTCGAGCTGCTCGAGCAGGCCTGCCGGCATTGGCCGCGGCGGGATGACGGGCGGGAACCGTGGCGGGATGGTCTGCAACGCAGCCAGCGCGCGGTGCAGCAAGGTTTGCTGCGCTTGGGGCGGGAGTGGTCGCGGCTGTAGCCGGAGGCGCGGCAGCCGCGCATCGATATCGATGCGTCCGCCATGCCATAATCTCCTCCTTCTCTCTTTGCCCGGATTCGACGATGGCGACTCAATTCCTCCTCAGCGAGCAGCAGCTGCAACAGCTGGCGCCGCAATTGCAGCAATACCTGTCCGACCAGCTGGGGCTGGAAGTCGGCAGTTTCGACGCTCGTTTCCTGCTGGACTTCCTGGCTGACAAGATGGGACGGGACATCTACAACAAGGCCTTGCAGGATGCGCAGACCGCGCTGGCGGCGCGGATGGAAACCCTGCAGGCGGCGATCTGGGAACTGGAACGTTAGCCCGGGGCTGCCCGCGGCGGCGGCATTGAGGTTACAATCGCTGATCCCTTTCCTTTTCTTGCGGTCCCGATGCTCTACTTGCGCTTGATGATAAGAGGCTTCCTGCTGGCGGTTCTGCTGGTGGTGCTGGGCTTCGCCTATGTCGCGTGGAGCATCGTCGACTACGGCAGCGGCGAAGACGTGCCGTCTGCCGACGCCGCGCTGGTGTTGGGCGCCGCCGCCTGGGGCAGCAAGCCTTCGCCGGTGTTCCGCGAGCGCATCAACCATGCGGTCAAGCTGTACCAGAGCGGCAAGGTGCGCTGGATCGTGTTCACCGGCGGCACGCCGGAGCCGGGCTATCCGGCCGAAGCGGACGTCGGGCGCGAGTTCGCCGCCAGGCAGGGCGTGCCGATGACGGCGATGCTGGTGGAGAACCAGTCGCGCACCACCTGGCAGAACCTGTCCAACGCCCGGGATCTGGGCAACCAGTTCGGCATCCGCTCCTATCTCTTGGTCAGCGATCCGCTGCACATGCGGCGCGCGGTGCTGATGGCCGGCGACCTGGGCCTGCGCGCGCATCCGGCGCCCACCCAGTCCAGCCGTTTCCGCACGCTGGCCAGCTGGTCCCGCTTTCTCGCGCGCGAAACCTGGCTTTACGTCGGCTACCGGGTGTTCCGGCAGCTGTCATGAAGCCTGTGGATAAAAACGATTTCCGCCTGAGCCTGTGAATAAGCCGGGCGGGCAAGAAAAAAGCCGGCGATCGCCGGCTTTTTCACATCTGGAGCAAGCCTCAGGCGGCGTGCCACAGATCGATCAGTTCGCTGGCTTCCAGCGACTTCACTTCGGCGCGGGCCTGCAGCCAGGCCACCAGATCGCCGCGCAGCGCTTCGTCGATCTGCACGCCGCTGATCGGGAAGGCCACGCCTTCCAGGCGGTTCTTGCCGTCGAAATGGCCGCCGAAGCTGATGCCGGCTTCGTCGAAGCGGGTCAGCCAGCCGTCCAGCAGCGCGTCGGCATCCGCGCCGTCGTGCAGCTCGGCCACCAGATGGAAACCCAGCTCGCGGAACTCGCCTACGCGCATTTTCTTGCGCTGACGGGCGTTCAATCGCTTCAGACGTTGAGCGGAGTTGGGGTTGCGCAGGAATGCCATGGTAGATCCTTGTTCGGAAAATGCGCTGAATGATAGCAGGTTTGCCGGAGGGAGACGCTGCGGCCGCCTAGGCGACGGCATTTGTCCGACGATTAATTGTAATAAATTGACATTGTGTTGATTTATGTCGTATGGCTAATATCAAGATTGTATTCAGAAATTAACCACAAAAAGACGACAAAGTGATGAAAGAGATCAAAAAGACAGTCCTGGCTTCCGTGATTCTGAGCGCAATGGTGACCGCATGCGGCGGCGGCGGGAGCGAGTCCGCCGACAGCGGGTCGGGCAGCGCGCCTTCTACCGCTTTTTCCCAGCGCAGCGTCAGCGGCGTCGAGGTCGGCACGCTGGATTGCGCGGGCGGCAGCTGCAAGTTGCCGGCCAGCGCCGGCGGGGCGGCATCGGGCTCGGTCTACCGTTACAGCAACACCACCGGCCGCGACCAGACGCTGCAAGTCGCCGGCCCGGTGACCTCGGCCTGGCAGGCCGAGCTGGTCCGCGTCAGCGGCGGCGATACCTCCACCCAGTTCAAGCTTTCCGGCAGCGGACTGCGAGGCGCCGACCGCGCCGTGGCGGACCGCCTGGAGGCCGAGAGCCAGGCGGTGCTGAACGCGGTGGCGAAGAACAGCCGCAACGGCGCGCTGCAACGGCTGCAATTGCAGCATTCGGCCAAATTGAGCGGCGCGCAGGCCGCGCTGCAGCAGCAAGCTTACGCGCTGGGCGACGCCCGCACCTGGCACGACATGGACGGCGATAGCCCCACCACGCTGAAAGCGGTGCGCGATCTGCCCAACGGCGGCGGCAAGGTCTATGTCTGGGGGCAGGGCGGCCTGGATGTGAGCGTCGACAATGCCCAGGCAGATGCGCTGGCGGAGCGTTTCGCCAACAGCGTCTATCCGCTGGAAGCCAGCGTGGTCAGCGAGCCCTGGGGCAACGACATCCACCCGAGCTGGCGCAGCCTGGCCCTGCCCGGCGACACCAAGGACGTGCACCTGGTGCTGAGCCGGCTCAACGATCCGGCCAAGACCAGCGGCGGCCGCCTGCTCGGCTACGTGCGCTGGACCAACGCGCTGCTGGCTTCGGCCGCGGCCAGCATGTGCCAGGGCGACGCCGACTGCGCCGACGTGATCGGCAAGAGCAATCAGGCGCTGGTGACCTTCATCGATCTGGACACCTTCGCCAAGGCCGACAGCCCGGGCAACTGGTCGATGAAGGACAACGGCCCAAGCCTGGCGCTGTCTACCATGGCGCATGAGTACCTGCACGTGCTGTACGCTTACAACAAGATTCTGCGCCAGAAGCCTGGCTCGACGCCGACCACGGTGTGGGAGAACGAGCTGGCGGCCCAGACCATGGGCTACCTGGTGTCGGCCGACACCTACACCGGCGGGCGCGGCCGCGACGCCAACTCGCATCCGGACCTGCGTCCGCGCGGCGACTTCGAGCAGTTCCTGGCCAGCCCGGCGTGCAATCTGAAGGGCTGGAGCGTCGCCGCCGACGATTACACTTGCTATCCGAAGGCGCTGGCGCTGGGCATGCAGATGCTGCACCAGTTCGGCCCCGGCGTGATGAAACCGTGGGTGACCGGCCCCAGCAAGGGAGAGAGCGCTTTGAACGACGGATTGCGCGCGGTGGGCGGCGGCGATTACAGCAGCTTGCTGCAGCGGCTGACCACCACGCTGGGCCTGGGCGCCTATAGCCAGGACGTGGCGGGCTTCGGCTTCCCGGCCAAGACCATCACGCTGCCGGCCAACCAGTACTTCCCGGCCGGCAAGACGCTGGCGTTGCCGGCGGTGCGCTTCCAGGCGTCAGATGTGGGCTGGCGCAACGACAGCAGCAAGGAAACCTGGCGCCAGGCCTTGTCGGTATCGCGCGGCGCGGCCCGGATCACCGTGCCGGCGAATAGCCATCTGTTGCTGGTGAAGCCGTGACGCGGCGCGCGCTGTGGCTGCTGGTCCTGCTGCCCTCGCTGCTGGCGATGGGCGGCCAACCCTGGGAGCGCGGCGTGCTGGTGGAAGTGGGCGCCTATCCGCTGGTGAAGCTGGGGATAGAGCGCAGCGACGGCGCGGTGCTGGCGATCCGGCCGGCGGAACCGGGCAAGGGGCTGGACCAGGCGGCGTTGAAACAGCTGCGCCGCCAGCTGGGCCATCCCATCCGCTACCGGGCGGCCGGCTACGCCGAAAGCCCGGTGTACGGCAGGGAAGTGATTTTGCAAGGCGCTGAAGCCGAGCGCTGAGCGCGGCTGTTCAGCGCAACGCCCATCCGGCATCATGCGGGTGGGCGTTCATTTTTTCAGGAGTCGGCATGCGCGTATTGACCCCGCAGAGTTTTCTGGACATGCCGTGGGCCAATGGCGGCGGCCGCACCCGCGAGCTGTTCCGGCTGCCGCATCCGCAGCGGCGCGACGCGTTCGCCGTGCGGATGTCCATCGCCGAGGTGGCGGAGGGCGGACCGTTTTCGCATTTCGCCGGGGTGGACCGCCAGCTGGGCCTGCTGGAGGGGGATGGCATGGAGCTGAGCCTGGCCGATGGCCGCCGGCTGACGCTGGACGCGCCGGGCCAGGTGGTGGCTTTCACCGGCGAGATCGGCATCCAGTGCCGGCTGCTGGGCGGAGCCTTGCGCGATTGCAATCTGATGCTGGCGCGCGACTGGGGGCGCGGCGGCCTGGAGCGGCTGTCGCCGGCGGACGGGGACGCGGTGCGGCTGGAGGCCGCCGATCTGGTCCTGCTGTATCTGCAGCGCGGCGCGTGGAACTGCGGCGGCGAAGCGCTGCCGGATGGCGGCTTGCTGTTGTTGGAGAATGAGGCCGTCGCCCTCAGCGCAAGCGGCGGCGCCGTCGGCTGGCTGGCCATCGTCCATCGCCTGCTGGGATGACGCCGGCCCGGGCATGAAAAAAGCCGGGCGCGTGCCCGGCTTTTTGTTCGCCACGGGCCGTTACAGCCCCAGTTCGCTCCATAGCGCGTCGACGCGCGCCTTGACCGCGTCGTCCATCACGATGGGCGTCCCCCATTCGCGGTTGGTCTCGCCCGGCATCTTGTTGGTGGCGTCCAGGCCCATCTTGCCGCCCAGGCCGGAGATCGGGCTGGCGAAGTCCAGGTAGTCGATCGGCGTGTGGTCGATCAGCGTGGTGTCGCGCACCGGATCCATCCGGGTGGTGATCGCCCAGATCACTTCCTTCCAGTCGCGGGTGTTGACGTCGTCGTCCACCACCACGATGAACTTGGTGTACATGAACTGGCGCAAGAAGCTCCAGCAACCCATCATCACCCGCTTGGCGTGGCCGGGGTACTGCTTCTTGATGCTGACGATGGCCATCCGGTAGCTGCAGCCTTCCGGCGGCAGGTAGAAGTCGACGATTTCCGGGAACTGCTTCTGCAGGATGGGCACGAACACCTCGTTCAGCGCCACGCCCAGGATCGCCGGCTCGTCCGGCGGCTTGCCGGTGTAGGTGCTGTGATAGATCGGATTCTCGCGCATCGTGATCCGGTCTATGGTCAGCACCGGGAAGCTGTCCTGCTCGTTGTAGTAGCCGGTGTGGTCGCCGTAGGGGCCTTCCATCGCCATGTCGTCGGGGTGGATGTGGCCTTCCAGCACGATCTCCGCGCGGGCCGGCACCTGCAGGTCCGAGCCGATGCACTGGACCAGCTCGGTGCGGCTGCCGCGCAACAGGCCGGCGAACTGGTATTCGGACAGCGTGTCCGGCACCGGCGTTACCGCGCCCAGTATCGTCGCCGGGTCGCAGCCCAGCACCACCGCCACCGGATAGGGCTGATCCGGGTTTTGCTGGCGGAATTCGCGGTAATCCAGCGCGCCGCCGCGGTGGGCCAGCCAGCGCATGATCACGCGGTTCTTGCCTATCACCTGCTGGCGGTAGATGCCGAGGTTCTGCCGTTTTTTGTTGGGGCCGCGGGTGACGGTCAGGCCCCAGGTGATCAGCGGCGCGGCGTCGCCTGGCCAGCAGTGCTGGATCGGCAGCTTGCCGAGGTCCACCGCCTCGCCTTCCCAGACGATGTCCTGGCACGGCGCCTTCTTCACTTCCTTGGGCGCCATCGACAGCACCTGCTTCAACAGCGGCAGCTTGTCCCAAGCGTCCTTCAGGCCCTTGGGCGGCTCCGGCTCCTTCAGATAGGCCAGCGTCTTGCCTATCTCTCTGAGCTGCATCACGTCTTCCGCGCCCATGCCCATCGCCACGCGCTCGGACGTGCCGAACAGATTGGCCAGCACCGGGAAGTCGTAGCGGCGGCCGTCATGGGCCGGTTGTTCGAACAGCAGCGCGGGGCCGCCGGCCTTCAGCACCCGGTCGCCGATTTCGGTCATTTCCAGATGTGGCGATACCGGCGCATTGATGCGCTTCAGCAGCTGTTTTTGTTCAAGTTGGGCGATGAATTCCCGTAGATCGGCATATTTCATGACTGTTTCATGATCTGACGCAAAGTGTGAGAGGAGGGGCTTGGATAATCTGCCTGCGGACGTCGCACGCTACTGCCGGCGTGCATGGCTGTCAACGCCGGCATGGTTCATGGCGGCATTACCTAGTCATTGGAGAACAGAAATGAAGAAGCTCGCACTCGCCGCCATGATCGGCATGCTGTCCGCCGGCGCTTTCGCCGCCCAAGGCGACATTCTGGCACGTTTCCGCGTGATCAACGTCGCGCCGTCCAGCAGCTGGAGCAATTCCGGCCTGGTGCCGGGCCTGAATGTCGAAGCCAAGAGCTCGACGGTGCCGGAAATCGACTTCACCTACATGATCACCAACAATATCGGCGCCGAGCTGATCCTGGGCACTTCCCGCCACAAGATCACCGCCAACGGCGCGGATATCGGCAAAGTGTCCGTGCTGCCGCCGACGCTGACCGCCCAATACCATTTCGCGCCGGAAGCGACCTTCCGCCCGTATGTCGGCGCCGGCATCAACTACACCCGCTTCTACAGCACGGGCCTGAATGCCTTGGGCACGCCGCTGAGCGTGAAGAACAACAGCTTCGGCCCGGCGCTGCAGATCGGCGCCGACTACGCGATCAACAAGAGCTGGTTCGTCAACGTGGACGTGAAGAAGCTGTGGATTCAGACCGACGTGACCGCCGACAAGCTCGGCGGCGCCAAGCTGGGCACGCTGCATGTCGATCCGTGGGTGTTCGGCATCGGCGTCGGCACCAAGTTCTGATCCAGCCGGACCATCGGTCATGCAAGGACGCCTGCGGGCGTCCTTTTGCATTGTGGTTAAATGTAAACGATTGATGATATTGACATCGCGGGGGAAGTCGCCAATGCTGGCCGCTGGCGGCGCGGCGTAATCAGCCTGCTGGGCTGGAAAAGGACAGGGCGTTTGTCGCGGCGGCGACATGAAAAGCGGCGCTTGGCGACATGAATCGCTTGTTTCAGACAAGTTTGTTGTCAAAATGCATCATTTCAGTGAGAACCATTTTAAGTTTTCGGCGTCCTCCGAAAGAGGGCGCGCGCGGGTTTTTGTCAGTGAAAAGAGCAACTTATCCCGCCGGCTTGACTTGTCGGGCGCGCCAGGCGGTAAAGTGAGCTGAGGTCTTGAATTTACAAGGGATTTTCGCGGCCCCGGAAACCGATTTTTTGTTAAAATGGCGCCCTTTTTCGTGGCGGGGAAGATAGATGGCTCTCCTGGAAATCAAAAACGTGGTTAAACGCTTTGGCGACTACACGGCTGTCAATGACGTCAGCCTGTCGGTCGAGGCGGGCGAGTTCTTCACCCTGCTGGGACCCTCCGGCTGCGGCAAGACCACCTTGCTGCGCATGCTGGCCGGTTTCGAGCAGCCGGACGCCGGCCAGATTCTGCTGGATGGCAAGGACATGTCGCAGGTGGCGCCTGAGAAGCGCCCGGTGCACACCGTGTTCCAGAGCTACGCGCTGTTCCCGCACATGACGGTGCGCGAGAACATCGCTTTCCCGCTGAAGATGGCCAAGTGGGACAAGCGCAAGATCGCCGCCCAAGTGGACGAATTGCTGGAGGACGTGCGCCTGACCCAGTTCGGCGACCGCTACCCGCACGAGATGTCCGGCGGCCAGCGCCAGCGCGTGGCCATCGCCCGCGCGCTGGTGGACCGTCCGCGCCTGTTGCTGCTTGACGAGCCGCTGTCCGCGCTCGACGCCAAGCTGCGCGAGGAAATGCAGATCGAGCTGATCAATCTGCAGAAAGAGGTGGGCATCACCTTCGTCTACGTCACCCACGACCAGGGCGAGGCGCTGGCGCTGTCGCACCGCATCGCGGTGATGAGCCACGGCAAGGTGGAGCAGCTGGACGCGCCGGAGAAGCTATACAGCTATCCGAAGAACCGCTTCGTCGCCGACTTCCTCGGCCAGTGCAATGTGCTGGAAGGCACGGTCAAGGCGGTGCACGGCGACGCCATGACCGTGGCGCTGAAGGGCTGCGGCGACGTCAAGTGCCAGGCGGTGCCGGGCGTGAAGGAAGGCCAGCAGGGCTGGCTGGCGCTGCGGCCGGAGAAGGTGAAGCTCGACAAGGAGCTGCCGGAACTGCCGGACGAGGCCTATTTCAAGGGCCGCGTCCATGATTGCCTGTACCTGGGCGACGTCACCCTCTACGTGGTGGAGGTGGCCGACGGCGTGTTGGTGGAGGCGATGCAGCCCAACAATATTCCCGGCGTGGCCAAGTTCTTCGACGACGGCGACGTGGTCGAAGTCGCCTGGCGTTTCGACGCCGGCAGTTTCCTGACGGAGTAAGCGATGGCGATGCGTGATCGTTTCGGCAAGTGGGCGCTGTCCTGGCCCCCCTTGCTGTATCTGGTATTGTTCTTCCTGATCCCGTCGCTGATCATGCTGGTGGCCGCGTTCCGCCAGCCCGGCGACTACGGCGGCCTGGCGCCGCTGTTCACCATCGAGGACGGTCAGCGTGTCTGGGAGCTGACGCTGGACAATTTTCACCGCCTGGTGGAAGAGCCGCTGTACATCGAGCTGTTCATCAAGTCGGCCGGCTACGCGCTGACCACCACCGTGGTCTGCCTGCTGATGGCTTATCCGCTGGCCTGGCTGATCGCCCGCTCCGGCAAGAAGTACCGCGACCTGCTGCTGCTGTTGGTGATCTTGCCGTTCTGGTCCAACTTCTTGATTCGCATCTACGCGTGGATGATCATCCTCGGCCCGCAGTCGGCGTTCACCAAGGCGCTGAACCTGGTGCTGACCACGCTGGGCTTCGAGCCGGTGCGGCTGCTGTTTACCTCGTTCGCGGTGATCGTCGGCCTGGTCTACGTGCACCTGCCCTTCATGGTGCTGCCGCTGTACGCCAACCTGGAAAAGCACGACATGGCCTTGCTCGACGCCGCGCAGGATCTGGGCGCCAGCGCCTGGCAGCGCTTCTGGCGCGTGACCTGGCCGCTGAGCCTGCCCGGCGTGTTCGCCGGCTCGGCGCTGGTGTTCATTCCGGCCTTGGGCATGTTCGCCATCCCCGACATTCTGGGCGGCACCGAATCCATCATGATAGGCAACCTGATCAAGCAGCAGATTCTGGACACCCGCGACTGGCCGTTCGGTTCGGTGCTGTCGATCATGCTGACCGGCGGCGTGCTGTTGATCGCCGTGCTGGGGGCCGTGGTGGCTAGAAAGGGGAAGGCGCGTGGCTAAGAAGCAATCCAAATGGCTGTGGGCTTCGGCCGGCCTGACCTATCTGTTCCTGTACCTGCCGCTGGTGATCGTGGTGCTGTACTCGTTCAACGATTCGCGGCTGAACGCCGAGTGGGTGGGCTTCACGCTGAAGTGGTACCAGAAGCTGTTCCACAACGAGAAGATGCTGGCCGCGGCCGGCAACTCGCTGCTGATCGGCATCATCGCCAGCTTCTTCGCCACCATTCTGGGCACGCTGGCCGGCATCGCGCTGCATAAGTACAAGCTGAGGCTGCTGCCCTTCCTGGTGCTGACGCCGATCGCCATCCCCGAGCTGCTGATGGGGGTGTCGCTGGTGATCTTCTTCGTCATCGTCAACCAACTGATCGGCATTCTGGAGCTGGGCTTCGTCACCATCCTGCTGTCGCACATCGCCTTCTGCATCGGTTTCGTCGCCATCGTGGTGCGTGCGCGGATGCAGGGCATGGACGACAGCCTGGTGGAGGCGGCGCGCGATCTGGGCGCCACGCCGTTCCAGGCCTTCCGCCTGATCACGCTGCCGGTGATCAAGCCCGGTATCATCGCCGGCGCGCTGATGGCGTTCACGCTGTCGATCGACGACTTCGTGATCACCTTCTTCACCGCCGGCGCGGGCGCCAGCATGCTGCCGCTGGAGATCTACTCGATGATCAAGATCGCGGTGACGCCGGAGGTGAACGCGGTGTCCTCCTTGCTGATGCTGCTGACGCTGGCGTTGATCGTCATCGCGTCCAAGGTTTCGCCGAGCGCCTTGCGCGCAAACGGTTGAGCCGCCAGGCCGAAAGGCCGATCCGGCGGCAAGGCGTTTTGCGTTGCAGCATAATGCCTTGCCGTCGCCGCCTCACCCGGGCGACGCGAGGGGGTGTCTCCCGGTTAACTCGTAGTACCACCAAGCTGTGCAATACAAAGGAAACGAAATGAAGAAGATCCTCGCGCTGCTGGCGCTGGCGGCCTCCACCCAGGCGTTCGCCGCCGAAGAGCTGCATCTGTACAACTGGAACAACTACCTGTCCGAGAGCGCGGCCAAGAGTTTCGAGGCCTACTGCAAGTGCAAGCTGGTGCAGGACTACTACGGCGACAACGAAGAGCTGCTGGCCAAGCTGGCCGCCGGCGCCAAGGGCTACGACATCGTGGTGCCGACCGGTTTCGCCGTCGACGCGCTGATCAAGCAGGGCAAGGCGCAGCCGCTGGACAAGGCGCAGCTGCCCAACTTCAAAAACCTGAACCCGGGCTATCTGAACAGCTTCTTCGACAAGGGCAACAAGTACTCCGCCCCGTACGCGTTCACCACCACGCTGATCGGCTACAACGAGACCAAGCTGAAGCAGCTGGGCCTGAGCGACAAGGTCAACAGCTGGGCGCTGATCTTCGATCCGGCGCTGCTGGCCAAGATCAAGGGCAAGGTCACCGTGCTGGATTCGCAGCGCGAGCTGGTTTCCGCCGCGCTGATGTACCTGGGCAAGCCGGCCAACTCCACCAATCCCGCCGACTGGAAAGCCGCCCGCGACGTGATCCTGAAGGCCAAGCCGTATTGGGCCGCCTTCAACAACCAGTCCTATATCAAGGAACTGACCGTCGGCAACATCTATGTCGCCTTCGGCTACTCCAACGACATGTTCCAGGCCCAGCAGGACGCCAAGAAGGCCAAGCGCGCTTTCGCGCTGAACTTCAGTCTGCAGAAGGAAGGCAACACCCTGTCGCTGGACAACTTCGTGGTGCTGAAGGACGCGCCGCGCAAGGACCTGGCCTACAAGTTCATCAACTTCATGCTGGACGGCAAGAACGCCGCCGGCCTGACCAACGAGATGGGCAATGGCAACCCGAACGCCGCCGCCGGCAAGTTCGTCAAGACCGAGCTGACCAAGATCCCGGCGATCTTCCCGACCGCCACCGACCTGCCGCGTCTGCAGCAGTTGCACGATCTGAACGCCAAGGATCGCCGCGAGCTGAACAAGGTCTGGTCCGAGATCAAGCTGAAGTAAGCGGATCCGCGCGATCCAGCAAAAAGGCCGGGAAGTTTCCCGGCCTTTTTCTATATATATGTACTGGCTCAGTCCAGATGCAGACGCAGCAACTGGCTGATCTTATCGACGCGGTGATCGACGTGCGCCGGCTTGCGCGGCTCGCGGCTGACCCAGATGGTGGTCATGCCCAGTTCCTTCGCCGTCAGCAGATTGGGCAAGGAATCCTCCACCATGATGCAATGCGCGGGATTCAGGCCTTCGCGGGCCAGTACGGTATGGAAGGCGTCAAGGTGGGGCTTGGGGATATAGTTCAGCCTCTCCACGCCGTATACCGATTCGAAGTGATGCTGAATCCGCATCCGCTGTAGAATGCCTTCCACATAGTGCTGCGGACCGTTGGACAGGATGATCTTGCGGCCGGGAAGGACGCTGAGGTTTTCCGCCAATTGGTCTTCGAATTGCAGCCACTGTTCCAGCACTTCAACTGGATGGGTTTCGATCAGGAACTGCTGCGGGTCGATGCCGTGATGAGTGGACAGGCCGTGCATGGTGGCGCCGTATTGCGCCCAGTAGCGGGTGCGCAGCGCGCAGGCCTCCGTCTCGTCCACGCCGAGGTGGCGCATCATGTATTCGGTCATCAGCTTGTTGATATGGTCGAAGATGCCGCCGCTGGCGTGGTGGAGGGTGTCGTCGAGGTCGAAGATCCAGGTCTTGTGGTTCACGTTCGAAACTGCATGAAAAGGTGGGACCGGAGATTATCCATTCATGGCGGCCGGCAGGCTAGTGGAAGCGGTTCAGAAGACTTACGAAGCCCGTTTCTATTGTTATCAGTGCTTTACGGTGTTTTGACCAGTTTTTTTCAATTTCTTTGCAGAAAGGTGTTGACGGAGGCGGGGCCCGGGCGTATAGTTCGTCTCCTCAGCTGACGCAGCGAACGAAACAGCGGAAACGAAACGGTTCCGGTGATGACGACGCAGCGGATAGCACTGCTCTTTAACAGAACGAATAACCGATAGGTGTAAGTGCTTGGCGAAAGCCGAACACTTGCACTGCAAGAGACAAGAGATACTTGTTTATTTCTTTGAACTTGCGTGCCAGAAAATTTGCTTGAGATTGAACTGAAGAGTTTGATCCTGGCTCAGATTGAACGCTGGCGGCATGCTTTACACATGCAAGTCGAACGGTAACAGGGTGCTTGCACCGCTGACGAGTGGCGAACGGGTGAGTAATGCGTCGGAATGTACCGTGTAATGGGGGATAGCTCGGCGAAAGCCGGATTAATACCGCATACGCCCTGAGGGGGAAAGTGGGGGACCGTAAGGCCTCACGTTATACGAGCAGCCGACGTCTGATTAGCTAGTTGGTGAGGTAAGAGCTCACCAAGGCGACGATCAGTAGCGGGTCTGAGAGGATGATCCGCCACACTGGGACTGAGACACGGCCCAGACTCCTACGGGAGGCAGCAGTGGGGAATTTTGGACAATGGGCGCAAGCCTGATCCAGCCATGCCGCGTGTCTGAAGAAGGCCTTCGGGTTGTAAAGGACTTTTGTTCGGGAGGAAATCCCGCTGGTTAATACCTGGCGGGGATGACAGTACCGGAAGAATAAGCACCGGCTAACTACGTGCCAGCAGCCGCGGTAATACGTAGGGTGCAAGCGTTAATCGGAATTACTGGGCGTAAAGCGTGCGCAGGCGGTTGTGCAAGTCTGATGTGAAAGCCCCGGGCTTAACCTGGGAACGGCATTGGAGACTGCACGACTAGAGTGCGTCAGAGGGGGGTAGAATTCCACGTGTAGCAGTGAAATGCGTAGAGATGTGGAGGAATACCG
>NZ_JBUPWA010000001.1:3631869-3649659 GCF_055181315.1 Chromobacterium sp. Ag138
TCACATCGACGGCGGTGTTTGGCACCTCGATGTCGGCTCATCACATCCTGGGGCTGTAGCCGGTCCCAAGGGTATGGCTGTTCGCCATTTAAAGTGGTACGTGAGCTGGGTTCAAAACGTCGTGAGACAGTTTGGTCCCTATCTGCAGTGGGCGTTGGAAGTTTGACGGGGGCTGCTCCTAGTACGAGAGGACCGGAGTGGACGAACCTCTGGTGTACCGGTTGTCACGCCAGTGGCATAGCCGGGTAGCTAAGTTCGGAAGAGATAACCGCTGAAAGCATCTAAGCGGGAAACTTGCCTGAAGATGAGACTTCCCTGGAGGCTTGACCTCCCTGAAGAGTCGTTCGAGACCAGGACGTTGATAGGTCGGGTGTGGAAGCGCTGTGAGGCGTGAAGCTAACCGATACTAATTGCTCGTGAGGCTTGATCCTATCATTTGAGTGGCTTAGCGAGGCTAAGTGACGAGAGTGGATGTGCGACGTACATCAAATACCGAATATATGCGGGCTGGTTGAATACCAGCCCAGGCTTCTTCAAGTTTGTGCCAGTTTATGTCTGGTGGCCTTAGCGAGGTGGTCCCACGCCTTCCCATCCCGAACAGGACCGTGAAACGCCTTAGCGCCGATGATAGTGTGGCATTCGCCATGTGAAAGTAGGACACCGCCAGACGCCCCATAACGAACCCCAGCTCAGACGAGCTGGGGTTTTTGCATTGCGCGCGCGAAACGCGCCCCCCAGCCCCGACCGGTTACCGGCGGGGCTTTGGCGTTTCCAGATGGTCTTTGCGGGCCCCGCCTGCGTTCCAGCGGCGCGTGGACTGGGCGGCGGATCTTGCGGGCAGTCAAACTGGGTGCGGTGGTTCGGGATCCAGCAGCTTGTCGATTTCGGTTTCATTCCAGACGGCGATGCCATTTCGTTCCAGCAGACTGGTGGCCACGCCCTGCCCGTCGCGCAATGTGGATGAAAAGCTGCCGTCGTAAATTCGTCGATTGCCGCAGGAGGGGCTGTTGGCTTTGAGCAGCGCCTGAGTGCAACCCTGTTGCAAGGCCGCATCCAGGGCGCGTTCCGCGCCGGCGATGAAGGCGGCGCTGACGTCATCACCGGCCGCGGTTCGAATGCGGGCCGCGCCGTCCAATGCACTGCGGCCGTTTCCGCCGACAATTTCGGCGGCGGGCCTGGGGGTGGGCAGCCCGCCCAGGCATTCCGGACAGACCGGAATCAGGTCGAAGCGTTGCCTCAGGGTTGTCCACTGCGGGTTGGGCAGAGGTTTGGATTGGCCATCGTAGCGCACCGGCTGCCCCAGCAGGCAGGCGCTGACCAGCAGCGTCGGTTTTGTCATTGCAGTCTCGTTTCCAGCAAGTCCGCCAATTGTTGCACGGCAGGGCGCATCGCGTGGTCGGCGATGCCGGCGTAGCCCAATACCAGTCCGTTGCGGTAGGGCGTATCCAGAAAATGGCGGGCAAGCGGGCGCAGCCACAGCTGGCGCTCCGACGCAGCCGCTTGCAGCTCCCACTCATCGAAACCATCCGGCAGTTCCGCCAACAGATGCATGCCGGCATCGCCGCCATGCAGGGGAAGGGCCGAGCCGAGGCGTTGTTCCAATGCGTGTCGCAGCAGTTGCTGGCGCCGCTGGTACAGCTCGCGCATATGCCGGATATGGCGGGCGAAGTGGCCTTGCTCGATGAAGTCGGCCACCGCGGCCTGCTGGAGGTAACTGCCCTCGCCTTGCAGCCTGGCCTGGCAGCGGCGGTAGGGATCGACCAACTCGGCCGGCAGCACCAGGTAGGCCAGCTTCAGCCCGGGGAACATCACTTTGCTGAAGGTGCCGACATAGATCACGCGGCCGTCCTGATCCAGGCTTTGCAGCGCGGCCAGCGGCGCCGAGGCATAGCAGAATTCGCCATCGTAATCATCCTCCACGATCCAGCTGTCGTGGCGGCGGGCTTGCGCCAGCAGCTCCAGCCGCCGCGGCAGGCTCATCACCGCGCCGGTCGGATACTGGTGGGCGGGCGTGGCGTAGATGAGGCGCGGCGGAGCGGCGGCCGGATCCGGACGCAGTCCCTGCTCATCGACGCGGACGGTCTGGCAGCGCAGGCCGGCGGCCAGCATCGCGGCCTGCGCACCTGTGTAGCCGGGCTCCTCTATCCAGGCGGTGTCTCCGGGCTCGGTCAGCAGTTGGGCCAGCAAGGTCAGCGCGTTTTGGGCGCCGGGAACGATGACGACCTGTTCCGGCAGGCTGCGTACCGATCGCGTCAAATGCAGGTATTGGCTGAGTATGGCGCGCAACTCAGGCAGTCCGCCTTGGTGCTGATAGTGCAGCCATGCCAGCGACGTGCTGCGCTGCCGTCGGCTCAAGCATTGTTGCCATTGCTTGTGGGGAAAGAGCTCCAGTTCGGGTTGGCCCGGCACGAAGGCGCCGAGCTTGCGGGCAGGCAATCTGCTGGTTTCCGCCAGGCGCTGGCCGCGGAGGGATAGTTGGCGCGGGGACGCGTCGACGCGGGCCGGCTGGGGCGCTTCCTTTCCGAAGGCGTCGCAGACATAGGTGCCCGAGCCGTGGCGGCTTTCCAGGTAGCCTTCGGCCGCCAGCTGATCATAGGCCGAGAGCACGGTATTGCGGCCCAGCCGCAGCGTCTGCGCCAGCGCGCGGCTGGCGGGCAGCGCGCTGCCGCCGGCCAGCCGGCGCAAGCGTATCAATTCGCGCAGCTGGCGATAGAGCTGGCGCGACAAATGTTCCGATCCATTACGCGCCAGGCGGGGCTGCAGATAGTCGACTAACCAATCGTTGCTCAAAGTGGTTCCATTGAATCGGCTGAAGTGGAGCTGTTCGGATGATGACTTTGAACTTAGCATACCAGCATTCCATGCACGCAAAAGGACAGGCTCCATGATCAGCCAACAAGCGTTTTACGAAGCCAAGCTGGCCTACGAAATCGATGCCGCCGATGTGGCGCAGGCGTTGGCGGACGGCGACCGCTCGCTGCTGTTGATCGATACCCGCAGTGCCGAAGCGTTTGGCCATGAAACCATCCCCGGCGCGCTCAGCCGCCCGCACCGGCTGATGACGGCGGAGAGCACCGCCGACCTGCCACGGGATGTCACGCTGGTGGCGTTCTGCGACGGCACCGGCTGCAACGGTTCGACCAAAGGCGCGCTGAAACTGACGCAGCTGGGATTCAAGGTGAAGGAGCTGCAGGGCGGCCTGGATTGGTGGAAGCGCGATGGCTACGCTACTACTCGCGATGCGGGTTGCGGCAAGGAGGTGTGCGATGCGTGTTGATTGGGATGCGCTGGCGCAGCCGGCGGAAGCGAATGCGAATGGCCAGATGGTAGGCATGCCGGTTGAGTGGGAGGGGGCGCGGCATCCGCCGCGCAGCCCGCTGGCCGGACGCTATTGCCGGGTGGAGCCGTTGAGTCTGGAGCGCCACGGCGCGCAGCTGTTCGACGAGCTGCATCGGATGCCGGGCGGCGCGAACTGGACCTATCTCAGCCATGGCCCGTTTCCAAGCTTGGAAGACTGGCGGCAATGGGTGGCGGCGAATGCGGCGCTCGACGATCCGCAGTTCTACGCGATCGTCGATGCGCGCGACGGCGCGGCGATCGGGCTGTGCAGCTATCTGCGCATCGCGCCGGCTGACGGCAGCATCGAGGTGGGCTTCCTCAATTTCTCGCCTCGCCTGCAGCGCAGCCGGCTGGCCACCGAGGCGATGTATCTGATGATGCGCAACGCGTTCGAACTCGGCTATCGCCGTTACGAATGGAAATGCGACGCGCAGAACGCGCCGTCTGTTCAGGCCGCCTTGCGCTTGGGATTCACCTTCGAAGGCTTGTTCCGCCAGGCGCGCGTCAACCAGGGGCGCAACCGGGACACGGCCTGGTTTTCCATCCTGGACTATGAGTGGCCGGCGCGCCGGGCTGCGTTTGAGGCCTGGCTGGATGAGGGCAATTTCGACGCCAGCGGCCGGCAACGGTCCAGCTTGACGCGGATTGTTGCGGCGCAGTAGTAAATCGCGCGGCAGGCTTCAAGCCAGAGGATGGCGGCGCTACAATAGGTGCTTGTAAACGTAGATAGTGTCGCCTGATGAAATCCCTGCCGCGCAATGCCCGTATTCGGGGCGAGCCCTACCTGCCCAACCGCTTCATTTTCGGCGACGCCGTTGACGAACAGGGTTTGGAGGGCGTCGAGTACCTGATGCATACCGAATCCCCCGCCTTTGTCTGCCGTCTGGTAGGCAATGACGACACCGACTTTCCCGGTCGCGAACGCGATGGCCTCGCGAGCGCGATGCTGTATGACGAGGAAGAAGGTCTCACCATCTATGTCTGCAACCTGCGCTTGAGGCTGTTCGACTTCAATTTCTACGACGAGATCGAGCCCAGCGTCGGCGAGCTGCAGGATATTTGCGACGAGGCGATGCGCGTCTACCAGCGTTTGCACAAGGCCTATGCCGACCGCGACGCGGCGGGGCCGGAACCGCGCGAAATGCGCACCGGGCCGACCAAGCCGCTGCCGCCGGCGGAGCGCCAGCAGGCGGTCGGCAAGCTGGCGGATCAGGCGCGTCAGGCGGTGGGCAAGCCGATGGAGGGCGCGCAGCTGGCGGCCGCGGTGCAAATAGCCTTGCTGGCCGGCGACCAGGCGGTATTCACCGAGGCGCAACTGTCGCTGGCGTCGGAGCCGGCGGCGCGCCAGCTGCTGGTGAACAGCGCGCGCGACGCGGTGGCCTTCCCCGAGGTGATGCGCAAGGACGGCAATGTGATGTCGTTCGAGCTGTGGGCATTGCCGTTTGCGTTTTCCCGCAGCCAGGGCGGCGTCTGGTGGCACTTCCCTCGGCTGGAAGCGTTGGAGGTGGCGCTGGCCGACGCGCTGGAGGTGCCGGAAAAGTCCATTCTGTGGATTTCGCCGACGCTGTTCACGGTGGACATGCTGAACGAGCGCGCTTGCCAGGATTTGGTGCAACTGGCGCCGGTGATGGATGCCGGCTGCGATTTCGCGCCGCTGGATCCCGAATCGTCGCGCGCCACCTTCGACGCGGCGCGCAAGACTGTCGAGCCGCAACTGGTGATGAGCTGGATTCCCTTTCTGGTGGAGCGCGGCGCCTTGCCGCCGGAACGCGCGCGCCGCCTGGCGCGCCGCGCGCTGGACGCATCGATGCCGCTGGTTCAGCAGGCGGTCGCCGCCGAGATGGAGTACGGCGAGGCCGAACTGTTCGCGCCGCTGCCGTGGTGGGAGGCGCTGTCTAGCGGCATGCGCGCCTGGAACCGCAAGCGGCTGGGCATATCGGTGGCCTTGCTGGCGACCAGCCAGGGCGGCATCGAGAAGCTGGAGGCGGTGGCGGAATACCAGCCGGAAATCCAGGGCTACGAAGTGGGTCTGAGGCTGAAGGGCAGCGATGAGATCGCCGCCCGCGTGCCGTGGCTGGTGGTGCCGGATGTGGCGCCCGATCGCGACGCGAGCTGGCGCGATCTGGCCGACTGCTTGAAAGAGGCGGGCATTCCGCTGTCGCAAAGCGTGGCGCGGCTGCATTGAGCGTCGCGTTGCGAAAAACAAAAAGGGGCCAATGGCCCCTTTTTGTTTTGCCCGGCTACTTCTGCCAGTAGGTTTTGACGTTGACGAATTCGTACAGGCCGAACTCGGACAGCTCGCGGCCATAGCCGGAGGCCTTGACGCCGCCGAAGGGCAGCCGCAGGTCGGAACTGGTGTGGCGGTTGATGAAGACGCTGCCGGCTTCTATCTGGCGGGCCAGCGTCCAGGCGCGGTCATGGTCGGCGCTGTAGATGCTGGCGCCCAGGCCGAAGGGGGTATCGTTGGCCAGCCGGATCGCATCGGCCTCATCGGCGGCGCGCAGGATGGCGGCTACCGGGCCGAACACTTCTTCGTGGTAGACGCGGCAGTTGGGATTGACATGGTCCAGCACGGTGGCGGGATAGTAGAAACCCGGCGTGTGCGGCATCTGTCCGCCCAGTTTCAGTTCGGCGCCGTGGTGGCAGGCATCCAGCACTTGGGCGTGCAGCGCTTCCCTCAGGTCGGCCCGGGTCAGCGGCGACAAAGTGGTGGCCGGATCGCGCGGATCGCCGGCGCGCAGCTTGGCCGCCTCGGCGCAGAAGGCGTCGACGAAGGCGTCGGCGATTTCCGGCGCCACGATCATCCGCTTGGCGGCGTTGCAGCTCTGGCCGGCGTCGCGGAAGCGGGAGTTGGCGGCGTCGCGCGCGGCCGCCTGGACGTCGGCGTCGGCGAGCACGATGAAGGGATTGCTGCCGCCCAGCTCCAGCACGGTTTTCTTCAGGTGCCGGCCGGCCAGCGAGGCGATCACGCGCCCGGTCTGGGTGGAGCCGGTGAACGCGACGGCGTCGCATTGGCGGATCGTCTCTTCCACCAGCTCGGTTTCGATCCAGGCCATGTCCAGAACATGGATGCTCGCCTGCCTGACGATGTCGAGCAGCAGCTGGCTGCATTGCGGCACCGACGGCGCCGGTTTTACCAGGCAGGCATTGCCTGACATCAGCGCGGGGATCGCGAAGCGCAGCACCTGCCATACCGGATAGTTCCAGGGCATGACCGCCAGCACCAGGCCCAGCGGCTCGAAGGCGATGCCGCTGCGGCTGGCCTGGGTGGGGATGTTCAGCGATTGCAGCAGTTCCGGCGCCAGCGCCGCGTAATAGCGGATCAGTTGCGCGGACTTGTCTATCTCCGCCAGGCATTCGGGCGTGCGTTTGCCCACCTCCAGCGTCACCAGGTCCGCCAGCGCTTCACGTTGCTGGGACAGCAGGTCCGCCAGGCGCAGCAGCGCCGCGGCGCGTTGTTCCACCCCTTGGGCGGCCCAGGCGCGTTGAGCGGCGCGCAACTGTCGCAGGCTTTGTTCCAGGGCCGGCATGCTCCAGGAGGAGCGAGTGAAGCAGACTTCGCCGGAAGAGGGATTGCAACTGGTGAAGGCGGTCATGATCAGAGGAGGGCAAAGACCTTAATGTAACAAAAAATCATGGATGGGATGACGATTTGGGCGGGATTTGATTGTGGTTTCTGCGCATTTGCTAGACAAAATTTCATCAAATTTTCCTGTCCTATTTGTCAGATTCAGTTATTTCGGTCTGGTCTTACATTTCTCCTGCCTATACGAAACCATAATAGGAGGTTGAAATGAAAGAATTTTTTCCGCTGCGCCAAGATGGACTGGTACTAGAATGGGCCAATAGCGAGTCCAGAATGAAACAGCTGTGGGCGTTTCGACACAAGATTTTCCGCGAGCAGTTGCAGTGGGTGCCCTTATGCGAGGATGGCTTCGATAGGGACGCGTACGATGATTTTTCTGACAATCTGATGCTGTTGCGGGAGGGCAGGGTTGTCGGTGCGATACGCCTGACGACCGGGGATCATCCGTTCATGCTGGAGGAGGAGTTCTCACGCTTGTTGGCACCAGGCGAGAGGATAGGCAAGGGACGCGAGTATTCGGAAATCACCCGCCTGGCGGTGGATCGGAGCGTGCTGGGCGCGCGCGAATCTATCATGGCGGCCAGGCTGCTATACCTCGGCGCCTGGCTCTGGTCGCAGGTGCGGGGCGTGCGCTGGATGTATTTCGTGGTGGAACCGGTGTTTTACCGGCGATTGGTGATGATGGGCTTCCCCATCGTGCCCGTGGGCATCCCCCGCCCTCTGGATGGCGGGGTGATGTCGATGACCGGACTGCTGGACTGGGGGCAGGCGAAAACGGAGCTTATCCGTTCACTAAATCGCGGGGTGTCAGCGCCAAGTGCATGCCAAGCACTATGGCATGAGTACGATTATTCGCATTGAGCTTGCGGATCACGTTAGCGACGTGAAACTTCACCGTCCTCTCGCTGATGTTGAGGATGGTGGCGATTTCCCAGTTGGTCTTGCCACGGCTCATCCAGTGGAAGATGTCGTATTCGCGTTGCGACAACGGCATATTGCTGGGGGAGGCCGGCGGCAGATTCGCGATGCGGACAGCGGCTTGGTGCAGATGGGGCGTCAGGCAGTTGAGCATGGCCACCAGCGCCGCGTTGCGGCTGGGTTCCTTGCCGCCGATGGAGAGGATGCTGCCGACGTTGTTGCGATCGGACGCCGCGCTGAAGGTGATTCCGCTGGCCATGCCGTTGCTGGAGGCCTCGGCGATGAAGCGTTTTTCTTCCGAGCCTTTGGCTCGACTGAAGCGCTCCTCCCAGATAACCGGCCCCTGGCCCAGATGGATGCGCATGATCGGGTCGTGCTGGGCGAAGTTTTCCTGAGAGTACTGGTCGAGCCAGTCTGACGGGTAGCTGACGTTCAGCACCTTTTCCATGCGCTGGATCTGGTTCTGGTTGTTCAGGCGGCCTAGGACCAGAATGATGCGGTCCGACGGGGCCTGGGTCAGGATGTTGTCCAGGAAGGCCTTGAGCTCGCCTTCGGTTTCGATATGCCCGGCCATGTGAATCCACTCCAGCAATGTCCATTGCTGCGACGCGGTGAGTCCGGCCGGGAGCGGTCTTGCATTGATGGGTTTTGAAGTCACCATGAGCGGGTCTTCCTTGTTTTTGGTTCTGTGTGCCGCAGATAGTACCCCACATGCCTGTTGCATGTAAGACCCCGCGGATTTGAATTCATATGAATTGTTGCTTTTTCGTCATTGAGTATACCAAATTTGTAAGAGCATGAATCCTAGGAAAATTACTGATAATTCATCATTTTGTTTGTCATAACGGCATTCGTTACAAATAGAAACATGCAGGGAGGGGAAAAGAATTTGACTTTTTTTGCAATTGTAAAAATGAAGAGATTGATTTGCATCAATAATGACAAGGGCATGATTTGGCTGGAAATAATACTTTGCTTATGTTTTGGGCGGAAGATGTGATGGATGTTGCAAAGCGTAAGGATGTCGCTTTTTTTCTTCACTCCAATGTCATAAATTGTAAGCGGTAACTAATAAATTCTGGCAAGCGAACGCTTTAAAGCGCATAATTGGATCGCATAAAATAATTGATAAGCCAGTGGTGCCCGTTCGAGGACACGGTTGGCAAACATCGGGGATGTAGGGTAGGCAGTCGACGCGGCCAAAGTGGCGGATAGTATATGAGATTAAACTATATTCTTTAATATCGTGCAGAATTGATGTAAGCTGTTTTAATAAATAGCTTCAATTCTGTGAACGATCCGACTGCTCGCCAGACCAATCAATCAGGCAAAACAGCATGGATCGCTTCAGGAATCGCCCCGCTTATGGATACCTTAAAAGCACTCATGGTCTTCATGACCACAGCCGAGAACGGCAGTTTTTCCGATGCCGCGCGCAAGCTCGGCGTCTCGCCGGCCGCGATCAGCCAGAGCATTGCCCGCTTGGAGCAGGAACTGGAGGTGCGGTTGTTCAACCGCACCACCCGCCAGTTGACCTTGACCGAAGACGGTCGGCGCTTCTACGCGCAGTGCCGCGGTCCGGTCAACAATCTGGATTCGGCGATCAACCAGTTGAAAGCCAGCCGCGACGAGCCGGCCGGCCATCTGCGTGTCAGCATGCCCAACTCCTTCGGCCGCCGCTTCATTCTGCCGATCATGGGTGAGTTTTGCGAACGCTATCCCAAGATCAGGGTGTTCTTCGGCCTGGATGACCATTTCAGCGATTTGATCGAAGACGGCTACGACGTCGGCGTCCGCACCGGCATGATGCCGGACAGCCGCATGGTGGCGCGCAACCTGGCGCAGATGCCTTTGTACGTGGTGGCCTCTCCCGAATACTGGGACCGGCATGGGCGCCCGTCCGCTCCAGAGGAGCTGAGCGGCTACGATTGCATCAACTTCCAGTTTCCGACTTCCGGCCGCCTGTTCAAGTGGGAGTTCGACCGCAAGGGCGAGCGCATTCCGCTGGAAGTGAACGGCACTTACACGCTGAACGACATGGAGGCGGTGGCCGAGCTGGCCCGCCTGGGCATGGGGGTCGCGCAGCTGCCGGGACACGAGGTGGTGCATTTGATCCGCAGCGGCGAGCTGGAGCCGGTGCTGACCGACATGGTGTCGCTGGAGCGTTCCATCTACATCTGCTTCCCGCACCGCGACCATATCGCGCCGCGCACCCGCGTTTTCGTCGATTACGTGGTGGAGAAGCTGGCGGACCATCCGGACATCATGGCGGATCTGCCGGGGCTGGATCTGTCAGCCAAGCGCAGCGCCCTGCAGCAGAGCGTGGGCGCGCTCTGACCGGGTTTGCCCCATGCGAAGAAAACCGGCGCCGCGACGCCGGTTTTTTCATGGCTGCGCGGCGGGGGAATGGTTTTCTCCCACCACCCGGTCGCGGCCGGCCTGCTTGGCCGCGTACAGGCAGATGTCGGCGCGGTGGACCAGGCTGTCGGGGGTGTCATCGTCGGCCAGCGTCGCCACGCCTATGCTGGCGGTGACGCGGAGCACCGGATTGAAATCGGTTTCGCGCAATAGCGGGCCGATGCTTTCGGCCAGCGCCAGCGCGCCGTCCTGCTCGGTTTCCGGGCAGACGATGATGAACTCCTCCCCGCCCCAGCGGGCGATGGTGTCCAGCTGGCGGGCCCGCTGGCGCAGCACCTGGCCGAAGCGCTGCAGCACCTTGTCGCCGACCAGATGGCCATGGTTGTCGTTGATGTGCTTGAAGTGGTCGAGGTCGATCAGCAGCACCGAGTAGCGGCGGCCCGAGCGGCTGCTGCGCTCGGTTTCGCGCTGCAGCGTCTGGTTGGCGCGGCGGCGGTTGGCCAGGCCGGTGATGTCGTCTCGCTCGGCCTGGCGGCGCAGCGCCTTCAGCAACTGGCGCGCTTCGCGCAGCCGGCGGATGGCGAACCAGCTCATGGACAGCGCCAGCGTGAAGCTGAGCAGCAGCACCTCGTCCAGCTGGGATGTCGGATGCTGGTGCAGCCAGACATCCAGCTTCTCGAACAGATCCCAATCCACGAACAACAGATAGCAGCCCAGGTTGAGCAGCAGGATCAGGATCAGTTCCTTGCGTATGCGGCGGGCGCTGAACGGCCAGGGATTCATGGTGCCCCTGCGTGGGTGGCGGACTATTTTCTTGCTAGCCCATCGCGCAAGCCGGGGCAAGCGGCCGCTCAGGCCGCCATCATCCGCGCCAGCGGCGTCTGGCTCCAGTCCACGCTGTCCAGCAGGTTCTTGATGATCAAACCCAGCTCGGTATCGCCTTCAATGGAGAGCTTGCGCTGGAAGAACAGCGTGTCCGGGTCTTCCTCGCGCAGCATCATGCGGGCAAAGTCGCAGCCGTTGGCGGCCAGGCGCAGATCAGGCTCGCCGCGGCTGGCGACGAAGGCGTCGCCGTTGGCGGCGAAGCCCAGCCTCAGCCCGGCATCCTTGACGTGAACCTCGAAGCGCTTGCCGTCCAGCAACGCCATGTCTACCGGCAGCACGCCGCGGTTCTTCAGCAGATTCAGGGCCGCGGCCAGCAGTCGGCTGGGCGGCGCGGAGGGCAGCCGCGACAGCAGCCGGGCGCCGGCGGCGGGGAAGGTCAATTCTGGAACGCGCATCAGTGGGTCTCCTCCAGCGCTTGGATGCCGGCCTGGCCGCGCCAGTAACCGTCCACGAGTTCGCCCGGGGCCTGGGCGCGCAGGCTGTCCAGCAGCGAGTCGGCGCCGTCTTGGCCGTCCAGCCGCTGGCGGAAGGCCTGAACGACGGCTTCGGTGCCTTGCGCCTGCGGGCTGATCCGCGCCCGGCCCGCGCCGGCGGCGTGCAGTTCTTGCAGGCGCGGCAGCAGCGCATGGCAGCCGTCGGACATGGTCTGGATGCCGTTGATGGCGAGGAAGTGCTGTCCTTCGCGGGTGTCCAGCCTGAGCCCGTCCGGATGCTCCAGGCAGCGGAATTGGCAGTCGTCCTTGTTCAGGTTGTAATGGCGGGCGGTGAAGCAGCGCGAGGACAGCGCCAGCGGCAACCGTCCCCAGGCGAATACTTCGGTATCGATCTCCAGCTGCTGGCCGCGGGCGGCTTCCAGCAGCGCGGCCAAGGTGTCGCGGCCCATTTCCACCGGCGGCAGCCAGCGGTAGGCGCCCAGGCGGCGCATCAGCGCCAGCGTGTCGGCGTTGTAAATGTTCAGATGGGCGCCGGCGACGAAGGGCAGTTTTTTCTCGCTGGCCAGCCGCACCGCGCCCAGGTCGTTGGCCTCGATCGCCAGCTGGCCGTTGTCGACCATCTTGCGCAGCCGCTTGAGATCGGATTCGCTCTCGATCAGCGCCTGGCAGGACAGCACCACTTCGCGGCTGGTCGAGGCCAGGTCGGCGGCCAGCGCGATCCAGTCCTGGCTGCGCAGCTGCTGGCGGCGGCCGCACACCACTTCGCCCAGGTACAGGGTGTCCAGCGGCCATTCGGCGGCCTCGGCGTAAAAGCGGAGGATGTCGTCGCGGCTCCAGAAGAACAGCACCGGGCCGAGCGATAGTTTCATGGGGATGGGATTCATGCGGGTATCCATGCGGCGGCTCATTTCCAGGGCCGGTCGTAGGCGCCCAGCGTCTGCTGGCGTCCCTCGGCCACCTTGTTCAGCGCCTGCTGCCAGGCGGGCTGCACCATGAAGCGGTGCCGCTCGCGGCCGGCGGCGTCCAGCGCCTCGCGCAGCGCGCGCGTCACCTGGGCGACGTAGGCCGGGCTGCGCTGGCGGCCTTCGATCTTGATCGCGGCCACTCCCATGTCCAGCAGTTGCGGCAGCACCGCCAGGACGTTGAGGCTGGTGGGCTCCTCCAGCGCGTAGTAGGTGTCGCCCTGCACCTCGAAGCGGCCCTTGCACAGCGTCGGGTAGCCGGCGGGCTGGTCCAAGCCGTACTGGTCGATCAGGATGCCGGACAGGCGCGCGTCCAGGCTGGACGGCGTGTTCTGCCACTGCACGTATTTGGCCGGCGAGCAGACGCCGTGGCTGTTCGGCGATTCGCCGGTGGCGTAGCTGGACAGCAGGCAGCGGCCCTCCACCATCACGCACAGGCTGCCGAAGCCGAACACTTCGATCTCGACCGGGCTCTGTTCTATCACCCGCTTGACCTGCTCCAGGGTCAGCACGCGCGGCAGCACCGCGCGGCGCACGCCGAACAGCTCGTGGGCGAGGCGGATCGCCTCGTGGTTGGTGGCCGAGCCTTGCACCGACAGATGCAGCCGCAGCTTGGGATGGCGTCGGCTGGCGTAGTCGAGCAGGCCCAGGTCGGCCAGGATCACGGCGTCGACGCCGAGGTCGGCGGCCTGATCCACCGCCCGGCGCCAGCGGCCGATGTCGCCGCCTTGGGCGTAGGTGTTGATCGCCATCAGCACCTGGCGGCCGCGGTCATGCGCGTAGCGGATGCCGACGCTGGCAGTGTGCTCGTCGAAATTGAGGCCGGCAAAATTGCGGGCGTTGGTGTCGTTTTTCAGGCCGAAGTAGACGGTGTCGGCGCCATGGTCGACGGCGGCCTTGAGCGCGGGCAGGCTGCCCGCCGGGCACACCAGTTCCGGTAGTTGCTGACTGGCTGGCATCGGATAATCACGGGTAGGGGAAATGCGGCGACAGTAGCAGATGGGCGTCCGGCTGCCCTTGCTTTGGGTCAAGGAGCGCCGGACGCGCTATTTCGGCGCGGTCAGGCTCAGGGTGAGGCTTTCGCCCTCGCTGTCGGTCCAGTTCACGTCCACTTGGGCGGTGAGGCCGCTATCGTTGCTGCGGCAGCGGAAACGGGCCAGGGTGCCGCTGGCTGCGGCCGGCGCGTAACTGCTCTGGCGGCAGTCGGCGGGCTGGTTGGTTTTTCGCTGTTCCAGCGCCGTCTGGGCCAGGTTGGTGGCGGTGTTGTAATCGTTGGCGGCGATCTGGCTGTGCAGCAGCTGGGTTTCCAGCCGCAGCAGGCCCAGCGCGCCGATGGCCAGCACCAAGAGGCTGATCATCATTTCCAGCAAGGTGAAACCGCGCGGGGGCCGGGTCTTCATGTGTCCATCCAGCTGTAGGGCAGCGGCGTCAGGGAGCCTGAGCCGGCCTGGCCGCCGCCGTTGTCTGGCGGGCCGTCGGGCCGGAACGAGTCGGGCAGTCCGCGCAGGTCTATCGTGGTGCTGGCGCCCCATTGGTGCGGCCGCGCGCCCTGGCCGCCGGCCTGGGCCAGCGCGCTGACGTAGCCGTGTATCGTGGTGCTGCCGCTGGAAAACAGCTGGTTGCCGGCCCAGACATTGCCGAACACCCGGCTGGACGAGCCCAGCGTGATGTCGCCGCCGCGGAAGCGCTTGTCGACGTAGCCGCCGGCCAGCAGCACTGCGTTGCCTACCGGCCGCCCTTTGAACGCGCCGGCGCGGCAGTCGTCTTCCGGATAGAGGCTGGGGAAGTCGGCGTTGGCGCAGATGCCGATCGCGCCGGCGTAATTGACCGCGTAGCTGACGTGCTGGCCGCTGGTGGCGATGCTGCCGCTGGCGATGAAGGTATTGTGGTAGGTGCCGTTGCCAACCTCCAGATCGCCGTCGAACCACAGCACGCCGGGCGCGAAGGTGACGCCGTCCAGCTTCCATTGGCCGGGCTGGCTGCCGGCGAAGCAGTCGTTCTGCGGCGAATGCCCCTTGCAGAGCAGCGTCGCCGGCGCGCGGCAGACGCCGTTGGCGTCGGCGGCGCGGCACAAGTAGTTGGGCAGCCGGTTGTCCGGGGCCCGGCCCAGCCGGTATTCGCCGTCGGCCAGGCCGTGGATCTTGCGCACCGTCACCCGTACGCCGCCGTCGGCGGCATGGGTGAACACGTAGTGGGCCTGGCCGCGGTAGTCGTAGGCGTCCAGCCGCGGCCGTTTCACTTCCAGCGGCGGCAACGGCTGCAGGTTCAGCTTCAGGCCCGGCTGGAACGCGACGCGGATGTCGGGATTGCCCGCGTTGTAGCTGGCGGCGCCGGCGACGGTGGCGGCGATGGGCGCGCCCCAGCCCTGCACGCTCAGGCGGCCTTCGGCGCGCAGCGCGTCCAGCGCGCCGATCTGGCGGATGTCGACCTTGCCCTCGGCGTCCAGTTGGCCGAAGCGGGCGCCGCCCATCGCGATGTCGACGTCGCCCTTCACTTCGGCCCGGGCCACGGCCGGATCCACGCCGGGGCTGTTGAGGAAGCTGGCCTTGCCGTTGACCCGCGCCAGCGCGCCGATCGCGGCGTCGCCGCGCAGCGTCAGGTTGCCCAGCGCCTTCACCGTCTGGTAGCGGCCGTTTCCCAGCTCGATATTGCCATTGGAGTACAGGGTGTTGATGGTTTGCGGCCCGGTGACGATGATGTCGCCGGTGCTCTGCAGGGTGGCGATGCCGTCCACCGAGCCGCTCAGGGTTACCGCGCCGTCCACCGTCATCTCCACCGGCTTGTCGCCGATCAGGTTGATCGCGCCGCTCAGGTCCAGGTTGCCGACCAGGGTCAGCGCGCTGCTCGAACCGCCCTGGTTTCCGCTCTGGAGGAAGTCCCGCTGCACGGTGACGCGATGGCCGTCGTAGTTGCCGGTGCTGCGCAACCGCATCCGGTTCGGGGGGATAGCCTGCTGTTTGAGCGAGAAGCGGTCGTTATCCGCCGGAAGAGGCTGGCCGTTTGCCAGCGCCTGGCTGCCTTGGCGCAGGCCTTCCTCGGCGTAGTCCAGCGCCTGGTGGTAGCGATGCTGGTTTTGCGCGTTGGCGTGGATCAGCACCAGCTGGCGCGAGGCCGCCAGCAACACCAGGCTGGCGATCGCCAGCAGCGTCAGCACCGCGAACAGCGTGGCGAGACCGGCGTGGCGGCGGCTCATCTTGCCGCCGCCTTGGGGCGGTTGCGCAGCGTCACGCTGGTGTGGATGTCCAGCTTTTCCTCCCCCGGGCCGTTGGCGGCGCGGGCGCTGACGGCGATGCCGATCGCGGCGCCGCCGGCTTCCGGACTGAAGCGCAGCGCGTCGACGACGCCGATGCCGGGCTTGCTCAGGTCGTCCCAGCCGCCGCTGGCGGAGCAGCTCCAGTCGGCTTTGTCGCTGCTGCGCCGCTGAATGCGTTGCCCTTCCAGGCGGAAGGCGAAATAACGGCGCACGGGCGCGGCGGCGCCGGCCGGATCGTCGTAGCCGTAGAGCAGGCAGCTTCCGCCCCGCTCGATGAACAGCTCGTGGTAGGGATTGTCTTCCTCCGCGCCGGAACCGTTCCAGAAGCCGGCGCGGCGAAGGTCCATCGCGATCAGCGACAGCGACGCGTCCATCATCGCGCCCAGCTGCGCCTGGCGGCGTTCGCGGCTTTGCTCGCCCAGCAGGCTGACCAGCAGGCCGGACACCACCAGCAGCAACAGCAGGCCGATGGTCATGCTGATCAACAGCTCCAGCAGGCTGATGCCGCGCGCCGGTCTCATGGACATCTGGCCTCGCCGACGATGACCAGGCCGGTGGGCAGCAGCTGCAGATCCGCCGGCCGGCAGCCGGAGCGGCTCAGCCGCAGCCGCAGTCCGCCGATCATGGCGCCGCCAGGGGTTTCCGGCAGGCCGCGCAGCGGCGTGAAAACCAGCTGCAGCGGCAGCGGATCGGCCATGTCCAGCGCGATGCCGGCATGCTCGGCGCTGCCGACGCACAACAGGTCGCGGGCGGTGTCGCATCGGTCCTTCGCTGCGCTCTCCGATACCCGCAGCAGCCAGGCGGCGCCGTCGCGGCTGAAGGTCACCCAGATCTTTTTCTGCCGGGTGGCGGCGCTCTTGCGCGCCAGCTGCAGTCCGCGGTCGATGTCGTCCAGCGCGCCCTGCAGCTGCTGGCGGGCGATCCAGCGGCCCAGCGCCGGCAGCGCCTGGGTCAGCAGCGCCAGGGTCAGCGCCAGCACCACCAGCAGCTCGATCAGGGTGACGCCCCGCTGCTTGGCGCGCATCATCGTCCCCAGCAGGCGGGCGGCGTCAGGCTGATGGTCTGCTGCCGCTGGGTGAGCGTGATGGTCTGGCAGTCGCGGTCGCCGGCCTGGGCGCCGCCGGGCTTGGCCGTGGCCTGGACGTAGAAGTCGGATGCGGGATTGCTGCCGATCCCTGTGTTCAGCTGGTAATGCTTTTGGGCGCTGACGCCGCTGGGGTAGGGCGTTTTCAGGTCCGCCAGCTGCGAGGCGTATTCGGCGTGAAAGCCCCGATAGCGTATTTGCGCCTGCTGCAACTGGTACAAGGCGTCCAGCGCGTCGCTGCGGCGGCTGCGCTGCGTATAGCTTTGGTAGGAGGGAATGGCGATGCCGGCCAGGATGGCCACCACCGCCAGCGCGATCAACAGCTCCAGCAGCGAAAAACCGCGGTTTCGGCAGGCGGCGGGAAGGTCGCGGTTCATCTGGCGGCGGGCTCCGGGGGCAGGGACGGGATAAAGGGCTGCATCGCGCGTCCCTACTGTGTCCTAGAAGCCGCGGCCGGCGCAGTCAAGCCGGCGGGATCGATCAGAGCAGCGGCATGACCAGTTTGGTTTTGGCCACCAGCACGATGTAGATCACGGTGAGCAAGGCGGCGATGAAGGCAGCCGCGCGGCGCCGCGGCGTGGAGCCGCGCAGCGCGATGGTGCCCAGGGCCACGTAGGCGATCAGGCCGGCGATCTTGGCCAGCAGCCAGGGGCTCTGCAAGATGGGCCAACCGCCCATCGCCACCAGCGCGATGGCACAGGCCAGCAGCAGGGTGTCGATCACGTGCGGCAGAATGCGCAGCGGCTTGTTCTGCAGCAAGTGGCCGCGGCCGCCCAGCACCAGCGCGCCGCGGGCGGCGAACAGCAGGATGGACAGATAGGCGAAGCCCATGTGGGCGTGCTTGACGATCAGGTAGGGGTACATGTCGGTCCGACGGTTGAGGCGCGCAGCGCGCCGATGCCGGCCATGGTACACGGCGCGGGCGGCGTTTTGTAGCGAGCGCGGGGCGGGGCGACGGGGCGGGAATGTGG
>NZ_JBUPWA010000001.1:3649759-3794636 GCF_055181315.1 Chromobacterium sp. Ag138
GGGGCGGGAATGTGGAATGTCATCATCATGGCCGTATTGAATGTCATCCGCGCGGGGCGGGCATTGATGGGCGTCAATCGCCGCCGGTTCCCCGGCCGGCCGCCGCGCGATGCTACAATCCGGCCATATCCGCATCCAGGCGCGCGCACTCCATTCCATGCTGTTTCTCTATCAATCCAATCGTCTCGAGCAACTGGGCGAGCTGTTCTGCGGCATGACCCAGGCGATGCCGCTGGCCGACCCGTTCGCGGCGGAAACCGTGATCGTGCAAAGCCGCGGCATGGGACGCTGGATCACCCTGGACGTGGCGCGCAAGGCCGGCATCGCCGCCAATATCGATTTCGCGCTGCCGGCAGCCTTCGCCTGGCGGCTGATGCAGCAGGTGATGCCCGACTTGCCGCGCAAGTCGGCCTTCGTGCCCGAGGTGCTGGTCTGGCGCTTGCTGGCGCTGCTGCCGAAGCTGGAAGGCGAGCCGTTCGGTCCGGTGCTGCATTATCTGGAGGGCGGCGAGGCCGCGGCCTTCGAGCTGGCGGGCAAGATCGCCGACATCTTCGACCAGTATCTGGTGTTCCGCCCGGACTGGATCCGCGCCTGGGAGGCCGACGAGCTGCTGGGCCTGGGCGAAGACGAGGCCTGGCAGGCAGCGTTGTGGCGGCAACTGGCCGAAAGCGACCCGGGCCGCCACCGGGTGCGGATGCTGGACCAGTTCTTCGCCGAGCTGAAGCCCGAGCACTTGCCGCCGCGGGTGACGCTGTTCGGCATCGCCAGCCTGGCGCCGATGTATCTGGCGCTGGTCAAGCGGCTGGCCGAGCTGACCGACGTCTGCCTGTTCACGTTGAATCCGTGCGAGGCTTACTGGGGCGACATCGTCGACGCGCGCCGGATGCTGAAGCTCAGGCAGGCCGGCGACCTATTCGCCACCCAGGGCCATCCCTTGCTGTCGTCGCTGGGCAAGCAGGGGCGGGACTTTTTCGAGCTGATCGCCGAGGACGCCGAGCTGGACGCCAAGCCGCTGTTCGCCGCGCCCAAGGGCGACAGCCTGCTGGCCCGGCTGCAGCGCGACATCCTGGAGCTCAACGATCCGGCGCAGCTGCCGCGGCCTTTCAACCCGGCCGACGACTCGGTGGAAGTGCACGCCTGCCATGGCCCGATGCGCGAGCTGGAGGCGCTGAAGGACCGGCTGCTGGCGATGTTCGCCGCCGATCCCAGGCTCAGCCCGGCCGACGTGGCGGTGCTGACGCCGGACATCAACGCCTACGCGCCGTACATCGACGCGGTGTTCGGCCGCCGCGACGACGCGCCCAACATCCCGTACAGCATCGCCGACCGCCGCGTCGAGCGCGAGCAGCCGCTGCTGTCCACCTTCGCTGCCGTGTTGAAGCTGGCCGATTCCCGCTTCGCCGCCGACGAGGTGCTGGCGCTGCTGGATTGCCCGGCGCTGCTGGCCCGCTTCGACCTGGCCGACGCCGACCTCGCCTTCATCCAGGACTGGGTGCGCGGCGCCGGCATCCGCTGGGGGCGGGATGCCGCGCACAAAGCGTCGCTGGGCCTGCCGGCCGAAGCCGCCTACACCTGGCGCTGGGGGCTGGATCGCCTGCTGTTGGGCACCGTGCTGCCGCCGGCGCTGGCCGGAGACGACGCCGGCCTGTTCGCCGGCCTGCTGCCGCACACCGCCGCCCAGGGGCAGTTGGGCGAGGCGCTGGCCCGTTTCGCCGATTTCTACGACGCGCTGGACGCGCTGGCCGGCGAATGGTCGACGCCGGCTTCGCCGCAAGAGTGGGCGCAGCGCTTCCACCTGGCCTGCGACAGCCTGTTCCTGGCCGACGGCGACGACGAGGCGGCGCTGGAGCTGTTGCGGGAAACCTTCGCCGAGCTGGCCGAGGACGCCGACCTGGCCGGCTTCGGCCAGCCGGTGGGGCTGGCGGTGGCGCGCGACTGGCTGCTGCGCAAGCTGTCCTCGTCGTCGGCGCAGGGCTTCCTGTCCGGCGGCGTGACCTTCTGCGCGATGGTGCCGATGCGCTCGATACCGTTCCAGGCGCTATGCCTGGTGGGCATGAACGACGGCGCCTACCCGCGCGACGAGCGGCCGGTCAGCTTCGACCTGGTGGCGCGCAATCCGCGCCGCGGCGACCGTTCGCGCCGCTTCGACGACCGCTACCTGTTTCTGGAGGCGATCCTGTCCGCCCGCGGCCGGCTGTATCTCTCTTATGTCGGCCAGTCGGCGCGCAGCGGCGAGCCGCTGCCGCCGTCGCCGCTGGTGTCGGAGCTGCTGGACACGCTGTCGGCGATGTGCGGCGAGGACATGGCGGCGCGGCTGACGCTGCGCCACCCGCTGCAGCCGTTCTCGCCCAAGTCGTTCGACGGCGGCGACGCGCGGCTGGCCAGCTTCGAGCCGGCTTTCGCCGCCGCGCTGGCCGCGCCGGCTGCCGAGCCCGAGCCCTTCGTCGCGCCGCTGCCGGACGAGACGGCGGCGACGGTGGTCAATCTGCACGATTTCATCCGCTTCTGGCAGAACCCGGCGCGGGCCTGGCTGGCCGACCGGCTGGCACTGCGCGTCGCCTACCGCGGCGAGGCGCAGCCGGCGCGGGAGCCGTTCGCGATGGAGCGCGACGCCAGCCACGCGCTGCGCCGCCAGCTGGTGGAGGCGATGCTGCACCGCAAGCCGTCGGCGCCGGTGCGGCAAAGAGCGGCCGCCGCCGGCCTGCTGCCCACCGGCGAGCTGGGCCAGGCCTGGCTGCAGGAGGAGGGCCGGGCCAGCGCCCGGCTGGCCGGCCGCTTGCCGCGCGCGCTGGGCGAGGAGACGCTGCCGCCGCAGCCGGTGCATCTGGACATCGCCGGCTTCACGCTGGTGGGCGAGCTGTACGGCCTGCGGCCCGAGGGCCGGCTGGATTTCATCGTCGGCAAGCTGAATGCCGCCCAGCGCGTCGCGCTGTGGCTGAGCCATCTGATCCTGTGCGCGGCGCGGCCGGCGGGCGTGGTTCCGCACAGCGCCTGCTACGACGACGCCGGCAGCACGCTGCTTAACGAGGAGATCGACGCCGCCGGCCTGCTGGCGCCGTGGCTGGTCCGCTGGAAGCAGGGCCAGGCCCAGCCGCTGCCGTTCTTCGGCCGCACCAGCTGGGCCTACGCCGAGGCGCTGGCCAAAGCGCCCGAAAACCGCGAAAAAGCTTTGGCCGCCGCCTGGCAGAAGTGGGAGCCCAATTTCATCGCCGGCGACGGCATCGCGCAGAAGGACGAGCCGGCGATCGCGCTGGCCTTCCGCCACCAGTCGCCGCTGGAAGACCCCTTGTTCGCTCAGTTGGCGGAGACGCTGCTGCTGCCGCTGGCCGAGCGCCTGCAGGGAGGCGAGGCATGAACGCGCCGCAGGCGCTGGACGCGCTGAACTGCCCGCTGGCGGGCGTCAACCTGATCGAGGCCTCGGCCGGCACCGGCAAGACCTGGACCATCGCCGCGCTGTTCGCCCGGCTGCTGCTGGAAGAGCGCGACGGCGCGCCGCCGCCGGCCATCGAGCAGATCCTGGTGGTCACCTACACCAAGGCCGCCACCGCCGAGCTGCGCGAGCGGCTGCGCCGACGGCTGGCCGAGATGCTGGCGCTGCTGGACGGCAAGGCCGACGGCGACGACTTCCTGCAGGCGCTGGCCGCGCGCTTTCCCGAGGGGCCGGCGCGCGACGTGGCCCGCCAGCGGCTGATCGCCGCGGTCAACGGTTTCGACGCTGCCGCCATCTACACCATCCACGGCTTCTGCCAACGGGTGCTGACCGACGCCGCCTTCGAGAGCGGCCAGACCTTCCAGGCCGAGCTGGTCGAGGACGACGCCGCGCGGCTGGCCGAAATCGTCGACGACTTCTGGCGCCGCCGCATCGTCGCCGCGCCGCTGCTGGCCCAGGTGCTGGTGGAGCGCGGCGAGACGCCGGACGCGTGGCTGGCCGAGATCCGTCCCTATCTGTCCAAACCCTATCTCAAGCTGCGCGCGCCGGACGCCGTCAGGCTGGAGACCGCCCAGCGCCTGGTTTTCGAGCGCTGGCGGGCGCTGGCCGGCGAGCCGGCGCTGGCGGAAGAGGGCTTGGCGCTGTTCCTCGCCCATCCCGGCTTCAAGGCCAACATCTACCGGCCCGACACCATGGCGCGCGCCGCCGACAATCTGCGTGGCTGGCTGGCGCAGCCCGACGCGCTGCCCGAGCTGGACAGCGACAGCCGCAAGCTGCTGGACAAGCTGCGGCCGGAGGCGCTGGCCAAGGGCATGAAGAAGGGCTGCGATGCGCCGGCCCACCCCTTGTTCGAGCGGCTGGAGGCCTGGCTCGCCGCCTGGGACGTCTACATGGACCAGGTGGCCAACTCGCTGGCCGGGCTGAAGCTGGAACTGATCGCCTGGGCCAACGAAGAGCTGGCGCGGCGGCGCGGTGTGGAGCGCAGCCGCAGCTTCGACGATCTGCTGACCGATCTGGGCGCGGCGCTGGACCATCCGGAAACCGGGCCGCTGCTGGCGGCGCAAGTGGCGGACAGCTTCTCCGTGGCGCTGATCGACGAATTCCAGGACACCGACCCCACCCAGTACCGGATCTTCCGCCGCTGCTTCGTCGAGGAGGCGCGGCCGGTGTTCCTGGTCGGCGATCCGAAGCAGGCGATCTACAGCTTCCGCGGCGCCGACATCTTCGCCTATCTGGCGGCCCGCCACGACGCCGAGCGGCAGTACACGCTGGACACCAACCGCCGCTCCGACGAGCCGCTGGTGGCCACCGTCAACGCCCTGTTCGGCCGCGAGCTGCCGTTCCTGCTAGACGGCATCGCCTACCAGCCGGTGGCGGCCAGCCCCTCGTCCGGGGGCAGGCTGGAGGTGGACGACGATCGCGCGCCGTTCAACGCGCAATGGATGCAGGCCGGCGAAAAAGAATTGAGCAAGGAAGTGGCCGAGCAGGCCGCGGCGGAAGCCTGCGCCGACGAGATCGCCCGGCTGCTGACGCTGGCGGCAGACGACCGCGCCGCCATCGTCAAGGGCGCGTCGCGGCGGCCGCTGGCCGGCGGCGACATCGCGGTGCTGGTGGCCACCCACAGCCAGGGCGACCGGGTGCGGACCGAGCTGCGCGCGCGCAGCGTGGCCAGCGTGGCGCTGACCCAGGAGAGCGTGTTCGCCAGCCGCGAGGCCGGCGAGATGCTGGCCCTGCTGCACGCCTGGGCCGAGCCGGCCAACGAGGGCCGGCTGCGGCGCGCGCTGGCCACCGAGCTGGCCGGCCTCAACGCCGCGCGGATCAAGTCCGAGCTGGAAGACGAGACGCGTTGGGAGCGGCAGTTGCTGAAGAACGCCGACGACCACCAACGCTGGCGCGAGCGCGGCTTCATGGCCGCCTGGCGGCATTATTTCGCCCGCGAGCGCGCGGCGGAGCGGCTGCTGCCCTTGCCGGACGGCGAACGGCGCCTGACCAATCTGGGGCATCTGGCCGAGCTGATCCAGCAGGAGAGCGAGGGGCGCCAGGGCATGGCGCCGCTGCTGGCGTGGTTTGCCGCCCGCGTCGCCGATCCGCCGCGCGGCGAGGACGCGGTGCTGCGGCTGGAGAGCGACGCCGCGCTGGTCAAGATCGTCACCGTCCACACTTCCAAGGGCCTGCAGTACCCGGTGGTGTTCTGCCCCTTCTTGTGGAACGGCGCGCTGGAGCGGCGCGGCGCCGGCTTCTGGAGCTATCACGACGGCGACGAGCCGTGGCTGGCGCCGGAGGCGGCCGCCGACGACGGCATCCGGCAGGCGGCGCGGAGCGAGATGCTGGCCGAGAAGCTGCGCCTGCTGTACGTGGCGCTGACCCGCGCCCAATACCGGCAGTACATCGCCTGGGGCTGGGTGCGGGAGCTGAAGACCGCGGCGCTGTCCTGGCTGCTGCACGCGCCGGGCGCGCGCGACCTGGCTGCGCTGGAGGCGCTGGAGCTGGACGGCGGCACCGTGGAGGCGCAGCTGCGGGCCTTTCTCGACCAGCGCGGCGACGCGGCGCGCTGGCTGGCCGGCGAGGGGCGGCAGACGCTGGCCGGCGGCCGCGATCCCGGCCGCGCCTACGCCGCGCGGCCGTTCGAGCGCAAGCTGTACACGCCGTGGAAGATCGCCAGCTTCACCTCGTTGACCCATGACGCCGGCAGCCATCTGGCCGAAGCGCCGGACTACGACCGCGCGGCGGCGCCGGCGGTTCAGCCGGAAGATCCGGTCCGGGATCGCTTCAGCTTCCCGCGCGGTGCCAAGGCCGGCGTCTGCCTGCACGAGATTTTCGAGAACATCAGCTTCGGGGCGGACGAGGACGACATCCGCGCGGCGGTGGCGCGCGCGCTGGCGCGGCACGGCTTCGGCGAGGAGTGGCTGGACGCCGGCTGCGAGCTGATCCTGGACGCGCTGAACGCCGAGATCGCCCCCGGCGCGCGGCTGCGCGGCGTCGCCGACCACCAGCGGCTGATCGAGCTGGAATTCACGCTGCCGGTGAAGAGGCTGGACGTGGCGGCGCTGATCGCCGCGCTGCAAAAGCCGGAGCACGGCCTGGCCGAACCGTTCCGGCGCGCCGCCGGCGCGCTGGATTTCGCCAGCGTGCAGGGTTTTTTGAAAGGCTTCGTCGACCTGGTGTGCGAGGCGGACGGCCGCGTCTATTTGATCGACTACAAGTCCAACCATCTGGGCGACGCTTACGACGATTATCGCGACGACAGTCTGGTCCACGCGGTGGCGCGCGAGCATTATTACCTGCAGTACCTGATTTACCTGGTGGCGCTGCGGCGCTACTTCGCCGCGCGCGGCGCGGATTGGGACGGCCGCTTCGGCGGCGTGCGCTACCTGTTTCTGCGCGGCATGGGCGAGCCGGGCTGCGGCGTGTGGGCCGATGCGCCGTCCGCGGCGCTGCTGGACGCGCTGGACGCGCTGCTGGCGGGATCCGGAACCAAGAGAGGCCCTGGTAGTTCTACGCAGTGATGGCGACCGGGGATGGCAACTAAGCTAAGCAAGTGGACAAGGATGTAAAACATGTTTGAATCCGCCGAAATCGGCCACAGCATAGACAAAGACACTTTCCGCAAGATGATGCCGGCGCTGCGCGAGGCGCTGCTGGACGTGCAGTACGACTTGAAGGAAAAAGCCGATTTCCCGGTGCTGATCCTGATCCACGGTTTCGACGGCGCCGGCCGCGGCGAAACGATGAATCTGATCAACGAGTGGCTGGACCCTAGGCTGATTCACACCGTCGCCTTCGACAAGCCCAACGACGAGGCGCGCGCCCGGCCGTGGATGTGGCGCTACTGGAACGAGCTGCCCGCCACCGGCCGCATCGGCATGTTCTTCGGCTCCTATTATTCCGACACCCTGTTCGAGCGGGTGTTCAGCCGCAGCGACCGCGACGCCTTCGACCGGCAGATTTTCGACATCCTGCGCTTCGAGCGCATGCTGACGCTGGACGGGGCGGTGGTGTTGAAGTTCTGGTTCCATCTGAGCCGCGACAAGCAGAAGCAGCGGCTGAAGACGCTGGAGCAAGACCCGGCCACCAGCTGGCGCGTGACCAAGACCGACTGGGAGCACTATGAGCGGTACGACAAGATTCGCAAGTACGGCGAGCACATGCTCAGGCTGACCAATACCGCGCACGCGCCGTGGATCGTCATCGACGGCGAGGACGCCAACTACCGCAGCCTGACGGTGGCCAATACCATACTGGAGGCGATACGCAGCCGCATCGGCCAGCCGGCGTTGTCCACCGACCGGGTGGAGGCGCCGCCGCTCTTGGCGCCGATAGACAACAAGCTGGTGCTGGACACGCTGGAGCTGGACCAGAAGCTGGACAAGGCCAGCTACCAGAAAAAGCTGGACCAGCTGCAGGGCAGGCTGAACAAGCTGACCCGCGATCCGCGCTTCGGCAACCACTCGCTGGTGCTGGCGTTCGAGGGCAACGACGCGGCCGGTAAGGGAGGCAGCATACGCCGCATCACCCAGGCACTGGACGCCCGCCGCTACCGGGTGGTGCCGGTGGCCGCGCCGACGCAGGAGGAAAAGGCCAAGCCCTGGCTGTGGCGCTTCTGGCGGCATCTGCCGGGCAAGGGCGGCATCGCCATCTTCGACCGCAGCTGGTATGGCAGGGTGCTGGTGGAGAGGGTGGAGGGCTTCGCCGCCGAGGCCGACTGGATGCGCGCCTATTACGAGATCAACGACTTCGAGCACCAGTTGACCGAGAACGGCGCTATCGTGCTGAAGTTCTGGCTGGCGATCAGCAAGGATGAGCAGCTGGCGCGCTTCAAGGGCCGGGAGGAAACGGGCTTCAAGCGTTTCAAGATCACCGACGAGGATTGGCGCAACCGCGACAAATGGGACCTCTACCGCCAGGCGGTCAGCGACATGGTGGATCGCACCAGCACCAGCAAGGTGCCGTGGACGCTGGTGGAGGCCAACAACAAGTATTTCGCGCGCATCAAGATACTGTCCACCATCTGCGACGCGCTGGAGGCCAGGCTGAGTGAATAGGCTGTGGTGGGGACTGATGCTGTTGCTGTGCCTGCCGGCGCTGGCCCAGCCCACGCTTCGGGCCGGGCTGGCCAACGACAGCGGCGAATCGCTGCGCGCGAACGCCGACGATGGGCTCTCGCTGGCCTACCGCGACGCGCTGGCCTTGATCGCCCGGCAAAGCGGCGTCCATTTCCAGCTCGATTACTACCCCTCGCAACGTCTGGAGCAGCTGTTCCAGGTAGGCAAGCTGGATGTCGAAGTCGGCGTCAACGCGTCATGGCGCGCCTTGTCCCCGGTGGCCGGCTTCTACACCCAGCCCATCGCCGACGCGGAGTTCGTGTTGTGCCTGCCGCCTGACAAGGGCAAGCGGCCCGCCACCCTGGCCTCGCTGAAGGGCGGCACCATTGGCACGCTGCTGGGCCAGCGCTTCCCTTCGCTGGAGAGCGCGTTCGCCAGCCGCAAGCTGCTGCGCGACGGGTCGGCCAACGAGGACGAAATGCTGGACAAGCTGCGCCAGGGCCGGGTCCAGGCCGTGGTGCTGGAGCGCCGCCGCGCGCAATACTGGGGCCGGCGCGACGAAGGCGGCCGCTGTCTGCCGGGCGAGTCGCTGGGCAGTCTGCCGGTCGCGCTGCGGCTGCATCCGCGCTACCGGGACTTGCTGCCGGGCCTGAACCAGGCCATCCAGCAACTGCAAGAGCAAGGCCGCTTGCGGCCGCTGTTCGCCCGCCGTTGAGCGCGGCGTCAGTCCATCCGGAAGTTCCATCGATGAAATCCGATATCCCGCTATTGCCCGGCCAACTGGTCAAGCTGTTCCAACGCCTGGCGCCCGGCGCCGACGACAGGGTGCTGGCGCTGATAGGCGAATTGAGCAGCGCCAATCTGGCCGGCCACGTCTGCCTGCCGCTCGCCCATCGCGGCGAGGCGGCGGCGCTGCGCGGCAGCCCGCTGGTCGGCCAGCCGGGCGATTACGCGCCCCTGATCCTGGACGAGGCCGGACGGCTGTATTTCGCCCGCCACTGGCATGACGAGGACAGGCTGGCCGAGGGGCTGGCGCGGCTGGCCCAGCCGCTGCCCCCGCCGGACGAGGCGCGGTTGGCCGATTTGCTGGCGCGACTGTTTCCCGGCGCGGCCGACGGCGAGCCGGACCGGCAGAAGCTGGCGGCGGCGTTGGCCGCGCGGCAGCGGCTGATGGTGATTTCTGGCGGGCCCGGCACCGGCAAGACCACCACCGTGGTGCGGCTGCTGGCGCTGCTGGCGGCGATGTCGCCGCGCCCGCTGGTGATGGCGATGGCGGCGCCGACCGGCAAGGCGGCGGCGCGGCTGTCCGAATCGGTGCGCGCGGCGCGCGACCGGCTGGACGTGGATGACGCGGTGCGCCGCCAGTTGCCGGCCCAGGCGGAGACGCTGCACCGGCTGCTCGGCCTGCGCCCCGGCGTGGAGGCGCCGCGCCACCACGCCGGCAATCCGCTGCCGCTGGACGTGCTGGTGGTGGACGAGGCGTCGATGATAGACCTGGCGTTGATGGCGCGCACGGTGGCGGCGCTGCCGTCGCAGGCCAGGCTGATCCTGCTGGGCGACCGCGACCAGCTGTCGTCGGTGGAGGCCGGCGCGGTGCTGGGCGAGCTGTGCGGGCGCATCGCCTATCGCGACGAAACCTCGCAATGGCTGCAGCGGGTGGCCGGCGCCAGCCTGCGGGGCGACGCCGCGCCCGGCGGCGCGCTGACCGACTGCGTGGCGTTGCTGACGCGCAGCCACCGCTTCGGCGCGGATTCCGGCATCGGCGAGCTGGCGCGGCGGGTCAACGCCGGCGAGGGGCGGGCCTCGCTGCAAGTGCTGGACGACGCCGGCCGGCCCGATGTCTGGCGGCAGGACGCGGCCGACGACGCGGCGCTGCTCGCTCGCCGGCGCGGCTACCTGGACGCGGTCGCCGCCGGCGCTGGCGCGGACGAGGCGCAGCGCGAGTTTTCCGCTTTCATGCTGCTGGCTGCCGAGCGGCGCCAGGTGGCCGACTGCAACCGCCGCATCGAGCGCGAGCTGGAAGCGGCCGGCGTCAAGCAGGAAGGCCGCGACTGGTATCCGGGCCGGCCGGTGATGATAGGCGAGAACGATTACGGGCTGGGCCTGTTCAACGGCGACATCGGCTTCGCCTTGCAGCGGCCGTCCGGCCTGAGGGTGCTGTTCCCATCGGCCGACGGCGGCTGGCGCGAGTTCGCGCCCGGGCGGCTGCCGGCGCACGACACGGTGTTCGCGATGACGGTTCACAAGAGCCAGGGCTCGGAGTACGACGAGGTGTGGCTGCAGTTGCCGCAGCAGGCCGGCGCGCTGCTGAACCGCGCGCTGTTGTATACCGCCATCACCCGCGCCCGCTCCCGTTTCGCCGCGGTGGGGGACGCCGAGGTCTGGCTGCGCGGGGCGGAATTGGCGCCGCGGCGGGATTCCGGGCTCGGCGACCGGCTGCGTTGAAATCGCGGGAATGCAACAGTCTCCGGCTTTGTGCGACGAAGGATAGTCAAGCGTCGGCAGACATCCTAATATGCAGCCTTCCCGGAACAACGCAGGGGGAGTGGTCATGCAGGTGGACGCCGTACTCGGCTATCTGGACAAGGTCAGCCGCTTCGATGCTCAGCAGTTCACGCCGCTGTTCATCGGCACCGAAAGAATGGGGTGCGTCAACGCCCAGTGGAAAGAGCGCCTGCTGCAGCACGAACCGCGGTTGTTCGAGGAAACCTTCCAGGGTCTGCGTTGCATGGCGAAGGGCAGCTATCGCAGCATCAGCCACGCGCTGGCCCAGGCCGCGCGGCGCTGGCAACAAGCTGGCTGGCTCAACGGCTGGCGCAACGAGAACTTCACCGCTTTCCGCCAGGACGGCAGCCCCTATTTCGAATTGGAGCGCGCGGCTTTTCGTCCGCTGGGCCTGACCAGCCGCGCGGTGCATGTCAACGGCCTGTGCCGGCTCGACGACGGCGAGGTTCGGATGTGGGTGGGGCGGCGCAGCCCGCACAAGGCGGTGGACCCGAACCGGATGGACAACCTGGTCGGCGGCGGCGTCGCCGCCGGGGAAACCCTGGCGCTGGCGCTGGAGCGCGAGTCGTGGGAAGAGGCCGGCATCGCGCGCGAACGGGTGGATGGCCTGGCGCCGTCGTCGCTGCTGCTGGCGCAGCGGCCGGTGGCGCGGGGCCTGCACCGCGAATGGCTGTACGCCTACGATCTGTGGCTGGCGCCGGGAGAGTCGCCGGCTTGCCAGGATGGCGAGGTGGCCGAGCATCTGCTGCTGCCGTTCTCCGAGGTGGAGCAGCTGCTGGTGGAAGAGCGCTTCATGATAGACGCGGCGCTGGTCGGCATGGATTGCCTGTGCCGGCATGGCTACTGGGAGCGCCACAACCAGAAGATGGCCGACGCGCTCTCCCGGGTCCGCTACGCGCAGGGCCAGGAAATGGCCGTGCCGGCCTGAGCGCCGGCTTGCGGCGGACGCCGCGCGCTTATCGACAACCCGGCGTGGCCGGGTTTTTTCTCGCCGGTTTTCCCATATTCAATTTTCTCATTCGTTTGTCCAGGCGTTTTTCCGGCATTATCCGCATTTGTTAGTATGTTTGCATTGAATTGTAAACAAGATCGGATTTCTCCTTACATGGCGCGGCATCGATTTTCTATCAGGTAAACTCATGTAGAATCGAGTGCTGGAAATGCATTCCGTATAAAAATATCCGGCAGCGCCATTTTTCGAGAAAATAATAATGTATCGGTTGAAACTGATTTCACCGGATTTCGGCATCGATGACACCGGGCCCCTGCATCCCACCCAGGAGCAGGCGCGCAAGGCCGCCGAACTGATGCTGCATGTCTACAAGGGCAGGCTGAGGGCAGAGGTTCACAAAGTGGACCTGAAGACGCGCACGTCAGAAAAGCTGGAGGAGGTGTACATCCGGCTGGAGCCGCAGAACTGAGGCAAACTGCCGGATGCCGCCAGTCTCGGCTATTTTCGTGCGCGAAAATGACTGCGGACAAACTTTCCCGTTGCAGACCTGCTGAAGATAGGCTACCGTCATCGCTCCACTAAACCCCCTGTCCGGCGACCGCCCTGGTTGTCGGGAATGGAGCGATCTTTATGTTTTCCTGGTTTGAACGCCGGATATCCCCCTATCCGGACACGCCTGCCGCCCAGCCCCCGCGCGGCTTTTTCTCCTTTATCTGGTTCTGTACCCGCGGCATGCGCGGCCTGATCCTGAGCATGACCCTGCTCACCGCGTTGATCGGCGCCTTCGAGGCCCTGTTGTTCTCGATGCTGGGCTCGGTGGTGGACTGGCTGGCCAAAGTGCCGGCCAACCAGCTGTGGCAGCGCGAGAGCGGACACCTGCTGCTGCTGGCCGGCATTCTGTTGGCCAGCGTGCTGCTGGTGTCGCTGCAGGCGATGAGCAAGTATCAGGGCCTGTTTTCCAATTTTCCGATGCGGCTGCGCTGGAATTTCCACCGCCACCTGCTGGGACAGAGCCTGAGCTTCTATCAGGACGAGTTCGCCGGCCGGGTGTCGGCCAAGGTGATGCAAACCGCGCTGGCGGTCCGCGACACCGTGCTGATCATCACCGACATCCTGGTGTTCGTCGTCATCTACTTCGTCACCATGATCGCGGTGCTCGGCCATTTCGACATCATGCTGCTGCTGCCTTTCCTGGCCTGGCTGGCGCTTTACGTCGCGACGCTGTGGTTCTTCGTGCCCAAGCTGGGCAAGGCCGCCAGCCTGCAGGCCGACGCGCGCAGTCTGATGACCGGCCGCATCACCGACGCTTATACCAATATCGCCACGGTCAAGCTGTTCTCGCACGGCCAGCGCGAGGCGCGCTTCGCCAAGGGCGCGATGCAGGAGTTCCTGTCCACCGCCTATCGCCAGATGCGGCTGGTCAGCGGCTTCGAGGTCGTCAACCAGCTGACCAGCATGCTGCTGATCGGCATCACCACAGGTTCCGCGCTGTGGCTGTGGAGCCAGGGCCAGGTCAGCATCGGCGCGGTGGCGGCATCCACCGCGATGGCGCTGAGGCTGAACGGCATTTCGCACTGGATCATGTGGGAGATGTCCAGCCTGTTCGAGAACATCGGCACGGTGCAGGACGGCATCACCACGCTGTCGCGCACGGTGGCGGTGGTGGACAAGCCGGACGCGGCCAAGCTGGAAGTGCCGCGCGGCGAGATCCGCTTCGATAATGTCGATTTCTCCTATGGCGGCGCCAAGCAGGTGATTTCCGGCCTGGACCTGACGATACGTCCGGGCGAGAAGATCGGCCTGGTCGGCCGTTCCGGCGCCGGCAAGTCCACCATCGTCAACCTGCTGCTGCGCTTCTACGACCTGGATGGCGGCCGCATCTTGATCGATGGCCAGGACATCGCCGGGGTGACCCAGGACAGCTTGCGCTCGCAGGTGGGCATGGTGACCCAGGACACGTCCTTGCTGCACCGCTCGGTGCGCGACAACCTGCTGTACGGCAGGCCGGACGCCAATGACGAACAAATGATTGAAGCGGCGCGCAAGGCCGAGGCTGACGATTTCATTCGTTCGCTGACCGATCCCAAGGGGCGCGTCGGCTACGAGGCGCATGTCGGCGAACGCGGCGTCAAACTGTCCGGCGGCCAGCGGCAGCGGATCGCCATCGCGCGGGTGATGCTGAAGGACGCGCCCATCCTGCTGCTGGACGAGGCGACCAGCGCGCTGGATTCGGAAGTGGAGGCGGCGATCCAGCGCAGCCTGTACCGGCTGATGGAAGGCAAGACCGTGGTCGCCATCGCCCACCGCTTGTCCACCATCGCGGCGATGGACCGGCTGATCGTGCTGGACCAGGGCCAGGTGGTGGAGGAGGGCACGCATCAGCAGTTGCTGGCGCAGGGCGGTCTCTATGCCCGGCTGTGGGCGCACCAAAGTGGTGGTTTCCTCGGCGAGGAGGATGGCGACGAGGAGTCCAGCCTGTCCCTGATGGGCTGAGTTGGGCCTGATGATGCAAACACGCAAACCCTTCGGCATGCCGGAGGGTTTTTTATTGGAGCGGGGTGGTAAATTTATGCCTTCGGGACGGCGTGCGTTGTTTTACCCATCGCGTTGCGGGCGACGCGTCAGAAAAGAACGACAGGCGCGGGGCTGCAAGACGAAAGCGGCGAAGCCAGGTAATTAATGCGGGTTTTATGAGAAATGAGCGAAAAAGATATTAATGCTGGGAATCGGGAAAAGCAGGCAGCGAGGCAAGTACTTGTTTTGATTGGCGCACCCGACAGGGATCGAACCTGTGACCTTCAGCTTCGGAAACTGACACTCTATCCAACTGAGCTACGGGTGCGCTGATACTTGAGATCAAGTGGATGCATCATACAGCAAACATCTAATCCGAGTCCAGAGTATGGTTTTTTGCCTTGTGAACTTGCATACCGTATAATTAACCAGTTTTAATTGTCATTTTTTCAGGCGAGGCTTGGGATGAGTAATGAGAACGGAATGGCCCCCGGCCAGATCGTAAAGGTTCTGGTCAGCGTCGTTGTCTTCCTTGTCGTGGCGATTTGGCTATTGGCCAAGCTGGCCACCAGTGGTTTCAACGTGGATGCCGAGGTGATGACCAAGGAAGCCGTGGCCGCCCGCCTGAAACCGGTCGGCGAGTCCAAGGCCAGCGACGCGCCGCCGGGCATGCGCACCGGCGAGCAGGTCTACAAGGGCATCTGCATGTCCTGTCACGCCACCGGCCTGGCCGGCTCTCCCAAGTTCGGCGACGCCGGCGCCTGGGGGCCGCGCATCGCCAAGGGCTGGGATATGCTGGTCGACCACGCGCTGCACGGCTTCAATGCGATGCCGGCCAAGGGCGGCGCGACCGATCTGAGCGATGACGAAGTGAAGCGCGCGGTCGCCTATATGGGCAATGCCGGCGGCGCCAAGTTCACCGAGCCGCCAGTGGGCGGCGCGGCGGGCGCTGCGGCGGCTGCCGATCCGGCCGTGGTGGGCAAGAAGATTTACGACAGCGTGTGCGTGGCTTGCCACGGCGCGGGCGTTGCCGGTGCGCCGAAGTTCGGCGACAAGGCAGCCTGGGCGGCGCGGCTGAAGCCGGGCATGGACGAAGTGGTGAAGATCGCCACCAAGGGGCTGAATGCGATGCCGCCCAAAGGCGGCTATACCGGCAGTGATGCGGAATTCCGCTCGGCTATCGAATACATGGTCAATAATTCAAAATAAGCAGAGCTTGATGTAAAAAAAGCACCCAATCGGCATTGGGTGCTTTTTTAATGCCTTTTGGGTTTTGTGAAATGTCAATGCTTATGACTTGCTAAAAAGGACAGGTGGCACGCTGGGCGATATCGGGCATCATGCGTTCATCTGATTGACCGATTGGCTTTCCAGCCCTTCAGTCAGGTGAGGTTCCCCAGCCTCGCTTCACCCAGAGATGTTCCTCATTCTTCTTTATGGCGCCTCGCGGCGCCATTTTTCTTGCCTGTTCAATCCGTAGGCGTTTCACCCGATTTGTCCTTGCCGGCCAGCATCGCGCTCAGATTGGCCAGCCGCGATTTGCCCTCGCTCTTGCTGACCAGCGGCTCGGCGCCGGGTTTGCCGAAATGGCGCAGGTCTTCGCCGTCGATTTCGCTGATGAAACGCGATGGTTCGATGAACTGCCATTCGCCGGCGCGGCGGCGCTTGACGCAGTAGCTGAGCGTCAGGCTGCGCTGGGCGCGGGTGATGCCGACGTACATCAGCCGCCGCTCTTCTTCCACCATGCCGTTTTCCACCGACTCGCTGTGCGGCAGGATGCCTTCCTCGCAGCCAACCAGGAACACGTGCGGGTATTCCAGGCCCTTGGACGCGTGCAGCGTCGACATCTTCACCGCGTCCACTTCCCCCTCGTCGCGGCCTTCCAGCATGGTGATCAGCGCGATGGTCTGGGTCAGCTCGATCAGGTTCTTGCCGTCGGCCTCGCCCTTCTTCGCCAGCCAGGCCACCATTTCCAGCATGTTCTTCCACTTGGTCTCGGCGATCTTGGGGCTGTCCTCGCTGTCGTACAGCCAGGCTTCGTAGCCTATCGCCTGCAGCAGCTCCAGCGACAGCTTGCCGGCTTCCTCGCGGGTGGCGCGGTACTGCAGTTGGGTGATGAATTCGCAGAATTGCTCCAGCGGCGCCAGTTGCGCCTGCTGCACTTGCACGCGCAGGCCGGGGTCGTGGGCGGCGGCGAACAGGCTCTTGCCGTACTGGCCGGCCCAGGCCCCCAGCTTTTCCAGCGTGCCGGCGCCGACGCCGCGCTTGGGCGTGGTCAGCGCGCGGATGAAGGCCGGGTCGTCGTCCGAGTTGGTGATCAGCCGCATATAGGCGAGCAGGTCCTTGATCTCCGGCTTGTCGAAGAAGCTCTGGCCGCCGGCCATCTGGTAGGGGATGCGCTGGTTGCGCAGCGCCTGCTCGAAGATCCGCGCCTGGTAGTTGCCGCGGTAGAGGATGGCGTAGTCCTTGAACTCGGTGCGGCACTCGAACTTGTGGGCCAGCAGTTTCTGCACCACGGTTTCCGCTTCGTGCTCCTCGTCCTTGCACTGGACCACGTGTATCGGCTCGCCCAGGCCCAGCTCGCTCCACAGCTGTTTTTCGAACAGCTTGGGATTATTGGAGATCACGCTGTTGGCGGCGCGCAGGATGCGCGCGGTGGAGCGGTAGTTTTGCTCCAGCTTGATGACCTTCAGCGCCGGGAAGTCCTGCTGCAGCAGGCGCAGGTTTTCCATATTGGCGCCGCGCCAGGCGTAAATGGACTGGTCGTCGTCGCCCACCGCGGTGAACAGGCCGCGCACGCCGGTCAACAGCTTCACCAGCTGGTACTGGCAGGTGTTGGTGTCCTGGTATTCGTCTATCAGCAGGTAGCGCAATTTGCCCTGCCATTTGAGCAGCACTTCCGGGTGCTCGCGGAACAGCTGCACCGGCAGCCGGATCAGGTCGTCGAAGTCCATCGCCTGGTAGGCGGTGAGGGTGTCCTGATAAGCGAGATAGGTCTTGGCGCAGACGCTTTCCCATTGGTCCTGCGCCGCCAGCAGCATGTCGTCCGGCGTTTTCAGATCGTTCTTCCACAGCGAGATCTGGCTCTGCACCTTGCGGATCTCGTCCTTGGCCGTGGTGTTGAGGATGTCGGCGATGATCTTGCCGGCATCGTAGGCGTCCAGAATGGAGAACTGGGTCTTGTAGCCCAGGTGGGGCGCTTCCTGGCGCAGGATGTGCATGCCCAGCGAGTGGAAGGTGGACACCGTGATGCCGCGGATTTCGGCCGAGCTCATCAGCTTGCCGACCCGCTCCAGCATCTCGCGCGCCGCCTTGTTGGTGAAGGTGATGGCGGCGATGTGGCGGGCGGGTATCCCGCCCTCGCGCACCAAGTGGGCGATCTTGTAGGTGATCACCCGGGTCTTGCCCGAGCCGGCGCCCGCCAGCACCAGCAAGGGGCCGTCGAGATAATGGATGGCCGCGCGTTGCGGCGGATTGAGCAGGGGAGCGGACATGGCGGTCGGGCCCGGACGGGCGCAGCAAATCGGTAATCAAGGCCATGCATTGTAGCATGGGGTATCATGGCTTATCGCGGATGGAATCCCAAGCCCGATCCGCCTCACAAGGAAACCATATGGCCATCTACGCAATCGGCGACATCCAGGGCTGTTTCGAGCCGTTCCAGCAGTTGCTCCGGTTGATCGACTTCAATCCAGGCAAGGACACGCTGTGGCTGACCGGCGATTTGGTCAACCGCGGCCCGCAGTCGCTGGAAGTGCTGCGCTGGGTGTTCCACCATCAGGACCAAGTGGAGATGGTGCTGGGCAACCACGATTTGCATTTGCTGGCGGTGTCGGAGGGTTTCGGCAAGCTCCATCGCGATGACACCATCGAGGATGTGCTCAATGCCGCCGATGGCAAGGTGCTGCTGGACTGGCTGCGCTGCCAACCGTTGATGCTGGAGGGGCAAGGCTACGCGATGGTGCACGCCGGCCTGTTGCCGGAATGGACGATTTCCAAGGCGCTCCGGCTGGCGGAGGAGGTGGAGTTCGGCCTGTCCGGCCAGCGGCACCGCGAATTCCTCGGCCGCTTGTACGGCAACAAGCCTACGCGCTGGAGCGACGACCTGAAGGGCGCGGACCGGCTGCGCCTGATCGTCAACGCGATGACGCGGATGCGCTTCCTGACGCGGGATGGCGAGCTGGACCTCAGTTACAAGGGCGAGCTGGAGGGCGCGCCGGCCAATCTGGTGCCGTGGTTCGAGGCGCCGGGCCGCCGCCATGGCGGCACGCCCATCGTGTGCGGCCACTGGTCGGCGCTGGGCGTGCATCTGGACGAGGATATCCTGGCGATAGACTCGGGCTGCCTGTGGGGCGGCAGCCTGTCGGCGCTGCGGCTGAATGACAGGCAATTGTTTTCTCTGCCCTGCCAGGCTTACCGCGAAATCGCGCTTGCAACAGGCAGATAAATAAATCTTTATCAAAGCTGGCAAGCGGCGGGGCTTGTTGTCATAATTGCCGCCTCCGCCAGCTTGTTACCTTAGCATGAGCTATCTGTCCATTGAGTTCGCCCTGGCTTTCGTCGGTTTTTTTACCGTCTACTGGGGCTGCCGCCGCATGCCCAGCATGCAGAACCTTCTGCTCCTGCTGGCCAGCTACTTGTTCTACGCCAAGCTCGACTGGCGTTTCGCCTCCATTCTTGCCGCCTACACGCTGGCTCAGCATGGCCTGAGCCGGCGGATGGCCGCGTCCGCCAACCCGCGGCGCTGGCTGCAGGCTTGCTTGCTGCTGGCCATCGGCAATCTGGCCTTGTTCAAGTATTTCGATTTCTTCCGCGAAAGCGCGCAGGCCGGCCTAAACGCGCTGGGGGTGACGGCGCTGCTGCCGGCGCTGGACATCCTGATGCCGGTAGGCATTTCCTTTTATACCTTCCAGTCGGTCAGCTACTTCGTGTCGGTGTACCGCAAGGAGATCAAGCCGGCGGCGCTGCCGCAGTTCGCATTGTTCTTGGCGTTCTTTCCCACCTTGCTGGCGGGGCCGATCTGCCGCGCCGGCGACCTGCTGGAGCAGCTGCGCAGCCCGGCGCGGCGGCAGGTGGCACAGCTGGACCGCGCCTTGGGCCTGATCGCGCTGGCGTTGCTGAAGAAACTGTGGCTGGCCGGCTGGCTGGCCAGCGCCTGGGTGGACCCGGTGTTCGCCGCGCCCGATACTTTCCATACCCTGGAAGTGTGGGCGGCGTTCTACGCCTACGCGCTGCAGATCTACCTGGATTTCTCCGGCTATACCGACCTGGTCACCGCGCTGGCGCTGCTGCTGGGCATCCAGCTGCCGCGCAACTTCGACGCGCCCTACCTGGCGCTGAACCTGCGTGATTTCTGGCGGCGCTGGCACATCTCGCTGTCCAGCTGGATCCGCGACTACGTCTACATCCCGCTGGGCGGCAACCGCGATGGCTTCGCCCGCGCTCAGGTCAACCTGCTGGCGGCGATGCTGCTGTCCGGCCTGTGGCACGGCGCCAGCCTGAAATACCTGGTGTGGGGCGCGATGCACGGCCTGGGCGTGGTGGCGTTGAATGTCGGCGACAAGCTGTGGCGGCGCGACGCCGTCAGCGGCGCGTCGCCGTGGCTGGCGCGGCTGATCACTTTCCATTACGTGTGCCTGGCCTGGGTATTCTTTCGCGCCCAGTCGCTGGACGAGGCGATGGATTTCCTCGGCGCGATGTTCGCGCCCTCCGGCCAGGAGCTGACGCTGAACGCGCCGGGATTGCTGCTGCTGCTGGGGCTGTGGCTGGCCGCGCTGCCCATGCTGTCTGCTCTGCCCGAGCGCTGCTTCGGCCGGCTGGCCGCGCTGCCGTGGTGGGGAAAGCCGCTGCTGTTGAGCGCCATCGCGCTGCTGGTGATCTCGCTGGCGCCGTCCGGCATCCCCGCTTTCATTTACTACCAATTCTGACGATTCGACCCTCGCCATGCTCGCCGCCTACCCGCACCGCCGCATCCTCGTCATCCTGCTCAGCTGCATGCTGTTGCTGTTCTGGCTGGAGCAGGCCGCCGTCAACGCCTACTGGCGGCAAACCTTCCACGCGCCCAGCCTGCTGGAGCGGCTGGACGCGCTGTCGCCATGGCGCGAGGGCGGCTCGCTGGGCGGAGGGCTGCGCCGGCACAGCGAAGCGCTGCAGCAGCAAGTGGGCAGTTGGGACCGCCGCATGATAGACAGCTTGAACGCCTGCTGCCTGAAGCCGAGGCCGGCGCCGGCCGCTGCGGCGGCCAAGGTCGCGGCGCCCAAGCCGCAGGCGTCGGCTGCCGCGGCCGTCAAAGCGGTGGATTCGCGCCTGCTGCTGCAAGAGGGGCTGCCGGTGCTGCTGGCCGGCGATTCGATGATGCAGGGCGTGGCGCTGCATCTATTGCCGCCGCTGTTCCGGCAGCACCAGGTTAAGGCGATCGACATTAGCAAGCAGAGCACCGGCCTCACCTATCCAGACTTCTTCAACTGGCCGGCGACGGTGGAGCGCCAGCTGGCGGCCAATCCTAAAGCGCAGTTGCTGGTGATGTTCGTCGGCGCCAACGATACCTGGGACATGGTCAACGGCAATCATTACATCCGCTTCGCGTCTCCAGATTGGGAGCAGCGCTACCGCGAGCGGATACGCAGCATTCTCGCCAGCGCCGGCAAGCGCAAGGTGAAGGTGCTGTGGCTGGGCCTGCCCAATATGAGCCGCGACAAGATGAACGACGGCGTGCATTACCTGAACCGCCTGTACCGGGAGGAAGTGGCGGCCGGCGGCGGGCGCTTCATCTCCACCCGCGAGGCGCTGGGCAGCCAGGACGACCGCTTCAATAAATTCATGACATTGCCCGGCCAGGGCGAGGTGGCGGTGCGCGCCGCCGACGGCGTGCATTTCACCCGTCAGGGCCAGCTGCTGCTGGCGCGCCGCGTGCTGGCGGAATTGAGGTTCGAATGACATTCAAGGCAATCGCGCGCGCGTCGCGCTGGATGATGGCGGCCGCTTTGGCGGCCCAGGCGCAGGCCGCTCCGGTGCAAGACTTCGGCGAGCCCAACCTGGCCCGCCTGGCCGCCCGCTTCAACCTGCAGGGCGACGCCCAGCCGCCGGTGCGCGTGATCCAGTTCGGGGACTCCCACACCGCCGCCGACTACTTCAGCGGCCAATTGCGCGCCAGGCTGCAGGCACGTTACGGCGACGCCGGCATAGGCTGGCTGCCGCCGGTCAACGTGCCGGGACAGCGCAACGCGCTGGCCTATATGCGTAGCGAAGGCTGGACCCTGCGTAACAGCCGCCGCGACGCCGATTCCGATTTTCCGCTGGGGGGCTACGTCGGCATCGCCCAGCGGGCCGGAGCGTCCATCACCGTGCATCCGCGCACCGAGGACAATGGCTTGTGGCGAGTGCGGATCTGGCTGCGGCAGAGCGCGGACGGGCAGGGGCTGATCGTAGACGACGGCAGCGGCCCGCGGCGGGCGCAGGTGGCCGCGGGCGCCGGCTGGCAGCGGGTGGAAATGAAGCTGAAGCTGCCGTTCACCTTGCGCGCGGACAGCCTGCCGGCGCCGGAGGTGGGCGGCTATGAGCTGGAAAAGCTCGCGCCCGGCGTGGTGCTCGATACCGTCGGCAGGAATGGCGCGGAGCTGGCCTTGTGGCGCGGCTGGGGCGGCGGCTGGGGCCGGCAGCTGGCGGCGCGGGAAGCCGATCTGGTGATTCTGGCCTACGGCACCAATGAGGCTTTCGATCCCAAGTTGGATCTGGACGAATACCGCGCCATATTGCAGGGCGCGGTCAGCCTGGTGCGCAGCCAATTGCCGCAGGCGGCCATCCTGCTGCTGGGCGCGCCCGATTCGGCGCGAAGCAAGGGTGGGACGGTCAGCCGCGAGTGCGCGCCGGGCCCGCAGCGGCCGCTGCTGTTGAGCGCGGTGCAGCAGGCGCAGCGCCAGTTGGCGCGCGACAATCATTTGCTGTACTGGGACTGGCAGCAGGCGATGGGCGGGCCGTGCAGCATGCGGACGTGGCGGCAGCAGCAGCTGGGCCGCCCGGACATGGTTCATTTTACCGCGCCCGGCTATACCCGGCTGGGCGACGATCTCTACGAAGGCCTGAGCCAGCGGCTGGCGCGCTGAGCGCTCAGGCGCCGGTTTCCGCGGCCGGCGCCGGTTGCGGCTGCGCTTCCAGCGACAGCCGCAGGCCGCGGGCCACCTCGCTGCGGGCCTGTTCGGCCAGCAGGAAGCGGTTGTCCAGACCGGCGTCGCCGGCCTTCAGCGGCTGGCCGTAGCTGATCTCCACCTCGATCTGCGGCACGCTCAACACCTTGCCTATGCTCTGCAGCAGCGAGATGTCGTCGATGTAGGCGGCCTCGCGCAGCAGGCTGCCGTCCGGCCGCTGGTAGCGCAGCGATACCGGCTGCACGGTGCCGCCTGCCAGCAGCGCGGCCTCGAACAGCGACGCCTTGAACGGCAGCAGGCCGCTGCCGTCGGAGGTGGTGGATTCGGGGAACACCGCCATGCAGCCGCCGTTTCGCATCGCCTCGGCCAGGATTTGGTTGACGCGACTGGCGTCGCGGCGGTTGCCGCGGTCGATGAACAGCGTGCCGGCCACATAGGCCAGCCAGCCTATCAGTGGCCACTTGCGGATCTCGCGCTTGGCGACGAAGCGCGACACGGTGCAGCTGTTCAGCGCCACGATGTCCAGCCAGGACACGTGGTTGGCGACCAGCAGGGTATTGGGCGGATAAAAGCCCGGATTGACGCCCTGCACCTTGATGCTGACGCCGAGTATCTTCAGCGCGTGCTGCGCCCAGCGGCGGGTGACCACCGCGCGTTCGGCCTGGGCCAGCCTGGAATAGCGGGTGGCGACGATGAAAACGCCGACGGCCAGATGGCCGAGCAGCCGCAAGACGCGGCCGCAGCGGGTGGCGAATGAAGTGGTGGCGTGTGACTTCAAGATCGTTACGGTTTCAAGTCTGAGGGATGACAGGCCGCCACTCTATCACGGCTGGCACAGCGGGCAATAGTAAGTGCTGCGCTGACCCTGGCGGATTTGGCGTATGGGGGTGCCGCAGCGCCGGCACGGCTCTTCCTGGCGGTTGTACACCATATAGCTTTGCTGGAAGTAGCCGGGCTTGCCCTCGCTGTCGACGAAATCGCGCAGCGTGCTGCCGCCGGCGTCGATCGCGCGCCGCAGCACCGCCTTGATTTCGGCCGCCAAGCGGTCGCAATCCGGACGGGACAGATCGCAGGCCGGACGCGACGGCGAGATGCCGGCGTGGAACAGCGATTCGTTGGCATAGATGTTGCCGACGCCGACCACCACGTGGTTGTCCATGATCGCCAGCTTGATCGGGCTGCCGCGGCGGCGGATGGCCTGGAACAGCGCTTCGCCGCCGAAGGCGTCGGACAGCGGCTCCGGCCCCAGCGCCTTCAGCAGCGGATGCAGCTCGAGCGGGCCGATGTGCCACAGCACGGCGCCGAAGCGGCGCGGATCGCGGAAGCGCAGCACCTGGTCGCCCAGCAGCAGGTCCAGGTGGTCGTGCTTTTGCGGCGGCGAGCCGGCCGGCATCACCCTCAGGCTGCCGGACATGCCCAGGTGGATCAGCAGGGTGCCGCTCTCGCATTCCAGCAGCAGGTATTTGGCGCGGCGGCGCACGGCCAGCACTTTTTCGCCGGCGACGCGCTCCGCCAGATCGGGCGGGACTGGCCAGCGCAAACTGGGGTTGCGGACGACGGCGCCGCGCAGGATGCGGCCTGCTAGATGCGGCTCTACGCCGCGGCGGGTGGTTTCGACTTCGGGCAATTCGGGCATGGTCGGGCTGCGATTCGGTAAATGGTGCAAAGATGAAAAGCGGACATGCTATTCTACGCGTTCAACAGGCTTTGAGCAGGCAACTTAATCCATGCGAATGAAACCGCTGAAACGATCCCTCCCGTTGCTGCTGGCGCTGCTGCTGTCGGCCTGCGCCGGCGTCAAGCCACCGGCGTCGGCGCCCGCTCAGCCCGAAACGAAACCGGCGGCCGCGGCCGAGCCGGACGAGGCCAATCTGCCCAAGGTCGAGCTGTCGCCCGAAATCCTCTATGGCGTGCTGGCCGGCGAAATCGCCGCCCGCCGCGGCGCGGCCGGCTCCGCCGGGCTCACCTATCTCGATCTGGCGCGAGAGACCCGCGATCCGCGGATGGCCCAGCGCGCCGCCGAATTCTGCCTGCTGTCCGGCCAGTTGAAGCCGGCGACCGAGGCGCTGCAGCTGTGGATAGCGCTGGACCCCAATTCCCTGCCGGCGCGCGAGCAGCTGTTCATCACGCTGATGCGCGGCGGCAAGCTGGCGGAAAGCAAACCCTTGATCGAAGAGCTGCTGCGGCTGGAGCCGCAGCGCGCGCCCGCGATCTTCGTGCAGTTGGCTAGGTTGAGCGCCAGGCAGGACGGCGGCTCGGCGCCGTCTTACCGCCTGGTGGAGGAGCTGGCCGATCGCTACCCCGATCTGCCGGAGGCCCGCTTCGCGGTGCTCGCCGCCGCCGCCGACAATAATGACCAGGCCGCGGTGGATCGCGAGTTCGACCGCCTGGCGCGGATCGCGCCGAAATGGGACCTGCCGGTGGCGTGGCAGGTGGACAGGCTGCGCCGCAAAGACATCAACGCGGCGGCCGAATTCCTGCAGCGCGAGCTGGCGCGCCGGCCCGACGCCGGGCTGGAGCTGCAGAGCGCCTATCCGCGCCTGCTGGTCGGCGCCAAGCGTTTCCCGGAAGCGCGCGCCGCGTTCGAAGCCTTGCTGAAGACGCATCCGGACAATGCCGACTTGCTGTACGCGACTGGCCTGCTGGCCTACCAGATGCGCGATCTGAAAACCGCCGACGACCGGCTGCAGCACGCGTTGGCCAGCCAGTATCCGGAACAGGACTTCGTCCGCTACACGCTGGGCCAGATCGCGGAGGACAGCCGCGATGCCGAGCGCGCCGGAAACTGGTACCGCCAGGTCGGCCCCGGCCAGCAATACCTGCCCGCGCAATCCCGGCTGGCGATACTCGAGGCCGGGGATGATCATCTGGAAGACGCGCTGGCGCGTCTGAACGGCCTGGGCGGCAACGATCAGGAAAAGGTCTCGGTGGCCTTGCTACAGTCGCAGCTGGCGCGCGAGGCCAAGCAGCCGCGCCGCGCTTACGAGGTGCTGACCCAGGCGCTGCAGCGGCAGCCGCGTTCGACCGAGCTGTTGTACGAGCGCTCGCTGGTGTCCGACATGCTGGGCAACACCGGCAATTCCGAGCGCGATCTGAAGCAGATCTTGAAGGACAAACCCGGCGACGCCCAGGCCTTGAACGCGCTCGGCTACACGCTGGCCAACCGGACCACGCGCTACCAGGAAGCCTATGGCTACATCGAAAAGGCGCTGAAGGCGGAACCGGGCAATCCGGTGATCCAGGACAGCCTGGGCTGGGTGCAGTACAAGCTGGGCCGGCTGGACGCCGCGCGGCGCAATCTGGAGAAAGCCTACGCCGCGATGCCGGATCCGGAAGTGGCGGCGCATCTGGGCGAAGTGCTGTGGAAGCAGGGCCGGCGCGACGAGGCCATGGCGGTATGGAGCAAGGAATTGGCGCAGCATCCCGGCCATGAGGTGATCACTGAGGCGATGCGCCGCTTGGGGGCCAAGCCGTGATCCGGCGCGCGCTGCTGCTGTCGTCGGCGCTGCTGCTGGCCGGCTGCGCCAACGAGGCCTTGTTCCGTCCCAAGCCGTCGCTGGAAGCGGCGGCCGACGCGCCGTTCAGCGTCAGCGGCCGCCTGTCGGCCAATCTGGACGGCAAGGGCCACGTAGCCAATTTCGACTGGCGGCACCAGCCGCCGCGCGATGAAGTGGCGATCAACTCGCCGCTGGGCAACACCGTGGCCAAGGTGCTGCGCGATCCCGGCGGCGTGACGCTGCTGGCCGACGGCAAAAGCTGGCAGGCCGACGACGTGGAAAGCCTGACCCGGCAGGTTATGGGGTGGCCGCTGCCGCTGTCCAATCTGGTGTGGTGGATACGCGGCCTGCCGGCGCCTGGCCTGGAAAGCCGCGTCGACGCCGACGGCAATCTGGAGCAGCAGGGCTGGCATATTCGCTTCGTCCGCGACGCGGACGTCGAGGCCGATCATCCCAAGCGGGTGGAAATGCAGCGCGAAGGCCTGACCGTCAAGGTGGTGGTGCAGAGCTGGCAGTAAGCCGCCCGCCCGCGCGCTCCGAATTAAGCATTATTCAGATACAGAACAAGATAGACATGCGGCATCCGTTTCACACCTATCCGGCTCCGGCCAAGCTCAACCTGCTGTTGCACGTGGTCGGCAAACGGCCTGATGGCTACCATTTGCTGGAGACGGTGTTCCGTTTCATCGATTTCGGCGACACGTTGCGCTTGGCCGTCCGCGACGACGACGCGATCGAGCTCTTGACGCCGACCGACGGCGTGCCGCCGGAGCAGGATCTGACCGTGAGCGCGGCCCGGCTGCTGCAGCGGGAAAGCGGTTGCCGGCTTGGCGTCAGCATCGAGCTGGAAAAGCGCACGCCGATGGGCGGCGGCCTGGGCGGCGGCAGTTCCGACGCCGCCACCGTGCTGATCGCGCTGAACCGGCTGTGGGGGCTGGGCTGGCCGCGTGAGAGGCTGCAGGCGCTGGGCTTGAAACTGGGAGCCGACGTGCCGGTCTTCATCTTCGGCCGCAATGCGTTGGCCACCGGGGTCGGAGAGGTGTTGGAGCCCCTTTCTTTGAAGCCTGCCTGGTATTTGGTAATTCACCCACAGGTTCATGTGCCGACGGCCGAGATATTCCGGAATTTTTCGCAAAGCATGTTGACAGAGGTAGGTCGCCTCGGCATAATGCGAATCCTCGAAACAACGCAGCAGCGCAGAAATGACCTGCAAAGCGTTGTAGAGAAAAGATTTCCAGCGGTGAATGAAGTACTGAGCGAGTTAAGAAAATATGGTTCGCCGCTGATGACCGGTTCCGGTGCTTGTGTGTTTCTGGAATTCGAGTCGAAAGACGAAGCCGATAAAGTTTACCGAGTGTTGTCGGAAAAATATCAGGGATTTGTAGCGGAAGGGCTAAGTGTCCACCCCCTGTTCGACAGCGCTGAATAAGGTTACTGGGGAGTCGCCAAGTGGTAAGGCACCGGATTTTGATTCCGGCATTCGTAGGTTCGATCCCTACCTCCCCAGCCAGGACTTTCTCCGAATAAGAGAGAGCATGAAAAAAGCGTGTAAGAGAGCCTTACACGCTTTTTCTTTATCCAGCTAAGGCAAAGCGAATCATGGCGGCATACGACAGTTTGATGGTATTTACCGGTACGGCTAATCCGGAACTTGCTCAGAACGTAGTCAAACATTTGGATATTTCGTTGGGACGCGCCGATGTCGGCAAGTTCAGCGATGGCGAAGTGGCGGTGGAGCTGCTGGAGAATGTTCGCGGCCGCGACGTTTTCATTCTGCAATCCACCTGTGCGCCGACCAACGACAACCTGATGGAGATCCTGACCATGGCCGATGCGCTAAAACGCGCGTCCGCCGGCCGGATCACCGCGGCGATTCCCTATTTCGGCTACGCCCGCCAGGATCGCCGCCCGCGCTCCGCCCGCGTGCCGATCTCGGCCAAGCTGGTGGCGAATATGCTGACCAGCGCCGGCATCGACCGCGTTCTCACCGTCGATCTGCACGCCGACCAGATTCAAGGCTTCTTCGACATCCCGGTGGATAACGTCTACGCGACGCCGGTGCTGCTGAAGGATATCCGCGCCCAGCGCTTCGACGATCTGATCGTGGTCAGCCCGGATGTGGGCGGCGTGGTCCGCGCCCGCGCGGTGGCCAAGGCGCTGAACACGGACTTGGCGATCATCGACAAGCGCCGTCCGAAGGCCAATGTGGCCGAAGTGATGAACATCATCGGCGACGTGTCGGGCCGCACCTGCCTGATCGTCGACGACATGATCGACACCGCCAACACGCTGTGCAAGGCGGCCAGCGCTCTGAAGGAGCGCGGCGCCGAACGCGTGCTGGCTTATGCGACCCACCCGATTTTCTCCGGTCAGGCGGTGGACCGCATCAAGAATTCCGACATCGATATGGTGGTGGTGACCGACACCATCCCGTTGACCGCCGCGGCCAAGGCCTGCCCGAACATCCGGGTGGCTTCGATCGCCGGCCTGCTGGCCGAGACGCTGCGCAGGATCAACAATGAAGAATCGGTGTCCTACCTCTTCAATGAGGAACTGGTTGCGACGGGCGCTTGCCTGCCGTAAACATCTGGCCTGCTGGTCGCGGCGGGCCGGGTGCTTTTAACTGAAACTGGAGTTTTACAATGTCTTTTGAACTGATTGCTAGCAAGCGTGTTGATCTGGGTACGGGTGCGAGCCGCCGCCTGCGTCACGCTGGCCAAGTGCCGGCCGTGGTTTACGGCGCCGGCAAGGAAGCCGTTTCCCTGGTGCTGGATCACAACACCATGTACTACGCGCTGAAGAACGAAGGCTTCCACGCTTCCGTGCTGGATCTGGTCATCGACGGCCAGAAAGAGCAAGTGAAAGTGGCTGCGTTCCAGATGCACCCGTACAAACAGCAAGTGATGCACATCGACTTCGCTCGTGTGTGATTTCTGCTGCCGTCGCCGCTCGCGGTGACGGTGAAAAGCCCGTTGTGCGCCCAGGTGGCGGGCAGCGGGCTTTTTTCATTGGAATGAGCGATATGTCTGGCATCCGCCTGATTGTCGGCCTGGGCAACCCGGGCCCCGAATACGAAAAGACGCGCCATAACGCCGGTTTCTGGCTGGTGGACGAGCTGTGCTGGCAGTTCAAGGGCAACTGGCGCACCGAAGGCAAGTTCCATGGCGACGTCGCCAGGATCCAGATCGAAGGACAGGACGTCTGGCTGTTGAAGCCGATGACCTACATGAACCTGTCCGGCCAGGCTGTGCTGGCGCTGGCGCATTTCTACAAGATACTGCCGGACGAGATCCTGATCGTGCATGACGAACTGGACCTCGCGCCCGGCGTCGCCCGCTTCAAGCAGGGCGGCGGCCATGGCGGCCATAATGGTTTGAAGGACATCGCGGCGCGGCTGGGCTCGCAGGCCTTCTGGCGTCTCCGGCTTGGCATCGGCCATCCGGGTGACAAGAAGGAAGTGGCCAACTTCGTGCTGAAAAAGCCGCGCGCCGAGGAGCAGCAGGCGCTGGACGAGGCCATCCTGTCGTCCCTGCGCGAGCTGCCGCGTGCGATCGCCGGCAAGATGGCCGAGGCGATGAAGGCGCTGCACACCGAAGCCAAATGATTGCGGACTGGCGGTCCGACGGTCCGCCGCCATAATGGATTGAAATAGAATTTCTTTAGGAAGACAGCAATGAGTCTGAAATGCGGTATCGTCGGCTTGCCCAACGTCGGCAAGTCCACCCTGTTCAATGCCTTGACCAAGGCCGGCATCGAAGCCGCCAACTACCCGTTCTGCACCATCGAGCCCAATGTCGGCATCGTCGAAGTGCCGGATGCGCGGCTGGCTGAACTGGCCAAGATCATTAATCCGCAGAAGATCCAGCCGGCCATCGTCGAATTCGTCGACATCGCCGGCCTGGTGGCGGGCGCCTCCAAGGGCGAAGGTCTGGGCAACCAGTTCCTGGCCAATATCCGCGAGACCGACGCCATCGTCAACGTGGTGCGTTGCTTCGATGACGACAATATCGTGCACGTGGCAGGCAAGGTTGACCCGATCGCCGACATCGAGACCATCCTCACCGAACTGGCGCTGGCCGACCTGTCCGCGGTGGAAAAAGCGATGCAGCGCGAAGGCAAGAAGGCCAAAGCCGGCGACAAGGACGCGCGCGCGCTGATCGCCGTGCTGGAAAAGCTGGTGCCGCACCTGGACCAGGGCAAGCCGGCCCGTTCGCTGGGCCTGTCCGACGAGGACAAGGCGCTGATCAAGCCGCTGTGCCTGCTGACCATCAAGCCGGCGATGTACGTGGCCAACGTGGCCGAAGACGGCTTCAGCGACAATCCGCTGCTGGCCAAGGTGGAAGAGTACGCCGCCAAGGAAGGCGCGCCGGTCGTCGCGCTGTGCGCGGCCATCGAATCCGAGATCGCCGAGCTGGAAGACGCCGACAAAGCCGAGTTCCTGGAAACGCTGGGCCTGGAGGAGCCGGGCCTGGATCGCCTGATCCGCGCCGGCTACAAGCTGTTGGGCCTGCAGACCTACTTTACCGCCGGCGTCAAGGAAGTGCGCGCCTGGACCATCCATGTCGGCGACACCGCGCCGCAAGCGGCTGGCGTGATCCATACCGATTTCGAGCGCGGCTTTATCCGCGCGCAAACCATCTCTTACACTGACTTCATCGGCTACGGCGGCGAGGCCAAGGCCAAGGAAGCCGGCAAGATGCGCGCCGAAGGCAAGGAATACGTGGTGCAGGACGGCGATGTGATGAACTTCTTGTTCAACGTCTAAGCAACTCTTCTGAAGCGGGTGGTGGCGAGTCGCCGCCACTTTTGCTATAAGGGCTTGTTTTGCTAATCAAATTGATTTGTGTTGCCAGTGTTGTCGGAGACTTGGGGTGCAGTGGTGAAGCGCGAAGAAGATGAAATCAGTTTTTTGCAGGTTGCGCAGTTCTGTTTGGCGAATTGGCGTTTACTGTTATCCGGTTGCGTTCTGTTCGGCATGCTGGGGCTGGCTTGGTCATTGAGTATGCCGAATGTTTTTTCGGCAAAGACCCAGTTGCTGATTGCTGAGCCGCTTGGAGCGAAAGGAGGGGCCGCGCTGCTGCAGAGCGATCCCGTGTTGAAGCGCGCGGTGGAAAAGTTCGGCCTGGCGGCGCGTTACAAGCGCGACAGCGAAGGCGAAGCCAAGCTGGCATTATTGAATGACCACATGAAAGTCAGCGTGGCAAAGGATCAGCCGTTGGAGATCATGGTGACGGACACGGATCCAGCTATGGCGGCGCGCATAGCCAACTACTTGGCTGATCTCTGCCGTCAGCAGATACTGGGCGCGCATATCACAGAGCAGAGCCGCAAGCTTTATGTGCTGCAAGGGCGATTGGCGACTTCCCGGGAGCGCTTGAAGCAGGCGGAGAAAGAGGTGCGAGCGGATATTCAGAGCGGCCGCTTGAAGCTGGATTCGACTGCGGTTCAAATGGTAAGCGGCTTCGCCAGTCTGGAAGGCATGCTTGCCGCCGGTGATACCAACAATCTCGATAGCGCGCTGATGCAGATCAAGATGGAGTTGGCCAAGGCCAGCGGTGAAGTGGTGGCCTTGCCGCCGGATTTGTTCACCGAAGTTCGGGACCTGTACTACCATCGCGCGCTGACTCAGGAATTGGCGAGACAGGTGCAACAGGCGGAGCTGGTGGCGTCGCAGGATGTGCAAGTGTTGGTTGAAGCGACTCCGCCTCTGATGAAGTCTGCGCCCAAGCGCAGTGTGATCGTGTTCGTCGCAGGCTTGATCGGCTTGGCGATTGCCACGCTGCTGGCGCTCGTCTTGCAATGGCGCCGCTCGGGGCGCCTGGTCCTGTCTCCTGGAAAATGAACGATTGGTTGGCTTGAACCACAGCCCCGCGGCTTTGCCGGCGGGGCTGTTTGCTTTGAGAGCGGGACTGGCGCGGCGGCGGGTTGAGCTTGTGCAATATGTGGTTTTATTGATATTCTCCATAGAATTGTTTTTTGAATTGTATATTTCAAAAGGTTATATTGATATGAAGAAGTTGATGCTCGCTCTGATGGCTGCCGCAATCGGCAATCTCGCTTTCGCGGCGGACCTGCTGGACACGGTCAAGCAGCGCGGCACGCTGAAGATCGCGCTGGAGGGCACTTATCCGCCGTTCAACTTCAAGGACGCCAGACAGCAGCTGACCGGTTTCGACGTCGAGATCGCCACCGAGATCGCGCGCCGGATGAAGGTGAAGCCGGAGTTCGCCACCGCCGAGTGGAGCGGCCTGCTGGCCGGCCTGCAAAGCGGCAAGTTCGACATCGTCGTCAACCAGGTGGGCGTGACCGCGCAGCGCCAGGCGGTGTTCGATTTCAGCCAGCCTTACACCTACTCCAGCGCCCAGCTGATCGTGCGCAGGAACGAGAGCCGCGACTTCAAGAACCTGGCCGACCTGAAGGGCAGGAAGCTCGGCGTCGGCCAGGGCAGCAACTACGCCGACATGGCCAAGGCGGCCGCCGGCGTGCAGGTGAAGACCTATCCCGGCGCGCCGGAATACCTGCAGGACCTGGCCACCGGCCGCCTGGACGCGGCGCTGAACGACAGTCTGCTGATCCCGTTCGCGATCAAGCAGGCCAAGCTGCCGCTGAAGGCCGGCGCTCCGGTGGGCGACGTGGCGACGATGGCGATTCCGTTCGCCAAGGGCAATCCGCAATTCAAGTCCGAGATCGACAAGGCCCTGGGCGGCATGAAGGCCGATGGCACCTTCCGGAAGATTTCGGTGAAGTGGTTCGGCATCGACGTGTCCAAGGCGCCTGCCGCGGCGAAGAAATAAGCCGGTTTGTGATAGCATGAACCGCACGCCCCTGCTTCCGCGGGGGCGTCGGCTTTTCAGGGAAGGGATGGAATGAGCGATTGGATGGCTCTGTTCGAGGCGGCGCTGCCGGTGCTGCTGCAGGGCGCGGCGCATACGCTGCTGTTCGCGCTGGTGGCGATGGTGCTGGGCCTGGCGCTGGGTTTCGCGGTGGCGATGGTCCGGGTGGCGAAGCTGCCGGTGTTGTCGCAGCTGGCGTCGTTCTATGTCAGCGCGATGCGCGGCACGCCGCTCCTGGTGCAGATTTTCGTCATCTATTATGGTTTGCCGGGCGTGGGCCTGGAGCTGGACCCGGTGCCGGCCGGCGTGCTGGCCCTGACGCTGAACGTGGCGGCCTATCTGTCGGAAAGCCTGCGCGGCGGCATCGCCGGCGTGGCCAAGGGGCAGTGGGACGCGGCCTTCTCGCTGGGTTTCACCTGGTGGCAGACGATGCGCCACATCATCGCGCCGCAGGCGCTGCGCTTGTCGGTGCCCAGCTTGTCCAACAGCCTGATCTCGCTGATCAAGGACACCTCGCTGGTATCGGTGATCACCGTCACCGAGCTGATGCTGGCGACGAAAGAGGTGATCGCCCAGACCTTCCAGCCGCTGCCGCTGTACCTGGCCGCCGCCGCCATCTATTGGCTGCTCAGCGCCTTGTTCGAGCGCGTGCAGCGTCATGTGGAAAACCGCCTGAACCTGGCGCACCAGCGCTGAGCGTGACGGCTGGCATAGGAAAAAGCCCCGCGATGCGGGGCTTTTCGTTTACGCCGGCTCCGGCATGCCGTACATGCCGTCTATCAAGGCGCGGCAGCGCTCAGTGATCACCTTGCGGCGCAGCTTCAAGGTCGGCGCCAGCTCGCCGGCGTCCACGCACCACGGCTTGTCCAGCAGCGAGAACTTCTTGATGTGCTCCCAGCTGCCGAAGTAGCGGTTGAAGCGCTTCACCTCGCGGTCGATCAGCTCCACCACCTTGGGGTGGCGGCTCATCTCGCAGTCGGTGGTGTAGGAGATGCCGTGCTCGGCGCACCATTCCTTCAGCTTCTCGAACAGCGGCACGATCAGCGCGGCCGCGTACTTCTGGCCGTCGCCCACCACCATGATCTGGTCGATGAAGGCCGACTCCTTCAGCTTGTTCTCCAGCGCCTGCGGCGCGATGTACTTGCCGTTGCTGGTCTTGAACATTTCCTTCTTGCGGTCGGTGATGCGCAGGTAGCCGTTTTCCAGCACGCCGATGTCGCCGGTATGCAGCCAGCCGTCGCGCAGCGCGTCCGCGGTCTGTTCCGGCTCCTTGTAGTAGCCGGACATCACGTTGTCGCCGCGCACCAGGATCTCGCCGTCGTCGGCCAGGCGCACTTCGACGCCGGGCAGGGGCAGGCCGACGCTGCCGATGCGCACGCCGCGGGCGGTGAAAGGATTGGCGGAGATCACCGGCGAGCTCTCGGTCATGCCGTAGCCCTCTGCCACGGCGATGCCGGCGGCCCAGAACATCCGCGCCAGCCGCGGCTGCAGCGCGGCGGAGCCGACGTTGATGGAGATCAGCTCGCCGCCCATCGCCGCGCGCCATTTGCTGTACACCAGCTTGTCGGCCAGCGCGTGCTGGATCGCGTCCAGCGGCGAGCGGCGGCGGTTGGGGTCGAAGCGCTCGGCGCGGGCCAGCGCCCATTGATAGATGCGGCGCTTGGCGCCGGTCAGGTCGCGCGCCTTGCCCACCAGCTTCTCGTGCACCTTCTCCAGCACGCGCGGCACGGAGCTGAAGGTGTGCGGCTTGACGTCGGCCAGCGCCGACGACAGGCATTCCACGCTGGCGAAATAGATGCCGGTGCCGCTGTACAGGTAATAGAACACGCCGGCGCGCTCGAAGATGTGCGACAGCGGCAGGAAGCTCAGCGCGCGGCAGCGGCCCTGCGGCAGGCCGGTGAAGGCGGCGGTGGCCACCACGGTGCTCAGCACGTTGCGATGGCTCAGCATCACGCCCTTGGAGCGGCCGGTGGTGCCGGAGGTGTAGATGATGGTATAGACGTCGTCGGCGCGCGTGGCGTCGCGCAGCGCGTCCAGCTCGGCCATCCGCTCCAGGCGCGCGCGCTCGGCGATCTCGCGCCAGGATGGCGCGCCGTCGATGTCGGCCAGGCCGTAGATCGGGCAGGACAGCCTGCCCAATGCCTCGTGCAGTTTTCGTTGCAATGCAGCACTGCCGGCGAAAGCCAGCTTGACCTCGGCATGCGCCAGGATATAGCGTGCATCATCGAGGGTGATGGTGGGGTACAGCGGCACGCTGACCGCGCCGATTTGTTGCAGCGCGATATCCACCAGCACCCATTCGATGCTGTTGTCGGCGGCGATGGCCACCTTGTCTCCGCGCTGGATGCCCATTTCCATCAGGCCCAGGCTGACGCGGTTGACGGTGTCCCGGACCTCGGCCGTCGACAATTGCCGCCAGGCCTTGCCGGATTTCGCCGCCAGGCAGTCCGGGCGCGGATGGTTGGCCAGCTGATGGGACAAGATGTCAAAAACGCGTTCTAGCTTCATGCAAACGATGGTTTTAATGCGAAACGCAGCAAAATAGCCCTATTGGCCGCCGCTGTAAAGTAAAAAACGGCGCTAGCTTGGCGAAAATCAGGACAATTTGCCGATATTTGCTCGCAATTGACCTGAAATTTTGGCATCGTGATGAAATGAGCATGGCAAATGCATGATTTGCAAGGGGTTAGGGTTTGATTGTCGGGCAATTTGGCCCAAGCTCATGATTTAGAGGGATTTTCGTGAAATTTGCTACCCGCGCCATCCATGTCGGCTACGACAATGCCGAACACAACCGCTCGGTGATGCCGCCGCTGTACCAGACCTCGGCCTTCGCCTTCGACCATGTCGGCGAAGATTTGCGCTACGCCTACGCCCGCACCGGCAATCCCACCCGCAGCGCGCTGCAGGACTGCCTGGCCAGTCTGGAGGAAGCCAGGCACGGCCTGGCGTTCTCCAGCGGCATGGCGGCGATAGACGCGGTGCTGCGCGCCTGCCTGAAGCCCGGCGACGAGGTGATCGCGGTGGCCGACCTTTACGGCGGCGCTTACCGCTTGCTGACCCGGGTGATGCAGCCGGCGGGCATCAAGGTGAGCTTTGTCGACCTGTCCGACCCGGCGCGGATGGAGGCGGCGATCACGCCGGCCACGCGGCTGCTGTGGCTGGAGTCGCCGACCAACCCCTTGCTGGGCATGGCCGACATCGCCGCGCTGTCGGCCATCGCCCGCCGCCATGGCGTGAAAGTGGCGGTGGACAATACCTTCGCCACGCCCTACCTGCAGCAGCCGCTGCTGCTCGGCGCCGACATCGTCGTGCATTCGGCCACCAAATACCTGGGCGGGCACTCCGACGTGCTGCTGGGCCTGGTGGCGGTCAGCGACGACAAGCTATACCACGACATCCGCTTTCTGCAGAACGCCGCCGGCGCGGTGCCCGGGCCGCAGGACTGCTTCCTGACGCTGCGCGGCATCAAGACGTTGGCGTTGCGCATGGAGCGCCATTGCGACAGCGCGGAGAAGGTGGCGGCCTGGCTGCTGGAGCAAGCGGCGGTGGCCAAGGTGTTTTACCCCGGCCTGCCCGAGAATCCGGGGCATGAGCTGGCGAAGCGGCAGATGAGGCGTTTCGGCGGCATCATCAGCATCCAGTTGCAGGACAACAGCCGGGAGGCGGCCAGCCGCGTCGCGCAGAAGCTGAAGCTGTTCGCGCTGGCGGAGTCGCTGGGCGGCGTGGAGTCGCTGGTCAACCACAGCTACACGATGTCCCATGGCGGCATGCCGGCCGAGCAGAAGGCGGCGCTGGGCATCGTCGAGGGCGGTTTGCGGCTGTCGATAGGCATCGAGGACCTGGACGATATTCTGGAGGATTTGACGCAGGCGCTGCGCGATTGATCGAACCGGGCGCGGGGCACGGACAGCTGGCGAGACCCTAGAACAAGGAGAATACGGATGTCTGCAGCGAGATGGCAGCACTTGCAACTGAAGTTGCCGGTGATACAGGCGCCGATGGCCGGCGGCGCGACCACGCCGCAGCTGGCGGCCGCGGTGGGCGAGGCGGGTGGGCTGGGTTTTCTGGCCGGCGCGCTGCTGTCCCCGGCGCAGATCAGGAAAGAGGCGGACAAGATCCGCGCCTTGAGCGACAAGCCGTTCGGGATCAACCTGTTCGTCCAGGGGCGGCCGCAGCCCAGTCCGGATGAGTTGGCGCTGGCGCTGGACCTGCTCAAGCCCTGGCACGCCGAGCTGGGCCTGGCGGCGCCCGCCGCGCCGGACAGCTTCTGCCAGCCTTTCGACCAGCAACTGGAGACGGTGCTGGAGCTGAAGCCGGCGGTGGCCAGCTTTGCCTTCGGCATTCTGGACGCGGCGCAGATGCGCGCGCTGCGCGACGCCGGCATCCTGGTGGTCGGCACCGCCACCAATCTGGCCGAGGGCCTGGCCTGGGCCGCGCTGGGCGCGGACGCGGTGTGCGCGCAGGGGCGCGAGGCCGGCGGCCACCGCGGCACCTTCATCGGCGAGCAGCGGCAGTCGCTGCGGCCGATGCTGTCGCTGGCGTACGAGCTGGCGCAGAACCTGCCGCTGCCGGTGATCGCCGCCGGCGGCATCATGCACGGCCGCGACATCGCGGCGGCGATGCGGCATGGAGCCGTCGCCTGCCAGTTGGGCACCGCTTTCCTGCGTTGCCCGGAGTCCGGCATCTCTCAGTTGTGGAAACAGGCGCTGGCGACGGCGAAGCCGGGGTCCACCCGGCTGACCCGGGCGTTTTCCGGCCGCTATGCGCGCGGCCTGGACAACCGCTACATGGCAGAGATGGCGCCGTGGCAGGACCGACTGCCCGCCTATCCGGTGATGAACGCGCTCACCGGTGCGATGCGCGCCGCCGCCGCCAAGGCCGGCCGCAGCGAGCTGATGTCGCTGTGGGCGGGAGAGGGCGTCGCCGACGCACGAGAACTGCCGGCGGCGGAGCTGATCGCCCAGCTGCAGGCGGAATGGCAGGCCGCCTACCGCTAGTCTTCGCCGCGGTAGATGGCGACGGTGCGCAAGCCCGCGCCGTCTATCGCCGCCCGGTACATCCCCTCGCAATTGAATGGCAGCGCCACCCGGCCGTAGCGGTCGACGGCGACCACGCCGCCGGTGCCGCCCATGGTCAGCAACTGGCCGTAGACCACGGCGTCGCAGGCTTGGGCCAGGGTTTCGTCCAGGTGGCGGACCCGGGCCGAGATCTCGTGCCCGGCGGCGGCGCGGACGAAGTATTCGCCGTGGCCGGTGGCCGACACCGCGCAATGGGCGTCGGCCCAGGTGCCGGCGCCGATCACCGGCGTGTCGCCGATGCGGCCCGGCCATTTGGCGGTGCGGCCGCCGGTGGAGGTGGCCGCCGCCAGCCGGCCTTGCGCGTCCAGCGCCACCGCGCCGACGGTGCCGTGCTTGCGGTCCTCGGAGATGTCCTCGTCCGAGCCGCCGTTGGCCAGTCTTTCCTTTTCCGCCAGCAGCGCCTGCCAGCGTTTGTCGGTGTGGAAGTATTCCGGTGGCCGCATTTCCAACCCTTCCCGGCGGGCGAACTCCTCCGCCGCCGCATACCCCAGCGTCACGTGGGGAGTGCGCTCCATCACCGCGCGGGCCAGCAGCACCGGGTTGCGCACGCCGGAAAGGCCGGCGACGCTGCCGGCGTCCTGGCGGCTGCCGTCCATCACGCCGGCCTCCATTTCCTGTTTGCCGTCCAGATTGAACACCGAGCCGCGGCCGGCGTTGAACAGCGGATCGTCCTCCAGCGCGCAGACGGCCGCGCACACCGCGTCCAGCGCCGAGCCGCCGCCGCGCAGCACCGCGTGGCCGGCCTCCAAAGCCTGTTCCAGGCCGGCGCGGTAGGCGCGCTCCAGTTCGGCGTCCATGTCGCTGCGGCGCAGGGTGCCGGCGCCGCCGTGCAAGGCGAGGGCGATGGTCATGTGTCGATCTCCAAGGTGGCGGGTGGACTGTTAGCATGAGGCTTTTGATGGGAGTTCGCCAGCGATGCGCAGCGAAGACGATGGGCGTGGCCGGCTTGCCGTTGCGCCCATTGGGCGAGATGCGGCTGGATGGCGAGCGCTGCGCGCTGTGCGAGGCCCCGCTGCCCGAGTCCTGGCGGCTGGGGCCGGAGGCGGCGGAACTGCTGCCCACGCCGTCGCAGGCCTTGCGGAAGCAGGCCTTGCATCCGCAACTGGCGGACTGGCTTGGCAAGCGGGGAGCGGCGGGAGCATAATTGTCGAGTAAATTACTCAACAATTGGAGTGAAGATGGACGCCGCGCTGGAAGCCGAGATTCAACAGAAATACACCGTTGAAACCATCACCGACATGAAGCGCTGGACCGACAAGCTGATCAGCTTCCGGCTGACGCGGCCCGACGGCTTCCGCTTCGCGGCCGGCCAGTTCGCCCGGCTGGGCCTGCCGCTGGAGAACGGCGGCCAGGTGTGGCGCGCGTATTCGATGTGCTCGGCCGAGTACGACGAGTTCCTGGATTTCTATTCCATCGTGGTCCCGGACGGGCTGTTCAGCTCCCGGCTCGCCAAGTTGCAGCCGGGCGGCGAGGTGATGCTGGACAAGCGGGCGATGGGCTTTTTCCAGGCCGAACGGCTGCCGGCCGGCAAGGACTTGTGGCTGATCGCCACCGGCACCGGCATCGCGCCCTACCTGTCCATCCTGAAGCAGCCTGGTGAGTGGCAGCGCTTCGAGCGCATCGTGCTGGCGCATTGCGTGCGCGAGGCGGCGGAGCTGTCGTTCCAGGACGAAATAGCCGCGCTGCGCGGCCATCCGCTGTGGCATGAGCATGGCCACAAGCTGCAATACCTGCCGGTGGTCACGCGCAATGCGCCCGAGGGCATGCTGAGCCAGCGCGTGCCGGCCTTGCTGGAAAGCGGCGAGCTGGCGGCACGCGCCGGCATCGAGATGTCGCCGGAGCACAGCCGCTTCATGCTGTGCGGCAACCCGAAGATGGTGGAGGACACCCACCGCCAGCTGATGAAGATGGGCTACCGGATGACCCGGCAGAACGCGCCGGGCCATATCGTGCTGGAAAACGGCTGGTAAGCGCTGGGCGCCGCCGACAAAATCCCCAGATGCCGCGTTGCGCCGACTTGCCGTACTGATTGCACTGCCTGAGTCGGCGCGCCTTGCCTCAGGCGCTTCGCTGGGTTTTGCCAGCGGCTTAACGGTTGGAGGCGGCCAGCAGGCTGCCGAACACGAGGAAGCTGGCGCCGCTGGCCTTGTTGATCAGATGGCCGCCGCGCTCGTTGTCCAGCCAGCGCCGCAGCGAGTGGGCCAGCAAGGCGTAAGCGCTGTGGATCAGCACCAGCAAAGCGCTGTAGCTGCTGACCAGCAGCAGGAAGTCGCTGGTGTAATGGGCGCTGCCGGCGGCGATGAACTGCGGGAAGATGGCCAGGAAGAAAAAGATGGACTTGGGATTGCTCAACTGCAGCAGCATGCCGCCGGCGAATTGCCGCCACGGCCCGGTCCGTTCGGCTTCAGGCGCGTCGAAACGGAAGGCCGGCGCGCGCAGCAGCTTGATCCCCAGGTAGAACAGATAGCCGGCGCCCAGCCACTTCAATGCTGTGAAAGCCAGCGCGGAAGTGGCCAGCAGCAGGCCCAGGCCGGTGGCTGACAGCGCGGCGACGATGAAGCTGCCGCCGGCGACGCCGAGTATGCCGGGCAGGCTGCCCCTGAGGCCGAAACGCAGCGCGTTGCCCAGCGAGTTGAGGACGCCGGGGCCGGGCGTCAGGATGGCGAGGCTGGCCATCAGCAGGAACAACGGATAGTGGTGCATCGGGTTTCTCCCAAGAGCCGCAAATAGAAATCCTGATGCCGCGTTGCGCCGACTGGCCGTACTGTCTGCGTCGGCGCGCCCTGCCTCAGGCATGAAACAGCATTTTGTCAGCCGCGCTAAGCCGCGGCCAGCGCGCTTTCCTCGCGCAGCAGCGACAGATTGATCAGGTCCTGGTAGCGGCCCAGCCAGAAGCCGGCCTGGCGGGCGCGGCCTTCCGTCTTGAAGTCCAGCCGTTCCAGCAGCTTCAGCGAAGCCAGATTGTCAGGGTGCACCTGGGCTTCTATCCGGTTCAGCTCCATATGCGTGAAGCCCCAGGCCAGCGCGGCGCGCAGCGCCTCGCTCATCAGGCCTTGCCCCTGCAGGCCGCGCGCCAGTTCATAGCCGAGCGTGCAGCAGCGCCAGCCCGGGTTCCATTTGAACAGGCCGAGGCTGCCGATCAGGGGGCCGCCTTCGCGCAGGGCCAGTCCCCAGCGGACGCCGGGCGCGGGCAGGTTTCGCCAGCCGGCGAACTTCTCCACCATCTGCCGGGCCTGCTCCAGCGTGGCCAGCGGATCGGTGCCGTACCAGCGCATCGCGTCGGCGTCGCCGTGGATGCCCAGCAGCGCCGGCGCGTCGTCCAGCGTGATTTCGCGCAGCGCCAGCCGCGGGGTATGCAGGATGGGGAAGTCCATTCATTCTCCTGGTCAGGACAAATAGGTATACCCTAAACGCCGCCGCTCTTCAAACCTGGACGCGCGGCTGTTCGCGTCCGGATGATGCCGGTATGATGAATGCCTTCGTCACCGACAACGGAGCCCCGCGCATGCCCACCCTGTCCACCCTGCTGTTGTTCTCCCTCGCCTGTCTCGCGCTGGCCGCCACGCCTGGCCCGGACATGCTGCTGATCGCCAGCCGCAGCGCGGGACAGGGGCTGCGCGCCGGCTTCGCCACGCTGTTCGGCATCCAGATCGGCACCTATTGCCACGCCTTGCTGGCGGCGCTGGGCCTGGCCCAGCTGTTCGTGCTGGTGCCGGTGGCCTACGACGCGGTGCGCATCGCCGGCGCCGCCTATCTGCTGTACCTGGCCTGGACCACCTTGCGCAGCAAGAGCGTGCTGCGCGCGGCCGCGCCCGGCGCCGACGGCAAGCCGTTGGCGCGCATCGCGCTGCAGGGGCTGACCACCAATCTGCTCAATCCCAAGATGGCGCTGTTCGTGCTGGCGCTGTTTCCGCAGTTCGTCGAGCCGCAGGCCGGCCCGGTGGCGCTGCAGATCATGCTGCTGGCCACGGTGCTGAACGCGGTCGCTTTCTGCGTCAACGCGCTGGTGATCGTCGCCAGCAGCCGCATGGGCCGCATGCTGGCGGGAGGCGGCGGCGGACGCTGGCCGCAGTATCTGCTGGCGACGGTATTCGGCGGCCTGGCCTTGCGCCTGCTGGCGGCGGGGCAGAAGTGAACGGGGAGGGTCCGGGCGACGGCGCTTAATCCCGCCCCGGTTTTGCTCTACCATGGCTTATGACCGCCGTCCGCAATGGGCGGCGGCGGGCCGATGTCCATCGGCCCGGGTGCCGCCGGATGCCAGTGTATGAAGCCTGCCGAAGAAGACCAAGACATCGCCTTCCGCCTGATGTCGCTGCAACGGGATTGTCCGCTGCTGATCTCCCTGTTCGACGAGCGCGATTGCCTGCGCTACGCCAACCCGGCTTTTTGCGCGGCGCTGGGCGTGGCGCCGGACGAGCGCATCAGCTGGGAGCGGATGATGCGGCGCAATTATCAAAATCGCCAGGGCACGCAGATCCAGACCCGGGATTTCGAATCCTGGCTGGCCTCGGCGAAATCGCGCCGCGCCAAGCTGCCGTTCCGCGCCTTCGAAACCGATCTGGCCGACGGCCGCTGGATCTGGATGACCGAGACCACGCAGTCGGGCGGCTGGATGCTGTGCGTCGGCAGCGAGATCACCGAGCTGCGCGTCGGCGAGCGCGAGCTTCGGCAGGCGCGCGACATGGCGCAGCGCGCGGCGCTGACCGATCCCTTGACCGGCATCGGCAACCGCGGCCATATCCTGCAGCAGATGGACGGCCTGGTGGAGCAATACCATGGCGGCGCCTGCCAGGCGGCCGCGGTGGCCATCCTGGACCTGGACAATTTCAAGCTGATCAACGACCTGAAAGGCCATCTGGCCGGCGACGCGGTGCTGCGCGATTTCGCGCATAGGCTGCAGCCCTTGCTGAAGCCGCACGACAGCCTGGGGCGGCTGGGCGGGGAGGAGTTTCTGCTGCTGTTGCCGGGCAGCGGTCTGGAACAGGCGGAGGCCCTGATCCGGACGATTCTGGCCGATGTGCAGTCGTCGCGGCCGCTGGCGGATGATCCGGGGTTTTCCTACACCTGTTCGATCGGGATGTCGCTGCTGCGCGCCGGCGATGATCTGTCGGCGCCGCTGGGGCGGGCGGACGAAGCCTTGTATCAAGCCAAGGCCGGCGGCCGCAACACCTGGCGCGTGCGGCTGTAAGGCGTTCGGGCATGAAAAAAGGCGGGATCGCTCCCGCCTTTGTCGTTTCCGGCTGCCCGTCTTATTGCTTGACGCAGTCGACGCAGTAAACCTTGCGGTCCTGCACCTCTACCGCCACCAGGCCGTGGACGTCGGTTTCGAAGCCCGGCAGCTCGCGGTTGAAGGCCTGGGCGAAGCGCAGGTAGTCGACGATGGTCTTGTTGAAGCGCTCGCCCGGGATCAGCAGCGGGATGCCCGGCGGGTACGGCGTCAGCAGCACCGCGGTGACGCGGCCTTCCAGCTGGTCCACCGGCACCCGCTCGATCTCGCGGTGCGCCATCATGGCGAAGGCGTCGGCCGGCCGCATCGCCGGCTCCATGTCGGACAGGTAAATGTCGGTGGTCAGCCGCGCCACGTCGTGCTTGGCATACAGGCCGTGGATGCGCTGGCACAGGTCCTGCAGGCCGACGCGATCGTATTGCGGATATTTGGCGACGAATTCCGGCATCACGCGCCACAGCGGCTGGTTCTTGTCGAAATCGTCCTTGAACTGCTGCAGCAGAGAGATCAGCGTGTTCCAGCGGCCCTTGGTGATGCCGATGGTGAACATGATGAAGAAGCTGTACAGGCCGGTTTTTTCCACCACCACGCCGTGCTCGGTCAGGTACTTGGTGACGATGGCGGCCGGGATGCCCATTTCCTCGAAGCTGCCGTCCACGTCCAGGCCCGGCGTCAGCACGGTGGCCTTGATCGGGTCCAGCATGTTGAAGCCGTCCTCGATGCCGGCGAAGCCGTGCCAGCGCTCGTCGGGACGCAGCGTCCAGTCGCTCTGGTCGCAGATGCCGTCGTCGGACAGGTCGTCCGGGCCCCAGACGCTGAACCACCAGTCGCGGCCGTATTCCTCGTCCACCTTGCGCATCGCGCGGCGGAATTCCATCGCCTCCACCAGCGACTCTTCCACCAGCGACTGGCCGCCCGGCTGTTCCATCATCGCGGCGGCCACGTCGCAGCTGGCGATGATCGAGTATTGAGGGCTGGTCGAGGTGTGCATCAGGTAGGCCTCGTTGAACCAGGCGGTGTCCAGCTGGCGGTTCTGCGGGTCCTGCACCAGGATCTGCGAGGCCTGGCTGATGCCGGCCAAGAGCTTGTGGGTGGACTGGGTGGAGAACACCAGGCTGTCCTCGCAGCGCGGACGGCCCTCGCCGATGGCGTGGAAGTCGCGGTAGAAATCATGGAAGCAGGCGTGCGGCAGCCAGGCTTCGTCGAAGTGCAGCGTGTCCACTTCGCCGTCCAGCAGGCCCTTGATCTCCTCGACGTTGTACAGGATGCCGTCGTAGGTGGACTGGGTCAGCGTCAGGATGCGCGGCTTGCGATTGGGGTGCTTCTCCAGCATCTCGCGCGCGAACGGATTAGCCAGGATCTTCTTCTTGATGGTGTCCGGGTGGAATTCGGATTTCGGGATCGGGCCGATGATGCCGTAGTGGTTGCGCGTCGGCATCAGGAACACCGGGATGGCCCCGGTCATGATGATGGCGTGCAGATTGGACTTGTGGCAGTTGCGGTCCACCAGCACGATGTCGCCGGCGGCGACGCAGCTGTGCCAGACGATCTTGTTCGATGTCGAGGTGCCGTTGGTGACGAAGAACAGGTGGTCGGCGTTGAAGATGCGGGCGGCGTTGCGCTCGGAAGCCGCCACCGGGCCGGTGTGGTCCAGCAGTTGGCCCAGCTCGTCCACCGCGTTGCAGACGTCGGCGCGCAGCATGTTCTCGCCGAAGAACTGGTGGAACATCTGGCCCACCGGGCTCTTCAGGAAAGCCACGCCGCCGGAGTGGCCGGGGCAGTGCCAGGAGTAGGAGCCGTCGTAGGCGTAGTCCACCAGCGCGCGGAAGAACGGCGGCGCCAGGTTGTCCAGATAGCTCTTGGCCTCGCGGATGATGTGGCGGGCGACGAACTCCGGCGTGTCCTCATGCATGTGGATGAAGCCGTGCAGCTCGCGCAGGATGTCGTTGGGGATGTGGCGCGCGGTGCGGGTTTCGCCGTACAGGTAGACCGGGATGTCCGGATTGCGGCGGCGGATCTCGGCGACGAAGCCGTAGAGGTTGCCCAGCGCCTGCTGCGCCGAATCCTCGGTCTGGAACTCCTCGTCGTCTATCGACAGGATGAAGCCGGCGGCGCGGCTCTGCTGCTGGGCGAAGGAGGTGAGGTCGCCGTAGCTGGTGTAGCCGATCACGCTCATGCCTTCCGCCTCCATGGCGGCGGCCAGTTCGCGGATGCCGGAGCCGCTGGTGTTTTCCGAGCGGAAATCCTCGTCGATGATCACGATGGGGAAGTGAAAACGCATACCTGAGTCCTTGTTGCTGTTAACTCGGACACTGCAGCGGGACCGGTGGCGTCACCGGACTTTGCCGCGGCAATGTCGCTAGGTGCGCGTGGGGCGCAGATCTGTACGCACGGGCAGAAGAACGGGTCTTCGCCGCCGCCCTGGAGGCTGGCCTTGAGGCGCGAAATAGTGGACTGTGCCTTGCCGTGAGAGGGCGAGCCGTGTCTGGTCAACAGGCGGAACGCCGCGCCAGGCGCGGAACAGCCGATCTAAAACAGGGTCGCTTTGCGCCGCGGTCCGTACCTGGCGACCATCGGTCGCTTCACGTCAGCCGGCCTGGAGAACATCCCAAGAAGCGCGCATTGTAGACCTTTTGCCTGCCATGTTGTTGTGCGCTGCGGTGGATGACGTGAAAAAATCGCGCCTTGAACAATCGCCTGAGGCAAGAGGAGGGCAATGGCCCTGTCCGAGCGCCCTTCCGGGGCGGTTAAGCGGCTGTTTTCATTGGCAGTCGGCGGGAGGATCCCGGGTGTCGCCGGAGGGAGACTGCGCCAGCCGCAACTGTTGTTTTTTCCTCCGTTTTTCCAAGTACAGGCCGGCGGCCTTGAACACTACCGCCAGGCCGCCGGCAGCCAGCAGCGCGACCAGCGGCGCCGCGGCCAGCCACGGAAAGTAGGCGATGGCCAGCGCCAGCAGGCACAGGGCGACGCCGATGCTGAGGAAGGCCGGCGCCTCGCTGCTTTCCACCATCCGGCTGCCGCGCACCGCGGAGCCCAGCGCGTCGCCGATGCGCATCGCCTGGCGCGCCGCGGCGCTGGCGCTGCTGAGCGCCATTTCCTTCGGCGTGCCGCGCGGCCGTTTTTCCTGCTTGCCTACCGGGCGCGGCACCGGTTTGCGCCGTTCCTGGTGCAGCACGATCTCGGTCGACTGTTCCAGATCCTGCAGGAAGCGGTCGGCCAGCTCCCCGGCCAGGCCGGCGTCCTCCAGCGCGATGTCCAGCTCGCGGTTGACCAGCCAGCTGGACAGATTGAGGTTGGTGGAGCCGATGCGGGCCCAGCGACCGTCGGCGACGGCGGTCTTGGCGTGGATCATCGGCCCGTTCCATTCGAACACCCGCACCCCGGCCTCCAGCAACGGGCGGTACTGGGTGCGGGACACGGCGGCGATCCAGCGGATGTCGCTGGAGCGGGGCACCAGCAGGCGCACGTCGACGCCGTCCCGCGCCGCCTGCTTCAGCGCGGACAGGTAGAGGCTGGTGGCCATGAAGTAGGCGTCGGTCAGCCACAGCGTGCGGCGGGCGAAACTGGCCACCAAGAGGTCCAGCCGCATCATCCGCGCGGTGGACGGCGTGGTGGCGATCAGCCGCGCCGCCGCCTCGCCGCAGGGCTGCGTATCGGCAGGGGCCAGCCAGCGCGCGTCCAAGGGCTCGCCGCAGCTGGCCCAGCTGTCGGCGAAGGCAGCCAGCGCCGGCGCCAGCAAGGGGCCGCGCAGCGTCAGGCCGGTGTCGCGCCACGGCGCCAGATCCTTGTCCGGCTGGCCTTGCCAGCTCTGGCTGATGCACAGGCCGGCGACGAACAGCTCGCGCCGGTCGACGATGATCATCTTGCGGTGGTTGCGCCCCAGCAGCGCAAGCCCGGCGCTCAGGCTGGGCGGATGATAGGCGCGCACTTCGGCGCCTGCCTCCAGCAAGGGTTTGAAGAAACTGGACAAATGAGCGCGCCAGCTGCCCAGCCAATCATAGAGCAGGCAAACTTGGATGCCTGATTTAGCTTTATCTATAAGGATATTTCGTATTTTAAATCCAAATTGGTCATTGGCGAAAATATACATCTCAATGAAGACAGAATCCTGGCTGGCGGCGATGGATTTTTCCCAGGCGGGGAAGTTCTCGGCGCTGTCGTACAGCAGGCTCACTTGATTGCCGCCTACCAGCGGCGCGCCGGCGGAGCGGGAAAGCGCCTGTTCCGCCAGCTGGCGGACGAATTGCAGGGTCTGTTGCGACTGCTCGTCTCGGTTCATGATTTTATGAATTTTGTCTGACAGAATACAAAATATTGCCAGAATGGCTACTTTGTATCTGGTTTTCAAGGAGAAACATTGTCGTTTTTTTGAAAATTTTTGTCTCAAAAACTCAAAAAAAATGCAGTAATCGAGTAGTGGAATTACATATCAAAACAAGTCATTGCGCTTCAAATGATTGAAATCAAATGATTGTTGCGCTGCGCCAAACGGTCTTGCGGCTGGCGCGATCTTGCCCGTAGAATCGAACGCATCACTACAAAGTATAAATGGGCAGAGAAATGGACAGACAGAGCCGCCTGCAAGGCACATTGTATAAACCCGAGTTCGAGCAGGACAGCTGCGGCTTTGGCCTGATCGCCCAGTTGGACGACAAGCCCAGCCACTGGCTGGTGGCCACCGCCATTTCCTCGCTGGCCAAGCTGACGCACCGCGGCGCGGTGGCGGCGGACGGCAAATCGGGCGACGGCTGCGGCCTGCTGTTCAAGAAGCCGGATGGATTTCTGCGCGAGGTGGCCGGCGAAGCCGGCATCGCGCTGAAGTCAGTGTACGCCGCCGGACTGGTGTTCCACCACCCGGACCGCGCCATCGGCGAGCGCAGCCTGGCCCGCCTGCGCGAGCATCTGGAAACGCAGCAGCTGGAGGTGGCCGGTTTCCGCGTCGTGCCGTTGGACCTGTCCGCTTGCGGAGACACCGCGCTGGCGTCCTTGCCGGCGATCTCCCAGGTGTTCGTGAACTGCCCGTTCGGCATGGACGAGCCGGCCTTCCAGCGCCGGCTGTACATGGGCCGCCGCCAGGCGGAAAAGGCCTGTCGGGACGACGATCCCTGTTTCTATCTGCCCACGCTGTCGCCGCACACCATCTCTTATAAAGGCCTGGTGACGCCGGACAATCTGCCGCGCTTCTTCCTGGATCTGGCCGATCCGCGTTTCGAGTCCAGCCTGGCGGTGTTCCACCAGCGCTTTTCCACCAATACCTGGCCGCAGTGGAAGCTGGCCCAGCCCTTCCGCTTCCTCGCCCACAACGGCGAGATCAACACGGTGCAGGGCAATCGCAACTGGGCGCGCGCGCGCGAGCGCATCATGGACTCACCGCACCTCGACATGGACGCGGTGCGCCCCATCGTCCAGACCGACGGCTCTGACTCGATGAGCCTGGACAATATGCTGGAAGGCCTGCTGATGGGCGGCATTCCGCTGTTCCGCGCGCTGCGCCTCTTGGTGCCGCCGGCCTGGCAGAACGTGGACAGCACCGACAAGGACCTACGCGCCTTCTACGAATTCAACTCCATGCACATGGAACCATGGGACGGTCCGGCCGGCATCGTGCTGACCGACGGCCGCTACGCCGCCTGCATGCTGGACCGCAACGGCCTGCGCCCGGCGCGCTGGGTGCTGACGAAGGACAATATCCTCACCATCGCTTCCGAAGTGGGCGTGTGGGACTACCGGGCCCAGGATGTGGTGAAGAAAGGCCGCGTCAAGCCGGGCCAGCTGTTCGGCGCCGATCTGTTGAATGGCGAGCTGCTGATGCCGGAAGACATCGACGCGCAATTGAAGAGCGCCAAGCCGTATCGGCAGTGGATCAAGGACAGCGCCAAGTATCTGGAGCTGTCGATCGAGGACGACGCCGGCGTCGAGCCCTTGTCCAAGGATGAGCTGGCGCGGCTGCAGAAGCTGTTCAACCTCAGCCGCGAAGAGCGCGACCAGATCCTGCGCGTATTGGCCGCCGACGGCCAGGAGGCGGTGGGGTCGATGGGCGACGACACGCCGATGGCGGTGCTAAGCCAAAAGGTGCGTTCGCCATTCGACTACCTGCGCCAGCAGTTCGCCCAGGTGACCAACCCGCCTATCGACCCGATCCGCGAGGCGGTGGTGATGTCGCTGAACACGGTGTTCGGCCCGGAACGCAATATGTTCGAGGAGAGCGCCGAGCACGCCAAGCGGCTGGAAGTGCGCAGCCCGGTGCTGAGCCACGAGAAGTTCACCCGCGTCACCACCCGGCCGGAGCCGTATTTGAAGGCCACCAATTTCGACCTGTGCTACGACCCGGACGAGACCACGCTCAGCGAGGCGATTTCCTGTCTGGCCCGCCACGTGGTGGAAGCGGTGCAGGAGGGCACGGTGGTGGTGGTGCTGTCCGACCGCCACGCTACCGGCGCGCGGCTGCCGATTCACGCGCTGTTCGCCACCGGGGCCGTGCATCACGCGCTGATCGACGCCGGCCTGCGCTGCAAGACCAATATCGTGGTGGAGACCGCCGCCGTGCGCGACGCCCACCAGATGGCGTGCGTGATCGGCTACGGCGCCACCGCCGTCTATCCCTACCTGGCCTACCAGACCATCCTGGAGCTGGTGAGCAACGGCGATGTGAAGCTGAAAGCCAACGAGGCGCTGCAGCACTACCGCAAGGGCATCAACAAGGGCCTGCTCAAGGTGCTGTCCAAGATGGGCATCTCCACCATCGCTTCCTACCGCGGCGCGCAGCTGTTCGAAGCGGTGGGCATCCACGAGGAAGTGGTGGCGTTGTGCCTGAAGGGCACGGTATCGCGCGTTTCCGGCGCCAATTTCGCCGATTTCGAGGCCGATCAGAAACAGCTGGCCAGGCTGGCGTTCAACCCCATGCGCAGCCTGAACCAGGGTGGCCTGCTGAAATACGTGCATGGCGAGGAGTACCACGCTTACAACCCGGACGTGGTGCAGCTGTTGCAGAAAGCGGTGCAGAACGGCGATTACGGCGTCTACCTGCAATACGCTGAGACGGTGAACACCCGTCCGGTGGCGATGCTGCGCGACCTGATGCGACTGAAGCTGGCCGGCGAGCCGATTGCGCTGGACGAGGTGGAGCCGGTGGAGGCCATCGTCAAGCGCTTCGACTCGGCCGGCATGTCGCTGGGCGCGCTGTCGCCGGAGGCGCACGAGGCGCTGGCCATCGCGATGAACCGCCTGGGCGGGCGCTCCAATTCCGGCGAGGGCGGCGAGGACCCGGCGCGCTACGGCACCGAGAAGATGTCCAAGATCAAACAGGTGGCGTCCGGCCGCTTCGGCGTCACCCCGCACTACCTGGTCAACGCCGAAGTGCTGCAGATCAAGGTGGCCCAGGGCGCCAAGCCGGGCGAAGGCGGCCAGCTGCCCGGCGACAAGGTGTCGGGCCTGATCGCGCGGCTGCGCCACGCCAAAGAAGGCGTCAGCCTGATTTCGCCGCCGCCGCACCACGACATCTATTCCATTGAAGACCTGGCGCAGCTGATCTTCGACCTGAAGCAGGTGAACCCGTCGGCGCTGGTGTCGGTGAAGCTGGTGGCCGAGCCCGGCGTCGGCACCGTGGCCGCCGGCGTGGCCAAGGCCTACGCCGACCTGATCACCATCTCCGGTTACGACGGCGGCACCGGCGCCTCGCCGCTGACTTCGGTCAAGTACGCTGGCTCGCCGTGGGAGCTCGGCCTGTCCGAGGCGCAGCAGGTGCTGCGCGCCAACGGCCTGCGCGGCCGGGTGCGGGTGCAGACCGACGGCGGCCTGAAAACCGGCCTCGACGTGGTCAAGGCCGCCATTCTCGGCGCGGAGAGCTTCGGCTTCGGCACCGGGCCGATGGTGGCGCTGGGCTGCAAGTACCTGCGCATCTGCCATTTGAACAACTGCGCCACTGGCGTGGCGACGCAGGAAATCAAGCTGCGCTCCAAGTACTTCACCGGCCTGCCGGACATGGTGGTCAACTACTTTCTGTTCATCGCCCGCGAAACCCGCGAGTGGATGGCCAAGCTCGGCGTGCGCAGCATGGAAGAGCTGATCGGCCGCATGGACCTGATGGATGTGCTGGAAGGCGAGAGCGAGCGCCAAGGCCGGCTCGATCTGAGCCCGCTGCTGTCGCAAGGCACGGTGTCGGACAGCGAGCCGCGTTTCTGCGTGTCGGACAGCAATCCTTCCTTTGACAAGGGCGAATTGGCCGAGCGGATCCTGCAGGACGCGCTGCCGGCCATCCACAACAAGCAGATGCTGGAGCTGGCCTATCCGATCGAGAACACCCACCGCTCCATCGGCGCGCGCTTGTCCGGCGAGATCGCCCGGGTGCACGGCGCGGCAGGGCTGCCCTTCGGCTGCTTGAAGGTCAAGTTCGCCGGCAGCGCCGGCCAGAGCTTCGGCGTATGGAACGCCGCGGGCCTGCATCTGGAGCTGGAAGGCGACGCCAACGACTACGTCGGCAAGGGCATGGCCGGCGGCCGCGTCACCATCTATCCGCCGAAAGATGCCGGCTACCAGGCCAGCGAGTCCATCATCATCGGCAATACCTGCCTGTATGGCGCCACCGGCGGCCAGCTGTTCGCGGCCGGCATCGCCGGCGAGCGCTTCGGCGTGCGCAATTCCGGCGCCCTGGCGGTGATAGAGGGCGCGGGCGACCACTGCTGCGAATACATGACCGGCGGCGCCGTGATCGTGCTGGGCGAGACCGGCTACAACTTCGGCGCGGGGATGACCGGGGGCTTCGCCTTCGTCTACGACCCCAACGAGAAGTTCGCTTACCGCTACAACAACGAGCTGATCGACATCCACCTGATCAACGGCGAGGCGATGGGCATGTACCGCGCCTACCTGCTGGAGAAGATCGCCAAGCACGTGGAGCTGACCAGCTCGGAAACCGGCCGCGCGATGCTGCAGAACTTCGACGACTACGTCGACTACTTCTGGCTGGTGAAGCCCAAGGCCGCCAAGCTGGAAAGCCTGCTCAAAGACTAAGCGCCGGCAGCCATCCAAATACAGGGCGGCGCGCGGCGCCGCCCACCCTAGCGGGAGAGAACACGATGTCCGATGTATTCCAGTTCATGAAGCTGTCGCGCAACCCCGGCGACAAGATCGACGCCTCGGTCCGCAAGATCGAATTCAAGGAAATCTACCAGCCGCTGCACGCGGTGGACGCCGCCGATCAGGCCGGGCGCTGCCTGTCCTGCGGCAATCCGTACTGCGAGTGGGAGTGCCCGGTGCACAACTACATCCCAAACTGGCTGAAGCTGGTGGAGGAGGGCCGTCTGTTCGAAGCGGCCGAATTATCGCATCAGACCAACAGCCTGCCGGAAATTTGCGGCCGAGTCTGTCCGCAGGACCGGCTGTGCGAAGGCGCCTGTACGCTGAACCAGAGCGGTTTCGGCGCGGTATCCATCGGCAGCATCGAGAAATACATCACCGACGAGGCGTTCAAGGCGGGGTGGCGGCCGGACATGTCCAAGGTGGCGTGGACGGACAAGACGGTGGGCGTGATCGGCGCGGGTCCGGCTGGTTTGGCCTGCGCCGACGTGCTGGCGCGCAATGGCGTCAAGGCCGTGGTGTATGATCGCTACGAAGAAATCGGCGGGCTGCTGACCTTCGGCATCCCGGAGTTCAAGCTGGAAAAGGATGTTGTGCGCCGTCGCCGCGAGATATTGGAAGGCATGGGCGTCGAGTTCGTGCTGAATACCGAGGTTGGAAAGGATATTTCCATCGATAAGCTTTTGAAAAAGCATGATGCCATTTTCATGGGCATGGGAGCTTATCGGTACATGCGCGGCAATTTCTCGGGAGAAGACAGCCCGGGCGTTCTGGAGGCGCTGCCCTACCTGATCAATAATGTGCGCCAAAGCCTTGGCACTTTGCCGGCAGGAGAGGCTGCGATATCGATGCGCGGCAAGCGAGTTGTCGTGTTGGGCGGCGGCGATACGGCGATGGACTGCAACCGCACAGCCATCCGCCAAGGGGCGAAACGCGTGATCTGCGCTTACCGTCGCGACGAGGCCAATATGCCGGGCTCCAAGCGAGAGGTGGGCAACGCTCGCGAAGAAGGCGTCGAATTCCTGTGGAACCGCCAGCCGGTGTCCATCGAACCGATGATAGGCGGCACCCTGGCGGTGAAGCTGGCCGAAACCCGCCTGGGTGTGCCGGACGCCAAGGGCCGCCGCAACGCCGAGACGGTGCCGGGCAGCGAAGAAATCGTAGAGTGCGACCATGTGATCATTGCCTTCGGTTTCCAGGCGGAAGCGGCGCCGTGGTCGGAACAGCACGGCATAGCCACGGCGCCCAATGGCCGCACGCAAGCCGCTCCGCATAGCATGTACAAGTATCAGACCAGCAATCCCAAGGTGTTTGCCGGCGGGGACATGGTCCGAGGTGCGGATCTTGTCGTTAGGGCAGTATTCGATGGCAGGCAGGCCGCGGAGGGGATGCTGGGGTATTTAGGGGTGTGGTAGCCAATCGGGATCACGCTTTCTAATTTGGGCACATCGAAAATGTATTGAGGTTGCCGCGAGCGTTTCCTATCGCCACGGCATGTGCTTGTGATCATCCATTAGACGATATGCGTCAAGGCTTGGCGTTGGACTTCAACGCCATACTGCCTAAAAGTTCGGAAGCCTCTTCCCCCTAATGGTTGTTTTCACTAGAATCCGTTCACCATTCAGTACTCTTGTTCGTGTTTGCTGAACGTGTGGTATGTGAAGTCGGCGAGTAGGATTGCCTAAGGCTTTTCTGATATGCAAGCAGGGGACAGGATGCTGAAATTAGAAGTTGATCAAGCAGGCAGAGGGGACAAAAATTGTGATTAAAGTCATGCCTGTCATTCTATGTGGCGGCTCAGGCACCCGTTTGTGGCCGCTTTCCAGAGCTGGTTTCCCGAAGCAGTTTCTGTGTTTGGATGGTCAGGAAAGCCTGTTTCAGCAAGCCGCGCAGCGTCTATCCAGCTTGGGCGACGCTGATCTGAATGTTGTCCCTCCGCTTATCGTTACCGGAGAGGATCATCGCTTCCTCGCCGCCGAACAGTTGCGTGAAGTCGGCATCGAGTTGGGAGCCGCCTTGCTTGAGCCGATCGGCCGTAATACGGCGCCGGCACTGACGCTGGCGGCGTTAGCTGCAATCGAGCGTGGCGATGATCCGGTTCTGGTTGTGACGCCCGCCGATCAGATCGTGACGGACGCTGCAGCGTTTGCATCGGCAACGCAGTTGGCGATCCGAGAGGCTGCAAACGATGCGATAGTGATTTTGGGTGTAGTGCCTGACCGTCCGGAAACGGGTTACGGCTATATCCAGATCAAGAGTATCGATGCAAATATTGGTCCCCAAGTTGTTAAGCGTTTCGTTGAGAAGCCTGATGAGGAAACCGCCAAGTCCTATCTGATTGAGGGCGGGTATTATTGGAATGCCGGGATGTTTGTGCTCAAGGCTTCTGTGTGGTTGAAGGCGCTGGAGCAGTTTCGTCGTGATATTTTGGATGCGACTGATGTGGCTTGGGCTCAACGCACGGTCGATGCGCAATTCATCAGGCCCGGCAAAGCCGAATTTGCCAAAATCCCTTCCGATTCCGTTGACTATGCCGTGATGGAGCGCTGCCCGGGCAGCCGTTTCGATATTAAGATGGTGCCGCTGGATGCCGGCTGGAGCGATTTGGGCGCGTGGGATGCGGTTTGGAAAGTCTTGCCGAAGGATGAGTCGGGAAATGCGCATGTTGGAGATGTGCTGGCAATCGACAGCCGCAATACGCTTGTGCATGCAACCAGCCGGCTAGTCAGCCTGGTTGGGGTGGCCGACGTTATCGTTATTGAAACGCCTGACGCGGTACTTGTCGTGGATCAGGCTCGCAGCCAGGATGTCAAGCACGTTGTCAGCGCCTTGGGGCAGAAAAAGCGAGACGAGTATGCGCTGCATCGCAAGGTTCACCGTCCGTGGGGGTGGTATGACAGTCTTGACGAGGGGGGGCGTTTCAAAGTCAAACGCATTCAGGTCAAGCCTAAGGCCAGCCTGAGTTTGCAAAAACACCACCATCGTGCCGAGCATTGGATTGTGGTCAAGGGCACCGCTGAGATTACTAATGGCGACAACGTCATCCTGTTGACAGAAAATCAGTCGACCTATATTCCCCTGGGCGAGGTTCACCGGTTGGCTAATCCGGGAACGATTCCATTGGAAATCATAGAGGTACAGTCTGGGAGCTATTTGGGTGAAGATGATATCGTGCGCTTCGAAGATACCTATGGTCGGCAGTGAGCAGCATGGACAAAGATAGCAAGATTTTTGTAACAGGCCACCGTGGCATGGTTGGCAGCGCGCTTGTGCGACGACTGCGTGCCGCGGGCTACACAAGCATCCTTACCGCCAACCGTTCTGATCTGGATCTGCTCGACTCGCGCGCGGTACATGACTTTCTGGCTCGTGAGAAGCCGCATTACCTTTTCATCGCCGCTGCCAAGGTGGGAGGTATTCAAGCCAACAACCTTCAGCGCGCTGATTTCATCTATCAGAACCTGATGATAGAGGCCAACCTCATCCATGGCGCGCATTTGGCGGGTGTGCAGCGGCTAATGTTCCTGGGCTCCAGTTGTATTTATCCGCGGGACTGCCCCCAGCCCATCAAGGAAGAGTATCTGCTGACCGGATTGCTGGAGCAGACCAATGAGCCTTACGCCATCGCCAAGATCGCGGGCATCAAGCTGGCGGAGAGCTACAACCGCCAGTATGGCAGACAGTACGTGAGCGTGATGCCCACCAACCTTTATGGCCCCAACGACAATTACGATCTGGCCAGCAGCCATGTTCTGCCGGCTCTGCTGCGCAAGGCGCATGAGGCCAAGTTGCGCGGCGACAAGGAGTGCGTGGTCTGGGGAAGCGGCGAGCCGCGCCGAGAGTTCCTTTATGTCGATGATTTGGCCGATGCTTGCGTTCATCTGATGGAGCGTGGTTACGACGGCGACCTGGTCAACATCGGTACCGGCGAGGATGTGACCATCCGCGATCTGGCCGAAATGGTGATGGCGACTGTGGGCTTTGAGGGGCGCATCGTATTTGATTTGTCCAAGCCAGATGGCACGCCGCGGAAATTGCTGGACGTTGGCCGTCTGGAAGCGCTGGGCTGGCGTGCGCGCACCCAGTTGAGCGAAGGGCTACGTTTGGCCTATGAAGCTGCTCCTTTCCGATACTGATTTTGCGAAGAAAGAACACGATGTCGAACAAGAAAGTCGCTCTTATCACCGGTATTACAGGCCAGGATGGCGCTTATTTGGCGGAGTTCCTGCTGTCCAAGGGTTATGAAGTGCATGGTGTCAAACGCCGTACGAGTCTCTTCAATACCGATCGCATTGATCATCTCTATCAAGACCCGCATGACCCGGACCAACGTTTCAAGCTGCATTATGGCGACTTGACCGATTCCACGAACCTGATTCGCATCGTTCAGCAAGTGCAGCCAGACGAAATTTACAACTTGGCGGCGCAGAGCCATGTAGCGGTGAGTTTCGAAGAGCCCGAGTACACCGCCAATGCTGACGGCATCGGTGCCCTGCGGTTGCTGGAGGCCATTCGCATTCTCGGTTTGGAGAAGAAAACACGCTTCTATCAGGCCAGTACCTCCGAGCTTTATGGTTTGGTGCAGGAGGTGCCGCAGAAGGAAAGCACGCCATTCTATCCGCGTAGCCCCTATGCCGTGGCCAAGCTCTATGCCTACTGGATTACGGTGAACTACCGTGAAGCCTATGGCATGTATGCCTGCAATGGCATTTTGTTCAATCATGAAAGTCCGATTCGTGGAGAAACCTTCGTCACGCGCAAGATTACGCGTGCCATCGCGCGCATTGCCCTAGGCTTGCAGGACTGTCTCTACTTGGGCAACATGAGCGCGCTGCGCGATTGGGGGCATGCGCGTGATTACGTCGAGATGCAGTGGTTGATGCTGCAGCAGGAGACGCCCGAGGACTTCGTGATTGCCACCGGCGTCCAGTACTCGGTGCGCCAGTTTGTCGAGTTTGCCGCCGCCGAGCTGGGCATCACCATTGCTTTTGAGGGCGAAGGTGTGGATGAGATCGGCCGCGTCACGGCAGTGACTGGTGACAAAGCCAAATGCCAAGTCGGCGATGTCATCGTCAAAGTCGATCCCCGCTATTTTCGCCCAACTGAAGTCGAGACGCTGCTGGGCGATCCGACCCGCGCGGGGCAGAAGCTGGGCTGGACGCCCAAAACCACGCTGCGCGAACTGGTTAGCGAGATGGTCGTGAGCGACTACCGAGCAGCCTGCCGCGACCACCTGATCAAACAGGCCGGTTTCAAGGCCTACGACTACAACGAATGATGCGACGCGGATTACGATCATGAAACTGCAAGGCAAGAAAATCCTCGTCACTGGCGCTGACGGTTTCATCGGCTCCCACCTCGTCGAGCATTTGGTGCGCCTAGGCGCCGACGTGCGGGCCTTCGTCTACTACAACAGCTTCAACAGTTGGGGCTGGCTGGACCAAAGTCCGGAGGACATTCGACGTTCGCTTGACGTGTTCGCTGGCGACATCCGCGATCCCCATGGCGTGCGCACGGCGATGAAGGGATGCGACGTGGTGCTGCATCTGGCGGCGCTGATCGCCATCCCCTACTCGTATCATTCTCCGGATACCTACATCGATACCAATGTCAAAGGCACGCTCAACATCGTGCAAGCTGCGCGCGAATTGGGTATCGAGCGCGTGGTGCATACCTCGACGAGCGAAGTCTACGGCACTGCGCGCTTTGTCCCGATCACGGAGGAGCATCCGCTGCAAGGCCAGTCTCCCTATTCGGCCAGCAAAATCGGTGCGGATCAGATCGCGCAGAGCTTCTTCCTGTCATTTGAGACGCCGGTGACGACGATCCGTCCGTTCAACACCTATGGTCCGCGCCAGTCGGCGCGCGCCGTGATCCCGACGATCATCACGCAAATCGCCGCCGGCATGGATGAGATCAAGCTGGGAGCGATCCATCCGACGCGCGATTTCAATTTCGTGCGCGACACTGTGCGAGGTTTCTGCGCCGTCGCCGAGTGCGACGCTGCGCTGGGCAAGGTGATCAACGTGGGTAGCAATTACGAGGTGTCCGTCGGCGACACCGCCCGCCTGATTGCCGAGTTGATGGGGCGCGATGTGCGTTTCACCAGCGACGAGCAGCGCCTGCGTCCGGCGGGGAGCGAAGTCGAGCGCTTGTGGGCCGATAACCGCTTGGCGAGGGAACTGGCTGGCTGGGAGCCGGAGTATGCCGGCATCGACGGCCTGCGCCGCGGCCTGAAGGAGACGATCGATTGGTTCACGGAGCCGTCGAACCTGGGCCGCTACAAGGCCGGCAACTACAATATCTGATCCGCCATGTCCTTTTCTGATTCCATCGCCGAACGCATCCGCCATGTTGTGGGAGACGGGCGCGTGACGCTGCACGAGCCCTTGCTCAAGGGCAATGAGCTGGCCTACGTGACTGAGTGCATCCAGACTGGCTGGGTGTCGTCCGTGGGTTCGTTCGTCGACCGATTCGAACGCGACCTCGCCGCATATACCGGGGCCGCGCATGCGGTGGTGGTCAGCAACGGCACTTCTGCCTTGCAGATCGCGTTGCACTTGGCCGGCGTGTGCCAGGACGACGAGGTCCTGGTGCCGGCGCTGTCGTTCGTCGCTACCGCCAATGCTGTGCGCCACAATGGCGCTTGGCCGCACTTCGTCGATAGCGAGGCGCGCACGCTCGGCATCGACCCTGGCGCGCTTGACAAGTATCTGGACGAAATCGGCGAGCGCCGCAATGGAGAGTTGTTCAACCGATTGACCGGCCGGCGCATCAGCGTGATCGTGCCCATGCATACCTTTGGCCACCCGGTTGACATGCCCGCGCTGAACGAAGTCGCCGCGCGTTACGGGCTCGCCGTTGTCGAGGACGCGGCGGAATCGCTGGGCAGCTTGCTGGATGGCCGGCATACCGGCAACTTTGGCGTCTGCGCGACACTGAGCTTCAATGGCAACAAGATCGTCACCACCGGCGGCGGCGGGGCGATCATCACTAACGACTCTGATCTGGCCCGCCGCGCCAAGCATCTGACGACGACGGCCAAGCAACCGCATTCGTGGGCTTTTTTCCACGATGAGGTGGCCTACAATTTCCGCCTGCCGAATCTGAACGCGGCGATGGGCTGCGCGCAGCTGGAGCGCATCAGCGCTTTCGTCGATGCCAAGCGCGAGCTGGCGAGGCGCTACCAGCAGGCGTTCGAAGGCTTTGCCGGCGCCACGCTCTTCCTCGAGCGCACGGGCACGCGAGCCAACTACTGGCTGCAGACGCTGATTTTGTCAGAGGACAGAGCTGAGCAGCGGGACGAGGTGCTGCAGGCGACCAATGCCGCCGGCTTGATGACGCGGCCTGTCTGGGAGTTGCTGAACACACTGCCGATGTACCGCGACTGCCCTGCCGCGCCGCTGCCGGTGGCGCGGGACTTGGCGCGTCGAATCGTCAACATTCCGAGTAGCCCGCAATTGATTCCGGAGGGCGTGTGACCCGCCGCCGTATTGCCATCGTTACCGGTAGTCGGGCCGAATATGGCCTGTTGTACTGGCCCATTCGGGATTTGCTCGCTGCGCCGGATTTCGAATTGCAGCTCATTGTTACGGGTATGCACCTGTCGCCAGAGTTCGGCTTGACCGTGCGCGACATTGAACGCGATGGCGTTCCCATCAGCGCCAGGGTGGACATGCTGGTTTCCAGCGACGCGCCGGGCGGCATCGCTAAGTCGATGGCGCTAGGTTTGATTGGTTTCTCCGATGCGATTGAGCGCTTGCGCCCAGACGCGATGCTGGTGCTGGGAGATCGTTTCGAGATTCTGGCCGCGGCGCAGGCCGCGATGGTGCACAATGTTCCCCTTGTGCATATCGCAGGCGGAGATACTACCGAGGGCGCTTTCGATGAAGCGATTCGGCATGCCATCACGAAAATGGCGCACCTCCATTTGGTCACAAACGACATTGCGCGCCGCCGGGTTGTGCAGATGGGCGAAGATCCGCGTTATGTCCATGTTGTCGGCAGCCCGGGATTGGATCATTTGCGCCGGCAGCCATTGCTGGATCGTGCTGCGCTAGAGGTCTCTTTGGGACAACCGTTGGGCGCGCGCAATGCGCTGGTGACTTTCCACCCTGTAACGCTGGAGCCGGAGGATGGCCTGCGTCAGCAGGAGGAGTTGCTGGCCGCGCTGGACGAGCTGCCTGAGGAATGGGTGTTGTGGTTCACTTTGCCCAACGCCGATACCGGCGGGCGCGGCTTGGCGGCTGCCTTGCAGGCGTGGGCCAAGTGCCGGCCGCGGGCAAGGGTGTTTACCTCTCTGGGCCAGTTGCGCTATCTGAGCTTGATGCGAGAAGCGGATGTTGTCGTCGGCAATTCCTCCAGCGGGCTCTATGAGGCGCCATCGTTCCAGGTGCCGACTATTGACGTAGGCGATCGACAGCGCGGTCGGCTCGCGGCGGCATCCGTGCTGCATTGCGAACCCGAGCGCAACGCAATCCGCGAAGCGATCGCCCATGCGCTGGCGCTGGATTGCAGCGGTGCCCAGAATCCTTATGGCGATGGCTGCAGCGCCGCCCGCATCGTCGACGCGTTGCGGGCGATGCCGGCGGCCGAACGCATGCTTAAGAAGACTTTCCACATGATTGAGGCGGCCCGTGCCTGAGACCCCATCCCCCGTTTTTATTATTGCCGAAGCCGGCGTCAACCATAACGGTTCGCTGGACATGGCATTGCGCTTGGTCGACGCGGCGGCGGAAGCCGGCGCGGACGCGGTCAAATTCCAAACTTTCAAGGCCGAGCTGTTGGCTACGGCGCAGGCTGCCAAGGCAAGCTATCAGGTTTCCAATACGAAAGAAGGAGGCGGACAGCTCGCCATGCTGCGTGCACTCGAGTTGAAGCTTGAGGACCACCACGCGTTGATCGAGCATTGCCAGGCGCGCGGCATCCGCTTCATGTCGACGGCTTTCGACGCGCAAAGCCTGGCGTTTCTCGGCGAGCTAGGCATGCCGGCCATCAAGATTCCATCCGGGGATATCACTTGTGCGCCGCTGTTGCTGCAGGCCGCGCAGTTACGCCAGCGTCTGCTGGTGTCCAGCGGGATGTCGACGCTGACCGATCTGGAGCGTGCGCTGGCGGTGCTGGCCTGGGGGCTGCTGCATGATGGCCAGCCATCAGGTCAGGGCGAGATCGATGCCTGCTACTTCAGCGCGGCGGGTCAGGATGCATTGCGCCGTCACGTCACGCTGCTGCATTGCGTCACGCAATATCCGGCGCCTGCGGATGCGGTGAACCTGCGCGCGATGGATACGATGGCGCAGGCCTTTGGTTTGCCGGTCGGCTACTCGGACCACACGCTAGGCATCGAAGTGTCGATTGCCGCCGTCGCCCGCGGCGCCACGGTAATTGAAAAACATTTCACGCTCGACCGTTCGCTGCCGGGACCTGACCATCTGGCTTCGCTTGAGCCTGGCGAGCTCAAGCATATGGTGGGCGCGATCCGCAATATCGAGGCTGCTTTGGGAAGCGCGCGCAAACTGCCGGCACTGGCCGAACACCCCAATCGCGCTGTGGCGCGCCGTTCGATCGTCGCTGGCCGCCGGATTGCGGCTGGCGAGTTGTTGACATTGGAAATGCTGGACTGCAAGCGTCCCGGCACAGGAATGTCGCCGATGGACATCTGGTCATTGGTGGGGCGTCCTGCCGCGCGCGACTTCGACGTTGACGAGCAGATAGAGCCATGAGCCTGCCCGTGATTGTGATCGGCGCCGGAGGACATGCGGGCGTGGTGGCGGACGCCCTGCTCGAGTCCGGCATTGAGGTGTTGGGCTACACCGATCCCGATTACCGCCTTCACGGCACGCTGCGCTTAGGGTTGCCGGTGCTGGGCGGCGATGAGGTGCTGGCAGGGCATGCGCCCCAGCGTGTGAGGTTGGTTAACGGTTTGGGCTTCGTTTCTGGTTCAGGCCGAACTGCGGCACGAGCTCGCGCGCAGAAGCGGCTGCAAGCACAGGGCTGGTTTTTTGCGCCAGTTATCCATCCGCGAGCGTTGATTTCGCGGCATGCGACCTTGGCCGCCGATGTCCAAGTGTTGGCTGGCGCGATTGTGCAGGCTGGTGCCCAGATTGGCGCCAGCACCATTATTAATACTGCGGCTGTGGTTGAACATGACGCGATCGTTGGCGCATGGTGTCATGTCGCGACGCGCGCGACGTTGTGCGGTCAAACCCTCATCGGTGACGGTTGCCTGATCGGTGCCGGCGCAGTGCTGCGCCAGTCGGTGAGCATTGGCGCGGATACCGTGGTCGGTGCGGGCGCCGTCGTTGTGCACGATAGCGCTGGCGGTGAAGTCGTGTGCGGTGTGCCCGCGCGCCCTCTTGGAGTTAATTGATGAAGAGCTGGCAATCAGCCTTGATCGGTCCCGATGTCAGCCTGCGAGAGGCATTGGAGATCATCGATTCGGCGGGCACGCAGCTGGCTGTGGTTGTTGACGAGCATCGTCGTTTGTTGGGAACCGTGTCTGATGGAGATGCGCGCCGCGCGTTGTTGAGCGGATTGGGCATGGATGACCGGGTCTGCCGCGTCATGCATGCCGGAGCGACAGTCGTTACCAGCTCGTCCACGCCGCATGAGATCCAGGCTACCATGCGCCGCACGGGACGCCACCAACTGCCGATCGTGGATGCTGAAGGCATCGTTGTCGGTTTGGCGCTTATCAGCGATTATCTGACCGCCACGCGGCGTGATAACTGGGTGGTGATCATGGCTGGAGGGTTGGGATCTCGACTGCAGGAGCTGACGCGCGATACCCCAAAACCGATGCTCAAGGTTGGATCCCGGCCACTGCTTGAAACGATCATTCGCAGTTACGCCGAGCAGGGCTTTCACCGTTTTTACCTGGCGGTGAACTACAAGGCCGAGCAGATTGAGGAGCATTTTGGCGATGGTTCGGCGCTTGGCGTCGATATCCGCTACGTTCGCGAAGAGAAGCGCATGGGCACTGCCGGTGCCTTGAGCCTGTTGCCGGAACGTCCCGCCTCGCCTTTCATCGTCACCAACGCGGATCTGCTGACAAAGGAGAACTTCGGGCTCCTTATTGACCAGCATGTCGAAGCGGGCGTCCACACCACGATGGCGGTACGCCAATATGAGATGCAGGTTCCATTCGGCGTGGTCAATGTGCGGGAGGGGCATATTCATTCGATCGAGGAAAAGCCGGTGCAGCGTTTCGTAGTCAGCGCCGGCATTTATGTGTTGTCGCCCGTAGTATTGGATTTGGTTCCGACTGGCAGTTTCTTCGATATGCCGGCATTGTTCGATCTTGTGCTCAAGAGCGGCATGAAAGCCCGCGCGCACCAGATCGATGGCTACTGGCTGGATATTGGCCGCCTGCCTGATTTTGAAAGGGCGAACAGCGAGTTTCACAATATTTTCAATTGATTATTTTCCCGGTAGAAATATATGAAAGCAGTTGTTATCGGTTTGGGCTCTATGGGCAAGCGGCGTGTTCGTTGTTTGCAGGCATTGGGTGTGATGGACATTGTGGGCGTGGATTTGCGTGCCGACCGCCGCGATGAGGCCGCTCAACGCTATGGCATACGCGTAGAGGCCGAGCTGGGGCAACTGTGGACAAGCTTCGCTCCGGATATCGCGATCATTTCATTGCCGCCCAAGGCCCATGTTGCCGCGATGCATGCCTGTCTCGCTCACCGCGTGCCATTTTTTGTCGAGGCCAGCGTTGTCGATGATGGTCTTGCGGAAGTTATTGAGTTGGTGAAGAAAGCCGGCATGGTGGCGGCGCCGTCCTCGACGCTGCACTTCCATCCGGCAATCGCGGAAATATCGCGTATCGTGCGCAGCGGCCGGCTAGGTAAGATATCAAACGTAATGCTGCACTCCGGCCAGTACCTGCCGGATTGGCACTCGTATGAGCCAGTTTCCGACTATTACGTCAGCGATCCCGCCACGGGCGGCGCGCGCGAGATCGTGCCGTTTGAGATGACGTGGTTCACTGAGCTGTTTGGGTTTCCGCGCCGTGTCGCAGGCCAGTACCGGAAAACAATCGATATCGCCGGCGCCGAGTATATCGATGATACCTATAATGGCCTCTTCGATTACGGCACTTTTCTCGCCACCATTACTGTCGATGTCGTGTCGCGCCATGCGACTCGCCGCCTGACCATCAATGGCGACAAGGCATTGCTGGCCTGGTCCTGGGATGAAGCCGCCATCAAGGTTTTCGACGGCGCAACCGCCCAGTGGACCGAGTTTGGCTATCAGATGGAACAGGCTGAGCCGGGTTACAACAAGAATATCGGCGAGAATATGTACATTGATGAGATTCGCGCCTTTTTGGACGCTGTCGCCGGCAAGGCCGCGTTTCCAAATTCTCTGGAGCAAGATCACCGGGTGCTCAAATTGCTGTACGCGTTGGAGCGTTCTGATGCTACGGCGACTTTCCAGGCGGTCTGATCATGCGCGTTGCTATTCTCATTACGGCGCGTATGGGCTCCACGCGCTTGTCCGACAAGCATCTGCGGAATATGGCTGGCCGTCCGGCGCTGCGCTGGCTGTTGGAGCGGATCGCAACTGAATTTCACGCTGAGCTTGATGGCGGCACTGCCTCGCTGTGGATCGCAACCGGCAATCCAGATCGCAACGCGGGGTTTTCGGCATTGACATCCGGTCTTCCCGCGCAGTTATTTTTCGGCGCGGACGACAATGTTCCGTTGCGTCATCTGCAAGTCGCGCAAGCCCATGGGTTTGATGCCTTATTGTCGATTGATGGCGATGATATTTTCTGTGCGCCGGAAGCGATGCGCGCGGTGTATGATGCGCTCGTTTCCGGATCTCCTTTGGCCAAGACTAGCGGCTTGCCGTTGGGCATGAATGCCTGGGGGTATGCAACGCCGGCACTGGAAAAGGCGCTGCGCGGTGCCGATGCTTCGGTGCTCGAAACCGGTTGGGGACGCATCTTCGACGGCATGGCCGTTCATGAAAATGCGTTGTCCTGCCCCGGGGCCGAACAGGTGCGAGCTACGCTGGATTATCCGGAAGACCTCGAGTTTTTCGATGCCGCGGCACGCGAGATTCAGGGTTGGGAGCAACTGCCGGTATCCGACTTTGTACAGGCGGTGCTGAGCCGTGGATTGCATCGAATCAATGCTTCAGTTGCAGAACAATATTGGGAGAATTTCAATATGGGCGTTTCTTCTGAACAAACCGCAACGCACGCCAAATCGTATAGCGAACGGTTGCATCGAGTGATCCCCGGCGGCGCGCATACCTATTCTCGGGGCGACGACCAGTATCCAGTCAATGCGCCGCAAATCCTTGAGCGCGCCAAGGGAAGCACCGTCTGGGCGGCCGACGGCCGCAGTTTCCTGGACTACGGCATGGCGCTGCGCGCCGTGTCCATCGGTTATGCCGAGCCCGCGATCAACGAGGCCGCGATTCGCGGTTTGGAAGCCGGCAACAATCTGACGCGCGCTTCCATGATCGAGTTGGAGGCAGCGGAACGGCTGGTCGGCATGATCGACTCGGTCGACATGGTGAAGTTCACCAAGAACGGCTCCACCGCCACGTCTGCCGCCGTCAAGCTGGCGCGCGCCTATACTGGACGCGATCTTGTCGCGCGCTGCGCTCAGCACCCCTTCTTCTCCTACGATGATTGGTTTATCGGCAATACCGCCATCACCAAGGGTATTCCTGTCGGCACCATTGAACAGACCAAATCGTTCGCGTACAACGACATCGGCTCCCTTGAGCGGCTGATCGCGGAATACCCAGGCCAATTCGCCTGCGTTATCCTCGAGCCCGCTTCGACGGATACGCCTGCGACCTTCATCGGCCCTGATGGCCGTGAAGTCAACTACCTGCAGCAGGTCGAGGCGCTGTGCCGCAAGCACGGGATTGTTTTCATTCTCGATGAGATGATCACCGGCTTCCGTTGGCACCTGAAGGGCGCTCAGCATACTTATGGCGTCACGCCCGATCTGTGCACCTTTGGCAAAGCGATGGCCAACGGCTTTTCTGTCGCGGCAGTGGCCGGCCGGCGCGAGTTGATGTCGCTGGGGTCGATAGATCAGCTGGGTCAGGAGCGCCTGTTCCTGCTTTCGACGACGCACGGAGCAGAGATGTGCGGCCTGGCCGCGTATCTTGCCACGATGGATTTTCTTGAAGAGCATGCCGTCGTCGATCACTTGTGGACGTATGGCGACAAGCTGCAAGCGGCGATCAACGGCGCCGCCGAGCAGGCCGGCATCGCAAAGCATTTCTACGCGGCCGGCCCCGCCGTCAGCCCCTACTATGCGACAGTCACTGGCGAGGGTGCGCCTTGGCTTGAGCTCAGAACCTTGTTCGCGCAGGAAATGATCAAGCAGGGCGTGTTGATGCCCTGGCTGGCGCTGAGCTACCGCCATGGTGACGCCGAACTGGAAAAGACCCGCGAGGCGCTGGCTGCCGCAATGGATGTGTGCTCGCGTGGCATCGCCGAAGGGGTCGACAAGTATTTGATCGGTCCGGCGATCAAGCCCGTGTTCCGTCGTTTCAACTAACCACTCAATGATGTCCAAATCGATGACGCTTGATTCATCCCTGTTGCAGGACAAGACTGTCGTGCTGGTCGGCGGCGCGGGCCTACTCGGCAAAGCTTTTGGCGAGTCGCTGCTGCGCCATGGCGCGCAACTGATCGTGGCCGACCTTGACGAGGGGCGCTGTCGCGCTGTTTGCGATGCGTTGTCGGCCAAAGTCCCCGGCGCGCGAGTGATCGCGGAAACCGCCAATATCACGGTGCGCGAGTCGCTCGATGCGCTGATTGGCCGCGTCCAGGCTAGATGCGGCAAAATCGATGCTGTCGTGAACAATGCCTATCCGCGCAACAAGCAGTATGGACGCAAGCTGGAACAAGTGGAGTATGCGGACTTCTGCGAGAACGTCAGTACGCATCTGGGCGGTTACTTTCTTAGCACTCAGCGCTTTGCCGAATTCTTTAAAGTTCAGGGTTTCGGTCATGTCGTCAACATCTCGTCGATCTACGGCAACGTCGCTCCGCGTTTCGATATCTATGAGGGGACGGAGATGACGATGCCGGTCGAGTATGCGGCTATCAAATCGGCGATCCAGCACCTGTCTTTGTACTTCATGCGCTACTACCAGGGCACGGCGTTACGCTTTAATGTGCTATCGCCGGGGGGAATCTTTGATCATCAGCCCGAACCTTTTCTGGAGCGCTACAAGGCGTATGCCCAGCACAAGGGCATGCTGGCGCCGGCTGACGTGGCTGGTACGTTGGTGTACCTGGTCTCGGACCTATCCTCTTACGTGAACGGTCAGAACATCGTCGTCGACGATGGCTGGTCGAAGTGAGCGCCGCCATGAATCAAGTTGCCATTATCGGCGCCGGTCAACTCGGCCGCCGCCACCTGCAAGGCTTGGTCAAGTCGACTGAGTTGCTGACTATCCATGTCGTAGATCCATTCGAGGCTTCGCGCCATGCGGTAGAAGACTTCATCGCCTCGCCGGACTCAGGCTCGCTGCCCGTGATTCATGTGCATGCGACGCCGGATGCGCTGCCAGCCAAGCTCGACTTGGTTATTGTCGCCACTACCGCTAACCAGCGTCTTGATGTGATCGAGCAGTTGGTCAGGGTGGCGAAAATTCGTCATCTGGTGCTGGAAAAATTCCTGTTCAACGACTCTGAACATTACAAGCGCGCGGCTTCGTTGATTGCCGAGCATGGCATTACTGCTTGGGTCAATACGCCGCGCCGCCATTTCAGTGTTTATCGCGAGCTGCGCGAGCAGACTCGCGACGATCATCTGCTGCAATTCACCGTTGACGGGGGCGACTGGGGGTTGTGCTGCAACAGCGTGCACTTTGTCGATCTGGTCCAGTTCCTGGCCGGCGAGACCAAGTTGAGGGCGCTTGAGACCCGCTTCGACGCTGATGTGATGGCGAGCAAACGCGATGGCTACGTCGAGCTGACCGGCGAGATCGCCGGCGAAGTAGGTGACACGCGTTTCATCGTGCGCTCGATTCGCGGTTCGACCAAGCCAATCACCGTCACACTGCACTATGGACGCCAGACAGTACTCGTTGCAGAAGGCGCTGGCCGACTTTGGCGTTTTGGCCAGGACGTAGATGATGCCAGTACCTTCCGCCTGCCTTACCAAAGCGAGATGACAGGGGTGATTGCCAGCCAGCTGCTGTCCGGCAAGGGCTGCGATTTGACCCCGTATGCCGACTCCGTCGCCGCCCACCTTCCCCTGCTGTTTGCCTTTGCTGAATGCGCAGGCACCGTCGTTGGCGACCACGCGCAGTGCGCCATTACCTGATCCGGAGTCTTATATTATGTTGTTACTGATTGGAAGTGGTTCCATGGCGGTGGAGTATGCCAAGGTTCTGAAGGCGCAGGGGCGTGAGTTTGCCGTTATCGGTCGTGGCGCGACGAGCGCGGCTGAATTTACGGAAAAGACCGGAGTGCCGGTGCAGACTGGAGGCCTTGACGCTGCAATCGCGTCTGGCAGCGTCGCCGGCGCGACCTCCGCTATCGTATCCGTTGGCGTGGAGGCGTTATACGAAACCAGCGTTGCATTGCTGAGATTCGGCGTGAAGCATCTGCTTATCGAGAAGCCGGGGTTGATGCGGCCGGACCAGATTGCTCCGTTGCAAGATGCCGCTCGGTCGGCTGGTGCCAGGGTATATATTGCCTATAATCGGCGTTTTCTGGCTTCGGTGCGCCGCGCGCGCGAAATTATTGAAAACGACGGTGGGCTAACCTCATTCACCTTTGATTTTACCGAGTGGGGGCACGAAATCGTGACGCTCAAGAAGGCGCCTGGCGTGAAAGAGCTGTGGGCGTTGGGCAACTCGTCCCATGTGCTGGATTTGGCTTTCCATCTCGGCGGTGTGCCCAAGAAGTTGCACGCCACATGCGCAGGAGCGCTGGATTGGCATCCGGCAAGCGCCGTGTTTGTCGGTAGCGGCGTGACGACAGGCCATGTCCCGTTCTCATATCACGCCGACTGGGATGCTCCCGGTCGTTGGGGGCTGGAGTTCTGCACCCGGCAACATAAGCTGATCTTCCGTCCGATGGAGAAGCTGCAAGTGATGCGCAAGGGTTCGGTGCAAATCGAGGAGGTTGCCGCCGACCTGGAGGATGCGCAGCTAGATGCCGAGTTCAAGCCGGGGTTGTTCCGCCAAGTGGAGGCCTTTTATGCGGCCGACACCGGCGCACTTTGCACGCTTGATGAACTAGCAGTCAATCTCGAGCATTTCTGCGCTATTGCAGGCTATGCGCGTTCGGCCTGAAGATTGTCCGTGGTTATGTCTCCCATTCTTTCTGACGCAAGCAAGTCCTTGCGTCCCCGAGCGTTGATCATCGCTGATTCGCTTGCTTTGCCGCGAGGCGATGTTACCTACGAGCAAACGTGGCCAGGCATGCTGGAAGAGCGTTTGCCCGCGATTACTTGGATCAATCGCGCCCAGAGGCTTTCGACCTCTGAGCGTCTGAATGATGAAGGTAATCAGGGGGCTGACTGTCTGGAGTTCTATCATCCGGATTTGGTCGTGCTCCAGCTTGGAATTTGCGATTGCGCGCCTCGCGTTTTGCATAAGCGGACCGCGGCGTATGTCTATCGATTGCCGTTCGGCCTGGGTGGGCGCTTGTCCTCGTGGCTGGAAACATGGCGTGGTCGCAAGGCTAGCAACTGTCTCGTCCCGCTGGCGGCCTATGAGCGCAATCTGCGCGATTATCTTGTGCGAGCCGCCGCCCACGACACTCGAGTGATTGCGCTTTCGACTTTGCCCGCCAGCAGTCGTCTGGCATCGAAGAATCCACACATTGACCAACAGATTGATGCGTACAATGCAGTGCTGGATCGCCTAGCGACGCAATTCCCATGCTTGCGCGTGCTGCACCCGTTTCTGGATATGTCCCTGATCGACGGGCTGTTTGTCGATGATGGCTATCATCTCAACGAGCATGGAGCGCGGCGCATTGCGGCTGCGCTCGAACCGCTGGTGCTCGAGGCGCTTGAGCGCCAAATGATAGCGTAAGCGTGGCCATGCTATACGTCTTGGTCAACAATGACTATCAACTGCAGGCGCTGCGTCGTCATGGCATCGCGGAGCTGGGCGGCGGCGGCGTGACCCTGGTCGCGGTGCCGCATGCGCTATCGCTGTCGAATGACATGACTGATTTTGAGGCCGTGCATTGTTTCGAGACTCCGCAAGGCCGTGTCGGTTTGCTGCGCATGTTGTGGCGTTACCGCATTCTGGGCCAAGATATTGCTCGGGCTCTGCATCCTGAGGCGGGTGACACGCTGCTGTTTTTTACCGAAGTTGAGTGGCTCAACCAGATTATCGTTCAACACTTCCGAAACCATGGCGCGCGCGTCGTCATGCTGGAGGATGGCGGCTTTGCCACCTATATCCCGATGTCAGTGCCAGACAGCGAGCCGCTGAGCCTGCGCGAGAGATTTATCCAGGCAATCTTCCGGCGGGTGCCAGGGCTGGGGCGCAGCCGGCTCTTCAAAGTCAACGGCCAAGTGTTTCCTCGTCTGCCTGACTGCGCGATCGATGCAATCGCGCTATACCAAGACGTTAAGCTGTACCGCGACGTGCCGACGCGCTGTGTGAGTCGGCCGGCGCGAGGGCGTTGTGAGATACGCCGCGGCAGTGTCATTTTTCTAAACGAGCGAATGTATGATCATTATCAGACCGGTGAAGCCTATATCGCTGGTTTGCGCAAGCTGATGCGGATGTTGTCGGATGGCTATGAAACCGTGTACTTCAAGTTCCATCCGCGTGAGCCCCAAGCATGGATAGTTCGCATCGGCAAGCTGCTGGCTGAGGAGTTTCCGTCGGTGGATGTTATTGATCGGCCCGGCACGATCGAAGAAATGATTCTTGACTATCGTCCAGAGACCCTGGCGTCCTATTTTTCCGCAGGTCTGCTCAGCATCGAGTATCAGGGGATTGAACCTCTTTATCTCTATCACTTGCTGGACGATTTGGTGGAGCAACCTGTCTTCGCTGTCGCTACCCGCATCCTGCGGATTTGGGGCTATCGTTTCGCAGATGACGGCGGTGTGCGTGCCGGTTATCATAGCGGCATCACCAATGGGAGTTCGGCCGCGAGTATCGAACTGAAGCAACTGTTGATGTTGCCGTCCAGTGCAGACGAAGACCGGACGCACCCAACACCGCTTCCCCCTCATCGGTCTCGTAGCCCCGGCCCAGTTGCAGGTGCGCATGAGCCTCTGCAAGATGATATGCATCCAAGGAGGCATTCTTGATTGTTCGTGGTTCAATCCTTCTAGTTCTGCTGCCGAGTAAGGGTAGTGCAGCCGCCCAGCAGAAGACTCGTTCGGCTCTTCCATTTGCAACCCGGCTTGTACCGGCAACGCAATTCAGTAATGTGATTCGATAGATGGGTTTCATGAGTCTTACTGTCGCGAGCTACGGTCGTGATGGTGGCCAAGTCTTGGCCACTTTCCGAGCCGGGTTCGCGCGCAATCATGGCGTCGAACACCCATTTCCCAAGGCTGATGCGATGGCGGTGGCTGTATCACACCAGCCGGACACTGCTGCGCTGGCCGATACTCAGAGAGGTCCGCAGGCTGCTCAATGTTGCTTGCCACCGAGCGTGGTGCCTGTGAGGTGTGGACGTGGCTGAACGACGCATTGATACGCATGGCAACGCCTTAGGCCGTCCGACCAAAGTTCTGCATTTGGGGAAGCACTTTCATCCAGATGCAGGCGGTATCGAGACGGTTACCAAAGATATCGCGCAAGGAGCCGCTCAGGCCGGCTGTGAGGTCGCCGTGCTGTGCTTTGGCGATGTCTCCAGCTTGCGCCGCGAGCGGATTGGCGATGTCGAGGTGCTGCGCGCGCCAATTTGGAAGAAGACCACTTCACAGCCCATCGGCTGGCAATACTTCCGTACCTTTTTGCGATGCGCGCGCGAATACGACATCGTTCATGTGCATGTGCCCAACATGCTTGCCGCACTGGCTGTTGTCCTGGCGCGGTTGCCGGGGCGGGTGGTGGTGCATTGGCACAGCGATGTCGTCAATAAGGGATGGCTGGGACGGATGATGTATCCGCTGGAGTGGCTGATGCTGCGCCGCGCCGATGCCGTGATCGCTACATCGAAGGCTTACGCAGACGCATCGCCATTGTTGCGCCGTTTTCGCGACAGAGTTCATATAGTGCCGATAGGCATTGAGGATCCTGATACCCTGGACGATGGTCATGAGCTTGGTCTGGTCTCAACGTCGGCGGAGGGGAAGGCACAGCCCCTGCCCCAGTCTCAGGTCTCTTGTGATGATGACCGGATCGTGTTGGCTGTCGGCAGGCTAGTGCCATACAAAGGCTTCGAGGTGCTTGTCGATGCCGCGCGCGACCTGCCGTCCGGTTGTCGGGTCGTGATCGTCGGGGGTGGGGATCGCCGCGTTGAGCTCGAGGCCCGCATCGCGCAGCGTGGTGTCGGCGACCGAGTTCAACTGGTCGGACGGCTCGATGACGAATCGCTGCGCGCGCTGTTTCGGCGAGCGACGCTATTCTGCCTGCCGTCGGTTTCGAGGGCGGAAGCGTTTGGTGTTGTGTTGTTGGAAGCGATGGCATATGGGTTGCCAATCGTGGCGTCGGACATCGCCGGCTCAGGTGTGCCCTGGGTCAACAGTCATGGCGAAACCGGATTGAACGTGCCGGTGGGCGACGCGCGGGCATTGGCGGAGGCAATTGCTTCCCTGCTTGGCGAGCCGCAGACACTTGAGCGCATGGGCGCGGCCTCGCGCCGCCGTTTTGAGACCGAGTTCTCGGCGATAGTGGCTACGCGCCGTGTGCTGGATCTTTACGCCTCCTTGCTTGTGCTGCAGTGGGGAGGCGCTATCGCATGAATGTGTGGATTACACGCTCCTGGGTGGGCAAGGTCCTGCGGGGCGTGCACGGCTTGGCGTGTCGCGCTCGGGTGCTGGCAGTGTATCTATCGTTTTCGGCTGGGGCGAGCGTGGTCGGGTTGCTGACCACGCTCTTCATGATTCGCCATGTCACGCCGGACGAGTTTGGTAGGCTGGCCATTACGCTTGGGGCTTTGATGGTTGCCAATGCCGTGATCGGATTCGGCGCGGATAATTTGGTCGCAATCAACAAGGCCAAGCTTGATGCTGAGGGCTATGTGTCTTTTCGCCGCTCCTATAGCCACTTTGCCTTGATGACGTGTACAGTCAGCCAGCTTATCGTGCTGCCGATCTGGCTCACGGGTTTGGTGGATGGACTGGTGCTGCTCGTGCCTTTAATGGCATTGCTCAAGTTCTTTGTCTCCATGGCCAGCATTGAGTATGTCATGGAGCAGCGCGCCGTTGCCTATGGACTGGTTCAGCTCCTGACTTCGATGCTGGCATCGGTTGTGACCGTTGCGTTGGTGTTGTGGGTGTCGTCTAAGGCGGAGTCGCGTATCGTTGCGTTGATGTTGGCCGATGCGGTTTTGCTGGCGGTGCGCTATGGTTTGAAACCTACCGTGGTTGCATCATGGCGTTTTGATCGTGAGGCCTTTGGGCGCATTGTCCGCTTCGGTGCGCCGCTGATGGTCTCGGTTGCTCCCGCCTATCTGCTCAATGAAGCGGACAAGGTCGTGGTCGCGCAACGCCTGGATTTGGCTGCTGCAGGTGTCTATGGCGCGGCCTGCACTATTGCCGGCTTTATGCTGACCTTCATCACGGCTTTGCTCAATACATCGGTGCCAAAGCTCATGGCTGCGTTGAAGGAGGGGAAGGAGCCACCGTTGCGCATCGCGATGTACTATTCGGTAAGATTCTGCGGCCTCTCAGTCGCCTTCGCATCCCTTTTCTTGGCCGCGTACACGCTTGCTGCGGCTCATCTCTTGCCGGCGCGCTACACGGAAGCCATCCCTATCGTCTATGTGCTGGTGGCAATGATGCAGTGGCGCAGCATCTATGCGGTTATTGGAACCGTGACAGACTATTACGGCATGACCAACAGCAAGCTGGTCGGTTTCGTTCTTGCCGCAGTCATGACGCTGGGTAATAATCTGTTGCTGATCCCGCACTTTGGCCTGTTCGGCGCCGCTTTCGGCACCGGGCTGGGTTATGCTGTACTCGCGGGTTGGCTGATGTTGGCCTTGGTGCGTCGTCCCCTAGCTCCCCATACTGTATGACTATGCTGACCAGGATCATCCTTTTTATCCTCGGCGCCATGCGCGTTGACAGGGTTGTAGACCGCTGGTCGATGTTGTTGGCGCAACTACGCGTGCGTCGTCTGAGAGTCAGCGGGATACCTTTGTCATTTATACCGCAGGGCGGGTATGATTTTAGTATTTCCGGCGATCTGTCTCGGTTTCACATCGACCCGACCAGCCATATCAAGTCCGATACTTTCATCGAGTGCAGCGGCGGTGTGAGCATAGGGCGGTATTTCCACGCTGGAAGAGGGTTGACGATTTTCTCCAGCAATCACAATTACCGTAGCGATACGATGATTCCATATGATGATGTTGATCTACCAGGTCCAGTTGTCATTGAGGATTTCGTCTGGTTCGGTGCAAACGTTTCGGTTGTGCCCGGCGTGACTGTCGGAGAAGGCGCGGTGGTTGCGATGGGAGCAGTGGTCACGCGTGACGTGCCGCCCGGCGCCGTCGTAGCTGGGAACCCCGCCCGTATTATTGGCCAGCGGGATATGGAACTCTATCAACGTCTAAAGGCTCAAGGCCGCTTCGCCTGAAATGAATGAAATTCCTATGATCGAAGAGATTCGCGACGGCGATGCCGTCATGGCGCTTATCCTGCGGCGCGATTACAAGGTCGACGGCATCAAGTTCCTAACGCCTGATTCATATTCCCAGCAGTTGGGCTATATGAATCGGCCAGAGGGTTACGTCATCAAGCCGCATGTGCACAATCCCGTCAGCCGCGAAGTTCAGTACACTAACGAGGTGCTTTTCATCAAGAGCGGCCGTGTGCGCGTCGATTTCTATGGCAATGATCAGCAGTACCGCGAAAGCCGCGTGCTGGAGAGCGGAGACATCATCCTGCTGATCGTTGGAGGCCACGGTTTTGAAATGCTCGAGGCCAGCGAGATCGTTGAGGTCAAGCAGGGCCCCTACGTTGGCGAGCATGACAAGATTCGTTTTGAGCCGGTGTCGGCCGATCAAGTCAAATTATCCGGCCATTGAAACGGCACCAGACTGAGAGAAACATCGACATGATACCTGTGAATCAGCCGTTGCTGGACGGTAACGAGAAACGCTATTTGCTCGAGTGCATCGAATCGGGTTGGATTTCCTCGGAAGGCCCCTTCATCCGGGAGTTTGAGGAAAAGTTCGCCGCCCGCTTCAACCGCAAGCACGCGATCGCGGTCAGCAATGGCACGGCGGCTTTGGACGCGGCTATCGAGGCGCTGGGCATCGGCCCTGGGGACGAGGTTATCATGCCCTCGTTCACCATCATTTCCTGTGTGATGCAGATTGTGCGCAACGGCGCCAAGCCGGTGCTGATTGATGCCGATCCGCGTACCTGGAATATGGATGTGAGCGCCATCGAATCGCGAATCACACCGCGCACCAAGGCCATCATGGCAGTTCATATCTACGGCCTGCCAGTCGATATGGATCCGTTGCTGGAGCTGGCTGGCAAGCATGGCCTCAAGGTGCTTGAGGACTCGGCGCAGATGCATGGCCAGACCTATAACGGCCGCCCTTGCGGCAGCCTCGGGGACATCAGCACCTTCAGTTTCTATCCCAATAAGCACATCACTACCGGCGAGGGCGGCATGATCGTCACGGATAGTGATGAGTTGGCCGAACATTGCCGCAGTCTGCGCAACCTGTGTTTCAAGCCGGAGAGCCGCTTTGTGCACGACCGGCTGGGCTGGAACCTGCGCATGACTAGCATGCAGGCCGCGCTTGGTTTGGCGCAGCTGGAACGCCTGGATGAGTTCGTCGCGCGCAAGCGTCGTATGGGTGCGTTGTATCAGGAATTGCTTGGCGATTTGGATTGTGTGCAGCTGCCGCTGGCGTCGACTAACTACGCTGACAGCATCTATTGGGTCTTCGGCCTGGTGTTGGACGAGCGTCTAGGGCTGACCGGTGCCGATGCGATGAAGCGTCTTGCCGCCGAAGGTATCGGCAGCCGGCCGTTTTTCTATCCGATGCATCAGCAGCCGGTGCTGCACAAAATGGGTGCGATCTCTGCGTTGGACCATTGCCCGGTGGCTGAGCGTCTATACGAGCGAGGCTTTTACATTCCGAGCGGGCTGGCCCTCACCGAGGACCAGATTCGCACTGTCGCTGCCACCGTGCGTCGCATATTGACTCTCTGAATGACGTCTCACAAACCTCTTATAGTCATCGATCTGCGCACTTGGCCATGGACTGGCATCGGTCGGGTCACGCGCGGCATCTTCCAGTGCGCGCGTGATCTGGAGTCTGATTTCGAGATTCAGTACATCGTCAATGATGGCACCGCCATCCCGAACGAACTGCCGAATCTGATCCGCTTTCGATCTCTGCCGTTTGGACGTGGCGAGCAGACCGAGTTTCGCCGTTTGTTCGCGCGTCTGCGCGATCGACGCGTAATCCTGCATGCGCTCAATTTCAATGTCCCGTTGTGGCTGCCCAAGCATGTAAGTCTGATCACGCACTTCTACGATGTGCTGACAGATACTGGAGAGTTCCGCACGCCGCTGCATCGCTTGGCCTACAGCGCCTATATTTGGAGTTTGCGGCGTCATCGCGCGACGATCCTGGCTCAATCGGACTACACCGCGCAGCAGATTGCGAAGCATCATCCCTTCCATGAGGTAATCGTTTGTCCGCATGGTTACCGAGACTACATGGAACCGCTCGAGGCGGATTTGCAGGCCGCTTATGGATTGCGGCGACCCTACTTCCTGTACATCGGACTCAACAAGCCGCGCAAGAACCTGGATGGCCTGTTGGCCGCTTATCGCGACGCGGTGAAGGCGGATCCCACCATTGGTTATGATCTTGTCGTCTGCGGCCCGATCTTCGACCGCACGTCGATGGGTTTTGATATCCGCGGTGCGGTCGAGGCCGAGCCGGTGCTGGCAGGTCGGGTGCATTTGCTGGGCTTCATTCCTGAAGAGCATCTTTATGCTATCTACCGGCACGCCAGTCTGTACGTTGTGCCCAGCCATTTGGAAAGCGGCTATAGCTACCCTGCGTTGGAGGCTTTGACCACAGGGACGCCGGTGCTGCTCAATCAAGTTGATATGTACAATTATGCGTCTTCCGGCGCGGGGGTGTACTTCTTCGACGGCAGTGTGAAGAGTGGCGTTGGCAGCCTGCGGGATGTATTGGCCGATATGCTGACTCGCCCTGGCTTCGTGCGTGTCGATCCGGCGCAATGTGATGTCCTCTCGCGTTTCGATTGGGATCGCGTCAAGGGCACAATGAGATCGCTGTACCAACGATCATGATTCCCTATCTATTCGTTTTCGCCGCGTTCTTGACCACGTTTTTGGTGCTGGAAACCACCATAAAGCATCGCGTGCCTACTCGCGTCGAGTGTTGGGTATTGGTGCTGCCGCTGGCTATATTCGCCATCGGATATGCAGGGCGTATCGGTACTGATGTCGAGAGTTATCAGAAGTTGTTCGACATTGCCGAGGATTTTCCGCTCGAACCAGGCTTCTCAATCCTCATGATCGGAGCAAAGGCGCTCGGACTTGACTACGCCGACTTTACCCGCTTGTTAGCGTTGGCTGAGATACTGCTGTTGATGTCAGTTGTGACGCGCCTGCGCGACCCGCTATTTTTTCTGCTCTTCTACTTGAGTTCGTTTTACCTTAACTTCCAGTTCAATGCGATCCGCAATTCATTCGCGCTACTGATCGTCGCGGCCCTGTATGTTCGCTTACAGAAAGCGAGCCTCTTGGCGTTGCTAACTTCGACGGCCATTCATTACTCATCGTTGATGTCTCTGGCGTTGTTGAGGCTTTCTCTGAGTCGGCGTCAACGGCTTGCGATCGGGGTGATGATCGCCGTGGGGTGTGGCATCGCGCTGGCCTGGCTGAAGTCAGACCTGCTGGGTTCGGTGATTACCGACTTGTCCGGCTACAAGGGCTATCTGGAGCAGCAGTACGAGAGCAAGGCGATATACCCAGCGCTGCTGCTGAAGCTTCTGGTGGCCTGGTTGATGTATCGCAATGGTGGGAAACGCTTCTATTTGGTCTCGTATGCGATCCTAGTGCTGCTGGTCCACGCGGTGAGTCCGGTTCTGAGCCGTCTGGGTGATCTGGTGTTGTTCTTGATGCTGCTGGATTTTTGTGCGAATCATCGGTTGACTCGGCACCGGTTGCTAGCGATTGGCGTGACTTTATTGCTGGTGCTGAGCAGCCTGATGATTCCATGGAGCGATTGTCAGAATGGTGGTGATGGCAACTGGTGCCTGCCTGAGGCGGTAGCCTGGTAGCGATCCGATATCATGGTATTGCTGGCTGTTTGTGTCAGATGCCTGGTTCTTACGGTTGATAACCCTTTCACATTTCTGTTTCGCCGATTTGTTTTGACCTGCTTGGTGGCACTCGCTCCTGCGGGCATGCGCCTGGGGCTGACGTACAAAAGAAAAAGCCGGCTCCGCGTCATATGCCGGGCTGGCCCGACAAACTCCTGCCATGTATGACTGCCATGATAGATGTTAGCGTCATTATTCCGACCTTTAACCGCCGCGATAGCCTGCCCGATGCGCTGGACAGCGTGTTTGACCAGCCTGGCGTGCGTGTCGAATGTATCGTTGTCGATGATGGATCAAGCGACGATACGGTTTCCTATATTCGGGAGCGCTACAAAGAGTGCGATCTGACCGTGATCGTGAAGCCGCTCCGCAGCGGCCCGCAGTCTAGTCGTAATCTCGGTATGGAAGCCGCTCGCGGCGAATTCATAACTTTTCTCGACTCTGACGATTATTTTGAGCCCGGCACTCTGGCCGAGCGCGTGCGCTTGTGCCGAGACGGCGCGCTTGACGCGCTATTTTCCGGCTTCCGTGTAAAGTTTGTCGGTCGCCATTGGGATTTGGTGAAAAACGTCGGCACCGCCGCCCGAGCTTGTCCAGGGGATTACGTTGCGGCATTGCGGGACTTCAAGATTGCGCCAATGATTACGATCATGTATCGGCGTTCGGCGCACGAGGGACTCAAACTAGACGAAACACTGGCTTCGGGCCATGACGACGATCTGGCGCTGCAGCTGATTCGTACCTGCCGCTTCGCCTTTGATGACGTGTTGGCGGCAACTATCGTCCAGCACGTTGGAGAGCGCGTTGCGACGCCGCGCAATCTCATGATCGGTGACGCCCAGCTGCTGCAGAAGTACGCTGCGGACTTGGTGAGATTCCACGGCACGGGCTATTTAACCCGGCGCCGCGCGCAGGCACTGGCCGGATTGTGGAGTGTTGGCCAGTTCAAACGCTCAGCGCAGCTGCGCCCGCTTGAGGCGAGCCATGGCTTGATGGCGGCTGCTCTGGCGTTGGGCATACTGTATTTGCCGCGTTGCTGGTGGCGGTCGCTACGAAAACGGGCAATCATGCGCGTGGTGCGCGCGGTGCTTTGATTGATGGTGAGTATTATGAATACCCAGATTCCCGGACAGATCTACGTTTTGATCCCCTCGCATAACCGCCGCGATATTTTGTGCCGCACGCTGGCTAGCGTGCGCGCGCAATTGCCGCCCGAGACCGCGCGATTGATCGTTGTCGATGCAGGATCGACCGATGGCACGCGGGACGCCGTTCAAGCCCAAGGGCTGTCTGTCGAGATTGTCGACGGCGATGCTGATATGTGGTGGACCGCCACCGTCAATCATGGCCTGAAGTATATTGCGAAGACCGCTCGCGCCGTTGATCGCGTATTGCTCATGAATGATGACATTGATCTGGCCCCCGAAGCGCTGATTCATCTGCTTGAGGCATCGGCAATTGAGCCTGACGCGGTGATCGGAGCGGTGAACATCTTGCATCGGCCTGGTGAGGAGGCGCGAGTATACTTTTGCGGAGGCCACTATGACTTGCGTTTCGCGCGTCATAAGACCAACCTTCGGATCGGGACGCCATGGCATGAGCCGGCGTCTCGTTTTTTGGAAACTGACTTCCTGTATGGTCGGCTGCTAGTGATACCTTGGAATGCTTTCGAGGCGGGATGTGGTTTCGATGAGGATGTTTTCCCTCAGTACTGCGCAGATGAAGATTTTTCCTACGGAGCGAAGCTGCGTGGTTTCAAGGTGCTGGTTGACAGCCGGAGCGTCGTCTACGTTAACGAGGCAACGACGGCGAGCTTCAGTCTTAGCCTGGGCAAGGGAGGGTGGCGTGGCGTGCGTAAGGCGCTGACCGCGTTCAACTCCTGCTATAACTGGCGCCAGGGTTGGGCGTTTAGCCGGCGCTATGCTCAATGGCCAGCTATCTATATGTTGTGTCGCTATGGAATCATCTTTATCAACGAGAATATACGGGCGCCGGAGCGCAAGTAGCGCGGTCGGCGGGATCGCTGTGGCTTGAAAGGGGAGTCGACATGTTTCAATCGTACGGTTATATCGACAATGCCTCCAAACTTGGCGACTATTGTCGCGAATGCTTGGTTGACAGTAACGAACGGACCCATCTCCCGGAGATCCCAAATGAAACCTGGGAAATCTATAAGTGTCTGCGCCTAACCGACGAACTGTTGAGGATCTTTGATGAGCTCGAGGTGTTTCAGATGTTGGCTGGGGAGGGCTATCGACTGCGGGAGGAGCCTACGTTGATCCGATGGACCTATAGCGGCAAGAATCATGGTGCGGCGGATCATTATCACCACGATGGCCATTACGGCAAAGGTGGTCAGGTCAGCCTGATGTTGCTTTTGGAGGAGAATGTTGGCAAAACGCATATGCGTCTTATTCCTGACTCTCGTTACTCGTTGGGCCGTAAATTCTATGATGCGTTATGGCCGCGGCCCTTTCGCGGGCGTGGCCGTCTATTCAGGCTGAATGACTTTTTGATCGAATGTTTCAACAAACCCATCCGCCTAGAGGGGCCCAAGGATCGATTATTCTATTTTAATGCAGGCGATAACCTGCATAAGGCATTCCCTGTCGTAAACACGACGCGGACCATTTTTCACCTGAATCTGACCTTGTTTGAAAGTCGTCTGACGCCGCAACAGCTGAGTTCAGTCAGGCCGGCGGTGCATGCGGAGTATTGGAGAAAGTTGCTTGCCCTCGATGCTGTGCTTCCTCGCCTACAATGCGAAATTCAATCTTGATCGTGGGGAAGCGGTGTCTGCGTCGATATCGTCGATAAAATATACAAAAGGCATGCAATGTTGCAGATCCTATTGTTGGCCACGTTTTTATCCTTGCTTGTCGGTATGTGCTTGATTCATTTCGCACATCTGCATGAGCGTTACTCCGCAGACCATGATCTGAGGGGAGTACAGAAGTTTCATGCCCGACCAGTACCGCGCATCGGCGGCATCCCGATTGCGACTGGGTTGGCCGCCGGCGGTAGTTTGTTGGCATGGCTGCTGAGGGATGCTTCGATGTTGTTGTTGTTGATGGTGGCGCTGCCTGCTTTTGTAGCGGGAATATTGGAGGACGTTACGAAGAAAGTGGGGCCATTGCCACGGTTGCTAGCTACTTTTTTCGCAGCCATCTTAGGGTACTTTATATTGGGCGCAGGGTTGTTGCGCCTGGATATCCCTATGCTGGATGGCTTGTTGTCGCAGTTTTGGGTCTTGTCTTTGTTGTTGACGGTCGTCGCGGTTGGCGGAGTGGCGCATGCGGTCAATATCATTGATGGTTACAATGGTTTGTCCGGCGTGGTGTCCATCTTCATATTTCTGGCGATAGCGTATGTGGCGTTCAAGGTTCAGGACACCACCTTGATGGGCATCTGTTTTGCCATGGTGGGGGCTATTGCCGGGTTCTTGTTTTGGAATTTTCCGCGAGGCTTGATGTTTGCCGGTGATGGTGGCGCCTACTTGGTGGGCTTCATGATCGCGGAGGTGTCTGTGCTGCTGGTGGCGCGCCATGCTCAGGTTTCGCCTTGGTTTCCGATGCTGTGCGTGATTTATCCGGTGTTTGAGACCCTGTTTTCGATTTATCGCCGCAAGTTCCTGCAAGGGCGGAGAGTAGGCTATCCGGATGCGCTGCATCTGCATCAACTGGTTTATATGCGTCTTGTGCGCTGGATGGTGGGAAGCAAGAATGCGGATCATAAAACCATGCGCAATAGTCTGACCTCTCCCTATTTGTGGGCGCTGTCCTCCGTGTCCGTGGTGCCTGCCATGCTGTTTTGGCAGAACACCGGGGTGCTGATGACTTTCTGCGCTTTGTTTGCCATGACGTATATCTACCTTTATCGCATGATCATTCGTTTTCGGACGCCGCGCTGGCTAGTGTTGCGGCGAACCTGCCGAGGGCTCTGATCTGACCCGGAAGGGCGTCTAGGACGCCCTTCGCATTCCTACCTCTTGAAATACTTGGATGTCGTCCCTATTATTAGCACTCGCAACGGTTGAGTGCTAAGCTCTCTGCCGCAACCTATACATACCTGATGTTCCACTCTCAACAGCCAAAGTAATAGGAGAGATCAATGGCAATTCGTCCTCTGCACGACCGTGTTGTTATCAAGCGCCTCGAGGCTGAAGAAAAGACTGCTTCCGGCATCGTTCTGCCGGGCGCCGCAGCCGAGAAACCGGACATGGGCGAAGTCCTGGCGGTTGGCAACGGCAAGATCCTGGAAAACGGCGAGCGCCGTTCCTTGGAGCTGAAGGTTGGCGACAAGGTGATCTTCGGCAAGTATTCCGGCCAGACCGTCAAGGTCGATGGCAACGAAGTCCTCGTGATGCGCGAGGAAGATGTAATGGGCATCGTCGAGTAATCCGACCCTTACCTGAACTTCATAAATAGATTCTGGAGATTTCGAGCATGGCAGCTAAAGACGTTAAGTTCGGCGAATCCGCCCGCACCAAGATGGTGGCCGGCGTCAACATCCTGGCCGACGCGGTTAAAGTGACTCTGGGCCCGAAAGGCCGCAATGTGGTGCTGGATCGCTCGTTCGGCGCGCCTACCATCACCAAGGACGGCGTGTCCGTCGCCAAGGAAATCGAACTGAAGGACAAGTTCGAGAACATGGGCGCGCAGATGGTGAAGGAAGTGGCTTCCAAGACTTCCGACGTGGCCGGCGACGGCACCACCACCGCCACCGTTCTGGCCCAGGCCATCGTGCAGGAAGGCATGAAGTACGTCGCCGCCGGCATGAACCCGATGGATCTGAAGCGCGGCATCGACAAGGCCGTGGTGTCCCTGGTGGGCGAGATCGCCAAGATCGCCAAGCCGTGCGCGACCTCCAAGGAAATCGCCCAGGTAGGCTCCATCTCCGCCAACTCCGATTCCGACATCGGCGAGATCATCGCCAACGCGATGGAAAAAGTGGGCAAGGAAGGCGTGATCACTGTTGAGGACGGCAAGAGCCTGAACAACGAGCTGGACGTGGTGGAGGGCATGCAGTTCGATCGCGGCTATCTGTCCCCGTACTTCATCAACAACCAGGACAAGCAGATCGCTGCGCTGGACAATCCGTTCATCCTGCTGTTCGACAAGAAGATTTCCAACATCCGCGATCTGCTGCCGGTGCTGGAGCAAGTGGCCAAGTCCGGCCGCCCGCTGCTGATCATCGCCGAAGATGTGGAAGGCGAAGCGCTGGCTACGCTGGTGGTGAACACCATTCGCGGCATCCTGAAGGTTGTGGCGGTCAAGGCTCCGGGCTTCGGCGATCGCCGCAAGGCCATGCTGACCGACATCGCCGTGCTGACCGGCGGCGAAGTGATCGCCGAAGAAGTCGGCCTGACCCTGGAAAAGGCAACCCTGGACCAGCTGGGCCAAGCCAAGCGCGTTGAAGTGGGCAAGGAAAACACCACCATCATCGACGGCGCCGGCGAAGCCGCCACCATCCAGGCGCGCGTGGGCGAGATCCGCAAGCAGATCGAAGAAGCCACTTCCGACTACGACCGCGAGAAGCTGCAAGAGCGCGTGGCCAAGCTGGCCGGCGGCGTTGCCGTGATCAAGGTCGGCGCCGCCACCGAAGTGGAAATGAAAGAGAAGAAGGCCCGCGTCGAAGACGCGCTGCACGCCACCCGCGCCGCGGTTGAAGAAGGCGTGGTTCCTGGCGGCGGCGTCGCTCTGCTGCGCGCCCGCGCTACCCTGGAAAGCCTGAAGACCGACAACGTCGATCAGGAAGCCGGCGTGAAGATCGTGCTGCGCGCGATCGAAGCTCCGCTGCGCCAGATCGTCAAGAACGCCGGCGACGAGCCGTCGGTCGTGGTGAACAAGGTGCTGGAAGGCAAGGGCAACTTCGGCTACAACGCCGCCAGCGGCGAGTACGGCGACATGCTGGAAATGGGCGTGCTGGACCCGGCCAAGGTGACCCGCTCCGCTCTGCAGCACGCTGCTTCCGTAGCCGGCCTGATGCTGACCACCGACTGCATGATCGCCGAGCTGCCGGAAGACAAGCCGGCCGCAGGCATGCCTGATATGGGCGGCATGGGCGGCATGGGCGGCATGATGTAAATCGAGCCGGTCAGGCGGGCATCGGTTTCACGCCCGCCGAAACGGAACAGCCCCGCGGCGCAAGCCTGCGGGGCTGTTTGCTTATGGGCCGGGGGCTCAGCGTTTCAGCGAGGCGAACGGCGCGCCGGCCTGGTCCTTGGCTGACAGCGTGGGCGCGACGGTCAGCGGCCAGGCGATAGCCAAGTCCGGATCATCCCAGGCTATGCTGCGCTCCAGTTCCGGATGCCAGTAGTCGGTGGTCTTGTATAGAAACTCCACATCGTCGCTCAGCGTGAGGAAGCCATGGGCGAAGCCGGAGGGGATCCACAACTGGCGCTTGTTGGCGGCGCTCAGCTCCACGCCTACCCATTTGCCGTAGGTCGGAGAGCCTGAACGGATGTCGACGGCGACATCGTATACAGCACCGGCGACCACGCGTACCAATTTGCCTTGCGGATGCGGATCCAGTTGGTAATGCAGGCCGCGCAGGACGTTGTTGCCGGAGCGGCTGTGATTGTCCTGCACGAAAGTCACGGCATGGCCGATGGCTTGCTCAAAGCGTTGGTGGTTGAAGCTTTCGAAGAAAAAGCCGCGCTCATCGCCGAATACTTTGGGTTCGATGATCTTGACTTCAGGGATGTCGGTGTCGATGACGATCATGGTGCGTGCTCTGTTTCGCTTGGTTTAGTTCGCAATCATCGCCAGCAGATAACGGCCGTAACCGGTTTTCTGCAGCGGCTGAGCCAGCCGCAGGACCTGCGCTTCATCGATCCATCCGTTGCGGAAGGCGATTTCTTCCGGGCAGGCCACTTTTAGGCCCTGGCGGTTCTCGATGGTGGCGATGAACTGGCCCGCCTCCAGCAGCGATTCGTGAGTGCCGGTATCCAGCCAGGCGTAGCCGCGCCCCATGGTCTGCACGTTCAGCTGTTGCTGCTGCAGATAGATGTTGTTGATGTCGGTGATTTCCAGTTCACCGCGCGGCGAGGGCTTGATGCTCTTCGCGATGTCGACGACCTGTCGGTCGTAGAAATACAAGCCGGTCACCGCATAGCGCGATTTGGGCCTGGCGGGTTTTTCCTCGATCGATAGGGCGTGGCCATGTTGGTCGAATTCCACCACGCCGTAACGCTCGGGGTCGCTGACCCGGTAGGCGAAGACGGTCGCGCCATCGTTCTGGGTGTTGGCGGCCTGCAGCAGATTGGAAAACTCGTGGCCGTAGAAGATGTTGTCGCCGAGCACCAGCGCAGACGGATTGCCATTGATGAATGGCTCGCCGATCAGGAAGGCTTGAGCCAGGCCGTCCGGGCTGGGCTGGACCGCGTATTGCAGGTTGACGCCCCATTGGCTGCCGTCGCCGAGCAATTGCTGGAAACGGGGCGTATCCTGTGGCGTGGAGATGATCAGAATATCCTGGATGCCCGACAGCATCAGCGTGGTCAGCGGGTAATAGATCATCGGCTTGTCGTAGATCGGCAGCAGTTGCTTGCTGACGGCGATCGTGGCCGGATACAGCCGGGTGCCGGAGCCGCCGGCGAGGATGATGCCTTTGCGTTTCATGGCTTGCTCTCCTGTTGTTCCTGGCGGGCCTTGTCGCCGCCAGTGGCCTGCAGCAGTTGCGCGAGTACCTGGTCCACGCCGTCCTGCCATTCGGGCAGCGCGATGCCGAAGGTGTCTCTCAGTTTGTCGCAACAGAGGCGGGAGTTGGCTGGGCGTTTGGCCGGCAACGGGTACTCGGCGCTGGGAATGCCCTGGATGTTTGCGGGATCGACTGTCAGCGCCAGGCCGGATGCGGCGGCGCGCTGGAGCAGGTAGGCCGCATAGCCATGCCAACTGGTTTCGCCAAGGGGCGCCAGATGGTAGGTGCCGAATGCGAATCCATCCGATCCGGACAGATAGCGGCGGATCAGTTCGGCGGTGACGTCGGCGATCAGGGCGGCGGATGCCGGCGCGCCGATCTGGTCGTTGACAACCTTGAGCGTCTCCCGCTCCTGCCCCAGCTTCAGCATGGTTTTCAGGAAATTGGCGCCATGCGCGCCAAACACCCAGCTGGTGCGCAGTATCAGGTGGCGAGGCGCGGTATGCCGGATCGCTTCTTCGCCCGCGAGCTTGCTGCGGCCATACGCCGATTGCGGGCCGGTGGCGTCGTTTTCGCGCCAGGGGCGTTCGCCGTCGCCGTTGAAGACGTAGTCGGTGGAGTAGTGCACCAGCAGCGCGCCACGGCGGGCGGCCCAGCGCGCGATGGCGCCGACGGCGTCGGCGTTGACGGCCTTCGCCGTCGCTTCGTCGCTTTCGGCTTTGTCGACCGCGGTATAGGCGGCCGGATTGGCGATGATGTCCGGCTGGAGGCGATCCAGAGCCTGTTCGATGCGTTCTCCGCTCTGGGCCAGGTCCAGCTCCTGCCTGTCAGTGGCGATCAGTTCGCCCAGCGGCGCCAGCGAGCGTTGCAATTCATGGCCGACCTGGCCATTTTTACCGGTGATCAGTATGCGGGGCATGGCGCTCATCCGTAGTGCTTGTCGAGCCAGTCGCGGTAGCTGCCGTTGCTGACATGCTCGATCCAGGCCGGATTGTTCAAATACCATTCGACGGTTTTGCGGATGCCGCTGTCGAAGGTCTCGGCCGGCTTCCAGCCCAACTCCCGCTCCAGCTTGCGCGCGTCGATGGCGTAGCGGCGATCGTGGCCGGGCCGGTCGGCGACGAACTGGATCTGCTCGCGATAGGCTTGGCCGTCGGCGCGGGGCTTCAGTTGATCCAGGATGCCGCAGATCGCGCTCACTACTTCGAGATTGGTTTTTTCGTTCCAGCCGCCGACATTGTAGGTCTCGCCTGGCTGGCCGGCCTCCAGCACGCGGCGGATCGCGCTGCAGTGGTCTTTGACGTACAGCCAGTCGCGGACTTGCCGTCCGTCGCCGTAAATGGGCAGCGGCTTGCCGGCCAGCGCGTTCAGGATGACCAGCGGGATCAGCTTTTCCGGAAAGTGATAAGGACCGTAGTTGTTGCTGCAATTGGTGGTCAGCACCGGCAGGCCGTAGGTGTGATGCCAGGCCCGCGCCAGGTGGTCGGATGCCGCTTTGGAGGCGGAGTAGGGGCTGTTCGGCTCGTAGCGCTTGGTTTCGGCGAACGGCGGATCTTCCGCTTGCAGCGTGCCGTATACCTCGTCGGTGGACACGTGCAGGAAGCGGAAGGCTTCGCGCGCGCCGGTTTCCAGCCCGCTCCAGTATTCGCGCGCGCATTCCAGAAGATTAAAGGTGCCGACGATATTGGTCTGAATGAAATCGCCCGGGCCGTGTATCGAGCGGTCGACATGGCTTTCCGCGGCGAAATTGACGATGGCGCGCGGACGATGGCTGCGCAACAGCTTGGCGACCAGTTCCCGGTCGCCGATGTCGCCATGCACGAAAACATGATTGGGCTTGGCGCTGACCGTGTGCAGGGTTTCCAGATTGCCGGCGTAAGTCAGGGCATCCAGATTGACAACGGCTTCCTCGCGGCCGGCCAGCCAGTCGAGAACGAAGTTGCCGCCAATGAAGCCGGCGCCGCCGGTAACGAGAATGGTCATTGAAGCTTCCTGTATGATCGAGTTTCCCGCCGCATGCGCTTGTGTCGATCTCTGCGTGCCGGCGTTGTCGGGCAGGGGAGCGCAGCAAACGGCTCGCAGGTGAAAGTGATGGCGTTGGCGCCGAATGCCATCCGCTGATGTCGAGAATAGCGCATATCGCTGCATGGCATTGCGGGCGAAGCCGGATGCCCCATGACTGGGGACAGTTGTGCGGGGCGGGCAATTACGTTGATTTTATCCACTTTGAAAACATCCGGCAAAGCGGCGGAAATTTCGTGCGCAATTCGACAGACTGGTCGCGAATAATGACAAAGCTTCGTCAGTAATCAATATTGAGGAAATGAAGACCATGCAGATTCATGACGTGCAAAACATTTTGGATGCCTGTCTTGAGCCGTGGCGCTACAAGGATTATGCGCCCAACGGCCTGCAGGTTGAGGGAAGGGCGGAGATCAACAAGGTGGTGACGGGGGTGACGGCGTCGCAGGCCTTGATCGACGCGGCGGTGGCTCGAGGCGCCGATGCCATCCTGGTCCACCATGGCTATTTCTGGAAAGGCGAGGACGCGCGAATCTGCGGCATGAAGAAGCAACGCATTCGCGCCTTGCTGCGGCACGACATCAGCTTGCTGGCTTATCACCTGCCGCTGGACGGGAACCTGGAATTGGGCAACAACGCGCAACTTGGCAACGTGCTGGGCCTGGAACCCGCGGGGCAAGCCGGCGAGCAGGGCCTGCTGTGGCATGGCGGCTGGACTGCGGGCGGAGACGCCGCGGCGTTCGCCGGGCACGTGACGGCGGCCCTGGGACGGCAGGCGCAGCTGTTGGGACGGCCCGGCAAGCCGGTGCGGCGGGTGGCCTGGTGCACCGGCGGGGCGCAGGGTTTTTTCGCCGACGCGATCGCGCTTGGGGTTGACGCTTTCATCACCGGCGAGGCATCGGAACAGAATTACCACATGGCGATGGAAAGCGATGTGGCATTCATCGCCGCGGGACATCATGCCACGGAACGCTTTGGCATCAAGGCACTAGGCGAGCATTTGGCGCAAGTATCCGGCATAAATGTCGAATTTATTGACGTTTATAACCCTGTTTAAGCAAGTTGCTGGCGTCTCGATCAATTTATTTGCATAGAAGCTTCAAGTCCCTACTAGTAATCGGGTAAAATCCAGCGGTTTAGGGCTCGATTTCCACGATTGAGGATGACTGTAATGAGTGAACAGCAAGTCGATACGGGGCGCCGTCGTTTTCTGACGATCGCTTCCAGCGCTGTTGGGGGGGTTGCGGTAGTCGGAGCGGCCACGCCGTTTTTCATGAGCTTTTTCCCGTCCGAGAGGGCCAAGGCAGCCGGCGCGCCGGTCGAGGTCGACATCGGCAAGATCGAGGCCGGCCAGAAGATCAACGTCGAATGGCGCGGCAAGCCGGTATGGGTGCTCAGCCGCACGCCCGAGCAGATCAAGAACCTGCCCAAGAACGATCCCAAGCTGGCGGATCCGAAATCCGAAGTCGATCAACAGCCCAAGTACTGCCAGAACGAGAACCGTTCGATCAAGCCGCAATTCCTGGTGGCGGTCGGCATCTGCACCCACCTGGGCTGTTCGCCGACCTTCCGGCCTGACCTGGCGCCCGCCGACCTGGGGCCGGAGTGGCTGGGAGGCTTCTATTGCCCCTGCCATGGTTCCAAGTTCGATCTGGCCGCCCGCGTGTTCAAAGGGGTGCCGGCGCCGAAGAACCTGGAAATCCCCCCGCACAAGTATCTGTCCGATAGCCGCCTGCTGATTGGCGACGACAAATAAGCTGAGGGCGAAAAATGAGCAAAGCGCAAAAATTGCTTAACTGGGTGGACGAGCGTTTCCCGCTGACCGCCCTGTGGGAAAGTCAATGGGGCAAGTACGTCGCGCCCAAGAACTTCAACTTCTGGTATTTCTTCGGTTCGCTGGCCATGCTGGTGCTGGTGCTGCAGATCGTCACCGGCATCTTCCTGACCATGAACTACAAGCCGGACGGCACGCTCAACGCCGCCGGCATTCCGGTCGCCTTCGCTTCGGTCGAGTACATCATGCGCGACGTGGCCGGCGGCTGGATCATCCGCTACATGCACTCCACCGGCGCCTCGATGTTCTTCGTCGTGGTTTACCTGCACATGTTCCGCGGCCTGATCTACGGCTCGTACAAGCAGCCGCGGGAGCTGGTGTGGGTGTTCGGCACGCTGATCTTCCTGTGCCTGATGGCCGAAGCTTTCATGGGCTACCTGCTGCCCTGGGGCCAGATGTCGTTCTGGGGCGCCCAGGTGATCGTCAACCTGTTCGGCTCCATCCCGGTGATCGGCCCCGACTTGTCGCTGTGGATACGCGGCGATTTCGTGGTGTCCGACGCCACGCTGAACCGCTTCTTCGCGCTGCACGTGATCGCGGTGCCGCTGGTGCTGCTGGCGCTGGTGGCGGCCCACCTGATGGCGCTGCACGAAGTGGGCTCCAACAATCCGGACGGCGTGGAGATCAAGAAGCAGCCCAAGGATCCGAATACCGGCCTGTATCTGGACGGCATCTACTCCCACCCCTACTACACGATCAAGGACATCCTCGGCGTGGTGGTGTTCATGGTGGTGTTCTCGGTGATCGTGTTCTTCCTGCCTGAAATGGGCGGCTACTTCCTCGAGCACCCGAACTTCGATCAGGCCGATCCGTTGAAGACCCCGCCGCACATCGCGCCGGTATGGTATTTCACGCCGTTCTACGCGATTCTGCGCGCCATTCCGTCGTTCGCCGGCACTCAGGTGTGGGGCGTGCTGGCGATGGGCGCGGCTGTGGTGCTGATCGCCTTCCTGCCGTGGCTGGACCGCTCGCCGATCAAGTCCATCCGCTACCGCGGGCCCAAGTTCAAGATCGCGCTGGTGTTGTTCATCGCCGCGTTCATCGGCCTGGGCATCCTGGGCGCGATGCCGCCGACCGAAGTGCGCACGCTGATCTCGCAGATCTTCTCGGCGATCTACTTCGCCTTCTTCCTGGGCATGCCGTTCTACACCAAGAACGACGTGGGCAGCGTCCCGGTGCCGGAGCGCGTGACCGATACCAACGCCAAGCGCCAGATCCAGTTCGTGGCCCTGGTGGCGCTGACCGTGTTCCTGGCCGCGCTGTTCGCCATGAACGTGTAAGCAAGGGGATAAGGAAAATGAAAAACAAGATCCGTCACCTGATCGCCGCCGCGGCGCTGGCGCTGCCTGTCGCGATGCCGGCCTTCGCCAACGAGGGCGGGCCCAAGCTCGACAAGGCGAACATCGACATCCAGGATACCGAGAGCCTGCAGCGCGGCGCGCAGATCTTCGCCAACTACTGCCTGTCCTGCCACTCGGCCAGCATGATGCGCTACAACCGGCTGGAGGACATCGGCCTGACCGAGGAGCAAATCAAGGCCGACCTGATGCCGGAGGGCGCCAAGATCGGCGATCAGATGAACATCGCGATGAACAAGCAGGACGCCAAGGCCTGGTTCGGCGCGACGCCGCCGGACCTGTCGCTGATCGCCCGTTCCCGCGGCGCCGATTACCTGTACAGCTATCTGCGCGGCTTCTATCGCGATCCATCCCGTCCGACCGGCTGGAACAACCTGGTGTTCGACAAGGTGGGCATGCCGCACATCTTCTGGGAATGGCAAGGCGACCAAGAGCTGAAGACGGTGAAGAACGCCGAGGGCCAGGAGGAGCACAAGCTTGAACTGGTCAAGGCCGGCACGCTGACCAAGCTGGAGAACGGCAAGGCCAACACCGCCGAGTTCGACCGCCGCATGCGCGACCTGACCAACTTCCTGGTCTATATGGGCGAGCCGGCCGCGGTGAAGCGCCAGCAGATAGGCTACGTGGTGGTGATGTTCCTGGGCTTGCTGCTGTTCCCGCTGGTGTATCTGTTGAAGAAGGAATACTGGCGCGACGTGCACTGAAGCCGTCGGGCAAGTTGAAAAAAGGCGGAAGCGATTCCGCCTTTTTTCTTTTTTAAATCATGATGTTGTGTTGAAAGACTGGAATGTGGCCGCTGGATAGTGCTAGAATGCGCGCTGCACTCATTTTTTAAGTTAGTCAAGGATTTTCTCCGCCATGATGACCCTCTACTCCGGAATCACCTGCCCGTTCAGTCAGCGCTGTCGTATCGTGCTCTTCGAAAAAGGGATGGATTTCGAAATCATCGATGTGGATATCCATAACAAGCCGGAAGACCTGGCTGTGATGAACCCGTACAACGAAGTGCCGGTTCTGGTGGAGCGCGACCTGATCCTGCACGAGTCCAACATCATCAATGAATACATCGACGAGCGTTTCCCGCATCCGCAGCTGATGCCGGCCGATCCGGTGATGCGCGCCCGCGCCCGCCTGTTCCTGCATCGTTTCGAAAACGAGCTGTTCATCCACGTGAAGACGCTGGAAGCCGGCGCCACCGGCAAGGAAGCGACCAAGGCGCGCGAAGCGATCCGCGACGGCCTGACCACCATCGCGCCGATCTTCTCCAAGCAGAAATTCATGCTGGGCGACGATTTCTCGATGATCGACGTGGCCATCGCGCCGCTGATGTGGCGCCTGGAGCATTACAATATCGACCTGGGCAAGAGCTCCGCGCCCATCCTCAAGTACGCCGAGCGCATCTTCCAGCGCCAGTCCTTCATCGATTCGCTGACCCCGTCCGAAAAGGCGATGCGCAAGTAAAGGAGACGCGATGAGCTCCAGCACCAAGCCGTACATGTTGCGCGCGCTGCACCAGTGGTGCGGCGACAATGGCTACACCCCGTACATCGTGGTGTGGGTGAACAGCCGCGCCGACGTGCCGCTCGAATACGTGAAGAACAACGAGATCGTGCTGAACATCGCCGAGACCGCAACCAAGAACCTGCGCATCGACAATGAGTGGATCTCGTTTTCCGCCCGCTTCGGCGGCGTATCGCGCGACATCTGGGTGCCCATCGGCAACGTGATGTCCATCTTCGCCCGGGAGACCGGCGAAGGCATGGGCTTCGAGGTGGAGCCGATGAGCGAGGAGGCGGCCAGCCTGAAGCCGGTCGGCGCCGAAGAAGACGCGCCGGACTCCGGCGGCGACGATCCGTCGCCGAACCGTCCCAGCGGGCGTCCCAGCCTGCGCATCGTCAAGTAAGCTTGTCGCATCGAGCGAAACCGGCCTTTGGCCGGTTTTTTCACTTTGTGCCGGCGAAAAAAAAACGGGGCCGAAGCCCCGCCAAGTCCCTTACACAACAATCTTCGATCTGGCGGCTTATTCCACGCGTTCGCCGTGCAGCACCAGGTCCAGGCCTTCGCGCTCTTCGTCCTCGGCGACGCGCAGTCCCAGCACGATGTCCACCAGCTTGAGCAGGATGAAGGTGACGATGCCGCAGTAGGCGATGGTCACGCCGACGCCCAGCGCCTGGATGGCCAGGCTGCCGTCGGCGCCGCCGATGTCCTTGACCGCGAACACGCCGGTGAGCAGCGCGCCCAGGATGCCGCCCACGCCGTGCACGCCGAAAGCGTCCAGCGAGTCGTCATAGCCCAGCATGTGCTTGAGCCCGGTGGCGCCCCAGAAGCAGACCGCGCCGGCGGCGAGGCCGATGATCAGCGCGCCCTTGACGTCGACGAAGCCGGCGGCCGGAGTGATGGCCACCAGGCCGGCGACCGCGCCGGAGGCGATGCCCAGCACTGACGGTTTCTTCTTGGTGGCCCATTCGGCGAACATCCAGGCCAGCGCGGCCATCGCGGTGGCGACCTGGGTAGTGACCATCGCCATGCCGGCGCGGCCGTCGGCGGCGCCTGCCGAGCCGGCGTTGAAGCCGAACCAGCCCACCCACAACATCGACGCGCCCATCAGGGTCAGCACCAGGTTATGCGGCGGCATGGCCTCCTTGCCGAAACCGACGCGCTTGCCCAGCACCAGCGCGGTCACCAGGCCGGCCACGCCGGCGTTGATGTGCACCACGGTGCCGCCGGCGAAGTCCAGCACGCCCTTGTCGCCCATCCAGCCGCCCGGCGCCCACACCCAGTGCGCCACCGGCACGTAGACCAGCAATGACCACAGCGCCATGAATACCAGCATCGCCGAGAACTTCATCCGCTCGGCGAAGGCGCCGGTGATCAAAGCCGGGGTGATGATGGCGAAGGTCATCTGGAAGGTCATGAACACCGATTCCGGAATGGTGCCGGCCAGAGGATGCACGGCCAGCTTGCCGGCGTCCTTCATGTACACCATGCCGTCCAGCATGAAGCGCGACAGATCGCCGATGTACGGCGTCCCCACGGTGAAGGCCAGGCTGTAGCCAACCACGGCCCACAGCACAGTCACCAGCGCGGTGATGGCGAAGCTTTGCATCAGCGTGGCCAGCACGTTCTTTTTGCGGACCATGCCGCCGTAGAACAGCGCCAGGCCGGGAATGGTCATGAACAGCACCAGGGCGGTGGAGGTCAGCATCCAGGCGGTGTCGCCGGAGTTGATCACCTTGGCGGCGACCACCGCGGGACCGGCCGGCGCGTCGGCCAGGGCGGGCAGCGAGAGGGCGGCGAGCCCGGAAGCCATTGCAGCGAGTATCTTTTTCATTATGGTTTCCCCAGTTTCACAAAGCGGTCAGACCGCGTCGGCGCCGGTTTCGCCGGTGCGGATGCGGATCACCTGCTCCAGGTCGTAGACGAAGATCTTGCCGTCGCCGATCTTGCCGGTGCGGGCGGACTTCTCGATGGCTTCCACCACCTGGTCCAGCAGCGCGTCGTCGATGGCGATTTCCAGCTTCACCTTGGGCAGGAAGTCGACGACGTATTCTGCGCCGCGATACAGCTCGGTATGGCCTTTCTGGCGGCCGAATCCCTTGACCTCGGAAACGGTGACGCCTTGTACGCCGATGGCGGACAGCGCTTCGCGGACTTCGTCAAGCTTGAACGGCTTGATCACTGCGGTAACGAGTTTCATGGCGGCTCCTTCTCGGACGATTGACAGATGGTTCTGCTGCGGATGGTTATGCAGGAATCGTGCCAGCCCGCGATGGGCGTTCTCTGAATTGTGATGCACTGCAAAAAAGGCCGCGCTGGCCGTTTTGGCACTTTCCTTGTGCGCCGGGGCTGCTTATGCTGCACAGTTTTGGTGCATCGCTGCGTCGCAACATGGCCTAGATGAAATCTGGAGACGGGCTGACATGTCCTTGCGGGCAGGAAATGCGGGAGCGCGAGGGCGCTTTTTGCTACACTCGGCTGAAGATCAAGACACTGCGGGAGCCGCCACCATGTTGAGCCAGAAACTGTTTGAAGAAATCAGCGCCAAGATCAGCGAGACCATCGCCGCCAGCCCGGCCAAGGATATCGAGAAGAATGTCCGCGCGATGATGGCTTCCACGTTTTCCAAGATGGATCTGGTCACCCGCGAGGAATTCGACGTGCAGCAGGCGGTGCTGGCGCGCACGCGGGAAAAGCTGGCCGCGTTGGAGTCGCGCCTGGCCAGGCTGGAGAACCAAGTGTTTCCGGACGAGGCCGCGGCTAAAGCGGAAGAACAGTCCGAACTCGGCCACTCCTGAGCGCCATGACGCTGGCGGTGGTGGCGAGCAGGGCGCTGTCCGGGCTTGACGCGCCGGAGGTTGCCGTCGAGGTCCACCTCGCCAACGGCCTGCCTGCGTTCAACATCGTCGGCCTGCCCGACACCGAGGTGAAGGAAAGCCGGGACCGCGTCCGCGCCGCCATCCTCACCTCGGGATTCGAATTTCCCGCCCGCAAGATCACCGTCAATCTGGCGCCGGCCGACCTGCCCAAGGACTCCGGCCGTTTCGATCTGCCCATCGCCATCGGCATCCTGCTGGCCTCCGGCCAGGTGAAGAACGACGATATCGCCCGTTACGAATTCGCCGGCGAGCTGGCGCTAAGCGGCGCGGTGCGTCCGGTGCGCGGCGCGCTGGCGATGGCCTGCCAGTGCCATGCCGCGGGCCGGGCGTTCGTGTTGCCTGCCGACAGCGCGGCGGAAGCCGCGGTGGTCGGAGGCGCGGCCATTTACGCGGTGGGGTCCTTGCCGCAGGCCTGCGCCTTCCTGAACGGCCTGCAGCCGTTGGAGCCGTTCGCCGGCGCGCTGGGCGGAGAGTGGCCGAACTATCCCGATCTCGGCGATGTCAAAGGCCAGTCCATCGCGCGCGGCGCGCTGGAGATCGCCGCGGCCGGCGGGCACAGCCTGCTGTTGATGGGGCCGCCCGGCACCGGCAAGTCCATGCTGGCGGCCAGGCTGCCGGGTTTGCTGCCGCCCTTGTCCGAGCGGGAGGCGCTGGAAAGCGCGGCGGTGCAGTCGCTGGGGTCGCAGGGTTTCCAGCCGGGGCGCTGGCGGGTGCGGCCGTATCGCTCTCCCCATCACACCGCCTCGGCGGTGGCCTTGGTCGGCGGCGGCAGCGAGCCCCGGCCGGGCGAGATCAGCCTGGCGCATCATGGCGTGCTGTTCCTGGACGAGTTGCCGGAGTTCGATCGCAAGGTATTGGAAGTGTTGCGGGAGCCGTTGGAGAGCGGGGTGATCCATATCTCGCGCGCGGCGCGCCAGGCCAGTTTCCCGGCGCGCTTCCAGCTGGTGGCGGCGATGAATCCCTGCCCTTGCGGCTATCATGGCCACCCTTCCGGGCGCTGCCAGTGCTCGCCCGAGCAAGTGGCGAAGTATCGGGGTAAAATCTCGGGCCCCTTGCTGGACCGGATCGACTTGCAGGTGGAGGTGCCGGCCTTGACGGCGGAGGAGTTGCAGCATTCCAGGCCGGGAGAGGGCAGCGAGCCGGTGCGCCGGCGGGTGTTCGAGGCCAGGGAGCGCCAGTTGGCGCGGCAGGGCGGCTTGAACGCGACGCTGCAGGGCGAGGCGCTGGAGACGCATTGCCGCGGCGACGAGGGCGCGCTGGCCGTGCTGGCCAAGGCTTTGCAACAACTTGGCTTGTCGGCGCGCGCGTATCATCGGATACTGCGGGTTTCGCGCACCATCGCCGATTTGCAGGGCGTCGAAACGATAAGCCGCAACCATGTATTGCAGGCGATCCAGCTCAGGCGCGTCATGCAAGGCGGCGCTTGATAAAATTGATCAATTAAATCCGGATGGCATGATGGCTGTCCAACAGACATAGCGGTAGTGGTGAATGGCTAATCGAGACCTGAAAAACTCCCCCAGACCGTCGCGCGGGCGCGGCAACTCCTCCTCGTCGCGCAGCGGCGGAGGCGGCATGATGGCGGGCATCATCATCGGCCTGATCGTCGGCGTGGCGGTGGCGGTGGGGTTGGCGATGTATCTGAACCGCTCGCCGGCCGCCTTCCAGCCCAAGAACGAGCGCAAGGCGGAAGCGCCGCAGCCGCCGACCGAGCTGCTGGCGCCGGGCACCCGCATTTCCGAGGCCGCTTCGGCCACGACGCCGGCCGCGCCGCCTCCGGCTCAAGCGCCGCAACAAGCCACGCTGGATTCCACCGAGACGGTGCCGCTGCCTCCGCCGGCGACGCCGCACGAAGCCAAGCCCAAACCGGCGCAGCAAGCGCCGGCAAAGACCGGTAAGGATGAGCAGCGCTTCGATTTTTACAAGATTCTGCCGGGCCAGGTGGACGCGGTCACCTCCGACGCCAAGTCCTCGCGTTCGGGGGAACCTTCGGCATCGGCGCCTGCCAAAAAAGTTTATTTGCAGCTGGGCGCGTTCCAGAACCAGGACGAGGCCGACAACCTGAAGGCCAAGCTGGCTTTGCTGGGGGTGGAGGCCAAGATCCAGTCGGTCAACGTGCCTGACAAGGGGATGGTCCACCGGGTCCGCGTCGGCCCGTTGAGCCGGCAGGACGACGTGGAGCGCATCCGCGCGCAGTTGAAACAGGACGGCATCAGCGCCAATGTGGTGAAGGCCGAGTAAGTCTCATCTCTCCAAGTAACGGGAAAAGAACATGAAGAAATGGTTGTTGTTGGCAATGCTGGCGGTCAGCGGCATGGCGAATGCCGCGATCCAGCTGGGCAAGGACTACACGATGCTGAGCACGCCCCAGCCGGTGGCCGATCCCAAGAAGGTGGAAGTGATCGAATTCTTCTCCTACCACTGCATCCATTGCTATGACGACGATCCGGCCCTCAACGCCTGGGCCAAGACCCTGCCGGCCGACGTGAGCTTCCGCAAGGAGCAGATCGTTTGGCAGAAGTCGATGGAAGGTTTCGCCCGCATGTTCGCCACCTTCAACGCCACCGGCACCTTCGACAAGCTGCATCGTCCGGCTTTCGAGGCGCAGATCAAGCAGCGCGTGGATTTGTCCAAGCCTGAGCAGTTCACCGGCTGGATCAAGCAGCAGAAGGGCGTCGATAGCGCCAAGCTGCTGCAGACCTACAACTCTTTCGGCATCAACGCCCAGGTGGCGCGCGCGAGCAAGATCACCCGCGACTACCAGATCCAGGGCACGCCGACCGTGATCGTCAACGGCAAGTACGTGGTGGTGACCAGCACGCCGGAACGCATGATCCAGGTGATGAACGAGCTGGTGGCCAAGGCCCGCGCCGAGAAGAAGTAATTGGATTTGGCTTGATGCGAGAAGGCGGCCCTTGGGCCGCTTTTTTGTTGCCGCGGCGTCTCTCAGATCGGGAAGAAAGCGGGTGACAGGTGCTTTTATGTAAAAAGTTCTTGACGCGCTTTTAGCTTTGCCTTAATATGCAATCTCTCTGACGCGGGGTGGAGCAGTCTGGTAGCTCGTCGGGCTCATAACCCGAAGGTCGTAGGTTCGAATCCTGCCCCCGCAACCAAATACCAGAAAAGCCGAATCGATGTTTTGATTCGGCTTTTTGCGTTTCTGTCGATCTTTTCGCCTCGCGCGCGTTTGCCAAGCAAAGTTGCCCGCACCCGTCATGGGGCGATGGGGATCGCCATTTTTGCTTCTTGTCCAAACTTTCTCCGGTTCGGCGCTGTGCCGAAAGAAATATTTTTTGTAACGATTTGCAACCGCCGACATGTCTTGGTCATGTTGATGACTTTGTCCTAAGTGGTTGTTGCTCCGGCAGAATGCGGCGAGGGGCGTCCTTGATTTTTGTCAATCGAATGGCATATTTGCTGGCAGCGCGGTGTTGATCATAGTCAAGACTCTTGAAATATTGGCTGGAACTGTTTCTAATACGCCCGCCCGCCCTTGAGGGCCGCGACGATTTGTCGCAGCGCGACGGTGTCGGGCATTGATGTTTGTGCTTGCCGAATTCCTGTCTTCCCGCGCCGCATGCGGCGTTTCACTCGGGCAGTGATCTTCAGCTGTCACGCCATCGTCCGGAAGCGATTGTGGAGTCGCTTCCCGCCGTATCCGGCGCAGGCCGCCGGTGGGGCCGGTCGCGGAATATCCGCGATCCCTAAACTTTTGGTTTGATCTGGACGGATGGGACCGCGCCCGGCGCTGTCGCTTCTTGGTCTGGCAAGGAACTGTTTTCTTGGCGTTGGAGCGCAGCTCGCAACGCCTGTTGCGCATCTGCGCGCCAAAGGATTTTTAACCCGAAAAGTCGTATGATGAGAAACCATAGACCCTCCCGCCTGATGCGGGGGCTGGCGCCTGTGGTGATCGCCCTGCTGTCGGGATGCCAAGGCGGCATTCTCGATCCCAAGGGCCAGATCGCCGCTGAGCAGAAGTCCCTGATCCTGACGGCAACTGCGCTGATGCTGCTGGTGGTCATCCCGGTGATCGTGATGACCTTGGTTTTCGCCTGGAAGTACCGCGCCAGCAACAAGGACGCCGCCTACGAACCGAAATGGTCGCACTCGACCAAGATCGAAATCGTGGTCTGGCTGATCCCCTGCATCATCATCGCCTTCCTGGCGACGCTGACCTGGAAGAGCACGCACAAGCTCGATCCTTATCGTCCGCTGGAGTCGGACAAGAAGGCGATTCAGGTGCAGGTAGTGGCGCTGAACTGGAAATGGTTGTTCATCTACCCCGAGCAGCAAATCGCTTCCGTCAACGAGCTGGTATTCCCGGCCGATACCCCGGTGAGCTTCAAGATCACTTCCGACGCGGCGATGAACTCGTTCTTCATCCCGCAGCTGGGCGGCCAGATTTATGCGATGGCCGGCATGCAGACCCAACTGCACCTGATCGCCAACGAACCGGGCACCTACAAGGGCTTCTCCGCCAACTACAGCGGCGCCGGCTTCTCCGGCATGAAGTTCAACGCCGTCGCCACCAAGACCCCGGCCGAATTCGAAGCCTGGGTGGCCAAAGCCAAGGCTTCCGGCAAGGCATTGGACGCGCCCGCGTACCTGAAGTTGCTCAAGCCTAGCGAAAACAATGCGGTGGAATACTACGCGTCGACCACGCCGTACTTGTTCGAGGCCGTGCAGCACAAGTACATGGCCGCTCGCCCGTCGCTGGCCGACAGCGACGACGCCATCAAGCTGACCAAGATGACCAAAGAACTGTGCGCCGCGATCACGCCGCCGGTTGTGAAGGAGTAACAATCGATGTGGTTAGGTAAACTGACTCTGGACGCGATCCCGTTCCATGAGCCCATCATCATGGGGGCGCTGGGAGGCGCCGGCCTGATCGGGCTGATGCTGTTCGCGCTGATCACCAAGTTCGGCAAGTGGGGCTATCTCTGGAAAGAGTGGCTGACTTCGGTCGATCACAAGAAAATCGGCGTGATGTACATCATCGTCGCCATGATCATGCTGCTGCGCGGCTTCGCCGACGCGCTGATGATGCGTACCCAGCTGGCGATGGCCACCGGCGGCGCCCACGGCGTGTTCCCGCCCGAGCACTATGACCAGATCTTCACCGCCCACGGCGTGATCATGATCATCTTCATGGCGATGCCGTTCATGACGGGCCTGATGAACATCGTGGTGCCGCTGCAGATCGGCGCGCGCGACGTGGCTTTCCCCTTCCTGAATTCGCTGAGCTTCTGGCTGCTGGTGTCCGCGGTGATCCTGGTCAACCTGTCGCTGGGCGTGGGCAACTTCGCCCGCACCGGCTGGGTGGCCTATCCGCCGCTGGCCGAGCTGGGGTTCAGTCCTGACGTGGGGGTGGATTACTACATCTGGGCCTTGCAGATATCCGGCATCGGGACGACGCTGACCGCGATCAACTTCCTGGTGACCGTGATCAAGATGCGCGCCCCGGGCATGAAGCTGATGGACATGCCGATCTTCACCTGGACCTGCACCTGGGCCAACGTGCTGATCGCCACTTCCTTCCCGATTCTGACCGGCGCGCTGGCCATGCTGGCGCTGGACCGCTACCTGGACTTCCACTTCTTCACCGCGGAACTGGGCGGCAACGCCATGATGTACCTGAACCTGTTCTGGGCCTGGGGCCACCCCGAGGTGTACATCCTGGTTCTGCCGGCGTTCGGCATCTTCTCGGAAGTGGTGTCCACTTTCGCCGGCAAGCGCCTGTTCGGCCACAAGTCCATGATCTACGCCAGCGGCGCGATCTCGGTGCTGGGCTTCATGGTTTGGCTGCACCACTTCTTCACGATGGGCTCCGGCGCCAACGTGAACGCCTTCTTCGGCATCGCGACGATGATCATCTCGATCCCGACCGGCGTGAAGCTGTTCAACTGGCTGTTCACCATCTACAAGGGCCGCCTGCGCTTTGAAACCCCGATCCTGTGGACGCTGGGCTTCATGGTGACCTTCTCCATCGGCGGCATGACCGGCGTGCTGCTGGCGGTGCCGGGTGCCGACTACGTGCTGCACAACAGCCTGTTCCTGATCGCCCACTTCCACAACACCATCATCGGCGGCGCCGTGTTCGGCTACCTGGCCGGCGTGTCGTTCTGGTTCCCGAAGGTGTTCGGCTTCAAGCTGAACGACAAGCTGGGCAAGGCCTCGTTCTGGTTCTGGCAGATCGGCTTCATGTTCGCCTTCATGCCGCTGTACGTGCTGGGCTTCTTGGGCATGACCCGCCGCCTGAACCACACCGACAACCCGGCCTGGGAGCCGTGGCTGTACATCGCCCTGTTCGGCGCGCTGCTGATCGCCGCCGGCATCGCCTGCCAGCTGCTGCAGATCGCGGTGAGCATCCGCGACCGCAAGAAGCTGGTCGACGAAACCGGCGACCCGTGGAACGGCCACACCCTGGAATGGTCCACGTCTTCCCCGGCGCCGTTCTACAACTTCGCCAAGCTGCCGCAAGTGCATGACATCTACGCCTTCACCGACATGAAGGAAAAGGGCGTGGCCTACGCGGTGCCGAAGTCGTACGAGCCGATCCACATGCCGCGCAACACCGCGGTGGGCATCTATATCGGCGCCTTCGCCACGGTGCTGGGCTTCGCGTTGATCTGGCACATCTGGTGGCTGGCCATCGTCGGCCTGGTGGGCATCGTCGGCTGCATGCTGGTGCGCGCCTACGACAACGACCTGGACTACTACGTGCCGGTGGACGAAGTGGAAGCGATCGAGCGCGCCCGCTTCGAGAAGCTGGGCATCGACGTCGACAACTACACCGAGCGTGATCCGGCCCAGCCGAAAAAGGCTGCGCGTCCGACCACCACCGCGTAACGGGTTGAATCTGACATGACGACTTATGTAAAAGAAGCGCACGCCGCGCACGACGACCACGAGCACCACGACAGCGGTTCGCAAACCGTGCTGGGCTTCTGGTTCTACCTGATGACCGACTGCATCCTGTTCGCGACCGCGTTCGCGACCTACGCAGTCCTGTTCCGCAACGTGGCGGAAGGCGTGTCCGGCAAGGACATCTTCGATCTGCAATACGTGCTGGTGGAAACCGCGGCCCTGCTGCTGTCCTCCATCACCTACGGCTTCGCGATGATCGCCGGCCACAAGGGCAACAAGTCCGCCGTGCTCGGCTGGCTGGCGGTGACCTTCCTGTTCGGCGCCGCCTTCATCGGCATGGAAATCAATGAATTCCATCATCTGATCTCCGAAGGCCACGGCCCGCAGAAGAGCGCCTTCCTGTCGGCCTTCTTCGGCCTGGTGGGCCTGCACGGCCTGCACGTGACCGCCGGCCTGCTGTGGATGGGCGTGATGATGGCCGAAGTGGTCAAGACCGGCTTGACCGGCCGCGCCATGACCCGCCTGAACTGCCTGTCGCTGTTCTGGCACTTCCTCGACATCGTGTGGATCTGCGTGTTCACCGTCGTCTACCTGAAAGGAGCCATGTGATGAGCCACGCCCATGACAATGCCAGCCACGGCACCGTGAAGAGCTACATGGTCGGCTTCCTGCTGTCGGTGGTGCTCACCGCCATCCCGTTCTGGATGGTGATGGGCGGTGCCTTCACCAAGCAGGCGACGCTGATCGGCATCCTGGCGATGGCGGTGGTGCAGATCGTGGTGCAGCTGAAGTACTTCCTGCACCTGGACTTCAGCAAGGAAGGCAAGCTCAACACCTTCTCCTTCCTGTTCACCGGCATGGTGATCGTGCTGCTGGTGGTCCTGTCGATCTGGATCATCTACACCGCCGACGCGCTGATGATGCGCTGAGGAAGGCTGAGTTGAAGTTCAAGCGTTATCTTCAGGTCACCAAGCCGGGCATCATCTTCGGCAACCTGATCTCGGCCGCCGGCGGTTTCCTGCTGGCGGCGCAGGGATCGATCGACTGGTGGCTGCTCGCGGCCACTGTCATCGGCTTGTCGCTGGTGGTGGCTTCCGGCTGCGCGATCAACAACTGCATCGATCAGGACATCGACGCCAAGATGGCCCGCACCCAGAAACGGGTGCTGGTCACAGGCGCGATGAGCACCAAGGCCGCGCTGGCGCACGGCGCGGTGCTGGGCCTGGCGGGCTTCGCCCTGCTGTGGTTCTGCACCAATCCGCTGGCCACCGGCTGCGTGCTGTTCGGCTTCGTGATCTATGTCGGCGTGTACAGCCTGTACATGAAGCGCAACTCGGTGTACGGCACCCTGGTGGGCAGCCTGTCCGGCGCGGTGCCGCCGGTGGCCGGCTACTGCGCCGTCACCGGCCGCTTCGACATGGGCGCGGCCATCCTGCTGCTGATGTTCAGCCTGTGGCAGATGCCGCACTCGTACGCGATCGCCATCTTCCGCTTCAAGGACTACGAAGCGGCCGGCATCCCGGTGCTGCCGGTGGTGAAGGGCATTTCCGCCGCCAAGCAGCAGATCGTGCTTTACATCCTGGCTTTCGCCGCGGCGACCGTGATGTTGGTGTACGGCGGCTACGCCGGCTACGGCTACCTGGCGGTGGCGGTGGCCACCAGCCTGTGGTGGCTGAAGATGGCGCTGTCCGGCTACAAGCGCGAGACCGACGACCGCGCCTGGGCGCGCCAGGTGTTCTTCTTCTCCATCATCACCATCACCTCGCTGAGCGTGATGATGGCGGTGGACGGACAGACGCCGCCGCACAGCCGCGTGGTGATGACCGCGGACGCGGGCATGTATCGCTAAGATCGATTCGTTCCATGCCAAACGGGGAGCTGCGCAAGCGGCTCCCCGTTTTTGCTTGGCCATCCGGAATTCAGTTTTTCCTCAAGGCTGCCCGCATCGCAGCTTGCTGTTTCACCGGGAGTTTGGCTACATAGTCGGCCGGTTTATGGCCGTACTTGTCGGCATCGCTCAGGGATGCGCCGCGCTTGACCAGATAAGACGCGATCGCGGGCGTCGAGTCCAGAACGGCCGCCATCAACACCGTGATTTCGCTGGTGCGTGTGGATGCGTTGACATCAGCCCCTCTGGCGATCAGATCCTGAACGATGTTCATATCTTTGGCGGCCACTGCGTAAAACAGCGGCGTGTTGCCATCGTAGCCGTCAGCGTTGGGATTGGCGCCGGCCTTTAGCAGCGCCTGCACCGCGGCGCGGTTGCGGGCGTCGATCGCATAGACCAGCGGCGTCTTGGAGACATCGTCGAGCGACTGGTCGACGTCGCAATGCTGCCTCTCGACATAGGCGGCGACGGCCGGGGCGTCGGCATGGCTCAGCAACTGCCGCCAGCCGTCTCTGTCGCAGGCGGCCAGCGCGTGCTGTGTCAGCAGCAGGGCGCCGAGGCCCAGCAGGGCATGGATTTTCATTCAGAAGCTCCGGAAGGTTTTTACCCAGGTATCGTAGGGGCGGCTGCGTTGCGGGGGAAAGTAGGTCCATGGGGTGTAGTGCAGCTTGGCGTATTCGGAGGCGGTGCGCGGCGTGTACAGATAGCCTTCCTTCATCGCCTTGGCTTCATCCGCGCTGACAGAGGCGCCGCCGCTGCCCACTGCCGCGACTTCATGGGATTTGGGATCGAAGTTGATCTTGAACGAGGCAAGCTTCTTTTTGCCGTCGTCGAATTGCTTGCGGTAGATCTGCGCCGATTTGTTGATCGACTCTTCCACTCCCATCGCCGACGGCTGCCCGCCCGGGCCGACGCCCATCAATTTGTTGTAGCGGCCGTTTTTGGCCCAGCCCTGCTCCTGCTTCATCGTCGCCAGCAGAACCTTGGGATTCAGCTTGTAGTTCTGCGCCGCCTTGTAGATCAGCTCATCGGCTTTATAGGTATCGACCAGCACAGCATTATTGGCCTTGAGAATGCTGCTGATCTGTTCCTGATTCAGCGCGCTGCAGTCTTCGAACTCGTCATCTGGAATCGGTTTCTCCAGCGGATTGCGATCCTTCGGCACCTCCACCTTGGATACCGGCTTGCGTTCCTTGTTGTGATGCTTGTGGGTCTTGGACCGGGTCTTGTCGATCTCGGGTTCCTTGTGGTCGGCGTCCGGGCGCGACAAGCCGTCGCACAACACTTTGGGGCTGATCACGCACAGGTATTTATGGAACACGCTCTCTTCTGCCTGCACCGGGGGGAGCTTCTTGGCATCGCCTACCGGTCCTTTCACCTTGACGCTGATCTTGTCCTTGGGATCGTGGCCGAATAGCGCGCCAGTGTCGCCGTCTTGGTCGGTTTTGCCGGTGATGGTCTGGTCGCCGTGGCGGATTTCGTACCAGACATCGATCATCGGCTGAAGAATGCGATCGAGGAACTTGACCTGGATCTTGGTCTCGTCGGCGATCTGGTGGCCGTCCAGCAATGCGTAGACCACGGCGCGCTTGCCGTCGACTGCCGGCTTGGCGATCAGCTCGTTGTGGATGGTGCCGAACAGGCTGTAGTCCTGCTCCAGAATCTTCAGCAGCCGGATGTAGTTGTCGATGCCCTTGACCGTTTGGCAGCCTTCGCTCCAGTTGCTGGTGCGGTTGTTCGGGCCTTCGCCGCCGTAATGGATGTTGTGTTCGTAGGTCGTCGACGGCGCGTTGGGTTGGTCCGGGCTGAATTCGTATTCCGGGGCCTTTGCCGTGCCAGTGTTTTGGGCGCGGAAAGCAAGGCCTTTTACTATCCTCAGCGCCCGGTAGTTGTGGCGCTGGACGAAATGGTGCGTGCTTTGCATTTCCGCCAGGCTGGCATGGTCGTGGTACGACGATATCTTATGATTGCCCAGTTTGTACTGGTACAGACCGTTGATCAGCACCCGGCCGGCCAACTGGCCGTTCTGCTTGCTGTAGGGTTCGGTGTTGAATTCGAATTCGGCGACTTTTTTCTGGCCGGACGCGTCCTTGTAGACGACGAACAACGTGTCGTCGAAGACTTTGTTGCTGTCCTTGACGACCTTGCCGTGGTCGAAGCCGCGCGCGCCTATCAGGTTGACACGGCCGTTGGCGGTCTCGAACGCGAAGCCGTCGACATTGTTCTTGCCGTTGGCGGCGGCGTGATGTTCGAACAGCCGCTGCAGGATGTCGTACTTCTGTTCCTCGCTGTATTTGCCGAAGTCGAAATCCTTGTACTTGTCTACCTGGTTGCCCATTGCGCCTCCTGGCGGCCGGCAGGGCCGTAGATGCTCAGTTGGTAGCTATCCTTGTCCGGCGTGAACTGCGGGCGCGCGTAAGCGAAGAAGAAGTAGGGGCTGCCCTGCGGCTGCAGATAAGCTTTGCCGAAGCCATCGGTCCGATTGGCGAGAAACGCCTGGGTCAGCGTCAGGCCGGACAACGCCTGCAACTGGCCGCCAGTGTTCTTGCCGAGTATCAGCTCATTGCCCTCCACGTCGGCGGCGGACAGACGCAGCCGCCGGCTGCCGCCGGCGCCGCTGGCTTGCGCGTCGCGCAGCGCGACGGCGAATGGAATCTGGTATTGCCGGCTGGCCGGGTCCTTGCGGCTCAGGATGACATCGTCGATGCCCTGATCGGCCTGGCCTTGCTGCAGTTGCGCAGCCGGACCGGTGCAGGGGCGATCGCTCAGTAGCGGCCAGGGGTTCTGCTCGGTGTAACTCAGGCAGCGAGGGGCCCCGGCTAGCTGCTTGGCGGCCTTGTCCAGGTCGCGGGCGATGAAGCGGACCAGTCGGAATTCGGCGCTGTTCTGGCTGGCTTGCCGGTCCAGCAACCGGAGCTTGCTGATGGCGACATCGGAGAATTTCGCTCCCGGTTCGATAGCGGAGATCTTCAGCTCCAGCTTGGCGATTTCGGCGCCTCCGGCGTTGACCAGCAGCAGCCGTTCGGCGGTGTTCAGCGCATTGTCCGATTTGCCTGTGATCTTGTCGTCCGACTGGTTAGTGAAGGCCACCGTTTTCAGTTCCCGCTGCAACTGGGGCAGCGAGTATTCACGGGCGTGGTAGCTGAGGGCGAAGCGGCGCATTTCAAACGGCTTGTCCTCATGGGCCCGGTACAGGCTGATGGTGACGCTCTTCGGCGAGGCGTTCTGGAACTGGGTGGCCGCCGACTTGGCGTAGCCCGGAGTCAGCGCGACGGCGAACAGCGGGCTCGGCTTCGCCAGCGTCAGCGTCAGCGTCGCTGGATTGGCGATCTGCTCGGATTCGCGCGACGTTTGCTCGCCATGGAAAACCCAGGCCTTGGCCGGGCTCGCGTCGAACAGGTTCTTCGCCGAATACTGCGCCGGCGTCGAGCCGGCCAGCGTCTGGCTGGCGTGAAGCTGCAGCGTGTTCCAGCCCAGGTCTACCGAGACGTCCTCGGGCTGGTTGGCGGCATCTGTAGCGGCGGACAGCGCCAGCGCGCCGATGGCGAAAATAGCGTAGCGATGATTCATTACAGGATTTCCCATTCGCCTGATCCGATCAGGGCCTTGATGTTGTTGACGCCGGGCAGGTGGATGCGGTCGGTCATGCCGCTGCCGTCCAGCGCGCCGGCCGCGAGTTTCTTGCCGGTGTCGGCGGAGTAGTAGACGTATTTCTTGCCGCTGAATTCAGGATGGGCCTCGGTCAGCAGCTGGGCGTCGATCTGCTCGGTGCAGACGATCTTCTTGTACTGAGGCTGCGACCAGTCCATGCTAGCCGGGCCGTCCAGCGTATGGCTGGCACCCTTTACCGTTACCTTGCCCGGCGCGTGGACCTCGATATTGCCGCCCTTGATGCGGATGTAGGCGCCGCCGGCGGTCAGCAGAATCTCGTCGCCGGCATGGACGATGATCTTGTCCTTGCAGGAGGTAATGGTCAGGTCCTTATCCGCCGTCAGCTCCATCGCGTCGCTCTGCGCCTGCACCTGCACCTTGCCCTTCGCCGCGATCAGCTTCAGCGCCACCTTGTCCTTCACCCCCGCCACGAACAGGCTGATGTGCTGGCCGACGTTGTGCAGCCAGCGCCGTCCTGTCGCGTGGTTGGCGTCGCGCTGGGCGACCAGATTCAGGTTCTGGCCAGCGCTGAGGGTTTGGCTTTGCTCGGTCAGGGAGGCGATGCCGGCCGGGCCGGACAGCACCAGCAGCGGCTGTTGGCCGGCTTGCTCTTTCGCCGTTTTGCCGTCCTTGTCGGTATTCGATCCGGCTTCCCAGGCTTTCAGCGCGTCGACGTGGTGCTGCAGGTGGCCGTTTGTCTTCTTGCCGGCCTTGGCGTTGTCCGGGCCGATCTCGTCGGGGCCGGTTTCCATGCTGTCGGCCAACTGGCCGGTGGCGGTTTCGGCCAGCGCTTGCGAGAGGCTCAGCGCAGCGTCGAGCTCGCTCTGCGCGTGCTCGCGCGCCAGTTGCTTGCCGGATGCGCCGTTCTGCGCCTCGGTGGTGAGCAGCAGGCCGTGGGCGGCGCGGATGGCGCCGTGGTGGTCGGTGCGCAGTTCGAAGCCGTCGCCGCGCGGCTGGGCCTTGCCGTTGCTGCGCGGGTGGGCGAGGTAGCCCTGGTTGAGCTGGGTCTTGCCCGGTTCGCTGGATAGCTTGGCGCGCACTTCGCCGGGGGTGTCGTCGAACAGCAGCTCGTTGTAGCCGCCGCCCTGGTGTTCTTTGCTCTTGATGCCGGACAGGGTCTTGTTGGCGGGGAGCGAACCGGCGCCGCTGAAGTCGGGCGTCGGGTGGCTGCCGTTGTACAGCACGCCGGTGATCACCGGCCGGTCGATGTCGCCTTCGATGAAGTCGACCAGCACTTCCTGGCCGAGGCGCGGGATGAACTGGTGGCCCCAGCCGGCGCCAGCCGACGGCATGGCGACCCGCAGCCAGCAGGAGGATTTGTCGTCCAGCGCCGCGCCGATGGTCGGGTGCTCGTCCGGGCGCTGCCAGTGGAACTGCACCTTGATGCGGCCCTGGGCGTCGGTGTGGACTTCCTCGCCGGCGGGGCCGACCACGGTGGCGGTCTGCACGCCCAGGCTGGTGGGTTTGGCCGAGGCGGTGCCGGCGTAGGCCGGGGTCAGCGGGATGCCGCGGCGCTGCGCCTGGATCCGGGTGCGGAACGGGGCGTCGGCGGGCTCGCCCGCCGGCAGGATGGCTTTCAGGTCGGTCGGCAGGTTGTTGCGCACCTGGAAGCTTTGGCCGGTGACGACGAATTCGCGCTGCTCGTGGCTGTCGGCCTCGTGCGCCGGGTGGTCGTCCAGGCGGAACCACTGGCCGGCGGTCAGGCCGCGGATGGAGCCGCCGCCTTCGAAGGTCTTGGCCTGCAGGTCGTGCGCCTGCTGCCGCAGCCGGGCGTAATGCGACAGCTGCTCGGCGTCGCCGGCGTAATACAGGCCCTGCGGATCGTAGTCCTGCAGGCTGGATTGCAGCGCCTGGCCGCCCTGGCCCTGGTCGATCTGGCTGCTGTCGCCGGTGTGCTGGGTGGACACCGGCTGGTAGTCGAAGGTGGCCAGCGCTACGTTGCCGGGCACGATCTGGCGGCTGGCGTTCCAGTCGGTGAGGCCGTCCTCTTCTTCGGTGGCGTCGCTGCGGTGGAAGCGGACGCGCTCCACCTCGGCCGGCGGCAGGCTGTAGGCGTCGTCGAACACCGCCAGCTTGACCTGCGGGCTGTCGCCGTCGACATGCTCGAAGCGCCAGGCGTAGCCCTCTTCATGCAGCAGGCGGACGATGAAATCGAAATCGCTCTCGCGGTACTGCAGGCAGTAGCTGCGCGGCTGCGCCGGGCCGACCTTGAACTCGATAGTCTGGGCGCGGGCGAACACCGGGTTGGCCGCCTGGTGCTCGCGGACGATCTGCTGGACGATGTCCGGCACGCTCAGGTCCTGGAACACCCGCGAGGTGCGGCGGTGGCGCAACAGCGCGATCGGCGGCTCGATGGTCAGGCCGTATTGGGCGAAGCCGCCGTCGGAACCCATCAGCCGGGCCTGGCTGACCACGCCGCAGCGGATGGTTTCCCGGCCCTGGGCGTCGGCGATGCCGATGCGGGCGGACTGGCCGAGCAGGGTCTTGAGTTCGATGGCGCCGTCGGGGGAGAGGCAGGTAACGGCATAGCGATAGGCCTTGGACACGCCCTCTTCGCCATCCAGGCTTTGCGGCAGCAGCTGCTCGGCGGCGACGGATCCGCTGCCCAGCTCCAGGGTGAGCAGGCGCTGGTCCTGGGTGAAGGCGGAGGCGAAGGAGGAAAGCAGGCTGTCAAGGTCCATGTCGTGTTCCAGCACAAAAACCCTCTGATGAGGGTTATATGTGAATTAACCTGTTTTTAATCCAGCCATTTTACGGAGTGCAGTCAATCAGGAACAGCGGCAAAAGATTTGACCTGCACTATTGGACAGGTGATTTATTTGGAATAAATTTTCCAGATTGCGACAGATCGACACCGCCTCCGTGGATTTTATCTATCTGGCTCTAGCTAAAGGCTTCTAACTGAACTGCTTGCGCAGCCGCGCTAGCAGATTGCGCGCGCTGTAGTAGTCCAGGCGGAAGGTGTCCAGCCCGGCGGCGTACACCTGCCTGGCCTTCACCGCCGGACTGTCGGCCAGGAAGGGATTGGCCAGCACCTGCGGCACCTGGTCCTGATCGGCGTTGAACAGGATCATCGACTTGCCTTGCAGGCCGTCGGCGAACTTCTCGCCGGTCAGCTGGATGATGTCGTGGCGCACGCCCATGCTGGTATTGCCCTTGACGCTGTCCGGCGCGGTGGCCAATTCAAAGCCCAGCGACTGCAGCAGCTTGCCCTGCGCCGATTGCGGGGTCCACAGATTGGCGCCGGAGCCGTCCTCGTAATAGACCAGCGCCGAGGTGGGCTGCGGCGGCAGCTTCAGCGCCGCCTTCAACTGGGCGGCTTCGGCGTCGAAGCCGGAGATGGCGGCGCGGGCGTCGGTTTCGTGGCCGGTGGCCCGGCCCAGCAGCGTGGCCAGCTCCTGCCAGCTCTTGTCGTCGTAATTCACCACCAGGGTCGGGGCCATCTGGCTCAGCTGCTCGTACAGTTTCAGCGCGGAGTCGCCGCCGGTGCCGGCCATCACGATCAGGTCCGGCTGGGCGGCGATGATGGCTTCGGCATTGGGCTCGCCCTGGTATAGCGGCGTCACGCCGCGCTGCTTGGCCACCGCGCTCCACTGAGTGAAGAAGCCTTGCTCGTCGGTGACTTTGGAATGGGCGGCGCTGCCGCCGCTGGCCACCACCGGCGCATGGATGGCGAGCAGGGTGCCGGTCAGCGTTACGCTGGTGGAGACGATGCGCTGCGGCATCTTGTCCAGCGTCACCTTGCCCTTGGGCGTGTCCAGCGTGCGCGGCCAACCGGCGCCGGCGGCCGCCGCGTCGCTGGATTGGGTGGGAGCGTCGCAGGCCGAGAGCAATGCGGCGAGGCCGGCTGCGACGGCCAGGCGCAGCGCATCGCGCCGCGTGGCGGGGAAGAGCGGCATGGCGTGTTTCCTTTGCATTCGTAAGAGCGTTCTGCGATTTTATTGCAAATAATAAGCATTATCATTAACATTGTCGCTCATGCCAAGATTCCCGTCTCAATTCGGGGAATCCGCCTGCAAGCTCATGCGAGCGGCGGACGAGCGGAGGGCGTTTCGCCCGTGCCCGGCCGTCGCTTGGACACTGGACTCGATTGAGCCCGGAACGAGAGCCGCCAAGCCCGCTTTGCGATGACGGCATGCGTCCGCGCGCGAATCTGATGGGGGGATGGTTCCCGTTTCCGCGGCCGGAATGCACTGGAATATGCGGATATTGACGGTTGTTGCGATGGCGGCGGGCCTGGCCGGCTGCGGTGGGAAGGAGCCAGCGCCGGAGGCGGGCAAACCGCCCGAGGTGGGCGTGGTGAAGCTGGAGGCGAAGGATGTGGCGGTAAGGGCCGAATTGGCCGGCCGCACCGTCGCCTACCGCAGCGCCGAGGTCAGGCCGCAGGTGAGCGGCATCGTGCTGAAGCGCTATTTCACCGAAGGCAGCCTGGTCAAGGCCGGCGACCTGCTGTACCAGATCGACCCGGCCGGCTATCAGGCGGCGTTGCAGCAGGCTGAGGCGACGCTGGCGTCCGCCCGCGCCGCGTTGGGCAGCCTCAAGGGCCGCGCCGAGCGCTATGCCGAATTGGCCAAGATAGACGGCGTCAGCCGCCAGGAGCGCGAGGAGGCGGACGCAGACTATCGCAAGGGCCTGGCGGCGGTAAAAGCCGGCGAGGCGGCGGTGGCCGCGGCCAGGGTGGATTTGTCGCGCACCCGCGTGCTGGCGCCGATCTCGGGCCGCATCGGCCGCTCCGTCGTCAGCGAGGGCGCTTTGGTCACTTCGGGCCAGAGCGCGGCGCTGGCCACCATCCAGCAGCTGGACCCGATGTACGTCGACATCGTCCAGTCCAGCCAGGATTTGCTGGCATTCAAGCGCCGTCAGGCCGACGGCGAGCTTGAGCCCGCCGGCGCGGCCGCCAGGCTCAAGCTGGAGGACGGCGCGCCGTACCGGCATCCCGGCAAGCTGCGCTTCACCGAGTTGAACGTGGACCGCGTCTCCGGCGCGGTGACGCTGCGCGCCGAATTCCCCAATCCCGAGGGACTGCTGCTGCCCGGCATGTATGTGCGCGCCGAGCTGGAGCAGGGCGTGCGCCGCCAGGTGGTATTGGCGCCGCAGCAGGGCGTGGCGCGAGACGACAAGGGCCGCGCCACCGCGTTGGTGCTGGGTTCCGGCGACAAGGTCGAGCAGCGGGTATTGACGACCGAAGGCACCCACGGTGCCTACTGGCTGGTGACGACGGGGCTGAAGGCCGGCGATCGGCTGATCGTCGACGGCCTGCAGCGGGCCCGCCCAGGCGAGGAGGCGACGCCGGTGGCCTTGCCGGCCCTGGCCGGGAGGAGCTGAGCGATGCTGGCGCGTTTCTTCATAGGCCGTCCGGTGTTCGCCTGGGTGCTGGCCATCGTCATCATGCTGGCCGGCCTGTTCGCGCTGCGCGCGCTGCCGGTGTCGCAATATCCGGACATCGCTCCGCCGACGGTGATGGTCAGCGCCAGCTATCCTGGCGCGTCGGCCCAGGTGGTGGAGACCAGCGTGATCCAGGTGCTGGAGCAGGAGCTGAAGGGCCTGGACAACCTGATGTACTTCAGCTCTACCAGCTCTTCGTCCGGCCAGGCCGAGATCATGCTCACCTTCCGCCAGGACTCCAACCCCGACACCGCTCAGGTGCAGGTGCAGAACAAGGTAAGCCAGATGCTGGCGCGGCTGCCGCAGCAGGTGCAGCAGAACGGCTTGTCGGTGCAGAAGATGCAGGGCGACTTCCTGCTGATCGCCTCCTTTTATGATGTCAGCGGCCAGCGCAGCGACACCGACATCGCCGACTGGCTGGCCAGCAATGTGCAGGACCCGCTGAGCCGGGTGAACGGCGTCGGCTCGGTGCGGGCCTTCGGCGCGCCGTACGCGATGCGCGTGTGGCTGGACCCGCACAAGCTGAACAGCTACGGCCTGATTCCGTCCGACGTTAGCGCCGCCATCTCCAAGCAGAACACCGAGGTCTCGGTCGGTGAGCTGGGCGCTTTGCCGTCGCCGCCGGGCCAGCAGCTGAACGCGATGGTCACCGCCTGGTCGAGGTTGTCCACGCCGGAGCAGTTTCGCGAGATCGTGCTCAAGGCGCTGCCGGACGGCGGCGCGGTGCGGCTGGGCGATGTGGCGCGGGTGGAACTGGGGCAGGAGGACTACAGCAGCAGCTCGCGGCTGAACGGCCACCCGGCCTCGGGCCTGGCGGTGATGCTGGCGCCGGGCGCCAACGCGCTGGCCACCGCCGAGGCGGTGAAGGCCCGCGTCGCCGAACTGCAGCGCAATTTCCCACAAGGCATCCGCGTCGCCTATCCGGAAGACACCACCCACTTCGTCCGGCTGTCGATACGCGCGGTGATGGAGACGTTGCTGGAGGCCGTGGCGCTGGTGGTGCTGGTGATGTACGTTTTCCTGCGCAACTGGCGCGCCACGCTGATTCCGGCGCTGACGGTGCCGGTGGTGCTGCTGGGCACCTTCGGCGTGCTGGCAGCCGCCGGTTTCGGTATCAATACGTTGACCTTGTTCGGCATGGTGCTGGCCATCGGCTTGTTGGTCGATGACGCCATCGTGGTGGTGGAGAACGTCGAGCGGGTGATGAGCGAGGAGGGGCTGGACGCGCGCGCGGCCACGGTCCGCTCGATGGGCGAGATCGGCGGCGCGCTGGTCGGCATCGGCCTGGTGCTGGGCGCGGTGTTCCTGCCGATGGCCTTCTTCGGCGGCTCGGTCGGCGTCATCTACCGCCAGTTCTCCATCACCATCGTCGCGGCGATGGCGCTGTCGGTGCTGACCGCGCTGACGCTGACGCCTGCCTTGTGCGCGACGCTGCTGCGGCCGCATGCGCCGTCTGAACGCGGCCCGCTGGCGGCGTTCGAGCGCCGTTTCCAGAGCCTGCAATCGATCTATGCCGGTCGCTGGCTGCCGGGCTGGCTTCATCGGCCGCTGCGCGGTGCGCTGGTTTACCTGGCGCTGGCGGCCAGCTTGGCGGCGCTGTATCCGAGGCTGCCGACGGCCTTCATCCCGGACGAGGACCAGGGCACGGTGATGGTGCAGTTCACGCTGCCCACTGGGGCCACCCATGAGCGCGCGGACAAGGTGGCGCGCGCGGTGGAAAAGCATTTTCTGGAGACTGAGAAGGCCAATGTCGAGTCGGTGTACATGCTGTCCGGCTTCAGCTTCGGCGGTTCGGGACAAAACGCCGGCATGGCCTTCGTCGCGCTGAAGGATTGGTCGCAGCGGCGCGGCCAAGAGAACAGCGCCCAGGCGATAGCCGACCGCGCCACCGCCGCGCTGGCTTCGCAGCGCGACGCCGAGGTATTCGGCATGGTGCTGCCGCCGATAGGCGGGCTGGGGCAGACCAATGGTTTCGAATTCTGGCTGCAGGACGCGTCGGGCCAGGGCCGCGAGCATCTCGCCAAGGCGCGTGATCAGCTGCTGAAGGCCGCCCAGGGCGACGACAGGCTGAGCGCGGTGCGTTCCGGCGCCGCCGACGACAAGCCGCAGCTGCGGCTGGATGTGGACCAAAGCAAGGCCGCCGCGCTGGGGCTGGATCCGGCCAATATCGCCGACACGCTGGGCGCGGCCTGGGGCGGGCGCTACATCAATGACTTCATCGACCGCGGCCGGGTGAAGAAGGTGATGATGCAGGCCGACGCGCCGTATCGTTCCAAGCCTGAGGATTTGGGCCTGTGGTTCGTCCGCGGCGCGGATGGCGCGATGACGCCGTTTTCCGCCTTCGTCCGCGCGCGCTGGGAATACGGTCCGGCGCAGCTGAACCGCTATAACGGCCTGCCGGCGCTGCCCTTGTCGGGATCGGCCGCCGCCGGAATCAGTTCCGGCGAAGCGATGAAGGCGGTGGAAGCAATAGCCGGCAAGTTGCCGGGCACCCAGTACGAATGGAGCGGCCTGTCCTATCAGGACCGGCTGTCCAGCGGCCAGACGCCGCTGCTGTACGCGGTGTCGATATTGTTCGTTTTCCTGTGCCTGGCGGCGCTGTACGAAAGCTGGCTGGTGCCTTGCGCCGCCATGACCGCGATTCCGCTGGGCGTGCTGGGCGCGGTGCTGGCGGTGATGGCGCGCGGCCTGTCCAACGACATCTATTTCCAGGTGGGCCTGCTGACGACGATAGGCCTCTCGGCCAAGAACGCCATCCTGATCATCGAGTTCGCCGAGGCGGCGATCCGGCGGGGCGCGGCTCCGCTGGAGGCGGCGCTGGCCGCCGCCCGCCAGCGGCTGCGGCCCATCCTGATGACCTCGCTGGCTTTCGGCGTCGGCGTGGCGCCGCTGGTCTGGGCTGGCGGGCCGGGCGCCGGCAGCCAGAATGCGATCGGCGCGGCGGTGCTGGGCGGCGTGGTGTCGGCCACGCTGCTGACGCTGTTTTTCGTGCCGCTGGCGCATCTGCTGATACGCGGCCTGGCGGGGCAAGTCGCGCAGCGGCGTTTGAAACTGGCGGAGGCGCGGCCATGAAGCGCGTTTTCTGCTTATTGATAGGCGCGGTTTTGGCAGGCTGCGCGTCGCCGCAGCTGGATTACCGGCGGCCCGCCGCGCCGGTGCCGGCGCATTGGCCGGCGGCGGACGCGGAAAGCGGGCAGGCCGATATGGCCTGGCGGCGCTTCTTCGTCGACGAGGGCCTGCGCGAAACCATCGCCCAGGCATTGGCCAACAACCGCGATTTGCGCGCGGCTGTCGCCAATGTCCAGGCGGCGCGCGCGCAGTACCGGATGCAGGACGCGGCGAGGCTGCCGACCATGCAGCTGCAGGGCAATGCCAATCGGCAGTTGACCAGGAGCGGCGATCCGTCGCTGGCGGCGGATAGTCGCGGCGTCAGCGCCGGCCTGGGCGTCAGCGCGTTCGAGCTGGACCTGTTCGGCCGGGTGAAGAGCCTGAGCGACGCGCAGTGGCAGCGTTACCTGGCCAGCGAGGCCGGCGCGCAGGCGGCCCGGGTCAGCCTGATCGCGGAAACCGCCAATGCCTACCTGGCCTTGGCCGCCGACCACAGCCAGCTGGCGGCGGCGCGGACGACGCGGCAAAGCGCTGAGCATTCATTGGCGCTGACGCGGGAGCGGCTGCGGCTGGGCGCGGCTTCGGCGCTGGACGTCAGTTCGATGAATACCGTGGCGCAGCAGGCGCGGGCCGATGTCGCCCGTTACCAGGGGCTGGCGGAACGGGACCGGCTGGCGTTGCAATTGCTGGTCGGCGCGGAGCTTGACGAGGCGAGGTTGCCGGCGGCGCTGGAGGACAAACCGTACACGCTGGCGGCATTGCCGGTGGATGCGCCGGCCGATGCCTTGCTGCGCCGGCCGGATGTCCGCCAGGCGGAAAACCTGCTGCGGGCCGCCGATGCGGATGTGGACGCCGCGCGGGCGGGCATGTGGCCGAGGCTGGGACTCAGCGCCAGCTCAGGACTCAGCGGCGTGACGCTGGCCGGCTTGCTGAACGCGCCTGCGCGGGTCTTGAGCCTGGCGCTGGACGCCAGCCTGCCATTGTTGGACGGCGGCGCGGCACGAGCCGGAGTCGATCAGGCGGAGGCGCAGCGGCTGGCGGCGCTGGCCGCCTACGAGAAAGCCTTGCAGAACGGCTTTCGCGAAGTGGCTGACGCCTTGAGCCAGCGCCAGGCGCTGGCGGAGGAAAGACAGGCGCGGCAGGCGACGCTGGCCAGCGCGGAAGCATCGCTGCGGCTGGCGGAGGCGCGCTATCGGCAAGGATTGGATGGCTACCTGAGCCTGCTGGAGGCGCAGCGGGCGGCGCAGGCGGCGCGCCAGCAGTGGATCAGCGCCAACCTGGCCGAGGCGGAAAACATGGCGGCGTTGTATCGCGCGCTGGGCGGCGGACTGGAGGGATCGCGCGGCTGAGAGGCCGAGCGGTCAGTTCTGGATGCCTAGCCGCGGCAGCGGCTCGCCGGCCATCTGATTTTCGGGGGAGTAGGAGAAGATCAGCTCTATCCTGACGCCGTCCGGATCGTCGATGAACAACTGGTGTTCGCCCAGTTCCGGCACCACGCGCTCGTGGAAGTGCTGTCCCAGCGACAGCAGCCGCATCTGCATGTCCATCAGGTTTTGCCCGCGCAGCGCGATGTGGTCGACGCGGCCGGAGCCGGCCCTGGCTTCGCGGCCGCCCAGATAAGCTTCCAGCTCGGCATTGTCCGCGCTTGCCGCCACCAGGTGCAGCACCGGCCTGCCGCCGGCGTACAACCATTTTCCGGGAAAGCGGAAGCCCGGGCGCGGGCCGTCGCTCAGGCCCAGCACCCGCTGATAAAAGGCCGCGCTGGTTTCCAGGTTGGCGGCGCGTATCGTGAAGTGATCGATTCCCTGGATGTTCATCGCGATGTCTCCGGCGCCGCCGCCGGGGCGGCGCGGCAAAGTCACAGCCGGGTGATGACGGCGTCGGCCGGCAAGCGGGACTTCGGCAGCTTGGCGTTGAAGTCTTTTTCCGAGCGGCGGCCCAGCGCGACGATCACCGAGGCGACCAATCCCTTCTCCCGCAATCCCAATTCTTCGCTCAGCGCCCGCTGGTCGAAGCCTTCGATCGGGCAGGCGTCGATTTCCAGCGCCGCCGCGCCCAACAGCAGGGTGCCGACGGCCAGATAAACCTGCTTTTCCAGCCAATGCGAGGCATCGCGCAGCTCGAAGCGATGCATGTCGGCGAAGAGCGAGCGTGTCTTGAGCTGGCCTGCGCGGGCTTCGGCGCCGGCGAAGCGGCCGTCGCGTTCTTCCTGGTCCAGCAGCGTCTGCAGGTAGGCATCGTCCAGCGCGATGCGGGTGCAGAATACCACCACGTGGGAGGCGTTGAGCACCTTGGCGTGGTTGAAGGCATAGCCATCGGCGGTGGCCTTGGCGACGCGGGCCTTGCCTTCGTCGCTGCCGGCGATGAAGAAGTGCCAGGGTTGGGAATTGGTGGACGAGGGGCTGTGGCGCAGCAGCGCTTCGATCTGCTCGACCTGGTCCGGGCTCAGCTTGAAGCCGGGGTCGAAGGCTTTGGTGGTGTAGCGGGTTTTGGCGTAATGGGCGATGTTCATGGTGTTTGCCTTGATGTCGGTGATCGGTTGGCCTCCGTTTTCCGTTCGCGCGGGAGAGGAGGCCCAGTTAATGCATGATCCTTTGCAAACTGCGGGAGAAAAACTAGTTCTTGCCAGAATCACTTACTTGGTTTTTTTGAAAATGGCCGTCACCAGCGTGCCCTTGACCTCCACGCCCTCGGGAACAGAGGCCGCGCGGCTGACTGCGCCGGGCTCTGGCGGAACCGCGGCGGCATCCGGCCATAGACAATAGCAGGGCGGCGAGGGCGGGAAAACGGCGCATATCGAATCCGGAGGCAAACGAAAGGCCTGAGTATTACGCAATCCGCGGTGACGGGAAAAGTCTGTTTTTGCGATGGATATCTCGCGAGCCGAGAGCGATGGCGATTTATGTTGTCAATATGTTTGTTGGCATATGAATGGTTGCTGAAAATGTGAATTTATTGATGGATTCCGGTTTGAGTTTTGGTGATATGATTCGTTTTTCTTAAAGAATTCCAAAGCGTAATTTGTAGCCATATGAACAGTTTTATTTCTGATTATATCGACTCGAATCTGCGCGGGCGGCAGAGGAAATGCCACGCAGGCCGGAAACCGCCGGGTATGCGATGACGACAGGCATCAATTTTCAAAGCGACAGGTTTTACGCAACCAACGCGTCATTCACCGCCACTGACGCGGTGATGGAATTCACCCGGCCGCTGCGCAGCCTGAAAATCGCTTATTTCACTTTCGATCGGCATTACGCCGACGGCTCCCGCATCGCCTTGACCAATTCTCCGGATTGGATTCAGCATTATTGGCGACAGGAAATGTTCCAGCTGGCGGTGTTCGAGAAGGATTCGGACAATTTCACCGACGGTTACGTGTTCTGGAACTGGCTGAATCGCGAACCCATTTATTCGGCGGCGGCGCTGTTCGGCATCGACAACGGCGTGACGCTGATCGAGCGCAGCGAGGGTTACTGCGACTTCTTCCATTTCGGCTCGGTTTACGACAACAGCGTCAACAACGATTATCTGGCCGGCAAGATGGCTTACTTGCACCAGTTCGTCTCGCTGTTCAAGTACAAGCTGCACGACGTGATCGAATCCGCTGGCCATGACCGGATCTACCTGCCGGAATCGGCCAAGGGCAAGCTGATCCTGGACAGCGACATCAACCACGACATGCTGGTTTCCGACTTCTACAGCCTGATGGACCGCCGCGACGTGTCCCGCATCTATCTGGGCGACGCGGACCACAAGGCCTATCTGACCAAGAAGGAAGTGGCGCTGATGCGCGAACTTGTGAGCGGGGCGTCCTGCGCCGAAGCGGCCGTTTCGCTGGACATCACCAGCGACGCGGTCAACAAGCACATCAAGAATATCAAGGAGCGGCTCCATTGCCGGTCGCTGTGCCAGCTGGGCTTTGTGATCGGCAAGCTGAGCGCGCGCAATATTTATCCTTTTTCCGTGGCGAGTGGTGCAAACAAATGAAGATATGGCTGGACACGATAGACATTGACGCCATCCGCAAGGCCCAGGCCATGGGCGTGCTGGCCGGCGTGACGACGAATCCGTCGATACTGGCGACGTCCAACCGGGATGTGGCGGCGGTGCTGGGCGAGATACTGGACGCCCAGAGCGGTCCGCTGGCGGTGCAGGTGGTGGCGCGCGGGCTGGACGGCATGCTGGCGCAGGCCAGGCGCATCGCCGGCATCAGCCCCAGGATGGTAGTCAAGATTCCGGCCGCGGGCGATGGCTTCCGCGCGATGTCGATTCTGGAGCGCGAGGGCATCGCCACGCTGGCGACCACCATTTTCGAGACCCGGCAGCTGGCGCTGGCGGCGCTGGCCGGCGCCAGCTACGCGGCGCCGTATGTGAACCGGATCGAGCTTTCCACCGGCAACGCCTTCGAGGTGCTGGAGCAGTCTCAGCGGCTGCTGGACGCTTACGGCTACCAGACCGCCATTCTGGCGGCGGCGGTCAAAACGGTGGAGCAGTTCCTGCGCTGCGCGCAAACCGGGGTGGCCGCGGTCACGCTGCCGGTGGAGGTGTTCCAGCAGCTCCACGCGTCCAGCGAGGACATCGAGCAGAGCCTGCGCAAGTTCGACGCGGCCTGGCAGAGCAACGGGCTGACGCGGGACGCCGCGCTGTTCAAGGCGTGAGAAAACAAGAAAGCAAATGATGAATCGTGATGACGCGCTGTTGAGAAAAACCATCATCCTGGTGACCTGCACCTTCTTCCTGTGGGGCATGTCCTACGGCCTGCTGGATGTGCTGAACAAGCATTTCCAGCAAGCCATGCAGTTGTCCAAGGCGGATTCCGGCTGGCTGCAGACCGCTTATTTCCTGGCCTATTTCGTGATCGCCATTCCGGCGGCCCTGTTCAACGAGCGCTTCGGCTACAAGCGCGGGCTGATCGCCGGGCTATGCTTTTTCGCCGTCGGCGCGCTGCTGTTCATCCCGTCGCTGCTGAACGCCAGCTTCCTGGCTTTCGTGTTGTCGCTGTTCGTGCTGGCGTGCGGGTCGGGTTTTTTAGAAACCACCGCCAACCCCTATATTTCTCTGCTGGGCGATGAAAACCGCTCCGAGCGGCGGCTGAACATGGCTCAGGCTTTTTGCGGACTGGGCACCGTGGTGGGGCCGCTGATTGGCGGAGCCTTCTTCTTCAAACTGGGCAATAGCGCGCCTTCGGGCGCGCAGCACGATATGGTGATGCAGGTCTACGTGTGGATCGCCGCATTCGTAGCGCTGCTGGCGCTGGCCATCGCCAGAACGCCGATGCCGGATGTGGGGCGGTATGAGGCCGCGGAGCGAGAGCAGGGACGGCCGTTGATCCGCAACGGGCGCTTCGTGTTCGGGGTGCTGGCGCAGTTCCTTTACGTGGCGGCCCAGGTCGGGATTGGGGCTTTCTTCATCAATTACGCGATGGAGAGCGGCATGCGGCTGAACGCGCAGTCCGCGGCCTGGCTGCTGTCGCTGGCGATGATGCTGTTCATGGCGGGGCGCTTCGTCGGCACTTTCGCCATTGGCCGTTTGTCCGCCGGCCGCTTGCTGATGCTGTTCGCCTTTGCCGACATTCTGCTGTCGCTGGTGGTGGTGGCCACGGGCGGGGCCATCGCGGTGGGCGCGTTGACTCTGATGTTCTTCTTCATGTCCATCATGTTCCCCACCATTTTCTCGCTCGCGATCAAGGGCCTGGAGCGCCAGACCAAGCGCGCGAGCTCCATCCTGGCGATGTCGGTGAGCGGCGGGGCCGTTTATCCCTATTTGATGGGTTATGTGTCCGACCGCTATGGCACGCCGCTGGCGTATGCGATCCCCATGGCCAGCTTCATCGTGATCTTCCTATACAGCGTGTATCTGGAGAGAGAGAAGACCGCTCAGCTTGCGGTTGGCTCGATTTGAGGGGCTAGGAGCAAGGAAGCCGGCGCAAGCCGGCTTTGTTCGTTTGGGCGCGCAAATTTTCGCCGTTGCTCGGTTTTTGCTCGGCTTTTGGGACAGGAAGAGGAAAGATTACAGAAATCTGTACTTATTTGCCGGCGCGGCATGAGATATCTTGGCGTCGTAAGACTTTTTTTCATGCCGCAAGGCAGTTTGAGTCAGTACTGAACGATGCAGGAAAATCCCACTAGGAGCAACAGTGATGAATCCAAGCAGACTTGTCAAGGAAATAGCGGACGATGATTATGCTCTGGATGTGATTCAGGGCGATCAGGTGCTGGTCACCAGCCCGGTGATCGTCGGCGAGAAAGGATCGGAATGGGAAGGATCGCTGGTATTCACCAAGGAATATCTGCTTTCCCTGATGCAGCTGGGAGTGAAGCACCGGTTGTTGAATCCAGACGATATCCATACTCCCTCCCGGTGATGGCGCAGCCAGTCCGATTGTTGCCGGAACGGACTGGCGTTTGCCTCATGCCTGGCGCTGCGGCGCGATGTCTGCGTCGCGGCGAAGCGCGCCAGCTTGCCGACTGCCATATAGCGTCCTCCCTGCTCGGCGTAGCCTGGCGCTTGCATCCCTAAGCGCTCCCACCCTATCACCGCGGGCGCTGTCTCTCGCTTGCGCCCAGCCCTCCCGATAATACCCGTCATCGTTGGATGGCATTCGCGTGCTGCGAATGCTTTCGACCAAGGCCTGCGTCCATTTTCGCTGTCAGATATGGCGTTGTCCGGCTGCGGCTGGTGTGACAATCATGTGGCGAATGCGGCACCTGTTCTAAAGGATGGATTTTGTGCAGCGCAATGCATCTAGGTGAGACTGGGCGATTCTTGATTTTCAGCGTTTTTAAACCCGTCACAGCTAGCGTCAAGACATAAGCATTTTTACTTAGTGTTTTTCATTTTGGTAATGTGTAAATGAAATCAGGTAAATGTTTACAAATGCGGCGTTAAGAAATATTGCGATGCATATCCGGCGCTGATTAGGATTCTTCATGTGGAGTAAAGTATTTGCTCTGCATTGTAGTGGCGTAAAAGCCGGTGCATTCCATTGGCAGATTGGATGGACGCGCTTGCATTGACTCATTTCTTACGCAGGGAATAAAACATGAAATTGATAAAAGCCACGCTTCCCGCCTCAATATTGTTCATTGCTTGCCAGCAGCAGGCATGGGCGGCGGATACCGTGCCACAATTCAGCGACGTGGTGTATACGGAGATGTCCCCGGATAATGAGTCCACCATCCGGAAAATCGTGACGTCGGACGCATTTTTCAAACCCTGGGCGTCCTTGGCGCATTATCTTGGTTATGGCTGGGTCGGCGGCAATACCAACGGCAATACGGCGGTGGGGAAGGAGTTTGAATACTGGCGCATCGACACCATGCTGGACAATCTGTCGATGCCCGACAACAAATACCGCTACATGATGAACGCCAAATACGATCCGAAGGGGCCGGGCGGGTATTGGGCGGACAAGCGTTTCCGCATGGCTTTTTCCAACATCCAGTGGATGATGGAACCCGACGACATGAAACTGGGCTCGCCGGAACTGTACAACAAGAAGCCGCTGAAGGTGGTGACCGTGGTGCTGGAAAATCACAGCGACCAATCCGACACCGGCGTGGCCAATCTGAAATACGACTCCACGGTCAGTTGGTCGAAGGCCGACAAGATCAGCGTCAGCGGCAAGGTGACGATGACCAACAAGTGGACGGGCGGCTTGCCGCTGATCGGCGGGGCCGAGACCTCGGTTGCGGTGGAGATCGCCTCCGGCGCGGACTGGACCACCACCAACGGCACCAGCAGCACCACTTCGCAAACCGCCGAATACCGGGCGGTGCTGCCGCCCAAGAGCAAGCGGCTGATCACGCTGACGCTGTTCGAACAGAAGGCCAACATCCCCTACACCTCCAAGATGTTCCTGACTTACGAGGCGGAGCTGTACAACTTCCTGCGCTACAGCGACAACGCGTTGAACGGCCACCCGTCCAACCGTCCGTTCTATCTGAGCAAGTTCGGCGGCAAGGACGGCCTGAACGGCGCGCAGGACCTGCTGTCGCAATACCTGAATCCGGCGACGTCGAAATGGGATTGGCCGTGGGCGGCGAACCAGTACTCGCGCAGCACCATCGAGTACTACATCGGCTCGATCTCCAAGCGCAAGTTCAAGCAGCAGTTCACCGGGGTGTTCAGCGCGGTGGATTCCACGGCCTACACCATCACGGCCGGTCCGGTGGAGCCGCTGGGCGCGCAGGCGCAGACTGCCCGCTCGGCCAGCCTGGGCGCGGCGGCCTCCGGAGGAATCCAGTATCGCGTGGTGAGCGGGGACCTGAAGGATGTGCCGGGCCGCTTGAAGAACCTGCGCTTCACGGTGGGCAAGCCGCAGGCCGCGTCGTCCGCCGCATCGCCGCTCAGGTAAGCGTTATGGCCGGATGTCCCAGGCATCCGGCTGTGTGTGTTGAAGCAGCGCCTGTGTCCGGGCCGGCATGCCGGGCGCAGGCGTTTTTATTGGCCGGGGCGGGGTTCGCCGCGGCGTTTTCGCAGCCGGCTGATATCGATGATGCCGGCGGCCCGCGCGCGAAGCTGGCCGCAGCCGCCGTCCACGTCCTGGCCGGCGGAGTCGCGCACCTTGGTCAGCACGCCGTTGTCGTGCAGATAGCGTTTGAACTGGGCGATGCGCTCGTCGCTGGGACGCTGGTAGTCGTCGCCCTCCACGCTGTTGTAGGGAATGATGTTGAGCACGCCGTATTTGCCTTTGAGCAGGCGCGCGGCGGCGTCCATCTCTTCCGGGCTGTCGTTGACGCCGGCCAGCAGCGTCCACTGGTATTGAATGGGATAGCCTGAAGCGCGGGCATAGGCTTCGCCCAGCTCCACCAGTTCGGCCGGCGCGATGCGCGGCGCGCGAGGCAGCAGCTGCTCGCGCAGATCTGCGCGGGTGGTGTGCAGCGACAGCGCCAAGGCCGGCTTCACCTGCAGCTGGGGCAGGCGCTCGAACACGCGCGGATCGCCCACGGTGGAAAACACCAGGTTCTTGTGGCCGATATTGCCGTCTGTGCCCAGCCATTGAATGGCCTCCAGCACGTTTTCCATATTGTGGGCCGGCTCGCCCATGCCCATGAACACCACTTTTTTCACCGGACGGATGCGCCGCGCCAGCGCCACCTGCGCGGCGATCTCCGCGCTGCCCAGCTGGCGGAGCAAGCCGCTTTTCCCGGTCATGCAGAAGGTGCAGCCCACCGCGCAGCCCACCTGGCTGGACACACACAAGCCATCGCGAGGCAGCAATACGCTCTCCACCATCTGGCCATCGTTCAATTCCACCAATAGCCGCAGCGAGCCATCGTCCGCCGTGTGTTGCGAATGGATGCGGGCCAATGCTTCCACCTGGGCGGCGATGGGCGGCAGGCCGTCGCGCACGGACAGCGGGAAGTAGTCTTCGCTTTTCTGATGGCGGGTGCCGGCATCCAAGGGCTGCCCCTTGAGCCAGGCGCGGTTGATGCGGCCGATATGGCAAGGGCGGGCGCCGATGCCGGCGAGAGCTTGATGGAATTCCTGGATACGCATGCGCTGCTTCTGAATACGGTTGCTGCCCGCGCGGCGACCGCGCGCGTTTCGGCACAAGGCGCGTAGCGTAGCGCAAGTTGATCCGGCGCGGGTGGGGATTTTCGCCGGCGTCGGGCGGCGGGGCTGAAAACACGCTGAAAAACCGCTTTGGACAAAACCGGCGGCCGCATCTTGTGACGGATGCGGCCGCCGGTTTCAGGCTGGAACGGCTGGGGAGGCCGCGATCAGCTTTCGCGTGGGTGGCGCAGCTGCACGAAGATCGCCGGGTCGCCGGCCTCCTTGGTGATGAAGACGGCCGGGATGTGGAACGGCTTCCCGGTGGCGACGTTGATACCGCTAATGGTGGCCGTCATGCCGGGATGCAGCGGGTTCACGCGCTCGCCGCCAGCCACGCTGACCGACCACGAGCCTCCCGGCAGCAAGCCGGCGAAAGTGGCGATGCCCTTGCCGCCCTCGATCAGCGGGATCAGCAGCGGCTCGGTCGGCGGCACGTAGGCATTCACCGCGATATCCGACAGATGGATCTGGTAGGCGATGTCGGGGCTGGCGACCGCCGCGTCGGAGCCGGCGTCGGCGCCAGTCTGGTGCGCAGGATGGCCCAGATGAGTGGTGCGCCCGAACTGGGGCTGCGGGCCGGCCTTCAGGCACGTCATCCACGGCGTGGTGAATTCCTTGCCGGAAGCATCCTTGCACACGGCGTAATACTTGTTGCCCGCGTGAGGGCCGCCGTTTTCGGTTTCGCCGGAGGTGAGATCCAGGTTGTAGAAAATGTTCGTCGTCAGCGTGCCTACCGAGTAGGTGCCGGCGCCGCCGGTGAAGACCGGAGGCACGATGATGGGCGCATCCGGAATGTAGGGGTAGACGCGGACTTGAGTGACGGGTGTAGGAAAGGGGGCCACGGTTTTCTCCTGAAGGCCTGCGGTTGACGTGGATTTCGTTGATGCGGAACGCTGCGTTGCGCCTATGGCGGGAAGCGGCGGCAAATCCGGGCAGAGATGGCTCTGCGAGGCCTGGGCAAGGGAGGCCGCCTTCCGGCGTCGAGCCGGTTTCCCGCGTCAATGACCAATCAACAGTAGATCAGGAAGGGCAGGATAGCCCTGCCCTAAAAGATGGATTCGGCATTCTTGCGGTTACTACTGAGTTCGTTCGCCATGATCTGGCAGGCGCTGGCGCCTTGTCCCGGCGGCGCCCATTCCGGCGTGCCGTCGAGGCAAGGCGAGGCCTAGGCGATGTATTCAAAGCTGGGGCCGGCGCGCCCGCCGCGGCCGTTGGGCAGGTTCAGCAGCGCCTGGGCCTGGTATTTCAGCTGATACATGATGGGGATGGCTTCGGCCAGGCTGGCCGGCTGGCCGTTGCAAGCGACGTGCAATTGGTCGAGCAGGCTGGTGTAGATACGATTGAACTCGCGGGTTTGCTTCCATACCGGCGAACCTTCCGGATAATCAGCCATCTTGGGATTGGGCGCCATGTCCGCCGCCGCTTGCCAATCCACCTCGATGGCCGGCCCGGTGGGCGGGTATTTGGCGTTGTCGTCGGGCCGATAGCGCCGACCATATTTGACCTCGTTGAAGCGGAAGTAATGGGCGTACTCCACGTCCTGGCCGAACAGGACGCTGTCGGTGTCGATGATGGTGCCGTCCACCCCTTCGCCCTGGCCGACGATTTCCTCTATGCCCAGCAGCGCGTCCTGCAGCTCGTATACCGGCAGCAGCTTGCCGCCGCCGCCGTAATAATGTTCAGGCAGCACCTGGCGGGCGCGATCGCCGGTGAAAATGCCGGGGCCGCCGTGCAGCCGGTTGTGCGCGTCCAGCTCGACCAGCGCGATCCGGATGGCGTGGTAGAACTGGCCGATGGTGGCGTAGTGGTTGGCTTCCGGAGGCGCGCACTTGCCGGCGGGCATTTCTATCTTCAGGAAGGTGTCGATGGCGTCGGGCGAGAATTTCTGCAGCGAGACCCGGAAGGCGTCGTCGCTGTGGGGCAGGGGCGTTGGATATTTCGGGATGAAATCCGGCTTGTTGATGGCCGGGCTGCCGCCCACTGCGTTCAGGATGTTGCACACCTGGATCATGTGCAGCATCTCTTCCATCGCCACGCCCTGGATGGCCTGGTAGGCGAACTGGTTCCTGCGCTCGTCCAGCGTGTACAGCGTGGTCAGGTAGACGGGGATGGTGGAGTGCTCCAGCTCGATGGCGGTTTGCAGATGCTCGCGCAACTGCTCGATGGTTTTGATCGTGCCGCCGATGCGGAAGCCTTCCGGCGCGGGCGCAAGCAACAGCGCTTGCAGCGCCGGCTCCAGCGGCCGGATCAGACGCTGGCGCAGGCGGCCGCGGGAGGTTTGCGTCGCGTAGTTGTTATTCATGGCTTCCTCCTTGGCAGGCCGGCGCGTCCAGCTGCCTGATGATGTTCTCCGCGGCCATGAAGGCCAGCGCGGTCAGGGTGAGGGTGGGGTTGGAGGTGCCCAGCGTCGGCATGTTGCCGCAGCCGACCAGGTATAGATTGTCGTGGTCCCAGGTTTGCTGTGTCGGCTTTACCACCGAGGTGGCCGCGTCGCTGCCCATGCGGTGGGTGCCGACGATGTGGCCGGCACCCCAGAACTCATACCACACGCCTTCCCATTGCACCGAATCCGGCTGGTTCGCCTGGTATTGGGTGAAGTCCTGGATCTGCGCCTGGGCGAAGATCTGGTCGGACGCCTGCTTGGCGGCGGCGAAGGCTTTGCGCTCGTAGTCGGAGACGCTGTAGTGGATGACCGGCCTGGGGTTGCCCAGCTTGTCCTTGAAGCGAGCGTCTATCGTGATCCGGTTGTCCGGCGACGGCAGCTGCTCGCACTCGAAGTGCAGCAGCGCCTGGCGCGGCACGCGGTCCGCCAGATAGGCGCGCAGCTCTTTGCCGAACAGGCCTTCCTGCATGCCCTGGCTCACATCGCTGCCCGGCGCGTTGGTCGGCCACGACCAGCCCCAGTTGTCCACCGGCGAGATCCAGGCCGCGAAATCGCTGCGGAAGGCGCCGTCGCGGAAGGTGGGGATGTAGGTGGTACAGCCTGGTCCGCGGTAGGGATAGACCTTCTCGTGCTTGAACAGGCCCCAGGTCAGCATCACCAGGTGGTCCATCAGGTTGCGGCCCACCTGATCGCTGGAGTTGGCGACGCTGGACATCAGCAGCAGCTTGGCGTTTTCCAGCGCGTTGGCCGCCAGCACGTACAGCGCGCCATGCGCGGTATGCGTGGCGTAGTCGCCGACGTCCGGGTGGCGGTAATGCTTGTACTCGATGCCGGTCACCTGTTTGGTGGCGGGGTCGACCAATACTTTGGACGCCACCGCCTGGGTGATGACGACCAGCCGGTTCATGTCGGCCTGCTTCAGGGTTTTCAGCGCGTTGTACTTGGCCTGGACCGGACAGAGCGGCACGCAGCTGGCGTTGCCCTCGCAGCGCTCGCCGGTGTAAGGCGACCAAGTCGAGCCGACCACCTGGTACACGCCGCGGGTTTTTTCGATGACGAAGCGCTGCGTCGCCGGCGACCACTGGATGGCCCCCTGGCCGTATGCGGGATTGTGGTTGGAGTTGCGGCCTTGCGGCATGCTGACGAAGCTCACCTGGTAATCCACCCCGTCGACGCTGACTTTCGCGCCTGCGGCATTCCGTATCCACGCCAGGTCCTGGTACGACTGCGGGATCGCGTGCATGGGGAACACATAGCGCTCGCCATAATTGGAGCGGTTCATGTCCGGCCCCACCTGGGCGGCCACATCGCCGGACACGCCTATCTCCAGCTCGGCCAGCTCGTAATAGGGCTTGAGGTCGTCGTAGCTGATCGGCCAGTCCACCGCGCGGCCATACAGGGTGCGCATGCGGAAATCGTTGGGCAGCATGCGCACCCTGTATGCCCAGCCAGTGCAGCGTGGTGCCGCCGGGGGTGCGCAGGCAGTCGCTGCCGAAGGCCTGCGGCCCCATCTGCACCAGATAGCCGGTCTGCTCCGCCGGTATCGCCAGCGAGATGTCCAGCACATTGGGCGCCGGCGCGTCCTCCTGCGCGGGATAGGGGCCGTTGGTGGCCGGGGCGGCTTTGTAATGAAAGGTGTCCAGATAGGACTGGTAGTTGGCGAAGGCGGCTTCGGCATCCAGCTCCAGTCCGGCTTTCAGCCCGGCCTCCAGCATCAGCACCCGCTTGCCTGCCCGGGTGAGATTCTTGGCCAGCACGGCTCCGGCAATGCCCGTGCCGACGATGACGACATCGAAATGTTGATCGCTCATGGTGTGCTCGCTTGATGGTGGTGTTGATCGCGTCGCTCAACCCGCGCCAAGCGGCTTGTCCGCCCAGGAGCCGAAGCCGGGTTGTTTGGCGCCGGGCGGATGGGTTTGCGCCGCGTTCCACACCAGGCCCTGGACATAGGCGTCAGGGCTGACGTTGTGCTGCATGGCCAGGCTGAGGTTCTGATTGGCCGGCACCCATTGGCCGAAGTACCAGAGATTGATGATGTTCTGCGCCAGCCCATTGAACTTGTCGCGGGGAAACAGCTGCGAGGCGATCATCTGGTGGATTTCTTTCTCGTTGTCGCGGCCGTCTTTCAGGATTTGCCTGGAGCAGTTCAGGAAACCGTCGAGTATTGTCGGCGCGTTCTGGTATTGGACGGTGTCCCAATAGACGCCGGCCATGCCGGTGGCCTCCAGCTCCGTCACGCTGAAGCCGGTCAGATGGGCTGAGATATCCAAAAACAAAGGCAGGGGCTCGTTCATTGGCGTTTCCCTTCAGATGCGTGAATGACGGCATGCCTGCGCTGGAAACGCCAGGCGCGATCCTGGCAGGCATGGCGGGGACGATTGCTGATTTTTACGGACTGATTGGGCCGGCACGGCGTGGATGATGCTAAATCAGAGGGATGCCGCCATATGGCAAATAAATATGCGACTCATTTTTATTTATCCCTTTCGTTGTCATTTGAATGGCCAAGCTTGCCGGGCATTCTCTTTTCACGACATCTTGGTTATAAATTTCGCCGCGTCGGAAATTCAATCGGTACTAATACGCAGCTGCAAAGTCTTATGACGTTGGCGGGGAGCGCAAAAGAGTTTGGCGAGCGGAAATCATGCGCGCTTATGCGGCGCCGGTTTTCTGTTTCCTCGCCGAGCGGATATGAGCTGCCGATAAAACCGCGTTGAGTGACATTGCCGACGTCGCGGCTTGCTTATGTTCGCGTTTTGTAAAATCACGCGGGGAGGCGGGGCTGCGGATGACAGAACAGGAGGGGTTTGGGACAATATATTCATTCTTTTGTCATTTTGGCGATGGCTGGAAGCCTCGCATGGGAGCGGGAAATGAGCGATTACGTCATGTCGGTGCGGGCGGTTGACGGCGATGCCTTTACGGCCAGCGTGGGAGAGACAAGATTCCTGCTGGTGCCGGACGGCCAGAACCCCGCGCCTTCCCAAGCCATTGCTTCCGCCACCTGGTTTGACATGGTCAGGCGGGACGCCATGTGGAGCGCTGATCATGACGAAGCCAGGGGCGACGTATTGTTCGTGGCGCATGGCTACAATATGGACGCGGCCGATGTCATGGACCGCCACCGCCGCCTGCGCGGCGATCTAGAGTACTGGGGGTTCAAAGGCGCGCTGGTGTCTTTCGATTGGCCCAGCGGCAACAAGGCCCTGGCCTATCTGCCGGACCGCTGCAACGCCAAGCAATCGGCGTTTCGCCTGGTTTCAGACGGCATCGCCTACCTGTCCGCGCAGCAAAGCGCGGATTGCGCGATCAACATCCACGTGCTGGGACATTCCACCGGCGCGCTGGTGATTCGGGAGGCGTTTGACGACGCGGACGACAACCACTTCCAGAACATGGCCTGGCTGGTGAGCCAGGTGGTCTTCGCCGCGGGCGACGTCTCCGCCGCGTCGATGTCGCGGAGCGACGGCGGCGCCGAATCTGTCTATCGCCATTGCGTGCGGCTCACCAACTATTCCAGCCATCACGACATGGCGCTGGATCTGTCCAATGTGAAGCGCGTCGGCCTGGCTCCCAGAGTGGGGCGGGAGGGTTTGCCGGCCGACGCGCCGGCCAAGGCGATCAATGTGGATTGCACCGCCTACTACCAGCAACTGGCCGCGCCGGACAGCGCCATCGCGGCGACGGATCAGCCGCGCACGCCGCCGTTTGTCGGCGAGCAGAGCCATTCCTGGTTTTTTGGCAACCGGACATTCGCGCGCGACCTGTTCTGCGTGCTGATCGGGCAAGATAGCCGCGTCATCCCGACGCGGCAGTACGTGGATGGAGCATGGACGCTTCAGCGCGCCTAATGGCAAAGGGGACTTACCGAGAAGTCCCCTTGGTTCTCCAGGCGGCCTCGCGCGCTAGCGGCCCAAGACCTCCGCCTCCAGCCGCTTGAGGTTTTGCTCATTGGCGGGAATGACGATGGACGACATGCGCTCGGCCAGTCCCGCATCCTCAAACTGCTGTGACCAGAGCACCCGGGTGGCGCCCAGCCTGACTTCCAGCGCAATCGTCAGGCGGAATTCCGGGCTGGAGACATGCTGCACCACCACTCTTTCCGGCTCGGTGACTTCGGCGAACACGCTTTCATTGGGGTAGCTCTTGCCATCCGGGCCATGCATGGTGAACACCCAGCGCCCGCCGGTTTGAAGCTCGCATATGTCGAAGGTATTGCTGAAACCTGCGGGGCCCCACCAGCGCGCCAGCCGCTCCGGCGAGCTGATCGCGGAGAACACTTGCTCCCGACTGGCGGGAATTTCGCGGGAAGCGGTGAAAGTGGTCATCGTTTGCTCCATCTTTGGTGGAAGTCAGGGAGAGACATCTACTGCGAGGGCTTCATCGTATTCTAGCAGCATGCGGACGACGCCGTTTTTTACTTGTGTGGATGAGCGCAGAAGAGCTGTTCCAGGTCAATCGGCCAGGACGGCGCCATCATGAAAAAAGCCCCGCCATGGCGGGGCATTCGCTTTCGCGGCGGTTTCAAACTGCTTGCGGACGGGCGCGCAGTTTGCCGGCCAGCCTGAGGCCGTCGCGGAAGTTTCTCCCCATCAGCGTCAGCTGCGCCAGTCCCACTGTCAGCTCCAGCGCCTGGACCGCGTAGAACGCCGAGTCGAATGCGCCGGCCTGCGCGCGCAAGTTGAGAAACAGCGCGCAGGGAATCATGACCAGCAGGCCGTTCATGGCGATGAGCGGCATCCTCTTCTTTTTGTTCTCCACCAGTTTGCCCTTGCGGCCCTTGGCCAGCATGGATCCGCTGGCGCCCGTCAACGCCATGGCCACGACCAATACTGGCACGCCGATGCAGGCGATGGCATGTTTGACGGCGGCGATGCCGCCATGGCTTAGAAACAGCTCAGAGATGACGGTGGCGCTCCAGAAGATGGCAATGGCCAAGGCCGCGACCGTGGCGGCGGCGGCGTGAAGAAGAGACTTGTTCATGCTTGAATCCTTGCTGCGAATGAAACGAAACGGCGGCGCGGCCGCGCGTGCAGACAAGGAACGCGGCATCGGCTAACATGGTTCATGTTTTCACATTGACATCATGATGTCAAAAAGACATTTTGTTGTCTATTTGCAAGGTGGGAGAAATGCAACAGCAAAGCGAAAGAACGGCCGCGGGCGCGGCGTTGTCGGATGTGATGCTGGATTTGTTCAGGGTAAACAACGGCTTGCTGACGCAAGGCGACAGGCTGGTGGCGCCGCTGGGCCTCACCAGCGCCCGCTGGCAGGTGCTGGGCACGATAGTGGCGGCCGAGCGTCCGCAGCCGGTGGCATGGCTGGCGCGCGACATGGGCGGCAATCGCCAGAACGTTCAGCGCATCGTCAACGATTTGGCCAAGGAAGGCTGGGTGGCGTTTGCCGACAACCCCCACCATCGCCGCGCCTCGCTGATTGTGCTGACCGATCTGGGCAGGGAAGCCTACAACGCCGCGATGCAGCTGCAAGCGCCGTGGGCCAACCGGCTGGCGGAGGGCATGGACCTGGAGGACATCGCCGCGCTGCGGCGGGTATTGTCCATGCTGCAGGCGCGGTTGGCGGAAGATGGCATGGGAGATGCCCAGGCCTAGCGCGCCTTGCTATCCGGCGGTTCCGCCCGGTTCAGCAGATAGGCGGCGCCTGGTTCCAGGAGTTTGGCGGGGGGCGATAACGATGACGAGTGTTCGTGCGATGAGTCTGATGTGATGCGGAAAATAAAGATAAGCGAAGGACAAAGGTTTTTGATTCTGGCGGCGATCTATTGGGCGCTCGCCATCGCGTGGTTTTGGCGTGCGACAGATGGGGAGTGGATGTATTTCTTGGTTTTCCTGCAGATGTCGGCGATATGTTTCTTGCCGGCTATGGGCGCGCTGTGGATGGTTTGCTCGGCAATCTCATGGCTGGTTTCCCATCACGCGGGGCGCAGTCTGAGCTAAGCCGTCTGGGAGAGGGGAGTTGCTCGCCAGAACGATGCGCAGCCAGCACGGCGCGTTGCCTGTCAGCCGCTCCTTGCCCATCCGCCTAGCCAGCCGCAAAGCCTGCCCAAGGGGCTTGCCCAGCGGCTTCAGCAACTCCTCCCTCTCCAGCTTCATGAAAGCGGCTACCTCCCCGTTCGCCAGCCAAAAACCTCTTGCCGCAGCGGCGCATTCACCTCGGAATCGATAGCCGTATTCATGACCGAGCCTCCCCAAGAGAACGCGCGAACCACGCCGCCTAAAACGCCAGGCTATGCACCCTCATCCAAGAGGATGGCTTGGCGACATATTGGACTAATCAAGACTTTTCTTTATCAAATTAAAATAACATGCGGATAATTCGCCTTGACATCGTCATGGCCAGTGCTAGGCTTTTGCGTAAGCGAAATTGATTTCGCTTATAAGCAATTGATTTATGAAACGCCGCCGCATTGTAAGTTCAACTTTGCTGAAAGCGGCCATTCGTTCTCATGTGTTTCATCTGCATAAGCAAGCATGACACGGCTTGTTCTTGTTTGATCGCCTTTCCCGCAGCGCCGTCCTTTATCTCAATTAATGACCATGCGAGGTTTGTATGTCTGAAAACAAGATAGTGCAAACACCAACGCCCCCTTATCCGGAGTATTCGGATGCGCTGCTGACGCAGGAGGCGGACTATGGCGTGCTGAAGCAGCTTGAAGGCACATGGGTTAACTACAATCCGGACAAGACGAAAGTGGGCTGGGGGCTGCATACCACCTGTATGCCATCGCCGGGAACCAACTCGGAAACGATCTTCGGCATATTCCACTTTCTCTGTGAAGACTATACCGAAGAACTCACGTTCTCTTTGGTGGATGGCAGTGTCAGAAACCGGGGCGGCGCAAATGAACAGTTCGCTGGCGCGGTGAAATACAATCAAAGCATACAACGCGTCAGTGACGGAGTGGGCATTCACGCAGAAGACGGCATGTATTTGTGGTTGAATCCCATGTACAACCACGCGGCAACAGAAGAGTCCGTCATTTCCGATAACGGGTTTCCCGGCATCGCCATTGGCGCCGGCGCCAATGGGCCGAATCATGTGCCGCCTTATTCCATCGCGCGCAGCGGAACCATACCCCATGGCAGCGCGATAATGATTACCGGCGGCTTTCAGGCCGATATCCCCGGCAAGCCGGAATATCCGACCGGCACCGACTGCTGGACCCTGCCTTTTACCCAGTCCTGGCCAACCACGCCGCCGCCGGAAGATGATAATACCGTGCCCGCCGCCATTGCCGCGAACCCGGTGCCCTTGGCCGGCTCTCCGCTTGCCATTTCACCCAGCATGGGCGCATCCGCCTTGCTGTCCGTGGGGGACGGTTCGCCGCCCGCGCCGCTCAATCTCGACGCGCCCGCGCCGGCCTGGGCATTTGACAAGTCCTTGCCCAGCACCCAGCCGGATAGCAATCTGACCTATTTTCAGCGCATCGTCGCGCATCCAAACTACCCGTATTCCGTTCGCCCCGACTTGCGCTTGCGTGACGCAATCAAAGATCAGCGCATCAAAAAATACACGCTGATCCAGCTCAGCAGCAAACACAATGGCGGGCTGCAAGGCGGGGTGTTAAATACGCCGTTTGTGAGCACCTTTGCAAACGTCACGGAAATGAACCTGAATTTATGGATAGAAACCGTGATAGACAGCGACGGCAGCGAAGTATTGCAGCTTCAATATGAGCAAGTGCAGTTTTTTGAATTCATGTTCGGTTCAAACGGCCAGACCACGCGCTGGCCTCATATTCAGGTGAATACCCTGAGGAAGAAAAAGGATTTCCTCTAAAATACTAGGGTTCGTTGTCATCACCTTGAATTCAAGCATGAAGTATGGAAGAAGAAACGAAAACACCGCTTCGCCACCCTGAAGCGGTGTTTCTTATTGCGATGCGCGCTTAGCCGCCGAATTTGTCTATCCGTTCCGCCAGGCGCAGCTGGCAGGCGGTGGCCAGTTTGAGCAGCTCTGCGCTGGTGGCCGGCATCTTGCCCGGCGGGGCGATGAGCTCCGCCATGCCGCTGAGCGTGGAAACGTCGCAGTTCAGGCCGATCAGCCTGCCGTACGGCCAGCGCTGCTTGTTGTGCGGCGCGTAGTCCAGCGCCACCACCCAGCGCGAATGCTGCCAGCGGCAGGGGTCGCGCAGTACTGCCTCCATCACCGCGCGGCAGATTTGCTGCGCTGTGTTTTACTCATCAAGCAGTGCCATTTTCATTATTGCCGTGTTGAAGCTCAGCCCTTTTATTTCACCATACATGCTTTGTAAAACTTTGTTCATATCACTTTCATTGTCCAATACCATAAAGGCAACGGCCTTAAAACCTTTTATGTAATTTTTTGAGAAGATTAGCGGGTTTGCATCTATTGACTTTGCTAATTCAATGATTTTTTCCTTAATCTGATCATATTTTTGCTCGTCTTCATAATTTATTTCAGCTGTTTTGAAAATGGCTAATAGACTTAATATTGCTCGATAGGCTGGTTTGTTATCATCCCAAAATCTTTTAAACGCTTCTTGTATTTTTCTATTTGGGATGGTGATGCCGAGTTCACTTATTGACTTAGTGGATATGTGGTTAATAATGAAAAGTGACTTGATAAAATCACTTCTGTCTTGATCGCTCTCAAATTCGGATAGCAGGTCAAATTTTAGTGCATCATAGTGAGTTCCAATTGCATTGTTTGGCGATCTAGAAAAAAGACCAATGAAGATGGATTTTATTTCTTCGTATATCACTTCATCATTGTATATATTCGATAATATAGAGAATGCGGTTGATTTGTACTGATTGTTATCTTTTATTTTAACCCCACCCGTTGCTCCAATGTGTTTGATTAGTTGAGGCCTTATATAACGTGCCAACTCAAGCTCGATTCTCTCTATTTCATTCTGAAAGTTGGCAGCTTTAGCAACTTCCCAAGAGTCCTCTGTTTGCACAAATTTTACTAAAACATAGGCATCTGTAGCTTTGCTGTTGACTATGCACATAGTTGTTTGACATCCATTAACTATGCTTGGTCTTTCTAAGTAAAGCCTAGTGCTCCCTTCTGTTTTTATCTCTGTTGCTTTGAATGTCATTCCATTGTTTCGTTCCAGCATCTTTCCTGGGGATTCTTCTAGTGTTAAAGAAATTGCGCCATTTACAGTTTCTCTTTTTGCACTATTTTTAGATTTGTTATCAATGGCCCCCAGCCATTCTCTTATATTTTCAAAGAAAATGGAATCACCAGTATCTTGATAGACTTTCCGTATTTCTTCAGTGCTTACAACAGCGATGTAGACGTTATTTACTTTAATAAATGGTTGGTCTAGTGTGATACTTACGCCTTTTGGTGTAATGTAAGCCTGCTTGTATGCGGATCGTATTTCTGTAAGAAGGTCGTTGCCTTGTATTGTATGAAAGAGCCCTTTTTCTTTTATTTTGTTGAAAAAATCAAGCGAGGGTCTTTTGGATTCTTCATAGCGGGTAAGTAAATCTTTAATTTTTGATGTTGTAAATATTAAGTAATGATGATCGGTTGTGTCATCGTCAAGAGGGAGGTTGAGGTTTTTATTTGTTCTTTCACCCTCTTCATGCGATTCATATGAAGAAAATTTACTAATGATTGCATCTATATCATCAACACTTGATATGGTGAATTTAGATTGAATTCTTAATTCTATTCTTTCATTTTCTTTGGATTTAAATCTAACATCGACTCCCTTGTCCCATGATTTTTTTGATTTTGTGTATCTGTCAAAGCTATACCCAATGGAAGTGTTTGGAATTATATATTCAGCTAGAGATGCAAATTTGTCTCCCTTTTGAGTAGTGCTTAACTCCTCCATCTGTGCATTCAAGTGCTCAACTAAGCTAAAAAGGTCATGTAAGAAAGGAGGGTAATCATTATCAAATAAACAGTCATAACTAGGAGTAATATTTGCAGTCATTTTTAAAATCCAATATGTAGTATGATTTTGGCATCATGCGGTTTTTATGCGTGCAGGTCAATGCGCGTGACATGGAATTTTCATGCAGGGTGAGCTGAATTATGGCTTTTTGATTTTTGATGTTGGTTTGAGAAAGTGCTATTCGAAGGTGTACTTTGTTGATTTTTTGCGGCAGTCAGTTGTGGAGCTTGTTATGTGTATAATTTTTAAGTTTGATATTCTTTGTCGAGGATAAGTAGTGCCCACACTGGTGAGTGTGGGCACCTTTGAGAATTCAACCCGTAATCTTCCCCATCCGCTCTGCCAGGCGCAGCTGGCAGGCGGTGGCCAGCTTGAGCAGCTCCGCGCTGGTGGCCGGCATCTTGCCGGGCGGGGCGATCAGCTCCGCCATGCCGCTGAGCGTGGAGACGCTGCAGTTCAAGCCGATCAGTCTGCCGTGCGGCCAGCGTTGTTTGTTGTTGGGCGCGTAGTCCAGCGCCACCACCCAGCGCGAATGCTGCCAGCGGCCGGGTTCGCTCAGCACCGCCTCCATCACCGCGCGGCTGACTTGCTGCGCCGCCTCCGCGGCGAGGGCGAGCGCCAGGTGCAGGGTTTCCGCCGTGCTGGCCGCGCCGGCCTCATGCAACAGGGCCGGGCGGGTTTCCTCCAGCCACCAGCGCCGCAGCCGGCGCGCGCCCGGTTTCTTGATGCGGCGGAACACCTCGTCCAGCTCGCCCTCGGACAGGCACAACACCGGTTCCGCCTCGTCCGCCAGCCGCAAGGGCTGCCCCAGCGGCTCGCCCAAGGCCTTCAGCAAATCCTTCACCTCCAGCTTCATGGACGCGGCCACTTCCGCCGCCACCAGCCAAAACCCCTCCGGCCGTCGCACCACCCGCATGGCCAGACCCTTGGCGAAATCCAGCCGCAGCGGCGTGTTCACTTGCTGATCGATAGCCGCGCTCATGACCGAGCCTCCCCGAGCAAACGTGCAAATCGCATCGCCAAAAACGCAAGCCGATAAGCGGCGCGCAGGCGCAACGATGCACGCGATACGTGGCGGGGAGGGGGAATAAGAGGAGGGGAAAGAGAAACGACAAGACGAACATCCATAGCGATGTCTCCAAACGGCTTTGCCCGACCAAGCATTGCGAGCGCAAGGGCGCGAGTGGAATGCAATGCAAGGGCGTGTTGAACAACCACGGCTTTCGGGCGTGGGCCACCGCTAACGGAGGTGTGTTGAGCACCGTCTTGCGATTTTACGCGCAGAAGGCTGAGGCAGGCCTTTCATTTTCCCGACAGAATGGGCAGGTCTGGCTGTTGACTATGGACGAATGAAAAAGGCCCGCAATCGCCGACCTTTCAGTTAATCGGCCAGTTCGTCGCGGTAGTCTTCCAAGATGGCCTGGACATCTTTATCGGTTTTGTATTTGGCATCAACTTTCTTGAACTGGCGCTTGGCAATATCGCAGTAGCGATTCGCCTTGTTCACCAGCTGCTTTTGTTCCTTGGCTGAGCCTGGCCCACCGATTTCTCCCAGGAAGTGTTCGCATAAGTCAGCCGCTGCGACGAATTTTTTTACATCCGGGTTGCTGGCATTGTCGGCAATAGCAGGGGGAGTGGTTAAGCATGCCAGCAAGAATAGAGTGTATTTCATCCTTACTTTCCGTCTGTTGACCAATGGGGCTTGTCCTTGGCCCCTTTCCAGAACTTGATGACTCCGTAGGATGCGCCAACTGTTTTCAGTTCGGTATTCATCCCGGTACGGGGTTGCGTCTTGATAACCACACTGTTGCCATCCGCATCTTGAATCGTCAAGTCTCCCGACCAAGTTATGGTCATGTCGATGGCTTTGCGTTCGGTGTGGCGGCTTTTCAGCGCTGGGCGAGTTCCCAGTGATGATGTCGAGTATCCGGTACACATGGCGCGAGCTGCCGCAATAGACTTTTCATCATCGCCATGATCCCAGTTGATGTTTACGCCGGGAAAGCTTGCCGCTTTGTGTGGTTTGACTTTTTTGTTCTTGATCTCCCAACTGGTGCGGATCAAGTAGGCGCGTTCAATGGGCCTGAATGTGGCAGATATCGATACGCGTGCGCCTGCAGCCCGCAGAGCCGCGATAAATGCACTGACACCGGCTCCAAAGTCGGAGTCGAGATCACTGACTTGTGCGCTTCCTGGGTAGCGGGATACCCATTGGGAGCCAGATAGCTCGGGCTCAGGAATCTTCAAAACCGCAGGCGCAGCATCCGTCGTCGGTGTCAGTGTCCTCTGTATCGTGGTTGTGCTCATAGTAGGGGGCGATGATCGTTGCGATTGCGGGGTGGGAAGCGGAGATTTTCTGCGTGAAACCGTGCTCATCGGTATGGCCAACGACCTCGGTACCGTCTTCCAGCGACAGTTTGTAAGGAATGTTGGCCAGCGGTTTGCCGCTTTGATCACCCTGGATTAGGAAAAGCATATCGAAAAGAGCCGCTGCTGTAGATGCGGCGGCGAGAGTGGTTCCTACCGCCGTTGAAGCGGAAGACGAAGCCGCTGCACTGGTCCCTGCGCTGGATTCATATCCGCGCAGTACTTGGCCGAGGGTGCTGATCAATGTGGCGCCGCAGCTGACCTTGTGTCCTTCTAAGGCGACACCTTTACCGCCGACAGTCCACGATGGGTCACCTTCTACGATCACGCAATTGACGTGACCATTTTGCGGGCAGCTGACTGAGTCGCCGACAAGGGCGACCGCTTTGCCGAACATGGTGGTGGTGCTTGAGGCGCTGACCACTTTACCGCCGTGGTCTGTTGGGTCGCCTAGTCGGATGACAGGTTTCATGACGGCGGAAATTACCATGATGCCATCGTGTTTTCGCCTGATCAAATGGGCAAGGTCTGTTTTGAAACCCGGTGAGCAGAGTTCTTTGTAGAAAGTAGGCTATTACCAACTTGGTCAATCTCCCCTTTCAGCGCAAGCCGGCTTTCGAATCAGACTCGGGGTTTTAAGCTGCCGGCTGTTCGACGCGGGGCGACGGTAGCGCCCCGCTAGTTCCGGCAGCTCCCCGAGGCTGGTTTGAAAGACGGGGTTTCGCAGCGCTGTAGGGGCGGCCTGGGGTTGCAAGGGGATTGGCCGCGCAATCCCCTTGCCCGTTTGCCGGGCGGAACCGGTATGTCAAACATTATCCGCGAAGCGGATTCCAAAAATGTGATCTTACCAATCTAAATTGGGTACTTCTGTTGCGCGGTAAACGTTGGGCTTCACAAGTTCAGCCCAACCTACCGTGCTAATCTTCACTTGATAAATATTCTAGCTCATCTTTATATGGCAAAATTGGCTCATAAAGCTGATGGTACCCTTTGCCGACCGCGCCCATGAATTGTGTGAGGCTGGGAGGGTTGCTGCCGATTGAGATTATATGATCCTGTGCAATTCCCGGGTATGGATCTATATAAATAATTTCAGCTATGCCTAGTTGATATGCTTTCTTTGCGCATAATTCACAGGGACTGGCGGTTGTGTATAGCTTGCCTCCGGCAACACCCATCCCCCCATTTTTTGCAATTTGAAGAAAAGCATTTTCCTCTGCATGCAGCGAGCGCGTATGAACCTGATTGTATTTGCCATCAGCTTCATTTTTTATGTCTTTGAAGCAGTATGCATGATTTCTACCGCTCTCCTTGTCTATCGTGCTGATTTTTATATATTTCTTTCGTGCGACATTTCGGAACTCTTTTGAATTCCTTTCGTACTTGCTATATGTAATTTCATCAAAATCATTGATAAGCCCATTATATGATCTAAGAGAACAGGGTACTTGCCCTTTGGCGACATCATTCCAGCCAATCGCCTTGATTGAATTGTCACCATCCGTTACTACGGCACCAACTTGCCTAGAAATGCACCCTGAGTTTGATTTTGCGGTGTAGGCAATTTGCATTACACGTTCAATTGTCCTTGGGGTGACAAGGCCTGGGTGTAGCATCAATGAAAAATACCAAGCCAATTGAGCTTTGAGGACGTTGTTATTCTCCAGTTCGTTTCTTGGGTTAAATATATGTACATCAGCCATCTCGATGCATTTTTTTACATTTTGGCTTATGAAGTCGGCATGGCTTATTTTTGTCTTTCCAGATTCTCTTATCTCAATTTCATCAAATTTTTCGACACTAAATTTGTGTACATTCTGCAGATAAGATCTTCTGTCATCATTTGGTGCGTTTACGGCAACTAAATAAAATGCGGAATACCTGTCTTTAAAAAACCGGGCCTCAAATGGGTTCCTGATTGCATCAATTGCAATAAAAACATTTCCATTTATTTTGCGTAGTAGCTTTATGATTCTATTTATGGTTTCAGGTAGGTGAAATATGCAGTCCGGAACGAACTCCTCATTCTCAAAGTTTGGTTCTACTCTTCCGCGCTTTCTAATTGAGTTTCCTGCGGCTTGATAAGTGTATATGTATAGGTCGGAGTGTAGTGAATTTAATTCATCTTTAAATATGGATGTGAACCTTCTGACAGCTAGCAGGGTTTTGTTAAAGTTCTTCTCTTCTGTTGTAGAGAGAGTCAAATCCTCTTTATGATTAATTATCTTGCCAAGAAGTGATTTGTATTTTTTGACAGCATTTCTTGCGAAGCTGTGCTTGGTTAACATATCTTTTATTTTTGAAATATCCAGGCTTAATGTATTTGATTGGTGGATAAAATTTGCTGCTTCGTCAATGCTGGTTGATAGTAAATATGCGGATATAAGATCACTAACCTTGATTGAGTAGAATTTATTAAAATTCTTCTGTGCATACTCGCGCAAAATAGCATATCTAACCCTATCGTTGCCTTGGTAAAAATTTTCTTCTCCAATCTTTACCATTTCCGAATCGGGGAATGAGGCTTCAGATTCAAGGATGTTGGCGGCTGTAGTGCATCCCGAGCCAGTTCTACCAGTCAAACCGATTAAAACAAACTCCTGTCTGGCAAGGAATAGCTTCGAAATTGTCTCATTATTTTTCATTAAATTTCCTTTCTAAATAATCATTTGGCATTTTGAGGTGCCAAAAAAAAGGAGATCGATGATCTCCTTTTTTGTGTTTAATCCCAGCTCAACGCCCCGCCAGTCTGATATTCCGTGACGCGGGTCTCGAAGAAGTTCTTCTCCTTCTTCAGGTCTATCATCTCGCTCATCCACGGGAAGGGGTTGTTCACGCCCGGGAACAGCTGATCCAGGCCAATCTGCTGCATGCGGCGGTTGGCGATGAAGCGCAGGTATTCCTTGAACATGCTGGCGTTCAGGCCCAGCACGCCGCGCGGCATGGTGTCCTCGGCGTAGGCATATTCCAGCTCCACGGCTTGCTTGAACAGCTCAACGATCTCGGCCTTGAAGCTGTCGGTCCACAGCAGCGGGTTTTCCAGCTTGATGGTGTTGATCAGGTCAATGCCGAAGTTGCAGTGCATGGACTCGTCGCGCAGGATGTACTGGTACTGTTCGGCGGCACCGGTCATCTTGTTCTGGCGGCCCAGGGCCAGGATCTGCACGAAGCCGACATAGAAGAACAGGCCTTCCATGATGCAGGCGAACACGATCAGGGATTTGAGCAGCTTCTGGTCGTTTTCGACGGTGCCGGTCTTGAATTCCGGGTTGCACAGCACGTCGATGAACGGGATCAGGAATTCGTCCTTGTCGCGGATGGACTTCACTTCGTGATAGGCGTTGAACACTTCGCCTTCGTCCAGGCCCAGGCTTTCCACGATGTATTGGTAGGCGTGGGTGTGGATGGCTTCGTCAAAGGCCTGGCGCAGCAGGAACTGGCGGCATTCCGGGCTGGTGATCTGGCGGTAGGTGCCCAGCACGATATTGTTGGCGGCCAGGGAGTCTGCGGTGACGAAGAAGCCCAGGTTGCGCTTGACGACGCGCATTTCGTCTTCGGTCAGCTGGCCGGTTTTCCATTGTTCGATGTCGCGCTGCATGTTCACTTCCTGCGGCATCCAGTGGTTGGCACACTGCGCCAGGTACTTTTCCCAAGCCCACTTGTGCTTGAACGGTACCAGCTGGTTGACGTCGGTTGTGCCGTTGATCACCTTCTTGTCCACCACGTTTACGCGGCCGCTGCCATGGGCGTCCATGGAGGAG
>NZ_JBUPWA010000001.1:3794843-3802596 GCF_055181315.1 Chromobacterium sp. Ag138
GGGCGGCGGACGGGGCGGGGACGGCGTCTTCGAAATTCAGCATGGGTGCTCCTGATTCTTGGTTTTGCCGCGCGGACGCGGCGGTTGCTTATGCGGATTTTACGGCTTTTTCCGGTTGCGGGGCCTGGGCCTGCATGGCCTGGGCCGGCTGCAGCTGGCTTTGCCGGGTGATTTCAATGCTGCCGGGCGCGGACGGCGTTTCGTCCGGCGGGGCGGCCTGCACGCTGAGGGTGTGGGCGCCGGCGTCGGCCACCAGGGGCCTGCGGCCGCTCACGCTCTTGCGCAGCAGGTAATAGGCGGTGGTGCTCATGGCGTCTCCCGCGGCTAAAAGCGCAGTTGCTGGGCCAGCTGGCGGATCAGGCTGCGTTCACAGGCCTCTTCCTGCTCCACTTGTTCCTGCAGCCGCCGGCGCTGGATGCGCAGCGCCTGCAGCTGGCGGTATTGCTGATTGGCCACGGCCAGGTCTTCCTTCAATTCTTCGATTTGCTGCTGCAGCTCTTCCGGCTGGCAGTACACCACCAGGGTGTCGCCTTCTATCCAGGCCTTGCGCCACAGCTGGGCGCGGGGCAGGCGGCGGGATTCGCTGAAAAAGTCTTTCCACTCGTTGGGCGGCGCGGCGCTCAGGTGCAAGTACATGTTGAACAGCAGGAACTGCTTGTCCGGGTTGTGCGATTTTTCTTCGCAAAATCCGGTAATGCCGATGTTTTCAAATGTCTGCATCTGACCCTCCCATGGCGCTGCCTGTTGCCGTGCCAACCGGACCCGGCTGGCACGTTTCGCGTCAGCCGGCATCGACTGGCGGCTGCGACGACGGCTGGGCCATCGTCTGCTGTTCCGGCGCGGTGTCGTATTGCACCACGCCGTAAATCTTCCATTGGCCGGCCGTCCGTTTCAGGTGGTAGCCGGTGCGGTAGCGCCAGGGTGGCTGGCCGTTGCGCTCCACGGTCCAGATCAGGGTGGCGCTGGCGGCGTCGTTGCCCATCGGCAGCAGGCTTTCCACTTGGTACGCCGCGCCGGCGAAGCCCTGGGCGCGGTACCACTCCAGCAGGGCCGAGGTGGTGGCGCGCAACGAGTGCATGTCCTGCCAGCAGGCCAGGTCGCCGTGGTGGATGGCGGTGAAGGGCACGGTGAAGCGCGACATCACGGCATCCACGTCCAGCTGCGAATAGCCTTGTCGGTATTGCTCGAAAAATGCTTCCAGGCTCATTACGGGGCTTTCGTCTCGTCATTGTGTCGGGGCATTGCATTTTTCCAGTCCGCCGCCATTCGCGCGGGGCCGGGGCTTGCATCCCGAAACCGCCTGGAGGCCAAGCGGCTTGAGGATGGGGAGGCTTGCGCCTCCCGATTGGGCTTAACCTCGCGAGAGGTTTCGCCCATTCGGTGGAACGCCCCTTGCGGGGTGTTCCACCCTACGAACTACTTGCGGCGTTTATCCTGCTCTTTGGCAATGCCTTTGAACGGATCACCTTGCTTGCCATCAATAAATCGACCCGTATCGGTATCGCGCTTTACCCACGAGTCGTTCTGCGGGTTATGCACTTGAGTTCTGTCCTTGACGGACCCTCTACGGAAACCATCTCCTGTGTTTGTTGCCATCTGCTTGCTCCTTTTGGTTGCTAACAGTTGAACAAAATCAGTTTTTGGCCGGCGAGGCAGAAAGACATGCCTCGCCGCGATCAGTTGTTACTGGCAGCTCTCGCAATCGGGGTTGTCGATGCTGCAGAACTTGGCGTCGGTGGCCGGGGTGTTGTCCACTACGGCTGCCGGCGCGGATTGCGCCTGGCTGGACACGGCGTTCAGCTCGCCGCCGCGGCCGGTGGACTTCTCGGCGCTGGTGGCGGCCAGGGTGCGCAGGTAGTAGGTGGTCTTCAGACCGCGCAGCCAGGCGTGCTTGTACAGCTCGTCCAGTTTCTTGCCGGAAGCGCCGGCCATGTACAGGTTCAGCGACTGAGCCTGGTCGATCCACTTCTGGCGGCGGGAGGCCGCTTCCACCAGCCATTTCGGGTCCACTTCGAAAGCGGTGGCGTAGATGGCTTTCAGTTCGGCCGGCACGCGGTCGATCTGGCCCAGGCTGCCGTCGAAGTACTTCAGGTCGGCCACCATCACTTCGTCCCACAGGCCGGCGGCCTTCAGATCGCGCACCAGGTATTCGTTGGTGACGGTGAATTCGCCGGACAGGTTGGATTTCACGAACAGGTTCTGGTAGGTCGGCTCGATGGATGCGGACACGCCGATGATGTTGGCGATGGTCGCGGTCGGGGCGATGGCCAGGCAGTTGCTGTTGCGCATGCCGTGCTGCTTGATGCGGTCGCGCAGCTTGTTCCAGTCCATGCGCTCGGTGCGGTCCACTTCCAGGTAGCCGCCGCGCTCGGCCGCCAGCAGGTTGATGCTGTCGTGCGGCAGCACGCCGCGGTCCCACAGGCTGCCGCTGTACGACGGGTAGCGGCCGCGCTCTTCGGCCAGCTCGGTGGAGGCGAGGTAAGCGAAGTAAGCCACCATTTCCATGGATTCGTCGGCGAATTCCACTGCGGCGTTGGAGCCGTACGGCACGCGCTTGATGTGCAGGCAGTCCTGGAAGCCCATCACGCCCATGCCTACCGGACGGTGCTTCAGGTTGGAGTTGCGCGCCTTCTTCACCGGGTAGAAGTTGATGTCGATGACGTTGTCCAGCATGCGCAGCGCGGTGCGGATGGTGCGCTGCAGCTTGTCGGCGTCCAGGCTGCCGTCTTCCTTCAGGTGCGCGGACAGGTTCACGGAACCCAGGTTGCAGACGGCGATTTCGTCGTCATTGGTGTTCAGCGTGATCTCGGTGCACAGGTTGGAGCTGTGAACCACGCCCATGTGCTGCTGCGGGCTGCGGATGTTGCACGGGTCTTTGAAAGTGACCCACGGGTGGCCGGTTTCAAACAGCATGGTCAGCATCTTGCGCCACAGGCTCAGGGCCGGAATGCGCTTGTGCACCTTCAGCTCGCCGCGGGCGGCCTTGGCTTCGTAGGCGGTGTAGGCCTTTTCGAAAGCCTGGCCGTACAGGTCGTGCAGGTCAGGAGTTTCGGACGGGGAGAACAGGCTCCACTCGCCGCCTTCCATCACGCGCTTCATGAACAGGTCCGGAATCCAGTTGGCGGTGTTCATGTCGTGGGTGCGGCGGCGGTCGTCGCCGGTGTTCTTGCGCAGCTCGAGGAATTCCTCGATGTCGGCGTGCCAGGTTTCCAGGTAGGCGCAGACGGCGCCCTTGCGCTTGCCGCCCTGGTTCACCGCCACGGCGGTGTCGTTCACCACTTTCAGGAATGGCACCACGCCCTGCGATTTGCCGTTGGTGCCCTTGATGTGCGAGCCCATGGCGCGCACCGGGGTCCAGTCGTTGCCCAGGCCGCCGGCGAACTTGGACAGCAGCGCGTTTTCCTTGATGCCTTCGTAGATGCCGTCCAGGTCATCGGCGATGGTGGTCAGGTAGCAGCTGGACAGCTGGCTGCGGCGGGTGCCGGAGTTGAACAGCGTGGGGGTGGACGACATGAAGTCGAAGCTGGACAGCACGTTGTAGAACTCGATGGCGCGGTCTTCGCGGTTCACTTCGTTCAGCGCCAGGCCCATGGCGACGCGCATGTAGAAAGCCTGCGGCATTTCGATGCGGGTGCCGTCCACGTGCAGGAAGTAGCGGTCGTACAGGGTTTGCAGGCCCAGGTAACCGAATTGCAGGTCGCGTTCGGCGTCAAGCGCCGCGCCCAGCTTTTTCAGGTCGTACTCGGCCAGCTTTTCGTCCAGCAGCTCGGCGGCGATGCCCTTCTTGATGTAGTCGGCGAAGTAGGGCGCGTATTGCTTGCCCATTTCGTCCTGGCTCACGGCCTCGCCCAGGATTTCCAGGCGGATGTTGCCCATCAGCAGGCGCGCGGTCACGTAATCGTAGGCCGGATCCTGTTCGATCATCGAGCGGGCGGCCAGGATGGCGGACTTGCCCACTTCTTCTTCCGGCACGCCGTCGTAGATGTTTTTCAGGGTTTCGGCCAGGATGGCGTCCACGTCGATGCCGGCCAGGTTTTTGCTGGCGGCTTCGATGCTGGCGCGCAGGCGGGCCACGTCCAGCGGCAGCTTGCGGCCGTCCTTGCGCAGCACGTTGATCTGCACGCTGGTCAGCGCTTCGCCGCGGGCGGCGCGCTCTTGCGAGCGTTGTTCGCGGTACAGCACGTAGGCGCGGGCCACGTCGTGCTCGCCGAAACGCATCAGCGACAGTTCAACCTGGTCCTGGATGTCTTCGATGTGGATGGCGCCGCCTTCCGGCTTGCGGCGCATCAGCGCGTTGACCACCTGTTCGGTCAGCTGGGCCACCTTGTCGCGGATGCTGGCGGAGGTGGCGCCTTGATTCCCCATCACCGCCAGGAAGGCCTTGGTCATGGCGATGGAGATCTTGACGGGTTCGAACGGCACCACCGCGCCATTGCGTCGGATGGTTTTGTACAGGCTGAAGTCGGCTTGCGGCGCTGCTGCGCGGCCGAGTTCCGCGGCGGTTTGCCCTTCAAAGGTGGTCAGTTGCATGTATCCCTCGATAAAGAGAAGTTTACGTCCGGCTGCGCTGCGTTCTTGAGGACAGGTCAGCTTGTGGACAATTCTGTTGAAAAGCTGTGTGCGGGCTGTGGGTAAACACAAGATGTACCGTCAGCACCGCCAAATCTGCCCAAATTCTAGTGGTGGGGTGGATGTAGTTCAAGTCTTGACTTTGGCCGGGAATCTGGCCGCGGGGAGGAAAGCCGCGCCGTTATTGGCTTTGCGGGGAGGGAAAATTTTTGGCGGGTAAAATGGCGCGTGGATGCGGTTGTCAGAAAATTGCAGGAAACGCTGGATACGCTAGCAGCTGTTGCCCATCATCAGGCGGCCACAAGATGTTGTAGACATGCACTGTTGCGTGGCCGCTACGACCATGGCGTGAAAGTTGCGGCGGCGATGCCGGCGCGAGACGGCATGCCGGGCTTGTGGTGGTGGGGCTGGCTTTCTTCCGGCGCTGCGCGGAGGAGCTGTTGTCCAAGTCGCTGGATGACCTGATGACCTGGCGAATCGCAGGTTTCGGGCGGCGCGCGCCGCCTTGGGGGAGGCGTCTGATTGATGGCATCGACGATGCGGGCCCGGAATGGAGCCCACTCGAAGATGGCAGTGAAATGCGAGCTAGCGGATGAGTAATAGCTCGCTCAGTTGGGTGGTGTATCGGGGCGACCGCACGTCCTGGCGCATTTCCCAATTGGGCGTCAGCGCCTCCGACGCTAGCTTGACGCAACCGTGGCCGTAGGTTTGGTTGATCGAATCCAGCGTCCGCATCAGCCGTTGCCGGCGCGGATCTGGCGCGGCGGCGAACAAGTCCGCTTGCCGTTGTTCGCGGGGGGACAGCTCCATCAACACCACGCCGGCTTTCTGGTAACGCAGGCCGCGGCGGTAGACGGCGCGCAGGCCCGCCAGCGCGGCGGCAGCCAGCGCCATGGTGTCGTCGCTGGGGTGGACCAGCGGCACCACGGTGTAGCCGTGGTAGGGATCGTCGCCGAAGGGGCTGGTGCGCACGCTGACGCCGACCAGCCGCGCCGCGCTGCCTTGTTCGCGCAGTTTTTCGCCGGCGCGGGCGATGTGATGGCTGACGGCGGCGGTGAGCACGGCGAGGTCGGCGGTTTTTTCGCCGAAGGAACGGCTGGAGATGATCTGCTGGCGCGGCTGCTCCGCGTCTTCCAGGCTGAGGCAGCTGGCGCCGTTCAGCTCCGCCGCCGTGCGCTCCAGCGTCACGCTGAAATTCCGCTGCAGCCAGCGCGGGTCGGCGCGTTTCAGCTTCAGGGCGGTATCGATATGTTGTTCGATCAGCCTGGCAGCCAGCCTGCGGCCTACGCCCCATACCTTGCCGACCGGCAGCCGCGCCATCAGCGCGTCGGTTTCGGCCGGGGAGAGCCAGCTCCAGTCGAATACGCCGTCGTCCCAGCCTTCCACCCGCTTGGAAACGTGGTTGGCCAGCTTGGCCAGCGTTTTGCTGGGGCCGATGCCGACGCTGACCGGAATGCCGATGCGGCGCCGCACGTCTTCCCGCATCCGCCGCGCCAGCGCATCGGTGTCCGGCAGGCCGGCCAGGTCCAGAAAGCACTCGTCTATCGAATAGACTTCCTGGCAGGGGGCGTGCTGGGCCAGTATCGCCATCATGCGCCGGCTCATGTCGCCGTATAGCGCGTAATTGCTGGAAAACACCGTGACGCCGTGTTTGCGGCACAGGCCGGCGATTTCGAAGTAAGGGCCGAACATCTGGAAACCCAGCGCTTTGGCCTCGGCGCTGGCGGCCACCACGCAGCCGTCGTTGTTGCTCAATACCACGATGGGCTTGTCCGCCAGATCGGGCCGGAACACCCTCTCGCAGCTGGCGTAGAAGTTATTGCCGTCCACCAGGGCGAAAACGCTCACTTCAACTTCCTCACGCAGGCGGCCACTACGCCCCAGATCTGCAACTCCTGGCCATCCGCCGGCTCAATGGCGGGGTAGGCCGGGTTGGCGGCGAGCAGCATGCACCGGCCCTCCTTGCGGTGCAGCCGCTTGACGGTGAACTCGCCGTCCATCACGGCGATCACGATATCGCCATGCCGGGGCGGCAGGCCTTTGTCGACCACCAGGATGTCGTTGTCCAGGATGCCGGCGTCGCGCATCGAGTCGCCCCGAACCCGCACCATGAAAGTGGCCAGCGGATCGGCCACCAGGTAGTCGTGCAGGTTGATGGCGTTATCCATGTGGTCGCTTGCCGGGGATGGGAATCCGGCGCGCACCGGGTGCCCGGCCATGGGGATGGCGGCGGGCTGGCGATGGGTGGTCGGCATGCGGGAAATAGCCATGGCGATTGTTTTTTGAAATTGTACAAATTCAAATTACTATAGGCGGCGACGGTTTGCCAAGCGGAATTCGATGAACGGCGACTTTATGCGCTCGCGGTTTGAGCTGGCATGGCGAGGTGGTCTATTCCGAATGGCGGGCGCGCAGCGGCGGCGCCTGGACGGCTCGTATCGAACGTGGGGGCGTGTTGTAAAATGCAGGGTGCTGGTTCGCATGCCCAGGCAGGGCGCGCTGCGCAAGCATTGGATTTTTCATATGCGATGGGGCGCGGCTTTGCTGGGGTTTGACTCTGGATGCTTGATTTAAGTTATTGATAACCATATGAAAAGCATAACGGTTTGCACTTACAACATCCATAAGGGCATGTCGCCGTTGAACCGGCATGTGAAGGTGGGCGGCATGGCCGAGGCTTTGGCGGATCTGTCGCCGGACATGCTGTTTCTGCAGGAGGTGCAGGGCAAGAACCTGGAGCGGGCTTTGCGCCACCAGATCTGGCCCGTCCAGCCGCAACACCACTATCTGGCCGGCAGGCTGGCGCATCGCGCGGTGTACGGGTTGAACGCCAGTTATCGGCACGGCCATCATGGCAATGCCTTGCTGACGCGTTTTCACGTCCGCGAGTGGTGCAACCGCGATATTTCGGTCAACCGTTTCGAAAGCCGGGGCGTGCTGCAGTGCCTGTTGCAGCCGGATGGCTGGCCGCAGCCGGTGGTGGCGTTGTGCGGCCATTTCAACTTGCTGGCCTTCGATCGGCGCAGGCAATACCGCGGGCTGGCCGATTACGTGCGGCAGGGGATTGCGGACCACCTGCCGCTGATCCTGGCCGGGGACTTCAACGACTGGCGCGGCGAGGCCAGCGCGCTGCTGCGGCAGGAGCTGGGCCTGGAGGAGGCGTTCCTGACGCTGCATGGCCGAC
>NZ_JBUPWA010000001.1:3802696-3816352 GCF_055181315.1 Chromobacterium sp. Ag138
GCCGGGCACGATCTGGCGGCTGGCGTTCCAGTCGGTGAGGCCGTCCTCTTCTTCGGTGGCGTCGCTGCGGTGGAAGCGGACGCGCTCCACCTCGGCCGGCGGCAGGCTGTAGGCGTCGTCGAATACCACCAGCTTGACCTGCGGGCTGTCGCCGTCGACATGCTCGAAGCGCCAGGCGTAACCCTCTTCATGCAGCAGGCGGACGATGAAGCTGAAGTCGTCCTCGCGGTACTGCAGGCAGTAGCTGCGCGGCTGCGCCGGGCCGACCTTGAACTCGATAGTCTGGGCGCGGGCGAACACCGGGTTGGCCGCCTGGTGCTCGCGGACGATCTGCTGGACGATGTCCGGCACGCTCAAGTCCTGGAACACGCGCGAGGTGCGGCGGTGGCGCAACAGCGCGATCGGCGGCTCGATGGTCAGGCCGTATTGGGCGAAGCCGCCGTCTGAACCCATCAGCCGGGCCTGGCTGACTACGCCGCAGCGGATGGTTTCCCGGCCCTGGGCGTCGGCGATGCCGATGCGGGCGGACTGGCCGAGCAGGGTCTTGAGTTCGATGGCGCCGTCGGGGGAGAGGCAGGTAACGGCATAGCGATAGGCCTTGGACACGCCCTCTTCGCCATCCAGGCTTTGCGGCAGCAGCTGCTCGGCGGCGACGGATCCGCTGCCCAGCTCCAGGGTGAGCAGGCGCTGGTCTTGGTTGAAGGCGGAGGCGAAGGAGGAAAGCAGAGTGCTAAGGTCCATGGTCCCAATCAGGGCGTTTAGCCCTGTACCTTGTAAACGTTGGAGGAAAGTTGCAGCGTGGCGTCAAAGGTGACCGGCGGGCGGTGCGGATGCACTTTGAGCACGGCGTCGACGCGGAAGCGCAAGTGGCGCTCCATCTCGCGCGGGGCATCCAGATTGACGCGCACGCGCGACAGCCGCGGCTCATGCAACTCGATCGAGCGGCGCAGCTGCTCGCGCAGCAGTTCACGGTCGTCTGGGTTCAGCAGGCTGATGCCGGACAGGTCCGGAATGCCGAAGGTGAGCAGGCTGTCGCGCGCCTGGGGAAACGACTCCATCAACTCGTCCAGCGGCATCAGCCGGGTGTTGAGCAGCGCTTCCAGGTCGCGCGCCAGCGCCCGTTTGAACTGGGGAAGTTCAAACAGGCTGATCGACTCGATGTGGCTCTGGTCCGGCTCGTCGTCCAGCAGCCGATCCAGCACCGAGGGCAGGATCTGCGCGTGGCGGGAGGCGCTCATAGACCGAATAGGGACGAAGCCTGGCGGGCCAGCATCCAGCGGAAGGCGACGAAGATGCCGGCGCCGACGATGGCCAGCAACGCGAAGTACAGCCACAGCGGCAGTTCGTGGCGGACAAAGGCCTGGAAGCGCTGCGGCAGTTGCCAGTTGGGAGCAAAATCGGCCTTGCCGCCGCGCACTTGCTGGATTTCCTGGCCCAGCTTGTGGGTCAGGTAGCCCAGCTTTTCCTGGCCTTCCAGCAGGTACTTGCCCTGGAAGCCCAGCAGCAGGCAGGTATAGAACACTTCCAGCGGCTCGATGTTCTCGGCAGGGCTGTTGCGCAGCTGCTCCAGGCGGTTGAAGAAGCCTTCGCCGGCCAGGTGCTCGCCGAACAGGCGCAGCTGCAGCGGCATGCGCTCCCATTCGTCGCGCAGCGCGAAATCGGAGGACAGGATGATCTCGTCCATCAGCGCGCAGAATGCGTATTTCGCATGGCTGATGGCGTTGTTGTCCTTGCTGAAGTTGCGCGCGTTGCGCTCGAACTGGCCGAGGAAGTGGTCGACGCGGCGGTTGAATTCCACCGCGCTGCTCGGCGCGTTGCCTTCCTTCAGCAGGAACAGCAGGTAGATGCCGTCTTCCAGCATCTCGCGCATGGACGGCGCCGCCGGGGCGGAGACGGCGATGGCGCGTTCAGGGGTTTGGGTGCTTGCTTGGTTCATGGTGTGCTCAGCGGAAGACCGCGATCAGTTCTATCGAAATATTGGCCAGGGTTTGCGGGATGTAGATGCAGACGCTGCGCGATTGCAGCATGCGGCTGTAGATCTCGCTGCCCGGCTCCAGCGCGAAGTAGTGGTTGCCCACCCGCACCGGAATGGCGGAAGGGGTTTGCGCCGAATGCGCCAGGCTGACGCCGCGCATCGCCGAGTTGAGGATGCGCTCCACATCGTCCGGCGCGCCTATCTTCAGCTTGAGCGGCACGTTGTCGATGATGTGGCTGGCCGGCTGGTCGCTCTGAACCGACAGGTAGAAGTCCACGTTTTCCAGCAGGCGGTCGCTTTCCAGTCGGCCGATGTGGAAGGACGGGCGCGGCGAGTGCAGCGGGATGACCTTGTAGCGCGCGGAAACCACGGTTTCCAGCAGTTCGCGGATCTGCAGGTCCAGCGGCGGGAACACTTCATGCAGCTTGTCGTGGCGGTAGCCCGGGATATCGGACAGCGTGTACAGCGTGGTGAAGGTCTGCAGCTCGCCGCAAAACTCGGACAGCGCCATGTACAGCTCTTCCGGATGCAGCGGCTGGCATTGCGACAGGTGGCGCAGGCGCGCGAAATTGCGGTTGACCGTGTGCAGCAGCCAGAAGGAGCTGATGTCGGCGGAGCCGAACTCCATCACGCTCTTGGCGCGCTCGCGGTGGGCGCCGGCCAGCGACTGGCTTTTCACCAGCAGGATGTCCAGCAGGCGGCGCAGCATCTGCATCAGCTCGGTGGACCCCTCGATGGCCAAGAGCGGCGGCAGGAATTCGCGTCCTACCCCCCATTGGCCGGTGGCGTCCTTTTCCAGCTGGCACAGCGGGATGGAGTCGTAGCCGTCGCGGTTTTCCTCTTTCAGCATCAGCTTGACGTCCAGCTGCAGCGTGGACAGGTCGGCGGCCAGCGCCTGGGTGTACAGATCGGACACCTCGCGATGGTCGCTGTGGAAGCGGGTGGGGCGGGCGCTGGCCTCGCCGTTGCGGGTGTTGCCGCCATAAGGCTGCAGTTGGGCTAGGCAGGCGTACAACGTGGTTTTCACGCCGGCCTGCGGCAGCGAGGCGAGGTCGCGGCTCAGCGGCAGCGGGGTATGGGCGGGCGCCTGGAGCAGGGTGCCATCGCGGAACAGCAGCGTCAGCTCGTCCACGCGAACGAGGCCGCCCTTCAGCGCGGCCTCATCCAGCGCCAGCCGCTGCACGCCCCAGGCGTGGCGGTGAGTCAGATGCAGCAGGCTGGCCTGGGTTTGTTCCTGGAACAGCGCGTGCTGCTGGAAATGCTGCGGGCGCAGGAACATGCCTTCGCCCCATAGGATTCTTTGTGCTTGAAGCATTACAGCTTGAACCTCGGCATGAGTTTGTCGCGGGGAGCCGCGTTGATTAGTTGCGGGAAGCCGGGCACTCGACCGCGCCGCTCTTGGGCTGGTCGGGCAGTTGCAGGGCTTCGGGCTTGATCGCCTGCAGATAGCAATCGGCGACCTTGAATTTCAGGTCTTTGCTGCGCACGCGATTGGCGTCATATAACAAGCGCCAGAATTGCGGGTTGGGCTGTCTGAAATATCCAATCACGCCGACGAAATTAGCGCCCTCGTCAATGGTGATATCCATTTCCTGTTTGCCGCCGGGAACGAATAACAGCTCCTTGCGAGATAATACGGAAGAGCCAAGCACATTCTCGATTGGTTTGCCACTGGCCAAAAGGTCAGGTGTGAGTAATTTGAATTCCTGATCCGATTTCAATTGGTAAACCTGAATCACGACGGATAGCGGTTTTCCGTGTTTGTCGCGGTTCAACATCTGGCTGGCCTCGGTGCTGAGCGTGATATTCTTCGGGCCTCCGCAGCCGCCGAGCAGCGGCAGCGCCAAAGCTGCGAAGATCATGCAAGTTTTTTGCCAGTGCTTAGTGAAGTCCATATAATCCACACCCAAATAGTGGTTCATTCTACAGAATTTGCCAGCGAGAAGTCAGGGAAACCCTGTCTGGTTTTGAAAGGGTACTTGACTTCTTTGCAAATCAAATCAAGCATATCGCGTATTTTGTCGGTTCATCAATCGTTTGTTTTTTATAAAAAATTCCAATGCTGCTTTTCGTGCCGCTGATTGTGGCCGGTATCGTTCTTCTATTGCTGTGGCTCGGCTGGCGGTTTTTTCTCGGCGGAGCGCAGCTCCAGGTGGAGCGGGCGACAATCGCAACCCCAACTGAACTGGCGTGCGAGCCGGCAGACATTCCGGCCGTCGAAGCGCCCCCCTCGCGCCCGCTTTCCGGAGGCGGAGGCGTCTTCGGCTGGATGAAGGCGTGGCCGGTGGGAATGCTGCTGCCGATGCTGGCCCTGCCGCTGGTGGCGGCAGTTGTGGCAATAACGTTGCACTTTGGCGGCTATCACAAAGATCCGCAGTTCGTGCCCGGAGAGTACGCGCATGGCAACCAGATTCGCCAAGCGCTGCTGGAGGAAAAACTGGTGCCGCCGCCGCCGCTGCCGCCCAGCGCTTTCGTGGATGCGGTGGCGGAAAAGCCGCAGTTGGCGCTGGATAAGGCCGATCGCGACTGGAGCCGGATGGACCCGGCATTCGTCCAGGATGTGCTGCGGGTGATGGAAAGAATGAAGGCGCGCGGCTTCCCAATGGTGCTGCTTGAGGGGTACCGCAGCGCCGAGCGCCAGAATCGATTGGCGGGCGGCAGCACCAAGGTGACGCAGGCCAAGGGTGGGGAAAGCAAGCATCAGTATGGGCTGGCGGCCGATCTGGCGCCGGTGCGGGGCGGCAAGGTGGTGATTTCAGAGCGCGATCCGTGGGCGATGCAGGCTTACAACGCGCTGGGTGAAGAGGCGCAGGCTGCCGGCTTGACCTGGGGCGGCGTGTGGAGTTTCCGCGATTACGGCCACATCGAGCGTGCCGGTTCGCTGCGGGCACTGTTGGCGCAGCGCAACAAAAAATGATTTCAGCTTCTAAGGGAAGGTAAATTCGGTGTTACACAAAGGTTGGCTACGGAATGCCAAGGTGGCGTCTGCCATCGGATTCTTGATCCTGATCGCGCTGATCTGGTGGCTGGGCCCCTGGCTGGGCCTGAAATCTGTCGAAGCGCGGCTGGGCTGGATCGTGGCGGTGATGATCGTATGGGTGCTGGCGCTGCTGATAGGCCAGGCGCTTGGCCGCCGCGCTAGCGGCATGCTGGAAGGCATGCTGCGGCGGCAGGCCGACGACGCGGTGATCAACGCCAGCGCCGACAAGCGCGCGGAAGTGACGCTGCTGCGGCAGCGCCTGCTGGGCGCGATCGACACGCTGAAGAAATCCAATCTCGGCAGCGCCCGCGGCAGCGCGGCGCTGTATGAGCTGCCCTGGTACATGATCATTGGTCATCCGGCGGCGGGCAAGAGTTCCGCGATTCTGCAATCCGGCCTGAGTTTCCCGTTCAGCGACAAGAGCGGCATCCAGGGCGTGGGCGGCACGCGCAACTGTGACTGGTTCTTCTCCACCGAGGGCGTATTGCTGGATACCGCAGGCCGCTACGCGACCGAGAGCGAGGACCGCACCGAATGGCTGGCCTTCCTCAGGCTGCTGAAGAAGCACCGCGCCAAGGCGCCGGTCAACGGCATCATGGTGGCGATCAGCCTGCCGGAACTGGCGCAGCACAATAGCGAGGGCTTCGTGCTCTACGCGCGCCAAGTGCGCGAGCGCATCCACGAGGTGTGCAATACCTTCGGCCTGATGGTGCCCATCTATCTGGTGTTCACCAAGCTGGATCTGCTGGGCGGCTTCGCCCAGTTCTTCCACGACGCGGGCGAGGAGGAGCGTTCCCGGGTCTGGGGCGCGACGCTGTCCGCCGACCAGGGCACCGGCTTCGACGCCGGCGCCGTCGTGGCGCAGCAATTCGAGCAGCTGTACCGCGGCCTGGTGCAGATGGGTGAGGAGAAGCTGGTGGGGGCGCGCGGCGACGCGGTCAAGTCCGCCCATTTCGCCTTCCCGATCGAATTCCACGGCCTGCAGGAGGCGGTGGTGAAATTCGTCCGCCTGCTGTTCGAGGAGGATCCGTACCATTCCCGTCCGCTGCTGCGCGGCTTCTACTTCACCAGCGCGCTGCAGGAAGGCGTGCCGCGCATCGTGACCGCCGGCCGCGTGCAAGGCCAGTTCGACCTGTCTTCCGCCGGCATGGACAAGCATCAGGTGCCGGCCTCGTACAGCTACTTCCTGCGCGGCCTGTTCCGCGAAGTGCTGTTCCCCGACCAGCACCTGATCTTCCAGCAGACCAAGCCCAGCGGCAGCCGCTGGCGCTTGGCTGGCATGGTGGCCGGCCTGGTGACGCTGGCCGCGGTGGCGGGCGCTTGGACCTGGTCCTTCGTCGGCAACCAGCAGATGATCGCCCAGGTGAACGCCGAGCGCGTCCAGGCGCAGAAGCTGGCCGCGTCAGGCCAGTTGTACGACCGCCTGAACGGCCTGCTGATCCTGCAGCGCCGATTGGAAGAACTGCAGACGTACCGCCGCAACGGCGAACCGTGGCAGATCGGCCTGGGCCTGTATCAGGGCGAAGAGCTGGAGCGCAATCTGCGCAAGGCTTATTTCGCCGGGCTGAAAGACGTGATGCTGCGCCCGGTGCAGAAAAACCTGGAGACCACGCTGGCCGCGCTGAAGCCTGGCGCGGTGCAGCCAGTGGCGGTGACCCAGCCGCCCAAGCCGGAACCCAAACCCGAAGCGAAGCCCGCTCCGGCGCCGAAACCGGCCAAACCGTACAAGCCGCGTCCCAAGCACGGCTTGCCGAACATCCAGCTGGGCGCGTTGGAAATGCCGCAGCGGGCGACCATGGGCAAGCTCGACGCCTCCGCGCCGGCGGCGGGCGCTGCCGCAGCGGAAAGCGGCCAGCCGCAGAAGTCGCAAAAGCTCGACGTCGCCTACAACGCGCTGAAAACCTATCTGATGCTGCATGACCGCCGCCGGATGGAGGACGCGCACTTGGCCGACCAACTGCCGCGTTACTGGCGTCCGTGGCTGGAAAGCCAGCGCGGCGAGTATCCGGTCAGCGAGGTGATGGGCCAGGCCGAGAAGCTGGTGGCGTTCTACGTCAGCCAGATCAAGGAGCCGGACCTGCCCTTGATTGACAACGACGTCAAGGTCGTGGCCGACGCCCGCGACGTGCTGCGCGGCTCGTTCAAGCAGCTGTCCGCCCAGGAACGCGTGTTCAACGAGATCAAGGCGCGCGCCAACACCCGTTTCGCGCCGCTGACCGTGGCCCGCATCCTGGACAACCGCGACATGGACATCATGGCCAGCAGCCAGATGGTGGAGGGCGCCTACACCCGCGAGGCGTGGAACACCTATGTGCGCGCCGCCATCGATGAGGCTAGCAAGGGCACGATACGCAGCGACGACTGGGTGCTGGCTTCCAGCACTCAGGACGATCTGGGCAAAGATGGCGACGTGGAGAAAAACCGCGCCGCACTCGAGGCGCTGTACCGGTCCCAGTACATCGCCGCCTGGCATAAATTCCTGGCCGGCGTGGTGGTGCGCGACATCGCCAACCCGGCGCAGTCGGCTTCGGCGATGACCCGTCTGGCCGACAAGCAGAATTCGCCGATCAAGCTGATTCTGGCGCGCGCGGCCCAGGAGACTTCCTGGGACAATCCGTCGGAGTTGAACCGCTCGCTGGAAACCGCCAAGCGCTCGGTGCTGGAGAAAACCACCGAGTTCTTCAAGAGCGGCGACACGCAGGCCGCGGGCAAGAACGAGAAGCAATACGGCGTGGTGGGCGCCCATTTCGCCGGCGTGGCTACGCTGGTCAAGGGCGACAACTCGCCGATCAACAGCTACCTGGACCAACTGGCCAAGCTGAAGGTGAAGATGGCCGCCATCGCCACCACCGACGAACCCGGCCCGCAGGCCCGCACCGCGTTGCAATCCACGCTGAACGGCTCCGGTTCCGAACTGGGCGATACACTGTCCTATGTCGACAACACCCTGCTCAACGGCGCAACCCCGGATACCGTGGAAATGGTCCGTCCGATGCTGGTGCGCCCGCTGTCGCAGTCGTACAGCGCGCTGCTGGGCCCGGTGGCGCAAGACATCAACCAGGCTTGGGCCAACGAGGTGTTGCCGCAGTGGCGGCAACTGGCCAGCAAGTATCCGTTCAGCGACTCCAACAGCAGCGCGTCGGTGGCCGACATCAACCGCTTCGTCAAAGCCAACGACGGCACGCTGGACAAGTTCATCAACAAGTACCTGACCGGCCTGGTGCAGAAGAAGGGCGACGAACTGGTGCCGCGGGCCTGGGGCAACCAGGGCGTTCGCTTCAATCCGCAGTTTCTCAGCGGCGTCAGCAACCTGATGGCCCTGGCCAACACCCAGCTGCAGGATGGCGAGAACAGCCGTTTCGAGCTGCAGCCGCTGCCGACGCCGGGCTTGTCCGAGATCGTGCTCAGCATCGATGGCCAAGAGTTGCGCTATCGCAACGGCCCGCAGCAATGGCAGCCGTTCAATTGGCCGGGCACCAATGGCGAAGGCGCGCGCATTCAGGTGGTCAACTATGCCGGCGCCAGCACGGTGGTGGGCAACCAGTCCGGCCGCATGGGCCTGATGCGCCTGCTGGCGGCTTCCAAGGTCAGCCAGGAAGGCGACGGCGCCGCCCAGCTGACCTGGGCGCTGCCCAAGGGCAGCGGCGCCGAGGGGCAGACCGTTCGCTTCAATTTCCGCATGCTGGGCGGCGTCAATCCGCTGCAGTTGAACCGCCTGTACAAACTGACGTTGCCCGAGCGCGTGACGTTGTAATGGAGAGATGAACGGCATGCCGCTCAATTTCAAGCGCACCCAGGAGGTGCCACCGCAATTCTGCATTTTCGGCAAATTGCCGCGGCGCGCCGATTTCGTGCGCGTCAACGCCACCCACCCGGCGGCGATGCAATTGGACCAGTTGCTGGCGCAGAGCCTGCAGCGCCTGGAGTTCACCGAGGAGGCCACGCGCGACTACCTGGCCATGGCGCCGACCTCCTTCGTGCTGCAAAGCCGCGACCACAACTGGCTGTCGCTGGGCGTGATCCAGCCCAGCCGCGACGAGGGCGGCCGCAACTACCCGCTGGTGGCGGCCTCGCTGGTGGCGATCGACCCGGCGCTGCCGTCCACCGCCATCCTGCTGCTGGCGAATGAACTGTTCTTCACCGGCCTGAAGGAGCAACTGTCCAGCGCCATCGAGAACTCGGTGGAAATGCTGGCCTGCAAGCAGTTTCTCGAGGAGCAGCTGCGCTTCGGCGCCTCGTCGGTGGCCGACATCGATCTGGCGCAACAGCTGCTGGAGAAGCACTTGTCGGTGACGACCGCAGACGCGTTGTCGCGCAGCTTGAGCGCGGCCGGCCGCGGCGATCTGGAGTCGGTGCTGCTGGCCTTCGTGTTTCATCACCGGCTGCTGAAGAAATTCCGCGACAGCCTGCCGGTGCAGGCCTATGTGCTGCCCTTGCCGGCGATGGAGGGCGACAACGTGCTGGCCGCGGTCACCTGGCTGGCGCTGTACCACGCCGCCACCGACAACGGCGCGGCGCTGGAGCAATGCCTGATCGTGCGCCGCCCGGAAGGCCATTTCCTGGTGCTGTTGCCGGCGGGATTGAATGAGCAGATCGCCAGCCAGTGCTGGGGCGCGCCGCTCGATTCCAAGCACGTGGTGGATATCGACGACGTGAAGGCGCCGTGGCGCAATCACCAGGCCTATGCCGAAGCGGCCTATGTGCTGGGGCGGCAATTGAACGATCCGGGCCTGTCTTTAGCACAGTTGCGAACCGTTCTATCCAGTCTCGCGCGCAATATTGCGTAGTTTAGTTTTGAACCTTTTTGAATAGAGAAGAGCCATGGGCAAGGAAAGCACTCAGAAAAAACTGTCGAGGGTCCGTCCGCCTCGCGTGCAGATCACCTATGACGTCGAGATCGGCGACGCGATCGAAACCAAGGAACTGCCGTTCGTGCTGGGCGTGCTGGGCGATTACTCCGGCCACAGCAAGGAGCCGCTGCCGAAGATGAAGGAGCGCAAGTTCGTTCAAGTCGACCGCGACAACTTCGACGAGGTGCTGAAGGGCATGGCGCCGCGTCTGGCGATGAAAGTGGACAACGCGCTGAAGGATGACGGCACCCAGCTTGGCGTGGAGCTGAATTTCGAGAGCCTGTCCGACTTCGAGCCGCAAAACGTGGTGCGCCAGATCGATCCGCTGAACCAGTTGCTGGAGGCCCGCACCCGCCTGGCCGACCTGCGCAACAAGCTGGCCGGCAACGACAAGCTGGAAGAGCTGCTGGACGAAGTGGTGCGCGATACCGAGAAGCTGCGCCAGATCGGCGGCAAGAAAGAAGGAGGCGAGCAGTGAGCGCGGAATTGCAACAACAGGCGGCGCCGGCCGCGGCTGACGGCGTCAGTCTGCTCGACAGCATCATCGAGCAGAGCCGCATCGCCACCAACGACAGCGAAAAGAGCCACACCCGCGATCTGATCGGCGAGCTGGTCGACCAGGTGCTGCAAGGCAGCGTCACCGTCTCGCGCGACCTGTCCGCCAGCATCGACGCCCGCATCGCCGAGATCGACAAGCTGATCTCCGACCAGCTGAACAATGTGATGCACCACGCCGAGTTCCAGAAGCTGGAAGCCTCGTGGCGCGGCCTGAACTACCTGGTGATGCAGTCCGAGACCAGCACCCAGCTGAAGATCAAGGTGCTGAACGCGTCCAAGAAAGACCTGGTCAAGGACTTCAAGGCGGCCGCCGAGTTCGACCAGAGCGCGCTGTTCAAGAAGATCTACGAAGAAGAGTACGGCACCTTCGGCGGCGCGCCTTACGCCGCGCTGGTGGGCGACTACGAATTCACCCGCCACCCGGAAGACTTCTACCTGCTGGACGAGCTGTCGCACGTGGCAGCCTCCGCCCACGCGCCGCTGATCTCGTCGGCAGATCCTGGCCTGTTCGGCCTGGAAAGCTTCGCAGATATCGGCAAGCCGCGCGATCTGGCCAAGATTTTCGATACCGTCGAATACGCGAAGTGGAAGTCCTTCCGCGAATCGGAAGACTCCCGCTACGTCGGCCTGGTGCTGCCGCACGTGCTGGGCCGCCTGCCGTACGGCCGCGACAATGTGCCGGTGGAAGCATTCGATTTCGAAGAGAACGTCGACGGCAGCAACCACGACAAGTATCTGTGGACCAACGCCGCTTACGCTTACGCCGCGCGCCTGACCGACGCCTTCGCCCAGTTCGGCTGGCTGGCGGCCATCCGCGGCGTGGAGGGCGGCGGCCTGGTGGAAGGCCTGCCGGCCCACACCTTCAAGACCGACGACGGCGAAGTGGCGCTGAAGTGCCCGACCGAGGTGGCGATCACCGACCGCACCGAGAAACTGCTGTCGGATCTCGGCTTCATCTCGCTGGTGCACTGCAAGAACACCGACTACGCCGCCTTCTTCGGCGGCCAGTCGGCGCAGAAGGCCAAGACCTACAACACCGACTCGGCCAACGCCAACGCGCGCCTGTCGACGCAGCTGCCGTACATCTTCGCGGTTTCCCGCATCGCGCATTACATGAAGTCCATCATGCGCGACAAGATCGGCAGCTTCGCTTCGCGCCAGAACGTGCAGGACTACCTGAACACCTGGCTGGCCCAGTACGTGCTGCTGGACGATTCCGCCAGCCAGGAAGCCAAGGCCAAGTATCCGCTGCGCGAAGCGCGCGTCGATGTGGTGGAGGTGCCGGGCAAACCGGGCGTCTATCGCGCCGCCGCCTTCCTGCGTCCCCATTTCCAGCTCGACGAGCTGACGATTTCTTTGCGTCTGGTGGCAGAGCTGCCGCAACCGGCCGGCTAACGCGGCGCATTGATTATTTGGGGGAGTCCCGCCCCCATTTTTTTGAACCTTGTTTAAGGAGAAGTACAGATGGCTTTTGATGCATTTCTGAAAATCGATGGCATTCCTGGTGAGAGCGGCGACGACAAGCACAAAGACTGGATCGAAATCCAATCGTTCAGCCACAAGCTGGAACAACCGGCTCAGGCTTCCGCCAGCACCGCCGGCGGCGCTACCGCCGAACGTGTGAACCACGGCGTGTACGAAATCACCCACTTCCTGGACAAAGCCAGCCCGAAGATCTACGAAGCTTGCTGCACCGGCAAGCACATCAAAGAGATCACCATCGAGCTGTGCCGCGCGGGTGGCGACAAGGTGAAGTACATGGAAATCAAGATGGAACAAGTCCTGATCTCCAAGGTTGAGCCGCATGGTTCCGCCACCGACAGCGGCTTCCCGGGCGAGAAGGTCAGCTTCAGCTACGGCAAGATCAAGTGGACCTACACCCAGCAGAAGCGCGCCGACGGCGCCGGCGGCGGCAATGTCAGCGCCGGTTGGGACCTGACCGCGAACAAAGTCATCGCCTAATTCCAGCAATGGAATCCAGACCCGCCCGGCCCCGGGCGGGTTTTTAAGTTTTTTATCACTTGGGGAAAGTCGCTATGAAACGTTTGTTGATCGCCGTGGTTGTCGCCTTATCTTGCGCTGCCTGCAAAACGGCGCCGACCAAGGAGCAGGTGGAGGCCAGCAAGGCCGTCGCCGCCGCCAATGATGCCAAGGCGCAGATTGCCAAGCAGGCTGCCGCCAACTACGCGGCCGACGCTACCCTGGTGCCGTTTGAAAAGATGGACGCCAAGCTCAATCCGGTGGGCGAGGCTCAGCTGGACCTGTTGCTGCCCAAACTGAAGACCGCTAAATCCGTTCTGATCCGCGGCCATTGCTATCGCCGCGATATCGGCAACGCCAAAGCCGCGTCCCAGACCCGCGCCGCTAATGTGCGCGAATACCTGGTGAACGCCGGCGTGCCGTCCAGCAGGATCACCCTGCGTTACGACACCGAGCGCCCGGTGCATGGCGTGCGCCTGATCGTCAGCGACTGATAGATGTTGTGAAACTGCCGCCCCGTTGCCGCATCTCCGCCGATATCGGCGTGAGTTCCACGGAGCGGCATCAAAGAATTCAGATACAACGATAACGGATAGATCGCGCCATGGACCTTAGCACTCTGCTTTCCTCCTTCGCCTCCGCCTTCAACCAAGACCAGCGCCTGCTCACCCTGGAGCTGGGCAGCGGATCCGTCGCCGCCGAGCAGCTGCTGCCGCAAAGCCTGGATGGCGAAGAGGGCGTGTCCAAGGCCTATCGCTATGCCGTTACCTGCCTCTCCCCCGACGGCGCCATCGAACTCAAGACCCTGCTCGGCCAGTCCGCCCGCATCGGCATCGCCGACGCCCAGGGCCGGGAAACCATCCGCTGCGGCGTAGTCAGCCAGGCCCGGCTGATGGGTTCAGACGGCGGCTTCGCCCAATACGGCCTGACCATCGAGCCGCCGATCGCGCTGTTGCGCCACCGCCGCACCTCGCGCGTGTTCCAGGACTTGAGCGTGCCGGACATCGTCCAGCAGATCGTCCGCGAGCACCAGGCGGCCAACCCGGTGTTCGCCCGCGCCCAGACTATCGAGTTCAAGGTCGGCCCGGCGCAGCCGCGCAGCTACTGCCTGCAGTACCGCGAGGACGACTTCAGCTTCATCGTCCGCCTGCTGCATGAAGAGGGTTACGCCTGGCGCTTCGAGCATGTCGACGGCGACAGCCCGCAGGTCAAGCTGGTGGTATTCGACGACGCCTACAGCCTGCCGCCGGCCGAGGTGGAGCGCGTCCGCTTCCACCGCAGCGACGCCACCGAAGAAGAGGACGGCCTCACCG
>NZ_JBUPWA010000001.1:3816452-3859830 GCF_055181315.1 Chromobacterium sp. Ag138
CCCGACGCCCGACTTCAGCGGCGCCGGTTCGCTCCCCGCCAACAAGACCCTGTCCGGCATCAAGAGCAAAGAACACCAGGGCGGCGGCTACAACGAGCTGCTGTTCGACGACACCCCCGGCGAAGTGCGCGCCAAGCTATCCAGCGAACCGGGCAAGACCCAGCTCAACCAGGGCTACCTCGCCCACCCGCGCAGCAACGGCAAGGCCCAGCCGCGCGGCGACGGCTTCGAACTGCGCACCGACCACCACGGCGCCATCCGCGCCGCCCACGGCCTGCTGCTCACCACCGAGGCGCAGAACGGCGCATCCGGCAAGCAACTGGCGCGCGAGCACGCGCAGAGCGAGCTCGACGCTGCGCTGAGCCTCTCGCAAGCGCTGGCCGAAACCGCCACCGGCCAGTTGGCCGACAGCATGGAAACCGGCCCCGACGAGATCGGCCCGGACAACGCCAAGGCCGGCAAGAAGACAAACGGCCACCTGCAGCACCACGTCGACGCGCTGAAAGCCTGGGAAGCCGGATCGAATACCGACAAGGACGGCAAAACGGCGAAAGAGCAAGCCGGCCAACAGCCGCTGCTGGTGCTGTCCGGCCCGGCCGGCATCGCCTCCCTGACCGAGCAAAGCCAAACCCTCAGCGCTGGCCAGAACCTGAATCTGGTCGCCCAGCGCGACGCCAACCACGCGACAGGACGGCGCTGGCTGCACAACGTCGGCCAGCACATCAGCCTGTTCGTGGCGGGGGTGAAGGACAAGGTGGCGCTGAAGCTGATCGCGGCGAAGGGCAAGGTGCAGGTGCAGGCGCAGAGCGACGCGATGGAGCTGACGGCGGATAAGGACCTGACCATCACCTCGGTCAAGCAGAAGATTCACCTCAACGGCAAACAGGAAGTCCTGCTCACCAGCGGCGGCGCCTATGTGCGGATCAAGGATGGCAAGATTGAGCTACATGCGCCGGGCACTGTCAGCTTCAAGGGGGCAAGCCATGATTGGAGCGGGGGGACGAGCTTGGGACAAATGTTTAACGCTATGCCAGATGCCAAGTTTGATAACAAATATCAAATTCTTGACGAGCATACCGGCCAGCCATTGGCTAACCAGAAGTACAAAATCATCCGAGAGTCAGGAGAGAAGGAACTGGGCATTACTGATAGCCAAGGCTTTACTCATGTTATCAAAAATCCTGATGCAGCAGAGAAACTACAGTTGCATTTAGTTACGTCAAAAAAGAAGAACTGAAAACGGGATGCTGATATCAGCAAGCATGGGAGGAATGAAGTAATGGGCGCCGCTAATGACGCAGGACAGTGCTTGTATGAAGACTCTCTCAAGTCTTCTAATTCTGGCAAGCCTAACGTAACGATTATCAATGTGCCGCGTAAGATAACCTTGCTAACGCCGTTGGATGATGGTTCCAAGAATGATGGATCCGGAGAGAATTTTCAGAAAGCAATGATTTATGGCAAAAAGTATGAGTTTGCCGTGGTGCTTATGAATGGCTGTGCTCCTGCTAGTGGTGATGATTATTGTTGGGCTATTGAATATCATAGTCCAGATACATCTAAATCCCAGGTGGTGAGGAAGGAACTTGGGAATTTAGGTAGTAAGGCAAAAATTAAGATTGATGATCCTGATTTTTGTGGCTGTGAATTAAAAATCAAAGCGTATCTCGATAATCCAGAGCAGGGTTGTGAGCTGGTTCAGTTTGTGCATAATCGGTTCCGTTGGTTTGATGCGAAGCGTGTACAGACGCAGGTTCAGGAACGCATGAGGGAACCATGGCGCATCGACCAGGGCTATAGCAGTTTGTGCGGGATGGCTGCGCTGTATTATGTGACGATTAAGCGGAGTCCTGATCGTTATAGAAGAATCGCGCATGAACTACATCGGACTGGGTTATGCAAGATTGACGATTTTACTATTGAGCCCTCTGATTCAATGTATGAGATAAAGCCGAAGGATAGTGATTATCAACACATGTATATGTGGGAAGCTGACTGGATTGTGCTTGCAGGAACAAGAAGCTCGGAAAGCAATCTAGGCTACCATGGTATTGAAACAGGAAGTTGGGATCAATTTACTGCAATTAATTGGCCTGGAATGATGGAGGGGCTTGTTAAAAAAATTGCAGGTTATGGCAATGCCAATGCTGTTGGTATTAGCTTAATTGGAACTGTTGTGAAAAAAGCCTTCTCTTATAGTGGGGAAGATGTGTCGACAGCACTTGCTGACTTGAAGTGTATTGATGATCTTAAAAATAAAGGGCATCAGATTCTTCTAATGATAGATGCTAAAATGATTAAGAATAAGTCGGGCTATAGTATTGGCGATCTTCAAGACTCTCATTGGGTTGTGTATGAGGGAGGCCTTTTGAATGGTAAAAGTCAAGTAAGTTTTCAAGTGTACACTTGGGGTTATAATCCTAAAACTATTAGGAAGTATAATTTAGATGGGGTGTTAAGTGACCCGGCAACGACCTTGGTGAGGCTCCCCAGTGGTATTGATAATAGTGCCTTTGAGAGTAATTATTATGGCTATATCGAAGCTTTCTAAATTTGCGATGATTTTGGGCGGTAGCATTCTGATATCTCATTGTGCAGTAGCTGCTGAGTGTGAAAGCTTGGTTAATAAGTTTTCCATTCAGCACTGGAAAGGTGGTGTTCCGAAAAGTGCAGTATTATATAGATATCAATCGAATGAGAAGTTTGTTAACCCTATTCAGGTAAGCAGGAATGCTTATCAAGCTGATATTTGGTGGCCGAAGGAGAATAAGACGCCAACTCTAATTGTGAAATTTTCTGATTATGGCGTGGAAGATTTGCCTGTTGATGCTGACTATAAATTGATACTGGGAGATGTGTATCAATTTAGGATTTCGAAGTTGGAAAAGACAAGGGTGTCGCTGGGGTGTCAGCTTGGAGGCGGAAGGGTCAATAGCTGCAAGACAGTATTTGGTGGCGAGGGGATTACTTTTAATCGGGAATGCGCAGAAATGATTAAGGAGTAAAGGTAGTATGGAGGTGGATCTGATTGATATTTAGATAAATCTTCTTTCAAGATGGTAGCCAAACTAAATGAGTCATAATTGTTTGGTGAATATGGAAACTTAACAATAGATCGCCTGCTTTTGGGCGAACGTGCCTCGTAAAGCATGCTTGAATCTCTACTTCCTTACTACGAACGCGAACTCGGCCACCTGCGGGAGCTGTCGGGCGAGTTCGCGCGCCGTTATCCCAAAATCGCCGGCCGGCTGCAGATGGAAGGCGACCAGTGCGCCGATCCGCACACCGAGCGGCTGATCGAGGCGTTCGCGCTGCTGGCGTCGCGCATCCATAAGAAGCTGGACGACGATTATCCGGAGGTGGCGGAAAGCTTCCTGGACGTGCTGTACCCGCACTATCTGCAGCCGATTCCTTCTGCCACCATCGTCCAGTTCGAGTGCGATCCGGCGCGGCCGGAGATCGCCAAGCGCTACCGCGTGGAGCGCGGCCAGCCGGTGCACGCGCCGGCGATCAACGGCGTGGTGTGCAAGTTCCGCAGCGCCTACCCGGTGGACCTGTATCCGCTGTCGCTGAATAGCGCCAAGCTGGAGCTGACCAGCGGCTCGCCCTATCTGCGCCAGCTGGCGCCGGACGCGGCGGCGCTGTTGACGATGGAGTTCCAGACCCACGGCGGCCTGGCTTTGAACAGTATTGGTCTGACTTCGCTACGCTTCTTCCTGGACGGCGAGCCGGCGCTGATGCACCTGCTGTACGAGTTGTTGTTGTCCCAGGTGCTGCGCATCCGCGTCGGCGACGGCAGCGAGGACCCGTCGCGCAGCGCGGTGCTGCCGGCCTCGGCCATCCGTCCGGTGGGCTTTGGCCGCGACGAGGGCATGCTGGAGTACGACGAGCGCTCGTTCATGGGCTACCGGCTGCTGACCGAATACTTCTGCTATCCGGACAAATTCCTGTTCGTCGACATCGCCGAGCTTGACAAGGTGGCTGCGCGCCTGGGTGGCGGCAAACTGGTGTTGCAGCTGGTGCTGGGCGATTACCCGGATAGCGAGCGCCATCACCGCTTGTTGACCCAGCTGCAGGCGCATCATCTGAAGCTGGGCTGCGCGCCCATCGTCAACCTGTTCAACCAGCCCGGCGAGCCGATCCGCGTCAGCCATCAGAAGGCCGGCTACGCGGTGCTGGCCGACGGCCGCAAGCAACAGGCTTACGAAGTGATCCAGATCCGCCGCGTGGTGCGGGTAGAGAAGTCCGGCGAGGGCGAGAGCAGCGAGGAGGTGCCGCCGTTCTACGCGACGCGCCACGGCAGCGAGCGCCAGACGCCGCGCTTTTACTGGCATGCCAGCCGCGAGGGCTCGCCGCGCGCCGGCGACAAGGGCACCGATCTGGAATTGCATCTGGTGGACCTGCAGTTCAACGCGGTGCGGCCGGCCGCCGAGGTGCTGAGCCTGGATCTGCTGTGCAGCAACCGCGACCTGCCGGAGCAGATCCCGTTTGGCGGCAGCCAGGCGGCGCAGCGCACCGATTTCAGCCTGCCCGGCCATTCGGTGGTGAAGCGGGTGCGCTTGCTGCGCAAGCCGTCGGCCACCCAGCGCAGCCCGCTGGGCCGCGCGGTGCAGTGGCGGCTGATCTCGCATCTGTCGCTGAACTACATGTCCATCGTCGATTCCGGCGTGGCGGCGCTGCAAGAGATGCTGGCGCTGTACAACCTTACCGGTTCGCCGGTCAATGTGCGCCAGATCCAGGGCGTGGTGGGCATCCACAGCCAGCCGGCGGTGACCCGCGTCACCGGCCGCGATTTTGCCGGCTTTGTCCGCGGCAGCGAAATCCGGCTGAAACTGGACGCCGATTATTATGTCGGCGGCAGCGTCTATCTGTTCGCCTCGGTGCTGGAGCGCTTCTTCGCGCTGTACTGCGCGCCCAACAGCTTCACCCGGCTGCGGGTGGAAACCGCGCAGCAGAACCAGGAAGTGGCGGTATGGCCGGCGCGGGCCGGCGAGGCCTTGGTGATTTGAGGCGGCGATGGAGTGGATGGTGGTTTCCGCGCTGACGCCTAGCGTGCTGCAACTGTTTTATTACTCCTTTTCCCATGAGCGCACGGAAAAAGAGAAGCAAAGTCGGCGAAATCGGATGGTTTGTGCGGGTTTGCCGTTGGCATTTATCATGGGCGGCATCCTGTATTTTTTCAGCGGACCCTTGGCGGAGACGGCCATGGTTTCGCTTAGTCTCGTAGCGGGAGGCGTTTTGGGTTTGATCACCGGGCTGTTCTTCGGCTCATGGGCAATCAGGAGCAGGATGGAGGATGCGAATGAGCGGCGCTGACATGGCGGCGACGCCGTCGCGCCGGCCGCGCGACCTGCATCGCGAGCTCGCGGCCGATGCCAGCCAGTTCGGCTTCTTCCAGGCGGCGCGCATACTCGGCCTGTCCGGCGCGCGCCGGCCGGGGGCGCGGCGCGGGCGGTTGCCGGAGCGGCTGCGCTTCCGCACGCTGGCGTCCTTGTCCTTCCCCGCCAGCGAGTTGACCGGCTACAAACCGGCGGCGGAAGAGGGCGACGCGGCGGACGAGATGACGATCAGCTTCCTCGGCCTGACCGGGCCGAGCGGCGCGCTGCCCACTGCCTACACCGAATTGCTGCTGGAGCGCCGCCTGCGCCACCGCGACGACACCATGCATGCGTTCTTCGACTTGTTCAGCCATCGGGCCGCGTCGATGTTCTTCGACGCCTGGTGCAAGTACCGCAGCTGGATCAATGTCGAGGCCGGCGAGCGCGATGGCTTCACCCGCAATCTGCTGGACCTGGGCGGCGTCGGCCTGTCCCAGCTGCGCCAGCAGATGGGACCGGGCGCGGAGCTGGACGAGCGCATGTTTGTCTATTACGCCGGCCTGCTCAGCCAGAAGCCGCTGTCGGCGCAGTCGCTGCTGACGCTGGTGGAAGGGTTCTTCGGAGTCGACGCCAGTCTGGAGCAGTTCGCCGGCCAGTGGCTGCAGGTGCCGGAGGGCGAGCAGAGCCAGCTGGGCATGGATGGCTGCGAGCTGGGGCTGTCCGCCTTCGCCGGCGAGCGCATCTGGGACCGCCAGACCAAGCTCAAGCTGCGGCTGGGGCCGCTGCGCCGCGAGCAGTTCAACGCGCTGCAGCCTCACGCCGCCGGCGCGCAGGCGCTGCGCGCGCTGATGAAGTTCGCGCTGGGCCATGGCCTGGCTGCCGAGGTGTGCCTGGTGCTGGACGCGCGCGATGTCCAGCCGGCGGCGCTGGGCTCGGCCACGCTGAGCCTGGGCGGAGACAGCTGGATGGGCACGCCCCCGGGTCATCCCGACGATATGCGTTACACGCTGTTGGACTGAAACAGGAACGGAAGCCATGGGCATACTCAAGCGATTGATGGGCCGCGGAAAAACCGCTCAATTGAGCGTGGGCGGCGGGGACGCGCCGCCGGAGCTCGCCGCGGCGGTTGAGGCCCTGCAAGGCGGGGACTGGCCGCAGGCGCTGCGGCTGGCGCAGCCTCATCTGGAGGCGAAGTCCGCCAGCCTGCGCGCCGACGCCTACCGGCTATGCGCGCTGGCCACCAGCCGCCAGGGGCAGTGGCGCACGGCTGCTTCCTGCTGGCAGAAACTGTTCGAGCTGGAGCCGTCCGCCCACAACGCCCTGCAGCTGGCCAGCGCGTCGGTGATGGCCGGCGACGTGGAGCGCGGCAAGGCCTGGCTGATGAAGTTCGACGAGATCAACCGCACCAGCCGCGAATCCTCCTGCGCCGCGGCCTACGTCAATTTCATTGCCGCGCTGGCCCAGGCCGGCCATGCGCGCGAGACGCTGCCCTACCTGACCTGGCTGCGCGAGTTGTACCGCCAGCTCAAGATCACCGACGACATGTTCCTGCATCAGCGCGGGGTGCCGTTCTTCGCGGTTTTCCTGGAAAACAGCTGGCCCTTGCTGCTGCAATGCCTGAACGAACAGCAAGTCCGGGAATGGTACGGCGCGATGCTGGCCGACCTGGACGACGACGGTTGCGCGGCGTTGAGAGGCTGGCTGGGCGAGATGATGCCTGCCGCCGCGGCCAACGATGAATGATTTGAATCCATACCTTTAGAAAACGAGTGCAAGCCTATGTCCGTATCGCTGAAATCCCTGATAGACCGGTTGACGCCCACTGCGCGCCAAGCCATTGAACAGGCCGCCAGCCGCGCGCTGGCCCGCACCCATTTCGAGATCGAGATCGAGCATGTGCTGTTGGCGATGTTCGACCAGGATGACAACGCCGCGCTGGCGGCCCTGCGCGCGCTGGGCGCAGACCTGTCCCGCGTCGAGCGCGAACTGGACGCTGCGCTGGACAATTTCCGCAGCGGCAATACCCGCAACCCGGTGCTGTCGTCGTGGCTGCCCAAGTGGCTGGAGAAGGCCTGGCTGCTGGCCAGCGCCGAGCACGGGCAGGACAATGTGTCCACGCTGGACCTGCTGCTGGCGCTGTGGCAGGACGACGCGCTCAAGGGCGCGCTGCAGTCGGGTTCGCCGGCCTTGGCCCGCCAGGACGCCGGCAGGCTGCAAGGCGCCTACGCGGCGCTGCGCCAGCATGGCGGCGAGACGGCCGGCGGCGCTGAGCCGGTGGCCGAGTCGGATGGGGACGATGTCCAACAGGCCGCGCCGCAGGGCAAGCGCGGCAGCCCGGCGCTGGACAAGTACACGATAGACCTGACCGCGCAGGCCCGCGCCGGCAAGATCGACCCCATCCTGGGCCGCGACGTCGAAATCCGCCAGATGATAGACATCCTGATGCGCCGCCGGCAGAACAACCCCATCCTCACCGGCGAGCCGGGCGTGGGCAAGACTGCCGTCGTGGAAGGCCTGGCGCGCAAGATCGTGCTGGGCGAGGTGCCGCCGGTGCTGGCCGGCGTCTGCTTGCGCACGCTGGACCTGGGCCTGCTGCAGGCCGGCGCCAGCGTCAAGGGCGAGTTTGAGAACCGCCTGCGCCAAGTGATCGACGAGGTCAAGGCCAGCCCGGTGCCCATCATCCTGTTCATCGACGAGGCGCACACCCTGATCGGCGCCGGCGGCGCGGCCGGCCAGAATGACGCGGCCAACCTGCTGAAGCCGGCGCTGGCGCGCGGCGAGCTGCGCACCATCGCGGCGACGACTTGGGCCGAGTACAAGAAATACTTCGAGAAGGACGCCGCGCTGGCGCGACGCTTCCAGGTGGTGAAGGTGGAGGAGCCTGCGCCGGAGATCGCCGTGCAGATGGTGCGCGGCCTGACCGACGCGATGGCCAAGCACCACAAGGTGGAAATCCTCAACGAGGCGGTGGCCGCCGCGGTGCAGCTGTCCAGCCGCTACATCGCCGGCCGCCAGTTGCCGGACAAGGCGATCAGCGTGCTCGACACCGCCTGCGCCCGCGTCGCGCTGTCGCGCGCCGGCAAGCCGGGCCCGATCGAAGACGTGACGGTGCTGATAGACAACATCGACCGCGAAACCGCGGCGCTGGAGCGCGAAGAAGGCCACGCCGACCGCATCGCCGAGCTGCAGGCGCAGCGCGCGGAGCTGGAGCTGGACCTGGCCGCGCTGCATCAGGCCTGGGAGGCGCAGCAGAAGCTGATCGTCGAGATCGACGAGCTGAAGGCGGCCAAGGACGAAGCCAAGCCGGCCAAGGGCAAGAAGATCAGCCCGCTGCAGGCCAAGCGCAAGGAGCTGCGCGAGTTGCAGAAGCGCCAGCCGCTGGCTTTCGAATGCGTGGACGAGAGCGTGATCGCCGACGTGATCGCCGGCTGGACTGGCATCCCGCTGGGCCGAATGGTCAGCAACGAGCTGGAGCAGGTGCAGAAGCTGGCCAAGCTGCTGGCCGAGCGCGTCATCGGCCAGGACCACGCGCTGGAGCAGATCGCCGAGCGGGTGCAGATCGCCAAGGCCAATCTGGAAGATCCGGGCAAGCCCAAGGGCGTGTTCCTGTTGGTGGGCCCGTCCGGCGTCGGCAAGACCGAGACCGCGCTGGCGCTGGCCGAGGCGCTGTACGGCGGCGAGCGCAATCTGATCACCATCAATATGTCCGAATACCAGGAAGCGCACAGCGTGTCCGGCCTGAAGGGCTCGCCCCCGGGCTACGTCGGCTACGGCGAGGGCGGCGTGCTGACCGAGGCGGTGCGTCGCAAGCCGTATTCGGTGGTGCTGCTGGACGAGGTGGAGAAGGCGCATCTGGATGTGCTGGAGCTGTTCTTCCAGGTGTTCGACAAGGGCGTGCTGGAGGATAGCGAAGGCCGCGAGGTGGACTTCAAGAACACCATCATCCTGCTGACCTCCAACGCCGGGACGGATCTGGTGATGCGCGCCTGCGAGCACGGGGTGACGGTGGAGGACGAGACTCGCGATCCGACCGCGGAAGACCTGGTGGAAATCCTGCGCCCGACACTGCAGAAGACCTTCAAGCCAGCCTTCCTCGGCCGCCTGACCATTGTGCCTTACTTCCCGATCAGCGACGACGTGCTGCGCGCCATCGTCGGCCTGAAGCTGGACAAGATCCGCCAGCGCATCGCCGACAACCACGGCGCCCAGGTGGAGTTCCCGGAAGAGCTGACCGAACAGATGGCCGCGCGCTGTCTGGACGTGGACAGCGGCGCGCGCAACGCCGACGCCATCCTCACCCGCACGCTGCTGGCGCAAATCTCCAACGACCTGTTGGCGCGGATGGCTTCCGGCCGGCCGGTGAAGAAGATCGCCGTGGCGCTGAAGGGCGAGCAGGTCAAGGTGAAGGTGAGTTAAGGAGCATTCGCGATGTGGAGAACCTTGGGCCTGTTCGGCGGCGTCACCATCGGCTGGTGGGCGCTGCTGTGGCTGGTGCTGCCGCAAAGCTGGCAGCGCATCAGCCCGTCGGCCATCCTGATGCTGCACCTGGGACCGCCGATGCTGCTGAGCGCCGGCGTCAAGCTGTGGAGCTATCTGAAGGAAAAGCGCGCGGCGGAGGAGGCCAAGCAGCAGGAAGAGCAGGCCGAGGCCGAGCGCAGCGACAAGCGCGAGGCGGCGCGCGCCCAGCACGCCGCCGAGCTGCTGGAGCGCCAGCGCGCGATCGGCTGCCGCTGGTTGTGGACGGCCGCCGCGCCGGTGAAGGACGAGCCGGCCTGGCTGGCGGAAATGGCCGACGGCGCCCATTGGCAGGCGCTGGCGCGCGACGAAGTGGACGCTGGCGAGTCGATGGACGCGCTGTCGCCGCATCTGGCAGAGATGTTGGCCGCACTGTACGCCGAGGCGCCGGGCGCGGCCTGGCTGCCGTTGTTTCTGGAGCCGATGCGGCAGGTGCCGGGCGTCGAGCAGCTGGCCCGCGTCAAGGAACTGAAGCAGCAGGCGGTGGCCGATAGCCTGGGCGGCGACGCCCACGTCGGCGGCGACTGCCGCTTCCTGCCCGGCAGCGGGCAACTGGCGGACCGCGTGCTGCAGGTGCTGCAGCAAGACCCGGAGCTGCCGGGCCTGGTGGTGCTGGCGGCCGACGCGCCGCTGGCGGAGCGGGACGACGATGACGACTGGGGCGAGGCCGATCCCGAACTGGCCAAGCGCCGCAGCTGGTTTGGCGAGCCGGGGATCGCGGTGGTGGCCATGCTGTTCCTGCGCGATGAACTGGCCGCGCCGGCGGAGCCGGAACAGGAGGCGGAGGACGCCGATCCCTACCAGCCTTACTGGGAAAAGGATTTCGCCGGGCCGGCCGCCGGTTGGGGCATCGTGCCGCCCAGCCAGCAGGCCAGCCTGGCCCGGCTGCCCAAGCTGGCCATCCTGTCTCAGTCCAGCTCGGTGAGCCTGGCGCAGGACAAGGCGCTGCAACTGGCGCGCAGCCTGCCGCCTGTGCTGGACAACGCGCTGGTCAACGCCGCGCTGCTGGACTACCCGTTCAGCCCGGAAGAGGCCAAGCCGGAGAACAACCAGGCGTCGACCCTGGCCTGGCTGTGCCACAACAGCGGCCAGATCGACGTCGGCGGCGTGCGCCTTGCGGCGATCGCCACCGCGCTGTCCCGCCACCAGGTGGAGCTGCACCCGATAGACGAGGCGAGCAATGTGGTGCGCGAATGGGGCGACGCCGGCGCGGCGACGCCTATGTTGCTGGCGGCGGCCGCGGTCAGCCATTGCGCGCGGCTGCAGGCCCCTGCCGTGATTACCCATTTCCATGACGAGCTGGTGTCTCTGGCGATGGCCAGGCCGCCGGCGAAGGAGGCGACAGCATGAAGGCTGCAATCCGTTTGGGCGACCCGACCGACCACGGCGGCAAGGTGGTGAGCGCCGCCTCGTCCACCACGCTGTTCGGCAAGCAGGTGGCTTGTGTCGGCGATTCCGTCACCTGCCCGCAGCAGGGCCACGTCAACTGCACCATCGTCGAAGGCGATGGCGGCTGGCTGGTCGGCGGCAAGGCGGTGGCGCTGGACGGCCACAAGGTCAGCTGCGGCGCCACGCTGATTTCCACGCTGCCCCAGGTCAGCAAGGGTTAGAGAAAGAATATGGATCAAAGCATTGAACACCTGATGCAGCCGGTGCGTCCGGATGCGCCTGCCGGGGAAGACCTGGCTTACTCCCTGGTTTTCGACCAGATCCGCGAAGCGCGCCGCAGCGACGATCCGTCGCTGGCGATGGGTGATTGGGAGCAGTCGCTGAAGACCGCCGAGTGGCCGCAGGTGATACGCCTGTGCGAGGACGCGCTGCAGAACAAGAGCAAGGATCTGCAGCTTCTGGCCTGGTACGCCGAGGCGCAGACCCAGGTCAACGGCGCCGCCGGCCTGGCGCGCAGCCTGTCCCTGGTCAGCGGCTGGCTGCGGGATTTCTGGGAAAGCGGCTATCCGGAACTGGACCCGCACGACCTGGACGAACGCGTGGCCAAGCTGGAGTGGATGAATCAGCAACTGGGCAACGCGCTGCGCAACGTGCCGTTGATCAAGCCCGAGTTCGGCGGCTACAGCTGGCACCAGTGGCAGCAGTCGCGCGACGTGGAGAACCTGGGCCTGAAGGACGGCGAGGCGCGCGAGGCCGCCATCGCCGAGGGCAAGCTCAGCGGCGAGGCCTTCGAGAAGGCCGCCACCCTGTCGGGCCACGGCTGGTTCCAGGCCAAGGCCGAGGAACTGGTGGCGCTGCTGACCGCCTATGAAGAGCTGGATGCCCAGGTGGACCAGCGCTTCGGTCAGGCCGGCCCCAGCCTGGCCGACATCCGCAACGCCATCTACGCCTGCCAGGACCTGGTCCTGCGCTATCGCCAGCAGTTCGCCGGCAACGCGCCGGCGGCCGCGCCGCAGCGGCAGCCCGTCGAGGAAAGCAAACCCGTGAGCCAAGCCATGCCCAGCCCGGTCCATACCGCCGTTCCCGCCAGCGCCTTCAACGGCCAGATCCGCAGCCGCCAGGAGGCGGTGACCGCCTTGACCGAGGTGGCCCGCTATTTCCGCCACAACGAACCGCACAGCCCGGTGGCGCTGCTGGCCGAGCGCGCGGCGCGCTGGGCGGAGATGAGCCTGGAGGAGTGGCTGCAGCATGTGGTCAAGGACAGCGGCACGCTGAGCCAGTTGCAGGAGCTGCTGGACGTGCGCCAGAGCGAGTGAGTTTGCAGCAATGAAACGGCGGTCTCCACCGCCGGGAAAAGAAAAACACGCGGCAGCCATGCCGCGTGTTTTTTTATTCGCATTCCGATTCGGCATCGCTTGGCCGGGTGGCCCCCTGCGATGACGGATGTTCTGGAGTATTTATCGAGGCGTTTCACCGAGCGTGGCCGGCGGATCGTCGAGCATCCCATAAACAGGACTTATTTTCAGCATGGGCTACCGTCCATTTTGCCTGGGATGGATTTCATGAAATAAACCTCAATTTTACTGACATTTATAAGTCATCCATCCTGCCGTTTTGATTCGTGATTCATTTTACTGAATTGATTTTAATGGAATTTTTATGATTTGTCTGATTGATTAATTTGGTGGTAAATATATTTTTCAAATATTAACTCTCGTTAGATTTCCATTCAAAACAATGGCTTGTGTCTTTTTGGCTGCAATGGCGTCGGATATTAATGTTTTTTATTTTTTCAAATCGATAAATGATGTAATTTGATGACATTCACATTTTCGTGCGAGCGCCGCCGCGCATGCTGCGGCAAGCCCGGATGCGGGTCACGGCGAAGCGTGGATGACGTTGCTGGGAGTCAGGTCGTTCTGTTGATGGAAATCCATTGGGGCGGGCCGCCGGCGGCGGCCGCCGTTTTGCTTAAATCGTGAGAGTCAGGGGGCAGGGAATGAAGGTTCTGATCAGTCCTATCAGTACGGCGGAAGCGGTTGTGGCTTGGGAATGCGGCACGAACATCATCGATATCAAGAACATCAACGAGGGCTCGCTCGGCGCGAGCTTTCCCTGGATCATCCGCGAGGTGATCGCCCGCATCAATGACCCCAAGGTGGTGTTCAGCGCCACGCTGGGCGATTTGCCGCACAAGCCGGGCACCGCCTCGCTGGCGGCGCTGGGCGCGGTCAGCAGCGGCGTCAAATACGTGAAGGCCGGCCTGCACGGCTCCAAGGATGTGGCCGAGGGCGTGGAACTGATGAGCGCCGTGGTGCGTACCTGCAAGGACTTCGATCCCTCCGTGACCGTGGTCACCGCCGGCTACGCCGACTACCAGCGCTTTGGCGGCCTGTCGCCGCAGCAACTGGTGGAAATCGCCGCCGAGTCCAAGTCAGACATGGTGATGGTGGACACCTACATCAAGGACGGCAAGTCGCTGTTCGACGCGCTGAACGAGCAGCAGCTGACCGAGTTCGTGCAGCAGGCCCACGCCAAGGGCCTGAAGGTGGCGCTGGCCGGTTCGGTGCGCGCAGAGCACCTGGAGCTGCTGGCGCGCATCGGCGCCGACGTGGTCGGCGTGCGCGGCGCGGTGTGCAGCGGCTACGACCGCGGCACCACCATCGATCCGGTGAAGGCCGAGCAGTTCATCAAGGCCGCCAACGCCATCGCCGTAGCGCAGTGACGCAGCCATCGTGAGCGGCATTCCACACTCCGCATCCGCGCCGGCTTGCGCGGTGGTGAAACTGGGCGGCAGCCTGATCACCTCCGAGGGGCCCGGCGGCCCGGACGTCAACCGCGCGCTGCTGACGGCGCGCGCGCGCGAATTGGCCGCCAGCGGCCGGCCGCTGGTGCTGGTGCACGGTACCGGCGCTTACGGCAAGCCGCCGGCCCGGCGCTACGGCTATCTGGACGGCAGGCTGCCAAGCGGCCGCGCCGGCGTGGTGGCCGAGGTGGCGCGCGATCTGGCCCGGCTGGAGCTGGAGGTGGTGGATTGTCTGGAGGCGGGCGGCCTCAAGCCTTTGCGGCTGCCCGCCATCCAGTTGTTCCGCGCGCGCGCGGGCTGCGCTTCTCCGCTGGATTTGGAACCGGTGCGGGCGCTGCTGGCCCGCGGCGTGACGCCGGTGATCGGCGGCAATTTCGTGCTGGATTGCGACGGCTTCGCCGTCTGTTCCAGCGACATCATCGCGGTGGAGCTGGCGCTGGCGCTCGATGCGGCCAGCCTGGTGCTGGCCACCCGCGCGCACGGCGTCTACCGCGAGCACGGCCGCGGCGAGGCGATACACGGGCAGCTGTCCGAGAGCGACGGCGACGCGCTGCGCAAGATCGACGCGGCCGGCCAAGACGTCAGCGGCGGCATGCTGGCCAAGATTGCGCACGGCTTCCGCGCCGCGCGCCATGGCATCGCCACCTATGTGGTGGACGGCAGGGTGGCCGGCAACCTGAACGGCGCGCTGGACGGCTCGCCGCTGCAGGGCACGCGGCTGTTGTCGGATCGGGCGGGAGGATAGCCGCATGTGCGGAATCGCGGGAGCGCTGCTGGACCGCCACGCGCACGACGGCGACGTGGCCGAGGCCAGGCGGATGATATTGCGCCAGACCCATCGCGGCCCGGACAGCCTGGCGGCGCGGCGCGTCGGCCCGGCGTTGCTGGCCTCGTCCAGGCTGGCCATCGTCGACGTCGCCAACGGCAGCCAGCCCTTCAGCGACGAGAGCCGCGCCATCCACGCCGTGTTCAACGGCGAAATCTACAACCACCTCGAATTGCGCGAACACCTGTCGCGCCGCGGCCATAGCCTGTCCGGCGGCAGCGACGGCGAAGTCATCGTCCACCTGTACGAGGAGTACGGAACGGATTGCTTCCAATGGCTGGACGGCCAGTTCGCCATCGCCATCTTCGACTCCCGCGACGGTTCGCTGCATCTGGCGCGCGACCGGATGGGCATCTGCCCCTTGCATTGGGCGCGGCTGGATGGCGCGCTGTATTTCAGCTCCGAGATCAAGGGTCTGCTGGCGGTGGCCGGCATGCCGCGCCGGACGGAGCCGAGGGCGATGCTGCAGCTTGGCTATTTCGGCGTGGTCTGCGCGCCGCTGACGCCGTTCGCCGGCATCCATCAGCTGCCTGCCGCCCATAGGCTCAGCTTCCGAGCCGGCCGGGTGGAGAGCGGCCGTTACTGGTCGCTGGATTTCCCGCTGGCCGGCGAGCATGCCCGGCTGACCGAGGCGCAGGCGGTCGAGGGGCTGGCGGCTCGGCTGGAACGGGCGGTGGCCAGCCACGCCCAGGGCGAGTTCGAGCCGACCTGCTTCCTCAGCGGCGGCATCGACTCGGCCGTGATTGCCGCGCTGCTGCAGCGCGGCAGCCAAGCATCCATCGCCGCTTTCTGCGCCGCGTCCGAGCACGGACGGATGGACGAGGGCAGCGCCGCGGCCCGCACCGCCGAGCTGCTGGGCGTGGATTTGAAACGGGTCCGGATCGACGAGGCGGGCATCGCCGAGGCCTTCCCCCGGCTGATCTGGCATGGCGAGACGCCGGTGATTTCCACCGAGGCGTCGGCCTTGATGCGCTTGGCCGGCGAAGCCGGCAAGCGTTCCAAGATCGTGCTGACCGGCGAGGGCGCCGACGAGGCCTTCGCCGGCTATCTGGCCTTCCGCCAGTACCGTCGATTTGGCGCGCTGACGGGCCGGGGGCTTTCGCCGCTGCGGGCGCTGATGCGGCCCTGGCTGCGCGGCCATTACGGTTCGGAATGCCTGCTGCCGGGCGAGGACAGATTGGGCGCGTTGGGCGAGCGTTTCGGCTGCGTGCCGGCGCAGGCCTACGAATGGGAGTTCTACCGCGAGGCGCTGACGCCGCTGTTCTCCGCCGATCTGCGCGCGATGGCGGCGGCGGGCGGCTGCTGGGACGGTTTCGAATTCGACCTCGGCGCGGTGCGCGGCCGCCACTGGCTGGACCGCTCGCTGTACGTGTCTTATCAGGTGATGCTGCCCAACTATTTGCTGGGCGCGCACGGGGACCGCATCTACGCCGCCAATTCGATCGAGGGGCGCTATCCCTTTTTGGACCGGGAGCTGGTCGAGTACGCGGCGGCGCTGGATCCGGCGCTGAAGCTGCGGCGCGGCCGGGAGAAGCACATCCTGCGCGTCGCCGCGTCGCGCTGGCTGCCGGACGAGGTGGCCTGGCGGCCGAAAACCCGCTTCGTGATGCCGTTCGGCACGCCTTTCGTCGGTCCGCGCGCGGCGCCGCTGTACGCGGAGCTGCTGTCGCCGGGCAAGCTGGCCGAGTACGGCTATTTCGATCCCGAGCGGGTGCGGCTGCTGTTCCGGGCCCTGGCCTCGCCGCCGTCTGCCGGCGGCAAGGCCAGACGCTATCTCGAGCGGCTGGCCCTGGGGCTGGGCGCCACCTTCGTGGTCAGCACCCAGCTCTGGCACCACCTGCATCTGGCCGATGGCGGGTCGGCCGTATCCGGGGAGGCGGCGCGGCGGTCCGCGCCGGCGACCATCGCATGAGCAAGGAGCCGTTGATGAACGCAACAGCGCACGATGCGCAGCGCATGCCGGCCGAACTGGAGCGGCTGCGCGGCAGGATAGACGAACGCATCGCGGCGGCGATCGAGTCGCTGCGCGAGGACGGGCCGGAGCGCGGCCATCCGCTGATCGGCCGGGTGTACGGCTGGCTGCGGCATTATCTGGACTGCGACGGCAAGCGGATGCACGGCATCGCGGCGGCGCTGGCCCATCTGGCCTGCGGCGGCGACGAGAACGCCATCCTGCCGGTGGCCGCGGCGATGCAGCTGTACCACCACCACACGCTGGTGCACGACGACATCTACGACGAAGACGCGGCGCGGCGCGGCTGGCCGACGGTGCACCAGGCCTTCGCCGGCTGGTTCGCAGACCGGCGCGGAGCGGAAGACGGCGCCGGCCGGGTGTTTTCCGGCGGCGCGATGCGGCGCGGCGCGATCACCGCCTTCGCCTACGGCAAGATCTGCCGCGCGCTGGCCGGCAGGCTGCTGCTGGAGAGCGGGTTCGACCAGGCCGCGGTGCTGGACGTCGCCCGCGCGCTGGAGCGGCACGAATTCTTCGACAACGCGGCCCAGCTCAAGGACGTGTTCCACGAGGGCGACGAGATGCCGTCGCCGCAGGCTTGCCTGGACAACGCCTGGCTGAAAACCGGCAGGCTGTTCGAGCTGTGCGCGTACGCCGGCGCGCGGCTGGCGGGGGCGGAAGCGGGCCGGACCGAGGCGCTGGAGCGCTGGGCCGGGCAATCGGCGCTGGCCTACCAGTTGCAGGATGATCTGGAGGACTTGAACGCCGCCAGCGAGAAGGGGCAGGGACGCGGCGTCGCCACCGATCTGCTGCACTGCAAGCCCACTTATCTGTACGCGCTGGCCAAAACGATGGCCGAGGGCCGCGACCGCGACGCGCTGCTGGCGTGGCAATCGGGCGCGCAGGCCGGCCTGGACAGTGGCGACATCATCGCCATCCTGGCGCGCAGCGGCGCGCTGGAGGCCTGCGGCAGCGAAGTGGCGCGCTGCATCGCCCGCGCCGGCGCGGCGCTGGAGGAGGCGGCGCCGGCATTGGCGGCGGACAGGTTGCCGCTGCTGCGGCAATTTTCCGACTACTTCGTGTCGCCGGCCTACTGGCATCGTCCGCTGGCGGCTTCGCGCCCGGCGGCGGCGCTGCTGGCCTGAGGAGGACGCCGATGGCTTACGCGCCCCTGATCTTCGATCTGCACGGCGTGCTGTTGGGCCGGCGGGAGCCCGATGGCCATCTGCCGTCCGGAGAAGTGCTGCGCCAGCTGCGCGCGGCCGGGCATCCGCTGCGCTTCCTCACCAACTCCAGCAGCGTCGGCCGGCAACAGGTGGCGAAGCAGTTGGCGTCGGCCGGCGTCGAGGTTGACGCCGGCGAGGTGTACACCGCGGCGATGACGGTCGCGCATTATTTGCGGCGCTGCGGCCGGCCGCGCAAGCTGTTCGTCGTCGGCTCCGACGCGCTGCGCGCCGAACTGGACGCCATGTGCGGCGGCTTGCTGAGCTGGGCGGCGCCGGAAGAGGCGGACACCGTGGTGGCGAGCCGCGATCCGGCGCTGGACGAGGAAACGCTGCGGCGTCTGGCGCGGGCGGGGCAGCCGCAGCTGATCGCCACCTGCCGCGACCTGGGCTTTCCCGACGGCGACCGCATCCATCCCGGCCCAGGCCAGACCGTGGCACGCGTCGAGCAGGCGCTGGACACGCAGGCGCTGGTGCTGGGCAAGCCGAATCCCTATGCGCTGGCGTCGGTGATGGATTTGCCGGCGCCGTTGTCCGACTGCGTGGTGATCGGCGACTCGCCGCTTCAGGACGTGGCGCTGGCCCGCAACGCCGGCGCGAAAGCGGTGCTGGTGGCGTCCGGCGATGACGCGCCGGGCGGCCCGGAGCCGGACTGGCGCATCGACGCCATCGATCAACTGCTTCCCTTACTGTGCAGGTGACAGCATGAATATCCGCGCCTTGAGCCTAGGCACCGCCGGCTACTTCTTCACCAACCGCTTCCACATCGCGCTGATGCCGGTGTTCCTCACCTATTTCTGGAACCAGGCGCTGCGGCTGCCGCTGGGTTTCGATTACTACCTGATGATCGTGCTGACCACCGCCGGCGGCTACATCTACAACATCTACACCGACGCCGAGGAAGACGGCGTCAATTACAGCAGCCGCTACCGCCTGTTCGGCCGCAACCGCCACACCAAGGCGGTGGTCGCCGCCTGCTTCTTCGGCGGCTTCCTGCTGTCGCTGCACGCGGGCTGGATCTTCGTGCTGTACGGCGGCGCCGTGCATTTTCTGGGCTCGCTGTACAGCCGCCCGCTGCCGTTCAACTGGCGCGGCCGCCCGCTGCCGTTCAACTGGCGCGGCCGGCCGCTGCGGATCAAGGAAGTGCCGTTCGTGAAGAACCTGTACGCCGGGCTGTTCTGGTCGGTGGCGCTGGTGCTGACGCCGCATCTCTACGTCGGCATCCGCCCGGGCGAGGCCGCGCTGCAGGCCATCGTCCTCAGCTTCGCCCTCAACTACTTCGTCGAGCTGATGTGGGACATCCGCGACATGCCGGGCGACGCCCGGGCCGGCTTCCGCACCGTGCCGCTGCTGGTCGGCGAGCGGGCCGCCTACTGGCTGCTGCGGTTGGTGCATCTGCTGACCTGCGCGCTGATGTATTACGGCGCGGCCTCCGGCGTGCTGACGCCGGGCTGCATGCTGTTCGCCGTGGTGCATCTGCCGGTGGGCTTGCTGTTTCTGGAATGGTACCGGCGCCAGCCGGAAAAGGACTGGGCTTCCCATCTGTACATCATGTACGGCGGCGGCCTGCTGGCGGCCGGCATGGTGTGGACGCATTCACTGACTACAGGGAGTTGATGTGATTACCACGCAATTCAAGGCGGCGCAGCAATGCGCATCGGCCGCCCTCCATCGCTACCTGCCGGAGCGCGAGGACATGGCCTGGCTGGCCGAAGTGGTCGATCGGCCCCGTTTCGGCTGGGACTGGCCGGCGCTGGAGCAGGGTTTCTTCCAACCGCTGCGCGAATGGGCGGACAAGCACGACGCCAGGCTGAAGCCGGCGCTGGCCGGCCTGCTGATCGACGCGCTGGGCGGCGACAAAAGCGAGCATCCGGTCTTGCTGGCCGCGCTGGAATTCACCCATCTGGCGTCCTTCATGCTGGACGACCTGGCCAATGGCCGCGATCTGGACGCCAGCGTCAGCGACAAGGTGGCGGTGCCGCTGCCGGTGTGGGTCACCATCGCCTACAACGCGCGCCAGCTGGCGCCGGTGCTGGTGTTGCGCCGCGCGGAGAACCTCGCGCCGGCGGCGAGGCTGCGCCTGGCCCAGCGCTATTTGTTCCAGCAGAGCCTGGGCACCACCATGGACCTGTGGGGCGCCGAGCGCGGGCTGGAGCACGGCTCGCTGACCGATTTCATCGCCCATCTGGCCAATTACGCCGGCGCGCCGGGCTTTGGTCTGGCGGCCGCGACCGCCGCCACGGCGGCGGGGCTGGGGCCGGCCGACGCCGACGCGTTGCGCCAGGCGGGGACTGAACTGGGCGTGTCGCTGCGGCTGCGGGCGCTGGCCGACGGCCAAGCCCGCTCGCTGTCGTTGAATGGCCGCCGGGTAGCGGAGGCGGAAGTCCGCTGGCGAGCCGAGTGCGACCGCGCGGCGCTGCTGGCCAGCGCCGACAGGCTGCAGTCGTCGGCGCTGGAGCACGCGCGCCGGCTGGGGCCGGACGTCGGCGCGGCGATGGCCGGTTTTCTCGCGGCGCTGGACGCGCCGGTTGCGGAAGGGAGGCAGTGATGAGCGATAGCGCGCAATACAGCGACGACTTCCTGGCCGACATGGCGCCGACGCTGGCGGAGCAGTACCGCCGCTGGTATCCGTGGTGCCGCGAAACGGTGCTGGCGACGATAGACCGGCTGGCGAGCCGAACCTATCTGGAGGCCGCGCTGGGCGCGCGGCTGTCCGAACCCATGCAGCAGGCGGTCAAGCAGGCCTGGCTGGAGCCCTACCGTTCCTACCATAACCGGATGGGCAAGATGCTGCGCCCCTTCCTGGTGTGCAGCGTGATGCAGGCCTTCGAGCGCGATCCGCTGCGGACGCCGATCGTGGTGGCGATCGCTGAGATCATCCACGCCGCCTCGCTGGTGCTGGACGACGTCGCCGACGATTCGCCGCTGCGCCGCGGCGGGCCGACCGCCCATCGCCAGGTCGGCGTCCGCGTCGCCGGGGCCGCCGGCTCCGCCTGGCTGAACGCCTGCTTCCAGCTGCTGGCCGCCGACGACTCCGGCCTGGAGCCGGAGCAGGCGCAGCGGCTGGCCGACGAGATCGCTTGGGAGCACTGGGTGACCGGCGTGGGCACCACGATAGACACCACCTGGCCGTGGATGGGACGGCTGGACGGCACGCCGGCGCAGTATCTGCAGTCGGTGGTGCACCGCTCCACCTCGTATACCTACCGGCTGCCGCTGAAGCTGGGCGCGATCGCCGCCGGCGCGTCGCCGCAGCAGACCGCGCAATTCGCCGCGCTGGGCGAGGAGCTGGGCATTGCCTTCCAGATCATCGACGACATCCTCAATGTGCAGCCGGGCGACGACAAGTGGGGCAAGGCGCTGGCCGAGGACATCACCCAGGGCAAGATCAACTTGCAGGTGCTGCTGGCGCTGGAGCGGCTGGGGTCTACCGAGCGGGCCCGGCTGATCGAGATATTGCAGAGCCGCACCGCCGATCCGCAGACGCTGGCCGAGGCGGTGGCGCTGATGGCGGGCAGCGGCGCTTTCGACGCCGCGCGCGACATCGCCCAGGGCTACATCGACAGCACCCAGGCCATCGTCGCCGGCATGGACTTCCTCAATCCGGTCGACCGCGAACGCTTCTCCGCCTTCGTCGACTACGTGATCCACCGCAATCGCTGAGCGGAGCGGGCCCGCCGGGGCGGGCGCCGCGCGCGGCTGCGCAAAGGCAATGACAAATGAGTTGTGTCGATCAGGGGTGTCAGGGAACGGTGTTGCTGACCGGCGTCACCGGCGGCTTGGGCGGGGAATTGCTGCCCAGGCTGCTGCGCCGCCACCCGGCTTGCCAGGTGGCGGCGCTGGTGCGCGGCGACGCGTCGCAGGCGGCAGGCAGGCTGGGCGAAGCGATGGACTACGGCCGCTTGTCGCCCGCGGAGCGGGCCAGGGTGTTGTTATGCCATGGCGACGTCTCTGAGCCCCGCTTCGGCCTGGCCGAGCCGGCCTGGCGCGAGCTGGCGGCGCGGACCCGCCGCGTATTCCACCTGGCGGCCAGCGTGGATTTCGACCTGCCGCTGGAAGCGTCGCGCGCGGCCAATGTCGACAGCACCCGCGCGGTGCTGGCTTTCGCCGACGAGGCGATGCGCGCCTCGGCCGATTTCCGGCTCAACTACGTGTCCACCGCCTATGTGTCCGGGCGGCGGAACGGACGGCTGGGCGAGGATGAGCTCGACCAGGGGCAGGCTTTCTGCAACGGCTACGAGCAGTCCAAGTTCGAGGCGGAGCAACTGGTCTGGCAGGCGAGCGGGCGGCTGCCGCTGACCGTCTACCGGCCCAGCCAGATCATCGGCGAGTCGCACGCCGGGCGCATACGCAAGTTTTTCGGCTACTACGAATTCCTCAAGCTGGCCGAGCGCGGCCGCATGCCGGTGCTGCCGGCGAACGCGGAGGCGCGGCCCGATCTGGTGCCGGCGGATTACGTGTGCGAGGCGATGCTGCATCTGGACGCCGCCGCCCATGCCGTCGGTCGCTGCTATCACCTGACCGCGGGCCTGGCCAACAGTCCGGATTTCGAGCGCATTTTCGGCCTGATGTACCAGGAGCTGGCCGCGCGCCGGCCGGATGGCAAGGCGCCGGCCAGACCGCGCATGTTCCGTCCGGAGGAGCTGGAGGCGATGGCGTCGCCGGAGGAGCTGCGCCGTTTCCATTTGAGCCCGCTGAAGCTGCTGCTGCGCACTTACCGCGCCTACCTGGCCGAAGAGCGCGATTTCGATTGCGCGGCCACGCAGGCGGAGCTGGCCGCCGCCGGCATCGCATTGCCGGACGTCGAGGCGGCGCTGCGGCTGAGCACCCGCTACGCGCTGGACGCCCGTTTCGGCCAGCGCGCGCGTAGCGGCGCGTTCGAGCGGCAGCCGGCCTGATCACAAACCTAGCTGGAGCAGACAACGATGAAACGCGAATTGCTGGCCATACTCCGCTGTCCCCATTGCCGCGGCGAACTGCAGGTGGCCGGAAGCGGGGAGCAGGAGGGCGAGGTCGAGGACGGCGAACTCAGCTGCGTCGGTTGCCGCCGCCATTACCCGGTGGTGCAGGGCGTGCCGCGCCTCTTGCTGCAGGACGGCCTGGTGGCCAGGACCCGCAGCGGCTTCACCTACCAGTGGAACAAGCGGCAAACCGGCCGCGCCGAGCGCCGCGCGGTGGTGTACGGCTACGAGATAGGCAAGTTCATGGATTGGTTCGTCGGCGAGTTCACGCCCGGCCTGTCCGCGCGCGCGTCCGGCGCCTGGCTGTTGGACGCCGGCTGCGGCAGCGGCGAGAAGGCGCGCGAGCTGGCGCGGCGTTTTCCGCAGCACCAGGTGGTGGCGATAGACCAGTCCAACGCCATCGCCCGCGCCGCCTGGGAAAACCGCGATCTGCCCAATCTGCACTTCGTCCAGGCCAACGTCTGGTTCCCGCCGTTCGCCAATCACAGCCTGCAATTCGCGATGAGCATAGGCGTGCTGCACCACACGCCGGACACGCTGCGCGCCTTCAGCGCGATCGGCGCGCTGGTGGCGCCGGGCGGCGACTTCATGACCTGGCTGTATCCGCTGCCGGAAGAGGACAGCTTCTGGGCCGGACTGTACCGCCAGCGCGACCGCCATTTCCTCAAGCTGGGCCACCGGCTGCCGCACTGGATGACGATCGCGCTGTGCCACGCGTATATCGCCGTCTTTTTCCCGCTGGTGCTGCGCTTTCTCAAGGCCCAGTACCGGGTGAACAAGGACCGCTTTCCCATCTATCCGGACCGGCCGACGCTGGGCGAGCTGTACCGCAGCTCGGTGTTCCTGTCCTTCGACAACGTGATGCCGCCGCACCAGTTCCGCCATGGCAGGCCCGAGGTCCGCGGCTGGTACCGCCAGCACGGCTTCGGCGCGGTCAACGACCGCTACCCGGGATTTTTCCACGCGATACGCGGCCATGCCGCCTGATTACCAACGGAGGAGACTGCAATGAACGACGCCACCGTCGCACTCGAGGCCGCGCTGGAGGACAAGCTGCGCGACTTCCTGGTCCGGCTGCTGAAGCTGGACGAAGACCAGCCGCTGCCGGCCGACGCCGACCTGATCAACCAGATCGGCCTGGACTCCATCGAGGCCTTCGACGCCATCGCCACGCTGCATGAACTGCTGGACGCGGTGATCCCGGAGAACTTCAACCCCAAGGTGGTCAACAGCATACGCACGCTGGCGCGCTACGTGCTGGACGCCTTCGGCGATGGCGCGGCCCGCCGCTTCATCGAGCTGGACCTGGAGGCGGTGACGGCCTTCGACGCCGAGGAAGACCTGTAGCCATGGTGGCGCGGCGCTTCTCCGGCGATGAACTGGCGGCGATGCTGCCGCACGCCGGCGACGCCTTCTTCCTCAGCGACGCCGAGGTGGATGGCTGGAAGGCCAGCGGCGGCGCCAGCTGGCGCGCCGACCATCCCCACCTGCGCGGGCATTTCCCGGGCGAGCCCATCGTGCCAGGCATCTACCTGCTGGAAGCCGCCGCGCAGCTGGCCGGGGTGGCGATACGCTGCGGCGCGGAAGACTGGGCTCCGGAAACGCTGGGCGTTCTGGCCGCGGTGCGCAAGTCCTATTTCCATCGCTTCGTCCGGCCGGACGAGCGGGTGGAGTACGCGCTGGAAGTGAAGCCGACGCCGGGCAGCGGGATGTACGCGGTCAGCGGGCTGGGGCGGTCGGGCGGAGACAAGGTGCTGACCGTGGAATTGACGATAGCCGGCGTGCGGCGCTAGCGCGGCGGCGGGAGGGAGCATGGACAAGCGGAGAGTGGTGATCACCGGCATCGGCGTGGTGTCGCCTTACGGCGCGGGCCTTGAGCGCTTCTGGCAGGCGCTGGCGGGCGGCGAGAGCGCGCGGCGGCCGATACGCGGTTTCGACGCGTCGGCCTATCGCAGCGCCCAGGGCGGCGAGGCGCCGGCCGAACTGCTGGCCGACGCCGCGCCGCGCGCGCTGCGGCGACCCGGGCGAGGACAGCGCCTACTTCCTGGCGCTGGCCGCCGCCGAGGCGCTGGCGGACGCGGGCCTAGGTTCGGTGTTCACAGATGACGACCGTGTCGGCTGCGTGCTGGGCACGCTGTGCGCCGGCATGCGCAATATGCGCGAGTACGGCGCAGCCTACGAGGCGGGGAGGCCGTCGCCGGTGGCGGCGGAAACGATACCGGCCCACTATCAGCTGGACTTTCTGGCGCGGCGGCACAATCTGACCGGACCGTCGTCGCTGGTGTCCACCGCCTGCTCGTCCACCACCGACGCGCTGGGCTATGCCTTCGATCTGATACGCGGCGGCGAGTGCGACCGTTGCCTGTCCGGCGGCGGCGACGTGCTGGCGGAGATGATACACGCGGCCTTCAACGGCCTGTATTCGATCACTACGGGCGAGCCCAGGCCGTTCGACAGCGAGCGCGACGGCTTCTTTATCGGCGAGGGCGCCGGCCTGTTCCACCTGGAAACGCTGGAATCGGCCCGCGCGCGCGGCGCGCGCATCCATGCCGAGATCCTGGGCTACGGCCTGTCCAACACCGGCCACCACCTGACCGCCACCTCGGAAGACGGCGGAGGCGAAGCGCTGGCGATACGCCGCGCGCTGGACGACGCCGGACTCGCGCCGGCGGACATCGACTACATCAATTGCCACGGCACCGGCACCCGCCATAACGACGCGTCCGAGCTCCGCGCTATCAATCTGGTGTTCGGCGACGCCGCCGAGCGGCTGCACATCAGCTCCAACAAGGCCTCGATCGGCCATTGCATGGGCGCGGCCGGCGCGCTGGAAGCGGCGGCGACTGTCTTGGCGCTGGAGAACAGCCTGATCCCGCCGACGCTGCACACCCGCGGCGACGAGGCTGAGTTGCGCAGCAGCCTGGTCGGAGCCGAGGCCAGGCCAGCTGCGCTGCGGCGCGCGCTGTCGCAATCGTTCGGCTTCGGCGGGGCCTGCTCCTGCATCGTGTTCGGCCATTACCGGGAGGATGGGCATGCGTGAAGTGGCGATTACTGGCATCGGCGTGGTCGGTCCGCACGGGGTGGGGCTGGATGGCGCGCTCGACGGCCGCTTCGTGTTCTCCGCGTGGCCGGAGGCGGCGTCGCCGCCGCACGCCGAGTCTCTGATCGCCAGTGTCGGCGATTATCCCCGCACCCGCTATTTCAACGAGCGCGCGCTGCGGCTGATGGACAAGCCGATGATGCTGGCCAGTTTCGCCGCCGGATCGGCGCTGGAGGACGCGGGCTACGGCGACGGCGAGGCGCCGGAGGACTGCGCGACGCTGCTGGGCACCGCGCGCTCCGAGCAGACCTCGGTGCACAAGTTTTCGCTGCCGCTGCTGCAGGGGCGGCCGGAGCGGATCAATCCGGCCGAATTCCCGCTGGTGGCGCGCAATATCGCCTGCGGCCAGATGGCGATCCGCTTCGGCCTGCGCGGCCCCAGCTCGGTGCTGGCGTCGGGGCCGCTGGCTTCGCTGCAGGGGGTGGCGCGCGCCGCCGGCCTGATCCGCTCCGGGCGAGCCAAGGTCGCGCTGGCGGGCGGCGTGGAGGCGTTGTCGCGCTTCGCCTTGCGTTTCTGCCGCGATTATTACGGCGACGCGGCGCTGGCCGGCAGGCCGGCCTTCTTCGGCGAACGGGGCGGCGGGCTGATCCCGTCCGAGGGCGCGTGCATGCTGGTGCTGGAAGACGCGGAACACGCGGCGGCGCGCGGCGCGCGCGTCTACGCCAGGCTGGGCGGCTGGCATGCCGGCCGGCTGGGCCGGGGCGACGCGGTCCAATCGCTGCTGAACGGCTGGCGCCGCGCGGCCGACGCCGAGCCGGCCCTGCTGCTGCCGGGGGCCGGCGGCGCGGGCCGCGCTCAGGAAAGGCTGGAGACGCATGCCTTGCGGCGCTGGGTGGCGGAAAGCGCCGGGCAGCCGTGCAAGCTGCTGGCCGCGCGGGCGCTGGCGGGCGAGGGCGAGAGCTGGAGCGGCGCGCTGCAGGTGGCCTTGGCTGCCGCTTCGCTGGCGCGCCGGCGCGCGCCGGCGACGCCGGATGTGGCGGCGGACGCCGATCCGGCGCTGGCGCGGGCCGCCGGCGGCGGCGCGCTGCCGGACGATGCCGCCGCGCTGGTGTTGGGCAACGACGCCGCTGGCGCGTTCTGCGCGCTGGGGCTGCGCCGTTGAGCGCCGTTGTTTTCGCGCCGCGCGCCGGGGCGCGGCGGCCATATGGAGAATCCAAATGAGTGAGTACGCATTGCCGCTCGCCTTGCGCAAGGCGGCGCTGGTCACCGGCGCGGGGCGGGGCATAGGCCGCGCGATCGCGCTGGAGCTGGCCGGCCGCAAGCTGCCGGTCTTCGTCAACTACCGGCGGGACGGCGCGGCGGCCGAGAATGCCTGCGCGGCGATCCGGGCCGCCGGTGGCGAGGCCTATCCGGTCCGGGCCGACGTGTCCGACCGCGACGCGGTGGCGGCGATGTTCGCCGACATCCGCCAGCGCGGCTTCTGGGTGCAGACCCTGGTCAACAACGCCGGCATCGTCCGCGACGGCCTGCTGGCGATGATGCCGGCCGACGACTGGAGCGCGGTGCTGGGCAGCAATCTGGACGGCAGCTTCCACTGCGCGCGCGCCGCGCTGCAGACCATGATGAGCCGCAAGAGCGGGCAGATCGTCAACATCGCCTCGGTCGGCGGCATGCGGGCCCAGGTCGGCCAGGCCAATTACGCGGCGGCCAAGGCCGGCCTGTTGGCGCTGACCCGCGGCCTGGCGCGCGAGGTCGGCCGCTACGGCATACGCGTCAACGCGGTGGCGCCGGGCTTCATCGACACCGACATGCTGGCGGAGATGAAGGCGTCGGACAAAGGCGCGGCGCTATTGGAGGACGCCCGCGCCAGGCAAATCCCGCTGGCGCGCTTCGGCAAGCCGGAGGAAGTGGCGCAGACCGTCGGCTTCCTGTGTTCGAGCGCGGCCAGCTACATCACCGGCCACGTGCTGGTCGTCGACGGAGGCTTGTGTGCCTGAAGCGCGGCCCTTGCTCGGCCGGCTGTTCTCGCCGATCCGGCTGAATAAGCTGCGGCTGCCCAACCGGCTGCTGATGAGCTCGATGCACCTGAATCTGGACGAGTGCGACGATGCCTGGCGCAGGATGGCGGCGTTCTACGCGCTGCGCGCGCGGGAGGGCGTCGGACTGATCGTCAGCGCCGGCTGCGCGCCGGACGAGGCGGGCAAAACCACCCAGGGCGGCTTCGCCTTGTGCCGCGACGACGAAATAGAGCCGCACCGGCGGATCACCGGCGCGGTGCATGAGGCCGGCGGCCGCATCGCGCTGCAGATCCTGCATTTCGGCCGCGAGGCCTTTCACGGCGGCATGGTGTCGTCGTCGGCCGAGCGGCTGCCGTCCAGCGTGTTCACGCCCAGGCCGCTTAGCGAGGCCGAAATCCAGGTGACCATCGCCGCCCACGCCGACTGCGCGGCCCGCGCTGTCGCCGCCGGCTACGACGCGATCGAGCTGCTGTTCGGCCAGGGCTTTCTGGTGCACCAGTTCCTGGCCCCGGCCTGCAACAAACGGACCGATCGCTGGGGCGGCGGCTTCGACAACCGCGCGCGGCTGGCGGTGGAGATCGCCGCCGCGGTGCGCCGCCGCGTCGGCCCGGATTTCCCGCTGATCTTCCGCCTGCCCTGCATGGATCTGCTGCCGGACGGGCTGGACGCCGAGGAGTCGATGGCGCTGATCGGCAAGCTGCTGCCCTACGGCATCGATCTGCTCAACGTCAGCATAGGCTGGCACGAATCCGAGGTGCCGACGATCGCGATGGCGGTGCCGCGCGCGGCTTTCGCCGACGCCGCCCGTCTGGCGCGGCGCCGCTATCCGCAATTACAGCTGGCGGTCAGCAACCGCGTCAACGACCCGCGCGACGGCGAGGCGCTGCTGTTGGACGGCTGCGCCGACATGATCGCGATGGCGCGCCCCTTTCTGGCCGATCCGGCGCTGGCCAGCAAGGCCGCGGCCAACCGCTTCGACGAGATCAACGCCTGCATCGCCTGCAACCAGCGCTGCCTGGACCACGTGCTGACCGGCCAGCCGGTCGGCTGCAGCGTCAATCCGGATTGCGGGCAGCCGGACGAAGGCCGCTATCCGCCGCTGGCGCGGGCGCTGAACGTGGCGGTGGCCGGCGGCGGCATCAGCGGCATGGGCGCGGCCCTGTTCCTGGCGCGGCGCGGCGCGCGGGTGACGCTGTTCGAGGCCGGGGACGAGCTGGGCGGCCAGTTGCGGCTGGCGGCGCGCATTCCGCAAAAGGAGGAGTTCGCCGCCACCATCCGCCATTACCGCGGCGAGCTGCTGCGCGCAGGCGTGGCGGTGCGGCTGGGCTGCCGTTTCGACGAGCGCGCGCTCGACGGCGCGCGCTGGGACCACGTGGTGCTGGCGCAGGGCGCCGCGCCGCGCCGGCCGGAAGGCGTGCCGGGGCTGGAGCTGTCGCATGTGCTGGACTACGCCGAGGTGTTGGAGCAGGGCTGTCCGGTGGCGTTTCCGGTGGTGGTGGTAGGCGGTGGAGGCATCGCCTGCGACCTGGCGAAATACCTGGCGGCCAAGCGCGGCAAGCTGACCCGTGACGCGCGCGCCTACTTGGCGCGGCATTTGCCGGCGGAGGCGCTGGCGCCGTACCTGGACGGCGGCGCGGACGACACGGCACCGGCGATCACGCTGCTGCAGCGCTCCGGCCGCAAGTTCGCCCACCGCGTCGGCCGCACCACGCGCTGGATATTGATGGACGCGCTGCGCCGCGACGGCGTGCGCTTGCTGGGCCGGGTCGACGTCGTCGAGATCACCGGCGACGCGGTGATCGTGCGCGAGCGCGGCGGCGCGGCGCGCAGCCTGCCGGCGCGCAGCGTGGTGATCGCCGCCGGCCAGGCGCCGCGTCCGGGGCCGGAGGATGCGCTGAGGCGGGCCGGCATTCCCTACACCGTGCTGGGGGCGGCCGACGGCGGCCTCTACGGCGTCAATCTGGCCGCGGCGCTGGAGGCGGCTTACCGGTTTTCGATGGAGCTGACATGAACACGATGCGGGCGGTGGTATGGGATGGGCCGCAGCGCCTGCGGCTGGCGACGCTGCCGCGGCCGGCGTTGCGGGCGCCGGACGACGCGCTGCTCCGGGTCACCCACGCGTCCACCTGCGGCACCGATCTGCACATCTACCGCGGCGCGGTGCCGGGTTTCGAGCTGGGTACGGTGATCGGACACGAGTTTGTCGGCGTCGTGGCGGCGGTGGGGTCTGCAGTGAAGCTTTTACGGCCCGGACAACGCGCGGCTTGCGCCGATTTCATCGCCTGCGGCATTTGTGCGCAGTGCGCGGCCGGGCGGCACGCCCAATGCCGTGAGCGGCGGTTGTTCGGTTTCTCCGGCCTACAGCCGCGGCTGGATGGCGGCCTGGCCGAATACGTTCGGGTGCCGCGGGCGGATGTCGCGCTGACGCCGCTGGCCGATGGCGCGGACCCGCGCTTCGGCCTGCTGTCCGGCGACGTGATGCCGACCGCGCTGGGCGCGTTGCAGCGGCTGGCGCTGGCGCCGGGCGAGCGTCTGGCGGTGGTCGGGGCCGGCCCGGTGGGCGTGCTGACCGCCTGGCTGGCGGCGCGCCGGGGCGTCGAAGTCTTGCTGCTGGAAGCCAATCCCGCTCGCGCGGCGCGGGCGCGGGACGGCGGTCTGGCGGTGGCGGAGATCGCGCCCGGGCAGTCGTTGTCGGACGCGGCGCCGGGCTCGGCCGGCGTTTTCGACGCCGCGGTGGACGCGGTGGGCGGCGAGAGCGGCCTGAAAACCGCGCTGGCCGCCTTGCGGCCGCGCGGCAGGCTGGTCGGCGCGGGATCGCAGGCCGGCCGTTTCGAACTGGACTGGGGCGCGTTGATGCAGCGCGAGATCGCGCTGCAGTTCGTGATCGGCGATCCGATCGGCCTGCGCGGCGAAGTGGAGGCGGCGATGGCCGACTGCGCGCCGGCGCTGGACCTGATGTTTTCCGACAGATTGCGCCTGGACGAGGTGCCGGATTATTTCGCCGCGCTGTACCGGCGCGAGCGCTTCAAGGCCCTGGTCGAGGTGGCGGGGGAGGCGGCATGAGCAGGCGGAATGCGGGAAAACGGCTGGCGTTGATAGGCTGCGGTGCGATGGGAACGGCGCTGGGACTGCGGCTGCTGGGCCAGGGGTGGGAGGTGCGGGTCTATAACCGCAGCCCGGAGCGGACGGCGCCGTTGCGGGACGCCGGGGCCAGCGCGCACGCGACGCCGGCGGAAGCGGTGGCCGGCGCCGACTGGGTGGCGACGGTGCTGACCGACAGCGCCGCGCTGCGCGCGCTGCTGTTCTGCGACAAAGGCATCGCCAGCGTGTCGGCCGCTGGCCGCCGCTTGGTGGATTTGGGCACCCATCAGCCTGTCCAACTGGCGGCGTTGGGCGCCGAAGCCGCTGCCGCCGGCTGGCCGCTGGTGGAGGCGCCGATGACCGGCAGCGTGCACGACGCCAGCCACGGCACCCTGCATTTTCTGGTGGGCGGCGCGGAGGCGGACGTGGAGTGGGCGAGCCCGCTGCTGTGGGCGATGGGCCGCGGCGTCCATCATCTGGGCGGACTGGGCGCGGGCAATACCGCCAAGCTGGCTTTGAACCTGCTGGTGGGCGTGATGGCGGGCGGGCTGGGCGAGGCGATCGCGCTGCTCAGGGCGCACGGCCTGGCGGTGGACAGCTTTCTCGACGCGCTGGACGGCAGCGGCCTGGCTTCTCCCTTGTACCGGCGGCTGGGGCAGCGCTATCTGGACGGCGACCACGCGCCGCGCTTCTCGCTGGCCAATCTGGAGAAAGACCTGCGCTGGGAGTGCGAGCACGCGCTGGCCAGCGGCTTGCAGCCCAGGCTGGCGCCGGCGTTGTGCCGGCTGCTGGGGCCGCTGAGCGAGGAGGCCAAGCGCCGCGACTACTCGGCCTTGATCGCCCACCTGGCCGGCGAGCCATCCTGTTGAATTCATTGTCATGGTTGTTGAATTTATTAAATGATATATTCATTTTCAGCCATGCCGACTTTCCCTTTCGAAAAACGAGCGAGCGCTTCATGAGTACAGCAGTCAAACCATCGACAAGCGGACCCATCGTCGAGCTGCAGGACGCGGGCCGCACCTTCCTGCTGGGCGAAACCCGGATCGAGGCCTTGCGCCACGCGTCGCTGGCGGTCCAGCCCGGCGATTTCCTGGCGATCTGGGGGCCGTCCGGCTCCGGCAAATCCACCCTGCTCAACCTGCTGGGCCTGATCGACAGCCCCAGCTACGGCCGGATGCTGTTCCGCGGCCAGGATGTCGCCGGGCTGGACGACAACGCCTTGTCCGACTACCGCAGCCGCGAGATCGGCTTCGTGTTCCAGAACTTCAACCTGATCCCGGTGCTGTCGGCGCTGGAGAACGTGATGCTGCCGCTTTACTGCCAGCGCCTTCCCAAGGCGCAGGCCAGGGAGCGCGCCCGGACGTGGCTGCAGAAGGTGGGATTGGAGGCCTTCGCCGACCATCCGCCGGAAAAGCTCAGCGGCGGCCAGCGCCAGCGGGTGGCGATCGCGCGGGCGATGGTGACCGAGCCTTCGCTGGTGATCGCCGACGAGCCGACCGCCAACCTGGACTCGCGCACCAGCCGCGAGGTGATAGACCTGATGCAGGCGCTGAACCACAGGACCGGCGTCACCTTCGTGCTGTCCACCCACGATCCCAGGCTGCTGGCGCGGGTATCGCGCCATCTGGCGCTGCGGGACGGCGAGATCGCCGAGGCCTCCTACGAGGAGAGCATGCTGAAACTCAACGCGGAGAGCCTGACATGAACCCCATCGTGATGGCGTGGCGCAATCTGCTGCGCAACCGCCGCCGCAGCCTGGTCACCCTGTTGTCCATCGCCTTCGGCATCGCCGCGCTGGCCTTGTTCGCCGGCTACACCCAGACCATCTACACCGGCCTGGCCAACCTCTCCATCCACGGCGAGATGATAGGCCACCTGTCGATCAACAAGCGCGGCTGGCGCACCGAGGGCAAGCTGCATCCGGCGCGCTACCTGCTGATGCCGGCCGAGATCGCCAAGGTGGACGCCATCGTCCGCAAGCGCCTGCCGCAGGGGCACGTGCTGCCGCGGATGGGGCTGGACGGCATGATCTCCAACGGCCGCAACAGCACCATCTTCATCGCCGAGGGCATAGACCCGTCGGCGCTGCAGCTGATACTGGGCCCGCTCAGCGGCGTGCACCGCAACATCGTCGCCGACAAGCCCAACGGCGTGTCGGTCGGCGAGGCGCTGGCCTCGGTGCTGGGACTGAAGCGCGGCGGCGAGGCCTCGCTGCTGGTCGGCACCATCCATGGCCAGGCCAACGCCGCCGACGTGGAAGTCAACGACGTGATCAACACCGGTAATACCGCCACCAACGACAAATTCCTGCTGGTGCCGCTGCAACTGACCCGCTCTTTGAAGGACGTCGGCGAGCAGGCCGAGTGGCTGACGGTGTTGATCAACACGCCGGCCAAGGCCGGCGGCCAGCTGGACAAGGGCATGCTGGCGATGCTGACCACGCCGGCGCCGGACGCGGCCACCACCATCGCGCTGCGCGACCGGCTGCTGGCCGATTTCCAGGCCGCCGGGCTGGACCTGGAGGTGCGCACCTGGCAGGACATGTCGCTGTACTACAAGCAGGTGAAGAACATGTACGACCTGATCTTCACGCTGTTGCTGGGCATCGTGCTCGCCATCGTGGTGCTGAGCATCGCCAACGCGATGAGCATGAGCGTGCTGGAGCGCACGCGCGAGATCGGCACGCTCAGGGCGATGGGCTACCGCCGCGTCCGGGTGGTGGGCCTGTTCATTGCCGAGGCCTGCCTGCAAGTGGTGCTGGGCTGCCTGCTGGGGCTGCTGTTGTTCTGGCTGACCAGCCACGCGGTCAACGGCGCCAACATCCAGTACGTGCCGCCGGGCAACAGCGTCAGCGTGCCGCTGTACATCGATTTCGATCCGGCGCGGACCGTGTTCGCGATGCTGCTGCTGGGCACGCTGAGCATCGTCGCCGCCTGGATGCCGGCGCGCAAGGCGTCGGGCCAGCAGATCACGCTGTCGCTGGCGCACAGCTGAGAAAGGGAAAGCATGAAAACGACGACAATGGCGGCCGGCCTGGTGCTGGCCGCCATGGCCGCCGCGCCGGCGGCCATGGCGGCGCCGGACGCGCAGGAGCTGTTGCGCCAGTCCGACCAGGCGCGCGGCGGCGATCTGCCGGGCCTGGCCTGGGAAGTGCGGCTGGCCAACAGCGGCAGCGCCAGCGAGGATCTGCAGCCGATGCGGCTGGACGTGCGCGCCAACAAGACGGCCAGCCTGGCCGAGGTCAGGGAGCCCTTGAGCAACAAGGGCTCCAAGATGCTGCAGGTGGACCGCAATATGTGGCTGAGCAAGCCCGGGCTGAAGAAGCCGGTGGCGATCTCGCCGCGGCTGCGGCTGTCCGGCCAGGCGGCGATAGGCGATATCGCCGCCACCAATTACGCCAAGGACTACGCGGCCAAGCTGCTGCGCGAGGAGACGCTGAACGGCGAGCCCTGCTACGTGCTGGACCTGAAGTCGGCCAACAAGCAGAGCACCTACGACCGCATTGTCTACTGGGTGTCGGAGAAACGGATGGTCGGCGTGCAGGCCCAGTTCTACAGCCTGTCCGGCAAGCTGCTCAAGCAGGCCAGCTTCCAGTACGACAACACGGTCAAGGTGGGCGGCAAGAGCATTCCCTTCGTCAGCGCCATGCAGATCAACGACGCGCTGACGGATGCCCGCACCACGCTGAAGTACGGCGAGCTGCGGGTGAAGACCTTCGCCGATGCCGAATTCCAGGTGGACAATCTCTGAGCGCGCCGCGGCCGGCCTGGCCGCGCTGCTGCTGTGCGCCGGCGTCCGCGCCGCCGAAGCGGACGGCGGCGAGGCGTGGCGGACCGACGCCAGCCTGGAAGCCTGGCTTTACGGCGACGCCTACCGGCTGACCTCCCCGCTGCCGCTGCCGCAGAAGCAGTACCACGCCGAGGGCCGGCTGGACCTGACGCTCAGGCGCGACGCGCTGCGCGTGGAACTGGCGCCCAGGCTGAATTGGCTGCGCGCCTGCCCGCCCGGCGGCGCGGATTGCCGCAGCGACGGGCAGGCCAGCCTCAACCAGGGCTACTTCAGCCTGGCCAGCGGCGGCGAGCAGCTGGCGGCCGGCCGCGAGAAATTCAGCTGGGGGCCGGCCAATTTCCGTTCCCCCAGCAATCCCTTCTATTTCGACAGCGGCCGGACCAATCCGCTGGCCGACACGCCCGGCATCGACCTGGCGCGCTGGACCCACAGCGGCGGCGGCTGGCGGCTGACCTCGGCCTATGTATCCGATACCCGGACCCTGCCCCAGCCCAGGCAGCGCGACACCGTGCTGTTCAAGCTGGACCGGCAGGGCTACGATGCGCTGGCCAGCCTGGTGTTCAGCCAAGCCCGCAGCCAGCGCCAGGGGCCCTTTGTCGGCGCTTTCGCCCAGTACACGCCCGACGACGCCTGGCTGCTGTACGGCGAGGCGTCCGTCCAGCGGCGCGGCGCGGCGACGGCCTCGCGCTGGCTGGGCGGCGCCAGCTACACCAGCGCCGCCGGCCGGGTGTGGTCGGCCGAATACCTGTTCAACGGCGACAACGGCGCGGCCACGCAGCTGGCCGATCCCGCCGCGTTGCGAGGCCGCCATTACCTGTGGGCCAGCGTGCAGAGCAATCCGCAGGAGCTGGAGCGCTACTGGCGGCTGGAGTGGACGCGCAACCGGGACGACCGCAGCCAGGGCTGGACGCTGTATGGAGAGCGCCGGCTGCAGCCGCGCCTGTCCGGCTTCGCGATGCTGATTCTGGGCGAGGGCGGCGTCGGCAGCGAACTGGGCGGCACCTATCGCAGCGGCGTCACGCTGGGACTGAAGCTGTTTTTGCTGTAAGCGCGGGGGGCGGCTCGGCATGGCGCAGGCCGGCATGGCTGCGCCTGGACGCTGCGAGGAGGCGGGGGCTAGAGCAGCTTGGAGCCGATCAGGCGGTTGAACAGCGAGCGCGGAATCTTGCGGTGCAGGCCGTGGTGGACCAGGAATTCCTTCAGCGTCTGCAGCCGGGCTTGCTCGATGCCGAACTTCTCGCACAGGTAGTTCTTGCACTTGATCACCGAGTCTGTGGTGCGCGGCGCGTTGCGCGGCCGGTACTTGTCCATGAAGGCGGCGATCTGCTTGAACTCCCAGTTCAGCAGCAGCAGGAAGCAGACCTCCTGTTCGTACTCGGTCAGCGTCACGCCTTCCAGGCTGCTGTAGGCCGAACCCTGCTCCAGGCTGCAGCCGGCGCCGAACTCGAGCACGTAATTGGGGATGATGTTGAGGAAATTGCCTATCTCAACGTCCTGGCCGCTGTAGATGGTGCCGAGAATCGACTGGCTGGGATGGTGGACCAGCATGTGTTTGTTGAACACGCGTGCCTTCAGGCCGTCGGCGTATTCGTGGATGTTCAGCGTGGCCAGCTTGCGCTTGATTTGGCCGCCGCGCATCAGCGACAGGTCTTCGCTGACATAGCTGTCGGCGAACTCGGCCGTGCCTTCGCACGGCATTTCGCAGTCCAGCCGGCCGGCGACGTCGCCGCCCTGTTTCAGCGCTACGATTCTGGCGTAGGCGTCGGTGGCGATCAGATGCCGGGAATGGATGTCCTTGGCGCCTAGCATCATGTCCGAGCTTTTGGACAGGATTTCTATCGATTGGCGAAATCCGGCCAGGAAGCTTTTGTGCTCGTCGGTGAATTGATCCGGGGCTAGCATGGCGTACGTCATCGGCGATATTCCTTTTCAGGCGGCGGACGGGATCGGGGAGCAGACACCGCATTGCGTTTTGCGCGGGGGAATGGCGTGCCCTGGGCCCGTCGGATTTGGGAACAGGACATTGTAATGGGACGAGCGGCCTTGGTATTTCGGGCCTGTCCAAGCGGCCATGCCATGCTGAGACGGGGAAGAGCGCGCTGCGAAAACGGACCGAGAGGCGAGAGCGGGACGTGCGCCGAGGATTGGCGGGGGAGGCGCTTGCGCTCAGGCCGCCAGGCGCGCTTCCTGCTGAAAGCGCAGGCAGTAGGCCAATTGCAATTTGAGCCGGCACAGCGTCAGACGGCCGTCCGACCAGCCGCGGGGCGGGCCCGGCGCGCGCAGCTCCTCGTCCGTCAGCGTGGACTCCAGGCTGGTGATCTGCCGGCGCAGCGGGGCGATGCGGGCCAGCCGCAGCTGCAGCAGCACTTTTTCTTCCGGATGCAGGCGGCCGGCCAGAGCGGCGGCGCGAACTTGCCAGTAACGGGGGTCGTACCACGGCCCGGTGCCGGGCGGCAGGTCCCGGTAGGGAATGTGTTCGATATAGGGCAGATGGAGATCGCCATGCCAGACGGCGTCGTCCTCTATCATGCCGCATAGCTGCAGCAGCAGATTTTCCTGGCGCAGCGACCAGCCGGACCCGGATACGAAAACCATGGCCTCGGGCAGCAGGTGGAAGCCTTGATGCTCCAGCATGGCGCGCAACGGATCGCTCAGCTTGCCGCGCGCGTAGATTCTCAGCCTGTCGTCGTCCGGAGAGTAAGTGGCTGTCAGAGATTTATTCATTTTCCACCTCCCTTGCTTGACGCGTGGCGTTCCATAATCTGGAAAAGCAGCATGCTTGATTTTGTCGTTGGATTTTGCCTTGCTGTCCTACCAAATGAAACTCCATTTTTTTGGAGGTTTTATGGCTACTGCGTAATAGGCGGCATTGTTTTTTATTTATCGAAATAATCTGTTATTTGAATAAACAGAATAGGCATCTCCCCCGAATGCCGAGTCCGTCGGCGCCAGGCGAGCGAATGATGACGAGAACGGCGCTAGCTTTGGCCGTTTTCCAGCCGGGTTGACGGTTTGGCCAGATAAAACCATTCCTGGCCGGCCTGGGCCCGGGGGCTGGGAAACACGATGCGGGCATCGTCGGGCGCGATGACCGGACTGCCGTCGGCGCGGCGGCCGATCAGCTCGCCCTGGCGGACGCTGTCGAAGCTGCTCCAGGCGCGGACGAAACTGTCGGCGTCGTCGCGCTTGTCCACCACTTCATACAGGCTGAGCAAGGCCACCGGCTGCGGGGCGGGATCGGGCGCGTCCAGCATGCCGAGGTGGGCCAGGGTGTTGAGGATGGCGCGGTAGGCGACTTCCGCCGCGGCGGGATCGTCGTGGCGGCCGCATTCCAGGGTCAAGGCCCAGCCGCCCTGGCTGCGCATGTATTCGGTGGTGCCCACGCCGTAGCGCGGGTCGGCGTTGAGCTCGGCCAGCCTCGCGTCGCCGGCCGGCGACTGCCGCCGCCGCTCCACGCCCAGCGCGTAGGTGGACAGCCAGCCGTCCACCGCGTCGGCGACGCCCAGCCGCCGCGCCAGCGCCTCCTCGCGGGCCGCGTGGGCGAACGGCTCCAGCTCGCCGTCGTTGTCGGCCGGGCCCAGGAACACGAACGGCTGCCCAGGCGACTGGAAGGAGTGCAGATCGAGCAGGACCTGATGCTCGGCCAGCAGCGGGCACAGCCAGTTGGCGACGTGGTCCTCGTAGTCGCGCGGATGATTGTTGGGCGCGAGATTGCGGTTCAGGTTGCGGTCGCCGCCGCGCTGGCCCAGCCGATAGGCCAGCGCATTGGCCACCGGCACCAGGGTCAGCCGGCCGGCGCGCAGCGACAGCGCTCCCCGTTCCAGCTCCGCCATCAGACGGCGGATGGCGATGGCGCCGCACACTTCGTTGCCGTGCACCGCGCCGGTGACGATCAGCGCGGGGCCGTCCGCCAGCGCCTGGTAGCGATGACAGGCGAAGGCCTGCGGCCAGCCCGGGTTCACTTGAGCCATACGTCCTCGAAATCGAAAGAGCCGTTGGGGTTCATGATGAAGCCCTGCACATTGGCGCGCAACGGGATGTAAATCCGGGAGTGGGCGATGGTGATCCACGGCCGCTCGCGCTTGAAGACTTCCTGAGCCTTCAGGTAGTACGGCGTCCGCTGCTTCTGGCCGGTGGTCTGGCGGCCCAGCTGCAGCAGCCGCTCGAACTCGGCGTTGCAGAAACGTTGGCCGCCCTTGCTGACGCTGCAGGACAGGCTGTTCCACAGGAAATCGTCCGGGTCGCCGGAGTTGCTGGTGAGGCCCGACATGTAGACGTCGTGCTCGCCGGCGCCGGCGCGTTTCAGATATTCGCCCCACTCGTAGGACTGGATGTTGGCCTTGACGCCGATCCGGGCCCAGTCCTGCTGGATCATCTGCGCCATCAGCTTGCCGTTGGGGTTGGTCGGACGCTGCACCGGCAAGGCCCACAGGTTGACGGTGAAGCCGTTGGGATAGCCGGCCTGGGCCAGCAAGGCCTTGGCCTTGGCCGGATCGTATTCGTTGCGGGTTTTGGGGTTCCAGCTCCAGGTGGACGGCGGGAAGGGGTTCACCGCCTGGGTGGCGCCGCCCTTGGGGAACAGCGCCTTGAACAGCGCGTCGCGGTTGATCGCGATGTCCAGCGCCACCCGCACCTCGCGCTTGGCGAACTGCGGCCGCTTCAGGTTGTAGGCGAGATAGGAGATGTTGCTGGCGCCGGTGGCGGCGATCTTGATGTTCTTGTCGCCCGCGAGCGCGTCGAGGTCGGACTCGCGCACCGCCGCGGCCACCTGGCATTCGCCCGCCTTCAGTTTCTGGATGCGCACCTGCGGGTCGGCTACGATGGCGAAAACCAGGCTGCGGGTCTTCTGCGGCTTGCCCCAGTACTGCGGGTTGGCCTCGTAGCGGACGATGGCGTCCTTGGCGTAGCTCTTGAAGCGGTAGGGGCCGGTGCCCACCGGCAGCAGGTTGATCTGCTGCGGCTTGCCCGCCTTCAGCAGCTGGTTGGCGTACTCGGCCGACTGCATGCCGGCGAAGCCCATCGCGAAAAAGGTGAGGAAGGGGGCGTTGCGCTCCTTCAGCCTGATCTGGAGGGTATGTTCGTCCACTTTCCGCACCGATTCGATCAGCTTGGACAGGCCATAGCCGTCCGGTCCGGTCAGCGGCGTCTTGAAGGCTTGATTGAAGGGCAGGTCAGGCCGTATCCAGCGGTTGATGGTGAAGACCGCGTCGTCGGCGGAGAAGTCCCGGCTGGGCGTGAAATAGTCGGTTTGATGGAACTTGACGCCGCGGCGCAGTCTGAACGTATATAGTAATCCGTCATCCGATACCGACCAGCTTTCCGCGAGGCCGGGCCTCAGCGCCACGCCGCCGCGTTTGAACTCGACCAGGCCCTGGAACACCGGCTTGGCGATGTTGTAGGTGGTGGCGCTGTCCCACATCGCCGGATCGAAGCCTTCCGGCGAGGCTTCCGCGCAGAACACCAGCGGCTTGGCGGCCAGGGCCGGGGCGGGCAGCGCCGCGGCCAGCAGGGCCGCGAGCGGAAGCAAGGACGAAAGGCGGGGCAGGGGCATCTCGGTTTCCTGTATATGGGTGTTATATGCTCCGAGCCTATCATGCGCCAAGGCTGGAACCGGATCGTCTTCACAGTATCGCTCAAGCGCCGGGCTGCCGGATTTGCGGCAGGTCAGCGGCGAGGGAGGGACCATGGACGCAAGCATCAGGCTGGAGCAACTGGCAAGCCATCCCGAATACGTGTCCATCGAGGATATGGCCGGCGTCAGGCTGGACCTGCGCTACGCCAGCGCCGACAACTTCGTCGGCCGCGACTTGTACGGCCCGTCGGCGCGGGCGCTGCTGCATAGCACGGCCGCGGAGCGCCTGGCCCGCGCCGCGGGCGAATTGGCCAGCCGCCGGAGCGGTTACCGGCTGCGCGTTTTCGACGCGCTGCGGCCGGGCCGGGTGCAGCAGGTGCTGTGGGACATCGTCAAGGACACGCCGCAGCGCATCTACGTGGCTGATCCGGCGCGAGGCTCCATCCACAGTTTCGGCATGGCGGTGGACATCACCGCCGAGAACGAGGAGGGGCGCGAGCTCGACATGGGCACCGGCTTCGACGACTTCACCGAGCGCGCGCAGCCGCAGCGGGAGGCGGAGATGCTGGCCAGGGGGCTGCTCAGCGACGCGCAACTGGCCAATCGCCGGCTGCTGCGCGCTTGCATGGAGGCAGCCGGCTTCCGCGGCATCGCCACCGAGTGGTGGCATTTCGAGGCGGCCGACCGCGACTGGGTGCGCGCGCATATGCGGCTGATCGAGTGAGCGCGGGGCGATTTTGCCTTGACCCTGCCTTGACGTAGGTAGGATAATTCCCAGTTTGATCAAACGCTTATGCGTCGCAGCGTGTCCGGCCAGGCCGCGCGTTTTGCCGCTGCGAAAGAACTGGTTTTCCCGGATGAATCAAACGCTTGCCAACCGCCGCGCGTTGCCGCCGCGCCGCCTGTCCGTCGCCCCCATGCTGGACTGGACCGACCGCCATTACCGCTACTTCGCCCGCCAGATCACGCGGAACACCTGGCTGTACACCGAGATGGTCACCACCGGCGCGCTGTTGAACGGCGATGTGGCGCGGCATCTGCGTTTCGACGAGGCCGAGCATCCGGTCGCGCTGCAGCTGGGCGGCTCAGAGCCGGCCGAGCTGGCCGCGTGCGCCAAGCTGGCTCAGGAGTGGGGCTACGACGAAGTGAATCTTAACGTCGGCTGCCCGTCGGAAAGAGTGCAGAAGGGGGCGTTCGGCGCCTGCCTGATGGCGGAGCCCAAGCTGGTGTCCGATTGCGTGAAGGCGATGCGCGACGCCGTCGACATCGACGTCACCGTCAAGCACCGCATCGGCATCGACCAGATCGAGCATTACGATTACCTGCGCGAATTCGTCGACACGGTGGCCGAGGCCGGCTGCCGCACCTTCATCGTCCACGCGCGCAACGCCATCCTGAAAGGCCTGAGCCCGAAGGAGAACCGCGAGATCCCGCCGTTGAAGTACGACTATGTCTACCGATTGAAGCGGGAGCGGCCGGAACTGGAAATCCTGATCAACGGCGGAGTCAAGACCAATGCCGAGATCGCCGAGCATTTGAAGCACGTCGACGGCGTGATGGTCGGCCGCGAGGCCTACCACAACCCGTGGCTGATGGCCGACTGGGACGCGCTGTTCTACGGCGACGCGGCCGCGGGTCCGGAGCGCGCGGCGGTGGTGGAGGCGATGATGCCCTACGTGACGGCGCGGCTGACCGACGGCAGCAATGTCCGCCACATCGCCCGCCATATCCTGGGCCTGTTCCAGGGCCTGCCCGGCGCGCGCAACTGGCGGCGCATGCTGTCCGACGCCAAGCTCTTGGACGGCGCCGACGCCGGTCTGCTGCGCCAGGCCTACGAGGCCACGCTGGCGGGCCGCCGCGCCTGATTATCCGATGGCCGCCGACGGGCGGCTGTCTTCGCCAGGCGGCTGCGGCCGCCTTTTGTCATGGTTGTCATGCCCGGCATGACTGTCTGGAGGTGAATCCCAATTGAAAAAGTTGCACAAGCTGATGCTCGCCCTGTCGCTGTCTTCCGGCCTGGCCTGGGCCGGTCCCAATGACGTGCTGCACATCTACAACTGGAGCGGCTCGCTGTCCGACAACATCGTCAGGCAGTTCGAGAAGCGCTGCGGCTGCAAGGTGGTACAGGACTATTACGGCGACAACGAGGAAATGCTGGCCAAGCTGGCCGCCGGCGCCAAGGGTTACGACATGGTGTTTCCCTCCAGTTTCGTCGTGCAGGCGATGACCAAGCAGAAGCTGCTGCAACCATTGGACCACCGTCAGATCCCGAATCTGAAAAACGTGGCGCCGGCCTATCTGTCGCAAAGCTACGATCCGGCCAACCGCTACACCATTCCCACCGTGCTGTCGCTGACTTCCGTCGGCTACAACGTCGAGAAGCTGAAGCAACTGGGCGTCGATCCCTCCAGCTGGTCGGTGATCTTCGATCCCGCGGTGCTGCGGAAGATCAAGGGCAAGGTGACGGTGCTGGACAGCTCGCGCGAGGTGTTCGCCGCCGCGCTGTTTTACCTGGGCAAGGACCCGAACCGGGCGACCGACGCCGACATGCGCGCCGCGCGCGACGTGATCAAGCGCGCCAAGCCGTACTGGGCCGCCTTCTCCAACGCCAGCTATCTGAAGCAGCTGGCCGTCGGCAATATCTGGGTGGCGCTGGGCTACTCGACCGAATTCTTCCAGGCCAGCGAGGACGCGCGCCTGACCAAGCGGCCGTTCCATATCGGCAATGTCCCGCAGCGCGAGGGCAATGAGATCGGCGTGGACACGATGGCGATCACCGCCAGCGCCAAACGGCCGGACCTGGCGCACCAGTTCATCAATTTCATGCTGGACGGCCAGAACGCGGCGCAGCTGACCAACCTCAACGGCGCCACCAATCCGGTGGCG
>NZ_JBUPWA010000001.1:3859930-3868775 GCF_055181315.1 Chromobacterium sp. Ag138
GCCGCAGCGCATCTACGTGGCTGATCCGGCGCGAGGCTCCATCCACAGTTTCGGCATGGCGGTGGACATCACCGCCGAGAACGAGGAGGGGCGCGAGCTCGACATGGGCACCGGCTTCGACGACTTCACCGAGCGCGCGCAGCCGCAGCGGGAGGCGGAGATGCTGGCCAGGGGGCTGCTCAGCGACGCGCAACTGGCCAATCGCCGGCTGCTGCGCGCTTGCATGGAGGCAGCCGGCTTCCGCGGCATCGCCACCGAGTGGTGGCATTTCGAGGCGGCCGACCGCGACTGGGTGCGCGCGCATATGCGGCTGATCGAGTGAGCGCGGGGCGATTTTGCCTTGACCCTGCCTTGACGTAGGTAGGATAATTCCCAGTTTGATCAAACGCTTATGCGTCGCAGCGTGTCCGGCCAGGCCGCGCGTTTTGCCGCTGCGAAAGAACTGGTTTTCCCGGATGAATCAAACGCTTGCCAACCGCCGCGCGTTGCCGCCGCGCCGCCTGTCCGTCGCCCCCATGCTGGACTGGACCGACCGCCATTACCGCTACTTCGCCCGCCAGATCACGCGGAACACCTGGCTGTACACCGAGATGGTCACCACCGGCGCGCTGTTGAACGGCGATGTGGCGCGGCATCTGCGTTTCGACGAGGCCGAGCATCCGGTCGCGCTGCAGCTGGGCGGCTCAGAGCCGGCCGAGCTGGCCGCGTGCGCCAAGCTGGCTCAGGAGTGGGGCTACGACGAAGTGAATCTTAACGTCGGCTGCCCGTCGGAAAGAGTGCAGAAGGGGGCGTTCGGCGCCTGCCTGATGGCGGAGCCCAAGCTGGTGTCCGATTGCGTGAAGGCGATGCGCGACGCCGTCGACATCGACGTCACCGTCAAGCACCGCATCGGCATCGACCAGATCGAGCATTACGATTACCTGCGCGAATTCGTCGACACGGTGGCCGAGGCCGGCTGCCGCACCTTCATCGTCCACGCGCGCAACGCCATCCTGAAAGGCCTGAGCCCGAAGGAGAACCGCGAGATCCCGCCGTTGAAGTACGACTATGTCTACCGATTGAAGCGGGAGCGGCCGGAACTGGAAATCCTGATCAACGGCGGAGTCAAGACCAATGCCGAGATCGCCGAGCATTTGAAGCACGTCGACGGCGTGATGGTCGGCCGCGAGGCCTACCACAACCCGTGGCTGATGGCCGACTGGGACGCGCTGTTCTACGGCGACGCGGCCGCGGGTCCGGAGCGCGCGGCGGTGGTGGAGGCGATGATGCCCTACGTGACGGCGCGGCTGACCGACGGCAGCAATGTCCGCCACATCGCCCGCCATATCCTGGGCCTGTTCCAGGGCCTGCCCGGCGCGCGCAACTGGCGGCGCATGCTGTCCGACGCCAAGCTCTTGGACGGCGCCGACGCCGGTCTGCTGCGCCAGGCCTACGAGGCCACGCTGGCGGGCCGCCGCGCCTGATTATCCGATGGCCGCCGACGGGCGGCTGTCTTCGCCAGGCGGCTGCGGCCGCCTTTTGTCATGGTTGTCATGCCCGGCATGACTGTCTGGAGGTGAATCCCAATTGAAAAAGTTGCACAAGCTGATGCTCGCCCTGTCGCTGTCTTCCGGCCTGGCCTGGGCCGGTCCCAATGACGTGCTGCACATCTACAACTGGAGCGGCTCGCTGTCCGACAACATCGTCAGGCAGTTCGAGAAGCGCTGCGGCTGCAAGGTGGTACAGGACTATTACGGCGACAACGAGGAAATGCTGGCCAAGCTGGCCGCCGGCGCCAAGGGTTACGACATGGTGTTTCCCTCCAGTTTCGTCGTGCAGGCGATGACCAAGCAGAAGCTGCTGCAACCATTGGACCACCGTCAGATCCCGAATCTGAAAAACGTGGCGCCGGCCTATCTGTCGCAAAGCTACGATCCGGCCAACCGCTACACCATTCCCACCGTGCTGTCGCTGACTTCCGTCGGCTACAACGTCGAGAAGCTGAAGCAACTGGGCGTCGATCCCTCCAGCTGGTCGGTGATCTTCGATCCCGCGGTGCTGCGGAAGATCAAGGGCAAGGTGACGGTGCTGGACAGCTCGCGCGAGGTGTTCGCCGCCGCGCTGTTTTACCTGGGCAAGGACCCGAACCGGGCGACCGACGCCGACATGCGCGCCGCGCGCGACGTGATCAAGCGCGCCAAGCCGTACTGGGCCGCCTTCTCCAACGCCAGCTATCTGAAGCAGCTGGCCGTCGGCAATATCTGGGTGGCGCTGGGCTACTCGACCGAATTCTTCCAGGCCAGCGAGGACGCGCGCCTGACCAAGCGGCCGTTCCATATCGGCAATGTCCCGCAGCGCGAGGGCAATGAGATCGGCGTGGACACGATGGCGATCACCGCCAGCGCCAAACGGCCGGACCTGGCGCACCAGTTCATCAATTTCATGCTGGACGGCCAGAACGCGGCGCAGCTGACCAACCTCAACGGCGCCACCAATCCGGTGGCGACCGCCAGTCCTTATTTTCGCGCCGATCTGAAAGCCAGCCCGGTGATCAATCCGTCTGCCGAGCAGGCGAAAAAATGGACGGTATTGCGCGAGTTGACGCCGGTGGAGCGCCGCGCGCTGGCGCGGATGTGGACGGAAGTGAAGGTCAGCCGCTAAGCTGGCGGCCTGGCCGGACGCTATCGACCCGGTTCGGCCGCACCCACAAGATAGAAAGAGCGAAAAGATGTTCGATCAACTGGTTCTCGCCAGCAACAACGCCGGCAAGCTGAAGGAGTTCGGCGCGCTGTTCGCCGAACTGGGCGTCACCGTGCGCCCGCAACGCGATTTCGACGTGCCGGAATGCCCGGAGCCGCACCACACCTTCCTGGAAAACGCGCTGGAGAAGGCGCGCCACGCCAGCCGGCTGACCGGCCTGCCGGCGCTGGCTGACGATTCCGGCATCTGCGTCGAGGCGCTGGGCGGCGCGCCGGGCGTGTATTCGGCCCGCTTCGCCGGCGAGCCCAAGTCCGACGCGCGCAACAACGCGCTGCTGGTGGAAAAGCTGCAGGGCGAGGCCAACCGCCGCGCCTGGTACTACTGCGTGCTGGTGCTGGTGCGCCACGCAGACGATCCGCAGCCGCTGGTGGCTGACGGCATCTGGCTGGGCGAGGTGCGCGACCAGGCCGCCGGGGAGGGCGGCTTCGGCTACGACCCGCATTTCTATCTGCCGAGCTACGGCGTGTCGGTGGCCGAGCTGGACGCCGCCGAGAAAAACCGCGTCAGCCACCGCGGCCAGGCGCTGGCCGCGCTGATGGCCAAGCTCAAGGCGCTGGCATGAGCGTGATCGACGTCTCGGCGCTGACGGGCGGCCTGCGCGAGCTGCCGCCCCTGGCGCTGTACATCCACTTCCCGTGGTGCATCCGCAAGTGCCCGTATTGCGACTTCAACTCGCACGAGCCGAAAAACGGCTTCGACGAGATGGCCTATGTCGACGCGTTGCTGCGCGATCTGGAATACTCGCTGCCCGAGGTATGGGGCCGGCCGCTGACCAGCATCTTCATGGGCGGCGGCACGCCCAGCCTGTTCAGCCCGCAGGCGATGGATGTGCTGCTGGCCGGGGTGCGCGCGCGGCTGAAGCTGCACCCGGACGCCGAGATCACCATGGAGGCCAATCCCGGCACCTTCGAGATCGAGCGCTTCCGCGGCTACCGCGAGGCCGGCATCAACCGGCTGTCGATCGGCATCCAGAGCTTCGATCCCAGGCATTTGAAGGCGCTGGGCCGCATCCATGACGGCGACGAGGCCAAGCGCGCGGTCGAGATCGCGCTGACCCACTTCGACAACGTCAACCTGGACCTGATGTACGCGCTGCCGGGCCAGACCCTGGACGAGGCGCTGTCCGACCTGAACACCGCGCTGTCCTACGGCATCACCCACCTATCGGCCTACCATCTGACGATAGAGCCGAATACGATGTTCGCGGCGCAAACGCCGAAGAACCTGCCGGACGACGAGGTGTCGGCCGACATGCAGGAAGCGATAGAGTCCTGTCTGGAAGCCGCCGGCTTCGATCATTACGAAACCTCGGCCTTCGCCAAACCCGGCCGCCACAGCCGCCACAACCTCAACTACTGGCAGTTCGGCGACTACGTCGGCATCGGCGCCGGCGCCCACGGCAAGATCAGCAGCCACGCCGGCATCGTCCGCCAGATGCGGCACAAGCAGCCGGCCGCTTATCTGAAGGCGGTGGCGGACGGCAATCCGCTGCAAAGCCAGCAGAAGGTCGCCCGCGGCGACCTGCCGTTCGAATTCATGATGAATCTGCTGCGCCTCACCGGCGGCTTCGAGAGCCGCCTGTTCCAGGAACGCACCGGCCTGCCGCTGGCGCTGATCCGCCGCCAGCTGGACGAAGCCCAGGCGCAAGGCCTGCTGGACGGCGATGGCGCCATCCTGCGCCCGACGCTGAAAGGCCAGCGCTTCCTCAACGATTTGCTCACCCTGTTCCTCAAAGAAGGAGATGAATAATGGCTAAGGAAATTATCCACACCGACAAGGCTCCGGCCGCCATCGGCGCCTACTCGCAAGCCGTCAAGGCAGGCAACACCGTCTACCTGTCCGGCCAGATCCCGCTGGACCCGGCCACCATGGCCGTGGTGGAAGGCGGCTTCGCCGCCGAAACCCACCAGGTGTTCAAGAACATGAAGGCCGTGTGCGAGGCCGCCGGCGGCAGCCTGGACCAGATCGTCAAGCTCAACGCCTATCTGACCGACCTGTCCAACTTCGCCACCTTCAACGAAATCATGGGCCAGTACTTCAGCCAGCCGTTCCCGGCCCGCGCCGCCGTCGGCGTGGCCAGCCTGCCCAAGGGCGTGCTGGTGGAAGCCGAAGCGGTGCTGGTGCTGTAAGCGCGCCGCGTTCGCGATGAAAAAGCCCCGGGAAACCGGGGCTTTTTGCTGTCTGGCAGATGGCCGAGCAGCCAGTGTTCAAACTGTCGGCGCTTTGGCATGTTGCGGCGATGTCCGCGAAGGAAGAGCGATATGAGATACGCGCTGTATTGCCTGCTGCTGGGCGCGAGCCTGAGCCACGCCGAAGTATTCAAGTGCCGGGGCGCCGATGGCAGCGTGGTCTATGGGGAGCAGCCATGCCCGGCTGGCAGCCGGACGGTGGAAATGGAGACGCATCCATTCAGCGTGATCGAGCAGAACGACGGCGAGCAATCGGCGCAGCATTACCGCGAGCAGTTGCGGCAGTGGTCGGACCAGCGCGACAAAAGCCGGCAGGCCGAGGCCAAGGCGGAGCGGCGCGAGCGGAGCGCGCAGCGCAGGAAATGGCTGGCCGAGCGCGAGCATTGCCGCAGGCTGGACGCCAGGCGCGCCGCGCTGGACGCTAACCTGCGCCGCGGCCAGCCGCTGCAGGAGGCCGAGCGCGTGAAACTGCGCCTTGCCAAGGTGGAGGATCAGATGCAGGATCGGGCATGCCATCTATATAAGGAGGATTGATGGGCGCTTACCGCTTCCAGATCGTCAACGTGTTCGCCGAGCAGCGTTTCGGCGGCAACCCGTTGGCGGTGTTCACCGACGCCGCCGGATTGTCGGATGACGACATGCAGTTGATCGCGCGGCAGTTCAACCTGTCGGAAACCGTATTTGTATTGCCGGGCGACGCCGGATGCGCGGCCAGCCTCCGCATCTTCACGCCCAGCTACGAATTGCCTTTTGCCGGCCACCCCACGCTGGGCAGCGCGGCCGTGCTGCATGCGCACGGCGAGCTGGGCGACGATTTCACGCTGCGCACCCGCTCCGGCTTGATTCCGATCCGTCATGCCGACGGCGTGTTCCGGCTGCGGGCATTGCCTGCGTCGGTCCGGCCCGGTTGCGGCATCGACGAAGCCGCGGCGATGCTGGGCCTGGCCGCTGGCGACGTGCTGCATGCGCCGCAGTGGGTGGATGCCGGCAGCGCGCAGCTGCTGATCGGCCTCTCCAGCCGCGAGGCGGTGCTGAACGCCAAGCCCGATCCGGCGTTGTTCACCCGTCATGCGACGCTGCGGCCTGGACGCAGCATCGCCTATGTCTGGCATCAGGATGGCGGTGTCGCTACCGTGCGGCTGTTCTTCGAGCAGCTGGGCGCTGTGATCGAGGATCCCGGCACCGGCAGCGCCTGCGCCAATCTGGGCGGCTGGTGCGCGCTGAACGGTCTTGCGCCGCTGTCGTGGACGGTGGAGCAGGGCGAGGCGATCAACCGGCCCAATCGGCTGTATCTGGATGTGGACGCGGATGGCGCGGTGAGCGTGGGCGGCCGTACCCAGCTCATGGGAACGGGCGAATTCCGCTGCTGATTCCATCCCCCGGCTTGACTGCCTTGTCTGCTATTGGCATCCTAGAGCCGCTACTCCAAACTGTTGTTTCATAACAAACGAGACGAGGAAAAAACATCATGATCCGAATCGCCAAAGCCGCCTGCCTCGCGACCGCGCTGGGCCTGGTCAGCCAACTGGCGCTGGCCGGCAGCGCCGCCGGCCTGTGGAAGACCATTGACGATGAAACCAAGCAGGCCAAGGCCCTGGTGCAGATCAACGAAGCGCCCAACGGCGAGTTGACCGGCAAGGTGATCAAGCTCTACCTGCACCCGGACGCGGTGTGCGACAAGTGCGACGGCGCCAACAAGGGCAAGTCGGTGAACGGCATGCAAATCCTGTGGGGCCTGAAGAAGAGCGGAGAGGAATGGTCCGACGGCCAGATCCTGGATCCGAAGTCGGGCAAGATCTACACCTCCGGTGCCAAGCTGATGGACGATGGCAAGAAGCTGCGCGTGCGCGGCTACATCGGCCCCTTCTTCCGCACCCAGGTGTGGGAGCGCCAGCAGTAAGCCGACGGACGCCAGGTCCATAGAAAGGCGGAAGCCGGCGCGAGCCGCTTCCGCCTTTTGCGTGTTGAGAACACGCCGCGAGCGTAGCGAGGCTCCCTTGCAGGGCAAGGGCGGGGGGATTGGGATTCGATGGTCAGGCGGCGGGCGCGCCCACTGATTTGGCGAGGCCCGGCTAGGCCGGGTCCTGCGGCATCGAATCCATGTCTGACCTGCTGCCTGAGTGGAAGCCGGCGCGAGCCGCTTCCGCCTTTCTCATTGTTGGGTACAATCGCTACTCATGAATTCCCCGATCGATCTCGCCAACCAGCCGCCGGCGGCGCCGGCCGCGCTGGTCAAGAAGCTGGAGAAGCTGGGCATACGCCGCCGCTTTGACCTGGTGCTGCACCTGCCGCTGCGCTATGAGGACGAAACTCATCTGTACCCGATCGCCGACGCGCCATACGGCCAGCCGGTGCTGGTGGAGGGCACCGTCACCGCGCACGAGGTCAGCTACAAGCCGCGCAAGCAGCTCAGGGTGCAGATCGAGGATGGCAGCGGCACGCTGCTGCTGCGCTTCATCCACTTCTATCCCAGCCAGCTCAAGCAGTTCGCCGAGGGCAGCCGCATCCGCGCGCTGGGCGAAATCCGCCGCGGTTTCGCCGGCGACGAGATGGTTCATCCCAAGACCCGCGAGGTGCGCGAGGGCGCGCCGCTGGCCGACAGCCTGACCCCGGTCTACCCGACGGTCAACGGCCTGACCCAGCCGGTGCTGCGCAAGCTGGTGCACGCCGAGTTGAAATCGCAGCGGCTGGACGAGCTGCTGCCGGCGCCGCTGATGGCGCCGCTGGCGCTGCTGCCGTTCGCCGACGCCATCCGTCTGCTGCACCAGCCGCCGCCGGAGTGGTCGGCGCAGCAGCTGGCCGATCCGCAGCTGCCGGCCTGGCAGCGGCTGAAATTCGACGAATTGCTGGCGCAGCAGCTGTCGATGCGCCTGGCCTACCGCGCGCGCCGGCTTGGGCACGCGCCGCGCATCGCCGGCGACGGCAGCCTGAGCGAAAAACTGCTGGCCCATCTGCCGTTCCAGCTCACCGGCGCGCAGCGCAAGGTGCTGGACGAGGTCCGCGCCGACATGCGGCAGGCGCACCCGATGCACCGGTTGCTGCAGGGCGACGTCGGCAGCGGCAAGACCATCGTCGCCGCGCTGGCGGCGCTGTCGGCGATCGAGGCCGGCTACCAGGTGGCGCTGATGGCGCCGACCGAGATCCTGGCCGAGCAGCATTATTTGAAGCTGTCCGGCTGGCTGGCGCCGCTGGGCATCGGCGTATCCTGGCTGTCCGGCAGCCTGCGCAAGAAAGCCAAGCAGCAGGCGCTGGACGAGATCGCCTCCGGCCAATGCCGGCTGGCGGTGGGCACCCATGCCCTGTTCCAGGACGACGTGGCCTTCCAGAAGCTGGGGCTGGCCATCGTCGACGAGCAGCACCGTTTCGGCGTCGGCCAGCGGCTGGCGCTGCAGGACAAGGGCGAGGAGCCCCATCAGCTGATGATGTCGGCCACGCCTATCCCGCGCACCCTGGCGATGAGCTTCTACGCCGATCTCGACGTATCGGCGATAGACGAGCTGCCGCCGGGCCGCACGCCCATCGTCACCAAGCTGATCGGTAGCCCGCGCCGCGCCGAGGTGGTGCAGTTCGTCGAGAAAACCTGCGCCGAGGGCAACCAGGCCTACTGGGTGTGCCCGCTGATCGAGGAGTCCGAGGCGCTGCAACTGCAGACGGCTGTGGATTGCCACCAGCAGCTGCTGCAGGACCTGCCGGGCCGCCGCATCGGCCTGGTGCACGGCCGGATGAAGGCGGCGGAGAAGGCCGAGGTGATGGCCGCGTTCGGGGCGGGCCAGCTGGACGTGCTGGTGGCGACGACGGTGATCGAAGTCGGCGTGGACGTGCCCAATGCCAGCCTGATGGTGATCGAGCACGCCGAGCGCATGGGCCTTGCGCAGCTGCATCAGTTGCGCGGGCGGGTGGGGCGGGGCAGCGCGCGC
>NZ_JBUPWA010000001.1:3868875-3916634 GCF_055181315.1 Chromobacterium sp. Ag138
GGGCGGGGCAGCGCGCGCAGCGTGTGCGTGCTGTTGTTCGAGAATCCCTTGTCCGACTTGGCCAAGGCGCGGCTAAAGGTGATCTACGAGCATACCGACGGTTTCGAGATCGCCCGCCAGGATCTGCAGATCCGCGGTCCCGGCGAGTTTCTGGGCGCGCGGCAGAGCGGCTTGCCGATGCTGCGCTTCGCCGATCTGGAGCAGGACCAGGCGCTGCTGGAGGCGGCGCGCGATCTGGCGCCCGTCTTGCTGGAGCGTTGGCCGCGGGAGGCGGAGGCGCACCTGGAGCGCTGGCTGGCCGGCCGCGAGCAATTCCTCAAGGCGTAAAAAAATCCACCGCGATTGGGGGAAATCGCGGCGGCGAGGGAGGATTGCTGCAAACAAAAGAAACCATTAATGAAGCAGGCGTATATTAGCAATTAGTGAATTTTTCGTTCAAGCGCGGACAGCAGCTCCGTTGACCTGGATCAAGCATGAAAAAAGCCGCTCATCGAGCGGCCTTGGCGTTTGGACGTCGCTTGGGTCAGAACCACTGCGCCGCCAGGTAGTACAGGCCGGCGGCCAGGCCCATCGAGGCCGGCAGCGTGAACAACCAGGCCAGCGCGATCGAGCGCACGGTGCTCATCTGCAGGCCGGCCTTGTCGGCGATCATGGTGCCGGCCACGCCGCTGGACAGCACGTGGGTGGTGGAGACCGGGAAACCGAACCAGCTGGCCAGACCGATGGACACGGCGGCGGTGGTCTGCGCGGCCACGCCCTGGGCGTAGGTCATGTCCTTCTTGCCGATGCCTTCGCCCACCGTTTTCACCACGCGGCGCCAGCCTATCATGGTGCCGATGCCCAGCGCCAAGGCCACCGCCACGATCACCCAGGTGGGCGCGTATTCGGTGGTGGTGGTCAGATCCTTGCGCAGATTGCTCAGCAGCTGCTTGTCGTCGGAGGACAGCTTGGGCAGGTCGGCGGCCTTTTTGGCGGCGTCGTCCAGGCACAACAGCTGGGTGCGCACGTCCCAGCGCTGCGAAGCGCTCAGGGTGTGGTAGTCGTTGCCGTCGCCCATCAGCTTCAGCAGCTGGTCGGCGGTGGCCACCGTTTGCTGCGGGTGGCACTCGTACTGGCTGGTGCTGGTGGACTTGACGATGATCTTGGACAGATCGGCCTCGTGGCGCTGGTAGAACTGCTGCAGATGCTGAGCCGCGTCGCGGGTGCGCTCCAGCTGGTAAGGCGTGCTGTCCAGGTTCAGCACGAACTTGGCCGGCACGATGCCGATCAGCACCAGCATCACCAGGCCCACGCCCTTCTGGCCGTCGTTGGAGCCGTGGGCGAAGCTGACGCCCATCGCCGACACGATCAACATGAAGCGGGTCCAGAACGGCGGATGCTTGCGGCCCTCCACCTGCTGGCGCTGGTACGGCGTCTTATGGACATTGCTGCGCGGCCGGAAGCGCCGCAACAGGATGACGATCAGGCCCGCATCACTGGGGCGGCGATCGGCGACACCAATAGCGAGGCGCCGACGTCGATCGCCTTGCCCCAGTTGATGCCGTGCGACAGCGAGGTATTGTTGATGAAGCTGTTGGCCACGCCGACGCCCAGGATGGCGCCGATCAGCGTGTGGCTGCTGGACGCCGGCAGGCCCAGATACCAGGTGCCGAGGTTCCACAGGATGGCGGCGGCGAGCAGGGCGAACACCATCGCCATGCCGCGGCTGGTGTTCACCGAGATCAACAGATCCACCGGCAGCAGGTGCACGATGGCGTAGGCGACGGCCAGGCCGCCGCTCATCACGCCGAGAAAGTTGCAGACGCCGGAATAGAACACGGCGAGGCGCGGCTTCATCGACTGGGTGTAGATGACGGTGGCGACGGCGTTGGCGGTATCGTGAAAACCGTTGATGAACTCAAAGGCGAGCACGAAGCCCAGAGAAAGCATCAGAGTGATGGCTACATGGGTATCGAGCCCGGAAAACAGGTCCAGCATGGCGTGTCAGCGTTTATCGTAAAGGCGGGATTGTTGTGTTCCGCGCCATGGCCGTCAAGTCTTTATAAAAAAAAAATAAAGCGTGTGGTTTTGCCTGTGAAAACGGCAAAATCTTCTTGACAGGCCAGGGTTGCAAGACGGCTAAGTCCATGATTTTGCAAAATGGCATCATCATTGTTGCTTAGCCGGGCGGCATGAGAAACGGCTGGCGCGGAGAGACGCGCCAGCCGCCGGGAGGAGGCGGATCAGCCGAATTTGCCGGTGATGTAGTCCTCGGTCGCCTTCTTCTGCGGCGTGGTGAAGATGGTGTCGGTATGGCCGAACTCCACCAGCTCGCCCAGATACATGTAGGCGGTGTAATCAGACACCCGCGCCGCCTGCTGCATATTGTGCGTCACGATGGCGATGGTGTAGTCCTCTTTCAGTTCATGGATCAGCTCTTCGATGTGGGCGGTGGAGATCGGGTCCAGCGCCGAGGTCGGTTCGTCCAGCAGCAGCACTTCCGGCTTGGAGGCCACCGCGCGGGCGATGCACAGCCGCTGCTGCTGGCCGCCGGACAGCGAATTGCCGGACTGCTTGAGCTTGTCCTTCACCTCGTCCCACAGCGCGGCCTTGCGCAGCGCCCACTCGACGCGGTCTTCCATCTCGCCCTTGGACAGCTTCTCGTACAGCTTCACCCCGAAGGTGATGTTGTCGTAGATCGACATCGGGAACGGCGTCGGCTTCTGGAACACCATGCCGACCTTGGCGCGCAGCAGGTTGACGTCGATGTCGCGCGCCAGGATGTTCTGGCCGTCCAGCATGATCTCGCCCTCGGCGCGCAGGCCGGGGTAGAGCTCGTACATGCGGTTGAAGGTGCGCAGCAGCGTGGACTTGCCGCAGCCGGACGGGCCGATGAAGGCGGTCACCTTGCGCGGCGCGATCTCCAGCTGAATGCCCTTCAGCGCGTGGAAGTTGCCGTAGAAGAAGTTCAGGTCGCGGACCTCGAGCTTGGAGGCGGTGCTGGTCATGGTTGTCATGCCTTAATTCGATTGATTCTTGCGGCCGCCCATCCAGCGGGCGACGATGTTCAGGGCGAGGACGCTGAAAGTGATCAGCAGCGAGCCGGCCCAGGCCAGCGTGTGCCAGTCCTCGTAGGGACTCATCGCGAACTGGAAGATCACGATCGGCAGGTTGGCCATCGGCTGGTTCATATTGCTGTTGAAGAACTGGTTGTTCAGCGCGGTGAACAGCAGCGGCGCGGTTTCGCCGGAAATCCGGGCCACCGCCAGCAGGATGCCGGTCAGCACCCCGGCCTGCGCCGCGCGCAGCGTCACGGTCAGCGTCACCTTCCATTGCGGCGCGCCGAGCGCGGCGGCGGCTTCGCGCAGGCTGTTCGGCACCAGGCGCAGCATGTTCTCGGTGGTGCGCACCACCACCGGGATCACCAGGATGGCCAGCGCGAAGGAGCCGGCCCAGCCCGAGAAGTGGCCGACCGATACCACGTACACCTCGTACACGAACAGGCCGATCACGATGGACGGCGCGGACAGCAGGATGTCGTTGATGAAGCGGGTGATCGGCGCCAGCCAGCCGCGCTGGCCGAATTCGGCCAGATAGATGCCGGCCAGGATGCCGATCGGCGTGCCGAACAGCGTGCCGAAGGCGGTCATCACCAGGCTGCCGTAAATGGCGTTGGCCAGGCCGCCGGCGGAGCCCGGAGGCGGCGTGCTTTCGGTGAACACCTGCCAGCTGATGCCGGACAGGCCGTGCTGCAGCAGCGTGATCAGGATCCAGAACAGCCAGAACAGGCCGAAGACCATGGTCAGCATCGACGCGGCCATGGTCAGCCGGTTGACCAGCCGGCGCCGGCGGTAAGTGGGGCTATCCTGCTTCAGGCCGGAGGCGGGGGCGGTGCGCAAGGCGTCGTTCATTGTCGCTTGGCTCATTGTTTTGACGTCTTTCATGTCAGGAAGGCTTGCCTTCCTGCTTCTTCAGGCGCAGCAGCAGCAGTTTGGAGCAGGACAGCACCACGAAGGTGATGAAGAACAGGATCAGGCCCAGCTCGATCAGCGAGCCCATGTACAGGTCGCCGTTGGCTTCGGCGAATTCATTGGCCAGCGAGGAGGCGATGGAGTTGCCCGGCTCGAACAGGCTGGTGGAAAAGCGGGTAGAGTTGCCGATCACGAAAGTGACGGCCATGGTCTCGCCCAGCGCGCGGCCCAGGCCCAGCATGATGCCGCCGACGACGCCGGTCTTGGTGTAGGGCAGCACCACGTAGCGCACCACTTCCCAGGTGGTGGAGCCCAGGCCGTAGGCCGACTCTTTCAGCATGGTGGGCACCACTTCGAATACGTCGCGCATTACCGAGGCGATGAACGGAATCACCATGATGGCCAGGATCAGGCTGGCGGAGAACAGGCCGATGCCCATCGGCGCGCCCTGGAATAGGAAGCCCAGCAACGGCAACTCGCCCAGGTTGTCGATCAGCCACGGCTGGATGTGGTCGGCGAAGAACGGGGCGAACACGAACAGGCCCCACATGCCGTAGATGATGGACGGAATGCCGGCCAGCAGCTCGACGGCGATGCCCAGCGGGCGCTTGAGCCAGGTCGGGCACAGCTCGGTCAGGAACAGCGCGATGCCGAAGCTGACCGGCACGCCGATTAGCAAGGCGATGAAGGACGTGGCCAGGGTGCCGAAGATGGGCACCACGGCGCCGAATTTCTCCTGCACCGGATCCCAGTCGGTATTGAACAGGAAGCTCCAGCCGAAGCCCTTGATGCTGGGCATGGCGCCTACCAGCAGCGAAAGAAGGATGCCCACCAGCAGCGCCAGCACCAGGAAGGCGAAACAGCGGGTGGTCACCCGGAAGATTTTGTCCAGCAGCTGCTGGCGTCCCAGCTGCTGCTCATAGCTCAGTTTTTGCATGCGCCGATTCTTGATGGTTCAGACACAAGGCCGGAGAGAGCGAACTCCCCCCGGCCTGGGTGCGACAGTATAAGCGTCGCCTGTCAGTTCCAGACAGCCTTGCCGCTGCCGTCGGTGATTTGTTTCCAGCTGGTGCGGATCACGCCCTTCACGCTATCGGGCATCGGGATGTAATCCAGTTCCTGCGCGGTCTTGTCGCCGTTCTTGTATGCCCAGTCGAAGTACTTCAGCACTTCGACGGCCTGCGCCGGCTTGTCCTGCTTCTTGTGCATCAGGATGAAGGTGGCGCCGGCGATCGGCCAGCTCTGCTTGCCCGGCTGGTTGGTCAGCAGCAGGTAGAAGCCCGGCGCCTTTTTCCAGTCGGCGTTGGCGGCGGCGGCCTTGAACGAGGCCTCGTCCGGCTTCACGAAGGCGCCGGACTGGTTCTGCAGCAGGCCGTAGGCCAGCTTGTTCTGCTTGGCGTAGGCGTATTCGACGTAACCGATGGCGCCCTTGATGCGCGACACGTAGTTGGCCACGCCTTCGTTTCCCTTGCCGCCCACCGAGCTGCCCTTCCAGCTGACGGCGGTGTTGGAGCCGACGTCCTTCGCCCATTCCGGCGATACCTTGGACAGGTAGTTGGTGAAGATGAAGGTGGTGCCGGAGCCGTCGGAGCGGCGAACGACCGAGATGCGCTGGTCAGGCAGCTTGACGCCGGGGTTCAGCTTGGCGATGGCCGGATCGTTCCACTTGCCCACCTTGCCCAGATAGATGTCGGCCAGCAGCGCGCCGGTGAACTTGATCTGGCCGGCGGCGACTCCCGGAATGTTGTAGACCGGCACCACGCCGCCCATCACGGTCGGGAACTGGGTCAGTCCGGACTTTTCCAGCTCTTCCGGCTTCAGCGGCATGTCGGAGGCGCCGAAATCCACGGTCTTGGACTGGATCTGCTTGATGCCGCCGCCGGAGCCGATGGACTGGTAGTTCATGTTGTTGCCGGTGCTGCCCTTGTAGGTCGCCGCCCACTTGGCGTACAGCGGGTAGGGGAAGGTCGCGCCGGCGCCGGTGATGTCAGCCGCGTAGACCGAGCCTGCGATCAGCGTGGAGCCGAGGACTGCGGCCAGACGAACAGACTGTTTCATTGCTTAACTCCCGAACGAAAGGATGGGACTGCGTTTGTGATGGTCGCCATCCTATCGGGCGAATCTTTCAGTAATATTACAAGTCGTAAATGCTTGATCCAGGCCCATTATTGGAGCGGCGGGCGCGGGCGCGCTATAATCGGCGCCAACCAAAGCAACATGAAGTGGAGAAACGCATGTCCGGCAAACTGGTGATTGGCAACTGGAAGATGAATACCCGCGGCGACAGCGCCCGCCAGCTGGCGGCGGCCCTGCTCGCCGACGAAGAAACCAATCGCGAAGGCGTCGGCATCGCCGCTCCCGCCGTCTACCTGGCTGCGTTGGCGGAACAGCTGAAAGGCGGCAACATCGCCTTGTCCTCTCAGGATGTCAGCCGCTTCGCCGCCGACGGCGCGTTCACCGGTGAGGTGAGCGCCGCGATGCTGGCCGACGTGGGCTGCCGCTACGCGCTGGTCGGCCACTCCGAGCGCCGCCAGTATTTCCGCGAAGACAATGCCGCTTTGCTCGCCAAGATGCGCAACGCCATCGCCGCCGGCGTGGTGCCGGTGCTGTGCGTCGGGGAGACGCTGGAACAGCGCGAGTCCGGCGCTTATCTCGAAGTGGTGCGGGAACAGCTTGCCATCCTGGCCGATATCGCCGATGGTGAATACGTTGTCGCCTACGAGCCGGTGTGGGCCATCGGCACCGGCAAGGTGGCGTCGCTTGAGCAGATCGCCGAAATCCATGCATTCATCAAAAATTGGTGCTTGCAAAACGTTTCCGGCTCCGATAAGATTCGCGTCCTCTACGGCGGCAGTGTCAAAGCAGAGAATGCCGAGGCGATCCTGGCGACGGAAAACGTCGGCGGAGCACTGGTCGGAGGGGCCTCTCTGGACGCCGGTTCATTCAGAGTGATTTGCCAAGCCGCAGGAAAAATGATATAGTATGGAACTTCTCAAGACGCTTATTTGGATTGTAAATCTGCTGTCCGCAGCATCTATCATCGTCCTTGTTCTGATGCAGCATGGCAAGGGTGCGGATATGGGCGCGGCTTTTGGTGGTGGCTCGTCCGGCAGTCTGTTCGGGGCGTCTGGTTCTGCGAATTTCTTGAGCAGAACGACCGCGGTTGCTGCTGCGGTGTTTTTCTCGACTTCTTTGGCGCTGGTCTTTCTTTCCGGGGGTGGAAAGAGCGATCTCGGCGTGATGGGCGGTAAGATTGAACAGGCTGTGCCGCAAATCCCGGCAGGCGCGCCTAATAAAAATGCTTCGGGAACGGCTTCCAAAATCCCGGAGTAACAATTTAAAGCTTTGCTGTGCCGACATGGTGAAATTGGTAGACACGCTATCTTGAGGGGGTAGTGGCGAAAGCTGTGTGAGTTCGAGTCTCACTGTCGGCACCACCATTCAAAAACAGGCCACCGGGACTCCGGTGGCCTGTTTTATTTGGAGCCAAGAGGGGGCGACCCCTCTTTTTTTGGGGGTGTACGGGAAATGCTGCAAAACTACTTTCCCATTCTGATGTTTGTCATCGTCGGACTTCTGGTCGGCGTGGGCCCTATTGTCTTGGGCAAACTGCTGGCACCGAATCGTCCCGACGCTGAGAAACTTTCTCCATACGAATGCGGCTTCGAGGCCTTCGAAGATGCCCGCATGAAGTTTGACGTCCGCTATTACCTGATCGCCATTCTCTTCATCCTGTTCGACCTGGAAATCGCCTTCCTGTTTCCGTGGGCCGTGGTGTTGAAGGATCTGGGCGTCTATGGTCTTGGCGTGATGGTCGAATTTCTGGCCGTGCTGACGCTCGGCTTCGTCTACATGTGGAAGAAGGGAGCTCTGGAATGGGAGTAGAAGGGATTCTGGAGAAAGGCTTCGTCACCACGACAGCCGACAAGCTTATCAACTATACCCGCACGGGTTCTCTGTGGCCGATGACCTTCGGCCTGGCCTGTTGCGCGGTGGAAATGATGCACGCCGGCGCGGCGCGTTATGACCTCGACCGCTTCGGCGTCGTGTTCCGCCCCAGCCCCCGGCAGTCCGACCTGATGATCGTCGCCGGCACGCTGTGTAACAAGATGGCGCCGGCCCTGCGCAAGGTTTACGACCAGATGGCCGAGCCGCGCTGGGTGATCTCGATGGGCTCCTGTGCCAACGGCGGCGGTTACTACCACTATTCTTACTCCGTTGTTCGCGGCTGCGATCGCATCGTGCCGGTCGATGTCTATGTGCCGGGCTGTCCTCCGACCGCCGAGGCGCTGCTGTACGGCATCATCCAGCTGCAGAACAAGATCAAACGTACCAACACCATCGCCCGCTAAGGTAGAAACTATGGCCTCCAAGAAAATGGAAGCGTTGGGTTCGGTCGTTGCCGCGGCGCTGGGCGACAAGCTCGTGAGCAGCACGCAGGCTCTGGACGAGCTGACCATCGTCTGCAAGGCGTCCGATCTGCCGTCCGTGGCGCTGACGCTGCGCGACCACGCCGATCTCGCCTTCGAACAGTGCATCGACGTCTGCGGCATGGACTACAGCGCCTACCGCGACGAGCCGTGGGACGGCCCGCGCTTCGCCGCCGTGTACCACCTGCTGTCCGTCAAGCTGAATCATCGCATCCGCCTGCGCGTCTTCGCCGCAGACGACGACTTCCCGGTGCTCCCCTCGGTCAACGACGTCTGGAACGCCGCCAACTGGTTCGAGCGCGAAGCGTTCGACCTGTACGGCATCGTGTTCGAAGGCCATCCCGACCTGCGCCGCCTGCTGACCGACTACGGTTTCGTCGGCCATCCGTTCCGCAAGGACTTCCCGCTGTCCGGCCACGTGGAAATGCGTTACGACCCGACCCAGCAGCGCGTGATCTATCAGCCTGTCACCATCGAACCGCGCGAGATCACGCCGCGCATCATTCGCGAGGAGAATTACGGTGGCTGAGATCCGTAACTACACCCTCAACTTCGGCCCGCAACACCCGGCCGCGCACGGCGTGCTGCGCCTGGTGCTGGAACTGGACGGCGAAGTCGTCCAGCGCGCCGACCCGCACATCGGCCTGCTGCACCGCGGCACCGAGAAGCTGGCCGAAAGCAAGACCTTCATCCAGTCGCTGCCGTACATGGACCGTCTCGACTACGTGTCGATGATGTGCAACGAGCACGCCTACTGCCTGGCCATCGAGAAGATGATGGGTATCGAGGTGCCGGAGCGCGCGCAGTACATCCGCGTGATGTTCGCCGAAATCACCCGCGTGCTGAACCACCTGCTGTGGATCGGCGCCCACGCGCTGGACATCGGCGCGATGACCATGTTCCTGTACGCGTTCCGCGAGCGCGAAGACCTGATGGACTGCTACGAGGCGGTGTCGGGCGCTCGCATGCACGCGGCTTACTTCCGTCCGGGCGGCGTCTACCGCGACCTGCCGGACAGCATGCCGCAGTACACCGTGTCCAAGATCAAGAACGCCAAAGAGCTGGCGCGCCTGAACGAAGGCCGCAAGGGCTCGATGCTGGACTTCATCAGCGATTTCACCGACCGTTTCCCGGGCTACGTCGACGAGTACGAAACCCTGCTGACCGACAACCGCATCTGGAAGCAGCGAACCGTGGGCATCGGCGTGGTGATGCCCGAGCGCGCGCTGAACCTGGGCATGACCGGCCCGATGCTGCGCGGTTCCGGCATCGCCTGGGACCTGCGCAAGACCCAGCCGTACGACGTGTACGACAAGATGGACTTCGACGTGCCGGTGGGCGTGGGCGGCGACTGCTACGACCGCTACCTGGTCCGCGTCGAGGAAATGCGCCAGTCCAATCGCATCATCCAGCAGTGCGTGGCCTGGCTGCGCGCCAACCCCGGCCCGGTGATCACCGACAACCATAAGGTGGCTCCGCCTTCGCGCGAAGGCATGAAGTCGAATATGGAAGACCTGATCCACCACTTCAAGCTGTTCACCGAAGGCATGCACGTGCCGGAAGGCGAGGCTTACGCCGCGGTGGAGCACCCGAAGGGCGAGTTCGGCATCTACCTGGTGTCCGACGGCGCCAACAAACCGTACCGCCTCAAGATCCGCGCGCCGGGCTATGCCCACTTGGCCGCGCTGGACGAGATGGCCAAGGGCCACATGATCGCCGACGTCGTCGCGATCATCGGTACGCAGGATATCGTGTTTGGGGAGATTGACCGCTGATGCTGTCCGCACAATCGCTAGCCTTGATCGACCGCGAGGTCGCCAAATATCCGGCCGACCAGAAGCGCTCCGCCGTCATGGGCGCGCTGCGCATCGCGCTGGACGAGCGGCGCGCCGCCGGTGAAACCCCGGAAGCGCGCTGCCTGAACCAGGAGCTGATCGAGTTCGTCGCGAACTACCTGGGCATCGCCCCGGTGGCCGCCTACGAAGTCGCCACCTTCTACAACATGTACGACATGAAGCCGGTGGGCAAATTCAAGATCACCGTCTGCACCAACCTGCCCTGTGCGCTGTCCGGCGGCGTCAACGCCGCGGAGTACATCTCGAAGAAGCTGGGCATCGCCATCGGCGAAACCAGCGCCGACGGCATGTACACCCTGCTGGAAGGCGAATGCATGGGTGCCTGCGGCGACGCGCCGGTCTTGCTGGTGAACAACCACAAGATGTGCAGCTTCATGATGCCCGAAGCAATCGATAAAAAACTGGCGGAGTTGAAATAATGGCTGTCTTCGCTAATGGCGTGATTTTCGACGGCGTCGACACCAGCCAGCTCGACTGCTGGCGTCTGGACGCCTACGTGGCCCGCGGCGGCTACCAGGCGCTGCGCCGCATCCTCGACTCCAAGATGACGCAGGAAGACGTGATCGCGGAAGTGAAGAACTCCGGCCTGCGGGGCCGCGGCGGCGCGGGCTTCCCGACCGGCCTGAAATGGAGCTTCATGCCGCGCTCGTTCCCGGGCGACAAATACGTCGTCTGCAATACGGACGAGGGCGAGCCGGGCACCTTCAAGGACCGCGACATCATCCGCTACAACCCGCACTCGCTGATCGAGGGCATGATCATCGCCGGTTACGCGATGGGCACCAAGGCGGGCTACAACTACATCCACGGCGAAATCTTCGAAGACTACGTGCTGTTCGAGGAAGCGCTGGAAGAGGCGCGCAAGGCGGGGTTCCTGGGCCAGAACATCCTGGGCTCCGGCTTCAACTTCGACCTGTTCGCCCACCACGGCTACGGCGCCTACATCTGCGGCGAGGAAACCGCGCTGCTGGAATCGCTGGAAGGCAAGAAGGGCCAGCCGCGCTTCAAGCCGCCGTTCCCGGCCAGCTTCGGCCTGTACGGCAAGCCGACCACCATCAACAACACCGAATCGTTCGCCTCGGTGCCGTTCATCATCCGCGACGGCGCGCAGACCTTCCTCGAGAAGGGCAAGCCGAACAACGGCGGCACCAAGCTGTTCTCGGTTTCCGGCCACGTCAATCGCCCGGGCAACTACGAGATCGCGCTGGGCACCCCGTTCTCCGAGCTGCTGGAAATGGCCGGCGGCATGCGCGACGGCAAGAAGCTGAAGGCGGTGATTCCGGGCGGCTCGTCCGCTCCGGTGCTGCCTGCCGACATCATGATGCAGTGCACGATGGACTACGACAGCATCGCCAAAGCCGGTTCGATGCTGGGTTCGGGCGCCGTGATCGTGATGAACGAGGACGTGTGCATGGTCAAGGCGCTGGAGCGTCTGGCCTATTTCTACCACGAAGAATCCTGCGGCCAGTGCACGCCGTGCCGCGAAGGCACCGGCTGGCTGTATAAGGTGATCCATCGCATCGTCAACGGCCAGGGCCGCAAGGGCGATCTGGAGCTTCTGGATTCCGTGGGCAACAACATGGCCGGCCGCACCATCTGCGCGCTGGCCGACGCCGCGGTGTTCCCGGTTCGCAGTTTCACCAAGCATTTCCGCGAGGAGTTCGAGTACGCGATCGAACACGGAAAGACCTTGGTGGATCACAAATGGTGTTGAGCGATGCTTGAAATCGAAATCGACGGTAAGAAACTGACGGTGCCGCAAGGCAGCACCGTCATCGAGGCGGCCCACTCGGTGGGCACCTATATTCCGCACTTCTGCTATCACAAGAAGCTGTCCATCGCGGCCAACTGCCGGATGTGCCTGGTGGAAGTGGAAAAGGCGCCGAAGCCGCTGCCGGCCTGTGCCACCCCCGTCACCGACGGCATGAAGGTCCACACCGCGTCGCCGCTGGCCAAGAAGGCCCAGCAGGGCGTGATGGAATTCCTGCTGATCAACCACCCGCTGGATTGCCCGATCTGCGACCAGGGCGGCGAATGCCAGCTGCAGGATCTGGCCGTGGGCTACGGCAACTCCACCTCGCGCTACGAGGAAGAGAAGCGCGTTGTGGTGGGCAAGGACATGGGCCCGCTGGTTTCCGCCGAGGAGATGTCGCGCTGCATCCACTGCACGCGCTGCGTCCGCTTCACTGAAGAAGTGGGCGGCTTCCAGGAAATCGGCATGGCCAACCGCAGCGAGTTCTCCGAGATTCTGCCTTTCCTGGGCAAGACCGTGGACTCGGAAATCTCCGGCAACGTCATCGACCTGTGCCCGGTGGGCGCGCTGACCTCCAAGCCGTTCCGCTACAGCACCCGCGCCTGGGAACTGTCGCGCCGCAAGTCGGTGAGCCCGCACGACGGCCTCGGCTCCAACCTGGTGGTCCAGGTCAAGAGCAACGAAGTGATGCGCGTGCTGCCGCTGGAAAACGAAGCCATCAACGAGTGCTGGATCGCCGACCGCGACCGCTTCTCCTACGAAGGCCTGAACAGCGCCGAGCGTCTCTCCAAGCCGATGATCAAGTTCGACGGCAAGTGGCACGAGACTGACTGGGAAACCGCGCTGAACTACGTGGTGAAGGGCTTGAACGGCGTGTCCGCCGATCACGGCAAGGACGCCATCGGTTTCCTGCTGAACCCGCACTCCACCACCGAGGAGCTGCACCTGGCCCAGAAGCTGGCCCGCGCCTTCGGCGTCGACGCCGTCGACTACCGCCTGCGCCGCAGCGACTTCTCCGCCGACAGCGCCAAGCAGGGCGCCGAATGGCTGGGCTCCACCATCGCCGAACTGGCCGACGCCAAGTCGGTGCTGGCGGTGGGCTCCACGCTGCGCAAGGAACAGCCGCTGCTGGCCTCCCGCCTGCGCGCATCGGTCAAGAAGGGTTCCGAGCTCAACATTATCCACGTCGCCGACGACAATCTGCTGACCAAGATCAACGGCAAGCTGATCGTGTCGCCGCTGGCGCTGGTGAACGCGCTGTCGCAAGTGCTGAAGGCGGTGGCCGAGATCAAGTCCGGTTCCAGCGAAATCGACCTGGCGTCGGTGGAAGTGTCCGCTGAAGCCCGCCGCATCGCAGAAAGCCTGACCGGCGCCGAGACCGCGTCCGTGGTGCTGGGCAACGTCGCGCAACACCACCCGGCTTACGGCCAGCTGCTGTCGCTGGCCCAGGAAATCTCCCGCCTGTCCGGCGCGCGTTTCGGCGTTCTGGCCGAAGCCGCCAACAGCGTGGGCGCCGAGCTGGTGGGCGCGTTGCCGAAGACCGGCGACAACGCCGCCGCGATGATCGCCAAGCCGAAGAAAGCCTACTTCCTGCTGAACACCGAAGTGGAGTTCGACAGCTACAACCCGCAGGCCGCCGTGGCCGCGATGAAGCAGGCCGCCACCGTGATCGCGCTGACCGCCTACAAGGGCCAGGGTCTGCTCGATTACGCCGACGTGCTGCTGCCGATCGCGCCGTTCTCCGAGACCGCCGGCTCCTTCGTCAACATGGAAGGCAAGCTGCAGACCTTCAACGGCGTGGTGAAGCCGCTGGGCGAAACCCGTCCGGCCTGGAAGGTGCTGCGCGTGCTGGGCAATATGCTGAACCTGTCAGGCTTCGAGCAGAACAGCGCCGAGGAAGTCCGCGCCGAGTTCGGCGATCTGGCCGCCAAGCTGAACAACGCGCTGTCCAAGGTCGCCGCCGATCCGGCCGTGTCCTCCGGCATCGTCCGCGTAGGCGAAGTGCCGATGTACCAGGCCGACGCCATCTGCCGCCGCGCGCCGTCGCTGCAGCAAACCAACGAAGCCAAGGGCGCCGCCGTCGTCCGAGCACACAGCGGCCTGCTGGCCAAGCTGGGCGTGGCGGCCGGTTCCACCGCGCTGCTGAAGCAGGGCGAGGGCGAGGCGCGCGTTTCGGTCGAAGCCGACGACAGCCTGCCGGCCGATGTGGTACGGGTCGCCGCCGCGCACGCTTCCACGCTGGCGCTGGGCGGCATGTTCGACGCAATCGAGATCAAGCAGGGGTAAACGATGGAGTTCTTGCAAGGTATTCTTGGCACTGACGCAGGGCTCCTGGTGTGGACCCTGCTGAAGATCATCGCCATCGTGCTGCCGATGTTGGGCTGCGTGGCGTATCTGACGCTGGCCGAGCGCAAGGTGATCGGCTACATGCAGATCCGCATCGGCCCCAACCGGGTCGGTTATTTCGGTCTGCTGCAGCCCATCGCCGACGCGGTGAAGCTGCTGATGAAGGAAATCATCCTGCCCACCAACTCCAGCAAGGGCTTGTTCCTGCTGGCGCCGGTGCTGTCCATCGGACCGGCCCTGGCGGCCTGGGCGGTGATTCCGTTCACCGAACACCTGGTGGTGGCCAACGTCAACGCTTCGCTGCTGTACATCCTGGCGCTGACCTCGATGGGCGTGTACGGCGTGATCATCGCCGGCTGGGCGGGCAACTCGAAGTACTCCTTCCTCGGCGCCATGCGCTCCGCCGCCCAGATCGTTTCCTACGAGCTGGCGATGGGCTTCGCGCTGGTTGGCGTGCTGATGGTGTCCGGCAGCCTGAACCTGGTGGACATCGTCAAGCAGCAGTCGTTCGGCATGGGCGGCGGCTCGCTGCTGTCCTGGAACTGGATTCCGCTGTTCCCGCTGTTCATCGTCTACCTGATCTCCGGCGTGGCCGAGACCAACCGCGCGCCGTTCGACGTAGCGGAAGGCGAGTCGGAAATCGTCGCCGGTTTCCACGTTGAATATTCGGGCATGGCGTTCGCGATCTTCTTCCTGGCCGAGTACGCCAACATGATCCTGGTCGCCGCGCTGACCGCGCTGCTGTTCCTGGGCGGCTGGCTGTCGCCGTTCCCGGCGTCGTGGGGCATCCTGGGCGCCGGCGGCTTCCACTGGCTGGCGATCAAGGTATCGATGGTGCTGTTCTGCTTCCTGTGGTTCCGCGCCACCTTCCCGCGCTATCGCTATGACCAGATCATGCGTCTGGGCTGGAAGGTGTTCATCCCGGTGACCCTGGCGTGGATCCTGGTGGTGGGCGTGTGGATGTTTACCCCGCTGTCCATCTGGCACTGAGACAGGGGATAGGTGAAAAAATGAATTCGATCCGCAACTTTTTCAAGACCTTCCTGCTGGTGGAGCTGGTCAAGGGCCTGATGGTCACTGGCCGCTACTTCTTCGCCCGCAAGATCACGGTGCAGTTCCCGGAAGAGAAGACGCCGATTTCGCCGCGCTTCCGCGGCCTGCACGCGCAGCGCCGCTACGCCAACGGCGAAGAGCGCTGCATCGCGTGCAAGCTGTGCGAGGCGGTGTGTCCGGCGCTGGCCATCAACATCGAGTCCGAGCAGCGCGACGACGGCACCCGCCGTACCACGCGGTACGACATCGATCTGACCAAGTGCATCTTCTGCGGCTTCTGCGAGGAAGCCTGTCCGGTGGACGCCATCGTGGAAACCCACATCTTCGAATACCACGGTGAAAAACGTGGCGACCTCTACTACACCAAGCCGATGCTGCTGGCGATCGGCGACAAGTACGAGGCCGAAATCGCCGCCAACAAGGCGGCCGACGCCAAGTATCGCTAAGGGGAGGCCATGAACCTAACTACGGTAATTTTCTACGTTCTGTCCGCCATTCTGGTTTTCGCCGGCGTGCGGGTGGTCACCGCTAAGAACCCGGTTCACGCCGCGTTGTTCCTGGTGCTGGCCTTCTTCACCAGCGCCGGCCACTGGCTGCTGATGGAGTCGGAGTTCCTGGCGATCACGCTGGTGCTGGTCTACGTTGGCGCGGTGATGGTGCTTTTCCTGTTCGTGGTGATGATGCTGGACATCAACATCGAGAAACTGCGCGAAGGCTTCTGGAAGAACCTGCCGGTGGCTGCCACCGTCGGGGCCATCATGGTGTTCGAAATGGCGCTGATCCTGGTTAGCCCGCAGGCCGCGTTGTCGCAGTACAAGGCCGCCGCGCCGCTGGCCGCCGACTTCAGCAACGTCAAGATGCTGGGCAGCCAGCTGTACACCACTTATCTGCTGCCGTTCGAGATCGCGGCGGTCGTGCTGCTGCTGGCGATGATCGCCGCCATCGGCCTGACCATGCGCGCGCGCAAGGACAGCAAGGTGATCGACCCCGCCGTCCAGGTGAAGGTGCGCCGCGAAGACCGCGTCCGCATCGTCAAGATGGACGCCGTGAAAAAAGTGGAAGAAGCCGAACAGGCCGATTCCAGTGAGCAACAGGCCTGACGGCCAATCAACCAATAAGGGAGGAAACGTGCTGACACTGACTCACTTTCTGGTGCTGGCCGCCATCCTGTTCGCCATCAGCGTGCTCGGGATTTTCCTGAACCGGAAAAACCTGATCATCCTGCTGATGGCCATCGAGCTGATGCTGCTGGCGGTGAATTTCAACTTCATCGCGTTCTCGCACTACCTGTCGGATTCGGCAGGCCAGATCTTCGTGTTCTTCATCCTGACGGTTGCCGCCGCCGAGTCCGCCATTGGTCTGGCGATCCTGGTGGTGCTGTTCCGCAACCTGCAGAGCATCAACGTTGAAGACTTGGGCAGCCTCAAGGGCTAACGGCAAACCGGAACCATTACAAAGCACAAAAGCATGGATATGAAGAACTTATACCTGCTGATTGCACTCGCCCCGCTGGCGGGTTCCATCATTGCGGGCCTGTTTGGATGGGCGATCGGACGGCGCGCCTCGCACGTCGTCACGATAGCCGGCGTGGCGGTCTCCGCCGCGCTGTCGCTCAAGGTGCTTCTGGGCTTCCTCAACGGAAGCGCGGAAGTGTTCAACGGACCGGTCTACACCTGGCTGACCGTCGGCGGCTACGAGTACTCGGTCGGCTTCCTGGTCGACTCGCTGACCGCGATGATGCTGGTGGTGGTCACCAGCGTGTCGCTGATGGTGCATATCTACACCATCGGCTACATGCAGGATGATCCGGGCTACCAGCGTTTCTTCAGCTACATCTCGCTGTTCACCTTCTCGATGCTGATGCTGGTGATGAGCAACAACTTCGTCCAGCTGTTCTTCGGCTGGGAAGCTGTGGGCCTGGTGTCCTATTTGCTGATCGGCTTCTGGTTCAAGCGCCCGACCGCGGTGTTCGCCAACCTGAAGGCCTTCCTGGTCAACCGCGTCGGCGACTTCGGCTTCCTGCTGGGCATCGGCCTGGTGCTGGCCTACTTCGGCGGCTCGCTGAACTACAGCGACGTGTTCGCCGCCGCGCCGGCGCTGGCCCAGAAGACCATCGAGATCATCCCCGGCCAGCAATGGTCGCTGCTGACCGTCACCTGCATCCTGCTGTTCATCGGCGCGATGGGTAAATCCGCCCAGTTCCCGCTGCACGTGTGGCTGCCGGACTCGATGGAAGGCCCGACCCCGATCTCGGCGCTGATCCACGCGGCCACCATGGTGACCGCCGGCATCTTCATGGTGTCGCGCATGAGCCCGCTGTTCGAAATGTCGGACACCGCGCTGAACGTGGTGATGGTGGCAGGCTCGATCACCGCGCTGTTCATGGGCTTCCTCGGCATCGTCCAGAACGACATCAAGCGCGTGGTGGCTTACTCCACGCTGTCGCAGCTGGGCTACATGACCGTGGCGCTCGGCGCTTCGGCGTACTCGGTGGCGATGTTCCACGTGATGACCCACGCCTTCTTCAAGGCGCTGCTGTTCCTGGCGGCCGGCTCCGTGATCATCGGCATGCACCACGATCAGGACATGCGCAACATGGGCGGCCTGCGCAAGTACATGCCCATCACCTGGCTGACCTCGCTGCTGGGTTCGCTGGCGCTGATCGGCACGCCGTTCTTCTCCGGCTTCTATTCCAAGGACTCGATCATCGAGGCGGTCGCCGCCTCGCATCTGTCCGCGGCCGGTTTCGCCTACTTCGCCGTGGTGGCGGGCGTGTTCATCACCGCCTTCTACTCCTTCCGCATGTACTTCCTGGTCTTCCACGGCAAGGAGCGCTGGATGGAGAACCATGGCTCGCACCACGAGCATCATGGCGACAGCGATGAGGAAGAAGTGTCCCACGACCATCACCACGGCCTGGGCCCGAACGACAAGCCGCACGAATCGCCGTGGGTGGTGACGCTGCCGCTGGTGCTGCTGGCCATTCCGTCGGTGCTGGTGGGTTACTTCGCGATCGACAAGCTGGTATACGGCGACTTCTTCAAGGGCGTGATCGCGGTCAACCACGAAGCGCATCCGGGCATGGAAGAGCTGGCGCACGAGTTCCACGGCGCCTTCGCCATGACGCTGCACTCGTTCACCACGCTGCCGCTGTGGCTGGCCATCGCCGGCGTTGTCGTGGCCTGGTACTTCTACATGAAGGCGCCGCACATCCCGGCCGCCATCAAGGAAAAGTGCGCCCCGATCCACAAGCTGCTGGAAAACAAGTACTACCTGGACGAGATCTATTTCGCCGTGTTCGCCAAGGGCTCGCGCGCGCTGGGCACCTTGTTCTGGAAGGTGGGCGACATGCTGCTGATCGACGGCCTGCTGGTCAACGGCACCGCCAAGCTGGTGGGCTGGTTCTCCAGCGTGGTGCGCCGCGCGCAGACCGGCTTCATCTACAGCTACGCCACCGCGATGATCATCGGCGTGCTGGGTCTGATGACCTGGTGGTTCCTGCCGCTGATCCTGCGCTGAGTCCGGATTCCGGGATTGAAATAACAATATAGGTTTGACTATGTTCACAAATCTGTTAAGTCTGGTGATCTGGACGCCGATACTGGCCGGCCTGGTAGTGCTGGCCACCGGCGGCGACCAGCGCGCGCCGCTGGCGCGCTGGCTGGCGGTGGCGGGAGCCCTGGCGGGCTTCCTGCTGTCGATCCCGCTGTTCACCGAGTTCAACAACCTGAACGGCGGCATGCAGTTCGAAGAGATGAAGCCGTGGATCGCTTCGCTCAACATCAACTACCACCTGGGCGTGGACGGCATCTCGATGCTGTTCGTGGTGCTCAACAGCTTCACCACGCTGTTGGTGGTGATCGCCGGCTGGGAAGTGATCCAGAAGCGCGTGGCGCAGTACATGGCCGCCTTTCTGATCATGTCCGGCCTGATCAACGGCGCCTTCGCCGCGCTGGACGCCATCCTGTTCTATGTCTTCTTCGAAGGCATGCTGATCCCGATGTACCTGATCATCGGCGTCTGGGGCGGTCCGCGCCGCGTCTACGCGTCGATCAAGTTCTTCCTGTACACGCTGCTCGGCTCGCTGCTGATGCTGGTCGCTTTGATCTACCTGTACTTCCAGGCCGGCAAGAGCTTCGAGATCCTGGCGTTCCACGACATCGCCAAGATTTCGCTGACGGTGCAGATCCTGCTGTTCGTCGCCTTCTTCATGTCCTTCGCGGTCAAGGTGCCGATGTGGCCGGTCCACACCTGGCTGCCTGACGCCCACGTGGAAGCGCCGACCGGCGGCTCCATGGTGCTGGCCGCGATCACGCTGAAGATCGGCGCCTACGGCTTCCTGCGGTTCATCCTGCCGATCATGCCGGACGCCGCGCGCGAGCTGTCGCCCATCATCATCGGCCTGTCGCTGGTGGCGGTGGTCTACATCGGCCTGGTGGCGCTGGTTCAGTCCGACATGAAGAAGCTGGTGGCGTACTCGTCCATCTCCCACATGGGCTTCGTGACCCTGGGCCTGTTCCTGTTCACCGGTTCCGAGCTGAACCAGTGGGCTGTCGAGGGCGCGCTGGTGCAGATGGTGTCCCACGGCTTCGTCTCCGCCGCGATGTTCTTCTGCATCGGCGTGATGTACGACCGCGTGCACAGCCGCAACATCGCCGACTACGGCGGCGTGGCCAACAAGATGCCGATCTTCGCCGCCTTCATGATGCTGTTCGCGATGGCCAACTCCGGCCTGCCGGCCACTTCCGGCTTCGTCGGCGAATTCATGGTGATCATGGGCGCGGTGCAGGTGAACTTCTGGTACGCCGCGCTGGCCGCCACCACGCTGATCTTCGGCGCCGCCTACACCTTGTGGATGTACAAGCGCGTGATCTTCGGCGACGTGGCCAACGAGCATGTGGCCGAGCTGTCCGACGTCAACAAGCGCGAGTTCCTGGTGCTGGCCATCCTGGCCTTGATGGTGCTGGGCATGGGTCTGTACCCGCAGGCTTTCGTCGCCAAGATGCACCTGGCGGTCAACGACCTGATCACGCACGTCGCGCAGACCAAGCTGCCGTAAGGACGGAAGGAATACACACAAATGAATTGGGCTGATCTCAACCTGATACCCGCGATGCCGGAGCTGTTCCTGATCGGCGCGTTGCTGGTAGTGCTGATGCTGGATCTTTTCATCTCCGATGAAAAGCGCTGCGTCACCTACGGCCTGACGCTGCTGACCCTGGTCGGCGCCGCCGTCGCGCAGGTATGCACCTTTACCCCGTATCCGGTGACCACGTTCTCCGGCATGTTCGTCGCCGATCCGCTGGCGGCGCTGGTCAAGCTGGCGATGTACGGCGTCACCGCCATCGTGCTGGTGTACAGCCGCCAGTACACCGCCGACCGCGGCCTGTTCAAGGGCGAGTACTTCTCGCTGTCGCTGTTCGCGCTGTTGGGCATGAACCTGATGGTGTCCGCGTCCCACTTCCTGACCCTGTACATGGGCCTGGAGCTGCTGTCGCTGGCGCTGTACTCGCTGATCGCGCTGCAACGCGACTCCGTCCCGGCCACCGAGTCGGCGATGAAGTACTTCGTGCTGGGCGCGCTGGCTTCCGGCCTGCTGCTGTACGGCATCTCGATGATCTACGGCGCCACCGGCTCGCTGGAGCTGGCCGCCGTCGCCAAGGCGATCAAGTCGCACTCCGCCAACGGCGTGCTGCTGATCTTCGGCCTGGTGTTCATCGTCGCCGGCCTGAGCTTCAAGCTGGGCGCCGTGCCGTTCCACATGTGGGTGCCCGACGTCTACCAGGGTTCGCCGACCTCCGTCACGCTGATGGTCGGCGCCGCGCCCAAGCTGGCCGCCTTCGTGTTCGTGCTGCGCATCCTGGCCCAGGGCCTGGACGCGCTGGTGGGCGACTGGCAGGGCATGCTGATCATCGTCGCGGTGCTGTCGATGGCCATCGGCAACATCACCGCTATCGTGCAGACCAACATCAAGCGGATGCTGGCTTACTCCACCATCTCGCACATGGGCTTCCTGCTGTTGGGCGTGCTGGCCGGCACCAAGCAGGGCTACTCCGCCGCGCTGTTCTACGCGGTGGTGTACGTGGCGATGTCGCTGGTCAGCTTCGGCATCATCCTGGCGCTGTCGCGCAAGGGTTTCGAGTGCGAGAAGATCGACGATCTGAAGGGCCTGAACAGCCGCAACAGCTGGTACGCGCTGTTGATGCTGCTGGCCATGTTCTCTATGGCCGGCATCCCGCCGCTGGCCGGCTTCTACGCCAAGTTCGCGGTGATCCAGGCCGTGGTGCAGATCGGCATGATCAAGCTGGCCGTGTTCTCCGTGCTGATGTCGGTGATCGGCGCCTTCTACTACCTGCGCGTGGTCAAGGCCATCTACTTCGACGACGCCCAGGACAACGCCCCGATCGCCGTCCGCGCCGACATGAAGCTGGTGCTGTCGCTGAACGCGCTGGCGCTGCTGGCGGTGGGCATCCTGCCGCAGTCGCTGCTTGAGCTGTGCGCGCAGGTGATGCGCCAGTCTCTGGGCATGATGTAAGGACTGGGCCATGCAGACCGGCATCGTGATCCTGCTGCTGCTGGCCTTGGCGGCCGCCAACCTGCCGTTCGCCACCTCCCGCGTGGCCTGCGTGTTCAAGGTGGCGCGCAAGCACTTCGGCTGGCAGGCGCTGGAGCTTGTCGCGCTGTATCTGCTGGTGGGCCTGCTGGCCCGCCTGCTGGAGGCGCAGACGATGCCGGTGCATGCGCAGAATTGGCAGTTTTACGTCACCACTTTCGCGCTGTTCGTGGTGGCGGCCTTTCCGGGATTCGTCTACCGGTATTTCTGGCGCAAGCCGGGACAATAGCGGCGCGAACGCGCAAGCAACAAAGCACTGCCCAGGCAGTGCTTTTTTTATTGTCATTTGTTGCGGCTGCTTGCTAAATATTGCATTTTGATTGAAATTGACATTTTATATCCGCATGAAATGCGGAAAGAACTCAATGGTCATCATCATGCGCAAATTACTGACGGTCTCCCTGCTCGCCCTGCTGGCGGGCGTTGCCCAGGCTGACGAGCTGAAGCCGGCCCGCCACGGCGATTTCGCCCATTACACCTTCGCGCTGGCGTGGCTCCCGGGCTTCTGCAGCGCCGGCGGCGAGGGCTGTCTGCCCAGCCAGCCGAGGGAGGAATTGATCGGCCTGCATGGCTTGTGGCCGTCGGAGCCCAAGAGCCTGGAAGACAAGGGCGTGAAAGTGCAGCAATGGTGGGCGTCGGGCTGCTCGATGCTGCCGCATGTACTGGCGATTCCGGTGTTGTCGGAAGAGTTGAGGCAGCGCTTGAAGGAAACCATGCCGCAGCTCGCCAGCGATCTGCAGACCCATGAATACGTGAAGCACGTCCAGTGCTTCGGCTACGACGCCAACGAATTTTTCTCCACCGCGCTGCAGCTGCGCGAAGCGGTGGTGGACAGCGACTTTGGCCGCTACCTGAGCGTCCAGGCTGGCCAGACCCGCACTGGCGCGGAAGTGAAGGATGCATTCGCCAAGGGCTACGCCACCGGCGAGCGCGGCGCGCTGCAGCTGCGCTGCGCCAAGGACGCCAAGGGCCGCAACGTGCTGACCGAGTTGTGGTTCACGCTGAAGAAGGACAAGCTGGACAGCTTCCCGGAGGTGGACAGCTTCATGGACACGCCGGCGGCGGAGCGCGAGGACACCTGCTCCCAGCCCTTCCTGCTGCCCAAGTGGTAAGCGCGCATGAAAAAGCCGCCCGGCCGTAAGGCGGGGCGGCTGTTCCATTCCTAAGCCAGGCGCTCAGTCGGTGCCGTATTGTGGCGAGCGCGGGCCATACAGCACGCCGTTGGCGCGCCCCGCGGACAGCAGCTGATTGGTGGCCATGCCGGCGACCGGATAGGTGGCGTCGCTGGCGCTGTTGACGATCTGCTTGATCGCGGCGTTGATCAGCATGCCCACCAATCCGCCTGCATTGTTGTTGTTGCTGTTGGCGTTGTTGGCGGCGGCGCTGCCGGCCCACAGCTCCTGGCCGCTTTTCAGGTCCACCAGCTTGGTCTGCACTTCCACTTCCGCGACGCTGTCCAGCACGCTGTAGCGCACGCCGTAGCGTTTGACCGTGGTGTACAGCGCGGCATCGGCGCCGAAGATCTCGCGCAGCTTGGCGGGGGAGACCGCCTGAATGTCATTGGCGGTGGCGAGGCCGTTCTGCTTGAAGGTTTCCGTCATCAGGGTGATCGGGACCACGTAGTAGCCGGCTTCGGCCAGCGGGTAGGTCATCTGCGACAGCACGCCGATAGGGCCGTTGACTTCGGGCGAGTCATTGACCGGCGGCAGCACCAGGATGGCGCGCGGACGGCTTTGCTTGTAGGCGGTGTAGTCGCGATTGACGACCGGGGCGGCGCAGCCGGTGGCCAACGCGGCCAAAGAGGCGATCAGCGTCGCCTTGGCGAGATGTTTGAGCATGATGTCCTCTTATTTTTTCAGCTTGCTCATCAGGAAGTCCAGATAGGAAGCCGATTCGGGGAACAGCTTCTTCTCGGTTTCGAACTCCTGCGCCATCCGGTCGGTGTTGCCGGCATTTGCGTACAACATGCCCAGATGGGCGTGATAGCCCGGCGGCTCCTGATTGCCCTTGGCGCGGATCTTCTGCAGTCCTTCTTCCAGCACGGAGATCTGCTTCTGAGCGTCCGCGCCGTCGCCCTTCAGGTACTCATACACTTCCGGTTGGTACGACTCCCATTGGTAGAGTGTCTTGGGGCCGGTCGCGCAGGCGCTGAGCAGCGCGCAGCCAGCGAGCATGCCGATCACGCGGCGATGCGTCTTGATGCTTTTCGTTTTCATTGTCTCGGTATTGTTTTTGTATGGGGTGGGGCTTATTTGCCAGGCGTCCAGGCGCCGGAGTCGATGCCGTTGACCAGGTTGTTGACTGCTTCGCGCATGGCCAGATCCAGTACCTTGCCGTTCAGCGTGGAGTCGTAGCTGGCAGTGCCGCCGAAGCCGATGATCTCTCGATTGGACAGCGAGTATTCGCCGGCGCCTTGGGAGGAAAAGACGACTTCGGCGGTCTGGGTGTTGACCACGTTCAGGCTGACCTTGGCGTAGGCGATCTGCTGCTTGCCGCGGCCCAGGATGCCGAACAGCTGGTGATCGCCGACTTCCTTGCGGCCGAATTCGGTGACGTCGCCGGTGATCACGTAGTCGGCACCCTTCAGCGCTTGCGCCTGCTGTTTCAGGCCGGCTTCCTGCTTGATTTCCGCGAGGTTGTCGCGATCAAGCACGTTGAAGCGGTTGCTTTGCTGCAGATGGGTGATCAGCACGGTCTTGGCCTGGCTGCCCAGGTGGTCGACGCCATCGGAGAAGATGCCGCGCATGAAGCTGGAGCGGTTGTCGAACTTGCCGACCGAAATCGGCGCGCGCGGACCGTTGTAGGGCTTGTTGGCGCTGGCGACCTGCGCGACAGCGAGCGTCTGGGAAGACTCGGTGGCGCAGCCGGACAGCAGGGCGGCTGCCAGAGCGGCGCTGCAAAGAGTTTGTTTTATCATTAACAATCTTCCTGTTTTAAATACGTGTGCGTATGTTAACGGGGATCAACAATATACCGTAAACAGGAAGACTGTTATCTGATTAATGCATTGGCATTTGAGGCGGGACAAGCGCCCGGATGTGGGATCAATACACGCGGGTTTCGCCCTGGGGGCGGTTCTTGAAGCGTTTGTGCAGCCAGAAGTACTGGTCCGGAATTTCGCGGACGCGGTCTTCCAGGAAAGCGTTCATGCGGCGGGTGTCGGCCTCGATGTCTTCGCTGGGATAGCCGTCCCAGGCGGGATAGAACTCCAGTTCGAAACGGTCGCCGACGCGGCGGGGGATCGCCGGCACCACCTTGGCGCGGGCGAGTTTGGCGATGCGCGACATGCCGGTGATGGTAGCCGCCTTGACGCCGAAGAAGTCGACGAACAGCGAGTCGCGGACGCCGAAATCCTGGTCCGGCAGATACAGGAAGGGCGCGTGGTCCTTGCGCATCGCCTTGATGATCGGGCGCAGGCCCTCCTGGCGCGACACGATGTAGGCGTTGTCGTAGCGCTGGCGCCCGGCGTAGATCTGCTTGTCCAGCGCCTCGTTCTTCTGGTGCGAATACACGCTGACCAGCGGGATGTACTGGTTAAGCGCGTAGACGCACATTTCGAAGCCGACGAAGTGCGGATAGAACAGGATCACATCCTCGCCCTTGTCGCGAAGATCGGTGACGTAATGCAGGTTCTTGATGTCCACCAGGTTGTCGATGCGCTTGGCTGAACTCCACCAGCACACGCCGTACTCCAGCGCCAGCCGTATCATGTGCTGGCAGTTCTTGCGGATCAGCCGCTTGCGTTCGGCCAGCGGCATGTCCGGGAAGCACAGCCGCAGATTGATCAGGCCGACGCGGCGGCGACCGCGCGCCAACAGGTAGGCGAGGTTGCCCAGGCCGGCGGCGATGAGGCCGATGGCCCGCATCGGCAGTAGGCGGATCAGCCACAGCAGGGCGAAAGCGAATTTCATGCGTGTCCTTGTTCTGAGTCCGGCCGGGCGACGCCGGCCGGGCATTTGTAGCGGTTGTAGCTCCACAGGTACTGGCTGGGGAAGCGGCGGATCAGACTTTCCACCTGGGCGTTCATCCGCGCGCAGTCGGCTTCCTTGTCGCCGGTGAATGGCTGCGCCAGCGGTTCGATGTGCACCGCGAAGCCTTGGCCGCCCGGCAGCCGTTCGCCGACGAAGAATAGCGTGGTCACCTTGCTCATCTGCGCCAGGCGGGGCACCAGCGTCATCGTATAGGCGGGGCGGCCGAAAAACGGCGCCCATACGCCCTCGCCGTTGCCGGGCACCTGGTCGGGCAGGATGATGGTGGCTTCGCCGGACTTCAGCGCCTTCATCAGCGCGCGCACGCCGGCGGCGGTGGCCGGGGCGGTGCGGCCCTTGCCGCGCGCGCGGCCGGCCTGCATCACCGGTTCAAGCCACTGCAGCTTGGGCGGCCGATACATCGCGGTCAGCGGAAACGGCAGCCGCGAACTGATGTAGCGGCCAGCGATATCGTAGCTGCCCAGATGTGGCGTGATGAAGACGATGCCGTTATTCTGTTCCAGAGCGGTCTCGACATGCTCCCAGCCTTGGCACCGCCTGACCATGGCGGCGATGTCTTCCGGACTGCGGCACCAGGCGATGGCCAGCTCCAGCGCGCCTTTGCCGGTTTCCGCCGCCGCCAGTTTGACTTGGCGCGGTAAAAGCTGATAGTTTTGGAAGATTTTACTAGAACTCAGATTCTCCCGCAGCCGCGCCGCGAACCGCGGGGACGCGAGATAAGTCAGCCGCCCCAGAGCGGCGCCCAAACCTTGTAGCCAGGATAATGGGAGGCTCGCCAGGAAGGTCAGTAGCAGTTGGACTAGCTTGGACATAATCTGAGCGGTCTTGGTCTGAAAGCGGCCTATTCTACCATCACGAGGTTTTGTATTTTTTGGGAACGCATAATAAATGAGTGAATACCTGTTTACCTCCGAATCGGTCTCCGAAGGCCATCCGGACAAGGTAGCCGACCAGATTTCCGACGCCATCCTCGACGCGATTCTGCGCGAGGACAAGCACGCCCGCGTCGCGGCTGAAACGCTGGTCAACACCGGTCTGGTCGTATTGGCCGGCGAGATCACCACCACCGCCAACATCGATTACATCAAGATAGCCCGCGAGACCATCAAACGCATCGGCTACGACGATTCCGAACTGGGCTTCGACTACCGCGGCTGCGCGGTGATGGCTTGCTACGACAAGCAGTCTCCCGACATCGCCCAGGGCGTGAACGAAGGCGAGGGCCTGGACCTGAACCAGGGCGCCGGCGACCAGGGCCTGATGTTCGGCTACGCCTGCGACGAAACGCCGACGCTGATGCCGTTCCCGATCTACTACGCGCACCGCCTGGTGCAGCGTCAGGCCGAACTGCGCAAGGACGGCCGCCTGCCGTGGCTGCGCCCGGACGCCAAGAGCCAGATCACCTGCGTGTACGACGCCGCCACCGGCCTGCCCAAGCGCATCGACACTGTGGTGCTGTCCACCCAGCACAGCCCCGACATCGATCACAAGACGCTGTCCGAGGCGGTGATCGAAGACATCGTCAAGCCGGTGCTGCCGCCGGAGATGATCACCCCGGAAACCAAGTTCCTGATCAACCCGACCGGCCGCTTCGTCATCGGCGGCCCGATGGGCGATTGCGGGCTGACCGGCCGCAAGATCATCGTCGACACCTATGGCGGCGCGGCGCCGCATGGCGGCGGCGCGTTCTCCGGCAAGGATCCGTCCAAGGTCGACCGTTCGGCGGCCTACGCCGGCCGCTACGTGGCGAAGAACATCGTCGCCGCCGGCCTGGCGCGCCAGTGCCAGATCCAGGTGTCGTACGCGATCGGCGTGGCCGAGCCGACCTCGATCGCGGTCGACACCTTCGGCACCAACCGCATTCCGAACGAGAAGATCGTCGAGCTGGTGAAGAAGCATTTCGACCTGCGTCCGAAGGGCATCATCCAGATGCTGGACCTGCTGCGTCCGATCTACGGCAAGACCGCCGCCTATGGCCATTTCGGCCGCGAGGAGCCGGAATTCAGCTGGGAGCGCACCGACAAGGTCGAGGCGCTGCGCGCCGACGCCGGCCTGTAAGCCAGGCCGGTCGCAGCTGAAAAAACCGCCAGTTTCCGCTGGCGGTTTTTTTATTGACCGCTGGCGGCGCGCACACTGCAGTTCTTGCCGGCCGCCTTGGCCTGGTACAGCGCCTGGTCGGCGCGGCGGTACAACTCGTCCAGCGCGCGGCCATTGCCGGGCAGGGCGGCGATGCCGCAGGAAAAGCTGGCGCGGAACGGATGCTCGCCGATGTGCTCCAGGCGATGGAAATCGCGGCGCCATGCTTCAACCCGCTGTTGCGCCTGCTCGGCATCGCTGCCCGGCAGCACCACCATGAATTCCTCGCCGCCCAGCCGGCAGACGATGTCGGCGGCCCGGCTTTGCTGTTGCAGCAGCCGCGCCAGCGCCTGCAGCACCCTGTCGCCGACCTGGTGGCCATGCTGGTCGTTGATGCGCTTGAAGTCGTCCAGATCCATCATCGCCACCGCGATCGGCTTCGCCTCGCGCTCGGCGCGCTCGCGTTCGCGCTCGAAGGTTTCGTCCAGGTAGCGGCGGTTGAACAGATGCGTCAGCGGATCGCGCAGCGTCTGCTCGCGCAGCGCCGCCTGCAGCGTTTCGATTTGCGCCAATCTGTCGGTCAGCTGCAGATTGGCCTCGCGCAGCGCGTCTTCGGCCTGCCGCCGCTGGGTGATGTCGCGCATCACCAGCATGCGGGTGCGCGCCGGTTTGTGGAAAGGCTCGATTTCGTAGGCGCGGATGTCCAGGATGCGGCCGCCGTCCGGCGTCGTCAGTTCCAGATGCGCGCCGTTTTCCAGCATGCTGGCCTCCAGCCATGGGGCGGGCAGCGGCTGGCCGGGCCAGTCCGCCGGCGCGCCGCCCAGCATGCGGACCCCGGATGGGTTGATGTCGAGGATGCGCAGCTGGTGGTCGACCACCACCACGCCGTCGCCCATGGCCTCGAAGGCGCGGGCGCGCGCCACCGGCACCAGGTGCAGCTGGCGCAGATAGAGCAGATCGATCGCGAAGATCAGGCCGGTGAAGGCGAAAGAGTGGGGCGTCGGGTCCAGGCCTTGCAGCGGAAAGGCGCCGGTCAGGTAAAGAATGTTGCCGAACCACGGCGCGATCGCGCTCAGCATCAGCGTCAGCGACTGGCCGCGGAAATGCGCGGGGAAGTAGTGCAGCGCGCGAATCAGCAGCAGGCTGCCCAGCAGCATCATCAGATAGGAATAACCGGCCACGCCCAGCCAGAACGCCGGACCGTGGCCGTAGATCAGCAGGTTGTGGCCCGAGGGGCTGGGCTGGAAGCTGGTCCACACCAGGCTGTGGCGCTCGTTGGTGGCCGCCAGCAGTAGGCAGGCGGCGGGAACGGCGAACAGCAGGGCCAGCCCGCGCCGCCGCAGCGAGATGTGGTTGTAGTCCAGCGCCAGCAGCAGGAACAGCACCGGGGTGCTCAGCGTGCCCAGGTATTCCACCTTGGACCAGAACAGCTTGGCGGCTATGCTGGTGACGGACAGTTCGCACATCGCGCCGGCCGCCCAGAACGCGACCGAGGCCATCAGCAGCGCCAGCCAGCGCACGCCGGCGAATTGCCTGCGGCTCCAGGCGATGATGCTGATGGCGGCGGCCAGCAGCGCGGCCAGGCCGGATAGCGCGGCCAGCGGGGTGAATACGAAACTCATGGCGGTCCGGCGGAAGGACAAGCCCTTAGTTTATCGCTTTGACATGGCAAGTCCTACCTTTTCCGATTCGACTGGGTATAATGTCCTGGTCTCCCGAGGAGCGCTGCGAGGAGTTTTTTCCCCAGGCTCGGGCAGCCGCCGGCCGTTTCAGCAGCCAGCGACCCAACGGCGCTCACCTGACTCATGACCGTGGCGGCACGGGATGGCGGGTGGGCCGCATCCTGGCTGGCCGCGTGAACAAGGATGCTTCACGATGGCTGATTTTTCCGATTTCCATGTAGCTGACATCGCGCTTGCCGGTTGGGGGCGCAAGGAACTGAACATCGCCGAGACCGAAATGCCCGGTCTGATGGCGGTCCGCGACGAATACCACGCCGCGCAGCCGTTGCGCGGCGCGCGCATCGCCGGCAGCCTGCACATGACGGTGCAGACCGCGGTGCTGATCGAGACGCTGACGGCGCTGGGCGCCGAAGTGCGCTGGGCCTCGTGCAATATCTTCTCCACCCAGGACCATGCCGCCGCCGCCATCGCCGCCGCCGAGATTCCGGTGTTCGCGTTCAAGGGCGAGAGCCTCGACGAATACTGGGAATTCAGCCACAAGATCTTCGAGTGGCCCGAGGGCCAGCCGGCCAACATGATCCTGGACGATGGCGGCGACGCCACGCTGCTGCTGATGCTGGGCAGCAAGGCCGAGCAGGACATCGGCGCGATCGCCCATCCCACCAATGAGGAAGAGACCGCGCTGTTCGCGTCGATCAAGCGCCACCTGGCCATCGATCCGCATTGGTACTCCAAGCGCCTGCAGCACATCCAGGGCGTCACCGAAGAAACCACCACCGGCGTGCATCGCCTGTACCAGCTGGAGAAAGACTGCCAGCTGCCGTTCCCGGCGATCAACGTCAACGATTCCGTCACCAAGTCCAAGTTCGACAACCTGTACGGCTGCCGCGAGAGCCTGGTTGACGGCATCAAGCGCGCCACCGACGTGATGGTGGCCGGCAAGGTGGCGGTGGTGCTGGGCTATGGCGACGTGGGCAAGGGCTGCGCGCAGAGCTTGCGCGGACTGGGCGCCACCGTGTGGGTGACCGAGATCGACCCGATCTGCGCGCTGCAGGCGGCGATGGAGGGTTACCGCGTGGTGCGGATGGACGAGGTGGCCGACCAGGCCGACATCTTCGTCACCGCCACCGGCAATGTCGGCGTGATCACCCACGAGCACATGAAGAAGATGCGCAACAACGCCATCGTCTGCAATATCGGCCACTTCGACAGCGAGATCGAAGTCGCGTCGCTGCGCCAATACCAGTGGGAAAACATCAAGCCGCAGGTCGACCACATCATCTTCCCCGACGGCAAGCGCATCATCCTGCTGGCTGAAGGCCGCCTGGTGAACCTGGGCTGCGGCACCGGCCACCCGAGCTTCGTGATGTCTAACAGCTTCACCAACCAGGTGCTGGCGCAGATCGAATTGTTCGCCAACGGCCATCAGTATGAAAAGAAAGTGTACGTGCTGCCCAAGCATCTGGACGAGAAGGTCGCCCGTCTGCACCTGTCCCGCATCGGCGCGCGCCTGACCGAACTGTCCGATCAGCAGGCCACCTACATCAGCGTGCCCAAGCAAGGTCCTTATAAGCCGGATCACTATCGTTATTGATTATTGAACCTAGGCGAAACGGACAGGCCCCATAGAATGGATCTGTCCGTTTTTTTTCGGGCAAGCCAGACGACCAACGGCACACAGAGGCCGGCAGCCAGGACCGCGATAGAGAGGATCACCATGACGCAGACGCCGCGCACCTTCAGTTTCGAATTCTTTCCGCCCAAGACGCCCGAGGGCGTGGCCAAGCTGCGCACCACGCGCCAGCAGCTGGCCCAGTTCAAGCCGCAGTTCTTCTCGGTGACTTTCGGCGCCGGCGGAACTACCCGCGACGGCACCTTGTCCACCGTGCTGGAGATCCGCAGCGAAGGGCAGGCCGCCGCGCCGCACCTGTCCTGCATCGGCTCCACCCGCGAAAACATCGCCGCCATCCTGAACGAATACCGCGGCAACGGCATCCGCCATCTGGTGGCGCTGCGCGGCGACATCCCGTCGGGTATGGTGGCCGCCGGCGAATTCCGCTACGCCAACGAGCTGGTGGAATTCATCCGCGCCGAGCATGGCGACCATTTCCACATCGAGGTGGCTGCCTATCCGGAATTCCATCCGCAGGCGCGCTCGGCCGAAGACGATCTGAACAATTTCGTGCGCAAGGTGCGGGCCGGAGCGGATTCCGCGATGACCCAGTACTTCTTCAACGCCGACAGCTATTTTCGCTTCGTCGACGAAGCGCGCGCGCGCGGGGTGGACATTCCCATCGTGCCGGGTATCATGCCGATCTCCAATTTCGGGCAGCTGTGCCGCTTCTCCGACATGTGCGGGGCGGAAGTGCCGCGCTGGCTGCGCCTGCGCATGCAGGCCTATTACGACGATACCGCGTCCATCCGCGCGCTGGGGCTGGACGTAGTGACCGAGCTGTGCGACCGCCTGTTGCAAGGCGGCGCGCCCGGTCTGCATTTTTACACATTGAACCAGGCGGGCCTGGTCTCCACCATCTGGCAGAGGCTGGGCCTGTGACGGCGAGCGGGCGGCGCAAAGCCGCCCGCGGCCGCGAACGACAGGAAAGCCCATGCAAGACCAGCAACACGTCCAACGACGCATTCAATCCGAACCCAGGAAATCGCTGCTCGGCCAGGTGATTTTCAGCAGCCGCTGGCTGCAATTGCCCATTTATCTCGGCCTGATCGTGGTGCAGGGCGTCTATGCGTGGAAGTTTCTCGCCCAGCTGTGGGAGCTGCTGGAAGGGCTGAACCATCTGACCGAGACCGACATCATGCTGGCGGTGCTGGGCCTGATCGATGTGGTGATGATCGCCAACCTGCTGGTGATGGTGACGGTGGGCGGCTACGAGACTTTCGTGTCGCGGCTGCGCATCGACACTCATCCGGACCAGCCGGAGTGGCTGGACCACGTCAACGCCTCGGTGCTGAAAGTGAAGCTGTCGATGGCCATCATCAGCATCTCGTCCATCCACCTGCTGCAGACCTTCATCAACGCCAGCCGCATCGACGAGCACACCATCAAGTGGCAGCTGTTCCTGCACCTGGCCTTCCTGCTGTCGGCGGCGGCCATCGCCTATACCGACAAGCTGTTGGCCGGCACCACCGCCCACCATCAGCGCGATTGATCGGCGCCGCCAAAACAGAACGGCCCTTGCGGGCCGTTTTGTTTTTTGGGGCGCGCGCCGCTTACAGGCCGCGCATCTGTCCCAGCGGCAGCGCGGTGGTGCGCTTGATCTCCTTGAGCACGAAGCTGGACTTCACGTCCTCGACGCCCGGATGCTGCAGCAACTCGTCCATCACGAAGCGCGAGAAGTGCTCCATGTCTTCGAAATACACTTGCAGCAGGTAATCCATCTCGCCGGTCATCGCGAAGCAGTTGATCACTTCCGGCCAGTTTTGCACTGCATCGATGAAGCTTTGCAAATGCATATTCCCGCGTTTTTCCAGCGTGACGCGCACCCAGGCCTGCAGGCCTAAACCGATGTGAGCGGGGTCGAGCAGGGCGACGTACTGGCGGATTACACCGGACTCTTCCAGTTGCTTCAGTCGGCGCAGGCAGGGCGACGGCGACAGCGCCACGCGTTCGGCCAGCTCGACGTTGGTCAACCGGCCGTCAAGCTGCAGCTCGGCCAGAATACGCAAGTCTGTCTTATCTAATGTGAGACTTGGCATATTTTCTCCTGATAATCGGTTTGTTGAGACATTTTATTCCTCAATATCGCTCGGCAAAATTCATTTAGCAAGATAATTGCCGCCCGCTTTCCATAGAATAAAAAGCCTAAATCGCAAACGGCGGCGCAAGACTGCCGATGCATGTCGATGGTGTGTGACAGCAGACAACGATTTGTTCGGAGGAGAGCCAAGCCGTACCGCCATCAGCGTCCGGCGTCGGCGCGCGCGCGTTCCAACGCGCACTCCGCTTCCCCTTGTCTCTGCTTCCTCCCGCCCCGTCGAACCGCTTCCTCCGCCCCGCGGATAGGCATGCGGTCAGCTTACATAACGCGGACCGTCCGCGCACGTTTACAAAAGTCTGAACGAAAATTGATAGTCCATGCCGCCATTGACAGGTATGGGGCTATAAACAGAGGAGAAACAGATGAAAATGGAAGCCATGCTGCAAAATCCGCTCGCCACCGACGGTTTCGAGTTTGTCGAATACACCGCTCCCGACGCCGAGGGCGTCGAGAAGCTGAACCAGCTGTTCCTGTCGCTGGGCTTCACCGAAGTGGCCCGCCACCGCAGCAAGGACGTGCGCCTGTACCGCCAGGGCGACATCAACTTCATCCTGAACGCCGAGCGCAGCCAGCCGGCCAGCGAATTCGCCAAGGCGCACGGCCCGTCGGCTTGTGCGATGGCCTGGCGCGTCAAGGACGCCGCCAAGGCGTACGAGTACGCGCTGTCGCACGGCGCCAAGCCCTACCAGCGCCCGGTCGGCGCGATGGAGCTGAACATCCCGGCGGTGGAAGGCATCGGCGGCTCGGCGCTGTACTTCGTCGACCGCTACGGCAAGGACAAGGACATCTACGAGATCGACTTCGTGCCGCTGGAAGGCGTGGACCAGCATCCGTACGGCGTCGGCCTGACCGAGATCGACCACCTGACCCACAACGTGGCGCGCGGCAATATGGCCACCTGGGCCGATTTCTACACCGGCATCGCCAACTTCCGCGAGATCCGCTACTTCGACATCGAAGGCAAGCTGACCGGCCTGGTGTCCAAGGCGATGACCAGCCCCTGCGGCAAGATCCGCATCCCGATCAACGAGTCGTCCGACGACAAGAGCCAGATCGAGGAATTCCTGCGCCAGTACAACGGCGAGGGCATCCAGCACATCGCGCTGACCACCGCCGACATCTACGCCACGGTGGAAACGCTGAAAGCGCGCGGCACCCGCTTCCTGGACACCCCGGACACCTATTACGAGAAGGTGGACACCCGCGTGCCCGGCCATGGCGAGGACGTGGCCCGTCTGAAGAAGAACAGCATCCTGATCGACGGCGCGCCGGTGGAAGGCATCCTGCTGCAAATCTTCACCGAGACCGTGATCGGCCCGATCTTCTTCGAGATCATCCAGCGCAAGGGCAACGAGGGCTTCGGCGAAGGCAACTTCAAGGCCTTGTTCGAGTCCATCGAGGAAGACCAGATCCGCCGCGGCGTGCTGAAGGCCGATTGATCCATTCCCGCCGCTGCGGCCGGCTCCGGGTTTCCGGGCCGGCGCCGCGGCGTCTTGCCGTATGTACACCATGCAATGGGGCGGCCTGCGCGTCGCAGGCCGCGCCGACAGGACATCCAAAATGCGTAAATGGATCAGTTACCCGCACCGCGAAGGCACCATCTCGCGGCAGGCCCACGCCGATTTCCCGGCCGAGGCCATCTACGAGCGCGAAGTGGGCCGCAGCGGCTTCTTCGGCCCGGCCACCCACCTGCACCACAAGCACCCGCCGACCGGCTGGAGCGCCTGGGAAGGCCCGCTGCGCCCGCGCGCCTTCGATCTGAACGAGCTGCCGCACGGCACGCCGGCGCCCTGGGACGCGCCGCTGGTGTTGCATAACGCCCAGTGCAAGCTGCGCATCTGGCGTTGCGAGCAGGCGATGACCCAGCTGTTCCGCAATGCCGACGGCGACGACCTGCTGTTCATCCACGCCGGCAGCGGCGAGCTGTTCTGCGATTACGGCCACCTCAGCTACCGCGACGGCGACTACATCCTGGTGCCGCGCTCCACCAGCTGGCGCATCGAGCCGGCCAGCCCGACCACCATGCTGCTGGTGGAGACCAGCAACGGCGCTTACCAGCTGCCGGAAAAGGGCCTGGTCGGCCCGCACGCGATCTTCGACGAGGCGGTGCTGGACGTGCCGGCGATCGATGATGCCTTCAAGGCGCAGCAGACCGAGGACGAGTGGCAAGTGGTGATCAAGCGCCGCGGCGCGCTGTCCACCGTCACCTACCCGTACAACCCGCTGGACGCCATCGGCTGGCACGGCAATCTGTCGGTGGCGCGCGTCAACTGGCGCGACATCCGCCCGCTGATGAGCCACCGCTACCACCTGCCGCCGTCGGCGCACACCACCTTCGTCGCCGACGGCTTCGTGATCTGCACCTTCGTGCCGCGGCCGATCGAGTCCGATCCGGGCGCGCTGAAGGTGCCGTTCTATCACAACAACGACGATTACGACGAAGTGATCTTCTACCACGCCGGCGATTTCTTCAGCCGCGACAACATCAAGCCCGGCATGCTGACCTTCCACCCGGCCGGCTTCACCCACGGCCCGCATCCGAAGGCCTTCGCCAAGGCGATGACCGATCCGAAGAAGTTCACCGACGAAGTGGCGGTGATGATAGACGCCCGCGATGCGCTGGAGCAGGGGCCGGGGCTGGCCAGCGTGGAGTGGCAAGGCTACGTGGACAGCTGGAAACCCAAACAGGCCTGACGCCTTTGCTGCTGCGCGAGCCGATCTCGGCGCTGCGATGCTCGCGGTACGATTTGTACCGCTGCGCTTCTCCCGCCGACCTCGGCCCGCTCGCGACGCAATCGCGTTCAGGCCAGGCTGAAGAATTGACATAGAGGAACGGCCCGCAGCGGCCGCTTGCAGAAAGAATATCAAGATGAAATTAGCTACTTACCACAACCACACCCGCGACGGCCAGCTGATGGTCGTCAGCCGCGATCTGAGCCGCGCCGTGGCGGTGCCCGCCATCGCCGCCACGTTGCAGGGGGCGCTGGACAATTGGACGCAGGCCGAACCGCGCCTGCAGGAAGTCTACGCCGCGTTGAACCAGGGCAAGGTGCCGGACGAGGTCGCCTTCGACTCCAAGCGCTGCCTGAGCCCGCTGCCGCGCGCCTACCAATGGGCCGACGGCAGCGCCTACCTGAACCACGTCGAGCTGGTGCGCAAGGCGCGCGGCGCCGAGGTGCCGGAAAGCTTCTATACCGACCCGCTGATGTACCAGGGCGGCTCCGACGCCTTCCTGGCGCCGACTGCAGACATCCCGCTGCGCGACGAAGCCTGGGGCCTGGATTTCGAAGGCGAGGTGGCGGTGGTCACCGGCGACGTGCCGCTGGGCGCGCCGGCCGACGAGAAGCACATCCGCCTGCTGATGCTGGTCAACGACGTGACGCTGCGCGGCCTGATCCCGCCGGAGCTGGCCAAGGGTTTCGGCTTCTTCCAGAGCAAGCCGGCCACCGCCTTCTCGCCGGTGGCGGTCACCCCGGACGAATTGGGCGATGCCTGGGATGGCGGCAAGGTGCACCTGCCGCTGTTGGTCGACTACAACGGCGCCTTTTACGGCAAGCCCGATTGCGGCGTGGAGATGCAATTCAGCTTCCCGCAGCTGGTGGCGCACGTGTCCAAGACCCGCGAGCTGGTCGCCGGCTCCATCGTCGGCTCCGGCACCATCTCCAACAAGGATCGTTCGGTCGGCTCCTGCTGCCTGGCCGAGCAGCGGATGATAGAAACCATCGAGCAGGGCGCGCCCAAGACGCCGTTCATGAAAGTGGGCGACACGGTGCGCATCGAGATGAAGAGCGCCGCCGGCGACAGCATTTTCGGCGCGATTGAACAGACCGTGGTGAAGCATGACTGATCGCGTGTTGTACGGCTATTTCCGTTCCAGCGCCGCTTACCGGGTGCGCATCGCGCTGAACCTGAAGGGGCTGGATTACCGCTATCGGCCGGTCAATCTGCTGAAGGGCGAACAGCGCAGCGCCGAGTACCTGGCGATCAACCCGCAGGGCCTGGTGCCGCTGTTGGACGACGGCGGCGTCAGGATCGCGCAGTCGCTGGCCATCTGCGAATACCTGGACGAGGCTTACCCGGACACGCCGCGGCTGCTGCCGGCCGATCCGGCGGCGCGGGCGAGGGTGCGCTCGCTGGCGCTGGCCATCGCCGCCGACATCCATCCTTTGCAGAACACCCGCGTGGGGAAGTATTTGCAGACCGAGTACGGCAAGGACGAGGAAGGCAAGGCCGAGTGGATCCGCCACTGGATCCGCACCGGTTTCGACGCGCTGGAAAAACAGCTGGCCGAGTCGCCGAGCCGCTATGCGGCAGGCGATGCGCCGACGCTGGCCGATGTCTGCCTGCTGCCGCAGGTGTTCAGTGCCCGTCGTTTCGGCGTGGATCTGGCGCCGTATCCGAACATCGTCCGCGTCGCGGAAGCGCTTGAGCATCTGCAAGCGTTTGCCGAGGCGCATCCGTCGCGGCAGCCGGACGCGATGTAAGCCCTTGATCCGACGGGCCGGCCGCGTCTGGCGGCCGGCCCGCTGGTTTTTCACGGCCTGCGGCCCGCTGTTTTTTGCAATTATTCCTTGACGCGAATGGCGTCCTCTGATTAAATGCGTGGCTCTGACGGCGTGACAGCGCTGACAGAAGAAGTGGCCAGTTAGCTCAGTTGGTAGAGCAGCGGATTGAAAATCCGCGTGTCCGTGGTTCGATTCCGCGACTGGCCACCACAGCAAGGCCAGTTAGCTCAGTTGGTAGAGCAGCGGATTGAAAATCCGCGTGTCCGTGGTTCGATTCCGCGACTGGCCACCAGATTGAAAAAGCCGAATCCGCAAGGGTTCGGCTTTTTGCATTGGGCGCCGGAATGTCGCTCGGCAGCCTCAGCAGGCGTCCTCCACGGCGCTTTTGGGCGAGGGCGCGCGGGGCAGGGCGGCGGCGATCAGCAGCGCGCAGGCGCCCGCCGCCAGCGTCAGGCTCAGCCCGGCGCGGGCGCCGTAGGCGTCGATCGCCAGGCCGCACAAGGAAGCGCCGCCGGCCACGCCCAGCAGAATGCCGGTGACCAGCCAGGTCAGGCTCTCGGTCAGCCGCGCGCGCGGCACGGCTTTCTCCACCATTTCCATCGCCACGATCAGCGTCGGCGCGAATGACAGCCCGGACAGCAGCATCACCGCAGCCAGCCAGAAGACGTTCGGCGCCAGCGCGATGAAAGCGGAGCTTGCCGCGGTGGCCGCGCAACAGCACAGCAACAGCCTGCCCAGCGGCAGCGCCGGCTTCAGCGCGCCGAAGGCCAACCCGCCGATGCCGGAGCCCAGCGCGTACAGCGCCAGCACCCAGCCGGCGGCGGATGGCGAGCCCTGCGCCTTGGCGAAAGCCACGGCTGCGACATCAATGATGCCGGCGATGGCGCCCAGCGTGCCCATCAGCAGGGCGAGAACCGGCACCGGCCGCAGGAAGAGCGCGGAGCGGCCGCTGCCCGGCGCGGCGGGGTGGGCCGGCGGTTCAGTGGTTTTCTGGCGCAGCAGCGCGGAGACGCTGAACAGGATCAGCAGCGCGGCCGCCAGCGGGCCGGCTTCGGGAAACCAGGCCATGCACAGGCCTATCGACAGCGGCGGGCCCATGACGAAGGCGATTTCGCTCAGCACGCTGTCCAGCGCGAAGGCCGTCGGCAGCAGCGTCTGGCCTTCCAGCAGCTTCGCCCAGCGGGCCCGTGTCATCGCCGGGATGCTGGGCAGGCAGCCCGCCGGCGCCGCGCACAGGTACAGCGTCCAATGCGGCGCGTCCAGACGGCTGCACAGGACCAGCGCCAGCAGGGCGAGGGCGCCGATGCCGGTGGCCGGCGGCAGCACCCGGCTCTGGCCATGGCGGTCGGCCAGCCGCGACACCTGCGGCGTCAGCAGCGCGGTGGCCAGCATCAAGGTGGCGGCCACCGATCCGGCGAGACTGTAGCTGTCCCGGGTCAGCGACAGCATGGTGATGATGCCGACCCCCACCATGGTGCTGGGCAGGCGCGCCACCCAGCCGGCCAGCGCCAGCGCCGGCACGCCCGGCGTGCGGAACAATTGGCCGTATCGATTGGCCATCGGGGGATTCTCCTTGCGGTTTTCCGCGCATTCGCGGAAGGATGGTGCCGATAGGTCAAGTTATCCATGCCATATGTCTTTGTCAATTTGAGGACGGTCGGCGGAGGCCCTGGTTTGACGGCGTATAATCGGAAGCTCGCCCCGCGCTGGAGTTTTCATGCCTTATCGTTTCATCGCTTCCGACCTGGACGGCACCCTGCTGGACCAGCATCACGCCGTGACCCCGTTGACCGCCTCGACCCTGCAGAGTCTGGAAAAACGCGGCGTGCGCTTCGCCCTCGCCACCGGCCGCCATTACCTGGACGTCAGAGGCATCCGCCAGGCGCTGGGCGTGCGCGCGCATCTGATCACCTCCAACGGCGCGCGCGTCCACGATCCGGACGACGCGCTGATTTACCGGCAGGACATCGACGCGGAACTGGTGCGCGCCATCTCGCAGCCGGAGTTCGCCGCCGGCGCCATCGTCAATTTCTACCGCGACGACGAGTGGCTGATCAGCGAGCCCTGCCAGGACTTGTTGGACATGCATAAGGACTCCGGTCTGGCCTACCGGGTGGATGACCTGGCCCGCCACAGCGGCGATGGGGTGGGCAAAGTGCTGTACATCGCGCCGCATGAGCGCCTGCTGGAGCTGGAGCGCAAGCTGCGGCAGCGCTTCGGCGACCGGCTGTACATCACCTTCTCGCTGGAGCATTGCCTGGAAGTGATGGCGGCCGGCGTGTCCAAGGGCCATGCGCTGGAGCGGGTGCTGGAGCGGCTGGGCATCCCGGCGGACGCGTGCCTCGCTTTCGGCGACGGCCAGAACGACATCGAGCTGCTGCAAACGGCAGGCCACCCGCGGGTGATGGGCAACGCGCATCCGCAGCTCAGCGACATGCTGCCGCAGGCCCGGCGCATCGGCAGCCATGCGGAGTCGGGCGTGGCGCTGCACTTGCGCCAGCTGTTCACGCTGTAGCCGGCGGCGCGTTCGCGGACTGGAATGCCTCCCGCTGGCCAAGCGGGGCGGGAGCGCGGTAAGCTGGGCAAACGTCTGTCCCTGTTTCTGATCGTCGATCGAGTTCGTTGTGCTGAATGGCCATGCCGGGGGGATCGCCATGAATTCATCGTGTCTGGAAAACGAGAGCGAAAACGCCCGCTCGCCGGGGCGCGCCATCATCGAGGAAATGCTGGCCGCCGCCGGCGTCGCCGTCAACGGCAGCCGCCCGTTCGACATTCAAGTCCGCGATCCGCAGTTTTACCGCCGCGTGCTGCGGGAGGGCTCGCTGGGCCTGGGCGAAAGCTATATGGACGGCTGGTGGGAGTGCGAGCGGCTGGACGCGTTCTTCCAGCGGGTGATGCGCGCCGGCCTGGAGAATAAGCTGCCGCGGCGCTGGCGCGACACGCTGTACCTGATGGCGGCCAGGCTGGTCAATTACCAGTCCTTGCGGCGGGCCCGCAAGGTGGGCGAACACCATTACGATCTGGGCAACGACCTGTTCGCCGCGATGCTGGATCCGAACATGCAGTACTCCTGCGGCTACTGGAAGGACGCCTCCACGCTGGAGGAGGCGCAGGAGGCCAAGCTCAGGCTGATCTGCGACAAGCTTGGGCTCAAACCCGGCATGCACCTGCTGGACATAGGCTGCGGCTGGGGCGGCCTTGCCGCTTACGCCGCCCGCCATTACGGCGTCCGCGTCACCGGCATCACCATATCAGAGCAGCAGCGGCAACTGGCGCTGCAGCGCTGCGCCGGGCTGGATGTGGAAATCCTGCTGCAGGATTACCGCCACCTGGCGCTCCGGGCGGACCGCATCGCGTCGGTGGGCATGTTCGAGCACGTCGGGCCGCGCAATTACGATGTCTATTTCGAAACCGCCGCGCGCAATCTGACGCCGGACGGCCTGTTCCTGCTGCATACCATAGGCGCCAAGACAACCGATTTGCGCATCGACCCATGGATAGAGAAATACATCTTTCCCAACGGCTGCCTGCCGTCGGTGTCGCACATCGCCCGGGCCAGCGAGCGCTATTGGGTGGTGGAGGACTGGCATAATTTCGGCGCCGATTACGACCTGACGCTGATGGCTTGGCAGCAGCGTTTTCAGCAGGCCTGGCCTCTGCTGATGGCCAACTACCCAGCCCGCTTCTACCGGATGTTCACCTATTATCTGAATGCCTGCGCCGGCGCTTTTCGCGCGCGCGACCTGCAGCTGTGGCAGGTGCTGTTCAGCCGCGAGGGCATCGAGGGCGGCCTGAGAGTGGCGCGCTGAAGGGCAGGGGCAATAAAAAAACGCCAGCGAGATCCGCTGGCGTTTTTGTTGCGGCGTGGCCGGATGCGGTCAGCTTTGCAGCGCGGCGGCCAGCGCGGTGGCCTGGTCGCCGACGATCAGGTGCAGCACGCCCGGCGCCACCTGGGTGACGGCGGAGACGCCGGCGGCGCGGGCTGCGGCCTCGTTGAAGCGGGCTGCGTCCTTAAGCTCCACGCGCAGGCGGGTGTGGGCGATGGCCTCCACCTTGCCGAGGTTGGCCGGGCCGCCCAGCGCCTGTTTCAGCGCGGCGACGTCGGCCTTGGCGGCGGCTGCCGAAGAGGCTGCGGGCGCGGCGGCCGGAGCCGGGGCGGCAACCGGGGCCGACGACAGTTCGGCGTCGCTCCCGGCGCCGCGCAGGTAGATCTCCATATCGGTCTTCAGGTTCTCGGACTGCGGCCCGAAGATGGCCTGGATGCCGCTGCCCACCACCACCACGCCGGACGCGCCCATCGCTTTGAGCTTGGGCTGGTCCACCTTGGCGGTGTCCTGCACCGCGATGCGCAGGCGGGTGATGCAGGCGTCCAGGCTGCGGATATTGGAGCGGCCGCCGAAGGCCAGCACCAGTTCGCGGGCGCGCTGGTCTTCGCTGACGGCGCCGATGCTTTCCGCGCTTTCATCTTCGCGGCCCGGCGTCTTCAGGTTGAACTTGGCGATCACGAAGCGGAACACCGAGTAGTAGATTACCGCGTAGATCGGTCCCAGGATGAACACGTAGCCGGCGTGCTTGGCCTTGTCGCCGATCAGGTTGAACATCAGGAAGTCGATGCCGCCCTGCGAGAAGGTGAAGCCCATGTGCATGTCCAGCGTATTGGCCACGAACTGGGTGGAGGCGGCCAACACGGCGTGGATCAGATACAGCACCGGCGCCACGAACAGGAAGGAGAATTCGATCGGTTCGGTGATGCCGGTCAGGAAAGAGGTCAGCGCGGCGGAGATCATGATGCCGCCCACCTTGACGCGGTTTTCCGGCTTGGCCGAGTGCCAGATGGCGATGGCCGCGGCCGGCAGGCCGAACATCTTGAACAGGAAGGCGCCGGACAGGATGCCGGCAGTCGGGTCGCCGGCGAAGAAGCGGTTGATGTCGCCGTGGATGATCTTGCCGGACGCGTCCGGGAAGGCGCCGATTTCAAAGAAGAACGGCACGTTCCAGATGTGGTGCAGGCCGAACGGAATCAGCATCCGCTCGACGAAGCCGTACACGGTGGCCGCGGTGCGCGGATCGCTGACAGCCGCCCATTGCGAGAAGGACTTGATGCCATTGCCGATCGGGGGCCACACGAAGGACAGCACCACGCCCAGGCCGATGGCGCCGATGGCGGTGATGATGGGCACGAAACGCTTGCCGGCGAAGAAGCCCAGGTATTCGGGCAGCTTGATCCGGTAGAAGCGGTTGAACATATAGGCCGCCAGGCCGCCGGCGAGAATGCCGCCGAACACGCCGGTCTGAATAGACGGCAAGCCCATGATCATGGCGGTTTTCACGCCCATCAGCGTAGCCATCACGCCCAGGGTGACGGTGGTGACCAGGTGGCCGATCACCGCGGCGATGGCGGCGACGCCGTCGTTCTCAGTGAAGCCGAGGGCCACGCCGACGGCGAAGATCAGCGGCAAGTTGCCGAAAATCACGTCGCCGGAGTTCTTCATCAGCGACAGGATCGCCAGGAAGACGGTGTTCTGGGTGTGGAAGTCGGTCGCGCCGATGCCGAGCAGCAAGCCGGCCACCGGCAGCACCGCCACCGGCAGCATCAGCGCCTTGCCGATCTTCTGCAGAAAAGCGAATGATTGACTAAACATGATTATTATCCTGCTTTGACATGCTTATGGAATGTCGAGCGGCTGTGACGCCGTCCCCTCTATAAAGCCTCTTCGCGCGCCAAGCCGCTTGATCGGCGCCGGACGGCACCGGGTTTCCCCGGCGGTCTCCCCGCCCGGCGCCGCAGGCCGCGCCCGCGCCGAGGCTTATTCTTTTAACGAGCGAGTTGATTCAGGTGGTGGCGGACATCGGTGACGGTGGACAGCGCCAGCACATCGCGCGCCAGCTCGCGGCACTCGTCCATGCTCCAGCGCGCCAGCGTGGCCTTCACCGAGGCGACGGCCGGGGTGCTGACCGACAACTCGGTCACGCCCATGCCCACCAACAGCGGCGCGGCGCGCTCGTCGGATGCCAGGCCGCCGCAGACGCCCACCCACTTGCCGTGGGCGCGGGCGCCTTCGCAGGTCAGCGCGATCATCGCCAGCACGCCCGGGTGCAGCGCGTCGGCCTGCTTGGCCAGCTGCGGGTGGCCGCGGTCCATCGCCAGCACGTATTGGGTCAGGTCGTTGGTGCCGATGGAGAAGAAGTCCACTTCCGGCGCGAAGCGCGCGGCCAGCACCGCGGCCGACGGCACCTCCACCATGATGCCCACCTTGACGCCGGACACGCCCAGCGCGGCTTGCTCTTCGGTTAGCACCGCCTTGGCGGCGCGCAGCTCTTCCAGCGAGGCCACCATCGGGAACATGATGTGCAGCTGGGTCAACGGGGCCGCTTGCAAAATGGCGCGCAGCTGGGTGCGCAAGAGGTCGGGGCGTTCCAGGCTGACGCGGATGCCGCGCAGGCCGAGGAAGGGGTTGTCTTCCTTCGGCAGCGGCAGGTAGGACAGCGGCTTGTCGCCGCCCACGTCCAACGTGCGCACCACCAGCGGGCGCTCCTTGCCCAGCGCCTCGGCCACCGCGCAGTACTCGGCGGCTTGCTCGGCTTCGGTGGGCGCGGTGTCGCGGTTGTCGAACAGGAATTCCGAGCGCAACAGGCCCACGCCCTCGGCGCCCTTGGCCACCGCTTCGCGCGCGTCGGCGGCGTTGCGGATGTTGGCCACCACGTCGATGCGGGCGCCGTCGCGGGTCGCGGCCGGGCGCATCGAGCTTTCGGCTTCGGCGGCGCGGCGCTCGGCCAGGCGGGCGATGTCGCGCTCGGCGGCGGCGATGTCGTCCGCGGTCGGCGCGATGGCCAGCGTGCCCTCGTTGCCGTTCAGGATCACCTGCAGGCCTTTCGGCAGCTTCAGCGCGGCCTGGGAGATGCCGCAGATCGCCGGGATGCCCAGCGAGCGCGCCAGGATGGCCACGTGGCTGGTGGCGCCGCCGGTGCGGGTACAGAAGCCCATCACCTTGGACGGATCCAGCGCGGCGGTGTCGGACGGGGCCAGGTCTTCGGCGATCAGGATGGAGCCGGCCGGCAGCTCCAGCGCGGCCTGCTTGACGCCGGCCAGCAGTGCCAGCACGCGGCGGCCCACGTCGCGGATGTCGTTGGCGCGTTCGCGCAGCAGCGGATTGTCCTGCGCTTCCAGGCGGGCGGAGTAGGCGCTGAAGGCGGCGCGCCAGGACCAGGCGGCGGACTTGCCGTCGGCGAGGCCGGTATAGGTCTGCGCCAGCAGGTCTGGGTCTTGCAGCAGTTCCTGGTGCATGGACAGGATGGCCTGCTTGGCCGGGTCGGTCAGCTGGGCCTTGACCAGATCCAGCTGGGCGGCGGCTTCTTCGGCGGCGCTGGAGAACGCCTGTTGTTCCACATTGGCGCCCTTGCCGTGCTCGGGCACGTCGAATTCCTGCAGGCGGTGATGAACGATGCGGCCGATGGCGATGCCGGGCGAAGCGCCGACGCCGGCCAGCTGGCTGTCGCTGTCCTGCTGCTGGGCGAAGACCGGCGCGGCGGCCGGGGCGACCGGCGCCTCGTCGGCTTTCTCGCCGCAGCGGTCGTTCAACAGTTGGGTCAGTTCCGCGATGGCGGCCGCGGCGTCGGCGCCGGCGGCGCGCACGCGCACCAGGTCGCCCAGCTTGGTGGCCAGACCCATGACGGCGACCACGGATTTGGCGTTGGCTTCCTTGTCGCCCAGGATCAGCTGGATGTCCGAGGCGAAGGTCTTGGCCTTGCTGGCGAATACCGCCGCCGGACGGGCGTGCAGGCCGGCGGGGTTGCCGATGGCGATGTCGGCGGAGAGTTGGGGTTCGGCGGCTTCGACAGGCAGCACCGCCTTGCCGTTGGCCAGCTGCAGCGACAGCACCACGCTCTTGCCGGCGTCAACCATGCCGTCTGCCAGGCTCATCCTGGCCACGGACTCGCCGTTGGTGACGATGATCTGGGTCAGCAGGCTGGCGGCCTTGCGGCCGACCAGGTCAAGGTCGAAGTCGATGACCGGCTGGCCGACGGCAACTTGCTGGCCTTGTTCGACCAGCGGGAAAAAGCCTTCGCCTTTCAGCATCACGGTGTCGATGCCGATGTGCACCATCACTTCCACGCCTTCCGCGGTGGTGATGGTCAGCGCGTGGTGGGAGGAGTGCAGATTGCTGACCACGCCGCTGACCGGAGCCAGCAGACTGCCCGAGGTGGGATCGAGCGAGATGCCGTCGCCGACCATCTTGCCGGCGAACACGGGGTCCGGAACGCTGTCCAAGGGGACCAGCCACCCGGAAAGGGGGGCCAGAACATCTAGTCTTGGTGCGGTGGTGCCCATGAGAAACTCCTCAATTCGTGGATAATTCCAGTCGTTTTATTACGAGCGTCAATCAAGCCGTTGGATGGGGCCGGGCGATGACTGCGCCGCGGCATGCTTTGTTGTGCTGGCTTGTCCTGACGGGATTTTGACAATTATATACAGGCAGCCGCCATGTCGGGCCGGCGGCTGGGCTTGTGCGTATCTTGCCAATTTTTGTAGTTTAACTACATTCAAATCACGCAGCAGCTTGATGGCAATCAAGAAAATGTGCAAGTCGGAATTGTCTTGATTGTTTGCTGCGTCGCAGCATATTGGCGGCCGGGCGCGAGATAGCGCTTGAATATTGCGGACTTGGGGAAATGGTAGGAAAGACGGGCGCTGTTGCATTTTTGTAATGCAACTCTAAAAAGCGGAAAAGCCCCGCGGAGGCGGGGCTGAAGATCGGGGACCGGACTGGGTCAGGCTTGGCGCTGCCGTTCCGGCTGGCCCAGCAGGAACAGCGCGAGCGAGCTGGCGATCAGGAAGGCGGGGTATTCCCAGCCGCCGCCCTCGTTGGTGAACATCCAGCCCTTGGCGCCGTGGACCAGGACGATGGCGCCCAGCAATTGCGGAATCAGCAGCAGCGCCACCCAACGGGCCTGGATGCCGGCCAGCAGCAGCAGGCCGCCGCCGATCTCGATCAAGATGGCGAAATAGCCGACGAAGCCGGGCAAGCCCAGGCTGGCGAAATACTCGGCGGTGCCGGCCGGGGTGAAGACGAACAGCTTCAGCGCGCCGTGGGACAGGTACATCAGGCCCAGCGCCACGCGCAGGGTCAGGGCGGCCAGGTAGGGGTTTTGCAGTCGGTTCATGGTGGGTGCTCCGGTTCAGATTGGTATGGCGCTATTTGACCATCGGCTTTATATTCAATAAATACTACAATTTGAAAATTATTATTTCTCTATAAGAAATTATATGGATAGATTCTCCGAGATACGCGCCTTCGTCTGCGTGGCTGAGCTGGGCAGTTTCGTCGCGGCGGCGGAAAGGCTGGAGCTGTCGCGGGCGATGGTGACCAAGCTGGTGGCGGCGCTGGAGAACCGGCTGGGCGTGCGGCTGATGCATCGCACCACGCGCAAGCTGTCGCTGACCGAGGCCGGCGAAACCTATCTGGCCCAGGCGGGCAGCCTGCTGGGCGAACTGGACGAGCTGGACGCCCTGCTGTCCCATGGCGCCAGCGAGCCGGTGGGCAGGCTGAGGGTGTCGGCGCCGGTATCCTTCGGCATGCGCTACCTGGGGGGCATCATCGGCGGCTTCCACCAGCGCCATCCGCAGATCGAGGTGGAGCTGAGCCTGAACGACCGTCGCGTGGACCTGGTGGAGGAAGGCTTCGACCTGGCGCTGCGGGTGTCCAACCTCAGCGACTCCTCTTTGGTGGCGCGC
>NZ_JBUPWA010000001.1:3916734-3963000 GCF_055181315.1 Chromobacterium sp. Ag138
ATGGACAGGATGGCCTGCTTGGCCGGGTCGGTCAGCTGGGCCTTGACCAGATCCAGCTGGGCGGCGGCTTCTTCGGCGGCGCGGGAGAACGCCTGTTGTTCCACATTGGCGCCCTTGCCGTGCTCGGGCACGTCGAATTCCTGCAGGCGGTGATGAACGATGCGGCCGATGGCGATGCCGGGCGAAGCGCCGACGCCGGCCAGCTGGCTGTCGCTGTCCTGCTGCTGGGCGAAGACCGGCGCGGCGGCCGGGGCGACCGGCGCCTCGTCGGCTTTCTCGCCGCAGCGGTCGTTCAACAGTTGGGTCAGTTCCGCGATGGCGGCCGCGGCGTCGGCGCCGGCGGCGCGCACGCGCACCAGGTCGCCCAGCTTGGTGGCCAGACCCATGACGGCGACCACGGATTTGGCGTTGGCTTCCTTGTCGCCCAGGATCAGCTGGATGTCCGAGGCGAAGGTCTTGGCCTTGCTGGCGAATACCGCCGCCGGACGGGCGTGCAGGCCGGCGGGGTTGCCGATGGCGATGTCGGCGGAGAGTTGGGGTTCGGCGGCTTCGACAGGCAGCACCGCCTTGCCGTTGGCCAGCTGCAGCGACAGCACCACGCTCTTGCCGGCGTCAACCATGCCGTCTGCCAGGCTCATCCTGGCCACGGACTCGCCGTTGGTGACGATGATCTGGGTCAGCAGGCTGGCGGCCTTGCGGCCGACCAGGTCAAGGTCGAAGTCGATGACCGGCTGGCCGACGGCAACTTGCTGGCCTTGTTCGACCAGCGGGAAAAAGCCTTCGCCTTTCAGCATCACGGTGTCGATGCCGATGTGCACCATCACTTCCACGCCTTCCGCGGTGGTGATGGTCAGCGCGTGGTGGGAGGAGTGCAGATTGCTGACCACGCCGCTGACCGGAGCCAGCAGACTGCCCGAGGTGGGATCGAGCGAGATGCCGTCGCCGACCATCTTGCCGGCGAACACGGGGTCCGGAACGCTGTCCAAGGGGACCAGCCACCCGGAAAGGGGGGCCAGAACATCTAGTCTTGGTGCGGTGGTGCCCATGAGAAACTCCTCAATTCGTGGATAATTCCAGTCGTTTTATTACGAGCGTCAATCAAGCCGTTGGATGGGGCCGGGCGATGACTGCGCCGCGGCATGCTTTGTTGTGCTGGCTTGTCCTGACGGGATTTTGACAATTATATACAGGCAGCCGCCATGTCGGGCCGGCGGCTGGGCTTGTGCGTATCTTGCCAATTTTTGTAGTTTAACTACATTCAAATCACGCAGCAGCTTGATGGCAATCAAGAAAATGTGCAAGTCGGAATTGTCTTGATTGTTTGCTGCGTCGCAGCATATTGGCGGCCGGGCGCGAGATAGCGCTTGAATATTGCGGACTTGGGGAAATGGTAGGAAAGACGGGCGCTGTTGCATTTTTGTAATGCAACTCTAAAAAGCGGAAAAGCCCCGCGGAGGCGGGGCTGAAGATCGGGGACCGGACTGGGTCAGGCTTGGCGCTGCCGTTCCGGCTGGCCCAGCAGGAACAGCGCGAGCGAGCTGGCGATCAGGAAGGCGGGGTATTCCCAGCCGCCGCCCTCGTTGGTGAACATCCAGCCCTTGGCGCCGTGGACCAGGACGATGGCGCCCAGCAATTGCGGAATCAGCAGCAGCGCCACCCAACGGGCCTGGATGCCGGCCAGCAGCAGCAGGCCGCCGCCGATCTCGATCAAGATGGCGAAATAGCCGACGAAGCCGGGCAAGCCCAGGCTGGCGAAATACTCGGCGGTGCCGGCCGGGGTGAAGACGAACAGCTTCAGCGCGCCGTGGGACAGGTACATCAGGCCCAGCGCCACGCGCAGGGTCAGGGCGGCCAGGTAGGGGTTTTGCAGTCGGTTCATGGTGGGTGCTCCGGTTCAGATTGGTATGGCGCTATTTGACCATCGGCTTTATATTCAATAAATACTACAATTTGAAAATTATTATTTCTCTATAAGAAATTATATGGATAGATTCTCCGAGATACGCGCCTTCGTCTGCGTGGCTGAGCTGGGCAGTTTCGTCGCGGCGGCGGAAAGGCTGGAGCTGTCGCGGGCGATGGTGACCAAGCTGGTGGCGGCGCTGGAGAACCGGCTGGGCGTGCGGCTGATGCATCGCACCACGCGCAAGCTGTCGCTGACCGAGGCCGGCGAAACCTATCTGGCCCAGGCGGGCAGCCTGCTGGGCGAACTGGACGAGCTGGACGCCCTGCTGTCCCATGGCGCCAGCGAGCCGGTGGGCAGGCTGAGGGTGTCGGCGCCGGTATCCTTCGGCATGCGCTACCTGGGGGGCATCATCGGCGGCTTCCACCAGCGCCATCCGCAGATCGAGGTGGAGCTGAGCCTGAACGACCGTCGCGTGGACCTGGTGGAGGAAGGCTTCGACCTGGCGCTGCGGGTGTCCAACCTCAGCGACTCCTCTTTGGTGGCGCGCAAGCTGGCGCAGATCGAGGATCTGTTGGCCGCCTCGCCGGACTACCTGGCGCGCCACGGCACGCCCGGCAGTCCGGCAGAGCTGGTCGACCACCAGTGCCTGTTGTACGCGCTGACGTCCCAGCCCAATGTCTGGGACTATCAGGCGCCGGACGGCAGCCAGGGCAGAGTGAAGGTGAAGGGCGGACTCAAGGCCAACAACGGCGACGTGCTGACCGATGCCGCCGTGCACGGCATGGGCATCGTGCTGCAGCCGCGCTTCCTGCTGGACGAGGAGCTGGCCGACGGCAGGCTGGTGCCGGTGCTGCCCGGCTACCATTGGCATTGCCTGGATTTGTCGGTGGTGTATCCGGTGCGCCGCCATGTGCCGGGCAAGGTGAGGGTGTTCGTCGAATACCTGGCGGAATTCTTCCGCGGTTGAAGCGGAATTTTCATGCCAAGCGATTGATTTTTAATGAAAATGTTTGTGTGCGGACAATCATCTCTTTTCCTATAACGGAAGCCGGCGCGCGTAGGCACGCGCACCGTGTATCGGGAAGGAGTAGGTCATGCAAACAAAGATGGTGGTGGCCGGTTTGCTGGTTCTGGGCGCGACGATGACTGCGGCGGCGGCGGGATGCGCCAAGCAGCAAAAGCCCGACTATCCGGTGGCGGCGATGAGGGATGAAGTGGCAGGCTTGGTCAAGGTGACGTTCAAGACCGGCGCCGACGGCTCGGTATCCGGCATCAGAAGCGCGACGTTCAGCGCGGCGATTCCGCCGCAATACCGCAGCGGCTTCCGCGTGGAGATCGCCAAGGCCTTGCGCGAATACCGCTGCGCCCCGAGCGCGACCCTGAGCCAGGAATTCGATTTCAAGATTGAGGAGTAGGGCGGGGATTCCGGGCGGCGCGGACGCGCCGTCCGTTCTCAGGGGTAGAACCAGTACAGGCTGTAACCCATCGCATGCACCTTGCCGGCGTCCAGCCGCATGGTGACCTTGACCTCGCTGTTGGCATTGAAGCGGTTCAGCTTCAGGTCGTCCGGCTTCAAATATTCCTTGGGCGCGAAAACCTTGCGGATCAGCACCTGGTCGTCGCTGTCCTTCAGCGTCACTTCCAGCATCGGATACGCCTGCGGATACTGCGCATGGTTCTTCAGCGTCGCCGACAGCTGGATCAGGTTGGGATAGTCGGGGACAAAGGCCAGCTCCGACCACTCGGTGCGGATCAGCGCGATGTCGGTCGGCCACGGCACTTCGCAGTCCAGCGCGCGGCACAGATGCTCCAGCGTCGACCGGGATTCCGGCACTTCGGCCGCGATGCGGGTGCGGTTGATGTAGACCAGCTGCGCAGCGAGGAACAGCGCGCCGATCACCGCCAGCGCGGCCAACAGGCCGTTGAGCCAGGGGCCCGCCGGCTTGTGGGTGCGCGCCGCTTCCTCCTCCACCGCGTCGGCGTCGGTGAACAGCGGCTCATCGAGTTCGACGCGCGCCGGCGGCGTTTCCTCGGCATGCGCCGCGTCGGCGCGTCGGCGGCTGCCGAACACCTCGGGCTGGGCCGGGGCGGACGGCGGCTCGGGATCGTCGAAGGGGTTGCCGATCGGCGTGGAGACATTGCGGTTCTGCATCGCCTCGGTCAGCGCGCGCTGAAACGCTTCCACGTCTTCCTGCCTTGGGGACGGCGCTTCGGCCTGGGCGGGGGCGGACGCCGCGCGCGGCTGTTGGGCGGCGACCGGGTCCGGCAGGATCTGGACGTCGCCCTGCTGGGCCTGGGGATCGAAATCCGGCACTTCCAGCTCGAAGTCGTCCATCGGGTCGCGCGCCGGAGCCGCCGCCGGGGCGGGGGCCGGCTCGGGGCGGGTGATGACGAAATGGTCCGGCGCCTTGAATACATGGGAACAGCGCCCGCAGCGCACCAGTCCATTGGCGGCTGCTAACTGGCTGTCATTGACCTTGAAACGGGTCTGGCAGTTGGGGCACTGTGTCGTGTATGTCATACGGCGGCGCGTCGGGTTCCTGTCAGTCTAGTCCATCCTTCGTCGAACACCGGCGGGTCCATCTCGAACCATTGGCTGTAGATGGCGGACAGTTCTTCGGCTTGTTCGGCGAGGATGCCGGAAAGCACGATTCTACCACCGGTTTTCACGTGGCTTGCCAGCAGGTCGCCCAGCATGCGCAGCGGATTGGCCAGAATATTGGCCAGCACCACGTCGTACTGGGCTTGCGGATTGGCGTCCGGCAGGAAGAAATCGGCCGCCACGCCGTTTTGCTCGGCGTTGTCCTTGCTGGCGCGCACCGCCTGCTGGTCGATGTCGATGCCCACGGCCGAGGCCGCGCCCAGCTTCAGCGCGGCGATGGCCAGAATGCCGGAGCCGCAGCCGTAGTCGAGCACGCTTTCGTTGCCCTGCAGCTGCTTGTCCAGCCATTGCAGGCACAGCCGGGTGGTGGGGTGGCTGCCGGTGCCGAAGGCCAGGCCCGGATCCAGCTGCAGGTTGACCGCGTTGGGGGCCGGCGCCTCGTGCCAGGTGGGGGTGATCCACAGCCGGTCGGAGATGCGGATCGGCTCGAACTGAGACTGCGTCAGGCGCACCCAGTCCTGCTCCTCCACGCGCTCGACGCTGTAGGCCGGCATGGCCAGCTGGCAGGCGTTGGCGGCGGCGGCGATCAGCAGCGCCACTTCGGCGTTCTCGTCGAACAGGGTGATGATGCGGCTCTGGCTCCACAGCTGGTCCACCGGCTCGCCCGGCTCGCCGAAGATCGGCTGTTCCTTGTCGGTGCCGGCCCAGGCGTCTTCAATGGCGGTGGACAGCGCGCCGGCATCCATCAGCGCGTCGGCCAGCCGTTCGGCGACGGCGGAGTCGGAATCAATGGTGGCTTGCAACCATGCCATCAGGCTTCCCCTTTTTTCTGCTGCAGGCGGTGCTCCAGATAATGGATGCTGGTGCCGCCGCGCTGGAAGGCCGCATCCAGGAACAGCTCCTGGTGCAGCGGAATATTGGTCTTGATGCCGGAGATCGCCATTTCCGACAGCGCCACGCGCATCCGCGCCATCGCCTGGTCGCGGGTGTCGCCGTAAGCGATCAGCTTGCCCACCATCGAATCGTAATGCGAGGGCACGGTGTAGCCCTGGTAGATGTGCGAGTCGATGCGGATGCCGGGGCCGCCGGCCGGGTGGTAGCTCTCGATCTTGCCCGGGGACGGCACGAAGGTGAACGGGTCCTCGGCATTGATCCGGCATTCCATCGCGTGGCCGGCGAACACGATGTCTTTTTGCTTATAGCGCAGTTTCTCGCCGGCGGCGATGCGGATCTGCTCCTGCACGATGTCCACGCCGGTGATCATTTCCGTCACCGGATGCTCCACCTGCACGCGGGTGTTCATTTCGATGAAGTAGAACTCGCCGTTCTCGTACAGGAACTCGAAGGTGCCGGCCCCGCGGTAGCCAATGCGGCGGCAGGCTTCGGCGCAGGCTTCGCCGATCTTTTGGCGCTGCTTGTCAGTGATGCCCGGCGCCGGCGCTTCCTCGATGATCTTCTGGTGGCGACGCTGCATCGAGCAGTCGCGCTCGCCCAGATAGATGGCGTTGCCGTATTCGTCGGCCAGCACCTGGATCTCGATGTGGCGCGGCAGCTCCAGGAATTTCTCCATGTAGACGGTCGGATTGCCGAACGCCGCGCCAGCCTCGGTGCGGGTCATCTGCACCGAGCTGATCAGCGCGCCTTCGGAGTGGACCACGCGCATGCCGCGTCCGCCGCCGCCGCCGGAGGCCTTGATGATGACCGGGTAGCCGATCTTCTTGGCGATTTTGGCGATTTCGGCCGGGTCGTCCGGCAGCGCGCCGTCGGAGCCGGGCACGCAGGGCACGCCGGCCTCGATCATCGCATGCTTGGCCGACACCTTGTCGCCCATCGTGCGAATGGTGTCCGGGCGCGGGCCGATGAAGACGAAACCGGACTGCTCGACGCGTTCGGCGAAGTCGGCGTTTTCCGACAGGAAGCCGTAGCCGGGATGGATGGCCTGGGCGTCGGTCACCTCGGCGGCGGCGATCAGCGCCGGCACGTTGAGGTAGCTCTTGGCCGACGGGGCCGGGCCGATGCAGACCGATTCGTCGGCCAGCTTCACGTATTTGGCTTCGCGGTCGGCCTCGGAGTGCACGACCACGGTCTTGATGCCCATTTCACGGCAGGCGCGCTGGATGCGCAGCGCGATTTCACCACGGTTGGCGATCAGAATTTTTTCGAACATGGAATCTCTCCGCGGGCTGATCCGGTTCGGGCGCTTGGCCGCTCCGGGGCCCATGCTGTCACGTCAAACGACAAGGGCACAGACCTTGGCCGTGCCCTGAATCTCGCGATGTCGTCCGAGCGCTTACTCGATGACGAACAGCGGTTCGCCGTATTCCACCGGCTGGCCGTCTTCCACCAGGATGGCCTTGATCACGCCGGAGCGGTCGGCTTCGATCTCGTTCATCAGCTTCATCGCTTCGATGATGCACAGCGTGTCGCCGGCGTTGACGCTCTGGCCCACTTCGATGAAGGACTTGGCGCCCGGGCTCGGGGAGCGGTAGAAGGTGCCGACCATCGGCGACTTCATCGCGTTCTGGGTGTCGGAGGCCGGGGCGGCAACCGGCGCGGCGGCTGCCGGAGCGGCGGCGGGAACGCCGGCCGGGGCGGCGGCATACATCTGGGCCATCGGCTGGACGAAAGCTTGTTGGGAGGCCGAGGATACGCGGGTGATGCGGACTTTTTCCTCGCCTTCGGTCACTTCCAGTTCGGCGATGCCGGACTCTTCGACCAGGTCGATCAGTTTTTTCAGTTTACGCAGGTCCATTGTCGATCCTTCGATTGGATATTCTGTAACGATGGTCAGGCTTGCGCGGACAGGTGTCGCACCGCGTGCGCAAGCGCCAGTTCGTAGCCATGGGCGCCCAGACCGCAGATCACGCCGAGCGCCAGATCGGAGAAATACGAATGCTGGCGGAACGGTTCGCGGGCGTGGACGTTGGATAGATGTACTTCAATGAACGGCACCTTCACCGCGGCCAGCGCGTCGCGCAGCGCGACGCTGGTGTGGGTGAACGCCGCCGGATTGATCAGGATGAAGGCGGTGCCGTCATCCAGGCATTGGTGTATGCGTTCTATCAGTATGTGTTCGGCGTTGCTCTGCAGCGCGGACAGCGAAAAGCCGGCCGCTTTGGCCTGCTGAGTCAGGCGCCGATTGATGTCGTCAAGGGTGTCCCGGCCGTAGTGTTGTGGTTCCCGAACGCCAAGCAGGTTGAGGTTGGGGCCGTGCAGCACGAGGATGGATTGGCTCAAGGCCAGGCTCCTGTTTTTCATCTTGGCCGCGAGTTTGCCGCAATTCGCCGCAAGATGTCCAGCGTTTGCGGGATTTAAAACGGTTGTTTGGTACGCCGCGGCGCGCATCGCTTCGCGCGGTTTAGAGTGAAGGCCCTAGATTTTTCGACGTTTTTTCGGCGCGCAGGGCACGTTAATGTCAAAAGCATAATGTGGCGAAAAGTCGGAGAAAGCAAGGGTTGTCGACGCGCGGCACTGTGCCCGGCGAGTGGGCGCGGGTATAATTCGCGGATTCCGAATGATAGTTTCCGCAATGCAGCTTTCCGATTTCGACTACCACCTGCCCGAGGCGCTGATCGCTCAGCACCCGCCGGCGGAGCGCGGCGCCAGCCGCCTGTTGCACGTGGACGGCATGACGCTGTCCGACCTGAGTTTCGCCGATCTGCCGTCCCGGCTGCAAGCCGGCGACTTGCTGGTGTTCAACGACACCCGCGTTATCCGCGCCCGCCTGTTCGGCGAAAAAGCCAGCGGCGGCAAGGTCGAGGCCTTGATCGAACGCGTGCTGGACGACCACACCGCGCTGGCCCACGTCCGCGCCTCCAAATCGCCGAAGCCCGGCAGCCGCCTGATCTTCGCCGGCCGCTGGGAGGCGGAGATGGTGGAGCGCCACGACGCGCTGTTCAAACTGCGCTTCCTGGCCGAGGAAAACGTCTACGACATCCTGGACGCGTCCGGCAAGCTGCCGCTGCCGCCTTATATCGAGCGCAGCGCCGAGCACGACGACGACGAGCGCTACCAGACCGTCTACGCCCGCGAGCAGGGCGCGGTGGCGGCGCCGACCGCCGGCCTGCATTTCACCGACGAGATGTTGGCCAGGCTGAAGACGCTGGGCGTGGAAACCGCCTTCGTCACGCTGCACGTCGGCGCCGGCACCTTCCAGCCGGTGAAGGTGGACAACGTGGCCGAGCACAAGATGCACAGCGAGATTTACGACATTCCGCAGGCCACGGTGGATGCCGTCGCGGCCGCCCGCGCCCGCGGCGGCCGGGTGGTGGCCATCGGCACCACCAGCGTGCGCGCGCTGGAGTCGGCCGCCCGCGGCGGCGAGTTGGCCGCCGGCCGCGGCGAGACCGACATCTTCATCACGCCAGGCTACCGTTTTCGCGTGGTGGACCGCCTGCTGACCAATTTCCATCTGCCGAAATCGACGCTGTTGATGCTGGTGTCGGCCTTCGCCGGCTATGACCAGATTTTCCAGGCCTACCGCCACGCGGTGGAGAAGGAATACCGTTTCTTCAGTTACGGCGACGCCATGCTGCTGGAACGTAAGGGCTAACACCCATGACCTGCCAAATTCTGCTTAAGTTGATGACGATCTTGGGCATGTGTTTGGTGGGTGCCGGAACCGTGCTGCTGTGGCGAGGTAGTCCAAGTGGTTATGCGCCTGGTGGGCTTATGAATGAATCATTGTTAAACGAGCTCAAGAGAAGTAACCGACGAATGCTGCGCAAGCAACGACTGGCGATACTTCTGATTGTAATTGGAACTGTTGTGCAGTTCCCTGCAGTCATTGTGGGATGAACTGACGGTTATTGAGTTTCAGGAGAGAGATGGTCATGTCAGGACAGCCTTTGCCTTCCGCCCAGCCGGTGGAAATCCAGCTGCACCAGGTGTCGAAGATATTGGAAATCGCCTTCGACGACGGCGCCCGCTTCGAGCTGCCGTGCGAATACCTGCGCGTGCATTCGCCGTCGGCGGAAGTGCGCGGCCACGGCGCCGGCCAGGAAAAGCTGCAGACCGGCAAGATGCATGTGGGCATCACGGCGCTGGAGCCGGTGGGCCATTACGCGCTGAAGATCACCTTTGACGACGGCCACGACAGCGGCCTCTACAGCTGGACCTATCTATACGAGCTGGGCGCCAAGCGCGGCCAGTATTGGCAGCAATACCTGGACAAGCTCGCCGCCGCCGGCGCGAGCAGGGAGTGAACATGGATAAGACCACGCATTTCGGCTTCAAGACCGTGGCGGAGAGCGACAAGGCCGGCAAGGTGGCCGAAGTCTTCCACTCGGTGGCCGGCAAGTACGACGTGATGAACGACCTGATGTCCGGCGGCCTGCACCGGGTGTGGAAGCACTTCACGCTGACCACCTCCGGCGTGCGCGCCGGCGACAAGGTGCTGGACATCGCCGGCGGCACCGGCGACCTGTCGCGCGGCTGGGCCAAGCGCGTCGGCAAGACCGGCGAGGTATGGCTGACCGACATCAACAGCTCGATGCTGACCGTGGGCCGCGACCGCCTGCTGGACGAGGGCGTGATCCTGCCGGTGTCGCTGGCCGACGCGGAGAAGCTGCCGTTCCCGGATAACTATTTCGACGCGGTTTCGGTGGCCTTCGGCCTGCGCAACATGACCCACAAGGACGCGGCGCTGAAGGAAATGTGCCGGGTGCTGAAGCCGGGCGGCAAGCTGTTCGTGCTGGAGTTCTCCAAGGTGTGGAAGCCGCTGTCGCCGTTCTACGACTTCTATTCCTTCAAGGCGCTGCCCATCATGGGCAAGCTGGTGGCGAACGATGCCGACAGCTACCAGTACCTGGCCGAATCCATCCGCATGCACCCGGACCAGGAGACGCTGAAGCAGATGATGCTGGACGCGGGCTTCGGCAAGGTGGACTACCATAACCTCACCGGCGGCGTTGTTGCGCTGCACAAGGGCGTCAAGTTCTGATCTCGCGGGAGAGCGCTTCATGGCCATCCAGATCGCAGCCTTCAACCACCTCCTGAACCAGCACCCGGCGAGGCGCGCCGAGCTGGCCGCGCATGCCGGCCGCCGGGTGGCGATCGCGCTGCCGCCGCTGCACGTGGCCGGCGTGATCACCGACGAAGGCTGGCTGGCCGCCTGCGGCGGCGAGCCCGAGGCCAGGCTGAAGCTGCGCCACGGCGCGGTGCTGTCGCATCTGTCCGGCCAGGCGCCGCAGTTGTCGGACATCGCGCTGGAGGGCGACGCCGAGCTGGCGTCGGCGGTGGGGCGCATCGTCGGCCAGCTGCACTGGCACGCCAGCGAGGATTTGTCGCGTGTGTTCGGCGACGTGGCCGCGCAACGGATGGAAAACCTGGCGCGCGGCCTGTTCGGCTTCAAGGGCCAGCTGGCCTTCCGCCTGGCCGAGGGCTGGATCGAGCACCTGCGCGAGGAAGCGCCGCTGCTGGCCAGCCGCCATCTGGTGCAGCGCTTCGTGTCCGAAGTGGATCATCTGCGCGACGACGCCGGCCGGCTGGACAAGCGGCTGGAGCGGCTGGAAGCCGCGCTCACACCTAAACAGAATTCCCAGACCTGACGGATTTATGTCGATATCGCGTTCGCTGAAGATTGTTGCCACCCTGTACCGTTACGGTCTGGACGATTTCCTCGAGGGACACTCCAGGCTCGCCTTCCTGCACAAGCTGTTCGGCTTGTGTCCGGTCCGCCGCGACACCTCCGCGCCGCTGCCGCAGCGGGTGAGGCTGGCGCTGGAAAGCCTGGGGCCGATCTTCGTCAAGTTCGGCCAGGTGCTGTCCACCCGCCGCGACCTGCTGCCGCCTGAATACGCCGACGAGCTGGCGCGGCTGCAGGACCGGGTGCCGCCGTTCGACGGCGAAATCTCGCGCCAGGTGGTGGAGCGCAGCCTGGGCCGCAAGGTGGAGGAGCTGTTCGTCGATTTCGATCTCGCGCCGGTGGCGAGCGCCTCGGTCGCCCAGGTGCACAAGGCCTGGCTGCGCCAGCCGGACGGCAGCCGCGGCCGCGAGGTGGCGGTCAAGGTGTTGCGGCCCGGAATCCTGCCGGTGATTGAGCAGGATCTTTCCCTGATGCGCGCGCTGGCCGGCTGGGTGGAGCGGCTGTTCTCCGACGGCAAGCGCCTGAAGCCGCGCGAAGTGGTGGCCGAGTTCGACAAATACCTGCACGACGAACTGGACATGATGCACGAGGCGGCCAACGCCTCGCAGCTGCGGCGCAACTTCAAGGGCAGCGACATGCTGATCGTGCCCGAGGTGTTCTATGACTACTCCAGCCGCGAGGTGCTGACGCTGGAGTGGATGCACGGCATCCCGGTGGGGCAGATCGACAGGCTGCGCGAAGCCGGCGTCGACCTGAAACAGCTCAGCCGTTTCGGCGTGGAGATCTTCTTCACCCAGGTGTTCCGCCATGGCTTCTTCCATGCCGACATGCACCCGGGCAATATCTTCGTCGCGCCGGACGGCCGCTACATCGCGCTGGATTTCGGCATCGTCGGCAGCCTCACCGATTCCGACAAGCATTACCTGGCGGTCAACTTCCTGGCTTTCTTCAACCGCGACTACCACCGCGTGGCCACCGCCCACATCGAGTCCGGCTGGGTGCCCAAGGATACCCGCGCCGAGGAGCTGGAGGCCGCGGTGCGCACCGTGTGCGAACCTATCTTCGAGAAGCCGCTGAGCCAGATCTCGTTCGGCATGGTGCTGCTGCGCCTGTTCGAGACCAGCCGGCGCTTCAACGTCGAGATCCAGCCGCAGCTGGTGCTGCTGCAGAAAACCTTGCTCAATATCGAGGGCCTGGGCCGGCAGCTGGATCCGGAGCTGGACCTGTGGGACACCGCCAAGCCCTTCCTGACCAAGTGGATGAACGAGCAGATCGGCTGGCGCGGCCTGCTGCGCACGCTGAAAAACGAAGCGCCGCAGTGGGCGACCACGCTGCCGACCCTGCCGCGCAAATTCAACGAGGCGCTGGGCTCGGCCAAGACCGATCTCCTGGTGGAAGGCTATATGCACCTGATGCGCGAGCAGAAGCGGCAGAATTTCCTGCTGATGCTGATCGCCATCCTGTTGGCCGGGCTGCTGGCGAAGATGCTTTGGTAGAGAGCGGCTCCGATCGGAGCATGCCGCCTCGCGGGACGATGGCGGCGCAAACGGGCAACGGCCATGAGCCGCTGCCCTTTTTTCATGCTGGGCGCGTTTATGCTGTGGACAAGTGGCGGCGCGGCGAGCGGCTGTGGATAAGAGGCGCGAGTCCGCGCCCTGATCCCGGATCGCGTCTTTGCGCGGCGCGCCAACGGCATGTTTTCTGGCTGCGGCGCGGCGTCGGCGGCCTCCGGATGCCTGCGCGGCCAGGCTGCGGGCATGAAGTTTCCATGGCATGGTGCTAATTTTCTCCGGACGCCGCTGGCGGGACGAAAAATGCGGTAATCTTGGCAAAAAATACCACTCATCAGGAGCTGCTTATGTTAAGCCGCAACGCGGCTGTGCCGCGCATCGTCATCGTTGGGGGAGGCGCCGGGGGGCTGGAGCTGGCGACCCGGCTGGGACGCACGCTGGGCGCGCGCCATCGCGCGCAGATCGTGCTGGTGGACGGCTCGCCCACCCATATCTGGAAACCGTTGCTGCATGAAGTGGCCACCGGCGCGCTGAATACCGGCGAGGACGAGGTCAACTACTTCGCCCATGGCTACCGCAACGGCTACGATTTCGAGTTCGGTTTCATGCAGGGCCTGGACCAGAAGCGCCGCACCATCCGCCTGTCGGCGATACCCGGCAGCGACGGCCAGCTGCTGAGTCCCGAGCGCGAGATCGCGTACGACTGGCTGGTGATCGCCGTCGGGGCCGAAGCCAACGATTTCGGCACGCCCGGCGTGGCCGAGCACGCGATGTTCCTGAACACGCCCAACGACGCCGAGAAGCTGCGCCATCGCGTGCTGGAGCAGGCTTTCCGCGCCAGCAGCGGCGAAGCCCCGGCGCGCGCGCTGTCCATCGCCATCGTCGGCGGTGGCGCCACCGGCGTGGAGCTGGCGGCGGAGTTGAACCACACCATGTGCGAATTGCACCACTACGGCGCGCGCTTGCAGCCGGAGCGGGTGAGGATCAGCGTGATAGAAGGCGCCGACCGCATCCTGGCCGCCGCGCCGCTGTCCTTGTCGGCCTATGCCGAGGAGCAGCTGGCCGGTAAGCACATCCAGGTGCTGACCGGCAGCCGGGTGGCGGCGGTGGAGGCGGACGGCGTCGCCTTGTCCGACGGCCGCAAGGTGGAGGCCGACATCACGGTTTGGGCGGCGGGCGTCAAGGCACCGGGCTGGCTGGCCGGACTGGACGGACTGGAAACCAACCGCGTCAACCAGCTGGTGGTGGATACCCGGCTGCATTGCGCCGGCGGCGACTGCGTTTACGCGATGGGCGACTGCGCGGCCGCGCCGGACGGCGACAGCGGCCGCATGCTGGCCGCCACCGCCCAGGTGGCGCATCAGCAGGCGCGCTATCTGGCAGACGAGCTGGCGCGCAGGCTGGACGACAAGCCGGCGCAGCCGTTCGTCTTCAAGCCGCAGGGCATGATGGTGTCGCTGGGCAAGCACACCGCGGTGGGCAGCCTGGCGGCGGTGGTGGGGCCGAAGCGCGACTACCATGTGGAAGGCCGCGGCGCGAAGCTGATCTACGCCTCGCTGTACCGGATGCACCAGGCGGCCGTGCATGGCTGGGCGCTGGCGATTCTGCTGTTCATCGGCGACAAGCTGCGGCGCGCGGCGCGGCCGGCGTTGAAGCTGCACTGAGGGGCGCGCGGGCTGTTTAGGCCCGATGTAGGAATGTTTTAGGGAATGCCGTTCACTTGCTGAAAGTGAGCGGCATTTTGTTTGATGTGGAATCCGCGGTGCGGATGGATGTTTGCATGGCGGGGCTGCCCGCAGGGCAGACCAGGGGGCTGAGCGGCCAGCCCCCCGGCACCCCCAGGCCGCCCCTGTGGCCCGAGAAACCCCGACAAAACAGGTTTGGACCAGGCGCCGCCGATCAAAAAAACGGCGGCTTAAAAGCCCCTGGCCCAAGCCTGTTTTGTCGGCACTGGCCAAAGGGGATTGGCAGGCTGCAGACTAACGCCGTAATTCATTGATGCTGTTTGTATTTAGCTTCCCAGTATCTGGTGCTGCGCCGCAGCTTGACCCTTTCCCGCCTTTCTTCGATGCTGTTTTGACATTCGCATATCGAAGGGGCGGGCATGGAGTTGGGCAAGTGGCTGGATGAGCGGTCGTTGGGCGGGTTTCAGCGCCGGCTGTTGGTCTTGTGCGGGCTGTGCATGATTCTGGACGGCTTCGACGTGCAGGCGATGGGTTATGTCGCGCCGGCCCTGCTGGAGGACTGGGGCATCGCCAAATCGGCGCTGGGGCCGGTGTTCGCCGCCGGGCTGTTCGGGCTGCTGCTGGGCGCGCTGTTGTTCGGCGCCTTGTCCGACCGGGTCGGCCGCCGGCCGGTCTTGCTGACCTGTACCTTGATGTTCGCCTCGGGCATGCTGGCGACGGCGGCGGCGCAGACCTTGCCGCAGCTGATCGTTCTGCGCTTTCTCACCGGCCTGGGCCTTGGCGGCATCATGCCCAACGCGATGGCGCTGGCCGGCGAATACAGCCCGGCGCGGCGGCGCGCCAGCCTGATGATGATCATTTCCTGCGGCTTCACCGCCGGCGCGCTGCTGGGCGGCCTGCTGGCGGCGTGGCTGATTCCGGCGCACGGCTGGCGGGCGGTGTTCGTGTTCGGCGGCGTCGCGCCGCTGCTGCTGTGGCCGCCGATGCTGCGCGGGCTGCCGGAATCGGCGCGCTTTCTGCTGCTGCGCGGCCGCGCGCCCCAGGCCCTGTTCTGGCTGCGGCGGATGGAGCCGGGCCTGCCGGCCGACTGCCGGCCGTGGCTGGCGGAGACGCCGTCGGCCGGGAATTCCGTGGCCGCGCTGTTCGGCGAGGGCCTGGCCCGGCGCACGCTGCTGCTGTGGCTGCTGAGCTTTCTGAACCTGATCGTGCTGTATTTCCTGTCCAACTGGATGCCGTCGCTGCTGCGGGCGCAGGGCTTGGAGATGCGCGACGCGCTGCTGGCGGGCAGCATGCTGCAGCTGGGCGGGGTGGCCGGCACGCTGCTGCTGGGGTGGTGGATAGACCGCGGCGGGTTCCGCCGCGCGTTGCCGCCCTGTTTCCTGTTGGCCGCGCTCGGCCTGTGGCTGCTGGGACAGGTGGAGGGACAGGCCTTGTGGCTGTACGCGCTGTTGTTCTGCGTCGGCTTCTTCATCATCGGCGGCCAGCCGGCGGTCAACGCGCTGGCGGCCAGCGCCTATCCCACCGGCCTGCGGGCCACGGGCGTCGGCTGGAGCCTGGGCATCGGCCGCGTCGGCTCGGTGCTGGGGCCATGGCTGGGCGGGGTGCTGATCGGCCTGGCCTGGAGCCAGGCGGCGCTGTTCGCGTTGCTGGCGCTGGTGTCGCTGGCGTCGGCCGCCGTGGTGTGGCTCTACCACCGTGACGGCGGCCAGTCGCGAAAGCGCGCGGCGCTTTAAATCGCCAGCAGCGCGGCGACCACGCGGCGGTCTTCGGCCAGCAGGATGTTGAAGGTGCGGCAGACGGCCTGGGTGTCCATGCATTCGACGCCGATGCCGGCCTGGGTCAGCGCCGCGTACAGCCGCGGATGGACGAAGCGCTGGGTGGTGCCGGAACCGAACAGCACCACTTCCGGCCGGTAGGCCAGCAATGTCTCGAAGTGCTCCGCGGCCAGGCTGGAGAAGTCCGGCGCGGACCAGACCGCCACTTCGTCGGCGCTGACGATCAGGTTGCCGTCGCGGCGCTCGGCGTTGATCAGCACGTGGCCTTCGCCGTAGCCGGTGAACAGGTTTTTGCCTTGTCCCAGCGACTGATGCATTTTCATCGGAATGGCTCCATTGGCGTGTGTGGGTGGCGCGGCGGGCGGGCCGCGCGGCGGCGCTGTGCAGCGCACCAAAGATTGGGATAGGATTATACCCAGACCCGGGGCCGGCGCGACCACGCGCGAAGCGTGGTTTCCAGTCGGCAGGACAATGACAAGAGATCCCATGAAACAACCACACCGCCAGCGCAAGACCGTTCCGTCCGGCGGGCGGCCTGAAACGGAAACCGCCGCCGCCATGCAGCCAGTACACAAATCGCAGAAACTCGCCAACGTCTGTTACGACATTCGCGGCCCGGTGCTCGAGCACGCGAAGAAGATGGAGGACGAGGGCCATCGCATCATCAAGCTCAACATCGGCAATCCGGCGCCGTTCGGCTTCTTCGCGCCGGACGAACTGATCGAGGATGTGATCGCCAATCTGCCGGCGGCGTCCGGCTATTCCGATTCCAAGGGATTGTTCGCCGCGCGCAAGGCCATCATGCATTACGCGCAGCAGAAGCATCTGCCGAATGTGGCGATGGACGACATCATCGTCGGCAACGGCGTGTCCGAACTGATCGTGATGGCGATGCAGGCGCTGCTGGACAACGGCGACGAAGTGCTGGTGCCGGCGCCGGACTATCCGCTGTGGACCGCCGCGGTGAGCCTGGCGGGCGGCAAAGCCGTGCATTATCTGTGCGACGAGGAGCAGGGCTGGTTCCCCAGCATCGACGACATCCGCGCCAAGATCACGCCGTCCACTCGCGCTATCGTCATCATCAACCCCAACAACCCTACCGGCGCGGTGTATCCGCCCGAGCTGCTGCAGCAGATCGTCGACGTCGCGCGCCAGCACCAGCTGATCATCTACGCCGACGAGATTTACGACAAGGTGCTGTACGACGCGGTCAAGCACACCTCGATCGCGTCCTTGGCGCCGGATCTGTTCGTGGTGACCTTCAACGGCCTGTCGAAGAACTACCGCGCCTGCGGCTACCGCGCCGGCTGGATGATCCTGTCCGGCGAGAAAAAGCACGCCAAGGACTACATCGAAGGCCTGAACATGCTGGCTTCGATGCGGCTGTGCGCCAACGTGCCGTCGCAGCACGCGATCCAGACCGCGCTGGGCGGCTACCAGAGCATAGACGACCTGGTGGCGCCTGGCGGACGCCTGGCCCGCCAGCGCGATCTGGCGCACAAGCTGCTGACCGAGATTCCGGGCGTATCCTGCGTCAAGCCGCAAGGCGCGCTGTACCTGTTCCCCAAGCTGGATCCCAAGGTGTATCCGATCGCCGACGACCAGCAATTCATCCTGGAGCTGCTGCAGCAGGAGAAGGTGCTGCTGGTGCAGGGCAGCGGCTTCAACTGGATTGCGCCCGATCACTTCCGCGTGGTATTCCTTCCCAACTCGGACGATCTGATCGAGGCCATCGGCCGCATCGCGCGCTTCCTGGAAAGCTACCGCAAGCGTCACGGCGCCGCCGAGTAAGCGTTTGACCTGGGGCGGCGGACAGTCCTCCGCCGCCTGAGGACTGTCTGGAGAGGCTTGGCCTGTCCAGACGGCCTTCGGCCGGAATAAAACCAGGGACTGAATGGAGATGTGCATGAAACCGATCAATATCGGCCTGCTGGGCGTGGGCACCGTAGGCGGCGGCACCGCCACCGTGCTGAAACGCAACGCCGGCGAGATCACCCGCCGCGCTGGCCGCGAGATCCGCCTGCTGGTGGCCGCCAGCCGCGACGCGGCCAAGGCGCGCGCCGCGCTGGGGCCGGAGGTGTCTGTGGTGGACGACGTGCATCAGGTCGTCGACAACCCCGAAGTCGACATCGTGGTGGAGCTGATCGGCGGCGACGCCATCGCCAAGGAGCTGGTGCTCAAGGCCATCGCAAACGGCAAGCACGTGGTCACCGCCAACAAGAAGCTGCTGGCGCTGCACGGCACCGAAATTTTCGCCCGCGCGCAGGAGAAGGGCGTGATGGTGGCGTTCGAGGCGGCGGTGGCCGGCGGCATTCCCATCATCAAGACCCTGCGCGAAGGCCTGGCGGCCAACCGCATCGAGTGGATCGCCGGCATCATCAACGGCACCTCCAACTTCATCCTGACCGAGATGCGCGACAAGGGCGCCAGCTTCGCCGACGTGCTGGCCGAGGCGCAGAAGCTGGGCTACGCCGAGGCGGATCCGACCTTCGACATCGAAGGCCACGACGCCGGCCACAAGCTGACCATCATGGCGGCGCTGGCCTTCGGCATCCCGATGCAGTTCGACCAGTGCTATCTGGAAGGCATCAGCAAGCTCGACGGCCGCGACATCCGCTACGCCGAGGAACTGGGCTACCGCGTCAAGCTGCTGGGCTTGACCCGCCGCACCGACAAGGGCGTGGAGCTGCGCGTGCATCCGACGCTGATTCCGGAAGGCCGCCTGATCGCCAACGTCAACGGCGTGATGAACGCGGTGCTGGTCAAGGGCGACGCGCTGGGCCCGACGCTGTACTACGGCGCCGGCGCCGGCGCGCTGCCCACCGCCTCCGCGGTGGTGGCCGACATCGTCGACGTCACCCGCCTGTTGACCTCGGACCCGGAGCATCGCGTGCCGCATCTGGCCTTCCAGCCGGACCAGCTGCAGGATCTGCCCATCCTGCCTATCGCCGAGGTGACCAGCTCCTACTACTTGCGGATCGGGGCGATCGACCGCGCCGGCGTGCTGGCCAACATCACCCGCCTGTTGGCGGAGAACGGCATCTCGATCGAGGCGCTGATCCAGAAGGGATCGGTCAGCGACGGCACCGCCGAAGTGGTGATCCTGACCCACCGGGTGCAGGAGAAGGCGATCAACCGCGCCATCGCCGGCATCGAGGCGCTGGACAGCGTCGACGGCAAGGTGGTGCGCCTGAGAATGGAAGAGTTGAATGACTAAGTTCTTGCAAGCCGGCCTGTGCGCCGCGCTGCTTTCCGGCATCGCCGCCGCGACGCCGCTCAGCTCCGGCCAGCACCAGTTGCTGCAGGGCTTTCTGATGCGAAGCTGCCTGAAGCGCACGCCGGCGTCCGACGGCGTCGGCCAGCCGGGCAACGAGCAGGTGCAGCGCTATTGCCAGTGCGCGAGCGAAAAGCTGGCCGGCACCTTCACCGAGGAAGAAGTGATGGGGGTGGTCACCGGCCAGATCAAGAAGGACGATCCGCGCGGCAAGCAGAGGCTGAAGGAAGCCTCCGCCGCCTGCGGCCAATACCTGGAACAACATTGATGCGATATATCAGTACCCGCGGCGGCATGGCGCCGCTGCCGTTCTGCGAAACCGTGCTGATGGGCCTGGCGCCGGACGGCGGCCTGCTGCTGCCGGAGCGCTATCCGCAAATCGACCGCGCCACGTTGGATGCCTGGCGCGCTCTGGGCTATGCCGAGCTGGCGTTCGAGATCATCCGCCTGTTCGCCGACGACATCCCGGCGGACGACCTGAAAGGCATCGTCGAGCGGGCTTACCGCGCCGAGACGTTCGGCAGCGAGGCCATCACGCCGATCAAGCGCCTGCATGACGGCCTGGCCATCCTGGAGCTGTCCAACGGCCCGACCTTGGCGTTCAAGGACATGGCGATGCAGTTCCTCGGCCAGCTGTTCGAGTATGCGCTGGATAAGCGCGGCGAGACGCTTAACATCCTGGGCGCCACCTCTGGCGACACCGGCTCCGCCGCCGAATACGCGATGCGCGGCAAGCGCGGCATCCAGGTGTTCATGCTGAGCCCGGACGGCAAGATGAGCGCCTTCCAGCGCGCGCAGATGTACAGCCTGCAGGACGACAACATCCACAACATCGCCATCCAGGGCATGTTCGACGACTGCCAGGACATCGTGAAGGCGGTGCAGAACGACCACGCTTTCAAGGCGAAGCACAAGATCGGCACCGTCAACTCGATCAACTGGGCCCGGGTCGTCGCCCAGGTGGTGTATTACTTCAACGGCTATTTCCGCGCGACCGCCAGCAACGACGACAGAGTCAGCTTCTGCGTGCCGTCCGGCAACTTCGGCAACGTCTGCGCCGGCCACGTGGCGCGCAGCATGGGCCTGCCGGTGGAGCGCCTGATCGTCGCCACCAACGAAAACGACGTGCTGGACGAGTTCTTCAAGAGCGGCCGCTACGCGCCGCGCGGCAGCGAGCGCACTTACGTCACCTCCAGCCCGTCGATGGACATCTCCAAGGCGTCCAACTTCGAGCGCTTCGTGTTCGACCTGGTCGGCCGCGACGGCGAGGCGGTGAAGCGGCTGTGGGCCGAGGTTGACGCCGGCGGCGGCTTCCAGCTGGACGCGGAAACCATGGAGCGCGTGCGCTGCGCGTTCGGCTTCGTCTCCGGCAAGAGCGGGCACAGCGACCGCATCGCGACCATCCGCCAGGTGGACGCCGAGGACGGCGTGGTGGTGGACACCCACACCGCCGACGGCATCAAGGTGGCGCGCGAGCTGCGCCGCGAAGGCGAAACCGTGGTTTGTCTGGAAACCGCGCTGCCGGCCAAGTTCGCCGAGACCATCCGCGAGGCGCTGGACCGCGATCCGTCGCGCCCGGCCGGTTTCGAGGCGCTGGAATCGCTGCCGCAGCGGGTGGTGATCCTGCCGGCGGACGCCGGCCAGGTGAAGGCGCTGATCGAGAAGACGTTGGGCTGAGTCCGGCGCGGCGTTCAGGCAAAAAAACAGGCTCCCTCGGGAGCCTGTTTCGTTTTGGGAGAAACGATCAGAACGACATGGCGACGCCGATGTTGCCACCGGTCTGGTTGCCGCCGTTTTTGCCGCTGGTGGCAGTCAATTGGCCGAAGGCGGTGACGGTCTTGTTGAAGTTGGCGCTGACGCCGGCAGTCCATTCCATCCAGTTGGCGTCCGGCTTGCCCAGGTTGGTGGTCCAGTCGCCGACGGTGGTGGCGAGGCCGGCGGTCACGTTGCGGTCGTCCTGCTTGAACTCATGGGCGAAGCTGACCTTGGCGTAGGGGCTGAACCTGCCGACGTCGGCGTCCAACTGCCAGCCGACGCGGCCCACCAGCGAGCTGACGTTCTGGCTGGAGAAATTCATGCTGCTGCTGTTGCCGCCCTGCTCGGCGAAACCGGCGATCTTGGCGTAGGCGTAGTCCAGGCCCGCCACCGGTCCGGTGGTGACGCCGCGGTACTGCATCCGGTAGCCGCCGGCGGCGCGCAGGCCGAACTGGGTGGCGCGGGTCTTGCCGTCGATGCCCACCGTTGTCGGCCCCAGGGTCACGTTGCGGTGGGTGTCGAGATCGCCGGAGCCGATGTGCAGGTCGCCGTCCACCCAGAACTTGTCCTGGTTGTAGCTGGCGAAGCCGCTCATCAGCGTGGTGCGGTCATTGATGCTGCCCGGCGTGCCCACGCTGTCGACATCTGTCTTGCCCTGCTGGCGGGACATCGCCAGGCCGACGCTCAGCGCCGGCGTGGCCTGGAAGTCCAGACCCACCGTGTACAGCTGGCCCTTGGGCTTGGCCGACAGGCCGCCGTAGCTGGCCTTGTCGTCGCCGAAGGCGCCGTTGACGAAGGCGCTGACCTCGCCGACCGCGCGTTTCTGCGAGCGGATGGCCTGGTAGCGGGCGTCCAGCGCGCCGCCCAGCTGGCGGGCGTTGTTCAGCGACGATTCCGGGATGGCGGCGGCGAAATAGGGGGCCTGCAGCAGGCCATAGACGTAGTCGCCGATGATCTTGTTGGCGGCGGGCGTCGGGTGCAGCTGGTCGCTGAAGACATTTTTTTGGCTAGATAGTGAGCTAGTGCATTGAATGGCGCTAGTGTAGCAATCAGATCCAATGACGCTTGTGAAGCCGTATCGAGTCGGATTGGCAAGAATTTCTTGGAATAGAGTTGCGATGTTTGGACGAACAATATTGTGTTGCAGTCCAGAGCTTTGCAGGCTCATATCCAGCAACTGATTGTAGCCAGCTGATAGTTGTTGCAGGCTAGGGGAAATTCCGGGGTTTGCTGCTGTTCCATCGCCATTGTAAGCAGTGACGACGCTTCCAGAGGGGACTGCGGCGTTCTGCGCAGTCAGTGAGGTGTTTGCCGCAGTTAGTGCGGCTTGGACCAGCGCGGCAGAGGTGGCTGAAGAGGAGCCTTGGCTGCCAAGAACGCTCCATGCTACTCCCCAAGCCGTATTAACCTGGGTGTCTGTGACGACAGTTACACCTGCAAGCTTGTTTATCTGCTGTTGCACTGCGACCAAAGACATATAAACGGCGAGTGGGGCCGCGGCCATATTGGGCAGACTCGGTACTATGACGGTCTTGGCACCCGCTTGCTGTAATGCTTGGACCTGTGCTGCCGCATATTGCGCGGATGTCCCGATCAGTTGCGTGCCGGATGTACCTGATGCGGTTCCGACTGCTGCGATGACATCGTTCCCACCAATCCATACAGAGTAAACAGCATTCGGATCTGCTTTTCCTCCGGTTTGACTTAAATAGTATTGCACTTGTTGTGGCAGCTCTTGGATAGCCAGCAAGCCGCCTGGTCCATATTGTTCGACTGAACCACTGCTACCGGAAGTGCCGGGAAATTGGGTGATCGATTGGTAGGTTTGTGCAACTGCGCCACCTTGGGCGTAGTTGTTGCCGCTGCGGCTGGTGCTGCTATTGAGAGGATTGTTGGCGACAGAGTTCAGGCCATAATGACCAGTCAATATATTGGTCCAGTTCAGACCATAACCAGTAGTCCAGCGTGCACCGGCCGGCAGACCGGATTGTCCGCCAAAAGCGCCGACGTCGGACAGGCTGTCGCCGAAAAAATAGAAATTGCTGTAAGCATGGGCGGCGGCGGGCAGCGCCATCGCGGTGGCCAGGGCGAGAGTCGTCAAGCGGTTGCGCATCATGTTCCTCTTTTCGTTCGGGGTGTTGTCTGCTGTTATTTAGTGTCAAGAGTCTAAGCTCTAATCAAACGATTATTCGAATATGACGACCGTTTGTCAATCGCCGTCGCGCCGGGGTGGCGCATCGGTTAAAATGCAGGCATGCGAAGACTAATCATCGGCCTGTGCTGGCTGCTTGCCGCCGGCCTCGCCTGGGGCGGCGGAACGCAGGATCTGGCGCAGCTGGAGCGTGTGGCGAATCTGTTTCTGAAGCGCGAGCTGGAGATGCGGGCCGCCACCTGGACGCTGGGGCAGCTTGACCGGCGATTGGCGGTGCCGGCTTGCAAGGCGCCGAAAGCGGATTGGGCGACGCCGGGCGTGACCACCGGATCCACCTTCGTGGCGGTGTCCTGTCTGGAGTTGGGCTGGTCCTTGCGTATACCGGTGAAGATCAATGAAAAGCGGCTGGGCGTGGTGCTGAACCGCGCGATGGCGGCCGGCGAAACCATAAGCGGCGACGATGTGCGGGTGGTTGACATCAGCAATCCCGCGCTGGCCAGCAATGTGCTGACCGACGCCAGCCAGGCGGTAGGCCAGGTGCTGCGGACCGGCGCGCCGGCCGGCGTCTGGGTGCGCAGCTTCATGGTGCGCGCGCCGTATCTGGTGCGCAGCAACCAAAGGGTGAAGGTGCTGGCGCAGGGCGATGGCTTCAGCGCCGAAGCCGAAGGCACGGCGCTGGCCAACGCGGCCCAGGGCGAGCAGATCAGCGTGCGGCTCAGCACCGGCCGGGTGGTTCGGGGAGTGGTCCAGGCGGACGGCAGCGTGGCTGTGGTTTTCTAGACCGGGAAATCTCGCAGAAAATAGTTCAAGAGATTGTTTTTTCGGTCGATAATAGAATCAGTTGAGTTTAGCTACGGGAAGGTCAGGCCATGAAGATCGACAATTCGGGCAAGCTGCTGGGCACCTACAGCACCCAGAGCAAGCCGTCGCCCCGTGCTTCCTCCAGTTCCAGCAGCAGCGCGAGCTCTGGCGACGACAGCGTGAAGATCGATTCGCTGGCGAGCAAGCTGAGCGCCATCGGCAACGATCCCAGCACCCAGCAGCCGTCGTTTGACGCGGCCAAGGTGGAGCAGATCAAATCCGCCATCGCCAACGGCAGTTTCAGCATCAATCCCGACAAGATCGCGGATGGCTTGATTTCGTCTGCCCGCGAGTTGCTGAATGGATGAGGCGTAAGCCGGGACGGATAACGGAAGAAGCGATATGTCAGCCGTCGAGCAGTTCGTCAGTTATTGCCGGGACGAGACCGAAATCGTCGACCGGCTGGTCGACTTGCTGGAGCAGGAGCAAGCGCTGCTGATCCAGGGCGAGAGCCTCCCGCTCGAAGGGTTGGCGGATAGCAAGAGCGAGGTGCTCGACCTGCTCGCCGCGCAGTCGTCGCAGCGAGGGCGGCTGATGGAGTCGCTGGGCGTGCAGGACAAGGACACGCTGTACATCTGGCTGGCGGACAAGCCGGAGGCGTGCGCGGGGTGGACCCGGCTGGAGGATGCGGTGAACCGCGCGCAGAGCATCAACCAGTTGAACGCCGTTTTCGTTAACCAGCGCTTGGCGTTGGTGGAGGGATCGCTGGACATTCTGCGCAGCGCCGCCGCCGCGACGCTGGGCTATGGCCGGGACGGCCAAACGCCGGAACTGGTGACCGGACGCCGTTTGCTGGGGTCAGCCTGAACCGCTTTGGCAGTAGCGATTTGCACGGGGCGCGCGAAGCGCCCCTTGTTGTTTCTGGCGCGGCCGCGATATCTCGGGTGGGCGCGTCCCTGCCTTTATGGTATCTTCCCCAGCGGTCCCGTGAAAACCGCTAACCAGAATCCATGACCCTGATTTCACTGATTCTTGCCCTGGCTTTGGAGCAACTGCGCCCGCTAGGCAATCGCAACCGGGTGTGGCTGCTGTTCACCCGCTACGCCAATCATCTCGAGCGCAACCTGAATGCCGGCGCCGAGCGCCATGGCGTGCTGGCGTGGCTGGCCGCCATCGTGCCGGCTCTGCTGCTGAGCCTGCTGCTGTTCTATTCGCTGAAGGCGATGAGCCCTGTTCTGGCGCTGGCCTTCAATGTGCTGGTGTTGTACCTGACTATGGGTTTTCGCCATTTCTCCAGCGCCTTTTCCGAGATTTCCCAAGCGTTGACGGAAGGGCGGGAGTACGATGCCCGTGTGGCGCTGGCCAATTGGACCGGACTGCCGACCGCCGAGTTGTCGGTGGAGGAGATTTCGCGGCTGGCGATAGAGCAGGGTGTGGTCGACAGCTACCGCCACGTGTTCGGCACGATGTTCTGGTTCGTGGTGCTGCCGGGGCCTTCCGGCGCCTTGCTGTACCGCTTGTGTTCTATGCTGAATCAGAAGTGGGGCAGCCGGAATGCCGATGAAGATCCGTTCGGCCTGTTCGCCGCCCGCTTCGCGGCTTGGCTGGATTGGATTCCGGTGCGCCTGACCGCGGTTTCGTTCGCGATCATGGGCGATTTCGAGGATGCGGTCTACTGCTGGCGCTCTCAGGCGCGGACGTGGGGCAACTACGCCAACGGCATTCTGCTGGCGTCCGCGGCCGGCGCGCTGGGCGTCAAGCTGGGCGATCCGCTGCGCCAGGACTATTCGGTGAAATACCGGCCGGAGCTGGGCCTGGGCGATGAAGCCGATCCCAGTTTCCTGAAAAGCGCGGTTGGTTTGGTGTGGCGTTCCGCCTTGCTGTGGCTGGCCGTGACGCTGCTGATCAGCGTGGTCAGCCATATGGGTTGATCTGGAATCGCCGCCTGCGGGCGGCGCGTTTCTGTCTGCCGCCGGTTTAGAGCGGCCAGCAAGGCAAGGGCCCGGAACCGGGCGATGCCAGATGAGTCTGGTAGCTGTTATTGATGAACATCGGGGCGCGTTGGCGCGGAAGGCGCAACGTGCCCTTACGTATTGCAGGAGTGTGTTGAATGTTGTTTTCCGAACTCGGCTTGTCGCCGGAAATCCTGCGCGCCATCGACGAGCAGGGCTATAGCCAGCCGACGCCGATCCAGGAGAAGGCGATTCCCCTGGTGCTGTCCGGCCGCGACCTGCTGGCCGCTGCCCAGACCGGCACCGGCAAGACCGCAGCCTTCATGTTGCCGATACTGGAACGGCTGAAGAAGTTCGCCAATACCAGCGTATCGCCGGCGATGCATCCGATCCGCGCGCTGGTGCTGTCGCCGACCCGCGAGCTGGCCGACCAGATCGGCGTCAACGTGCAAAGCTACACCAAGTATCTGCCGTTGCGCGCCACCACCGTCTACGGCGGCGTCAACATGGACCCGCAGACCCAGGAACTGCGCCGCGGCGTGGAGGTGCTGATCGCGACGCCGGGCCGTCTGCTGGACCACATTCAGCAGAAGACCGTGCAGTTGAACAAGGTGGAAGTACTGGTGCTGGACGAAGCCGACCGCATGCTGGACATGGGCTTCATCCAGGATATCCGCAAGATCATGGGCATGCTGCCGAAAGAGCGCCAGACGCTGCTGTTCTCCGCGACGTTCGCGCCGGAAATCAAGCGCCTGGCCGCCGATTTCATGCATACGCCGCAGACCGTGGAGGTCGCTCGCCAGAATGCCACCAACGAGCAGGTCGAGCAGCTGGTGTTCAAGGTGGACAACTTCAAGAAGCGCCAGGTGCTGGCCCACTTGATCCGTTCGCGCGAGATGAGCCAGGTGATCGTGTTCTGCAAGACCAAGATCAGCGCCGACCAGCTGTCGCGCGATCTGAAGCGCGACGGCCTGGATGCCGAAGCCATCCATGGCGACAAGACGCAGGGCACGCGCCTGGAGACGCTTGCCGCGTTCAAGGAAGGCAAGCTGCGGGTGCTGGTGGCCACTGACGTCGCCGCCCGCGGTCTGGACATTTCCGAGCTGCCTTATGTGGTGAACTTCGAGTTGCCCAATTCGCCGGAGGACTATGTGCACCGCATTGGCCGCACCGGCCGCGCCGGCGCCAAGGGCGTGGCGATTTCGCTGATGGGGCCGGAGGAGACGCGCCAGCATGAGGCGATCGAGAAACTGACCAAGCAGACGCTGACGCCGCAGAGCGTAGACGGCTTTGGCCTGTCCGCGCAGCAGCGGTCCAAGCCGATGCTGGCGCCGATGCGCGAACCGATGCGTGAATCGTCGCGCGATCTGTCGCCGGCGCCGGTGTTGTCGGCAGGCAAGGGCGAAGGGTTGAAGCAAGCCCGCCCGGGGCGCCGCAACCGCAAGGAAAAGCGCGAAGTGCCGGCCTTGCTGCTGCCGCCGCGCTACAAAGTCGAAATCATCCGTTAATGGCTGTTAACGAAACCCCGCTTCGGCGGGGTTTTATTTTGGCGGCGATCTCGTTGAAACGACAGTATGCTGGAATAAGGAAGCAGATATCCGCAGCGAGGAAGTCGATGATGAAGAACCGAAGGTGGATTTACGCCTGCGGCGCAGGCGGGATGCTGCTGGCCGCGGCTTGCCAGGCTGGGCCGGCGCCGGTGCCGGTGGAGCGGTCGATGTCGCATGGCGATGGCGGCGTGGTGCTGGGCCCGCCTTTTCAAGGCGGCAGATCCGCGGCGGAGGCGGCGCGGCTGTACCGGCTGCGGGCGCTGGTGCATGAGGCCGCCATCCATTGCAACGATCCCAATTGCCCTATCTGCAATCCATCGCGCCGCCAATCGGCGCCGCTTTGACATGAGGCGCGAAAACGTCGGCTGCGGAAGCGCTGCCGGCGTTTTAATTTTCAGGCTTGCGGCTCAGGCGTTGTCGCCGGGGCGCAGGGGCAGCGCGGCGATGTCGCGCACCGGGGTGCCGGCGTCGCGCTTGGCGTCGGCATGGCGGAATTGATCGCGGACTTCCTGCACCAGCAGGAAGGGCGTGTCCGCCGGCCAGGACTCGCTCCAGGTGGTGGCAACCATCGGCTCTGCCGACTGGGGCGGCGCGTGGTTGACGGCGTAGGTCTCGAATTGCCAAAGCAGGCTCAGCATCAGCAGCGTCGGCAGGCCGCGCCGCCAAGCATGGAAAACAGGTGTGGTCATGGTGGGGATAGACCGTCCATCCAGGGTAAAGTTGCCTGACAGATTATATGGATGGATATGAAATTGGAATGGCCTCCGGCCTGGCGCCGCCAGAGCCCGCTGATCAGGCGGTGCGGCCCAGGCCGCGCGGCTCCTCCAGCCCCGCCGGGTCGATGTGGGTCATCACATCCAGAACCGGCAGCTCATTCAGCACCCGGCCGCGGGCGCGTTCGGTGATTTCATGCGCCTGGTAGACATTGATGCGGCCATCCACCTCCAGGTGCACGTCCACCAGGATCAGGTCGCCCATCTTGCGGGTGCGCAGGTCGTGGATGCCGACAATGCCGGGTGTGTCCAGCAGGGTATCGCGGATGGCCGCGATGTCTTCCTCGCTGGCCGCGCGGTCCATCAGGTCGTGCAACGCGTCCCAGGCGAAGCTCCAGCCCATTTTGCCTACCAGCAGGCCGACCACCAAGGCCGCCACCGGGTCAAGAATGGGGTAGCCCATCAGATTGCCGGCCACGCCGGCGGCGACCACCAGCGAGGAGGCGGCATCGGAACGCGCGTGCCAGGCGTTGGCCACCAGCATGCTGGAGCGTACGCGCTGCGCCACCGCCAGCATGTAGCGGAACAGCGTTTCCTTGGCCAGCAGCGCCAGCGCGGCGATCCACAATGCCAGCGAGTGCACCGAGGGGATGTCTTCAGGATGCAGGAACTTGCCTGCCGCCGAGTACAGCATGCCGCCGCCGACGGCCAGCAGCAGCAGCCCGAGAACCAGCGACGCGGCGTTTTCGTAGCGCTGGTGGCCGTAATGGTGGTCGTCGTCCGGCGCCTTGCCGCTGTGCCGTCCGGCCAGCAGGACCACGAAGTCGGCGAACAGATCTGACAGCGAGTGCACGCCGTCGGCGATCAGCGCCGAGGAGTGCGACCACGCGCCGGCCACGATCTGCAACGTGGACAACACGATGTTGACGGCGACGCTGACCAGCGTGCTGCGGCGCGCGGCTTGCCGGCGCTCGGCGCTGTCGGTTTCGTCGCGAACAGGAATGTGTGCTTGGCTCATGGTGATTCGCATCGGCGGGTCATCTCGGTATTTTCCCATTATTTTCCCTATCGGTCATTAAATTTTGATTTATAAAGTAAATGATAATGAAAACGATAATGAGCCGCAGAGACCATGATATTGATATGGCCAAGCCGCATCCGACCGGAAACCGGGCGCGGAGCGGGCAGGAAGTCGCCGTTCTAGAAACGCCGCGAGGCCAGGTAGAGCAGGTAGGCCAGCGACAACAGCACCAGCGTGCCGCTGAGCCAGCAGACCAGCCATTCCAACAATTGCCATGGGGTGCGACGGCGGGCGCGGCGCCATGCCCGCCGCCTGGCGGCGCGGTCGAACAACAATAGCCAGCCCTGCAGGGTGATGTCGGCCCAGCGTTCGACGCCGCGCCGCAGCCTGGCGCCGTCAGGATGGAGGCCGTGGAGTGGGAATAACAGTTTCATGGCTTGGCACCGCGCCTGACGCTCTCTCTTTGAAATTAGCAGACCCAGGTCCGCCGCGCCGTTGAAACCCCGCGTCGCGGGGGCGACTGCCGCTATAATCCGCGGATGGACAACGCACACACTCCCCCATTCGCCGGCCTGACGCCGGATGCCATTCTCGATGCCGTGGAAAGCCTGGGCCTGCGCGCCAGCGGCAGCCTGCTGGCGCTCAACAGCTATGAAAACCGCGTTTACCAGGTGGGGCTGGATGACGAAGCGCCGCTGGTGGCCAAGTTCTACCGCCCGGCGCGCTGGAGCGACGAGGCCATTCTGGAGGAACACGCGTTCTCCCTGCAGTTGGCCGAGCGCGAGATTCCGGCGGTGCCGCCGCTGGTGTTCGATGGCTGCACCTTGCACAGCCATGGCGGCTTCCGCTTCGCGCTGTTCGCCCGGCGCGGCGGGCGGGTGCCGGAGCTGGACCGGGACGATACGCTGCAATGGGTCGGGCGCTTTCTGGGCCGCATCCACGCGGTCGGCCGGACCGAGGCCTATCGCCACCGGCCGACGCTGGACATCCAGAGCTTTGGCCGCGAGCCGGTGGATTTTCTGCTGAATGGCCGCTTGCTGCCGCCGGAGCTGGAGGCGGTTTACCGGGGTGTGGCGGAGCAGGCGCTGCAGGGCGTGGCGCGCTGTTTCGAGCGGGCCGGCGCGGTGGCGCAGCTCAGGCTGCACGGCGACTGCCATGTCGGCAATCTGCTGTGGACCGACGCGGGGCCGCATTTCGTCGATTTCGACGACAGCCGCACCGGCCCGGCGGTGCAGGACCTGTGGATGCTGCTGTCCGGCGACCGGGCCGAGCAGTCGCGCCAGCTGGGCGAGGTGCTGGCCGGCTACGAGGACTTCTGCGAATTCGACCTGCGCGAGCTCAATCTGCTGGAGGGGCTGCGTACCTTGCGGCTGCTGCATTACAGCGCCTGGCTGGCGCGCCGCTGGCATGATCCGGCCTTTCCGGCGGCCTTCCCCTGGTTCGGCGCGCAGCGTTACTGGGAGGAGCAGATCCTGTCGCTGCGCGAGCAGATCGCGCTGATGGACGAGCCGCCGCTGTGGTCGTGCTGAGCGGCGCTCAGCTCGCGGCGCCGGCGGTGGGCAGCACCGGCGGCTGCCGGGTCCATTCCAGGAAGGCGGCGGCGGGCAGCGGCCGGGCGAAGTAATAGCCCTGGCCCAGCTGGCAGCCGCGCTCCGACATCAGCCGGTAATCCTCCGCGGTTTCTATGCCCTCGGCGACCGTGGACAGCTGCAGCCGGCGGGCCATTTCGATGATGCTGTTGAAGACGGCTTGAAGGTGGGGCTTGTCCGAGATGCCGGTGACCAGGGATTGGTCGATTTTCAGCTCGGTGAAGGGGAAGCGGGTCAGCTGCTGCAGGGTGGCGAAACCGGTGCCGAAATCGTCGATGGACAGGCCCAGTCCCGCCAGCCGCAATCGGACCGCGCAGCCTATCGCCTGCGCCAGGTTGTCGACGATGGCGGTTTCCGTCACCTCGAATATGATGAAGCGCGGCGGCACGTGGCTGCCGCGCACGTAGCACTCGATCTCGTCCACCAGGTCGTCGCCGCGCAGCGACAGCGCGGACAGGTTGACCGACAGCGGCAGCCGCAAGCCATGGCGCGCCCATTCCTGCCATTGCGTCAGGCCCTGGCGCAGCATCAGCATGGTCAGCTCGGTGGCCCAGCCGCTTTCCTCTATCACCGGGATGAAGCGGCTGGGCGGGATCAGGCCCAGGTCGGGATGCTGCCAGCGCGCCAGCATCTCGGCGCCCTTGACCCTGCCGTCGGCGAGATTCACCTTGGGTTGGTAGTAGGGGATGATCTGGCCTTGCTCCAGCGCGACGCGGACCTCGCTCGCCGCCAGCTGCGAATCGTCTGACCGCTCGGTCTTGGGCGTCCAGACGCGGTGCATCAGGTCGAGCAGGGCGGGCAGCTGCAGCGGCTTTTGCAGGCAGCCCAGCACCGGCAGGCCCAATTCGCGGCCCATCAGCTCCACGGTGGAGATCAGCAGGTAATCCTTGCCCGAGGTGATGATGACGGGCGCGCTCAAGCCGGAGCGCGCCATCTCCTGCATCACTTGTACGCCGTCCTGCTTGGGCATCTCCAGGTCCAGCAGCAGCAGGTCAGGCATCTGCACCCGCATCAGGGTCAGGCCGCGCTCGCCGTCCGGCGCCTCGCGCACGCTAGCGATGCCGAGTTGGCGGCACAGATCCATCGCGTGCTGGCGTTGCACCCGGCTGTCGTCGATGATCAGGATGTCGTGGATGTCCATGCGGCGGGATTCGTCCTGTTCAGCGGCAGATGGCTTTGGGGATCAGTTCCAGCGGCATCACCTCGTCGGCGGCCCCCAGCTTGATCGCTTCCTTGGGCATGCCGAACACCACGCAGCTTTCTTCGTCCTGGGCGATGGTCTTGGCGCCGCAATCGTGCATCTCCTTCAGTCCCTTGGCACCATCGTCTCCCATGCCGGTCATGATGATGCCCAGCGCGTTCTTGCCGGCGAATTTGGCGGCGGAGCGGAACAGCACGTCCACCGATGGCTTGTGGCGGCTCACCAGCGGGCCGTCCACCACTTCCACCTGGTAGTAGGCGCCGCTGCGCTTGACCATCATGTGCTTACCGCCGGGGGCGATCAGCGCGCGGCCGGGCAGGATGCGGTCGCCGTTGTCGGCTTCCTTCACCTCGATCTGGGACAAGCTGTTCAGCCGGTCGGCGAAGGAGCGGGTGAATTTTTCCGGCATGTGCTGGACGATGGCCAGGCCGGGACAGGTCCGCGGCAGCTGGGTCAGTACCGCCTCCAGCGCCTGGGTGCCGCCGGTGGAGGTGCCGATGGCGATGATGCGCTCGGTGGTGGCGAACACATTGCTGCCGGTGGGGGCGGACAGGATGGCGTCGGCCGACAGCTTGGGGCGAGTTTCCAGCGGGTTGCCGCTGGCTGACGGCATCACCCGCACCCGGTTCATCCGCGCGGCGGCGGCGCAGCGCACCGCCATCACCAGCTCGTGCGAGCTCTCTTCGAGAAAGCCCTTGACGCCCGATACCGGCTTGGCGATGACTTCCACCGCGCCGGCGGCCATCGCCTGCATGCTGATGTCGGTGCCTTTCTGCGTCAGCGACGAGCAGATCACCACCGGCGTCGGGCGGCTGGCCATCAGCTGCTTCAGGAAGGTGATGCCGTCCATCCGCGGCATCTCCACGTCCAGCACGATCACGTCCGGCCAATGCGCCTTCATCTTGTCCATCGCCATATAGGGGTCGTTGGCGACGTCCATCACCTCGATGCCGCTGGCCGCGGTGAATACCTGGCTCAACACCTGGCGGACCACGGCGGAGTCGTCGACGATCAAAACCTTGATGCTCATTTGCGCGTCCTCGTGTTGGGAGCCTGCTCCAGCTCGGCTTCTTGCGATTGCTTGATCCAGACGTTGCCGCTGGAGACATCGAACAGCACCAGACGTGGACAGTTGCCGCCCAGGTCCTCGGCCAGCAGCTTGAGGCCAAGCTGCTTCACCATCGAACGCGCCTGTTGAATATTGCGGGAGGGCACATCGTGGCTGAGCTTGCGTTCCCGGCTCAGCAGCATCGAAGCGCCGCCTATCAGCCTGGCCTGGAATTCCAGCAGCGGCAGGCCGGTGGCCAGGATCTCGCGCAGCAGCAGCAGCATCGCTTCGTCGCCGTAGCGTCCGGACAGCGATTCGCCGCGATGCGGCGTGCGTTGGGCGAGCAGGTAGTGGCACATGCCGCCGACCCTGGCTTGCGGGTGCCACAGCGTGATCGATACGCAGGAGCCCAGCAGGGTGCGGATGCGGGTCTGGCTGTCGCCGAAATGCCAGTCGCCCGGATGCAGGAACACCGCGTCGCCCGCCGGCTCTGAGGGCGGCGCGGATGGCGAGCGATGATCGGCGGGAGCCGCCGGACGCGCCGGCGGAGTATGCGGCATGGTGCTGGCCTTCCAGGTGCGCGGCTTTGCAGCCGTTGGTGTCGTCATGGTTTCAATCTAGTACAGCGCGTTGTCAGAAGCGGAACATGTCTTCCAGTTCGTTGTCCTCTCCGGCGGGTGGCGGCGCGCCTGTCATCGGCGCCGCCGTCTGCAGCGCGTGGCGCGGCAGGTCTCGCGCCGCCGCGGCGCCCAGCTTGAAGAAGGCCATCGCCTGCTGCAGCCGCTCGGCCTGGTGGCTCATTTCCTCCGCGGTAGAGGCGAGCTGCTCGCTGGCGGCCGCGTTTTGTTGGGTCGCGTGGTTCAGATGCTGGACCGCATGGCTGATCTGGCCGATGCCGCCGGCCTGCTCCCGGGTGGCGGCGGCGATTTCCTGCACCAAGTCCGCGGTGCGGCCGCTGGAGCGCACGATCTCCTTCAGCAGCTTGCCGGCTTGTTCGGAGACGGTGACGCTGCGCTCGGCAAGCTCGCCTATCTCCTGGGCGGCGACCTGGCTGCGCTCGGCCAGCTTGCGCACTTCGGCGGCCACCACGGCGAAACCGGCGCCGTGCTTGCCGGCGCGAGCGGCTTCGATGGCGGCGTTCAGCGCCAGCAGGTTGGTCTGGTAGGCGATGTCGTCGATGATGCCGATCTTTTCGGCGATCTGCCGCATCGCCGCCACCGTCTGCAGCACCGCCTCGCCGCCTTCCGAGGCCTCGGCGGAGGCTTTTTCCGCGATGGCTTCGGTGGTGCGTGAATTGTCGCTGGTCTGGTTGATCGACGCCGAAACCTGCTCGATCGAGGCCGAACTCTGCTGCAGGCCGGCGGCCGAGGTGCTGGCCCCCTGGGACAGCGCCATCGCCGTCGAGCTGACTTGCTGCGCGGCGCAGGCGATGCCGTCCGAGCTGTTCTTCACTTCGGCGATGATGGCGAGCAGCTGCCGGCACATCTGCTGCACCGAATCGGACAGGCTGCCCGCCGGAGCGGGCGGCATGTCGACATCCAGCCTGCCGGTCGCCACTTCGCCGACGATTCTCGCCACCTCATGCGGCTCGCCGCCCAGGCCGCGAATCAGCTTGCGATAGATCATGATCAGCGATCCGGCCAACAGCACCAGCACCAGCGCGCTGACCGCCGCCACGGCGGCGAAGGTTTGCGCGGTGATGCGCTGCGCCTCGTCCTCCATTCGCTTTTGCCGGTCCATGGTCTTGGCGATCAGCGGCTGCATCGCCTGGTCGTTGCGGTCGTACTGCGCCGCCAGGCGGTCGAACGACTGGTTGATCGCCAACTGATCGTGTGCTTCCAGCGCCGGCAGGTAGCGATTGTCGACTTCGAGGAAGAAGGCTTCGGCCGATTGCCTCACCTTCTGCGTCAACATGTCGCGCAGCTCCTGCGGCAGTTCGCTGTTTCCCCATTTTCTCTGGCCATCGTAGAAGATGGCGCGCTGTTTCTGCAGCTGGCTGGTCAATTGCTGGCGTATCGACGGATCGCTGGTGTTGCGCAGCTGATTGGCCAGCAGGAAGCTGGAGATCAGCTGCTGGGTGGGGGGATCCAGATCGTTGATGAAGTCCTTGCCTATCACCACCTGATGGTACATGGCGCTGTTGATCATCACGGTGCGCAGGCCCTGCCAGGCGGTGAGGGTCAGCCCCCCCAGGCCCAGCAGCACGCAGGCGGCCAGCAGGATGAATTGCCGGCGGACGGTGAATGTTTTCATTTTGGTTCCAGGCGGTCTGGGTTCAGGCTGCGGGGCGGGGTCATTCTTCCTGCGCCTCCTCCTGCCGGCTCAGTTCGGACAACAGCGACATCTCGCCTACCGACAGCACCTTGTCCACATCCAGCATCACCACGAAGCGATTGTCTATCCTGGCCATGCCGGAGATGAAGTCGACCCGTATCTTGCTGCCGAATTGCGGCGGCGGCTCGATCTCGCTGTCGGGAATGGCGAGCACTTCGTGCACGGTGTCCACCAGCACGCCGATCAGCTGCCACTGCTCGTCGTGCTCCATTTCGATGATGACGATGCAGGTGCGGCGATTGATCGCGGTTTCCTCGCGGCCGAAGCGCAGCGACAGGTCGATCACCGGCACCACCGCGCCGCGCAGGTTCATCACGCCGCGGATGAAGGGCGGCATCAGAGGCACCGAAGTGGGTTTGATGTATTCCAGGATTTCCCGTATCCGCAGAATGCCGATGGCGAAGGTTTCGCCGGCGAGCTGAAAGGTCAGGAATTGTCGCACCTCGGCCTGGGCGCCGGGCTCCGGGGCGGTTTCGCTGCGGCGGAGAATATTGAGTGCGGCCATATCTGTGTCCCTCCTGCCGGTTCAGAACTGCATGAAGCCATGCGGGTCCGGCGCTGGCGGGTGCCTGCGGGCGGCGTCGGACGGGGTGGCGGCATGCAGCGATCCCAGATGGAAAAAGCCTATCAGATCATGCAGGTTTTCCGCCTGGCGGTTCATTTCCTCCGCCGTGGCGGCCAGTTCTTCGCTGGCGCTGGCGTTCTGCTGAGTGGTCTGGTTCAGCTGCTGCACCGCCAGGCTGATCTGGCCGACGCCGCCGGATTGTTCTTTGGAGGCGGCGGCGATTTCCTGCACCAGGTCCGAGGTGCGGCGGCTGGAGCGGACGATCTCCTCCAGTAGGCTGCCGGCGCCGTCGACCAGGCTGACGCTGCTGCGGGCGAGGCCGCTGATTTCCTGGGCGGCCACCTGGCTGCGCTCGGCCAGCTTGCGCACCTCGGCGGCCACCACGGCGAAGCCCTTGCCGTGCTCGCCGGCGCGCGCGGCCTCGATGGCGGCGTTCAGCGCCAGCAGGTTGGTCTGGTAGGCGATATCGTCGATGATGCTGATCTTGTCGGCGATCTCGCGCATCGCCCGTATCGTCTGCTGCACCGCCTGGCCCCCCTCGGCGGCCTCGCCGGACGCTTTCTCGGCCATGCTCTCGGTCAGGCGCGCGTTGTCGTTGGTCTGGTTGATCGAGTTTGACATCTGCTGCACCGAGGCCGACGTTTCCTCCAGCCCTGACGCCTGCTGGCTGGCCGACTGCGCGATCATCTGCGAGGTGGTATGGATGTGCTGCGCGGCGACGGACAGGCTTTCCGAGCCATTCTTCACCTCGCTCAGAATGGCGCCCAGCGTTTGTATCGTTTGCATGATGGAGGCGGCCAGGCTGCTCTGGTCGCCGGCGCGCAGCGGAATCTGGCCGTTCAGGTTGCCGGCGGCGACCTGGCGCATCAGTTCGGCCACCTGCCGCGGCTCGCCGCCCAGCGTGCGCAGCAGGTCGCGGTGGATCAGCAGGCTGATCCCCAGGCTGGCGAGCAGCGCGATGCCGGCCAGCAGCAGCAGGCGGTTGCGGCTGTCGGAGTAGGTGTCTTCCCCTTGGCGGGCGAGGTCGTCGTTCAGCTTGTCCTCGTAGGCGGCGAGCGCCGAGATGGTTTCGTTCAGCTGTCCGCCTTTGCCGGTCAGCAGCCGCGCCGCCTCCTTGCTTTGCTGCCTGGACATCAGCGCCAACGCCTGCAGGTAGTCTTGATGGACGATGCGGCTGCTGTTCTGGATGGCGCTTATCAATTCCCGCTCCCGGGGCAGGGTGCTGGGCTCGCGCTGGAACATCTGCGCCAGTTGCTGCTCGGTGTCCTGGTAGCGGCGCAGCGAGTCCTGCAGGGCCTGGGCCGCGCGCGCGGCCTCGTCGGGGCCTCTGGCCAGCAAGCCGTTGCGGACGTCGATGCGGGTCTGCTGGTTTTGCTCCAGCAGCTGGTGAGCCAGCTTGGCCTCGACATTATTGACCTGGGTGATGTCGTGGATGATGCCGCTGGTGCTGGAGAAACCGTGCAGGGCGGCGGCCACGCACAGCAGCAGCAGGGCGATGATGGCGCTGTAGCCCAGCGCCTGTTTGGTTTGAATGCGCAAGCCGGAGAGGGCTGTCATGGGGTGTTTCCTTGCAAGGGGGCGCCGGGGCGGAGGGCGGCGTCGGCGCGCGGCGGCAGCGCGAAGCGCTCGGCCTCCCGCCGGCAGGCGCGCTGTATCAGCGAGGGGACATCCAGAATCAGCGCGACTTCGCCGGTGCCGAGTATGGTGGAGCCGCTGATCGCCTTCAGCGTATTGAACAGCGCGCCCAGCGGTTTGATCACGGTCTGGAATTCTCCCTGCAGCGCGTCCACCACCAGGCCGGCCTTGCGCTCGCCGTATTGCACCACCACCACGTTGCGGCGGAGCGCCGCCGCGGGCGTCAATTCGAAGAAACTGTCGAGGTGCAGCAGCGGCAGCAATTCGCCGCGCAGATTGATGCAGTCGTGCACGCCGTTTTCGGGCAGGCCGGCCGGCAATTCTATGCACTCGATCACGGCCTCAAGCGGCAGCACGAAGGTGGAGGCGGCCACCTCCACCAGGAAGCCGTCGATGATGGCCAGCGTCAGCGGCAGCCGGATGCGGAAGGTGGTGCCATGGCCGGCTTCGCTGTCGATCTCGATGTTGCCGTGCAGCTGCTCGATGCCGCGCCTGACCACGTCCATGCCGACGCCGCGCCCGGACAGATTGGTCACATGGTCGGCGGTGGAGAAGCCCGCCTCGAATATCTGCTGGAACACCACGCTGTCGGCCGGCTCCTCGTCCATGCCGAGCAGGCCGCGCTCGCGCGCCTTGGCCAGGATGCGTCCGCGGTCGAGGCCGCCGCCGTCGTCTGCCACCTCGATCACCACGCTGCCGGATTCATGGTAGGCATTGAGCCAGAGATTGCCCTGGGCGGGCTTGCCGTGGGCCTGGCGGACGCCGGTGGGTTCGATGCCGTGGTCGATGGCGTTGCGCACGATGTGCAGCAGCGGGTCGCCGAGTTTTTCTACCATGGATTTGTCCAGCTCGGTTTCCGCGCCGACGATGCGCAGCTGGATGTCCTTGCCCAGTTCGCGCGAGACGTCGCGGACCACCCGCGGGAAGCGGTGGAAGATTTCGCCTATCTGCACCATGCGCATCGACAGCGTGCCGGTGCGGATCTGCTCGATCAGATTGGCGATGCCCAGCGTGGCCTCCACCAACTGCGGCTGCTGCGAGCGGCGCGCGATCAGGTTGGCCGCCGAGCCGGCGATCACCAGTTCGCCTATCAGATTGATCAGGCTGTCCAGCTTGCCCGCCTCCACCTTGATGAAGCGGCTCTCTCCGCCTCGTCCGGCGCGGGTTTCGCCGTGGGCGGGCGCGGCTTCGGTGGGCGAGTGCGGGTCGGCCTGGGCGGCGGGCTGGGCCGGCTCGGCGGGAGACGGTTCGGCCGCCGCGGCCTGCGGATGCTCCAGCAAGGGATCGATGCCGGAGGGTGGCTCCTCCTCGAGCGGCTGCGCCTGGCCCAACGCGCCGAACTGCCGCCAGGCGTCCTCCACTTCCCGCGCCTCGTCCGGCGTCGCGCTGGCGCAGGATTCAGGCAAATGGGCGGCGGCGATCTTCAGCGGCCAGATGAACAGCTCGCTGTCCTCGCGGACGAATTCGAAGACTTCATGCAGCGATTTCTCGTCGATGTCCGACTGGTACAGCAGCTCGAAGCGCAGATAATTGTTTTCCGCGTCGAAATCGGCGCCGGCGGGCAGCCGGCAGGTGATCGCGCGGATAGCCTCCACGGTGCCCAGTGTCGCCAGGTAGCGGATGAACGATGAAGGGTCGAGGCCGTTGCGCAGCACGTCCGGACCGAAGCGCAGCGACAGCAGCCAGCGCTCCGGCCGAGAGGCCGCGGGGAGATGATCTTCCGCTGCTGGCGGCTGCATGGACTGGGGCGCGGCCAGATAGCCGAGCAGCGCGGCTTCCAGCGCCTCGTCGCTCAGCGCTTCCAGCGAGTCGCCGGCCGCCAGCGCCTGGATCAGCAGCTTGACGTGGTCGTGGCAGCGCAGCAGCAAGCCGACCAGCTCGTCGTCCAGCTTCAGTTTGCCGTCGCGCAGCTGGTCAAGCAGATTCTCGGCCTGATGGCTGAAGCGGATGATGGGGTCCAGTCCGAACAGCCCGGCCGAGCCCTTGATGGTGTGCATGGTGCGGAACAGCGCGTTCAGCTGCTCCGAGCTGGTCTGCTCGGCCTCGACGTCCAGCAGGATGCTTTCCATCTCGTCCAGCAATTCGCGGGACTCTTCCAGGAAAGTCTGCATTGCCTGCTCAAGATCCATCGCCGCCCCCGCTGCGTCTGAACGCCAGTTCGCCCTCCATGCCCATCAGGCGGAGGAATTCGCCCAGCGCGCGGCTGGGGTCGAGCAAGCCCATCCGCCTGTCCAGCCTGGCGGCCTCGCGCTGCAGCCAAAGCAGCACCTGGACGCCGGCGCAGTCGATCTCCTCTATCGAGGACAGATCGAGCAGGATGTCCTCGCCGCTTCGCAGGGCGGCTTCCAGCTCCGTCCGCCATTGCGCGGCCTGGTAGATGGTCTGTTCGTGTCCGGCGACGATGGAAAGCGCCATGTCCGCTCCTGGGTTCGTGGGCCGGCTCAGGGCAGGATCAGCTTGGACACCGCGGTCAGCAGCACCGGCGGCTGGAACGGCTTGACCACCCAGGCCTTGGCGCCGGCCTCCTTGCCCTCGCGTTTTTTCTCTTCCGCCGACTCCGTGGTCAGCATGATCACCGGCGTGAACTTGTAATGGGGAAGCTGCTTGATGTTCTTCAGCAGGCTGATGCCGTCCATCTGCGGCATGTTGACGTCCGAGATGATCAGGTGGATCTTGCGTCCGTCCAGAATGTCCAGCGCTTCCTTGCCATTGCCGGCCTCCAGCACGTCGTAGCCGGCGCCGGCCAGCGTCATGCGCACCACCTGCCGCAAGGTGGTGGAGTCGTCGACGATCAATATGGTTTTGCCCATCTGCGACTACCCCGTTATTCAGAAAAAAGTGATATCGCTGGGCCCCGGCGCCTTGTCATTGCCTTCCCGGCCGTGCAGCGCGCGTTGCTCGTGGGTGGTGTAGCTGTTCTTCAGCGCGGACAGCCAGGCTTCGGTATCCGGCGGGGGCGGCAATTCGCCCTCGCAGTTCAAGGCTTCGTGCAGCGAGGCTTCCAGTTGCCAGATGTCGTTTTGCACGTGGGACAGAATCTGGCTGACCCGGTCCTGGAATTGGAGATGGGTCAGGATGTCTTCCACGGTGGCGGGCAGATCGAAGCCGGCCTGGCCGTCGGCCTGGAGGCCGGCGGCGATTTGCCGGTCCAGCGCGTGCAGCCGTTGCGCCAGCAAGCGGGCCTCGCCGGCGATTTCCCTAGCATGGGCCGCGTCGTTTCCGGACTGGGCCAACTCGTCCAGCTTCAAGCTGGATTGGCGCAGTTGCTGCAGTTCGACCGAGAGCCTGCGCTGCAGCTCGACGGGCGGCCATGGCGCGTCGCGGGCATCATCGGCGGTTGGGATTTCAGCAGCGTCGATCAGATTCAGGCCATCGCGCTCCTCCGGCTGGTGGCCGAGCAGGCGCAGCATGCTGTCGAAACGGTGGGTCAGGTGGCCGGCCGCCTCGTCTATTTGTTCGCGGCTGAGCGCGATATGTCCGGCCCACAGCGGCAGCAGCGCATAAACGTGGCTGGCGTAGTCGCGCCAGTAGCTTTCGCCGCCGCCGTCGGAAACGGACAGGCGAGGGGAGGACGCAATGGGGATCGGCCACAGCAGCAAAAGCGCGATCAACAGCGAAGTCAGGCCCAGAGCGGGCCAGAACAAGGGATGGTTGATCAGCAGCGTGTACTGGATTCCCCCGTTGACGGCCAGGCCGATTTGCAGCCGGATCCAGCGCCAGGGTTGAACAGGGGCGATCATGCAAGGGTCCCGTCGGTCGGATGCGTATTCTTCCTACTGATTTGTAGCCGCTGCGATGTGGGGATGCAAACAGGCAGTCAATTGTCGTAAACCGCCGGCGCCGGGCGCGGACGCCCAATTCCGCCTTGCATTTATCGACATTATGTGGTCAGAATCGAAGTTCGACATTTCAACCATTTTGAAACAAGAAGCACGTATGGCACTCATCGTACAGAAGTACGGCGGCACCTCGGTCGGGACAACCGAGCGCATCAAGAATGTGGCCCGTCGCGTCGCCAAGTGGAAGGCTCAGGGGCATGATGTGGTGGTGGTGGTTTCCGCGATGAGCGGCGAAACCAACCGTCTGATCGCGCTGGCCAAGGACATTCAGGACTATCCGGACCCGCGCGAGCTGGACGTGATCGTCTCCACTGGCGAGCAGGTCACCATCGGCCTGTTGGCGATGGCGCTGAAGGAAATCGGCGTGCCGGCCAAGAGCTATTGCGGCTGGCAGGTGAAGGTGGTGACCGACCAGGCCCACACCAAGGCCCGCATCCAGTCGATAGACGAGGGCGTGATGCGCGCCGACCTGAAGGAAGGCCGCGTGGTCATCGTCGCCGGCTTCCAGGGGGTCGACGAGGAGGGCAACATCACCACGCTGGGCCGCGGCGGCTCGGATACCTCGGCGGTGGCGCTGGCCGCCGCGCTGAAGGCCGACGAGTGCCAGATCTACACCGACGTCGACGGCGTCTACACCACCGATCCGCGCGTGGTGCCGGAGGCGCGCCGCCTGAAGACGGTCACTTTCGAAGAGATGATCGAAATGGCGTCTCTGGGCTCCAAGGTATTGCAGATCCGCTCGGTGGAATTCGCCGGCAAGTACAAGGTGCGCTTGCGCGTGCTCTCCAGCTTCGAGGACGAAGGCGAGGGCACCCTGATTACGTTTGAGGAAGATGAGAGCATGGAAAAGGCGGTAGTGGCAGGCATCGCGTTCGATCGCAACGAAGCCCGCATCAATGTGAAGGGCGTGCCGGACAAGCCGGGCATCGCCTACCAGATCCTGGGCCCGATCGCGGATGCCAACATCGAAGTGGACATGATCATCCAGAATGTCGGCGAGAACGGCACCACCGATTTCTCGTTCACCGTGCCGCGCGGCGAGTTCAACCGCGCGCTGGCCATCCTGCGCGAAGTGCAGACCCACATCGGCGCCGCCAAGATCGACGCCGACGACAAGGTGGCCAAGATTTCGATCGTCGGCGTCGGCATGCGTTCGCACTGCGGCATCGCGTCCACCATGTTCCGCACGCTGGCGGAAGAGGGCATCAACATCCAGATGATTTCCACCTCGGAAATCAAGGTGTCCGTGCTGCTGGACGAGAAGTACCTGGAACTGGCGGTTCGCGTTTTGCATAAAGTTTTCGGCCTGGATCAGGCAGCGTAAATATTTTTGCGCGAGCAGCTTGACAGGGAGGGCGTCGCTATTTAATATGGCGCTCTCTGAACGGAGAAATGGCCGAGTGGTCGAAGGCACTTCCCTGCTAAGGAAGCATACGGGCTTAAACCTGTATCGAGGGTTCGAATCCCTCTTTCTCCGCCAGAATCTGCACCCGTAGCTCAGTTGGATAGAGTATCTGGCTACGAACCAGAGGGTCGGGCGTTCGAATCGCTCCGGGTGCACCAAAACGTCCCTATAGTTTAGCGGTTAGAACACCGCCCTTTCACGGCGGTAGCCGGGGTTCGATTCCCCGTGGGGACGCCAGGATTCAGAAAAAAGCCTCGCATGAAGATGCGGGGCTTTTTTCATTGCTTTGCCGCCGCGCATAAGAACGGGATGCCAAAAGGCATCCCGTTCGCCTTTCCCTTCTCGTTCATTTGCTCGATGCTTGCTGTGCGCCTGTGATGCGGCGCGGCGAGAGGTGTTCCCGCGCATGCATCGCATGCGCGTCCCGCCTCTTCCATCGCTCTCGCTTTGTCCCGCCCTTGTCGGCGAGGTTTTTCTCCGGCGCTCAGAATTTGTGGTTCAGCTCCAGCCAGGCCTGGCGGCCGTATGGCGCGTAGCTGCCCACCGGGTAGTAAGGCCAGCCGCCGGTATAGTCCTTCTTGAGGAAGTCCTGAACGTTGTTGACGATCAGCCCGACCGAGGTTTTCTTGTTGACCTGATAGGTGGCGCTCAGGTTGGCGAGCACGGTCGGCGTCAGGTAGCCGTTGCCGGCGCCGTTGGGGATCTTGCCGTAGCGGGTCAGCAGCAATGTGGACGACCAGTCGCCGATGTTCCAGGTGGTGGTGAAATCCAGCTTGTCCGGCCAGTCGGTGTTGCTCATGTCGGTCAGCTGGTTCTGGGCGGGGTCGCCGGCGAATTGCTGGTAGGTGTGGGTGAGGACCTTGGTGTAGGTGGCTTTGAACAGGAAGTCGCCCAGCTTGGCGGTGCGCAGGCGGTATTTGCCGCTGAGGTCGATGCCGCTGGTGCGCTCGCTGGCGGCGTTGATCGGATTGACGACAATGGTGTTGATCGCGCCGGGGTCCACTACCGCATTGTTCGGATTGCGTATCACGCGGCGGAGCGCGTCCTGGCACTGGGTGGAGCTGGCGTTCAATTGGCCGCCGCGGCACAGCGCCTCGTCGCGCAGCAGCTTGTCGGCGCTGAGGGTGGTGACCAGGTCGTCGATGGTGATGTTCCAGTAGTCCAGCGAGATGTCTGCGTCGCGGCTGGGCGACCAGACGAAGCCGAGTCCGTACGATTTTCCGCTTTCCGGCTTCAGGCTGGCGTTGCCGTTGCTGATGTAGTTGGAGCCGGGCGAGACGCCGGCGTATGGGCAGTTGGCCAGCGGCTGGCCGGCTTGCGCGCAGCGCCAGTAGTCGGTGGTGGACGAGTAGTAGCCTCGGGTCTGGGTCTGGAACAGGTAGCTCATGTCCGGCGCGCGGAAGCTGGTGGCGTAATTGCTGCGCAACAGCAGGCTGCCGGTGGGGCGGTATTCCAGGCCGGCGCCGTAAGTGAGCTTGCCTTCGCTATTGGCGGTAGTTTGGTAGCGGTCGTAGCGGCCGGACAGGGTTAGGTTGACCGGTTTGGCCAGCGGCAGCAGCAGTTCGGCGCCGGCCGCTTCGCGCGAGCGGGAGCCGCTGGCGCGGATGGCCGGGTTGGCGTTGTAAAACACGCCTTGGCTCAGCCGCTGGTCGGGATCGTTGCTGAATCCTTGGCTGCCCCATTCCAGCAAGCCTGCCAGCTTGGCGGGGCCGGCCGGCAATTGGAAGGCCTCGCCGCTGGCGCTCAGGCTGAGCACCTGCAGCCAGGATTTGTTGTTGCCGGTGCTGTCGCCGATCAGGCTGGAGGCCTGCGTCGGCGTCAGCGGCTGGTAGAAGCGGCTGGTGCTGGGGGCGTAGATCGGCACGCCGCTGCCGTCGGTCCCGAGTTGCGGGCCGAGGAAGTAGTTGCTGACGCCGGACAGCAGCATCGGGGTGGTGGTGCGGCTGGTGTAGACCGAGGCGTTGTACGCCGCCTCGTAGTTCCAGCTGCCGGTCAGGTCGCCGCGCACGCCCAGCGTCAGGTTGGCCGCCAGGTCGTCCCACTTGCGGTTGTAGTTGCTGGTGCCGCCCAGCTCTTCGGGGGCGAAGCGTTTGTTCCAGATTTCGTAATTGCCGCTGTTCTGGTTCAGGAAGTAGCCGCCTTGGCCGGCGGCCGCGGTCCAGTTGGGACCGCGGGTGTTGTTTTCGGTGTGGGTGAGGCCCAGCATCGCGTCGCCGAACAGTTCGGCGTGGGAATTGATCAGATAGTTGAGGCTGAGGAAGCCGCTCTGGCTCTGATTGGCTGTCTGTATCGTCCAGTACGAGGGCTTCAGCAGGCCGCTGGCGCAATAGCCTTTTTGGCTGTTGCCGACGGTGGTGACGCTGCCCGCGAACATGCCGGCGAAATTGCCGCAGGCGCTGCCGGCATCGAGATAGGCGCCGCCGGCGATGCGCCGCGCCAGGATGGCGGAAGGGGCTTCTCCGAGGGCGGTGGAGTCTGACATGAAGCCGCGCTGGCGCGACCAGATCGCGTTGCGTTTGCTCAGCTCCAGGCCGTAGATCACGCTGAGCTGGTCCCAGCTTTTGCCGCCGGTCAGCTGCAGCCTGGCGTTTTCGCCGCCGTGATGCTCGGTGGAGCCGATCTTGACGTTGACGGCGGCGCCGTCGGTTTTCTTTTTCAGAATGATGTTGACTACGCCGGCGATGGCGTCGGAGCCGTAGATGGCGGAGGCGCCGCCGTTCAGGATCTCGATGCGGTCTATCAGCGCGGCGGGGATGTTGGCCAGATTGACGAAGTTGACCTCGCCCTCGTAAGCGATCGGGTAGTCGGCCATGCGGCGGCCGTTGATCAGCGTCAGCGTGTGGTTGGGCCCCAGGCCGCGCAGGCTGATGGCGTTGGCGGCCGGCGTGAAGGTGTTGCCGAAGTCGGCGCCCTGGGTGAAGCCGGTATTCTGCGTCAAGTTGTTCAGGGCGTCGTAGACGTTGGTGTAGCCCTGCTTTTCGATGTCGTCGCCGCTGATGACGGTGACGCTGGTCGGACCTTCCTTGGCGGAGCGGGCGATGCGCGAGCCGGTGACGGTCACGCGCTCCAGAGAGTCGGTCGGCGGCGTGTCGGCCAGGGCTGGCCAGGCGGAGAAAAGCAGCAGGGCGGATAGCAGCTTGGGGTAGGGTGGAGTTTTCGCGGAATGCACGGCGGGCCTGTTCTTGTATGGATATCAGGAAGAACAGGATATCTCCATGTCATTTTTGTTGTGCGAAGAAAAATGGCAATGCAAATGACGCGGCGGCATATTGGGGGATTGGCTGATGGAATGAAAAAAGCCCCGCATCTTCATGCGAGGCTTTTTTCTGAATCCTGGCGTCCCCACGGGGAATCGAACCCCGGCTACCGC
>NZ_JBUPWA010000001.1:3963100-3989584 GCF_055181315.1 Chromobacterium sp. Ag138
CTCTTCGGGGGCGAAGCGTTTGTTCCAGATTTCGTAATTGCCGCTGTTCTGGTTCAGGAAGTAGCCGCCTTGGCCGGCGGCCGCGGTCCAGTTGGGACCGCGGGTGTTGTTTTCGGTGTGGGTGAGGCCCAGCATCGCGTCGCCGAACAGTTCGGCGTGGGAATTGATCAGATAGTTGAGGCTGAGGAAGCCGCTCTGGCTCTGATTGGCTGTCTGTATCGTCCAGTACGAGGGCTTCAGCAGGCCGCTGGCGCAATAGCCTTTTTGGCTGTTGCCGACGGTGGTGACGCTGCCCGCGAACATGCCGGCGAAATTGCCGCAGGCGCTGCCGGCATCGAGATAGGCGCCGCCGGCGATGCGCCGCGCCAGGATGGCGGAAGGGGCTTCTCCGAGGGCGGTGGAGTCTGACATGAAGCCGCGCTGGCGCGACCAGATCGCGTTGCGTTTGCTCAGCTCCAGGCCGTAGATCACGCTGAGCTGGTCCCAGCTTTTGCCGCCGGTCAGCTGCAGCCTGGCGTTTTCGCCGCCGTGATGCTCGGTGGAGCCGATCTTGACGTTGACGGCGGCGCCGTCGGTTTTCTTTTTCAGAATGATGTTGACTACGCCGGCGATGGCGTCGGAGCCGTAGATGGCGGAGGCGCCGCCGTTCAGGATCTCGATGCGGTCTATCAGCGCGGCGGGGATGTTGGCCAGATTGACGAAGTTGACCTCGCCCTCGTAAGCGATCGGGTAGTCGGCCATGCGGCGGCCGTTGATCAGCGTCAGCGTGTGGTTGGGCCCCAGGCCGCGCAGGCTGATGGCGTTGGCGGCCGGCGTGAAGGTGTTGCCGAAGTCGGCGCCCTGGGTGAAGCCGGTATTCTGCGTCAAGTTGTTCAGGGCGTCGTAGACGTTGGTGTAGCCCTGCTTTTCGATGTCGTCGCCGCTGATGACGGTGACGCTGGTCGGACCTTCCTTGGCGGAGCGGGCGATGCGCGAGCCGGTGACGGTCACGCGCTCCAGAGAGTCGGTCGGCGGCGTGTCGGCCAGGGCTGGCCAGGCGGAGAAAAGCAGCAGGGCGGATAGCAGCTTGGGGTAGGGTGGAGTTTTCGCGGAATGCACGGCGGGCCTGTTCTTGTATGGATATCAGGAAGAACAGGATATCTCCATGTCATTTTTGTTGTGCGAAGAAAAATGGCAATGCAAATGACGCGGCGGCATATTGGGGGATTGGCTGATGGAATGAAAAAAGCCCCGCATCTTCATGCGAGGCTTTTTTCTGAATCCTGGCGTCCCCACGGGGAATCGAACCCCGGCTACCGCCGTGAAAGGGCGGTGTTCTAACCGCTAAACTATAGGGACGCTGATTTTTGGTGCACCCGGAGCGATTCGAACGCCCGACCCTCTGGTTCGTAGCCAGATACTCTATCCAACTGAGCTACGGGTGCACTGTTTCGCGAGACGTTGTGTCTTGCGAGAGACCGGATATTACAGAGAGGGGTTTTCTCTGTCAACACTTCGTAGGATTTTTTTTGCAAAGCCGGTAAACTCGGCAGCTGTCCCTGTCGCGGCGGGCCAACATTTTCATCCACTTGACATGTTGTCGGCGTGGCCGCAAGACACGAAAGCGAAGCGAGATTGAATACCCTGTTTGCGCAGCCTTGCGCCATCATCGACCTGGAAACCACCGGCGGCAACATCGCGCGCGACCGCATCACCGAAGTCGGCGTGGTGCTGATAGACGGCGAACGCGTCGAGCGCCTGTCCTGGCTGGTCAATCCTGGCCAGCCCATTCCGCCCTTCATCGAGAACATGACCGGCATCAGCAACGAGATGGTGGCCGGCGCGCCGCCGTTCGCCGAACTGGCCGACGAGTTGCTGGCCACGCTGCGCGGCCGCCTGCTGCTGGCGCACAACGCCCGCTTCGACTATGGCTTCCTCAGGAACGAATTCCGCCGCCACGGCCTGCGCTTCCAGGCGCGCGCGCTGTGCACGGTCAAGCTGTCGCGCCGGCTGTATCCTCAGTATTTCAAGCACAGCCTGGACAGCCTGATCGCCCGCCATGGCATAGAAATGCCGGAGCGCCACCGCGCGCTGGCCGACGCCGAGGCGGTTTACCGCTTCATCCAGGTCGCCGGCGCGGAACTGGGCGAGGACAAGGTGGCGCATGAGGCGGCGCAGCTGCTGTCGCAGCCGGCTGAGTTGTCCAGCCTGCCGGCTGAGCTGCAGCAGCAACTGGAGGAGATGCCGGACTCGGCCGGCGTCTACGCGATGTTCGGCGAGGATGGCCGCGCGTTGTATGTCGGCCGCGCGACCAATCTGTACCGCAAGGCGCTGGGCCACTTCGCCGAACGCAAGCCCGGGCACAAGAGCCATGAGGTGCGGATAGACGAGCCGGTGGCGAGGGTGGAGTGGCGCGAAAGCTTGAGCGAGTTCGGCGCGCGTTTGCTGGAGCTGCAGTGGCTTGGCCGCTTGCAGCCGGTCCATAACCCGCGGGCCAGGATGATGGGCGAGGTGTGCACGCTGCAGCTGCAAGCCGGCGACGACGCTTTTTCGCGGCCGGTCCCGGTATCCGCCCGCGACATCGATTTCACCCGCACCGCCGATCTCTACGGCTTGTTCCGCCATGCGCGCGAGGCGCGGAAGGCGCTGGCCCAGATCGCGCTGGCCCAGGGGCTGTGCCAGTCGGTGCTGGGGGTGGAGCAGGTGACCAGCCGCAAGGGCGCCCCTTGCGCCGCCTACCGGATCCGCCGCTGCCGCGGCGCCTGCGTCGGCGACGAGGGCGCCGACAGCCATAACGCCAGGTTGCTGGCGGCGCTGCAGCGGCTCAAGGTCAAGCCATGGCCGTTCGAGGGCGCGGTGGCGGTGGCGGAGCGCGACGAGGTGTGCGGCGATGTGGTGGAACACCTGTTCGACCGCTGGTGCTATCTGGGCAGCCGCCGCAATGGCGGCGCGCTGGAGGGCGAACCGGCTTTCGATCTCGATTACTACAAGCTGCTGGAGAGCGAGCTGCGCAAGCCGGATAGGGATCTGGTGACGATGTAGATGAGAAAGGAGCGGGCGGTGACGCCTGCTCTTTTTTTAAAATCAAGAGGGATTACTCGTGCATCGCCAGATAGCCGCGCAGCCGGCTTTCGATGATGCGCGGGTTCTCGCCGTTGGCGATCGCCACCACACCCTCGACCACCAGCTCCTTCATCGCCACCTCGGACGCCACCAGGTGTTTGAGCTTGTTGGCCATGGGTAGGAAAAACAGGTTGGCCGAGCCGACGCCGTAGACGGTGGCGACGAAGGCCACGGCGATGCCGCCGCCCAGCTTGGTCGGGTCGGACAGGTTTTCCATCACGTGGATCAGGCCCAGCACCGCGCCCAGAATGCCCATGGTCGGCGCGTAGCCGCCGGCCGACTCCCAGATGCGGGCTGCCTGCTTGCGGGCGTGTTCGAACATGCTGATTTCCACTTCCATCACCGCGCGCAGCGTGTCCGGCTCGGTGCCGTCCACCAGCATCTGCATCGCTTTCTTGGTGAACGGATCGCGCTGGGTGGCGATCAGGCCTTCCAGCGCCAACAGGCCGCCCTTGCGCGAGGTCTGGCTCCAGTTGATGACTTCGCGGATCATTTTTTCGTGGTCGAAGTTGGGGGGGCGGAATATCCAGCGCAGCATGCGCAGCCCGGCCATGAACTGTTTGGGCGTGCTTTGCAGCATCACCGCGCTGGTAGTGCCGCCGATGACGATCATGAAGGCGGTCAGCTGCATCAGCGAGCCGATGCTGCCCCCTTCGATGGCCTGGCCGGCGATGATGGCGGTCAAGCCCATTACAATGGCGATAAGACTGATCTTGTCCACAAAAAGGTTCCGTTATCGATCTGGTCTGAGACCCGTCACCGGGCCTTCCCTTACAGCCAGTCTTTCAATTTTGCGCGCAGACGGGCGATGGCCTGGCTGTGCAGTTGGCAGACGCGGGATTCGGTGACGCCGAGCACCGCGCCGATTTCCTTCAGATTCAGCTCTTGTTCGTAGTACAGCGCCATCACCAACTGGTCGCGCTCGGGCAGGAACTTGATCGCGCTGATCAGCTGCCGGCGGAAACTGTCGTCGGAGAAGGCGGCCAGCGGGTCGGGCGAATCCTCGTCGGCGACATTGGTCACCGGATTGTGGCTGCTTTCGTCGTCGCCGCCGCCGAAGTCCTCGAAATGCAGCAGCGTGGTGCCCTTGCAATCGCCAAGCATCTCCTGGTACTGCTCCAGCTCAATGCCCATTTCCGCTGCGATTTCCGATTCCAGCGGGGAGCGGCCCAGCCGCTGTTCCAGCTTGGAGATCGCCTCCTCTATCTGGCGGGAGTTGCGGCGCGCCTGGCGCGGCAGCCAGTCCTCGCGCCTGAGTTCGTCCAGCATCGCGCCGCGGATGCGCTGGCTGGCGAAAGTCTCGAACTGCACGCCCTGGGCGGGATCGAACTGGCGGGCGGCCTCGATCAGGCCGATCATGCCGACCTGGATCAGGTCGCCCAGCTCCACCGACGCCGGCAGCCGGGCGATCATGATGCTGGCCAGCTTGCGCACCAGCGGGGTATAGGCCTCTACGTCGATCTCGACGCTGGGGGCTGCTGCGGCATAGCCCGATCGGCGGAAGGACGGAAAGGTCATAAGGGTTTGGCTCCATCTGCCTCGGCCCAATCGCGCGAGGCGGCAATCAGCAAGTCCATGTATCCGGTACTGTCGCGGCTGGTTTCCGGCGCGTCCCACTGCGGCAGCACCGCCGACAGTTGCGAGAAGGCCATCGCCGCCTCGCTGTCCGGGAACGCCTCCATCAGCGGCCGGCGCAGCGTCTGGCTGCGGCGCACCGCGTTGTCCTGCGGCACGAAGCCCACCCAGCGCAGCGAAACAGTCAGGAATTCGCTGGTGACCGCCGACAGCCGGGTGAACAGCTCGTGGGCCTCTTCCAGATGCCGCGCGCGGTTGATCAGCACGTTGAAGCGCTGGCGGCCGTAACGGCTCGCCAGGCGCTTGATATTAGCGTAGGCGGCGGTCAGCGAATCGGCTGCCGGCGTCAGCACCAAGACCAGGTTGTCGGCCACGCTGGCCGGGATCGGGTCGCGCACCGGGTCGGGCGCGTCGATCAGCAGCGCCGACGCGTCCCGCTCCTGCGCGCCGAATTCGCTGCCCAGCCGCAGCCACAGCTGGGTGGAGAATAGCGCGCGTTGCTCGGGCTGCGCATAGAGATTGATCAACTGAACGCCTTGCCGCGACACCACCATCATCTCGTCCAGACCGCCAACGCTGACCACCTGGCTTTCCAGCGTGGCGGTGGAGGGCACGCCCAGGCGGCGGGTTTGCACCTGGCCCAGGCAGCAGTCCACCATGATGGGGCGCAGGCCGGCGTAGGCGAGGCCCAGCGCCAGCTCGGTCACCACGGTGCTGGTGCCGGAGTGTTCTGAGCCGATGAAGGCGAAGCTGGGCGCGCGCTGCCGCTGGGCGGCGAGCAGGCGGAGGCTGGCGGCCTGGTCCTGCATCGCGTTCATAGCCATCCGGCCTGAGCCGCCTGCATGATGGACATTTCATCGGCCTGCAGCGCGAACGGGGAGGCGATCTGCTGCGCGCGCATCGCGCGGTCGACCAGGAAGGCGGCGTTGGCCGAGTGCAGGTCTTCCGGCACCCGCTGGCCGTTGGTGACATAGTAGAGCTTGAGCCGGTTGCGGATGATCACATCCAGGCTGGGGCCCTGGGCCACCGCCTCGTCTATCTTGGACAGGATGCAGCCGGACAGGCCGTCGCCGCGGTAGCGCTTCACCACATCCTCCAGCGTGTGGCCGTCGGTGTTGGCGGCCAGCAGCAGCAGCCGCTCGATCGGCCGGCCGGCGGTGCGCAGCATGTCTATCTGCGCCAGCACGCGCGCGTCGCGCTGGCCCATGCCCACGGTGTCGATGAACACGATGTGGCGGTTGGACAGGTCGGCCAGCGTCAGTTGCAGGTCGCCCTCGTTCTGGATGGAGAACACCGGCACGCCCAGGATCTTGCCGTAGATGCGCAGCTGGTCCTGCGCGCCGATCCGGTAGCTGTCGGTGGTGATCAGCGCCACGTGCTGGGCGCCGAAGCGCATCGTCGCGCGGGCGGCCAGCTTGGCGACGGTGGTGGTCTTGCCGACGCCGGTGGGGCCGACCAGCGCGAAGATGCCGCCGCGATCCATCACCTCGCGGTCGGCGTCCGCGCATTTCAGATTGTGAGCCAGCGCCGAGCGCGCCCATTTCACCGCGACCTCGGCCTGGTACTGCGCCGGCATCTTCTCGATCAGCTGGCGGATCAGCTGGGCGGAAAAACCCATGGCCAGCAGGTGCTTGAACAGCTCCAGCCGGTTGGGCGCCTTGCCCTCCATGTCCGACCAGGCGAAGCTGGCCAGCTGGCTTTGCAGCAGGCTTCTGAGCAGTTTGATTTCGTCGCCGATCTGCCTGAGTTCCTGGGCCATCTGTTCCTGCTCCTCGCCATTGGCCGGCGGCGCGGCGGGCTCCGGCGCGGACGGCCGGGCCGCGGCGCGCGGGGGAGACTGCGGCGCCGGCTGAATGGCCGGCTGCGTCACGGGCTGTTGGGCGATGGGCCGCGGCGGAGTGAAGGTCGGCTCCATCCGCGCCTCCAGCCGCGGCGGGGCCGGGCTTTCCAGCGGCTCCACCGGCATCGCGTAGGTGCGGGCGATGGCGCGGTTCATCGCGCTGCCGTTGGCTTGGGGAATCGGCGCCGGTTGCTGCGGCCGGTTGACCGCCGGCGGCGCGTTGCGCGGCGGATGCTTGCTGCTGGAGGTGGACAGCGTGCTGGCCAGGTTGGCGACGTCCGCGTCGGCCACCGCCATGATTTCCACGCCGCCGCCCATCGTCGGGCGATTGGACAAAATCAGGGCGTCCGCCCCCAGTTCTTCGCGAACTTGTCTGAGTGCGTCTCGAGTGGTTTTCCCGAAGAACTTTTTCACCACCATTATGGATTAGCCTTTAGCCCTTGCTGCCGCCGATTACCGCAATTATACGAATGGATTTATTGTCCGGAATCTCATTATGCGAAATCACACGCAATTGCGGCAATGCCCGGCGCAGGAAACGCGCGAGCAGCGGCCGCAGGCCCGGCGCGGTCAGCAGCACCGGATTGTATCCCTGGATTTCCACCTGCTCGGTCTGCTGGGCCGCGCTTGACAGCAGATTCTCCGCCAGCCCCGGCTCCAGCCCGCCGCCGGCTTTCGATTGCACCGCCTGCATCAGCACGTTTTCCAGCTGCGGCTCCAGCGTCATCAGCGGCAGCTCGGCCTCGCCTGGGAACAGCTGCTGGACGATCACCCGCGACAGCGCGGTGCGCACGGCGCTGGTCAGCTCGTCGACGTCCTGATTTTGAGGCACGTGGTCGGCCAGAGTTTCGACGATGGTGCGGAAGTCGCGGATGTGTATGCCTTCCGACAGCAGCTGTTGCAGCACCTTCTGCAGTATGCTCACCGGCACCACCTTGGGCACCAGGTCTTCGATCAGTTTCGGCGATTCCTTGGCCTGGTGGTCGATCAGCGCCTGGACCTCTTCGCGGCCCAGCAGCTCGGCGGAGTGGGTCTGCAGCAGATTGGAGATGTGGGTGGCCACCACGGTGCTGGCGTCCACCACGGTATAGCCCAGGCTCTGCGCCTCTTCGCGCTTGCCGGCGTCTATCCACACCGCCGGCAGGCCGAAGGCGGGATCGGTGGTGGCCGCGCCGGCGATCTCCTTGCTCACCATGCCCGGGTTGATGGCCAGGAACTGGCCGATGAAGGCCTCGCCCTTGCCCAGCTCCACGCCCTTCAGCAGGATGCGGTAGGCGTTGGGCTTGATTTCCAGGTTGTCGCGGATGTGGACCGGCGGCACCAGAAAGCCCAGGTCCTGCGCGATCTTCTTGCGGATGCCGCGGATGCGGCGCAGCAGCTCGCCGTCCTGGGTGCGGTCCACCAGCGGGATCAGCCGATAGCCGACTTCCATGCCCAACTGGTCAACGTGTTGGACGTCATGCCAGCCCACTTCGGCCGCCTGCTGTTCCGGCAGGGCGGCCGGTTGGGCTGCGGCTTGCAGTTCTTGGGCTTGCTGCTGGCGCTTGCGTTTTTCCATCGATCGGGCCAGCGCCAGCAGCGAGCCGGCGATCAGCAGGAAGGAAAAATGCGGCATGTTGGGAATCAGGCCGATCATGCCGATCACCGCTGAAGTGATGTACAGCACCTGCGGCTTGGTGAACAGCTGGCCGAGGAACTGCTCCGACATGTCCTGGTCGGTGCCGACGCGGGTCACCACGATACCGGCCGCGGTGGAGATGATCAGCGCCGGAATCTGGGCGACCAGACCGTCGCCAATGCTCAGCAGGGTGTAGGTTTCCGCGGCCTGTCCCACCGGCAGGTCGTGCTGGACCACGCCGACGATCAGGCCGCCGATCACGTTGATCAGGATGATCAGGATGCCGGCCATCGCGTCACCGCGCACGTATTTGGACGCGCCGTCCATCGCGCCGAAGAAGTTGGCCTCCTCCGCGATGGTGACGCGGCGCTTGCGGGCGTCGTCCTCGCCGATCAGGCCGGCGTTGAGGTCGGCGTCGATCGCCATCTGCTTGCCGGGCATCGCGTCCAGGGTGAAGCGGGCGGACACTTCGGCGATCCGGCCCGCGCCCTTGGTGATCACCACGAAGTTGATGATGGTGATGATGATGAATACCACGATGCCGATGGCGACGTTGCCGCCCACCAGGAAGTGGGAGAACGATTCGATCACCTTGCCGGCGGCGTCGGGGCCGGTATGGCCCTCCAGCAGCACCACCCGGCTGGAGGCGACGTTGAGCGACAGCCGCAGCATGGTGGTGATCAGCAGCACCGAGGGGAAGGACGAGAAGTCCAGCGGCTTGCGCACATTGATGCCCACCAACAGCACGATCACCGACACCGCGATGTTGAAGGTGAAGAAAATGTCCAGCAGCATCGGCGGCAGCGGCAGCACCATCATCATCAGGATCAGGATGATGAGCACGGGCCCGGCGAGCTGGGAGATCTTCAAGCGCTTGAGGATTTGTAGGATGGAGTCCATGCTGGCTTATCGGCTTTCTTCTGGCGCCGAATCTTGCTGACGTTTGCTGTACGGGTCAAGCTCGTCGGGCACGTCCAGTTGATCCGGGAAGGTCGGAGCGACGCCGCCGACCGATTGGTATTGCTGCAGCTGAAACACATAGGCCAGCACCTGGGCCGCCGCCGCGTACAACTGGGCCGGTATATCCTGGCCCAGCTCCCCATGGAAGTACAGCGCCCGGGCGAAAGGAGGAGAGCGCATGATGGGCACGCGGCTGTCCTTGCCGGTGTCGATGATCTTTTCCGCCAGTTTCAGCGAGCCTTTGGCCACCACTTGCGGCGCGCGCATGGTGTCGTCGTACTTCAGCGCCACCGCGAAGTGGGTCGGGTTGGTGACAATCACATTGGCTTTGGGCACTTCTTGCATCATCCGCTTGCGCGCGGCCTCGCGCTGCAGTTGGCGGATGCGGCCTTTCACTTCCGGCGAGCCGTCCATTTCCTTGTATTCTTGCTTGACCTCTTCCTTGGTCATCCGCAATTTCTTGTAATAGCTCCACAATTGGTAGGGCACGTCTATCGCTACCAGCAGCAACATCGCGGCGGTGACGATGAAAAAGGTGTGGATGATCAGGTCGGTCATCTTCAGGATGCCGGCCTCCAGGGGCATCGACAGCAGGCCAATGATGTCGCCGCGCTCCTTCCAGATATACCAGGTGGCGATGCCGCCGATCAGCAAGCTCTTCAGTATCGCCTTCACGCCCTCGGTGACGGCGTTCAGGGAAAACAGCCGTTTGACTCCAGACAGAGGGTTCATCTTGCCGAAATTGGGTTCCAGCGCCTTGAATGTGAGATTCCAGCCGCCGATCAGGGTGGGGGTGAAAATCGCGACCAAGGCCAGGCCGCCAAAAAACGGCATCAATTCCCATAATGCTCCGAACAGGCTTTCCTTGAATCGCACCAGCGCCGGCTCGGCGTTCTGCACCGTCGCCTGGTCGAAGGACAGCAGGCGATGCATGGTATCGCCGAGGAAGCGTCCCAGTTTGCCGCCCATCACCATCAGCAACGCGACCCCGGTCATGGTGACGGCGAAGGTCGACAGCTCCCGCGATCGGGGGATGTTGCCATCTTCCCGAGCCATCGACAGCCGTTTGGGCGACGCGGGTTCGGTGCGTTCGAGGTCGGAATCTTCTGCCATGGGCTCGCTTTAGATAAATGCTTTTGTCTTGATTTTAAACTGAATGGTAGCGTATGCCGGCCGGTCTCGGCCAGCCCCGCGCCTCGCGCGGCAGCGCCGCTAGCGGTACAATAATCTGATTATTGACGGAATCGCCCACATGCAACAGTACCTCGACCTGATGCGCCATGTGCTGGAACATGGACATGACAAGGCAGACCGCACCGGAACCGGCACCCGCTCGGTGTTCGGCTACCAGATGCGCTTCGATCTGGCGGACGGTTTTCCGCTGATCACCACCAAGAAATGCCATCTGCGCTCCATTATCCACGAACTGCTGTGGTTCCTGTCCGGCGATACCAATATCCGCTATCTGAAGGAAAACGGCGTGTCGATCTGGGACGAGTGGGCCGACGAGAACGGCGATCTCGGCCCGGTCTACGGCTACCAGTGGCGAAGCTGGCCGGCGCCGGACGGCCGCCACATCGACCAGATCAGCCAGTTGCTGGAGATGATCCGCAACAACCCGGACTCGCGCCGGCTGATCGTGTCGGCGTGGAACCCGGCGCTGGTGGACCAGATGGCGCTGCCGCCTTGCCACAGCCTGTTCCAGTTCTATGTCGCCGATGGCAGGCTGTCCTGCCAGCTGTACCAGCGCTCGGCGGACATCTTCCTCGGCGTGCCGTTCAACATCGCCAGCTACGCGCTGCTGACGATGATGGTGGCCCAGGTGTGCGGCCTGCGGCCCGGCGATTTTGTCCACACGCTGGGCGATGCCCACCTGTACAGCAACCATCTGGAGCAGGCGCAATTGCAATTAACGCGCGAACCGCGCCCGCTGCCGACGATGAAGCTGAATCCGGAGGTGAATGACCTGTTCGCGTTCAAGTTCGAGGACTTCGCGCTGGAAGGCTACGATCCGCACCCGCACATCAAGGCGCAGGTGGCGGTATGAGCCGGAAACCGACGCTGACGCTGGTGGCCGCGATGGCCGCCAACCGCACCATCGGCATAGACAACCAGCTGCCCTGGCGCCTGCCGGAGGATCTGAAGCATTTCAAGGCGACCACGCTGGGCAAGCCGGTGATCATGGGCCGCAAGACCTGGGATTCGATCGGCCGGCCGCTGCCGGGCCGCCGCAACATCGTGGTGACCCGCCAGGCGGACTGGCGGGCGGACGGCGCGGAAGCCGCGCACTCGCTGGAGGAGGCGCTGGCGCTGGCCGGCGCGGTGGACGAGGCCTGCCTGATCGGGGGCGCTGATCTGTACCGCCAGGCCCTGGCCCTGGCCGACCGGCTGTGCCTGACCGAAATCGCCCGCGACTACGACGGCGACGCCCACTTCCCGGTGTTCGACCCGGAGGACTGGCGCGAGGCGTCGCGCGAGGACGCGGTCAGCGCCGACGGGCTGCCTTACGCCTTCGTCGAATATCGCCGCCGCTGACGCTGGGGCGCGCAAAGCCAAGGCTGCCGGCGGCAGCCTTTTTTATTCGATCGGACAGATGTCAGGCGCCGCCTTCCAGCGCCTCGGCCGCGCTTTGCGCGAGCTGGCTGTAGTCGCGGCCGAATTCGGTGATCATCTGCTTCAGGCGGCCGGTGTCGCGCGCGATCAGCGTCTTCAGCAGGCTTTCCAGGAATTGGTGGGTGCGCTCCATCTGGCTCTTGCCGGCGCGCAGGATGGCGTACAGGCAGCGCTGGGTCAGCGGCAGCATGTCGATCAGGGTGTCGGTCAGGTAGCGGTTGTCGGCGTGGCGGTACAGCGCCGACAGGAATTCGATGCCGTGCTCGTAGAAGGCCTGCAGGTCGTCGCGGCGGTTGTCTTCCTCCAGCAGCGCCATCAGTTCGATGAAGCGCGCCAGGTCGTCGTTCTGCCAGCCGGCGGCCAGGTTCTGTACCACGCGGTCCAGCAGCAGGAACCACAGGTCGAAGAAGTCGCGCACGTCGCGCGCGCTGATGCTGGACACCATCGCGCCGCGGCGCGGGAAGATGTCCACCAGGTGGCGGCGCTGCAAAATCAGCAAGGCCTCGCGCACCGAGCCGCGGCTCACTTCCAGCTCGGAAGCGATGCGCAGCTCCTGGATCCGCTCGCCCGGCTTCATCTCGCCCTGGATTATCTGCCTGCCTAGGTATTGGGCGATCTGCTCGGTCAAGAGGTCATTGGCCTTGAATGTCATGAATCATCATCTCCGGAAATTGATTTTCTCGTTCTCTTGATATTGTACGGCATCCTGACGGATTGTCCGGCAGTATCCTGTCTGTCTGCCTGTTTGTATCCAGCCCGGGCGCGCGTGGCGCGGCACTGCCATGCCGCGCTGCTTGCGCGCATTATGCGCGTTGGCGTTGAGGGCGGCTATGATATCAACCAGACGATTAAAACGCATGTTTTCTTGTTGTGTTGACTTGCGCGATGGGCGTTTTCTGCCATTTTCCACAAGCCGTCCGAAACAAGCGTGCGCAAAAACGAAAGGCCCGGCGGGGCCGGGCCTTGCGGGAAGCGCCGCGCTCAGGCGGAGCGGCGGGTCGCCATCAGGTAATTGACGTCGGTATCGTCGTTCAGCGAGTAGATGCGGGTGACGGGGTTGTAGCCCATGCCGCTCAGCGTCTGCAGGCCGAGGCCGGCGTGGCGGGCCATGCGGCTCAGTTCCGACGGCTTGAGGAAGCGCGCGTACTCGTGGGTGCCGCGCGGCAGCATGTTGAGCACGTATTCGGCGCCGACCACGGCCAGCAGGTAGGCCTTGGCGTTGCGGTTCAGCGTGGAGAAGAACACCCAGCCGCCCGGCTTCACCAGCGTGGAGCAGGCGCGGACCACGCTTTCCGGGTCCGGCACATGCTCCAGCATTTCCATGCAGGTGACCACGTCGAAGCTGGCCGGCATCTCGGCCGCCAGCTCTTCCACCGGCACGCAGCGGTAGTCGATGGGCACGCCGGACTCCAGGCTGTGCAGCTGCGCCACCTTCAGCGATTTTTTCGCCAGGTCGATGCCGGTCACCTGCGCGCCTCTCAGCGCCATGCTCTCGGCCAGGATGCCGCCGCCGCAGCCGACGTCCAGCACCTTCTTGCCGGCGATGGACGCGTGGCGGTCGATGAAGTCCAGGCGCAGCGGGTTGATCTCGTGCAGCGGCTTGAATTCGCTGTCCTTGTCCCACCATTTGTGCGCCAGTTGGCTGAATTTGTCGATTTCGTGTTCGTCTACGTTGCTCATGCTCTTACTTTGCCAGGATGCGGTTGCGCCAGTCGCCGGCGCGGGCCTTCAGGTCGCTCTCGTCCAGGGTGGTCAGCTTGCGCTCGCGCATCAGCGCGCGGCCCTTGACCCAGACGTGGCTGACCTGCTCGCGACCGGCAGCGTACACCACATGCGAGATCGGGTCGAATGCCGGGGCGGTTTCCAGCTCGGCGAAGTTGATGGCGATCAGGTCGGCCTGCTTGCCCACCTTGACCGAGCCCACCTTGTCGGCGATGCCCAGCGCGCGGGCGCCGTTCAGGGTGGCCATGCGGATGGCGGCGGCGGCGGGCACCGATGTCGGGTCCAGCGTGCCCACCTTGGCCAGCAGCGCGGCCAGGCGGGTTTCGGCCAGCATGTCCAGTTTGTTGTTGGACGCCGCGCCGTCGGTGCCGATGCCCACCGATACGCCGGCGGCCAACAGCTTGCTCACCGGCGAGATGCCGGAGGCCAGCTTCATGTTGGAAGCCGGATTGTGGGCGGTGGAGATGCCGTGCTTGGCGGCCAGCTCGATCTCGGCGTCGTTCAGGTGCACCATGTGCGCGGCGATCAGCCGCGGCGACAGCAGGCCCAGTTGCTGCAGGCGGGCCAGCGGGCGCTGGCCGTGCTCCTTGACGCTGTTGCTCACTTCCTCGGCGGTTTCGTGGATGTGGCAGTGGATCAGCATGTCTTCCTGCTCCGCCAGCGTCACAACCTTGCGGAAGGTGTCGTCCGAAACGGTGTAGGGCGCGTGCGGGGCCAGGGTGAAGGTGAGCAGATCCTCGCCCAGAAACTGGCTGCGCTCGGCCATGCCCTTGGCGATGTAGTCGTCGGCGTTGCCGGCGTAATTGGTCGGGAATTCCAGGATCGAACAGCCGACGAAGGTGCGCATGCCGGAAGCCAGGCCCGCGCGCGCGACGGCGGCGTTGTAGAAATACATGTCGTTGATGGTGGTGGTGCCGCCGCGGATCATTTCGCCCATCGCCAGCAGCGAGCCGTCGAACACGAAATCGTCGTGGACGTGCTTGCCTTCGGTGGGCCAGATGTAATTGGTCAGCCAGTCCATCAGCGCCTTGTCGTCGGCCAGGCCGCGCAGCAGCGACATCGCCGAATGGCCGTGCAGATTGACCAGGCCCGGCATCAGCACGTGATCGGGAAGCTCCAGCCTTTCGTCGGCCTCTAGCCCGGCGGCGTCGGCTGCTGGAATAATGGCGGCTATCTTGCCGTCCCGGATGGCGACGGCGTGGTTTTCCAGGACTTCGCCGTCAGTTTCCACGGTGATGATCCAGCGGGCGGAGATAATCTTTTCATAACGGGACTGCGGCATGGCTGATATCCTGATGATCCGTTGCAAAGTGTCGTGCGATTTTAGGCCCTGCGATTGCGACAAGGCAATGAGCTGCTGTGGCCTCTTTATATTTGGCCGATTTCTGCTGTAGATATGCTTGAAAATGATAAGGGCGAATGACTGGTGAATATTCCGGCGAAAAGCCGACGGCCACCGGTGTATACTGCTGATTGCACTTGTGAATTATGGAACTCAGGCATTCGATCTTCCGCGACTCGCGGCGAACCAAAGACTAGCGCGACATGGCTCAACAAGCAGACGAAAAATCCACTGCCAGCACTGGCCTGAATCTGAGGGATGTGTTTCTCATCGCCGTAATACTCGGCTTGTTGATTCCCGCCTCCATCATCAGCTATCTCAGCTTCAATATTCAGAAGGATAACCTGACCACGCAGCTGGAAACCGACCAGCGGCGTCTATTGGATATCGTCGCGCTGGGCATGCAGGAGCCGCTGTGGAATCTCAGCAGGCAGGCCGGCAATCCCTTGATCGCATCGGTGATGGAAGATCCGCGCGTGATTTCCATCCGCGTCACCGACACTCAGTCCAATCAGGTATTCCTGTCCGCGGTGCGCAGCGAGCGCCGCATCGGCAGCGTGTCCTACGTGGAAAAGCCGGTGATCTACCGCGGCGAGGCCATCGGCCAGGTGACGATGGAGTTCGACAACGAAAACCTGGCCATCGCGCTCAGCAACCAGGTGAAGAACATCCTGATGATCCTGGCGGCGCAGCTGGTGCTGTCCATCATGCTGATCATGAGCATCCTGCATTCGCGCTTCCTCAGCCCGATGAAGCTGCTGACCGAACAGGCGAGGCTGCTGGCCGAGCTGAAGCTGGATTCGCCGTTCGAGTGGTCGCGCCGCGACGAGCTGGGCCGCCTCGGCACCCACCTGGAGTGGACCCGTTCCGAGCTGAAGCGGCTGGTCGACGAATTGCGCGCCAAGACGCTGGCGCTGGAGGCCGACATCGCCCGCCGCCGCGAGGTGGAGGACGCGCTGCGCCGTTCGGAAAACAAGTACCGCGAGCTGTTCTGGTCCAATCTGGACGGCATCGTCATCAGCTCGCTGGACGGCCAGGTGATAGACGCCAACCCGGCCTTTCTGAATTTGATGTGCTACAGCCTGGACCAGCTCAAGCAGCAAAACTTCTGGAGTCTGGTGGCGGAGGAGAGCGAGGCGCTGGAGCGCTTCAACCTGGACAACAAGGTGCTGCGTTTCGGCTATTGCGACGAATTCGAAGCCACCTATCTGAACCGTTTCGACAACCAGGTGCCGGTCAGCGTCAAGACGGTGGCGATGCGCGACGCCTTCGGCCGCATCAACGCGGTGTGGCGGATGGTGCGCGACATCTCCGAGAAGCGCGCGGCAGAGGAGCGGGTGCAACTGGCGGCCAAGGTGTTCGAGAACACCGTCGAGGGCATCATGATCACCGACGCCGACCGCCGCATCCGCAGCGTCAACCGCGCGTTCACCGAAATCACCGGCTACACCCAGCACGAGGTGCTGGGGCAGAAGACCAGCATCCTGTCGTCCGGCCGCCACGACGAGCCGTTCTACGAGCAGATGTGGCAGTCCATTTCCGAGCAGGGCTCCTGGCAGGGCGAGCTGTGGAACCGCCGCAAGAACGGCGAGGTGTATCCGGAATGGCTGGCGATCAACGCGGTGCGCAACAGCCTGGGCGAGATCACCCATTATGTGGCGATCTTCAGCGACCTGACCGAGCGCAAGGCCGCCGACGAGCGCATCCAGTTCCTGGCGCATTTCGACGTGCTCACCAGCCTGCCCAACCGCATCCACATGCAGGACCGCGTGGAGCTGGCCATCCACAACGCGGTGCGCGACAACCAGCGGCTGGCGCTGCTGCTGCTGGACCTGGACCGCTTCAAGACCGTCAACGAGTCGCTGGGCCACTCCGCCGGCGACACCCTGCTGCAGGTGGCCGCCGATCGCATCCGGACGGCGCTGGCGCCGGGCGAGATGCTGGCTCGCCAGGGGGGCGACGAATTCATCATCCTGCTGCCGGTGATTTCCGATCCGGGCGAGGCCGCGCTGGCGGCGGAGCGGGTGCGCGACGTGTTCGCCAACCCGATCGAGCTGCACAACCACGTGCTGACCATCACCCCGTCCATCGGCATCAGCGTCTACCCGGACGACGGCCGCGACTACGAAACCCTGGTCCGCAACGCCGACGCGGCGATGTACCACGCCAAATCGTCGGGCCGCAACAGCTACAAGTTCTACACCGCCGACCTCAACGCCCGCGCCCGCGAAATCCTGGCCATCGAGAGCCAGCTGCGTTTCGCGCTGGAGCGCGACGAGTTCGTGCTGCACTACCAGCCGCAGGTGGAGATGGAAAGCGGCCGCATCGTCGGCGCCGAGGCGCTGATCCGCTGGAACCATCCGTCGCTGGGCCTGCTGGGGCCGGTGCGCTTCATCCAGGTGGCGGAGGAGCGCGGCTTCATCGTGCAGATCGGCAACTGGGTGATCAGCGAGGCGACGCGCCAGCTGGTGGCCTGGCGCCAGGAGGGGCTGCCGGAGCTGACGCTGGCGATCAACCTGTCGGCGCTGCAGTTCCGCCAGCCGGATCTGGCGCTGCAGGTGAAGCACGCGCTGGAGTCCAGCGGCCTGCCCGGCCACGCGCTGGACATCGAGGTGACCGAGAGCATCATCATGGAAGACGCCCAGGCCACGATCCAGACCATAGACAATATGAAGAACATGGGCCTCAGGCTGTCCATCGACGACTTCGGCACCGGCTATTCCAGCCTGTCTTATCTCAAGCGCTTCAAGGCCGACAAGCTGAAGATCGACCGCTCCTTCGTCCGCGACATCCCGCATGACGCCGACGACAGCGCCATCGCCCGCGCCATCATCAATATGGCCAAGAACCTGAACATGCAGGTGGTGGCCGAGGGCGTGGAGACGATGGAGCAATGGCAGTTCCTGGAGCAGGAGGGCTGCGATTTCGTCCAGGGCTATCTGATCGCCAAGCCGCTGCCGGCCGACGATTTCGCCAAGCTGCTGCACAAGGACAGCCTGTTGCCCCAGAGCTGAGGCCAAGTCCGCGCCATCGCGAAAGCCCGCCTGCGCGCGGGCTTTTTGCTGGCTTGCAGGCATCGCGGCCGCAATCGGCTCGACATGCCGTAATCGACAGCCATACTGAATTGATGGCGAAGAGGCGCCATCCGGATCAAGCTTCTGGAACTCTCCATGGGGTAGGGCATGGCGTTGCACAGACAGCATTTGCATTTCACCATCGTGGCGGCGTATGTGCTGATCGCGTCGGCCTGGATCATTGTCCCCGACCTGTACATCGATCAACGGAGCGCGTCGGGCAGCCCGATCGGCGGAATGGCGTGGGATGGTTTGTTTGCCTGCGTATCCTCGGTTTTCCTGTATCTGCTGTTGAGCGGTTTGGGCGAGGCGCGGCTGGCGGGCCTGCTGGCGCGCGGCCCGCTTGGGCGTGGCTTGCTGGCGGTGGCGCGCCGCGGCATCGGCTGGCTGGTGTTGCTGTATCTGCTGGCCGTACTCGCGGCGATGGCGGTGCCGGATGTGTTTGGCATGAGTCTGGGGGATCCCCGGCAGGCATTCTGGCTGGTCGTCGCATGGGATGCCGCCTTCATCCTGGGATGCTCGATGTGTTTGAAGCGGTGTCTGAGCCAGCTGGACGCAGACGAGATCCTGATTCAGCCGAAACACCGGCGACGACTGGCTTATTTGCTGGCGGTGGGCGGCGCCTGCCTGGCGCTGGTCTTGCGGTTTGAATTGAAGTCCCTGCAGCATCTGATGCTGTTGTGCCTGCTTCCCATCAGCCTGAGCGCCCTGCTGGGCGGCCTGGGTCCAGGCTTGCTGTCCGTCGTCTTGATCTCCTCAGCGCTCGGCGCGCTGTCCCTGTCCACCCTTCCCGGCGTGTCGGCCGACCCGGCGTCGCAGCTGCTGTCGCTGAGCCTGCTGGTGCTGATCGGCGTGCTGCTCAGCGTGATGAGCGAGGCGCAGCTGCGCGCCCGCGCCAGGCTGGCCATGTCATCGGAGCGGCGGCAAGCGGCGCTGGAGGCCTTGCGGCACAGCGACGAGCGTTTCCGCGTGCTGTTCGCCGACAGTCCGGTGGCGATGGCGATTTCCCGGCTTGCGGACGGCGTGCTGGAAGAAGTGAATCAGGCCTTCCTGGATCTGCTGCAGCTTGAGCGGACCCAGGTATTGGGCCGCACGACGCTTGATCTGGGCATTTGGAAAGATGCCAGGAACCGGCGCGAGCTGATCGAGGCGCTGCGAAGCGAGGGCGAGGTGAGAGGCGCTCCGGTGGCCCTGCTGCGCGGCGATGGCACCGCCGCGCAGGTGCTGCTGTCGTTCCGCCTGATCCATTTCGGCGGCGAAGCCCATGTGCACGGCGTGGCGCTGGATGTGACGGAGCGGCACCGCGCCCAGGCGGCGTTGAGGGAAAGCGAGGCGCGGCTGGCGGGCATGGTGCGGTCGGCGATGGACGGCATCGTGATGCTGGACGCCGGGCTGCGGATCTCGATGTTCAACGCGGCGGCGGAGCAGATGTTCGGCAGATCCGCCCAGGATATGCTGGGCCAGCCTCTGGACGCGCTGTTGCCAACCGCTGTGCGCGCGGAGCATGGCCGGATGGTGCGGCGCTACGGCGACAGCGGCGCCAGTCCCCGCCGCATGGGACAGCTTGGCAAAGTCCAGGCCGCGCGCGCGGATGGGACGCTGTTCGATCTGGAAGCATCCATTTCTTCGCAGGACTTCGACGGCCAGCGCGGCTATACGGCGATTCTGCGCGACATCTCCGAGCGCGAGCGAGGCCAGGCGGAGATTTTGCGGCATATGCGGCAGCTGGAAGCGTTGAACGATTTGAATCGCGCCATCCTGGAGAATGCCGACGTCGGGCAGATCGCGCAGATAGGTTTGCGCAATCTGCGGCAACTGGTGCCGTTCTGGGGCGCGACGGCGATGCTGATCGACTGGGAGGCGGAATGCGCCCAGGTGCTGGCGGTGGAGCGCGCGGCAGGCTCCCGTTACGATCCCGGCTGGCGGTTGACCCTGGCCAGCTACGGCATGAATGATCTGGTATGCCTGAAGAGGGGAGAGATCTGCCTGGAGACCGATCTTGGCGCCCTGCCGTGGCGCGCGCCGACGCTGGAGCGCCTGTACCGGCAAGGCATGCTGTCCTCTGTCCGCATCCCGCTGATAGCGGAGGGGCGATTGCTGGGCATGCTGAATCTGGGCTCGGACATGTCCGGGGCCTTCGGGGATGCCGAGCTGGACGTGGCCCAGGCCTATGCCCGCCATTTGGCGGTTTGCCTGCAGCAGTCCTTGTTGCGGCAGCGGGTGGCGCGCCTGGGGCGGGTGCACGAGGTGCAGAGCCGGGTCAATGCGCTGGTTGTGCGCTGCCATCAGATGGAGGAATTGTTCGACGGCATCTGCCGGATCGCGGTGGAGGTCGGCACCTACAAAATGGCCTGGGCGGGCGTGGTCGATCCGGAAACGCAGAACGGCGCGGTGGTCGCCTTTCGCGGCGAGGACAGCCTCTATTTGCGGCAAATCCGCCTGAGCGCGAAAGATGACTCGCCGCATCGCGACCGTCCGGCCTGCCGCGCCGTGCGCCTGAAGGAAATCGTGGTGTGCAACGATGTGCAGAGCGATCCGTCGATGACGGAACTGGCGCCGTATTTGTCCGACACGGGCGTGCGCTCCGTCGCCAGCCTGCCCATCGTGGAGGAGGGGGGCGGGATCGCGGTGCTGACCCTGTTCTCCGGCGAGGTCGGCGCTTTCGATAGCCAGGAGATGGCGTTGCTGCGCGAGCTCGCCAGCGATATCGGCTATGCGCTGGATCATATCCGGCAGGAGCAGCGCCTCGACTACCTGGCCTATTACGACAGCCTGACCGGCCTCGCCAACCGCAGCCTGCTACTGGAGCGATTGGAGCAGCGCGTGGCGGACGCCGCGCGGCAGGAGCGGCGCTTCTCGGTCGTGGTGTTCGATATCGAGAATTTCAAATCCATCAACGATGTGTTTGGCCGGGGCGAGGGCGATCAGCTGCTGAAGATGATGACCGGAAGGCTGTCGCGGCACGTCCAGGATGCCTCGCTATTGGCGCGGATAGGCGCGGACCAGTTCGCGCTGGCCTTGCCCCAGGCTGCCGGCGAGGACGAGGCGGTGCTTGGGATGGAGCAACTGCGGCAGGATTGCCTGGACCCGCCGATTCCGCTGGACGGGAGGGATCTGTGCCTGGCGGCCAAGTTCGGCATCGCCATGCATCCCGAGGACGGCGCGACCGCGACCGAGCTGCTGGAGCGGGCCGAATCAGCCTTGAAGCGAGCCAAGGCCGCCAATGAGAAATTCCTGTTCTACCGCGAGGACATGACAGCCCGGGCGGCGGCGGCGCTGGAGCTGGGCAATCGCCTGCGGCAGGCGTTGGAGCTGAAACAGTTCGAGCTCTACTACCAGCCCAAGCACGCGGTGCGGGGACATGCCGTCACGGGCGTGGAGGCCTTGCTGCGCTGGCACTGCCCGGAACAGGGCATGGTGCCGCCGGCCCAGTTCCTGCCGATGCTGGAAGAGCTGGGCTTGATTTCAGAGGTGGGAAACTGGGCGCTGCGACAGGCGGCGCGGGACTACCAGCGCTGGCGCGCCGCCGGCTTGCCGGCGCCGCGCATTGCCGTCAATGTCTCGCCGCTGCAGCTGCAGCGGCCGGATTTCGTTCAGGCTTTGGTCGAGGCGCTGGCCATCCCTCCCCGGGAGGCCGGCATCGATATCGAGATTGTCGAAAGCCGCCTGATGCGAGACATCGACTGCGGCGTCGCCACCCTGCGCGAAGTGCGTGAGCTGGGCATCGGCATCGCGCTGGATGATTTCGGCACCGGTTATTCCTCGCTGGCTTATCTCGCCCAGCTGCCGGTGCAGACCCTGAAGATAGATCAGTCTTTCGTCAGCCGCATGCTGAACGAGAAAGAGGCGATGACCCTGGTGGAGATGATCATTTCCCTGGCCCACTCGATGGGGCTGGAGGTGGTGGCCGAGGGCGTGGAGACGGAGGCGCAAGCCGCGGTGCTGGCCGAGCTGGGGTGCGACGCGCTGCAAGGCTACTGGCTGAGCCGGCCCATGCCGGCAGACGCGCTGGCGGCCAGGTTGGCCGGACTGCACGCCGGCCAGCCTGCGAGCGGGAATTAGTGGTCGCGGCGGTCTCCATGCCACTCGTCGCGGTGGTCGTCGCGGTGCTCGTGCCTCCATTCCTCGTGGCGATCGCCGTCGTGATGATATTCGCGGTAATGCGGCACGTAGACGCGGTTGTACCAGTCGTCGCGGACGAAATAGACCCGGCGGCCGCAGGCGCCGTACTCGCGGCAGTAGCGATCCCAGTGCTTCATATGGCCCGGCGGCACGCGCAGGTACATGGGGGGCATGACGGCGATGGCCGGCTGGACGATAACCGGCTGCGGGTAGATTACCTGGGGTTGGGGATAGCCGCCTATGTCTACTTGGCCGTAGAAGCCGGGTTCGCCGACGCTGATGGAGACGCCGGCCTGACTGGGCAGGCTGGTCAGGGAGGCGGCGATCAGCGCCGCCGCGGTCATCACGTGTTTCATGGCAAGTCTTCCTTTTGCGTTACGGACGCGTATTGCGCATGCTTGCACTATGGCGTCGGTTTGTTTCGCAATCGCAAAGGAAAGCGCGCTACTGATTGCGATTTGTATCTGTTCATAACCGTAACAATGTGTACAGCCAGGGCCTGCATTTTCTGGCTTGAGCCTTCATGCCGCCGCCGCGATCCTGTCGCGCGGCGGTGGTTCCGGAAGGGGAAAAGACGGGAAATGAAAATGACATGAACGATGTTTTGAAGGTATATTGAAGCCATTGTCATCAAGCGGCCGGCCCACCCGGCCGCTTGCGCTTGAGGCGCCGCGGGCGCGCCATCGCAACATCCCGATATCCGAGGAGACGGCATGGAAGCAGGCAGGAAGACGATGGCGGGCCGGCATTGGCGCGGCCTGGCCTTGGCCGGGGCGGTGGTTCTGGCCGGTTGCGGGCGGGGAGAGGCCAAGCCGCAGCCGGCCGATCTGCAGCGAGCGGAGACGCTGCGGCCGATGGATGCGCAACTGGCGCGCAAATACGAGCGCTCCTGTCTGATCTGCCATGGCAACCAGGCCAGCCAGGCACCGCTGGCCGGCTTCGCGCCGGCCTGGGAGGCCAGGCTGGAGAAGGGCATGCCGCTGCTGCTGTCCCATGTCCGCGACGGCCTGAACGCGATGCCGGCGCGCGGCTATTGCAACGACTGCAGCGACCAGGAATTCACCCGGCTGATCGCCTTCATGTCCGACGGCGGACAAGGGGGCGCGCGATGAAGCCGGTTCTGAATCGCCGGGCCTTGCTGCAGCTGGGCGGCGGCGCGCTGCTGGGAGTCTGGGCCGCCCAGGCGGCCGGACCGCGGGCCGCTGCGCCCGCCGGCGGCTATCGCTGGCGCAATTGGAGCGGCCTGCAGCGCTGCGCCGCACAGGCCCTGGCCACGCCCGGCGACGAGGCCGAACTGGCGCGGCTGCTGCGCGAGGCGGCGCAGACCGGCGCGCCGCTGCGCTGCGTCGGCGCCGGCCATTCCTTCACTCCGCTGGTGCCCACGCCCGGCACGATCGTGTCGCTGGACCGGATGTCCGGCCTGCTGGCGCATGACGCGTCCGCCGGCGAAGCCACCTTGCTGGCCGGCACCCGCATCGGCCAGCTGGCGCGCTTGCTGGACGCGCAGGGCATGGCGCTGCGCAACCAGCCGGACGTCGACGCGCAATCGTTCGCCGGCGCGATCAGCACCGCCACCCACGGCACCGGCTCCGGCCTGCCGGCTCTGCACGCCGACGCGCGCGCGCTGCGGCTGCTGACGCCGTCCGGCGAGACGCTGGACTGCGGCAAGGGCCGCGACGACGATCTGCTGCAGGCGGCGCGGGTATCGCTGGGCAGCCTGGGCGTGATCGTCCGCGCCACGGTGGCGACGCTGCCAACCTATTACCTGCAGCGCAAGCTATGGCTGCTGCCGGCGCGGCAGATGCTGGACGCCGCGCCGGAGCTGGCGCGCCGGCACCGGCATTTCGAGTTCTACTACCTGCCGTTCACCGGCTACGCCGCCGCGATCACCCACGACATCCGCCCGCCGGGGCCGGCGTCGCGGCCGGAATCCGGCGACGAGGAGATGCTGCAACAGCTGCGCCGGCTGCGCGACTGGCTGGGCGGCATGCCGGCGCTGCGGCGCTGGACGGCGCAGAAACTGATCGATCCCAATCTGAGCGAGCAGGCGTTCGACAAGTCCTGGCGGCTGCTGTCCACGGTGCGGCCCACCCGCTTCAACGAGAGCGAGTGGCATGTGCCGCGCGAGGCCGGCATCGCCTGCGTGCGCGAAGTGATCGAACGCCTGGAGCGGCGCAACGATGTGTTCTTCCCGCTGGAGTTCCGCTTCGTCAAGGCTGACGACGCCTGGCTCAGCCCTTTCTACCGCCGCGATTCCTGCTCGATCGCCGTCCACGCCGCCGCCGGCGAGCCGCATGACTACTTGCTGACCGAGCTGGCGCCGGTTTTCCGCAAATACGAGGGCAGGCCGCACTGGGGCAAGCTGCACCCGTACGACGCGGCCGAGCTGGCCGGGCTTTACCCGCGCTGGAACGATTTCCTGAAGCTGAGGCGGGAGCTGGACCCTAAAGGCGTGCTGCTCAACTCTTATTTGCGCCGCGTGTTCGGCGCGGCGGCATGAGCGGGCCGTCGCGCGGCCGGCGCCGCGTGCTGGCGGCCCTGGGCGCGGGCGCGGCGGCAGTCTGGCTGGCACGGCCCTCCGCGCGCGGCGCGCCGCACGACGCCTATTTCCGCCAGCTGCAGGCGGCGCTGCGCCGGGCCGGCATCGCCGCGCCGACGCTGGTGTTGGACCGCGAGCGGCTGCGCGCCAATATCCGGCGGATCGCGGATCATCTGGCCGGCAAGATGGCGCTCAGGGTGGTGGCGAAGTCGCTACCGTGCCCGGCCTTGCTGGCCGAGGCGGCTTTGCTGGCCGGCACCCGGCGGCAGATGCTGTTCAGCCTGCCGCAGCTGGAGGCGATGGCCGAGGGCGGGCGGGACATCCTGCTGGGCAAGCCGTTGCCGGCCGCCGCCGCGCTGGCTTTTTACCGCCAGTTTTCCGATGCGGCTTTCCGGCCGGAACGGCAGCTGCAATGGCTGGTGGACACGCCGGAGCGGCTGGCGCAGTACCGCGAACTGGCGCGCGGACAGAATCTCCATTTGAGGCTCAACTTCGAGATCGACGTCGGCCTGCACCGCGGCGGCATCGCCGACATCGCCACGTTGCAGCGCATGCTGGACATGATGGCCCAGGAGCCGCGGCTGCGATGGGCCGGACTGATGGGCTACGACGCCCACGTGGCCAAGCTTCCCGATCTGCCCGGGCTGCGGAGCCGGGCCTTGCGCCACGCGCGCGAAACCTACGCCGCCTTCGCCGCCGCCGCGCGGGCGCATCCGGCCGGACAAGCCGCCGAGCCGTGCTTCAACGCCGCCGGCTCGCCCACTTACCGGCTCTATCCCGGCGACGGCCCGGAAAACGAGGTCGCGGTGGGCTCGGCCATGGTCAAGCCCACCGATTTCGATCTGCCCTTGCTGGACGATCTGCAGCCGGCTTGCTTCATCGCCACGCCGGTGCTGAAGGCGCTGCCCCGTTTCGAACTGCCTTACGGCGTGGAGTGGCTGGGCAGGCTGGCGGGCGGCTGGGACGCCAACGCGCGGCGCGGCTATTTCATCTATGGCGGCAACTGGCAGGCCGACGCCGTGTCGCCCACGGGGCTGGCGGGCAGCGGGCTGTACGGCCATTCGTCGAACCAGCAATTATTGGTCGGCTCCGGATCGCAGGCGCTGGCGGTGGACGACATGGTGTTCTTCCGTCCGCGCCAGAGCGAGGCGGTGCTGCAGCAATTCGGCGACATCGCCGTGTACGAGGGCGGACGCATCGTCGATGGCTGGCCGGTATTGCCGGCCACCGGCTGAGGCTGGCTGAACGGCCAGCAGCCCTATGGGGAGGGGCGGCCTACCATGGCCGGGGCATCGGCGCTGAGCCGGCGCCGTTCATCCATCTTCAGCAAGGGGCATGCATGAACCCATTCGCCAAACCGGACCGCGGCGCGCGGACCGCCGACACCGCGGCCATGCCGCCGCTTCCCGACCGTTTCATCATGGGCTTCTGGCACAACTGGCCGTCCTCGGCCGGCAACGGCTATCAGCGCGGCACGTCGGCCGACATCGCGCTGACTGAGGTGCCGGAGGATTACGCCGTGGTGGCGGTGGCTTTCATGAAGGGGGCCGGCATCCCCACCTTCAAGCCCTGGAACCAGAGCGACGAGGCTTTCCGCGCCCAAGTGGAGACGTTGAACCGGCAGGGCCGCGCGGTGCTGCTTTCCTTGGGCGGGGCCGATGCACACATCGAGCTCAGGGCCGGCCAGGAGGACGCGCTGGCCGGAGAGATCGTTCGCCTGGCGGAGCTTTACGGCTTCGATGGGCTGGACATCGACCTGGAGCAGAGCGCGATCACGGCGGGCGACAACCAGACGGTGATCCCCGCCGCGCTGAAGATGGCGAAGGACTACTACCTGGCGCAAGGCCGGCATTTCATCATCAGCATGGCGCCGGAATTCCCTTATCTGAAGCCGGATGGACACTACGCGGCCTATATCGCCGCGCTGGACGGCTATTACGATTTCATCGCGCCGCAGTACTACAACCAGGGCGGCGA
>NZ_JBUPWA010000001.1:3989684-4012217 GCF_055181315.1 Chromobacterium sp. Ag138
GCGGCGCAGACCGGCGCGCCGCTGCGCTGCGTCGGCGCCGGCCATTCCTTCACTCCGCTGGTGCCCACGCCCGGCACGATCGTGTCGCTGGACCGGATGTCCGGCCTGCTGGCGCATGACGCGTCCGCCGGCGAAGCCACCTTGCTGGCCGGCACCCGCATCGGCCAGCTGGCGCGCTTGCTGGACGCGCAGGGCATGGCGCTGCGCAACCAGCCGGACGTCGACGCGCAATCGTTCGCCGGCGCGATCAGCACCGCCACCCACGGCACCGGCTCCGGCCTGCCGGCTCTGCACGCCGACGCGCGCGCGCTGCGGCTGCTGACGCCGTCCGGCGAGACGCTGGACTGCGGCAAGGGCCGCGACGACGATCTGCTGCAGGCGGCGCGGGTATCGCTGGGCAGCCTGGGCGTGATCGTCCGCGCCACGGTGGCGACGCTGCCAACCTATTACCTGCAGCGCAAGCTATGGCTGCTGCCGGCGCGGCAGATGCTGGACGCCGCGCCGGAGCTGGCGCGCCGGCACCGGCATTTCGAGTTCTACTACCTGCCGTTCACCGGCTACGCCGCCGCGATCACCCACGACATCCGCCCGCCGGGGCCGGCGTCGCGGCCGGAATCCGGCGACGAGGAGATGCTGCAACAGCTGCGCCGGCTGCGCGACTGGCTGGGCGGCATGCCGGCGCTGCGGCGCTGGACGGCGCAGAAACTGATCGATCCCAATCTGAGCGAGCAGGCGTTCGACAAGTCCTGGCGGCTGCTGTCCACGGTGCGGCCCACCCGCTTCAACGAGAGCGAGTGGCATGTGCCGCGCGAGGCCGGCATCGCCTGCGTGCGCGAAGTGATCGAACGCCTGGAGCGGCGCAACGATGTGTTCTTCCCGCTGGAGTTCCGCTTCGTCAAGGCTGACGACGCCTGGCTCAGCCCTTTCTACCGCCGCGATTCCTGCTCGATCGCCGTCCACGCCGCCGCCGGCGAGCCGCATGACTACTTGCTGACCGAGCTGGCGCCGGTTTTCCGCAAATACGAGGGCAGGCCGCACTGGGGCAAGCTGCACCCGTACGACGCGGCCGAGCTGGCCGGGCTTTACCCGCGCTGGAACGATTTCCTGAAGCTGAGGCGGGAGCTGGACCCTAAAGGCGTGCTGCTCAACTCTTATTTGCGCCGCGTGTTCGGCGCGGCGGCATGAGCGGGCCGTCGCGCGGCCGGCGCCGCGTGCTGGCGGCCCTGGGCGCGGGCGCGGCGGCAGTCTGGCTGGCACGGCCCTCCGCGCGCGGCGCGCCGCACGACGCCTATTTCCGCCAGCTGCAGGCGGCGCTGCGCCGGGCCGGCATCGCCGCGCCGACGCTGGTGTTGGACCGCGAGCGGCTGCGCGCCAATATCCGGCGGATCGCGGATCATCTGGCCGGCAAGATGGCGCTCAGGGTGGTGGCGAAGTCGCTACCGTGCCCGGCCTTGCTGGCCGAGGCGGCTTTGCTGGCCGGCACCCGGCGGCAGATGCTGTTCAGCCTGCCGCAGCTGGAGGCGATGGCCGAGGGCGGGCGGGACATCCTGCTGGGCAAGCCGTTGCCGGCCGCCGCCGCGCTGGCTTTTTACCGCCAGTTTTCCGATGCGGCTTTCCGGCCGGAACGGCAGCTGCAATGGCTGGTGGACACGCCGGAGCGGCTGGCGCAGTACCGCGAACTGGCGCGCGGACAGAATCTCCATTTGAGGCTCAACTTCGAGATCGACGTCGGCCTGCACCGCGGCGGCATCGCCGACATCGCCACGTTGCAGCGCATGCTGGACATGATGGCCCAGGAGCCGCGGCTGCGATGGGCCGGACTGATGGGCTACGACGCCCACGTGGCCAAGCTTCCCGATCTGCCCGGGCTGCGGAGCCGGGCCTTGCGCCACGCGCGCGAAACCTACGCCGCCTTCGCCGCCGCCGCGCGGGCGCATCCGGCCGGACAAGCCGCCGAGCCGTGCTTCAACGCCGCCGGCTCGCCCACTTACCGGCTCTATCCCGGCGACGGCCCGGAAAACGAGGTCGCGGTGGGCTCGGCCATGGTCAAGCCCACCGATTTCGATCTGCCCTTGCTGGACGATCTGCAGCCGGCTTGCTTCATCGCCACGCCGGTGCTGAAGGCGCTGCCCCGTTTCGAACTGCCTTACGGCGTGGAGTGGCTGGGCAGGCTGGCGGGCGGCTGGGACGCCAACGCGCGGCGCGGCTATTTCATCTATGGCGGCAACTGGCAGGCCGACGCCGTGTCGCCCACGGGGCTGGCGGGCAGCGGGCTGTACGGCCATTCGTCGAACCAGCAATTATTGGTCGGCTCCGGATCGCAGGCGCTGGCGGTGGACGACATGGTGTTCTTCCGTCCGCGCCAGAGCGAGGCGGTGCTGCAGCAATTCGGCGACATCGCCGTGTACGAGGGCGGACGCATCGTCGATGGCTGGCCGGTATTGCCGGCCACCGGCTGAGGCTGGCTGAACGGCCAGCAGCCCTATGGGGAGGGGCGGCCTACCATGGCCGGGGCATCGGCGCTGAGCCGGCGCCGTTCATCCATCTTCAGCAAGGGGCATGCATGAACCCATTCGCCAAACCGGACCGCGGCGCGCGGACCGCCGACACCGCGGCCATGCCGCCGCTTCCCGACCGTTTCATCATGGGCTTCTGGCACAACTGGCCGTCCTCGGCCGGCAACGGCTATCAGCGCGGCACGTCGGCCGACATCGCGCTGACTGAGGTGCCGGAGGATTACGCCGTGGTGGCGGTGGCTTTCATGAAGGGGGCCGGCATCCCCACCTTCAAGCCCTGGAACCAGAGCGACGAGGCTTTCCGCGCCCAAGTGGAGACGTTGAACCGGCAGGGCCGCGCGGTGCTGCTTTCCTTGGGCGGGGCCGATGCACACATCGAGCTCAGGGCCGGCCAGGAGGACGCGCTGGCCGGAGAGATCGTTCGCCTGGCGGAGCTTTACGGCTTCGATGGGCTGGACATCGACCTGGAGCAGAGCGCGATCACGGCGGGCGACAACCAGACGGTGATCCCCGCCGCGCTGAAGATGGCGAAGGACTACTACCTGGCGCAAGGCCGGCATTTCATCATCAGCATGGCGCCGGAATTCCCTTATCTGAAGCCGGATGGACACTACGCGGCCTATATCGCCGCGCTGGACGGCTATTACGATTTCATCGCGCCGCAGTACTACAACCAGGGCGGCGACGGCGTATGGGTGGACGAGTTGAACGCCTGGCTGTCGCAGGACGACGATGCCAGGAAAGAGGACTTCCTCTATTACCTGACCGACAGCCTGATCCACGGCACGCGCGGCTATCTGCGCATTCCGGCCGACAAGCTCGCCATCGGTCTGCCGGCCAATGCCGATGCCGCCGCCACCGGCTTCGTCCGCGATCCGGACGCGGTGTTCAACGCCTTCCGCCGGCTGGAGGAGGCGGGCAACCCGATCCGCGGCCTGATGACCTGGTCGGTGAACTGGGACGATGGCCGCGACGTGGCCGGGCGCGGCTACGACTGGAGCTTCATCCGCGACTACGCGCCGTTGCTGGAGGGCGGAGCCGGGGGCGATCGCCCGCCGGCGCCCGGCAATCTGCACGCCGGAGAGATCGGCCGGGATTTCGTCGTTCTGGCCTGGGACGCGCCGGCCGGCGGCGATTTCCCGATCGTGGAATACCGGGTGTACCGCGACGGGCAGCAAGCGGGCCTGACCACCACCACCGATTTCCGCGACGTCGGCCTGCGCCCGGGCGGCGATTACCTGTACCACGCGACCGCGCTGGACGACGCCGGCCGGGAATCCCTGCCCGGCAACGGCGTGCGCGTGCGCACCGACGGCGATGGCGAGCCGGACTATCCGGAATGGCAGAACGGCGTACAGTACCGGGTGGGGGACGGCGCGAGCTACCAGGGGAAGCGTTACCGTTGCCTGCAGGCCCATGTGTCGAATCCCGGCTGGACGCCGGACGCGGCCATCACCTTGTGGCAGCCGGTCTAGCCTGAGCGACGCGCGCAAGAAAACCGCCGCGGCATGCGGCGGTTTTTTCATGTGGCCTCAGGTTTGCGGTCAGGGCGCGCAGGCTTAGACCACGGTGATCGTCGACTGGGCCTTGAGCGGGCAGGGCAGGCTGTCGTCGAAGGTGATCTCGATCGCGCTGGCCACGAAGAAACCGCCGATGTGCTGGGCGGCGATATGCGGCGGCGTGCCGGGCTTGGTCAGATTCACGTCCTGGGCGAACACGAACACCCGCCAGATGCCGCGCACGTCCTGGTGTTGCTGCAGCAGCAGCCGGTAGGCGCGCTCCAGGTCCAGGCTGCCTGCATAGGTGCCGTCGTTGGCCGCCGGATCGAAGCCCAGGCCGTCGTCGGTCAGCGGCGAGACGAAATATAGTCCCTGCGGCGCTTCGAACAGGGCGAAGGCATACAGGTCGCTGCCCTTGAACAGTGTGCCGTCCTGGCGCTGGAAGGCGGCGCGTACCCATAGGGGGGCGAAGGCGTGGACCACGTCGGGCGTCTCCACTTTCACCGGGCCGGCGGCATGTACGTTGACCTGGGTTTCGGTCACCGCGTAGTGATAGGTCTTGCCGGTGGTGAAGCGTTCGTAGGTCCAGGACACATCGGTTTTGTAGGCCTTGCCCGCCACCGGCGCCTCCAGCATTTTCCACTTGGCCACCACGCGTTCGGCAATCGTGGTCTCGCCGGCCGCGGGCGGAGTGGCCGCCTGGCCGCGCCAGAACGGATCGGCCTCGTCCGAGCAGGCCACCGCGATCGCGCCCGAGGCGATGGCCGAAGCCACGCCGGCGACGGTGAATTCGGGTTTGCCCGATGCCGCGCCTTTCAGCGAGCAGCATTTGACGCTGGGGTCGGTCTCCTCCACCGAGCCGCCGACGCTGAAGTTGGCCTTGCCCGCGCCGGCCGCGGCGGCGATTCCGGCCACCAGCGCCGCGATCGCGGCGACGATGATGGCCAGCACCTTCCACCAGGGATCGGAGAACGGCAGCTCGGCATGGGTGCCGGCATAGGCAGGGTTCGGCTTCCAGGCCATGGTCAGGCCGGTGGGCACCATCGGGCCGAAACGGGGCGGGCAGCGGCACTCCTTGCCGTTGTCCGTCGGCTCGCCCCAGGACTTGCCTGGCGAGTGGCCCTGGATGTTGGAGATGGTCAGCGTGCCTTCCTCCACCGTGCAGGTATAGGTGTTGCTGGCGCTGTCGAAGCGGGTCTGCGACACGAAGATCTGCTGGATGGAGCGCTGGGCGGCGAAGCCGTCGGCGCGCGCGACGAAGCTCACCAGCGGCTTGCCGGGCGTCGCATGCTGGAAGTCCGCGTCCCAGGCCAGCAGCACGGTGCCGCCGGCGGGGATGGTCGGGAAGGTGAAGGTATGCGCGATAGGGGCGATGCCGGGGTCGCCGACGCTTTCCAGATAGACGGCGACGTTGCTCAGCGGACTGGCCGAGGTGTTGGTGAAATGCGCGGCGATGCGCAGCTGGTAGATCGCGTTGTCGAATATCCCGTCGGGCAGCATGATGCTGCTCACCGGCTCGATCGCGAATGGGCGCGTGAGCACCTGGAGCGGCGTGTTCATAGTCTGTTCTCCTTGCCTTGCGGAATGACCACATAGCTGACGCCGCCCAGCGGCTTGCCGGCGTCGTCGTGCTCGACGATGTGCAGCAGCTGGTAGTGGTCGGGATGCAGCTGGCCGGCCTGGATATCGAGGTATACCGGCACCGTTTCGCCGCGCGGCACGCTCACGGCCAGGCTGGGCGCTTTTTCCCCGTCGCTGTTGCCGCCGCAGCGCGGCTCCAGGCTCAGCCTGACCTGCACTTCGGGCTTGGGCGCGGGGCGCAGCTGCAACCGGGCGAGCCCCAGGCGCTGCTGCTGGCGTTCATCCAGCTCGCCGCCGAATTCGGCGGTCAGCCTCACCCGCCGGTCCTGCCGCGGCAGGCCATTGACGGCGATGCGCAGCATGGACGCCATCTTGCTGGCGTCCAGCACCGTCAGATTGCGCTGGGCGATCTGGTCGTGGGCCGGCGGGTCGAAGCTGTAGGAGGCCGGCAGCGGGTCGGGAATCGGGTTGCTGTCGCCCTGGCCATGCGCGACGGCCAGCAGGCATTCGTGGCCGTCGTTGACGATCTGCACTGGCCAGGGCACCAGGCACAGCACGTCCTGGCCCATCGCTTCCTTCGGGTCCGCCGGCAAGTCGGCGTAGCCGGAGCCGATGTAGTTGACCGCGCCGGCTGTCATTTGCCCGGCCGGGTTGGCCCAGTAGAAATCGACGCGGACGTTCTGCGCGTCCGCGTCGCCGATATTGTCGACATGGGCCCAGACATAAGCTTTCTGGCCGGAAACCGGCGAGCCGGGCGCGCCGTTGGGATCGTTGCCGGGCACGGCCCAGATGTCGGTGCTGAGCCACCAGTACGGCGAACCGTCCCGTATCAGGATATGAGCTGACATGATTGTCCTTTCGCGCTCAAGAGATGGATGGAGACATCCCCTATGAAGTCGGCGCGCAAAGGAACGCGTCAGCCCATCACGGCATGGACGGGGGCTTGGGTCGGCCGCCCGTTTAAGATGCGCCCGGCGTCTGCAGGCGCCGATGCGGTCAGGAACAGGGGGCGAGAGCGCTCCCCTGGCAGGTGGTGGTTAGTAATTTAGACCAGTTGTTTTTCGATGCAATTAGATTATGCGGTTGTAGTGGTTTCTGCTGAGGGAAAGACGCCACACTGCGGCGCGCGCGACCGGCGAGCGGGTCGGCAAGAATCGGGTCGCCGCGCGGGGGGCGCTGTTCCAGACTGGGCGCGTGTTCTGAAAAACGCGGAGGAAACATGGAACAGCTTGCGGGAAAAGTGGCGATTGTGACCGGCGCCAGCGCCGGCATCGGTTATGAGGCGGCCTGCCTGTTTGCGCGCGAGGGCGCGCGGGTGGTCGCGGTGGCGCGGCGGGGGCATGAGCTGGAGCGGCTGGCGGCCGCCATCCGGCGAGAGGGCGGGGAGGTCGCCATCGTGGCCGGCGACGCGCGCGAGGAGTCTACCGCGCGCCAGGCGGTGGCGGAGGCGGTCCGGCGCTTCGGCGGCCTGGACATCGCCTTCAACAACGTCGGCGCGGTGGGAGAGGCCGCGCCGGTCCACGAGATCACGCCCGAGGCCTGGCGTTTCGCGCTGGACACCAATCTGACCAGCGCCTTTCTGGCCGCGCGCCGCCAGATTCCGGCGATGCTGGCGCGGGGCGGCGGCTCCCTCATCTTCACGTCCACCTTTGTCGGGCATACCGCCGGCTTTCCCGGCATGGGCGCCTACGCCGCCGGCAAGGCCGGGCTGATCGGCCTGACCCAGGTGATCGCCGCCGAGTACGGCGCGCGCGGCATCCGCGCCAACGCGCTGCTGCCGGGCGGCACCGACACCGAAATGGGCCGCGCCGCCGCGCCCACGCCGGAGGCGCGCGGCTTCGTCGAGGGGCTGCATGCCTTGAAACGGCTGGCGCGGCCGGAGGAGATCGCCCGCGCGGCGCTGTTCCTGGCGTCCGACGCCGCCAGCTTCGTCACCGGCAGCGCAATGCTGGCGGACGGCGGGGTGTCTATCCAGCGGGGCTAGCCGCCTGGGCGCGCTTCACAGCCGGTAGCGGCGGACGGCTTCGTTCATTTCCAGCACCGCTTCGTCCAGCTGCTGGGCGGTGCTGGCGGTCTGCTGCGCGGCGGCGCTGGATTGCGTGGCCATTTGGGCGATCTTTTCCACCTGGTTGGCGATGCTGTTGCAGGCATTGGCCTGCTCCCGGATGGCGTCGGCTATCTCGCCCACCATCTGCATGGCCGAGCCGGACGACTTGCCGATCTCGCTGATCGCCGCCATCGCCTCGTCGGCGCGCACCACGCCGGAGGCCACCAGCTGCTGGGTTTCGCTCATGCGGCTGGTGGTTTGGCGCGAGGTGTCGGTGACGCCGCGGATCACCTGGTCGATCTCGCTGGTGAGGATGGCGGTGCGTTCGGCCAGCTTCCTCACCTCGTCCGCCACCACGGCGAAGCCGCGGCCGGTCTCGCCCGCCCGCGCCGCCTCGATGGCGGCGTTCAGCGCCAGCAGATTGGTCTGGTCGGCGATGTCCTTGATGTTGCTGACCGAGTTGGCGATGCGGTCATTCTGCGTTTCCAGCTCGGTGAGGCTGGTGTTGGCGTGGCCCACGGTATCGGAGATGGAGCGGATCTCTTCCGCCGTTTTGGAGATCACCTGCTGGCCGTTGCCGGCGTGGCGGCTGGCCTCCTCGCTTTGCTGGTTGCTCTGTTCCGCGCGGTCGCCCACGTGGTTGATGCTGACGGTCAGCTGCTCCATGGTGGCGGCGATGGACGCCGAGGCCTGATTCTGTTGCTCCGCCGCGGTTTGCACGTAGCCGGCGGCGCGGCCGAGGTCGGTGGAATAGCTGGCCACCTTGCCGCAGTTGCGCGAGATATCGTTCAGGCTGTGACGGATGCGCTGCACCAGTTGATTGAAGGCGGCCGCGGTATTGCCGATTTCGTCTTTCGGGTTATGCACTTTGACCTGCAGGGTGAAATCCAGACGCTCGCCTATTTCGTTCATCGTGTGATTCAGGTCGTGCAGCGGCCGGGTGATGGACGAATAGGCGCGCAGGCCGAGCGTGGCCAGCAGCAAGGTCAACGCCGCGGTGGCGGCCAGCGTGATGGTATGGGTGGTGTCGATCAGCGCCTGGGAGTCGGCGACCTCCTGATCGACATGGCGCTTGTTGTAATCGATATGGGCGGTTATCGCCTTGGTGAGCGCATTGCCGACAGGCGTCACCATGCTGGCGCGGATCTTGAGCGCCTCCTCCAGCTTATTGTTTTCCGCCGCCGCCAGCATCGGCTGCACGGCGGCGTAGTATTGGTCCAGCAGGCGGCTGTCGTCGTTGAAATGTCCGCGATCCTCATTGTCGTTGACTATTTTCTGATACCGAGCCAATGACGCGGTCGCCGCCTGATACGCCTCGGCTACCTTGCCTTTGGCGGCGGCGCGATCGGCGGCGCTGGCGGCGGTCAACTCCTGCAAGCCCGCCAGACGCAGCGATGCGACAGCATTGCTGAACTGATCCAGCGTGATCAGGCTGGGATAATCATTACTGGCGAAGTTGGTGGCGGTGGCGGCCAGCCTGGATTGGGTATATAGGCTGTATGCGCTGATGCCGATTTGGGCCAGGATGGACAGCAGAATCAGCAGCAGGATTTTTCTGGAGACAGTCATGGCGATTACTTTCGTCAGCAGGCTGGCAGAGCGTTGAGTATTAATACGTATTTTTCTGCGTTCACCTGAAATAGAGTTAATAAATTAGTCGCAAATAGTTAGGCTTTGCAGCAAATCAGGTTCTTGACGCGATTGGCCATCGGGATGGCCATTAATTTATATCAAATAAACCATTAGTGAATCAGGGGAATTTTTATTTTCGATCGGAATGAATGTGCGTCATTTTCAGAAGACGACGACACCAATTGCCAGAAGCCGATAGCGCCACATCGGTGAGAGAAAAAAAGTCACGGCTCAGTACGAGCTAAGTTTTCCTGCGTACCTTCTCCACGGTGCACGTTCCTGCACTCATCTGGAGAAGCATCATGTACCGCTATACCAAGCTTTCCCTCCTGGCGATCGCCATCGCCACCGCCGGCGCGGTTGCCTACGCGGCCAAAGGCGGCATGGAAAACGACGCCATGGCGATCGCCAAGGCCAAGATTCCGCTCACTCAGGCGGTCACCGCCGCCGAGCAGCACGCCCATGGCAAGGCCTCACGCGCCGAGTACGAGAACTCGAAGCAAGGCTGGGTCTATGACGTTGAAGTCGTCAGCGGGGCGAAGGTCTTCGATGTCCGGGTCGATGCCGACAAAGGCACTGTCATCTCGTCCGCCGAGGACAAGTCGGATCACGATGACGACCACGACAAGCGGGACTGAATTCCCGACAGCATGATTGGATCGTCCTCCCGTGAGGCGATCCAATCCGGAGACCCCATGGAATCACTCAATCAAACACTGTTTCTCTGGCTCAATGCGCCGGAGCACCCCGCCGCATTGACGCTGACGCTGGCTGTCTTTTTTGCCGAGCGGCTGATCTGGGCGGTGCCGCTGGTGATAGGTATCGGCTGGCTGCGTGGCCGCGAAGGCAGCCGCAAGGCCATGCTCATCGCGACCGCATCGGGGTTGCTGGGCCTTCTCATCAACCAGGCCATCGGCCAGATTTGGTTGCATCCCCGGCCTTTCATGATCGGCCTGGGGCGCACCCTCATCCCTCATGTCGCCGACTCTTCGTTCCCGAGCGATCACCTGACGCTGTGGTGGGCTGTCGCCATCAGCCTTTCGTTGCAACAACGCCTGCGAATCGCAGGCGTGACCTTGGCTTTGTTTGGCGTGCCCATCGCCTGGGCGCGCATCTATCTTGGCGTACATTTCCCATTCGACATGCTCGGAGCCATCGCCGTCGCTGCGTTTTGCGCCTGGCTGACGTTGCGTGAAGCTCGCTGGTACCTGGTGCCGGGTTACCAACTCGCCAACGGCATCCATCGCCGGCTTTTCGGCGGGTTGATCGCGCGCGGATGGATGCGCGAGTGAGCCTATGGCCGGGCTAAGCCAGCATGTTCAAACTGCTGGCAAACCATTTCACCTCGGCAGGAGAACACTATGAACAAATTGCCCACGAACAGCACCGCAGGCTGGCTCAATAAAGTCCCGGAAGTCGCGCTCTCGTTCTGGATCATCAAGATCATGTCCACCACGGTGGGCGAGACGGGAGCAGATTTCCTGGCGGTCAACGCAGGTTTGGGCCAAGGCGTGACTCGAACCGTCATGGCGGCCCTGTTGGCTGTCGCGTTGTTCATGCAATTGCGCACCCGCCGCTACACCCCTTGGATTTACTGGCTGACGGTGGTGCTGGTCAGCGTGGTCGGCACCCAGATCACCGATCTGCTGACCGATGGCCTGGGCGTCAGCCTGTACATCAGCACCTCGGCGTTCGCCGTTGCGCTCGCCGCGATCTTCGTCGTCTGGTATCGGGTCGAGCGCACCCTGTCCATTCACGACATCGTGACTCGCAGCCGGGAGCGGTTCTATTGGGCTGCCATCCTCTGCACGTTCGCGCTGGGCACGGCCGCTGGCGATTTGGCGACCGAGGCATTGGGCCTGGGCTTTACCTGGGGCGCGGTGGCGTTCGGCGCGCTGATTGGCATCACCTATGCCGCCTGGCGCATGGGCGGCAACGCGGTGCTGACCTTCTGGATCGCCTACATCTTGACCCGCCCCTTCGGCGCCGCGCTCGGCGACTTGCTGACGCAGGCCAAGACCTATGGCGGCCTTGGCATCGGCGCCATGTGGACAAGCGCCTTGTTCCTCGCGGTGATCGTCATGCTGGTGGCTGGCGCGCAGATCGGCATGCATGGACGCCGCTCGGCCCAGCTCGTCGAATAACCCTTTTCGCTCTACGCAAGGAGAAAAACATGTTCATGCAGCGCTCGATCGTTCGCCCTGTTGCCGCCATCTCGGCCGCCGCGTTGTTGGCCTTCGCGGCAGCTTGTTCCAAATCAGCCGATCAGAACCACGCAAGCACAGCGCCAGCGACACCGGCCCAGGCGGTCTCGGCCGCGCAAGGCAAAACTGCCTCCAAGCTGGGCGACCTGTCGGCCTTCCGCAGCATCGCCACCGATGTCGCCGCTATCGTTGGCAAGGGCGACCTGCCTGCTGCCAAGGCGCGTATCAAGGACTTGGAAGTCGCATGGGACTCGGCCGAGGCTGGTTTGAAACCACGGGCAGCCGATGACTGGCATGTGCTCGACAAAGCCATCGACAAGTCGCTCGCGGCGCTCCGCGCCGACGCGCCGAGCCAAGCTGACTGCAAGGCGGCAATGGCCGCCTTGCTGAAAGCCTTCGACACGCTTGAAGGCAAAGCCTGATCCGTGAGCGTGCCCCATGCGGCCAGCCACTGAAAACGCGCCGGCCAAGATGACCGACATCGCGCTGAGCTTCTGGCTCATCAAGATTGCCGCCACGACGCTCGTCGAAACCAGCGGCGATGCGGTCTCGGCGTCCATGGATCTGGGCTGCCTGGCCGGCACGGCCATCTACGCGGCGATTGTCCTGGCTGCCGCGATCGCGCGGGGCAAGGCCAAACGCTTCCGTACTGGACGACCATCATCGCGACGAATACGGCCGGCACGACGTTGGCCGATTTTGCGGAGCGCTCGCTCGGAATCGGGTACGCTGGAGGTCCGTGCCGGTGGGCTCCGTCAGCTCGTCCAAGGCGGAAGCCTTTTACTGGCTGAGGGCGGCTGGACGGCGCATTGAACAACGATTGAACGGAGGGGAAATGCGGGTATTGCTGGTCGAAGACGATCCCATGATCGGCGACGCGATCCAGGGCGCGTTGAAGGATGCGTCTTACGCCGCCGATTGGGTGAAGGATGGGCCGAGCGCCCTCACGACGCTGGGCTGCCAGCACTACGACTTGGTGCTGCTCGACCTGGGCCTGCCTGGGAAGGATGGGCTGGAAGTGCTGGCCAGTATCCGCGCCCAAGACAACCCGATTTCCTTGCTCATTATCACGGCGCGCGACGGCCTGGACGACCGTCTGCGCGGTCTCGACGGCGGGGCTGACGACTATGTGTCCAAGCCTTTTCAGATGGCGGAATTGCTGGCCAGAATGCGCGCTGTTCTGCGCCGCAAAGGCGGCACGGCGGCCCCCGTGCTCAGCAACGGCGTGGTAACGCTCGACCCGGCCACCAAAGAGGCTTGCGTCAACGATGGCCCCCAAGTGCAATTGTCCAACCGCGAGTTTTCGCTGCTGCAATCCTTGCTGGTGCGGCCTGGCGCCATCCTTTCACGCAGCGAGCTGGAGGATCGCATCTACGGCTGGGGGGAAGAGGTCGAGAGCAATGCCGTCGAATATCTGATCCACGCGCTGCGGCGCAAGCTGGGCGGCGAGATCATCAAGAACGTCAGGGGAGTCGGATGGATGGTCTCAAAAGGCGCTTGAACGAGTCGGTTCAGCTCAAGCTGTCCTTCACCCTGTCGCTGGCCATTCTCGTGCTGGCCATTGTGGCGGGCGTGTTCTCGTTCCTGTCCGCTTTCAATGAAGCCCATGAACTACAGGATGATGTGCTGCGCCAAGTGGCGCAGCTCATGGATCGTCAGCGCCTGTCACCGGCCGCGCCGACCGCCGATGCCCGTCTCAAGGATGTCGATGAAGAGTCGAACGTGATCGTCCAGCGCCTGGGGGAGGACAATCCCTCTACGGTAGGCGTTGACGCAGGAAGTTCGCTTCCGCTCCCGGCGACTTTGGCGGATGGACTGCACACGCTGGAGGTGGGGGGCGAGACGTTTCGCGTGCTGGTCAAGACCACCGCGAGCGGCGAACGCATTGCCATAGCTCAGGAGTCTGGCTTCCGCAATGAAATTGCGCGTGACGGAGCGTTGCGCACGGTAATGCCTTTTCTGATTCTCGTGCCGGTGCTGCTGCTGATCGTCGCAGACCTGGTGCGCAAGATGTTCCAGCCCATTGCGGCACTGTCCAGAGAAATCGACCAACGGGCAGAGCAGGAACTGCATCCCGTCGAAGACCGCCATCTGCCGGTCGAAGTGCGCCCGTTCGCCGTGGCGATCAACCGCTTGCTCGCGCGTGTCGGCCAGTCTATGGAATCTCAGCGCCGCTTCGTGGCGGATGCCGCGCACGAGCTGCGCTCGCCGCTTACCGCGCTGTCGCTGCAAGCCGAGCGGCTGGCGGATGCTGACATGTCCCACCTGGCACGTGAACGGCTGACGGTTTTGCGCCAAGGGATCGAACGCGGCCGCAGCCTGCTCGATCAACTCTTGACCTTGGCCAAGGCGCAGTCGGCCGCCGACGCGCCGAAGTCGCCGGTATCTGTTCAGGCCATCTATCGCCGCGTGCTGGAAGATCTCATGCCGCTGGCCGAGGCCAAGCATATCGACCTCGGTGTCGAAGGCGCGCTGAACGCCGAAGTGTGGGCCAGCGAGATGGACATGATCGCCGTGATCAAGAACCTGGTCGATAACGCCATCCGCTACACGCCGGAGGGCGGGCGTGTTGATCTATCAGTGGCGGTCTCGGAGGGAAAGGCCGTGTTGCGTATCCAGGACAGCGGGCCTGGCATTCCGCTGGCGGAACGGGACCGGGTGTTTGATCCCTTCTACCGCACGCTGGGGAGCGAGCAGATCGGCTCGGGCCTGGGGCTGTCCATCGTCCAGACGATTGCCAATCGCATCGGCGCGAAAATCCACCTCGACTTCGCCAACGAAGCCCAGCAAACTGGCCTGATCGTCACGGTTATCGTTCCTATGCAGTCGCAACGTTGAACAACTTGGGTAAGCGCAATATGGTTACTTCCGTTGGATGGTTTTATTGGGCTTCGCTGTCCGCTGTCTTTGCGGCACTGACAGCCATTTTTGCCAAGACAGGCATTCAGGGGGTGGATTCCGATCTGGCCACCTTGATCCGCACCGCCATCATCATCGTCGTCCTGTCGGCGTTTGTCGTCTATACGGGAAAATGGACCAACCCGATGGCTTTGTCGCCCAAGACATGGCTCTTTCTTGGGCTGTCCGGCCTGGCGACAGGCGCATCGTGGGTATGCTACTTCCGTGCGCTCAAGATCGGCGATGCGTCCAAAGTCGCGCCAGTCGATAAACTGAGTCTCGTATTGGTAGCGGTGTTCGCCTTCGCCTTTCTGGGCGAGCGTCCGTCACTGAGGGAGTGGTCCGGCATTGCGATGGTGGCTGGTGGGGTTTTACTACTGGCATTCAAACGATGACTCGCCGAGCAGAGGCTGATTCGACCCGTCGTCGAACTTCCATCACCGGTCACGGCTGTTAGGATGTCAGGCTCTACTGAGCAGCTTTTCGCCATCGGGGCGTGAATCTCGCTGTGGCGAAATATGCCGATGTACGGTCTGCCGGCTAATCCCGAGTTCCAGGCACAAATCGCCAAGCTTGGTTTCCGGTTGCCTCGTCGCCGCCATCGCCAAGCGCAGCTTCGCGGCGGTCATCTGGAACGGCCGGCCGGCTTTCCGGCCGCGCGCCCGTGCCGACGCGAAGCCTGCAGTCGTGCGCTCTGCAATCCACTCGCGCTCGAACTCGGCCCGCGCCGCGAAGATTCCGAAGACCAACTTGCCGGCGGTGTCAGTGGCCGCGGCGTGCCCGTTCAGCACCTTCAGACCGGCACATCGCTGCCGTAAACGATGAAGCCCTGATGCTCGGCCACCTTGTCGTACAGCGCGCGCGCGGTCTGGTTGGCCTGGTGCGTTTGCCAGTAGAGGCGGTTGCAGCCGGCCGCCGCCGCCCGCTGTTTGGCGGCGTCGATCAAAGCCCGCGCCACGCCTTGCCCCCTGGCTTCCGGCGCGGTGAACAAATCCTGCAGATAGCACACATCGGCCAGGCGCGTGGTGCTGCGGTGAATGACGGTATGGGCCAGGCCGACGATTTTTCCATCAAGCTCCGCGATCAGCGCGTTCACCGGCTCCCGGTCATCCAGAAAGCGCGCCCAGGTCTGCCGGGTGATGTCCTCCGGCAGCGCCGTTTCCCCGGCGCGTCCGTAAAACGCGTTGTAGCCATCCCATAGCGGCCGCCAGGTTTGGTAGTCGTTTTGGTCAACGGGTCTGATATTCATGTTCGCTCAATCCGTGTTTTATTCATTTCCGCCAAAGGGGCGATGCAGCCGCAGGCTAGGGATAGCATGCCAGCTCTCATTCAAAATGGATAGTTCGCGTTCGCCAAGAGCGGCCGATCGCCGCCCAGGGCCGGCGTTGCGTCTGGTTGGGCGATCTTTTCGTCGGTTTGACGACGCTTGAAGCGGGGGAAATGAAGAACAGCGCGGCCAAGCGCTTGACCCTCTAGCGGCTACAGGGGTTTTCATGGAGCGATCCACATCAAAGGGAGACAAGCGATGGGTCATTTCGGAAAACTGTTTGGCGGCCATCACGGCCGCGACGAGCGCCATGGCCGCCGCGATGGCCACTCCGCTCCGCAGCCTGCGCAGACGCAGTCGGCAAGCTGCCCAAGCTGCCGGCAGGGGAATGATCCTGCCGCGCGGTTCTGCCAGCATTGCGGCGCCGGGTTGGTTCCGCGCCGCTGCGGATCATGCGGCCAAGAAGCCGCCGTCGCGGCGAAGTTCTGTTCCAACTGCGGCGCAGGATTGGGCCGAAACGAGATTGGCAGATAGGGATAAAGGGTTGATATTTATTTAATTTTCTAATAGGTATATTAACCAATTGAAGATAAGCATGGCCAGGCCTATGCTGGACTTATTATGATGATTGCATTGCTCGGCGTGGGTTTTCCTGCCGCATGAAAGCGGCAAGCTCCGCCGGGCAGCCAAGCCCAGGAGTGCAGCCATGTCGATTTTGTCCATCCCGCCCTTGCATCGAACCGTTGAGCGCGTGCCCATTCTTGAGCGTGTGCGCGCCGTTTTCGCCGGCTTGAAGAGGCCGGACGTACGTGCGGAGGCGCCGTTTGCGCCTGGCAAACTGGATCTGGGGAATATCACCGTCGATGAAGCCAGGGCCGCGATCTGCACGCTCTTGAAGGCTGGCCGGATCAACCGCGAAGAGAGCCGCAGCCTGAATTTGGCGATGGATGTCAGGACGCTCAACATCCGTTATGGCGACCCGATCCCCGAGCGCTTCGATCTGATGGCGGAAGCTTGCCGAGCCATGGAAAGCGGCAAAAACATGGGCTGCTGGGATCAGGTGCAGTCATTGGCGCATGGCCTGGAGGTGATGCAGGCGTATCAGCTGGAGGCTGAGTCCGTCTGAAAATGCGCCATCCGCCATGGATGGCGGCGCAAAACAGCCAGTCCCGCTCCCGGCGGCCTGGCTGTTTTTCATGCGCGCGCGGCTTGCCCATTCTCTCCAGCGACTTCCCGTCGAGCTCTGGAGATCGGAGCGCCGGCTGTCCATCCGGTCACGGACGCTCCCCGCGGCCGCGAGGCCGATGTCTGGCATGTGCGGGATGCTCGGGCCGCGCATGGGAAAGGAAAGTGATGCGTTGCCGCATCATGTTGTTTTTGTCTCCGATGGCGGCGGCAGGTCAGCTAAGTGAAAACCGCAGGAATATGGCGTCTGCTTGCTTTTCAGTTCTAAAGCAGGGGGTTGAGCACCCGTTTCCGGCCTAAAGTGGCGAAGCTCGGTCATGGCCGTCGAGCCCTGAGCTGCCAGGTCGCATGCATGTTTCAACTCAAGGAGTTAGCAATATGTCATCGCAATTTCATGGTTTGGCTATTGGAAACGGCAACAGCAATTATCTTCAGGTACTGGGACTCGCCAACATCACGGACACCGCTTATCTGACCGACTGGCAAGACTCCGGCGGCAACTGGCATGCCGGCTTCGCGCTGCCGGTGCCATCCGATTATCCGAAAGGACACTTCTTCCAGCTGACCACCGGCGTGGGCAACAGCAATTATCTGCAGGTGCTGGGCGCAGGCGAGGATGGCAATCCCTACCTGGTTTCGTGGCAGGACGGCAGCGGCAAGTGGCACGGCGGCATGCCGCTTCCCAAGCCGAGCGGCTACAGCGGCGGCCCCCTGGTGACCGGGATCGGCAACAGCAATTACTTACAGGTGATCGGCGCCAGAGTGGAATCCTCGCCGTATCTGGTGGCGTGGCAGGACAATGGCGGCAACTGGCATGCCGGCATGCCGCTGCCCAACCCCAGCGGCTACGCGGGCGGTTTCCAGCAACTGGCGACCGGCAACGGCAACGACCACTTCCTGCAAGTGGTGGGGGTAGGCAATGACGGCAACGCTTACCTGGTGACTTGGCAAAACGCCCAGGGCCAATGGAGCCCGGGTTTCGCGCTGCCCAAGCCCAGCGGCTACAGCGGCACCTTCACGCAGCTGGCCACCGGCGTCGGCAACAGCAACTTCCTGCAAGTGCTGGGCATCGGCACCGACGGCAACGCCTACCTGGTTGCCTGGCAGGATAACGGCGGCAAGTGGCACCCCGGCTTCGCGCTGCCCAAGCCTAGCGGCTACAACGGCACTTTCGCCAAGCTGGTCACCGGCATCGGCAACAGCAACTACCTGCAAGTATTCGGCATCGGCAGCAATGGCGTGGCCTACCTGGTTTCGTGGCAGGACAGCGGCGGAAACTGGCATGGCGGCCTGACGCTGCCGCAACCGTCCGGTTACAACGGCAGCTTCTCGCAACTGGCTACCGGCAATGGCAACAGCCATTTTCTGCAGGTAGTCGGCACCGACGCGCAGGGCAATGTCTACCTAGTGTCGTGGCAAGACTCCGAAGGCAAATGGCACGCCGGTTTCGAGCTGCCCAGGGCATCGTGATGCTCAGATGAATCTTGAGTTTCGGCTTGCGCAAGCAGGCTGAAGTCCAAGCCAGGCCCTCCGCGATCAGGAGGGCCTGTTTTTATCGCGATGCCAGCGATCATGGGTTGGTGAGTGGCAGAAGAGGGATGCGTCCCATGCCTGATGATGCGCTAACCCTGAGCCGGGCCTTGCTTCTTGGGAAGCTGGGGGTTCATGAAGTCCCAGGCCGCGGCGCTGGCCACATGGAAATCCAGCTTGGGCGCGTAGAGCGAGGTGTCGTTCAATGTGCCGGCCTTGATGCCCAGCATGCCGGGCATGCTGCTGAACTTGGCGAACAATTGAGAACCGCAGTTCGGACAAAAGCCCCGGCTGTGGATTTTGCCGCTATCGGCGGTGCTTTCGAAATATTTGGCCTCGCCGGCAATGTCTACCGCCGCTTCGGGAAAGATCATGGCCGGAATATAAGCGCCGCCCGAACTGCGCTGGCAGTCCTTGCAGTGGCAGTTACCCGTGAACAGCGGTTCGACGGAGACGGCATACTGAATTTCTCCGCAAAGGCATTGCCCCGTGTAGTTCTCACTCATCTGTATCTCCGTATGGCGTCAAGAAGCAACGCCGCGCGCAGCGCGGCGACCCGGCAGACTATATCCATACGGAATTGACGTGTGAAGGGCTTTGACCAGGCGCGCGCGGGGCAGGGCGGCAGGTGTACGGCGGGATTGGTGTATCGGCGTTACCACCGGCGCGTCTGTCGACGCTCCCGCCATAGCTTGCGCATGGCTGTGGGGTGAAGCGTTGCAGGGAGCACGCCCGACCAGATATATGCTGCCATCTGCCATCTGCCATCTGCCATCTGCCATCTGCCATCTGCCATCTGCCATCTTCCGGCCTGGCATGGCACCGCCATATTGATATGCCCAATCAAAAACAGCCTGCCGCTGGGAAGCGGACAGACTGTTAGCTTGTATAGAGCAGGACTTATAGCACGCGGGTGAGCAGCGTCAGCGACTCGCCCATGCGTTTGCCCAGCGGCGCCGGCAACTCCGTGATGCGGTTGGAAGGCAGGCGGACGTCGCAAGCGTAGGGTGCAATACCCGGCTCGAAGCGACAGGATGCTGCTATCGTCCGGCCGGGCATGGAGTCCGCTGCGCGGACGATGTTTAAGTGCTGGTTCCGCCCGGCAAACGGGAAAGGGGGCTGCGCGGCCAGCCCCCTTTCGACCCCAGGCCGCCCCAGCAGCCCGCGAAACCCCGGGCAAAAAGCGCCGAGCGAGGAGCCGCCGGAACTACATGCGTGCGAATCTTTGATTCGTTCAGCAGTACGCGCGAATGTCGCGCGGCGTCGAACAGCCGGCGTCTTAAAACCTCGCCCGGCGCTTTTTGCCCGGCGCGTGCTGAAGGGGGAATAGGGCGCATCGTATACGTTTTAATGTTTGTACGAGATATGTAGGGCTTACAGCACGCGGGTGAGCAGTGTCAGCGACTCGTTCATGCGCTTGCCCAGCGGCATCAGCAACTCGGTGATACGGCTGGAGGGCTGGCGGGCGTCGCAAGCGTAGGGTGCAATACCCGGCTGAAACGATGGGATGCCGCGATCTTTCGGCCGGGCATTGCACCGCCATATCGCAGTGAATCGCATTGCGGTGGAACTCCCGGCTTTGCCGGGATCCCACCCTACAAAATCCGCCGAATCCAAAACAGCCTGCCGCTGGGAAGCGGACAGGCTGTTGGTGTTTATGGCCTGTGGTTTAGAGGACGCGGGTGAGCAGCGACAGCGACTCCCCCATGCGTTTGTCCAGCGGTGCCAGCAACTCGGTGATACGGCTGGAAGGCAGGCGGACATCGTCGCCCAGGCATGCGAGCAAGTCGATTACGGACTGCAAACCTAGTTGGCCGTGGGCGAGGTGGCAGATGGACTCCACTACTGCCTCCTCGATGTCCTGGCACAAATGCGCCACGCGCGCGGCCGGCTCTCTTACCTTTGTTTGGTCCTTGCCGGCCAATTGCTCCTGCAAGGCGGCAAAGGCTTCATGCAGCCGGGTCATGGCCAGCAGGCTGGGCGGATGGGTGGGGACTTGATTGTGCAGCAGCCAACGGCTGCGGGCGGGGTGACGGTTGTTCAGGGAAACGGCAAGGTGAGACGAACTGCGGGTGATGCTAGGCATGGCAAAACCCTCCTGGATAGGTGCTTAACCCTGCCAACCCCAACGCCAAGTAGGGGTGGCAGGCACATGGCGGGATTGGCGTACCGATCCAGGAGCGGCGCATCATAGATGCTCCCACCATGGCCCGCCATAGAGGACGTGCAATGGTGTACGGACGCGACAAGGCCCAGCCTTGCACACAAGTCCGCCTGAATGCGGGACGCCAATCCCGGTGCCGCTATTGAACGGCACGAATGAGATTATCCGGAGGGAAGGCTTGCGAGGCAAGGGAATAGGGTGGAAAACCGGCTGTATTTTGAAGCAGTAAGTAGAATCCGCTGCGCGGATGATGGTTTGGATTGCCGGGGCTGCCCGGCGGCAGGGAGGGGATATTTGCTTGGCCAAATATCCCCTCCACCCCTAAAGGCCACCCTGCAAGCCTGGCCTGCGGCTCCCCGCCGGTTCCCGTCAGGCCCGAGGCGCGGCTGAACTCGTCCCGCGCTAACGTCGCGGGACTCAAACAGGCAGCCGCTTAAAACCTCGGGCCTGCCACCCGGCGGCAGGCTTGAAGGGATTGGTCGCGTCGCAAACGCGTTTGCGTTTTGCGAGCAATGAATAGCGCATGGGTGGGGTCAGCAATGTATGGTGGACAAATCTTGATTTGCCCACGGGTAACGGTATGCAGAAAGCGCGTGGGCAAGCTTTGAAGCTTGCCCACCCTACCGCTCAGATAATCGTCCGGGATGCGACACCTACGGCCCTGGAGAAAACAGGTAAGTAGGCAGGCAAGCGGTGCGTCGCCCCTGCGGGGTGACGGCACCCTACGCTTAGAACCGAACCGACTTGCCCCTGTCCCATCAGCGCAAGCCGACTCCGAATCCCTTTCCAAGGTTTTAAGCCGCCGCTTGTTTGAGCGGGGCGACGTTAGCGCCCCGCGAGTTCGGCGGCGCCTTGGAAAGGGCTTTGGAGGCGGGGTTTCGCAGCGCTGTTGGGTCGCCTTTTCTTTCGTCCATTTCTTTTGGCGAAGCAAAAGAAATGGACCCGTCTAGCCGGGCGGAACCGGCACTTAAATGTCTGTCCGCGGAGCGGACACAAAACCAATCTGTATTGCTCGGTAAACGTTGGGCTTCGCTTGGCTCAGCCCAACCTTGTATCTTGCAATTGGTAGTGGTGAGCCGCCACTGCCTGGAGCCGAAGCAGCTTGGGCCCAATCTTAAGGCCAGACCTTGAGCCGTAGATAAAGCCTTCGACTCCACCTCATCGCCAAATCCGACACTGAACGGTAGCCAAGGGTTCGACCCTGCATGCACAAGGCAAATGGGCGATTAGGCATTTTCCGTGAGGACCCGCTTTATGCATTATCTCGGAATAGACGTAGCCAAAGCCAAACTGGACTGCACTCTTTTGCTGGATGCCGCCAACAAACGCAAAGCCAAATGCGTGAGCAACGATAAAACCGGCATTCATGCTCTGTTGTCATGGCTGACCAAGCAAGGCCTGGAGCCCCGGCAGGTTCATGCTGTGATGGAAGGCACCGGCGTGTATCACGAACAAGCAGCCATCGCCTTGTGCGATGCCGGTGTGATCGTTTCCATCATCAACCCGGCGCAAATCCGCGACTTCGCTAAAGGCTTGGCGATTCGAACCAAGACCGATGGCGTAGATAGCTTGGTCCTGGCGCGTTATGGAGCCTTGCTCCAACCTATGGCCTGGATTCCTCCCAGCCGGCAAGCCCGTGCGCTACAGGCGTTGCTGGCTCGGCGCGAGGCGCTGCAGCAGGATCTTCGCCGTGAGCTGAATCGGCAAGAAAAAGCCGAAGCCACCGATACACCAGAGCTGATTCAGCAGTCGCTGATCGAGTCGATTGCGTTTATCGGAACACAACTGGCCAAGTTGCAGCAGGATATCGACGACCATATTGACCGTCACCCGGAATTGAAAGCGGACCTGGCCCTGTTGAGCAGCATTCCGGCCATTGGCCCGCAGTCGGGCAGCAATCTTCTGGCCATCATGCATACCCATCATTTCGTCAGCGCCGAGCAATTGGCCGCATATCTCGGTTTGGTGCCAGTGGAACGTCAATCAGGTAGTTCGCTCTTGGGCCGAGCT
>NZ_JBUPWA010000001.1:4012317-4064262 GCF_055181315.1 Chromobacterium sp. Ag138
CTGGAGCCCCGGCAGGTTCATGCTGTGATGGAAGGCACCGGCGTGTATCACGAACAAGCAGCCATCGCCTTGTGCGATGCCGGTGTGATCGTTTCCATCATCAACCCGGCGCAAATCCGCGACTTCGCTAAAGGCTTGGCGATTCGAACCAAGACCGATGGCGTAGATAGCTTGGTCCTGGCGCGTTATGGAGCCTTGCTCCAACCTATGGCCTGGATTCCTCCCAGCCGGCAAGCCCGTGCGCTACAGGCGTTGCTGGCTCGGCGCGAGGCGCTGCAGCAGGATCTTCGCCGTGAGCTGAATCGGCAAGAAAAAGCCGAAGCCACCGATACACCAGAGCTGATTCAGCAGTCGCTGATCGAGTCGATTGCGTTTATCGGAACACAACTGGCCAAGTTGCAGCAGGATATCGACGACCATATTGACCGTCACCCGGAATTGAAAGCGGACCTGGCCCTGTTGAGCAGCATTCCGGCCATTGGCCCGCAGTCGGGCAGCAATCTTCTGGCCATCATGCATACCCATCATTTCGTCAGCGCCGAGCAATTGGCCGCATATCTCGGTTTGGTGCCAGTGGAACGTCAATCAGGTAGTTCGCTCTTGGGCCGAGCTCACCTATCCAAAGCTGGGCCAGCGCGCCTTCGAGCCGTGCTGTATATGGCAGCAGTGGTCGCCATACGATACAACCCACATGTTAAGGCGCTGTATCACCGATTATTAGCGCGGGGCAAGACGAAAATGTCCGCCCTGGGAGCAGCTATGCGCAAGCTTGTCCATCTGTGCTTTGGCGTGCTGAAAACACGCCAACCTTACCGGGCCGACTACGCAAGAGCCGCTTGACGTGAAAGACGGTATCTACGGTCCTGAGTCCAAAGTGCTCGCATAGTGGACAAAAAAAATTAAAATTTAAAGGCAAACATGCTACATGTTTTTTAGTAAAAAATTAAATGGAGTGAAGTTTTTTTTGTAATTCATTTACTTCTTTGCATCTTTGTAATACCAGCTCAATTTTCTCTTTTATTCGATCTCCATGTTTGTCGTATGTTTTCATGACTTTATTAGTTGATATTCCAGCTGCCTTCATTCTTTCTCGCACATCTGTTAATTTCTCAATGTCAAAGTCATGACCCAATCCGAGAAATGCGGCCGATTCACTTTCCTCAGTTGCGAGTACCCATGTTTCAATAGAGTCAGCTGCGGCAACAGGATAAAGTTTTTCTTCTGTCTGGGGGGTGTTTGTCCAATAAAAGATGGTTTTTTTGCAGAAATCTTTTTTGTCAAGGCAGTCTGCAATTTTATATGGGGTGTCTTTTATTTTTGATGCGATGTCCGTGTCAAGATGAATTATTAATAAATCGGCTTGAGTAAAGCTTACGAGGCTTTTCCAGTTTTGTCTATACGCGGCCATTGCTAATGGATTGGTAGTGTCAGGCATGTTCTTCAAAGAGAATTTTTTGCACCAATTTTTTACATCCCCCCATCCGCTTGTTTCGTAGTTGCCTGAAGTTGCATCTCTTTGTGGGGATAATTCGATAATTTCTACGCCTCCAATATCTTTAAAGAAGTGTTCTATTGTGCTTTTAATTATTGGATAGTCTGTTTTCCCTTCAACAACAAGCAGTATTTTTTTCATGTTATATATTTGATGTTATTCCGCCAATTACACCAGATAGCCAGATCTCAGATAACTTTAACCCGTAGTTTTCACTTTCCCACTTGTCCTTTGTCATCCCACTTGGCGGAGCGATTCTATTATAAACACTATGCCCGTTATGGTCACGGGATGCTACATATAGCCTTACTCGCTCATCAAATAAATCAAGCGCATCAATTGTACTTGGATTGTGAGTTGTTAGAAATATTTGCTTTTCGGGCGAGTTGGTGACAATTTTTATCACTTCGTGCATTAAATTCTTAACAAGACCTGGGTTCAGTGTACTGTCGATATTGTCGATAGCAAATATTTTTGGTGAGTCAGTATGCCATAGTAGTGTTAAAATAAACATGACATATAGGTTGCCCTCACTCACATCATATGCATAAAGATCGTTAAATTTTGTATTCATATACTTGTCAGTATATTTCACAACAGATCTGCCTAAGTTAATATGCTCAGAAATTAGATCAAGGTTTTCACTAGGTCTTACAATCCCAAAGCTTTTTACCCAATCAAAAAGAGTAAAAAATCTCATAAAGTCTTTTTTGTCAGCAGCTTTTTGGTTAAATACTTCTTTTAGTGCTTCTGCTAGTCGCCCACCGTATATTCCGACGGGAGATAGCTTGCTTTCGTCACTGGCGACACCTCTTAATATTGGAGTGGACGGAGCATATATTCCAAAATTTCTAAATGAATCTTGAGCTAATTTTAATTCTGAAATGTTGTAGGTTGATAGTATTTCAAGAATACTCTTCTCTGTTGATATCTGATTTTCTAGTGATCTGTTTAAGATTTTTGTTCCATTTGGACTTCGTCCGCCTAATGACTTTCCGTCTAATTTAACGGACTCAGTTTTGAAGTATAAATTGCTTTGAGAATTTACTGTTGTTTTGTAGGTTATATTATTTGAAAATTCGATAGAAAGATCAAAGGTGTTTTTTCTTTTCTGATTTTTGAAAGAACTTCTAAATATATGAGGGGCACTCAGTCTTCCTCCTTTTTTATTTATTTTCCCGTAGTCCACTCCGCCATCAAAGCAACATGCAAGCATATTTATAGCTTCTAGTATATTGCTTTTCCCAGCCCCATTACTTCCTATTATTACATTAACTTGACCAAAATCTAGCTCTTGGTTAGATATTGATTTAAAGCCAGATATTTTTACTTTTTTTATAATTGACATTTCTACCTCAAAATTCTATGGGTTGAGATTTTCAGTACTCTATCTGAATTTCTGAAAATTTTGGAGAAATGAACAGGTAAATTAATATAAATTTTATGAAAGGTGCATTTTTGATTCTTGGAAATGATAAAAGCCGCCACCTTGCAGTGAGCGGCTTTCTCATCAGCCCAATGTCTGCACCAAATCTTACTCCGGCCTCATATGCGGGAACAAGATCACATCGCGAATGGAAGGCGCATCCGTCAGCAACATCACCAAACGGTCGATGCCGATGCCGCAACCGCCGGTCGGCGGCAGGCCGTATTCCATCGCGCGGATGTAGTCGGCGTCGTAGTGCATTGCCTCGTCGTCGCCCGCATCCTTCTGGGCCACCTGCGCCTGGAAGCGCGCGGCCTGGTCTTCCGGATCGTTCAACTCCGAGTAGCCGTTGGCGTGCTCGCGGCCCACGATGAACAGCTCGAAACGCTCGGTCAGGCCCGGCTGGGTGTCGGAGCCGCGCGCCAGCGGGGAGACTTCCACCGGGTAGTCGATGATGAAGGTCGGGTTCCACAGCAGCGACTCGGCGCACTCTTCGAACAGCGCCAGCTGCAGGCTGCCCAGGCCCGGGGCCGGGGGCAGCTTGCCGCCCAGGCGCTTGATCTCGCTGGCCACCCAGGCGGCGTCGGACAGCTGCGCGTCGGTGTATTGCGGGTTGTAGTGCTTGATCGCTTCCACGATGGTGAAGCGGTCGAACGGCTTGCCCAGGTCCACTTCCTTGCCTTGGTAGGTCACGGTGGTGGAGCCGCAGGAAACCAGCGCGCATTCGCGGATGATGGTTTCGGTCATCTCCATCATGCGCTGGTAGTCGCTGTAGGCTTCGTAGAACTCGATCATGGTGAACTCGGGGTTGTGGCGCGTGCTCATCCCCTCGTTGCGGAAGTTGCGGTTGATCTCGAACACGCGTTCCAGGCCGCCCACCACCAGGCGCTTCAGGTACAGCTCCGGGGCGATGCGCAGGTAGAGCGGCATGTCCAGGGCGTTGTGGTGGGTGACGAAGGGCTTGGCCGACGCGCCGCCCGGGATCGGGTGCATCATCGGGGTTTCCACTTCCAGGTAGCCTTCGCCCACCATCACGTCGCGCACTTTCTGCACGATCTTGGAGCGCTTGATGAAGGTGTCGCGGCTTTCCTCGCTCATGATGAGGTCGGCGTAGCGCTGGCGGTATTTGGTTTCCTGGTCGGCGATGCCGTGGAATTTTTCCGGCAGCGGACGGATGTTCTTGGACAGCATGCGCACTTCGGTCGCCTGCACCGTCAGTTCGCCGGTCTTGGTCTTGAACAGCAGGCCCTTGACGGCGATGATGTCGCCCAGGTCCCAGCGCTTGAAGTCGGCGTAGACGTCTTCGCCCACGTTGTCGCGGGAGATGAAGGCCTGGATGCGGCCGCTGCTGTCCTGCAGGGTGGCGAAGCTGGCTTTGCCCATCACACGTTTAAGCATCATGCGGCCGGCGACGGCGACTTCGATTTTCTCGGCTTCCAGCGCTTCCGCTTCTTTGGCGGCGTGGTCGTCCTGCAGCGGTTTGGCGAAGTGGCTGCGTTTGAAGTCGTTGGGGTAGGCGATGCCTTTTTCGCGGATCGCTTTCAGTTTCAGGCGGCGTTCCGCCATGATCTGGTTTTCGTCTTGGCTTTGCGCCTGTGCTTGTTCGTGATCAGACATGATGACTCCGTGCCGGGTAGGGTTCCTTCGGCAATTAACTAAAAGTACAACGCGAAGGCCGGCCCCGCGGAGGGGCCGGCCCGATATGGCTTAGACGCCGTGCTTGAGGCTGGCTTCGATGAAGCCGTCCAGGTCGCCGTCCATGACGCCCTTGATGTTGCCCACTTCGTAGCTGGTGCGCAAATCCTTGATGCGGGACTGGTCGAACACGTAGGAGCGGATCTGGTGGCCCCAGCCCACGTCGGTCTTGGTGTCTTCCAGCGCCTGCTTGGCCTCATTGCGCTTCTTCAGCTCCAGCTCGTACAGCTTGGCGCGCAGCATCTGCCAGGCCTCGTCGCGGTTGCGGTGCTGGGAACGGTCGTTCTGGCACTGCACCACGATATTGGTCGGGATGTGGGTCAGACGCACGGCGGAGTCGGTCTTGTTGATGTGCTGGCCGCCGGCGCCGGAGGCGCGGTAGGTGTCGGTGCGCACGTCCGCCGGGTTGATGTCGATCTCGAAGCTGTCGTCCACTTCTGGGTAGACGAAGACGGACGAGAATGAGGTGTGGCGGCGGGCGTTGGAGTCGAACGGCGACACGCGCACCAGGCGGTGCACGCCCACTTCGGTGCGCAGCAGGCCGTAGGCGTATTCGCCCTCGATCTTCAGCGTGGCGCTGGTGACGCCGGCCACTTCGCCTTCGGACAGTTCCAGCACGTCCACCTTGAAGCCCTTGCGTTCGGCGTAGCGGGTGTACATGCGCAGCAGCATGCCGGCCCAGTCCTGGGCTTCGGTGCCGCCGGCGCCGGCCTGGATGTCGATGAAGCAGTTGGTCGGGTCCATCGGGTCGTGGAACATGCGGCGGAATTCCATCTTCGCCACTTTTTCTTCCACTTCTTCCAGATCGGCCTGCACCGCGAGGATGGTGTCGTCGTCTTCCTCGCTCTTGCCCATGTCGAACAGTTCGCGGCTGTCGCCGATGGTGGCGTTGATGCTGTCCAGCACCAGCACCACGTCTTCCAGCTGTTTGCGCTCGCGGCCCAGATCCTGCGCCTTTTTGGGGTCGTTCCAGATATCCGGGTCTTCGGTCAGGCGGCTGACTTCTTCCAGACGGTCTTTTTTACCGTCGTAGTCAAAGATACCCCCGAATATCGGCGGCGCGGGCGGCCAGGTCTTCGATTTTGGCCGCGATTTGGTTCAAAACTTCAACTTCGATCATGCTTTCGCTCCAAATGGCAGTCTGTATTAGTAAATTCAAATGTATTTTCGCGGTTTGACCAAAGACAAAAAGCGCACCGTTCGGTGCGCTTCTCTTCGGTCAGGCCGGAAAATCAGCCAAACAGGTGAGCGATGGCTGCGCGCTCTTCTTCCAGCTCGGCCAGGGTCAGGTCCATCCGCTCGCGGCTGAACGCGTCGATCTCCAGGCCTTCTACACGTTTGTATTCGCCATTTTCGCATACAACCGGTACGCCGTACATCACGCCTTCCGGGATGCCGTAGGAGCCGTCGGACGGAATGCCCATGGTCACCCACTTGCCGTTGCTGCCCAGCACCCAGTCGCGGATGTGGTCGATGGCGGCGTTGGCGGCGGAGGCGGCGGAGGACAGGCCGCGCGCTTCGATGATGGCGGCGCCGCGCTTGCCCACGGTGGGCAGGAACACGTCGCGGTTCCATACGTCGTCGTTGATCAGGGTCTTGACCGATTGGCCGTCGATGGTGGCGAAGCGGTAGTCGGCGTACATGGTCGGCGAGTGGTTGCCCCACACGGCCAGCTTCTCGATCGCGGCCACCGGCTTGCCGGTCTTGGCGGCGATTTGCGACAGCGCGCGGTTGTGGTCAAGACGCAACATGGCAGTGAAGTTTTTCGGATCCAGATCCGGAGCCGACTTCATCGCGATCCAGGCGTTGGTGTTGGCCGGGTTGCCCACCACCAGCACCTTGACGTCGCGGGCGGCGTGGTCGTTCAGCGCCTTGCCCTGAACGGTGAAGATGGCGCCGTTGGCTTCCAGCAGGTCCTTGCGCTCCATGCCCTTGCTGCGCGGGCGGGCGCCGACCAGCAGGGCGACCTTCACATCCTTGAAGGCCACGTTCGGGTCGTCGGTGGCTACCATGCCGGCCAGCAGCGGGAAGGCGCAGTCTTCCAGCTCCATCATCACGCCCTTCAGCGCGGTTTGAGCCTGCGGCAGGTCCAGCAGGTGAAGAATGACCGGTTGATCCTTGCCCAGCATTTCACCACTGGCAATGCGGAACAGCAGGCTGTAGCCGATCTGGCCGGCAGCGCCGGTAACGGCAACGCGAACGGGGGCTTTCATTGGCGGACTCTCCTTTGATGTATCCGATAATGAGCTGCAGATGGTGCTCTGCAGTATAGATGTGGCCTGGAGTGTATCACGGCTGTTTATCGATTTGGGTTATCTGTCAAGAATATGTTGTTAAACAATCGTTTGAGTCTTATGTCTTATATAAGACTTATCTTTACGCTGGAATTGTTTGGTGTTAAAACACAGACCATGACAGCCAATACGCTGAAAAGACAGCCGCTTTATGCCCAGGTCAAACAGCTGCTGATGCAGCGCATGAGCGGCGGCGAATGGCAGGCGCACGACGCGCTGCCCAGCGAATGGGAGCTGGCCGACGAGCTGGGCGCGAGCCAGGGCACGGTAAGGAAGGCGCTGTCGGAGCTGGTGGACGCGGGCTTGCTGTACCGCCAGCAGGGCAGGGGCACTTATGCGGCGCCGGTGCCGGGCGATTGGGGCGAGGCCTCGCTGCTGACGCCGGGCCTGTTTTTCGAGCGGCCGGACGAACTGGTCAGGGAATTTCTCGGCATGTCCCGGCTGAACGCCAGCGAGGACATCGCCGAGGCTTTGCAATTGCGGCGCCTAGCGCCTTTATTGAGAATTCGCCAGCTGTGGCGCTGGCATGGCGCGCCGGTGGCGCTGGACGACGCGCTGCTGCCGGCGGAGACGTTCGACGGCATGGACGCGCGCTGGCTGCGCAACTCGGCCGGGGTGTACGCCACGCTGCAGCAGCGCTTCGGCGTGCGGGTGAAGGTGGTGTGCGAGCAGTTCCGCGCCGAGATGCTGCCGCGCGAGGAGGCGGGGCTGCTGGGCGTGACCGGCATGGTGGCCGATGTGCCGGCTCTGTGCCTGCTGCGGCTGTCGGCGGACATGGACGGCCGCCCGCTAGAGTGGCGGCAGCGCTACTGCCTGACGCACCAGCTGGCTTATACAGTGAAACACGGCTGAACGCCGCTGTCCTTGACGCAGATTAAGAGGCCAGCGGCCAGCGGGATAGACCAACATTTGTTAGAATCCCCCGCGCATATCGCAAATGAATTACGCAATATGCCAGGTAAAGGCGGATACCGCTCCCAGGAAAAAGGACGGGTCCGCCAGGCGCTTCGCTCGCGGTGGGCGGGCGTCATGTAAACCACTTGGTCACAAAACATCCAAGGAAAGCCTTATGCAGAAGCAAAGACCGAAGCATCTGGACTTGGCCAGGATCAGACTGCCCGTTCCGGGTTTCGTCTCCATCCTGCACCGGGTCAGTGGTGTGGCGTTGTTCTTTTCCCTCCCGCTGTTGATCTATCTGCTGCACGGTTCGCTCAGCTCCGCCGAATCGTTCGACACCTACAAGGCGGTAGTGTCCCACCCGCTGATGAAGCTGGTATTGCTGGGCCTGATCTGGGCCTACCTGCATCACTTCTGTGCCGGCATCCGTTTTCTGTTTCTCGACATTCACAAAGGTCTCGAACTCGAGACCGCCCGCGCCACCGCCAAAACCGTGCTGGTCGTCAGCCTGGTGCTGACCGTGGTCCTGGGAGGTATCGCTCTATGGTAAACCGTCACGTCGTCGGCGCCGGCTATGGCCTGCGCGATTGGATCATGCAGCGCGTCACCGCCGTGGTGATGGTGCTCTACACCGTGGCCCTGGCGCTGTTCCTGCTGGCGCTGCCGTCCGGCTACGAAGGCTGGAAGTCTCTGTTCAGCCACGCCTGGGTCCAGCTGTTCACCCAGGTGACCTTGTTGGCGCTGTTCCTGCACGTATGGGTGGGCATCCGCGACGTGTGGATGGACTACGTGAAGCCGGTGGGCATCCGCCTGGCGCTGCACGTGTTCACCATCGTCTGGCTGGTTTCCTGTTTCATCTATTCCGTTAAAGTGGTCTGGGGGCTGTAATGGGCGTAGCTGTTCGTCATTTTGATGCGGTAGTCGTGGGCGCCGGCGGCGCCGGCATGCGCGCCGCGCTGCAACTGTCGGAAGCTGGTCTGAAGACCGCCGTGCTGTCCAAGGTGTTCCCGACCCGTTCCCATACCGTGGCCGCCCAAGGCGGCGTGTCCGCTTCGCTCGGCAATTCCGAGCCGGACAACTGGCACTGGCACATGTACGATACCGTCAAGGGTTCGGACTGGCTGGGCGACCAGGACGCCATCGAATTCATGTGCCGCGAGGCGCCGAAGGTGGTGGTCGAGCTGGAACACTTCGGCATGCCGTTCGACCGCAACCCGGACGGCACCATCTACCAGCGTCCGTTCGGCGGCCACATGTCCGACTTCGGCGAAGGCAAGCCGGTCCGCCGCGCCTGCGCCGCCGCCGACCGCACCGGCCACGCGATGCTGCACGCGCTGTACCAGCGCAACGTGCGCGCCAACACCCACTTCTTCGTCGAGTGGATGGCGCTGGATCTGATCCGCGACGCCGAAGGCCGCGTGCAGGGCGTTGTCGCCATGGAAATGGAAACCTCCGAGATCGTGGTGTTCCAGGCCAAGGCCACCCTGTTCGCCACCGGCGGCGCCGGCCGCATCTTCGCCTCGTCCACCAACGCCTTCATCAATACCGGCGACGGCCTGGGCATGGCCGCCCGCGCCGGCATCCCGCTGGAAGACATGGAGTTCTGGCAGTTCCACCCGACCGGCGTGGCCGGCGCGGGCGTGCTGATCACCGAAGGCGTCCGCGGCGAAGGCGGCATCCTGCGCAACAGCTCCGGCGAGCGCTTCATGGAACGCTACGCGCCGAACGCCAAGGACCTGGCCTCCCGCGACGTGGTGTCGCGCGCGATGGTGTCCGAGATCAACGAAGGCCGCGGCTGCGGCCCGAACAAGGATCACGTGCTGCTGGACATCACCCACCTCGACCCCGAGGTGATCATGTCCAAGCTGCCGGGCATCCGCGAGATCTCGATCAAGTTCGCCGGCGTGGACCCGATCAAGGCCCCGATCCCGGTGGTGCCGACCTGCCATTACCAGATGGGCGGCATCCCCACCAATTACCACGGCGAAGTGGTGATCGACGGCCAGCCGGTGCACGGCTTCTACGCCGCCGGCGAAGTGGCGTGCGCGTCGGTGCACGGCGCCAACCGCCTGGGCACCAACTCGCTGCTGGACCTGTTGGTCTTCGGCAAGAGCTCGGCCAACTCGATCATCGAGTTCATCAAGCAGCAGCCGGAAGACCTGCCGCAGCTGGCGATGGCCGATGTCGAGCGCTCGGTCGCCCGCGTCGCCCGCCTGGACAACCAGACAGGCGGCGTGCAGGTGCATGACGCCCGCGCCGAGATGCAGCGCGTGATGCAGACGCACTGCGGCGTGTTCCGTTTCAAGGACATGCTGGCCGAGGGCGTGGAGAAGATCCTGGAAGTGGCCGACATGGTGGCCAAGACCGAGATCGGCGACAAGTCCAAGGTGTTCAACACCGCCCGCATCGAAGCGCTGGAGCTGGAGAACCTGATCGAGGTGGCCAAGGCCACCATGGTTTCGGCCAACGCCCGCACCGAAAGCCGCGGCGCTCACGTGCGCGACGACGCGCCGGACACGCCGGAAACGCCGAACGGCCGCGACGACGTCAACTGGCTGAAGCATACGCTGTGGTTCCGCGACGGCAACCGCCTGCAGTACAAGCCGGTGAACATGAAGCCGCTGACCGTGGACACGATCAAGTTGAAGGCCCGCTCCTACTAAGGGTTGAACAGAAATGACTACCGAAAACGTCAAATTCCGCATCTACCGCTACGATCCGGACAAGGATGCCAAGCCGTACATGCAGGACATCAGCGTGGACATGGACGCCACCGAGCACAAGCTGCTGGACGCGCTGGTCAAGCTGAAGACCAAGGACGACACGTTGTCCTTCCGCCGCTCCTGTCGCGAAGGCGTATGCGGCTCGGACGCGATGAACATCAACGGCAAGAACGGCCTGGCCTGCCTGACCGACTTCCGCACGCTGAAGCAGCCGATCGAGCTGCGTCCGCTGCCGGGCCTGCCGGTGGTGCGCGACCTGATCGTGGACATGGCGCAGTTCTTCAAGCAGTACCACTCGATCAAGCCGTACGTGATCAACGACACGCCGCCGCCGGAGCGCGAGCGCCGCCAGTCGCCGGAAGACCGCAAGGAGCTGGACGGCCTGTACGAGTGCATCCTGTGCGCGTGCTGCTCCACGTCCTGCCCGTCGTTCTGGTGGAACCCGGACAAGTTCGTCGGCCCGGCCGGCCTGTTGGCCGCCTACCGCTTCATCGCGGACACCCGCGACGAGGCCACCAACGAGCGTCTGGACAATCTGGAAGACCCGTACCGCCTGTTCCGCTGCCACAGCATCATGAACTGCGTCGACGTGTGTCCGAAGGGCCTGAATCCGACCCGCGCGATCGGCAAGATCAAGGACCTGATGGTCAAGCGTGCGGTATGACGGCTTACGATCCGATCGAACTGAAACGGATCCGCTGGCGGTCGCGGCGGGGCCTGCTGGAACTGGACCTGGTGCTGGAGAAATTCTTCGCCGGCCCGTTCGACCAGCTGGCGCCCGCCCAGATCGACGCGTACCGGCAGCTGCTGGATCTGCCGGATACTGATTTTCTGGATGTCGTCAACGGCAAGGCCGATCTCGACGATCCGGAATTGATGGACATCGTGGCGATCCTGCGATCGCTGTGATGGCCTGGCCCCAAACCATTACAACAACGAAATAATGACTGGGAGTATTGCTGTGGAAACTAAACGCAAAGTCACGCTCAGCTACAACGAGGGTAAGGAAACCCTGGACCTGCCGGTCCTGGGGGGCTCGCTGGGTCCGGATGTCGTCGACATCCGCGCCTTTGGCAAAACCGGCATGTTCACCTTCGACCCGGGTTTCCTGGCCACCGCCAGCTGCGAATCCAAGATCACCTTCATCGATGGCGATCTGGGCCACCTGTACTACCGCGGCTACCCGATCGAGCAACTGGCCGAGAAGAGCGACTATCTGGAAGTGTGCTACCTGCTGCTGAACGGCGAACTGCCGACCGCGGCGCAGCGCAAGGATTTCGAACGCGGCGTCATGCGCCACAACATGCTGCATGACCAGCTGATGAGCTTGTTCAAGGGCTTCCGCCGCGACGCGCACCCGATGGCCGTGATGGTCGGCGTGGTGGGCGCGCTGTCCGCCTTCTACCACGACTCGCTGGACATCTCCAATCCGGAGCACCGCCGCATTTCCGCGCATCGCCTGGTGGCCAAGCTGCCGACCATCGCCGCGCAAGCCTACCGCTACAACAAGGGCCTGCCGTTCTCCTATCCGAAGAACGGCCTGACCTACGCGGAAAACTTCCTGCACATGATGTTCTCCACCCCGTGCGAAGAGTACAAGGTGAACCCGGTGCTGGCGCGCGCGCTGGACCGCATCTTCACCCTGCACGCCGACCACGAGCAGAACGCCTCCACCTCCACCGTGCGTCTGGCCGGCTCTTCCGGCGCCAACCCGTTCGCGTGTATCGCCGCCGGCATCGCCTGCCTGTGGGGCCCGTCCCACGGCGGCGCCAACGAAGCCGTGCTGAAGATGCTGGACGAGATCGGCTCGGTGGACAACGTCGCCGACTTCATGCAGGGCGTGAAGGACAAGCGCTACAAGCTGATGGGCTTCGGCCACCGCGTGTACAAGAACATGGACCCGCGCGCCGCCATCATGAAGCAGACCTGCGACGAGGTGCTGAACGAGCTGGGCCTGCACAACGATCCGAAGTTCAAGCTGTCGATGGAGCTGGAAAAGATCGCGCTGTCCGATCCGTACTTCATCGAGCGCAAGCTGTACCCGAACGTGGACTTCTACTCCGGCATCGTGCTGTCCGCGATCGGCATCCCGGTCTCCATGTTCACCCCGATCTTCGCGCTGGCCCGCACCGTGGGCTGGATCGCGCACTGGAACGAGATGATCGGCGATCCGGGCATGAAGATCGGCCGTCCGCGCCAGCTGTACACCGGCGCCGCGCGCCGCGACTTCGTGGAAGTCGCCAAGCGCTGATGTGAAACACCAGGGTTGGTTGAAGCGGGGGCTTCAGCCAGCCCTTTTTTACAGAGCGCTGGGGCAAGGACGCCTTGCCCAAGCGCTTTGAATGAATGCTGCAACGTCTTAGACAAAGGGTAGCCAGACCATGATGCAATCCATGTACAGCCATTCCTATCTGTTCGGTGGGAATGCCCCGTTCATCGAGGAGCTGTACGAACAGTACCTCGTTGACGCCAACTCGGTTCCGAACGAGTGGCGCGACTACTTCGACAAGCTGGCGCAGGCGCCGGGCGCCGCCGAGCGCGACGTGCCGCACCTGCCGATCCAGGAGTCGTTCATCCAGCTGGCCAAGAAGCCGGTGATCGGCCAGCGCGGCGCCGCCGCCACCGACTGGGAGGCGATGCAGAAGCAGGTAGGCGTGCTGAAGCTGATCTCCGCCTACCGCGTGCTGGGCGCGCGCCAGGCCAATCTGGACCCGCTGCGACGCATGGACCAGGCCATCGTGCGCGAGCTGGACCCGGCTACCCACGGCCTGACCGACGCCGACATGGCGGTGCAGTTCAACGTCGGCTCGCTGGCCGGCCCGCAGAAGCTGCCGCTGTCGGACATCATCGCGCGCCTGAAGCAGACCTACTGCGGCAATATCGGCGTCGAATTCATGCACATCACCCAGTCCGATGAAAAACACTGGGTGCAGAAGCGCTTCGAGGGCGATCTGTCCACCCCGCGCTACGACGCGGCCAAGAAGCAGCGCATCCTGAAGCAGATCACCGCGGCCGAAACGCTGGAACGCTACCTGCACACCAAGTACGTCGGCCAGAAGCGCTTCTCGCTGGAAGGCGGCGAATCCGCCATCGCGGCGCTGGACCACCTGATCCAGAACGCCACCGAGCAGGGCGTGCAGGAACTGATCATCGGCATGGCCCACCGCGGCCGCCTGAACGTGCTGGTCAACACCCTGGGCAAGCAGCCGCGCGACCTGTTCGCCGAATTCGAAGGCAAGGCCGCCCAGCAGATGGCCTCCGGCGACGTGAAGTACCACATGGGCTTCTCGTCCGACATCCCGACCGCCAGCGGTCCGATGCACGTGTCGCTCGCGTTCAACCCGTCGCACCTGGAAATCGTCAATCCGGTGGTGGAAGGCTCGGTGCGCGCGCGCCAGGAGCGCCGCAAGGACACGGAACGCAAGACAGCGGTGCCGGTGCTGATCCACGGCGACTCGGCCTTCGGCGGCCTGGGCGTCAACCAGGGCACCTTCAACCTGTCGCAGACCCGCGGCTACGGCACCGGCGGCACCATCCACATCGTCATCAACAACCAGGTGGGCTTCACCACTTCGGACACCCGCGACATCCGCTCGACGATGTACTGCACCGACGTGGCCAAGATGATCGAAGCGCCGATCCTGCACGTGAACGGCGACGATCCGGAAGCCGTCTGCTACGTGATGCAGGCCGCGCTGGATTACCGCATGACCTTCAAGAAGGATGTGGTGATCGACCTGGTGTGCTACCGCAAGCTCGGCCACAACGAGGGCGACGATCCGTTCCTGACCCAGCCGATGATGTACAAGAAGATCGCCAAGCACCAGGGCGTGCGCGCGATGTACGCCGAGCGCCTGGTGCAGGAAGGCGTGCTGAAGGCCGAAGAGGCCGACGCGCAGATCCAGGCCTACCGCGACGCGCTGGACAAGGGCGAGCACGTCGAGCAGACCGCGCTGACCAACTACCGCCGCGAACACGCGCTGGACTTCAGCCAGTACCTGGGCACCCATTGGGCGCATCCGACCGACACCTCGCTGCCGCAGGCCGACATCCAGCGCCTGACCGACAAGTTCACCACGCTGCCGGAAGGCTTCAAGCTGCACCCGACCGTGCAGAAAGTGCTGGCCGCGCGCAAGGCGATGGCCGCCGGCGAGCAGAACGTCGACTGGGGCATGGCCGAGACGCTGGCCTATGCCTCGCTGGTGACCAACGGCTTCGGCGTGCGCATCTCCGGCGAAGACTCCGGCCGCGGCACCTTCAGCCACCGCCACGCCGTGCTGCACGACCAGAACCGCGAGAGCTGGGACCAGGGCAGCTATGTGCCGCTGCGCAATATGTCCGACAACCAGGCCGACTTCCTGGTGATCGACTCCATCCTGAACGAGGAAGCGGTGCTGGCCTATGAATACGGCTACGCCTGTTCCGCTCCGGACCAGCTGGTGATCTGGGAAGCCCAGTTCGGCGACTTCGCCAACGGCGCCCAGGTGGCCATCGACCAGTTCATCTCTTCCGGCGAGACCAAGTGGGGCCGTCTGTGCGGCCTGACCACCATCCTGCCGCACGGCTACGACGGCCAGGGCCCGGAGCACTCCTCCGCGCGCCTGGAGCGCTGGCTGCAGCTGTGCGCCGAGCACAATATGCAGGTGGTGATGCCGTCCGAGGCCGGGCAGATGTTCCACATGCTGCGCCGCCAGGTGCTGCGCCCGTACCGCAAGCCGCTGGTGATCTTCCTGTCCAAGCGCCTGCTGCGCTTCAAGGATTCGATGAGCCCGATCGAAGACCTGACCACCGGCGGTTTCCGCCCGGTGATCGGCGACGCCGTGGTCAAGGATCCGAAGAAGGTCAAGCGCGTGCTGCTGTGCGCCGGCCAGGTGTACTACGACCTCGCCGCCGCCCGCAAGGAGCGCGGCCTGGACGACGACATCGCCATCGTGCGCATCGAGCAGCTGTACCCGTTCCCGACCGAGCAGGTGGCCGCCGAGCTGGCGCGCTTCACCCAGGCCAAGGAAGTGATGTGGGTGCAGGAAGAGCCGCGCAACCAGGGCGCCTGGTACCAGATCCGCCACCGCCTGGAAGGCCTGCTGAGCGCCAAGCAACAGCTGTCGTTCGCCGGTCGTCCGTCGTCGGCTTCGCCGGCGGTCGGTTATATGAGCAAGCACGTCGCCCAACTGAAGGCCTTCGTCGAAGAAGCGATGTCGGTCGCCCGCTGAGCCAACGAGAAAGAAGGGGCGGCATCGCGGCCGCCCCGCCATGGAGAAGAACATGCTGATTGAAGTCAAAGTCCCGCAACTGCCCGAGTCCGTATCCGAAGCCACGCTGATGAGCTGGCACAAAAAGGTTGGCGAGTTCGTCAAGCGCGACGAAAACCTGATCGACCTGGAAACCGACAAGGTGGTGCTGGAACTGCCGGCGCCGCAAGCCGGCGTGGTGGTGGAAATCATCGAGCAGGACGGTGCCACCGTGACCTCCGGCCAGCTGATCGCCAAGATCGACACCGCCGCCAAGGCTGGCGACGCCGCCCCGGCCGCCGCAGCCGCCCCGGCTCCGGCCGCCGCCGCTCCGGTGCAGGCCGCTCCGGCCGCCGCCGCCGCCGCGATGCCGTCCGCCGCCAAGCTGGCCGCGGAAACCGGCGTGGACCTGTCCAAGGTGGCCGGCTCCGGCCGCGACGGCCGCGTGTTGAAGGAAGACGTGCAGGCCGCCAAGCAAGCCGCTCCGGCCCAGGCTGGCCCGGTGATCGGTTCCGGCGCCGCCCTGTCCGCCACTCCGGCCGCCGTCAACGTGGCCGGCATCCTGTCCGGCCGCGCCGAACAGCGCGTGCCGATGTCCCGTCTGCGCCAGCGCGTGGCCGAGCGTCTGATCATGTCGCAGCAGACCAACGCCATCCTCACCACCTTCAATGAAGTGAACATGAAGCCGGTGATGGACCTGCGCGCCAAGTACAAGGACAAGTTCGAGAAAGAGCACGGCATCAAGCTGGGCTTCATGGGCTTCTTCGTCAAGGCCGTGGTCGCCGCGCTGAAGAAATACCCGATCGTCAACGCGTCCGTGGACGGCAACGACATCGTCTACCACGGCTACTTCGACATCGGCGTGGCCGTGGGCAGCCCGCGCGGCCTGGTGGTGCCGGTGATCCGCAACGCCGACCAGCTGTCGCTGGCCGACATCGAGAAGCAGATCGCCGAATTCGGCAAGCGCGCCCAGGAAGGCAAGCTGACCGTGGAAGAGCTGACCGGCGGCACCTACACCATTTCCAACGGCGGCACCTTCGGCTCGATGATGTCCACCCCCATCATCAACCCGCCGCAATCGGCGATCCTGGGCATGCACGCCACCAAGGAGCGCGCCGTGGTTGAGAACGGTCAAGTGGTGGTGCGTCCGATGATGTATCTTGCCCAATCCTACGACCACCGCATCATCGACGGTCGCGAAGCGGTGCTGAGCCTGGTGGCGATCAAGGACGCCATCGAGGATCCGGCGCGTCTGCTGCTCGACCTGTAATGAAGCACCGGGCCGGCGCAAGCCGGCCTGTTTGAATCTGCATGAACGGAGCCAAAATGAATCTGCCGGATTGGGTTTACGCGTTCGCCTCGGTATTGGCCGGGGTGGCCTTGTTGTTCCTCACCTGGAAGAAACGCCAGCAGGGGATGCGCGAAGACCGCTACGTGTTGTTCGGCAAGATCATCATCGCGCTGTTCATGATCGCTTTCGGGGCCTTGCTGTTCAAAGTGGGCAAGGCCTGACCCCAAGGGAAAATCCATGAGCCAACAGTTTGATGTTGTAGTGATCGGCGGTGGTCCCGGCGGCTACGTGGCCGCCATCCGCGCGGCCCAGCTGGGCTTCAGCGCCGCCTGCGTCGACGCGTTCAAGAATCCGGAAGGCAAGCCGTCGCTGGGCGGCACCTGCCTGAACGTCGGCTGCATTCCGTCCAAGGCGCTGCTGCAGTCGTCGGAAAACTTCCACGCCGTGCAGCATGACTTCGCCAAGCACGGCATCAGCGTGTCCGGCGCCAAGATGGACGTCGGCCAGATGCTGTCCCGCAAGACCGACATCATCAATAAGAACGCCGCCGGCATCGGCTTCCTGTTCAAGAAGAACAAGGTCGCCAACATCCACGGCCTGGCCGCCTTCAAGGGCCGCCAGGGCGACAAGTGGCTGATCGAAGTCACCGACGGCGGCAAGGTGGTGGACACCCTGGAAGCCGGCCACGTGATCGTGGCCACCGGCTCCAGCCCGCGCGCGCTGCCGGGCCTGGCCACCGACAACCAGCTGGTGCTGGACAACGAAGGCGCGCTGGCGCTGACCGCCGTGCCCAAGCGCCTGGGCGTGATCGGCGCCGGCGTGATCGGCCTGGAAATGGGCTCGGTGTGGAAGCGCCTGGGCTCTGAAGTCACCATCCTGGAGGCGATGCCGACTTTCCTGGCGGCCGCCGACCAGCAGATCGCCAAGGAAGCGTTCAAGACGCTGACCAAGGATACCGGCCTGGACATCAAGCTGGGCGTGAAGATCGGCGAAGTGAAGGCCGGCAAGAAGAGCGTCACCGTCAGCTACGAGCTGAACGGCGAGGCGGTCAAGGCCGAGTTCGACAAGCTGATCGTCTCCATCGGCCGCGTGCCGAACACCCAGGGCCTGGGCGCCGAGGCCGTCGGCCTGCAGCTGGACGAGCGCGGCTTCGTCGCCGTGGACGACCATTGCCGCACCAACCTGCCCAATGTCTGGGCGATCGGCGACGTGGTGCGCGGCCCGATGCTGGCGCACAAGGCGTCGGAAGAGGGCGTGGCGGTGGCCGAGCGCATCGCCGGCCAGAAGCCGCACGTCGATTTCGGCGTGATCCCGTGGGTGATCTACACTTCTCCGGAGATCGCCTGGGTCGGCAAGACCGAAGAGCAGCTGAAGGCCGAGGGCGTCGAGTACAAGAAGGGTACCTCCGGCTTCGGCGCCAACGGCCGCGCGCTGGGCCTGGGCCAAGCGCAAGGCACGGTGAAGATTCTGGCCGACGCCAAGACCGACCGCATCCTGGGCCTGCACATGATCGGCCCGATGGTGTCCGAACTGGTCAGCGAAGGCGTGGTGTCGATGGAATTCAAGGCCGCCAGCGAAGACCTGGCGCGCATCGTCCACGCCCACCCGTCGCTGTCGGAAGTGATCCACGAAGCCGCTCTCGCCGCCGACAAGCGCGCGTTGCACGGCTAAGTTGAGCGGGAACGCGGCATGACCCTGGCAATGTATCTGGTCATTATCGTGATATTGGCGATGGTGGGTTCGCTGGTTTGGGTGATTAAAATCGCCTTTGACGAAGCGGGCGTGCTGGATGGCTTGCGCGGGGTTTTGCTGCTCATCGCAGCCCTCAGTTTTCCTTGCTCGGTATTTATCTGCTCAGCAAGGGCTAGGGGGCGATTGCCAGTGCCACTGGGGGTGGCATTTCTCGGAACAGTCTTGTTATGGGGACTGGCAAGATGGTAAAACGTGTTCCCGCGAAGAAATGGCTGCCGCTTTGAGCGGCAGAGGCAGATTAGGATGGGGCGAGTACCTGTCTGATTTCCAATAAAGGAAACCATAGATGAACCTGCATGAATACCAAGCGAAAGAGCTGCTGAGCCGTTACGGCCTGCCGGTGCAACAAGGCATTCTGGCCAAGTCGCCGGAAGAAGCGGCTGCCGCTTACGACAAGCTGGGCGGCAAATTCGCCGTCGTGAAGGCCCAGGTGCACGCCGGCGGCCGCGGCAAGGCCGGTGGCGTGAAAGTGGTGAAGAGCCGCGAAGAAGCCGCCGAAGTCGCCAAGACCCTGATCGGCACCAACCTGGTGACCTACCAGACCGACGCCGCCGGCCAGCCGGTGAACTCGGTTCTGGTCTGCGAAGACATGTACCCGGTGCAGCGCGAACTGTACCTGGGCGCCGTGGTGGATCGCGGCAGCCAGCGCGTCGTGTTCATGGTTTCCACCGAAGGCGGCGTGGAAATCGAGAAGGTGGCTGAAGAGACCCCGGAAAAGATCATCAAGATCGAAGTGGACCCGCTGGTCGGCATGCAGCCGTTCCAGGCGCGCGACGCCGCTTTCGCGCTGGGCCTGTCCGGCGCGCAGATCGCCGCGTTCAGCAAGCTGATGCTGGGCTCCTACCAGGCTTTCGTCGAGAACGACTTCGCCCTGTTCGAAGTGAACCCGCTGGCGCTGCGCGAAAACGGCGAGCTGGCTTGCGTGGACGGCAAGATCAACCTGGACTCCAACGCCCTGTACCGCCACCCGGAACTGCTGGCCCAGCGCGACAAGAGCCAGGAGAACGAGCGTGAAGTGAAGGCTTCCGAGTTCGACCTGAACTACGTGGCCCTGGAAGGCAATATCGGTTGCATGGTGAACGGCGCCGGCCTGGCGATGGCCACCATGGACATCATCAAGCTGAAGGGCGGCCAGCCGGCCAACTTCCTGGACGTCGGCGGCGGCGCGACCAAAGAGCGCGTGATCGAGGCCTTCAAGCTGATCCTGGCCGACACCTCGGTGCAAGGCGTGCTGATCAACATCTTCGGCGGCATCGTCCGCTGCGACATGATCGCCGAAGCCATCATCGCCGCCGTGAAGGAAGTGAACGTGACCGTGCCGGTCGTGGTCCGTCTGGAAGGCAACAACGCCGAGCTGGGCGCCAAGATCCTGGACGAATCCGGCCTGAAACTGACTTCCGCCCAGGGTCTGAACGACGCTGCCGAGAAGATCGTCGCCGCCGTCAAGGCCGTGGCCTGAGACCCGCACTGAGCTGAGGAATACAAAATGAGCGTATTGGTAAATAAAGACACCAAAGTGCTGGTGCAAGGCTTCACCGGCAAGAACGGCACCTTCCACGCCGAACAGGCGCTGAAGGTCGGCACCAAGGTCGTGGGCGGCGTGACCCCGGGCAAGGGCGGTTCCGAGCACCTGGGCCTGCCGGTGTTCAACACCATGAAGGACGCCGTGCGTCAGACCCAGGCCGACGCCTCGGTGATCTACGTGCCCGCAGCCTTCGCCAAGGATTCCATTCTGGAAGCCATCGACAGCGGCGTGAAGCTGATCGTCTGCATCACCGAAGGCGTGCCGACCCTGGACATGCTGTACGTGAAGAAGGCCGTCGACGAAGCCGGCATCCGCCTGATCGGCCCGAACTGCCCCGGCATCATCACCCCGGGCGAGTGCAAGATCGGCATCATGCCGTGGCACATCCATAACCCGGGCCGCATCGGCATCGTGTCGCGCTCCGGCACGCTGACCTATGAAGCCGTGGCGCAAACCACCGCGCTGGGCCTGGGCCAGTCCACCTGCATCGGCATCGGCGGCGACCCGATTCCGGGCACCAGCCACATCGACGCTCTGAAGCTGTTCCAGGACGATCCGGACACCGACGCCATCGTGATGATCGGCGAAATCGGCGGTTCCGCCGAGGAAGAAGCGGCCGAGTTCGCCAAGTCCTACGTGACCAAGCCGGTGGTCGGCTACATCGCCGGCGTCACCGCGCCGAAGGGCAAGCGCATGGGCCACGCCGGCGCCATCATCTCCGGCGGCAAGGGCACGGCGGAAGAGAAGTTCAAGGCCTTCGAGAAGGCCGGCATCGCCTACACCCGCAGCCCGGCCGAAATCGGCAAGACCATGTTCGACCTGCTGAAAAGCAAGGGCATGATCTAAACCGGGACCGTCGGTCCGCTAGCCGGGCCGGCAGGCTGGAAACAAAACACCCCGCGATCGCTCGCGGGGTGTTTTTTTATCGCTGTCGGAGCGGCGGCGTTCAGGCGAAGCGCGCGCAGGCGCGCTCGAACGGAGACTGGAAGCGCGGGCTGACGTAGGGCGTCAGCAGATACATCAGGCTGCGGCAGCCGGATTGGACCAGCTTGTCCAGTTCCGCCGCGCTGGCGTTTTGCTTGATGGTACTGATCCAGCCGGTCTGCACCATCTGGAAGTGCTGCACCAGATGGACGAGCTGCTGGTCGTCGACCAGGATCATGCCCTGCTCGCGCAGGCGGGTGAACAGCTGGCCCAGCTTGCCGCTGAGCTGGCCGCGCGACAGCTGCTGGTGCTCTTCTTCCAGTTGGGGATTGACGCAGAACAGGCTGGGCAGGCTCTTGGGCAGGAAGCGGAAGCTCCAGATGTGGCGCAGCGTCTTTTCCATCGCCACCACCATCGCCTCGATCGAGTTGCTGTGGCTGAGCGCCGAAGACAGCTGCTCCGCCATGCCCTTGACGTAACGCTGGTAGAGCTCGTTGATGATCTCTTCCTTGTTGCGGAAGTGATAGTAGAGCTTGCCGGTGCTGATGTTCATCCGCTCGGCGATGTGGTTGGTGGTGATGACGCGCTCGCCTTCCTGATTGAACAGTTGCAGGCTTGCTTCGACAATCTTGTTGAAGGTCTCCGATTGGCCGCTTTTGCGCATGGTTTGATTCTTCCCGCTGAAACTCAGATGCCACGGAGCGCCGGCTCAGCCGGTCTTTCTGGCCGCGAGCAGGCAGGCTGCCAGCGCCAGGCCTATCCAACTTTCCAGGCGGAAGAAGTCGAGGCAGGAAACCAGCGTGGCTTGCCGGACGAGTTCGCCGGCCAGCACTCCGAGGTGTTGAGTATCGCTCAAATCGGGCATGAATTGTCGTAATTGATGCAATGAGTCGAGAAACTGTGGCGAATTCCAGGAAAAACGCTCGGACAAACGGCTGTAATGCAGCGCGTTGCGCGCCTGCATGAATACGCTGGCCAAGGCGACGCCGGCCGAGATCGACACCTGGCGCACGATGTTCTTAGTCTGGTAGGCGCGGCCGAACGCTGACGGAGCGATGCCGCGAAAGGCGCTTTGCGCCACCGCCATGATGAACAGCGACATGAAGCCGCCGTTGAGCAGCAGGATGGCGGCGACGCGGCCCAGCGTCGCCTCGCCGTTCAGGCCGCTCATCAACCAGCCGTAGCCGGCCAGCAGCAGGCAGCCATAGGCCATGGTCTCCATCAGGCCGGGCGCCTGGCCCTTCAGCAGCAGCTTGGCGTACAGCAGCGCGAAGGCGATGCCGGCCAGGTAGCTGACCGACAGCAGCATGCCGCTGGTGGGCAGGTCGAAGCCCAGCGCCTGTACCGACAGCATCGGCAGGATGTAGCTGTTGGCCGATACCAGCAGGTAGCAGCAGCTGTAGCCGACGAGTCCCAGCCGGTAGCCGGGGCGGCGCAGCAGCCGCCAGCGGCGGCGGTCGGATGCCTGGCGGCGATGCGCGGCGCGGAACAGCAGGAAGACGGCGACGGCCGCCGCGGCGAGGCTGGCCAGCCATATAGGATGGGCGAACAACTGGTACGGCGTTTGCTGGATCAGCCACTGCAGCAGGAAGGCGGCGGCCAGCAGCAGCATGAAAGTCCAGGTCGGATAATGCGCGGGTCGATGCGCGGGCGGCCGCAGCGGCAATTGGCCGGCCGCCCACCAGGCGGGCAACAGCAAGGGCAGGATGCCCCAGCACAGCGCGCGCCAGCCATAGGCCTGCAGCAAGACGCCGCCCAGCAGCGGCCCCAGCGCGCTGCCCAAGAGCAGCGCCTGGCCAAAGGCGACCAGGCCCGCCCCCCGCTTGGCGGGCGGCAGTTGCGCCACTTCGAGACGGGCGGCGGTGAAGAAGGCGGCCCCGCCCAGCCCCTGCACCGCGCGGCCGGCGATGAAACCGGCCGGCGACGAGGCGGCGGCCGCGATCAGCGCGCCCAGCGCGAACAGCAGGATGGAGCCTTGCAGATGGCGGCGCGAGCCGAAGCGCTCGACGCACCATTGATGGTTGAACAGCGTCACCACCGCGCACAGCGCGTAGGCCATCGCCGCCTGGCTGAACTCCTCGGGACCTGAGCCGACGCCGCCCATCACCTGCGACGAGGCGAAATTGAGCAGGCCGTTCTGCAGGAATTCCAGCCAGGCGATCAGCGCGATCGCCGCCAGCCGGCTCCAGTGGGGTTGATGGGAAAAAGCGTGCATGCGCGGCATCCGAGGGTGGGGATGCCGCCAGTGTAGAAAGCGCTTATGATTTAATAAAATCGATGTTTTTCATTGGATGCATTACTGTGAATGATATTGACGCGCTGAAGCTGCGGCGGCTGGATCTGAACAGCCTGGTGGCCCTGCACGCGCTGCTCAGCACCCGCAGCGTCAGCCGCAGCGCCGACTTGCTATGCCTGGGCCAGCCGGCGGTCAGCCATATCCTGAAAAAGCTGCGCCAGCAGTGCGGCGACCCCTTGCTGTGCCGCGACGGCCGCGGGCTGACGGCCACGCCTTACGCCGAGGCGCTGTTGCCGGCGCTGGAAGCGTGGCTGGCCGAGGCGCAGCGGCTGCTGGCGCCGCCGGCATTCGACCCGATGGCGCTGGACGGCGTTTACCGGCTGGCGATGCCGGACTTGCTGGAAGCGGCCCTGCTGCCGGATTTGATCGCCGCCTTGCAGCAGCAGGCGCCCGGCCTGCGGCTGGAGGTGGCGGCGATGGCTGCCGGCGAGGCTGAGGCGGCGCTGGAGGCGCTGCGGATAGACGGCGCCGTCGGCCATTTTCCGGCGCGCGCCGCGCGGCTGTCCCGGCAAGCGCTGTTCCGCAGCCGCTTCGTCTGCGCGCACCACGCCGGTCGGCTGGCGATGCCGGAGGCGCTGGACGCGGCGTCGCTGGCGCAGCCGCCGCACCTGTACACGTCCTACATCGGCAACAGCGCCAGCCTGGTCGACGACTATCTGGCCGCGCATGGCCAGACGCGGCGGGTGATCGCCTCCACCGCCAGCCTGCTGGCGATTCCGCTGCTGCTGGAGCGCCTGCCGGCGGTGGCGGTGCTGCCGGAGTTGATCGGCCGGGTGCTGCGCGCCGAAGCCGGCGGCCTGACGCTGCGGCCGGTGGCCGACCCGATGCTGGAGATCGCCGTCGAGCATGTCTGGCATCCCCGCTGCGACGCCGATCCCTTGCGGCAATTCATCCACGCGCTGCTGCTGCGGCAGACGGCGACATGGCGCGGCAGGCAGGAAGAGGCAGGATTGACCGCTGTTTGATTTAAATTTGCTGTAAGTATTTAAATGGTATGTGATTTTTAACAATGCGTGCCAGCTGATATGACGGATAATAAAGCTTTCATCAGCATCGGCTTATCATTTCATGCGCTCCATCCGACACAAGCTCATCTTGTTGACAGCGGTGTCCATTCTGGTCGCCACGATCAGCGTGACAGTCATCGCCTGCCTGAACATTCGCAATCATGCCTACGACGAAGCCAAGCGCGAGGTCACCCAGGTTCTGCAGCTGCAGGGCGGGCTGGTATCGGAATGGCTGACCGTGCGCAAGAACCTGATCACCGCCAGCCTGTCCCGCGCCGGCGACCCGCAGGCCAGCTACTACCTGCAGCAGATCGCCAAGGGCGGCGGCTTCAACATCATCTATGCCGGCCACGGCGACAGCGGCGAGATGTTCTACTCGGTGCCGGGCCGTCCCAAGCCGAGCGCCGACTACCAGCCGGCGCAGCGCCCGTGGTACCAGCAGGCCAAGGCGCAGGGCGGCATCATCGTCACCGATCCGTACAAGGATTCCGAGCCTGAGACCAAGGACAAGCTGGTGATCACCATCGCCGACAAGGCCCAGGGCCAGGAGATCGTGGTCGGCGGCGACATCCTGATCGACAAGCTGGTGAAGTCGGTGCTGGACATCAAGCTGGCCGGCGACGGCCATGCCTTCCTGCTGACCCGCCAGGGCAAAGTGATCGCCTATCCCAAGCCGGGCCAGGAGCTGCGCCCGATCAACGAGCTGATCCCGGGCCTGGACGACAGCCGCTTCCAGCAATTGGTGGGCAGCGGCGACGTGGCCCCGCTGGACATCGACGGCCGCACTTTCCTGGTGACGCTGAAGCCGGTGGCCAACACCGACTGGGTGATGGGCGTGGCCGCCGACGAGGAAGCGGTGCTGGCGCCGGTGACCCAGCTGATCTGGCTGATCTCCGGCGGCGTGGTCATCGTGCTGCTGGTGCTGGTGGCGCTGAGCTCCGGCTACCTGACCCGCCTGCTGCGCGGCCTGATCCAGGTGCGCGACGCCATGCATGAAATCTCGCAGGGCGAAGGCGATCTGACCCGCCGCATCGAGATCCACGGCGAAGACGAAGTGGCGCAGACCGCCGAGGCGTTCAACCAGTTCGTCGCCCGCCTGAACGGCATGTTCCGCGAGCTGCGCGGAGAAGCCGACCAACTGGCGCACGGCGTGATCGAAGTGGGCGGCGCGGTGAAGCAGGTGGCTGCCGATTCGCACCGTCTGGCCGACATCTCCAGCTCCAACGCCGCGGCGATCGAGGAGGTGACCGTCAGCATCTCGCATATCGCCGATGCCACCCGCGAGACCGATTCGCTGGCGCGCAACACCGGCGAACACTCGCGCGAGAGCGCCGGCGACATGCAGCGCATCAGCAACGAGATGGAGCAGACCAGCCAGTCGGTGAGCGAGCTGTCGGCGCTGCTGGCTTCGCTGGAGCAGCGTTCGCAGGAAATCTCCAAGATCACCAACGTGATCAGCGACATCGCCGACCAGACCAATCTGTTGGCGCTGAACGCGGCGATCGAAGCGGCGCGCGCCGGCGAGCAGGGACGCGGCTTCGCCGTGGTGGCCGACGAAGTGCGCAAGCTGGCCGAGCGCACCGGCAAGGCGACGGTGGAAATCAGCGAGATGGTGGAGAACATCCTGAGCGAAACCGGCAAGGCGGTGGGCAATATGCAGCGCACCGTCGGCGCGGTGGATACCAGCGTGGAGCTGACCAGCCAGGCGCGCGGCCGACTGATCGCCATCAGCGACGCGATGCAGCAGGTGATAGACAAGATCGGCGACGTGGCGCTGTCCACCAGCGAGCAGCACAACGCCACTACGGCGATGGCGCAGAGCACCGAGTCCATCAACAACCAGATCCTGGACTCCGACGCCGCGCTGCAGGGCGCGATGCAGACGCTGGAGTCGCTGAAGCAGCTGGCCCACAATATGCAGGGCGCGTTCGGTCGCTTCAAGCTGTAAGCTTTTCGCCGCGCCGGCTTGCCGGTGTGGCGAAAAAGCCATGGTTTGGCGGGTTTTTTTTCAGGAAAATCAAAACCATTTGCATAATTGATTGGCGCTTTATCCCCGTTCTTGTAAACGTTGTTTACAATCCGCCCGGTCTGAATACGCGCCAATCCTTACAAGCCGTGATGAACGGCATGCGCCGACGCGAGTCGGCGGAACACAAAGGGCGTCGTCGACGCCCTTTTCGCTGTCCGGAGGATTGGCAACGAGAGAGAAGCTACAAGTCGATTGCCATGAAATCCATACGAAGCAAGATTGCCCTGCTGCTGGCGCTGGCCATGCTGGTGGCCACGCTGAGCACCGCCGTCAGCGCCTATTTCCAATTCCGCGACAACCTGTCTGCCAGCGTTTCCACCCAGCTGGACCTGGCCATCACCGGCCAGCAGCGATTCGTCTCGTCCTGGCTGGAACAGCGCAAGCAGATCATCGCCAGCGCCGTGCGCCACGGCGGCGAGAGCGACCCCACCCTGTATCTGCAGCAACTGGCCGAAGCCGGCGGTTATGCCCAGATCTTCGTCGGCGACGGCGACAGCAAGGGCATGGTGTATTCCATTCCCGGCAAGCAGAAACCCAATCCTGACTACGATCCGGCCTCGCGCGCCTGGTTCAAGGCGGCCAAGGCGCAGGGCGGCGTGACCGTCACCGCGCCGTACAAGCCCGCCAGCGCGTCGATCAAGGATCTGGTGATCACCGTGGCCCAGGCCTTGCCGGCCGGCAACAAGGTGGTCGGCGGCGATATCGCCATCGGCCAGCTGGTGAAGTCGGTGCTGTCGGTGTCTTTGCCGGGCAACGGCTTCGTGTTCCTGATGGGCAAGGACGGCAAGCTGATAGCCTATCCCAAGGGCGACGCCGCGCTCAAGCCCTTGTCCGAGCTGATGCCGGGCATGGACGCCGCTCGCATCGCCGGCTTGCTGGACAAGCCGGAATTGGCGACGGTGCAGCTGGACGGCGTGAGCCGCATGCTGCGGCTGAGCTCGGTGGAGGGCAGCGACTGGGTGCTGGGCGTGGTGGTGGACCGCGAGCTGCTGGACGCGCCGTTGCGGCAGATGATGGTGTCGATGGCGCTGTCGCTGCTGGCGGCGCTGGCCGTCACCCAGCTGCTGGCCGGCGCGTATCTGCGCCGTTTGCTGCGCGGCCTGTTCCAGGTGCGCGACGCGCTGCGCGAGATATCGCAGGGCGAAGGCGACCTGACCCGCCGCATCGAGGCGGAGGGCAGCGATGAAGTGGCGCAGATGGCCGAGGCGTTCAACCAGTTCGTCGGCCGCCTGAACGCCATGTTCCGCGAGCTGCGCTCCGAAGCCGAGCAACTGGCGCAAGGGGTGATCGCGGTCGGCGCCGACGTGGCGCGGCTGGCCGAGGATTCTCACATGCTGGCCGACATCTCCAGCTCCAACGCCGCGGCGATCGAGCAGGTGACGGTGAGCATTTCCCACATCGCCGACGCCACCCGCGAAACCGACGAACTGGCGCGCGACACCGGCGCCAATTCCCAGGCCAGCGCCGAGGAGCTGCAGCGCATCAGCGGCGAAATGGCGCGCACCAGCCGGTCGGTGGGTGAGCTGTCGGCATTGCTGGCTTCGCTGCAGCAGCGCTCGCAGGAAATCTCCAAGATCACAGGCGTGATCCGCGACATCGCCGACCAGACCAATCTGTTGGCGCTGAATGCGGCGATCGAAGCCGCCCGCGCCGGCGAGCAGGGCCGCGGCTTCGCCGTGGTGGCCGACGAAGTGCGCAAGCTGGCCGAGCGCACCGGCAGCGCCACCGTCGAGATCGGCGACATGGTGCAGAACATCCTGGCTGAGACCGGCAAGGCAGTGGGCAATATGGACAGCACCATAGGCGCGGTGGACGGCAGCGCGGCGCAGACCGAGCTGGCGCGCGAGCGCCTGGTGGACATCACCCGCGCGATGAAGCTGGTGGTGGAGAAGATCGGCGATGTGGCGCTGTCCACCGGCGAGCAGCATAACGCCACCACCGCGATGGCGCAGAGCACCGAGTCGATCAACAACAAGATCCTGGATTCCGATGCGGCGCTGCAAAGCGCGCAGCGGACCTTGAGCACGCTGGACGGGGTGGCGCGCGGCATGCGGCAGGCGTTCAGCCGCTTCAAATTGTAAACGGGAGCCGTTTCCCGGCGCCGACGCCAGCCCGCGGGCTGGCGTTTTTATTGCCCAGACGCGAGAATGTCGCAACGTTATCAATCGGAAAAGGCTAATGATGAAGAAGTTATGCTTGCCGTTGCTGGCGCTGAGCCTGGCCGGCTGCGCGATGTTCCCCACCCAGCAGGGCTATGCGCAGAAGGTGTACCGCTGGCAGGGCCGCGACGTCAACGAGCTGCTGGCGCAGTGGGGCGCGCCGACCAAGACCATGCAGATGCCCAACGGCAACAGCCTGTACACCTATGTGAAGGAAAGCACCGAGCAGCGGCCGCTGCAGGAAAACACCCGTTACGAGCCGGGCACCAAGCTGACGATGACCGACAAGGACGGGCAGTCCCGGGTGGTGGAAACCCCGGGACGCTGGGTCAGCAACGGCGTGACCGGCGGCGGCACCGTCCACTACGAATGCACCACCAACTTCGTCATCGACAAGAAGACCAAGGAAGTGCTGAGCGTCAGCTTCGACGGCAACAACTGCCTGGCGGTGGAGCAGCAGTGATCAGCGCTTGGGCAGCTGCCACTCGCCCTTGTTGTCGAAGGGCAGGTCCTTGAAGCCGCCCAGGCCGTGCAGCTGGCCGCGCAGCTCGTAGTTCAGCTTGCCGCCGGGCAGCTGCTGCCAGTTGGCCAGCTGCCGTATCCAGGCGGCGAGCGAGGTATGCACCTGCAGCGTGACCGTGCCTTCGCCGCGCGAGGGGATGGACAGCGGCTGGCTGCTGCTGCCCCCGCCCAGTTTCTCGCCGCCCAGCATCAGCTCGAAGTCGACGCCGCTGGCGTTCAGCGGGATGGGATTGGGGTTGGCGACGCGCAGCGTCACCGCGAAATTCTGCTCGAACAGCGTGCTGCTGCCGGGCTCGATATTGCTGAGGCTGACTTCAGGCTTCTTCAGGCCCATGCTGCCGCAGCCGGCGAGCGAAAGCAGCAGCAGTGAGGAGCTAATCCACTTCTTCATGGCTGCATTCCAACAAGTTTGACGATGCCGGCATTCTACTGCCCTCTCCTGTGCGTTTGTGTAAACGTAATGTGCTGAATTGTTGCGCGGCATGATGTCAGGCCCCGTGGATGCGGATCCCTCCGTTGGACTTCTCGTGCTAGTTGGAGCGCGTTCGAGGAGAGCGGGTCATCTGGCTTGGACGTTGTGGATGCGGTGGTCAACGCGGCAGGGGATGGCTCCGTGGGATTTTGTTCACCTGCCTGCCATGTTGAAATTGGCGGAGGTTGCAGGGGAGGAGCCCTGCTGGCGGCGCGCGTGGTCAATGGCGGCGAATCGTGTTCGTGGCGGCTGCCGAGATCGCCAGCGCTTGGCTATGACGATAAAGGCTAGAGGTGAGGAGTGAACCAACTTTCTGGCCGGCCGGTTTGGCCGGCCAGGATGGTTACTTGTTGATCGCGATGAACGGATCCCACATGAAATAGCCTACATATTGGCCATTGCTGTTGTCGATCACGGCAAAGGACATCGTGTATTGAACCGTATCGGCGGTTTCGGAGTTGACCGTGCCCTGGCAGACATAGATGTGTTCGTTGTATTCCATCAGCGGCTCAGTGTTGCTCGGAATGTAATTCCGGACTGGCAGGTTCTGATAAGATACATTAGTGATTTTAGGTGGGGTGAAGGTGCTGTTGTAAATAAATGCGGAATAGTCAGACCCGGCGTCGAAAGTGGCCATGGTCCAGCGGATATTGTCGCCGGAATTGGCGCGGACCGTCAACTCCGAGCTTCCCTGATTGCTGGTATATTGGCTTTGCGTCAGCATGGAAATGAAGACGTCGGATTGTTGATAGGAGCCTAAGTTGGTCGGGCGATCCTTTGTCCCCGGCGATAGCATTTTGTCTTCGACTTGCTGGGCGAGCTTCTCCGCGTTGACTGCAACCAGGATGTTGATAGTCTTGCTCATTTTGTTTCCTTTCTGCGTCGTGTGAGAGCGATGCATGTCGCGCTCAGACTTTGCCGAGTGAATGGCTGTCTCGATTCGCGCCGGCATCGCCGGTTTTTATCCCAGACGTTTGGCGAATGGCTTTCCTCGCTTGCGACTAGGAAAGGCTGCATGCCTAAAGACCAGTTGGTCTGGCTGGAGTAAAAATCTGTTCCCAGTTTATCTATAAGGAAACTTTATATTCTGACGCAGCTCGCGGGCGTGAGTAGTGATATTTTGGCACCGGAGTGAGTGTCGGAAATGGAGAGTTTGCCTGTGCCCGGTATGGAGGATGACTGGGAATCGTTTTCTTCCAGACAAAATGCCAGCGGGTCTGGGCATGCATGATCAAATTAGTAGATCATTTTTTTATATGCAAGCATTCTCTGCCTTATAAGTATTTTCCGGCACTCAGGTGGCGGGAATTTTATTGTTGGAAAAATTTCTGATAACAGTCGTGGCTAATATATATTGTGCTTAAACTGATCTTTAGGATGGGGTAAATACGGTTTAGCTAAGAGGTTATACTGATGGAAATGAGGGTTGGTTATATGGCTGGCTTATTCTCAAGAGGGAGTGCTTCACGTTCATCTCGACGAACGTGGATTGGCTGGCGGGATGTGATCGCCGCTTTAGCCTAAGGGCTAGACATGCGAGGCTGGGTTGTGACAGGGGGCTTTGTGGGCTCGGAGAGCTATTGTCTGATTATGCGAGTGGACGAGCATCCAAAAGCAACAGGCCATCGGATGATGGCCTGTTGCTTTTGGAAACTCGGCGGAGAAAGACGCCTCATCGGCGTCCTGGCCGCGGTTGGCGGCCATCGGCTGCTGGTCGCGCTCTTCGCGCCAGTCTTCCAGTTCCGCCCAGAGCGAGTGTTTCTGAGATTGGCGCAGGCCGGATCGGCTGCGGCCGTGGGCACCTCCCTTTTTCAGGATGGCTGCGCAAGCCAGCGGATTGCGCGGTTTGATGGTGTGCATCGTGTTTCCTTGGTTGCGCGCGCCGGGATGGCGCGAGCGGCGATTGTCCGTCCGCGCGGCCGGCGGCGTCAACCGGGCAAGCAAAAAGCCGCCCAGGGGCGGCTTTCGCGTGCTTGGCGTCCTGCGCCGTCACACCATCAGGCTGGCGACCTTGGTGGTGATGATGTCCACCGCCGGATCGTTGGCGCCGTGCGGCAGGATCACGTCGGCGAAGCGCTTGGTCGGCTCGATGAACTGGTTGTGCATCGGGCGCACGGTGGACAGGTATTGCTCGATCACGTTTTCCATGGTGCGGCCGCGCTCGGCGATGTCGCGTTTCAGGCGGCGGATGAAGCGGACGTCGGAATCGGTGTCGACGAAGATCTTCAGCGACATCATCTCGCGCAGCGCGGCGTCGTACAGCGGGAACAGGCCTTCGATCACGATCACCGGCGCCGGCTGCACGGTGACGGTCTGGTCGGAGCGGGTGTGGTTGGAGAAATCATACACCGGCATCTCGATGGCGCGGCCGTTGCGCAGGTCGTCGATGTGGGCGATCAGCAGCGGCCAGTCGAATGCTTGCGGATGGTCGTAGTTGGTGCCCAGGCGCTGTTCGAAGGTCAGGTGGCTCTGGTCGCGATAGTAGTAGTCTTGGATGATCACCGCCGCCATCTCGGAACCAATGGTCTCCAGCACCTTGTTGGTTACCGTGGTTTTTCCGCTGCCGCTGCCGCCGGCAACGCCAATGATGAACGGGGTGCTCATGTGAAATCCTTGACGTAATGAAAATGTAAAAAACGCGCCATTCTAATGACTTATGGCGCGTTGATCCACCCGTTTTGCGACATTCTCTGACTCAGAACGGGCGTTTTCTTTCCGCCGCCGCCGCCGAATACCATTCCTGCATGGCGGGCAGGGACAGGATATGGCGGACATAGGCTTGCGAGCGCTCGGGCAGCTTGACGTTGTAGGTCTGGAAGCAGGTGCAGATCGGCGCGAAGCAGGCGTCGGCGATGGTGAAGCCGCCGAACAGGAATTCGCCGTCGGCGACGTGCCGCTCGCGCTGTTCCTCCCATAGGGCGATCACGCGGGCGATGTCGGATTCCAGCGCCGGCGAGCTCTCGTAGTCGACCTGGCGCAGCGTGATGTCCATCGGCAGGTTTTCGCGTAGCGCGGAAAAACCGGAGTGGACCTCGGCGACGATGGAGCGGGCGACAGCGCGCAGCGCGCTGTCGGTGGGCCACAGTCCGGCGGAGGGGAAGCATTCGGCCAGGTATTCGCTGATCGCCAGCGAGTCCCATATCCTGAGCTTGTCGTCCACCAGCACCGGCACCTTGCCGGCTGGATTGGCGGCCAGGATGCGGGCCTTGCTGTCGGACAGGTAGAGATCGATCTGCTGCTCCTTGAACGGCTCGTCCAGCATCTTCAGCAGCAGCCAGGGGCGCAGCGACCAGGGGGAGTAGTTCTTGTTGCCGATGATCAGGGTGAACATGGCGGCTCCGTAGCGGGGCGCCGGCGAAGGCCGGCGCGCGTCTATCGATGATAAACCTGCCGGCGGCGATTTTCACGCGCCGGCATGGCCGCAAGACAAAGGCCCCGTTTTGCGGGGCCTTTGCCGTGAAGCGGCATCACTCCGCTTCGTCTATCCACGCCTGCTGGATCGCCTCCAGCACGCGCTCGCCGCCGCGGGCGTGATCATCGTCGAAGCCGGGCAGGTCCACCACCCAGTTGTGCAGGTCGACGAAGCGCACGGACTTGGGATCCACCTCGGGATGGGCTTCGGCCAGTTCGATGGCGATGTCGTTCACGTCGGTCCATTTCATGCTGCTTGCCCTCCCTTCAGTGGTGTTCTCTAGCGTGGTTGATCGTGTACTTGGGAATTTCGATGACCAGGTCTTCGTCGGCGACGATGGCCTGGCACGACAGGCGCGATTGCGCCTCCAGGCCCCAGGCCTTGTCCAGCAGGTCTTCTTCCAGCTCGTCGGCCTCGTTCAGCGAGTTGCCGCCTTCGCGGACGATGCAGTGGCAGGTGGTGCAGGCGCAGGACATCTCACAGGCGTGCTCGATTTCGATGTCGTGGGCGAGCAGGGCGTCGCAGATGCTCTGGCCGGTTTCTACGTTGTCTATCACGGCACCTTCCGGACACAGGTCCGGATGGGGCAAAACGATGATGCGCGGCATGGCGTATCCTTACAGATCGGTAATCTTGTGGCCCTTCAGCGCGCGCTGGATGTTGCGGTCCATGCGGCGGGAGGCGAAGGTTTCGGTGGCGTGGTTCAGCGCGGCGCTGGCCTCGTTGATGCGGCGGGTGACACCCTCGGCGATGGCGGCGCCCACCGCGGCGGCGGCGGCTTCCACTGCGGCGCGCTCGGCGTCGTCCAGCAGATCGCCGTCCAGCGCCAGCGCGTTGACGGTGGCGTCGCGCAGGCTTTCGGCGTCGACGATGGCCTCGCGCAGCTTGCGCGCCTCGATGTCTTCCTGCACGTTGGCCAGGGAGTCGGTCAGCATGCGGCTGATCTCGTCGTCGGACAGGCCGTAGGATGGCTTGACCTCGATGCTGGACTCCACGCCCGAGGTCTGTTCGCGCGCGGTGACCGACAGCAGGCCGTCGGCGTCCACCTGGAAGGTGATGCGGATGCGCGCGGCGCCCGCCACCATCGGCGGAATGCCGGTCAGCGTGAACTTGGCCAGGCTGCGGCAATCGGAGACCAGCTCGCGCTCGCCCTGCAGCACGTGGATGGACATCGCGGTCTGGCCGTCCTTGAAGGTGGTGAAGTCCTGCGCGCGCGCCACCGGGATGGTGCTGTTGCGCGGGATGATCTTCTCGGTCAGGCCGCCCATGGTCTCGATGCCCAGCGACAGCGGCAGCACGTCGAGCAGCAGCCACTCGTCGTCCTGCTTGTTGCCGGCCAGCACATTGGCCTGGATGGCGGCGCCGAGCGCCACCACCTTGTCCGGGTCCAGGTTGGTCAGCGGCGCGCGGCCGAAGTAGTCGGCGACGGCCTTCTGCACGTGCGGCATGCGGGTGGCGCCGCCCACCATCACCACGCCCTGGATGTCCTCGGGCGCGATCCTGGCGTCGCGCAGCGCCTTGCGCACCGGCGTCAGGGTCTTGTCGACTAGCGTCTTGGTGATGGCGTGCAGCGTGGCCTGGTCCAGCTCCAGATCCAGCGACTGGCCGTCGGACAGGATCGCGGTGACGCGAGTGCTGGCGTGGTCGGTCAGCGCTTCCTTGGCTTCGCGGGCGCGGGTGTGCAGCAGGCGCATGTCGTGCGCCGACGGCGCGGTCACCCCGGCCTGCTCCAGCAGCCAGCAGAACACGCGGTGGTCGAAATCGTCGCCGCCCAGCGCGGAGTCGCCGCTGGTGGCCAGCACCTCGAACACGCCGCGGGTCAGCCGCAGGATGGACACGTCCAGCGTGCCTCCGCCTAGATCGTATACGACGTATGTGCCTTCGCTGCCGTTGTCCAGGCCGTAGGCGATGGCGGCGGCGGTGGGTTCGTTCAACAGGCGCAGCACATTGAGGCCGGCCAGGCGCGCGGCGTCCTTGGTGGCCTGGCGCTGGGCGTCGTCGAAGTAGGCGGGCACGGTGATCACCGCGCCGGTCAGCTCGCCGCCCAGGCTTTCTTCGGCGCGGTCTTTGAGCGCGCGCAGGATGTCGGACGACACCTCGACCGGGCTCTTGACGCCGGCGCGGGTGACCAGCTGCACCATGCCCGGCGCGTCGACGAAGCGGTAGGGCAGGCTGCCGGCATCCTTGATGTCGCTGACGCCGCGGCCCATGAAGCGCTTCACCGAGACGATGGTATTGTGCGGATCGCGGTTTTGTTCCTTCTGCGCGTCGTAGCCGACCGCCAGCACGCCCTCGTCGCCGTAGCGCACCACCGACGGCAGCAGGCTGCGGCCGTTCGCGTCAGGCAGCACGGCGGCGGAGCCGCTCCTGACGGTGGCGACCAGAGAATTGGTGGTGCCGAGGTCGATGCCCACGGCCAGACGATGCTGGTGGGGGGCGGCTGAGAGGCCGGGTTCGGCGATTTGCAGTAGAGCCATGTCTTGATCTTTATGTCGTTGCTCGGGAGCGGCGGCGCGCGGGACTCAGTCCAGCAGGTTTCCGATGGCGTCGCCGATCTCCTGGTCCAGCTTTTCCATGAAGCGCAATTTTCTCACCAGGACGGCGGCGGCGTCCAAGTCGGCGCGCGCGTCCAGCGAGGCTTCCAGTTCGGCTTGCAGGTTCTTGACCTCGGCGCGCAGGCGGCGCGACAACGATTCCAGCGCGTCCACGTCGGCGCGGGCGTCGTCTATGCTCTCGCGCCACTCCATCTGCGCCATCAGGAAGTCGCCCGGCATCCGGGTGTTGTTCTCTTCCTGGGTATCCACGCCGGACAGCTGCAGCAGGTAGCGGGCGCGGTTCAGCGGCGACTTCAGCGTCTGGTAGGCTTCGTTGACCCGGGTGGCCAGCATCAGCGCGCTGCGCTTTTCGGCGTCGGAGCTGGCGGCGTAGCGGTCGGGATGGACCTGGGCCGCCGCCGCGCGCCAGGCGGCGTCAAGCAGGGCGGCGTCGATGGCGAAGCGGCGCGGCAGTCCGAACAGGGAAAAGAAGTCCTGGTTGAAGTCGTGGTTCATCGATGCGTCCGGGCTAAGGCAGGGGCCAGAAAAACTCGGGGCGGAGCATCAGCGCTTGCGCGACAACGCTCCGCCCCGGGGCGGCGGCGGGTCAGACGTTGAAGCTCTCGCCGCAGCCGCACTCGTTCTTGACGTTGGGGTTGTTGAAGCGGAACCCCTCGTTCAGGCCTTCCTTCACATAGTCGAGCTCGGTGCCGTCGAGGTAGGCCAGGCTCTTGGCGTCGGTGTAGATGGCTACGCCGTAGCTTTCGAAACGGACATCTTCGCTGTTCTCGACATCGACGAACTCCAGCTTGTAGGCCATGCCGGAGCAGCCGGAGGTCTTGACGCCCAGACGCACGCCCAGGCCCTTGCCGCGCTTGGCGAGGAAGGCGCCGACATGCTGGGCGGCGCGTTCGGAAAGAGTGAGTGCCATCAGTCGCCTCCGCTTACTTGCCGTGTTTTTGCTTGTAGTCTTCCACCGCGGCCTTGATCGCGTCTTCGGCCAGGATGGAGCAGTGGATTTTCACTGGCGGCAGCGCCAGTTCCTCGGCGATGGCGGTGTTCTTGATCGACAGCGCCTCGTCCAGCGACTTGCCCTTCACCCACTCGGTCACCAGCGACGAGGAGGCGATGGCGGAGCCGCAGCCGTAGGTCTTGAACTTGGCGTCTTCGATCACGCCGTCCGCGCCCACCTTGATCTGCAGCTTCATCACGTCGCCACAGGCCGGCGCGCCGACCATGCCGGTGCCGATGCTGTCGTCGCCCTTGTCGAACGAGCCGACGTTGCGCGGGTTTTCGTAGTGGTCCAACACTTTTTCGCTGTATGCCATGTCTGTTCTCCTGCGGGCCGCGGCTTCTTTCAAAGTTTCCGCGGCCGGTAATCTGTTATCGGCTCAGTGGGCCGCCCATTGAACGCTGTTCAGATCCACGCCGTCCTTGTACATCTCCCACAGCGGGGACAGCTCGCGCAGCTTGCCGATCTTGGACTTCAGCAAGGCGATCGCGTAGTCGATCTCTTCCTCGGTGGTGAAGCGGCCCAGCGTGAAGCGGATGGAGCTGTGGGCCATTTCGTCGTTGCGGCCCAGCGCGCGCAGCACGTAGGACGGCTCCAGCGAGGCGGAGGTGCAGGCGGAGCCGCTGGACACGGCCAGATCCTTGATGGCCATGATCAGGCTCTCGCCCTCGACGAAGTTGAAGCTGACGTTGAGGTTGTGCGGCACGCGCTGGTCGGCGTCGCCGTTGATGTACACTTCTTCCATGTCCTGGATGCCGTTCCACAGGCGGTCGCGCAGCATGCGGATGCGCTCGCTTTCGCTGTCCATCTCTTCGCGGGCGATGCGGAAGGCTTCGCCCATGCCGACGATCTGGTGGGTGGCCAGGGTGCCGGAGCGGAAGCCGCGCTCGTGGCCGCCGCCGTGCATCTGAGCCTCAAGGCGCACGCGCGGCTTGCGGCGCACGTACAGCGCGCCGATGCCCTTCGGGCCGTAGGCCTTGTGCGCGGACAGGCTCATCAGGTCCACTTTCAGGGTGTTCAGGTCGATCTTGACCTTGCCCGGCGCCTGGGTGGCGTCGACGTGGAAGATGATGCCCTTCTCGCGGCAGATCTCGCCGATCTGCGGGATGTCCTGGATCACGCCGATTTCATTGTTCACGTACATCACGGACACCACGATGGTGTCGGGACGGATGGCGGCCTTGAAGGCGTCGATGTCGAGCAGGCCGTTTTCCTGCACGTCCATATAGGTGACCTCGAAGCCTTGGCGCTCGAGCTCGCGACAGGTGTCCAGCACCGCCTTGTGTTCGGTCTTGACGGTGATGATGTGCTTGCCCTTGCTCTTGTAGAACTGGGCTGCGCCCTTGATCGCCAGGTTGTCGGACTCGGTGGCGCCGGAGGTCCAGACGATTTCCTTCGAATCGGCACCGATCAGCTTGGCCACTTCGGCGCGCGCGTTCTCGACGGCTTCCTCGGCTTCCCAGCCGAAGCTGTGGCTGCGGGAGGCGGGGTTGCCGAACTTGCCGGTCAGATAGGGAATCATCTTTTCGGCGACGCGCGGGTCCACCGGGGTGGTGGCCGAGTAATCCAGATAGATCGGTAGCTTGGGCTGGCTCATTTATTTAATCTCCGCAAGATTTTTCGTGCGCTCACAGGGCGCTGCTGGCAGCTGCACGGGAGCTGCTACAGCTGTCGCGCTTGTCCTGCACGACGCTGCTCTCCTTGGCTTGCTGCTCTTTGGCGTGTTGTTCTTCCACCAGGCTGGCGAGGCTTACCTTGGAGAGGTAATCGAAAATGGTGACGTTGAGGTTGGTCCACAAGTCGTGGGTCATGCAGCGCTGGCTGCCGCGGCAGTTCTCGCGTCCGCCGCACTGGGTGGCGTCCACCGGCTCGTCCACGGCGACGATGATGTCGGCAACGGAGATGTCGCAGATTTGTTTGGCCAGCGTGTAGCCGCCGCCGGGACCGCGCACGCTGTCTACCAGTTCGGCGCGTCTGAGCTTGCCGAACAACTGCTCCAGGTAAGACAGCGAGATGCTCTGGCGCTCGCTGATGCCGGCCAGGGTGACCGGCCCGCCTCCCTCGCGCATCGCGAGGTCCAGCATCGCGGTGACGGCAAAACGTCCTTTGGTGGTAAGGCGCATGATGTTCAGTTCCGGTGGATGGTGGTTCTGCCTCAGATTATACCTAATATCCGACTAAAACAGTCAAGTATTTGGCGAGGCAATCCAGCGCCGGAAGTCGCAAAGTCGAGAATTTTACTTGGTTTAAGCCATTAAAGGCTATGGATTTCTTACACCTGCGCGCCGGCGGCTGTGTAGAATCGCTGCAATATTTTCGCGAAATCCGCCCGCAAGGGCGCCGAGTGGCGGCGGGCGCAACCGGCCGGGCCGAGGAAGGCCGGGTTCGCCGCCACGCTTTCGTTCCTGTTCACTGGGATGAGGACATAAAAAAGATGCATAAGGTTGTTATCAGCGGGACGGGCTTGTTCACCCCTCCCCACGCGGTCGGCAACGCCGAACTGGTCGAGGCGTTCAATGCCTACGTGCGCGGACGCAACGAGGCCCACGCGGCCGACATCGCCGCCGGCTCGATGGAACCGCTGGCCGAATCCAGCGCCGAATTCATCGAAAAGGCTTCCGGCATCAAGCAGCGCTTCCTGATGGATAAGGACGGCGTGCTGGATCCGGCGAGAATGACGCCCCATCTGCCCGAGCGCGGCAACGACGAGTTGTCAGTGCAGGCGGAGATGGCCGTGGCCGCCGCCAGGCAGGCGCTGGAGGCCGCCGGCCGCGCCGCCGCCGACATCGACATGGTGATCGTCGCCTGCTCCAATATGCAGCGCCCCTATCCGGCGATGGCGATCGAAGTGCAGCAGGCGTTGGGAATCGATGGCTACGCCTTCGACATGAACGTGGCCTGCTCGTCGGCGACATTCGGCATCCAGACCGCGGTCAACGCCGTGGCCGCCGGCCAGGCGCGCGCGGTGCTGATGGTGAATCCGGAGATCTGTTCCGCCCACCTGAACTTCCGCGACCGCGACAGCCACTTCATCTTCGGCGACGCCTGCACCGCGGTGGTGCTGGAGCGCGCCGACGCCGCGGTTTCCGAGCGCCGCTTCGAGGTGCTGGGCTGCAAGCTGGCGACGGTTTTCTCCAACAACATCCGCAACAACTTCGGCTTCCTGAACCGTTGCGACGAGACTGGCGTCGGCCAGCCCGACAAGCTGTTCGTCCAGCAGGGGCGCAAGGTGTTCAAAGAGGTGTGTCCGATGGTGGGCGAGCACATCGTCGACCACCTGGGCAGCCTGGGCATCGCGCCGGAAGGCGTGCGCCGCTTCTGGCTGCACCAGGCCAACCTGGCGATGAATCAGCTGATCGCCCGCCGCGTGCTCGGCCGGGAGGCCGATACGGTGGAGGCCCCGGTGATTCTGGACCGTTACGCCAACACCAGTTCCGCCGGCTCCATCATCGCCTTCCATCTTCATTCGCATGATTTGAGTGCTGGAGATGTTGGCGTCATTTCATCGTTCGGAGCCGGCTATTCCGTGGGTTCCGTCATATTGCGCCGCGTGTAGTTCACTTTCCGTTTACGAATTGTCATAGTCGGAATGCGCATGAAAAGTCAGAGGGCGCTTGTCAAAAGCGCCCTCTGTGAATAATGTATCCCCCACCAGCCGAAGCCTAGACATGCTCAGGTTGAATATCAGAAAAGACTAATTAGTCTGTACAAAGGAAGGGAAACATTATGCAAACTTTCAAGAAGTTGCTGCTTGCTGGCGCGATTGCTGGGGCTTCCGTGGCATCGCAGGCTGCCGGGACATTGGTGTTTTGTTCCGAGGGCAGCCCGGCGGGCTTTGACCCGGGCCAGTACACCTCCGGCACCGACTTTGACGCCTCGGCCGAAACCGTGTTCAACCGCTTGGTGCAATTCCAGCGCGGCGGCACCAAAGTGATCCCGGGTCTGGCCGAGAAATGGGATGTGTCTTCGGATGGACTGTCCTACACCTTTCATCTGCGCAAGGGCGTGAAGTTCCAGACCACCGACTACTTCAAGCCGACCCGCGAATTCAACGCCGACGACGTGGCCTTCACCTTCGACCGCATGCTCAACAAGGGCAACGCGTTCCGCAAGGCTTACCCGACCGAATTCCCTTACTTCACCGACATGGGCATGGACGCCAACATCGCCAAGGTGGAGAAGGTAGACCCGTACACCATCAAGTTCTCGCTGAAGAAGGTGGATGCCGCCTTCCTGCAGAACCTGGCGATGAGCTTCGCCTCCATCCAGTCTGCCGAGTACGCGGACAAGCTGCTGAAGGACGGCAAGCCGCAGCTGATCAACCAGCAGCCGGTGGGCACCGGCCCGTTCATCTTCAAGCGCTACCAGAAGGACGCGCAGATCCGCTTTGCGGCCAACAAGGATTACTGGAACAAGGCCGACGGCCCGAAGGTGGACAACCTGGTGTTCGCGATCACCACCGACCCGTCGGTGCGCTACCAGAAGCTGAAGGCCGGCGAGTGCCAGATCACCACCTATCCGCGTCCGACCGACATCGCCGCGATGAAGGCCGATCCGAAAATGAGCGTGATGTCCCAGGCCGGCTTCAACCTGGGCTACCTGGCCTACAACGTCAAGCACAAGCCGCTGGACAAGCTGGAAGTGCGCGAGGCGCTGGACATGGCCATCAACAAGAAAGCCATCCTGCAGGCGGTGTACCAGGGCGCAGGCCAGGCCGCGACCAACCCGATGCCGCCGACCCAGTGGTCGTACAACAAGAGCCTGAAGGACGCGCCGTACGACGTGGCCAAGGCCAAGGCGCTGCTGGCCAAGGCCGGCTACCCGAACGGCTTCGACATCTCGCTGTGGGCGATGCCGGTTCAGCGTCCGTACAACCCCAACGCCAAGCTGATGGCGGAAATGGTGCAGGCCGACTGGGCCAAGATCGGCGTCAAGGCCAAGATCACCTCCTACGAGTGGGGCGAGTACCTGAAGCGCGCCAAGGCCGGCGAGCACGACTCGATGCTGATCGGCTGGACCGGCGACAACGGCGATCCGGACAACTGGCTGGGCGTGCTGTTCGGCTGCGACGCGATGAACGGCAACAACTTCTCCAAGTTCTGCTACAAACCGTTCGAAGACCTGATCCAGAAGGGCAAGTCCACTTCCAACGTCGCCGAGCGCACCAAGCTGTACATGAAGGCGCAGGAGATCGTGAAGCAGCAGGTGCCGATGACCACCATCGCCCACTCCACCGTCAATCAGCCGATGCTGAAGTCGGTGCAGGGCTTCAAGGTCAGCCCGTTCGGCCTGAACTCCTTCTACGGCGTCAGCGTCAAGTAAGCCTGGTTTCACACAAGGCGTAACCGTAATCGGCGGCGGGGCGAACGCTCCGTCCGCCTGGCGTAAGTGCCGTCGCATCCAGTCCTCCGGCAGAGAGGGCGGCCGCGGCGGCATGGCAGTGTCTGCACAGGAAAATGGTTAGAGATGGGGCGACGGTCGGCCGGCGGTGACGGCGGCTTGACCTGCGTCAAGCGGGACGGGACAGCGCGCTGGTATTGTCTCTCCTGCCGCGACAGTGGATGCAGCTAATGCTGGTGGGTGGTTTAGTTGCCAGTCTGCTGTCCGGCACCCGGTTCTCTCTTTCGCGCCCTCACGGCGCGTCTTGCGTTTCTACCTTTCCTGTTCGGATTCCTTGCACGCGATGTCTAGGTCTGAGGACGCCGCGCCATGCGCGCGTCCGGGAGAGGTTTCCATGTTTTCATTCATCCTGCGAAGGCTGGGCCTGCTGGTGCCCACCTTCTTCGGCATCACGCTGCTGACTTTCGCGCTGATCCGCCTGATCCCCGGCGACCCGGTGGAAGTGATGGTGGGCGAGCGCACGCTAGACCCCCAGATGCATGCCGAAGCATTGCATCGGCTGGGGCTGGACAAGCCGCTGTACGCGCAATACTTCGACTACGTCGTCAATCTGCTGCACGGCAATCTCGGCGAGTCGCTGGTGACCAAGACCAGCGTCTGGGCCGAGTTCAAGACCCTGTTCCCCGCCACGCTGGAGCTGGCGCTGTCCGCGCTGCTGTTCGCCATGGTGTGGGGGCTGCTGGCCGGCGTGCTGGCCGCCATCAAGCGCGGTTCGATATTCGACCACGGCGTGATGGGCGTTTCGCTGACCGGCTTCTCGATGCCCATCTTCTGGTGGGGCCTGATCCTGATCATGTTCTTCTCGGTCAAGCTGGGCTGGACGCCGGTATCGGGCCGGATGGACCTGATGTTCGACATCCATCCCAAGACCGGCTTCATGCTGATCGACAGCTGGCTGGCCGAGGCGGCCGATCCCGAGGGCAACGCCGGCGCGTTCAAGAGCGCGCTGTCGCACCTGATCCTGCCGTCCATCGTGCTGGGCACCATTCCGCTGGCGGTGATCGCGCGGATGACCCGCTCGTCGATGCTGGAAGTGCTGCGCGAGGACTACGTCCGCACCGCGCGCGCTAAGGGCCTGTCGCCGGCCCGCGTCATCTTCATCCACACCCTGCGCAACGCGCTGATCCCGGTGCTGACCGTGATCGGCCTGCAAGTGGGCACGCTGATGGGCGGCGCGGTGCTGACCGAAACCATCTTCTCCTGGCCCGGCATCGGCAAGTGGCTGATCGACGCCATCGCCCGCCGCGACTACCCGGTGGTGCAGAACGGCATCCTGATGGTGGCCACGCTGGTGATCGTCACCAACTTCGTCGTCGACATCCTGTACGGCATCGCCAATCCGCGCATCCGTCACGCCAAGTAAGCAGGGACGCAACATGAGCCAAACCAATCAAACCGCGGCCGCGCAGACGGCCGACCTGGCACTGTCCTATCCGTCTCCGCTGAAGGAGTTCTGGCAGGGCTTTTCCCACAACAAGGGCGCGGTCGCCGGCCTGGTCTTCGTGCTGTTCATCGTCGCCTGTGCGCTGCTGGCGCCGGTCATCGCGCCGTACAGCCCGATCGAGCAGTACCGCGACCACATGCTGACGCCGCCGGCCTGGGAGGCCGCCGGCAGCGCGCAATTCCTGTTCGGCACCGACGAATTGGGCCGCGACATCCTGTCGCGCCTGATCTACGGCGCGCGGCTGTCGCTGTTCATCGGCCTGATGTCGGTGCTGATGGCGCTGGTGCCGGGCGTGATCCTGGGCCTGTTGGCGGCGTTCTTCCCCAAGGTGCTGGGCGCTTCCATCATGCGCTTGATGGACATCATGATGGCGCTGCCGTCCTTGCTGCTGGCCGTGGCCATCATGGCCATCCTGGGGCCGGGCCTGACCAACGCGATGATCGCCATCGCCACCGTGTCGCTGCCGGCCTACGTGCGCCTGACCCGCGCGTCGGCGATGACCGAGCTGAACCGCGATTACGTGGTGGCTTCGCGCGTGGCCGGCGCCGGGCTGGGCCGCCTGATGTTCGTCACCGTGCTGCCCAACTGCATGGCGCCCTTGATCGTGCACGCCACCATGAGCTTCTCCTCCGCCATCCTCGAAATCGCCGCGCTGGGCTTCCTGGGCCTGGGCGTGCAGCCGCCGACCGCCGAGTGGGGCACCATGCTGGCCTCGGCCCGCGACTACATCGAGAGCGCCTGGTGGGTGGTGACCCTGCCGGGCCTGACCATCCTGCTGTCGGTGCTGGCGATCAACCTGATGGGCGACGGCCTGCGCGACGCGCTGGACCCGAAGCTGAAGCGCGCCGCCTGAGGACAAGAACATGAGTCTGTTGCAAATCAAAAACCTGTCCGTGGAATTCGGATCGGAGAAGAACCCGTTCCGCGCGGTGGAAGGGCTGGAGCTGAATGTCGCCCAGGGCGAGATCGTCGGCATCGTCGGCGAGTCCGGCTCCGGCAAGTCGGTGACCATGATGGCGATGATGGGCCTGCTGGAAGGGCAGGGCCGCATCGTCGCCGACGAGCTGAGCTTCGACGGCAAAGACCTGCTGAGCATTTCGGCGCGCGGCCGCCGCAAGATCGTCGGCAAGGACATCTCGATGATCTTCCAGGACCCGATGACGGCGCTGAACCCCAGCTACACCGTCGGCTACCAGATCATGGAAGTGCTGAAGGTGCACCAGGGCCTGCGCGGCGCGGCGTTGAAGGCGCGCGCGCTGGAGCTGATGCAGCTGGTGGAGATTCCGGCCGCCGAGTCGCGGCTCTCCGCCTATCCGCACCAGCTGTCCGGCGGCATGAGCCAGCGCGTCGCCATCGCCATGGCCATCGCCTGCAGCCCTAAGCTCTTGATCGCCGACGAGCCGACCACCGCGCTCGACGTGACCATCCAGGCCCAGATCATGGAGCTGCTGGTGTCCCTGCAGAAGAGCCAGAACATGGCGCTGATCCTGATCACCCACGATCTGGCCGTGGTCGCCGAAGTGGCGCAGCGGCTGGTGGTGATGTACGCCGGCCAGGTGGCCGAGATGGGCACGGTGCCGGAAATCTTCCGCCATCCCGCCCATCCGTATACCGAGGCGCTGCTGTCGTCGATTCCCGAGCACAGCAAGGGCGCGCGCCGGCTGGCGACGCTGCCCGGCATCGTGCCCGGCCAGTACGACCGGCCCAGCGGCTGCCTGTTGTCGCCGCGCTGCCCGTACGCGCAGGACAATTGCCGCGGCCAGCGGCCCGGACTGACCGCCCACGAGCATGGCGCGGTGCGTTGCCACTACCCGTTGCCGGCCAAGGAGAAGCAGCATGGCTAAGGTTTTGCAGGCGGGAGATCTGACCCGTTACTACGATGTGGCGCAGGGCATGTTCAAGCCCAAGGCGCAGGTGAAGGCGCTGGCCGGGGTGTCGTTCGAGCTGGAGGCCGGCCGCACGCTGGCCGTGGTGGGCGAGTCCGGCTGCGGCAAGAGCACGCTGGCGCGCCAGCTGACCCTGATCGAGCAGCCGACTTCCGGCTCGCTGATCCTGGACGGCCAGGATGCGGCCAAGGCCAGCGGCGCCGAGCTGAAGGCGATGCGGCGCAAGGTGCAGATGGTGTTCCAGAACCCGTACGGCTCCTTGAACCCGCGCCAAAAGATCGGCGACCAGCTGTCCGAGCCGCTGCTGATCAATACCGATCTGTCGGCGAAGGAGCGCGAAGAAAAGGTGAGGGCGATGATGGCCCGCGTCGGCCTGCGCCCGGAGCACTATTTCCGCTACCCGCACATGTTCTCCGGCGGCCAGCGCCAGCGCATCGCCATCGCCCGCGCGATGATGCTGAATCCCAAGATCGTGGTGGCTGATGAGCCGACGTCGGCGCTGGACGTGTCGATCCAGGCGCAGGTGCTGAACCTGTTCATGGATCTGCAGGAGGAGTTCAATACCGCCTATGTGTTCATTTCGCACAATCTGGCGGTGGTGGAGCACGTCGCCGACGAGCTGATGGTGATGTATCTGGGCCGCGCGGTGGAGGTGGGCGCCAAGGACCGCGTCTACGAACGGCCGCTGCACCCGTATACCCAGGCGCTGTTGTCGGCGACGCCGTCCATCCATCCGGAGGACCGCAGGGTCAAGATCAAGATCGAGGGCGAGCTGCCCAGCCCGCTGAATCCGCCTTCCGGCTGCGCCTTCCACAAGCGCTGCCCGCACGCCAATGAGCGTTGCAAGGCGGAGGTGCCGCAATTGCGCGAGCTGGATCAGCGCATGGTGGCCTGCCACCGCGCCGAAGAGATCAACGGCTGAGACCAAATCGGCATCTCAGGGCCCGCGTCGCAAAGCGCCGCGGGCCTTTTTCGTTTCATTGCCATCCAGGCCCGGCGTACACTGGCCTTCCCATCACTGAGCGGAGGCTTGCCATGCATGTGTATCCGTATCTGAACTTCAACGACGGCCGCGCCGAAGCGGCGCTGAACTTCTACCGCGAGGCCCTGAATGGCGAAATCGCCATCCTGATGCGCTACGCGGACGCGCCCAAGGACGTGCCGTCCATGGGCGACATCAACCCGAACTGGATCATGCATGCGCGGCTGGTGTTCGGCGCCAACACGCTGATGATTTCGGATACCGACAGGCCGCTGGCACCCAGCCAGCAGATCACGCTGTCGGTGAATCTGGATGGCGACACCGCCGCCGCGGAGAGGATATTCGCCGCGCTCGGCCAGGGCGGGCAGGTGACGTTGCCGTTGCACAAAACGTTCTGGAACGCGCTTTTCGGCTGCTTTAGTGATAAATTCGGCGTCAACTGGATGATCAACTGTCAGTTGTGACCGTTTCTTGACAGCCGGCGCGGCGCGGCGCTATTTTGCCGCGCCGCACAAAAAATTCTTTACCACCCCTCTCAACGCAAGATACAGTCGTCATGGAAAACACAATCAAAGCCAAAGGAAAGCGTCAATTGAAACGAGCCGTCTATGCCGGCAGCTTTGATCCGGTCACCAACGGCCACTTGTGGATGATACGCGAGGCGGTGGAGCTGTTCGACGAGCTGATCGTCGCCGTGGGCGTGAATCCGGACAAGCATTGCACCTTCAGCGCCGAGGAAAGGGTGGCGCTGCTGCGCGAAGTGACCACGGGTTTCAGCAAGCTGCGGGTCGAGGTGTTCGAAAATCAGTTTCTGGTGAATTACGCGCAGAGCGTCGGCGCCAACTACATCGTGCGCGGCATCCGCACCGCCAGCGACTATGAGTACGAACGCACGATGCGCTACATCAATTCCGATCTGCACCCGGACATCACCACGCTGTTCCTGCTGCCGCCGCGCGAATACGCCGAGGTATCGTCGACGATGGTCAAGGGGCTGATCGGCCCCCGCGGCTGGGAGAGCGTGATCCGCCAGTACCTGCCGGAGCCGGTGTATCACAAGATGCTGTCGATGTACTCCGAGCAATAGCGTCTTATAATGCCGGTTTGAACACCGTGTCGCGCCAGCCCAGGCTGGCGCGTTTGTTTTGCAGCAATCGAGGATACGCCATGCAGGACGTCAGCGCCTTCGCCAACCGTCTGGCCAAGAACTACAAGCATTACGCCAAGTGGGCGCGCCGGCAGGGCCTGGACGCCTGGCGCGTCTACGACAAGGACGTGCCGCAATTCCCGTTCGCGCTGGACATCTACGGATCGCGCGTCCATCTGCAGGAGTACGACACCGGCTGGGAGATGGGCGATGACGAGTATCGAGCCTGGATCGACGCCGTGGTGGCGGCCATCGCGCAGGTGACCGGCATCCCGGCCGCCGCGGTCACGCTGAAGAACCGCCGCCGGCAGAAGGGCGTCAGCCAGTACGAGAAAGTGGGCGCCGAAGGCGAGGATTTCGTGGTCGAGGAGTTCGGCCAACGCTTCATCGTCAACCTGGACCAGTATCTGGATACCGGCCTGTTCCTTGATCACCGCAACACCCGCAAGCGGGTGCGCGAAGAGGCCGCCGGCAAGCGTTTCCTCAATCTGTTCGCCTATACCGGCAGCTTCACCGTCTATGCCGGCGCCGGCGGCGCGCTCTCCTCGGAGACGGTGGACATGTCCAATACCTATCAGGACTGGTCGCGCCGGAACTTCGAGCTGAACGGGCTGGATCTCGGCAAGCATAAACTGGTGCGCGCCGACGCGTTCCAGTATCTGGAAGAGGCGGTGGACGCGGGCAAGCAGTTCGATCTGATCGTGATGGACCCGCCGACCTTCTCCAATTCCAAGAAGATGCGCGACATCCTGGACGTGCAGCGCGATCACGTCTGGCTGATCGACTACGCGATGGCATTGCTGGCGCCGGGCGGCTGGCTGTACTTCTCCAACAATCTGCGCACCTTCCAGCTCGACGATCGTTTAAGCCAGGATTACCAGATCCAGGATGTCAGCGGGCAGTCGGTGCCCGAGGATTTCCGCAATCGCAAAATCCACCAGTGCTGGCGGATCAGCCGCGCCTGAATCGGCATCTGATTGATTGTAAAAAGTTTTTACGCGAACTTTTTCGCCGTTTCTCCGCTCCTATAAAGAAGCGCGTTTCCGCATGGAGTCGCCGACCAGCCAGCCGGCGGCCTTCGTGCCGCCTCGCCGCGCAAGCGGCGGGATGTGGAGCGCCTCCATGCCTTCCTGCTTCATCGGTTTGTCTGCGTCGCGCAGCGGCGCGTTTTCGCTCGAAAACGACAATAGGAGAACCGATGATCCAACTCGATTTCTACGGCACGCTGGTGGCCGCCTCGCTCGTTCTGCTGCTGGGTCGCAAGCTGGTCGCCCATACCGGCGTGCTGCGCACCTACAACATTCCCGAGCCGGTGGCCGGCGGCCTGGTGGTCGCCGCCGCCTTGCTGGCTTGGCGCCAGTTTTCCGGCGTCGAGGTTCGCTTCGACGCCTCGCTGCAAACCCCGTTGATGCTGGCCTTCTTCGCGGCTATCGGCTTGACCGCCAATCTGGCTAGCCTGAAACAGGGCGGCAGGACGGTGGGCATCTTCCTCGGCGTGGTGGTGGGCTTGCTGCTGGTGCAAAACACGCTGGGCGTGGCGGTGGCCAGCGCGCTGGGCCTGGATCCGCTGATGGGTTTGCTGGCCGGCTCCATCACCTTGTCCGGCGGCCATGGCACCGGCGCCGCCTGGAGCGGCACCTTCGCCGACAAATACGGCCTGGCTTCCGCCGCCGAGCTGGCGATGGCCTGCGCCACCTTCGGCCTGGTGCTGGGCGGCCTGATCGGCGGGCCGGTGGCGCGCTTTCTGGTCAAGCGCGTGAAGACGCCGGGGGCGGAGCACAATGCCGACGATCCCCCGCGCGGCTTCGAGCAGCCGGACGCGCAGCGGCTGATCACGCCGCATTCCTTCATCGAGACGCTGGCTCTGATCGCCGTCTGTTTGCTGGGCGGCACCTTCATCGGCTCGTTGCTGAAAGGCACCGCGTTCGAGTTGCCCATTTTCGTCTGCGTGCTGTTCGTCGGCGTGTTGATCAGCAATGGCCTGTCGGCGCTGGGCTGGTACCGGATTTTCGAGCGCGAGGTGTCGGTGGTGGGCAATGTCAGCCTGTCGCTGTTCCTGGCGCTGGCGCTGATGTCGCTGCGGCTGTGGGACCTGGCGGCGCTGGCGCTGCCTATCTTCTCGCTGTTGCTGCTGCAGACGCTGGCGATGGTGCTGTACGCGGTGTTCGTCACCTTCCGCGTGATGGGTCGCAACTACGACGCCGCGGTGCTGGCCGCCGGCCACTGCGGCTTCGGCCTGGGCGCCACGCCCACCGCCATCGCCAATATGCAGGCGGTGACCGAACGCTTCGGCCCGTCGCATCTGGCTTTTCTGGTGGTGCCGATGGTGGGGGCCTTCTTCATCGATATCGTCAACGCCATTGTGATCAAGCTGTACCTAGCTTTGCCGTTCATAGGCTGAGCGGCTATCGGGCGGATTGAAAAATACAACCGGGGCGATGCCTTGCAATGGCATGGGCCCGCTCATATCTTGATCTGAGACAGCCCGCCGCCTGGCGGGCCACCGATTCATAGAAAGAGAGCCGCCATGTCCTACATCAACCTCACCGCCGACAACTTCAACGCCAGCATGAAGGAAGAAGGGCTGGTCATCCTCGATTTCTGGGCGCCCTGGTGCGGCCCGTGCAAGATGTTCGGCCCGGTGTTCGAGGCGGCGTCGGAGAAGCATGCCGACATCGTGTTCGGCAAAATCGATACCGAGTCCGAGCGCGATCTGGCCGCTCATTTCAATATCCGCTCCATTCCGACGCTGATCGCGGTCAAGGATGGCGTGATGGTGTTCAATCAGGCCGGCGCGCTGATGGCCGGCCAGTTCGAGCAGTTGATCCAGAGCCTGCGCGACCTGGACATGGACAAGGTGCGAGCGGATATCGCCAGCCAGCCGGAATGACAGGGCGAGGGCATATGCCTTCGCGATGTGAGACGATAGGGCCATGCATGGGCGCATTGCCCTATTCTTATATCTAGCGAGCGCCGAACCAATAGCCGGTTTGGCAAGGAGGATGCGATGAAACGCTGGGGAGTGGTATTGATGCTGTGGGGGCAGGCGGTGCTGGCCGCGTGTCCCGCTTTGCTGAACCATACCGTGCCGGGACTGATGGGCGGGCAGATCAATCTGTGCCAATACGCCGACCGGCCGTTGTTGGTGGTGAACACCGCCAGCCATTGCGGCTTCACGCCGCAGTTCACCCAGTTGGAGTCTCTATATAAGCAGTATGGTCCGCGCGGATTGATGGTGGTGGGCTTCCCCAGCAACGACTTCCTGCAGGAGCTGGACAGCAACAGCGAGATCGGCGCCTTCTGCCAGGCTAATTACGGCGTGACCTTCCCGATGGCGGGCAAGGGGCATGTCAGGGGCGCGGATGCCCAGCCGGTGTTCAAGGACTTGATCGCCGCCACCGACGACGCGCCGATGTGGAACTTCCACAAGTACCTGATCTTGCCCGGCGCCAGCAAGGTGATCAGCATCGGCACCCGCACCAAGCCGGACGCGCCGGAAGTGGTCAACGCCTTTTTGCCGTATTTGCAGCCGGAAACGCAGGCCGCGGCCAAGCCATAGCAAGACCGCCACCCCATCGAAGCGCCGCTTTCAAGCGGCGTTTTACGTTTCCATGAAAATTCCTCCCCACTCACTTTCTTGTAAATCAGCGACTTGCGCAGACTGGCCGAAGAAAGTTCATTTTTTCTCGCAAAAGGTGTTGACGGAGGTGGGGGCCGGGCGTATAGTTCGCCTCCTCAGCTGACGCAGCGAACGAAACAGCGGAAACGAAACGGTTCCGGTGATGACGACGCAGCGGATGGCACTGCTCTTTAACAGAACGAATAACCGATAGGTGTAAGTGCTTGGCGAAAGCCGAACACTTGCACTGCAAGAGACAAGAGATACTTGTTTATTTCTTTGAACTTGCGTGCCAGAAAATTTGCTTGAGATTGAACTGAAGAGTTTGATCCTGGCTCAGATTGAACGCTGGCGGCATGCTTTACACATGCAAGTCGAACGGTAACAGGGTGCTTGCACCGCTGACGAGTGGCGAACGGGTGAGTAATGCGTCGGAATGTACCGTGTAATGGGGGATAGCTCGGCGAAAGCCGGATTAATACCGCATACGCCCTGAGGGGGAAAGTGGGGGACCGTAAGGCCTCACGTTATACGAGCAGCCGACGTCTGATTAGCTAGTTGGTGAGGTAAGAGCTCACCAAGGCGACGATCAGTAGCGGGTCTGAGAGGATGATCCGCCACACTGGGACTGAGACACGGCCCAGACTCCTACGGGAGGCAGCAGTGGGGAATTTTGGACAATGGGCGCAAGCCTGATCCAGCCATGCCGCGTGTCTGAAGAAGGCCTTCGGGTTGTAAAGGACTTTTGTTCGGGAGGAAATCCCGCTGGTTAATACC
>NZ_JBUPWA010000001.1:4064362-4118356 GCF_055181315.1 Chromobacterium sp. Ag138
GTACTCCGGGGATAACAGGCTGATACCGCCCAAGAGTTCACATCGACGGCGGTGTTTGGCACCTCGATGTCGGCTCATCACATCCTGGGGCTGTAGCCGGTCCCAAGGGTATGGCTGTTCGCCATTTAAAGTGGTACGTGAGCTGGGTTCAAAACGTCGTGAGACAGTTTGGTCCCTATCTGCAGTGGGCGTTGGAAGTTTGACGGGGGCTGCTCCTAGTACGAGAGGACCGGAGTGGACGAACCTCTGGTGTACCGGTTGTCACGCCAGTGGCATAGCCGGGTAGCTAAGTTCGGAAGAGATAACCGCTGAAAGCATCTAAGCGGGAAACTTGCCTGAAGATGAGACTTCCCTGGAGGCTTGACCTCCCTGAAGAGTCGTTCGAGACCAGGACGTTGATAGGTCGGGTGTGGAAGCGCTGTGAGGCGTGAAGCTAACCGATACTAATTGCTCGTGAGGCTTGATCCTATCATTTGAGTGGCTTAGCGAGGCTAAGTGACGAGAGTGGATGTGCGACGTACATCAAATACCGAATATATGCGGGCTGGTTGAATACCAGCCCAGGCTTCTTCAAGTTTGTGCCAGTTTATGTCTGGTGGCCTTAGCGAGGTGGTCCCACGCCTTCCCATCCCGAACAGGACCGTGAAACGCCTTAGCGCCGATGATAGTGTGGCATTCGCCATGTGAAAGTAGGACACCGCCAGACGCCCCATACGCAGAACCCCAGCTCAGACGAGCTGGGGTTTTTGCATTGCGCGCGCGAAATGCGCCCCCCAGCCCCGACCGGTTACCGGCGGGGCTGCGGCGTTTCCAGATGGTCTTTGCGTGCCCCGCATCCGCTCGAGCCGCGCGTCGTTGACGTCCGTCGGCATCCCTCACACAATCAGCCATCCGTATCCAAGGACGCAGCAGATGGCCCCTCGCACAAGCAAACCAGCGCAGCGAATAGACGCAGGCGGCCGCAGCCTGTTCATTCACAGCCTGCCGCGGCATTCCCTGCACGACCTCTACCATTACTGCATGACCATCAGCTGGCTGCATTTTTATCTGTTTATCGCCGCCTCCTTCATCACATTGAACCTGCTGTTCGCCGGACTGTATCAATTGCAGCCCGGCGGCATCGCCAATCAGTTTCCGCAAGGCTTTCTCGGCGCCTTCTTTTTCAGCGTCGAGACCCTCGCCACCGTCGGCTACGGCGACATGCATCCGCAGACGCTGTATACCCACTGGATTTCGATGCTGGAGATCTTCATCGGAATGATGAGCATCGCGCTGATTACCGGCATGACTTTCGCCCGCTTTTCACGGCCCAGAGCGCGCATCGTGTTTACCAACAGCCCGGTTGTGCGGCCCTTGAACGGTGAGCTAGTGCTGATGCTGCGGGCGGCCAATGCCCGCAACAATGTGATCATCGATGCCAGCGCCCGGCTGCGGCTGCTGCAGCATGAGACCACGGCGGAAGGAACGTCGTTTCGCAAGCTGTATGACCTGGATCTGGTGCGCGATCAGCATCCGATGTTCGTGCTGGGGTGGACGCTGGTGCACAAGATAGACGAGAGCAGCCCCTTGCACCGGCGCGATGCGGCGTCGTTGGCGGCGGCCCGCGCGCAATTGATTCTGTCGGTCAATGGCATCGACGAAACCACCATTCAGCCGATGGTGGCCCGGCACACTTTCTCGCATCAGGATATCCGCTGGAATCATGCTTTCGCCGATCTCATCTACACCGACGAGGACGAAAACGACCATGTCGACTATCAGCGCCTGCAGGAGGTGGAGCCGTTGCCGCCCCGCGAGGATCAGGCGGGGCGGCAAGCTCCTGAGCTGGGCGCGGACTAGTTGGGATTCGCCGGAAAGGTGATGATGAAGGTTGCTCCCCGTCCCGGCTCGCTCTCCAGGTGGATGCGTCCTTTCAGGATGGCCTGGACGATGTTGTGGACCAGCGCCAGCCCCAGCCCCATGCCGCCTTGGCCCATCCGGGTGGTGAAGAAGGGGTCGAATACCTTGCTGTGCAGTTCCCGGGCGATGCCTCTGCCGTCGTCAGCGTAAATCAGGGTGAGTTGGTCGTGGTCGCGGCCGATGTCGATGCGGATGGCGCCGCGGCCTTTTTCGTCGAAGCCATGGGCCAGGGTGTTGGCTACCAAGTGGGAAACCAGCTGCTCCAGCGCGCTGGGATAGTTTTCAATGACCAGCTCGGCGGGAATCCGCAGGTCTATCCGGATGTCGGGATGGTGTTCGGCCGGCAACAGCGTCTTCAGCAGGTCGGAGATGACTTTGGCGGGATGAAAACTGCGTTTGGGCTGGTCCAGCTGGTCGACCGCGATCTGCTTGAAGCGGCCGATCAGGTCTCCGGCCTGTTCGCTATTGCGTTGCAGCAGTTCGCAGGTTTCGCCGGTTTTTTGCAGAAATTCCTGCAGTCCCTTGCGCGATAGGCGCTTTTCCGCGTCGGCGGCGACGATGGAGTCGATGTCCGCGCGGATCTGGGACGAGCACAGCAGCACAGTGCCTATCGGCGTGTTCAGCTCGTGGGCCATGCCGGCCACCATCCGCGCCAGCGCGGCCTGCTTTTCTGCGATGCTGATCTGATGCATCGCCGCTTGAAGCTCGGCGCCGCGCGCCGCGACTCTTTCTTCCAGATGGTTGTTCAGCAGGTGCAGTTCCGCTTCGGCCTCTTTGCGCGCGGTGATGTCGGAATAGGTGCCTATCATCCGCAAGGGGCGGCCATGGATGTCCAGGCTGACCACCATGCCGCGCCCCAATAGCCAGATCCATTCATCGCCTCTGCGGAAGCGGTGCTCCGAGACGAAGGAGCCTTCCGGCCGTTGAAGATAGCTCGCCAGCTCGGCCTGGACGGCGGGAAGCTCGTCGGGGTGCATGCGGGTCCGCCATAGCTGGAAGCCGGCGGTTTCGGCGGCGGTAAGGCCTAGCAGCTGCTGGCAGCGGCTGGAGAGGAAGACGCCGCCGCTGGACAGGTCCCAGTCCCATACGCCGTCGCCGGCGCCTTCCAGCGCGAAGTGCCAGCGCTCCTCGCTCTCGCGCAATGCCTGCAGTGCCTTGCGCTCGCCGGCCCGCAGCCGCTCGAATTCCTGGCGGACCCGCTCGGCCTCGTCGGCGCGCAGCGCCGCGTCTTCCTCCGCGCGCGCCTTGTCGTTGTAGATTTGTTTGAGATCGCGCTCCACCATCGCGCGGAACTGCGCCAGCAACTGGCGGTAGGTGGCGTTGTAGGGGTTTTCCTCGCTGTCGAGTACGCAGATGGTGCCGAACACGTCCTGGTTGGGCCAGACCAGAGGCAGGCCCATATAGGAGATCATGCCCAGCTTGATGTCGGGATTGTGGTCCCAGTCGCGGTCGGACAGGGCGTTGGGGACGATGAGCTCGGCGCGGCGGGCCATCACGGTTTCGCAGTAGAGGCCGGTGCCCAGGTCGGCAAGCTCATCCTCTTCGTAGGGATTGCCGTCGCTGTGGCTGGACAGGAAGACCTTGATCCGCGGCGGCTGCACCCGCATGATCAGCGCCGCCGGGATGCGCAGCAGCCTGGCCAGCAGGTCCAGCACTTCTTGCCATTTCTCGGCGTAATCGTGGCCGACGGCGAGATTGGCGGTTTTCACGTCGACGGCGGCGCGCATCGGGCTCTCCACGTTGACTCTGGTTCACCGCTTAATCATAGCCGAGGGCGGCAAAAAGCCCCGCGGTGGCGGGGCTGTGGGAGGCGTTTACAACATCAGGTTCAGCATCCGGTCTATCCGCACCCGGCTTAGACGGGTGAGCAGCTTCTTGATCTGCTCGGGATAGGCCCGCACGTCTTCCAGCTGGCGGTAATGCGAGAGCGGCGAGGCATGGCGCAGGATGCTTTGCTGTTCGACATCGCTCTGCCCGCGCAGCGCGCCTTGCGGATCGCGCAGCAGCAGCGCGTTTTCCAGATCCAGGCGGAAGGCCCGCGGGTTCAGGTTGTTGCCGGTCAGCAGAATGTAGCGGTCGTCGCTCCAGATGCCTTTCAGGTGGTAGGTGTTGTCGCCGTCCTTCCACAGGTGGATGCGCAGCTGTTCCCGGCTCAGGTATTGGCGCTGGCGCTTGGCGAAGCGGCGCAGGTTCATCTCGTACAGATAGGGCAGCGCGCCGATCACGCGGAACGGCTGTTCCGGCGGGATGTAGAAGTCGTTGGCGGTCTTGTCGCCGACCACAATGTCGATTTCCACGCCGCGGCGCAGCGCGCGGTTGATTTCCAGCACCACCGCGCGCGGAAAATTGAAATAAGGCGTGCAGATGAACAACCGGCGCTGGGCGCTGGCGATCACGTCCAGGATCGCGCGGTTGAGCCGATTGCCTTTGCCGATGCCGACCACGGGGCTGATGGCCAGCTCGTCCGGCGCGGCGATGCGGGCCATGGCGGGGCGGTACTGGCTATGGGCCAGCTTGTCGCGGAACTGGCGGATTTCCTTGCGGATGCTGCGGGTGGACGGCGTGGGCTTGTCCAGGCGGAATACGGCGGGATCGTTGAAGAACTGTTCGTTCATGAAGCCGGCCATGGCGTCGGCCAGCTCGGGGCTGCGGACCAAGTGGTAGCGGTCGAAGCGGTATTTGTCCAGCTTGTGCAGGTAGACGTTGTTCAGGCTGGCGCCGCTGTAGAACACGGTGTCGTCGATGACGAAGCCTTTGAGATGCAGCACGCCGAACAGCTCGCGCGTTTGCACCGGCACGCCGTAGATCGGAATGTCCAGATCGCGGCGCAGCGCCTCTTCCCGATACCAACTGGCGTTGCAGCGGGACTGATCCTCGCCGATGCGGCCGCGCTGCGCGCGGTGCCAGTCCACCATCACTCTGACATCCAGCTGCGGGCAGCGCTGCTTGGCCTGGTACAGCGCGTCCAAGACCTCCTGGCCGGCTTCTTCGTTTTCCAGGTAGAGCGCGCACAGGTAAACGCGCCGCGTCGCCGCCGCGATGGCCTCCAGCAGACGGAGGCGGAAATCGGCCGTCTGCAGCAGCGTGGTGAAGTCCTCGGGCCGCAGAGATAGCCAGGGCAGGCGGGACAGCGTGGGTCGGTTCAGCAGGATTGCCATGAATGCGCAGTGGAATGACGTTCAATCGGCGAATCGTAGCATCGTTTGGGCGGTTTGGGGGAGTGCCCGCCTGGCCATGGTGATATGGGTCAAGCGGCGTCGAGGCGGGAATGGAGCGGGCGCGCGTGGCAAGGCGGCGTGAAATGTGCAAAAATTCGGTAACTAACGAATTGCAGGTTTTTTCCATGCTGGACCGGGACGGATACCGCCCAAACGTCGGAATCATCCTCACCAACGCCAAGAACGAGGTGTTCTGGGGCAAGCGCGTGCGCGAGCATTCCTGGCAGTTCCCGCAGGGCGGCATCAAGCCGGGCGAGAGCCCGGAAGCCGCGATGTACCGCGAACTGCTGGAGGAGGTGGGCTTGCTGCCTCAGCACGTGAAGATACTGGGACGCACGCGCGACTGGCTGCGTTACGAGGTGCCGACGAATTGGGTACGCCGCGAATGGCGCGGCAGTTACAAGGGCCAGAAGCAGATCTGGTTCCTGCTCAGGCTGGTGGGGCGGGACAGCGACGTTTGCCTGCGCGCGACCAACCATCCGGAGTTCGATGGCTGGCGCTGGAACGACTACTGGGCGCCGGTGGACGCGGTGATCGAGTTCAAGCATGACGTTTACGAGCGCGCGCTGTCCGAACTGGCGCGTTTCCTGCGCGGCGTGGAGAGCTATCACGCCTACCTGGCGCGCACCTCCACCCAGAGCGAGCAGTGAGCGGCGAGCGACGCTTTTCGCAGTACAGCGACGGCGGGCAATGCCCGCTGTCTTCATTTGTGCCGCCCATCGCGGGCGGCGTCGACGTGACGCGCCGACAGGGCAAGACCAGAACATGACTCAACAATACGACGAATCCTCGGTACGGGTGCTGAAGGGGCTGGAGCCGGTGAAAGAGCGGCCCGGCATGTATACCCGCACCACCGACCCCACCCATATCTGCCAGGAAGTGATAGACAACGCCGCTGACGAGGCGCTGGGCGGCTTCGCGCGCAAGATCGCCGTCACCGTGCACCAGGACGGCTCGCTGAGCGTCGAGGACGACGGCCGCGGCATCCCGGTGGGCCTGCATCCGCAGGAGGGCGTGCCGGTGGTGGAGCTGGTCTTCACCCGGCTGCACGCCGGCGGCAAGTTCAACAAGAAGGACGGCGGCGCCTACGCCTTCTCTGGCGGCCTGCACGGCGTCGGCGTGTCGGTGACCAATGCGCTGTCCACCCGGCTGGAAGTCGAGGTCAAGCGCGATGGCGGCGTGCATCGCCTGGTGTTTTCCGGCGGCGACGTGATCGAACCGCTGGCGCGCGTGGGCGACTGCGGCGCGCGCACCAGCGGCACCCGGGTGCGGGTGTGGCCGGACGGCAAGTATTTCGAAAGCCCGCGCTACTCGATGCAGGAGCTGGAGCGGCTGCTGCGCGCGAAGGCCGTGCTGCTGCCAGGGGTGGCGGTGACGCTGACGGTGGAAAAGCCTAGCGGCGATGAGGTCAAGGTCTGGCAGTATCCGGAAGGCCTGAAAAGCTATCTGGCCGAATTGTGCAACGGCGACGAGCCGGTGGCGCCGCTGTTTGCCGGCGAAGCCTATATCGGCGACGACCACGAGCAGTTCGCCAAGGGCGAGGGCGCGCAATGGGCGATGGCCTGGTTCGAGGACGGCGCCAGCGGCGAGAGCTACGTCAACCTGATTCCGACCCCGGTGGGCGGCACCCATGAGGCCGGGCTGCGCGCAGGCGTGTTCGACGCGGTGAAGAGCTTCGTCGACCACCACAACCTGCTGCCGCGCGGCGTCAAGCTGATGGCCGAGGATGTTTGGAGCCGCGTGCGCTTCGTGCTGTCGGCCCGCGTGCTGGACCCGCAGTTCCAGGGCCAGACCAAGGACAAGCTGACCAGCCGCGACGCGCTGAAGCTGATTTCCGGCCTGGCGCGCGATCCGGTCGAGCTGTGGCTGAACCAGCATGTGGAAGCCGGCAAGAAGATCGCGGAACTGGCCATTCGCCAGGCGCAGAGCCGTCTCAAGTCGGTCAAGAAGGTGGAGAAGAAGAAGGGCTCCGGCGTGGCGGTGCTGCCCGGCAAGCTCACCGACTGCGAGAGCGAGGACATCGAGCGCAACGAGCTGTTCCTGGTGGAGGGCGACTCCGCCGGCGGCTCGGCCAAGCTGGCGCGCGACAAGGAATACCAGGCCATCCTGCCGCTGCGCGGCAAGGTGCTGAACAGCTGGGAGACCGACCGCGACCAATTGTTCTCCAACGCCGAAATCCATGACATTTCGGTGGCTGTCGGCGTAGACCCGCACGGCCCGAACGATGCGCCGGACCTATCCGGCCAACGCTACGGCAAGATCGCCATCCTGTCCGACGCCGACGTCGACGGCTCTCACATCCAGGTGCTGCTGCTGACGCTGTTCTTCCGCCATTTCCCGCGCCTGGTGGAAAACGGCAACATCTACATCGCCCAGCCGCCGCTGTTCCGCGTCGACGTGCCGGGGCAGGGCAAGACCCGCCCGCCGCGCAAGCTGTACGCGCTGGACGAGGGCGAGATGACCGCCATCCTCGACCGGCTGCGCAGCGAGGGCGTGCGCGAGAACGCGTGGAGCATTTCCCGCTTCAAGGGCCTGGGCGAGATGAACCCGGAGCAGCTGAAGGACACCACCATGAATCCGGACACCCGCCGCCTGGTCAAGGTGCAGGTGCGCCCCGGCATGCTGCAGGAAACGCTGGACATGTTCGTGATGCTGATGGGCAAGGGCGAGGCGTCCAGCCGCCGCGGCTGGATGGAGGCCAAGGGCAACGAAGTCGAAGCCGACATCTGATCCGGCACGGTCCGTATGTCCCGCAACCCCGCCGGCCTGGAAAGGCCCGCGGGGTTTTTCATGGCTAGTCGTAGCGCGCCAACAGCGCCGCCATCCTGGCGCGGCCCTCGGCAGACTCGCAGGCCGCTTTCAGCCGCGCCAGCGCGGCCTCATCCTTCGACAGCGGATGGGCGCGCGACACATACACCGCCATCGGCTCGCGGCTGATCGCCAGCTCCGCCCAGCGGTCGGCGGGCGCGGAAATCTCGCGCAGCACGCGGCCGCAACCGGGACGCACGCACATCATCGCGTCCAGCCTGCCCATGCGCAGCATGCCCAGGCCCTGGCGCATGTCGCTGACCAGCACCGGCAAGGCGCCGCTTTGGGCGATGAAGGCATCCAGCGTATGGGTGCCGCGCAAGATGCCGACGGGGCGGAGTTTCAGGTCGGCGGCCCGCAATTCGCGCGCGCCGAGGCGGTAGACCACGGATAGGCGGATGTCGGCGGGGTGGCATAGCTCGAGCCCGAAGGCGTCGCGCTCGGGCGAGGCGGTGATCAGCGCCAACGCGTCGCGGCCGGCTTTCATGTCCTCCACCAGCCGCGGCAGCGGCCGGGTGTCCTGCTTCAGCCGCAGGCCGCCTTGTTCGGCCAGCCAGCGCAGAAACCGCGGCGTCAGCCCGTCGCCGCTGGCGGCGTCGCCCCAGGGCTCTATCGCCTGGCTGTATGCCGGTATCGGCTCGGCATGGAGAAAGAGTGGGCATAGGAGCAATGCTAACCTGCTCCACAGGATGGGCTTCATGCGGCCTCCCGCGGTTGCGACAGATGCAGTATAGGCGGGCTTGGATGCGGGTTACGCCGCTTGGCCTGGTGGCGGCTCGGCCTCTATCGAGCTGGCATTGAAGGCGAGGAGATTGAGTCTGCCTTAGCCGTGATTTTTTAGGCGTACGGCTTGATTTCTTAGAGGTGAGTTTTGAGGTTTTCATCTCTGGTCTTGTTGATATTGGGTATGGACTTTTTTGAATTTATCTAGTCGCGATTTTGAGTTGATAATCAAATGGTGGGGATTTTTTTAGATCATATATGGGGATATTTTCAAGTGCGAGAATGGGTATATTTTTACCGGGGATGCCATATTTTTATAGTGGTTATTGAGGATTTTTGGTAAAATTTACACGTTGTTCTGATTATGGAAAGGCATTTCATGTTCTCCTCTTCTCCCCCTGTTTCGGCTGCGCTCAATAGCCATCGGCAATCATCTTTATTGCATGATCTGATGTATGGTCATATTTATGCTTCAGCGTTGAGAGCTGTAGTGTTGCATAATATTTCAGATATTTTGATTGGCGGTCCAATCGGAGCGGGCGAGTTGGCGGCTCAGGCGGGAGTCATCACGGAGCCGCTGGAGAGAGTGCTGAGATTATTGGCCATGAAAGGCTTATTTCATAAAGATGATGATGGGAAATGGAACCTGTCCTCCGCCGGTAGTTGCTTATGCGCTGATGCAGTCAATTCTCAGCGCGAGGCGGTATTATTGTTTACCGATGAAATATTTCGCCATTCTGCGGCAGGCCTGCCAGATACCTTGATGTCGGGAAGGGCGGGGTTTGAAGCGTTTCATGGCATGGAGTTCTTTCCATATTTGCGAAGCAATTCCGCAAAGAGCCAGGTTTTCGATAAGGCCATGGTTTCCATTACCTCCGGCGTCAATGAAAAAATCGCGCGCAGTTATCTCTTTCCGGAACGGGCGATGGTAGTGGATATCGCGGGGGGAAGGGGGGGATTGCTAAGAGAGGTGCTTGCATTGCATCCGGGTTTGAGCGGTGTTCTTCTGGATAGGCCTGAAACCATCGCAAACCATTTATTGGATGGAGAGGGGTTCAAAGGACGCTGCCGCGTAGTGGCGGGCGACATTTTCTCGGACTTGACCGTGCCGGGAGATGTCTATCTGCTCAAGAATGTTCTGCACGACTTTTCCGATGAGGATGCCGTGAAGATCTTGCGCAATGTGCGCAGCGCGATGCGTCCCGGCACCAAGCTGCTGGTCATCGAAGCGGTCTTGCCCGACGACGGTTCCGCCCATCCGGCCGTAGCTTTGGATATCGTGATGTTAATGACGGTGCGGGGGCGCGAACGAACGGAGTCCGAATTCGATGCCCTGCTCGGTTCCTCGGGCTTCCGGATGAACAGCGTTTTACCGACTTTGGCTCTGTCTTCGATCATCGAGGCCGAAGCGGTCTGACGCATCGCCGAGCGGGGGGCATGCAAACGGCCGCTTGGCGCGGGATGGCGCCGGGCGGCTGTTTTCTTTGCCGCAGCGTGCTGCGGGCGCGTCGACTGGGAATTTACCACACGGTCAGCGTCTGGCCGTTGGCGATGCCTTCCACGCTGCGCAGGTAGGCCAGCGCGGCGCGCGCGGCCGGCACCGGCTCGAAGCCCGGGAAGTAGGGCGCGTAGCCGTCCCACGACTCCTGCAGCGCGTTGGGGCTGACCACATTGATGCGGCGGTCGCGGCCCAGCTCCAGCGCGGCGGCGGCGGCGAAGCCTTCCAGCGCGCGGTTGACCGCGGTGGCGTTGGCGCCCTGGCGGATGGGCTGGGCGCTGATGATGCCGCTGGTCAGCGTGATCGAGCCGCCATCGTTCAGATAGTGCTGGCCGGTCAGCGCCAGGTCGATCTGTCCCAGCAGCTTGTCGTTCAGGCCGATGCGGAAATCGGCGGCGCTCATCTCGGCCAGCGGGGCGAAGTGCACGCTGCCGGCGGCGCTGACGATGGCGTCCAGACGGCCGGTTTGCTCGAACATCCGCTGCACGCTGGCGCTGTCGGTGAGGTCGACGCGCAGCTCGCCGCTGTTGCGGCCGGCGGTGACGATCTGGTGGTGGGACAAGGCTTGGTGCACGGCGCGGCCCAGCGTGCCGGCGGCGCCTACGAGCAGGATTTTCATCGGGATTCTCCATTGCGGGTTGCGATGTCGGCAGTGTGCGCGCATTCTCAGGATTGATTAATCCGCTATGATGAACAGGATTGGTAACCTGGAGTTTTTAATCGGTGGATCGCCTGCTCAGCATGGAATTATTCGTCGCGGTGGTGGAGAAGGGCAGCTTCACCGCGGCGGCCGACGCGCACCGGTTGTCCCAGCCCATGGTCGGCAAGCATATCGCCGCGCTGGAGCAACGGCTGGGCGGCAAGCTGCTGGTGCGCACCACCCGCCGCCAGCAGCTGACCGAGCTGGGGCAGCACTATTACCAGCGCTGCCGCGCCATTCTGGCCGAACTGGCCGCCGCCGAAGACGCGGCGGCGCTGCTGCGGGCGCAGCCGCGGGGCGTGTTGAGGATCAACGCCTCCGTCACCTTCGGCACGCTGAGGCTGGCGCCGCTGCTGGCCGAATTCATGGCGCGCTATCCGGAGATCGGCGTGGAGCTGGAGCTCAGCGATCAGCTGGTGGACCTGGTGGCCGATGGCTACGACGCGGTGTTCCGCATCGGCCGCCTGGCCGATTCCGGCATGGTGGCGCGGCGACTGCGGCCGTATCGGATGATGATCGCCGCTTCACCCGCCTATTTGGCCGCGCGCGGCGCGCCGGCGACGCCGGCCGATCTGGCGGATCATGATTGCCTGGGCTTCAGCCGCTGGCGGCGCGACGATGGCTGGGACGCGCTGGCGCAGCCGCGCGGGGTGAGGATGCGCGCCAGCCGCTTCCAGTGCAACCAGGGCCAGGCGCTGCGCCAACTGGCGCTCTCCGGCGCCGGCCTGGTGTTGCAGGCCGAGGCGCTATTGGCCGACGACGTGGCGGCGGGGCGGCTGGTGTCCTTGCTGGACGGCTATCTGCCCGATCCCAAGCCCATGCACCTGATCTATCCGGCCGACCGCCAGCCGCTGCCCAAGCTGCGGGTTTTCGTCGATTTCATCATCGAGCGGCTGGGCGAGCTGTGAGGGCTGGTGACCGCCCCTGTCAGAATTTCTCGTTTGTATAGTCTTTCGGCGGCGAGTAGTGTCAAGGCATGCATAGCGATCTGATTCTTCCCTGCCGGCGCGAGCTGTTCGCCGGCTTCTTCTCCATCGGCGTCAGCGGTTTCGGCGGCGTGCTGCCGCAGGCGCACAGCATGCTGGTGCTGAAGCGGCGCTGGCTGTCCGAGGCCGACTTCGCCGAGCAGCTGGGCCTGTGCCAGGTGCTGCCCGGTCCCAATATCGTCAATATGGCGGTATCGATAGGCGCGCGCTTCCACGGGCCGTCCGGCGCGCTGGCGGCGGTGTGCGGCCTCTTGCTGGCACCGATGGTCATCGTGCTGCTGCTGGCTTCCGCCTATGGCCGCTACCGCCAGCTGCCGCTGGTGGAGCACGTGATGCACGGCCTGGCCGCGGCGGCGGCCGGCCTGCTGCTGGCGATGGCGCTGCGTCTGCTGTCCCGGCTGGAGCGGCGGCTGTGGAGCGCATTGGTGGTGGCCGCCACCTTCGCCGCCATCGCGGTGTTCCGCCTGCCCCTGCTGTGGGTGCTGCTGGCCTCGGCGCCGTTGGCGCTGGCGTTGGCCTGGCTGAGCCGGGGAAGGGCGGCGACATGATCCTGCTGGTGCTGCTGTGGCATTTCAGCCTGATGTCGCTGCTGGCGGTAGGCGGCGCCAATGTGCTGCTGCCGGAGCTGCAGCGGCTGGTGGTGGCCGAGGGCTGGATGAGCGCCGGCCAGTTCGCCGAGCTGTTCGCCATCGCCCAGGCCGCGCCGGGCCCCAATGTGCTGGTGGTCAGCCTGGTGGGCTGGCATGTGGCCGGCGTCGCCGGCGCGCTGGTCAGCATGCTGGGCATGTGCTTGCCGTCGTCGCTGTTGAGCTTCTACGTTTCCCGCTGGTGGACGGCCAACCAGGGCGGCGAGCTGGCCGGGCTGTTGTCGCGCGCGCTGCTGCCGCTGACGGTGGGGCTGGTGGGCGCCAGCGCCTGCCTGTTGCTGCAGGCGGCCAACCGCGACTTGGGCGGCTGGATCTTGAGCGCCGCGGTGGCGCTGCTGGCGTGGAAGCGGAGTTGGAACCCGGTGTGGCTGCTGTTGCTGGGCGGCGCGGCGGGGGGCTTGGGCTGGCTGTAAACCGTTGCCATAATGGCCTTAGCGTTTCCGTAAAGGCGAGACATGGCGAAATTGCTGCGGATAGGGATGCTGTGCCTGTGCTGCCTGTGCTGCCTGTGCGCGCGGGCGGAAGGGGTGTCCATCACTTACGCGCTGGTGTCCGGCGACAACGATCCGCATTGGCCGTACATCCAGGCCTTGCTGCAGCTGGCCTGCAGCGAGATGGGGCAGCGCTGCGCGCTGCTGGCCGCGCGCGACATGAACCAGGGCCGGGCGATGGAGCAGATGCAGCGTCCGGACAGCCGCGTGGATCTGTTCTGGGGCATGACCAGCCGCGAGCGCGAGCGCAAGCTGCTGACGGTGCGCATTCCGCTGGACAAGGGCCTGATAGGCTGGCGGGTGCCGCTGATCAACGCCGATCGGCCGCAGCTGTTCAAGAGCGTCAAGACCTTGCCGCAGCTGGCGGCCTTCCGCGCCGGACAGGGGCAGGACTGGCCGGATACCCAGATCCTGCAGCATGCCGGCTTGCCGGTGCTGACCAGCCCGGACTATCCCAATTTGTTCTCCATGCTGCGCCAGCATCGCTACGACTACTTCCCGCGCAGCGTGATCGAGGTGCAGCAAGAGCTTGAGTCGCCCAACAGCAAGGGGCTGATGCTCGACCCGTATCTATTGCTGCACTACCCGACCGCCTTTTATTTCTTCGTTTCGCCGCAGCGGCCGGAATTGGCCCGCATGCTGCAGCAAGGGCTGGAGAAGGGGGTGCGCGACGGCAGCTTCGAACAGCTGTTCAAGGCGTTCAACAGCGACCATCTGCGCGAGCTCAAGCTGTCCGGCCGCGCCATCATCGAATTGCCCAATCCGCTGCTGCCGGAAGCCACGCCGCTGGCGCGGCGCGAGCTGTGGTTCCATCCCTGAGCGTTCTCCAGTCCGGCGTCACACCATGTCTTCGGGCCTGACCCAGGCGTCGAACTGTTCGGCGCTCAGATGGCCCAGCGCCAGCGCCGCCTCGCGCAGCGTGGTGCCGTGATGGTGGGCGTACTTGGCGATGGCGGCTGCCTTGTCGTAGCCGATGTGCGGATTCAGCGCGGTGACCAGCATCAGCGAGCGTGCCATCAATTCGGCGATGCGCGCGCGGTTGGCCTCCATGCCGTCCACGCAGTGCCCGCGCAGGCTGTCCATGCCGTCGGCCAGCAGCCGCGCGCTTTGCAGGAAATTGTGCGCGATCAGCGGCTTGAACACGTTCAGTTCGAAATTGCCGGACGCCGCGCCGACGGCCAGCGCCGCGTCGTTGCCCAGCACCTGGCAGCACAGCATGGTCATCGCCTCGCACTGGGTCGGGTTGACCTTGCCCGGCATGATGGAGCTGCCCGGCTCGTTTTCCGGCAGCGCCAGCTCGCCCAGGCCGCTGCGCGGGCCGGAGCCCAGCCAGCGGATGTCGTTGGCGATCTTCATCAGCGCCGCGGCCAGCGTTTTCAGCGCGCCGTGGGCGAACACGAGCGGCTCGTGGCCGGCCAGCGCGGCGAACTTGTTGTCGGCGCTCTGGAACGGCAGGCCGGATTGCTCGGCCAACCGGGCCGCCACCGCGCCGCCGAAGCGCGGATCGGTGTTGAGGCCGGTGCCGACCGCGGTGCCGCCGACGGCCAGCTGGCACAGCATGGGTTGCGCCGCGCGCACCGCCTGCTCGGCCAGCGCCAGCTGCGCCGCCCAGCCGGATATTTCCTGGCCCAGCGTCAGCGGCGTGGCGTCCTGCAGATGGGTGCGGCCGATCTTGACGATGTCGGCGAAAGCCTGGGCCTTGGCCTCCAGCGCGCGCCGCAGCTGGCCCAGCGACGGCAGCAGCCGCTCGGCCAGCTGGGTCGCGGCGGCGACGTGCATCGCGGTGGGGAAGATGTCGTTGGACGACTGGCCGCGGTTGACGTCGTCGTTGGGATGGACCAGCCGTTCCGGCCCGCGCCGGCCGCCCAGCAGCTCCGACGCGCGGTTGGCCAGCACCTCGTTCATATTCATATTGCTCTGGGTGCCGGAGCCGGTCTGCCACACCGACAGCGGGAATTCGCGGTCGTGGCGGCCGGCCAGCACTTCATCGGCGGCGCCGACGATGGCGGCGGCCTTGGCGTCGTCGAGCTTGCCCAGCTCGCGGTTGGCCTCGGCGCAGGCGCGCTTGACCCGGGCCAGCGCCTGGATCAGCTCCGGCGGCATTTTCTCGCTGGAAATGTGGAAATGCGCGAGCGAGCGCTGGGTTTGCGCGCCCCATAGCGCGTCGGCGGGAACATCGATCGGACCGAAGCTGTCGGTTTCGCTGCGTACGGCTTTCGTCATGCCATCATCCTTTCCTGTTCGAACTTGCGCCGGCAAAGCCGGTCCTATTCTATCCTGATGCAGGATGTCAGACCCAGGCGGCGGATGCGTTCTTATCCGCCCTTCGCGGCCACGCCGGCCTCCTTGGCCGGCGCTCACCGGAGTTCACCATGTCCCTGCAAGCGCAAGACAGTCTGCGAGATTTCCAATTGGCGTCCGGCCACAGCGTCCGCTTTCATTCGCTGCCGGCTTTGGCCGAACTCGGCATCGGCGATGTCGGCCGGCTGCCGGTGTCGCTGCGCATCGTGCTGGAGTCGCTGCTGCGCAATCTAGACGGCCAGCGTATAACCGAAGCGCATGTGCGGCAACTGGCCGGCTGGCGGCCCAAGGCGCCGCGCACCGAGGAGATCCCTTTCGTCGTCGCCCGCATCGTGTTGCAGGACTTTACCGGCGTGCCGCTGCTGTGCGATCTGGCGGCGATGCGCGGCGTCGCCGCCCGTTTCGGCAAGCCGCCGTCGGCGGTGGAGCCGCTGGTGCCGGTGGACCTGGTGGTGGACCACTCGGTGCAGGTGGACCATTTCCGCGAGGCGGGCGCGCTGGATCTGAACATGCAGCTGGAGTTCCGGCGCAACGCCGAGCGCTACCGCTTCATCAAGTGGGGCATGCAGGCCTTCGACACTTTCAAGGTGGTGCCGCCGGGCATCGGCATCGTCCACCAGGTGAACCTGGAATACCTGGCGCGCGGCGTGCTGCGCGACGGCGACGTCTATCACCCGGACTCGCTGGTCGGCACCGACTCGCACACCACCATGATCAACGCGCTGGGGGTGGTCGGCTGGGGCGTGGGCGGCATCGAGGCCGAGGCCGGCATGCTGGGCCAGCCGGTGTATTTCCTGACCCCGGACGTGGTGGGCGTGAACCTGAAGGGCCGCCTCGCCGCCGGCGTCACCGCCACCGACCTGGTGCTGGCGGTGACCGAGCTGCTGCGCAATGCGAATGTGGTGGGCAAGTTCGTCGAGTTCTTCGGCGCCGGCGCGGCGTCGCTGACGCTGCCGGACCGCGCGACGCTGGCCAATATGGCGCCGGAGTACGGCGCGACCATGGGCTTCTACCCGCCGGACGAGCGCGCCGCCGACTACCTGGCGGCCACCGGCCGCAGCGCCGAGGAGGTGGACGCCTTCCGCCGCTACTTCCTGGCGCAGCGGCTGTTCGGCATGCCGGAGGAAGGAGACATCGATTACAGCGAAACGCTGACGCTGGACCTGGCGTCCATCGTGCCCAGCGTCGCCGGCCCGCGCCGGCCGCAGGACCGCATCGCTTTGACGGAGCTGAAGCCGCGCTTCGGCGAATTGCTGCAGAAGCCGGCCTCCGCCGGCGGCTACGGCAAGACGCCGGACGGGGCGGCCGCCGAAGGCTTGACGCACGGCTCGGTGCTGATCGCGGCGATCACCTCCTGCACCAACACCTCCAACCCCGGCGTGATGCTGGCCGCGGGCCTGCTGGCGCAAAAAGCCGCCGCGCGCGGGCTGGCGGTGGCGCCGCACATCAAGACCTCGCTGGCGCCGGGCTCGCGCGTGGTCACCGACTACCTGTCCAAGGCCGGCTTGCTGCCGGCGCTGGAGCGGCTGGGTTTCGGCGTGGTCGCCTACGGCTGCACCACCTGTATCGGCAACGCCGGTCCGCTGGCGCCGGAGATCGAGTCGGCAATCGCCGCCGGCGACCTGGTGTGCGCGTCGGTGCTGTCCGGCAACCGCAATTTCGAGGCGCGCATCCATCCGGCGATCAAGGCCAATTTCCTGATGAGCCCGCCGCTGGTGGTCGCCTTCGCCATCGCCGGCCGCGTCGACATCGACCTGGAGCGCGAACCGCTGGGCGAGGGCGCGGACGGCAAGCCGGTGTTCCTGCGCGACGTCTGGCCCAGCCTGGACGAGGTGGGCGCGGCGCTGGCGCAGACCGCCGACCCGGAAACCTACCGCCGGCTGTACCGCGACCTGGCCGACGCCAACCCGCTGTGGGCCGGCATCGCGGCGGCCGCCGGCGAAACCTATGGCTGGGAGCCGTCCAGCTATATCGCCGAGCCGCCGTTCTTCGCCGATTTCGCGATGGCGCCGGCCGCGCCCAAGCCGGTGCACGGCGCGCGGGCGCTGGCCATCTTCGGCGACTCGGTCACCACCGACCACATCAGTCCGGCGGGATCGATCAAGCCCTCGTCGCCGGCCGGGCTCTATTTGCAAGCGCAGGGGATCAAGCCAGCCGATTTCAACAGCTACGGCTCGCGCCGCGGCCACCACGAGGTGATGATGCGCGGCACTTTCGCCAATGTCCGCATCCGCAACCTGATGCTGCCGCCGGACGTGGACGGCAAGCCGGTGGAGGGCGGGCTGACGCTGCGCCAGCCGGGCGGAGAGCGTTTGTCCATCTACGACGCGGCGATGGCCTACCAGGCGGAGGGCACGCCGACCGTGATCTTCGCCGGCGAGGAATACGGCACCGGCTCCAGCCGCGACTGGGCGGCCAAGGGCACCCGGCTGCTGGGCGTGCGCGCGGTGATCGCCAGGAGCTTCGAGCGGATACACCGCTCCAATCTGGTGGGCATGGGCGTGCTGCCCTTGCAGTTCCAGGATAGCGACAGCGCCGCCGGCCTCAGCGGCGGCGAAACCTTCGATCTGGAGGGGCTGGACGGAGAGTTGAAGCCGCGGCAGCAGGCGACGCTGGTGATCCGCGGCCCAGGCGGCCTGGAGCGGCGACTGGCGCTGACGCTGCGCATCGACACGCCGGTGGAGGTCGATTACTACCGCCATGGCGGCATCCTGCCCTATGTGCTGAGGCAGATACTGTCCTGACCGCGCCAGGCCGGGATGGAGAGACGGCCGGGTTTTCCGGCCGTTTTCATTTGTCCGCGCCGGCGGCAGGGTCGGCTGGGATATAATGCCCGCTGATTTCCATAGCCGCGTGATGCCATGACCCAGCTGAAAAACGATACCTTCCTGCGGGCCCTGCTGAAGGAGCCGGTCGAATACACTCCGATCTGGATGATGCGCCAGGCCGGCCGCTACCTGCCGGAATACCGCGCCACCCGCGCCCGCGCCGGCAGCTTCATGGGCCTGTGCACCAGCCCGGACTACGCCACCGAGGTGACGCTGCAGCCGCTGGACCGTTTTCCGCTGGACGCGGCCATCCTGTTCTCCGACATCCTGACCGTGCCGGACGCGATGGGGCTGGGCCTGTATTTCGCCGAAGGCGAGGGGCCGAAGTTCCAGCGTCCGCTGCGCGACGAGGCGGCGATCCGCGCGCTGGAGCCGGCCGACATGGGCAAGCTGCAGTATGTGTTCGACGCGGTGGCCAGCATCCGCAAGGCGCTGGATGGTCGCGTGCCGCTGATCGGCTTCTCCGGCAGTCCGTTCACGCTGGCCTGCTACATGGTGGAGGGGGGGGGCTCCGACGACTTCCGCCACGTCAAGGCGATGCTGTACAGCCGCCCGGAGCTGCTGCACCACATTCTGGAGGCGAACACCCAGTCGGTGATCACCTACCTGAACGCCCAGATCGACGCCGGCGCGCAGGCGGTGCAGATTTTCGACACCTGGGGCGGCGCGCTCAGCCATGCCGCCTATCGCGAATTCTCCCTCGCCTACATGCAGCGCATCGTCGCCGGCCTCAAGCGCGAGGCCGGCGGCCGCAAGGTGCCGGTGATCGTGTTCACCAAGGGCGGCGGCCAGTGGCTGGAAGACATCGCTGCCATCGGCGCCGATTGCGTGGGCCTGGACTGGACCACCGACATCGGCCAGGCGCGCGCGCGCGTCGGCGCCAAGGTGGCGCTGCAAGGCAACTTCGACCCCAACGCGCTGTTCGCAGAGCCGGCGGCCATCGAGCGCGAAGTGGCGCGCATCCTGGCCAGCTACGGCCAGGGCAGCGGCCACGTGTTCAATCTGGGGCACGGCATCTCGCAATTCGCCGATCCGGCCCACGCCGGCGCGTTGGTGGAGGCGGTGCATCGGCTGTCGCGCGGCTATCACGGCGCGGCCTGACGCGCCGAAACGGGGCGGGCGGAAAACGCGCCGCACCATGTCGGTGCGTTGTGACTGCCGCTTTGAGCGAAGCTGATTAAAAGATGCTGTTTTTTTAAGGATTTATTAATTTTTCCCGGAGAGTCGGCATGGCCGAGCGCGGGGGTATTCAGCCGCTTGCCATCGTTCCTGTTGCATAAATTCACTCGTTGACAATATTGGCGCCTGGCTACGGGAAGATGCGGGTTGACAGCGGGCGCGGCTGGTGTTCTTCGAGTTATGCACACTGCCTAGACCCTGGGTCAAACCTTGTCAAGCGCGGCGGTTAAAAAAAATTAATATTCGTAAGTTGTTGAAATAAAAGAGATTTTACGTTTGATTAATTTTTGTGCAATCCAGTGGAAACACTGATTTCACGGCTTTTTGCCCGATATCACCATGGTTGTTCACAAAGTTATCCACAAGATCTGTGCACAGCGGATGCAAAGCCTTGTCGCAGCAGGGTTTGCATCTAGCGGGGGGCAATCATGAACGGGCCGGTCCGGATTCAGGTCGCGGTGGATGTGCCGCTGGCGGGAACGTTCAGCTACCTGACTGAATCGCCTGTCATGCCAGGCACCCGAGTCAGCGTTTCCTTCGGCAATCGCCGGGTGTGTGGCGTGGTGGTCACGCCGATACCGGGGGAGGGTGTGCCCGAGCTCGACGCCGCCAGATTGCGGAGCATCGACGGCGTGCTGGATGGCTTGCCGCCGCTGCCGGAAGAATTTCTCGCGCTGGCGCGCTTCGCGTCCGATTATTACCACCATCCTTTGGGCCAGACGCTGTTCACCGCGCTGCCCACCGGCCTGCGCGAGCCGCGCGACGTCACCAAGCCGGACCGCAGGCCGTTCGTCCTGACCGGCGCCGGCCTGAGCGAGGCGCCGCCGGCGCGGCAGCGCGCGCGGCTGGCCTTGTGGCAGGCGCTGCAGGACGGTCCGCTGGACCTGGCCGCCGCCAAGGCGGTGACGCCTCAGGCCGGCAAGCTGCTGGCGGACTGGATGGCCGAGGGCAAGGCCGAGCGCGCGACGCTCGAGCCGCCGCCGCTGCGGCTGGGCGACGCGCCGGCGCTGAACGGCGAACAACAGGCGACGCTGGACGCGCTGTCGGCGAGCGAGGGCTTCCAGCCCTGGCTGCTGCACGGCGTCACCGGCAGCGGCAAGACCGAGGTCTATCTGCGCCTGATCGCCGAGCAGCTGGCCGCGCGGCGGCAGACCCTGGTGCTGGTGCCGGAAATCAATCTGACGCCGCAACTGATCAACCGCTTCGCCGACCGCTTTCCCGGCAGCCGCATCGTGGTGCAGCACAGCCACCTGGCCGACGGCGAGCGCATGCACGGCTGGCTAAACGCCTGGCACGGTGACGCCGACGTGGTGATCGGCACCCGGCTGTCGGTGTTCACGCCGCTGCCGCGGCTGGGCCTGATCGTGGTCGACGAAGAGCACGACGGCTCGTTCAAGCAGCAGGACGGCCTGCGCTACCACGCCCGCGACCTGGCGGTGTGGCGCGCGCGCCGCGCCGGCATCGCCATCCTGCTGGGATCGGCGACGCCCAGCCTGGAGACGGTGGCCAATGTCGAGGCCGGCCGCTACAAGAAGCTGGCGCTGACCCGGCGCGCCCACGGCGCGGCCAGGCTGCCCGACGTGCGGCTGGTGGACACCCGCCGCAAGAAGCTGGTCGAAGGCCTGTCCGAAGCGGTGCTGGACGCGCTGAAGGCCAGGCTCGCGCGCCAGGAAATGAGCCTGGTGTTCATCAACCGCCGCGGCTTCGCGCCGGTAGTCGCCTGCACCGCCTGCGGCTGGACCAGCGGCTGCCCGCATTGCTCGGCCAAGCTGGTGGTGCACCTGATGGAGCGCAAGCTGCGCTGCCACCACTGCGGCTGGGAGGAGCCGGTGCCGCGCGCCTGCCCGGACTGCGGCGATCCGGACATCAAGCCGCTGGGCGAGGGCACGCAGCGGCTGGAGTCGGCGCTGCAGCGCATGTTGCCGGAGGCCAGGGTGCTGCGGATAGACCGCGACACCACCAGCCGCAAGGATGCCTGGGACGAGGTCTACCGCAAGGTGCACGGCGGCGAGGTGGACATCCTGGTCGGGACCCAGATGCTGGCCAAGGGCCATGATTTCGGCACCTTGTCGCTGGTGGCGGCCCTGGGCGCGGACGGCGGTCTGTACTCGGCGGACTTCCGCGCGTCCGAGCGCCTGTTCGCCCAGCTGATGCAGGTGGCCGGCCGCGCTGGTCGCGCCGACGCGCCGGGCGAAGTGCTGGTGCAGACGCAGTGGCCGGATCATCCGCTGTACCAGGCGCTGGTGGCCCACGATTTCGACGGCTACGCGGCCACATTGCTGAACGAGCGCCGCCAGGCCGGCTTCCCGCCGTCCACCTTCCAGGCGCTGCTGCGCGCCGACAGCCCGGCGCTGGCCCAGGCCACCGCCTTTCTGCGCCAGGCGCGCGAGGCGCTGGAGCCGCTGGCGGAGGGCGTGCTGATCTCCGGGCCGGCGCCGGCGCTGATGGCCAGGCTGGCGCAGCGCGAGCGCGCGCAGCTGGTGCTGGAGTCCCCGCAGCGCGGCGCGCTGCACCGGCTGCTGCATCAATTGCCGCCGCTGCTGGATGGCCTGGCCAAGGCCCATGGCCGCGCGCTGCGCTGGTCGCTGGACGTGGATCCGCAGGAATTATGAGAGGAAACGATATGGCAATCGCGAAGTGGCCGGTCTTGCTGGCGCTGGCCTGCGCGCCGGCGCTGGCGCAGGCGCTGGATCTGCATGGCCTGAAGCCGGACGAGATCGCCGTGTGGGCGGCGCCGGTGGAAGGCGGCGAGCCGCTGGCCAGCCACCGGGCCGACGAGCCGGTCAACCCGGCCTCGACGATGAAGCTGCTGACCGGTTGGGCGGCGCTGAACCGGCTGGGGCCGGACTACCGCTGGAAGACCGCGCTGCTGTCGGCCGCCCCGGTGGAGGGCGACGCGCTGAAGGGCGACCTGTACTGGCTGGGCGGCGGCGATCCGCGCTTCGACAACGGCGATCTGCTGAGCCTGCTGTACAGCCTGCGGCTGCGCGGCATCCGCCAGCTGGATGGGCAGCTGCTGCTGGACAAGCGCGCCTTCGGCAATATCGGCGGCGCCGATGATTTCGACGGCGACGCCGGCCGCGCCTTCGTCGTCGAGCCGGACACCCATCTGACCAATCTGAAAGTGGCCTGGCTGACCTTCTTCAACGACGGACAGGGCGCGCGCGTCGCGCTGGACCCGCCGCTGGCCGGCGTAGAGCTCAGCGCATCGCTGAGGCCGGGAGCGGACGAGGCCTGCGCGGATGTGCGCCGCTTCGTCTCCATCGAGAACGACGGCCGCCGCGTGCGGGTGGCCGGCAGCCTGCCGCCCGCCTGCGACGGGCAGCGCGCCTACGTCAACGTGCTGGGCCACGACGCGTTCGCCGGCCAGGACTTCGCCGCGCTGTGGCAGGCGCTGGGCGGAACCGGGCCGCTGCGGGTGGCGCGCGGCCGGGCGCCGGACGGCGCGCGCGAGCTAGCGTCCTGGCAGTCGCAGCCCTTGTCGGTGGCGCTGTCCGACATCAACAAGTACAGCAACAACACCATGGCGCGCACGCTGTTCCTGACGCTGGGGCGCGAGGCCGGCGGCGAAGACACCGCGGCGGCGGCCGAGCGCGCGCTGCGCGAGGAGCTGAGCCATCGCGGCATCGCCGACATCGGCGCGCTGCGGCTGGAGAACGGCTCCGGCCTGTCGCGGCGCGAGCGGGTGACCGCCCGCTTGCTGGGCGAGGTGCTGCTGGACGCCGCGCGCGGCCCGTACGCCGGCGAGTTCATCGCCAGCCTGCCGATCGCCGCCACCGACGGCACGCTGAAGAAGCGTTTCGCCGACTTGGGGCCGCGGCTGCGGATGAAGACCGGCACGCTGAACGACGTCAAGGCGCTGGCCGGCTACTGGCAGGCGGCCGACGGCAGGCGGCTGGCCATCGTCGCCATCGTCAACGGCCCGCGGGCGATGGAGTCGGGCAAGGCGCTGGACGCGGTGGTGGCCGATCTGGCGCGCGGCTTCAATACCGAAACGATGCGATCCAGCGCAAGGCGCTGAGCCGCGAACCCGGCTATAATCGTCGGCGATCGAATTTTCAGGCGAGAACCATGAAACCGGTAACCATGTACACCACCGCTGTCTGCCCCTACTGCGTGCGCGCCAAGCAACTCTTGGCCAGCAAGGGCGTCAGCGGCATCACCGAGATCCGCATCGACCTCGATCCGGACGCGCGCGACAAGATGATGGCGCTGACCGGCCGCCGCACCGTGCCGCAGATCTTCATCGGCGAGACCCATGTCGGCGGCTGCGACGAGCTGGTGGCGCTGAATCATTCCGGCAAGCTGGACCCGCTGCTGGCGGACTGAGCGGCGGGGCTTTGCCGCGATTGGCCGCCGCGCGGCTTTCGTGCGATGATGCCCGCCGGCGTATCCATAAAATTCTGCCGTCATGAGACGGTTTTTGCGAGAAAGAACATGAGCGAACAACAAGAGCTGCAACCGGCGTTTTCCATCGAAAAAATCTACGTGAAGGACATCTCGCTGGAGGTGCCGAACGCGCCGCAGGTGTTTCTGGAACAGGCTCAGCCGGAAATCGACATGCAGCTGGCCAGCGCCGGCCAACAGCTGGACGACGGCTACTTCGAAGTGACCCTGACCGTCACCGTGACCGCCAAGCTGCCGGAAAAGACCCTGTTCCTGTGCGAAGTGGCCCAGGCCGGCATCTTCCAGATCCGCAACATCCCGGGCGAAGACCTGGATCCGATCCTCGGCGTCGCCTGCCCGAACATCCTGTTCCCTTACGCCCGCGAGACCGTGTCCAGCGTGGTGAACCGCGCCGGCTTCCCGCCGGTGCTGCTGGCCCCGATCAACTTCGAAGCGCTGTACATGCAGCAGCGCGCGCAGCAAGCCGAAGCCGGCAACGCCTGAGGCCCGCCATGAAGCGTCTCGTTCTGCCGCTGTTGCTGGCGTCCGCGTTGGCGGCCCCGTCCGTCCACGCCCTGGAATTCCGTTCGGTCAAGGAAACCGGCGTCGCACTGTACGAGGCGCCTTCGCTGAGCGCGAAAAAGCTGTTCGCGGTCAGCCGCTATTATCCGGTCGAGGTGCTGCAAAGCCAGAAGGAGTGGTCGCGCGTGCGCGACGCCACCGGCGGCATCGCCTGGATTCCGGCCGCGGCGCTGTCCAAGCAGCGCTGGCTGCTGGTGGTGTCGGCCCAGGCCGGCGTGCGCGACCGGGGCGCGGAGGACGGCAAGCTGCTGTTCACGGTGCCCAAGGACGGCGTGCTGGAGCTGCAGGAGGCCCCGCAGAACGGCTGGGCCAAAGTGCGCCACCGCGACGGCAGCGTCGGCTATGCTCGTATTACCGATCTCTGGGGCTTGTAAGGACCGCGGATGAAACTGGCGATACTCGGCGCCGGCGCATGGGGCAGCGCGCTGGCGATAGCTTTTGCCCGTCACCACCAGGTGACCTTGTGGGCGCGCGACGCTGAACAGATCCGGCGGATGGACGCGGAGCGGGTCAACCAGCGTTACCTGCCCGACTGCCCGTTTCCGGAGCCGTTGACGCTGTCGTCGGATCTCGCGGCCGCTACGCGCGACGCGGAGCTGGCGCTGATCGTCACGCCGATGGCCGGGCTGCGGCCCACGCTGAAGTCTCTGATGGCGCTGGACGCGCCGCCGCCGCCCATCCTGTGGGCGTGCAAGGGCTTCGAGGCCGGCTCCAGCCTGCTGCCGCACCAGGTGGCGGAGGAGGAGCTGCCGGCCGAGCACCTTTACGGCGCCTTGTCCGGCCCCAGCTTCGCCCGCGAAGTGGCGCAGGGCCTGCCGGCGGCGGCGGCCATCGCCTCCGACCACGCCGAGTTCGCCGCCAGCGTGGCGCGCGAGCTGCACAGCCCGCTGCTGCGCCTGTACGCCAACGACGACCTCGTCGGCGTCGAGGTGGGCGGGGCGGTGAAGAACGTGATGGCGATCGCCACCGGCGTCGCCGACGGGCTGGATTTCGGCTTGAACGCGCGCGCGGCGCTGATCACCCGCGGGCTGGCCGAGATCACCCGGCTCGCGATGGCGCTCGGCGCCAGCCCGCAGACCATGATGGGCCTGTCCGGCATGGGCGATCTGATCCTCACCTGCACCGGCGCGCTGTCGCGCAACCGCCAGGTGGGCCTGAAGCTGGCCGAGGGCAAGCCGTTGCAGCAGGTGCTGGACGAACTGGGCCACGTGGCCGAGGGCGTGGCCACCGCGCGCGAGGTGCTGACCATGGCCGAGCGCTTGCAGGTGGACATGCCGATCACCGCCGCGGTGTGCGGCCTGCTGTATCAGGGCCACGATCCGCAAACCGTGGTGGAAGGCCTGCTCAGGCGCTCGCCGAAGTCCGAATCCGGCGGCTTGCTGGATTAGGCGCGAAAGACATCAAGGCCGCTCCCCCTCCGGGCAGCGGCCTTTTTCATGCCCGCCGTTCAGCGCTCGATCGCGCGCAGGAATTCGTTGCGGGCGTTGGCGTCGGTTTCGAAATCGCCGGCGTAGCACTGGGTGATCACCCGCTCGTCGCCGCGCCGGTTTTCCCCCATCAACAGGCATAGCTGCTCGGCCTCGATCAGGCAGGCGGCGCCGCGCGCCCCGCCATGCTCGACCAGGGTGCGCGAGATCTCGTGGGTGATCCATTCCTGGTAGGTGTAGCGGTGGCTGATGGCGTCCACCATCCGCGCGATGCGGCCGAAGCCGTGCAGCCGGCCGCCGGGCAGATAGGCGACGTGGGCGACGCCGCGGAAGGGCAGCAGGTGGTGCGGGCACATGCCGTGGACCGCCAGGCTGCGTATCACCACCATGTCGCGGCGATCGTCGGCGAAGCCGCTGCCCAGCGCCTCGGCGGGGACGGTGTCGTAGCCGTCCAGCAGGCGCTTTTGCCACAGCTCGCGCACGCGCTGGGCGGTCTTGCCGGTGTGGATGGGGTCGATGGCGATGCCGCTGGCGGTCAGCATGTCGGCCACCGCTTTTTCGAAGGCGGCGGCGTCGAAGGAGCGGACGCGGTCGAGCGGGCGCTGGCAGGCGGAGTGGTCGTGATCGTCGATGAAAGACATGGCGCGGCTCCATTGCGGTGGGACTGAGGGGCGGCCGGACCCGGAGAGGGATCGGCCGCCTATGCTTGCATGGTATCGGGAGGCGGGCCGTCTTGACGATCGGATTCCGTCCGTTTATTTCGATTTCTGCGCGCGGGGCGGCGCGCTCCGCTTATTTTTCCGCGACCGGGCATCCCTGCGGGACGTAGGGATAGCGCGGCCGCAGCCGCAGCCCGCCGGCGTCCAGGTCGGGCAGCCGCGGGGGAACGGCTCGCGCCTGTCCCGCCGCCAGCGCTTCCAGCGGCGCCGGGCAGGCGGCGGGCAGGTCGTAGGTGGCGGCGAGCGTCCACAGGCCCTGGGCGTTGCGCTGGAACAGCGACAAGCGGGCGGCAAGCTTTTCCGCCAGCAGCACTTCCGGCTTGCCGCCGCCGCTGTAGTCGCCGGCATAGGCGTCGCACTCATTGCGGCCGTCCAGCAGGCAGGACGGCAGTTCGCCGGTCCGCTTGGCGGCTTGCTTCCAGTCCTGGGCCAGGAAGCCGGCCGGCAGCGGCTCCGGGCCGCGCGGGCGGATGGCCTGGGCCGGGGACTTGGGCTGGGGCTTGTCCTCGCTGAGCGCCTCGCCGGCCTTGCGGCGGACGGCGCCGTCGACGCCGGGATCATCCTTCAGCCGCTGCAGGGCGGCATGGCCATAGCGCAGCCCGCGGTAGCGCAGGAAATCGAAATCGAAGCGCTCGGCGGCCACGCGGCCGGCCTGCAGCCGGGACAGCTGGCTGGACACCGAGATCCGCGCCGGATCGGCCAGCGGCGTCAGCACGGCGGCGAGCAGGGCGAGCGACAGCCAGGCGGCGCCGATATTGGCGCAGGCCACGCCGGCGAGCCCGGGCCGCCGCCGCAAGGCCGCCCAGCCGTAACCGGCGGCGTAGCAGGCGCCGAGGATGACGAGGCAGGTGGCGAACACCCGGTCCGGCGACCAGCCGTACTGGCCGACGCGCAGCGCCAGCGCGTAGGCGGCCAGCGCCTGCAGCGGCGCGAGCAGCAGGCAGGCGGCGCGCAGGCTGAGCCGGATCACGCGGCCGGGCTGCTCGCGGCCGTCCTGGTAGGCGGTGTTCAGCAGAAAGATCAGCAGCCCGCTCGCGCCCAGCAGCAGCGCGGAGGCATGGCCGGTCTTCCACAGGCTGTCCAGCCCGGTGAAGGGCAGCAGCGCGAGAAAGGCGCCGACCAACAGGACCAGCAGGGGCAGCAGCCAGGACAGCAAGGTCAGCAGCAGCGAGCGCAGCCCCTGGATGATGCCGGGACGCGCATCGCTCAGATGCAGGCCGGCCGACAGCGCCAGCGTGCTGGCCGGTATCGCGAACTCGGCTTCGCCTATCAGCCGGCGCAAGCCGTCTATGCCCACCAGGGCGAACAGCTCGGCGCCCAGATTCAGGATCAGCCAGAACACGCCGACGAACAGGCCGGAGAACATCAGCTGCAGGCCAAGCTTCCAGGCGGTGTCGAAATAGGCGGGATAGGACGCCCGCCAGCGCCGCTCGCTTTCGCCGGCCAGGATCAGCGGCCAGGCGATGAACAGCAGCAAGGAGACGCCCAGCATCGCCAGCGCGCCCGGCATCAGGTCCGCGCGCACGGCGTGCTCCAGCCCGGCGCGCCAGCGGTCGTGCGCGCCGATGGCGGCGACGGCCAGGGCCAGTCCCGCCAGCCAGGCCGCCAGCCGGGAGGGGCGCAGCGCGCCGAGTCCGGTCTGGCACAGCAGGGGCAGCGACGCGGCGGCGAGCAGCAGCGGCGAGAACAGCAGCGGGTGGAGGGACAGCCAGCCGCCATGGTCCGACGCGCGGTACAGCGCGTAAAGCGCGATCCCTTGCAGCAGGCCGATGGCGGCGCGAATGTTAAATGGGTTCATGAACATGCCGGAAGGGGAAAAATTCTCCCGATCCTAGCATGAATGGGAAAAGCGATCAGGCGCGCAGCCCCAGCGCGTAGCGGATCGCCTCGCGCTTGAGCGGGCCGGCCTTGTCCGCCAGCCTGAGCCCCAGGCCGCGCAGCAGGCGTAGCGGGCCGATGTCGTTGGAAAAGCCGTAGCAGAACGCGTCCATGCCGGCCTGCATCGCCAGATTGGCGGGCTTGCGCGCGCGCTGGTAGCGCGCCAGCGTCTTTCCGCCCGCCCAGTCCTCTCCCTTGGCGCGGGCGTCCAGAATCGTCCGGGCCAGCGCGGCGGCATCCTGGAAGCCCAGGTTGACGCCCTGGCCGGCCAGCGGGTGGATGGTGTGGGCGGCGTCGCCGGCCAGCGCCACGCCGTCCTTGACATAGCATTGGGCATGGCGCCGGGTCAGGCCGAAGCTGCCGCGCGCCGTCAATTCCCGGATGCCGGGCAGCTTGCGCGGAAAAGCCTGGCTGACCGCGGCGATCAGTTCGTCGTCGCCCAGCGCCAGCAAGCGCTTCACCTCTTCCGGCCGGTGGTACCACACCAGGGAGGCGGCGTCGCCGCATAGCGGCAGGAAGGCCTGCGGGCCGTCGGGCGTGAAGCGTTGCCAGGTGATGTCCTGCTGGCCGCCCTCCATCCGGCAGGTCAGCGCCAGCGCGTGCATCGGGTAATCCCAGCCGGTGACGCCGATGCCGGCGGCGTCGCGCACCTGGGAGCGGGCGCCGTCGGCGGCGATCAGCAAGCGGGCCTGAATCCGGCCGCCATCGGACAGCGTCAGCTGGGAGGCTTGCGGGCGGTAGGCGATGTCCGACACGACGGCCGGACAGCGATAGTCGATGTCGCCCTTGTCCTTCAGCGCCGCGGTGGCGGCCAGTTGCACCACGCGGTTTTCCACGATGTGGCCCAGTTCAGCCACGCCGGCCTCGGCGGCGTCGAACAGCGTGCCGGCGGCCTCGTCGCCTTCCCATACCTGCATCCGGCGGTAGGGCGCGGCGCGCATCGCCAGCGCCTGGTCCCAGGCGCCTATGGACTGCAGAAAGGCGGCGGAGGCCGGGCTGATCGCCGACACCCGCAGATCGGGCGCCTGTTCCGGCGCGAACGGCGCGGGGGCCTCTCTTTCCAGCACGCAGACCGACAATCCCTGTCCGCTCAACGCGGCGCCTAGCGCGCTGCCCACCATGCCCCCGCCGACGATGACGATGTCGCGATGTTCCATTGCATTCTCCTGATTTAGAGCCTGTTCAAAGGCTGCCGCGCGTAGGCGATACGGCGTAGAAAACGTCTTCAGAATGCTCATGTGCCGCATGTGCATTCCGCTTCTTCAACCGTTTTCGCCTTGTCTCGCGCGAGTTCGCGTGACTTTGAACAGGCTCTTAGGCCGGCGCGGCGCCGGCGCGAATGGCGCTCATTCTGGCGATGGCGGCCGAATGCCGCTTTGGCCTGGATCAATGCCGGCTTCCAGCAACGCGCGCATCCGCGGCACCACGTGCTGGATGAAGGCCTCGTATTTGCGCGGCAGCGGGTGGCGATAGGGGTAGACCAGGTAGACCGGCCAGCAGTCGTGGCTCCAGCCCGGCAGCACCGGCGCCAGGCGTCCGCTTTTCAGGTGCTCGCTGGCGACGTAGGCCGGCAGCAGCGCGACGCCGCTGCCGGCGATGGCGGCGGACAGCAGCGGCGCGTACTGGTGGCTGCTGAGTACCGGCTGCACCCGCACCTGCTTCTGCTGGCCATCCTTTTCCAGCAGCCACTCCGGGGTGTCGCGCAGCTTGGGGCGGCTGGTGTCCAGCAGGATGCGGTGCAGCGGCAGGTCGTCGGGGGTCTCGAGCCGGGGCGCCTTGGCCAGGTAGTCGGGCGAGGCGAACGCCCACTCGCGCACCAGGCCCAGCGGCTTGGCTACCAGCGCGTCATCGTGGACGTTGCGGGTGCGGATGCAGAAATCCAGCCCCTCGGAGATCGGGTCCTGCAGCCGGTTTTCCACCTGCAGCTTCAGTTGCAGGCCGGGATGCAGCACCGCCAGTTCGGCCAGGATGGGCGCCAGCAGGTATTGGGCGAAGGAGGTGATGGAGCTGATCACCAGCGGACCGCTGACCTCGCCGTCAGCTTCATTGATGTCTATCCGGGCCCGTTCCAGCAGGCAACGCAGCTCGCGGGCGTGCACGGCCAGCCGCTGGCCGGCTTCGGTCAGCGCCACGCGGCGGGTGTTGCGCAGCACCAGCACGGTGCCGAACTGTTTCTCCAGCGCTTTCACCAACTGGCTGACCCGGCTCTTGGTGCAGTCCAGCTCTTCGGCGGCGGCGGTGAAGCTGCCGCGGCGGACCAGCGCGTCGAAGGCGAGCAGCGCTTGGGAGTCGGGTAAGTGATCTGTTCTCATTTAATGAACAGTGTGTCATGTGAAGCGTGGTTTTTCAATGTGTATTGCCCATGTAGCATGCAATTCATGATTTTTGATTGAACAATGGAGGCGGCGATGAACAAGCTTCTGATCGCGCTCAGGCATTGGATGGACTGGTGGCAGCAGGGCATGGCGATACATGCCAGGCAGGTATGCCGCGACGAGATGGAGGCGCTGGAGCGCATCCGCAACCACATGGGAGGAAGGCGATGAGCAGTGAAGAAACCAGGAGGGTGGTGCAGGGTTTTCTGCATGAGGTGCGTTCTGGACGCAATCCGGACGCGGCGGGCCAGTATCTGGCCGCCAGCGTGGCCGCGCACCAACTGGAGTCGGAAAATCCGCGCACGCTGGCGCGCAGTCCGGCCAATTACGCCGAGCATGTGCGCGATTTCCAGCGCCTGTTCGGCGATTTCCAGCTGCGAGTGGACGAACTGCTGGTCGACGGCGACCACGCCTACGCGCGCTGGACCCAGTTCGGCCATCATCTGGCGGAGATGGACGGCTATCCGCCCAGCGGCGCGCCGGTGGTGCTGATCGACAGCGCCTGCTACCGGGTGGAGGGCGGCAAGATCGTCGAATACTGGATACAAGCCGACCGTTGGGGCCTGCAAGATCAGTTGTGCCAGGCGCGAGCATGAGACAGACCGCATGGAGGCGCTAGAGGCGGGGCTGGAAACGGCGCGAGTGGGACTCGGCCGTTGGCCGGTCGGCATGCCGGCAGCTAGCTCGGCATTGAGCGTGGCTAATGTCTATGCCCGAGGAGAGGGGAGGATGGTTGGCGCCGCGCAGGGCGGCGCGGTGACCGGCCTGTTGCTTGCGCGGCCGGTGGCCGGCTTCGCCAGCGGATCGGTAGGCTGGCGCGCGCTGAGTCTGGCACCGGCGCGACGCTGCTGATGCGGGCGGACGGAGGTTAGACAGTCGTCATCATATTCTGAAACAATGCCTCTTCGACAGGGCCGCGCAGACGGCCTGTGAAACCGCAGAGGAGCCGCATTGCCTTATCTCGCCCTGACGCTGGCCATGTTTCTGTGGTCCAGCGCCTTCATCGTTCTGAAATACGTGTTCCAGTTCTACCCTCCGCTGGCGGTGCTGTTCGCGCGCATGGCCATCGCCACGCTGTGCCTGCTGCCGCTGGCGCTGGGCGGCCGCATCGCCTGGCATTACCGCAAGGGCGACTGGCCGTGGCTGCTGGCGATGGGCCTGTGCGAGCCCTGCCTGTACTTTCTGTTCGAGGCCAACGCGCTGATGCATACCAGCGCCTCGCAGGCCGGCGTGATCACCGCCACGCTGCCGATGATGATGGCGGCAGGCGCCGCCCTGTTCCTGCATGAGCGCCAGCCGCGCCAGGTGTGGCTGGGCATCGCGCTGTCTTTCGCCGGGGTGATCTGGCTGAGCATGGACAGCCAGGCCGGTCCGGGCGCGCCGGATCCGCTGCTGGGCAATGCGCTGGAGTTTTGCGCGATGATTTGCGCCAGCGGCTATGTGCTGATCGCCAAGCGCTTGTCGGTCCGTTATTCGCCGCTGGCGCTGACCGGGGTCCAGACCCTGGCCGGCTGCGCCTGGTTCGGCCTGGCGATGCTGACGCCTTGGGGCGTCTGGCCGGAAACGCTGCTGCTGCTCCCCAGCCTGTGGGTGCTGTACCTGGGCGCGGCGATCACGCTGGGCGCTTACGGGCTCTACACTTGGGCGGTGTCGCGGATTCCGGTGGCGCGCGCCGGCGCCTTCAACAATCTGATACCGGTGTTCACCGTGGCCATGGCCTGGCTGTTGCTGGACGAGAAATTGCAGGCCTGGCAGGGCGCGGCCGGGGCGCTGGTCTTCGCCGGCGTGTGGCTGAGCCAGCGGCGGCAGGCGTGAAAGGCGGCTGGCGGCTTTCCCCGCCATGGTCGATGATGCAGAATAGAAATGATTGTGAATGACGTAAGGAATCGAGCATGAGCCCACGGCTGATCGGATCTTGCATGATGTTGCCGTTGCTGCTGAGCCTGCAGTCGGCCTGGGCCGACGACGCGTCCGGCAACCAGGTGCAGCAGGTGATCAAGCTGCCGCTGAAGCTGAACAAGCCTCCGCAGGCCGCGGAGCATGGCGCCGCGCCGGCCGCGAAACCGGCTGCCGAGGCGAAGCCGGCGGAAGGCAAGCCGGAAGGTAAGCCTGCGGAAGGCAAGCAGCTGGAAGCCGCCAAGCCGGCGGCGGAAGGCGGGAAGAAGGCGGAGCCGGCCAAGGCCGCTCCGGAGAAAATGGAGCCCGGCGTGCCGATGGCCAAGCCGCCGGCGCGCGATCTGAGCCAGCCCAGCCCGGAAGTGCGGGCGCCGGGCGGCAAGCCGCGGGCCGCGCATCGGGTGAAGCCGCGCCGCCCGGCCAAGCACGTCGAGAAGGCGGCCGGCGAAGCCGGCCAGGTCAAGGGCGTGGTCGGCAGCATCCTCAAGGCCAACAGCGCTTATATCGCCAAGCATTCGCCGGGCTATCTGGCCAAGCTGGGAGGGCGCGCCGCGCCCAGGGCGACGGTGGTCGCCTGTTCCAGTCCCGGCGGCAATGTGGGCATGCTGGGCGGGGAGGCCGACGCCGACCTGTTCGTGATCAGCAATCTGGGCAACCAGCTGGCCAGCTCCGAGGGATCGATAGAATACGGCGTGCGCGACCTGCACACCCCGCTGCTGATGTTCGTCAGCCACACCGGCTGCGGCGCGATCAAGGCGGCGGCCGGCGATTACAGCAATCTGGGGCCGGCGGTGCAGAAGGAGCTGGACAATATCGAGATTCCCAAGGGCATCGACGCCACCAACGGCGCGTTGATCAACATCAATAACCAGGTGGAGGGCGCCATCCTGAAGTTCTCCGGCGAGGTGGAGGCGGGCAGGCTGGCGGTGCTGGGCGGCTATTACGACTTCAACAACGATCTGAAGCAGGGCCGCGGCAAGCTGGTGATCACCAACATCAACGGCGAGACCGATCCGGCGCGCATCCGCGAGCTGACTCGCAGTGGCCGCTACTTCCACTACGGTTTCATGGGGCGTTGAGTCCGCTCCGGTAGCGTGCCTGTTACAACGGTCTGTTCCGGGACCATCCAAAGAGCGCCCAAGCGGCGCTCTTTTTGCGGGAAAAGCGGAAATTGTTTGGCCATGCGCAAAAACGAATATCCGAAAACGGATTAGGATAGTCGTGAATCAAGCGAGCCAGCGGCGACGCGCGATGAACCCACTGAATTTCATCAGGGTATCGCGTTTCGGATGTAATGGCTCCGCTACAAAGGGTTGGATGGCGTCGTCATCGCGCGGCGGTGGCGGATGGTTTTTGGGTTGATATTTTTTCGAATTCGAAAATTTAACAGCAAAAACGAAAATCAAGCGCTCGGCAATTTCATTTGGTTCTTGGAGAGACAAAATGGCAGTCAGCAATCAGATCGAACTCGACGCCCTGGTGGCCCGCGTCAAGAAGGCGCAGGCGGCGTTCGCGCAGTTCACGCAGGAGCAGGTGGACCACATCTTCCGTAGCGCGGCGCTGGCCGCCGCCGACGCCCGCATCCCGCTGGCGCGGATGGCCGTTTCCGAAACCGGCATGGGGGTGATGGAGGACAAGGTGATCAAGAACCACTTCGCCTCCGAGTACATCTACAACAAGTACAAGGACGAGAAGACCTGCGGCGTGCTGTCCGAGGACGACACCTTCGGCACCATCACCATCGCCGAGCCCATCGGCGTGCTGTGCGGCATCGTCCCCACCACCAACCCGACCTCCACCGCCATCTTCAAGGCGCTGATCTCGCTGAAAACCCGCAACGGCATCATCTTCTCGCCGCACCCGCGCGCGCGCCGCTCCACTTGCGAAGCCGCCAGGCTGGTGCTGGAAGCCGCCGTCGCCGCCGGCGCGCCGCAGGACATCATAGGCTGGATCGACGAGCCGTCGGTCGCGCTGTCCAACCAGCTGATGCACCACCCCGACGTCAACCTGATCCTGGCCACCGGCGGCCCGGGCATGGTCAAGGCCGCCTACTCCTCCGGCAAGCCCGCCATCGGCGTCGGTGCCGGCAACACTCCGGCGGTGATAGACGAAACCGCCGACATCAAGCGCGCGGTGGCCTCCATCCTGATGTCCAAGACTTTCGACAACGGCGTGGTGTGCGCGTCCGAGCAGTCGGTGATCATCGTCGACGAAATCTACGACGCGGTGCGCGAGCGCTTCTCCAAGCACGGCGGCTACATCCTGTCCAAGAGCGAAGCCGAGGCGGTGCGCAAGGTGATCCTGCAGGATGGCAGCCTGAACGCCGCCATCGTCGGCCAGAGCGCGGCCAAGATCGCTGCCATGGCCGGCATCGCCGTGCCGCTGACCACCAAGGTGCTGATCGGCGAGGTGACGGAAGTATCGGAGAAGGAAGCCTTCGCCCACGAAAAACTGTCGCCCACGCTGGCCATGTACCGCGCCAAGGACTTCCTCGACGCCTGCGACAAGGCCGCCGCGCTGGTGGTCATGGGCGGCATCGGCCACACCTCGGCGCTGTACACCGACCAGGACCTGCAGGAAGAGCGCGTGCGCTACTTCGGCGACAAGATGAAGACCGCCCGCATCCTGATCAACACCCCGTCGTCGCAAGGCGGCATCGGCGATTTGTACAACTTCAGCCTGGCGCCGTCGCTGACGCTGGGCTGCGGCTCCTGGGGCGGCAACTCCATCTCGGAGAACGTCGGTCCCAAGCACCTGATCAACAAGAAAACCGTCGCCAAGAGGGCTGAGAACATGCTGTGGCACAAGCTGCCGAAGTCCATCTACTTCCGCCGCGGCTGCCTGCCGGTGGCGCTGGAAGACCTGGCGGGCAAGAAACGCTGCCTGATCGTCACCGGCCAGTATCTGTTCGAGAACGGCTTCGTCGACGAGCCGATCCGGCTGCTGAAGAAGATGGGCCTGGAAGTGGAGACCTTCTTCGAGGTGCCGGCCGATCCGACGCTGGCCGTGGTGCGCAAGGGCGCCGACCTGGCCCATGCCTTCAAGCCGGACGTGATCATGGCCATCGGCGGCGGCTCGCCGATGGACGCGGCCAAGATCATGTGGGTGATGTACGAGCATCCGGAAGCGCACTTCGCCGATCTGGCGTTGCGCTTCATGGACATCCGCAAGCGCATTTACCAGTTCCCGAAACTGGGGCAGAAGGCGATGATGGTGGCGGTGCCCACCACCTCCGGCACCGGCTCGGAAGTCACCCCGTTCGCGGTGGTCACCGATGAGACCACCGGCGTGAAATACCCGATCGCCGACTACGAGCTGACGCCGAACATGGCCATCGTCGATGCCAATCTGGTGATGAACATGCCCAAGTCGCTGACCGCCTTCGGCGGCATCGACGCGGTGACCCACGCGCTGGAAGCCTATGTCTCGGTGATGGCCAACGAGTATTCCGACCCGCAGGCGCTGCAAGCGCTGAAGCTGTTGAAGGAATACCTGCCGTCGTCCTACCTGAACGGCGCCAAGGACCCGAAAGCGCGCGAACAGGTGCACAACGCCGCCACCATCGCCGGCATCGCCTTCGCCAACGCCTTCCTCGGCGTCTGCCACTCGATGGCGCACAAGATCGGCGCCGAGTTCGGCCTGGCGCACGGCCTGGCCAACGCGCTGCTGATCAGCAACGTGATCCGCTACAACGCCGCCGACGTGCCGACCAAGCAGACCGCCTTCAGCCAGTACGATCGGCCCAAGAGCGTGGCGCGCTACGCCGAGATCGCCCGCCATCTGGGCCTGGAGGCCAGCCGCGACCACCAGCGCGTCGAAAAGCTGATCGAGTGGGTGGACGAGCTGAAGAAGACGCTGGGCATTCCGGCGTCGATCCAGGCAGCGGGCGTGGCCGAGTCCGACTTCCTGGCCAAGCTGGACGAGGTGGCCGAAGCCGCCTTCGACGACCAGTGCACCGGCGCCAACCCGCGCTACCCTCTGATCAGCGAGCTGAAGCAGCTGCTGCTGGACAGCTACTACGGCCGCCCGTACAAGGAAGCCTGGGAGCGGGAGGAGGCCGTGGTCGAGGACAAGCCGGCCAAGGGCAAGTCCAAAGCCAAGGTCTGAAGCGGCTTGTAGCCGGATATTGATCGAAGCCCGGATGAGAGTCCGGGCTTTTTTGCGTCCGCGGCATCGGACGCGCGTCATTCATCTTGACGCGATGGATGGATTGCTTGGCTTTTTGTGTGCTTGAAAATGTTGAATCAAGGTTTTAATGTGCTCGATTATTCATATCGATATGAATATATGTAAAATGGTTTGTCACTGACCGGCAAAAAATAAGCCGCAACAGAAAACCTGAGCGCAGCTGTGCCCTGGGCACGGCCAACGCAGGACCAGGCGCTCTGTCCGCGGCGACAAAACGACAGCCGGGCTTTTCACGCTTACACAAGGAGCATTGCATGCCAGGAGAACAACAGACCCTGCACCGCGGGCTGGAGGAGAGGCATATCAACCTGATGGCGCTGGGCGCGACGATAGGCGTCGGCCTGTTCCTCGGGTCCGCCACCGCGATCAAGATGGCCGGCCCGGCCATCATGCTGGCCTACGGCATCGGCGGCCTCGCCATTTTCATGATCATGCGCGCGCTGGGCGAAATGGCCATCCACAATCCGGTGGCCGGCTCGTTCAGCCGCTATGCGCAGGATTACCTCGGCCCCTTGGCCGGCTACCTCACCGGCTGGAACTACTGGTTCCTGTGGCTGGTGACCTGCATGGCGGAGATCACCGCCGTCGGGGTCTACATGGGCATCTGGTTCCCGGACGTGCCGTCCTGGTATTGGGTGCTGGCGGCGATGCTGGCGATGGGCGGCGTCAACCTGATCGCGGTGAAGGCTTACGGCGAGTTCGAATTCTGGTTCGCGCTGATCAAGATCGTCACCATCGTGCTGATGATCGTCGGCGGCTTCGCGATGATCATCTTCGGCTTCGGCAACCACGGCGTCGCCACCGGCATCTCCAATTTGTGGGCGCACGGCGGCTTCATGCCCCATGGTTTCTCCGGCGTGCTGATGTCCTTGCAGATGGTGATGTTCGCCTACCTGGGCGTGGAAATGCTGGGCCTGACCGCCGGCGAAGCCAAGAACCCGAAAAAGGCGTTGGCGCGGGCGGTGGATTCGGTGTTCTGGCGCATCCTGATCTTCTACATCGGCGCGCTGTTCGTGATTCTGTCCATCTACCCGTGGAACGAGCTGGGCACCCGCGGCAGCCCCTTTGTGATGACTTTCGAGAGCCTGGGCATCCCGGCCGCGGCCGGCATCATCAACTTCGTGGTGTTGACCGCCGCGCTGTCCTCGTGCAACAGCGGCATCTACAGCACCGGCCGCATGCTGTTCAACCTGGCCGAGCAGAAGCAGGCGCTGCCCTTGTTCGCCAAGGTCTCGAAAAGCGGCGTGCCGCTGCCGGCGCTGCTGCTGTCCATCGCCGCGCTGCTGCTGGGCGTGCTGCTGAACTACCTGGCGCCGAAGGAGGTTTTCACCTGGTTGACCGCCATCTCCACCTTCGGCGCGGTGTGGACCTGGCTGATCATCCTGCTGGCGCAGCTGCGCTTCCGCCGTTCGTTGTCGGCCGAGCAGCTGGCGACCATCAGCCACCGCATGCCGCTGTGGCCGTATGGTTCCTACCTGACGCTGGGTTTCCTGGCGCTGGTGATAGGCTTGATGGCTTATTTCCCGGACACCCGCGTCGCGCTGATCGTCGGCCCCGGCTGGCTGGCGTTCCTGGTGGCGGTGTACTACCTGCTGGGCTACCACAAGCAGGACGCCGCCTGGCGTCTGGCGCAGCAATCGCGCTGAGCCCGCGCCGCTCATGTCGATCCACCCGCCGCCAGGCGGGTTTTTTTACGCCTGCGGCAGGCCGGCGCGTTCGCGCAGGAAGGCGATCAGCGCCCTGAGCTTGGCCTGCTGCCGCGGCCGGTGCGGGTAGTACAGGTACAGCGCTTCGGCCGGCGGCATGTGATCGTCCAGCACCAAGGCGAGTTTGCCTTCGGCTATCCAGGGCGCGATCAGCGGCTCGGCCAGGTAGGCCAGGCCGGCGCCCCCCAGCGCCGCGTGCAGCAGCGCCATATTGTCGTTGGCGATCAGCGGGCCATCGACCGCCAATTGCAGCGGCTGGCCGCCGGCGGCGAACTGCCAGCGGTATTGCCCGCCGCCGCCGAAGCGATAGCCCAAGCAGTCGTGGCCGAGAAGGTCCTGGGGCGCTTTGGGCGCGCCGCGGCGGCGCAGATAGTCAGGCGAAGCGGCGATGACGAAGCGCAGCGGCCGGCTGACCGGCAGCGCCTGCATGCCGGCTTGCAATGCCTCGCCGAAGCGGACGCCGGCGTCGAAGCGCTGGGCGACGATGTCGACCAGGCCGTTGTTGACGTCCAGTTCCAGCCGCAGCTTGGGGTGGCGGACGGCGAAATCGGCCAGCGCCGGATAGAACAGCAGCTGGGCGGCGGTGTGGGGCAGGGTGACGCGCAGCTGGCCAACCGGCTGGCCGCGGCTCTGCCGGGTTTCCTCCAGCGCCTCGGCGATTTCGTCCAGCGCCGGCGATAGCCGCGCCAGCAGCGCCTCGCCGGCCTCGGTCGGCGCCACCTGGCGCGTGGTGCGAGTCAGCAGCGGCACGCCCAGCGCCTCTTCCAGTTGGCGCAGGCTCTGGCTCAGCGCGGAGGCGCTGATGCCCAGCTCCGCGCCAGCGCGGGTGAAGCTGCGATGGCGGGCGATCGCGCGGAAAGCCTGCAGCGCATCATGTGGAATTCGCGACATTGTGAAGCCTGGCTAAATAATGATTGTCATTTTGGGCCATTTATCGGCTTATCGCCATCTCCTATGCTGACGTCACTTTCCACATCAGGAGCGATGGCGATGCAAAAACGCACACTGGGCCGGGACGGCCCGCAGGTTTCGGCGCTGGGTCTGGGTTGCATGGGCATGAGCGCTTTCTATGGCCCGCACGACGATGCCGAATCGCTGGCGACGCTGGACGCGGCGCTGGACCTCGGCGTCAACTTTCTCGACACCGCCGACATGTACGGTCCGCACACCAACGAGCAGCTGCTGGCCAGACTGCTGGCGCGCCGCCGCGGCGAGGTGGTGCTGGCCACCAAGTTCGGCATCGTGATGGACCCGGCCGATCTGGCCAAGCGCGGCGTCAACGGCCGCCCGGAATACGTTCGCGCCAGCTGCGAGGGCAGCCTGAAGCGGCTGGGCGTCGATCATATCGATCTCTACTATCAGCACCGCATCGATCCCGACGTGCCCATCGAGGAAACCGTCGGCGCGATGGCCGATTTGGTCAAGGCCGGCAAGGTGCGCTGGCTGGGCCTGTCGGAGGCGTCCGCCGCCACGCTGCGCCGCGCCGCGGCCGTCCATCCCATCCACGCGCTGCAGAGCGAATATTCGCTGTGGACGCGCGATCCGGAAGACGGCGTATTGGCCGTTTGCCGCGAGCTGGGGATAGGCTTCGTCGCTTACAGCCCGTTGGGACGCGGCTTCCTGACCGGCGCGATCAAGAGCCCGGACGATTTCGCCGCCGACGACTTCCGCCGCGGCAACCCGCGCTTCCAGAGCGAGAACTTCCAGCGCAATCTGCAGCTGGTGGACCAGGTGAGGAAGCGGGCCGCGGCCAAGGGCTGCAGCCCGGCGCAGCTGGCGCTGGCCTGGCTGCTGGCGCAGGGGCAAGACATCGTCGCCATTCCCGGCGCGCGCAAGCAGGCAAACCTGCGCGACAACCTGGGCGCGTTGGCGGTCGAACTGGATGCCGGCGATCTGGCCGAGCTGGGCTCGATGTTCGCCGGCGGCCAGGTCAGCGGTCTGCGCTACGCCTCCGAGGTGATGGGCATGGTCAACCGCTGATACGGCAGCGGCGCTCAGCGCATTCTTTGGTAGGGCAATGGCGGCAGCAGCTGCATGGGGATGGAGCGTTGCTTGCCATCGGCCCCGGGCGGCGCCATGCCTGGCTGCCGCGAGGGCAGTAGGCCTGGCTGTGCGGGATGAGGAGAAAAGCCGCTGTTTCGCGGCTGTAACTGAACCGGGCCTGATTCGCTGAGCGATTTGCTGATCGAAAAGCTGTCCGCGAAACGGGGGGAACCGCGGGAGTCCGCGTAAGGAGGCGCTGGCTTGACTTCGATAAGCGGGCGCTCCAGATTTTCCAGCCGGATGCGGGGCTCGATGTTCAACGGAGCGGCTTTCGCTTTCATCTGGACGCGAGGCTTTGGCTGCTCGTGCTGGGTCGCGAATTCATAGGAGGGAAGCGGTGCCGCCGCCAGGGACGCGCTGCAAAGCGCCAATGGCAGCAGGAGGGCGTGTAGGCGCATCTTGATTCCTGCATGGATGGGCCGCGCGGGGCGGCTGGTGTTGCGTGGATGGTGTGGCTGGCGCGTTTCGCGGTGAAAACGCGTGGCTGGCTTGGACAGAAGCGTCGCATAGGCGCTGTCCTGAATAGGTAGAGCATTCTATCTAAATGGCGGGGCAGCGACAAGCGGGATTCTCGCGCTTGGCGCCTTACCGCTTCGCGCGCTCCTGCATCAGCTTGATGGTTTCCGCGTCGAACTTGGGCGCGATATGCGGCGGCGGCTGAAAACGGTTCGGCCGTTTGCGTCTCTTCTCCTCCAGCGCCCAACTGGGCGGAGGCGGGACATCGAAGTCCGGCAGCTGCAATTTGGCTTCCGCGCGCAGCGGGCGGCGCGGCAAGCTCATGTCCGGGCGCGTTTTCTCGCTTTCCGGGGTCAGGGCGAAAGCATAGGAAGGGAGCGGGGCCGCCGCCGGCGCGTTGGATAGCGCCAAGGGCAGCAGGAAAAGGCGTAAGCGCATCTTGATACCTGCGGAAAAGGCCGAATGGCCCGATGTTGCATGCAGCGGTGGCTGGCGCGATCCGATGGGAACGCGTGGCTGAAGATACAGAGCCGGCGAAGTGCCTTCTCTGAAAGATAGAGTATTCTACCTAACTATATCTGTAACGACAATTATGTAGACTGATTGATCGTTGCGGGCGGCCCGCGGCGCGGCTACGATGATGCGAAAGACATGACGCGATCGTACTGGCGCAGCGTAGTTCTGCTATGGTGTCGGCGTTTTGTCCGCGGAGCAGGGCTACATTCGCTCTGGCAGCCGCCTGACCCATACCGCAAGCCGTTTTCCATGCCCATTGTGTCCTTACATACTCCCAGCATCCTTGACTTCAAGGTTACGCTGATCAGCAATGCCGGTTATTCGCTGGTGCTGACCGGGATTCTGCTGCTGTCCTGGTTCAGTGGACGGCGGGAGCGCGCGCTGCTTACGTTGGGCATCGCCGGCCTGCTGAGCGATCTGGGTTTCCTGATCAATGTTTTGCCGCTAGGGCTGTCGGGTTGGCAGCAGTTGCAGCTGACCAATTACCTGTTGTTGGCGTTCTGTCCGCTAGCGGTGATCTGCACGCGTCAGTTGCATGGCTTGCCCAGCGGCTGGCAGGGCTGTTTCGCGCTCTGGCTGCTGCAACTGCTGGCTTATCGTTACTGGGCGGGGCCTGACGATTTTGCGGCCAGGGTGCAAGTCGTGGCCGGCTTCTCGATGCTGTTCTGGGTGTTATCGGTTTGGGCGTTCTGGCGGTTCAGGTACGCCTACCGGGGCATAGGGCATTGGATTGCCGGACTGTTCGCGCTGCTGCAAGCCCTGGTGTCCCTCGCCAGGGTTTGGTACGGCTGGCATGTCGGAGGGCGTTACGATCAAGACGGAATCCTGTTCAACGCGTTGGCGTCCCAGGCTCTGTTTTGGCTCGGATACAGCTTCAGTCTCTGCGTGTTGCTGATCAGCTATGAGCAGCTGTTGCTGCAAGTCCGCCAGCAGGCGCAGCAGGATGGTCTGACCCAGCTGTACAACCACCGGACCTTCCACGAGCAGGCCACGGCCATGTTCGCCAGGGCGCAGCGCGCGGGAGACGCGTTGGCGCTATTGCTGATAGACCTCGACCACTTCAAGGAGGTCAACGACCGCTACGGCCATCAGGCGGGCGACGAAGTGCTGCGCCAACTGGCTGACTGCCTGCGGGCGGAGTCGCGCCAGGGCGACGTGCTGGGTCGCCATGGCGGCGAGGAGTTCGTGGTGATGCTGCCGCAAGCCAGCCGGGTGGTGGCTGGCAATGTGGCGGATCGCCTGCGCCTGGCCATCGCCAATCTGCAGCCCCGCGTGGGGGAGCTGCAATTATCGATCAGCGCCAGCATAGGCGTGGCTTGCCTGAGGCCGCCGGAGCACGAGAACCTGGCCAGCCTGTTCCTGGAGGCCGACCTGCTGCTGTACCAGGCCAAGCGCAAGGGCCGCAACCGGGTGGAGATAGAGCGCGAGGCCGATCCGGCGCTGCAGCGCTAGCGGGCGATGTCTTCTTTCCGATGCGCGTCCCGCAGGTAGACCGGCAGATCGGTCGTCGGCGGCGTGGCCGGCACCTGGTACAGCATGTCGGCGACGAAGCCGCGGTGATAGTTCTTGTGGTTGACGATGTGCAGCAGCATGTCGCCGCGCCGCATGCTGCCGCGGCCGCCGTCGACGAAGGCGAAGTCGACCACCACCTCATGCGCGGCCGGATCCAGGCCGTCGGCGTAATCGACATACCAGCGGTCCAGCTCCGCTTGCGCCCGCGCGAGTTCGGCCAGGCTGGGCGTGTCCGCGGTGTTGCGGCCGCTGTAGCCATGTGGCCGCGCCAGCAGATGGCCCTGCCAGATGCGATCCACCACCAGATTGTGGTTCAAGGTGGACAGGATGCTGCCGAACACCGTGGCGCGGGGTTTGAGCAACTCCTCTTCCGGCAGCGCGGACAGCGCGTCGAACAGGCGGCGGTTGGCCCAGGCGCTGTAGCGGGCCAGCATGCGGATATCGCGTAGCGGCATGGTTGAATGGCTGGTTGTGGCTGACGGGTCAAGCATACGGACAAAACTAATCGCCATCAATTACATTGGCATTGAGCGGGCGGCTCAGCCATCTAGCCGGTAGCGGGCCAGGATGCGCTGATAGTCGCCGCTCTGGCGCAACTGCCGCAGCGCCTGGTTGAAGCGGTCGCGCAGCGCTTTGTCGCGGAAGGCGGCGGGGAAAACGGTGGTTTGCGGAAAGATGTCGTAATAGGCCACGGCCGCGCCGGTGGGCAGGCTGCTGGCCAGCTTGTCGCGAAACCAGCTGAATACGGTCCGATCGATGATCAGCAGCTCCACGCGATCGGCCCAGAACATCCGGCACTGGTTTTCCTGGCTGGCGGTTTCGTGATAATTGCGGCGGAAGCGGCCGGACGAGTCGGGCTGGTAAGCGGCTTGGAAGGCGGGGCCGAGGTCGCGCCAGCCGTGCTGCCAGATGGCGAAGCTATGCCTTGCCAGATCCTGCTGCGAGCGGATGTTCAGCCGCCGCTCGCGCTTGCCGATGGCGATATTGCGGTATTCGATGAAACCATCCGAGAAGTACACGCCTTTGCCGTCGGGACCATGCTCGTGCACCGCCGAAGCGATGTCGGCCTGGCCGCCGGCGACAGCCAGCAGCAGCCTCGAGTTGGGAACGATCGCCGTTTTCATCGAATAGCCCAGCCGTTGCAGCGCCGCGCGCATCAGGTCCACCTCGATGCCGGTGTCGCCCAGCTTGGCGTCATGGAAGGAAAAGGGCGGCCGGCCGGAGGAAAAAACCACCCGCAGCTCGCGGCCCGATGCCTGCGCCGGCGAGGCCAGCAGCCCGCAGAGCAAGAGCGCGGCGATAGGGAAAAGCGGTTTCAGAGGCAATCCTTTCCGCGGCTGGGAGACGATTCCTTGGAGCGGCGACTCCCCGTTGCGGGCGGGGCCGCGCGCCGCCGCGCGGCTCAGACTGTCGTCGGGAAATCGCCCATCAACACGGGGCCGGACCGGCATGCCCTGAGTATCGGCCAGCGATCCGGCAAGGCAAGCCGCCTCCTAGCCGGATTTCTGCGCCGGCTTGGCTTCGCTTTTGGTTGATTTGCGCGCCGCCACCGCCGGCGCGCCCTTCTGGATGTTGTTCAGCCGGCGGCGGATGCTGTCGCTGTCCAGCCAGATGTCCTCGCCTTTCAGAATCCGGTCCAACTCCTCGTCGGTGAGGAAGGGACGGCAGACGTGGCGCATCACTTTTTCGAACCACTTGCCGCTGGCGGCCACCTGCGCCTGCTGCTCATTGCCTTTGCCGATCAGCGCCGACGAATAGTTGTGGAACATCAGCTGGCAGGTGTCGTGCACCACCAGCTCGTCGCCGGCGAGAAAGATCAGCGCGCCCATCGAATACGCCCGCGCTTCCAGAATGGTGACCACGTGGGCTTGGCTGGCGGTGATGTTGTTGATGATCTGCAGGCCGGCGTCGAAATTGCCGCCGGGGGTGTTCAGGTGCAGGTAGACGATGTCGGTGCTGCTGGCGGTGCGCAGCGTGTACAAGAGGTCGGTGTAGTGGATGGCGGCGCCGATCTCGTCGGACAGATAAAACGATATCTGCCGCACCGTGCCCTGGGTTTCGTACTGGCGGTATAGCGGGACGGGCTTGTCGTCCTCGTCGCCCGTTTCGGCGTTGCGGCGCGGCATGGCGGCTCCTTGTTGTGCTTGTCTTTCCAATCTAGTCCCGGAGCGGGGGGCTTGCTTTGGGTTGGTCCAAGTCGAGCGCTTGAGGAGTCCGCTGCGCGGATGATGATTTGCATGGCGGGGCTGCCCGCCGGGCAGGTCAGGGAGCTGTCTCGCCAGCTCCCCGACACCCCTAGGCGACCCCAACAGCGCGGCGAAACCCCGTCTTCCAAGCCATCTCCGGGGAGCTGCCGGAACTAGCGGGGTGCTACCGTCGCCCCGCGTCGAACAGCCGGCAGCTTAAAACCCCGGAGATGGCTTGCAAGCCGGCTTGCGCGGATGGGGAAGTGTGGCAAATCGGATTGGTTCTACGGCTGTAAATGTGGGGAAAAGCCAAGCAAGGCGAGTAATGAGCGTGAGTGTTGGAAGTCGAACGTATTCGATGCGCCATCGTCCCCATCAGCGCAAGCCGGTTTCATATTCATTTTCAAGGTATTAAGCCGCCGATTTGTTCGACGCCGCGCGACGTTAGCGCGCGGCTAGTTTCGGCGGCTCCTTGAAAATGGATTTGAAACCGGGGTTTCGCAGCGCTGTTGGGGCGGCCTGGGGTTGTGAGGGGGCTGGCCGCGCAGCCCCCTCACCCGTCCGCCGGGCGGAACCGGTATCTAAATTATTATCCGCGCAGCGGATTCCCCCAAAAGAGCATCAATATAAAACGGCTTACATGAAAACGGCCCACTCAATCGAGTCGGCCGTTTATTACATGGAGGAGGACGATCAGCGCGCCTACGCGCTCAACTCCTTCAACACTTCCTTCACCTTCACGATCCGCTGCGCCACTTCCGGCAGCGCCTGCTCGATGCGCAGCTTGTCCTGCCCGGCCAAGCGGTAATTCTTCTTGCTCTGGATCAGCATGATGATCTTCACCGGATCGATAGGCGGGTTCTTGATGAAGGCGATCTGCACCGCCACCTCGCTGGCGTCCAGCTTCTGCACCCCCAGCTCCTTGGCCACCAGGCGCAGGCGGTGGCTTTCGATCAGCGTCTTCACGCTCTGCGGCGGCAGGCCGAAGCGGTCGATCAGCTCTTCGTGGATGTCGTCGATTTCGGCCTCGGTCTCGCAGCTGGCCAGGCGCTTGTAGATCAGCAGCCGCTCGTGCACGTCCGGGCAGTAAGCGTCGGGCAGCAGCGCCGGGCTGTGCAGATTGATCTCGGTGGTGACGCCCAAGGGCGCGTCCAGATCCGGCGCGCGTCCCTTTTTCAGATCGCGCACCGCCTGCTTCAGCATCTCGGTGAACAGGCTGAAACCCACTTCCTGCATTTCGCCGGATTGGCCTTCGCCCAGCACTTCGCCGGCGCCGCGGATTTCCAGATCGTGCATCGCCAGGTAAAAGCCCGCGCCCAGCTCGCCGGACAGCTGGATCGCCTCCAGCCGCTTCTGCGCGTCGCGGGTCATGCCGTCCGGCGTCAGCAGGTAGGCGTAGGCCTGGTGATGGCTGCGGCCGACTCGGCCGCGCAGCTGGTGCAGCTGCGCCAGGCCGAACTTGTCGGCGCGGTTGATCAGGATGGTGTTGGCGTTGGGGATGTCGATGCCGGTTTCGATGATGGTGGAGCACAGCAGCAGATTGAAGCGCTGCTGCAGGAAGTCGCGCATCACCTGTTCCAGCTCGCGCTCGCGCAGCTGGCCGTGGGCGACGCCGATGCGCGCCTCGGGGATCAGCTCGGCCAGCTTTTCCCGCATGTTTTCTATGGTGTCGACTTCGTTGTGCAGGAAGAACACCTGGCCGCCGCGCTTCAGCTCGCGCAGCACCGCTTCGCGGATCACGCCGTTGGAGAGGGGGCTGACGAAAGTCTTCACCGCCAGCCGGCGGCTGGGGGCGGTGGCGATGGCGGAGAAGTCGCGCAGGCCTTCCAACGCCATCGACAGCGTGCGCGGGATGGGCGTCGCCGTCAGCGTCAGCACGTCCACATTCGCGCGCAGCCGCTTCAGTTGCTCTTTCTGCCGCACGCCGAAGCGGTGCTCCTCGTCGATGATCACCAGGCCCAGATTCTTGAACTCCACGTCCGGCTGCACCAGCTTGTGGGTGCCGATGACGATGTCGACGCCGCCGTCGGCGAGGCCCTGCAAGGCTTGCTTGGTTTCCTTGCCGCTACGGAAGCGCGACAGTTCGGCGATGCGCACCGGCCAGTCGGCGAAGCGGTCGGAGAAGTTCTGGAAATGCTGCTCGGCCAATAGGGTGGTGGGCACCAGCACCGCCACCTGCTTGCCGCCCATCACCGCGACGAAGGCGGCGCGCAGCGCCACTTCGGTCTTGCCGAAGCCGACGTCGCCGCAAACCAGCCGGTCCATCGGCTTGCCGGAGCACATGTCCTGGATCACCGCCTCGATGGCGGTGGCCTGGTCCGGCGTCTCCTCGAAGCCGAAGCCGGCGGCGAAGGCGGCGTAGTCGGCGTGGGACAGCGTAAAGCTGTGGCCCTCGCGCGCCGCGCGCTGGGCGTACAGGTTCAGCAGCTCGGCCGCGGTGTCGCGCGCCTTCTCGGCGGCCCGCTTCTTGGCCTTTTCCCAGGCCGGGTTGCCCAGCTTGTGCAGCTGGATGTCGTCGGTGGCGCCGCCGGCGTAGCGGGAGATCAGCTGCAGCTGCGACACCGGCACGTACAGCGTGGCGCCGTCGGCGTACTCCAGCTGCATCAGCTCGGTCTCGCCCTCGCCCAGGTCCATGGTCACCAGGCCGACGTAGCGGCCGATGCCGTGCGCCTCGTGCACCACCGGGTCGCCGGCCTTGACCTCGGCCAGGTCGCGCAGCATGGCGTCGGAGCCGGCGCGGCTGGCTTTGCGGCGGGTGTGGCCGCGGGCGACATGCTGGTACAGCTCGCTTTCGGTCACCACGGCGATGGCCGGATCGGCCAGCGCGAAGCCGGAGTAGAGCGGGGCGACGGCCAGCGCCAGCGCGGCCTTGCCGCCGGCGAAATCGGCCCAGCTGTCTACCGGCGTCGGCTTGATGCCGTTTTCGGCCAGGAAGGCCAGCATGGTTTCGCGCCGGCCCAGGCTTTCCGCCGCCAGCAGGATGCGCTTGCCGCCGGAGGCGATGAAGGCTTGCAGCTTGTGCAGCGGCGCGTCGGCGCGGCGGTCCACCGCCAGCTCCGGCAGCGCGGCGCCGGTTTCGCCGTCGCCGGAGAATTCGATGCGCGAGTAGGGCTTGAGCCTCGCCATCAGCTCGTCCGGCCGCAGGAAGATGTCGGCCGGCGCCAGCACCGGACGGTCGACGTCGCCGCGCGCCATCTCGTAGCGGCTTTGCGCGTCGCGCCAGAAGGTTTCCGCCGCCGCCTGCACGTCGTGGTGCTGCACCACCAGCGCGTCGTCGCCGACGTAGTCGAACAGCGTCGCGGTTTCGTCGAAGAACAGCGGCAGGTAGTACTCGATGCCGGCCGGCCACAAGCCCTGCGACACGTCCTTGTAGACGCGGCTCCTGCTCGGATCGCCTTCCATCTTTTCGCGGTAGCGCTGGCGGAAGGCGGTGACGCCGCTTTCGTCCGCCGGGTATTCGCGCGCCGGCAGCAGCCGCACCTCGGGCACCGGGTACAGCGTGCGCTGGGTGTCGGGGTCGAAAGTCTTCAGGCTGTCGATCTCGGCGTCGAACAGGTCGATCCGGTACGGCAGCGGCGAACCCATCGGGTAGAGGTCGATCAGGCTGCCGCGCACCGAGAACTCGCCCGGCGCCATCACCTGGGTGACGTGCTGATAGCCGGCGGACACCATGTCGCCGCGCAGTTTTTCCACGTCCAGCTGCTGGCCGGTCTTCAGGAAAAACGTCCGGCCCAGCAGGTAGCTTACCGGCGCCAGCCGCCCCAGCGCGGTGCTGACCGGCGCGATCACCACCTGGCATTCGCGCTGGCGGATCTGCCACAGCGTGGCCAGGCGTTCGCTGACCAGGTCGCCGTGCGGCGAGAAATGGTCGTAGGGCAGCGTTTCCCAATCGGGGAACAGCGCGATGGAAAGGTCGGGCGCGAAGAACGGCAACTCGGCTTTCAGCCGCTGGGCTGCCTGGGCGTCGGCGGCGAGAACCAGCAATGGGCGGCGCAGCTTGGCGAGCGCGGCGATGGCATGGCTGTCCAGGCCGTCTGGCAGGCGGCCGCATCGGGTTTTCTGGCCGGCGGGCGGCAGGGTCGGGAGCATATCCAACTTGATCTGGCTTCTGTGCGGGGTTGTGCTTGTCGCGATTATAACAGTGCGCCGGGCAGGCTTAAGGCTTTGCCTGCGGCCGGCTCTAGCCGGCGTCTGGATTCCCGGCTATCGTATGCGTTTGTTTCAAGCCAGTTTTAATTTTGCATGAAGAAAATTGGCTTTCAATGCTAATCAGATATCAGAAAAAATAATAGCCATGCCTCTGAAACCGCCCAGGGTCGCAGAGTCGGGATGGAGCAAGATCCGGTCAACCGGACGACAGTGGAGAAGGATGGTAGCGTGAGAACCACACCTAGGGTGGAGGAGTTGCTGGTGTTCCTGGGCTTTGTCGCCAGCGTGGCCTTGTGGCCGCGCGGTCCGCACGCGGCATTGTCCCTGGCGAGTTTCGCGCCGCACGGCCTGTTGTGCTGGCAGTTGCTGGCGCGCGAGCCGAGTCGCGCTTGGTGGTGGCCATTGGCCGCAGGCATGGCCGCGGCGGCGTGGATGCCGCCGCCATGGGCCTTGCTGATGGCGGCGTCGCTGTGCCTGATCCGGCCGGGCCTGCGCCTGGGCGGCCTGCTGGGCGGCCTGGAGCGGCCGCGCACGCCGCAGCAGCTGCGCCACCTGCTGCTGGCGTTGTTTTATCCGGCGCTGGCGGCGACCCTGTTGCTGGGCGGTTATGACTGGGCGGCCGGCGGGTTGGCCGGCCATCCGTGGTCGTGGGCCTGGCAATGCTGGGCGGCGCTGGCGTCGGCGCTGTTCCTCTGCGCGCCGCTGGCCCGACCGCCGCTGCGTCCGCTGCCGGTGCCGTTGCGGCTGGAGCTGGCGTTGATCCTGCTGCTGTCGGCCGGCGGCGTGGGCCTGTTGCTGGCCGCCGGCGAGCCGCCGGGCGTGCCCAGCCAGCTGCTGTTCTTCCCGCTGATCCTGTGGGCGGCCTGCCGCACCGGCCCAGGCGGCGCGGCGCTGACATCCGGCATGGCGTCGCTGCTGTTGTCGCTGGCGGCGCTGCCGCCGGCCGGCCTGGTGCGCGTGGGCATGGGCGACGCGGCGACTGATCTTTTGCTGGCGCTGGCCTTGAACGTGTCCGGCTTGCTGGTGGGCATCCTGATGGACGGCCACCGCGCCGACGGCGAGGCGCTGCGCGCGTTCCGCGCCCGCATCGAGTCGCTGGTCAACCACAGTCCGACGATGATGTCGCTGAAGGACATGGACGGCCGCTACCTGCTGGTGAACGCCGCCTACGCGCGCCGCGTCGGCATGTCGGCGGAGTCGCTGCTGGGGAAGCGGCCGGAGGATGTGTTCGATCTCGAGGACGCGCGGCAGATACGCGAGCAGGACCAGCAGGTGCTGAACCTGCTGTCGCCGCGGCAGTTCGACGAGCATTTCGCGTTCAACGGCGTGGAAACCTATCTGCTGGCGTCCAAGTTTCCCCTGTTCGACGCCGACGGCCGGCCGGCCGGCGTCGGCAGCGTGGACACCGACATCACCCAGTCCCGGCGCGAGCAAAAGGCCAAGCGCGAGGCCGAGGACCGGTACCTGGCGCTGGTCGAGCAGTCGCTGGTCGGCATCTACATCATGCAGGACGAGAAGCTGGCCTACGTGAATCCCAAGCTGGCCGAGATCATGGGCTACCAGCCGGAGGAGATGGCCGGCATGACCATGGGCCAGATCCTGGTGCCCGGCGAGGCCGAGCGGCTGCGGCAGCAACTGCTGCGCCGCTTCCGCGACAATATCGCGGTGATGCATTACTCCACCCGCGGCCTGCGCAAGGACGGCGTGCTGGTGGACATGGAGGTGCACAGCCGCCTGTTCGAGCTGAACGGCCGCAAGGCGGTGATAGGCGTGGTGATGGACATCTCCGAGCGCCTGCTGGCCGACACCAATCTCAGGCTGGCCGCCAAGGTGTTCGAAAACTCGGCCGAGGGCATCCTGATCCTGGACGCCGGCGCGCGCATCATCGCCGTCAACGACGCGTTCTCCCGCATCACCGGCTACGCCGAGGAAGAGGCGCTGGGCAAGGCCTCGCGCATTTTCAACATCGAGCAGCAGGCGCGCGCGGCGATGCAGCAGGCGCTGGCCGATTGCGGCCACTGGCAGGGCGAGATGCTGGACCGCCGCAAGGGCGGCCAGTGGTATCCGGCCGAGCTGTCCATCTCCGCGCTGCGCGACGAGGACGGCGTGCTGTGCAACTACGTCGCGGTGTTCTCCGACATCACCCAGCGCAAGGAGGCCGAGGACCGGCTGCAGTTCCTGGCCAACCACGATCCGCTGACCCGGCTGCCCAACCGCAGCAGCCTCACCGCCAGCCTGGACGAGGCGCTGACGCGGATGGACGGCGAGGATGGCCGGCTGGCGGTGATGTTCATCGATCTGGACCGCTTCAAGCTGATCAACGACTCCTTCGGCCACCAGGTGGGCGACCAGCTGCTGTGCGAGATCGCCATCCGCCTGTCGCGCGTGGTGGGCGAGCGCGGCCTGCTGGCGCGCCTGGGCGGCGACGAGTTCACGCTGCTGATGAGCGGTTTCGACAGCCACCACCAATTGGCCGACATGGCGTCGGCCATCCTGGCGGCGCTGGGCAAGCCGCTGTGCCTGGAGGCGCACGAGGTGTTCATCACCGGCAGCATAGGCATCAGCGTGTTTCCGCACGACGGCCGCGACGCGCGCACGCTGCTGAAGAACGCCGACGTGGCGATGTACCGCGCCAAGGAAGCGGGCAAGAACACCTACCAGTTCTTCGATGTCGGCATGAACACCCAGACTTTCGAGCGCCTGCTGCTGGAGAACGGCCTGCGCATGGCGCTGGAGCGCCACGAGTTCGAGCTGCACTACCAGCCGCAGCTGAGCGCGGGCAGCCGGGCGCTGGCCGGGGCCGAGGCGCTGCTGCGCTGGCGCCATCCGCAGCTGGGCCTGGTGCCGCCGGCGCGCTTCATCGCGCTGGCCGAGGAAACCGGGCTGATCAAGCCGATAGGCGACTGGGTGCTGCGCGAAGCCTGCCGCCAGCTGGCGGCCTGGGACGCGCAGGGGCTGCGGGTGCCGCGGCTGGCGGTGAACCTGTCGCCGCGCCAGTTCGGCCAGCCGTCGCTGCCGGCCAAGGTGGCGGGCGCGCTGCAGGCCGCCGGTCTCGCCGCCGGGCGGCTGGAGCTGGAAATCACCGAGAGCATGATCATGCAGAGCCCGACCGAGGCGGTGAGCCTGCTGTCGGAATTGAAGTCGCTGGGCGTGTGGCTGTCCATCGACGACTTCGGCACCGGCTATTCGTCGCTGTCCCACCTGAAGCGCTTCCCGCTGGACACGCTGAAGATAGACCAGTCTTTCGTCGAGGGGCTGCCGGACGACGACGACAACGCCGCCATCGCCGAGGCCATCCTGGCGATGGCCAAGAAGCTGAAGTTCCAGGTGGTGGCCGAAGGCGTGGAGAACGAAGCGCAGGCGGTGTTCCTGGAGGGCAAGGGCTGCCAGGTGCTGCAGGGCTACCATTTCAGCCGCCCGTTGCCGGCGGACGCGTTCGCCAAGCTCGCCGCCGGCTGGCGGCGCGAGGCCGAGCCGGCCTAGCCGACGCGCGCCGAGGCTGGGCCGGTGGACGGCTTGCGGCTACAATGGCGGGAATTGAGAATTCGAGACCTCCCCGCCATGAGCAACAAACGCCTGATCCACGGCTTCCACGCCATCAACGCCCGCCTGTGGCAGAACCCGAAAAGCCTGCTGGAAATCTGGCTGGCCGGCGGCCGCCACGACGCCCGCGCCAAGGCGGTGCTGGACAAGGCCGGCGCGGAGAACGTCAAGCTGCACATCGTCGACAAGGAGCGTCTGGACAGCATGAGCGGCAACGCCCGCCACCAGGGCGTGGTGGCGATGATAGACGCCAGCATGAACTACGTGGACCTGGACGACGTGCTGGAAAACCTGTCCGAGCCGCCGCTCTTGCTGATCCTGGACGGCGTTACCGATCCGCACAACCTGGGGGCCTGCCTGCGCGTCGCCGACGCGATGGGCGCGCACGCCGTCATCGCCCCCAAGGACCGCTCCGCCACGCTGAACGCCACCGTGTCCAAGGTGGCCTGCGGCGCGGCCGAGGTGGTGCCCTACATCACCGTCACCAATCTGGCGCGCACGCTGCGCGACCTGAAGGACGCGGGGGTGTGGATCGCCGGCACCACGATGGAAGCCGATACCGACCTTTACCACTTCGACGCCTCCGGCCCGCTGGCCTGGGTGATGGGCGCCGAGGGCGAGGGCATGCGCCGCCTGACGCGCGAGCACTGCGACGTGCTGGTGTCCATCCCGATGTTCGGCAGCGTGGAAAGCCTCAACGTGTCGGTGTCGTCCGGCATGGTGCTGTCGGAAAGCCGCCGCCAGCGGGTGCTGAAGACGCAGGGCTGATCGCCCCTCGCAGAAAAGGCCGCGCCAGCGGCCTTTTTCAATCCTGCCCGCCCAGCGTCTCCCGCGTCAGCGCCAGCCAGGCGCGGGCGGCGTGGGACAGATAGCCGCCGCGCTGCCAGATCAGCGCCAGGTGCCAGTACAGCTTGTTGTCGTATAGCGGCACCACGTCGAACAGCTGGCGGTCCAGCCGCTCTACGATGCTGCGCGGCAGCAGGGTGACGCCCAGGTTGGCGGCCACCAGCTCGACGATGAAGTCCCAGTGCGCGCTGCGGCCGACGATGTTGGGCGTTTTGCCCAGCTCGCGGAAGGCGTCGCCGACGCGGCGGCTGAGGGTGAAGTCGTCCGGATACAGCACCAGCGGCTGGTCGGCGATGTCGGCCAGCCGC
>NZ_JBUPWA010000001.1:4118456-4278057 GCF_055181315.1 Chromobacterium sp. Ag138
GCGGACGCGTTCGCCAAGCTCGCCGCCGGCTGGCGGCGCGAGGCCGAGCCGGCCTAGCCGACGCGCGCCGAGGCTGGGCCGGTGGACGGCTTGCGGCTACAATGGCGGGAATTGAGAATTCGAGACCTCCCCGCCATGAGCAACAAACGCCTGATCCACGGCTTCCACGCCATCAACGCCCGCCTGTGGCAGAACCCGAAAAGCCTGCTGGAAATCTGGCTGGCCGGCGGCCGCCACGACGCCCGCGCCAAGGCGGTGCTGGACAAGGCCGGCGCGGAGAACGTCAAGCTGCACATCGTCGACAAGGAGCGTCTGGACAGCATGAGCGGCAACGCCCGCCACCAGGGCGTGGTGGCGATGATAGACGCCAGCATGAACTACGTGGACCTGGACGACGTGCTGGAAAACCTGTCCGAGCCGCCGCTCTTGCTGATCCTGGACGGCGTTACCGATCCGCACAACCTGGGGGCCTGCCTGCGCGTCGCCGACGCGATGGGCGCGCACGCCGTCATCGCCCCCAAGGACCGCTCCGCCACGCTGAACGCCACCGTGTCCAAGGTGGCCTGCGGCGCGGCCGAGGTGGTGCCCTACATCACCGTCACCAATCTGGCGCGCACGCTGCGCGACCTGAAGGACGCGGGGGTGTGGATCGCCGGCACCACGATGGAAGCCGATACCGACCTTTACCACTTCGACGCCTCCGGCCCGCTGGCCTGGGTGATGGGCGCCGAGGGCGAGGGCATGCGCCGCCTGACGCGCGAGCACTGCGACGTGCTGGTGTCCATCCCGATGTTCGGCAGCGTGGAAAGCCTCAACGTGTCGGTGTCGTCCGGCATGGTGCTGTCGGAAAGCCGCCGCCAGCGGGTGCTGAAGACGCAGGGCTGATCGCCCCTCGCAGAAAAGGCCGCGCCAGCGGCCTTTTTCAATCCTGCCCGCCCAGCGTCTCCCGCGTCAGCGCCAGCCAGGCGCGGGCGGCGTGGGACAGATAGCCGCCGCGCTGCCAGATCAGCGCCAGGTGCCAGTACAGCTTGTTGTCGTATAGCGGCACCACGTCGAACAGCTGGCGGTCCAGCCGCTCTACGATGCTGCGCGGCAGCAGGGTGACGCCCAGGTTGGCGGCCACCAGCTCGACGATGAAGTCCCAGTGCGCGCTGCGGCCGACGATGTTGGGCGTTTTGCCCAGCTCGCGGAAGGCGTCGCCGACGCGGCGGCTGAGGGTGAAGTCGTCCGGATACAGCACCAGCGGCTGGTCGGCGATGTCGGCCAGCCGCACCAGCGATTTGTCGCGCCAGCGCGAGCCGGCCGGCGCCACCAGGCACAGCGGGTCGCGCACCACCGAGTAGTGCTCGAACAGCTGGCTGTCCACCGGCAGCACCGCCACGCCTATCTCCAGCTCGCCGCTCTTGATGCGGTTCTCGATCGCCAGCGCGCCGTCCTCCACCATCTTCAGCTCGATCTGCGGATAGCGGCGGCGGTAGCGGCTGACCACCGGGGCGAAGAAGGCGACGCCCACCATGGGCGGCAGCCCCACCACCAGTTCGCCGTGGCTGAGCGAGGCCAGGTCGGCCAGCTCGTGCTTGAGCTGGTTCATCGCCGACAGCACGTCCAGGCCGCGCTCGTAGGTGACGCGGCCGGCGTCGGTCAGGCGGAAGCTGCGGCCCTCGCGCAGGATCAGCGGCATGTCGAGCTCTTCCTCCAGCTGCTTCACCATCTTGCTGATCGTCGGCTGGGTGACGAACAGCGCGTCGGCGGCGCGGGTGAAGCTCTGGCATTTCACCAGTTCCACGAAATAGCGTAACGCGCGGATGTCCATTTGCATTCCTTGCTGGAATCGTCTTGATAATTTTAATTCATTTTTAGAATGCATGCCGGCTGGCTATACTCTGCTCAACTCCTAAGTTGATGGAAGCCAAGCATGGCCCGCCTGTTCCACCGCCTGTCGCAACCGCTGCAAACCTTTTTCCAGGTTCTGCTGCTGAGCCTGGTGTGGATGGCGGCCAGCCAGCTGAGCCATCGTTTCCTGCCGGCGGTGCCGGCCGGCGTGCTGGGCATGCTGCTGGTGCTGGCCGGGCTGTGGTCAGGCCTGCTGCCGGTGGATTGGTTCCGCCAGGGCGCGCGCTGGCTGCTGGCCGAGATGCTGCTGTTCTTCATCCCGGCCGTGGTGGCGGTGGTGCAGTACCCGGAAGTGATCCTGTCCGCCGGCGTCCGCCTGTTGCTGGTGATCGTCGCCTCCACCGCGCTGGTGATGGCGGCGACCGCGCTGGTCGTGGATCGCTGCTACCGGCTGGAAATCCGGCTGCGCCGCCGCGGCAGCAACCGCAAGGCGCAGATGAGGGCTGAAGTCCATGGAGCATGAGATTGCGTTGATCTCCTTCGTACTCACCGTGGTGTTGTACTGGGTGGTCAAGAAGTATTACCTGAAGACGCGCAGCTGGTGGAGCACGCCGATACTGGCGGTGCCGCTGCTGATCATCGGCCTGGTGGTGTTGGCGCGGGTGCCGTACCAGACCTACTTCGCCGATACGCGTTGGCTGACCTGGCTGTTGGGGCCGGCGACGGTGGCGTTCGCGGTGCCGATCTACGAGTACCGGGCGCTGATCCGCAGGCATTGGCTGTCATTGGGCTGCGGCGTATTGGCCGCGATTCCGGTGGCGGTGGCCAGTTCGGTGATGCTGGCGCGCTGGCTGGATCTGCCGGACTTGATGCAGAAAAGCCTGGCGCCCCGATCGATCAGCACGCCGTTCGCGCTGGCCGCGGCGCAGACGCTGGGCGGCTCGGCCGACCTGACCGCGCTGTTCGTGGTGGTGACCGGCGTATGCGGCATGATGCTGGGCCAATTGATGCTGGCGCTGCTGCCGATCCGCTCCAAGCTGGCGCGCGGCGCGCTGTTCGGCGCGGCGGCCCATGCGGCCGGCACTGCGAAGGCGAGCGAGTTAGGCGCCGAAGAAGGCGTGGTGGCCAGCCTGACGATGATGCTGGCCGGGGTGGCGACAGTGTTCGCCGCGCCCTTGATCAGCCACTGGCTGTAACGATTTTGTTGTGACCTGGCTGCCGTGGGGTGGTGGTCAGTGGGTTTCTCCTCTTCCCCAAACGAGCGTTGATTTAGGGCCGATCCTTGTTGGATCGGCCATTTTTTTTGGCTGCGTGGTCGTAATCCTGGCTGTGGCCGTGATTGTCCTGGCCGAACGGTGTGTGGCAGACGCAGGGCGCGCCCTCGGCCGCCTCCACCAGCGTCTGCAGGATGCCGCAATCGGCCGCCGCGCGGCTGTCGTGGCATTTGTCGCGCAAGGCCAGCAATTGCTGCTCCAGCAGCCGCAGCGCCTCCACTTGCTGGTGCACCTTGGCGATCTGCTGGTCGATCAGCAGATTGATGTCCTCGCAGTCGTGATCGTGGTCGGCTTTGAACGCGGCCAGGTTGCGGATGTCGGCCAGCGACATGCCCAGCGAGCGGCAGTGCAGGATGAAGTTCAGCTCGCCCAGCTGTTCCGCGGTATAGCGGCGGTAGCCGGAGCTTGAGCGTTGCGGCGCGGACAGCAGGCCTTCGCGCTCGTAATAACGGATGGTTTCCACCTCGCAGCCGGTCTGGCGGGCCAGTTCTCCGATCAACATGACGCTCTCCCGAAAGAAACGCTTGACCCTGTAGTGACTACAGGGTGTGCAATGTGCCCAGACTACCAATGGAGGTGCATATGTCAAGCGTGACGCGTTACCGCAAGGTCGTACCGCCGCATCAAAGCCATCAACACGCCCGCGGCGGCGATTGCTGTTCGGCCAAGGCCGAGGCGGCGCTGGCGCTGAAGGGCGCGGACCCGCACCCGCATGCCCATGGCGGCTGCGGCCGCGAGCACAAGCCGGGCGACAAGCACGGCCACGACCATCATCAGCACGATCACCAGCATCAGCATCAGCACCGGCACGGCGCTGGCTGCGGCCACGCGCATGATCACGAGCATGCCGGGCCGTCCCGGGTGCAACTGGGCGAGGGCAAGGGCGCGAAGCAGTCGCGGCTGCAGATCCAGGCGATGGATTGCCCGACCGAGGCCAGGCTGATCGAAAAGGCGCTGGGCGGGATGAGCGGCGTGGTGGCGCTGGAATTCAATTTCATCGAACGGGTGTTGCTGCTGCGCCACGACCTGCCGCATCTGGACGGCGTGAAAAGCGCCATCGCCAAGGTGGGCATGCAGGCGCGGGAGCTGGACGCCGACGCCAAGGTGTCCGCGCCTCAGGGCCATGGCCGCCGCGCCAACCTGCTGCTGGCGGCGTCCGGCCTGGCCGCCGCCGCGTCCGAGGGCATCGCCTGGAGCCTGGGCGACGGCCGGCTGGAAGTGGCGGCGCTGGCGCTGGCCTCCATCCTGCTGGGCGGCATTCCCACGTTGAAGAAGGGGTGGATCGCGCTGTCCACCCGCACGCTGAACATCCATTTCCTGATGTCGGTCGCCGTGATCGGCGCGATGCTGATCGGCCAGTGGCCGGAGGCGGCGATGGTGCTGTTCCTGTTCGCCATCGCCGAGCGGCTGGAGGCGATGTCGCTGGCCAGAGCCGGCGAGGCGGTGCGCGCGCTGATGGCGCTGGCGCCGGAAACCGCCTGGGTGGCCGACGGCGCCGGCTGGCGCGAGGCGCAGGCTGCCGAGGTGGCGGTGGGCAGCCGGGTGCGGGTGCGTCCCGGCGAGCGCGTGCCGCTGGACGGCCGCATCGCCGACGGCCACAGCAGCTTCAATGAGGCCAGCATCACCGGCGAGAGCCTGCCGGTCGACAAGGGGCCGCAGGACGCGGTGTTCGCCGGCAGCATCAACGGCAGCGGCGTGGTGGAGATCGAGACCACGGCGCCGGCGTCCGGCTCGGTGCTGGCGCGCATCATCGCCACCGTGCGCGACGCGCAGGCGTCCAAGGCGCCGACGCAGCGCTTCATCGACCGCTTCGCTGGGGTCTACACCCCGGTGGTGCTGGTTCTGGCCATGGCTTTCGCCGTCGCCGCGCCCTTGCTGGGCCTGATGGCCTGGCACCAGGCGATCTACAGCGCGCTGGTGATGCTGGTGATCGCCTGCCCGTGCGCGCTGGTGATCGCCACGCCGGTGACCGTGGTCAGCGCGCTGGCCTCGGCCGCGCGCCACGGCCTGCTGGTCAAGGGCGGCGCGCCGCTGGAGATGGCGGCCCGCATCGACACCGTCTGCCTGGACAAGACCGGCACGCTGACGCTGGGCGAGCCGCGGGTCACCCGCGTGGTGGCGCTGGGCGGCGGCGAGGAATCGACCGTGCTGGCGATGGCCGCCGCGCTGGACAGCCACTCCACCCACCCGCTGGCCAGGGCGGTGCTGGACGAGGCCGCGCGGCGCGGCATCGCCGTCCCGGCGGCCGAACAGGTCAGCGAATTGGTGGGCCGCGGCGTGCGCGGCCGGGTGGACGGCCGCGCGCTGCAGCTGGGCAGCCGCCGGCTGGCGGAAGAGCAGGGCGCGCTGACGCCGGCGCTGGCCGCCGAGCTGAGCCGGATGGCGGAGGCGGGCGAGGGCGCGCTGGTGCTGCTGGACGGCGAGCGGGCGCTGGGCGTGCTGGCGGTCGCCGACCAGGTACGGCCGGAAGCCGCGGCCACCATCGCCCGGCTGGGCGAGATGGGCGTGCGCGCGGTGATGCTCAGCGGCGACAGCCCGCAGGTGGCGGCCGCGGTGGCGGCGCAGACCGGCGTCTCCGCCGCCCACGGCGGCCTGCTGCCGCAGGACAAGCTGCGCTTCATCGAGCAATTGCAGGCCAGCGGCAAGGTGGCGATGGTGGGCGACGGCGTTAACGACGCGCCGGCGCTGGCCCGCGCCGACCTGGGCGTGGCGATGGGCGCCGCCGGATCGGACAGCGCGCTGGAGACCGCCGGGGTGGCGCTGATGGACGACAAGCTGTCGCGGCTGGCCGACCTGCTCGCCCACGCCCGCCGCACCGCGGCGGTGCTCAAGGTGAACATCGCGATCGCGCTGGGCATCAAGCTGGCGTTCTTCGGCCTGGCGCTGGCCGGCGTGGCCAGCCTGTGGATGGCGGTGTTCGCCGACGTCGGTACCAGCCTGATCGTGATCGCCAACGGCTTGCGGCTGGCGCGGCGGGTTTAAGGTCTGATCAAGCTTTTGATCGGCATCGGGCGTAGGCCTTGGAACGACCAAGGCCTGCGCCTTTCGCTTTGCATTCAGTCTTCAGGATGGCGTTGCGAAGTTCGGCAAAAGACTTTGAGCAGGCCCTAGGCGTAGGTGTCGATATTGCCGCCCTTGGCCTGTTGGCTGGCGGCCGGGGCGGCGGCTTGCTGCATCTTTTGCAGCGGGCTGAGATTCTGATTGCCGTGCTGTTGCTGAAACTGCTGCGCTCGAGCCTGTTGCTCCATCTGCGAGGCTTCGGCCGCCACCGCGCGGTCCTGGCCGGACGGGTCGGACGGCGCCAGCGCGGCGGCGCGCACCGCCTGGGCGTTCTGTATGGTTTCCTGCGGCGTGCTGCCCTGGCTCAGGCGGATCGGCACTTCGCCGCCTATCGCGTACTGTTTGCCGTCCGGCCCTTGTTGATAGGTGAAGCTGGCCGCGCCGGCCAGCGCGCCGCCGGCGGCCTGGTGCGCTGCCTCATGGCGGCGAACGTCGATGTCGCGCGATCTCAGGTCTTCCACTTCCTTCTGCTGTGCGTCGTTCAATGGCTTGCCATCGGGCCCTTTGGGCGCGGCGGCATCGGTCCGCTGAGAGGCTTGCGCGTTGCCGGAGCCATTCTGGCGGGAGGCATCGTTGCCGGTTTGGTCGCCGGCCGACGCGGGAGGCGCGGCGTTGGCGGTTTGCGGCTGAGAGGAAGAGGAGCCGGAAACGGGCGCAGCCTGCGAGCGCAAGGCTTGGCAGGCGGGGCACTGGCAATTGGCGCCATGCATGCTGAATCCGTAGCTGGAAGAGCCGCCGGCTACACTGGAAATGGACATGAAACGCGTTCCTCTGTCCATTCAGTATAGAAGCGCCTGCCCGCTATTCCAATCAGCGTGGCAGAATGTCCGCTTGTACACATGCGGGAGCAGACGATGAGCGAAGAGGCCCAGGGGCAAAGAGAGCTGGTGATGTCGGTGCTGATGACGCCGGACATGGCCAATTTTTCCGGCAATGTGCACGGCGGCGTGCTGCTGAAGTTGCTGGACCAGGTGGCCTATGCCTGCGCCAGCCGCTATGCCGGCTGTTACGTGGTGACGTTGTCGGTGGACCAGGTGCTGTTCAAGCAGCCGATACACGTCGGCGAGCTGGTGACCTTCCTGGCCAGCGTCAACCACGTCGGCCGCACCTCGATGGAGGTGGGCATCAAGGTGGTGGCGGAAAACATCCAGCAGCGCAGCCAGCGCCACACCAACAGCTGCTATTTCACCATGGTGGCCTATCAGGACGGCAAGCCGATGGCGGTGCCGACCCTGGTGCTGGAGACCGAGGAGCAGCGGCAGCGCTTTCGCGCCGCCGAAATGCGCAAGCAGTTGCGGATAGAGATGGATGCCAAGAAAAAGTCGCAGTGACGGCATCCATGATGGTTTGGGGGCTTGTTAGATTTCGTCCGGCGATTTGCAGCCGGCCGGGCGCAGCTCTACCTCGCTGATATTGGTTTTGCACTGCCAGTCGGCTTTTTCGCCGCGGACCAGCCGCACGAAGGGCTTTACCTCTTGCGCCAGGTTCTTTTTCAAGGCGGCCGGCGCATGTTCGATGTCGCACTGGATGCCGGCGGTGGCCAGAGAGTCGCCCAGCGTGCTCATGTCGCTGTGATTGCTAGGCTCGTCGCGCAGGCCAATCGGGCTGAGTATCGCGTCGGTCGAGCCGGCGCTCAGGATGGTTTTACCGTCGTTGAGGTGAATCTCGTAAGCGGTGCGAGCGGGCGATAGCTCGGCCAGCGCGGCGACCGCCTTGGTGCGCGCGGTGTAATTCTGGTACTGGGGAATGGCGATGGCGGCGAGAATGCCGAGCACGACGACGACTATCATCAATTCGATCAGCGTGAATCCCTGCTGTGCGGCGTGTTTCACGGAAAAGTCCTTTCTGTTTTGGCGAAGGGGCGCGGTCGGTTTCGGCAGCATGCCGCGTCGCGGGTAAGGCTATCAATTTGGCCTTTCCATGCTCAAGGCATAATTGGCATTTTATTGTCATTTGTCATGTTTCGCCCGCTGCTGTCGCCGGCGCGGCGCCTGCTCTACAATCGGCGGCTGATCCGCAGCCGGAACCGCCATGTACACCCTGATTCATCAAGATCCCCGCTTCTATCTCGTCGACAAGCATCCCGGCGTCGGTTTCCACCGCGAAGACGGCCAGCCCGGGCTGATGGACGCCCTGCGCGAGGGCTTGGGAGACGCCGCCTTGTGGCCGGTGCACCGCCTGGACCGCATCACGTCCGGCCTGATTCTGGTGGCGCGCTCGGCGGAGGCCGCGCGCGCGCTGGGCGAGGCGTTGGCCGGGCGGGAGATGGAGAAGTATTACCTGGCTTTATCGGACCGCAAGCCGCTGAAAAAGCAGGGCCGGGTGGCGGGTGACATGGCCAAGGGACGCGGCGGCGCCTGGCGCTTGACGGAGGGCAGGGAGAATCCGGCCGTCACGCAGTTTTTCAGTTTTTCGCTGGAGCCGGGGCTGAGGCTGTTTCTATTGCGGCCGCGCACCGGCAAGACGCATCAGCTGCGGGTGGCGATGAAGTCGCAGGGCGCGCCGATACTGGGCGACGCGCTGTACGGCGGCAGCGCGGCCGACCGCGGCTACCTGCATGCCTACGCGCTGCGTTTCGAGCTGGACGGCGAACGTTTCGCCTTCGTCTGCCCACCGACTGCGGGCGAGAAATTCGCCGGGGCGTCTTGCCGCGCCAGGCTTGAGGAACTGGGCGAGCCCTGGCGGCAACCCTGGCCGGGCGCCTGAGCGTTCAGCCCTTTAAGCGGCGACGGCGGGCTCGGGCTGGAAGCGGGCGATGCTGATCCGGTGCTTCAGGCACAGTTCGGCGAAGGCGCCGCCGGCCAGGTAGTCGAATTCGCGGCCGCGGCTGGCGGCGATGGGGTCGGAGGCGTCGGCGGCGGGCAGGCCCGGGTGGCACATGATCAGCGCCCGGTCCGGGAGCTTGGCCAGCCAGGCCTGCATCAGACCGGGGAAGTCGGCCTGCGGGCTCAGCGAATACATGCCGCCGAACCAGGGCGAGGTGGCGAAGCCGCGCTCGCGCGCTTGTTCGTCGAAATTGGTGCACACGCTGCGCAGCACCAGCGCCTTCAGCCGGTTGTCGCCCGGGTGGCCAAGGCGGTCCGGCGAGCGCAGGTAGGGCAGCGGATTCTGCTGCCAGCGCCGCAGAATGGCGTCGAACAGCGCGTCGCGTATCACCGGCAGCGCGTGCACGTGCTGATGGCCGTCGACGAAGTCAGGCAGCCGGCCGAAGTGGTCGGCGAAACGGTCGATCTGCGCCAGCGCCGCGTCGCGCAGCGTTGCCAGCGACAGCTGGCGCAGCTGGCTCTTCATCAGCCAGTGCGACAGCGGCTTGACCGGCGCGTCGAACGGATGGGTGAGGTTGAAATGCAGGCCGACGTCGACCCGCTCCGCCCGCGCCTTCAGTTCGCCGGCCAGCTCCGGCCAGCGCGGGGACTGGCTGAGCACGCTGGTGGCGGACAGGCGGCCGGCATCGATCAATTGCAGGATGCCGGCGCTGATGCTGCCGGACTGGGCGAAGTCATCGGCGCAGAGTGTCAATCGTTTCGTCATGCGCGGTAGGACTGTCGTCGATTCCAAAAGTTTTCCGTCGTCATCGCGACAACGTTAATTTGTTTGCGGCGCGGAGGCGAAGGCCCACAGCTTGCCGAGCAGGAAAGTGAGCGCCGCCACCGCGAACAGCACGATGGCCAGCGAGACGCGGTAATCCAGCGGCGTGAGGCGCAGCAGCGCGAAATACATGGCCTCGTTGACGCAGAAGCTCAGGCAGGACACGCCGAAGAAGCGCGGCAGCGCCTGGCGGTGCGGCACGTGGCCGGCATCGAAGGTGAAGCGGCGGTGGCCCCAGTAGCTGAGCTGGAAAGCGCCGAGGAAGCCCAGGACATTGGCGACGAGCGGCGGCACGCCCAGCGGCACCAGGGCCAGCGTCACCAGCGCGAAGTGCAGCAGCATCGCCGACACGCCGACGACGCCGAACCAGAACAGCTGCTTCTTCATGCGTCCTGCCCGTCCCTGCGCTTGGCGATGCGGCTGATCAAATAGGTGGGCCGGCCCTTGACCTCGTTGAAGATGCGGCCGACGTATTCGCCGAGTATGCCGATCGACAGCAGCTGCACGCCGCCTAGGAAGGTGACGGCGACCGCCAGCGTCGGCCAGCCGCTGACCGGGTTGCCGAACAGCAGCGTGTGCACCAGCTCCCAGATCGCGTAGCCGATCGACAGCAGCGAGATCGCGAAGCCGACCAGCGTCCAGATCCGCAGCGGCATATTGGAGAAGGCGGTGAGGCCGGTCAGGCCGAGGCCCAGCAGGCTGCGGAAGTTGAAGCTGCTTTTGCCGGCGCGGCGCTCCTGGGTTTGGGTTTCCATCGCCAGCTGGGTGAAGCCGACCCAGTTGTACAGGCCCTTCATGAAGCGGTTGCGCTCCGGCATCCGCCTGAGCGCTTCCAGGATGCTCTTGTCCAGCACGCGGAAATCCTGGGTGTTTTCCGGAATCTTCAACGGCGCGCCGGTGTTGAGCAGCGCGTAGAACACGCGGGTGAACGCGCGCTTGGCCAGCGTTTCGTTGTCGCGGTTGGCGCGCACGCTGTAGACCATGTCGTAGCCTTCGCGCCATTTGGCGAGGAACACCGGCACCATTTCCGGCGGGTGCTGGAAGTCGCCGTCTATCAGCACGGCGACGTCGCCGCTGATATTGTCGATGCCGGCGGTCAGCGCGATTTCCTTGCCGAAGTTGCGCGACAGCTGAATCACCGTCACCGGCAGGCGCTTGGCGGCTTCCAGCGCCTTGGGCACGGTGTCGTCGCGGCTGCCGTCGTCCACCACCACCAGCTCGTGGCGATAGCCGTGCTCGGACAGCAGCCGGTGCAGGGTTTCCAGCATCGGCGCGATATTGTCCGACTCGTTGTAGGCCGGGATCAGGCAGCTGACCAGCGGGTCGGCCGGGCGCTCGGCGGCGTGCAGCTCCAGCAGATAGGGAGGAACGAAATTGCGTGCGTCGGTCATGGCGGTTTGCGCTTTCACTGGGCCGCGGCCGGTTTCAGCAGCAGCATTCTGTCCTTCATCACCGGGAACTCCCCGGCCTTGACGTAGCCCGCGGCGATGGCCGGAGGCAGGCTGGCCAGGTCGCGCTGCTCGGTGACGATCCAGCTGCCCGGATGCGCGGCAAGCTGCGGGGCCAGCGCGTGGGCGTCGGCGGTGGTGCGCACCTTGCCCTGGCTGTAGAACTCGGCCGAGAACTCGCGGCGGCTGTCCCAGTAGAACAGCCTGGCCTGCTGCGCCGGCTGATGTTCGAGCCAAGCCGCGATCACCGGCTTCTGGGTGCGGAAGTAGCGGGCGCCGTCATGCCATTGCAGGCCGATGGCGGCCAGCACCAGCGAGCCGGAGGACAGCGCCAGCCACGGCAGCGCGCGGCCGGATCGCTCATGCCGGCCGCGATGCCACAGCTCGGCCATCAGCAGCGCCGCGCCGGGCAGCATCGGCAGCGAGTACGGGAAGATGATGTTGCCGGACATCGTGAAGAACAGCAGCGTCATCACCGTCCACAGCGAAACGTAGAGCAGCCAGCCGTCGTTTTCGCCGGCGCGGACGATGGCCGGCAGCCGGCGCGCGCGGCAGGCCAGCCAGGCCAGCATGGCGATGGACCACGGGAACAGCGCGCCCAAGGCGTACGGCCAGATCATGCCGCGCGGCGTGGCGTGGGCGAAGCCGTATTTGTCGCCCTTCCAGCCGGAGTCGAGGAAGCGGCTGACGTGCTCGCCCATGATGAAATAGTTGAGGAAGCCCGGCGTGCGGATTTCGGCCCACGCGTACCAAGGCAGGGCGATGGCCGCGGCCAAGAGCGTGCCGGAGATCCACGGCAGCTCGCGCCACAGCGCTTGCCATTGATTGCGGATCAGCACCCAGAAGAAGATCGGCATGCCCACCAGCACCACGGCCAGCGGACCCTTGGCCAACAGGCCCAGGCCCAGGCCGGCGAAAAAGGCGTAGCGCCAGACGCGGCCGCCGCCGTTCATCGCGTGCCAGAAAGCCACCTGGCTCAGCGTCACGCAGAACATCAGCGACGGGTCGGTCATCACCGTGCCGGCCGCGCCGTAGAACAGCAGGCCGCCGGCCAGCATCAGCGCGGCGGCCATCGCCGCGTCGCGTCCGGCGCGTCGCCGCATCAGGTCGGCCGTCAGCCACAGCACGCCGATGGCCAGCAGCAGCGCCGGCAGGCGGGCGGCGAATTCATTGACGCCGAACAGGCCCATGCTGGCCGCGGACAGCCAGGTGGACAGCGGCGGCTTGGCCCAGAACGGCACGCCGTAGTCGTGCAGCGGCGTCACCCAGTTGCCGGTTTCCAGCATCTTGCGGGCGATCTCGGCGTAGCGCGCCTCGGTGGTGTCGGTGAGCGGGATCGCCCACATCGCCAGCAGGCGGATCGCCAGCAGCGCCAGCAAGGCGTAGCCGGCCGCCTTCCGCCAGGAAGAAGTTGCAGCGGTATTCATCCGTAAACGTGTTTTCAAAACGGGGTAGAGGATCGGCGCAAGGCTATCACAGACCGGGAGCCGCGTCTGCCGTTCCGCCAGCGAAAACGCCGCCCGGAGGCGGCGTTGGCTTGGATGAGGCAAGCGGCGGATCAGCGGCCGTGCATCATCTTCTTCAGCACGGTGGACAGCCCGAACAGCACCAGCGAGCTGGCGCCGGCCATCATCACGAACAGCATGAAGAAATCGTGCAGATTGGTGACCGCGTAGCCGAGGAAGTGCGGCACCGGCTTGGCCGGGTCCGGATACAGTTCCGACAGCGTGCCGGCGAACTTGTTGGCGGCGGCGTTGGACAGGAACCAGATGCCCATCATCAGGCTGGTGAAGCGGGCGGGGGACAGTTTCACCACCAACGACAGGCCGATCGGCGACAGGCTCAGTTCGCCGAAGGTGTGCAGCACGTACAGGCTGACCAGCCACAGCATGCTGACCTTGACGCCGGGTGCCAGGCCGTCGACGCCGAAGGCGATCACCAGGTAGCCGAGCGCGAGGAAGAACAGGCCCAAGGCCATCTTGGCCGGCGACGACGGCTCCAGGCCCCGGGCGCCGAGCTTGGTCCAGATCCAGGCGAAGACCGGCGCGAACAGCACCACCGACACCGGGTTCAGCGACTGGAAGTAAGACGCGGGCACGGTGAAGCCCAACAGGTTGCGGTTGGTCTGCTCTTCGGCGAAGAAGGTCAGCGAGGCGCCGGCCTGCTCGAAGGCGGACCAGAAGAAGATCACGAAGGCGGACACGATCAGGATCACCGCCAGGCGCTGCTTCTCGATGCCGGTCAGCGGCGCGTGCACCACTTTCTCGCCGCTGTCGTGATGGCGCTTGGGCGCCAGGCCGATCGGCTTGCCTTCCGGCGTCACCAGATATTTGTTCTTGAACAGGGTGAACACGACCAGGGACAGCAGCATGCCGAAGCCGGCGGCCATGAAGCCCCATTTGAAGTCGCCCGGATTGCCGGTGTCGCCCAGGGTGCCGCAGACCAGCGGCGCGATCAGCGAGCCGGTGTTGATGCCCATGTAGAAGATGGTGAAGGCGGAGTCCACGCGCTTGTCGCCCGGGGCGTACAGCTGGCCCACCATCGACGAGATGTTCGGTTTGAACAGGCCGTTGCCGGCGATCAGCATGCCCAGGCCGCCATACAGCAGCCAGGAAGCGGCGGCGACGTTGGTGTCATGCAGCGATCCGGAGAAGAACAGCATGAATTGGCCGATGGCCATCAGCACGCCGCCTGCCAGGATGGAGCGGCGGTTGCCCCAGTAGCGGTCGGCGATGTAGCCGCCGATCAGCGGGGTGAAATAGACCAGGCCGGTATAGGTGCCATAGATGTCCGAAGCATGGGCCTTGTCGAACAGCAGCGCCTTGATCATGTACAGCGTGAAGATGGCGCGCATGCCGTAGTAGCTGAAGCGCTCCCACATCTCCGTCACAAAGAGCAGATAAAGCCCCTTGGGATGCGATTGTGTAGACATAAGGGTTCCTTCGAGTGACTTGAGATATCACCAGCAACGAGCGGTGTTTTTTGTTTTTTATGCACGCCTTGGATTTTGTAGGCAGCGCAAGATCATATCGATTAAATGTTGAGATGTGAAAATTTTTTTGAAGCCATATCAATTACGTTGTAATAAATAGAGCAAATGCTTTTCTTTATTGATGATTTTTTGCGAGCCAATACTCTAAGTTTTATGAGTTTATTGCATAGTGGTTATTGTTTATTGTATGCAAGTCAATATCATGATGATTCCTGTTAGATCTTGATTGTTGTGCAGTCTGACAATTTTGGCCTATCTTGAGGTTGCGCCCGCGTCCGGGCGACCGTGCAACTGCCTCAAGGTGTGGCGATGAACATCGAACCCCATGCTGGCCAGGCGCTGACTCATCTCAACGGCCTGCGCCCCAACTGGTACACCGTCGACATCATCCTGACGTTCGACTTTCCGCGCGCCTGATCTCCTCCGGCAAACATTCCCTATTTGTTTCGACCGCATGACGGCCCGCCGCCGCCTTGTCCGCTTTTTCGCGGACGGCGCGGCCGCGCCGAGGAGAAGACCATGGCACGACGCATTCCCGAACCTTTTCGCATCAAGATGGTGGAGCCGATACGGCAAACCACGCCGTCAGAGCGTCGCCGGGCGCTGGCCGACGCCGGCTGGAATCCCTTCCTGTTGAAAGCCGAGGATGTCTATATCGATCTGCTGACCGACAGCGGCACCGGCGCGATGTCAGATCGCCAATGGGCCGGCCTGATGATGGGCGACGAGGCCTATGCCGGCAGCCGCAATTTCCTGCGCCTGGCCGACACGGTGCGGGAGCTGTTCGGCTACGCGCACACCATCCCCACCCACCAGGGACGCGGCGCGGAGCAGATCCTGTTTCCGGAACTGGTGAAGCGTTGCCGGGGCGCGCGGCCGGTGTTCCTGTCCAACTACCATTTCGACACCACCAAGGCCCATGTCGAGCTGGCCGGCGCCCGCGCCGTGAACGTGCTGACGCCGCAAGCGCTGGACACCGGCACGGCGTACGACTGGAAGGGGGACTTCGATCTGGCGCGGCTGGGCGAGATCATCGCGGCCGAGGGCGACAACGTCGCCGCCGTCATCGTCACCATCACCTGCAACAGCGCCGGCGGCCAGCCGGTGTCGATGGCCAATATCCGCGCGGCCAGCGAGATGGCCCGTTCGCGCGGCATTCCGGTGGTGATAGACGCCGCCCGCTTCGCCGAGAACGCCTGGTTCATCCGCGAGCGCGATCCGGCCTATGCCGGCGCTTCCATGCCGGCCATCGCGCGCGAGATGTTCGGCCACGGCGACATGTTCACGATGTCGGCCAAGAAGGATGGGCTGGTCAATATCGGCGGCCTGTGCTGCTTCAAGGACGACGAGGCGCTGTTTCGCGCGGTGCAGGTACGCTGCGTGCCGATGGAGGGTTTCGTCACCTATGGCGGCCTGGCGGGCCGCGACATGGAGGCGCTGGCGATAGGATTGAGGGAAGGGCTGGACGACGCTTTCCTGGACTACCGCATCGGCCAGGTGGCCTACCTGGGCGAGCGGCTGCGCGAAGGCGGGGTGCCGATCCAGTATCCGACCGGCGGCCATGCCGTTTTCGTCGACGCCGCGCGCCTGTTGCCGCACATTCCGGCCGGTCAGTTTCCCGCGCACGCGCTGGCTTGCGAGCTGTATCTGGAAGGCGGCGTCCGGGCGGTGGAGATCGGTTCGCTGCTGCTGGGCCGCAACCCGCAGACCGGCCTGCAGGAACCATCGCCGTTCGAGCTGATGCGTCTGACGATACCGCGCCGGGTGTACACCAACGATCACATGGACTACATCGCCGACTGCCTGATCGAGGTGAAACAGCGCGCGGCCGAGGTGAGAGGACTGGCCTTCGACTACGAGCCGCCGATACTGCGGCACTTCACCGCGCGGCTGCGGCCGGCGTAGCGCCTGCGGGCGGGAGGAAGCTGGGCGTCCGCCTCCCGCGCGTGGCAGGCGTCTACGCCTTGCTTGCCTGCCATTGGGCCGCCTGTTCGGTGGCGCGCAGCAGGGCCGGCCGGTTTTTCAGGCCATCCCAGTAAGCGACCAGCTCGGGCCAGCCGCGCATGCTGCCGAACTCGATGCCATAGCCTATCGTGCGGCCGACATACACGTCGGCCGCGCTGAAGCGGTCTCCAGCGAGGTAGCGGCGGCCGGCCACCGCCTTGGCCAGCGCATTCATCGTCGCTTCGTAGGAACCGTAGCCGAACATGCGCTGCTGCTCCTGAGTGGGCGTGAAGCCGGCCGCCTGGTTGGTCCAGGCCTGTTCCACGCAGCTGGCGGCGAAAAACAGCCAGCGATAATAATCGCCGCGTTCGGCGGGCGCGGGGGCCAGCCCGGCCTCGGGAAAGGCGTCGGCCAGATAGGCGCAGATGGCCGCGCCTTCGGTGACGACCTGATCGCCATGGCGGATGGCCGGCACCTTGCCCATCGGATTGATGGCCAGATACTCCGGCGCCTTCATCGACGCGCCGTATTCCAGCAGCACCGGGCGGTAGGGCGCGCCCACTTCCTCCAGCATCCAATGCACGATATTGCCCCGCGATTGCGGGTTGGTATAGAAGACAAGCTCTTTCGACATGATCTTCGGCCTTTCTGTACGGTGGTTGCGGCAAGGACATGGACGGCGGAGCGCCAGTTTTCGCCCGGCCAGGCTATGCATGATGAATGCCTTGCGGATGGCGGGCAAGCGGTTTGCGCGCCTGGGCGGAGAGGCGCCCAGGCTGATTCCGGATCGGGATGGGTGGAGCCGGCGTCAGCCGGCGAAAGCCGGTTTGCGGATGCGCATCACGAAGGTGCAATCGCCGATCACGTTGTAGAAGTTCTGCACCGCCATGGTGATATCGCCTTCTGCGAGTTGGCCGCTGTTGAAGCGGCTGGCCCAAGGCTCCAGTATTTTCACGTCCGACGACTCCATCGTCCAATCCACGCCGAGGTAAACGCCCAGAGGCGTGGAAGCCCCGCCTTCCGCCATGCTTTGCCGGTTCAGCTCTTGATTGAACATCTGCAGACCCATGGCGGTGATGGGCCGCACATGGGTGGGGTCGGCCAGATAATTGTCGCTGCGCGGGTGCGGCACGGTGATGGTGACGCGAGCGTCCGGCGCGCACACCCGGTACAGCTCCTTGATGATGCCAAGGTAGATGTCGGTGCTGGCCCCCAGGTGCTCCAGCACATGGCTCATCACGATCTCGTCCACCGATCCATCAGCCCAGGGCCAGGGGAATTGTTCCAGGTCGACCACCTGATCTGGCTGGCAGGCGGCTTGAGAATCGACGTTGACGAAGCCGGGCCGCTGGTCGTGGCCGCAGCCGAGGTTGAGTTTGAGCATGGAGACGTGGCATCAATGAGGATCAAGAGTGCAGTGTAGTGGCTTGCCCATTTCGGCAACAAGTGTCATGCAGGGCTTGCTCAGCCACGGTTTGGCCTCATGTTGTTTTGAAAGGCCGATTTCGCTGCTAGAGGAAGAGCATGTTCGAACGTTTGCGACAAATGCTGGAGGCGGGCCAAGCCCGCTTCCGGGTGATAGAACATCCAGCCGAGGGCAATTCGCACAAGGTGGCGGAGATACGCGGCACCGAGGTGGGGCAGGGCGCCAAGGCGATGCTGTGCAAGGTGGCGGATGCGCCTGGCCAGTTCGTGCTGGCGGTGCTGCCTGGCGACGAGCGGGTGGATTTCGCCAAGGTGGCCGCGGCCGTCGGCACGCGCAAGGTGAAGCTGGCCGACGCGTCCGACGCCGAGGCCGCCACCGGCTGCGTGATCGGCTCCATCCCGCCGTTCAGCTTCGATCCGGCTATCCGCCTGGTGGTGGACCCGCAGCTGCTGGCGCGCTACCGGGAGATCGCGTTCAACGCCGGCCGGCTGGACGCGTCCATCGTGCTGGACGGCGACGATTACCGCCGTCTGGCGCAACCGCTGCTGGCCGACATCCGCAAGGAGAGCGCTTGATGGCGGGCGCGAGCGAGCCGCTGGCCGGCTATGCGCGGGCGATCATGGGCGGCGCCGGCGCGGAGCGCATCGTCGGCCGCGAGGATAGGCAGGATAGCTGGCGCGAGGCCGATTGCGATGTGACGCTGCGGGAGCGCGTGTACCGTTTCGACAACGGCGTGGCGATCCGCCGCAGCATCGAGGTGGACGATTATCCCAGCGAATTGGCCTGCGCCGAGAGCTGGATCAGCTATGAAGTGCTGGAGCTGGGCGGCTCACCGGGTATAGAGCCGATGCGCAAAAGCTTCGACAACGGCTGCCGCGAGGCTTTCTGGCTGCGCTATCACTCGGACGCCGCCATCTGAGCCAGGGCTTGCTCAGGCTGAGGGTGCCAGCCACGCTTTGCCGAAGTCCATCCAGCCGCACTGCGCCAGCGTGACGCCCCGCACTTGCGGCGAAAACTCCATCGTCTGCTGGTGGTGCCGCAGCGGAATCAAGCTGGCTTCCTCCACCAGCGCGCGCGCCAGCGTCTCATAGCCTCGCCACCGCCGTTCCGCGTCGGCTTCCACCGCTAAGTTTTTTGCCGCCAGCCGCATTCTTTGCCGGGCATCCGCTTCCAGCCAGCAGTGGTAGCCGGCATCCTGGCACAGCCATTGATAGACGCCGAAATCCACGTCGTCGCCCATCACCTCGCCGGTCAGCAGCAGGTCCGCGTCATCCCGCCAGTCGTAGCGGGCGAAATCGGGATAGGACATGACGGTCAGCGCGGTCCGGCAGCCGGCGTCGCGCAAGCGGCGCGCCACGGCCTCCGCCAGCTCGATATGGGCCGGCAGTTGGTAGGTGACCAGCCGCAGCGTCGGCGGCAGGCGCGGAGGCTGCGGCTGGATGGGCGCCGGGCGGTGCCGCCATTGCGGCAGCATGCCCAGCGCCGGCTCGTCGGCAAGCGCGGCTTGCCAGACGGTTGGGTGCAGCCAGTCGGCCAGCGCCCGCCGTTGAACAGAGTCCAGCCGGGCCGGGTTCGCAGCCAGATAGCTGCAGCCGGCCTCCAGTTGGCGCAGCGATGGCCGGACGGCGGGCTCATCCGGGTGGCAGAAGCGGGCGTCCAGCCGCGCCCGCACCTCCGGGTCGTCCACCACCCAGATATCCACGGCGTCCAAGAGCGGCCTTTCTTTCCAGTGGCGGTCGAAGGCGCGCAGCGTGGCGCGGTAGTCGTTGTTGGCTTCCAGCTTGAACGCGCCGGTGCCGATGGGGAAGCGGCCGAAGTCGGTTTGCGGCCAGCATTCGCGCGGCAGGATGGAGGCGGCGCTGTCGGCCAGCCGCCGCGGCAGCAGGGCGTCGGGGCGGGCCAGGCGGATGTCGACGGTCAGCGACGCGGGCAGGCTGGCGTTTTCCAGATGGGACAGCAGGCCCTGGTGCGGACCCGCCTCGTCGCGCAGCCGCAGCAGGGTCTGGCGCACGTCTTCGCCATCCAGCGCGCGGCCATGGTGGAAGGCGACGCCGGGGCGCAGATGGAAGCGCCAGTTCCGCCATGCGCCGTCATGGCTCCAGTGGTGGGCCAGCGCCGGGACGATTTGCCCCAGGGCGCGGTCATAGCGGGTCAGACCGTCGAAGATTTGGCGGATCAGGTGGCATTCGGTGCGGCGATTGATCCGGACCGGGTCCAGGCTGTGCAGCGGCCGGTAGAAGGGCAGGCGCAGCGTTTGCGGTTCGGCCGGCGGGACGCCGAGATAAGCGGGCAGCAGCTCGGCCACTTGGCGGCGGGCGGCGGTGGGCAGAAAGCGCATCGCCTTTTCGATGTCGCCAGCGGCCAGGTGGCCGCGCACCGCTTCCGTTTCCAGCTGGCCTGCCGGCGCGAGCAGGCGCAGCCGCGACGCATGGCCGCGCCCCTGGCCGGGCAGCCATCGCAGCCAGCCGTTTGCCGCCATGCTCTGCATCAGTTCGCGGGCATGGCGCGGGCTGCAATGCAGGGCGGCTGCGATGTCTGCCAGCCGCGCCGGGCCGTCGTGCGCGGGGAAAGCCAGGCTCAGGCGCTGGTAGTGTTGGAGCAGGCGCATAAAAGGAGAGGAATGGTTTTGATTTGTTCCGTTTTTGTCTCCGCTTTTGTGCCGGATACTGCCGCTTCTGTCAAATGTCATGGAGCGCGCATGTCCGCGGTTTCTTCTTCTTTATGGCGGCAGCCGGTGTTCGCCGGCCTGTTCGCGTCCACCGCGCTGCTGGCGCTGGGCGGCCAGATCTACCAGCTGGCGCTGCCCTTGATCTTGTACGAGCTGACTCATTCGCTGGCGGCGATGAGCAATCTGCGCGCGGTGGAGTTTCTGCCCAATCTCCTGCTGGCGGTGTTCATCGGCGTGTGGGTGGACCGGGTGTGCCGCCGCAGCTGGGCGCAGCGGGCCTTGCTGGCGATGGCCGCGCTGCTGGGCGTTTGCGCGCTGGCGCTGGCCGGCGGCCGGATGGCGTCGTGGCTGTTCTATCCCTTGACCTTCTGCGTGATGCTGTGCAACTACGTGACCGCCATCTGCCGGATGGCCCTGGTGAAGGAGAGCGTGCCGCCGGCGCAGCTGGTGCAGGCCAATGGCTATCTGGGCAGCTTGTCCGACGTGTTCGCGGTCAGCGGCCCGATGCTGTCCGGCCTGCTGATCGCCTGGGCCAGCCCGCACTGGAGCCTGGGCGCGCCGGCGCTGATGTTTGTGCTGTCGGCGCTGCTGATGGCCAGGGTGCCGGCGAGTCCGCCGCGGCCAGCCGGCGCCCGCCGTTTCTGGGCGGAGCTGGCCGATGGCTGCCGGGCGCTGCGCGGCAACGCGGCGTTGTGGCAGCTGAGTTGGGTGGTGGTGCTGGCCAACGGCGCGGCCGGCGTGGCGGAGGTGTTGTTCCTGTTCCGCGCTCGCGACCAGCTGGGCTTCTCGCCCGGCCAACTGGGGCTGTTGTTCGGTTGCGCCGGCGCCGGCGGCATCGCGGCCGGCTTGTGCGTGGCGCGGGTGAGAGCGGCGCTGGGACTGGGGCGGATGATCTGCTTGGCGCTGCTGCTGGAAGCCGGCGGCATGGCGGCGCAGGCGGTGTTGAGCGAGATGCCGTGGCTGGCGGGCGCGATGGCGTTGCAGAGCTTTGTCGTGGTGTGCGGCAATGTCGGCGTGTGGAGCTACCGGCAGGAGGCGACGCCGGCGGCGCTGATCGGCCGCGTGTCCGGGCTGACCGGCTCCTTGTTCAAACTGCTGATGCCGCTGGCGCTGGTCTTGGGGGGCATGTTGTCGGCTGGCATGCCGCTGCGGGACTTGATGCTGGCGACGGCGGCGTGGCAGGCCGGCGCGGGCGCGCTTGCCTGGCTCAGCCGGGTGAGGGCGGTGGCCTAATCCAGCTGTCGGCCAGGCAAGGAAAACGGCCCGCGCGCGGGCCGTTTCGATAAGGAAGGGCGTTTGGCGCTCAGTGCTCGACCGGCTCCAGATGCGGCTGGCCCAGCGTCACCATCTGCCCGGAGCCCGGCTTCCATTCGCCCTGGATCCGCCATTTCTTGTCATGGTCTTCCAGCTGCACGTACCAGTGGTTGGCATTGACGGGGATCTTGGGCAGGATGCCCTGGTACAGGTTGGGGCCGGCCATGGTCATCACGGCGGACAGGTCGTAATCGTCCTGGGCCGGATGGATCATGCGGAAGGACAGCGTGTCCGGCAGCTTGACCTTGCTGGCGGTGACCAGGCGCAGGCTGCGGCCGTCGCTGCCGAACATCAGCTGGGCCGACAGGCCCATCTGCGCCGCGGCCTTGTCGCGCCGCAGCTCCATATTGATCGCCTTGCCCTTCTTGTAATAGTCGTCGGTGACCAGGCCATCGTCGGACTTGATCGCCGCCATCAGGAAAAAGACGCCGACGACGACGGACACCGCCGGCAGGCCGAACAGTATCCAGGGCCAGGGTTCCTTGTACCAGGGACGAGACGGGTGGTGGGCGGTGTGCTGCATGTCATTCTCCGATGAAGCTGGATTTTTCTTCTACCCGCAGCGAGGGATCGCCGGCGGACTCTACGATGAAGCGGATAGGGTGGCTGCCCTTGGTCGCGTACTGCGGATCGGCCTCCACGTGCACGGTGGCGCTGTCGGTGGCGGCGGCGGGAATGGCCACCAGCGGCGTTTCGGTCTTGACCTTGATGTCGGGCAGGCCTTCGGCTGTGATCCGGAATTGCTGCGGACGTTCCGTGGTGTTGATGATCTTGATGATGTAGGTGTTTTCCAGCCAGCCTTCGTCGGTCTCCCGCACCAGCGACGCGCGGTCGCGCAGGATGTCCACCTTGAACGGCTTTCTCATCGCCAGCGAGGTGACGGCGGCGATGATCACCGCGCTCAGCACCAGGATGTACAGCACCACGCGGGGCCGTTTCAGCCGCGACGCGATTTCCTTTTCCGGGTACTTGCCTTCCAGCGCGTTCTCGGTGGTGTAGCGGATCAGGCCGCGCGGATAGCCCATCTTGTCCATCACTTCGTCGCAGGCGTCGATGCAGGCGGCGCAGCCAATGCACTCGTATTGCAGGCCGTTGCGGATGTCGATGCCCACCGGGCACACCTGCACGCAGATGCTGCAGTTGATGCAGGAGCCCAGGCCCTGCTCTTTCGGGTCCGATCCCTTCTTGCGCGCGCCGCGCGGCTCGCCGCGGGCCTCGTCGTAGGAGATGATCAGGGTGTCGGCGTCGAACATCACGCTCTGGAAGCGGGCGTACGGGCACATGTATTTGCAAACCTGCTCGCGCATGAAGCCGGCGAACAGATAGGTGAAGCCGCCGTAGAAGAACATCCAGAACGTCTCCCACGGGCCGTAGCCGAAGGTGGGCAGCGCCGCGACCAGGCTGCGCATCGGCGTGAAATAGCCGACCAGCGTGAAGCCGGTCCACAGCGAGAAGGCGATCATGATGAAGTGCTTGGCGGTTTTCAGCCTGAGCTTGCGCATGCTCATCGGCGAGGCGTCCAGCTTGATGCGCTTGTTGCGGTCGCCCTCCACCCATTGCTCTATCCACAGCATGATCTCGGTGTACACCGTCTGCGGACAGGAATAGCCGCACCACAGCCGGCCGGCGATGGTGGTCCAGGTGAACAGGCCGAAGGCGCAGCACATCAACAGCGCGGCGAGATAGACGAAATCCTGCGGCCAAATGGTGAGACCGAACAGGTAGAACTTGCGGTCGGCCAGATCGAACAGCACCGCTTGGCGGCCGTTCCATTGCAGCCAGGGCAGGCCCAGGTAGACCAGCTGGGTGCCGAGCACGAACAGGATGCGGAGGTTGTTGAACATGCCTTTGGCGGCGCGGACGTAGATTTTCTGGTGGGATTCGTACAGCGAGACGGTTTCGTTGTCCTGGCCGGCGCCTTCAACCTTGATCGGGATTTTCTTCAGCGATTCGGACATGTCGTTTTCCTGAAGAGGGTTTGGTGAAACTCACCGGTCGATGCGCTCTACCAAAGCCTCTGGGTGGGGGAGAGGCGAAGCGCGCCGCCCGCGCGGAGCGGGCGGCGCGCCGTGCAAGGCGCTTACTGCTGCGCCTTGGGATTGTTGGACAGGCTCCAGACGTAGGCTGCCAGCAGGTGGACCTTGCCTTCGCCGAGGAAGTCCTTCCAGGCCGGCATCTGGCCGTTGCGGCCATTGGTGATGGTCTCGATGATGGCCTTCTCGGTGCCGCCGTACAGCCAGCTGCCCGACGGGTGGGTCAGGTTGGGCGCGCCCAGTTGCTGATTGCCCTTGCCGTCAGGGTTGTGGCAGGTGGCGCATACTGCGGCGAAGGTTTCCTTGCCACGGGCCGCGCGCTCCGCGTCGAACTTCTTCTTGTGCACGGACAGCGACATCACGTAGTTGGCCACATCCTTGACCTTCTCCTCGCCGAAGGCCGCGCCCCAGGCAGGCATCTGGCCGTGGCGGCCATTCAGGATGGTGGTCTTGATGGTGTCCGGCTCGCCGCCGTACATCCAGTCATGGCTGACTAGGTTGGGGAAGCCCTTGGCGCCGCGGGCGTCCGCGCCGTGGCACTGCACGCAGTAGGTCTGGAACAGGCGCCGGCCCATTTCCTGGGCTTTGGGATCCGCGGCGACCGACTTCAGGTCCTGCTTCAGGTACTTGTCGTACAGTGGCTGGTATTTCTGCTCGGCAGCCTTGCTTTCCGCCTTGTACTGGTCGATCTGGGTCCAGCCGAAGGCGCCCTTGTAGTCGCCCAGGCCCGGGTACAGCATCAGGTAGACCACGCCGAAGATCAGCGTGATGTAGAACATCAGCATCCACCAGCGCGGCAGCGGGTTGTTGTACTCGGCCAGGTCGCCATCCCAGATGTGTCCGGTGATGTCGACTTCCTCGCCCTTTTTGACCGTGGTCTTGGATTGGGTGAACACCAGCAGCGTCAGGCCGATGATGCCGCCCAGCACGATCACGATAATCCAGATATTCCAGAAACCGCTTGTGAATTGACTCATTTTCTTGCTCCGTGGGCAGCCTCGTCATGCGGGGCTTCCTCTACCTTGTCGTCGTCCAGGAAGGGCAGGTTGGCCGCCTCCTCGTACCGGTTCTTGGAGCGTTTGCTGTAGGCCATGATCAACACCATGATGAAGAACGCGAAGCAGACCACGGTGAACAGCGAACGCCCGAAAGTGACCCAGTCCATGGCTTAGCGCCTGTTCTTCACGGCAAGGCCCAGGCCTTGCAGGTAGGCGACGACGGCGTCCTGTTCGGATTTGCCTTCCACCTGGGACTTCGCCTCGGCGATGTCCTTGTCGGTGTAGGGCACGCCGACCAGGCGCAGGGCTTCCATCTTCTTCGGCACCACGTCGGCGTCGGCCAGGTTCTTGGCCAGCCACGGGAAGGCCGGCATGTTCGACTCCGGCACCACGTCGCGCGGGTTGTTCAGGTGCACGCGGTGCCATTCGTCGGAATAGCGGCCGCCGACGCGGGCGAGGTCGGGGCCGGTGCGCTTGGAGCCCCACAGGAACGGGTGGTCGTAGACGGACTCGCCGGCCACGGAGTAGTGGCCGTAACGTTCGGTTTCGGCGCGGAACGGGCGGATCATCTGGGTGTGGCAGGTGGTGCAGCCTTCGCGGATGTAGATGTCGCGGCCAGCCAGCTGCAGGGCGGTGAAGGGCTTGACGCCGGCCACCGGTTCGGTCACGGATTTCTGGAACGCGAGCGGCAGGATTTCCACCAGGCCGGCCACGCTGACCACCAACAGGGTCAGCACGATCAGCCAGCCTACATGCTCTTCAATCAGTTTCTGGATTCTGTCCATGATTATTCTCGCCTGTTAATGTGCTTCTGCGGTGATGGCCGGGATCTTGGCATCGACGGCGCGGCCTGCGACGACGGTGCGGTAGGTGTTGTAGGCCATCAGCAGCATGCCGGAGAGGTAGAGGAAGCCGCCCAGCAGGCGCACCGTGTGGTACGGGTAGGTGGCTTTCACCGCCTCGACGAAGGCGTAGGTCAGGGTGCCGTCCGGGTTCAGCGCGCGCCACATCAGGCCTTGCATCACGCCGGAGATCCACAGCGCGGCGATGTAGAGCACCACGCCGACGGTGGCCAGCCAGAAGTGGGCCTCGATCAGCTTGACGCTGTGCATGGTTTCGCGGCCGAACAGACGCGGGATCAGGTAGTACATCGAGCCGATGGTGATGAAGCCCACCCAGCCCAGCGCGCCGGAGTGCACGTGGCCGATGGTCCAGTCGGTGTAGTGGGACAAGGCGTTGACGGTCTTGATCGACATCATCGGGCCTTCGAAGGTGGACATGCCGTAGAACGACAGCGACACCACCAGGAACTTCAGCACCGGATCGGTGCGCAGCTTATGCCAGGCGCCGGACAGGGTCATGATGCCGTTGATCATGCCGCCCCAGGACGGCGCAAGCAGGATCAGCGAGAACACCATGCCGACGGACTGGGTCCAGTCGGGCAGCGCGGTATAGTGCAGGTGGTGCGGACCGGCCCACATATAGGTGAAGATCAGCGCCCAGAAGTGCACCACCGACAGGCGATAGGAATACACCGGACGGCCGGCCTGCTTGGGAACGAAGTAGTACATCATGCCGAGGAAGGCCGCGGTCAGGAAGAAGCCCACCGCGTTGTGGCCGTACCACCATTGCACCATCGCGTCGACGGCGCCGGAGTACACCGAATAGGATTTCCACATGGTCACCGGCACGAAGGCGGAGTTGACGATGTGCAGCAACGCCACGGCCAGGATGAAGGCGCCGTAGAACCAGTTGGCCACGTAGATGTGCTTGACCTTGCGGATGGCGATGGTGCCGAAGAACACGATCGCGTAAATCACCCAGATCACGGCGATCAGCAGCTTGATCGGCCATTCCAGCTCTGCGTATTCCTTGGAGGTGGTGAAGCCGAGCGGCAGCGTGATGGCCGCCAGCACGATCACCAGCTGCCAGCCCCAGAAGGTGACGGCGGCCAGCTTGTCGGAAATCAGCCTGACGTTACAGGTGCGCTGCACCACGTAGTAGGAGGTGGCGAACAGACCGCAGCCGCCGAAGGCGAAGATGACGGCGTTGGTGTGCAAGGGGCGCAGGCGGCCAAAGTGGAACCAGGGCCCGAAATTGAGCTCCGGCCACACCAGCTGGGCCGCAATGATGACGCCCACCAACATGCCGACTATGCCCCAAACTACGGTCATGATGGCAAATTGGCGCACCACCTTATAGTTATAAGTGGGTTGCGTTTCCATTTAAGGTTTTCTCCAAGGTTGCTAACTCAGAACATGACAAACCGAGGCGGCTTGAACTTTTCAACCTCATCCCAATCTGGAAATGGGAAAGCAAGCCGCGGGGAACCGTGTCGTGAAAGTCGAATCAGGTGCTTGACCTGTACCGATAGGCTTTGATGTCTGTATTAGCAGTTTGCCGGCCTTTTCGATAGCACCAAATTTCCACGTATCCAATGCCGTTATTCTAAATCAAATGCCTTATGCGAGCCAGTTGCATAGTCGGCTTGGATCGGTTCTTGTCTGTCCCAATTCTCGCGGTATTACGAGGGTAGCGATACGAATAGTGCATGTTGCTACGCATGCAATTGTATTTGCGTATTGGTATGACTTCTTGACATGGATCAATACGCCATGAGGGCAACCGCCAAAATCGCGGAAATGCTAGAATCATCAAGTTTTGCAACGCTTGCAGGCCGATCATGACCCAACCCGTCCCCGTACATTACACGCTGCGCCCGGTCTCGCCGGAAGCGCACCTGTTCGAAGCAACTGTCACTGTTACGCACCCGGCCAAGGATGGCCAGGTGTTTTTTTTGCCGGCGTGGATTCCCGGCAGTTATATGATCCGTGAATTTTCCAAGCACATCGTCGAGATGGAGGCCCGCGCCGGCGGCAAACCGGTGGCGTTGCGGCAGCTGGAAAAGAACCGCTGGCAGGCGGCGCCGGCCAAGGGCGCGTTGACGCTGCGCTATCTGGTCTACGCCTTCGACCTGTCGGTGCGCGGCGCCTACCTGGACGGCGAGCGCGGCTTCTTCAACGGCACCAGCGTGTTCCTGGCGGCTGAAGGCTACGAAAACGAGCCCTGCGCCGTGGAGATCCAGGCGCCGGAGGGCAAGGCTTACGCCGGCTGGAAAGTGGCGACCAGCCTGCCCGCCGCCGACGTCAAGAAAAAGAGCGGCTTCGGCGGCTACCAGGCATCCAGTTACGATGAGCTGATCGACCACCCGGTGGAAATGGGCGAGTTCCAAAAGGTCAGCTTCAAGGCTTGCGGCGTGCCGCACGAGTTCGTCGTTTCCGGCCGTTTCCAGGGTGATCTGAAGCGGCTGGCCGAGGACACCCGCAAGATCTGCGAATACCAGATCAAGCTGTTCGGCGAGCCCGCCCCGTTCGAGCGCTACGTGTTCATGCTGTTCGTCGGCAAAGACATCTACGGCGGCCTGGAGCACCGCGCCTCCACCGCGCTGGTGGCAAACCGCGACGACTTGCCCGCCCCTGGCGCCACCGACATCGGCGACGGCTATCTGAAGCTGCTGGGCCTGATCAGCCACGAATACTTCCACAGCTGGAACGTCAAGCGGATGAAGCCGGCGGCGTTCACGCCGTATGACCTGAACCGCGAAGGCATGACCCGCCTGCTGTGGGCGTTCGAAGGCATCACCTCCTATTACGACGACCTGACCCTGGTCCGCTGCGGCCTGATCGACGAGAAGCGCTATCTGGGCCTGCTGGCCGAAACCATCACCGGCGTGCAACGCGGCGCGGGCCGCCTCAAGCAGACGCTGGAGCAATCCAGCTTCGAGGCCTGGACCAAGTACTACCGTCAGGATGAAAACAGCCCCAACAGCATCGTCAGCTACTACACCAAGGGCTCGCTGGCCGCGCTGGCGCTGGATCTCACCATCCGCCGCGACAGCAAGGGCAAGCAGTCGCTGGACGACGTGATGCGCGCGCTGTGGAGCAAGTGGCTGGCCGACGGCAAGGGCCTGGAAGAGGACGAGTGGGAAAAGGTCGCGATCGAAACCACCGGCCTCAAGCTGAAACCGTTCTTCGATCTGGCGCTGCGCAGCACCCAGGACCTGCCGCTGGCGGAGTTGTTGAAGAGCCAGGGCGTGGAGCTGAAATTCGAGGCCGCGCAGAGCGCGGCTGACCGCGGCGGCGTGGTGGACGCTTTCGCCGGCAAGCCGGCGCCGCTGACGCTGGGCGTGAAGACCGCGGCCGACGCCGCCGGCGTCAAGCTGGTTCAGGTGCTGGACGGCGGCGCCGCGCAACAGGCCGGCCTGTCCGGCGGCGACGTGGTGGTGGCGGTGGACAAGCTGCGCGCCTACGATTTGGACAAACAGCTTGCCCGTCTGGCCGCGGGCGACAAGATCAAGCTGCATGCCTTCCGTCGCGACGAGCTGATGACGTTCGACGTGGCGCCGCAGGCCGCGCCGGAGGACACCTGCCGCCTCAAGCTGGAAGCCGACAGCGGCAAATGGATTGCGGGCCGCTGACAGAACGGCCGATTTCGACCAAGAGCGGCGCCGACCGGGCGCCGCGCCGTCTATGAAAGAGACCGGCCACGAGCCGGACCATAAGGAGACACGCATGGCTCAACAGCCAGAAGTCAAGTATCGCAAGGACTATCGGGCTCCGGCCTTCCTGATCGACCGCGTCGATCTGGTGTTCGACATCGAAGACGAGGCCACCCGCGTGCAGTCGCGGCTGGTGGTCACCCGCAACGGCGAATCGGCCGAGCGCGACCTGACGCTGGACGGCAGCGCCAAGCTGCTGGCCGTGCTGCTGGACGGCGAAAAGCTGGACGAGACCCGCTACGGCCTGGCCGGCGACGTGCTGACCGTGCGCCAGGTGCCGGACAGCTTCATCCTGGAAGTGGAAACCGAGCTCGACCCGGCGGCCAATACCAGCCTGATGGGCCTGTACGCGTCCAGCGGCAACCTGTTTACCCAGTGCGAGCCGGAAGGCTTCCGCAAGATCACCTACTACCTGGACCGTCCGGACGTGATGGCCAAGTTCACCACCACCATCAAGGCCGACAAGCAGAAGTACCCGGTGCTGCTGTCCAACGGCAACAAGGTGGGCGAGGGCATGGTGGACAAGAAGCGCCACTGGGTTAAATGGGTAGACCCGTATCGCAAGCCGTCCTATCTGTTCGCGCTGGTGGCCGGCAAGCTCACGGCCCTGCGCGACAAGTTCGTCACCATGCGCGGCCGCGAAGTGGCGCTGGAAATCTGGACCGAGCCCGCCGACCAGGACAAAACCGCGCACGCGATGGAGTCGGTCAAGCACTCGATGAAGTGGGACGAGGAGCGCTTCGGCCTGGAGTACGACCTCGACATCTACATGATCGTCGCGGTCGGCGACTTCAACATGGGCGCGATGGAGAACAAGGGCCTCAACATCTTCAACACCAAGTACGTGCTGGCGCGCCAGGACACCGCCACCGACGCCGACTTCGAAGGCATCGAGGCGGTGATCGGCCACGAGTACTTCCACAACTGGACCGGCAACCGCGTCACCTGCCGCGACTGGTTCCAGCTGAGCCTGAAGGAAGGCCTGACCGTTTACCGCGACCAGGAATTCAGCGCCGACATCTACAGCCGCGCGGTGAAGCGCATCGAGGACGTCAAGGGCCTGCGCATGGCGCAGTTCCCCGAGGACGCCGGCCCGACCGCGCACCCGATCCGCCCGGACAGCTACATCGAGATGAACAACTTCTACACCATGACCGTGTACGAGAAGGGCGCGGAAGTGGTGCGGATGTACGAGACGCTGCTGGGCCGCGACGGCTTTCGCAAGGGCATGGACCTGTACTTCAAGCGCCATGACGGCCAAGCCGTCACTTGCGACGACTTCCGCGCCGCGATGGCCGACGCCAACGACGTCGACCTGTCGCAGTTCGCGCTGTGGTACAGCCAGGCGGGCACGCCGCGTCTGGCCGTGTCGTCCAGCTACAACCCCGCCGAGCGAAGCTACACCCTGACCGTCAAGCAGAGCTGCCCGGCCACGCCGGGCCAGCAGGCCAAGCTGCCGTTCCACATCCCGCTGGCGCTGGGCCTGGTGGGCCAGGACGGCCAGGACCTGCCGCTGCGCCTGAAGGGCGAGGCGGAAGCCGTCGGCGTCTCGCGCGTGCTGGACGTCAAGGCCGCCGAGCAGAGCTTCACCTTCGTCGACATCCCGGCCGAGCCGGTGCCGTCGCTGCTGCGCGGCTTCTCCGCGCCGGTGAAGCTGGAGTACGACTGGCGCGACGACCAGCTGGTGTTCCTGATGGCCAACGACAGCGATAGCTTCTGCCGTTGGGAAGCCGGCCAGATCTTCGCCGAGCGCCTGTTCAAGCAGCTGCTGGACGACGCGGCCGCCGGCCGCGAACTGAAGCTGTCCGAAACGTTCGTCGGCGCTTTCCGCGCGGTGTTGAAGGACCATAGCCTGGATCCGGCGTTCAAGGCGCTGATGCTGAATCTGCCGAGCGAAGGCGAAATCCTGGAAATGGTGGACGTGGCCGATCCGGCGGCGATCCACCAGGTGCGCGAATTCGTGCTGGACCAGCTGGCGCAGGCGCTGCGCGGCGAATGGCGCGAGGCGTACGAACTCAATCTCACCCGCGAGTACAAGCCGCAGGACTCCGACAAGCGCAGCCTGAAGAACCGCGCGCTATGGATGTTGAACCGCCTGGACGACGCCTGGCCGGCCGAGATCGCCGCCAAGCAGTTCCGCGACGCCGACAACATGACCGACCAGATGGGCGCGTTGCTGGCGCTGCGCGACCGCGACGGCCAGGAGCGCGACGACTGCTTCACCGACTTCGCCTCGCGCTGGCAGAACGAGGCGCTGGTGATGGACAAGTTCTTCACCTTAATCGGCGGCAGCCAGCTGGACGGCACGCTGCAGCGGGTGGAGGCGGCGCTGCATCACCCGGCGTTCAGCATCCGCAACCCCAACAAGGTGCGCTCGCTGCTGGGCGCGTTCGGCGCCAACCTGCACCACTTCCACGCCGGAGACGGCAGCGGCTACCGCTTCCTGGCCGACCGCATCCTGGAGCTGGACGCCATCAATCCGCAGGGGGCCAGCGGCCTGACCCGCGCTTTCCGCCGGATGCAGAAGCTGGAGCCGGGCCGGCAGGCGCTGATGCGCGCCGAGCTGGAGCGCATGGCCCGGGCCGAGCTGTCCAAGGACGTGTACGAGATCGTATCCAAGATCCTGGCCTGATTCGCGTCATCGCCAGTGAAAACGCGCCGGGAGACCGGCGCGTTTTTTATTGCCCCGGCGCTGTCGCGCCGCTTATTCGATCCGCAGCCGCTGGCTGGCGCCGCTGTTGCGGCGCTTGGGCAGGGTCAGGCTCAGCACGCCGTTCTCATACTTGGCGCTGGCGGTTTCGCGGTCGATGTCCTGCGGCAGCTGGAAGCTGCGCGATACCAGGCCGTAATAGCGCTCGCTGCGCAGCGGGCGTTCATCCTTGTCCTGCTGGTCGAATTGCTTGATCTCGGCCTTGATCGTCACCAGCGCGCCGTCGATGTCGACGTGGATGTCTTCTTTGCCGACGCCCGGCAGTTCGGCTTCCACCTGGTAAGCCTCGCCGGTTTCCTTCACGTCCATCTTGATCTGAGCCGGCAGCGGGTCTCCATGCAACGGCTTGATGAGGAAACCCGGGGTGAAATCGCGGAAAAACTCGTCAAACAGGCTATGGCGGGCAGGCAGCATGCTCATTTGCTTCTCCTTTCAGTTCATGGGCTTACGGCGGATGTGCCGTCTTGTCATCGAAGATGAGGCGCATGCGAGCGGTTTCAAGAGGCGGGACGCGTTCTGACTTGACGCGCGTCAACTCAGCCGCGCAGCCACAGGCCGGCGAAGTCGGTCCAGCCGTTGCCGCCCAGCTGCAAGCCGGCCAGCTGCGGGCTGGCGACGTGGCCCAGCGTCTCGTGCGACAGCGGCAGCATCCAGCCTTCTGCCACCAGCCAGTCGCCGGCGCGGCGGTAGCCGTCCTGGCGCGCGGCGAATGCCGGCTCCGCCTGCAGGCTGCGCATGTCGCGCGCCAGCCGGGCGGCGGCGTCGGGCGCCAGGCCCAGCTGCAGCGTGCTGCAGCCGCTCAGCCATTCGAACATGCCGTAGTCGCGGTCGTCGTGCAGCAGCTCGCTGCACAGAATCAGGTCGGCGCGGTCGCGCCAGGCGGCGCTGTCGAAGAATTCGCGCCGCGACAGGCCGTGGATGTCGAGCGCGATGCCCAACTGCGCGAGCCGTTGCGCCAACGCGGCGGCCAGCGGCGGGAAGCAGGGCAGATCGTAATGGAACAGCGTCAGCCGCGCGCCATCCAGCCGCGGCGGCGGGGACGGCGCCGGGCGCGGGTGGCGCCAGCCCGGCTGCAGTCCCAGCGCCGGCGCGCGCTCGTCGCAGGCGGCCACCGGATGCGGCTCGGCCAGGAAGCGCATCAGCGGCAGCCGCTGCCCATCAGGAACGCGGGCGCTGCGCGGCGACAGCAGCAGGTAGGTGCAAGCCGATTGCAGCATGGTGGCGCCGCGCTGGCTACCGTATTCCAGCCGCAGGTGAAACTCCTGCTCGGCCGGAGACGGGATGATCCACAGTTCGATCGCGTCCAGCAGCGCGCGCTCGCGGTAGTGCTGATCGAACGCGGCCAGTTTCAGCCGCTGCGGGCTGTGCAGCTCGACGCGGAACGGTCCGCTGCCCACCGGCATGCGCTCGAAATCCGCGCCGCGCCGCATCGGCACGATGGACGAATTGGCGGTGGCCAGCCGCTGCGGCCACAGCTGGTCGGCTTCGGACAGCCGGCAGCTGAACGACAGCGCGTCATGGACGTCAACTTGCCGCAGATGGCCGTACAGCGCGTGGTAGGGATTGTCCGGCCGCTTGAGCCTGAGCAGGCTGGCGGCCGCGGTTTCGGCGTCCAGCGCGCCGCCGTCGTGAAAGCGCAGGCCCGGACGCAGCCAGAATCGCCAATTTCTGCCTTCCGGATCGGCTTCCCAGTGGTGGGCCAGCGCCGGCCGCAGCTCCTGGCCCAGGCGATCGTGGCGGCACAGCCGGTCGAAGATCTGCCGCACCAGGTGCGATTCCAGCCGGGAGTTGACGTGTTGCGGGTCCAGGGTCAGCGGCGCGTGCGGAATGGGAATGCGCAGGCTGCGCCCGCTGTCGCCGGCGCCCAGATGTTGGGGCAGGGTAGCCAGCAGCCGCTGCTGCCTGGACGGCTCGAGCCGGGAGAACGCCTGCTCCAGCTGGCCGCGCGCCAGCATGCCTTGCAACTGCTGCCATTCCAGCTCGTCCGGCCGCTGCAGCAGCCTGAGCGTGGAGCGGTGGCCGCGTCCGCGGCCGGCCTGCCATTCCAGCCAGCCCAGTTCGCGCATCCTGGCCAGCTGCAGCCGCGCGTTGCGTTCTCCGCATCGCCACAACTCGGCCAGTTGCGGCAGGCCGGGCTGGGCCGGCGCGTCGCCATAGGCCAGGTAGAGCTGCTGGTATTGCTGCTGCAGGCGCATCGAGACTCCTGTTGGGATGGGCGGGATAAAAGCGGAAGTATTTATTCGGGATCGCATCCATTTTTACATTCCGCTTTATCGGCAATACTGCAGCGGTTCCCTTTGCTTTACAAGGTGTTGTCGTGGATCTGCGTTCTTCCGTGGTGCGGCGCGTGCTGCTGTCTTCCTTCCTGTTGTCCCTGTCGCGGGCGGTGATCTCGCCGCTGTTGGTGCTGGCGCTGGGCAAGCAATTGCAGTTGTCGGTGCAGGCCACCGGCACGCTGCTGGCGATGGTGCTGCTCGGCTCGGCCTTGTTCGGCCTCTACGGCGGCTACTGGCTGGACCGGCTGCCCAGAGGGCCGGCCCTGCGCGGCGCGGCGGTGCTGATGGGCGCGGGCAGCGTGCTGCTGCCTTACGGCCATGGCTACGCGACGGTGGTGACGGCGCTGGCGGCGGGCGAACTGGCGATGGTGGTCTATGGCATCGCGGTGAAGGCGATACTTAGCGACGTGGTGGCCGAGAGGTGGCGCAGCAAGGCGTTTTCGATGCGCTACACGCTGGCCAACGTGGCCTGGGCGTTGGGCCCCATGCTGTGTGCCGGCATGCTGTTCTGGCACGAGACGGCGCCTTATTGGCTGGGCGGCCTGCTTGCGTTGGCCGGCCTCGCGGCGCAGCCCCGGCTGCCTGCGCGGCGGCATGATCCCGCGGCGTTGCCCGACGGTTTCGCCGCCACGCTGCGCACGCTGGCCGGCGACCGGGTGCTGGTTTGGTTCACTGTCAGCAGCCTGCTGGCCTACGTGGTGTACGGCCGTTTTTCCGGCTATCTGCCGCTGTTCCTGCTGACGCGGATGGACGAGGCCGAGGCGATGCGCTGGATGTCGGCGCTGATCAGCTGCAACGCCATCGTGGTGGTGGTGCTGCAATATCCGCTGGGCCGGCTGCTGAAGCCGAACCGGCTGATGCGGGCCATCGTCGGCGGTTTTCTGCTGATCGGCGCCGGCATGCTGTGGCTGGGCAATGTCGACAGCCTGCCGCTGATGTGCGCGGCGATCGCGCTGTTCACCTTGGGCGAGATCGTGCTGGTGCCGGCCGAGTACCTGTACATTGACGCCATCGCGCCGGATGCGCTGAAGGGCAGCTATTACGGCGCGCAGAACCTGGCTTCGCTGGGCGGCGCGCTGGGGCCGGCGATGGTGGGCGCGCTGCTGTCGCATGGGCCGTCCTGGGTGGTGTTCGCCATATTGGCGCTGTTGTGCGTGGCCGGCGCGGCGCTGGCGCTCTACAGCGAGCGGCTGCGGTTGCGACAGAACGGCGCGCGAATGGCTTTTCCTTTGCCGGGTTCTTTGTCATGATCAAGCGTTTGCTTGAATTGCCGCGCAGACGGCGATGGCATCGGCCAGCGAGGAGAATATGGAGAAACTGCAGCAGGACTTATGGGTGCCGGTCGGCGACGGCGAGCGCTTGCATCTGAAGCGCATCTGCGGCCGCGAGGGCGGCGCGCCGGTGCTGATGGTCCACGGCGTGATGGCCAACGGCCGCACCTTCTACACCGAGTCCGGCAAGGGCCTGGCCCACTTCCTGGCCGACGCGGGCTACGACGTGTACGTCGCCGACCTGCGCGGCCGAGGCAAGAGCACGCCCAAGATCGGCCCGCATTCCCGCCACGGCCAGACCGAGACCATCTGCGAGGACTTGCCGGCGCTGCATGACTTCGTCCGCAGGAAAAGCGGCGGCCAACGCGCGCACTGGATCGCCCACTCCTGGGGCGGCGTGCACATGACCAGCTGCCTGGTCCGTTTCCCGGAAATAGCCGCCCAGGTGGCGAGCGTGGTGTATTTCGGCTCCAAACGCAGCGTGCGGGTGAGCAATCTGAACAAGCTGATCGAGGTGGACTTCATGTGGTGCACCGCCGCGCGCTGGTTGATCAAGGCCTGCGGCTATCTGCCGGCGCGGCGCATCCGGCTGGGCGCCGACGACGAGAGCGACAAGAGCCATCTGCAGAGCAAGCTGTGGGCCCAGCCCAGACCGTGGGTGGATAGCGACGATGGCTTCGATTACGCCGAAGCCGCGCGCGCCGGCCATTTGCCGCCGGTGCTGTATTTCGCCGCCGCCAACGATCCCTGCCGCGGCCATCCGGAAGACGTGCGCCGCTTCCGCGACGAATCCGGCCCGCACCTGTCCCGCCTGCACCTGTTGGGGCGCCGCTCCGGCCACCTGCACGACTACAACCATGTGTCGCTGCTGACCCACCCCGACGCGCCGCGCGACCATTTCCCGCTGGCGCTGGACTGGCTGGCGGGGCGTTACGACGCGGTGGCGGAGAATTATTGAGCCGCTTTGGCTGGATGGGCGACGGGTCTTGGATTTCAGGGTCCTTCTGCATTTCTACTTGCGGGGCGAGGCGGCATGGATGCCATGCGCCCGCTCGCGTGTCTTTATCCGAGTCGCCGCGACACTGCCGCCGGAGCGCGCGGCTATTTGCCGAATTGCGATTTCCATTTAAAACGTGATAAGCAAAAAACATTTGGCACCGCATGGTGTTGATATTGATCATTATCAAATCCGGCCTCTTTGGAATATGTTTGATCCTGCAGTTTTAAAGGGCGGGTGTGAAGAAAATACCAGCGCGAATTATTAGCATTAAAGCGCAGCTTTGGTTGAATATGCGACATGATGGATGGCTACCACCTGTGGTGACGCGGTTTTACTCGATTTGAATCAATTTTTTGCGCCTTGTTTTATTGCAGAGCCGTATTGACAGTCCTGGGCGATGAACCGATAAAATCCGGAATCTTGAAAGCATTGCTTCCATTTCCCGTGGCTGTGGTCTTGGTTGGTTTTTCGGTTTTGCCAAGGCTTTATTTGTCTGCGGAGTGGATTGGATAATGGCAATGCCAATGGCGCGGCGGCTGTGGATGGCGAAACGATATATATTCGCCAGGCTGCGAATTCATTCGAACGAAACAGGTGCACCATCATGAGTAGCTTCAACGCGGTACTGGCAAGAAATTCCGAAAAGGCGCCAACTGGAATGGGACCGTACTCCCAAACGGTAGCTTTCTCGCATTACAACAATTTATCGGCCCAATTGCCGGTGGATCCCGCGACGGGGCGCTTGGTGGCTGGCGGCGCGAAAGAGCAGGCCGAGCAATGCTTTAAAAATATTCAGGCAATCATAAAAAGCATCGGCCATGAGATGAACGATGTGGTGAGAGTCACCATTTTCTTGCAGAATATCTCGGATATGGATGCGGTCAATGCGGTGTATTCCACCTTCTTCGCGGATTATGTCCCTACCTTGACGACTGTCGCGGTCGCGGCTTTGCCGATGGGCGCCTTGCTGCAGGTGGAGGCCCTGCTTTCCAATGGCGAGGGCACCATTCCCAATGCGCCGCAGGCGGGCGACCTGGTCAAGATCGCAAGCGATACCCGCAATGCGCCGACCAGCCACCTGTCCACGCAGTCGGTAGCCTTTTCCCATTACAACAATATCTCGGCGCAGTTGCCGATCGATCCTGAGTCCGGAAAGTTGGTCGCCGGCGGCGCAAGAGAGCAGGCGGTGCAGTGCTTGCAGAATATCCGGGCGATTTTGGAGAACATCGCCGTGCCGTTCGACGATATCGTTAAAGTCAATATCTTCCTTAAAAACCTGTCGGATATCGAATCGGTAAACGAAGCGTACCGCGCGTTTTTCCCCGATTCGGCCATCGCCCGGGCTGTGGCCTATGTTCCGGCTCGCACGGTGGTGGAAGCCGCCGCGCTGCCGATGGATGCCCTGGTTCAAATTGAAGCGGTGGTGTCGCATGGGGATGGCACGCCGCCGCAAGCCGTTGAAGACAGGCATGGCATTGTGATCAAGGCGCACAACACAGACAAGGCTCCCCGATGCCCGCTGTCTACGCAAACGGTGGCGTTCTCGCATTACAACCATCTTTCCGCCCAGCTGCCTTTGCATCCTGAGACGAATGAAATGGTGGCCGGCGGCGTGAAGGATCAGGCCGCGCAGTGCTTGAACAACATCAAAGCCATCGTGGAAAGCATAGGCCACGCGACGAGCGATGTGGTCAAGGTCAATGTTTTCCTTAAAAACATCGCGGACATGGATGCGGTGGACGGGGTTTACGCCACCTTCTTCCCCGGCGGGGTTCCCGCCCGGCGGGTGGTGGGCGTCGGCGCCTTGCCGCGCGGCGCGATGATACAAATCGACGCCGTGGTGGCCAATGCCGAGGGCACGCCGCCGAATGCGTGAGAAATCGTTTTTTGAAAAGGGAGCGGAAAATGATTCCGCTCCCTTTTTTCATGGCGCTGCCCGCCGCGGATCTGGCGGGGCTGGCTGCGGGTGAGGGGCGAGAAGACCATCTCGCCGCGACGCGGCCGGATAAGCTTGCAAGGATTGATATTCGACATTCGCCAGCGGGGGCGGCATGTGGTAGAAAGCGTCAGCCCGTTTTCTGGACAACACCGACATGACCGCGCTGCAATTCGAACTCGACGCCGTACTCGACACCCTGGCCGACCAGGGCTGGATCGTCATCCCCCGCGCCTTGCCGGCCGAACTGGTCGCCAATCTGCGCGAGGCCTGCCTCACGGTATGGGATGAAGGCCGCTTCCACGAGGCCGCCACCGGCCGCGCCGATGGCCAGGCGCGCCGCGCCGAGATCCGTTCCGACTCGGTGCTGTGGCTGGACCAGGTGGGCGAGTTGCCGGCGGTGCGCGCCTACAACGCCGCGATGGACGAGATCATGCAGGCGGTGAACCGCGGCCTGTATCTGGGCCTGGCCGAGCTGGAGTCCCATTTCGCGGTCTACCCGGAAGGCGCGTTCTATAAAAAACACCTGGACCGCTTCCGCGACGACGATGCCCGCGCGCTGACCACGGTGTTCTATCTGAACGAAAACTGGCCAGCCGACGGCGGCGGCCAGATCCGCCTGTATTTGGACGATGCCTGCGAGGAATTCATCGATGTGGAGCCGGAAGCCGGCACCCTGGTGTTGTTCCTGGCCGACCGTTTCTGGCATGAGGTGCTGCCGGCGCGGAAGCAGCGGCTATCTATCACCGGCTGGTATCGCCGCCAGGGCGGCAGCTTGCCGTGGTGAGGATTATGGCAAGCCCTGATGTTGAATTGCGTCTCTTAAATTGCACGTTTGATAGAGCTCGGTCGTAGCGGCAGGTCATCGACTTGGATTTTCCTGCTTTAGGTAGATCCGTTTTAGCACGACCATATTCCCCTTCAGCGCACGCCGGCAAGAAAGCGCCTGGCCGGGTTTTAAGCCGCCGACTTGTTCGACGCCGCGCGACGTTAGCGCGCGGCTAGTTTCGGCTGCTCCTGGCCAGACGCTTTTTTGTCGGGGTTTCGTGGGCTGCAGGGGCGGCCTGGGATCGCCAAGGGGCTGGCCGCACAGCCCCTGGCCCGTTTGCCGGGCGGAACCGGCACTTAAAATACTGTCCGCGCAGCGGACACATACGAGCTGTGCTAGCGCTCAGTCTTTGACTAGGCAGGCCTGCCTCGCCAACAGCGCCGCCCAGCGAGGATCTGCCGCGCTGCCGTCTTTCAGTCCCACCCCGGTGGCCTGGCGCAGCGCGGCGTCTATCAGCCAGGCCAGCTTGAACGCCGCCAGCGGATAGGGCAGGCCGTCCGGCCGCACATTGGAAATGCAATTGCGCTCGGCGTCGCTGCGGCCGGCGCGCGGCGCGGCGGTCAGGTACAGGCCCAGGCTGTCCGGCGAACTCAGGCCGGGGCGCTCGCCTATCAGCATCGCCGTCATTCGCGCGCCCAGGATGTCCCCGGCCTCGTCCCCCAGCGCCACCCGCGCCTCGCGCGCGATCAGCAGCGGGCCGACGCTCAGGCCCATCTCCCGCACTCTCGGCAGCAGCTCGCGCAGCAGCGGCACCGCGTGCAGGGCCGGCGCGCGCGAGGACAGGCCGTCGCCGATGAGGATCAGCAGATCGCAGCCTTTGCCGGTTTCGGCCAGCAGCCGCGCGCGGCTGGCCTGGTCCAGCTTGCGGCCGAGGTCCGGCCGCTGCAGGTATTCGGCGCGGCTTGCGGCCGCGCTATGGATGTCGATGACGCGATGGCCGTCGGCCGCCAGCTCGCCGGCCAAGGCCGCCACGTCCAGCGGCGTGTGTACCGCGTCGCGCGCCTGGGCATGGGCCAGGGCGAAGCGCAGCGTCTCGCGGCAGGGCAGGCTGCTGCCGGCGCGGCCCAGCGCGATGCGGGCGGCGGTGAGGCGGGACAGTTCGCCCCAGCCGTCTTCGGTGATCGGGTTCTGCTTCTCTTTCACGCTACGCCCTCCATCATCGCCAGCAGCCGTTGCCGCCTATCCTGCGGCAGCAGCCTGCCGCCGCGGGTGATTTCCATGGTCTCCAGCCAGTCTTCGAATTCCGGCGCGCGCTTCAGCCCCAAGGTGTTGCGCAGGTAGAGCGCGTCGTGGAAGGAGGTGCTCTGGTAGCCCAGCATGATGTCGTCGGCGCCGGGCACGCCGATGATGAAGTGCACGCCGGCCGCGCCCAGCAGCGTCAACAGCGCGTCCATGTCGTCCTGGTCGGCCTCGGCGTGGTTGGTGTAGCAGATGTCGCAGCCCATCGGCAGGCCCAGGAGCTTGCCGCAGAAATGGTCTTCCAGCCCGGCGCGGATGATCTGCTTGCCGTTGTACAGGTATTCCGGGCCGATGAAGCCGACCACGGTGTTGACCAGCAGCGGCGAATAGCGGCGCGCCACCGCGTAGGCGCGGGCCTCGCAAGTTTGCTGGTCCACGCCCCAGTGGGCGTTGGCCGACAGCGCGCTGCCCTGGCCGGTCTCGAAATACATCACGTTGCCGCCTACCGTGCCGCGCTTCAGCTCCCGCGCGGCCTGATGCGCCTCGTCCAGCACGGCCAGGCTGACGCCGAAGCCGGCGTTGGCCTTCTCGGTGCCGGCTATCGATTGGAACACCAGGTCCACCGGCGCGCCCTGGCGGATCAGGTCCAGCGTGCTGGTGACGTGGGTCAGCACGCAGCTTTGGGTCGGGATGGCGTAGCGCTGGCGCACCTCGTCCAGCAGGGTCAGCAAACCGCGGATGTCTTCAGGACTGTCGCCGGCCGGATTGATGCCGATCACCGCGTCGCCGGCGCCGTATAGCAGGCCGTCCAGCGTGGCGGCGGCGATGGCGCGCGCGTCGTCGGCCGGATGGTTGGGCTGCAGCCGCACCCCCATGCGGCCGGGCAGGCCCTGGGTATTGCGGAAGGCGGTGACGACGCGGCATTTCTTCGCCGCCTGCACCAGATCCTGGTTGCGCATCAGCTTGGACACGGCCGCCGCCATTTCCGGCGTCAGCCCCGGCGCCAGCGCCGCCAGCGTCTCCGCGGTGGCGGCGTCGGACAGCAGCCAGTCGCGCAGGCCGCCGACGGTCAGGTGCGAGACGGCGGCGAAGGCGGCGGCGTCGTGGCTGTCCAGAATCAGCCGGGTGACTTCGTCCTCCTCGTACGGGATCAGCGTCTCGTTGAGAAAGACGGTCAGCGGCAGGTCGGCCAGGCACATCTGCGCCGCCACCCGCTCCTCGGCGCTGGCGGCGGCGACGCCGGCCAACTGGTCGCCGGAGCGCAGCGGGCTGGCGCGCGCCATTAGCGTCTTCAGGTCGGCGAAGCGGTAGGTCCGCGGTCCTATGGCGATGGCGTGGCTCATGTCGTGGCCTTGACGGGATCGGGTTGGGTTTCGGATGGCGCGCCTTGCAGCAACGCGTCCTGGACGGCTTCGGCGCGCTGGCGGGCGGTGGCGAGGAAGTACAGGTAGCCGGCGGCCAGCATCGCGGCGAAGATGCCGGCCAGCAAGCGGTTGTAATAGACCATGGCGAGCAGGCAGATCAGCGAACAGCCCAGCGCCAGCGCCGGCAGCCACGGATAACAGGGCGCGGAGAACGGCCGGGGCAGCGCCGGCTCGCGGCCGCGCAGCCGGAACAGCGCCAGCATCGACACGATGTACATGACGATGGCGCCGAACACCGATAGCGTGACGATGTTGGCGGTCAGCGGCTGGCCGGCGATCTGCACCAGATCGTCGCTGAAGATGGCGGCGATGCCGACCGCGCCGCCGGCCAGGATCGCGCGGTGCGGCGTCTTGAAGCGCGGATGGACGGCGGCCAGCGCGCGCGGCAGGTAGCCGGCCCGCGCCAGGGCGAAGATCTGCCGCGAATAACCCATGATGATGCCGTGGAACGACGCCACCAGGCCGAACAGGCCCAGCCACACCAGCATGTGCAGCCAGCCGCTGTGCTCGCCGACGATCAGCTTCATCGCCTGCGGCAGCGGGTCGTTGATGTTGGCCAGCCGGCTCCAGTCGCCGGCGCCGCCGGCCATCACCATCACGCCGAAGGCCAGCGCCACCAGGGTGAGGATGCCGGCGATGTAGGCGCGCGGTATGGTGCGCGCCGGGTCCTTGGCTTCTTCGGCCGCCATCGCCGCGCCTTCGATCGCCAGGAAGAACCAGATCGCGAACGGCAAGGCGGCGAACATGCCGCTGGCGGCGCCCCAATGGAAGGCGTCCTGTCCGGCCCAGCCGTGGCGCATGAAGTTGTCCCAGCTGAAGCCCGGCGCCACCACGCCCATGAACACCAGCAGTTCGAAGATGGCCAGCAGCGTGACCGCCAGTTCGAACATCGCGGCGATGCCGACCCCGGCGATGTTCAGCGCCATGAAGGCCAGATAGGCGCCGCAGGCGGTCCATTTCGGCGCCAGCGACGGGAACTGCACGTTGAGATAGGCGCCTATCGCCAGCGCGATGGCCGGCGGCGCGAACACGAATTCGCACAGCGTGGCGAAGCCGGCGACGAAGCCGCCCAGCGGGCCGAAGGCGCGGCGGGCGTAGGCGAACGGTCCGCCGGCATGCGGGATGGCGGTGGTCAGCTCGGTGAAGCTGAAGATGAAGGCGGCGTACATCAGCGCGACGAACAGCGTGGCGCAGAGGAAGCCCAGCGTGCCGGCCTGCGCCCAGCCGTAGCTCCAGCCGAAGTATTCGCCGGAAATCACCAGCCCCACGGCGATGCCCCATAGTTGCCAGCCGCCGAGCTTGCGCGCGAGGCCGGGTGTCGATGCGTTCATGGCAGACTCCTGTCCGATTGGATGGCCTTCCCCGTCGGGAAAGGGCGGGCATTCCCGCATCGCCCGTTTATGCAAAAAGAATGCCAGCGTCCGCCGCCGATTTCAATGCGCGCCGCAGCATGGCTGCTTGCTGCGCGCGCCATGCTAGAATCGATGACGATACGCAATCAGCAGCAGGGGAACGCAGATGTCAGGCAGCAGCATGGGACGATTGTTTACGGTGACTTCCTTCGGCGAGAGCCACGGGCCGGGCATAGGCTGCGTGGTGGACGGCTGCCCGCCGGGGCTGGCCTTGACCGAGGCGGACATCCAGGCGGAGCTCGACCGCCGCAAGCCCGGCACCAGCCGCCACGTGACCCAGCGCCGCGAGCCGGACACCGTCGAAATCCTGTCCGGCGTCTACGAGGGCAAGACCACCGGCACGCCGATCGCGCTGCTGATCCGCAACACGGACCAGCGCAGCAAGGACTACGGCAATATCGCCGAGACCTTCCGCCCCGGCCACGCCGATTACTGCTACTGGCATAAATACGGCACCCGCGATCCGCGCGGCGGCGGCCGCTCGTCGGCGCGCGAGACCGCGGTGCGGGTCGCGGCCGGCGCCATCGCCAAGAAATGGCTGAGCGAAAAATACGGCATCGTCATTCGCGGCCACATGACCCAGATCGGCGAAGTGCAGATGCCGTTCAAGGGTTGGGAGCATGTGGGCGGCAATCCCTTCTTCAGCGCCGATCCGGACATCGTGCCGCGGCTGGAGGAATATATGGATTCCATCCGCAAGAGCCTGGATTCCATCGGCGCGCGGCTGCGCGTGGTGGCCGACAATGTGCCGGTGGGCTGGGGCGAGCCGGTGTTCGACCGCCTGGACGCCGACATCGCCTACGCCATGATGAGCATCAACGCGGTCAAGGGCGTGGAGATCGGCGCGGGCTTCGGCTGCGTGACGCAGAAGGGCAGCGAGCACGGCGACGAGCTGACGCCGCAAGGCTTCGCCAGCAACCACGCCGGCGGCGTGCTGGGCGGCATCTCCACCGGCCAGCAGATCGACGTTTCCATCGCCATCAAACCCACGTCGTCCATCGCCCAGCCGCGGCGCTCGATCAACAAGCAGGGCGAGGCCGTGGTCATGGAAACCCATGGCCGCCACGATCCCTGCGTCGGCATCCGCGCCACGCCGATCGCCGAAGCGATGCTGGCCTTGGTGCTGATCGACCATGCCTTGCGCCACCGCGCGCAATGCGGCGACGTGCGGGTGGAAACGCCGAGAATTGCGGGTCATATCGGCTAAAATGCACATATACCGGCCGGGCAGGCTCTAGGCCAGTTCAACCCTGGGATGACACCATGCTGAAAAATCTGATAGATGGATTGGCCGGACGTCTGAAGAAGAACGCGCATGAGGAAGAGGCCCCGCACCAGGACGCGAGGCCGGAGCCGCCCGATACCATCATTCTGCCGCCGGAGGAGGGCGAGCCGGCCGATCTGCCCGCCACGCTGGGCTTCGTGTCGCACCAGCCGGTGATGGACCGCCAGCAGCGCGTCGTCGCCTATGATTTCTTCGTGCGCCAGGGCAAGCGCAACATCGAGGCCGGCAAGCAGCAGGAGTTCGACCGGCTGTTGCTGGCCACGCTGCACAATATGGACATCTTCCGGCTGCTGGCCTACCGCCGCGCCTTCGTCCACATCGCGATGACCTCGCTCGACGATCCGCAACTGCGCGGCATGCCGGCGGGCAGCGTGATCTTCGTGCTGGAGCCGCTGCCGGGCATGGAGGTGGCGGAACATATGCTGCGCCAGCTGGACGAGCTGCAGAAGCTCGGGCTGCGCTTCGCGCTGGAACCCGCCGCCTACGACCAGAACATGCTGAGCCCAGCATTGCAGGCCGATTTGTTCAGCCGGGTAGACTTCATGGTGCTGGATTTCGCCGGCCCGTCCACCCGGGTGCTGGCGCCTATTCTGGATCAACTCCCCAAGCGCTATCCCGGCGCCCGATGGCTGGCGCGCAACGTCGGCACGGCAGAGGACATGGATGTCTGCCTGCGCGCGCCGGGCAACAACCGCTTCGCCTTGTTCCACGGCCCCTTCGTCACCACCGCCCATGCGCTGGAGGGCGGCAAGGTGGACACCAACCAGACCCGGGTGCTGCAGATCATGCGTCTGCTGCGCACCAGCGCCGATCCCAAGGATGTGGAAGCCCAGTTCAAGCTCGACTCGGTGCTGCTGTTCAAGCTGCTGCGCTTCATCAATTCGCCGATACACGGCTTGTCGCGCAAGGTGCAGACGATAGAGGAGACCCTGCTGCTGCTGGGGCGGGAGACCTTGTTCAAATGGCTGTCCATGCTGCTGTTCACTTCGCGCAAGGAGGACGGCACCGCCGTCGCGCTGCTGGAGAAGTCGTTGATCCGCGCCCGCTTCATGGAGAAGCTGGGCGGCTATCGCGGCAACAAGCTGGAGGCTGAGCACCTGTTCCTGACCGGGATGTTCTCGCTGCTGGACGTGCTGCTCAACCAACCCTTTCCGGATGTGCTGGACCCGCTGGAGCTGCCGCTGACGGTGAGGGAGGCGGTGGTGGAGGGCAAGGGCATCTTCTCGCCGCACCTGTCGCTGGCGATGGCGTGCGAGCAGGGCGACAACGCGCAGATCGAGGCGCTGGCCAGGGTGCTGGATTTCGACCTGGACTTGGCCAACCAGTATTACCTGGATTCGGTGGTGTGGGCGCAGGTGGTGCTGCGCGACAGCGAGGTGCACAACAACGTCGAGGCGGTTTAGCGCCGCCGGCAGCCCCTCGGGAGCCGGCGGCGTCGGGCGCCCCCGCGCGCTCAGAACAGCATCAGCACGTCGTGCTCCGCCTGCTGGGAGAGGTCGCCCCATATTTCCTTGATTTCCAGCAGCTTGGGCAGCGCGGCGTCGAACACTTCGACCAGCCTGGGCTCGAAATGGACGCCGCTGCCCTGCCGCAGCGTGGCCAGCGCCTTTTCCATCGGCCAGGCGTCTTTGTAAGGGCGGCGCATCGTCAGCGCGTCGAACACGTCGGCCAGCGAAATGATGCGCGCCGATTCGGGAATGGCTTCTCCGGCCAGCCCGTCGGGATAGCCGCTGCCGTCCCATTTCTCATGGTGGCGCAACGCGATTTCCGCCGCCAGCCTGAATACCGGCGCCTCGCTGCGGATCAGGATGTCGTGGCCGATCCGGGTATGGGTTTTCATGATTTCCCATTCTTCCGGCGTCAACGGGCCCGGCTTGCGCAGGATGGCGTCCGGTATGCCCAGCTTGCCGGTGTCGTGCATGGGCGCGGCCAGTTCCAGCAGATGGCAGGACGGCGCGTCCCAGCCGCTGGTCGAGGCCAGCATGGCCGAATAGGCGGCCATCCGCCAGATGTGGACCCCGGTGTCGGTATCGTTGAAGTGGCCGGCCTGGCCCAACATGTAGATCGCGTCGCGGTGGCTTTTCTCCAGCTGGGTGGCTTGAACCAGCGAGAGATGGGTGCGGACCCGCGCCTGCACGATGGATGGGGAGACGGGTTTGACCAGATAGTCCACCGCGCCGGCGTCGAAACCGGCCGCCTCGTTGCCGATTTCCGCCAGCGAGGTGACGAAGATCACCGGGGTGGCGGAAGATTGCGGATCTTTCTTGAGGCGGCGGCACACCTCGTAGCCGTCCATGTCCGGCATCTGGATGTCCAGCAGCACCAGCGAGGGGCGGTGCTTGGCGGCGGCGGCCAGCGCTTCGGCGCCGTTGCGGGCGAAAACCAGCGGATATTGCGGCGCCAGCACCTGGCGCATCGCCGCCAGATTCTGCGGTTCGTCGTCGACAACGAGCAAGGGGGGAGAGGGCTGCATGTGTCACCGTTCCTGGGAAAGGCCCAGCGTTTCCGCCAGGGCTTGCGTGGCGGCTTCGCCGCCGCGGAAATCGAAGTTCTCCGCGGCGTCGCGCAGCGGCGCCACCTGCTTGTCCGGCAGCAGGGCTGCCAACTGGTCCAGCACCGGCTCCACCGCGGCGGGATCGTCGCGGTTGAAGGCCTGCAGCGCTTGGAGAAGCAACGGCCTCAACCGCTCGGCGTCGATGGCGGGGGCGCTTGCGGCCTCGCCGGCCTGCGTCGCCGGCGCGTAGCGCGAAATGGAGTCCAGCGCCCGCGCCAGCGCGATGCGCAAAGCGTCCAGCGCCGGGCCGGGCTCGCTGCCGGCCTGCAGCCGGCTTTCCACGTCGGCGGCGCGCGCCGACACCTCGTCCAGCGCCAGATTGCCCGCGGCCCCTTTCAGTTTGTGGGCCAGCGCCTGCGCGACCACCTTGCCGGCCAGCCGCATGGTGGACGGGCTGTCGCCGTAATCGCGCGCGAACTTGCGCAGGTATTGCCGGTACACGTCGGCGTCGCGCCAGATCTGCAGCCCGCGCGAGATCGCCAGGCCGGGCAGGTCCGATTGCATCGGCGTCTGGCTGGCAGCGCCCGCGTCCGCCGGCGGAGTGGCTTGACGGCCGGCCAGCCGGCGCAGCTGGCCGATGGCGATCTCGACATCGAACGGTTTGGCGATGTAGTCGCTCATGCCGGCCTCGCGCGCGGCGTCTTGTTGCGCCTGGAAGGCGCCGGCGGTCAGCGCCACCACCGGAATATGGGTCAGGGCCGGGGTGGCGCGGATTTGCCGCGTGGCCTCGTAACCGTCCATTACCGGCATTTGCACGTCCATCAGCACAATGTCCACCTCGCCGCTGTGCTGCAGCAGCCAGTCCAACGCCTGCCGTCCGTCATTGGCCAGCGAGACCGCGGCGCCCTCGTCCTCGAAGATGCGCTGCGCCACTTCGCGATTGATGTCGCTGTCGTCCACCACCAGCAGCCGCAAGCCATGCAGCCGGCCGGCATGCTGCGCCGGCGCCGCGATTTTCGGCTCGGCCTGTTGCGGCCGCAGCGCGCGGGCGACGGCGTTGTAAAGCCCTGACGGCGTCACCGGCTTGTTCAGCACCTCGGTCACCGTGTCGGCGGCGGGGTCGGCCAGCAGGATCTCGCGGGAGTAGGCGGTGGCCATCAGGATGATGGGCATGTGTTTGCCGCGGCAGGCCTGGCGGATCGCCTGCGCCGCCTCCAGGCCGTCCATGCCCGGCATTTTCCAGTCCAGGATCACCACGTCGACCGCCTCGTTCCCGTCAAGCGCGGCGATCACCTGATCCACCGCCATGCGGCCGGAGTCGACGGCGAGCGTTTTCCAGCCGAGTTCGTTGGCGGTGACGCCAAGCGTCTCGCGCGCGATGGGATTGTCGTCGGCGATCAGCACGTTGAGATGGGCCATTTCCGGAGAGGACAGCCTGACGCCCTGCTCGCGGGGCAGGCGCAGCGTGAACCAGAAGGTGCTGCCGCGGCCGGGATCGCTGTCCAGGCCGATCTCGCCGCCCATCAGCGCCACCAGCCGCTGGCTGATGGCCAGCCCCAGGCCGGTGCCGCCGAAGCGGCGGGTGGTGGAGGCGTCGGCCTGGGTGAAGGGCCGGAATAGTTCGCGCTGCTTGGCCTGGGGGATGCCGATGCCGGTGTCTTCCACCGCGAAGCGCAGCCGGACTTGCTTCGGCCGGATTTCCAGCGGCTGGATGCTGACCTTGACGTGGCCCTGCTCGGTGAACTTGATCGCGTTGCTGGTCAGGTTGATCAGCACTTGCTCCAGCCTGAGCGCGTCGCCGCGCAGGTAGTCGATGTCCGCTGGCGGCGGCGCGATGATCAGTTCGACGTCGCGGTTGCCGACGCTGGCGCTCATGATGGTGGACAGGTTGTCCAGCACGTCGGCGAGGCGGAACGGCGCCCGCTCGATCTCCAGATTGCCGGCCTCGATCTTGGAGAAGTCGAGAATGTCGTTGATGATGGCCTGCAGCGAGCGGCCGGCGATGCGGATCTTGTGCACCAGATCCAGCGCCTCGGCCGGCAGGCCGTGCTTCTCCAGCAGGTAGGCGAGACCAAGCACGGCATTCATCGGCGTGCGGATCTCGTGGCTCATATTGGACAGGAAGTTGGCCTTGGCTCGGCTGCCGGCCTCGGCGGTTTCCTTGGCCTCGCGCAGCGTGGTCTCGATATTGTGCTGGATGGTGATGTCGCGGTTGATGCCGGTGACCCGGCGCGGCTGGCCGTCGTCGTCCAGCTCCACCAGCGCGCCGGCCTGGATGTGCCGGATCTGTCCATCCGGCAGCACGATGCGGAACGCCGGGGCGCATGCGCCGTGGCCGGCGATAGCCTCCCGCAGCTGGTATTCGACGGCATCGACGTCGTCGGGGTGGAGTCGGCTGCGCCAATGCAGGTAAGTCAGGCCGCCATGCCGCAACTCGGGCGGGAAGCAGTACATGTCGAACATCCGCGGATTCAGTTCCAGCGAATCGTCGGCCAGCCACCAGGTCCAGATGCCGAGTTCGGCGACTTCCACCGCCTTGCCCAACTGGTCGCGTGCGCTCATCAGTTCGCGTTGGTACTGCTGCTGGGCGGAGATGTCCGCCGCCATGGCGAGAAAACCCTGCAGCTCGCCATCGTCGTCGCGCAGCTCCGTCATCGCGATCGACACCGGTATGCGGCGGCCGTCGCTGGCGGTAACGGTCCATTCCTGCTGGCTGGACCGGCCGCCGCGGGAGCCGGATACCAGCGCTTCGAAAGCGTTTGCGGGCAGGGCGTGGCTTTGCTCGGCCTGCCGCCGGGAATGCCGTTCCAGCTCCGATGCGTCCAGCCAGTCGATGAGGTGGCGGCGCCCGACGACTTCGCTGGCGCTTTCGGCCAGCAGCGCCTCCGCGGCCGGATTGAACAGCGTGACCAGGCCGGACTGGTCGGTGGCGACGATGGCGTAACTGGCGTCATTGAAGATGGCACGCTGCAATGCGGCGTAACGGCGGATTTCCTGCGTCCGCTGCTGCACCTCGGTTTCCAGCGAGGCGTTCATCTCGCGGATCTGCATGTGCAAGCGGTTGCGCTGGCGCTGGTACGCCCAGGCGAGCGCCGCCACCAGCAGGCCGCCAAGCCACATCGCCAGCAAGGTGTCGCGGCGCGCGGTGGCCACGGCGTCGGCGATGATGGATTCGGGCAGCGCCTCGGTGATGACCAGGTAGCGGCCATCGCGTTTTTGCGGCATCAGCGGCAACTGGCGGCTCACCGCGTAGATTTCCCCTTCGGGCGATCGCAGGCGCTGCAGCCCGCTGTGGCCGTCGGGCGCGGGGAGAGGCTGGAACTCATCCTGCCATCGCCAGCGCTTGCCGAGATCCTTGCCAAAAGTCTTGTTCGGGTCCGGGTGGTCGAGAAAATCGCCATTCTGGTCGGTGATGTAGACGCGGACGTTCCTCTCGCCGCTGCCCACCCGCAGATAAGACATCAGGTGGCGGGCGTCGATATTGAGGGACAGCACGGCGAATAGCTTGCCGCCGGCGTTGTAGATCGGGGTGGCCAGCCTCAGCACCGGCAGCGGCGGCTCTTTTTCGTTACGGCTGCGGTCTTTGCTGAGACGGATGTCCGACAAGTAGATTTCGCCTGCGGGCAGACGGATGGCTTGCTTGAAGTAATCGGAATCGTTCTTGTGCTGCATTTCCGATGCCGGCAGGCTGACCGGTCCGTCGCGGCGGTTGAGCACGTGGACCAGCTCGCGGGCATTGTCAGCCAGGCCGATCAGTCTCAGTTGCAGCGCTTCCGGGGCGCTGGCGGCATAGGCCTGGAAGATCGCGGCCAGGCGTCTTCGCCACAGCTCGCCGGAGCTTCGCTCTTCGGCGTCGAAGTCGTTGTTCACGCTGGCGCGGGCCAGGCCGGGCACGGGCGGCGTATTGGCCAGAAAGCGCACGCTTTGGCTGTAGCGCTCCAGGCTCTGGCTCAGTATTTCCAGCCTAAGCTGGACGAGCGAGGCCAGCCGGTTGTGCATCGAGGACAGCGCATGCTCGCGCTCATGCTCGCCGGCGATCCAGGTGACCGCCGCAGCCAGCAGACCCCACAACAGCAGGCCGAGCAACGCGATCCGCCTGTCGAAGCCGAACAGTCTTTTTGACTGTGATTCTGTCATCACGGACTCCATTTCCGGCCCGCCCTCGAGGCGCGGACCGTCTCATCCATTCAAGTTAGTTCATCGCATTGCCTTTTGGCATAAGCGATGGCTCGAATTGAATGGCGTTTGGCCTTCAATCAAGACAAATGGATGGCGGCTAGTAGAAGTACGGATGCGGCTTCAGCCCGTCCTTCAAGGATTCACGACATAGGGTTTGTCTTTGGGCTGCATGTCTCATACGTCATTCCAGCATGGCTTGCGGGCTGGAAGGCGCAGGCCGTTTCCTTCGCCGAGAAGTCCCGGGCGAGGGGCGGGCCGCGTCTGGGCGCGCCTGGTTTCGCTTGGCAAATGAAATGCAAAGCATGCAGCCATGCAATTTTACTTTTCATGACGGTGGATACCCCATGCCGCCTGAGCGAAGGTCGGGGAGGAAGAGCGGAGCCCGCTGTCCAGTCTTCGATGACGAAGGCGGATTCCGTTTGTTTTTCAATGGGTCCGGCGGATTTTTCCCGGTGTGGACTGCCGGTTCGATTGCGAATAGAAGGCCATTCAGGGTGAGACGTTCATCAGCACGTTTGGATCAAATTTAAGGTTCGCCATTATATTTTTTTTCGCAATGCCAAGATTTTTATGGTGTTTTTTAATATTAGATTGTTTGCATGTTGATTTGCCAGGTGTTATAGTATTTGCGAAGTTCTCTGGCGCGCCATGCGCCACTCAATCTTCGGGCTTGTCCCGTTCCCGCGTTTCACGCACCTCGTATCCGGCCAGGCCGGATGTCTTGAAAATCTACTGGCAGCTCTCTGGTTGTCGCGATCATTACAGCGGATCGCCGACGGTTTTGTCGTCGCTATCCGCCAAGGAGGACGCAGATGCACAAAAGAGCGTTTGGCAAGCGCAGCATGATCTGGCTGACCCTGGCCGCCCTGGCGGCGGCGGGACTGTATTACGGCCTTGGCCCGGCCGTGTGGGCGGAATACCGCGAAGACCTGGTCTATCTGGGCGGGCGGCATCTTTATCTGGTCGGCGCGTCGATGGCGCTGGCGCTGGCGGTGGGCTTGCCCAGCGGCATCCTGCTGAGCCGGCCGCGCTTGCGGCGCAGCGCCGAGTCCTGGATGCAGATCTTCAATATCGGCAACACCCTGCCGCCGATGGCGGTGCTGGCGCTGGCCATGGTGGTGGTGGGCATCGGCGACGCGCCGGCCATCGCCGCCTTGTTCCTGGCATCCCTGCTGCCGATTGTGCGCAATGTCTACGCCGGTCTGGCCGGCTTGCCGCCCGCTTTGCTGGAGGCGGCCGACGCGCTTGGCATGACGCCGCGGCAGCGGTTGTGGCGCGTAGAGCTGCCCAATGCCTTGCCGGTGATTCTCTCCGGCGTGCGGATCGCGCTGGCGCTGAACGTCGGCACCGCGCCGCTGGCCTTCCTGATCGGGGCCAGCAGCTACGGCGAGCTGATCTTCCCCGGCATCTATCTCAACAACCACACGGCTTTGCTGCTGGGCGCCGGCGGCACCGCGCTGATGGCGTTGGCGCTGGACCAGTCGGTGGCGCTGGTCGGACGCCTGGCCGCCGCGCGCGGCGTGGCCTGAGCTGACTTGCAGGAGGGATTACCTATGAAAATGATCGCGTGTTTTCGACGCTGGCTGGCTTCCGTCTGCCTGGCGGGAGCGGCGCTGGCGCTGCTGCCGGCGGCGGCCGCTGCCGCCGGCCTGACGCTGGGCAGCAAGAATTTCACCGAGCAGCACTTGCTGTCCGAGTTGACCGCGCAGTACCTGAGCGGCAAGGGCTACGAGGTGGCGCAAAAAACCGACCTCGCCTCGGTGATCCTGCGCAAGGCGCAGGAAAGCGGGCAGATCGACCTGGCTTGGGACTACACCGGCACCGGGCTCATCGTCCATCACGGCATTCAGAAAAAAATGGGCAACGAGGAGGCCTACGCCATGGTCAAGCGGCTGGACGAGCCCATGGGTCTGGTCTGGCTGAACCCTGCCGCGCTCAACAACACCTACGCGCTGGCGATGAAGCGCGAGCGCGCCGAGGCCGAGGGCGTGCGCACGCTGTCCGATCTAGCGCGCGCAGTGAATCGCAACAACGGCGGCGACAAGCGCTGGCAGCTGGGCTTCGACATGGAGTTCGCCGGCCGTCCGGACGGCCTCAAGCCGTTGCAGCAGCTGTACGGCATGGCGTTGAGCCGGCCGCAGATCCGGCAGATGGATTCCGGGCTGGTGTACAACGCCATCCGCGACGGCTTTGTCGACGCCGGCCTGGCCTACACCACCGACGGCAGGATCAAGGGCTTCGAATTGCTGGTGTTGGAGGATGACCTGAATTTCTTCCCGGCCTATGCGGCGACGCCGGTCGTGCGCAAGGAGGTTCTGGACCGCAATCCCGGCCTGGCCGACGAGCTGAACCGCCTGTCCGCCTTGCTGGACAACGATGCGGTATCGACGATGAACGCCGAGGTGGATATCCGGCACCGCCCGGTCAAGGAGGTGGCGGCCGAGTTCCTGCGCAGCCGCGGCCTGGCGAAGGAGGGCGCGTGATGGAAACCCTGCTGGAAACCGGCCGCTACGTGCTGGCCAATCTGTCTTATATCGGCGTCTTGGCCGGGCAGCATCTGACGCTGGTCGCCGTCGCCGTCAGTCTCGCCGTGCTGCTGGGCGTGCCGCTGGGCGTCGCCATCGTGCGCTTTCCCGCCGCCGCCAATGTGGTGCTGAGCCTGGCCACCGTGTTGCTGACCATTCCCGCCATCGCGCTGTTCGGCCTGATGATCCCGCTGTTTTCGCTGATCGGCCACGGCATCGGCGCGGTGCCGGCCATCTCCGCCGCTTTTCTTTACTCGCTGCTGCCCATCGTGCGCAACGCCCACGCGGCGTTGACGCAGCTGGAGCCCGGCGTGCGCGAGGCCGGCCGCGGCATCGGCCTGACTTTCTGGCAACGTTTGCGCTGGGTGGAGCTGCCGCTGGCGGTGCCGGTGATCTTCGGCGGCATCCGCACCGCGGTGGTGCTGAATATCGGCGTGATGGCGATCGCCGCCATCGTCGGGGCCGGCGGCCTGGGCACGCTGATCCTGCACGGCATCAGCCAGAGCGACATCCGCAAGCTGATCGCCGGCGCCCTCGCCGTAAGCCTGCTCGCCGTGGCCATGGACTGGCTGCTGCTGCGCGCCCAGCGCGCGCTGACACCGAAAGGAATCCGATGATAGAACTGCAAAATCTCTGCAAGCAATTCACCCAAAAGAACGGCCAGGCGTTCAAGGCCGTGGACAATGTCAGCCTGAAGGTGGCCGAGGGGGAGATTTGCGTGCTGCTCGGCCCGTCCGGCTGCGGCAAGACCACCACCATGAAGATGATCAACCGCCTGATCGAGCCCACATCGGGCAAGGTGCTGATAGGCGGCGAGGACACCGCCGGCATCGACACCGTGACGCTGCGCCGGCACATCGGCTACGTGATCCAGCAGATCGGCCTGTTTCCCAATATGACCATCGAGGAAAACATCACCGTGGTGCCGCGCATGCTGGGCTGGGACAAGAAGCGCTGCCGCGAGCGCGCCCGCGAGCTGATGCATATGGTGGCGCTGGATCCGGACCGTTTCCTGCAGCGTTACCCGCGCGAGATGTCCGGCGGCCAGCAGCAGCGCATCGGCGTGATCCGCGCGCTGGCGGCCGACGCGCCTGTATTGCTGATGGACGAGCCGTTCGGCGCGGTGGACCCGATCAACCGCGAGCAGATCCAGAACGAATTCCTGCAGATGCAGCGCCAGCTGGGCAAGACGGTGATGCTGGTCAGCCACGACATCGACGAGGCGATCAAGCTGGGCGACCGCATCGCGGTGTTCCGCCAGGGGCGGATGGTGCAGTGCGCCGGATCGGACGAGGTGCTGGCGCGCCCGGCCGACGATTTCGTCGCCAGCTTCGTCGGCCACGACCGCACGCTGAAGCGGCTGCTGCTGGTGAAGGCCGGCGAGGTGGCCGAGCAGCGCGAGACGCTGACCGCCCGGCTGGATACCCCGCTGTCCGCCGCCTACGGCATGATGGACGATGCCGATCTGCTGCATCTGACCGTGGTGGACGGCTCCGGCGAGCCGCTGGGCTTCGTCAAGCGCCGCGACGCCAAGTCCGGCGGCGATGGCCGCTGCCGCGACAAGATCAATAGGATCGAAGTGACGGCCGGCGTCGGCGAGAACCTGCGCATCGTGCTGTCGCGGCTGTACGAGCACAACCTCACCTGGATGCCGGTGGTGGACGAGGCCGGCCGCTACTGCGGCGAGGTGTCGCAAGACTACATCGCCGATTACCTGCATTCGGGACGCACCCGCAGGCGGGAGTCTGCGCCGGCCTGAGGTTGACCTGCTTCGGGTGAAACATAAAGAGAGGCCTGGCCTCTCTTTTTTGTTGTCTGCCGGCGCTTGGGCGCAGTTTGGCGAGACAGGGCGTGAGGTAGGTAGTTTGCCGTACATCGTGCCCGGGCGGGCCTGAATATAGTTAAAACGCCAGCGGAAACGTTGGCGTTTTCGCGTGGATGCCTGTTTCGGTGCTGTTGTCCGGCGGGCTTTCCGAGTGAGCGCGCAGGTCTTGGAGCGTCAGGGAGGATAAGCAGATGAGCGACCCCATTCGTCACGTTGTCGTGTTGATGCTGGAAAATCGGTCTTTCGACCATTTGCTGGGCGATCTGGATCAGAAACTGCCGAGGCTGGAAGGAGTGAAGAATGCGCAGTCGTATGCGTTGCGGCATCCCAGCCTGATTCCTGGCGATGCGGAGCCGGTGCCTTTCCGGGGCAATGCCTTGCGAAGCCTAGATGCCCGGACATTGGGTGAGAAGACAAGCTTCGATCCGCATCATGAATTTGTCGATGTGAAAGCCCAGTTGGGCGGGAGCCTCGGCCAGCCGGTGATGAACGGCTTTGTCGCCAACGCTTACCAGGCATATAAGGACAAATTCAATCCCAAGACGTTGCGACAGAGCATCAGCCAGAGCATGGCGTATTTTCCGGTGAACACGGGCAGCCAGGGCGCGATACCCGCGTTGCAGGGACTGGCGCAGGAATACGTGGTGTGCGACCACTGGTTTTCGTCAATCCCCGGCCCGACCTGGCCCAATCGCTTCTTCGCGCTGGCTGGCACCACCAAGGGCAATCTGCGCATGCCGGAGGGCGTCGAAACCATAGGCACCTTGTTCCGCGATTACGACATGCCCACCATTTTCAACCGCCTGCACGATGCCGGGAAGCGACCGCGCGTTTATTACCATGATGTCTCTTTGTCCTTGCTGCTGCGGCAGACCTGGAAAATACCGTCATTGCGCCGCCGTTTTTCCAGTTTCGCCGAGGATGTGGCGCAAGCGAAGCCGGACGATTTTCCCGAGTTCGTCTTCATTGAGCCGCGCTTTTTCCAGATTCCCTTGCTGGATAAGCCCAACGACCAGCATCCTCCGCACGACATCGGGTTGGGCGATCGCCTGATTGCGGATGTTTACGCCGCGCTCAGCGGCAATCGGGCTTTATGGGACCAGACCTTGCTGGTGGTGCTGTACGACGAGCATGGAGGCTTCTTCGATCACGTAGAGCCGCCGGAGACAGTGGCGCCAGATGACTTCGTCGCGCCGAAGGGGCCGGACGGCGATCTCGGCTTCGACTTCAAAAGATTGGGGGTGAGGGTGCCGGCGGTGCTGGCGTCGCCTTGGCTGAGGCCCGGCGTGGACGCCACGGTCTACGACCATAGCAGCCTGCTGGCTTATGTCTGTAATAAGTGGCAGCTGCCGGCGCTGGGCGCGAGGTGTCGGGCGGAGATGGATAAGCAGCCGTTTGCCGAACTGTTCCAGTCTCATCCGCGGGAGGCGCCGCAGCTGTCGACCCGCGCCATTGGCGACGAGTTGGTGCTGAGCGCGGCAAGCGAGGCGCTGGCCGAACCGAACGGCAATCAGCTCGCATTGGAGCATTTGGTGAATTTTCTGGCGGCTTATCTGCAGATTGGGGATGCCGCGTCGGAGGCGCAAGCCTTGTTGCTGGATGAGCCGGGCCGCAGGCAGCACTTGCTGGGGCTGGTGGATGGAATCGAGGCGAAGCTGAGCGAGCAGGCCCAGTCTGGCGGCTTGCAAGCAGGGGCCTAGCGGTAAACTTGATGGCGAGGCGCCGGGAATCGCCGCTTCGATGCCGAAGCCAGGTGACAAGCAACAAAAAAGCCCTTGATCGATCAAGGGCTTAGTTGCGTTCTACTGGCGGAGAGGGAGGGATTCGAACCCTCGGTACGCTCGCACGTACGCCTGATTTCGAGTCAGGTACATTCGACCACTCTGCCACCTCTCCGGTGTCAGTCGAGGAGCGCATTATGTCCGTGCGCGCCCGCACTGTCAATAGTTTCTTGCAGCTTTCCGCCCATGAAAAACGCCACCGCGAAGGGTGGCGTTGGCGCGGGGCGAAAGCGGGCTCAGTGGCGCTTCAGCTCGCCTTCCCACTTGGCGACCACGGCGGTGGCGATGGAGTTGCCCACCACGTTGGTGGCGGAGCGGCCCATGTCCAGGAAGTGGTCGATGCCCAAGAGCAGCAGCAGGCCGGCTTCCGGGATGTTGAACTGCGCCAGGGTGGCGGCGATCACCACCAGCGACGCGCGCGGCACGCCGGCCATGCCCTTGGAGGTCAGCATCAGGATCAGCAGCATCGAGATTTCCTGGGCCAGCGTCAGATCGATGCCGTAAGCCTGGGCGATGAAGATCACCGCGAAGGTGCAGTACATCATCGAGCCGTCCAGGTTGAACGAATAGCCCATCGGCAGCACGAAGCTGGCGATCTTGTTGGACACGCCGAAGCGTTCCAGCTGTTCCAGGGTCTTCGGGTAGGCGGCTTCGGAGCTGGCGGTGGTGAACGACAGCAGCAGCGGCTCCTTGATCATGCCCATCAGGTGCAACAGGCGCGGGCCGACGATCAGCACGCCGACGGCGATCAGCAGCGCCCACAGAATGCCGATGGACAGGTAGAACTGGGCCATGAACTTGCCGTAGGTGCCGAGGATGGACAGGCCTTCCTTGGCCACCGTGGCGGCGATGGCGCCGAACACCGCCAGCGGGGCGAAGTTCATCACGTAGCTGGTGACCTTCAGCATCACGTGGGCGACGACGTCGATCACGTCGATCAGCGCCTTGGAGCGCTCGCCCAGCGCGGCCATCGCGCTGCCGAAGAACACCGAGAAGATCACGATCTGCAGGATTTCGTTGTTGGCCATCGCCTCGAACACGCTTTTGGGAATGGCGTGGGTGACGAAGTCCTTCAGCGAAATGGCGCCGGCCTTGATGCCGGAGTCGGCGTGCATGTCAGGCAGCGGCAGGTTCAGCGCCACGCCCGGCTTCAGGATGTTGACCATGATCAGGCCCAGGGTCAGCGACGCCAGCGAGGCGCCGATGAACCAGCCCATGGTCTTGCCGCCGATGCGGCCCACCGATTTGGCGTCGCCCATCTTGGCGATGCCGACCACCAGCGTGGAGATCACCAGCGGGGCGATGATCATCTTGATCAACCGCAGGAAGATGTCGGTGAGGATGGACATGCCGTCGACGAAGGATTTGATCGCGGCGGCGTCATCGCCTGCATGTTGGCGGAAGAGATAGCCTACGAGGATGCCCAGCAGCATTCCGATCAGAATCAAGGCCGTGAGTTTTTTCGACTTCATTCAGTTGTTCCTGCCTGTTCTTGAGACGTTTTCAAACGAGCGTCGCATTTTCATGACATGACATGCGGCTTTATGGTGGGAGTCATGTGTGCGTGCCGTGTATCCGGCATGTTTCGCCATGTAGCGGCCGGGCTACTTTGTTGTTTTTAGCCCGTTTTCAGGGACTTGTACCTGTTGTTGTCCGACAGGAGCAGCCGGCTGAAGGTTAGCGATTATAGAGTGTTAGTACGAGGTTGTCTTGACGGGATTTCGACAATTGCAGTTCGAATTCGAATATTTTGCAATGAAGTTAAAGACTTAAGCATTTCATGATGCGCTGAAGAATCGATAGGCATGAAAAAGCCCGCGGCGGTCATGCCGCGCGTGTAGCGCGGCGACAACGCGGCGGGCGGGGATCAGTGGTGGATGTCGAGCGTGACGTCGCCGCGCTCTTCCGCGACGGTTTCCAGAATTTCCAGCACGGTGGCGTACATGTCGGCGCCCATCCCGCGGCGGGCTTCCTCGGTGTCGCGCCAAAGCAACTCGAACGGGCCTTGGACATCGTTGGCCAGGCTGTCGTACAGCGCGTCCAGATTGCGGCCGAAATGGGCGGGCAGCGACAGCTGGCGCTCCAGCTGGTCGTACAGCTGATCCAGATTGCGGATATGGCGCAATTCGCACACTTTTACTGGCATGGCGGGACCTCGATGAAGCTGTTGTAGTGATCCACGGTGACGAAGCGCTGGCCCTGGCGGCTGAACAACAGGCGCTTGGCGCCGCGCTTGCCGCCTTTATAGCTCAAATCCGCCTCCTGCCATTGGCCCGCCGGCAGAAGTTTTTCGTAGTTGCCGAAGCGGTCTCCGCCCATGGACTTGCCTTGCAGGCCGGCCACGCTCCACAGGTCGCGGCCCGGCTGCCAGCCGGCGGCCTGGGCCTGGCGCTTGGTGACGAACTTGCCTGGCAGCCGGCCGTCGCGGCCCAGGCTTTGCAGCACGTCGCCGAGTTCGGCTGCATCCAGCTGGCGCGAGGCCTGCTGGTTGACCTTGGCGGCGACGTCGCGACAGGACGGCGCGGCCAGCGCGGGGAGGCTCAGCGCCGACAGCAGCAGTAACAGCAATCTTGTTTTCATGATGAAACCCGGAAGCAAAGGGTGCCGCTCCATTCTAGCCGGGCGGCGGAGGCGGGAGAAGCGTTCAATCCAGCGGCTGCGATTCCACCGGATAGGGATGGCCGATCAGCTGCGGCAGCCGCAGCGCCATCTCGCCGGCGTCGGCCGAGGTGGTGATGAAGCGGTAGTAGCGGTCGCCCTGGCTGTCGCAGCCGTGCTGGCGCAGCAGGTCGTCCACGCGGCGGGCGATGGCCTCGGCCGGGTCGTAGAGCTGGACGCCGTCACCGGTGACCTCGCGGATCAGCGGCTCGAGAAACGGGTAGTGGGTGCAGCCCAGCGCGATGTGGTCGATGTTCTCGCCCATCAGCGGCTCCACCACGCGGCGCACCAGCGCGCGGGTGCGCTCGCTGGACAGCTCGCCCGCTTCCACTTGTTCCACCCAGCCGTGGCCGGCGCGGCGCAGCACGTCGACGTCGCCGGCGTGATCGTCCAGCAGCGTTTTGACGCGCGCGCTGGCCAGCGTGTATTCGGTGGCCAGCACCGCGATGCGGCCGGTGCGGCTCATTGCGGCGGCGGGCTTGATCGCCGGCTCGATGCCGACGATGGGTAGCGACAGCTCGGCGCGCAGCGCGGCGATGGCGGCGGTGGTGGCGGTGTTGCAGGCCACCACCAGGATGGTGGCGCCCTGGCTGACCAGGTAATGCCCCACCTTCAGCGCCCGCTCGATGATTTCTTCGCGGCTGCGCGGGCCGTACGGACAATAGGCTTGGTCGGCCAGATAGGTGATCGGCCAGTCGGGCAGGGCGGCGCGCACCGCGCGCCACACCGACAGCCCGCCCAGGCCGGAGTCATACATTGCGATCATGCTGCGGCTCAGTTGTTCTGGATCACGATCTTGGGGAACTTGCCGGAGAAATCCTGGGCCTTTTCGCCCACCTTCACCGCGACGCGGCGGGCGATGGCGCGGTACAGTTCGGCCGGCTTGCCGGACGGATCGGCCGCCACGCTGGGCTTGCCTTCGTCCACCGCCAGGCGGATCGCCAGATCCAGCGGCAGCGAGCCCAGCAGCTCCACGCCGAAGTCCTGCGCCATTTTGGCGGCGCCGCCTTCGCCGAAGATGTGCTCGGCGTGGCCGCAGTTGGAGCAGACATGGATCGCCATGTTCTCCACCAGGCCCAGAATCGGCACGCCCACCTTCTGGAACATGGTGACGCCCTTGCGCGCGTCCAGCAGGGCGATGTCCTGCGGGGTGGTGACGATCAGCGCGCCGGTGACCGGCACCTTTTGCGACAGCGTCAGCTGCACGTCGCCGGTGCCCGGCGGCATGTCGATCACCAGGTAGTCCAGATCGTCCCAGCGGGTGTCGTTCAGCAACTGTTGCAGCGCCTGGCTCACCATCGGGCCGCGCCACACCATCGCCTGGTCGGCGTCCACCAGGTAGCCGATGGACATGGTCTGCACGCCGTGGTTGGACAGCGGCGTCAGCTTGCCCTCGGCCGATTCCGGACGCTGGCCCTGCAAACCCATCATCAGCGGCTGCGACGGGCCGTAGATGTCCGCGTCCAGCAGGCCGACGCGCGCGCCTTCGTCCGCCAGCGCCAGCGCCAGGTTGGCCGCGGTGGTGGACTTGCCGACGCCGCCCTTGCCGGAGGCGACGGCGATCACGTTCTTCACGCCGGGCAGCAGCGGCACGCCGCGCTGGGCGGAGTGGCTGGCGATCTGGCTGCTCACCGCCACCTTGACGGCGCGGCCTTCCGACAATGGCGCCAGCGCCGCCTCGAATTGTTGGCGGACGGCGTCGAACTGGCTCTTGGCCGGGTAGGCCAGCACCACGTCCAGGCTGATCTCGGCGTCGCCGCACTTGAGGTTCTTGACGTTCTTGGCCGCGACGTAGCCCTTGCCGGTATTGGCGTCGATCAGCGGTTTCAGGGTTTCGAGGATCTGGTTTTCGAGCTGTGCCATGGTTTCGTTCAGGGTGGCCCGGTCGGCTTGGCCGCCGAACAGGCGGGTGAGTTTGGAGAACATGCGAGGTTCCGGATGGATATTTCCGACAATTTTAATCGGATTTTGTCTCGGGCGCATCGCGCTCCGCGATGTCGGCATCTTACTCCTGCGGGCCCCGTCGGTCAGAGAATTTATTGTGTATCAGGGCTTGGTTTATAAGTTTTTTTTGATAAAAATCTTTGAAAAGCGTAGTATTACCGGTTCTTTACGCAATGCGCGACGCTTGCGTTCCAAGGCTCGGCCCCGTCAGGCCGCGGGCCCTGCTCTTTGATCGAAAGGCTTTCTCCGCTTTATGCAGTCCAAACACGCCAAGCTTACCTGGGCCAATCTGCTGTTCCCGCTGGCCCTGGTCCTGTTCGAATTCGCCGTCTATATCTGCAACGACATGGTGCAGCCCGCCATGCTGGCGGTGACCCGCGAGTTTCTGGTCGACGCCTCCTGGGCGCCGACCTCGATGACCGCCTTCCTGATCGGCGGCGCGCTGCTGCCGTGGCTGACCGGCCCGCTGTCCGACCGCATAGGCCGCCGTCCGGTGCTGCTGTTCGGCGTCGCTTACTTCACCATCGCCTGCCTGGCCACCTACCTGGTCAGCTCGATCGAAGCCTTCATCGCGCTGCGCCTGCTGCAGGGCGTCGGCTTGTGCTTCATCAACGCGGTGGGCTACGCCTCGCTGCAGGAGTCGTTCGAGGAAACCGCCGCGGTGCGCGTGACCGCGTTGATGGCCAATGTCGCGCTGATCGCGCCGCTGGTCGGCCCGCTGGCGGGCGCGGCGCTGCTGGAGCTGGCGCCGTGGCGCAGCGGCTTCCTGTTCATCGCCGGCCTGTCCTTCCTGGCGCTGATCGGCCTGTACCTGCGGATGCCGGAAACTGTCGAGCCCAGCCATGAGAAGCTCCCGCTGTCCAGCATGGGCCGCGACTACCTGAAGGTGTTCGGCCACAGCCGCTTCGTGCTAGCCGCGCTGTGCATCCCGTTGCTGGCGCTGCCGCTGATGGGCTGGATCGCGCTGTCGCCGGTGCTGCTGGTGCGCGACCTGCACATGAGCACCGTCGAGTACGGCCTGATGCAGCTCCCGGTGTTCGGCGGCCTGATCGCCGGCAACCTGGCGCTGGCCGCGATCGCCGACCGCTGGCCGCTGGGCCGCTCCGCGCTGGTGGGCATGTGGCCCATCGTCGGCGGCCTGGCCGTGATGGTGGGCGGCGTGCTGTTCTCGTCGGCGCCGCAGTACTGGATGGTGGCGGGCATGAGCCTGATGGCGTTCGGCGAAGGCCTGGCTTTCGGCGTGCTGTACCGCTTCGCGCTGATGTCCTGCGACCTGGCCGGCCGCGGCACCATCTCCGCCAGCATGAGCATGATCTCGATGGCCGGCTACGCGGTGGGCATCGAGCTGTTCCGCCAGGTGTACCAGGCCAGCGGGCTTGTCGGTTTCGCGGTGCTGGCGTTGTGCTTCTCGCTGGCTTACGTGCTGCTGGGCCGCAAGATGGTGGGCATCGCGATGGCCGCGCCCGCGCAAGGGCGCCTGGTGCCAGACGCTGATTCGTCGTTTGCTCGCGGCGGGCTTCCGGCTTGTTTGGCGCAATATGGGGGCCGCGATGGCCGCCCGTCCGTTCTGTCTCTATAATCGATCGCTTGAGATTGCCTGACTGGGAAATGATCCGAATGACCAAACGCAAGATTCTGGTGACCAGCGCGCTGCCTTACGCCAACGCGGGGCTGCACCTGGGCCACATGCTGGAACAGATCCAGACCGATATCTGGGTGCGCTTCCAGAAGATGCGCGGACACGAATGCTATTACGTGTGCGCCGACGACACCCACGGCGCGCCCATCATGCTGGCCGCCGAGAAGCGCGGCATCACTCCCGAGCAGCTGGTGAACGAGGTGCGCGAGCTGCACATCGCCGACTCGCAGGGTTTCCTGATCGGCCACGACAACTACTACAGCACCAACAGCCCGGAGAACAAGGCGCTGGCGGAGCAGGTCTATCTGGCGCTGAAGGCCGACGACAAGATCGCCTGCCGCACCATCGAGCAGCTGTTCGACCCGGAAAAGCAGATGTTTTTGCCGGATCGCTTCGTCAAGGGCGAGTGCCCGAAGTGTTCCGCCAAGGACCAGTACGGCGACAACTGCGAAGTCTGCGGCGCCACCTACGCGCCGACCGAGCTGAAGAATCCGTACTCGGCGGTGTCCGGCGCCAAGCCGGTATTGAAGACCTCCGAGCACTATTTCTTCCGCTTGGGCGAATGCGCTGACTTCCTGAAGGCCTGGACCAGCGGTTCCAGTAAGCGCGCCGACGGCGCGGTGCAGCCGCACTTGCAGCCGGAGTCGCTGAACAAGATGAACGAGTGGATCGGCGGCGGCCTGCAGGATTGGGACATCAGCCGCGATGCGCCTTACTTCGGTTTCGAGATTCCGGGCGCGCCGGGCAAGTACTTCTATGTGTGGCTGGATGCGCCGATCGGCTACATGGCCAGCTTCAAGAACCTGTGCGAGCGCCTGAACCTGAACTTCGACGAGTGGTTCGCCAAGGACAGCCAGACCGAGATGTACCACTTCATCGGCAAGGACATCCTGTATTTCCACGCGCTGTTCTGGCCGGCGATGCTGAACTACTCCGGTCTGCGCGCGCCGACCGGCGTGTTCGCCCACGGCTTCCTGACCGTGGACGGGCAGAAGATGTCGAAGTCGCGCGGCACCTTCATCCAGGCCAAGAGCTACCTGGACTGCGGCCTGAATCCGGAGTGGATGCGCTACTACATCGCCGCCAAGCTGAACGGCCGCATCGAGGACATCGACCTCAACCTGAACGACTTCGTGGCGCGGGTGAATTCCGACCTGGTCGGCAAGTTCGTCAACATCGCCAGCCGCTCCGCCGGCTTCATCGCCAAGCGGTTTGACGGCATGCTGGCCGCCCAGGTATCCGACGGCGATATCCTGGCCAAGCTGCAGGCCGCGGCCGAAGAACTGGCGGCCGCCTACGAGGCGCGCGAATACGCGAAGGCGCTGCGCGACGTCATGGCGCTGGCGGATGTCGTCAACGGCTATGTGGACGCCAACAAGCCGTGGGAGCTGGCCAAGCAAGAAGGACAGGACGCGCGCCTGCAGGAAGTCTGCACCGTGCTGGTTAACGCCTTCCGCCTGCTGGCCATCTACCTGAAGCCGGTGCTGCCCAAGCTGGCCGAAGGCGTGGAAGCCTTCCTGGACGTGGCGCCGCTGTCCTGGGGCGACGCGGAAACCCTGCTGCTGGGCAACAAGATCAATGCCTACCAGCACCTGATGCAGCGCATCGACCCGGCGCTGATCGACAAACTGATAGAAGCGAACAAACAGAATATGCAAGCAACCCAAGACGCGCCGGCCGCCGCCGCGCACGAGCCGCTGGCCGAAACCATCAAGATCGACGACTTCGCCAAGGTGGATCTGCGCGTCGGCAAGGTGCTGGAATGCAATTTCGTCGAAGGTTCGGACAAGTTGCTGCAGTTCAAGGTGGACCTGGGCTTCGAGACCCGCAACATCTTCTCCGGCATCCGCAAGGCTTATCAGGAGCCGGAAAAGCTGGTCGGCCGCCACGTGATCGTGGTCGCCAACCTGGCCGAGCGCAAAATGCGCTTCGGCGTGTCGCAGGGCATGATCGTCTGCGCATCCGGCGTGGACGACAGCGAAGGCCTGTTCCTGTTGGATGTGGACGCGGGTGTGAAGCCTGGCATGCGCGTAGGCTGATTTGCGCCTTCCGCCATTGACCTAGATCATGGCGGGTAAGTAGTATCACCAGGTATTTTGATGATGCTTGGTTATCCTGGCCCCGGTTGCCATATTGGTAACTGGGGTCTTGTTTTACCCGGTAGTAAAGCGGTGCGGGGGCGGGGAATGTTTTCTTGTCCGGCCGCCGTCGCGGACTTTTGCCATCGTCGCGAGGAGAGCGCTGACAAAAGTCCAGTTGTGGCGAACCATCGGCTAGCCATAGCATGGGGGATTGCGGATGCGGCGGATGCGCCGCGCGGATCCGCTCCAGCTAGCGCTGGCAGGTGATGGGCTTCGTCATGGGGCTGTCATCCGCGCCTGTTAGATTGCAGGCAGACAGCAGATTGAGCGCGCGCCTGGTTGGAACTTTTTCCGGCGGACGCTGACAAACAACGAATATGTGTATGTTTTTTATCGAAAAAAAGAATAAGGATTGAATTATGAAAATCTCGCAACTGAAGCCGGGCTACAAAGTTTTCGAACACAAGGAGTGCGGCGGCGTAGTCCACTATGAAGTGGTGAGCGTTCGCCAGGTCGGCAAGATGTTTGAAGTGACTTTCAAGTCTGCGTTGGGATTGGCCAGCGCGATGTATCCGGCAAACGGATTCATCCAGGCCGCGGCCTGAGTTTTCCCGATTTCCCAATCGCCGGCCCGGTGTGCCGGCGCGCCAAGCCCCGCCTAGAGCGGGGCTTGGTTTTTGCGCGGCGGCGAGAATGGCCGCCAATTGACAATCGCATGACGGGTCTGCACTGTAGCGCTTTCATCCTGGAGTCCGCGCCATGCCGCGTCGCGTTCTGCTGCTGCTCGAACTGATTGTCAACTTCCTGCTCCCCTGGCTTTGCTACCGTTGGGCCAAGCCGCATTGGGGCGAAATGGGCGGTCTGCTGCTGTCGGCTGCGCCGCCGATCGCCTGGAGCTTGTGGGAGCTGTGGCGGACGCGACGGGTGGATGCCCTCAGCATGATGGTGCTGCTGGGGATCGCGCTGTCGCTGCTGGCGATGTTGCTGGGCGGCGGAGAGAAAATGCTGCTGTTGCGCGAATCGCTGCTGACTGGCGTGTTCGGCGCGGCATTTCTGTTGTCCTTGCTGTTGCCGCGCCCGTTGGTCTTCTATCTGGCGAGGGCGACGATAGAGCGCAAGGAAGAGGGCGGTCGGGAGCGTTGCGAACGGTTGTGGCGGCAAGCGGCTTTCCGCAGCGGGATACGGACGATGACTGTGATGTGGGGAGTGGGCTTGGTGGCGGAAATGGCGCTGCGAAGCTGGCTGGCCTGGCATTGGCCGGTGGAGCGTTCGGTGTTGTTGTTGCCGTGGATCAGCTATGGCGTGATGGGCGTGCTGTCCGCGGCGACCTTGCTGATGCGCAAGCGAATGGCGAGCGGGCTGCCGCGAGCAGCCGCCAGTGGTTGAATAATTGGTATCTTATTGGCATTTTGTATTGATTTGGTATACAATCAGCCAGTTGGGCAAAAAAAGAGGGCCGCGCAAGGCGGCCCGAAGTTCCGTGATGAACACTTAGGAGAACAGGCATTGCCTGGGCTGTACGCGCTGGCAGTCGCATGCAGCTTGCAACACCTGTCAAAATGCACAAGAGGTCGGTTGGCTCTCCATCAGGTTGGCAGACCCGGATGGCAAGCTGGTCGTCTTTGCTTTCGCATCAACGCCGACCACGATGTCAATGTAGCGGCTTTTTGTTGACCGCTTATGTTTTTGCCGCCGGCATCTGTTAAAGATTATGAAGTCGGAACGCGGTGGGTTTTAAAGAAAGTTTCATGTGGCTGTTGACAGTAAATACGCTGTCCAGTATAGTTCGCTTCTCTGCACGAAACGCAGAACAGAATTCAGACGCGGGGTGGAGCAGTCTGGTAGCTCGTCGGGCTCATAACCCGAAGGTCGTAGGTTCGAATCCTGCCCCCGCAACCAAAAAGTGAAAAGCCGAGGCATAGCCTCGGTTTTTTGCATTTCTGCGCTCAATCATTTCGCCAAGGCTTTCAAGGCCTCGCCAGCGAAGCGATAGTAAATCTTGTCCGCCACGACATTGGCGCCGATGCTTCGATAGAACGCCATCGCGTCCGCATTGCCCCGCTCCGCCGTCCAGTCCAGCCGTTTGCAGCCGTGCTCCATCGCATGGCGGGCCAGCGCCTTCATCAAGGCCTTGCCTGCGCCGCCGCCGCGCGCTTCAGGGATGGCGAACAAATCCTTCATGAACAATTGACCGCCATATTCCGGCGCAGGGTATAGCAGCGAAAAGGTCGCGAGACCGATGGCGATGTTTTCGCGCTCCGCCAGCATGACTTGCACGCCGCAATGCGCTTGAAACAAGTTGTCGGCCACGTAGCGGGCTGAGGCCTCGCGGCTGGCCCGCTCGGGACCGAAGTAGTGCAGGTCTATCCGGTAGAAGAGTTCGGCTAGCGCGGCGGCGTCGGCTGGCGTCGCAAGGCGGGCGAGGATCATGCCTTTGTCCTGTCGGGAAAGGCGTGATCTTAAAGGCAGCGGCTCGTTCCGGCCAGCCTATTCGCGGTCGCGGCGGAATACCCAGGTCAGCTCGTTTGAAGCCGCCGCGTCGAAGGCGTAGCCCTCGCTGTCGAAGCCGCGCAGCTGCTCAGGATCGACGACGCCGCGCTCGGCGGCCCAGCGCGCCATCAGGCCGCGCGCGCGTTTGGCGTAGAAGCTGATGATCTTGTATTGGCCGTTCTTTTTGTCCTGGAACACCGGCGTGACGATGGCCGCATTGAGCGCCTTGGGCTTCACCGACTTGAAATACTCGTCCGACGCCAGGTTCACCAGCGTGCGCTGGCCCAGCGCTTCCAATTGCGCGTTGAGCCTGGCGGTAACCGTTTCTCCCCAGAACTCGTACAGATTCTTGCCGCGCCCGTTGGCCAGGCGGGTGCCCATTTCCAGCCGGTAGGCCTGCATCAGGTCGAGCGGGCGCAGCACGCCGTACAGGCCGGACAGGATGCGCAGGCGATCCTGCAGGTAGCCGACGGCGGATTGCGCCAGCGTGGCGGCGTCGAGGCCTTCGTAGACATCGCCCATGAAGGCGTAGATCGCCTGTTTGGCGTTGCCGGGCGTGAAAGGGCGCTGCCAGTCGGCGTAGCGGCCGACGTTGAGATTGGCCAAGGCGTCGCTGATGCTCATCAGTTTGGCGACGTCCAGCGGGCTTTTCTGGCGCAGAACGCCGATCAGTTCCGCGCTATGGTCCAGCAGGTCGGGCTGGCTGTATTGGTCGACGGCGGGCGGGTTTTGGTAATCCAGCGTCTTGGCCGGCGAGATGACCATCAACATGCGGCGATTCCTTTTCTTGAGTTGGCGCTATTGTACCGAAGCGCGGCGGCTCGCGTCCGCCGCGAAGGAATGGGTAGAATGAAACCAGTGTCACGATGAGGAATGTTCGAATGCGGGTGCTGGTGCAAAGGGTAAGTCAGGCGGCGGTGAGAGTGGAGGGGCGAACGGTGGGGGAGATAGGCGCCGGGGCCTTGCTGCTGGTAGGCGTGGAGGAGGCCGATGGGCCGGACGACATTCTCTGGCTGGCGCGCAAGATCAGCCAGCTGCGCATCTTCAACGACGAGGCCGGGGTAATGAACCGCAGCCTGCTCGATTGCGGCGGCGACGCGCTGGCGGTCAGCCAGTTCACGCTCCATGCCAGCGTGAAGAAGGGCAACCGGCCTTCGTACTCGCGCGCGGCGCGGGGCGAGATCTCGCAGCCGCTGTTCGACCGTTTCGTCGCCGAGCTGGCCGCCGCGCTGGGCAAGCCGGTGCCGACCGGCGTATTCGGCGCGGACATGCAGGTCAGCCTGATCAATGACGGCCCGGTCACGATCTGGCTGGACAGCCGGGATCCGGAGTAGGGGCATGGGCGGAAGATGGCAGCATCCGTGGCGGGTTTTGGTGGTGCCTTACTACCTGAACCGCTACGCGCGCCAGGCGCATGTGTTGCGGGTGGCGCTGGCTTTTGTGGCCGGCCTGGCGCTGGTGCTGGCCACCGGCATCCCCCATGGCGGCTGGATGCTGGTGACGATCCTGATCGTGCTGGGCGGGGTGCCGCACTGGGGCGGCGTCAGGCGCAAGGCGCTGGAGCGGATGGGCGGCTCGCTGCTGGGCGCGCTGGCTGGCCTGGCCGCCATCCTGCTGCACGGCGCCTCGCCGTATCTCTGCTACGCCTGGATGCTGGTGGTGGTGGCGCTCAGCTGCTGGCACGCGCAGGGCAAGGGAGGCTATCTGGCGCTGCTGACCGGCATCACGCTGGTGATCGTCGGCGGGCTGGGCGACGAACCGATCAATGAAGCGCTGTGGCGCAGCTGCAATGTGCTGATCGGCTCGCTGATCGGCATGGCGGCCGCGGCCACGCTGCCGTTGCGGGCGCTGGATAGCTGGCGTTTCCTGCTGGCGGACAATCTGCGCGAGGCCGCGCTGCTGTACAACCGCATCGCGCGCCGGCTGCCGGTGGAGGGCGATGCGGCGCTGGATCAGTTCAACAGCCGGCTGATCCGCTTGCGCGGCCTGCTGCCCGCGGTGACGCAGGAGTCGACGCTGTCGCACCGCCAGCTGGATCAGGTCCAGCGTTGCCAGCGCAGCATCTGGACCTTGCTGGACCGGATGGGCGAAGTGTCGGCATCGACCCCCGCCTTGGCGGAAGAGCGTTCCCCTAGGAGGGCGATCGTGCGCACCTTGCTGCGGGCGGCGCACGCGCTGCGCTTCAATCAGCCGCAGCTGCTGCTAGACCCCTTGCCGGCGGCCGACAATCCGGCGCGGATGCGCGAGCCCACGCATTGCCACTGGCTGGTGGCCGAGCTGTCGCTGACGGTGGAGGAGCTGCGCGGACAATTGCAGGATATTCTGCCGCAGTTGATCGCCGCGCCGCCGCCGGCGCGCAGCCTGGTGCGGCGGATGCGCGGCGCGCCCGGAAAGTCCTGATGGCGTAACGAAAAACGGCCCGGTATTCCGGGCCGCTTTCCTGCGGGTATCGCAGTTGTCTGACGGATTACAGGCCTACGATCTTGACCTTCTGGCCCGGTTGCAGATGACTGGGGTGCCGGTTGCCGTTGATGCGCTGGATGTCGTTGTGGGTGACGCCGAAGCGGCGGGCGATGCTGAACAGCGTGTCGCCGCGCTGGACCACGTATTCCTTGCTGCGGCGGACATGGCTGGCGCTTGCCGCCGGGCGGCGCTCCGCTACCTTGACCAGGGCCGGATCGGCGCTGTCGTCGTCGCTGCTGGCGACGAGATTATCGGCTGCGTTGTCGGCTTTGAGCTTCAGCTTCTGGCCAACCTGAACCAGATTGCCGTCCAGCTGGTTCATCGTTCTCAGGTCGTCGATGTCGAGGTTGCTGCGGCGGGCGATGCTGTACAGCGTGTCGCCGCTGGCGACGGTGTAGCTGCCGAGATCGCGGGTGGCCAGTGATCGGGCGGCCGCGCCGTCTTCGGCGGGGGAGGCGGAGCTGGCCAGCAGCGCGGCCTGGCGCGCGGCGAGACCGGTATCGACTGCGGGTTGGGGGGCGGATTGCGGCTGGGCTGAGGCGACGGAAACGGCTGCCGGCGCCGCGGTCTGCGGCGTCGCGGCCAGCGCGACCTGCGTCACCGCCGGCTGGGCCGCGGGCGCCGGGTCGGCTTGCGCGATCAGCGTCGCGCCGGCATTGGCCGGCGCATCGCCGATAGGGGTATCCACCGATTCGAACGACTGGCCGTCGTTCAGCGGCTTGTTCATCGCCACCAGCACGGGCTGGCCGGCTTTCAGCGTGCCGCCGCTGATGCGGTTGGCCGCGATCAGCTGGCCGCTGCTCATGCCGTGGTCGCCGGCGACGGCGTTGACGTTCTCGTCGCTCTTGGGAACATAGACTTCCCAGGTCAGCAGCGGTTTGCTCCATTTGTCCAGATTGGCCTGGAACTTGTCTATCTTGGCGGCCGGCAGCAGCATCTGCCGGCCCGCCTTGTAGGCGAACACCGGCAGGTTGAACGCCGGATTCAATTCCTTGAATTCCGCCACCGAGATGCCGGCCAGCTTGGCGGCGATGTCGATGTTCATGTGCTTGCCGGTGGAGACGGCGACGAAGTAGGGCTTGTTGGGGAACTTGTCCAGGTGGACGCCGTACTTTTCCGGGCTGAGCAGGATATTGCGCACCGCCAGCAGCTTGGGCACGTAGTTGCGGGTCTCGTTCGGCAGACGGATGTTTTCGTAGGTGGGCTCGATGCCGCTGGCCTGGGTCTTGGCGATCGCGCGGGCCAGATTGCCTTCGCCCCAGTTGTACGCGGCCAGCGCCAGGTTCCAGTCGCCGAACTGGGCGTACAGGTTCTGCAGGTAGTCGAGCGCGGCGCGGGTGGCATCGGTCACGTCGCGGCGGCCGTCGTACCACCAGGTCTGCTCCAGCCCGTAATGGCGGCCGGTGGCCGGCATGAACTGCCACAGGCCGGCGGCGCCGACGCGGGAGCTGGCGGTGGGCACGAAGGCGCTTTCCACCATCGGCAGCAGCGCGATTTCGGTCGGCATGCCGCGGCGCTCCACCTCGTTCATGATGTGGAACAGGTATTTGCGGCTGCGGTCCAGCGTGCGTTTGAAGTATTCGGGGCGGCTGGCGTAGAAACGCTCCTGGCGGCGGACGGTGTCGGCATTGACCTCGTCCAGCTGAAAGCCTTCGCGCACGCGCTTCCAGACGTCGTCGCCGTTGCGCAGCAGGCTGGAGTTCAGCAGCATCATGTCGAGGCCGGCGGCCATCGCCTCGTCCACGCCGGAAGACGGCGCGGGGCCGGCCAAAGCCAGCGATGCGAATGGCAATGCGAGCGACACGGCGAGTGCCAATGGAGTGAAGCGTTTCATTCAGACGAGCCCGTATTTCTGATTCCGGCTGATGCTAAACATGCGTCAGGGGGGTGTCAATTGAAAAAGGCAAATCATTTCATGCGCTTTCATTGCTTATAGCCCATTTCGCGAGCAAGTGAAGGGCTCCGCGGACTGACTGCGAAAAGTTACGTATCCGGCATGCCTGTCAGCGAAAATCGTTCTTCCATTCCCGCAGCATGGCGAAGCAGGTTTCCTCGCTGTCGCCGGGATGTCCGCCGCGCTGCCGCAGCGTTGCGCGCAGCGCCGGTTCGCCGCTGCGGAGGAAGGGATTGCTGGCGGTTTCCAGCGCGATGGTGCTGGGCAGGGTTGGCAGCCCGCGTTCGCGCAGCGCGCTGTCGCGGCTGTGGCGCATCGCGAGTATCGGATTATGCTGATCGGCAGCCAGCGCGAAGCGCAGATTCGACAGCGTGTATTCGTGGGCGGGGTAAACCTTGGTTTGCGGCGGCAATCGGGCCAGCTTTTTCAGTGAAGCCAGCATCTGTTCCGGCGTGCCTTCGAAGACCCTGCCGCAGCCTGCGGCGAACAGGGTATCGCCGCAAAACAGCGCGTCCTCCAGCAGGTATGCCAGGTGGTCCAGCGTATGGCCGGGCACTTCCAGCACCTTGGCCTGTCCCATGCCCAGCTCGACGGCGTCGCCCTCCATCACCGGATGGCTGACGCCCGGAACGCCGGCCGGGCCGTAGACCGGAGTGCCCGGACAGGCGCGCAGCAGCTCCGGCAGGCCGCCGCAGTGGTCGGCGTGGTGATGGGTGATCAGCACGGCTTCCAGCCGCAGCTTTTCCCGCTCCAGGTAGCGCAGCAGCGGCGCGGCTTCTCCGGGGTCCACGGCGACGGCGCGAGCGCCCTCGCGCAAAACCCAGATATAATTGTCAGTGAATGCCCCTACCGGGGCGATGCTAAACGTGGCTGCCATAAGGCTTTCCCCCATGAAAAATTCGTTTGGCGCCTGGCTGACCGGCACCGAGCTCGGACGTTACCTGCTGCAGCGCGAGCAGGAATATTTCGAGCGGGCGGTGGTCGACGCCTTCGGCTACCACGCGGTGCAGGTCGGGTTGCCGGAAATGGATTGCTTGCGAGGCAACCGCATTCCCTGGCAGTGCCGGATGGCCGATTACGGCGACGTCGACGTGCGCTGCGATCCCGCCTTCCTGCCGTTCGAAACCCGCAGCCTGGATCTGCTGGTGATGCCCCATGTGCTGGATTTTACCACCCAGCCGCACCAGGTACTGCGCGAAGCGGACCGCGTGCTGATGCCGGAGGGCCGGCTGATCCTGACCGGCTTCAACCCGCTGTCGCTATGGGGCGTGCGCAGGCTGATCCAGGGCAAGGAATTGGTGCCCTGGAACGGCAATTTTTTCACTCAGCTCCGGATCAAGGACTGGCTGGCGCTGCTGGACCTGGAGCTGGAGGAAAGCGCCTTCCTGGTGTACGCGCCGCCGTTCTCGCGCCAGGATTGGCTGGGGCGTTGCGGCTTCATGGAGGACGCGGGCGAGCGCTGGTGGCCGCTGGCTGCCGGGGTATACGGCATCGAGGCGGTCAAGCGCCAGCGCGGCATGCGGCTGATCACGCCCAACTGGAAGCAGCAGGCCAAGAAGAAGGGCGCGCTGGGCGTGGTGGCGGGCAACGAGCGCCAGCACACGCACAAGCGGCCGGAAACAACCGAGCGGGACGGCGTATCGTCCTGCCAATGAACGAGACAGCATGACCACAGAAGACAGAGTCGAGATTTACACCGACGGCGCCTGCAAGGGCAACCCCGGCCCCGGCGGCTGGGGCGCGTTGATGCGTTACAAGGGCAAGGAAAAGGAATTGTTCGGCGGCGAGCGCGGCACCACCAACAATAGAATGGAAATCATGGCCGTGATCCGGGCGCTGGCGGCGTTGAACCGGCCGTGCAAGGTGGTGGTCTACACTGACTCCCAGTATGTGCAGAAGGGCATATCCGAATGGATACACGGCTGGAAGGCGCGGGGCTGGAAGACCGCGTCCAAGGAGCCGGTGAAGAACGCCGATCTGTGGCAGGAGCTGGACGCCGAGCGCAACCGCCATCTGGACGTGGAATGGCGCTGGGTGAAGGGCCACTCCGGCCACGAGTTCAACGAGAGAGCCGATCAACTCGCCAACAAGGGCGTGGAGCTGGCTTGAGCCGGATGCGGACGGCGGCCGGGAGGCCGCTGTCTTCCTGGTCCGGGCATCCAGATGTGGCAGGCGCACGCACAGGAACCGTCCGTCTTCCCGTCGAATTGTGCAATGCGTTGTATCGATGTCATCCGCAATGACTGGGATGGCCGTCCCGCTTCGTTTTTTCGGTGGCGGGGAGTCTCGTCATTCTGTACCGATATTAGTTGTCGGCTGATTGCATATCTTCTTTTTCGCTTTGCTTTTCCAATTGGCGGGCTCACGCATCGGCGCCATTATTCCCTGTCAGCTGAAATACTGAATTGCCCTGGTTTTTCACGCCGCGCGCGGCATCATTCGAATGCAGGGCGCTCCCGCATCTATTTCCCATTTTTCCCGTGATATTGCCATTGAATGAATCCTGGAGAATGCCTCGCATTCTGTTTGGAAATGATTTCGTCATTATGGACATATCTGATGCTTTAAATCGATACAACTGTCTAAACGGTCAGGTGTGGGGCGAAGATTGGGAGCTGTATTATTCGTTTCGAATATTTCTCTATTCGTGATTATGCTTGTTTGATAGTGGCATTCTGTTTTGGCTTGAAAAGATCCTGCAAGTCGAAAGATGGGCCTGAGTGACTTGCAGATTCTCCGGCCGAAATCAGACATATCTTCATTGCGGTACTTCGTATTGAGGAAGGTAAGTCGAATGGATATTGGCATCGAAAGTATCAGCACCTTTTTTGGTTTTACCTGTATCGGCGTTCATGATCTATTCGAGTACCGCAAGCTAGACTTGCATAGATTTTCAAATTTGTTGATGGAGCGCAAATCGGTCAGCCTGCCTTGCGAAGATCCGGTGACAAATGCAGTCAATGCCGCCAAGCCGATGATAGATGCCTTGGATCCTGGGGAGCGGGATCGGATTGAAATGGTCATCACGGCAAGCGAGTCCGGTCTGGATTTCGGTAAGTCCCTCAGCACGTACATCCATGACTATCTGGGCCTGAGTCGCCGCTGCCGTCTGTTTGAGATCAAGCAGGCGTGCTATGGCGGGACCGCTGCTTTGCAGATGGCGGTGAACTTCATCGCCTCCAACGCCTCTCCCAACGCCAAGGTCCTGGTGATCGCCACCGATGTCACCAGGGCGACCGCCAAGTTCACCTACGCCGAGCCGTCCCAGGGTACCGGGGCGGTGGCGATGCTGGTCGGCAACAAGCCGGAAATCCTGGAACTGGATTTCGGCGCCAACGGTTATCACAGCTACGAGGTGATGGATACCTGCCGGCCGGATGTGCATGTCGAGACCGGGGATCCCGATCTTTCGCTGATGTCGTATCTTGATTGCCTGAGCAATAGTTTCGCCGATTATGAAAGTCGAGTCGAGGGCGTCGATTTCCTGTCTTCATTCGAGCACCTGGTATTCCACACCCCATTCGGCGGAATGGTGAAAGGCGCCCACCGCGCCATGCTGCGCAGTTTGCGCGTGCCGGTAAACCAGATCGAGGACGACTTTCAAAGAAGGATGCAGCCTTCTTTGGCGCATTGCGTCGAGGTCGGGAATATCTATTCCGCTACCATATTCATGGCATTGTGCAGCCTGATCGATAATGTCGAGTTGAAGGGCGCGAAGCGAATTGGCTTGTTTTCATATGGCTCCGGTTGTTCTTCCGAGTTTTATAGCGGGATCATTACGCCCCGCTCGCAAGAGAAAGTGAGGGCGCTCAAGATAAAGTCCGCTCTAGATTCACGATATGGTTTGAATCTGGATGAATACGAGGCTTTGCTTGATTTGAATGAGAAGCTGTTGTTCGGCGTCAAGGATTTGACGGTGGATGTTTCTCCATACCGGCAGATTTACGATAGCCATGTCGCAGGCAGCGGCCGATTGGTGCTGGATAGCGTGGATGCCAATTATCATCGAAAATATCGGTGGGCTTGAAAATGGGAACGTTGCTCTTCCGTGTTTCCGAGCATGAGTCCTCCTCTCCGTCGTCCCGCCCGGCTCCCTTGTCGCCGAATAGCTGGATTCTGACGCTCTCGGCCCGCAATGAAAGGGATCTGGCTTTGCGGACGGCGGACTTGCGCCGGTGGGCGCAAGACCATGGCCGGGACGTTTCGCTGGACGCCCTGGGCCGCACGCTGAATGCCGGTCGCAAGCACCATGTGGCCAGGCGCTGCTGGATTGTCGAGTCCGTTGATGAATGGCTGAGGCAGTTGGCGCAGCGCCGAGAGGACGCGGCCCCGCCCCGTGAGTCTTTGGAAGGGCGCTGGACGCCGGCGGACGCGATCGCCGCCTTGGCGGCCGCCGATAAGCCGCAAGATCGCAGGCTGGCGCTGGAGGCCTTGAGAGCGTGCTATCTGGACGGAGCCGATATCGACTGGTCGCAGATCCACCAGGGCTGCGAGCCGATAGGCGATTTGCCTTCCTACCCGTTCGCGACGACTTCATTCTGGGTGCGCCGGCCGGAGGCCCGGCAGGGCCAGCGGCTCAGCGCCGCCGCCGGGGCGTTCTGGGACCGCGACGTCTCTTCGCTGGGGCGCCAGGGCTACGCCAAGCGGATCGGTCGGGCGGACGCGTTCGGCTACGGCGTGCAAGGCACGCCGCTGCTCCATGCCGCATCGCATATCGGGCTGGCGATGGCCGCGCTGCGGGCGCTGGGGGCCGATGACGCTTCCTTGCGCTTGCAGCGCTGCGCATGGGCGCAGCATCTGGTGCTCGATCAGCCGCAGGAGCTCGCCATCTGGCTGCAGGGCGATCAGGCGGAAGCCGATTTCGAAATCGCGCTGCTGCACGACGGCGGGTCCGAAGTCCTGATGCAGGGCGAGATCCGGCCCCGGCAGCGGGCGGAGCCGCCCGCCAGGCTGCCCATCGCCTCGCTGGCCGACGACGGGGCCTGCGTTTCCAAAGACGGCGTCTTCGCCTTGCTGGCCGACGCCGGCATCGAGTATGACGCGGCATGCCGGTATGTGGAGCGGGCGGTCTTCAGCGGCGACGCCGCTTTCGCGGAAATCGCGCCGCCGCCGGCGGCGTCGACCGGACAGGTCTTGCTGGCGGCGCTGCAGGCGCTGGAGTGTTGGATCGCGCGCGAGTCGTCCCATCCGTCGATGGTGTCGCGGATAGGCTCGATGACGCTGTCGGGGCGTCTCGGGGACGCGCGCTATGTCAGGGCGCGACGTGTGCCGGGAGCGGCGGATCGCCATCGCGCCGGTTTCGAGATCGCGTTCGCCGACGCCGACGGGCAGGTTTGCGCCGAGATCGAGGACATCGGCTTTTTCGCGGTCGAAGCCGACGGGGGGGACGCCGAGCCGGTGATGGCGCTGACGCATTACCAGCCGAGTCCGGCGAAGCGGCGCTCGCCGCATCCGGCCTTTCCCGGCGGGGTGCTGCTGTTCGACAACGATGAAGGGCTCGCCAAGGCGATGCGCGCGGCAGATCCGACGGCGGACGTGATCGTGGTGCTGCCCGGCGCGGCCTTCGCCAGGACGCATGCGGCGTCTTACCGCATCGACCCGGCGCAAGGCGCAGATTACCGCCGTCTGCTCGATTCGCTGCGGCATGACGGCTTGTTTCCTTCGGCGCTGGTCCACCGCTGGGCGACCGACGAGTTTTCTCCGCTCGGCGCGGCCATGGCCGCGCAGCTGGACAAGGGCGTGAAGTCGCTGTTCTGGCTCGGCAAGGCCCTGCTCCAGCAAAAGCGGCCGCATCCGGCGCGACTGCTGTTCTGGTACCGCAGCCGCTCCGGCGCGGCGCAGCCGCTGTCGGCTTGCGCGGCGGGGCTGCTGAAGAGCCTGGCGCAGGAGTCGCCGCAACTGACGGCGAGGGTGATCGACGACAGGCGACCGGGCGACGATGCCGGAGCCGCCGCGCGGACACTGGCGGATGAGCTGGACCGCTGGGATGACGGCGACGCGGAAGTCCGTCATGACGACAGCGGGCGTTTCCGTAAGACATGCCGCAGGCTGCCGGCCGCCGCCGGCCGCAAGATCGCTCTGCGGCCGCGGGGCGTCTATCTGATCAGCGGCGGCCTGGGCGGGCTGGGCAGGCTTTTCGCCGAATATTTCGCCGGACAGGGACCGGTCACGCTGGTGCTGACCGGCAGGTCCGCGCTGTCGGCGGAGCGGGAGCGCGAACTGGCCGGACTGGCCGTTCGGGGGAGCCGGCTCGTCTATATGCCGTGCGACATCGCCGACGCGGACAGCGTCAAGACGCTGGTCGCCCGCATTCGCGCCGAACACGGCCCGATCAACGGCGTGCTGCACGCAGCCGGCGTCTTGCGGGACGGCGGGCTGGCGGACAAGTGCGCCGACGACTTCGACGCGGTGCTGGCGCCCAAGGTGGCTGGCACTGTCCACCTGGATTCGGTCACCCGCCACGATCCGCTCGATTTCTTCATCATGTTTTCCTCCATCGTCGGCGTCGCCGGCCATGCCGGCCAGTCCGATTACGCGGCGGCCAACGCGTTCCAGCTCGAGTTCGCCGAGCTGAGAAACGCCCAGTGCGCCACGTCGGAACGGTCCGGCGCGACGCGCGCGATCGCCTGGTCTTATTGGCGCGACGGCGGAATGCGCATGTCCGGACAGGACGCGTCCCTGGCCAGGAGCCGCTGGGGATTGACGCCGTTGGCGACCGACGCGGGGCTGGCGCTGTTCGATCAGGCGCTGGGCCAGGACGCGCCGGCCGTTGTCGCCGCCTGCGGCGATCCCGTGCATATCTCGTCGATGTTGTCCGAGTCCTTTCACACCCATTCTTGAGTCCAGCGCGATGACAAGCCAGCGGAATCGACCTGCCGAACGACTGCAACAAGCCATTTTCCAAATCGCCTGCGAAATCCTGAATCGCCGGGACGACGCCTTCGATCCCCGGAGCGCCTTGCGAGAGATGGGCTTCGACTCCATCACGCTGAAAATCTACGCCAAGCGGCTCAACGAGTCCTTAGGCGTCGACATCGCGCCCAGCGTCTTCTTTACGCATGACACGATAGGCGGCCTGGCCGACCATCTGGCCGCGGCCTTTCCCCGCTGCCTGGAGGCGCCGGCGCCTGCCGCCGGCCACCGGGCGCTGTATTCCCGCTACCGGGGAGCCGCGCTGGCGCCGCTGGGCTCGCGCCGGTCCCGCCGCACGGTCGAGGCGCCGTCTGCCGACGGTATCGCCGTCATCGGCATGAACGGGGTGTTTCCCGGCGCGGAGAACCTGGCGGCGTTCTGGCGCAATCTGCGGGAGGGCAGAGACATGGTCGGGGAGGTCCCGGCGCGGCGTTGGGATTTCGAGCCATATCGGGGAGTGGCCGATCTGCCCAGGCCGATTCCGCGCTGGGGCGGCTTCATCGACGGGATAGACGAGTTCGATGCCGCTTTCTTCGGCATATCGCGCCGCGAGGCCGAGTTGATGGATCCGCAGCACCGGCGGTTTCTGGAGTCGGCCTGGCATGCGATCGAGGACGCCGGCTACGCGCCGAAGTCGCTTTCCGGGCGTAAGGTCGGCGTGTTCGCCGGCGTGCAGTTCAACGGCTACGAGGAACTGCTGCACGGCGCGCACGAGTACCAGGGCTACACCGCCACCGGGACTTCGCATGCGATCCTGTCCAATCGCGTGTCCTATCTGTTCAATCTGAGGGGGCCCAGCGAATCGATAGACACCGCCTGCTCCAGCTCGCTGGTCGCCATCCATCGCGCGGTGCTGGCGATCCAGAGCGGCGAATGCGAAATGGCGCTGGCCGGCGGCGTCAGTCTGCATCTGACGCCCAGGGCGCAGATCGTGACCGCCCAGCTCGGCATCCTGTCGTCGGCCGGCCGCTGCCGCACCTTCGACGCCTCCGCCGACGGCTTCGTCAGGGGGGAGGGCGTCGCGGTGCTGTTGTTGAAGCCGCTGGCGCAGGCGCTGGCCGATCGCGACCACATCTACGGCGTGATCAAGGGCAGCGCGGCCTGCCACAGCGGCCGCACTTCGTCGCTGACGGCGCCCGAGGCGACCGCGCAAACCGAGGTGATCGTCGAGGCGCTGAAGCGCGCGCGGCTCGGTCCGGATTCACTGGGCTATATCGAAACGCACGGCACCGGCACGGAGCTGGGCGATCCGATAGAGATCGAGGGTATCAAGGGGGCTTTTCAGCGTTTTTCGCTGACGTGGCGCGCCGCCGACGGCGTCGAGCCGTGCGGAATCGGTTCCTTGAAGACCAATATCGGGCACCTCGAGGCAGCCGCCGGCGCGGCCAGCATGGTCAAGGTGCTGCTCGGTCTGGTGCACAAGCAGATTCCGGCGTCGCTGCATGTGCGTAAGGTCAATCCCTATCTGAAGCTGGAGGCGAGCCGCCTGTCCATCGTCACCAGGCTGGGCGACTGGCCGCGGCGCGTCGACGGGGAGGGGAGGCCGCAGCCGCGTCGCGCCGGGGTCAGCTCCTTTGGTTTCGGCGGCGCCAACGCGCATGTGATCGTGGAGGAGGCGCCGGAGCCGTCGTCCGTCTCCGCGGACGAGGTGGATGGCGGCCAGTCGCGGCTGATCGTCCTGTCGGCCAGGACGCCGTCGGCGCTGGCCCGCATGCTGCGGGATCTGGGCGGCTGGCTGAACGAGAACGGGGAGGCCGTCGCGCTGGGCGATCTGGCCTACACGCTGAATACGCGCGGCGGCGATTTCGCCGAGCGCTGCGCCTTCGTCGCCTCGTCGTCCGGCGAACTGGCCGAGTCGATCCGGACGGTGCTGGCCGGCGGACGGCCGGAACACTACCGCGCGAGCGCAGACGGCGATCGCGCGCCGGGTCGGGGCGATGGCCCGCATGCGGCGCTGATGGCGACCGCGCTCGAGTTCACGACCGGCGCGTCCGTCGATTGGTCCGAACATTACGCCGGCGAGTCTTTCCGGCGGCTCTCCCTGCCCGGCTATCCGTTCGAGCGCGAGCGCTTCTGGATTCCGAACGCGGAGCGGCGGGGGGAGATGGCCTTCTATGAGCCGAAATTCATCCGCTCGGCCGACGTCGAACGGAATCCGGAGGCGCGCGGTACGCTGTTGCTGGTCGGCGCGGGCGACGCCGCGCCGGAAATCCGGGCGCTGTGGCCCCGGCTGGACGTGGTCGAGGTGGACGCGGCCGACGACTGCGCCGCCGTCATCGCGCGGCTGCGAGAACGAGCGGCGACGCCGCTGCGCATCGTCTGGCATGCGCCCGAGTGCCGCGCCGATGACGCGAGGCTGGCCGAGGTCGTCGGCGAGGGCTTGATCGCCTTTGTCCGGCTGGCGCAGTCCTGCTTGTCCGCCGACGGCGCCGTTCAGGCCGTCGCCGTGCATGCCGGGGAGAGCGCCGAGGCGTCGGCGGCGGCGATGTCGGCGTGGGCGCGCGCCCAGTTCGCCGAGCATGAGTCGTTTTGCTGCCGCTGCGTCGAATTGGGGCCGGAGCTGTCGCGCCAGGACGGCGCGGCCGCCGCCGTGGCCGAGGCGCTGTCGGCCGATACGGCCTGGGAGGTCCGCTACCGAGACGGCGCCCGCTGGACGAAACGCCGCGACGCGCAGGCCGGCGTGGATGCGGCCGGCGCCCGCCTGCGCCAAGGGGGCGTGTATCTGGTCTCCGGCGCGCTGGGCGCGCTGGGCGCCATGTTCAGCGAGCGTCTGGCCAGGGACTGGCGCGCCAGACTGGTGTGGCTGGCGCGCCGCCAGCCCCGTCAGGAGCAGATGGAGGCCTTGCGGCGCGATGGTGCCGAGGTGCTGTTCTGCGAGTGCGACGTCGCCGTGCCGGAGCAGGTCGAGGAGGCGGTCCGCCGCGCCGTCGAGGCTTACGGCACGGTCAACGGCGTGCTGCATATCGCCGGCGCGGGCGGGGAGGCGTCGGTCCTGTCGCTGGATGCCGAGATGATGCGTCGGGCGCTGGCGAGCAAGGTGGCGGGCACGATCAATCTGGACCGGGCGACGCGGCATCTGCCGCTGGACTTCTTCGTGGGCTTCTCCTCGCTGGCCGCGGTGCTGCCGACGGCCGGCTATTCGGCCTACGCGGCCGCCAACGGCTTTCTCGACGGCTATCTCGCCGCCAGACGGCGCAGGCAGGGGGCGGGGCTGAGCCTGTCCATCGACTGGCCGCTTTGGGCCGACGGCGGCATGCGGCCGGCGGCCGGGGCCGAGCAGGCCTGGGAGCAGTGGATGTGGAAAAGCCAGGGCCTGGCACCGCTGTCCAGCGAGGATGGCTATGCCGCTTTCGAGCAGGCGCTGGGCAATGGCTGGACGAATGTCGTCGCCGCCTGCGGCGACCAGGCGCGCTTTTCCGCCTTGCTGGCCGCGTCGGCCGGAGCGGTCCGCTCCGATGTCCGCTCGGCACCGCAGCCGGAAGCGGTCGCCGACGCGCCGACGGCCGCCGGCGACGTCGACGACATCGAAAGAACGCTGGCGCAGCTGGCCGCCCGGATATTGAAGGCCAGGGTATCGGACATCGACCCGCGCGTGGCATTGACCGACTTCGGTTTCGATTCCTTGTCGCTGAAGGAGTTCAGCGTTCTGCTGACGCGGACCTATCGCATTCCGGTGACGCCCAATCTGTTCTTCCAGCACGGCTCCCTCTACGCGCTCGCCCGCTATCTGTCGCCTAAACTGCCGCCGCTTGCCGCGGTCGGCGGGAAGCAGGCGGACGCCGTGCCCGCTTCGGCCGGGGCGCCGGAGATGGCGCAGCCGTTGTCGGTCGGCCGCGTCGCGCCGGAAGAGGCTGGCGCGGAGCCCATCGCCATCATCGGCATGGCCGGCGTCATGCCGCAGTCCGAAAATCTCGAGGCGTTTTGGGCCCATCTCGCGGCGGGCCGCGACCTGGTGACCGAGGTGCCCGACAGTCGCTGGAACTGGCGCGACCATTTCGGCGAGCCCGGCGGCGACGAGCAGAAGTCGTATTCCAAATGGGGAGGATTCATCGAGGGCATCGAGCGGTTCGACGCCAAGTTTTTCAACATTTCCCCGCGCGAGGCGGAGCTGATGGACCCGCAGCACCGCTTGTTCCTGCAAGTGGCCTGGACCGCGTTCGAAAACGCCTGCCATGATCCGCTGTCCCTGGGCGGACGCAGAATCGGCCTGTTCGCCGGCCAGCAGGTCAACGAATACCAGGAGTTGCTGGAAGCCAACGGGGAGCGCAACGCCTTCCGGGTGACCGGCAATGTCGACGCCTTGCTGGTCAATCGGATCTCCTATCTGCTGGACTTGCGCGGACCCAGCGAAGTGGTGAGCACCGCCTGCTCCAGCTCCCTGGTAGCGGTGCACCGGGCGGTGGCCGCCCTGCGCCGCGGCGAGTGCGAAATGGCGCTGGCCGGCGGCGTGAGCCTGATGGTGTCGCCGACCGGCTTCATTTACCCCAGCCAGATGCGGATGCTGTCCCGCGACGGGAAGTGCAAGACCTTCGATGCCAGGGCCGATGGCTACGTCAAGGGCGAGGGCGCAGGCGCCGTGGTGCTGAAGCCCTTGCGCGCCGCCTTGCGCGACGGCGACCCGATCCGGGCGGTGATCCGCGGCAGCGCGGTCAACCATGGAGGAAAGTGCACTTCACTGACCGCGCCCAATTCGGCGGCGCAGCGGGATGTGATCGCGGCCGCGCTGTCCGACGGCGGCGTCGATCCGGCCACGATAGGCTATGTCGAGGCGCACGGCACCGGCACCGAGCTCGGCGATCCGGTGGAGATAGACGGACTGAAGCAGGCCTTCGCCTCCGCTTCGGCGCTGCCGGCCGGCTCCTGCGCGGTCGGATCGGTGAAGACCAATATCGGTCACCTGGAGCCTGCCGCCGGCATCGCTGGCCTGCTCAAGGTCGTGCTGGCGCTGCAACACCAGTTCATTCCGCGCAGCCTGCATGTCGAAACCGTCAATCCCTACATAGACCTGAGCGGATCACCGTTCGTCATCGCCGCCGAGGCCGGGCCCTGGCAGGCCAAACTCGATCCGGCCGGTCGGGCCATCCCGCGCAGGGCCGGCGTCAGCGCCTTCGGCTTCGGCGGCGCCAATGCCCACTTGGTGGTGGAGGAGGCACCCACGCCAGCGTCGGCGACGAGCGCCGACGAGCGCCGCAGCCATCTGATCGCGCTGTCCGCCAAGAGCGTCGCCGCGCTGCGGTCGCGGGTCGGAGAGCTGCGTCAGTGGCTGGTGGCGGAGACCGCTCTGGCGTCGATCGCCGAGCTGGCCTACAACCTCGGCGTTACCCGCAGCCATTTCGACTGCCGCTGCGCCTTCGTCGTCTCCTCGAGGGACGAATTGGCGCAGGCGCTGGACGACTATCTGGCGGCGCCGGGCGATGGCGGGGCGCAGGCCGAGGCGCTCGGGGAGCGGCTCGGCGGCAAGGCGATGCTGGCCGAGTACGCCGCGTATCTGCTGGCCAAGCTGAAGTCGTCCGATACGGCGCCCGCCCAGCGCCGCAGCATACTGTCTTCGTTGGGCGAGCTGTATTGCCGGGGCCAGGCGATTGACTGGCGCGAGCTGCATGGCGGGCGCGGCCTCCGGCGGCTTCCGTTGCCGGCCTATCCGTTCGAGAAGACGGCCTACTGGCCTCGCCGGGACGGAAAGAAGGCCGAAGGCCGGCCGGAGACCTCGCTGGTCTACTATGGCTGCAAATATGTCGAGGCCGCGCTGCCGAGGCAGGCTGGCGCGGTGCCGGACGGGGCCGTCATCGTGTTCGACGCCGATGTGGAGTCGGCCGGGCGCTGGCGCGGCCTGGCCGGCGACGCGCCGCTGATCCTGGTCCGCCCGGGATCGGGCTTCCGCCAGATCGAGCTCGGGTGCTACGAGTTGGCGGCCGACAAGCCTGACGACTACGCGCGGCTGGTCTCAGCTGTCCTGGCCGAGCACGGCCGCGTCGCCGGCGTGATCCACCGCTGGGCGCAGCGCCGGGCGGGCGAGCGGTCGCTGGCCGATCAGTTGGGTTCCGGCCTCGACGCGCTGATGCATCTGGCGCAGGCGCTGCTGTCGCATCAGGCACCGTGCGCGGTGCTGTTCGCCCATGGTCCGGAGGACGCGGCCTCGCCGGCTTATCGCGCGGTCGGCGGCTTTGCCAAATCACTGGTGCTCGAGTATCCGGCGCTGGCGCTTCGGGTCGTCGCCTTCGATTCGCCGACGATGGATGGCGCCGGGCCGGAGGCATGCCTGTGGCGGGAATGGCTCTGCGGCAGCGATGTCGAGGTCAGCTACGCGGCAGGCGTCCGCCGCGCGCGGACGATGGCGCCGGTGCTGCCCGGCAATGGCGGCGCGTCCCTGCGCGAGAGCGGGGCCTACCTCATCACCGGGGGCGGCGGCGGACTGGGCGCGATCTTCGCCGAGCATCTCGCCCGCCGTTACCGGGCGAGGCTGGTCTTGTCCGGCCGTTCGGCGCCGGGGGATAGCATCGTCCGGCAGCTGGAACGGCTGAAGGCGCTGGGCGGCGCCGCGATCTATGTCCAGGCCGACGTCGGCCTGGCCGACGACGCCGTCCGCCTGATCCGGGAGGCGGAGCAGGCGTTCGGCGAGATTCACGGCGTGCTGCACGCGGCGGGCGTCGGGGCGCCGGCGCCGATAGAAAGCAAGACCCGGGAAGGCGTGGCCGCGGTCCTGTCGGCCAAGGTGCAGGGAACGGCGAACCTCGACCGGGCGCTGGGGAGCCGTCCGCTGGACTTCCTGCTGCTGTTTTCTTCGATCTCTTCGGTCATCGGCAATCCGGAGAACGCCGATTACGCCTTTGGCAACGCCTTCCTGGACGGTTTCGCCGATACGGCGTCCTCGCCGTCGCGCAAGCTGCTGTCGATCAGTTGGCCGCTATGGCGGGACGGCGGCATGAAGCTGCCGCCGGCCCAGATGGAAAGTCTCGCCAAATGGATGCGCAAGGCCCAGGGGCTGGTGCCCTTGCAGACCGAACGCGGCCTGCAGGCCTTCGAGCAATGCCTGGCCTCCGCCCACACCCATCTGGCGGTGATAGACGGCGATCCGGCGGTGTTCGAGCGCACCGTCGAGCGGGCCTTCCGTTACAGCCGGCCTGTCGACGGCGAGGAGGCGCCCGTCTTGGACGGGCAGTCCGAAAGCGCGGCGTCTCCGGCCAGCGAGCGCGCGGAGGCGTCGGCCCTGCCTTTCGAGGCCGAGCTGCGCTCGCTGATCTGGGAGATCCTGAAGATACCGGCCGAGACGGTCGAGGTGGAGCAAAGCTTCGCGAACCTGGGCTTCGATTCCATTTCATTGAAGACGCTGGCGGAAAGAATCGGCCGGCTGCTGCAATGCAAGATCATGCCCAGCATCTTCTTCTCCTACGAAACGCCGAAGGCGCTGGCGGCGCATCTCGCCGAGTCGCATGCGCCGCTTCGGCGGCCCGCGCCGCCCGAGCCCGCCCCGCGTCCGCCGCAGGCGGCCCGGCCGGCCGGCCCTTCCCGGGCGTCCGCCGTCGTCGACGGCGGCGACATCGCTGTGATCGGGATCAGCGGCGTGATGCCGCAGTCGCGCGATCTGGACGAGTTCTGGGACCATCTGGTCCAGGGCCGGAACCTGGTGTCCGAGGTGCCCGCGGCGCGCTGGGACTGGCGCAAGCACTATGGCGACAAGGTCGAGGACTCGGTCTCGAAATGGGGAGGCTTCCACCCGGACTTCGACAAGTTCGATGCCGAGTTCTTCGGCATCACGCGGCGGGAAGCCATCTTGATGGATCCGCAGCAGAGAATCTTCCTGCAAGTCGCCCACCACGCGTTCGAAGACGCCGCTTACGCGATCCAGTCGCTTTCCAGCCGCGCTGTCGGCGTTTTCGCCGGCATGAACTTCAACGAGTACCAGCAGATGCTGGCGGAGCATGGCGAGTCGCATGCGTATCTGGCGACCGGCAACTACAGCAGCATGCTGGCCAATCGCGTCTCCTTCTGCATGAATCTGGCCGGGCCGAGCGAAACGCTGGACACCGCCTGCTCGACCGGCCTGGTGGCCATCAACCGGGCGATCCAGGCCATCCGGAGCGGCGAGTGCGAAATGGCGCTGGCCGGCGCCGTCAGCACCATCCTGAGTCCGCAGTCCTATGTCGTCGCCAGCCGGCTGGGCATCCTGTCGCCCAGCGGGCGCTGCCATACCTTCGACGAGCGCGCAGACGGCTATGTCAAGGGAGAGGGGGCCGGCGCCGTGCTGCTGAAGCCGCTCGCCAAGGCCCTGGCCGACGGCGATCACATCCACGGCGTCATCAAGGGCATCGCGGTGAACCATGGTGGCCGGGCGAACTCGATGACCGCGCCGAATGCCCTGGCGCAGGCGCGGGTCATAGGCGAGGCCATCAGGCGCGCCGGGGTCGAGCCGGGGACGATAGGCTATGTCGAGACGCATGGAACGGGAACGGCGCTCGGCGATCCGGTCGAGATAGACGGGCTCAAGAAGGCATTCGCGGCCAGTGACCGGCAGGCGCACTGCGCGCTGGGCGCGCTGAAGGCGAATATCGGCCATCTGGAGGCGGCGGCGGGGATGGCGTCCTTCCTGAAAGTCATTCTGGCCTTGCGGCACGGGAAGCTGCCGGGCAATGCCCATCTGCAGAAGCTCAATCCCTACATCGACCTGGACGGCAGCCCCTTCTTCATTCCAACCGGGTTGGCCGACTGGCCGGTATCGCCGGCCGCCGCGCCGCGACGAGCCGGCGTCAGCTCCTTCGGCTTCGGCGGCAGCAATGCGCACGCGATTCTGGAGGAAGCGCCGGCGCGGCCGCGGCCCGAGCGGGCCAAACCGGCTTATCTGTTCTGCCTGTCGGCGAAGAAGCGTCCGCAGCTGTCCGCGATGATGGACAAGCTGCGCGGCTGGCTCGAGGCCGCAGACGCGCGGGACCTGGAGGCGCTCAGCTTCACGCTGAACTGCGGCAGGGATCATCATCCGCACCGCTTCGCCTGCGTTGCGTCCGATCCTGGCGAGTTGCGGGACGCGCTGGCGAAGGCGCTCGAGGACGGCCCGGCGACGGACGCCGCCGCCGTACCGCCGCCGCGGGGGGAGGCCGAGCGCGTCCGCCAGCGGGTGGCCGGGCTGGCTGCATCGCTGAAAGATGGCGTCGAAAGCTACCGGGCCTCGCTGGAGGACATCGCCGCCGGCTATCGGCAAGGCGTCGATCCCGACTGGCCGGCCCTCCATGCCGGGGAGGCGCATCTGCGCATCCCGGTTCCGGGCTACGCGTTCGAAAAGAAACGCTATTGGTTCGACGCCGCCCGTTCGCAGTCTCCGCCGACGGTCGAGCAGACGGCCGTTGCGTCGCCGGCGAAGATCGTCATGAAAACCATAGTCGATTCCTCCCGTGCCGCCACGGGACGAGCAGGGCATGCGTCAGTCATTGAGCGCTCCTCCTCGAAAATCCGCTTGAGAAAATTCTGAAGAGGAGCGTATCCAGCATGCGAATGAAGCAGCAGTTGCAGATGATCATTTCTGACAGCCTCATGGTTGAGCCGGACGCCATCGGTACCGAGCGGACCTTTGTCGAGCTGGGGGTGGACTCCATCCTCGGCGTGGAAATCGTCAAGAAAATCAACCGCGAGTTCGGCTTGGCATTCAGCAGCACGGTGCTTTACGACTATCCGTCGATCACGCTGCTGGCCAAGCATATCGACGATGGACGCCTGCCGGCCGACAAGCCGGGCGCCGACAAGCCGGGCGCCGGCGAGCCGGCTCCCATCGTCGAGGCGCGGGAAGCCGACCCGCTTGAAGAGGCGCGCCCGGCTGCGCCTCGGCCGGACGCGCTCCGGCGCAGGCAGGAAGCCGGCGATGCCGGCGCGCCGCGACTGCTGGCGGACAGCCGGCGGGCATTGCGCGAATTGCTGGCCGAATGCCTGTTGGTTGACGTCGAGAGCCTGGACGAGAAAAGCAGCTTTCTGGACATGGGCGTCGATTCCATCCTGGGCGTCGAGCTGGTCCGGCGGCTGAACCGCCAGCTCGAGCTGAAATTGAGCGCCAGCGTGCTGTACGACTATCCCTGCATCGACGATCTGGCGCGGCATGTCGCCGGCCTGCTCCGTCCGCAGGTCGACGCCGAGCGTCAGCCGGAGCGCCTGCGGGAGGCCCGCCGCGAGGAAAAGGCTGAGCCGAAGAGCGCGCCGAAGGCCGGGCCCGCTCCGGTTCCAGCTCCGCCCCGAGCGGAGATCAAGTTGCGGCAAACGCCCGCTCCCGCCCCGGCGGCGCGTCCGGCCGCGGACGACATCGCCATCGTCGGCCTGTCCTGCCGCGTGCCCGGCGCGCGCGATGCACAGGCGTTCTGGGACTTGCTGAGCCGGGGCGTCGGCGCCGTCGGCGAGGTGCCCGCCGAGCGCTGGCGCGCCGACGCGTTTTTCGATGCCGACGCGAGCGCGTCGGGCAAGACCTACAGCAAGTGGGGCGCCTTCCTGGACGAGGTCGACCAGTTCGACCCGCTGTTCTTCAACATCTCGCCGACCGAGGCGGCGTGGATGGACCCGCAGCAGCGCCTGTTCCTGGAAAGCTGCTGGAACGCGCTGGAGCATGCCGGCTACACGGCGGCCGACATCGGCGGCAGCCGGACCGGCGTATACGCCGGCGTGATGAACAACGACTACCACGAATTGATCCTGCGTTCCGGCGAGGACTTGAGCGAGTATGGCGTGACCGGCATCGCCGATTCGATGATGTCGTCCCGGATCTCGTATTTCCTCAATCTGAAGGGACCGGCGCTCACCGTCAACACCGCCTGCTCCTCGTCGCTGGTCGCCATCCACCTGGCCTGCGAGGCGCTGCGCAGCGGCCAGGCCGACATGATGCTGGCCGGCGGCGTCACCTGCTATCTGACGGAGTCGTCCTATATCGGGATGAGCCGGCTGGGCATGCTGTCTCCCAGCGGCGTCTGCGCGCCGTTCGACGACCGGGCCGACGGCATCGTCCCCGGCGAGGGGGTCGGCGTGGTGATCCTGAAGCGTCTGGCCGACGCGCTGGCCGACGGCAGCACCATACACGGCGTGATCCGCGGCTCCTCGACCAACCAGGACGGCAAAACCAACGGCATCACGGCGCCCAGCGTGCTGTCGCAGACGGCGCTGCTGAAGGAACTGTACGAAAAAACCGCGATCGATCCGGCAAGCATCCAATGCGTCGAGTCGCACGGCACCGGCACCAAGCTGGGCGATCCGATCGAGGTGGAGGCGCTGAGCGCGGCGTTCCGGACCTTCACCGACAAAAAGCGTTTTTGCTCGCTGGGCTCGGTCAAGGGCAATGTCGGGCACACCTCGGCCGCGGCCGGGGTTGTCGGCCTGATCAAGATACTGCTGTGCCTGAAGCACCGCCAACTGGTGCCGTCGCTCAATTACAGCAAGACCAACCAGCATATCGATTTCGAGAACAGCCCTTTTTGCGTGCAGACGGAACTCGCGGAGTGGGCGGCGCCGTCCCGCGGCGTGCGAAGGGCGGCCCTGAGCTCCTTCGGTTTCAGCGGCACCAATGCGCATCTGATCGTGGACGAGGCACCGCCGCCGGCGCAGCCTGCCGCCTCCGTGCGCAAGCCATCGCATCTGGTGGCGGTTTCCGCGCGGACGCAGGCGGCGCTGGCCGAGCGTCTCGCCGACCTCAAAGGGCATCTGGACCAGGCCGCGGCAGCGTCCGACCTGGCCGCGCTCAGCTTCACGCTGAACCGCGGACGGGAGCATTTCCCGTGGCGCTGCGCGCTGGTGGCCTCATCGACAGCCGATCTGGCGGCAAGAATCGACGAGGCGCTGGCGGGCCGCCACGGCCAGCAGGCGATGATGGGCGCGGGGCCGTCCCGGACGATGGATGTCGCCGAAGAACTGCTATTCGCCGAGATGGCCGCCATCGTCAGCTCCCAGGTCGGGCAGGGCGACGCGCAGGACGATGCCGCCTACGCGCGCAAGCTGGCGGTGCTGGGCGCCTTGTACGTCAAGGGTTTCGACATCGACTGGGCGTCGCTGCACGCCGGCGAAAGCGCCGCGCGGATACCGCTGCCGACCTATCCGTTCCAGCGGCGCCGCTGCTGGATGGCGCAGCCGGCCGGCCGCGCGGACGCCGCCGCGCCTGTCCGGGCCGAGCCGGCAGCCGGCGCAAGAGCGTTTCCGGCCGACGGGCAGATCGCGGCTTTCGCGTTCACCGGGCGCGAGTCCTTCCTGGCCGATCATCGGATCGCGGGCCAACCCATTCTGCCGGCGGTGATGTATCTGGAGCTGGCGCGCGCCGCGCTGGCCGGCTACGGAAAAGCGCCGTCGTCGTTCGGCGGCTGCGTCTGGATCCGGCCATTCGCATTTCCCGGCGGGGAGCTGCGCTTGCGGGCCGAGGGCCTCGGCCGTTTCGAATTCGTTTCGGAGCGTGATGGCGAAACCGTCGTCCACTGCCGGGGCCTGTGGACGGATGAGGAGGCGGGCGCCCGGCCCGTGGTGTCCGAAATGGCCGCGCTGCTGGTGGCGGCGCAGGAGGATGTACCCTCGGCTGACATCTATCCCCGCTTCGCCCGGCGTGGCATTGTCTACGGTCCGGGCTTCCAGACGGTGCGCTGGGTGCGGCGGGCGGGAGCCACGCTGCTCGCCAAGCTGGGCGAGACCGGGTCCGACGGCGGCGCGGTCCTGGCTCCGGGCCTGATGGATGGCGCGCTTCAGGCCTTGATAGGCTACGAGGCCGGCGACGGCGACGCCACCTTCCTGCCTTTCAGCATGGACGAGGTCCATCTGTACGCGCCGGTGAGCAGGGAGGCTTACGCGGTAATCGAGCCGGAGGCGGCCGAAGGCCGGTCCGGCGACGCGATCCGCCGCTTCAATATCCGCATCTGCGCCGAGGACGGGAAGGTGATGCTGGCGATCAAACGCCTGGCGGTGCGGCGCTATGAGCCGGCAGGCGCAGGCGACGACGCGCCCGAGCTGCTGGTCTGCGAGATGGTGCGGGAGGAGGAGGCGCTTCCGGCCGGCCTGCCCGAAGCCATGGCGCCTGGCGGCTTGCTGGTGCTGGGCGGGCAGGACGGGTTGGACGACGCGATCCGGCAAGGCTGGTTCTCCGGGAGCGGGACGCCGCCGGTGATCGCCGTCGGCGCCGGCGCGGCGTTTGCGAAGGACGGGCCGCGGCAATACCGGCTCGACCCGTCGCGCCCCGGCGATTTTTCTCTATTGCTGGACGATCTCGCATCGAGTGGCATCCAGCCGTCGCATGTGCTGCAGCTCTGGTCGCTGCGACAACGGAGCGGAGCGGGCCAGGCCCTGTCCGCCGTCGACGAGCGTTTGTTCGAGCCGTTGCGGGCGACCGTCGCGTTGACCCAGGCGCTGCTGCGGGCCAAGCTCAAGGCGATACGCATCGTCCACGCTTACGACTGCGAGGCCGACGCGTCGTGCTTCGACGCGATGGTGTCCGGATTCGCCGAGAGCCTGCCGCGGGAGAAGCCGCAGTACGATCTGCGGGTGGTCGGCCTCGCGGCGGGATGCCGCGCGACGCCCGAGCTGCTGGCTGTCCTGCGGCGGCAGCTGTTTGCGGAGGACGCGCCGCGCCATGTCGAGTATCCGGGTCCGGACCGGGTGCGGCGAGCCTCGCTGCGCCGGATCGCGCCCACGGTGCGGGCCGGAGGCAAGGTCGCGCCCAGGCAAAGTGGCGTGTACCTGATCACCGGCGGCGTCGGCGGGCTGGGCTATCTGTTCGCCAGCTGGCTGGCCACCGAGTTCCGGGCCCGCCTGATCCTGCTTGGCCGCCGGGTTCGGGACGACCTGATCGACAGCAAGCTGGATGCGCTGCGCGCGATGGGGGCCGGCAAGGTCGACTACCAATGCGTCGACGTCGGCTCCGGGGAGCAGGTCGAGGCGCTGGTCCGGAAGTTGGACCGCGATTTTGGCCAGCTGCACGGCGTCATTCACAGCGCCGGGCTGGTCGACGACGCCCTGGTGGTGAACAAGAGCTGGGCCGGGATCGAGCGGGTCCTGGCCGCCAAGGCGCTGGGCGCTCAGAACCTGCACCAGGCGACGCTCGGGCATGATCTCGACTTTTATGCGCTGTTTTCGTCGCTGGCGGCGATCAAGGGCAATGTCGGGCAGGCCGATTACGCCGCCGGCAACGCCTTCCTGGACCACTTCGCGTTCTGGCGCGAGGCGCAGAGGCGGCAGGGCAAGTGCCATGGCCACACGGTCTCGATCAATTGGCCGCTGTGGCAGGACGGCGGCATGCGGATCGACGAGAGCGGCGTCGCCCGCCTGAGGGAGGCTTTCGGCATCGAGTCGCTGGGGACTCAGGACGGTCTGGCCGCCTTCCGCGCCATTCTGGCCAGCGGCTGCCATCAGGCCGCCGTCATCGGCGGCAAGTCGGCCGCGGTGGCGCGCTATCTGGGCGTCGAAGCGCCGTCTGCCGCCAAGGTCGAGCCGCCGGCCAGGCATCCGGACGCCGCCCGGCAGCAGGCCGCGGCCGTTCCGGGCGGCCGCGACGGCGAGGTGCTGGCGACGCTGGCCGATATCTTCCAGGCAACGCTGAAGCTGGAGGCTGGCGATTTCGATCCCGACACCGAGTTCCATCTGCTCGGCCTCGATTCGATCCAGATGATGAAGATACTGTCCGTCATCGAACAGCGATTCGATACGGTGGTTCCGCCCAGCATCATCATCGACAATCCGACGCTGCGCTTGCTGACGGACGCGCTGCAGTCGGCCGGGCTGATCCCGGCGGCGGCCGCTTCGGCGCCGACGCCGCCCGCCCTCGACGCCTATGATCCGCCGCATGCCGATGGCCAGCGCGAAGCGCCGCGCGCCGTGCCGGATTCCGCGCCGGCGCGCGACGACCGCATCGCGGTGATAGGCATGGCTTGCCGCTTTCCCGGCGCGGCCGCGCTGGAAGACTTCTGGCGGAACCTGAGGGACGGTCGGCACGTGGTCGGCGAGATTCCCGCCGGCCGCTGGGATGTCGACGGCTCGTTCAGCGCCGACAAGGCGGCGGGCAAGTCGTATTCGAAATGGGGAGGATTCATAGACGGCGTCGACCTGTTCGACAACGCCTTCTTCAACATCTCGGACGAGGACGCCCTGATCATCGATCCGCAGCAGCGCATCATGCTCGAGCTGACCCAGGAGCTGTTCGACCGCAGTGGCTATGCCCGCGCCGACGTCGACGGCGGCCGGATAGGCGTCATCCTCGGTTGCTCGCAAAGCAGCTATATCGAGCGCGCGGAGGGCCTGATGTCGGAGCGGCAACTGGCGAAGGCCGTCGTCGGCACGATTTCCAATATGGTCGCCGCGCGGATCTCCGATTTCTACAACCTGAAGGGCGCGGCCAAGACCATAGACGCCGCCTGCGCCTCCTCGCTGATCGCCATCCACGACGGCTGCGATGCCCTGCTCAACGGTTCCGCCGACATGGTGGTGGCCGGCGGCATCGGCCTCTTGCTCGACGACAAGCAGTTCGTCTCCTTCAGCCGCGCCAACGTGCTGTCCGACGACGACGTCTGCTCGGTCTTCGACAAGAACGCCCACGGTCTGGTGCTGGGCGAGGGCGCCGGCATCGTGTTGCTGAAGCGCTATCAGAAGGCGGTAGACGACGGCGACCGGATTCTCGGCGTGATCCTCGGGTCCGCGGTCAATAACGACGGCCATACGATGGGGGTGACGGTGCCCAGCCAGGAGGCCCAGCAGCAGGTGATCGAGGCGGCTCTGGCCAAGGCCGGGGTCGGCGCAGACACCGTGTCTTATTTCGAGGCGCACGGCACGGGCACGCTGCTGGGCGATCCGATAGAGATCAAGGCCGCGACCCGCGCCTATGCCAAGCAGTCCGGGGACACCGGCTACTGCGGCGTCGGCTCGGTCAAGTCCAATGTCGGCCATCTGATGCGCGCGGCGGGCGTCGCCAGCTTCATCAAGGTCATGCTGTCGCTGCAGCACCGCGAGCTGGTGCCGACGCTGCATTGCGACGAGCCGCATCCGCGATTCCAGTTCGCCGCCTCGCCGTTCTATCCGGTTGATCGAACCCAAGACTGGCAGCCGCGCCGCGGCGTGCGGCGCGCGGCGATTTCCTCCTTCGGCTTCGGCGGCACCAATTGCCATATGGTGGTCGAGGAGGCGCCGCCGGCTGGCGGCCCGGCGCGCGCGCCGCTCGCGCCCACGCGCTTCGACAGAAAGCGGTTCTGGTTCGGCCCCGATGCCGCCGCCATCGGTTCGGAGGAGCGCTTTCTGACCGAGATCCTGCAGCGGATAGAGCGGGGGGAGATAGACGCGGAAGAGGCCGTGCGGCTCAGCAGTGCCGAATACTCGATATTGGATATTGATGGCGGGAGGCAGGACCGATGAAGAACGAGTTGCTACGCGAGATTTATGCGCAAGTCAGCCGCAACGAACTGTCCAGCGCCGGCGCGCTGGAGCGGATACGCGCGCTGAGAGCGCCGCAGGGCAGGGCCAGGCCGTCGACGCCGGCGGCGCGCCGGTATGCGTATCATGATCCCTATGTGCGCGACCACCTGGTCGAGCGGCAGCGGATACTGCTGGGCGTGACGCATGCCGCGCTGGCGCTGGACTTCGTCCGGAGCAGGACGCCGCATGGCGCGGCGTACGGGATTCGCCGGCTGACCTTTGTCGAACCCGTCGTCCTGCCGGAGGGCCGCGAGGTGTCGGTCTCGGTGTCGGAACAGGGCGGGGACGGGGAGTTTGCCGTGTTGTGCCGTGAGTCGGCACTGCATCCCACGCCGGACGAGGACGGGGTGGGCGTGGCGGCGCGCGGGGCGTTCCATCCCCGGCCGGCGCCGCGACCGGCGGCGGTGGACCTGCAACCGTTTCTGACGGCACCGGCCAAGGTGGTGCTGGCGCGGGAAATCTACGGCCAAAACGAGCAGATCGTCCATGGTCCGTCCTTGCAAAGCGTGCGCAAGATCTACGTCAGGGGCGAGCAGGCCCTGGGCAGGCTGGTCCTGTCGGACGAGATGGCGGCCGAGGCGCCGTACGGCAGCGTCCATCCGTCGCTGCTGGACGGCGCCATCATGGCCTCCGCCGTGCTGCTGCCGCCCGAGACGCGCTCCCAGCCGTTCATTCCGCTGATGATCCGCGAACTGACGGTGTACGGCCAGGTGCCCAAGGCCTGCTACTGCCTCGCCACCCTTTCCAAGGTCAACGAGGAGGTCACCGTGTGCGATATCCGACTGCTGGATGCCGACGGGACGGTGACGGTGGACATGGCCGGCGTCACCTGCAAGCGCATCCGGACTGGCGCGCCGCGCGACGACGGCCGGGCGGAAGGCCAGGCCGGCGGGGCGCGCGCCGCCGTCGGCCTGGGCGCGCAAATCGAGCAATACCTGACCGGCAAGCTCAGCGAGCTGATCGGGCGGCCGGGACCGATAGCGCCCGACGTGAACTTCATGGATCTCGGGGCGGAGTCGTCCGGCCTGATCGCCATGGCCTCCCGGATCGAGAAGGAGCTCGGCTTCGATCTCTATCCGACCGTGTTCTTCGAATATCCAAATCTGGCGGAACTGGCGGCCTTTCTCGAGCGAGAGCACGGTGAGGCTTTCCAGGCTCATTTCCATTCCGGACAGCCGGACGCAGGGCCGACCGCTCAGCCGGCATCGGTATCCCGTGCGGCGCGCCCGACGCCTGCAAGCGCCGTCGGCGACGAAAAAGACGATTCCCGGATCGACGAGCCGTTTGCCGGCGACGACCGCATCGCCATCATAGGCATGGCTGGGCGCTACGCGGACGCGGCCGATCTCCAAGCTTTCTGGGAGAACACCGTCGCCGGGAAGGATCTGATCCGGGAAGTCCCCGCCGATCATTGGGACTACCGGCCATGGTTCGACGCGCGCCGCAACCAGGCCGACAAGACCTATTGCAAATGGGGCAGCTTCATCGACGACGTAGCGGCGTTCGACGCCGGCTTCTTCGGCATTTCGCGTAAGGAAGCGGAAACGATGGATCCTCAGCAGCGCCTGGTGCTGCAGGCGCTGTACCACGCAGCCGAGGACGCCGGCTACGGCGCGCGCATCAAGGGGAGCGCCACCGGGGTGTTCATCGGTTGCTGCTTCTACGATTACGCGCAGGAAATGTGCTTGCGCGGCAAGGGCGTGGAACCGCACGACGGTACCGGCAACGCCGCGACCATGCTGGCGAACCGTCCGTCGTTCTTCCTCGATCTGCGAGGCCCCAGCCTGACGCTGGACACCGCCTGCTCGTCGTCGCTGGTGGCGCTGGACATGGCATGCGACAGCCTGCGCCGGGGCGCGTGCGGGATGGCCTTCGTCGGCGGCGTCAATCTGCTGCTCAGCTCCTGGCACTATCGTTATTTCTCCAGCATCAACGCGCTGTCCTCGACCGGCCGCTGCCACTCGTTCGACCAGCAGGCGGACGGTTATGTGCCGGGCGAGGGGGTCGGCGTCGTGCTGCTCAAACCGTATGCCCGCGCGCTGGCCGACGGCGACCGGATCCACGCGGTCATCGCCGGATCGGCGGTCGTGCACGGCGGGCACACGCCGTCGCCGACCGCGCCCAGCGTCAAGATGGAAACCCAGGTATTGCTGGAGGCCTGGAAGCGTGCCGGCATCGCGCCTGACTCGCTGGCCTATGTCGAGGCCCACGGTACCGGCACCCCGTTGGGCGATCCGATCGAAATCGAGGCGTTGAAGGCCGCCTTCGCCGAACACACCAGCCGGCAGGCATTCTGCGCGCTGGGCACGGCGAAAGCCCAGATCGGCCACACGGAGGGCGCTGCCGGCATCACCGGGGTCATCCGGGCGGTGCTGGCGATCAAGCATCAAACGATTCCGGCGATGTACGGGTTCGAGACCCTGAATCCCTACGTCAAGCTAGACGGGGGGGCGGTCTTCATCCCGCGCGGCAATCTGGAATGGCCGGTTCGGGACGGGACGCCGCGCCGCGCCGGCGTCAGTTCCTTCGGCTTCGGCGGAACCTACGCCCACGTGGTGCTGGAAGAGGCGCCGTCGCGCCCGGCGCCGGTCGGGAATGCTCACACGCCTTGGACGCTGCTCGCCGTCTCGGCCAAGAGCGGAGCGTCGCAGCGCGCGCGGCTGGCCGGGCTGCGCGCCTGGTTGGACGGTCGGGATCCGGTGGACCTCGAGCGGCTGGCGTTCACGCTGAACGCCACGCGCGCCCATTGGGAGAAGCGCGCCGCCTTCGTCGTCCGGTCCGCTCAGGAACTGGTCCAGGCGCTGGACGCCGTTCTGGCCGGCGCGCAGACGCCGTTCGGCCAGGTTTCCGACGCCAAGGCGCAGGCGTCCGCCGGCGATGGTCTGCTGGAATGCTACGCGGCGCTTGACGCCGCGGCCGGACCGGAGGAGGCGCGGCGGCAACTGATGCGGATCGCGCAATGCTATGTCGACGGCGCGAATCCGGACTGGCGCCGGCTGGGCGGCGAGAGCCCGGCGATAGATGCGCCCCTCTATCCGTTCGAGATGGAGCATTTCTGGTTCGAACCGCAGACGGGCGCGGCGGTCGAGGCGGCCGTCGACGCCGGCCTGCCGCCGGCCTCCCCGCCGGTCGAGGCGAAAGCGGCCGCGGTCCCGCGGGCCGAAGTCGAGGCCAAGGCCATCCGGATTCTCAGCGAGATCCTGTTGTTGCCGGCCGAGAAGATCGAAATGGACGCGGAACTGGCCGGACTGGGCGTCGACTCCATCATGACGATGCAGTTCGTGGTCGCGGTCAACAAGGCCTTCGGCCTGCAGCTGAGCGCGGCGGCGCTGTACGCGGCGGCCCGGGTCGGACAGGTGGTCGACGTGGTGTTCCAGGCGGTCGCCGATCAGGGCGGGGCGACGCCGCCACCCGTGGCCGACGACCCCCAGGCGGCCCCCGTAGAGGCTGAGCAGCGGCCGGCACCCAAGCCGGTCGCGCCGCCGCCGGAGGCGCCGGCGAAGGCGAGGATAGTGCTGAAGGGCACGCCGGAGCCCGCGCCGGCCCCGCCGCCGGCCGCGTCCTCTTACCGGGCCATGCTGAGTTTCAACGAAACCATGCCGGGCACGCCGATCTTCCTGGTCCATCCGGGTGGGGCGGGGGCGGAAAGCTATATCAAGCTGGCCAACTATCTGGACGGCGGGCAGCCCATACACGCGATCGAGTCCTACAACCTCTACAGCGGCGAGGAACCCATCCGCACCATCACCGAGCTGGCCGCGCTGTATCTGCAGCATGTCAGAAGCGTGCAGCCGCACGGCCCCTATTTCCTCGGCGGCTGGTCGCGCGGCGGCATGGTCGCCTTCGAGATGGCTCAGCAGCTGTTCGACGCCGGCGAGCGCGTGGAGACGCTGTATCTGCTCGACAGCTATGTGATGAACGAGCAGGAGAAGACGGTCGCCATCGACAATGTGATGAAGCATTCGATGCTGCCCGGCGGCGTGGCGTCCTTCCGCGACCTGCTGAAAAACAATCTGGCGGTCGAACGCATCTCCAATGTCGTCTACCAGCCCCGTCCCTACCCCGGGCGGGCGATCCTGTTCAAAGCCAACCAGCAGCTGGAAACCCGCGCGGCGAAGCAAACGATGGAGCTGGCCCAGACCTCGGCCAGGGAGGTCGTCGCGCGGAACTCCAGCGAGCAGGTGGCCCAGGTCATCGACAATCTGAACGCCTTCATCAACGAGGACACGGTGGCCGATTTCAACAGGCTGGGCGCCAAGCCGGATAACGGCTGGTCCCGCTATATCGAGAACCTGTCGATTCGCATCGTCGACGGCAACCACTTCAGCATCATGGAAGAGCGGACGCTCAGGCCGATTGCACGGCATATCCAGTCCGACATGGACGCAACCCGTTACGCGGAGCAGGCAGTGTGATGAACGATCTCATGCAAGTACGGCATCAGGTAGGCACCTTGGTGGATTTGCTGCGCATGCGGGCGCAGGCGTCGCCGGACGCCGTCGCCTACACCTTCATCGAGAGCGAAACCGCGCGCAGCCAGGTCACATATGGCGAGCTGGACCGTCGCTGCCGGGCGATAGGGGCCGAGCTGCAGCGGGAGGGCCTGAGCGGGGAGCGCGCGCTGCTGATCTTCCCCCAGGGGCTGGACTTCATCTACGCCTTTTTCGGCTGCCTGTACGGTGGCGTGGTGCCGGTGCCGGCCTATCCGCCGCGCAAGCGCCGTTTCGACCGCCTGGCCGCCATCATCACCGACGCCGATGCGAAGGTGGTCTTCACCATCGCCGAGCTGCAAGACGACCTGAACGCGGCCGTCGGCGAGAGCCAGCTGGCTGCCACCCGCATCCTGCTGACCGACGGCGAGCGCGAGGCGGGCATCGAGGCGTCGTGGCGGCGGCCCGTCATCCACGGCAACTCGCTGGCCTTTCTGCAATACACATCGGGCTCGACCGGCTCGCCCAAGGGGGTGATGGTCAGCCACGGCAACCTGCTGTTCAATCTGCAGGCGGTGAAGGACACCTTCTCCTATCCGGCGGGCGGCGCCAGCGTGACCTGGCTGCCCAGCTTCCACGATATGGGCCTGATCGACGGGGTGTTGTCTCCGCTTTACGTCGGCCAGCATGGCGTGATCATGGCGCCGACTACCTTTGTGCAGCGGCCGTTTCTCTGGCTGTGGGCGATCACCGAGTTCGGCGGAAGCAATTCCGGCGGGCCGAACTTCGCCTACGAGCTTTGCGCGCAGAAGATCCGTCCGGAAGAGAAGGCCCGGCTGGACCTCAAAAGCTGGCACACGGCGTATTGCGGGGCCGAGCCCATCAATCAGGGCACGATGGAGCGCTTTGTCGAAACGTTCCGCGAGTGCGGCTTCGCGCCGGAGGCGCTGAGCCCCTGCTACGGCATGGCGGAAACGACGCTGATCGTATCGGGCGAGCGCCGCGGCGGCTCCCGCTATCTGCAGCTTTCGCGCGAGGCGCTGAAGGCGAACCGGGCGGAGTTCGTCGACGAGCCGGACGCCTACTCGGTGGTCAGCTGCGGCGAACCGGTCATCGAGACGATGGTCCGCATCGCCGACGCCGATACCCGGCGCAGCTGCAAGCCAGGCGAGGTCGGTGAGATCTGGGTGGCGGGTCCCGGTGTCGCCGGCGGCTATTGGGACAAGGACGCGCTCAACGCCGAGATTTTCAACGCGTATACCAGTGACACGCGTGAAGGGCCGTTCCTGCGCACCGGGGATCTCGGCTTTCTGTGGGAGGACAAGCTGTACGTGGTGTCCAGGGTCAAGGACCTGATCATCATCCGCGGACAGAACCACCATCCGCACGATATCGAGATGACGGCGGCCGAGTCGCATCCGGCGCTGCAGCCGACTTGCGGGGCGGCCTTTTCCATCGACGACGGAGGCGAGGAGAAGCTGGTCATCGCGCACGAGGTCAAGCGCGAGGCCCTGGCCAGCCTGGACATCGAACACGTGGTCAAGGCGGTGCGGCAGGCGGTCAACGATGGGCATGGCGTCATCCCGCACGAGGTAGTGTTGCTGAGACCGGCCTCGCTGCCCAAGACGTCGAGCGGCAAGATCCAGCGGCAGGCCACCAAGGGGCATTATCTGGCGCAAACGCTCAGCCTGGCGACCGCCGGGAGAAAAGCGGTTCAACAGCGGCCGGAGCCAGCCAGGCAGGACGAGGTCGCTGTCGCGCGCTTTGGCGCGGAACAGATAGAGCGCGAGCTGCGCGCGGTGCTGGCCTCGGCGCTGCATATCGCTCCGGAGGCGATAGACTGCGCCGAGCCATGGTCCAGCTACGGTCTGGACTCGCTGAAAGGTAGCGAGGCGGTCGCGGCCCTCGGCGATCGCCTGCAAACGGCCCTTAGCCCGACGCTGTTCTACGACTATCCGACGCTGACCGCGCTGAGCCGCCATCTCGCGGGCCGCAACATCGCGATTCCACGCGCCGAGCCGTCGGCGCCTGCAACGGAGGCGGCCGCGGCCGTCCCGGCGAGTCCGGCGCCGGACGCCGGCGAGGAGATCGCCGTCATCGGCATGGCCTGCCGCTTTCCCGGCGCCGCGAGTCCGGCCGAATTCTGGAACATGCTGACCGCCGGGCGCGACGGCATCTCCGACATCCCCGCCTCGCGCTGGGATGTCGGCCAATTCTACGATCCCCGCCCCGGCACCCAGGGGAAGATGGTTTCCAGGCGCGGAGGCTTCCTGCCGGACGTCAGCCAGTTCGATGCCGATTACTTCGGCATCCCGCCGATAGAGGCCGAGGCCATGGACCCGCAGCAGCGGCTGCTGCTGATGGTGACCGCCGATGCGCTGGAGAGTGCCGGCGTCGCGCCGCAGTCCCTGGCCGGCAGCCAGACAGGCGTCTTCGTCGGCATCTGCAATCTGGACTACATCCGACTGTGCCTCGCCGATCTGGACAACGTCAGCACCTATGCCGGCACCGGCGGCTCGCAGGCCATCGCGGCCAACAGGCTGTCGTATTTCTTCGATCTATGCGGTCCTAGCCTGGCGATCGACACCGCCTGCTCCTCGTCGCTGGTCGCCGCCCACCTGGCTTGCCAGAGCCTGCGTCTCGGGGAGTCGAACCTGGCCATCGTCGGCGGCGTCAACCTGATCCTGACGCCTGAATTGAACGTGGTGTTCTCGCAGGCGGGCATGCTGGCGGCGGACGGCCGCTGCAAGACCTTCGACGCGGCCGCCGACGGCTACGCGCGGGGCGAGGGCTGCGGCGTCGTCGTGTTGAAGCGCTTGTCCGACGCGCGGCGCGACGGCGACCGCGTATTGGCGACCCTGCTCGGCTCCGCGGTCAATCAGGACGGCCGCAGCAACGGTCTGACCGCTCCCAACGGCCCAGCCCAGCAGGCGGTGGTCCGCCGCGCCCTCGGGGATGCCGGCGTGGCGCCGGCCGAGGTCGGTTATGTGGAGGCGCACGGGACCGGCACCCCATTGGGCGACCCGATTGAGTTCAACGCGCTGCGGGCGGTGCTGAGCGAGGCGCGTCCGGAGAACCGGCAATGCTGGGTTGGATCGGTGAAGACCAATATCGGGCACCTGGAAAGCGCCTCGGGCATCGCCGGATTGATCAAGACTGTGCTGTCGGTGCAGCAGGGTCTGATTCCGCCCCATTTGAACCTGCAAAACAAGAATCCCCACCTCGAATGCCATGATGGCCCGCTGGATATTCCGACGAGCTGCCAGCCGTGGCCGGACGGATATCGCAGGCGCATCGCCGGCGTCAGTTCCTTCGGCTTTGGCGGGACCAATGCCCACGTGCTGGTCGGCGGGGTGCGTTCATGATCGGCCAGGCAGAACTCGCTTGCGACGGCGTCGTCCAGGTCAGCTATCCGTCGGCCGGCGTCGCCCAGGTCTCGATGCGCGATCATGACGAAAGAAACATGTTTTCCCATGCGCTGATCGAAGGGCTGGACCGCGCCTTCGCCGACATCGGCGCGTCCGGCGATGTCAAGGTGGTGGTGGTGTCCGGCCTGGACCAGTACTTCTGCTGCGGCGGCACGCGCAGCGAATTGCTGAGCCTGATCGAAGGAGAGAAGACTTTCGACATCGGGCAGTTCTACCGAGCGCTGCTCGACTGCCCGCTGCCGACCATCGCGGCGATGGCGGGCCACGCGGTCGGCGGCGGCTTTGTCTTCGGCATGTACGCCGACATCGTCATCCTCGCCGAGGAGTCGGTGTACAGCGCCAACTTCATGCGCTACGGCTTCACGCCTGGCGTCGGCTCCACCTGCCTGCTGCCGCGCCGGCTGGGAGAGGCGCTGGCCGGCGAGATGCTGTTGAGTGCCAACGGATTCACCGGCAGGGAGCTAAGCCAGCGGGGCGCGCCGTTCAAGGTGGTCAAGCGGGCCAAGGTGCTGGAAGAGGCGCTGGCGCTGGCCGTCGATCTGGCGGCGAAGCCGCAGGCCTCGCTGAAGATGCTGAAGGTGGCGCTGACGCGGGAGTTGCGCGAGGCCCTGCCCGCAGCGATCGCGCGGGAGCTGGACATGCACGATGTGACGTTCAAATTGCCGGAAGTCCGCGCTCAGGTCGAGCGCCACTTCGGCCACTGAGAGGCGCGATCCGACATGGTATTCGAAACATTGTTGCTCGAGAGCGGTGGCGGCGTCATGCGAGCCGTGATCAATCGCCCGGAAAGTAAAAACGCGATCAATCAGACGCTGCTGCATGAGATAAACCAGGCGCTCGATCTGGCGGAGTCGCAGCCGGATTGCCGGATGTTCGTGCTCGAGGGCGCCGGCGGGATTTTCTGCTCCGGCATGGACTTCCACGAGATGGACGCGCTCGCGGACCGGATCGACATCGATCTGATGCGCGGCAGCACCGAGAAATACATGCGCACGCTGAAGCGCTTCGCGGCGAGCCCATGCGTCATCGTCTCGCGCGTGTCCGGCGCGGTGACCGCCGGAGGGGTGGGCCTGGTGGCGGCGAGCGATCTGGTGCTGGCGACGCCGGAATCCCATTTCACCTTGACCGAGGCCATGTGGGGGCTGTTGCCGTCCAATGTCATTCCGTATTTGATCCGGCGCGCGGGGTTTCAGGCCGCGTTCCGGATGAGCCTGACCACCGACACGCTATCGGCGGCCGAGGCCCACCGTCTGCAATTGGTCGACTATCTGGGGGAGGACCTCGATCAATTGGAGCGGCGGCTCAGGATCAAGTTGAACAGGGTCAGGAAGGACGCGGTCGGCAATCTCAAATCGTATTTCCGAAGCATGTGGATGATAGACGAGGAAATGGAACAGCTGGCGGTCGAGGAGACTAGCCGGCTGGCCGCGATGCCGTCGGTCATCGAAAGCGTGCGGAATTTCGTTCAAAAACAGGCTTTCCCTTGGGAGTCCCGCTAAGCAGCGTGTTGACGGATTGAAAGGATACCGCAATATGATGGCATATATTTTCGCCGGGCAAGGTTCCCAGTTTCGTGGCATGGGAGCGGAGGTGTTTGGAGCGTTTCCGGATCTGGTTGACCGTGCCGACGATATTCTGGGCTATTCGATTGAAGAGCTTTGCCTGGCTGATCCGAATGAGCGATTAAATCGTACCGAATATACTCAGCCGGCGATTTATGTCGTCAATGCGCTGAGTCATATGCGGGAGACTCATAACGGTTCCGGTATGGCCGATTATTATGCCGGACATTCCTTGGGGGAATACAATGCGCTGCTGGCGGCGGGCGCGTTTTCTTTCGAAGACGGCTTGCGCATGGTCGCCAAACGCGGTGAATTGATGGGCGGCGTCGAGCATAGCGGCGGCATGGCGGCGATCGTCGGCTTGTCGGGAACGGAAATATTCGATGCGCTATCCGAGGCCGGCTTGTTCGAAGTGGATCTGGCCAATTTCAACACGCCTTCGCAAGTGGTCATTTCAGGCTCGGGGCGGGATATTGGAACGGCCCAGAGTATTTTTGAGAATCTGGGCGCCTCATATCATATCCTCAGCGTCGGCGGGGCATTCCATTCCAGATTCATGGCGCCGGCCAGGGCGGCATTCGAAGATTTCATCGAGCCTTTCCATTTCAACACGCTGCATACGCCGGTCGTTTCGAACCGCCGGGCCTTGCCCTATCTGAATGGAAGCGTGGCGGTCGATCTGGTCGAGCAAATCACCGCGCCGGTGCGTTGGGTCGAAAGCATCTCTTATATGGCGAGACAGGGCGTGACGGAATGGAAGGAAGTGGCGCCTCGGGCAGTCTTGACGCCTTTCTTGCGGAAAATCATCAAGAGCGAGACTTCGAAACAATGAGAGGCGATGAATCGACGGCCAAGCTGGTGTTCTTATGCGGCGGGCAAGGCACGCAATATTTCCACATGGGAAAGGAATTGTTCGGTGTCAACGCCGCCTTCCGTTCTTGCCTGCTGCGCGGAGAGGCGGTTTTTCATCGCGTCGCCGGGGCCTCGCTGCTCGATGCGATGTTTGATCCCTCCCGGAGCAAGTCCGATAGTTTCGATCAGCTGAAATACAGCCATCCGGCCATTTTCCTGATCGAGTATGCGCTGGCGCGGGCTTTGGCGGAGCGCGGCATCCTGCCCGATCTCGTCGTCGGCTGCAGTCTGGGCGAGTTCGCGGCGGCCGCCATTTCCGGCATGGCGGCATTCGATGACGCGCTGGTTTCGGTGATCGAGCAGGCCGATGGCATCGCCCGGCATTGCGACGAGGCCGGCATGACGGCGATCCTGGACGGCGTGGAGCTGTTCGATGGCGAGCCGTCGCTGTTTGCGGACTGCGAGCTCGCGGCAGTCAACTACGCCAGGCACTTTGTCATCTCGGCCAGCCGGCCGGCGTTGGCCAGGGTCGAGAGGGTCTTGCGGCAGCGCGACATATTCCATCAGCGCCTGCCGGTTCGCTACGGATTCCATTCAGGTTGGATCGTCTTGCCCGACGCCGCCCGGGCCGGACTGGCGTTGAAGCCCGGGCAGGTCCCGCCGCAGATGCCGGCATGGTCCTGCGCGGCGATGACGCCGGTCGCCCGTTTCGACGCCGATCACGGCTGGCGGGTCCTGCGCTCGCCTATACGCTTTGCCGAAACCTTGAAGGCGATACCGGATCACGCCCGGCATGCTTATGTCGACTTGAGCCCGTCCGGCACCTTGTCTGCTTTTTCCCGGAATGTCTTGGGCGCCGAATCGCAGCGCTCGATATTCACCGCCATGAGTCCGTTTGGAAACGACGCCCAGGTTTTCGAGGCTATGGTCGCCGGCGTGCTCGGCTTCCGGCACCGGAATCGAAGATTCCCGGAGCCGTCATGCTGATGACCCGCGTCGACGTCGGCTTGCCCTGCTTGGTCCCCAATCGGGTCGCCACCGCTTGCGATGGCGATCGATACAGTCCCGCCAGCCATGCCGATCTGGGCGTGACGCTTCCGCCGTCGCTGTCGGGCGCGGTCTCGCGGCGGAAAGCCGCCTATCTTGCCGGCCGCTATTGCGCGATGCAGTCCCTGTCGCAGGCTGGGCATCCGCTTCCATGCGAAGTGCCGATAGGGGAGGAGCGCAGCCCGGTCTGGCCAGACGGCCTGGTGGGGTCGATCACGCATACCGACGGTTTGGCCGCGGCCGTTGTCGCGTCCACCGGCGAAGCCAGGGGGCTGGGAATCGATGCCGAAAGAGTCATCGGCGCGGAGACCTGCCGATTATTGAGCGAGCAAGTGGTAGGCGACGGCGAATGGCGTTTCAGTCGCGAGGGTTCAAGCTGGTCCGATCGCCTGTTCTTCACAATGATTTTTCCCGCCAAGGAAAGCATTTTCAAGTGCCTATATCCGCAGGTCGGAAAGTATTTCGAATGTCTTGACGTCGAAATCGTCGCATGGGATGCCGAACCCCGGACATGCCGCTCTCGCGTCTTGACCGATTTGAGCGATCGGGTGTCCGCCGGTTTCGAAGCGGACGGTTGTTACAGCATTCTGCCCTGCATGGTGTTCACTTATGTCGGCTGGCCGTGTCGGCCGCGACAGGAAAAGGGAAGGATAGGATGTTAGGGTCCAGCGAATTCAGAAGGCAGTATGGAGTTTGCCAGGCCTATGTGGCCGGATCGATGTACAAGGGCATTTCATCCAGCGATCTGGTCGTCGGCATGGCGCGTTCGGGCATGATGGGCTTTCTCGGCACCGGCGGGATGCGCTTGGAGCGGATCGAGCAGGAAATCCTGTCGATTCAGCAGCGACTGGGGCCCGGACAGGCTTACGGCGTCAATCTGCTGGCGAATATGGACCAGCCGGAGCAGGAGTTCTCCATCGTCGAGCTGTGCCTGAGGATGGCCGTGCCGAATATCGAGGCGTCGGCATTCATGCGGGTGCACGACAGCCTGGTCTGGTATCGCTTCAAGGGCGCGCATACCGGGCCGGACGGAGCGCCGCGCGCGCGGCGGCGCGTGCTGGCGAAAATATCGCAGCCGGAGGTGGCCGCGCTGTTTCTGAGCCCGCCGCCGGAAAGCGCGCTGCGGCGCCTAGTGGCGCAAGGCCGCCTGTCCGCCTCCGAAGCGGACATCGCCAGCCGCATGCCCGTCGCCAGCGATATCTGCGTGGAAGCGGACTCCGGCGGACATACCGACCGGGGGGTCTTGCTCGTCTTGCTCCCGGCGATGCTCAGGCTGCGCGACCGGATAGGCGGGGAGAGGCGTTACGCCCAGCGGGTGAATGTCGGCGCCGCCGGCGGAATCGGCGCGCCGGAGGCCGCCGCCGCGGCCTTTCTGATGGGCGCTGATTTCATCGTCACCGGCTCGATCAACCAGTGCACGGTGGAGGCCGGGACGAGCAGCCGGGTCAAGGATCTGCTGCAGACGGTCGAGATCGGCGACACCGGCTTCGCGCCCGCCGGGGACATGTTCGAATTGGGCGCGCGCGTGCAGGTGGTGCGCCGCGGCCTGCTTTTCCCGCCGCGCGCCAATGAGCTGTACGAGCTTTACCGGCGCCATGCGTCGCTGGACGAGCTTGAGCCCAAGATCCGCCAATCGATCGAGGAAAAGTATTTCCGCCGCAGCTTCGACGAGGTGTGGGGGGAAACGCGGGAATATTACGCCAGATGCAATCCTCAACGCCTCGCCGAGATCGAGCAAAGCCCAAAAGCCAGGATGGCGGCGATATTCCGCTGGTACTTCATCCACTCGACGCGTCTCGCCCTGCGCGGTAGCGAAGAGCAGAAAGCCGATTATCAAATTCAATGCGGGCCCGCGATGGGGGCTTTCAACACCTGGGTGAAAGGCAGCCGGTATGAAAACTGGCGGTGCCGCCATGTCGACGAAATCGGCATGCTTTTGTTGCGGGGCGCCGAGGAATATATCGACCAGGCCTTGCACAGGGCGACGCATGCCGTCGCCGGATAATCATCGCCGCCGCCGAACGCCACGGGGCGATGGGGACGCGATTTCAGGCGCCATGCCCTTGACCGGGGCGTGGCTTCCAGCCGTCATGGCGAATACAGTCCCGGCGTCGCCGGGCTTCGGGAGGCAATATGGATAGCGACAGCAAAGTATCTGGCCATAAGCGGGGAGGCATGGCGGCGGTGCTGATCTGCCTCTTCATGGCCATGCTTGACAGCAGCGCGGTGAATATCGCGCTGCCGACCATCGCTCGGGCATTCGATGCGGACTTCGCCTTGGCCCGCTGGGTCGTACTTTCGTACATGCTGGCGCTGACGGCCCTGGTGTTGCCGATGGGGCGGCTGGCCGACGTGGTGGGGAAAAGAAACATCTACGTGGCGGGGATCGTGGTTTTCGGCTTCGGGTCGGCATGTTGCGCGGTGCCGGTATCCATGGGCTGGCTATTGCTCGGCCGCGTCATACAGGGTGTCGGCGCGGCCATCATCCTGGCGCTCGGCCCGGCGCTGGTGACGGAGCTGGTGCCGGCCTGCGAACGCGGGCGGGCATTCGGCATCATGGGGGTGGCGGTCGCCCTGGGGGTGATCATGGGCCCCAGCGCGGGGGGCGCGCTGATCGCCGTCCTGGGCTGGAATGCCATTTTCTGGCTCAATGTCCCGCTGTGCGCCGGCGCCGCCATGGTGGCGCTCAAGCACCTTGATCGAAGCCGGACTCGCGAGCGTCCGCCGTTCGACCTGGCCGGAACCGCGGCGCTGATCGTGGCGATGACGTTGTCCTTGCTGGCGCTGTCTCCCGGCGAGACGGGATTTTCCGATGCGCTGGGTGGCGGCGGGATCTGGCTCGCCGCCATCGTCGCGTGGCTTGCCTTCGCCTGGATGGAACGCCGGGCGGAAAAACCCATCGTAGAGGCGCGGCTATTCGGCAACGCTGTCCTCAGCCTGAATCTGCTGGCGGCTTTCCTCAGCTCGGTCAGCATCGCCGCGACCTTATTGCTGCTGCCGTTCTACCTGCAGAACGTGCTGGGTTTCGCGGTCGCCAAAACGGGCTTGCTGCTTGCCGTCACGCCGGTGGCGCTGACCGTCGCGGCGCCGGTGTCCGGCGTCATGGCGGATCGTTTCGGCGCCCACCGCCTCATCGTTGTCGGCCTGCTCGTCATGGCGGCCGGCTTCATCGCCATGTCGACGCTGTCTACACACTCCACATCGCTGGAGTTCATCTGCAAATTCATTTTCGTCGGTTTGGGGCTGGGTTTGTTCCAGTCGCCGAACAATGCCTTGATCATGTCCGCGGCTGCGGACGGGCATACCGGCGTCGTGTCGGCCCTGCTGGCGATGACGCGCTTGATGGGGCAGACCATAGGCGTGGCCCTGGTGGGAGCGATAGGGGCGTGGCGCGCATTCGCGCACGAGGGCGCCGCGCGCGCGTCGGCACAGCATCAAGTCGACGCTTTGGGCGAAATATTCATCGGTTTGATGGTTCTGACCCTGTTGGTACTGGCATTGTCGATTCAAAGCTCGTTATGCCGAAAGAGGGCGGTGGCATCCGTGGCGCCAAGCAATTGAACGGCGGGCATGGACGTTGCCGCATGCAAACTATCTTCACGTAAGGAAGGCCGGGTATGACCAAAGATGATGTGTTTTCGACGGTGAAAGAAATAATTCTGGAGACGCTGCCGGATCTGGATGCGCTGCTGGTGACGCGGGAGCGCAGCCTGAGCGAGTTGGGCGCCAACTCGGTCGACAGGGCCGAGATCGTCGTCAGCAGCATGGCCGCATTGCGGGTGAAGGCTTCCGCGCTGGAATTGCGGGAGGCGAAGAATATCGGCGGTCTGGTCGATATTCTGCATGGCAAGACCGAGGCGAGGGCTTGACGGCCGCAGGAGGCCGGCCGGCTTCCCGCCGCCATGCGGTGGTCACGGGAATGGGCGTGGTCGGCGGGGCGGGCATAGGCGTCGAGCGCTTCGCCGACGCCCTGCGCTGCGGGCGCAGCCGCTTCAGCGCGGTGCGCGCCGCGCCGTCCTCGCGCCCGGCCTACGTGATGGCGGAGCTGGGGCCGTTCAGCCTGGACGAGCACATGCCATCGGCCTTGCAGGCCGAGCCGTCGCTGGCGGCCCGCCTGCGGAAAGTCGGCGGCCGCTCGACTCGTCTGGTGCAGACCGGCTTGCTGGCTGTCGCGCAGGCGTGGTGCCAGGCCGGTTTTCCGGCCGGCGGCGAGCGGACGGCCCTGGTGGTCGGCGGCCAGAATCTGGCGCACGCCTTTGAAGCCGGCTGGTCGGAGCGCTTTGCCGAGGAGCCCGCCTATCTGAGCCCGTCCGCCGCCATCCAGATGCTGGACACCGATCTGATAGGCTGCGTCAGCGAGGTGTTCGGCATACAGGGGGAGGGCTATGCGGTCGGCGGGGCTTCCGCCTCCGGAAACGTCGCGATACTGAACGGCCTGCGGCTGATCCGCGGCGGGGAGGCGGACGTCTGCGTCGTCATTGGTGCCCTGGCCGAGCTGGCCGCGTTCCAGTTGCAGGCGTTCGCCAATCTGGGCGCGTTGGGCGGCGAGGCCTATCCGGACCAGCCTGAGCTGGCCTGCCGTCCCTTCGACCGACTCCACAATGGCTTCATTCCTGGACAGGCCAGCGCATGCCTGGTGCTGGAGGACGCGTCCCACGCGCTTGCCCGCGGCGCGCCGGCGCTGGGGCGCGTTCTCGGCGGGGCGATGTCGCTGGACGGCAACCGGAGTGCCAATCCGTCGGCCGCCGGCGAGGCCGCGGTCATGCGACGGGCGCTCGCCGACGCCGGGGTGCCGGTCGATGCGGTGGATTACGTGAATGCCCACGGCAGCAGTTCCAGCCTCGGCGACATCACCGAGCTGCAAGCGATAGAGCGGGCATTCGGGGCGCATTGTCCGAATGTGCTGGTCAATTCGACCAAAAGCATAGTCGGGCATTGCTTGTGGTCGGCCGGCGTGGTGGAGGCGGTGGCTTGCTTCGTCCAGATCAACGCCGGCTTCCTGCACGGGAATCTGAATTTGACCGATCCGATCGAACACGCGTGCGCTCTGCTCGGGCCCGACAGCCGAGACGTAGAGGTCCAGGTCGCGCTCAGCAATGCCTTCGGCTTCGGCGGCATCAACACCAGTCTCGTTTTCGCGTCGCCGTCGTTGTCGATGGGAAGCTGCTGATGGATGGCCTGCCCAGGGAAGCTTCCCGGGTTTTTTCCGGCTTACAACCGTTTCAGGAAGGCGTGGATTTTCGCGATGTCCTCCATCGTGGAAATATGGCGATAGCCTTTCTTCACATAGATGTTTTGGGACCCCGCCTGGGCTTCGAGCACATGGGGAAAGCAGGGGGTCGCGTCGATCAGCGTTCGCAGGGCGGCGATGGTTGAACCGTGAAATTCGACCGCCAGATTGTCCGTCAGCATTTTCGCTTCGCTGTACCGGTTTTCCCTTATCAGTTGCATGATCTCGTACGGCGCGGCGATTTCTTCCTCGTACTCGAACTCGAACTCGTCCAGCAACGGTTGTTGTTGCGGCGCGGAGCGGATGATGGCTTCGGCGCAGCGGACCGGAATCGAGCAAAGCAGCTGATAACCGATCTGGAACAGTCGCACGATGCCAGGTTCTTTCTCCAGATCGTGCTGCAGCCGGACGATGGCGCCGGCGGCGTCCTCGTCCGATGTCCCGGCTAGGTAGCATGCGCCGAGATTGCTGGTCGCGCCGACTATCTGGGCCGCTTCCGCTTCATTGATCACCTTCCCCTGGATGGTGGCGCCCGACATCATGATATTGGACAGGTAGGCCAGCTCCGCCATCCTGTTGGAGGCGATGTCGGCCGGAAGGCGCGATAGCGCCGTGTTCAGCAAGGAGGAGGCGGGCGAACCTTGCTGCCCGGCCTCGCTTGTCAGCAGCCGCGTTTCCGATTGCGCGGGCGCGAACACCCCGGCATTCCGAAGGATGGCGTCCAGCGCCGCGAACGCTTCGCGGTTTTCCGTTTCACCGGCTTGCGATTGCCCGGACATCGGGCTTTCGGCCGCCGGCAGCAGAGGCGGGCGTCGCGCATCGGCAGGCCGCTCGCTGAACGTCTGCGCCAGCCGCTGGCGCTGCTTCCAGAGGAAGTCAGCCGTGTTGACGTCGTAGCGCCGTTGGTCGAGCAATGATTCCAGCGGCTGTGTCTTCGTCGACATCAGGAACAGCGTCGCGCTGACCGGATCCACGTAGCCGGAGGCCGAGCGCGCGGCGACGCGATCGCCGGTGAGATCCTCTTCCAGCAGCGCGGTCTCCTCTCCGTCCTCCTCCTGGCTCTGCCGGCTGACGCTGGGGGTGAAGTTGCACCTCTCGAGCGCGCGGAGCAGGAATTCGGTGGCATGCCGCGACAGATTCAGCAGCATCTCGACAACGACGTGCCAGTGCTTTTCGATCTTGGGGAAGACCTGATAGTTGTCGATGGAGATGCCTCCGTCGTCTTCCGGCGTCGCGATCGTCCTGTCGACGACCGATATCAGCCTAGCCAGGCATACCACGATGAAGTCCTCGCCGAGGGCGATCAGGCGGGGCGCCAGCCTGTCTTCGTCTTCGCGCAACGTTTCGATCCAGCGCATGAACTGGTCGATGTCCAGTTCTTCCCTTTGGCCCAGCCCCTGGCCATGCCAGAGAGAGATATCGAGAACCTCCTTCAATTGCTCCTCGCTGACCAGGGCCAATATTTCCTGGCAGTCCTCCAGCCCCACCGTCTCTATCAGTTTGTTCAGCGTATAGGCAGGCAATTTCTGAATATAGGTGGTCAGCTGCGGACTGCCGGAAATCTGGCGAATCAACTCGCTGCCGCCGCGCAATGGGGCGGAGGACAGGCCTTTGTCGAGCGAGGTCGTTCTTTTCATGGCATGGTCCGGGAGAGTGGATCCAGTCATTGATATGTCTTTGGAATGTGCCGATCGATATTGGAATCTGACGTAGTGGTCTATTGATCGAACAGTGGATGGATTGAGTTTCAAAATAGATTAACGGTGCTGTTTATTTATGGCGTAGCCTGGATTTTCTTAATGTCGGCTCGTCCAATTTGTTTTGTACCGAAACGTGGCGCCTATTGAAAGGCAGGGCCGGACAATATGCTAGCTGTTCTTTCTGTCAGCTCATCGGCGGGAAAAGGTTTGTGCTAGAATAAATTGTCTTTTATTGATCGATTCGGGCGGGATTTCGAGACGGACCGATGAGCCGCCGCGCAGGCGGACAAGCTGGCGCCAACGTGATCCGTCAGGATCGCGCCGCCGTCGCGGTCGCCAGCCGGCTGGACCGGGCGCCCTCCGCGCAAGCTTCTGCGGCGGGGAACCGCGCCTCGCCCAGACGCGGCGAGATGGACAGCCATCGCAAGTGGTAGAATGAGACGGTTGCGTATGCATTGGATAGATTGGAATTTACATTTGACGTCCAACCGAATGATCATTCTCGATACCGAAACCACCGGTCTCGATCCGCAGCAGGGCCACCGCATCATCGAATTCGCCGGCCTGGAAATGGTCGGCCGCAAGCTGACCGGCAAGCACCTGCATCTTTACATCCATCCGCAGCGGGAGATCGATCCCGATGCCCAGCGCGTGCACGGCATTTCGCTGGAGTTCCTGGACGGCAAGCCGGTGTTCTCCAAGGTGGGGCAGGAAATCGCCGATTTTCTGCGCGGCGCCGAGCTGATCATCCACAACGCGCCTTTCGACGTCGGCTTCCTCAACGCCGAGTTCGCCAAGATCGGCATCGAGCCGATCGACAAGCTGTGCGCCAACGTGATCGACACGCTGCGCGAAGCGCGCGACATGTTCCCCGGCAAGCGCAACAGCCTGGACGCCTTGTGCGACCGTTTCGAGATCGACCGCTCCAACCGGACGCTGCACGGCGCGCTGGTGGACTGCGAGCTGCTGTCCGAAGTCTATCTATGGATGACGCGCGGCCAGGAAAGCCTGGCGATGGACATCGAGGTGGAGCTGCCCGGCGACGCCGGCGCCATCCAGTTCGAGCGCAAGCCGCTGAAAGTGCTGGCCGCCAGCGAGGCCGAAGAGGCCGAGCACCAGGCTTATCTGGATGTGTTGGACAAGACGGTGAAGGGCGCCTGCGTCTGGCGCGGCCTGGAACAACCGGCGCAAGCGGGGGATTGAGGCGATGGCCAGAATGATCGCGCTGGTGCCCGCGGCGGGCTCCGGCAGCCGCTTCGGCGCGCCCAGCCCCAAGCAATATCTGCAATTGAACGGCAAGCCGCTGATGTGGCACACGCTGGCCACGCTGGCGGCGGTGCCGGGCGTGGACGAAGTGGCGGTGGTGGTGTCGCCGCAAGACGAATGGTTCGACGGCTTCGACTGGGATCTGCCCAAGCTGTCGGTGCGCCGAGTCGGCGGCGCCAGCCGCGCCGAAAGCGTGGCCAACGGACTGGCCGCGCTCGCCTGCGCCGAGGACGACTGGGTGCTGGTGCACGACGCTGCGCGCTGCTGTCTGTCGGTGGCGGCGGTGGAGCGCCTGATCGCCGCCTTGTCCGGCCATGAGGTGGGCGGCCTGCTGGCGCTGCCGGTGCCGGACACCGTCAAGCGCGCCGACGCCGACTGCCATGTCGCCGCCACCGTGCCGCGCAACGGCCTGTGGCTGGCGCAGACGCCGCAGATGTTCCGCGCCGGGGTGCTGGAGAACGCGCTGCGCGGCGTGGCGGCAGAGGACATCACCGACGAGGCGGCCGCCGTCGAGCGCCTGGGGCTGAAGCCGCTGCTGGTGGAGGGCGACGCGCAGAATTTCAAGGTCACCTATCCGCGCGATCTGGCGCTGGCCCGCGCCATCCTGGCCGCGCGCGAAGACTACTGAACAGCAAGGAAGAACATGTTTCGCATCGGACAAGGCTACGACGTGCACCAATTGGTGGCAGGCCGCCCGCTGATCCTGGGCGGGGTGGACGTCCCGCACGACAAGGGCCTGCTCGGCCACTCGGACGCCGACGCGCTGCTGCACGCGATCACCGACGCGCTGCTGGGGGCGGCCGCGCTGGGCGACATCGGCCGCCATTTTCCCGACACCGCCGCCGAGTTCAAGGGCGCCGACAGCCGCGCGCTGCTGCGCGAGGCGGCGGCGCGGGTGCGGGCGGCCGGCTGGCGGCCGGTCAACGTGGACAGCACGCTGATCGCGCAAAAGCCTAAGCTGGCGCCGCACATCGACGCGATGCGCGCCAATATCGCCGCCGATCTGGGGCTGGATGTCGGCGCGGTCAACGTCAAGGGCAAGACCAACGAAAAGCTGGGCTATCTGGGCCGCTGCGAGGCGATAGAGGCGCAGGCCGTCTGCCTGCTGATGCCAGTCTAGCGCCGCTGCCAAAAATACTGGTCCTGCGCCGGGTCTCCGCGCCGCGCGGCTTGAATGGCCTGCCTGGCCGAGCCCCGGGCCAGCAGGATGATCAACTTGCTCCGCAAGATTTTGGACCAGCGGCCAGGCGTCATGCCGGCGCAGTCCGCTTGTGGGATAATCGCGCATCATCGCTCATGCCGGGCATGGGCGGCACAACACCAACCAGGAGGCCCCATCATGCTGACCCAGGATCAACTGAAACTCGCCGTCGCCAAGAAGGCGCTGGAATTCGTGCCGGAAGACGCCATCATCGGCGTGGGCACCGGCAGCACCGTCAATCTGTTCATCGAGGAACTGGCCGGCATCAAGGGGCGCATCAAGGGTGCGGTGTCCAGCTCCGAGGCCTCCACCGCCCGGCTGAAGGCGCATCACATCCCGGTGTTCGACCTGAACGAGGTGGAGAAGCTGCCGGTGTATATCGACGGCGCCGACGAGATCAACCACCACCTGCACATGATCAAGGGCGGCGGCGCGGCGCTGACGCGCGAGAAGATCGTCGCCGGCGTGGCCGACGAGTTCATCTGCATCGCCGACGAGCTGAAGTACGTGGCCATGCTGGGCACCTTCCCGCTGCCGATCGAGGTGATTCCGATGGCGCGCAGCTATGTCGCGCGCGAGCTGGTGCGTCTGGGCGGCCATCCGGAGCTGCGCCAGGGCGTGACCACCGACAACGGCAACGTGATCCTGGACGTGCACGGCCTGCAGATCATGAAGCCGGTGGAGCTGGAGGAAGTCATCAACCACATCGCCGGCGTCGTCACCTGCGGCCTGTTCGCCCGCCGCCGCGCCGACGTGCTGGTGTTGGGCAAGCAGAGCGGCGTGGAAGTGCTGCGCTGAGGCGAATCCTGTCCGTCCCGGCCGGCTGGACGCGGCCGGGCGAAGATGGCATGTCACGCGGCTGTCATCTGCTTGTCTTACAATTTACCATTTTCGCGAGATTCCCGAGGCAAACATGGCAGAACACATTTCCAAGCAGTTCGATCTGGAGCTGGAAACCATCCGTACCCGTGTGCTGCAGATGGGCGGCCTGGTGGAGCAGCAGATCCTGTCCGCCGTCGATGCCCTGATGGCCGGCGACGTGCCGCGCCTGGACAAGGTGATGGCCGAGGACGCGCTGGTCAACGCGATGGAAGTCGGCATCGACGACGACTGCCTGCACATCATCGCCCGCCGCCAGCCGGCCGCCAGCGATCTGCGCATCGTCTTCACCGTGATCAAGATCATCACCGATCTGGAGCGCATCGGCGACGAGGCGGCCAAGATCGCGCGGATGGGCAAGACCATCCACCAGTCCGAACGCTTCCAGATGCCGCGCTTCCGCGAAATCGAAAAGATGGCCGACGTGGCGCTGGCGATGCTGCGCCGCGCGCTGGACGCCTTCGCACGGCTGGACACCAGCGCCGCGCTGGAGCTGGCCGAGGAAGACCAGCGGCTGGACGAGAATTTCGCGTCCGAGCTGCGCCAGCTGATCACCTTCATGATGGAAGACCCGCGCACCATCAGCATGTCGATCGACACGCTGTTCATCTCCAAGGCGATCGAGCGCATCGGCGACCATGCCAAGAACATCTCCGAATACGTGGTCTACCTGGTCAAGGGCAAGGACATCCGCCACACCACGCTGGAAGACATCAAGCGCGAAACCATGGGGCGCTGAGCGGCGCGGTCCGGACATGACGCTGAGCGCAAAATGGCGGTAACATCTCGCGGTTACCGCCATTTTGCTTGCCGGGCGCGCCGGGCGTTGTTCGCTCCGCTGCGGCCCCGCGGGCGCAACCGAACAAGAAAAGGGGTGTCCTTGACACACGCCACGCCCCCGCACACCGTGCTGGCCACCATCGATCTGGGTTCCAACAGCTTCCGGCTGCAAGTGTCCCGCGTGGTGGACGACCAGCTGTACGCCCTGGACGTGATGAAAGAAACCGTGCGCCTGGGCGCCGGCCTCACCGCAGACAAACATCTGAACGACGACACCCAAGAGCGCGCGCTGGCTTGCCTGGCCCGCTTCGGCGAGCGGCTGCGCGGCTTCGTGCCGGCCCAGGTGCGCGTGGTCGGCACCAACACGCTGCGCGTGGCCAGGAACGCGCCAGCCTTCATCGCCGAGGCCGAAGAGCGGCTGGGCTTCCCGATCGAAGTGATCGCCGGACGCGAAGAGGCGCGGCTGATCTACCTGGGCGCCGCCCACTCGCTGCCGGACACCAAGGAGCGCCGGATGGTGGTGGACATCGGCGGCGGCTCCACCGAATTCATCATCGGCAGCCATTACAAGGCGCTGGTCACCGAAAGCTTGCCGCTGGGCTGCGTCAGCTACACGATGCGCTTCTTCCCCGACGGCAAGCTGACCCGCGGCAATTTCCGCGACGCCACGCTGGCCGCCCGCAACGAGATCCAGCGCATCCGCCACGAGTACCGTCCCAGCGAATGGCAGCTCGCCGTTGGCACCTCCGGCACCGCGCGCTCGCTGCGCGACGTGCTGGAGATCAACGACTGGAGCCGCGCCGACATCACGCTGGCCGGCATGGAGCAGCTGCGAGAAGTCTTGATCAAGCAGGGCAGCATAGACGCGGTCAAGGTCAACGGCCTGAAGGCCGACCGCGCGCCGGTGCTGGCCGGCGGCCTCGCCATCATGATCGCGGTGTTCGAGGAGCTGGAAGTCGAGAAGATGATCGTCACCGAGGGCGCGCTGCGCGACGGCGTGCTCTACGATCTCTTGGGCCGCCAGCGCGAGAAGGATATGCGCGACAGCACGGTGGCGTTGTTCAAGCGCCGCTACCACGCCGATACGCAGCAGGCCGAGCGCGTCAACCAGTTGGCCGAGCGCCTGTACCGGATGCTGGCCGGCGAGGACGTCGACCAGGACATGCTCAAGCGCCTGTCCTGGGCGGCCAAGCTGCACGAGATCGGCCTGACCATCGCCCACACCGCCTACCACAAGCATTCGGCCTACATTCTGCAGAACGCCGACATGCCGGGCTTCTCCAAGCGCGAGCAGGCCACGCTGGCCGCCATCGTGCTGGGCCACCGCGGCGACATGGGCAAGATGGCGCAATACATCAGCCAGCCGGCCTTGTGGCAGGCGGTGGTGGCGCTGCGCGTGGCGGTGCTGTTCTACCGCAGCCGCATCAACGCCGCGCTGCCGGCCGAGCTGGACCTGAGCCAGCACGCGCGCGGCTTCACGCTGTCGCTGAGCGGAGACTGGCTGGAGGCCAACCCGCTGTCGGCCAGCAGCTTCCAGCAGGAAGTGAGCCAGTGGAAGAATGTCGGCTTCCAGCTCGACATCGTGCAGAAATAGGCCGGCCATGCGCCATCCGGAACTGAAGGAAAGGCTGCCGACGCTGGGCGAGCAGGCGGGGACGCTGCTGCCGGTGGGCGAGGCCAAGCACGCGGGCACCAAGCTGTCTTTGTTCGACTTCTGCGCCGACGAGGCGATCGAGCTGGCCGACCTGCCGCTGGCCAATCTTGCCAGCTACCGCCGCCAGGGCGAGGTGCTGTGGCTCAACGTCTACGGCCTCGGCGACGCCGCCGCCATTCAGGCGATAGGCGAGCGCTTCGGCCTGCACCCGCTGGTGCAGGAGGACATCCTCAACGCCCGCCAGCGGCCCAAGCTGGAAGATTACGAAGACTATCTGTTCCTCGCCTGCCGCGTGTTCGATTACCAGCAGGGCGGGCGGCTGCAATCCGACCAGATGTACCTGGTGCTGGGCGACGGTTTCGTGCTGTCGTTCCAGGAGAAGCCCACCGGCGTGTTCGAGCAGGTGCGCGAACGGCTGCGCAAGGGAAGAGGGGCGTTGCGCAGGCGCGGCGCCGACTACCTCGCCTATTCGCTGCTGGACGCCATCATCGACGACTACTTCGGCGTGCTCGGCCAGTTCAACGACAAGGTGGAGCGTACCGACGGCCAGCTGCTGTCCGGCCGCGACAACGGTGTGCTGCGCCAGATCCAGCGGCTGAAGCGCGATTGCCTGAAGCTCAGGCGCGCGCTGCTGCCGCTGCGCGAGGTGCTGCTGTCGCTGAACCGCGGCGACGAGGAGCGCTTCGGCGAGGATACCCGCGTCTACCTGCGCGACGCCTACGACCACGTGGTCCACGTGCTGGAATCGCTGGAGATGAACCGCGAGATGGTCGGCGACATGATGGACCTCTATCTGTCCACCCAATCGCACCGGCTCAACCTGCAGATGCGGGTGCTGACGGTGATCACGATGATCTTCATGCCGCTGACGCTGATAGCCGGCATCTACGGCATGAACTTCGAATACATGCCGGAACTGAAGTGGCACTACGGCTACTTCATCGTGCTGCTGGCGATGGGCGGCATTTCCGCCGGCATGAGTTGGTGGTTCTGGAAGCGGCGCTGGATTTGATCCGCTAGCGGGGAGGGCAAAACGGGGAGAGCGGTTCTCCCCGTTTTCATTTCGGGCTCACACCTCGTCGGAGCGCAACCGCTTGACGCCGGCTTGGCGCATCTTCATCCAGGCCTCGGCCAGCGAGCCGTCCATGTCGATCGCGCGGCAGGCGTCTTCCACCACAAAAGTCTCGAAGCCGGCGGCGCGGGCATCGATGGCGCTCCAGGCGACGCAGAAGTCGGTGGCGAGGCCGGCCAGCCAGACCTTTTTGACGCCCAAAGCGTTCAAGTAAGCGGCCAGGCCGGTGGTGGTGGCGCGGTCGGCCTCGACGAAGGCGGAATAGCTGTCCACCTGCGCGTGGACGCCCTTGCGCACGATCAGTCGGGCGTGCTCGGTCTCCAGCTCGGGGTGGAAATCGGCGCCATGGCTGCCGGCGACGCAATGGTCCGGCCACAGCGTTTGCGGGCCATAGGGCAGGTCCAGGCTCTGGAAGGGCTGCATGCCGGGATGGCGGGAGGCGAACGACACGTGTCCGGCCGGATGCCAGTCCTGGGTCAGCACCACGTTTTCGAACAGCAGCGACAGGTGGTTGATCAAGGGCACCACTTCGTCTCCGCCCGGCACGGCCAGCTCGCCGCCCGGACAGAAACTGTTCTGCACATCCACCACCAGCAATGCGCAGTCGGCACCATAGCGTTTCAGGGGCATGGGACTACCTTGTTGTTGTCGTCTTCCATCTTGTTAACACGGGCGAGCGCGCCGGTAAAGGGGGAGCGAGGCTTTCCACGCTTGCGTTTAATACCCCATGGGGGTATAACGAGGGTAGGAGGATGCGATGACACAATCCCTGTTGACGCTGCCGGTCGCCGGCATGAGCTGCGCCGCCTGCGCGGCTCGCATCGAGAAGCAGCTGAACCGCATGGACGGCGTGGAGGCGGCGGTCAGTTTCGCCAATGAAAGCGCCCAGCTGCGCTACGACCCGGACCAAACCAAGCCGCAGCAACTGGTGGACGCCATCGTCCGCTGCGGTTTCGACGTGCCGCGCCAGACGCTGGAGCTGGACATCGGCGGCATGAGCTGCGCCGCCTGCGCGGCGAGGCTGGAGAAGGCGCTGGGCCGGCTGCCCGGCGTGGAGGCCAGCGTCAACTTCGCCGCCGAGTCGGCGCGTATCGATTACCTGCCGGGGCTGACGGACCGCGACCGGGTGCTGGAGGCGGTGCGCAAGGCCGGTTTCGAGCCCTCGCCGCACGAGAATGGCGGCGACGGGGCGGAGGCCGCGGCGCGCTATCGCCGCGAGCTGGCGTGGTTCGCCGCGTCGGCGCTGCTGACGCTGCCTTTCATGGTCGAGATGGCGGCGATGTTCGCCGGCGGCCACCATGGCTGGCTGCCCAGGATGTGGCAGCTGGCGCTGGCGACGCCGGTGCAGTTCATCATCGGCTGGCGCTTCTACCGCGGCGCCTGGCAGGCGCTGCGCGGCGGCGTCGCCAATATGGACGTGCTGGTGGCGCTGGGCACCAGCATGGCCTGGCTGCTGTCGGCGGCGGTGACCCTGCTGGGTCTGGAAGACCAGCACGTGTATTTCGAGGCCAGCGCGGCAGTGATCACGCTGGTGTTGCTGGGCAAGCTGCTGGAGGCGCGGGCCAAGGGCAAGACCTCGGCGGCGATCGCCGCGCTGGTGAAGCTGGCGCCGCGCACCGCCCGCGTCGAGCGCGATGGGGAACTGGTCGAGGTGGCGGTGGACAAGCTGCGGCGCGGCGACGTGGTGGTGGTGCGCCACGGCGACAGCCTTCCGGTGGACGGCGAGGTGGTGGACGGCCAGGCTTGGCTGGACGAGAGCATGCTGACCGGCGAGAGCCGGCCGGTGGCCAAGCAGGCGGGCGACAAGGTCTACGCCGCCACCCGCAACCAGGATGGCATGCTCAAGGTGCGCGCCACCGGCGTCGGCGGCGACACCCAGCTGGCCGAGATCGTGCGCATGGTGGCGGCGGCCCAGGGCAGCAAGGCGCCGATCCAGCGCCTGGCCGACAGCATCTCGGCGGTATTCGTGCCGGCGGTCAGCGCGGTGGCGCTGCTGACCTTTTTATTGACCGGCTGGCTGGAAGGCGACTGGGCGCAGGCGCTGATCCACGCGGTGGCGGTGCTGGTGATCGCCTGCCCCTGCGCGCTGGGCCTGGCCACGCCGACCGCGGTGATGGTGGGCGTGGGCAACGGCGCGCGCCGCGGCATATTGTTCCGCAACGCCGCCGCGCTGGAGCAGGCCGGCAAGGTGGACGTGCTGCTGGTGGACAAGACCGGCACGCTGACCGAGGGCCGGCCGACGCTGCGCCACGCGCTGGCACTGGATGGCGACGAGAACCGCTTGATCCAGCTGGCCGCCAGCGCCGAAGCCGGCTCCGAGCATCCGCTGGCCCACGCCTTGCTGCAGCGGGCGAAAGAGCGGGAACTGCCTTTGCTGGCCTGCGAGCGTTTCCGCGCCGATGTCGGCAACGGCGTCGAGGCCGCGCTGCCGGGCGCGGGCATGGTCAAGGTGGGCGTGCCGTCCTGGATAGGACTGGCGCTGCCGTCCGAGGCGGCAGCCTGGCCGCTGGAGGGCAATACCGTGGTGGCGGTCAGCCTGGACGACAGGCCGCTGGGCCTGCTGGCGCTGTCCGATCCGCTGCGGGACAGTTCAAAGGGCGCGGTGAAAGCGCTGCGCGGCTTGGGCGTCAAGGTGGTGATGCTGACCGGCGATCATGAAAGCACCGCGCGCAGCATCGCCGCAGAGGCCGGCATAGATGAATGGCGCGCCGGCATGAAGCCGCAAGACAAGGCCGATGTGGTCAAATACTGGCAGCGGCAGGGGGGCAAGGTGGCGATGCTGGGCGACGGCGTCAACGATGCGCCGGCGCTGGCGGCGGCCGATGTCAGCCTGGCGATGGGCGCCGGCTCCGACGTGGCGATCGCCGCCGCCGACATCACGCTGATGCACGGCGACCTGGCGCACGCGGTGGACGCCATCCGCCTGTCGCGCGCCAGCCTGGCCAAGATCCGCCAGAATCTGGCCTTCGCCTTCGTTTACAACGTGCTGGGCATTCCGCTGGCGGCCGTCGGCATGCTGAACCCGGTCATCGCCGGCGCGGCGATGGCGGCGAGCTCGGTGTCGGTGGTGTCCAATTCGCTGTTGCTGCGCCGCTGGCGCTGAAGCTTGCAATCAACCCTTACCACGATGGAGATGAACATGGCAGAACTGATTTTGAACATAGACGGCATGACCTGCGGCGGCTGCGTGAAGAGCGTGACCGGCTTGCTGAGCGGCATGGCCGGCGTCAGCGACGCCCAGGTGAGCCTGGAGGACAAGCAGGCGCGGGTGGCCTACGACGCCGCGACGGTGTCGCCGGAGGAGTTGGCCGCAGCGGTAGCCGACGCCGGCTTCGATGTGACGTTCTGATTTTCCGCGTCGTGACCACCCCGCCAGGCCTGGGGGGCGGTCGTCGCCGCTCCCGGCCTTACTTCTCTCCCAGCATGCCGTACTCCACCGGCGTCTTCACGTAGAACACCTTGACGCCCTCGCCGCGCAGCCGGTCCAGCAGTTGCTCGGCCTCTTGCGCGCTGAGCGCCATCGTCACCTCTTCCGGCTGGTCCGCCAGTTCGAAGAAGCGGGCGGCGTGGATGCGGCGGTCGCCGCCGAAGCCCTCGCTAGCGGCGAACCGCGTGGCGCCGCCTATACCCAGCCTGCGGGCTTCCTGCAAGATCCATTCCGCCAGCGGCACGCCGTGATGGCGGTGTCCCTGCTGGGTGAAGAACGACAGTTGGTAGCCTTGCATCGCGGGGTCTCCAGGAGGCGGATCATGGTTGGGTCAGGCCGCCGGCGGGCTTGCCGTCCGCCGGCACCTGCATTGTAGACCCGGCCGCCACAGGGGGCGGCCGGAGCGTGCTCAGCGGATGATCCCCACCGGGTAGAGGTAGCGGTTGCTGTCGGCGAACGGCGTGCGCTCGTAGAACCAGTTGAGCCGGGCGTTGCGGTCCTTGGCGAACTTGGGGTCGGCCTTGAGTCTGGCGGCGAAGGCTTGGCGCAGCGCGGGGCTTTCCGCCAGCATGCGGCGCGCCATCGGCTCCATCACGTAGGCTTCCGGCGCTTCCGCCGAGGTCAGGTTGGCGTTGAAGAAGCCCCAGCTCAGGAAAGAGTCCGGGCTGGACGGCTCCAGCAGCACCATGGCCAGCGCGCCCAGCGGCTGATCGGGATCGATGACGACAGAGCCGGCCGGATAAGTGACCTTGCGCGCCATCGCCACCGGCTTGCCGCTGATCAGCAGTCGGCCTTCGTAGCCGGGAATCTTGTCGGCCGATTCGCGGTCCGGCTCGAACGGCGTGCCCAGCTTGACCTCATCCAGCCGATAGGCGGTGACGTCGAGCGCGGTCGGCTGCTCCAGCGTGCTCATCGCGATGCCGTGCGTCTTCAGCCTTTCTATCACTTCTTTCCACTGGGCTGGCACCACGTAGGCTTTGGGCCGCGCGACGACCAGGTCGGGCTCGGACTGCGGCGTGATCGGGATCTTGTAGTGCTGCGGCTGGTTGCTCCAGCGCACGATCTTGTCGCCGGTGATCGGCGATTGCGCCTTGTCGAATTTAACACCCTTGAAGTCCACCATCTGCGGCTGGCCGTCGGCCGCTTTCCAGGTCAGCGTCACGTCCTTGGGCCGCGCCGCGCGGTCCTGGGCGATGGCGGCGCGCAGGCTGTCCTTGTTGGCGGCCACACTTTCCAGGATGGCTTTGTACAGCGCGTAATTGCCCAGTACCTGCTGCTTGTACGGCTTGAGCGCGTGCAGCTCCACCAGGATGGCGGGGATGCCGCGCGCGTCGGCGTACTGGTTGGAGAAGCGCGCCAGGTCGCTGTAGTAGGGGTAGTAGCCCTTGCCGATGTCCTCGTTGTCGTTCATCGAGATGCAGACGTTGGGCTCGTGGCCGTAGGCGCGCAGCTCGCGGTAGACATAGGGCGTCATCACCTGGTCCATCCAGCGGCTGGACGCCGGCGACCAGCCCTGGCCGTTGTTGCAGTAAGTGACGTCGTACTGGTAGTTGACGCCGTCGGTGCTGTGGGTGTCGATGAAGAAGTCCGGCTGGTACTGGCCGAGCACGCGCGCCACGTTGCGGATCTCCGGGCTGTCCAGCTTGGCGAAGTCGCGGTTCAGGTTGAGGTTGCGGCTGTTGACGCGCCAGCCGGTCTCGTCGGGGCCGTTCTGGTTGATGCGGCCGTACTTGCCGTAGCGCACGTCGCCGTCGATGTTGACGGTGGGAACGAACAGGATATTCACCTTGTCCAGCACGGCGCGTTGCGTGCCGCCGACGGTGAGGTCGCGCAGCAGCATCAGGCCGGCGTCCTTGCCGTTGGCTTCGCCCGGGTGGATGCCGGCTTCGATGTAGACGGTCGGCTTGCCGGAAGCCTTAAGCCCGGCGGCGGACTTGTCGGCGCTGCTGGACGCCACCGCAATCATGAACGGCCGACCCTCGCCGGTTTTCTCTTGTAGCTCGGTCAGCTGGATCAGGCCGGGCTGCGCCGCCGCCAGCCTTTGCAGATAGGCCAGCGTTTCCGGATAGGGCGGCGTGTGGGCGAAGCCGGACGCTTCCAGCGGCGTGGCCCACGGGTCGTCTTTGGCGGCGGCGAACTGCTGGCTGTTGCCGCTCCAGGGGATATCCGGCGGCAGCACGCGCTGGCCGGCTGAGTGGAGGAACTGGCCGGGATCGACGTAGTCGGGCGCGGCGGGCGAGGCGGGCGAGGCGGCGGCGGGCAGGCTGGCCAGCGCGGCGGCGAGAAAAGTCAGCGAAGGGAGGAGGCGGCTCATCGTATGCTCCGGGAGTGAGGATCGCGCCAGCTTACGCCTTGTGCCGCGTGTTTCGGATTGCCTGATCCATCCTGCTTGATGGCTGTCAAACGGGAGGTTTTTCCTGCGTTATTGCTGTGGTTTTTGCTATGAAAATTTTAATCAGTAAGAATTCCATTTGCATGTTGATGATGGGTTGCCCTGGCGGTAACATGATTTTTCCGCGCGCATGCCGCGCTTGGCGCCAGGCCGCAGCGATGGCCGGATTCCACGTCCTCACCAAGAAAGAAACCGCGTTGAAAACCAAAAACCTGACTATGCTGCTGGCGTCGCTGTTGTCCAGCTCCGTGATGGCGGCGGCGGACATCCCGCTGCGCGACTTTTTCCGCAATCCCGAGCAAAGCAACTTCACGGTGTCGCCGGACGGCAAGAGCGTGGCCTTCCTGTCGCCGTGGGAGTCGCGCCGCAACCTCGTGGTGCGTCGTCCCGGCCAGCCCGACAAGCGCGTCACCGCCATCAAGGACCGCGACCTGTCCGGCTATTTCTGGAAGGGCAACGACAGGCTGGTCTACGTCAAGGACAATGCCGGCGACGAAAACTTCCACCTGTACAGCGTGGACCTGAAAAGCGGCAAGACCCGCGACCTGACGCCGTTTCCCGGCGTGCGCGCCGAGATCGTCGATGGCCTGATCGACAACGACAGGCAACTGCTGATCAGCCTGAACAAGCGCAACCCGGAAATCTTCGACGTCTACCGCATCGACCTGCAAACCGGCAAGCTGACGCTGGAAGCGGAAAATCCGGGCAAGGTGGCCAGCTGGATCACCGATCACAAGGGCAATATCCGCATCGCGATCGAAACCGACGGCGTCAACAACACCGTGTTGTACCGCGACCAGCCCGGCGGCAAGTTCCGCAAGCTGATGACCACCAATTTCCGCCAGAACTTCTCGCCGCTGTTCTTCACTTTCGACAACCAGCGTTTCTACGCCGCCAGCAGCCTGGGCCGCGACAAGGCCGCCATCGTCGAATACGATCCCAAGACAGGCAAGGAGGCGAAGGAGATCTACGCGCGCCAGGATGTCGATGTCTCCAGCCTCGACTATTCGCACAAGCGCAAGGTGATCACCTGCGCCGGCTTCGAAACCGACAAGCCGGGCCGCGAGTGCTTCGATCCGCAATCGCGCGAACTGTACGCCAGGCTGCAGGCGCATTTTCCGGGCTACCAGGTGGACATCACCTCCGGCAACCGCAACGAAGACCGCTTCGTGGTGGCGGCCTGGAGCGACAAGACCCAGGGCAAGCGCTATCTGTATGACAAGAAGAGCGACAAGCTGACGCTGCTGGCCGAGATCACGCCCTGGCTGCCGGAAGACAAGATGGCCAGCATGAAGCCTATCCAGTACCGCAGCCGCGATGGCCTGACCATCAACGGCTACCTGACGCTGCCGCGCGGCAAGGAGGACGCCAAGGATCTGCCGGTGATCGTCAATCCGCATGGCGGACCGTGGTATCGCGACAGCTGGCGCTTCAATCCGGAAGTGCAGTTCTTCGCCAGCCGCGGCTGGGCGGTGCTGCAGATGAATTTCCGCGGCTCCACAGGCTACGGCCGCCAGTTCTGGGAGGCTTCGTTCAAGGAATGGGGCGGCAAGATGCAGGACGACGTCAGCGACGGCGTAGACTGGCTGGTCAAACAGGGCGTGGCCGATCCGAAAAAAGTGTGCATTTACGGCGGCAGCTACGGCGGCTACGCCACCCTGTCCGGCATCACCAAGACCCCGGAACTGTACCGCTGCGCGGTGGATTACGTCGGGGTGTCCAATCTCTTCACTTTCATGAAGACCATTCCGCCGTACTGGAAGCCGTTCCTGGATTCGATGTACGAGATGGTGGGCCATCCGGAAAAGGACAAGGATTTGCTGCGCGAGCGCTCGCCGGTGTTCCACGTCGACCGCATCCAGTCGCCGCTGCTGGTGCTGCAGGGGGCCAAGGATCCGCGCGTCAACATCAACGAGTCCAACCAGATCGTCGACGCGCTGAAGCAACGCGGCGTGGATGTCGAGTACATCGTCAAGGACAACGAAGGCCACGGCTTCCACAACGAGGAAAACCGTTTCGCCGCCTACGGCGCGATGGAGCGGTTCTTCAAGAAATACCTGGACTGATCGTCCGCAGCGCCAGCCATTTCAGCCCGCCGCCCTGCGGGCTGTTTCATTTACGGCGTCAGCCAACCCGCCGCCGCGCACAGGCCCACCACCAGCCAGGGCGGCAGCCGCCACGCGGTCAGCGCCAGCAGGGCCAGCAGCGCGGCGGCGAAATCGGCCGGCGCGCGCACCGCGCTGGTCCAGGCCGGCTGGTACAGCGCGGCCAGCAGCAGGCCCACCACCGCGGCGTTGACGCCGGCTAGCGCCGATTGGGCGCCGGGCGCGGCGCGCAAGCGGCGCCAGAACGGCAGCGCGCCGGCCAGCAGCAGGAAGCCGGGCAGAAAGATGGCGATCAGCGCCAGCGCGCCGCTTTGCCAGCTGCCGTTGCCGGCCGCGCCCAGAAACGCGGCGAAGGCGAACAAGGGGCCGGGCAGCGCCTGCGCGGCGCCGTAGCCGGCCAGGAAGACATCCCTGGGCACCCAGCCGCTGGCGACGGATGCGGCTTCCAGCAGCGGCAGCACCACGTGGCCGCCGCCGAACACCAGCGCGCCGCTGCGGTAGAAGGCGTCGAACAAGGCCAGCCGGTAGCCGGGCCAGGCCGCGGCCAGCAGCGGCAGGCCGGCCAGCAGCGCGAAGAACAGCGCCAGCCACAGCGCGCCGCGGCGGCGGCTGGGCGCCGGGGAACCGTCGGCAAGGGATGCGGCTGAGGCCGGCGCGGCCAGCCACAGGCGTCCGGCGGCGCCGGCCAGCGCGATGGCGGCCAGCGGCAGCCAGCGCGCGGCGATCAGCAAGGCCAGGCAGCAGGCGATGGCCATCAGCGTCAACCGCGGCCGGTCCGGACACAGCTGGCGCGCCATGTTCCACACCGCCTGCGCCACCACCGCCACCGCGGCCAGCTTCAGTCCATGCAAGACGCCGGGCGGCACGGCCTGGGCGTGATGCGCCAGGCCCAGCGCCAGCAGCAGCATCAGCAGCGCCGACGGCAGCGTGAAGCCCAGCCAGGCGGCCAGCGCCCCGGCCAGGCCGCCGCGCGCCATGCCCAGCGCCATGCCCACCTGGCTGCTGGCGGGGCCGGGCAGGAACTGGCACAACGCCACCAGGTCGGCGTAGTCGCGCTCCGGCAGCCAGCGGCGGCGTTCGACGAATTCGGCGCGGAAATAGCCGAGGTGGGCGACCGGGCCGCCGAACGACGTCAGGCCCAGTTTCAGGAAAACCAGCAGGATGCGCCAGAAGCCGCGGTCGTTCGCCGCATGGTTTGGATGCATGGCATGAAAGGGGGGAGAGGGAACCGCGTCACCTTAGCGGAAAACGCCGCCGGCTTGAAGCGCTACGGCTGCGTCCGCGGCTGCCGCCAGCGACGCTCGGCCAAGTGCCCGCCGAATTGCAGCAGGCCGCACAGCAGCAGGTAGCCGACGGCGATGGCGCTGAAGATTTCCAGCGGATACACCTGCTCGCGGTTGTTGACCTGGGTGGCGACGAAGGTGAACTCGGCGACGCCGACGATGTAGGCCAGCGAGCTGTCCTTCAGCAGCGACACCCACTGGTTGACGAAGGAGGGCAGCATGATGCGCAGCGCCTGCGGCAGGATCAGCCAGCGCAGCGTCTGCCAGCGGGAGAAGCCCAGCGCTAGCCCGGCGTGCCATTGGCCGCGCCCCACCGCCGTCAGGCCGGCCAGCACCGCCTGGCCCAGATAGGCCGAGTGGATCAGCGCCAGCGCCAGGATCACCGTCGCGAGGCCGGGGATGTCGACGCCGAACAGCAGCGGCAGCAGGAAATAGCACCAGAAGATCAGCATCAGCACCGGAACGGCGCGCAGCACCGCGGTGGCCGCCGTCAGGACGCGGCGAAGCATGGGGCCGCCCATCAGCTGGGCGATGCCCAGCGCCAGTCCCAGAAGGCTAGCCAGCAGCGCGGCGGCCAGGCTCAGCGCCGCGGTCAGCAGCAGGCCGCCAGGCTCGCCGCCGGACAGATTGCCCCACAGCAGGTAGTCGAGATTGTCCTGTATCACCGGCGGGATCATCGCAATGTTCTCCATTCAGGCTCCGGCCGCTGGGCCAGCAATTGGGTGATCAGCACCAGCGCCAGGTAGAGCGCGGTGGCGGCGGCGAAAGATTGAAAGGCCAGCAGCGTTTCGGTTTCCACCTGGCGCGAGGCGTAAGAGAGTTCGGCCAGGCCGATCGCCATGGTCAGCGAAGTGTTCTTGACGATGGCGGTGTACTGGCCGACCAGCGGCCGCTTCACCAGCTGCCAGGCTTGCGGCAGCACCACCAGGCGCAAGACCTGCCAGCCGCTCATGCCCAGCGCCCGCGCCGCCAGCCGCTGGCCCTTGGGCACTGCGTTCAGCCCGGCCTGCAGTTCGCCGCTGATGAAGGCGGCGCTGTACAGCGTCAGCGCGGTGAAGGCGGCCAGGAATTCGAACGACGGCCACGGCAGGGCCAGACCGAAGGGCAGCGCCAGCGCGCGCGGCGTGTTCAGCCAGATTTTCGCTTCGTCCGGCAGCAGGCCGGACACGCCGAAATACCACAGCAGCAGCTGCACCATCAGCGGCGTGTTGCGGTGCAGGCCGACGAACAGCCGCGTCGCCAGCCGCAGCGGCCGCGGCGCGCCGTCCTGCAGCGCGGTCAGCGCGATGCCGAGCAGGCTGGCGGCGGCGATGACCAGCAGCGACAGCCAGCCGGTCAGCAGCGCGCCCTTGCCCAGCCAGACGAGATAGTGCGGCTCCAGCCAGTTGTGGCCGAGCCAGGCGGGTGGGGTCATGCGGTTTTCTTCCTACAACATGAAACGGCAAAACCGCCGGGGGAGCCGGCGGTTGCGATGCGGGACAAGCCTGGGATCAGGCCGCGTCGCCGATCTTGAAATCGCGCGGCAGCGGGGCCTTGGTCTTGGGGCCGAACCAGCGGTCGTAGATCTTGGCCGCGTCGCCGCTCTTTTCCAGTTCGCGCAGCGTGTCGTTGACTACCTTGGTCAGCCGCGTCTCGCCCTTGGGCAGGCCGATGGCCTGGAATTCGCGGGTCAGCGTGAACGGCGCCAGTTCGTACTTGGCCTTGTCCGGCGCGTTGGCCAGCAGCGCGGCCAGCTTGGAGCCGTCCTGGGTGATGGCCTGGACGTTGCCGTTGCGCAGCGCGGTGAAGGCCAGCGGGGTATCGTCATAAGCGACGACGGTGGTCTTCGGGTACTTGTCGCGCAGGTAGACTTCCTGCGTCGTGCCCTTGTCCACGCCTACCCGCAGGCCGGCCAGCTGTTCCGGTTTCTGCAGCGCGCCCTTGCGGACGATGAACTGCTGGCCGGAGGCGAAATAGGGCAGGCTGAAGTCCACCTGCTTCTTGCGCTCGTCGGTGACGGTGAAGTTGGCGGCCACGATGTCGGCCTTGCCGGACACCAAGAGCGGCACGCGGTTGGCCGGGTTGGTCGGGATCAGCTGCAGCTTCACGCCCAGCTTCTTGGCGATGTGCTGGGCCACGTCGACGTCCAGGCCGGAAATCTGGCGGGTCTTGGCGTCCAGGAAGCCGAACGGCGGATTGCTGTCGAAGGCGGCGACGCGCAGCACGCCGGCTTTCTTGATGTCGTCCAGGCGGTCGGCCAGGGCGGCGGTGGAGGTCAGGGCAACGGCGAGTGCGAGGGCAATGGTCTTTTTCATGGCGAGCCTTGTAGGGTTGTTTGCCGATGTGAAGCTGATTGCCGCCATCTTACCCGAATGAATTAATATCCAGAAATTATAAAAAATTAGTTATATATTCCTGAATTTGTTTTAAAGCCGGCGTGTCGCGTTTGCCGGGCGCAAAAAAGGCCGGGATGTCCCGGCCCTTCGCATCGAAAACGCTCAGCCCTGCTTGCGCCGGCCGAAGAAGACAAGCAGCGCCACGCCGATCACGATCATCGGCAGGCTCAGCCACTGGCCCATGCTGATCACGTCGGACTTGCCGAAGATGCCGGCATCCGGGTTGCGGAAGTATTCGCTGATGAAGCGGGCCAGGCCATAGCCGATCAGGAACAGCGCCGACACCTTGCCGGTGGCGCGCGGCTTGGCGCTGTAGATCCACAGCGCGCCGAACAGCACGATGCCTTCCAGCGCGAACTCGTACAGCTGCGACGGATGGCGCAGCAGGCCGCCGTACTGCATCAGCATGTTCATCAGGTCGGCCGATTGCTGCGCCTCGGCGATGTCTTCCAGCCGCGCCTGCGGAAACAGCATCGCCCATGGCAGGTCCGGGCTGGCCACGCGGCCCCACAGCTCGCCGTTGATGAAGTTGCCGACGCGGCCGGCGGCCAGGCCCAGCGGCACCAGCGGCGCGACGAAGTCCGTCAGCTGCCAGAAGCCGCGGCCCACCTTGCGGCCGTAGATCGCCACCGCGATCAGCACGCCGAGGAAGCCGCCGTGGAAGGACATGCCGCCTTTCCACACCATGAAGATTTCCAGAGGATGGCTGAAATAGTAGCCGGGCTGGTAAAACAGCACCTCGCCCAGGCGGCCGCCCACCACCACGCCGACCGCGCCGTACATCAGCATGTCGTCCAGCTGCGGCACGGTGAGCACGTCGTTGCCGTTTTTCAGGCGGTATTTGCCCATGGTGAGGAACAGGGCGAAGCCCAGCAGGTACATCAGGCCGTACCAATGAATGGCCAGCGGGCCCAGGTGGATGGCCACCGGATCGAACTGAGGATGAATCAGCATTTGTCAGTGATGTGCGTTTGCGGTAAAAGAAATGTGACGAGATTATACGGAAAGCGTTCCCCGCCGTCGCGCCGCTTACCCGCGGCGATGCGGCATCCTGGTTGGTCCACCCGGCACCCGCGGACCGACCACCGCCAGCTTACCCTGCTGGCGTGACGGAACGGCGACCGGTTTTGTTTACAGATTAAGGAAGCATCATGCCTCAATACCGTTCCCGCACTTCCACCGCCGGCCGCAACATGGCGGGTGCCCGCGCGCTGTGGCGCGCCACAGGAATGACCGACGCTGACTTCGGCAAGCCCATCATCGCCATCGCCAACTCCTTCACCCAGTTTGTGCCCGGCCACGTGCACCTGCAGAACATGGGCCAGTTGGTGGCGAGAGAGATAGAAAAAGCCGGCGGCGTCGCCAAGGAATTCAACACCATCGCCATCGACGACGGCATCGCCATGGGCCATGGCGGCATGCTGTACAGCCTGCCCAGCCGCGACCTGATCGCCGACAGCGTGGAATACATGGTCAACGCCCACTGCGCCGACGCGCTGGTGTGCATCTCCAACTGCGACAAGATCACCCCCGGCATGCTGATGGCGGCGATGCGGCTCAACATCCCGGTGGTGTTCGTCTCCGGCGGGCCGATGGAGGCCGGCAAGGTGCAGTGGGGCAACGAAGTGCGCAAGCTGGACCTGGTGGACGCGATGGTGGAGGCCGCCAACAGCGCGGTGTCCGACGAGGACGTCGACCGCGTCGAGCGCTCCGCCTGTCCCACTTGCGGCTCCTGCTCCGGCATGTTCACCGCCAACTCGATGAACTGTCTGACCGAGGCGCTGGGCCTGAGTCTGCCCGGCAACGGCAGCCTGGTGGCCACCCACGCGGACAGAAAAGAACTGTTCCTCAAGGCCGGCCGCCTGATCGTCGAATTGGCCAAGCGCCATTATGAGGGCGAGGACTATTCCATCCTGCCGCGCGGCATCGCCACCAAAGAGGCGTTCGAGAACGCGATGAGCCTGGACGTGGCCATGGGCGGCTCCACCAACACCGTGCTGCACCTGTTGGCCGCCGCCAGCGAGGCCGGCGTCGATTTCAAGATGGCCGACATCGACCGCATCAGCCGCGGCGTGCCATGTCTGTCCAAGGTGGCGCCGGCGACGCAGAAATACCATATGGAGGATGTGCACCGTGCCGGCGGCGTGATCGGCATCCTGGCCGAGCTGGACCGCGCCGGCCTGATCCACCGCGACGTCGCCACCGTGCACAGCCCGACGCTGGGCTCGGCGCTGGAGCAGTGGGACGTGATGCGCCACGGCGAAGGCAGCGAGCCGCACCGCCTGTTCCGTGCGGCCCCGGGCGGCGTGGCCACCACCATCGCCTTCAGCCAGAGCATGCGTTACCCGACGCTGGACGACGACCGCGCCGACGGCTGCATCCGCGACCAGGCCCACGCCTACTCGCAGGACGGCGGCCTGGCGGTGCTGTACGGCAATATCGCCGAGCGCGGCTGCATCGTGAAGACCGCCGGCGTCGACGAATCGATACTGAAATTCACCGGCCGCGCCCGCATCTTCGAAAGCCAGGACGCGGCGGTGGAAGGCATCCTCGCCGACCAGATCGTCGCCGGCGACATCGTCATCATCCGCTACGAGGGGCCGAAGGGCGGTCCGGGCATGCAGGAAATGCTGTACCCGACCTCCTATCTGAAGTCCAAGGGCCTGGGCAAGGCCTGCGCGCTGCTGACCGACGGCCGCTTCTCCGGCGGCACCTCCGGCCTGTCCATCGGCCACGCCTCGCCGGAGGCGGCCGAGGGCGGCGCGATAGGTCTGGCGCAAGAGGGCGACACGGTGGAGATCGACATCCCCAACCGCCGCATCCACCTGGCTGTTTCCGATGAGGAGCTGGCCCGGCGCCGCGCGGAGATGGAGGCGAAAGGGCGCGACGCCTGGAAACCCGTCGGCCGCGAACGGGTGGTCAGCCCGGCCTTGCGCGCCTATGCGGCGATGACCACCAGCGCCGACACCGGCGCGGTGCGCGATGTGTCGCAAGTGGAACGTAAATAATCCACGGTAGGGTGTCGTCACCCCGCAGGGGCGACGCACCGGACATGATCGGATAGAGAAAGGGGAGGCCAAGCGCCTCCCCTTTTTGTTCCAGGCGGGCCTGAAAATTTCGCCGCGGTCCCCGATGGGACGGTGGAATTTTCGGGCCAGGCTGTCTTAGACGGTGGACAAGGTCACCACCGCCGCCGCGACGATGCCGATGCCGGCCCAGCCTATCGGCTTCAATTTTTGCTTGTACAGCAGGCGGCCGCCGATGGCGGTGCCGAGAATGCCGATGGAGCCCCACAAGGCGTAGGCGATGGCCAGATCCATGCCCTTCACCGCCTGGCCCAGCAGCGCGAAGGCCAGCCACACCAGCAGGATGGCGCCGATGCCCCAGGCGCGGCGGCGGAAGCCATCGGATTTTTCCAGCATCAGGTTGGCGCCCACTTCTATCAGCGCGGAAGCCAGCACGAACAGCAGGTAAACGGTTTTCATGCCGCGGCCTCCTCATCATGCGTTTCGCCCATCGTCACGCAGACCAGACCCAGCAGCGCCAGGCCCAGGCCCAGCACTTCCTGCGGCGCCAGCTTCTCGCCGAACAGCCAGACGCTGACCGCGGTCAGGCCGACCAAGCCCAAACCTTCCCACACCGCGTAGGCGACGCCGACCGAGATCGCGCGCAGCGCGAGGGACAGCAAATAGTAGGACAGCGCCAGCGCCAGCGACATCCAGACATAGCCCAGATAGCCGCCGCTGCGGGCGGCGACCGCCATGAACGAAGTGCCGACGATTTCACAGGCGATGGCCGCCATCAAAATCAGCCAGGCAACGAGCAAAGGGGAGAAGAATTTTTTACACATAGTGTTGAATAAAATAAACAAGACAGGGGTAGGACCTTGCCCCTATGGCCGGAGTTCCCCGCATATCACGCTAATGGATCGGCATATGGGCGAAAATAGGCGAATTTTCTTAAAAATGGCATGAAAAAAGCCGCCTGGAGGCGGCTTGCCGATGCGGGGACCTCAGTCGTCCCGCAGCAGGGTTTCGCCGTCCTGCTGGGCGAGCTGGAAGGTCTTCAGCGGGCGATGGCGGCGGATTCGCTCCGCCAGTTCCGGCGAGTGGCTGGTCACCCATAGCTGGCTGTGGCGGCTGGCTTCGGCGATCAGCCGCGCCAGCGCCGGGAGCAAGGCTGGGTGCAGGCTGTTTTCCGGCTCGTTCAAGGCCATGAAGGCGGGCGGCCTGGGGCTGAGCAGCGCCACCGCCAGGCACAGGAAGCGCAGCGTGCCGTCGGACAGCTCGGCGGCTTCCAGTGGCCGCAGCAGGCCATCGCGCTGCATCAGCATCTGGAATCGCCCTTGCTGCGCGTCGACCTGGAAGCGGCAATCGGGGAAGGCGTCCGCCAGCATGCTGTCCAGCAGTTCATGGTCGCCGATTTCGACGATGGTCTGGAAGGCGGCGGCCAGATTGGCGCCGTCATGCGCCAGCACCGGCGAGCGTATGCCGACCTGGGGCGCGCGTAGCGGCGAGCCGGGCCAGACGGCGAACTCGTGGTAGAAGCGCCAGTTGCGTAGCGTTTCGCGGACCTGGGACAGTTCCGGATAGCGGTGCGGCTCGGCCAGTTGGCCAAAGATGGACTCCTCGGCGCGCAGGCTGGCCGGGTAGCTGTTCCGTTCGCCCTCCACGCCGCAGAGAAAGGCGGCCTGGTTGCGGCGCTCCAGCAGCAGCGTGGAAGGCCGCCGGCCGTGCCCGGCCAGCCACAGGCTTTCCTCCTTCACCAGCGGGTCCAGCGCGAACAGGCTGAGGCTGGGTTCCGGATAGCCCAGCTGCAGCTCGTAGTCGTAGTCGTCCAGACGCGCGGACAGGATCATCCGCTTCGGCGCGCGCGCCTTGTCGCCGCGGCGGGCGCCGCCGGCCCACATCGCCTTCTGCGCGCCGCCTTCCTCGGCCAGCGCGGCGGACAAGCGGCCTTCGGCCGCCGCGTGCAGCAGCTGGATGGCTTTGTACAGATTGGATTTGCCGCAGCCATTGGCGCCGACGACGACGTTGAGCGAATCGAGTTCAAGCGTCAGCTTGCGTATCGAGCGGAAGCCGGCGAGGCAAAGGCTGTGTATCGGCATGCGGGCTGTTCAAGGAGGCGGAAAAGGCTGAGACCGTACGGCGCCGAGGACGGTTCCGGCTTTGCCGGGCCATGGGTGCGCTCCCGGCTGGATCAAAGTTGTTGGGTATTGATTATTGTCATAATGCCGCAGCGCGATCCTGTTAGCATATGCCTGCGCTGTCAGACAGTAGGGAACTCGTCAAGCGGCGCGCAGTCCGTCCACATGCCCCTTCTCCATGCTTTTCACTCAGTTTGCTCGGTTCACTTCGTGAAAAACCGAACAATACTGCCTGCAGAAGATTCGTTTTGTTTCGAAAATGAAATATCTGTTAAATTCATATGGAATTTAGTTATTTTCAATTATACATCATTGTCATTTTGATAGACTGCAGAGCGTGAGCATGGCGGTGGTCGCGGCGCTTTGCGCGGGCCTGGAAGCAACGCGTCGTTCTGGAAGGCGCTATTGTGACGGAATGTCCGTATCGCAATGATTTTTAATATTTTTGGGGGCGTGCGGCTGGCGGAGGGCAAAAAAAATGCGCGGTGCCTTACGGCCCGCGCCAAGTCTACAAAGGAGAAATAGAGGAGAAACTATCAAGAAGCAATTGCTGCATCTCAACGAGAACGGATTATCCGGATTGCGGTACCGAGTGTCAACATGTGCGTTTTCGAAAATGTCGAGAAATGTAAGTTTTTGTCGCGCCTTGATACATTGCCTGCTGAAGTGCCTGATTTTCCATTGCTTCAGCCCGTTGGCATGGCTCGCTTCCCTTCGCGCAAGAACGTGGCGGCTGTGCCACAATAGGCGTTTTCGATAGTTGCAGGATGTCAGCACCATGGACGCCGTCCGCCATATTCTTCCCGATCCGCGCCAGTACCACCCGCAGGTTTCCCTGACCAACCGTCTGATCCACCACGCCCAGTCGGCGCTGGACGCGCCGAGCGCGGACGACCGCGAGATGTGGCGGCAGGCGTTGGCGGGCGCGATGGACGAGATGCTGCAGCGGCGTGAGCTGCTGTCCATCTCCGTCGCGCTGGCGATGGTGCCGTCGCAGGCTTGCTATCAGGTGGTGTGGGACGCCTTGCGCCAGACGGTGGAGGGCGGCAGCGCCAATGTGGCGCTGTTCGCGCTGCCGCTGGTGCTGGTGGCGGGCAGCCGCGAGCAGGCGACGCTGCTGGCCGAGATCGCGGACATCGACGGCTTGAACGATCTCTTGCGCCGGCACGGCGTATTCAGCGCCGACGGCGACGCCGCGCTGGGCGGCGCGCTGCTGCACCCGGACAGCCTGACCGGCCTCGACGCGGTCAAGCTGTACGAGATGTCGCGCCAGGGCGCGGACGCGCGCGGCGGTTTGCCGAACCAGCCGGCGCCGGTCACGGTGAAAGAGGAGGGCGTGTTCCTGCGCTATCTGCTGGGCGCGGCGACCCTGCGCGACGGCGAGGAGCCGCCGGTGAAGCTGGGCGGCTCGGTCGGCGCCTGGGGCATGCCGGTGATGAAATTCCTCGGCGAGCAGCTGAAGACCGAAGGCGTGACGCTGTTCCCGATCGCCCGTCCGCCGCTGCCGGCGATGCAGGCGCTGGTGGCCGGCAACTTCGCCCGCTTCGAAGTGGCGCTGCAGGTGTTCGCCAGCAGCCAGATCCGCCGCTTGCGCGAGCTGGACAAGGACCCGGTGGCGATTCTATCCGCCCACGACAACGGCGAGTTGCACTTCACCCTGTCGGCCAAGGGCGATGAGCGCAATTGGGAAGGCTTCGTCTGGCCGCTGGCGTCGCTGGACAACGTCAAGCTGATAGAAGAGAACTTCCGCGAGCTGATGCGAGAATGCCATGTGCGCGACGTGCATGTGCTGGCGGAGCTGCAGCCGGAAAGCCGGGATGGCGTGCCGCTGTTCTTCACCGCCGACGATCTGTAAGGCCGCGATCTTCGAAAATCAGCCCCGCTTCGAGCGGGGCTTTATCTTGCCTGTCAGCCGGCGGAGTCCCCCGCCCGCGCCCAGGGCGCGCCGGCCAGTTTCGCCGCCAGATAGGCTATCAGCGTCTGCACCCGTGCCGGCCGCCCGCGTCCCGGCGGCGTCAGGATGTACAGCGCGATGGGATCGATCTCCCAGCCCGGCATCGCGGCTTCCAGCCGGCCCGATTGCAAGTCCTCCCAGGCCAGAAACTCGGGTTGCAAGGCCAGTCCCAGCCCCGCCCGCAGCGCCGGCGCCAGCGCTTCGGCGTTGTTGACGCGCAGCGCCGTCGGCATTTCCAGCGCGAACTCTCCTTGCTCCGCATGGCGGAAACGCCAATGGCGGTCTTGCGCGTTGCTGTAGCGCAAGGCGCGGTGTCCGGCCAGCTCGCTCGGATGGCGCGGCCTGCCGTGGCGCTCGAAATACGAGGGCGCGCCGACCAGCAGGATGCGCACCGCGCACAAGCGCCTGGCCAGCAGGCTGGAATCGGCGGGCGAGGCGATGCGCAGCGCCAGGTCCATCCGGTTCGCCACCAGGTCCACCTGTTCGTCGCTGAAGTGAAAATCGAGCTCCACCTCGGGATGGCGCGCCATGAATTCCGGCAGCAAAGGGGCCAGGTGGGAGATGCCGAAGGACATCGGCGCGGCGACGCGCACCGTTCCGCGCAGGCTGCCGGACTGCTCGGCGACATCGGCCTCCACCGCCTCGCCTTCCGCCAGGATGCGAGATGCCCGTTCCAGCGCGGCTTCGCCAGCCGCCGTCAGCGCCAGCCGGCGCGAAGTGCGATGGAGCAGCGTGGTTTTCACCCGCGCTTCCAGCCGCGTCACCGCCTTGGATACGGTGGCCTGCGACAGCGCGAGTTCTTCGGCCGCGCGGGCGAAGGAGCCGCATTCGGCCACTTTGGCGAAGATGGCCCAGGCTTCAAGATCGGGAAGTCGTTTCATGTTCCATGCCGGAAAGGGGGAGGTCGGGGGCAAAGTCTAGCAGTCAACTGCCAGGATGGCGCGTTGATTATGATCAAAATAGAAATGATGCTATTCAATCTATTCCATTTTAATCCTGATGCCGGCTGTTTATAGTGGCTACATCATTCTTCCGCCATCGCAGGAGCAAGCCATGATCGAACACCGCCCCTACGCCAGCCTGGGCGCAGCCCAACACGGATGGCTCGACGCCAAACACCATTTCTCTTTCGCCGACTACCGCGACACGGCGCGCATGCACTGGGGCGCGCTGCGGGTGTGGAACGACGACGCCATCGCCGCGGGCAGCGGCTTCGCCCCGCACCCGCACGCCGACATGGAGATCATCACCTATGTCCGGGAGGGCGCGATCAGCCATCAGGACAATCTGGGCAACCGCGGGCGCACCGAAGCCGGCGACGTGCAGGTGATGAGCGCCGGCAGCGGCATCGTTCATTCCGAATACAACCTGGAGCCGATCGCGACCCGCATCTTCCAGATCTGGATCTACCCGGACAGCCGCGGCGGCGAGCCGGCCTGGGGCAGCAAGCCCTTTCCCAAGGCCGACCGCTCCGGCGTCTTCGTCGCGCTGGCCAGCGGCATGGGCGGAGACGACGAGGCCCTGCCGATACGCGCCGACGCCCGGGTGCTGGGCGCCACGCTGAAGGCCGGCGAAAGCGCCGACTACCGGCTGGGCGCCGGCCGTTGCGGCTATCTGGTGCTGTCGGCCGGATCGGCCCGGGTGAACGGCGTGGCGCTGCAGACAGGCGACGGCGCGGCCATCCGCGACGAGGATGTGGTCCGCGTCGAGGCCGGCGAGGACGCCGAACTGATTCTGGTGGACACCCGGGAATGACACGCCTGGCGCGCAGGGGCGGCGGCCCCTCTGGCGCCGGCTTACCGAACCGGCCGCCGCCATGCACAGAATGGAGAAACCGTGATGAAACCGACCGCTAGCGCCGCGCCCAGCCCCTTGCTGCTGACCCCGCGCGATCACACCCTGATCCTGATCGACTACCAGTCGCAGATGGCCTTCGCCACCCATTCCATCGACATCCCGACGCTGCGCAACAACGCCGGCCTGGTCGCCAGCGCCGCCGCCGGATTCGGCGTGTCCGCCATCCTCACCACCGTGGCCGAGAAAAGCTTCTCCGGCCCGATGTTCGACGAGGTGACCGCGCCGTTCCCTGACCTGCGCATGCTGGACCGCACGTCGATGAACACCTGGGAAGACGCCGCGGTGATCGACCGCGTCAACCAGATCGGCAAGGGCCGCATCGTGCTGGCCGGCCTGTGGACCAGCGTCTGCATCGTCGGACCGGCGCTGTCCGCGCTGCACCAGGGCTTCGAGGTCTACGTGATCGCCGACGCCTGCGGCGACATTTCGGCCGAGGCGCACGAGCGCGCGATGCAGCGCATGGTGCAGGCCGGCGCGCGGCCGATCACTTCGTTGCAGTATCTGCTGGAGCTGCAGCGCGACTGGGCGCGCGCCGACACCTATGAGCTGACCACCGGCATCGCCGCCAAGCTGGGCGGCGGCTACGGCCTGGGCATCCGTTACGCGAAAACCATGTTCGGCGGCCACGAAGGCTGATCGCCGCGCCGCCGCCGGCCGCGCCTATCCGCCGGCGGCGGCCGATATCCAAGGGAGAAGCCATCATGGCTACAGCTGATGTGATTCTGCGCAATGGCCGCATCGCCACGCTGGACCGGCGGCGGCCGCAGGCAAGCGCCGTCGCCGTCAAGGATGGCCGCTTCCTGGCAGTGGGGGAGGAGGCCGAGATCATGGCGCTGGCCGGGCCGGCCACCCGCGTCGTCGATCTCAAGGGGCGGCGCGCGTTGCCCGGCCTGATCGACAACCACACCCACCTGGTGCGCGGCGGACTCAACTTCAATATGGAGCTGCGCTGGGACGGCGTGCGCTCGCTGGCCGACGCGATGGACATGCTGCGGCGGCAGGTGGCGGTCACGCCCGCGCCGCAATGGGTGCGGGTGGTGGGCGGCTTCACCGAGCACCAGTTCGTCGAGAAACGGTTGCCGACGCTGGACGAAATCAACGCCATCGCGCCGGACACGCCGGTTTTCCTGCTGCACCTGTACGACCGCGCCCTGCTCAACGGCGCCGCGCTGCGCGCCGTCGGCTACGGCCGCGACACGCCGGCGCCGCCGGGCGGGGAGATCGTCCGCGACGGCGGCGGCAACCCTACCGGCCTGCTGCTGGCCAAGCCCAACGCCGCCATCCTGTACGCGACGCTGGCCAAGGGCCCCAAGCTGCCGTTCGACTACCAGCTCAACTCAACCCGCCACTTCATGCGCGAATTGAACCGCCTGGGCGTGACCGGCGTCATCGACGCCGGCGGCGGCTTCCAGAACTACCCGGACGATTACGAGGTGATCCGGCAACTGGCCGAGGCCGGGCAGATGACGGTGCGGCTGGCCTACAACCTGTTCACCCAGAAACCGAAGGCGGAAAAGGAGGATTTCCTGGCCTGGACCGGCAGCGTCCGCTACAAGCAGGGCGACGACTATTTCCGCCACAACGGCGCCGGCGAGATGCTGGTGTTTTCCGCCGCCGATTTCGAGGACTTTCGCCAGCCGCGGCCGGACATGGCGCCGGAAATGGAGGGCGAGCTGGAAGAAGTGGTGCGCATCCTGGCGCAGAACCGCTGGCCGTGGCGCTTGCACGCCACTTACGACGAAACCATCTCCCGCGCGCTGGACGTGTTCGAGAAGGTGGACCGCGACATCCCCCTGCAAGGGCTGAACTGGTTCTTCGACCATGCCGAGACCATCTCCGAACGCTCGATGGACCGCATCGCCGCGCTGGGCGGCGGCATCGCGGTGCAGCACCGGATGGCCTATCAGGGCGAGTATTTCGTCGAGCGCTACGGCGCGGCGGCGGCCGAGGCCACGCCGCCCATCGCCCGCATGCTGGAAAAAGGACTGAAAGTGTCGGCCGGCACCGACGCCACCCGCGTCGCCTCCTACAATCCCTGGGTGTCGCTGGCCTGGATGATCACCGGCAAGACCGTCGGCGGCCTGCGGCTCTACCCGCAGCGCAACTGCCTGGACCGCGAAACCGCGCTGCGGATGTGGACCGAGAACGTGGCCTGGTTCAGCAACGAGGAGGGCGGGCGCGGCCGCATCGAAGTGGGGCAGCTGGCCGATCTGGTCGTGCCGGACAAGGACTTCTTCTCCTGCCCGGAGGACGACATCTCTTTCCTGGTGTCGGAGCTGACCATGGTGGGCGGCCGCGTCGTCTACGCCGCGGGCGGTTTCGCCGAGCTGGACGACAATCCCTTGCCGCCGGCGATGCCGGACTGGTCGCCGGCGCGGACCTTCAAGGGCTACGCCGCCTGGGGCGATCCGCAAGGCGCCGGCCGCCATTCGCTGCATCGCCAGGCCGCGGCCGCTTGCGGCTGCGCCAGCGCCTGCGGCCTGCACGGCCACCAGCATGCGCGGGCCTGGGGGACGGCGCTGCCAGTATCGGACGCCAAGGGCTTTTTCGGCGCGCTCGGCTGCTCCTGCTGGGCGGTGTGAGAGGCGCGGCGCGGCCTCGGCGAGCTTGCTTCACGTTAAGGTTTCGATCCGGGCATTTCGTGTAGAATGCCCGGATCGTTAACCCTTTGATGGATGAGTCAAAGATGTTCGCTGCTGACCAGACGATCGCCAAATTCGACCCAGAACTCGCCGCCGCCATCGCGGCTGAATGCCAACGCCAGGAAGATCACATCGAGCTGATCGCCTCGGAAAACTACACCAGCCCGGCCGTCATGGAAGCCCAAGGCTCCCAGCTGACCAACAAGTACGCCGAAGGCTACCCGGGCAAGCGCTTCTACGGCGGTTGCGAGCATGTGGACGTCGTCGAGCAGCTGGCCATCGATCGCGTCAAGCAGCTGTTCGGCGCCGAATACGCCAACGTGCAGCCGCACTCCGGCTCCCAGGCCAACCAGGCGGTGTACTTCTCCATCCTGAAGCCGGGCGACATCGTGATGGGCATGAACCTGGGCCACGGCGGCCACCTGACCCACGGCTCCCCGGCCAACCTGTCCGGCAAGATGTTCAACATCGTCGCCTACGGTTTGAACGACAAGGAAGAAATCGACTACGACGACATGGAGCGCGTGGCGATGGAAACCAAGCCGAAGCTGATCATCGGCGGCGCGTCCGCCTACGCGCTGCGTTTCGACTTCGAGCGCATGGGCCAGATCGCCAAGAAGGTCGGCGCTTACTTCATGGTCGACATGGCCCACTACGCCGGCCTGGTGGCCGCGGGCCTGTACCCGAACCCGGTGCCGCACGCCGACTTCGTGACCTCCACCACCCACAAGACTTTGCGCGGCCCGCGCGGCGGCATCATTTTGGCCAAGGCGGAGTTCGAGAGGAGCATCAACAGCAATGTGTTCCCGACGCTGCAAGGCGGCCCGCTGGAGCACGTGATCGCGGCCAAGGCCATCGCCTTCAAGGAAGCGCTGCAGCCGGAATTCAAGGAATACCAGCAGCAGGTGCTGAAGAACGCCGCCATCATGGCCAAGACCCTGGCCGAGCGCGGCCTGCGCATCGTGTCCGGCCGCACCGAGAGCCACGTGTTCCTGGTCGACCTGCGTCCCAAGGGACTGACCGGCAAGCAAGCCGACGCGCTGCTGGGCCGCGCCCACATCACGGTCAACAAGAACTCGATCCCGAACGATCCGGAAACCCCGTTCGTCACCTCGGGCGTGCGCATCGGCTCGCCGGCCATCACCACGCGCGGCTTCAAGGAAGCCGAAGCCATCGAAGTGGCCAATATGGTCGCCGACGTGCTGGACAACCCGAACGACGACGCGCTGATCGCCCGCATCGCCGAGAAGGCCACCGCGCTGTGCCACCGCTTCCCGGTGTACGCCAAGTAATCAACCGGTTCGTCCGGATGCAGAAAGCCGCCCGCAGGGGCGGCTTTTTCTTTGCCTGGGCCGGTTTGAGCCATGGCCGGCGGTGCGGCCGGACGGCATTGCTGATAACATCCAACTATTGCAACTCACAGGATTATTGTCATGAAATGCGCGTTTTGTGGCAACCCGGACACTCAGGTGATCGATTCCCGCGTCAGCGAGGACGGCAGCAGCATCCGCCGCCGCCGCCGCTGCCCGGTCTGCGACAAGCGTTTCACGACCTTCGAAACCGCCGATGTGCGCATGCCGCAGGTGGTGAAGACCGCCGGGCACCGTTCCGAGTTCGACATCGAGAAAGTCCGCACCAGCTTCCTGCGCGCGCTGCACAAGCGGCCGGTGTCCACCACACTGGTGGACGAGGCGATAGACCGCATCTGCCACAAGCTGCTGCAGCTGGGCGAGCGCGAGGTCAGCAGCCGCCAGATCGGCGAGATGGTGATGAACGAGCTGGCGCGCCTGGACAAGGTGGCCTATGTGCGTTTCGCGTCGGTTTATCGCAGTTTCCAGGATATTTCCGAATTTACCGACGCGATCAAGGAAATTCAGAAGTCCTCGCATTGACAGCTTGTCGGCAGCTTGATTAGCTTTGGCAATTTAATTGTCATTTCGCGAGACGCCATGACTGTCATTGCCCAGAAACGCGTTGCCCTGTTGCCGCCCGACGTTGCCTACGCCGAGCGGTTGTTCGCATTGATAGACGAAAGCCGCGAAACGCTGCGGGCCTGGCTGCCCTGGGTGGACGCCACCCGCAGCGCGGAGGACAGCCGGCAGTTCCTGGCCGGCGTCGCCGAGGGCGCGCGCAGCGGCGCGGTCTGCGCGTCCTGGCTGATCGCGCTGGACGGAGAGCTGGCCGGCTGCATCGACATCCACGGCATCAGCAAGCTGCACCGGTCGGGCTTCCTGGGCTACTGGCTGGCGGACCGTTTCGTAGGCAAGGGCGTGATGGGCGAGGCCGCGGCGCAAGCCCTGGATGCCGGATTCGGCGCGCTGGAGCTGAACCGGATCGCCATCCTGGCCGGCGTGGAGAACGCTCGCAGCCGCGCGGTGGCGGAGCGCCTGGGCTTCATCCGCGAGGGCGCGCAGCGCGAGGGGCTCCACCTGCATGGCCGCTATCATGACGCCTGCCAGTACAGCATGCTGGCCGGCGAGTGGCGGGCGCGGCGATGAGCGTGGTGGAGATCCGCCCGCCGGAACCGGCGCGCGATGCCCCGCTGGTCTACGCGCTGATCGAGCGCCACCGCGATACCTTGTCGCAGTGGCTGTCGGGCATCGTCAGGCCGCGATCGGCGGCGGATGCCGAGGCTTTTCTCCGGCTGCAGGCAGAGGGCAACGACGAGGGCCGCTGCGCGCACCGGGTGATACTGGCGGACGGCGAAATCGCCGGCATCTGTTCGCTGCACGGCATCAGCGCCGCCCATCGCTATGCGCGGCTGGGTTATTGGCTGGCCGACAGCCACGTCGGCCGGGGCGTGATGTCCCGCGCGCTGGAGCAGTTGTTGCGCTACGCTTTCGAGGACCTGGGCCTGCACCGGCTGGAGCTGGGCTGCGCGCCGGAGAACCTGCGCAGTTGCCGCGTCGCCGAGCGTCTGGGCTTCCGGCTGGAGGGCGAGCTGCGCGACGCGCAGTTCCTGCGCGGCCGTTTCTGGAATATGCGTTGTTACGGCCTGCTGGCCGATGAGTGGAAGAATCGAACATGACGGACTACCGCGCCGACGACTACCTGTACATGCAGCGCGCGCTGCGCCTGGCCGAGGGCGCGACGCGACGGGCGGCGCCGAACCCCGGCGTCGGCTGCGTGCTGGTCAATCATGGCCGGGTGGTGGGAGAGGGCGCGACGCTGGCGGTTGGATCGGACCATGCCGAGATCCAGGCGATCAAGGACTGCCTGGCGCGCGGCGAAAGCCCGCGCGGCGCCACCGCCTACGTGACGCTGGAGCCGTGCAGCCACCATGGCCGCACGCCGCCGTGCGCGGCGCGCCTGATCGCGGAGGGAATCGCGCGGGTGGTGGCGGCGATGGTGGACCCCTATCATGAAGTGGCGGGGCGCGGCATCGCCATGCTGCGCGCGGCCGGCGTCGAGGCGTCTGCCGGGCTGATGGAGGCCGAGGCGCGCTGGACGCACCGCGGCTTCCTGTCGCGAGTCGAGCGCGGCCGGCCCTGGGTGACGCTGAAGGCGGCCGCCACGCTGGACGGCAAGACCGCGCTGCTGAACGGCCGCAGCAAGTGGATCACCGGGCCGGAGGCGAGGATGGACGTGCAGCGGCTGCGCGCCGCGCATGGCGCGATTCTGACCGGCAGCGGCACCGTGCTGGCCGACGATCCGCAACTGACCGTGCGCGAGCTGCAGGTGGCGGCGCAACCCTTGCGGGTGGTGCTGGACGGCAGCCTGCGCACCGATGCCGGCGCGCGGGTCTACCAGGACGGCGAAGCTCTGCTAGCCACTTGCGAGGCGGATGAGGCCGGACTGGCTGCCTTTCGCGAACGCGGCGTGGCGGTGCTGACGCTGGCGCGCCGCGACGGCAAGGCCGATCTGGCGGATTTGCTGGGGCAGTTGGCGGCGCGCGGCGTCAACGAACTGATGGTCGAGGCCGGCGCCGGCCTCAACGGCGCCATGTTGCGGGCCGGGCTGGTGGACGAGATCGTGCTGTACCTGGCGCCGTCGCTGGCCGGCGACGCCGCGCGCGGCCTGTTCGCCTGGCCGGCGCTGGAGGATCTGGCCGACAAGATCGAGCTGAATATCGCCGACATCGGCAAGGTGGGACGGGATCTGCGGCTGGCGCTGCGTCCGCGCCGCGTCTAGCGCCGTCTGTCCTCCTGTCGGCTCCGGCTGCGTTATCGCTATCGGAGGCGCGGCGTTTCCGCCGCCATGGGAGAGTGCGATGGTTGCGAGGGCTGGGGCATGAATCCGCGCGAGGCGACGCTGGATGCCTATCTGAAGCTGATCGCCCGGCTGGGCGCCGACGACGGGGTGGTGGCGGCGCGGCGGGAAATGCTGCGGCGCTTGCTGGCCCGGCTCGCCGGCGCCAAGCGGACTTCCGGCGACTATCACGCCCATGTCGGCGGCTTTGTCGCGGATTGCGGGCAATCCGAGCGGGTGCTGGCCATCACCTGCGCCCGAGAGTTCTATTACTTCTGGCTCGACGACATGAAGAAAATGGTGGAGATGACGGCCCGCGCCGGCTTTTCCATCCATAACCCGGATTTCCCCTGGCATGGCGATTTCGACGCGCTGCTGGGCGCGATGCGCGAATCCGGTTTTTCGCGCTTTCCGCCCTCGCTGGGCCTGTATCTGGGCAAGTCGTTCGAAGACGGCGCCGACGAGGCCGACATCCGCCAGCGCGAACATATGCTCAAGGCCTTGCTTTTCCTGCTCGACCCTCATCCTCCCACTTCCAGCCATTACCGGATGGCGGTGGACGCCTTGTTGCAGCATCTGGCGGACGCAGGGGCCCGGCAGCGGCTGTTGGCGCTGGTGCGCGAGTACTTCGGCTACTGGCAGTCCTTCCCCTTTTCCCACCATCGGAAAAGCGGGGGCGCAGTGAAGGATATTGGTGAGTAAAACTCATCAGTTGATTTTGTGTCTGCCATGTGCGTTGCGCTTTTCATCCTTTTCCCATATGGATGAATTCTCATGATTGACCCGATCGGCTGGCGGTGTGAACATGCATTTTCTACACAGAGGAGAATGCAATGGGACAGCAGACGGCCTATCAGAGCCTGACCCGCACTTTTCAACGGCTGCATCATTTCGGCCATCTGGGTTCCATCGCCAGCTGGGACCAGGCGACGATGATGCCGGCCAAGGGCAACGAGGCGCGCGCCGCCGCCCAGGCCGAGCTGCAGGTGCTGATGCATCAGTTGATCACCGCGCCGGAACTGGCGCTGCAGCTGGCCAGCGCGGAGCAGGAAGATCTGGACGAGCTGCAACGCGCCAACTTGCGCGAGATGCGCCGCGAGTGGCGGCAGGCCAATCTGCTGCCCGCCGAGCTGGTGGAGGCCAAAACGCTGGCCGCCGCGCGTTGCGAGCATGCCTGGCGCGGCCAGCGCAAGAACAATGACTGGCGCGGTTTCCTGCCCAATTTCCGCGAGGTGCTGAAGCTGGCGCGGGAAGAGGCGGCGCTGCTGGCCGAGGCCAACGGCGTCAGCCGCTACGACGCGTTGCTGGACAAGTACGAGCCCGGCATGCGAAGCGCCGAGATCGCGCGCATCTTCGACGACGTGAAGACCTGGCTGCCCGGCTTGATCGCCCAGGTACGCGCCAAGCAGGCCGGCGAGACGGTGATCCGGCCGCAGGGGCCGTTTCCGGTCGAGCGGCAACGCGAATTGGGCCTGGAGGCGATGAAGCTGCTGGGATTCGATTTCGACGGCGGCAGGCTGGATGTCAGCGCCCATCCGTTCTGCGGCGGAGTGCCGGAGGACGTGCGCATCACCACCCGTTATCGCGACGATGATTTCGTCCAGAGCCTGATGGGCATCATTCATGAGACCGGCCATGCCCGCTACGAGCAGGGCCTGCCGCGAGATTTGCTGTCGCTGCCGGTCGGGCGCGCCCGTTCGATGGGCATACACGAGAGCCAGAGCCTGTCGTTCGAAATGCAATTGGGTTGCAGCCGCGGTTTCCTGCAGCTGCTGGCGCCGATGCTGCGACGCCACTTCGGCGATCAGCCGGCTTTCGACGCCGACAACCTGGCCAAGCTGTTCACCCGGGTCGAACCCGGCTACATCCGCGTCGACGCCGACGAGCTGTGCTACCCGGCGCACGTGTTCCTGCGCTTTGAGATCGAGCGCGCGCTGATCGACGGCGAGATCGAAGCCGAAGACGTGCCGGCGCTATGGGATGAAAAGATGATGGCCTATCTGGGCGTGGACACGCGCGGCAATTATCGCGACGGTTGTCTGCAGGACATCCACTGGACCGACACTTTCGGCTATTTCCCCAGCTATACGCTGGGCGCGATGTATGCGGCGCAGTATTTCGCGACGTTGCGGCGGCGGGAGCCGGGGCTGGACGACAAGATCGGCGGCGGGAAACTGGAGCCGGTGTTCGGTTGGCTGCGCGAAAACATCTGGACCCAGGGCAGCCGCTGGACCACCGACGAACTGGTCAGGCGCGCCACCGGCGAAGCGTTGAATCCGGCGCATTACCGCGCCCATCTGGAAGCGCGCTATCTGGGCTAGACGCCGAGGGCCGGAGCCGTTACCGCCCTTTTCTACCCGCTATCTAAAAGCCTGATCCTGAGGCGCGCCTCCTTGTCTTATGGCCGGCGCTGCTGGGATCAGGTCTTCCGCGAGACTTTATTGGTGGCGCTCAGTCTTGCCGCAGCAGGAAGCGCTCGACTTCGGCCGCCATCTGTTCCGGCTTTTCCCATTGCAGCATATGGCCGGCGCCGGCGATCGTGGCCTCGCTGAGGCGGGCGAAGCAGGCGCGGCGTTGGTCCAGCGTGGCCATCACGTCGTTGACGACAGGGTGGCCGAACGGATGTTCGCCCAGCAGCCACAGCACCGGCGCGGTGATGCGGCGCCAACAGGCCATCGCCTCCTCCAGCCGATACAGCACCGGATTGACCATTTTATGGCGCGGGTCGGCGCGGTAGACCACGCCGCCGTCTACCGGCCTGGTCAGTTCCGCGGCCAGCCAAAGCGCCCGCTCGGGCGTCAGCCCCGGATTGCGGGCGATCAGCTTGCTCGCCGCCTGTTCCGCATCGGCCAGCGGTTCGAACCTCATGGCCTGGCTGGTTTCCCGCAGCCAGCGGCTGTAACGGCCGGGCGCCTCGGCCGGCCGGGTGGGGTTGAGGCCGAAGCCTTCGGCCAGCACCAGCTTCGCTACTCTTTGCGGACAGACGCCGGCATAGATGCCGGCGATCATCGATCCCATGCTGTGCCCCAGCAGGTTGACCGGCCGGTCCGGCGACAGCTGGCGCAGCAGGTCGTCCAGGTCGGCCAGATAGTCGGGGAAATAATAGCTGCCGTCATTCCATTGGCTATCGCCGAAGCCGCGCCAGTCGGGCGCGACGACTTGCCAGTCTTCCCGCAGCGCGTCCACCATGAATTGGAACGTGGCTGAGCTGTCCATCCAGCCGTGCAGCAGCACCAGCAGCGGCGCGTCGTCGTCGCCCCAGCGGCGCAGATGGCAGCGGCGTTGATTGAGCGTCAGGTATTGGCTGGAGGCGGGCGTCATGTCGGGCGGGTTCCGTTCGGTGCGCAGCTGTCCAGTCTAACTGCGCGATGACGGAGCGGATAGTGGCGGCTGGGGCATTTTTGGCAATGAAAATGAAAATGTCATCATGATTTGCTTTTTCTTTGGAATTTGGCGTATTTATTAAATTAAAAGTTTAAAATGTTGTTAATTTGATGCAATAATGCGACACGCCAGTACAGTCATGACAAACTGTTATCTTGAGAAAATCCCTTTGCAATCAATGGATTGATTTTAACTTTGACATAAATGCTCAAGTAAGAGGATGTTGAAAGTTATGTCTTTTTTGATTTAACCTTATGCCCATGTCGCAGCTAAACCGCGCAAGCGGAGGCTCCCTCAAGGGATGCTGGATGCGATGAAGCTGAGCATTGTCCAGCCATGGAAGGCGACGGACCGCCGTTTTCAACGGTGTCCGCCGCCGATCTTCAGGGGTTTGCCCGCCTGTTTTTTCAATCTGATGACGAACGACTGTCAGATGGCTTTGATCAGATTTGATGTGTTTTGTGAAATCTGATTATTGCCTTGTTGAAAATTGGCGGCAATGAAGCCGGCCGCGGGACGGACTCGGCGCCGGAACATCTCAAGTGCAGGCAGGGATCGCAAGATTGCCGAAGATGCCTTGACGTGTCGGACAGCTCTTCAACTTCTGCCCCCTGCGGGCAAGCAATCGGGCAAACGCACTGCCTGCAATTTCAACGGAGACTTTTAAATGAAACAGATCGTAACTGCAGCTCTGATCGCCTTGGGCGTGTACTCTTCCGGCGCCATGGCCGCTGACGGCAAAATCACCGTCACTGGAAACATTGTTGCCCAGACTTGCACCATCGCCGGCACCTCCGGTACCAACGTCACCGTGAACCTGCCGACCGTCGGCGCCTCCTCGCTGGCCAGCGCGGGCCAGACCGCCGGCGCGACCCCGTTCGCGATCAACCTGAGCAACTGCCCGTCCAGCCTGAAGAGCGCGCAGACCCGCTTCGAAGTGGGCCCGACCGTGAACCCGACTTCCGGCAACCTGCTGAACAGCACCGGCGCAGGCTCGGCCTCCAACGTTGAAGTTCAACTGCTGAACAACACCTTCAACGCCATCAACCTGAGCACCAACGCCAACTCCCAGCAAGTCGCCATCAGCGGCGGCTCCGCCACCATGGGCTACTACGCTCAGTACATCGCCACCGGCGCGGCTGGCGCGGGTTCGGTGAATACCAGCGTTCAGTACTCGATGACCTACCAGTAACAGGCGTCATCCGGCAGGCGGCCCGCGAGCCGCCCGCCGGCATCTTTTGCATGGAGGCGGGTTAGGAAATGAAACAAGCAGTATGGCGAGGAGCGCTCGCCCTGGCGGTCGCCGGCTCGGTATGGAGCAGCGCGGCCTCGGCCGGCGTGGTGGTTTCCGGAACCCGCGTCGTGTACAAGGCGGAAGACCGCGAAGTGACCGTCAAGGTCAACAATCCGGGCAAGGAGCCGTCCCTGGTGCAGGTGTGGGCCGACAGCGGCAACGAGAAATCGGTTCCCGACACCGCCGACGCGCCTTTCCTGATCATGCCGCCGATTTTCCGCGTGGACCCGGCCAAAGGCCAAACCTTGCGCCTGACCTTCACCGGCGCCGATCTGCCCAAAGAGCGGGAATCGGTGTTCTGGCTGAACGTGCTGGATGTGCCGCCGCTGCCGAAGGCCGGCAACGAGCAGCGCAATTTCATGCAAGTGGCTTTCCGTTCCCGCATCAAGCTGTTCTATCGTCCCGCCGGCCTGCCGGGCACGCCGGACGACGCAGCCGACAAGCTTTTCTGGTCTTTGCTGCCGCAGGCAGGCGGCAAGGGCTACATCCTGCGCGCGTCCAACCGCGCCGCGTACAACGTCTCGCTGAACCGGGCGATGCTGCTGGTGGGCAAGCATGAGTACGAAACCGACGGCGGCATGGTGCCGCCGGGCGGCAGCCACGATTTCGCGCTGAAGGACTTGAAACTCAAGCCGGATGCCGGCGCGAAGCTCACTTACGAAAGCATCAACGATTACGGCGCTCCAGTCATGCACAGCGCGCCCTTAGCTCCCTGATAATTCCAGCGTAGGCCTGCCGGGGCTGCGCGCTCCCGCAGGAGACGATCTAGCCATGAAGCACTTGATGACACGACAGTCCGATCACAGCTGGGCCCTTCGCCCGCTCAGCCTGTTGATTTTCGGCTTGTTCGGCGGCCAGGCTGCCTTGGCGGATACGTCCGCGGCGGAAAACGCCGCGTTGGGCGATGTGCAGTTCAATCCCGTCTTCATCAATCAGAATTCCAACGGGAAAAAAGTCGATCTTTCCCGCTTCAACCAGATGGGCGGAGCGTTTCCGGGCAATTACCGCGCCGACGTCTACGCCAATAGTGTCTGGATCGGCCGCCGCGACGTGCAGATGAAGGAAATGGCCGAAGGCAAGGTGCTGGCCTGCTTCAATCGCGCGATGCTGGACGAGCTGGGCGTGGACTTCGCCAAGGTGGGGAATGCCGCCGGCGCGCCGGGACGGGACGAGCCCGCCCGCTGCGTCGACATCGCCGCGGTGGTGCCCGGCGCATTTTCCAGCTTCAACAGCTCCGACCTGCGCCTGGATGTCAGCATTCCGCAGAAATACATGCGGGCCCAGGCGCGCGGCTACGTCGCGCCCGAATACTGGGACGCCGGCGCGCCGTTCGCCGGCTTCCTCAATTACAACGCCAATGGCTATCGCTACGACAACGGCGGCGCCGGCAAGTCGACGCAATATTATTTCGGCGCCAACGCCGGCCTGAACATCGGCTTGTGGCGCTTCCGCTATAACGGCTCATTGACGCAACAGGATAGCGGCAACGGCCGGAGCCAGCGCAACTACCAGGGCGCGTCCGCCTATACCCAGCGCGATGTGACCGACTGGCACTCGGTGCTGACCCTGGGCGATTACTTCACGCCCTCCGACATGTTCAGCAGCGTGCCCTTCCGCGGCGTGCAGCTGAGCTCCGACGACCGCATGCTGCCGGAGTCGATGCAGGGTTACGCGCCGGTGGTGCGCGGCGTCGCCGAGACCAACGCCAAAGTCTCGATTCGCCAGAACGGCAATCTGATTTACGAGAACGTGGTGCCGCCGGGCGAATTCAGCATCGACGATCTCTACAACACCGGCTTCTCCGGCGACCTGGAAGTGACGGTCACCGAGGCGGACGGCCGCGTTCGCAAATTCGTCGTGCCTTACGCCGCCGTGCCCCAGCTGCTGCGCGAAGGGCAATCCCGCTACGCGGTCACCGCGGCGCAATGGCGCGACAACTCGCTCAACAAGCGTCCCGATTTCGTGCAGGCGACCTACCAGCGCGGCATCAGCAACAGCCTGACCCTGTATGGCGGCCTGATCGCCGCCGACCATTACCAGTCGGCGTTGTTCGGCTCCGGCGTCAATACGCCGCTGGGCGCGCTGGCGCTAGACGTGACCCAGTCCTGGGCCAGCAATCTGCCGTACAACGCCAACGCCGCCAATATGCAGGGCCAGAGCTACCGGGTAACCTACAGCAAGCTGATGGAATCGACGCGCACCAACTTCACGGTCGCCGCCTATCGCTTCTCCACCGATGGCTATCTGGAACTGCGCGACTACGCCAACCTGATCAACCAGGTCGGCGTGGTCTACCGCGCCAAGAACAAATTCCAGCTCAACGCCGACCAGCCGCTGGGCGATGGCCGCGGGCAACTGTTCTTCACCGGCTCCACTCAGGATTACTGGAACCAGAAGGGCCGGGATCTGACTTACCAGCTGGGTTACAGCAACAGCTTCAAGTCGGTGAGCCTGAACCTGTCCGCCGGCCGCACCCAGGATTCGACCGGCCGCATCGTCAACCAGTACATGCTGAGCCTGTCGATGCCGCTGGGCCGCGAGCCGTATTCTCCGCTGCTGAGCACCAGCGTCAGCGGCAGCAGCGATCGCAGCGGCAACGCGCAGATCAATCTGAGCGGCACCACCGGCGAGTTGCGCAACCTCAGCTACAACGTCTACGCCAGCGGCAACCGCAGCAGCGCCGGCGCCAACAGCGGCGGCGGCGGCGGCAGCGTGCAGTACGCCACCTCGGTGGCGACGCTGACCGCGGGCGCGAGCTCGAGCGGCGGCAACTCCCAGGCGAATGCCGGCATCAGCGGTGCGCTGGTGTTCCATCCGGGGGGCGTTACGGCGGCCCAGTCGCTGGGCGAATCCTTCGCCGTGGTGGAGGCGCCGGGAGCCGAAGGCGCGGCGGTGAGCAATACCAACGGCGTGCGCGTCAACAAGAACGGCTACGCGGTGGTGTCCTCGCTGATGCCGTACCGCCGCAATGAAATCACGCTGGATCCGAAGGGCATGGATCAAGACGTGGAATTGCAGGAAACCAGCGTGCAGGACGCGCCGCGCGCGGGGGCCATCGTGATGCTGAAATTCAACACCCAGCAGGGCAAGCCGGTGATCGTGACGCTGAAGCGTCCGGACGGCAGCCATCTGCCGGTGGGCGCGACGGTCAGCGGCGGCGACGATTTCCTCACCATGGTGGGGCAGGGCGGTCGCGCCTTCCTGCGCGGCGTGGAAGGCAAGCCGTTGACGGCGAGCTGGGGCAGCGATGCCGGCCAGCAATGCCGTTTCAGCTATCAACTGCCGCAGAAGACGGGCGACGCGGCCTATATGCGGACCGATGCGGTTTGCGAGCCGCTGTGACATTGGGCGCGAGCCACTAGAGATACCGGGAAAGCGATAGGAAAATGAAGAATCTGATCTGCCGCGGAGTATATGGATGGCTGCTGGCGCTGATGCTGGCCATGCCGGCGACCAGCCACGCGCTGGGTTGCTGGAACGGCAGCAACAGTTCCGGCAATGTGACCTCCACGTTCAATCTGCCGGGCAATTTGTTCGTCTCCGCCAACGCGCCGGTCGGCACCATCATCTGGCAGTCGTCGCTGCAGAATCTCAGCCTGTACTGCTCGCAGAGCATAGGCGAGAACGTGTATTTCTGGGTGAATCCGAAGCGGGTGGCTTTGGCCCCCGGCTTGCAGATCGGCATCATCTTCAATGGCCAGACTTACACCCAGAGCAGCGGCGCGATCGACACCGGCATCTATGTGCCGAGGGGCGGTTCCGTCAATCGGATCCTGCAGTATTCGATTGTGTTGTTGAAGACCACGGGCGCGCCGTCCAGCGGCACTTCTTCGATCAATCAGTACTCGGTGTTCCAGCTGGACGGCATCGGCGGCATCAATGCCGCGCCCGGCATCAACTTCAATCAGCTGATCAACGGCAGCGTCACCTTCACGCCCGGCGGCACCTGCGATCTGAGCGCGAACGGACAGTACACGGTGAATCTGCCCACGGTCGCCAGCGGCCAGTTCGCGTCGGTGGGCAGCGCGCTGTCCCGCAAAACCTTCACCATCACTGCCGCCAATTGCTCGACCGGCGTGAGGACGGCGACTTTCCGCTTCTCGGGAACGGCCGATTCGAACAATCCGGTGCTGTTCGCCAATACCGGCGGCTCGGCGCAGGGCGTCGCCATCAACTTTGGCAGTTCGGCCGACGGCGCCAATATCGGCGCCAACAGCACCAACAACACCCGGGTGGTGAACGTGCAGTCGCAGATGGCACAACTGGGCGTGTTCGTGGAATACATGCGGACGGCGAACATCGTGGCGGGCAGCCTGCAGACGGCGATCACGATCGACATGCTGTACCAATAGCCGATCCGTCTGCGGCGACAATGAAAAAAGCCTTCGGCCAAACGGCCGAAGGCTTTTTTGCGTGGTGTCAGGTCAGTTGTAGACGATGGTGACCAGCTGTCCGTTGCTTTGGGTGGTCGAGCCGGTCATGTTGACGGCGGCGATGCTCAGCGACTGGGTGTTGTCCATGCCGGAGCAGGATTGGCCGGACGCCATCTTGCGGGCGGCCTGGTATTGATGGGGATTTTGCGCGTAGCTGAGCAGCGTGCTGCTGTTCTGGGCGCAGGGTTCCTTGACGATGGAGCCGCTGAAGTTGACGGTGCCGCCGTTGGAGGCCATGGCAAAGCCGGATTGCAGAGCGGCCAGCGCTGCCAGAGTCAGTATGGCTTTTTTCATTTGAGTCTCCCTGTTGGCGGCCCGCGCGCTGTTGTGCGCAGGATATAAACAAACTGTTTAAATTAATTTGCTTATATTTAATTTGTTCTGTTAAGCAAAGTATAGGCACAGCAATTGTAAACATCAAGCCCATGTTTGATTGAATTATTAGTAATAAAAAATGAAAAATAGTGGGTTGGCCGCAGCGCGCGGTTTTGCTTGGGGCGCCGCGGCGGGCGCGGCTTTGCTGGCAGGGATAATTTCAAGTTATTGCATTTTTACGGGATTGCTCGGTTTTTGGTGATGCAGAGGGAAAGGCGGGGGGCTGGTGCGCGAGCCTTGGTTTTGCTGGGAGAGGGTCTGGCGATGGCGCTGAAGTAAAAGCCCCCTCGGAGGAGGGGGCGGCCGCGGGGGCAAGGTGCGGTGCGATGGGATGTGCTTAAGGTTCAGTGGCGATGGATGTCGTTGCGGAAGGTTTCCTTCAGGAACAGCAGGCTGACAACAAGGCTGACGGCGTAGACCACGATCGGATACCACAAGCCGTACAGGATGTCGCCGGTGTAGACCACCAGCGAGAAGGCGACAGTCGGCATCAGTCCGCCGATCCAGCCGTTGCCCAGGTGATAGGGCAGCGACATCGAGGTGTAGCGGATGCGGGTGGGGAACAGCTCCACCATCATCGCGGCCAGCGGGCCATAGGTCAGCGCGGAGATCACCGACAGCAGCACCAGCACCAGGATCACCATCGGGTGGTTGATCTTGGCCGGGTCGGCCTTGTCCGGATAACCGGCGGCTTTCAGCGCGTCCTGCAGCGCTTTCTTGTCGAACCCCTGCTGAACGCTTGCGCCGATATGGATTTCGGTGACGCCGGCCGGCGCGGTTTTCTGCTGGTAGGGCACGCCGCTCTTGGCCAGCAGCGCCTTGGCCTGGTCGCACGGGGTGTTCAGCTTGGCTTTGCCGATGGGGTCGAACTGGAAGTGGCAGCTGGCCGGGTCCGCCACCACCGTCACCGGCGCGCGGGACTGGGCGGAGGCGACGTCCGGGTTGGCGTAGTCGGTCAGCCAGCGGAAGGCGGGGAAGGTCAGCGCCAGGCCCAGCGCCAGGCCGGCGATCAGCACCGGCTTGCGGCCGATGCGGTCGGACAGGTGGCCGAAATACAGGAACAGCGGCGTGGTCAGGATCAGCGACGCGATCAGCATCAGGTTGGCGGTTTGCGGGTCGACTTTCAGGATCTGCGTCAGGAAGAACAGCGAATAGAACTGCGCGCAGTAGAAGGTCACCGCCTGGCCGCCGTTGAAGCCGAACAGCGAGATCAGCACCACTTTCAGGTTGTCCCAGTTGCCGAAGGCTTCACTGATCGGCGCCTTGGAGTGCTTGCCCTCGGCCTTCATTTTCAGGAAGGCGGGAGACTCCTGCATCGACAGCCGGATCCAGGTGGAGATCGCCAGCAGGATGATGGACAACAGGAAGGGCAGGCGCCAGCCCCACTCGTTGAAGGCTTCGCCGGTGAGCTTGCGGCAGGCCAGGATCACCAGCAGAGACAGCAGCAGGCCGGCGCCGGCGGTGACCTGGATCCAGCTGGTGTAGCCGCCGCGCTTGTGGTCCGGCGCGTGCTCGGCCACGTAGATGGCCGCGCCGCCGTATTCGCCGCCGATGGCCAGGCCCTGCAGCATGCGCAGCGACACCAGCAGCAGCGGCGCGGCGATGCCCAGCGTGGCGTAGCCGGGCAGCATGCCCACTAGAAAGGTGGACAGGCCCATGATGACGATGGTGGCGAGGAAGGTGTACTTGCGGCCCACCATGTCGCCCAGCCGGCCGAACACCAGCGCGCCGAACGGCCGCACCACGAAGCCGGCGGCGAAGGTCATCAGCGCGAAGATGAAGGCGGTGGTCTCGTTGACGCCGGAGAAGAACTGCTTGCCGATGATGGCGGCCAGCGCGCCGTACAGGAAGAAGTCATACCATTCGAACACCGTGCCGAGCGACGAGGCGAGTATCACCTTGCGCTCGGC
>NZ_JBUPWA010000001.1:4278157-4317622 GCF_055181315.1 Chromobacterium sp. Ag138
GTTGATCAGCTGATTGAAGTTGATGCCGGGCGCGGCATTGATGCCGCCGATGCCGTCCAGCGGCACTTCTTCGATCAATCAGTACTCGGTGTTCCAGCTGGACGGCATCGGCGGCATCAATGCCGCGCCCGGCATCAACTTCAATCAGCTGATCAACGGCAGCGTCACCTTCACGCCCGGCGGCACCTGCGATCTGAGCGCGAACGGACAGTACACGGTGAATCTGCCCACGGTCGCCAGCGGCCAGTTCGCGTCGGTGGGCAGCGCGCTGTCCCGCAAAACCTTCACCATCACTGCCGCCAATTGCTCGACCGGCGTGAGGACGGCGACTTTCCGCTTCTCGGGAACGGCCGATTCGAACAATCCGGTGCTGTTCGCCAATACCGGCGGCTCGGCGCAGGGCGTCGCCATCAACTTTGGCAGTTCGGCCGACGGCGCCAATATCGGCGCCAACAGCACCAACAACACCCGGGTGGTGAACGTGCAGTCGCAGATGGCACAACTGGGCGTGTTCGTGGAATACATGCGGACGGCGAACATCGTGGCGGGCAGCCTGCAGACGGCGATCACGATCGACATGCTGTACCAATAGCCGATCCGTCTGCGGCGACAATGAAAAAAGCCTTCGGCCAAACGGCCGAAGGCTTTTTTGCGTGGTGTCAGGTCAGTTGTAGACGATGGTGACCAGCTGTCCGTTGCTTTGGGTGGTCGAGCCGGTCATGTTGACGGCGGCGATGCTCAGCGACTGGGTGTTGTCCATGCCGGAGCAGGATTGGCCGGACGCCATCTTGCGGGCGGCCTGGTATTGATGGGGATTTTGCGCGTAGCTGAGCAGCGTGCTGCTGTTCTGGGCGCAGGGTTCCTTGACGATGGAGCCGCTGAAGTTGACGGTGCCGCCGTTGGAGGCCATGGCAAAGCCGGATTGCAGAGCGGCCAGCGCTGCCAGAGTCAGTATGGCTTTTTTCATTTGAGTCTCCCTGTTGGCGGCCCGCGCGCTGTTGTGCGCAGGATATAAACAAACTGTTTAAATTAATTTGCTTATATTTAATTTGTTCTGTTAAGCAAAGTATAGGCACAGCAATTGTAAACATCAAGCCCATGTTTGATTGAATTATTAGTAATAAAAAATGAAAAATAGTGGGTTGGCCGCAGCGCGCGGTTTTGCTTGGGGCGCCGCGGCGGGCGCGGCTTTGCTGGCAGGGATAATTTCAAGTTATTGCATTTTTACGGGATTGCTCGGTTTTTGGTGATGCAGAGGGAAAGGCGGGGGGCTGGTGCGCGAGCCTTGGTTTTGCTGGGAGAGGGTCTGGCGATGGCGCTGAAGTAAAAGCCCCCTCGGAGGAGGGGGCGGCCGCGGGGGCAAGGTGCGGTGCGATGGGATGTGCTTAAGGTTCAGTGGCGATGGATGTCGTTGCGGAAGGTTTCCTTCAGGAACAGCAGGCTGACAACAAGGCTGACGGCGTAGACCACGATCGGATACCACAAGCCGTACAGGATGTCGCCGGTGTAGACCACCAGCGAGAAGGCGACAGTCGGCATCAGTCCGCCGATCCAGCCGTTGCCCAGGTGATAGGGCAGCGACATCGAGGTGTAGCGGATGCGGGTGGGGAACAGCTCCACCATCATCGCGGCCAGCGGGCCATAGGTCAGCGCGGAGATCACCGACAGCAGCACCAGCACCAGGATCACCATCGGGTGGTTGATCTTGGCCGGGTCGGCCTTGTCCGGATAACCGGCGGCTTTCAGCGCGTCCTGCAGCGCTTTCTTGTCGAACCCCTGCTGAACGCTTGCGCCGATATGGATTTCGGTGACGCCGGCCGGCGCGGTTTTCTGCTGGTAGGGCACGCCGCTCTTGGCCAGCAGCGCCTTGGCCTGGTCGCACGGGGTGTTCAGCTTGGCTTTGCCGATGGGGTCGAACTGGAAGTGGCAGCTGGCCGGGTCCGCCACCACCGTCACCGGCGCGCGGGACTGGGCGGAGGCGACGTCCGGGTTGGCGTAGTCGGTCAGCCAGCGGAAGGCGGGGAAGGTCAGCGCCAGGCCCAGCGCCAGGCCGGCGATCAGCACCGGCTTGCGGCCGATGCGGTCGGACAGGTGGCCGAAATACAGGAACAGCGGCGTGGTCAGGATCAGCGACGCGATCAGCATCAGGTTGGCGGTTTGCGGGTCGACTTTCAGGATCTGCGTCAGGAAGAACAGCGAATAGAACTGCGCGCAGTAGAAGGTCACCGCCTGGCCGCCGTTGAAGCCGAACAGCGAGATCAGCACCACTTTCAGGTTGTCCCAGTTGCCGAAGGCTTCACTGATCGGCGCCTTGGAGTGCTTGCCCTCGGCCTTCATTTTCAGGAAGGCGGGAGACTCCTGCATCGACAGCCGGATCCAGGTGGAGATCGCCAGCAGGATGATGGACAACAGGAAGGGCAGGCGCCAGCCCCACTCGTTGAAGGCTTCGCCGGTGAGCTTGCGGCAGGCCAGGATCACCAGCAGAGACAGCAGCAGGCCGGCGCCGGCGGTGACCTGGATCCAGCTGGTGTAGCCGCCGCGCTTGTGGTCCGGCGCGTGCTCGGCCACGTAGATGGCCGCGCCGCCGTATTCGCCGCCGATGGCCAGGCCCTGCAGCATGCGCAGCGACACCAGCAGCAGCGGCGCGGCGATGCCCAGCGTGGCGTAGCCGGGCAGCATGCCCACTAGAAAGGTGGACAGGCCCATGATGACGATGGTGGCGAGGAAGGTGTACTTGCGGCCCACCATGTCGCCCAGCCGGCCGAACACCAGCGCGCCGAACGGCCGCACCACGAAGCCGGCGGCGAAGGTCATCAGCGCGAAGATGAAGGCGGTGGTCTCGTTGACGCCGGAGAAGAACTGCTTGCCGATGATGGCGGCCAGCGCGCCGTACAGGAAGAAGTCATACCATTCGAACACCGTGCCGAGCGACGAGGCGAGTATCACCTTGCGCTCGGCGCGGCTGATGCCGGCGGCGGAAGCCGCCGATGCGATGCTGTTGCTCATGTCCAGGTCTCCTTTGCGGGTGGGGACGGCGTCCGTATCGGCGCCGCTTGCTTGTCGTCCTGCGCTATCATCTGCGCCGCCTTGGCGGCGATCATCAGGGTGGGGCTGTTGGTGTTGCCGGAGGTGATGGCGGGCATGATGGACGCGTCCGCCACGCGCAAGCCGGCGATGCCCCGCACCCGCAGCCTGTCGTCCACCACCGCCAGCTCGTCGCGGCCCATCTTGCAGGTGCCCACCGGGTGGAAGATGGTGGTGCCGATCCGGCCGGCGGCCTCGATCAGTTGTTCCTCGCTCCGGTATTGCAGCCCGGGCCGGTATTCTTCGGGCAGGTAGCGCGAGAGCGCCGGCGACGTGGCGATGCGGCGGGTCAGGCGGATCGCCGCCGCGGCGACGCGCTGGTCTTGCGGATGGCTGAGATAGTTGGGCTGGATCAGCGGCGGCGCGTCCGGGCGCGCGCCGCCGATGGCGACATGGCCGCGGCTCTCGGGCCGCAGCTGGCAGACCGAGGCGGTGAAGGCGGGGAACGGGTGCAGGGGCTCGCCGAAGCGTTCCAGCGACAGCGGCTGCACATGGTATTCCAGGTCGGGCGTGGCGGCGCCGGGGCCGCTGCGGGCGAAGGCGCCGAGCTGGCTGGGCGCCATCGACAGCGGCCCGCTGCGCTTCCACAGGTATTCCCAGGCCATCGCCAGCTTGCCGCTCCAGCTTGCCGCGCGGCGGTTCAGCGTGGATGCGCCGCGGATCTTGAACACCAGCCGCAGTTGCAGGTGGTCCTGCAGATTGGCGCCGACGCCGGGCAGAATATGCAGCGGCGCAATGCCATGGCTAGCCAGCAAGGGCGCCGGGCCGATGCCGCTGCGCTGCAGCACCAGGGGAGAGCCGATGGCGCCGGCGGCGAGGATGATCTCGCCGCGGCAGCGGGCCTGCAGCGGCATTCCCTGTTGCATAAATGCGATAGCGGCGGCGCGGCCGTTTTCCAGAATCAGCCGGTCGGCCTCCGCGCCGGTCAGCACCGTCAGGTTGGCGCGATCGCGGATCGGCCGCAGGAAGGCGCGCGCGCTGCTCCAGCGCCAGCCGCCTTTCTGATTGACCTCGAAGTAGCCGCAGCCGGCGTTGTCGCCGGTATTGAAATCGTCAACGGGAGCGATGCCCTGCTCGGCGGCGGCGGCGCGGAAGGCGTCCAGTATCTCCCAGGACAGCCGCTGCTTCTCCACCCGCCACTCGCCGCCATGGCCGTGCAGCGGACGCGCGGCATCGAAATGGTCTTCCATGGCGATGAAGTGGGGCAGCGCGTCGCGCCAGCCCCAGCCGCGGTTGCCCAGGGCCTCCCAGTGGTCGTAGTCGGCGGCCTGGCCGCGCATGTAGATCATGCCGTTAATCGATGAGGAGCCGCCCAGCACCTTGCCGCGCGGATAGCCCAGCGAACGGCCGCCCAGCCCGCTTTCCGCCGCGGTCTGGTAGCACCAGTCGGTGCGCGGGTTGCCGATGCAGTAGAGATAGCCTACAGGGATGTGGATCCACGGGTAGTCGTCGTTGCCGCCGGCCTCCAGCAGCAGCACGCGTTTGTCCGGGGCGGCGGACAGGCGGTTGGCCAGCAGGCAGCCGGCGCTGCCTGCGCCGACGATGATGTAGTCGAATTCGCCGCTGAGCATGGCGGGATGCTCCGGTCATGTCGTTGTCGTAGCTGGCATCTAAACCGAAGCGGAGGCCGCTGGGAATAGCCAGCGGGAAACAACGTATGTTAATTTTTTAACAGGCGGCCGCGGATTGGCTGCCGTTCTCGTGTGCAAACGCACAAGACCCATCGCGGGGAGGGCCATGTTCGACTGGAACGATGTCCGTTTTTTTCTGGCCTTGCAGCGCAGCGGCAAGCTGCTGAGCGCGGCGCGGCAGATGGGCACCACCCATGCCACGGTGGCGCGCCACATCGCTGCGCTGGAGCGGGTGCTGGGCCAGCCGCTGTTCATCCAGCAGGCGGACGGCTATATGCTGACCGCCGCCGGCCGCCAGTTGCTGCCGCTGGCCGAATCGCTGGAAAACACCGCCTCGCAGATGCTGGACAGCGGCAGCAGGGGCCACGCCGAGGTGAGCGGCGTGGTGAGGCTGGGCGCGCCGGAGGGCTTGGGCGCGCTGTTTCTGGCCCGCCACATGCCGGCGCTGATGGCGCAGTACCCGGGATTGGAGATCGACCTGGTGGCGGTGCCGCGCTTTGTCAGCATCACCAGCCGCGAGGTGGACATCGCCATCGCGCTGGAGCGGCCGCAGGCCAATATGGTGGTGACGCGCAAGCTGACCGATTACTGCCTGGGGCTGTACGCCACGCCGGCCTATCTGGCGAGCCATGCGCCGATACGCGAGCGCGAGGATCTGAACGGCCACGCCATCCTCGCCTATGTCGACGACCTATTGTTCACCCGCGAGCTGATGTACCACCACGGCCTGTGCCGGCATCCCAGCATGCCCTTGCGCAGCACCAGCGTGGTGGCGCAGAAGGAGGCGGCGTTGGCCGACGGCGGCATCGCGGTGCTGCCTTATTACACGATTTACGATGATCCGCGGCTGGCGCAGATTCTGCCCGAGCTGCGCATCGTCCGCTCTTACTGGATCAGCGCGCGCAGCAACATCCGCCGCACGCTGCGCTACCGGGTGGTGTGGGACTACGTGGTGGAGCTGTGCCAGAGCATGCGGTGGTTGCTGATGCATGAGCCGCAAGATCGATCAATCGAAACCGCCTAGGCTGTCCGCATGAGACACGCATGCCGGCAATTCGGCCCCGGCGCCTTGTACACGGTGCGCCTGCTGCGCGCGCACGATTATTTGTGGCGCCATCTGGACGAGCCGCTGGTGCATACCGGGCCCTATGAGGAGCTGGAGGAGGGTTGGGACTGGCTGTACCGCCACTGGCTGCCGGCCAGCGGCGAGGTGCCCGGGGCCACGCCCTGCGTGGAAGAGTATCTGAACGCGCCCTACGACACGCCGCCGTCCGAGCTGAACGCTGCTGTTGCTGCTGCTGTCGCTGGCCTGATCGGGCCAGCGCGCAAAAAAAGCCCGCGTTGCGAAACGCGGGCTTTTGTCCGACCAGGCGAACCGGCTTAGCGGTCCACGTGGTAGTTCGGCGCTTCCTTGGTGATCTGCACGTCGTGGACGTGGGATTCGCGGATGCCGGCCGAGGTGATCTCGACGAACTGCGCCTTCTGGTGCAGGTCGGCGATGGTCGGGCAGCCGAGGTAGCCCATCGACGAGCGCAGGCCGCCCACCAGCTGGTGGATCACCTGGGAGATCGGGCCCTTGTACGGCACGCGGCCTTCGATGCCTTCCGGCACGAACTTGTCGGCGGCGTTGGAGCTGTCCTGAAAGTAGCGGTCGGCAGAGCCCTGGCTCATCGCGCCGAGCGAACCCATGCCGCGGTAGGACTTGTACGAACGGCCCTGGAACAGTTCCACTTCGCCCGGGGCTTCTTCGGTGCCGGCGAACATGCCGCCCAGCATCACCGCGTTGCCGCCTGCGGCCAGCGCCTTGGCGATGTCGCCGGAGAAGCGGATGCCGCCGTCGGCGATCATCGGCACGCCGGTGTCTTTCAGCGCTTCGGACACGTTGTGGATGGCGGTCAGTTGCGGCACGCCGACGCCGGCGACGATGCGGGTGGTGCAGATGGAGCCGGGACCGATGCCGACCTTGACGCCGTCGGCGCCGGCCTTGACCAGATCCAGCGCGGCCTGGGCGGTGGCGATGTTGCCGCCGATCACGTCCACGTGCGGGAAATTCTGCTTGACCCAGCGCACGCGGTCCAGCACGCCCTGGCTGTGGCCGTGGGCGGTGTCGACCACGATCACGTCCACGCCGGCCGCCACCAGCGCCTTGACGCGCTCTTCGGTGTCGGCGCCGGTGCCGACGGCCGCGCCGACGCGCAGGCGGCCCTGGCTATCCTTGTTAGCGTTGGGGTGTTCGCTGGTCTTGATGATGTCCTTGACCGTGATCAGGCCCTTCAGCTCCCAGGCGTCGTTGATCACCAGCACGCGCTCCAGGCGGTGCTTGTGCATCAGTTCGCGGGCTTCGTCGATGCTGGCGCCTTCCTTGACGGTGATCAGGCGCTCGCGCGGGGTCATGATGGAGCCGACGGTCTGGTCGAGGCGGGTTTCGAAACGCAGGTCGCGGTTGGTGACGATGCCGACCACCTTGCCGTCTTCGATCACCGGCAGGCCGGAAATCTTGTACTGGCGGGTCAGCAGCACCAGGTCGCGCACCAGCATGTCCGGCGCGATGGTGATCGGGTCTTTCACCACGCCGCTCTCATGGCGCTTGACCTTGGAAACCTCGGCGGCCTGCTTCTCGGCGCCCATGTTCTTGTGCACGATGCCGATGCCGCCTTCCTGAGCCATGGCGATGGCGAGGCGGGCTTCGGTCACCGTATCCATGGCGGCGGAAACCAGCGGCAGGTTCAGGGTGATGTTGCGAGTAAGTTTGGTGCTCAGCGCTACGTCGCGCGGCAGAACTTCAGAATGGGCCGGGACGAGGAGGACGTCGTCGAAGGTGTAGGCTTTCTCGATGATGCGCATCGCATTTCCTTAGGCGGCAAAGCCGCATTATACCGGATCGCCCGCTGTTCTGCAAAAACAGCGCGATGCGGCGTTTTGCGCGGCCAGGAGGCAGGCTTTACAATCCGGATATAAAGCGATGACAGCGGCGGGATGGTGACGATGAAGTCTTTTCTAGTATGGACGATTTTGACGGCGTCGCTGATGCCGGCCCTGGCCGCGGCCGAGGTCTACACCTGGACCGACGCCAACGGCAACAAGGTGTATTCCGATCAGCCGCCGCCCAGCGTCAACGCGCGGCGGATGAACGTGCGCGCGCAGCCGGCGCCGCCAGCCTCCGCTCCCCTGGCTGAAAAGAAAGCCGAAAAGAAAACCGACAACAAGGCGGTGGCGTCCGACAACGCCGCCATCACCGCGGCCAATGCCAAGATCAAGGAGCAGAACTGCAAGTCGGCGCAGACCAATCTGTCCACGCTGCAGTTGAACGGCCGCATCCGCATGCCGGGCTCCACCGCGCTGGCCACCGACGCGCAACGCAACGAGTTGATCCGCCAGGCCCAGAAAGACATCCAGACCTGGTGCGCCAAATAGTGTCCAAGCCCGCATTCGATTACCAGAACGTATTGCAGAACCTGCCCGCGCTGCCCGGCGTCTACCGGATGCTGGGGGAGGGCGGCAAGGTGCTGTACGTCGGCAAGGCGATAGACCTGAAGCGCCGCGTCAGCTCCTATTTCCAAAAGAACGACCTCAGCCCCCGCATCCAGTTGATGGTCAGGCAGATCGCCAGCATCGAGACCACGGTCACCCGCACCGAGGCCGAGGCGCTGATTCTGGAGAACAACCTGATCAAGGCGCTGGCGCCGCGCTACAACATCCTGTTCCGCGACGACAAGTCCTATCCTTATCTGATGTTCAGCGGCCACGCGTTTCCGCAGATGGCCTATTACCGCGGCGAGCCGAAGAAGCCCAACCAGTATTTCGGCCCCTATCCCAACGGCTACGCGGTGCGCGAAAGCATACAGATCCTGCAGAAGGTGTTCCGGCTGCGCACTTGCGAGGACGCGGTGTTTGCCAACCGCTCCCGCCCCTGCCTGCTGTACCAGATCAAGCGCTGCTCCGCGCCCTGCGTCGATCATATTTCCAAAGACGAGTACGCGGCCGACGTGGCCAGCGCGGTCGCCTTTCTCAACGGCAGGCAGAGCGAACTGATCGGCGCGCTGACGGAGCGGATGGCCGCCGCCGCCGAAGCGATGGAGTTCGAGCAGGCGGCGGAGCTGCGCGACCAGATCCAGGCGCTGGCCCGGGTGCAGGAGAAGCAGTTCGTCGCCAGCAACCAGAGCCAGCAGGATTGCGACGTGGTGGCGGCGCGGGTGAGCGACGGCATGCCCTGCGTCAACCTGGTGATGATACGCGGCGGCCGCCACCTGGGGGACAAGAGCCACTTCCCGGTCGGCGGCGAGGCCGACACCGCCGAGGAAATCCTGCAGGCCTTCGTCGCCCAGCATTACCAGCACGCGGCGGTGCCGGCCGCGCTGGTGGTCAACGGCGAGCTGGACGATGCCTTGCAGTCCTTCCTGCAGACCCGCGCCGGCCGCAAGGTCTACATCGTCGGCAATCCGATAGGCGAGCGCCGGGTGTGGCTGGAGATGGCGGAAAAGAACGCCGACCTCGCCATCCAGCAGAAGCTGGGCAGCAAGGCCACCCAGACCCAGCGTCTGGCGCAGTTGAACGAGGTGCTGGAACTGGAGGACGCGGGCCGTTTCGAGTGCTTCGACATCAGCCACACCATGGGCGAGGCGACGGTGGCCTCCTGCGTGGTGTACGACAAGGGCGCGATGCAACCCACCGAGTACCGCCGCTTCAACATCACCACCGCTTCGCCCGGCGACGATTACGCCGCGATGCGCGAAGTTCTGTCACGCCGCTACGGCAAACTGGCGGAAGGCGAGGGCCGGCTGCCGGACGCGGTGTTCATCGACGGCGGCAAGGGCCAGGTGGGCGTGGCGCTGGAGGTGATGGGCGAACTGGGGCTGAATTTGCCCATCGTCGGCATTGCCAAGGGCGAGGAGCGCAAACCCGGCCTGGAAACGCTGATCCTGCCTTACCTGGAAAAGACGCTACAATTGCGCCAGGATCATCCGGCGCTGCACCTGATCCAGACCGTGCGGGACGAGGCGCACCGCTTCGCCATCACCGGCCACCGCGCGCGCCGGGCCAAGGCGCGCACCGCGTCGACGCTGGAGGAGATTCCCGGCATCGGCGCCAAGCGGCGCCAGCAGCTGCTGACCCGCTTTGGCGGATTGCGCGGCGTGGCGGCGGCCAGCATGGAGGATCTGGCGCAAGTGGACGGCATCAGCCAGACGCTGGCGGAAAAGATTTACAATGCGCTGCATTGACGATTGAAAACGGCGGGCGTCCCTGATCCAGGCTCGGGGCGCCGGCCGGCGTTGTTGACGAGCCTGAAGCGACAAGACCAAGACCAATGCCCTTCAATTTGCCGATATTACTGACTTGGCTCAGGGTCGCCCTGATCCCCATCTGCGTGGCGGTGTTCTTCCTGCCGGACTCCATTCTGCTGCTGCACAGCCGCAATATCGTGGGGGCCGGCATTTTCGCATTGGCGGCCGCCACCGACTGGCTGGACGGCTATCTGGCGCGCAAGCTGGGGCAGACCTCGGCTTTCGGCGCCTTCCTCGATCCGGTGGCTGACAAGCTGATCGTCGCCGCCGCGCTGATCCTGCTGGTGCAGATGGGCCGCGCCGAGGGCTGGATGGCGATGATCATCATCGGCCGCGAGATCACCATTTCGGCGCTGCGCGAGTGGATGGCCGGCATGGGCAGCCGCAGCAGCGTGGCCGTCGCCTATATCGGCAAGCTGAAAACCGCCGCCCAAATGCTGGCGATCACGCTGCTGCTGTACGACGGCGAGCTGTTGCCGGGGCTGGATGCTCGCGGCTTGGGAAATTTTTCGATGTACGTCGCCGTCATATTGACTTTGTGGTCAATGGTTTATTACCTGCAGATGGCGGCAAAAGAGTTTGCGGGTAAAAAAATAGACGTTTGAGTGTTGACAGCCTCAAGCAAATCTCTATAATTCGCAGTCTCTCGCCGCCGCTGACGAAGGCAGCAGCGAGATCAAGCAAAGCGTTGTAGCAAGTTACGCAGCGCGGGAATAGCTCAGTTGGTAGAGCGCAACCTTGCCAAGGTTGAGGTCGCGAGTTCGAGCCTCGTTTCCCGCTCCAGTAGCCTGAAACAATTTGTGATGCGGGAATAGCTCAGTTGGTAGAGCGCAACCTTGCCAAGGTTGAGGTCGCGAGTTCGAGCCTCGTTTCCCGCTCCAGTAGCTGAAACAATTTGTGATGCGGGAATAGCTCAGTTGGTAGAGCGCAACCTTGCCAAGGTTGAGGTCGCGAGTTCGAGCCTCGTTTCCCGCTCCAGCATCAGACTTGAAACAATTTGCATTGCGGGAATAGCTCAGTTGGTAGAGCGCAACCTTGCCAAGGTTGAGGTCGCGAGTTCGAGCCTCGTTTCCCGCTCCAAAATTCAGATTGATCAGATATAATCTGGTCGATTCGCCGGTTAACGGCGGGGTAGCAAAGTGGTTATGCAGCGGATTGCAAATCCGTCTACGCCGGTTCGATTCCGACCCCCGCCTCCAAATAAAACCCCGTAAGTCAAAGACTTACGGGGTTTTTCTTTTTCGTCCCGTAAACTTGGCATCGTCCGGCGCGATGGTTTTTTTCTTTTCATCATTAATCAGCAGCCCAGGCGATAAGCCGCGCGCCGCTGGATCGGGATTTCCACGCCGAGCGGGCGGTCTGATTGGACTGGATATATCGCATTACACGCCGGATGGCGGAAGGGAAGAGAATGGCGAATCGCAGACAGTTTTTGTGCCGGACCGGAATGATCGCCGCGGGTAGCGCGTTGCTGGCGGCTCCGGCCGTCAAGGCGCAGGGCGAAACGATGGCGCTCTGGATCGATGAATCGCATGCGTCGGCCAACCAGGACTCCCGCGTCCGCACCCTGGTGCTCCACTATACGGCGGAAGACTTCGCGGCTTCGCTCAAGCTGCTGACGGACGCGAAGTACCGGGCCAGCGCCCATTACCTGGTGCCGGATGCCGCAACCCTGGCCGCGAAGCCCGCGGTTCTGAGACTGGTGCCGGAGAAGAGGCGGGCCTGGCACGCCGGCGACAGCTATTGGCGCGGCGAGCGTTATGTGAACGGCAGCTCGATAGGCGTGGAGATCGTCAATCGCGGCTATCCGTCGCCGCAGCAGGACGACTGGCCGCCCATGTCGCGGGACTGGGTGGCGTTCGACGACGCCCAGATCGCCGTGGTGGGCAAGCTGGCCGCCGACATCGTCGCCCGCCACCGCATTCCGCCGCGCAATGTCGTCGGGCATGCCGACATTTCGCCGGGCCGCAAGGTGGATCCGGGGCCGAGGTTTCCCTGGGAGCGGCTGTATCGGGAGTTTGGCGTCGGCGCCTGGCCCGATGACGGCGATGTCCGCCGTTTCCTGTCCCGCCGGCTGCCGACGGACGCGTCGGATTGGCAGAGGCGTCTGGCGGCCTACGGCTACGATGCGCCGGAAAGCGGGACGTGGGATGCCGAAACGCGCGCCGTCATCGCGGCATTCCAGATGCACTTCCGGCCCGCCCGCTATGACGGAGAGCCGGACGCGGAGTCGTCGGCGATTCTGGACGCGCTGCTGAGCAAGTATGCCGGGCGGGTGCCCGAGGATGAGGAGGCCGGCCACCCCTGAGGGGGAGGCGGCCAATGCCGGCATTTTTGTTTACAGTCCATTAACGGTTACGGATGTTACGTTTCTCTCGGTTTACGCTGGCCGCCGCGGTTTGTAACTTGGCGGGGCTTTCCCAATCGGGACCAAGCGCCGCGCGGAGAGGCCGCGTCGGCCGCCATGTCCCCGCACCGGAGTTCCGCGATGATGCGATCCCTGAAGTTTCGAACCTTGGCAGGCGTGCTCGGCTGCCTTTCCCTTGTCCCGGCCGCGGCTTTGGCCGCCAATGATGGCCGCGCCGACCTCGGCAAGGCGGTGGAAGCGACCATTCCGCCGTTGATGAAGGCCAACGACATTCCCGGCATGGCGGTGGCGGTGCTGGTCAATGGCGAAGCCCGCTACTTCAACTACGGCGTCGCCTCCAGGGAGAGCGGCCAGGCCGTGACCCAGGACACCCTGTTCGAGCTGGGCTCGATCAGCAAGACCTTCACCGGCATCCTGGGCGGCTACGCGCTGGCGCAGGGCAAGCTGTCGCTGGGCGACAAGGCCAGCCGCTATCAGCCCGAGCTCAAGGGCAGCGCTTTCGACCGCATTTCCTTGCTGCAACTCGCCACTTACAGCGCCGGCGGCCTGCCGCTGCAGTTTCCGGACGCGGTCGCCGATCAATCGTCGATGCTGGACTATTACAGCGCTTGGAAGCCGGGTTACGCGCCGGGCGCGAGGCGCTTGTACTCCAATCCCAGCATCGGCCTGTTCGGACATCTTGCCGCCCGCAGCCTGGGCCAGCCTTTCGATGAGGCGATGGAGCGGGGGCTGTTGCCCAAGCTGGGTTTGAACCATACCTTCATCCACGTTCCGGCGGCGGAGCAATCGCGCTACGCCTGGGGCTATTCCAAGGCGGGCAAGCCGGTGCGGGTAGGGCCGGGAGCGCTCGACGCGGAAGCCTACGGCATCAAGTCCAGCGCGGCCGACATGCTGAAATACCTGGCGATCAACATGTCCGGCGGCAAGGAGCCGGCGTTGCGGCGGGCGATGGATGCCAGCCATGCCGTTTATTACCGGGTCGGCGATCTGCATCAGGGTCTGGGGTGGGAAAGCTATCGCTACCCGCTCAGCCTTGAGCGTTTGCTGGCGGGCAATTCCAACGAGATCGCATTCCAGCCGCAGCAGGTGGCGTGGCTGAATCCGCCTCGCCAGGCGGGCGCGGACATGCTGCTGAACAAGACCGGCTCCACCAATGGTTTCGGCGCTTACGTGCTGTTCGTGCCGGCGCGCAAGGTGGGCATCGTGATGCTGGCCAATCGCAATTATCCCAATGCCGAACGCGTCCGGGCGGCTTATCGGATCTTGTCGGCGCTGGATGCGTCGCTGGCGCATACCGGCGGGCAGTAAGCCGGCGGCTGCTTGTTGGCCGTGATTTTGACTGTTCTTTTGATCAGGTCTGGCCGAATTTGATGCGCTTATAATTTTTCCATACAAAGATAGTCATCGTTTGGGTTAATCAGGCCGGCATGCCGAAGCATCGCCGGCCTCTTGTCCGGCATCCTGCGCCGAATGGGTTTATCGCGCCGAGGGGGAGTTCCGGCACCCGCCGCAGCGGCGGGTTCGCGGCAGTGCAACCTCAGGAGGAAAACGCCATGGCCTCGGTCAACCAGTTCGCTTACGTCCCCGGCACCAGCACCTATAAATTCGCCTATGGCGGATCCATTCCCAACATGCCCGTCGTCAACATGCCCGCCGATACCAATTGGCTGCGCTGGGCGATGCTGAACGACGGCGAGTATTACCGGATGTATTTCTTCAAGGGCAGCAGCGCCAACACGCTTTACCAGGCGGCGTTCAACCCCGCGAGCGGGGCGTACGAGTTCGGCTACAACTCGATCAAGGAGCTGCAGATCACCGGCGCGCCGGCCGATGCCGACGCCAGCAGCCTGGCGATGCTGTACGACAGCGGCACCAAGACCTACCGGCTGTACCTGCGCCGGCTGGGCGCACCGACGGTGCTGTACCAGTTCGGCTTCAATCGGGAAACCAGCCGCTATGAATACGGCTACAACTCGATTCCCACGCTCAATGTGGCGAAGGCCCCGAGCGATACCGACTGGCATCGCTGGTCCATGCTGTTCGACGGCAGCGCCTACCGTCTGTACGCGTTCAAGGTGGGCAGCGTCGATACTTTCTATCAGTTCGCCTACAACCGGCAAACGAATCAGTACGAGTACGGCTTCGATTCGATCCCGGTGCTGAATCTGGCGGACATCCCGGCCAACAGCAACCTGACCAGCATGGCCATGCTGTTCGGGCAGGGCGACTACCGCCTCTACTTCCAGACGCTCTGACGCGCGGCAGGAACGCGGCGGGCGAGGCGCCCGCCGCTGCCGGATCAGCCGCCGGTCACCACCAGCGTCAGTCGGATCTGCTCCGGCGAATCCGCGGCCGGCAGTATCCGGTAACAGTCGCCGCCGAGGCTCGCGCCGCCCTCCAGATGGCATTCCAGCACATTGCAGACATAGCTCAGCACGGCTTGCCGCATGCTTTGCAGCTCCGCCGCCAGCGACAGCTCGACATAGGGCATGAATTGCGCGTCGGCCTGCGCCCGGGCGGGAAGGCCGGCCTTGCTCAGCAGGCCGGCGATCCGGTCCGCCTGCTGGATGATGTGCTGCCGCGCGTAGAGCATGTCCAGCTGGGAGCGGTATTGGTCCGCGGCGTGTCTGACCAGTTCGGCATACAGGCTCATCATTCACCTCGGCTGGAGGAGCGCGGATCGCGCCGGGATGCCGGGAATCCGCGCCGGGATGGGGCTTCATGCTCTAGGTGTAGCCGCTGGCGCGGCGGCGTCGGTCAGCCTCTTGGACAGTTTTTCCTCTTTCACAGGTTCGAGGCGGCGCGTATCACCGCTTCTTCGCGCCGATCGCGGACCTGGTCGATGCGCCGCCGCGCCGCGGCCAGCACTTCCGGGCTGGCCAGTTCCGGCCGGCCCGAGGCGAACGGCGGCGCCGGCGCGTATTCCAGCGTCAGCTGCACCGTCTGCGCGAACTCGGGGCCGGCGATTTCCGCCATCAGCGTCAGCGCCATGTCGATGCCGGCGGTGACGCCGCCGCCGCTGAACAGTTTTCCGTCCACCACCACCCGATCCGGGCAGGGATGGGCGCCGAAGGCTGCCAGGCTGTCCAGCCAGGCCCAGTGGCAGGCGGCGCGGCGGCCTTTGAGCAAGCCCGCCGCGCCAAGCAGCAACGATCCGGTGCAGACCGAGCTGAGGTAATCGGCGCCGGCGGCGAGGCGGCGCAGCTGTTCCAGCAGCTCGGCATCCTCCATCGCTTCCATGGTGCCCAGTCCGCCGGGGACGCACAGCAGGTCACAGCGTTCGATGTCGGCCAGCCGGGCGATGCCGGAGAAGACGACGCCGCCGTCGGCGCGGATGTCGCCGCCCCGGCTGGAAGCCAGCACGCAGCGGGCCCGGGGGAGTTTGCTCAGGAATTCCAGCGGGCCGGTGAAGTCCAGCTGGGTGACGCCCGGATACAGCGCGAAAACAATGGTATAGGGGTGGTTCATGATGCCTCCCGGCGGTGATTGACCCCGCAATCATCGGCCGGCTATGCTTTGGCGAAAATGACTAAATTCCAACTTTTCATGCCATGACGCGAGACATCGCCATTCTGCTGTTCGACGGTTTTCAGCTACTGGACGCGGCGGGGCCGATCTCCGTTTTCGAATGCGCGCTGCGCTATCGGCCGGGCGCGTACCGGCTGACGCCGCTGACCGTGGCCGGCGGTGCGGCGCGCAGCTCCTCAGGCATCGCGCTGGACAGCCGGCCGCTGTCCGCGATGCCGTCGCCGGACACGGCGCTGGTGGCTGGCGGAGAGGGCGCGCCTTCCGCGCTGGGCTGCGGGGAGACGCTGGCTTACCTGCGGCGTTGCGCATCGGCCTCCCGGCGCGTGGTCAGCGTTTGCACCGGCGCTTTCCTGCTGGCGGAGGCCGGCTTGCTGGATGGCCGGCGCGCGACCACCCATTGGGCGCACAGCGGCGAGTTCTCCCGCCGCTATCCGGCGGTGGCGCTGGATACCGACCGCATCTACATCCGCCAGGGCAACATCTGGACCGCGGCCGGGGTCAGCGCCGGCATCGACGTGGCGCTGGCCTTGGTGGCGGAAGACATGGGCGAGGAGATCGCCCGGCGTTGCGCGCAGCGGCTGGTGGTGTATTACCGCCGTCCGGGCGGGCAGTCGCAGTTTTCGTCGCTGCTGGAGATGCAGCGGCCGGACGGCCGCTTCGCGGCTTTGCTGGACCAGGTGCGGCGGAGCTTGGACGCGGCTTGGGACGTGGAGTCGCTGGCTGGGTTTTGCTGCCTGAGCCCGCGCCATTTCTCGCGGCTGTTCCAGGCCGAGGTGGGCATGCCGCCGGCCAAGGCGGTGGAGCAACTGAGGGTGGAGGCCGCGCGCGCCGCGCTGGAAAGCGGCGAACGCTCGATTCAGAAGGTGGCCCGGCTGAGCGGCTTCGGCGACGCGGAGCGCATGCGCCGCAGCTTCCTGCGGGTGTTGGGGCACCAGCCGTCCAGCCTGCTGCGCGCGGAGGAGGCGTGATTCAACGCCGCGACCGCAGCTGGCGGCGGATTTCGCCGGCCAGTTCGCGTTGAGCCGACGCCAGCAGTTTCAGGTCCAGATCCTGGATGGCCAGTTGCTGCGCCTGTTGCTGGTTGACGGTCAGCAACTGCTGTTCGCGCAGCTGCAATTGCGCGACTTGGGCTTGCAGCGCCGCGCTGCGGCCGAACTGCAGGTCCAGCAGCTGCAGCGGAAACAGCAAGGCGAGCGCGGCGGCGGCGAGCCGGAGCGGGGCGTGCCGCGTCATGCCAGCCTCTTCGCCCGCTCATGGGCGGCGGCCAGGCGGGCGTCGTACAGGCTGTCCAGCCAGGCGGGGCCCTGCCGAATGCGCGCCGCCGCGCGCCAGCGGCGTTCGCGCAGGGTCTGCAGCAAGGCGGGGCGCGCGCTGAGCAGCCGGACTAGGCCGTCCAGCTGGCGGGTCTCGTCCCGCTCCATTTCCGCCCGGAACGAGCGGGCGTCGGCATAGCCCAGCTCTTGCCAGAGGTAGCCCGGCAAGCGGTACAGTCCCCAGAGGCAAGATTCGACGGCGACGGTCTCTCCCGCCACCGCGGCCAGCCGCCGGAAGCGCTCCCATTCCGCGGACGGGCTTTGGTAGCCGCCGCGAATGGGCTTGCACAGCTCTGGATGGCGGCTGGCGATGCGGTTGGCGTCCAGGCCCGCCTTCAAGGTCTGGCGGTAGGCGATATGGCGCTCCAGCAGGATGCGCGCGCTGCCGTCGGGCAGGAAGCCGCCATCTTCCGCCTCGGCCTCGCAGAAGGCCTTCAGGCAAGGGGGCGGCAGGCGCAGGCGGTTGGCGGCATCGAGCAGATCCGCCTCGCGCAGCCGGCGCGGATCGCGCTGGCCGCGCAGCGCCGCCAGCGTGGCGTCGCCGGCCACGCCGTTGACCACCAGGCCGGCGCGGCGCTGCAGCCGGGCCACCGCCTGCTCCGTGGCCGCTCCATACCATCCATCCACCTCCAGCCTGGAGCCCTGGCTGTTGAGACGGATCTGCAATTCCCGCACCTCCTGGCCGTGCGCGCCCTTGCCCAATGCTTGCATGTGGTTTCTCCGTGAATGGATGCGGGCCGGCGTGGCCGGCGCGCTGCTGTGATGACGGCCAGTTTAGAAAGCGGCTGGAGCAGGCCGGCAGGGGAACCATGTCAGTGGCGGGACGAGCTAGGCGCCGCGCGCGGGCGCAGTTCGCGGAGGAGGGGCGGGGACATGCCGGAAGCGGGAATGGGGTGGCGCAGCCGGCCCAGGCGCTCAGGCGGTATCGTCCCGGCTGAATTGAATAAGGAGGCGAGTAAATATATTGATAATGATTCAATGTGGAAGTGTGGTGAAATTCGTCAGTATTTGATAGGCATTGCCGGACATTTTTATCGGGTAGTTATTGATAACGCCCATATGCCTAAGACGCTGAGCGGAAAAACAGCTATTTAGCCGTCATTCGCATATTATCCCTTGTTAATCGAGATGATTTTATGCGCGGCGCATCGCGGCCGATTGGCATTTGCCAGCCGCGGCGTTGACAGCTCTGGCCATTGCCGTTAAAGTGCAGCGTCTCATTGGCAGGCAATGCTTTAAAATCAAATCGTTGCCGCTGATGAAACGCGCTGCTAAATCATATCAAGACGAAATAGGCTGAATAATTCGGTCGATTCGCACGCGGCGGACGATCATCCTGCGCTGCCTGGGATGCGATATTTAAAATGCATTGTCAGCCCGCGTTGCGCTGGGCTACAATTGCCCGCTTTGCTGCTGCCCCGGTGGTGAAATTGGTAGACACAAGGGACTTAAAATCCCTCGGCTTCGGCTGTGCCGGTTCGACCCCGGCCCGGGGCACCATCAGCAATCCAGCCGCGGAAACCGTTTTGTCCCTATGCGGGCAGATGGCGGCGTTCATTTTGCTGGATTAAAATTCACATCCTGGCGACGCCGTCGTCTAACTGGACAAGTGGCCGGTTGCACCACGCCTCTTGATTGGGCAGCATGCGCTGTCTTTGCATCAACGGATCTAGATTGAAGTTCATGAAGCCAAATACTGAAACGGCACTCGGTGCTGCTCTCAAGTCTGCAGTCCAAAGCTTGTCCAAGAAAAAGCAGACCGAGATGATCGCGGACCACATCTACGGCAAGTTTGACGTGTTTCGCCAGTTCCGGCCGTTGGCGCTCGGCATTCACGAGAGCCTGATCGCGGCGTTGTCGCAGTTCGATCCGGCCCTGATTTCCCGCGTGGTGGCCAACCATTGCCGCAAGCCGCGCTACCTGAAGTCGCTGGCCCGCGGCGGCAAGCGTTTCGACCTGAACGGCAAGCCGCAAGGCGAGGTGAGCGCCGAGGAGAAGCGCGCCGCCGAGCTGCAGATGCAGCCGAAGAACGCGCCGGCCGCCGAAGCCGAGACGGCGCCGGTCGAGGCCGCCGCTCCGGCAGCGGTCGACGCGGTTCCCGCCGTGGCGGAAGCCGCGCCGCAGCAGGATGGCCAGGCCGAGTCCTGATCGGTTTTGCATTGAGGAAGAAAGCCCTGTCGCCCGACAGGGCTTTTTGCATTCCGGCTACTTGAAATGCGGCTGACAGCCGCCATCTGCCCGCTATCGCCAACCTCAATAACATTGACGACCATGAGTGCACAGAAAGAAACCCTGGGTTTTCAGACCGAAGTCAAACAGCTGCTGAAGCTGATGATCCACTCCTTGTATTCCAACAAGGAAATCTTCCTGCGTGAGCTGATCTCCAATGCGTCCGACGCCGCCGACAAGCTGCGCTTCGAGGGCCTGGCCAAGCCGGAGCTGTTCGAGAACGATCCCGAGCTGAAGATCCGCATCGCCTTCGACAAGGACGCCCGCACCATCACCATCGCCGACAACGGCATCGGCATGAGCCGCGACGAGGTGGTGTCCCACATCGGCACCATCGCCAAGTCCGGCACCAAGACTTTCTTCGAGCAGCTTTCCGGCGACGAGAAGAAGGATGCTCACTTGATCGGCCAGTTCGGCGTCGGCTTCTACTCCGCCTTCATCGTCGCCGACAAAGTGACGCTGACCACCCGCCGCGCCGGCGAGGCCGAAGCGGTGCGCTGGGAGTCGCAGGGCGAGGGCGAGTACACGCTGGAAACCGTGGAAAAAGCCGAGCGCGGCACCGAGATCGTCCTGCACCTGAAAGAGGGCGAGGACGAACTGCTGAACGACTGGAAGCTGAAAGGCATCGTCCGCAAGTACTCCGACCACATCTCCATCCCGATCGAGATGAAGAAGGGCAACAGCTACGGCGAAAACGGCGAAGTGATCGTCAGCGACGACATGGAAGCGGTCAACTCCGCCTCCGCGCTGTGGACCCGTTCCAAGAACGACATCAGCGACGAGCAGTACCAGGAATTCTACAAGCACGTCGCCCACGACTTCACCGACCCGCTGGCCTGGAGCCACGCCCGCGTCGAAGGCCGCCAGGAGTACACCGAGCTGTTGTACATCCCGTCGCGCGCGCCGTTCGACCTGTACGACCGCGAGCGCAAGCAGGGCGTGAAACTGTACGTGCGCCGCGTCTTCATCATGGAAGACACCGAGAAGCTGATGCCGCACTACCTGCGCTTCGTGCGCGGCGTCATCGACAGCAACGACCTGCCGCTGAACGTGTCGCGCGAGATCCTGCAGGAAAGCAAGGACATCGACGCCATCCGCGCCGGCTGCGTGAAGAAGGTGCTGGGCCTGCTGGAAGACCTGTCGGCCAACCAGCCGGAGAAGTACGCCGCCTTCTGGAAGGAATTCGGCCAGGTGCTGAAGGAGGGCGTGGGCGAGGACTTCGCCAACAAGGAACGCATCGCCAAGTTGCTGCGCTTCGTCTCCACCGCGTCCGAAGGCGCGGAACCGACCGTATCGCTGGCCGACTACATCGGCCGGATGAAGGAAGGCCAGGACAAGATCTACTACATCACCGCCGACACGCTGGCCGCCGCCAAGAACAGTCCGCACCTGGAAGTGTTCAAGAAGAAGGGCGTGGAAGTGCTGCTCTTGACCGACCGCGTCGACGAGTGGGTCACCGGCTCGCTGTTCGAATTCGACGGCAAGGCGCTGCAATCGGTCGCCAAGGGCGCGCTGGATCTGGGCGCGCTGGAGGATGAGGCCGACAAGGAAGCGCAGAAGCAGGTGGAAGAGGCATCCAAGCCAGTGGTGGAAAAAGTGCTGAAGGCGCTGGGCGAGCAGGTGAAGGAAGTGCGCGCCACCGCCCGTCTGACCGAAAGCCCCGCCTGCCTAGTGGCGGGCGAGCACGACATGAGCGCCCACCTGGAGCGGATGCTGAAGGCTGCCGGCCAGAAGGTGGAGGGCAGCAAGCCGACGCTGGAGATCAATCCGGAGCATGTGCTGGTGAAAAAGCTGGCCGGCGAAGCCGACGAGGCTCGCGCCGCCGATCTGGCCCAGGTGCTGTACGACCAGGCGCTGCTGGCCGAAGGCGGCAAGCTGGAAGACCCGGCCTCCTTCGTCAAGCGCATCAACAAGCTGATGCTGGAGCTGTCGGCCTGAGCCCGTCCGCGTAGATTCCGAAAATGAACCGCCCTTTCGCAGGGCGGTTTTTTTATTGCCATTGTCCTAATATGGGATTCTCCGCAATGGAAGCAGGAGAAGGCGATGGGCGAAGCGAGAGCGTTGCCGGGCGTATATCCCTGCCTGTGCTTCGACGACGCAGAGGCGGCGATGGAATGGCTGGAGCGGGTGTTCGGCTTCCAGCGCCGTTTCGCGGTGATCGAGGATGGCCGCGTGCATCACTCGGAGCTGAGTCTGGGCAATGCGGTGATCATGGTGTCCAGCCCCAAGCTGGAGCAGCGGTGGATCGGCGCGGGCGGCCTGCCCGGCCTGGCTCAGGCCTTGTGCGTTTACGTGGAAGACCCGGTCGCGCACTACGAGAGGGCTAGGGCGCAGGGCGCCGAGATCGTGCAAGCGCTGAAAGGCGAGGACTACGGCGCCCTCGGCTATCTGGCGCGCGACCTGGAAGGCCAGCAATGGTATTTCAGCGACTATCTGCCCGGCGAATACTGGGAGTCCTGAACCGGTAGTGCGCAGCTTTCCGGCGCGTGGCATCATGCCGTTTTCATTCTAGGGCAGAGCCATGGCCGCGCCGCTGCGATTCGCCACTTCCACGCCGCTGTTGCTGCTGATCGACATGCAGCAGGCGGTCGACCATCCCGGCTGGGGCCCGCGCAACAACCCCCAGGCGGAGCGAGTGTGCGCCGGCTTGCTGGCGGCGTGGCGCGAGCGCGGCTTGCCGTTGATCCATATCCGCCATGACTCGGTCGAGCCGGATTCCACTTACCGGCCGGGCCAGCCCGGCCATGCGTTCAAGCCGGAGGTCGCGCCGCTGCCCGGCGAGACGGTGATCGCCAAGCAGACCAACAGCGCCTTCATCGGCACCGCTCTGGAGGCTTGGCTGCGCGGCAACGGCTGGCTGGAGCTGGTGCTGGCGGGCGCCAGCACCAGCAACTCGGTGGAGGCGACCGCGCGGATGGCCGGCAACCTGGGCTTTTCCGCCTGGCTGGCGGAGGACGGCTGCTTCGCTTTCGACAAGACCGACTGGCGCGGCCGCCATCGCGGCGCCGACGAGGTGCACGCGATGAGCCTGGCCAATCTGGACGGCGAGTACTGCCGCGTCTGCGGCAGCGCCGACATCCTGGCCGCGATTGGCAATATTGCCGGCACCGCGTGATCGCGGGCCGGCGGCGCGAAGGCTAAGATGCCGATCCCGGAAGCTTTGTCATTGTCATCATGTTGAGACTCACCGTATCCCACACTTTGCCGGCGGGCGAGCCGCAAGCCTTGGACCGGCAGGCGCTGCAACAAGCCTTGCGATGGCAGCCCGGCTTGCCGGCCGAAGCGCATGTCGACAGGCTGCGCCGTCCTCTGAGGCGGCTGGACGAGCAGCCGCTGAGCCTGGCTGACAGGCTGCACGCGCTCAGGGCGCTGTTCGAGGCCTGCCTGCCGCTGATGTGGCGCGGCGCGGGAAAGGAGAGCGACCGCGCCTTGCGCGGCTTGTGGCGCGAGCTGCACGAGGCGTGCAAGCTGCTGGCCCAGGCCTGCGCCGCGCGCCGCGCCGGCCGCTTCAGCGACGGCGGCTTGCTGCGCCAGGCGCTGGGGTTGGCGCTGGGCAGCGCCTGGCAGCTGCAGCGCGGCCACGCGCTGGGATACGCGCCGCTGTTTCCCGGCTTCTGGCAGGACAGCCACCAGCTGTTCGCCGAAGCGCGCCGCCGGGGCTGGGAGGGCCGAGTCGCCATCGACGGCCAGCCAGCGCTGGGCGCCGGCTACCGGCAGATGCTGCTGCTGGGCATCACTTCCAGCAACCGGCTGGATCCGGCGCGGCAATCGCTGCTGCTGGACTGGATCGCCGGCCATGGCCAGGCGCTGCGCCTGGAGGGGCCGCCCAAGAGCGGCGCCGAGGTGGAGGGCTGGCTGGTGTCGGCCGAGGCGGACAGCCCGGGCCGCTTCGCCGCCATCGCCGCGGCTGAGGCCGCCGGCGGCTACTGGCGGGTGGACGCCGCCGACGTGGCCCGCCGCCTGCGGGCGGCCGCCCACGCGCGCGCCGACGAATTCTCCGCCGCGCAGTGGCAGTTGCTGGGACGTTTGGAACAAGAGTGGAGCCGGCCGCCGCGGCGCCGCCATCTGCGGCGCAATCAGCGCAACGGCCAGCGGGTGGCGGTGGTCGGCGGTTTCGACGCCTGCTGGCGGCTGGCCGAAGAAGGGCGCCTGCCGGACGGCGTGGAAGCCGGAGAGCTGCTGTTGGGCAATCTCAGCCCGTCGGGCATGCGCCTTTACGGCGACTGTCCGCCGGGACTGCTGCAGGCCGGCGCGCTGGTGATGCTGAAGCGGCGCGGCTTCGAATGGCAGCTGGGCTTGGTGAGATGGATCAGCCTGCCCGGCGGCGACGCGCCGGCGGAGTGCGGGGTGGAGTTCGTCGGCAAGCGGCCCCAGGCGGTTGGAGCTTGCGCGGTGACCAGCCACCCTGGCGCGCCGCTGGAGCCGGGCCTGCTGCTGCAGGCCGAGCGCCAGTTCCGCCATCGCGGGGTGCTGGTGCTGCCGGGGCGGCAGTACCAGGCGCTGCGGCCGTTCCAACTGCGGGCCGACGGCGGCGAATGGCTGGTCCGGGCGCAGCGCCTGCTGCAGCAGACCGGCAGTTGCCAGTTGATGGAGATTCGGCTGGAGGACGCGGTGGACGCGCCGCAGGCCGGCGAGCCGGCCTGAGGTCAGGACCAGGCCGCCAGGTGCCTGGGCGGATAACAGGCCTGCCGGCCGGCTTCGCCGGCGTGGCAATGGATGCTGAGCACGCGGCCGCTGGACAGGTCGCCGGCCACGCTGAAGGTGACGGGGTGGGTTTTCCAGCCGCTGCGGGCGGTGCCGGACAGGCGGAAGCGGTATTGTCCCGAGCCGCTGCCGTCTTCCTGGGCGACCAGCCGGGTGGTTTCCGGATAGCCCAGCTCTTTTTCTATGATGCGGCGGCTGACTTCCTCGATCTCGCGCTTGCGCCAGAAATGATCGGAACTGGCCGAGAGACGGCGCGGTTCGGATGCGCGGGACGCGCCGTCGCCGTCCAGGCCGCAGGCGGAAAGCGGCAGGCATAGCAGGCTGAGCAAAACAGGCAATGGATGTAGCGACACGCTGGCGTGACTCCCACTGTCGAAACCGGTTTGTGCGCCGCAGCGGGCAAAAGTTCAACCGGCGCGCATCCGCTTGCTGGTATCCTTGTCGCCATGAGCGACGCACCCTTGAATGCCCCCGACTCCCCCGCGCCGGATTTCCAGCTGACCTCGCCCGAGCTGCCGCCCAGCGTGCCGATCGCGCACGTGTTCGGCCAGCCGGTGCTGGAAGCGCCGCAGGACCTGTTCATTCCCCCCGACGCGCTGCAGGTGATTCTGGAGAGCTTTGAAGGCCCGCTCGACCTGCTGCTCTACCTGATCCGCAAGCAGAATCTGGATGTGCTCAACATCCCGATGGCCGAAATCACCGCCCAGTACATGTCCTACATCGATGCGATGAAGCATGGCCGGCTGGAGCTGGCGGCCGAATATCTGCTGATGGCGGCGCTGCTGATCGAGATCAAGTCGCGGCTGCTGCTGCCGCGGCCGCAGCTGGACGAGGACGGCGAGCCGGACGACCCGCGCGCCGAGCTGGTGCGCCGGTTGCTGGAGTACGAGCAGATGAAGCTGGCCGCGCTGGAGCTGGACAAGATTCCGCAGGCGGAGCGCGACTTCGCCTGGCTGGCGGTGCTGATCGAGCAGTCGGCCGAGCAGCGGCTGCCGGACGTGGGCGCCGCCGACCTGCGCCAAGCCTGGATGGCGATTCTGTCGCGCGCCAAGCACCGCCGCCACCACAAGGTGGAGAAGGACGAGCTGTCGGTGCGCGAGCAGATGAGCTGGATCCTGCGCTACCTGGACGGCAAGGAGTATGTGCCGTTCGAGGAGCTGTTCGACGTCGACAAGGGCGTCGCCCACCTGGTGGTGAACTTCATCGCCGTGCTGGAACTGGTGAAGGAGGGCATGGTCAAGGTCAGCCAGGACGCGCCATACCAGCCCATCTACGTGCGGATCGCGCTGGCATGAGCGTGATTCGCCTAGCCCTGGCGCAGCAGCCCGCGCCGGACGATCCATCCCGCCGCCTGCCGCTGCGGCAGTGGGGCGCGGCAGCGGCGGTGGACGGCGCGCATCTGCTGCTGTTGCCCGAGATGTGGTCCACCGGCTACGCGCCGGAGCGGATGAACGCCGCCCATGCCTGGGACGACGATGAGCCGATGTTGGCCGAAATATCCCAGTTGGCCGCCGGCTTGGGGCTGGCCATCGCCTTCACTTATCTCGCCAGCCGCGATGGCGCGCTGCGCAATCGGCTGCGCCTGTACGGCGCCGATGGCGCGGTGGCGTTGCAATACGACAAGGTCCACATCTGCGATTTCACCGACGGCACCGAAACCGCGCTGCAAGGCGGCGACGGCTTTGTCTGCGCCGATGTCGCGCTGGGCGGCGAAACCGTGCGCATCGGCGCGATGATCTGTTTCGACCGCGAGTTTCCCGAGTCCGGCCGCAGTCTGATGCGGCAGGGCGCCGAACTGGCGCTGGTCCCGAATGCCTGCCCGATGCGCGAAGATGACGAGCTGGGCGATGTCCGCCTGCAGCAGCTGCGCGGCCGGGCGCTGGAAAACCGTTTCGCCGTGGCGCTGTGCAATTACCCGGCGCCGCAATACGACGGCGCCAGCTGCCTGATCGACGCCCGCGGCCATCTGCTGGCGGTCGCCGGTGAGCAAGCCCAGTTGTTGTCGGCGGATCTGGACCTAGCCGCGTTGCGCCGCTGGCGCGCCGAGCAGGACGAGGTGTGGGGCCCTGACGCGCAGCGGCCATCCTGCTACCGCTGAGCATTGCCATGTCCTTGTCATCGCCGTGCTATCATCGGCGTTGACCAACCGGACAAGGAGCGCACGCGATGGCGCAGCATCAGGCGGAAGTGATCTGGAGGCGAGGCGGGCAGGATTTTCTTGATCGCCGCTACAGCCGCAAGCATGTGTTGAGGTTCGACGGCGGCGCCGAGGTGCCGGGCTCTTCGGCGCCGGAGGTGGTGTCGCCGCCCTACTCGGATCCGGCCGCGGTGGATCCCGAGGAGGCCTTCATCGCGTCCTTGTCCAGCTGCCACATGCTGTGGTTTCTGGACATCGCCGCGCGCGCCGGTTTCCGCGTCGACGAATACCATGACGTCGCCGTCGGCGAGATGGGCAAGAACGAAGCCGGCAAGGCCTGGGTGTCCCGGGTGACGCTGCAGCCCAGAACGTCCTTTTCCGGCGACAAGCTGCCGACGCAAGAGGATCTGGAGCGTCTGCATCATGCGGCCCATGCCGAATGCTTCATCGCCCATTCCGTGAAAACCGAAGTATTGTGCCAACCCCGCCTGGCCTGATCCCGGAGCCGCTCCATGAAGAAACTATTGATTGTGTTGTCGCTGCTGCTCGCGAGCGCCGCCGCGCTGGCGGGCGACCTGCCATACGACGAAAAGGCCGACGCCAGGGCCGCATTGAGCCGGACACTGGAGGCCGCGCAGCAAGGCCGTCAGCCGGTGCTGCTGATTCTGGGCGCCAACTGGTGCCCGGACTGCCGCGCGCTGGATGCGGCGCTGAACAGCGGCAAGAGCGCCGAGCTGCTGGCGCGCGAGTTCAAGGTGGTGAAGGTGGATGTCGGCAATTTCGACCATAACCTCGACATTGACGCCGAGTACGGCCATCCGATCGCCAAAGGCATTCCCGCCGCGGTGGTGCTGTCGCCGGACAACAAGGTGATCTACGCGACGCGCGCCGGCGAGCTGGCGGATGCCCGCAGGATGAGCGAGACCGGCATTTACGAATTCTTCGAGCGCGTTAGCCGCCAGGTGAAACAATAGGCGATGGCGTTTGAAGATACCTTCCGTCTCAGCGCCCATGCGGTGATCTGCGACCCGGCCGGGCGGGTGTTGTTGCTGAAGGCGACTTATGGCGATATGGCCTGGGGCCTGCCGGGAGGCGCGCTGGAGCCAGGCGAAACCATTCATGAATGCGTGGTCCGCGAATGCCGGGAGGAGCTGGGATGGGAGGTGGCGCCGCGTTACCTGAGCGGCGTCTATTATCACCGCGCCTACAATTCGCAAGCTTTCGTGTTCCGCTGCGAACCGCCGATGGACGCGGAGCCCAGGCTGAGCGTCGAGCATTCAGCCTGGCGTTATTTCGCCTTGGACGAATTGGGCGAGGCGCAGCGCCGGCGCGTCGAGGATTGCCTGGAATACGCCGGCGCGGCGGTCAGCGGCCGTTTCTGAGAGGGTTTGCAGACGCTCAGGCGCTCCACTCGACCAGGCCGCTCCACCAAGTGCCCAGCACGATCAGGCCAAAGGCAATCCGGTACCAGGCGAACACCGCGAAGCTGTGCGTCGAGATGAAGCGCAGCAGCGCGCGGATGGCGAGGAAGGCGAACACGAAGGACGCCGCGAAGCCGACGGCGAACACGCCGATGTCGTCGGCGCTCAGCGCGTCGCGGTGCTTGATCAGGCTGTACAGCGAGGCGGCGCCCAGAGTCGGGATGCCGAGGAAGAACGAGAATTCGGTCGCCGCCTTGCGCGACAGGCCCAGGAACAGGCCGCCGATGATGGTGGCGCCGGAGCGGCTGGTGCCCGGAATCAGCGCCAGGCACTGGCACAGGCCCACTTTCAGCGCGTCCTTCAGGCTCAGGTCGTCGACGGTCTCCACCGTGACCTTGTGCTCGCGCTTCTCCGCCCACAGGATGATCAGGCCGCCGACGATGAAGGCGACGGCCACGCAAACCGGGTTGAACAGCACCGCCTTGATCTGCTTGGAAAACAGCAGGCCGGCGATGGCGGCGGGGATGAAGGCGATGACGATGCCGAGCAGCAGGTTGCGCTCGCCGCCGGGATGGATTGCGCCGGCCACGGTATGGCCTATCTTGCGCCGGTATTCCCACACCACCGCCAGCATCGCGCCCAGCTGGATAAAGATCTCGTAGACGTCGCGCTTTTCCTTGTCGAGGAAGCCCAGCAGATCGCCGGTGAGGATCAGGTGGCCGGTGGACGAAATGGGCAGGAACTCGGTGATGCCCTCGACCAGGCCCATGATCAGGGAGTGGAACAGCAGGATCGGATCCATTGAACGCTCGGTTTGATGAGTGGTGGGAAATGGACGCGATTATAAGCGAAGAGCATGAATATTGTTGGCAGCTTGTTGCGCGCCACGGCGGCGCGAGCAAGCAAACGGCCGCGCCGGAAGAGGACGCAGCCGGGAGGATGGGCTTTCCCGCTACAGGCGGAAGCGGGTGGCCACGCTTTGCAGATTGGCGGACAGCGTGCTCAGCTGGCTGGAGGTGGTGGCTAGTTCCTGCACGGTGGCGTTGTTCTCCTCCGCCATGCGCGACACTTTCTCCATGTCCTGCGCCAGGCTCAGGCTGGTGCTGCGCTGCTCGGTCAGCGCGCCGGTGATGCTGTGTATCGTGCGCATGATGGTGTCGGCGCTGCTTTCGATCTCCCGCATCGAGTTCGATGCCTGCTCGGCGGTGCCGGACACGCCCTCCACGCAGTCCAGGCTCTGGCCCATGCTGCTCACCACTTGGCCGACGCCTTGCTGGATCGATCCTATCATCGTGGTGATTTCCTGGGCCGAGGTGGTGGTGCGCTCGGCGAGTTTCCTGACTTCGTCGGCCACCACCGCGAAGCCGCGTCCGGTTTCGCCGGCGCGCGCGGCCTCGATCGCCGCGTTCAGCGCCAGCAGATTGGTCTGGTCGGCGACGTCGCGGATCACGGTGACGATATTGCCGATCTGCTGCACTTCCTTGGTCAGGCTGTTCATCTGCCTGGCGGTTTCGTCGACGGATGTGGTGACGAAGCGTATCTTGCCGACCGACTCCAGCACCTCGTGGCCGCCGCGGTTGGCCAGTTGGCCGGCCGCCTGGGCCTGTTCCGAGGCCTCGCTGGAGTTGTCGGCCACCTGGTTGATGCTGACCGTCAGCTGCTCGATCGACGCCGCGGCCGAGGTGGTGGCCTCGGCCTGGGTCTGGGCGCCGTCGGCCACCTGCTGCGCCATGCCGGACAGCGCGCGGGCGGAGTCGGACACCTGATGGGCGTTGTCCTGGATGCTCTGCACCATCTGGCGCAGCTCTTCGCGCATTTCCTGGATGTCGCGCGCGATCAGCATCGCCTCGTCGCGGGCCGGCGGTATCGGCTCGCTGAAGCCGGAGAGGTCGCCCAGCTTGATCTGGTGCACCAGATCGGCTGAATGGCGCAGCGGCGAGGTGATCAGATTGGAGATGGTCAAGGCCACGGCCACCGCCAGCAGCAGCGAGACCAGCGCGGTGCCCAGCAGGATGGCGATCGCCTGCTGGCTGGACGCCATCGCCTCTTGCATCGACTGGTCCAGACGGCTTTGCTGGCGGTCGCGCAACGACAGCAGCGCGCCGATGAAGGCGGTGTTGGTCGGGGCGAACTGGGTCTCCAGCATCTCGCGCGCGGCGTCGGTCTGGTGGCTGCGCATCAGCGCGTACAACGGTTCAAACAGCGGACGCTGGCTGTCCTGCGCCGCGCGTATCTTGGCATACAGTTGGCGCCCCTCCGGCGTGGACAGCATCGGCTCCATCTTGTCGAGGTCGGCCCGGTTGGCGGCGCGCAGGCTTTCCACATTGAGAATCTGCCGCTCCACTTGCTGCGGGTCCCGGGCGAGCACGCCGTCGCGCACGCCGCGGCTGATGTAAAGCAGATTCAGCGCGATGCGCTGCGACAGCATGATCTTGGGGTAGCGGTCTTCCTTGATCTCGGTGATGTTGTTCTGGATGGTGTGCAGCTTGTTGTAGGCGATGAGGACGACGGCACAAAGCAGCAGGATCAGCAGCGAAAATCCTCCCAGCAGCTTCTGTCGGACGGTGAATTGATGCAGCATGCGCGCCTCCCGGCAGGTATGTCGAATTTGCGTATCAATTCGTTCTAGCTCATTCGCTAGTATAAATTCATACGCATAAACGCGTACGGCACGATGGATGCCGGGAGGGGAAAGGCCGGCCGGATGCCGGCCGAAAAGTCAGGCCAGGCTGGCCTGAAGGCTGGCGGCGTAGTCCGCCACTTGTTGCAGCAGGCTGCGCTGGCCGTCGGCCAGCTCGCCGGCTTGCAGCTCTGCCAGTTCCTGCTGGAAGGCGGGCCAGGACTGCGTCAGCCGGCTCTGGCACCAGGCTTTCCAGCGCTTGGCCTCGTCGCCGGACAGGGTGTCCGGAAAGTTGCGCGCGCGGTAGCGGAACAGCAGCTCGGCCAGTTGCGGGTCTTCGAACAGCGCCATTTCGCCGGCCAGCTGCCCGGCGGACAGCCAGCGCATTTTTTGCAGCACCTTGCGGTCGTTGTTGGAGACGAAGCCGCCGTACAGGTTCTGGTCCACGTCCTGCGGTTCGCCGGCTTCGCGCTGGTAGACGCGGCGCCACAGCGCCGACAGCTCAGGCAAGGCGCGGGCGGCGTCGGCGTGGCGATGGATGGCGGCCAGGTCCATGCCCCAGCGGGCGGCGTTGTCGTCGCCCAGCGCCTTCAGATTGGCCACCACGAACGGCGACTTGTTGATGTGGATGGTCTTGATCGGCAGCCGGGCCATGCCTTCGGGCAGTTCGTCGGCGCGGGTGAACATGCGCTGGCGGATGTCGTCGGCGGAGAGGCCGCGCAGTTCGGCCGGATCGTGGGCCAGGTCCCAGACGATCACCTCGTTGGCGTTGGTCGGGTGGGCGGCCAGCGGCCAGACCACAGCCATATTGCCGCGCTCTACGCCGTACATGCCCGAGACGTGCAGCACCGGCTTGGGATCGTGCAGCGACAGCTGAACCTTGACCGCGTCTTTCTTGCGCAGCGTCAGGTAGTAGTCGAACAGCTTGGGCTGGCGTTGGCGGATCAGCCGCGCCAGCGCGATGGTGGCGCGCACGTCGGACAGCGCGTCGTGCGCCGATTCGTGCGCCAGGCCATTGGCGGCGGACAGGTGTTCCAGCTTGAAGCTGGTCCGGCCATCCTCGTGCTTGGGCCAGACGATGCCTTCGGGGCGCAGCGCGTAAGTGGCCCGCACCAGGTCCAGCAGATCCCAGCGGCCGCAGTGGTTTTGCCATTCGCGGGCGTAGGGGTCGATCAGGTTGCGCCAGAACAGGAAGCGGGTGACCTCGTCGTCGAAGCGCAGCGAGTTGTAGCCGACGCCGATGGTGGCGGGCGTGGCCAGCTCGCGCTCGATCACGCCGGCGAATTCATGCTCGGCCACGCCTTGCTGGCGGCACAACTGCGGCGTGATGCCGGTCAGCAGGCAGGCCTGCAGCGTGGGCAGGTAGTCGGGGGAGGGGCGGCAGTACAGCATCACCGGCTCGCCGATCTCGTTCAGCTCGGCGTCGGTGCGGATGCCGGCGAACTGGGATGGCCGGTCCTGGCGCGGCACGGCGCCGAAGGTTTCGTAGTCGTGCCAGAAGAATGTGTGATTGGACATGATGGCGGCGGAAGCGGTAAATGCGGCTATTGTCGCACCGCCGCCGTCCGCCGGGCCAGCTTCTAGTCCATCCAGCCGGGTTTGCGCATCTCGATCAGCGCGCGTATGCCTTCGCGTCCCTCGTCGCTCATCCGCACGGTCAGGCTATGTTCGATGCAGCGCTGCATCACCTGGGGCGTGATTTCCTGCTTGCCGATCTCGCCGATCAGGTGCTTGGTGGCGCGCATCGCCGCCGGGCTGTTCAGCAGCACCTGGCTCGCCATGTGCTCCACCGCGGCGTCCAGCTCGTCGTTTTCCACCACTTGGTGGACCAGGCCCAGCCGTTTGGCCTTGCCGGCGTTGAAGCGTTCGGCGGTGATGCTGTAGCGGCGGGTGGCGCGTTCGCCGATGGCGCGGATCAGGTAGGGCGCGGTGAGCGCGGGAATCTGGCCGAATTTGACGTCGGCCAGGCTGTACAGCGCCTCGGATACGCTGATGGCGATGTCGCAACAGGCGACCATGGCCACGCCGAGGCCGAAGGCCGAGCCCTGGACCTTGGCCAGCGTGGGCTGGGGCAGGGTGTCCAGCGTGTGCAGCAGCCGCGCGATCTGCTGCGCGTAGCGGTTCAGCTCGTTGGCGGAAAACTGCGACAGCCGCCGCAGCCATTCCGGGTCGTGGCCGGCGGAGAAGCTGATGCCGCTGCCGGTCAGCACCACCATGCGCACGGTGGCGTCCTCGGCCAGCGTTTCCAGCGTGGCGGCCAGGAGGCTGATCGTTTCGTCGTCCAGCGCGTTGTGCAGGCCCGGGCGGTTCAGCGCGACGGTGGCGATGCCGCGTTTATCCACGTTCAGCGTTACGGCGTCGTTGCTCATCATGTTTCCCCCTGTCTAGGAATGGTTGGCCGCCTCAGTCCTGGCGGAAGCGGACGATGGCGCGGGCAAAGGCTTCCACCGCTTCTATATGCAGCACGTGGGCGGCGCCGGGCAGCACTTCCAGCTCCGCGCCCGGTATCAGTTCTTGCAGCAGCCGCGCCTGGTACAGCGGCGTCAGCCGGTCTTCGTCTCCGACCAGTATATGCACCGGGAGTTGCAATTGGGGCAGCCAGGTGCGGGCGTCGTGCTGGCGGACGCCGTTGATCAGCCGGATCACCGCGTCCCAGTCCACCATGCCCGCCAGCAGCTTCAGATCGTCCAGCATGGCGGCGTTGCCGGCCAGAAAGCGGCTGGAGAACAGCCATGGCACGCTGATCTGATAGCGCAGGTCGAGGCCGCCCTGGCTGTTGGCGGCGATCCAGCTGTCGCCGATGTGATGGTTGACGGCATCGGCCCAGGCCAGCGTGCCGGCCAGCAGCAGGCGGCTCAGCCGGCCGGGATGGCGATGCGCCAGGTGCTGCGCCACCATGCCGCCGTAGGACAGGCCCGCCGCGTACACCTGCGGCAGTTGCAGCCAGTCCAGCAGCGCGGCGGCCAGATCGGCCTGCTCGGCCAGCGCGTAGAGCTCGCCCGGCGGATGCTCGCTCTGTCCCTGGCCGAGAAAGTCCACGCGGATCACCCGGAAATGCGGCTCCAGCAGCGGCATCATCAGCGTCCAGCCCACGGTGGACATGGTGATGCCGTTCAGCAGCAGCAGCGGCTGGCTGCCGTGGCCGCTTTCCTCGTAGTAGATCTGATGTCCGGCTAGCTGGGCGTACGGCATGGCGGGCGCTCCTGTCCTGGGCGGTGTCGTGCTTATTCATTCTAGAACCGGGCGCGCCCGGCTGAACAGATGGCGGGCGCAAATCGCCAGTGTAATGTCAATGACATTTATTGTCGGTAGATTATCCAGGTTGAGCGGAATTCGGGCAGTCGGTCGAGAAATATGCAAACTTGCGTCGAGCCATCCCTGCCGGCCGGGATGGCGGGGTGGTGCCGGGAACTGGAGCAGATCATAGGCCAGCGCCGGCTTCAGCCGGTGTTCCAACCCATCGTCGATCTGGAGGCGGGCAACATCCTGGGCTACGAAGGGTTGATCCGCGGGCCGTCCGACAGCACGCTGCACTCGCCGATGATGCTGTTCGAGGCGGCGGAGCGCTGCCAGATGCTGCTGTCGCTGGATCTGGCCTGCCTGCGCGCCTGCGCCGAGCGCTTCGCCGAACTGGACCTGCCCGGCCTGCTGTTCGTCAACATCAATCCCGAAACGCTGCTGGCCGAGGAATCCCGTCCCGGCGCGCTGCAGTCCTTTCTCGCCCGCATCGGCCTCGACCCCAAGCGGGTGATCCTGGAGTTGACCGAAACCCGACCCAACGGCGGCTACCTGGCCTTGCGCGAGGTCACCGCCCGGCATCGCGGCGACGGCCTGCGCATCGCGCTGGACGATCTGGGCGAGGGCTTTTCCAATCTCAGGCTGTGGTCGGAGCTGAGGCCGGACTTCGTCAAGCTGGACAAGCATTTCGTGCAGAACATCCATCTCGATCCCTTGAAAGAGCAGTTCGTGCGTTCGATGGCGGACATCGCCCGTCAGTCCGGCACGCTGCTGGTGGCGGAGGGAATAGAGTCGGCGGCCGAACTGCGCACGCTGTGCCGGCTGGGCGTGCGCTACGGCCAGGGCTATCTGCTGGCCCGGCCGCAGGCGGCGCCGGCGCGCGAGATCCCGCTGCAGGCCGCCGCGCTGCCGTGGTTCGGCGGCCGCCGCCACGGGCTGCGCAACCAGCCGCTGGCGCGCGATCTGCTGCTTGAGGTGGAGCCGCTGGATGCCGGGGTGCCGAACGAGACCGCCTATCGGCGCTTCGCCGACGATCCGGCCTGCTTCGCCATCCCGGTGGTGCAGGACGGCGTGCCGGTGGGCCTGCTGCGCCGCCACCATCTGCTGGAAAGCTTCGCCAAGCCGTTCAACCGCGAGCTGTACGGCAAGAAGCCCTGCCAGCTGATGATGGACAAGCAGCCGCTGGTGGTCAGCGCCGATCTGACCGTGCACGAGCTGTCCAGCCTGGTGGTGGCGGCCGAGCAGCGCTATCTGGTGGACGGTTTCATCATCGCCGAGCATGGCCGCTACCTGGGCATGGGCACCGGCTTCGCCTTGATGCGCAAGATCACCGAGCTGCAGCTGTCCGCCGCGCGCTACGCCAATCCGCTGACCGGCCTGCCCGGCAATGTGCCGATCAACGAGACCATAGACCGTCTGTTGGAGATGCGGACCCCGTTCGTGGTGGTGTACGCCGATCTCGACCACTTCAAACCCTTCAACGATCTGTACGGCTACGCCGCCGGCGACGCCCTGATCGAGCTGGTCGCCCACCTGCTGCTGGAGGGTGTGGACCAGGAGCGCGATTTCGTCGGCCATGTCGGCGGCGACGATTTCGTCGCGCTGATGCAGTCGGAAGACTGGGAATGCCGGCTGCTGCGGATGCTGGAGCGCTTCGGCGAACTGGCGGCCCAGCATTTTTCCGACGCCCACCGCGCCGCCGGCGGCTTCGAGGTGGCTTCGCGCAACGGCGAGCCGGTGTTCCTGCCGCTGACCACGCTGTCGCTGGGCGTGGTGCGGGTGAGGGCGGGCCAGTACCTGAGCCATCATGAGATCGGCGCGGCGACGGCGGAGGCCAAGAAGCAGGCGAAGAAGCTGCCCGGCAACAGCCTGTTCGTCGAACGGCGCCAGCCGGGCGCGTCATCCTGCTGCGCATGCGGCCGCTGAGCGCGCTGGCGCCTGGCCTGGATTTCTCTCCAAGTGTTTGATGTCTTAAACGCTGCCTTGCCGCAACGCGGCATTTTTCTGGCTGAGGCGCGCAAGCCACAGACGATCGTTCTTGCTCGATCAATCTTGCGATCCCTACTTGTCAAATTTCTTAAACATGGCATAGGCTGTGTCCACGACTGGCGCATCAGACGCCGGCAGCCGCCCGCACCGCGGCAGGGGAGTGTGAGGACAGTTTTGCCGCAAGCCCGCGTCCTTCCCCTTTCATCGCTCCATCTTTCCCGGCAATGCCGGCAGCGCTTTGCCATGCTGTAAGCGTGCCGGCGGCGCCAAGAGGCGGACGGTTCTGTCCGCCGCGTGTCTCAAGCGTCCAAAACAGCAAGCGGCGCCAGCAGGGTGCCGCAGTCGGAGGGAGTGGGAACATGTCGGAAGCCATCGCGGCCAGCAAGCAAGCAGCCAGCCCCATCGCCAGCGCGGCCCCGGCGGGCGTCGCCGCAGGGAGCGAGCCGCCGTACCTGAGAATAAGCGGCGTGATGAAGAAGTTCGGCGACCATCTGGCGGTGGACCATATCGACCTCGATATCCGCCGCAACGAGATCTTCGCCTTGCTGGGCAGCTCGGGCTGCGGCAAGTCCACGCTGCTGCGCATGCTGGCGGGGATGGAAACGCCCACCGCCGGGCGCATCATCCTGGATGGCCAGGACATGCAGGGCCTGCAGCCGTACGAGCGGCCGGTCAACATGATGTTCCAGAACTACGCGCTGTTCCCGCACATGACGGTGGAGCAGAACGTCGCCTTCGGCCTGAAGCAGGACGGCGCGCCGCGCGACGAGATCGCCGAGCGGGTGGCGAAGATGCTGGACCTGGTGCAGATGCGCAAGTACGCCGGCCGCAAGCCGCACCAGCTGTCCGGCGGCCAGCAGCAGCGGGTGGCGCTGGCGCGCAGTCTGGTGAAGCGGCCCAAGCTGCTGCTGCTGGACGAGCCGCTGGGCGCGCTGGACAAGAAGCTCAGGCAGCAGACCCAACTGGAGCTGGTCAACACCATCGAGGCGGTGGGCGTCACCTGCATCATGGTCACCCACGACCAGGAAGAGGCGATGACCATGTCCAGCCGCATCGGCATCATGAGCGAGGGCAAGCTGCTGCAGGTGGGCACGCCGACCGAGATCTACGAATACCCAAGCTGTCGCTTCACCGCCGAATTCATCGGCGAGACCAATATGTTCGAAGGCGCGGTGGTGGTGGACGAGCCGGACCGGGTGGAAATCAATTCGCAGGAGCTGGGCGGCGTCATCCACATCGACCACGGCATCACCGGCCCCAAGGGCATGCACGTGTGGGCCAGCGTGCGGCCGGAGGATGTGCGGCTGGACAAGCAGCCGCTGCAGCCCGGCGCCAACCGCGCCGCCGGAACGGTGCGGGACATCGCCTACCTGGGCAGCTACTCCGTCTATCACGTGAAACTGGCCGGCGGCAAGATCGTCAAAGCCGTGGTGCCATCGTCTCGCTGGTGCGACGCCAACGAGACCGCGCCCACCTGGGACGAGACGGTCTATCTCAGCTGGCGCGCCGATTCGCCTGTGGTGCTGACCCAGTGACATCCGCGTCTCCGGCCTGCTGGGGGCTTTCTTTCCGATCCGCCCTGAGGACTTTATGCTGCGTTTCGCCCATCAGCCGCATCCGCCATCCTATTACGCCGCCACCGCCCACGCCTGGGACCCGCAGCCCCCTCTGCGCGGCGAGGCAAGCTGCGACGTGTGCGTGGTGGGCGGCGGGCTGGCCGGGCTGTCGGCGGCGCTGAACCTGCGGGAAAAGGGTTTCTCCGTCATCCTGCTGGAGGGCTCGCACGTCGGCTTCGGCGCTTCCGGCCGCAACGGCGGCCAGGTGATCGCCGGCTATGCCGGCGACATGGCCGGCATCCGCGCCCAGGTGGGCGACGAGGCGGCCAAGGCGCTGTGGGACATGTCGGTGGAGTCGGTGGAGATCATAGACGAGCGCGTGCGCCGCCACGGCATCCAGTGCGACTGGCAGCGCGGCTACGTCAGCGCGGCGGTCAAGCCGCGCCATCTGCGGGAGCTGGAAGACTGGCAACGCGAGGCCGAAGAGCGCTACGACTACGGCGGCCTGCAGCTGTGGGACCGAGCGGCGCTGCGGGACAAGCTGGCCAGCGAGCGCTACCAGGGCGGTCTGTTCGATCCCCATTCTGGCCATCTGCATCCGCTCAACTACACCCTGGGCCTGGCCCGCGCGGCATTGGCCGCCGGCGTGGACATCCACGAGCAGACGCCGGCGCTGCGCATCGAACAGGGCGACGCGCCCAAGGCGTTCACCGAGCACGGCGTCGTGCGCTGCCGCCAGCTGGTGCTGGCCTGCAATTCCTATATCGGCGCGCTGGCGCCGCAGCTGGAGCGGCGCATCATGCCGGCCGGCACCTATGTGATCGCCACCGAGCCATTGGGCGAGGAGAGGGCGCGCGCGCTGATCGCCGACAATATGGCGGTGTGCGACACCAATTTTGTGCTCGACTACTACCGGCTGTCCGCCGACTACCGCTTGCTGTTCGGCGGCAAGGTCAGCTACTCCGGCCACGAGCCGCGCGATCTGGCCGGCTCCATGCGCGCCGACATGCTGCGGGTGTTTCCGCAGCTGGCGGATGTCGGCATCGATTACGCCTGGGGTGGCTTCTGCGACATCACCGTCAACCGCGCGCCGGATTTCGGCCGACTGTCCAGCAACGTCTACTATCTGCAAGGCTTCTCCGGCCACGGCGTCAACATCACCGGCCTGGCCGGCAAGGTGGTGGCCGAGGCGATCGCCGGCGCCTCGTCGCGGCTGGATCTGTTTGCCAAGATCCGCCACCGCGACTTTCCCGGCGGCAAGCTGCTGCGCACCCCGGCGCTGGTGTTGGGGATGGCTTATTACCGGATGCGGGATTATCTGTAGACAGGGCTTTGTTGCACAAATCACCCTCCCTGCAGGCGGGGTAGAATGACGGCATGAGTAAGCCAGCCCCGCCCAAGTACAAGACCACTAACTGGAAGACCTACAATGCTGCGCTCAAGGCGCGTGGGTCGCTGATAATCTGGTTGGACCGAGACATGCACTGGCATGGCTCTGCGCTCGGCAAACGTGGACGGACACCGACCTTCAGCGATGCCGCCATTCAGTTCTGCCTGACGATCAAATGCCTGTTCAATCTTGCGCTCCGACAGGCCGTGGGTATGGTGCAAAGCCTGCTCAAACTGGCAGGGCTGGACTGGCTAACACCGGATTACAGCACCGTGTGCCGACGGCAAAAGCATTTGCAGGTGGCCATTTCTTGCCATCCAAGCACGACCGGGCTGCACCTGTTGATCGACAGCACCGGCATCAAGATGCTGGGTGAAGGCGAATGGAAAACGAAGAAACACGGCGCGGAGTACCGCCGTCAGTGGTGCAAGGTGCACTTGGGCATTGATGCGCAGACGCTGGAAATCCGGGCGATTGAAGTGACCGACAACACGGTGGGCGATGCGCCAATGTTGCCGGAGTTGCTGGACCAGATTCCCGCGGGGGAAAGGATTGCTGCAGTAAGTGGCGATGGTGCCTACGACACCAAAGGCTGCCATGAAGCGATTGCCAAGCGAAAAGCCGAGGCGGTGATTCCTACCCGAAAGAATGCCAAGCGGTGGAAGGAAAATCGGTTGGGCGCCCATGTCCGAAACGAGATACTGCGTGCTACCCGGCTCCTGGGACGAGCGATCTGGAGGAAGTGGAGCGGTTACCATCGCCGCAGCCTGGTGGAAACCAAGATGCGTTGTTTCAAGCTACTGGGCGAGCGGGTGATGGCAAGGGACTTCGACCGTCAAGTCGCAGAGCTCCAAGTGAGAGCGGCGATCTTGAACCGCTTCACGCGGCTCGGGACGCCGATGACGGTGCGCATACCATAAATCCGTCTGGGGAAAGGGGGCTCTGCATGCCGAAGCCAATTTATGCAACAAAGCCG
>NZ_JBUPWA010000001.1:4317722-4350042 GCF_055181315.1 Chromobacterium sp. Ag138
CGCGTATTGCGGCAGACCGAGCCGGGCGGGCGGGTCACCGAAAGCCGCTACGACGCCAATGGCCGGCTGCAAGCCGTCATCGTCGACCCGGACGGGCTCAAGCTGACCACCGCCTACGACTACGACGCCCAGGGTCGGAAAGTGCGGGTCACCGAAGCGGCCGGCACCGCCCAGGCCAAAGTCACCGAATACGAATACGACGGCGCCGGGCGGCGCGTTCGCGAGACGGTCGATCCGCAGAAGCTGAGCCTGAGCACGCGCTACAGTTACGACGGCAACGGCAACGTCACCGCCAAGACCGACGCGGCGGGCCAGGTCACGCGCTATGTGTACGACGGCAACGACCGGCTGTACTACAGCATCGACCCGCTGGGGCAGGTGACGGAGCAGCGCTACGACGCGGCGGGGCATGTCACTGCCAGCGTGCGTTACGCGACGGCGATCAAGCTGGACGGATTAGACCAGGCGTCGAAGCTGTCGGATGTTGAGGCCCGGCTGAGCGCGACGGCGCAGGACCAGATTACGCGCACGGTGTACGACGCGGCGGGCCGTCAGAGCTACGTGGTGAACGCCGCCGGCGCGGTGACGCAGTACGAGTACGACGCGGCCGGCAATGTCACGACCAAGCGCGAACTGGCCAATCCAGTGCCGACGCGCGGGGTGAAGGTCAAGAACGCGGACGGCCGGATTCACGACATCGTCAAATACATGGGCAGCTTCAGCGCCGGCGACGTGGTGACGGCGACGGTGCGCTGCAAGGCGCCGGCGGGGTTGAAGGCCGACGTGTTCCTGGGCAATGCGGTGGGAGCGAGTGCCTACGACAACGCGGTGTCGCAGACGGTGGTGGGCGACGATGGCTGGCACACGGTCACGCTGACGCAGAAGATGACGCAGACCCGCGACCTGCAGGTTCTGCTGTACAACCTGGTGCAGGGCGGTGACGCGCAAGCCGGGGTGATCTACGCGGATCTGCGGGTGAGCAGCGCGCAGCGCGGCGAAGTGCTGGCGGAGACGTTCGAGAAGTTCGATCCGGCGGCGAAGGGCTGGGTGGTGGAGGCGGACTTCGAGCCGGCGCTGGTGGACCTGTCGCAGGGCGGCAGCGCCAGCCAGCTGGCGGCCTTCCTGCCGACGCTGTCGGATCCGGCGCGCGACCGGGTGACTGCGAACGTTTACGACGCCGCCGGCCGAGCAACTTTTAGCATGGACGCGCAGGGTTATGTCTCCGAACGCCGCTATGACGCGGCGGGCAACGTCACCACGACGGTGCGCTATGGCCAAGCCGTCTCGCTGGATGGCCTGTCGCAGCCGTTGAAGTCAGATGATCTGACGGCGCGGTTGAAGCCCGGCAGCCAGGACCAAACCACTCGTACCGTGTACGATGCGGCGGGCCGGGCGACCTTCAGCGTGGATGCGCAGGGTTACGCCTCCGAGCGTCGCTACGACGCGGCGGGCAATGTCACGGCGACGGTGCGCTATGGCCAAGCCGTCTCGCTGGATGGCCTGTCGCAGCCGCTGAAGGCAGGCGATCTGACGACGCGACTGAAAGCCGGCCCGGCCGACCAGACCGTGCGGATGGTATACGACGCTGCGGGTCGTCAAAGTTACGTGGTGAACGCCGCCGGCGCGGTGACGCAGTACGAGTACGACGCGGCGGGCAATGTCACCGCCAGGCGCGAACTGGCCAATACCGTGCCGACGCGCGGGGTGAAGGTCAAGAACGCGGACGGCCGGATTCACGACATTGTCAAATACATGGGCAGCTTCGGCGCCGGCGACGTGGTGACGGCGACGGTGCGCTGCAAGGCGCCGGCGGGGTTGAAGGGCGATGTGTTTCTGGGCAACGCGGTGGGGGCGAATGCCTACGACAACGCGGTGTCGCAGACGGTGGTGGGCGACGATGGCTGGCACACGGTCACGCTGACGCAGAAGATGACGCAGACCCGCGACCTGCAGGTTCTGCTGTACAACCTGGTGCAGGGCGGTGATGCGCAAGCCGGGGTGATCTACGCGGATCTGCGGGTGAGCAGCGCGCAGCGCGGCGAAGTGCTGGCGGAGACGTTCGAGAAGTTCGATCCGGCGGCGAAGGGCTGGGTGGTGGAGGCGGACTTCGAGCCGGCGCTGGTGGACCTGTCGCAGGGCGGCAGCGCCAGCCAGCTGGCGGCCTTCCTGCCGACGCTGTCGGATCCGGCGCGCGACCGGGTGACTGCGAATGTTTACGACGCTGCCGGCCGCCTGCTGTCGGTCAGCAAGGGCGACGGCAGCAGTCAAGCTCAGACCGTCCGCTACGAACTGGACGCCTACGGCAACCGGGTGAAAGAGTGGGACGGCAACAACCACCTCACCCGCCGCGAGTTCGACGCGCTGGGCCGGGTGTATAAGGAAACCCACGGCGAGGGCGACGCCACCGTCACCGACTACGACGCGTTCGGCAACGCGGTCAAGATCACCGACCCGCGCGGCAACGCCGGCTACTTCTACTTCGACGCGCTGGGCCGCCGCATCCTGCAGGTGGACCCGGCCGGCGGCGCCACCCGCACCGACTACGACGCCTTCGGCAATGCCCGCGCCGTCACCCGCTACGCCAACGCCGTCGATCCGGCCACGCTGCAAATCGGCGTTTTGCCGACCGTGACCGCCGACGCCAAGCGCGACGCCGTCAGCCGGGTCGACTACGACGCGCTGGGCCGGCAGACCCGGATCACCGACGCCGAAGGCGGCGTCGAGACGATGACCTACGACGCCTTCGGCAACAAGGCGACGTACACCAATCAGCTGGGCGCGGTGTTCAGCTACGACTACGACGCCGCCGGCCACGTGCTGAAGGAAACCGGCCGCGACGGCGCGGCCGTCCTGAGCACCAAGCGCTTCGAATACGACGCCTTCGGCAACCGCACGCTGCAAGTGGAGGCGGAAGGGCAGCCGGAACAGCGCCGCACCGCCTACGGCTACGACAGCCTGAACCGCCTGGTCAGCCAGAGCGGCGACGCGGTGAAGATCTACACGCTGGACAAAGGCGAGCAGAACAACGTCAGCCCGACCGAAACCCGGCGCTACGACGCGGCCGGCAACCTGGTGGAATTCGTCGACGCCAATGGCAACGTCACCCGCACCGCCTACGACAGCCAGAACCGCAAGGTGAGGGAGCGCAACGGCGACGGCTACGTCACCGCCTGGGCCTACGACGGCGCCGGCAACGTCATCGAGCAACGCATGTACGCCACCGCGGTGGGCCTGCCCGCCGATGGCAGCGCGCCGCAGCCGGCGGATGGCAACTGCCGCGTCACCAAGTTTGAGTACGACAACAATAACCGGCTCAAGCGCACCATCGTACCCAATCAGCAGGTGATCGCGCTGCACCGCCAGCCGGGCGACGACAACGGCGCCAAGAGCAACTATGACATCCTGACCAGTGATCTGGTCACCAGCCGCGACTACGACGCCAACGGCAACGTGATCCGCGAGACCGACGCCAACGGCAACCTGGCCCAAGTCCGCGACAAGACCAACCGCAGCGTGCACCGCTACTACGACAAGGCCGGCCGCAAGGTCTTGGAAGTGGACGCCGCCGGCTATGCGGTGGCCTGGGACTACAACAGCGCCGGCAAGCCAGTGCGCGAAACCCGTTACGCCGCCGCCATCGGCGTGCCGGCCGACAGCGATACGCTGGACGCGGTCAAGGCCCGGCTGAAGACCGATGCCCAGGACCGCATCAGCGAGTTCGATTACGACCTGCTGGGCCGGGTGGCGGAAGAGCGCCGCCTCAACATCGCCTATTACAACCAGGCCGACTTCAACGGCGCGGCCAAGGACGACGCCATCCAGCAGACGCTGCAGACCGGCGCTGTGCGCACCCAGTACCACTACAACCAGATGGGCCTGGTGGACCGCAAGACCGACGCCAAGAACGGCGTCACCGACATCGGCTATGACAAGCTGGGCCGTGAGATTCATCGCGAAGAGGCCGCCTTCGCCAATCAAACCGGCCAGATGGTGCGGCCGACCACCGACACCGCCTACAACGGCCTGGGCCAGGCGACGCAGGTGCGCAAGGCCGGCGTCGAGGGCGTGTTCAGCGAGACCCATTACGGCGCCGGCGGCCGCGCCGACTGGAGCAAGGATGCCGAAGGCAATGTCACCTGGTACGACTACGACGCCGTCGGCAACGTCAGCCGCACCCGTCGCGACCGCAAGGAGGCGGCCGGCGGCCAGGATGTCACGCTCTATGCCTACACCGCCGCCAAGCAGCAAAGCGTCAAGCAGGATGTCGGCAGCGGCCTAGTCAGCGAAACCCGCTACAACGCCTGGGGCCAGGTGACCAACAAGCGCACCAGCCTCAACCGCCAGGGCGACTGGCAGGAGTTCAGCGAATACGACGGCGCTGGTCGACTGACCCGCGGCAACGCCGGCGGCGTGACCAAGCTGTACGGCTACGACGCCAACGGCAATGCGACGATGACGGTGGAGTCCGGCGCCGACAGCCAGGACCTGTTGCGCAGCCAGGACTTGCAGACGGTGCTGAACCTGCTATCGGACGTGCGCGGTGCCAATTACCAGCAATACCTGAACGACTACCGCTTGAAGCTGGACGATTACGACGCGCGCAACCAACACGTGGCGACCTACCAGCCGCGCATCGCCAACGCGACCGATTCGCAGTCGGTGCAGATCAAGGCCTGGGAAGTGGCGAAGCCGCTGACGGGCAATGGCGATGTGGTGACGGTGGGGAAGGTGGCAACGCGGGACCAGATCGTGACGAATCCGGTAGCTAGCGGCGACTTGAGCATTATTGCAAATGGGGTTATTTCAGGTAGTGTGACTGCCGGGCTATGTAGTCTGAGGCCGCAAGGTATTGTAGATGATAATACTTATGCCTTGGACGCAAGTGCAGCAATTCATATTCCTAGTTCGTTGGCCGGGTTGGGTAATGAGCATTACCGAATAAGGTATAGTGCGGCTGTGGATAATAATCGTGGCCGTCAATTGTGGAGCGAGGATTTTTATGTTACAGGTCCCGATATCTCATTGGCTAGGCATGTTCCAGGAAATTTAATTAGTTCAATCTTTCGTCCCGTTTTGTTCGGGCCAGGATCTCCGCAGCGCATTCCTAGTTATTGGCTTATTGAAGTTTATAAGACTGTGGGGAGTAAGGAGGTAAAGCTTGGGGAGGCTGGGGCGACAGTTTATGCGGGTGGAGGGAGTAATAATACAGGAGCGATATCTTTTCAAACTCAGGCTTGCAATAAGATTTATTTTACGAATATGCAGGTGGGGAGTACGCGACTTCTTCTGTTGACAAGGCCCATAGGAGGTGCTGGCGGTTGGACGCTGATACCAACCTTGTCGGACGGCGATGCAAATAGCGGCCGATTTGTTTTCGACTGGTCCAGCATGGCGCGCGGCAATTACGAGTACCGCTATCTGGCTTTTGACGCTGCCGGCACGGTCAAGAACAGCGGCCAGGGGCAGATGGCGTTGAATGACGGCGCTCCATCTATCACCCCGGCCAAGGATGGCCAGGGCCAATTGCAGGGCGCCGATCCGGCCTTCATGTATGCCGACAACGGTGGTTGGGGCAAGGGCCTGGTCAATATCACCGGGGTGGGGGGCACCGCCAACCATGGCAAGATCCGTTTCCGCTCGCCGCCGGGCAGCGGCGCCTGGAGCCAGGCCTATGATCTGAGTGTGGCCACCTCCGTTGGGCCGCTGCTGGGCTGGTTCCAGTTTGACCCGGCCACGTATGGCCTGCAGCCTGGCACCCGCTACGAATACGACCTGCAAGGCCTGGATGCCAGCGGCAAGGAAGCCGGCCACGTGGTCGGCAGCTTCGTGCCCGGCGATGCCAGCAGCCTGACTCCGCCGACGCCGTGGAGCAGCCAGTCGCAGATCGTCCACCTGAGCAACCAGTCCGCGCTGGCGGCTAGCGGCGTGGTGCGCTATCGCCTGGCCGGCAGCCAGGGGGATTACCTCACCAAGGCGCTGACCAAGAGCGGCGACGGCCCGGGCCGCTTCGACTGGGACACCGGCGAGAACGGCGCGCCGGCCGGCAACTACGAGTTCGAATACCAGATCTTCGACGCCGGCGGCGCGTTGATCAACCGCCTGCGCGGCCAGATGGCGCTGGGCGGCAACCAGGAGCTCAAGCTGGATGCGAATTCCGGCCTGATCCTGCCGCTGGGCGTGCAGTTCGACCCCAAGCAGCCCAGCGCCGCGCGGCTGGACGTCAGCTATCGCATCAAGGGCGGCAACGGCGACTGGCAGCAGAGCCAGATCCCGCGCAATGCCGCCGGCACTTTCCTGCTCAACGTCGATAACTGGAAAGAAGGCGACTACGAATACCGCTTCATCCTGCGCGACGCCGCCGGCGCGGTGGTCAACGGCGCCGACGGCTCGGCGCTGGAAACCAGCGGCTATATCCACCGCGGCAGCAACAGCAGCCAGATCAACGGCCAATCGCTGCAATGGGTGGTGGACAAGTCGCTGTACAACGCCACCGTGGTGCGCCGCCAGGCCTACAACGCCTTCGGCGAAGTGGTCAGCGAAACCGACGGCGTCGGCAACACCACCGTTTCCGACTACAACGTCGCCGGCAAACTGGTGGCCAAGCGCGAGGCGCGGCTGCGTCTGCGCGACGACGACGGCAATGCGCTGAAAAACGCCGACGGCAGCGACCAGCTGGGCGACGAGGCCGTCACCCGCTACGGCTACGACGCGATGGGCAATCTGGTGTCCACCGTCGACGCCAACCAGCATGAGAACAAGCAACGCTGGCTGGCCGGCAGCCAGGACGGCCAGGGCAAGGTGCTGCGCGAACGCCACGCCGATGGCAGCGGCAAGGAAATGGGCTACGACCAGCTGGGCAATCTGCGCACGCAGACCGTCAACGGCCAGCGCCAGCAGGACTACGCCTACGACAAGCTGGGCCGCCTGAAACGGGTGGATCGCGCGCCGGGCGCCAACGGCAAGCGTGGCTACGACGAATACGACTACGACAGCGCCGGCCAGCGCATCGGCCACCGCACCACCAGCAACGGCAGCGACGTGCTGACCGACACCACCCGCTACGACAGCCTGGGCCGAGTGTTGGACACCGTCAGCGCGGCGGCCCGCCATACCAGCTACAGCTATGTTTGGGACGCCCAACTGAAGGGTGCCGGCGGCATTGTGGTGGGCGGTTGGCGCATGACCACCACCAACGCCAACAACATGACGCAGCAGGACGCCACCAGCCTGTTCGGCCTTAAGGCCGAGCACCGCGACCTGGGCGGCCGGGTGACGCAATACCAGTACAACAACGCCGGCCAACTGGCGACGCAGTCGTCCAGCAAGGGCCAGAACATCGTCTACACCTACTACGGCAACGGCAACCTGCAGGGCATCGAAGACCGCGTAGCGGGGCAGTTCACGCTGTACGGCTACGACGACGACGGCCGCAAAACCTACGAAGCCTATGCCAACGGCCCGGACCGCAACAGCCTGACCTTCTACCAGCAATCGGCGCTGCGCTACGACGAGCGCGGCCGGGTGATCGAAATCAAGGATCCGCGCTTCCTCAGCCGTTACCAGTACGACGCCGTCGGCAACCGCCAGCGCGTCTACAGCGTGTACCAGGACGGCAAGGACGGCAGCCGCCAGGTGCAGGACAACTGGTACGACTACGACGCGATGAACCGCTTCACGCTGAGCCAGGGCAGCCGCGACGCATCCGGCAATCTGGCGCGCGGCAGCCGCGGCGTCAGCGTCGAGTACGACGGCTTCGGCCAGCGCGCCAAGGTGACCAATGCCGATGGCAAGGTGGAGACCTATGCTTACACCGACAACGGCTACCTGACCGACACCCTGATCAACGGCCAGTTGGCCTTCCGCCGGGGCAACGACCTGCTGGGCCGGACGTTGGACGCCGAAACCTTCAACTGGGACGGCAAGACCCAGGCCGGCAAAACCCACACCGACTACGACGCCGACAACAAGATCACGCGTCAGGCGGTGGACGGCAAGGCTACCAAATATGTGCTGATGAACGACGGCACCGTCGAGCATACCGAGCAGGAAGGCGACACCTCGGTTAAAACCTACTACCAGTACGAATGGTGGGACGAAGCCAAGCAGTCCGCCATCACCGCCCAGCCGTACAACAAGAACGCTCCTGGTTGGCAGTCGGGCATCTCACACCTGACCTACGACGTCAATGGACATCTGAAAGAGGCCATCGATGAAACGAAGCATCGTAGCCTGCGTTACGTCAACGACGCCCAAGGCGTGGTGATCCGGCGCGAGGAAATCGACAATCTATCGGTGTACAAGAAGCAGGATTACTACTACGTCGACGGCAAGCAAGTAGGCGCGGTGGGCAATGATGGCCCCAGCCGGATCGATTTCGCCCAGGCCCTGGCCCAGACCACGCTGGGCAATAAGAAAGACCAGTACCGCTTCGGCGTGGCGGTGAGCAGCGCCGATTTCGACCAGAACTACGAACCGATCGGCCCCAGCTACCCGGCGCAAACTCCGGGCAGCGTCACCGTGCGCGAAGGCGATACGCTGCAAGTGATCGCCGCCAATCTGTGGGGCGACCGCGCGCTGTGGTATCTGCTGGCCGACGCCAACGGCCTGCAAGGCACGGAAACGCTGAAGGCCGGCCAAGTGTTGCGAGTACCGAACAAGGTCACCAACTTCCACAACAACAGCGCCACCTATCGGGTGTACAGCCCGGGCGAAGCGATCGGCGACGTGACGCCGACGCTACCGGAACCGCCGCCGCCCCCGCCGCCGCCGCAGTCGAGCGGTGGTGGTTGCGGTGGGATCGGATCGATCTTCGTCGCGGTGGTGGCAGTGGTCGCGACTGTTGTTACCGCTGGCGCAGCGATGGCGGCGTTGGGTCCAGTGCTTGCCGGCGCGCTTGGCGGAGCGGTTGGCTCCATTGCCGGTCAGGCAATGGCGATGACTTTAGGCATGCAGAGCAAGTTCTCGTGGAGCCAGGTCGGAGTCGGAGCGATTAGCGGTGCCGTGACGTGGGGCATGCAAGGGGGGGCCTTTGGTCAGACCTTGCAAAACAATATTGTTGTGCAGGGCATGGCAAGCAGTGCCATCAGCCAGGGCGTGTCGATGGCGGCGGGGTTGCAGAAGTCCTTCAGCTGGACCTCGGTGGCGGCCTCGGGCGTGGCGGCGTGGGCGGCCAACAGCGCTGGCTTGCAAGCAGGCAGAGGGGTAGATCCATTTGAGCGAGTGGGCTATGGCACGATGCGCGGCATGCTGAGCGGCACGATTCAATCTGTTATCGGCGAGGATCACCGGCCTGATTGGGGTAACCTGGCGGCCAGCTCGTTCGGCAGCGCGGTGGGCTATCAGGTAGCGGGTAATCCGGTAGCGGGCAGTTGGCAGGTTGTGGAAGATGACCGTATGGTGAGTGCGAATGCCGCAAGAGGATTATTCCCCTACAACGCAGCCTATGATCTGAAACCGCCGGTTGCCGATGATGCCACTGCCCGGGCCTTGGGCTTCCGGGGGAACGATTGGGCATTGATGCCGGAGCGTGGAGATGAGGGGCCGACCCGGTATGTCGTGCGGAAAGGCGATACGTTCACCAGCATTGCGCGCAATATGGGCCGCACGGCGGCGGCAATCGCGCTGGCAAATGGCAAGGTCAATCAGTTCCGCTTGCAACCGGGACAGTCTTTGGTCATTCCGGGGGCGGGTAGCTATAGCGATGATGATCTGGCCGCCGCAAGCACGTTCATGGACAAGCAAAACCGCGAGCGCATCGCCGTGCAGAATGCGGCGCGTCAGCAGGCATTGGCAGAGAAAATCCGCGCAGGCGTGCCTTTGCTGTCGTTGAAGTCGTCGTTTACGCCTGAGAATCTCACCGATGGGCTGTTGATGACGTTCGGCGCGGCGGCGCAGATAGTTGGCAATGGTGAGCATGCTGGTCAACCTACCCAAACTGCACTGGGTTCATACAGGGCTGGCTATGCGGGCCGTGATTTGGGCGTTATGGATGGGTATCCCGACTGGGCTGCGGCTGGGCAGCTAACGGCAAGAGCTGGGCAGGCGTTCGCAAGCTATGGATTAGGTGCGATAGGCTACACCGATATGCAAGCCGCTCGTCAAAGTTGGTCGAATGGATCTTATGGCAGTGCTATCGGATATGGTGTCGCCGCGACCGTAAATGCGGCATTGACGGCGGGGACTGTGATTTCCTTTGGCATGGACTCGCCGTTGACAGAATCGGCTCGTGCAGGATTCACGTGGTTGCGCGCGGAAGGCAGGGGGCTGTTTGCAGAGGGGCGGGTAGGGGATGGACTTGGGCCTGTGCTTGATCGAATGTATGATAAGTATGTTCCATTCGGGCGATCATACGTCGTATCGCCAAAAGGTGTTCCAAGCAGAAATGCTCCAGTGGAAAGACTAGATGTAGGTACTTATGGTGAGTTTGCTCCTCGTAGTGTTGGAGATGGTTTAACGCCTGACCACATCCCATCATTTGCAGCAGTAAAATATAATGTCGAACAGCAGCTTGGTCGTGCATTGACGCCTGCAGAGGCACGTGAGTTACGTAATAATACCAGTGCGGTAGTTATTGAGACGGAGTTGCATCAGCAAATATCACGCACGTATGGTGGGCGTAACACGGCTGTGAAAATTCAGCAGGACTCAATGGATCTTGGTGCTGCGGCCCGTGCTGATGAAGCCATGTATAGGGAGAGGCTCTATCAGCATGGTTATACAGAGGAACAATTGAATGCAGCGTTTCAACGGCTCCATGAAGCCAATCAAAAGAAAGGATTGTATTAAATGGAAAAGCCAATAGACTTGCTTGGTCATTTATACAGTCACCTCGTTGATAGTAAAGCTTTTTCTCCTTTTGATTCTCCTGCTCCTGAGAGAATTGGCGAGGAAAGTTATGTAGAAATTTTTGAGGTGGGAGTGTCCCTCGTGTTGCCTGATGGAATGGTTGTGGAAACTGTTCATTTGCACTCCCAAGGTCATGAAGGATATATTCAGTTTGGCGGTGAGCTTCCAGATGGGTTGAGCTTTGATATGGATAGACAGCATGTCAGGTCCTTGCTTGGCGAGCCTTATGATTATAGTGATGGGGTGGAGGTAATTATTTTAGGTAAGAAGCCCGCATGGGATGCATATAAACGGAACGGGTATCATCTCCATGTTGAATATTCGGCTAGCAAAAGCTCCATTCGATTGATTACGCTGAGCCTAATTTAATGCTTTGTGCTTGATTTAATGCTGTGAGATTTTTAAGCGGCGCGCCTTTTTTTGATGGTGCGCCGTTTTTAGTTCCAAGGGCTTTGTTGCACAAATCACCCTCCCTGCAGGCGGGGTAGAATGACGGCATGAGTAAGCCCGCCCCGCCCAAGTACAAGACCACTAACTGGAAGACCTACAATGCTGCGCTCAAGGCGCGTGGGTCGCTGATAATCTGGTTGGACCGAGACATGCACTGGCATGGCTCTGCGCTCGGCAAACGTGGACGGACACCGACCTTCAGCGATGCCGCCATTCAGTTCTGCCTGACGATCAAATGCCTGTTCAATCTTGCGCTCCGACAGGCCGTGGGTATGGTGCAAAGCCTGCTCAAACTGGCAGGGCTGGACTGGCTAACACCGGATTACAGCACCGTGTGCCGACGGCAAAAGCATTTGCAGGTGGCCATTTCTTGCCATCCAAGCACGACCGGGCTGCACCTGTTGATCGACAGCACCGGCATCAAGATGCTGGGTGAAGGCGAATGGAAAACGAAGAAACACGGCGCGGAGTACCGCCGTCAGTGGTGCAAGGTGCACTTGGGCATTGATGCGCAGACGCTGGAAATCCGGGCGATTGAAGTGACCGACAACACGGTGGGCGATGCGCCAATGTTGCCGGAGTTGCTGGACCAGATTCCCGCGGGGGAAAGGATTGCTGCAGTAAGTGGCGATGGTGCCTACGACACCAAAGGCTGCCATGAAGCGATTGCCAAGCGAAAAGCCGAGGCGGTGATTCCTACCCGAAAGAATGCCAAGCGGTGGAAGGAAAATCGGTTGGGCGCCCATGTCCGAAACGAGATACTGCGTGCTACCCGGCTCCTGGGACGAGCGATCTGGAGGAAGTGGAGCGGTTACCATCGCCGCAGCCTGGTGGAAACCAAGATGCGTTGTTTCAAGCTACTGGGCGAGCGGGTGATGGCAAGGGACTTCGACCGTCAAGTCGCAGAGCTCCAAGTGAGAGCGGCGATCTTGAACCGCTTCACGCGGCTCGGGACGCCGATGACGGTGCGCATACCATAAATCCGTCTGGGGAAAGGGGGCTCTGCATGCCGAAGCCAATTTATGCAACAAAGCCGGATGCGCCGTTTTATTTTGGGTCAAGAATCCATTAACAAGAGTCGTGGTTGGGCTGAGCCAGCGAAGCCCAACGCTTGCCGCGATGTATCGGAATCAATGGTCAAAACAAATACCCCCCGGCATACAGCGCCGTCGCCGCGTTGTTGATGATGGGTTTGTCCGGCGGCAGCCGGTCGGGCAGGAAATTGGCGCCCAGCGTCGCGCCCATCAGGTAGACCCGGCTGCCGTTGACGTGGAATGCCGGGCCGCCGGAATCGCCGGTGGCGGTGCTGCTGTTGTTGGATGCCTCGGCGATCTGCGCGTCGGTGAAGTAGAGGTCGGGACGGCTTTGGCGCAGCACCTGGGCCTGGCGGGACGCGATGGCGGCGTTGCGGACCTGGAAAGGGTGGGACAGGTTGAGCTGGCCGCCCTGGGCGTTCAGCACGTCGCCGAAGCCGGTGACGAACGCGCCCTTGCCGGCCGGGTCCTGGCGGTAGAAGGCCAGGTCGCTGTTGCCGTAGGCCACGCGGTGCAGCGGGCTGGCGGCGATGTAGTCGCGTATCGGCAGCTTGGCCTTGAAGGAGATGAACATCAGGTCGTAGTCCCAGCGGCCGTAGCCGTTGCGGAATTCGATGTCGCTGTTGTCCGGAGCCAGAATCTGCTCCTTCGCCGGCAATGGCTGCCGGAGGTTGTCCGGCGCGGCGGCGGGGAAGTCGTAACCCACTTTCAAGCCGTCGAGGAAGCCGGTGATCAGATTGGCGACCTGGTCTTCGTTCCACGCCGTCGGCGTGGCGATGCCGGCGCGCACGCACAGATTGTGCTTGGCGGTGACGATGCCCTGGATCTGGTTGGCGTCGATGACCAGCACGCCGGAGCCGGTGAAGCGCTCATTGCTCAGCCTGACCGAGCTGAACTGGATCTGCTCCCTGGCCGCTGGCGGCAACCGGGAAAAGGCGTTCAGCGCATCCCGTTTGGCGGTGTCGTTGAATTGCATGATTCCGCTCCTTCAGTCTGGAGGCCGGCAGGGAGCGCGGCTCTCAGTCGCAGGAACGAAGAGGGGAGGCGGTTTGTGAATGAGATGGACATGGGGCCCGATGACCCCATGCCATTTCATTTGGCTTGCCGGGCGGCGAAATGCTGAAGCGGGAAGCTTTTAGTCGAAGATCAGCCGATTGCCGACGGCGATGTTGGTTTGCCTGGGAAGGAAGTGGCGGGCGTAACCGCTGCAATGGCAGGCGAAGAGCTGCGTGCCGGCCTGGGACTGGAAATAGCGGCGGACATTCAGCAGCCGCAGCGGGCCGGCGCTGCGCAGGTGGAAGCCGCCTATCACCGCCCGCACGCGGCTGTCGCCGCAGACTTCCATCGCGTAATCGACGGTGTGGCGGATGCCGGAGTGGGCGCAGCCGCTGAAGATGATCAGGCCTTTCTCCGTCCGGCAGACCAGAGCGGAGTCGTCTTCCACCCGGTCCGGCGCGCTGCGGCGGGTTTGCGGCCACAAACGGCCCATGGCGCGCCGGCCTTCGCGGTAGGTTCGGCGCGGAATGCGGCCGAGAAACATGAAATCGTCGGCGAAAGGGTAAGGATCGCGGTGCAGCTGAAGATCGAAACGAGTCTCCAGGTCTGACGGGATCGCCGGAATGCCGAGCCGCCGCAGTGGCCACGGGCCCAGCATGGCGGCGCGCGGCAGCAAGGCGTGCGGGTGGGCGATCAGCTGCGGCCGCTTGTGCAGGATGGGGGACAGCGCGGCGAGACCGCCGCTGTGGTCGTAATGGCCGTGAGACAGCACCAGATGGCTGAGCCTGGACAGATCGACGCCCATTTTTTTGGCGTTATCCAGCAGCAGGCCGCTGCGGCCGGTGTCGAACAGCACGCGGTGGCCGTTGTGCTCTATCCATAGCGACAGGCCGGCCTCTGCCCGCAGGGCCGGCCGATGGCTATGGTTTTCCACCAATACGCTGACTCTCATCGGTGTTTGGCGAGCGTGTCGCGTCGCGTCGGGATCAATGCGGGTCTGGTCATTCTATGGGGGAGCAAGGATGCGATTACTGGCCGCGCATGAACAGCTTGTCCAGGTCGCGCATGGTCAGCCGGGTCCAGGTGGGGCGGCCGTGGTTGCATTGGCCGGAGCGTTCGGTGGCTTCCATGTCGCGCAGCAGCGCGTTCATTTCCGGCAAGGTCAGCTGGCGGTTGGCGCGCACCGCGCCGTGGCAGGCCATGGTGGCCAAGAGCTCGTTGCGGCGCTCGGTCAGCACCTGGGTCAGGCCGAACTCGCGCACGTCCTTCAGCACCGCGCGCGCCAGGTCCACCGGGTCGCCGTCCTTCAGCCACACCGGCACGCCGCGCACGGCGATTTGGGTCGGCGACAGCGGCGCCAGCTCCACGCCCAGCCGTTTCATCTCCTCGCCGTGCTCGTGCGCGGTGGCCACTTCCATGCGGTCGGCGGCGAAGGATACCGGCAGCAGCAGCGGCTGCAGCGGGATGGCGTCGGCTTCCAGCGCGGTTTTCAGCCGTTCGTAGACGATGCGTTCGTGTGCGGCGTGCATGTCCACCAGGATCAGCCCTTCGGCGCACTGGCTGAGGATGTAGACGCCGTGCAGCTGCGCCAGCGCGAAGCCCAGCGGCGGGATGCCGTTTTCGTCGTGGGCGGGCATGGCCAGCACCGCCGGATGCGGCAGCGGCGCGGCGGGGGAGGGCATGGCCGGCTCGGCGCGCGATAGCGCCCGCTCTTCCTCGCGCAGGCCGCCGAACAGCTTGTCGTAAACGCCCACCGCCTCGCGCGCGACGTTCAGCGGGATGGACTGCTGCTGATATTGGAAAGGCTGCGGCGCCGGCATGCCGGACGAGGCTGGCCGGGGCGAGACGCTGGCGAAAAGCGGCGCCGACTCGCCGCGCGGAAGCTGCGGCGCCGCGGGTTCCGCGCCTTCCACCTGCACCGTTGGCGCGGCGCCGGCGCTGGTGCCGGCCAATGCCTTGTGCACGCTGTGGAACAGGAACTGGTGCACCGCCTGGCTCTCGCGGAAGCGGACTTCGATCTTGGTCGGGTGCACGTTGACGTCCACGCCGGACGGCTCGAGCTGGAAGAACAGCGCGTAGGCCGGATGGCGGTCGTGGTGCAGCACGTCGCGGTAGGCCTGGCGCAGCGCGTGCTGCGCGGTCTTGTCGCGGACGAAGCGGCCGTTGACGTAGAAGTACTGGGCGTCGCGGCTGGCCTTGGAGTAAGTGGGCGAGGCGACGAAGCCGGTCAGCGCCAGCGGACCGGCCTGGCTGTCCAGCGGGATGGCGGCGGCGACGAAATCCTTGCCCAAGAGCGCTGCCACGCGGTCCTCGGCGCTTTGCGAGGGCAAGCGCCACGCCACCTTGCCGTTGTGGCGCAGCAGGAATTCCACGTCCGGGTGCGCCAGCGCGATGCGTTCGAAAGTGGCCGCGCAGTGCGCGTACTCGGTGTTCTCGCTCTTCAGGAACTTGCGCCGCGCCGGGGTGTTGAAATACAGGTCCACCACTTCCACGCTGGTGCCGTGCGGATGGGCGGCCGGCTCCACCGGGTGCAGCGTGCCGTCTATCGCGATGATTTGGTGGGCGTGGTCGGCGTCCTGCGGCCGGCTGACCAGCGTCAGCCGCGACACGGACGCCACGCTGGCCAGGCCCTCGCCTCGGAAGCCCAGCGTGGATACCGATTCCAGATCGTCCAGCGAGGCGATCTTGCTGGTGGCGTGGCGGTCCAGCGCCAGCGGCAGATCGTCGGCGGCGATGCCGGCGCCGTTGTCCGTCACCCGGATCAGCTTGATGCCGCCCTGTGCCAAGTCCACGCTGATCCGCGTCGAGCCGGCGTCCAGGCTGTTTTCCAGCATTTCCTTCAGCGCGGAGGCGGGGCGTTCCACCACCTCGCCGGCGGCGATCTGGTTGACGAGGTGGTCGGGCAGGCGTTGGATGCGTGTCATGGGCGGCGTTTGAGTGTGATGGCAATGCAAAAGGCCGCGCTAAGGCGGCCTTGTCGATTCTACTACGGATCAGCCGCGGGCGGCCGCGCGCTTGTGGCGCCAGATTTCGATCAGTCCCGGCAGGAACGAGACGAAGATGATGCCGAAGATCAGCAGCTCGAGGTTCTTGCGCACGAAAGGCAGGTTGCCGAAGAAGTAGCCGGCGTAGGTGAAGCCGACCACCCAGGCGACGGCGCCCACCACGTTGTACTTCAGAAACTGCGGGTAGTGCATCTTGCCGATGCCGGCGACGAACGGCGCGAAGGTGCGCACGATGGGCACGAAGCGGGCGAAGATGATGGTCTTGCCGCCGTGGCGCTCGTAGAAGGCGTGGGTCTTGTCCAGGTACTGCGGTTTCAGGATGCGCGGGAACATGTCGAACAGCCGCATGCCGATGTTGCGGCCGATCGCGTAGTTGGTGGCGTCGCCCAGAATGGCGGCGACGATCAGCAGCAGCACCAGCAGGTGCGGATTCATCTGGCCCATCGCCGCCAGCGCGCCGGCGACGAACAGCAGCGAGTCGCCCGGCAGGAAGGGGGTGACCACTAGGCCGGTCTCGCAAAACACGATCAGGAACAGGATGGCGTAGACCCATGGGCCGTAGGCGGCCACCAGCTGGGTCAGGTGGGCGTCGATGTGCAGGATGAAGTCGATCAGAAAGGTGATGGCTTCCATGATTTCCGTTATGAGCTAGGTGGGCAGACGCGAAACTGGCCGGACGAGCCGGCCAGTCGTTCAGAAGGCGATGATCAGACCACCGCTTCCTCTTTTTGTTTCACCGGCTTGATCATGTGCTCGCGCTTCACGCCCAGCCACAGCGCGATCGGGCTGGCCACCAGCACCGACGAGTAGATGCCGAACACAATGCCGATGGTCAGCGCCATGGCGAAGCCGTGCAGCGCCGGGCCGCCGAACACCAGCATCGACACCACCATCATTTCGGTGGAGAAGTGGGTGATGATGGTCCGGCTCATGGTGGAGGTGATGGCGTTGTCGATCACCTCGGCCACCGCGTGGCCGCGCATGCCCGGCTTGCGGAAGTTTTCGCGGATCCGGTCGAACACCACCACCGATTCGTTCACCGAGTAGCCCAGCACCGCCAGGATGCCGGCCAGCACGGTCAGCGAGAACTCCCAGCGGAAGAAGGCGAAGCAGCCCAGGATGATCACCACGTCGTGCATGTTGGCGATGATGGCGGCGACGGCGAAGCGCCACTCGAAGCGGATGGCCAGGTAGAGCATGATGCCGACGCAGACCAGGATCACCGCGGTCAGGCCGTGGGAGACCAGCTCCTCGCCGACGCTGGGGCCGACGAAGTCCACCTTGCGCAGCTGCACGGTGGGATCGGCGGCCTTCAGCTGGCCCATCACCTTGTCGGACAGCTGGGCGGTGCTGGTGCCCGGCTTGTTGGGCAGGCGGATCATCACGTCGCGGCTGGTGCCCAGGTTCTGCACCGTGGATTCGCCCAGCTTCAGCGCGTCCACTTTCTCGCGGATCTGGTCCAGGTTGGCCGATTGCTGGTACTGCAGCTCCAGCACGGTGCCGCCGGTGAACTCCACACTGAAGTTCAGGCCGCGGGTGGCCAGGAAGAACACGGCGAGCACGAAGGTCACCAGCGAGATCGCGGTGGTGAGCCGGCCGTAGCTCATGAACGGGATGTCCCGTTTGATGCGGAAAAGCTCCATGGTTTAGCCCTTGTTTTCCGGTTTCCACACCTGGCCGATGGCCAGCGAGGTCAGTTTGCGGCGACGGCCGTACCACAGGTGCACCAGGCCGCGCGACACCAGCACCGCCGAGAACATCGAGGTCATGATGCCCAGGCAGTGGACGATGGCGAAGCCGCGCACCGGGCCGGAGCCGAAGATCATCAGCGCCAGGCCGGCGATCAGCGTGGTGACGTTGGAGTCCAGGATGGTGTGCCAGGCGTGGTCGTAGCCGGCGTGGATCGCCGAGTGCGGCGGCATGCCGTTGCGCAGCTCCTCGCGGATGCGTTCGTTGATCAGCACGTTGGCGTCGATGGCCATGCCCAGCGCCAGCGCGATGGCGGCGATGCCGGGCAGGGTCAGCGTGGCCTGCAGCATCGACAGCAGCGCGATCAGCAGGAACACGTTGATCGCCAGCGACAGCGCGGAGAACACGCCGAACAGGCCGTAGTAGAGCACCATGAACGCGGCGATGGCGGCGAAGCCCCACAGCGTGGCGTGGAAGCCCTTCTCGATGTTTTCCTTGCCCAGGCTCGGTCCGATGGTCCGCTCTTCGATGATGTTCATCGGCGCGGCCAGCGAGCCGGCGCGCAGCAAGAGGGCGGTGTCGTTGGCTTCGGCGCTGTTCATGCTGCCGGAGATTTCCACGCGGCCGCCGCCGATCTCGGTGCGGATCACCGGCGCGGTGACCACTTCCTTGCGGCCTTTTTCCACCAGCACCATCGCCATGCGCTTGCCGACGTTTTCGGCGGTCAGCTGGCGGAAGATGGCGGCGCCGGTGCTGTCCAGATTGATGCTGACGGCGGGCGCGCCGAACTGGTCGAAGCTGGGCTGGGCGTCGTTGATGTTGTCGCCGGTCAGCTCCACGTCGCTCTTGAGCAGGATCTTGCTCTGGCCGCGGGAGGTGGCTTCGTCCAGCAGCTCGTAGCCTGCGGGCACGTTGCCGGCCAGCGCTTCGGCCACCTTGCCCTGGTCGTCCTCGACCATGTGCACTTCCAGCGTGGCGGTGCGGCCGATGATGTCCTTGGCGCGGGCGGTGTCCTGGATGCCGGGCAGCTGCACCACGATGCGGTTCGGGCCGGCCTGCTGGATGATGGGTTCGGTGGTGCCCAGCTCGTTCACGCGGTTGTGCAGCGTGGTGATGTTCTGCTTGACCGCGTCGTTCTGGATCTTGGTGATCTCTTCCGGCTTCAGGGTCAGCAGCAGCTTGTTGGCGGTGTCGTCGGTGCGGACCGCCAGGCTGGGCAGCATGCGGTAGGCCACGTCCTGGGCCGACTTCAGCGTGTCTTCGTCACGCAGCTGCACTTCCAGCGTATTGCCGTTGCGCTTGATGTTGCCGTAGCGCACCTGCTTGTTCTTCAGCTCGCGGCGCAGATCGCCGGCGTAGCGTTCCATCGCCTTGTCGGTTGCCGCCTGCATGTCCACTTCCAGCAGGAAGTGCACGCCGCCGCGCAGGTCCAGGCCCAGGAACATCGGGTTGGCGTGCAGCGAGGCCAGCCAGGACGGGGAGGCAGGCAGCAGGTTCAGCGCGATGATGTAGTTGTCGCCCAGCGCGTGCTGGATGGCGTCGCGCGCCTTCAGCTGGGTGTCGGTATCCTTGAAGCGGACCTTCAGGCTGTTGGCGTCGAGAAAGACGCCGTCGGGGCTGATGTTCTGCGACCTGAGCGCGTCTTCCACGCGCCCCATCACGGCGGAGTCCACCGGGATCGACTGGCGCGAGCTGGAGACCTGCACCGCGGGGGTCTCGCCGTAGAAATTGGGCAGCGTGTAGATTGCCGAGATGATCAGCGCCACCACGATGACGAGGTATTTCCAGAGAGGGTAGCGGTTCATGTTCTAGTTCTGGAGTGGGAAATGAACAAGGCCGCCTGCGGAGCGTTCCGGGGCGGCCGTGATGGGCTTACAGCGACTTCAGCGTGCCCTTTTCCAGCTTGGCGCCGACGGCGCTGCGCTGAACGTGGATTTCCACGTTGTCGGCGATTTCCAGGGCCAGGTATTGCTCGCTGACTTTGGATACGCGGCCGACGATGCCGCCCTGGGTGACCACTTCATCGCCCTTTTGCAGTTCGGACAGCATTTTCTGGGTTTCCTTCATGCGCTTCTGCTGAGGGCGGACCATCAGGAACCAGAACAGCACGAAGATCACGATCATGGGCAGGAAGCCCATCAGGTCGAAACCTGCGGGAGCTGCGCCGCCGGAGGCGAAGGCGGGAGTAATGAAGGACATCAGGGAAACTCCTAAATTTCGTTATGACTTCAAGTTCGAACAGGGCATTGTAGCCATGCTCCATGTCTTTTCCAACCATGGAGCGCGGCAAGGGCGTGGGACCATCGGCGGCCGGCCGCGGTTCCCCGCCCGTCGCGCTTAGTTGACGCCGCGCGCGCGCTTGGCCGCGAACTCCAGGCGGAAGTCCTCGAAGCGGTCTTCTTCGATCGCCTTGCGCATCTCGCGCATCAGCTCCTGGTAGTAATGCAGGTTGTGGATGGTGTTCAGCCGCGCGCCCAGGATTTCGCCGACGCGGTGCAGGTGGTGCAGATAGGCGCGGCTGAAGTTGCGGCAGGCATAGCATGCGCATTCCTCGTCCAGCGGCTTCTTGTCATCCTTGTAGCGCGCGTTCTTGATCTTGACGTCGCCCCATTGGGTGAAGATCCAGCCGTTGCGCGCGTTGCGGGTCGGCATCACGCAGTCGAACATGTCCACGCCGTTGGCCACGCCGTGCACCAGGTCTTCCGGCGTGCCCACGCCCATCAGGTAGTGCGGCTTGTCGGCCGGCAGCATGTCTTTCAGCTCGGTCAGCATCCGGTACATTTCCGGCTTAGGTTCGCCCACCGACAGGCCGCCGATGGCGATGCCGTCGAAGCCGACCTGCATCAGGCCTTCCAGCGACTCCTGGCGCAAATCGGTATAAAGGTTGCCTTGCACGATGCCGAACAGCGCGTTCGGGTTTTTCAGGTCGTCGAAGGCGCGGCGCGAGCGCTCGGCCCAGCGCAGGCTCATCTGCAGCGACTTCTGCGCGGTGGCGTGGTCCACCTGGCCCGGCGTGCACTCGTCCAGCTGCATCACGATGTCCGAATTGAGCACGGTCTGGATCTTCATCGAGATTTCCGGGCTCAGGAACAGCTTGTCGCCGTTGATCGGACTCTGGAAGGTGCAGCCTTCCTCGGTCAGCTTGCGCATGTCGGACAGGCTGAATACCTGGAAGCCGCCGGAGTCGGTCAGAATGGGCTTGTCCCAGCCTATGAACTCGTGCAGGCCGCCGAACTGCTCGACGATCTCCAGGCCCGGGCGCAGCCACAGGTGGAAGGTGTTGCCCAGGATGATCTCGGCGCCGATGTCGTTCAGCTCGACCGGGCTCATCGCCTTGACCGAGCCGTAGGTGCCCACCGGCTGGAATACCGGGGTCTCCACGGTGCCGTGGTTCAGCTCCAGCGTGCCGCGCCGCGCGCCGCCGGAGGTCTTGTGTACGGTAAACTTCAACATTATTCGAAGTATCGCTTCAGGGTTTGTTTAGCAAAATCAGTCCGCTAGTATACAGCAAGCGCGCGGGCTGCGTCGGTGTCGCAAAAAAGTGCTTGCCAAAATGGGAAGGCTCTTATACTATGCACACCTCGACGACAGGCACGTAGCTCAGTTGGTTAGAGCACCACCTTGACATGGTGGGGGTCGTTGGTTCGAATCCAATCGTGCCTACCAAATTAAATGCATGGAGTTGCCAAGTGAAATTCTTGCGAACTACCACAACCCGACATACTCACGGAAGCTGAGCCTTGCGGGTTGTACCATGCGAAAAGAAGTGCGGCTCAGGCCGCACTTTTTTTTTACCCTTTTGCTTTAGACTCGATCACAAAAATCTCTCGCCCTCGTTGGAGTTGACATGCCAGACATTCGCTTGCCGGACGGCTCGGTCCGTTCTTTCGACAAACCGGTAACGGTTCATGAAGTGGCCGCGTCCATCGGCGCCGGTCTGGCGCGCGCCGCGCTGGCGGGCCGCGTGGACGGCCAGCTGGTGGATACCAGCTACCTGATCGACCGCAACGCGGATCTGGCCATCGTCACCGACAAGGATGCCGACGGCCTGTCCATCATCCGCCACTCCACCGCCCACTTGCTGGCTTATGCCGTCAAGGAGCTGTTCCCGGAGGCGCAGGTGACCATCGGGCCGGAGATCGAGAACGGCTTCTACTACGATTTCGCCTACAAGCGTCCGTTCACGCCGGAAGATCTGGCGACGATCGAGAAGAAGATGGCCGAGCTGGCGAAGAAGGATATTCCGGTCGAGCGCTACGAGCTGCCGCGCGACGAGGCCATCGCCTACTTCAAGAGCATCGGCGAGGCCTACAAGGCCGAGATCATCGAATCGATCCCGCAGGGCGAAGTGCTGTCGCTGTATCGCGAAGGCGAATTCACCGACCTGTGCCGCGGCCCGCACGTGCCGTCCACCGGCAAGCTGAAGGTGTTCAAGCTGATGAAGGTGGCCGGCGCCTACTGGCGCGGCGACAGCAAGAACGAGATGCTGCAGCGCGTGTACGGCACCGCCTGGGCCAAGAAGGAAGATCTGGACGCCTACCTCTACATGCTGGAAGAGGCGGAAAAGCGCGATCACCGCAAGCTGGGCGTGCAGCTGGACCTGTTCCACCTGCAGGACGAAGCGCCGGGCATGGTGTTCTGGCATCCCAAGGGCTGGCAGCTGTGGCAGAGCGTCGAGCAATACATGCGCGACAAGCTGAACCGCGAGGGCTACAAGGAAATCCGCACGCCGATGATGATGGACGCCCATCTGTGGGAGCGTTCCGGCCACGCCGCCAACTACCGCGAAAACATGTTCATCACCGAGTCGGAAAAGCGCGACTACGCGGTGAAGCCGATGAACTGTCCGGGTCACGTGCAGGTGTTCAACAGCGGCCTGCGCTCGTATCGCGACCTGCCGCTGCGCTATGCCGAGTTCGGCTCCTGCCACCGCAACGAGCCGTCCGGCGCGCTGCATGGCATCATGCGCGTGCGCGGCTTCGTGCAGGATGATGGCCACATCTTCTGTACCGAAGATCAGATCAACCAGGAGGCCAAGGATTTCCACCGCCTGGTGATGGAAGTGTACGACCGCTTCGGTTTCGACAAGGTGTCGATCAAGCTGGCCCTGCGTCCGGAAAAGCGCATCGGCGAGGAGTCCACCTGGGACAAGGCCGAGGAAGGCATGCGCGAAGCGCTGCGCGCCTGCGGCGTGGAATGGGAAGAGCTGCCGGGCGAGGGCGCTTTCTACGGCCCGAAGATCGAATATCATATCAAGGACGCGCTGGGCCGCTCCTGGCAGTGCGGCACGCTGCAGCTCGATTTCATGCTGCCGGAGCGTCTGGATGCCGAATATGTGGCGGATGACAACAGCCGCAAACGTCCGGTGATGCTGCACCGCGCGGCGCTGGGATCGCTGGAGCGCTTCCTCGGGATTCTGATCGAAAACCACGCCGGCGCTTTCCCGCTGTGGCTGGCTCCGGTGCAGATGGTGGTGATGAATATCACCGAAGCGCAGGCGGATTATGCGGTTGAAATTGCGAAAGAGCTTGAGAAACAAGGATTCCGAGTCGCGCTTGACTTGAGAAACGAGAAGATCGGCTATAAAATTCGCGAACACAGCCTGCAGAAGTTGCCATATCAGATCGTGATCGGCGACAAGGAAAAGGCAGGCGGTCTGGTTGCCGTGCGCGCCCGGGGCGAAGACCTGGGCCAGCTCACGCTGGATGCCTTCGTGGCCCGCCTCAAGGCTGAGATGCCCGAGGCCTGATCCGGCGGCGGCAGACACATTATTTTTTAGGAGATTTAGCTATAGCTCAGGAACGCGAAGCACGGATCAACGGCGAAATTACCGCCCGTGAGATCCGTCTGGTAGGTAAGGAAGGTGAGCAGATTGGCATCGTCAGTCTGCGTGAAGCGATGGCTCTGGCCGAAGAGGGCGATGTGGATCTGGTGGAGATTTCCCCGACCGCTCAGCCCCCGGTGTGCAAGCTGATGGACTACGGCAAGTACAAGTACGAGATGTCCAAGAAGCGTCACGAAGCCAAGCAGAAGCAGAAGCAGGTTCAGATCAAGGAAATCAAGTTCCGTCCGGGCACCGACGATGGCGACTACAACGTCAAGTTGCGCAACCTGGTCCGTTTCCTGACTGAAGGCGATAAGGCCAAGGTCACCCTGCGCTTCCGCGGTCGTGAGATGGCACACCAGGACATCGGCCTCGCGCTGCTCAAGCGCGTGGAAGCCGACCTGGCGGAAGTGGGCACTGTGGAACAGTTCCCGCGACTGGAAGGCCGCCAGATGGTCATGATGATTGCGCCGAAGAAGAAATAATCGGTATAATCATTTTTCGACACGGCAGAGTACGCTCTGCCGTGTCGATTTTGTAGGTCGGCAACGATCTGCTCAAAAGCGTGACGCAGCGGTTTCAAGAGCCTTCGGGCCACCCTGTGTCTAATCTAAACAAAATTCAGCAGGAGCATTTCCATGCCGAAAATGAAGACCAAGTCGAGCGCGAAGAAGCGTCTCAAAGTACTGGGTGGCGGTGGTTTCAAGCGTGCACACGCCTTCAAGCGTCACATCCTGACCAAGAAGACCACCAAGAACAAGCGCCAATTGCGCGGCACCTCCATGGTGGATGCGACCAATGTGGCCTCTGTTCGCGCCATGATGCCCTACGCTTAAGGAGACCTGAAATATGCCACGCGTAAAACGCGGTGTAACCGCACGTGCTCGTCACAAGAAAATCCTCGCCCTGGCGAAAGGCTATCGCGGCCGCCGGAAGAACGTCTATCGCATCGCCAAACAGGCGGTGATGAAGGCGGGTCAATACGCCTACCGCGACCGTCGTCAGAAAAAGCGTCAGTTCCGTCAACTGTGGATTGCCCGTATCAACGCAGCTTCCCGTGAAAACGGCCTGCCGTACAGCAAGTTCATGAACGGCCTGAAGAAAGCAGCTATCGAAATCGACCGCAAGGTCCTGGCCGATCTGGCCGTGTTCGACAAGCCGGCTTTTGCGCAGATCGTCGAAAAGGCGAAAGCAAGCCTCGCTGCTTAATCGCCGGGACGGATCTGAAGGGAGGCAAACATTTGCCTCCCTTTTTTTCTTCCGGCCGCCCTTTTCAGAGCGCTGATCAGAGCGGGTATGCTCGATGCCCGATGTGATCAGCCTTCTATTCGCATACGGTGTGGGACACGATGAACAACGTTGACGCGATTCTCCAAGCAGGCCAGGCGGCAGTCGCCGCCGCGGCCGATCTGATCGAGCTCGAGCAGGTCAAGGCACGTTACCTTGGCAAGAGCGGCGAGCTGACCGAACTCCTCAAACAGCTGGGCAAGCTGGCGCCGGAAGAGCGCAAGGCCGCCGGCGCCACCATCAATCAAGCCAAGCAAGCGTTCGAAGCCGCGCACAACGACAAGCGCGACCAGCTCAACGCCGCCAAGCTGGAAGCCCAGCTGGCCGCCGAGGCGCTGGACGTCACGCTGCCGGGCCGCGGCTCGGCTGGCGGCGGCCTGCATCCGGTGGCGCTGACGCTGGAGCGCATCGCCGGCCTGTTCCGCACCATGGGCTTCGAAGTGGCCGACGGTCCGGAAATCGAAAGCGATTTCTACAACTTCCAGGCGCTGAACATTCCGGAAAACCATCCGGCCCGCGCGATGCAGGACACCTTCTACGTTGAAAACGGCGATGTGCTGCGCACCCATACCAGCCCGATCCAGGCGCGTTTCATGGAAAGCCACCAGCCGCCGATCAAGATCGTCGCGCCCGGCCGCGTGTACCGCGTCGACTCCGACGCCACCCATTCTCCGATGTTCCACCAGATGGAAGGCCTGTGGGTGGACGAGGGCGTGTCCTTCGCCGACCTGAAGGCGGTGGTCACCGACTTCCTGCGCCGCTTCTTCGAGCGCGACGACCTGCAGGTGCGTTTCCGTCCGTCCTTTTTCCCGTTCACCGAGACTTCGGCCGAAATCGACGTGCTGGACGAGCAGGGGCGTTGGCTGGAAGTGGGCGGCTGCGGCATGGTGCATCCCAAGGTGCTGAGCATCGCCAACATCGACCCGGAAAAATACACCGGCTTCGCCTTCGGCATCGGCCTCGACCGTTTCGCCATGCTGCGCTACGGCGTCAACGACCTGCGCCTGTTCTTCGAGAACGATCTCAACTTCCTGAAGCAATTCAACTGATCGCGCACGGAGCCGACTATGCAATTTTCCGAACAATGGCTGAGAAGCTGGGTCAATCCGGCGCTGAATACCGAACAATTGTCCGACCTGCTGACCATGGCGGGCCTGGAAGTGGAAGAAACCGTCGCCGCCGCGCCGGCCTTCAGCGGCGTGGTGATCGCCGAGGTGAAGGAGTGCGTCAAGCATGAGAACGCCGACCGCCTGCGCGTGACCAAGGTGGACGTGGGCGCCGGCGAGCTGGTGCAGATCGTCTGCGGCGCGCCCAACGTCGCCGTCGGCGTGCGCGTGCCGTGCGCGCTGCCGGGCGCGGTGCTGCCCGGCGATTTCAAGATCAAGCCGACCAAGATGCGCGGCGTGGAATCCAACGGCATGCTGTGCTCCGGCAAGGAGCTGGGCGTGCCGGAAGATGTCGACGGCCTGATGCTGCTGCCGGCCGACGCGCCGATCGGCCAGAGCATCCGCGATTACCTGGGTCTGGATGATCAGCTGTTCACGCTGAAGATCACGCCCAACCGCGCCGACAGCCTGTCGATCCGCGGCATCGCCCGCGAAGTGGCGGCGCTGACCGGCGCCGCGCTGGCCCCGGTGGCCATCGCCCCGGTGGCGCCGTCCATCGACGACGTCCGCCCGGTGAAGATCGAATCCCGCCAAGCCTGCGGCCGCTATCTGGGCCGCGTGGTCAAGGGCGTCGACGCCGCCGCGGCCACGCCGGCCTGGATGCGCCAGCGCCTGGAGCGTTCCGGCCTGCGCTCGATCTCCGCGATCGTGGACATCACCAACTACATCCTGCTGGAGCAGGGCCAGCCTATGCATGCTTTCGATCTGGCCAAGATCGAGGGCGGCATCACGGTGCGCCAGGCGCGCGCCGGCGAGAGCCTGCTGTGCCTGAACGAGAAGACCGTCGAGCTGCAGCCCAAGCATCTGGTGATCGCGGACGACGCCAAGCCGTTGGCCATGGGCGGCATCATGGGCGGCGAGCACAGCGGCGTCACCACCGCAAGCCGCGACATCTTCCTGGAGTCCGCGTTCTTCGCGCCGGAAGCGATCGCCGGCAAGGCGCGCGAGCTGGGTTTCGGCTCCGATTCGTCCTACCGCTACGAGCGCGGCGTCGATTTCGCGCTGCAGCGCGAAGCGATCGAGCGCGCCACCCGCCTGGTGCTGGACATCTGCGGCGGCGAAGCCGGCCCGGTGGTCGAGGAAGTGGCCGAATTGCCGAAGCGCCAGGCCGTCACGCTGCGCGTGGCGCGCGTGGCCAAGGTGCTGGGCGTGGCGCTGTCCGCCGAGCAAATCGGCGACATTCTGTCCCGTCTGAGCCTGTCCTACACGCTGGCCGATGAAGTCTTCACCGTGCAGGCGCCGTCGTTCCGCTTCGATATCGAGATCGAGGAAGACCTGATCGAGGAGGTGGCGCGCGTCTACGGCTACAACGCCATCCCCGCCGACGCGCCGCGTTCCGGCATGCGCATGCTGGCGCAGCCGGAAGAGAAGCGACCGGTGGATCAGTTGCGCCACCTGCTGGCCGGCCGCGACTACCAGGAAGTGGTCAGCTACGCCTTTGTCGACGAGCGCTGGGAGCGCGATTTCGCCGGCAACGACAACGCGATCCGCCTGCAGAACCCGATCGCCAGCCAGATGAGCGTGATGCGCTCGACGCTGATCGGCGGCCTGGTCGACGTGCTGGCCGGCAACATCAACCGCAAGCAGCCGCGCGTGCGGCTGTTCGAGGTGGCGCGCGTGTTCTTGCGCGGCGCTGACGGTTTCGAGCAGCCGGAGCGAGTGGCCGGCCTGGCCTGGGGTCCGCGCCTGTCCGAGCAATGGGGCGCCAAGGCCGAGCGCGTCGATTTCTTCGATGCCAAGGCCGATGTCGAAGCCTTGCTGCATCCGGTCAAGGCCGAGTACCGCAAGGCGGTCCATCCGGCCTTCCATCCCGGCCGCTGCGCCGAGGTGCTGGTGGACGGCAAGGCGGTCGGCGTGATCGGCGAGCTGCATCCGCAGTGGGTGCAGGCCTATGACCTGGTGAATGCGCCGGTGCTGTTCGAGCTGGATCTGGCGGCCGCTACCGCGCGCAGCCGCATCAAGGCGCGGCCGGTCAGCAAGTTCCAGCCGGTGCGCCGCGATCTGGCGCTGCTGGTGGACGAGGCTGTGACTGTGGCGCAGCTGCTGTCCGCGTTCGATGCCAAGCGCGCTGAAATCGTCACCGATATCGCCTTGTTCGACGTTTATCGCGGCAAGGGCGTCGCCGAAGGCAAGAAGAGTCTGGCCTTTAGCGTGCTGATGCAGGACAATAGCCGGACCCTGACCGACGAGGACGTGGAGCCGGCGATGCAGGCCCTGCTGGACGCGGTGTCGGAACTGGGCGCGCAACTGCGCGTGTGATCAAGATGTGGGCGGGCGGATCCCGGTGGGTCCGCCCGTCGATTGTGGTTTAGAAGTTTGAGGGGAATGTCATGACTTTGACGAAGGCTGAACTGGCCGATTTGCTGTTTGACCAGGTTGGTCTGAACAAACGCGAAGCCAAGGACATGGTCGAGTCGTTTTTCGAAGAGATCCGGCTGGCGCTGGAATCTGGGGATTCGGTTAAGTTGTCCGGTTTCGGCAACTTCCAGCTGCGCGACAAGCCGCAGCGTCCGGGCCGCAACCCCAAGACCGGGGAAGAGATTCCCATCACCGCCCGCCGTGTGGTAACGTTCCACGCAAGCCAGAAACTCAAGGGAATGGTTGAGCAATACCATGCTAACAAGCAAGGCTGATCTGCCGTCGATTCCGTCTAAGCGTTACTTCACCATCAGCGAAGTCGGCGAACTCGCTGGGGTGAAGCCGCATGTGCTGCGTTATTGGGAGCAGGAGTTTTCCCAATTGCGCCAGGTGAAGCGGCGCGGCAACCGCCGTTATTACCAGCATCACGAAGTTTTGCTGGTGCGCCGCATTCGCGAATTGCTGTACGACGATGGCTTCACCATTCAGGGCGCTCGCCAGCGGCTGGGAATGGGCGATGATGGCGAACGTCCGGTCACCGCGCAGGAAGTGCGCGCCGAATTGGAATCCATCCTTGAATGGCTGGATTCGGGTATTGGCAAAAAATAATAAATCAGTTACACTGTGTTTCTCTTGAGTCGGGGTGTAGCGCAGCCTGGTAGCGCACCTGCATGGGGTGCAGGGGGTCGGAAGTTCGAATCTTCTCACCCCGACCAATAAGATCTAAAGCCGTATCAAACTGAAACGCCAGCGCAAGCTGGCTTTTTTGTTTTCCATTTCCCGACTCCATTCGCGGCGCGGTTTTATTTTCCTTCCCGTTATCGGTTTTATCCGATGCCAGTTTGTCCTTCTCTTGCTGATATACTCGTTTTGGTTTTGTCGCGAGCGACAGACCGTTTTTCAAGCCATTGTTTTTCCGAGCCGAGCATCTGAATGAGCATGACCCGTCCCGATTCCCCCTGCATCGCCCTGTGTTCCACCGCGCTGGGCGACAACGTTTGCCGCGGTTGCGCGCGCACCTTCGCCGAAGTGAGCCAGTGGTGCTTCATGTCGGCCGATGAGCGGGAGGCGGTATGGCTGCGCCTGCCGGCGCGCCTGCGCCTGCTGCAGCTGGCGGCGGCTTGCGGCGCGCTGCTGGAGCTGGATGAGCTGGATGGCGCCGAGTGGGGGCGTTTGCCCGGGGGCGGGCATTATCGGCTGGACGAGGCGGGTTGCTTGCGCTGGCGCGACGCCGCTTCGACGCGCGAGGAAGCGTGCGATTGCGCGGGCCTGTCGCTGGAGCGGGTGGCGGCATGGCTGCGGGAGAGGTGAATCGAAAGGAATGTATGGCGGACAGTTCCAAGGCGGATTTCTGGGAGCAGCGTTACCGTGAAGGCGTGATGCCATGGGAGGGCGGGCAGCTGCCGCCGCCCGCGCGCGAGTTTTTCGCCGCGCAGCCGCCGCTGCAGGTGTTGATGCCGGGCTGCGGCAGCGCGGCGGACATGTCGCCCTTGCTGGGCATGGGGCACGAGGTGCTGGCGGTGGATTTCAGCGAGGCGGCGGTCGAGCTCGCCGCCAGGCAGTGGCCGGAAGCCGCTGGCCGATTATTGCTCGCCGATTTTTTCTTGCAAGAACTGCCCGTTTTCGACTGCGTGTTCGAGCGGGCTTTTTTGTGCGCCTTGCCTGTCCGCATGCGAAAGCAATATGCTGATCGAGTCGCGGCGCTGGTCCGTCCCGGCGGCGCGCTGGCCGGGGTGTTTTTCATCGCCGACACCGAGCGGGGGCCGCCATTCGGCATCGATGCCGAGTCTCTGGCGGATCTGCTGTCGCCGTGGTTCGAGCTGGAAGCGGATGAGGCGCTGGGGTCGAGCGTCGCGGTTTTCCGCGATAGCGAGCGCTGGATGATATGGCGGCGGCGAGGGTTTGATGTGGATCAAGTTTCCGGATGAGAATCGGCTGGCAATTGCGGCGCGCATCGGAAAAAATAACGTCCTAATAAAAAATAGCGGCGGCACAGCCGGCAAGAGGAGAGCAAATGGAGTGGTTTTGGCGCTTGTACACGTTTTCCGAGAAGACGTTCTGGAACACGCTTGGCAAGAAGTTGTGCAGTTTTTTCTTCATCAGCTTGTTCCAGCTGCTGATGGTGGCCTACAGCTACCATGCCTTGTCCGACATTCGCGACAGCCTGCGCGGCGCCGGCGTGTCGCCGCAGATCATGGCCGGGGTCGAGGCCAGCATAGACAGCGCGCTCTACTGGACGCTAGGGCTGTGGGCCTTGAGTTTCGTCTTCATCGCTTTCATGGTCTGGTATCTGCGCTATCTGATCGTGCGGCCGTTGCGCATGATCATCCAGATCTTCAACGAAATCGGCGCCGGCGCCGGCGATCTGTCGCGCGAGATTCCCACCATCACCTATGACGAGATCCGCGAGCTGTCGCTGTCTTACAACCGCTTCTTGCTGAAGATGCGGGAAATCATCAGCAAGGTGAGGCTGATGACGGTGCGGATCGCGATGGACTCCGCGGTGACGCGGCGCAATGTCACCGAGTCGCTGGGCAGCGCCCGCCAGCAGGACGATCTGGCCAAGCAGGTGAGGCAGGCCAGCGATGATTCGACGCGCGGCGCAGGGCTGGTCACCGAGCAGACCGAAGCTATTTCTTTCACCACCGCCGAGAATTTGAAGGTGGCGCGGGACTCGTATCAGGAGTTGCGCCTGGTGACGGAAAGCATTCACGACATCAGCCGCAAGGTCGGCCATTTCAACCACACGGTGGAAGATCTGAGCCAGCGCTCGGCCAGCATCAAGACCATTGTCGATCTGATCAAGGACGTGTCCGAGCAAACTAATCTGCTAGCGCTGAATGCCGCCATCGAGGCGGCGCGCGCTGGCGAGAGCGGCCGCGGTTTCGCGGTGGTGGCGGACGAGGTGCGCAAGCTGGCGGAGCGGGTCAAGACCGCCACCGACGAGATATCGCACAACATCGACGGCATGCTGGGCCTGGTGGCGAACACCCAGCAGGAAACCGAGGCCATCACCGCCGATACCAATCAGGCGCGGGACGTGATTTCGCGCGCGTCCGAGCATTTCAGCAAGATGATGGGCGATTTCGAAGCGACATCCAGCGGATTGAGCCAGATCGCTTCCACCATGCACGGTTTCGCCGACAGCAATCAGCAGGTCAACCGGAATGTGGCCGAAATCCACCAACTGGGGCAGTTGGTGAGCGGCCGCCTGGGGCAGACGGAAAAAGCGGCGACCGAGCTGACGGTGGCGGCGGAGCAGGTGCAGGAGCTGGTTTCCAAGTTCGTCATCGGCGACGGCGCTTTCGACCAGGCGGTGAATCGGGCGCGGGACGTCCGCGATCAAGTGCAGGGCCTGCTGCAGCAGGCCTTGCAAGGTGGTCTGGATCTGTTTGATCAGCGTTACCAGCAGATCGCCGGCACTGCGCCGGCGAAATACCGCACCGCTTACGACGCCAAGCTGGAAAAGCTGCTGCAGCCGATGCTGGACGGCGTGGTGGGGCAGATTCCGGGCGGCAAGTTCTGCGTGGCGGTGGATGGCAACGGCTACGCGCCGACCCATAACAGCTGGTACAGCAAGCCGCCCAGCGGCGATCCGGCCAAGGATCTGGTCGAGAGCCGCGACAAGCGCATCTTCAACGACGCCGCTGGCCTGCGCGCGGCGCG
>NZ_JBUPWA010000001.1:4350142-4457347 GCF_055181315.1 Chromobacterium sp. Ag138
GTGGCGCGCGTGGCCAAGGTGCTGGGCGTGGCGCTGTCCGCCGAGCAAATCGGCGACATTCTGTCCCGTCTGAGCCTGTCCTACACGCTGGCCGATGAAGTCTTCACCGTGCAGGCGCCGTCGTTCCGCTTCGATATCGAGATCGAGGAAGACCTGATCGAGGAGGTGGCGCGCGTCTACGGCTACAACGCCATCCCCGCCGACGCGCCGCGTTCCGGCATGCGCATGCTGGCGCAGCCGGAAGAGAAGCGACCGGTGGATCAGTTGCGCCACCTGCTGGCCGGCCGCGACTACCAGGAAGTGGTCAGCTACGCCTTTGTCGACGAGCGCTGGGAGCGCGATTTCGCCGGCAACGACAACGCGATCCGCCTGCAGAACCCGATCGCCAGCCAGATGAGCGTGATGCGCTCGACGCTGATCGGCGGCCTGGTCGACGTGCTGGCCGGCAACATCAACCGCAAGCAGCCGCGCGTGCGGCTGTTCGAGGTGGCGCGCGTGTTCTTGCGCGGCGCTGACGGTTTCGAGCAGCCGGAGCGAGTGGCCGGCCTGGCCTGGGGTCCGCGCCTGTCCGAGCAATGGGGCGCCAAGGCCGAGCGCGTCGATTTCTTCGATGCCAAGGCCGATGTCGAAGCCTTGCTGCATCCGGTCAAGGCCGAGTACCGCAAGGCGGTCCATCCGGCCTTCCATCCCGGCCGCTGCGCCGAGGTGCTGGTGGACGGCAAGGCGGTCGGCGTGATCGGCGAGCTGCATCCGCAGTGGGTGCAGGCCTATGACCTGGTGAATGCGCCGGTGCTGTTCGAGCTGGATCTGGCGGCCGCTACCGCGCGCAGCCGCATCAAGGCGCGGCCGGTCAGCAAGTTCCAGCCGGTGCGCCGCGATCTGGCGCTGCTGGTGGACGAGGCTGTGACTGTGGCGCAGCTGCTGTCCGCGTTCGATGCCAAGCGCGCTGAAATCGTCACCGATATCGCCTTGTTCGACGTTTATCGCGGCAAGGGCGTCGCCGAAGGCAAGAAGAGTCTGGCCTTTAGCGTGCTGATGCAGGACAATAGCCGGACCCTGACCGACGAGGACGTGGAGCCGGCGATGCAGGCCCTGCTGGACGCGGTGTCGGAACTGGGCGCGCAACTGCGCGTGTGATCAAGATGTGGGCGGGCGGATCCCGGTGGGTCCGCCCGTCGATTGTGGTTTAGAAGTTTGAGGGGAATGTCATGACTTTGACGAAGGCTGAACTGGCCGATTTGCTGTTTGACCAGGTTGGTCTGAACAAACGCGAAGCCAAGGACATGGTCGAGTCGTTTTTCGAAGAGATCCGGCTGGCGCTGGAATCTGGGGATTCGGTTAAGTTGTCCGGTTTCGGCAACTTCCAGCTGCGCGACAAGCCGCAGCGTCCGGGCCGCAACCCCAAGACCGGGGAAGAGATTCCCATCACCGCCCGCCGTGTGGTAACGTTCCACGCAAGCCAGAAACTCAAGGGAATGGTTGAGCAATACCATGCTAACAAGCAAGGCTGATCTGCCGTCGATTCCGTCTAAGCGTTACTTCACCATCAGCGAAGTCGGCGAACTCGCTGGGGTGAAGCCGCATGTGCTGCGTTATTGGGAGCAGGAGTTTTCCCAATTGCGCCAGGTGAAGCGGCGCGGCAACCGCCGTTATTACCAGCATCACGAAGTTTTGCTGGTGCGCCGCATTCGCGAATTGCTGTACGACGATGGCTTCACCATTCAGGGCGCTCGCCAGCGGCTGGGAATGGGCGATGATGGCGAACGTCCGGTCACCGCGCAGGAAGTGCGCGCCGAATTGGAATCCATCCTTGAATGGCTGGATTCGGGTATTGGCAAAAAATAATAAATCAGTTACACTGTGTTTCTCTTGAGTCGGGGTGTAGCGCAGCCTGGTAGCGCACCTGCATGGGGTGCAGGGGGTCGGAAGTTCGAATCTTCTCACCCCGACCAATAAGATCTAAAGCCGTATCAAACTGAAACGCCAGCGCAAGCTGGCTTTTTTGTTTTCCATTTCCCGACTCCATTCGCGGCGCGGTTTTATTTTCCTTCCCGTTATCGGTTTTATCCGATGCCAGTTTGTCCTTCTCTTGCTGATATACTCGTTTTGGTTTTGTCGCGAGCGACAGACCGTTTTTCAAGCCATTGTTTTTCCGAGCCGAGCATCTGAATGAGCATGACCCGTCCCGATTCCCCCTGCATCGCCCTGTGTTCCACCGCGCTGGGCGACAACGTTTGCCGCGGTTGCGCGCGCACCTTCGCCGAAGTGAGCCAGTGGTGCTTCATGTCGGCCGATGAGCGGGAGGCGGTATGGCTGCGCCTGCCGGCGCGCCTGCGCCTGCTGCAGCTGGCGGCGGCTTGCGGCGCGCTGCTGGAGCTGGATGAGCTGGATGGCGCCGAGTGGGGGCGTTTGCCCGGGGGCGGGCATTATCGGCTGGACGAGGCGGGTTGCTTGCGCTGGCGCGACGCCGCTTCGACGCGCGAGGAAGCGTGCGATTGCGCGGGCCTGTCGCTGGAGCGGGTGGCGGCATGGCTGCGGGAGAGGTGAATCGAAAGGAATGTATGGCGGACAGTTCCAAGGCGGATTTCTGGGAGCAGCGTTACCGTGAAGGCGTGATGCCATGGGAGGGCGGGCAGCTGCCGCCGCCCGCGCGCGAGTTTTTCGCCGCGCAGCCGCCGCTGCAGGTGTTGATGCCGGGCTGCGGCAGCGCGGCGGACATGTCGCCCTTGCTGGGCATGGGGCACGAGGTGCTGGCGGTGGATTTCAGCGAGGCGGCGGTCGAGCTCGCCGCCAGGCAGTGGCCGGAAGCCGCTGGCCGATTATTGCTCGCCGATTTTTTCTTGCAAGAACTGCCCGTTTTCGACTGCGTGTTCGAGCGGGCTTTTTTGTGCGCCTTGCCTGTCCGCATGCGAAAGCAATATGCTGATCGAGTCGCGGCGCTGGTCCGTCCCGGCGGCGCGCTGGCCGGGGTGTTTTTCATCGCCGACACCGAGCGGGGGCCGCCATTCGGCATCGATGCCGAGTCTCTGGCGGATCTGCTGTCGCCGTGGTTCGAGCTGGAAGCGGATGAGGCGCTGGGGTCGAGCGTCGCGGTTTTCCGCGATAGCGAGCGCTGGATGATATGGCGGCGGCGAGGGTTTGATGTGGATCAAGTTTCCGGATGAGAATCGGCTGGCAATTGCGGCGCGCATCGGAAAAAATAACGTCCTAATAAAAAATAGCGGCGGCACAGCCGGCAAGAGGAGAGCAAATGGAGTGGTTTTGGCGCTTGTACACGTTTTCCGAGAAGACGTTCTGGAACACGCTTGGCAAGAAGTTGTGCAGTTTTTTCTTCATCAGCTTGTTCCAGCTGCTGATGGTGGCCTACAGCTACCATGCCTTGTCCGACATTCGCGACAGCCTGCGCGGCGCCGGCGTGTCGCCGCAGATCATGGCCGGGGTCGAGGCCAGCATAGACAGCGCGCTCTACTGGACGCTAGGGCTGTGGGCCTTGAGTTTCGTCTTCATCGCTTTCATGGTCTGGTATCTGCGCTATCTGATCGTGCGGCCGTTGCGCATGATCATCCAGATCTTCAACGAAATCGGCGCCGGCGCCGGCGATCTGTCGCGCGAGATTCCCACCATCACCTATGACGAGATCCGCGAGCTGTCGCTGTCTTACAACCGCTTCTTGCTGAAGATGCGGGAAATCATCAGCAAGGTGAGGCTGATGACGGTGCGGATCGCGATGGACTCCGCGGTGACGCGGCGCAATGTCACCGAGTCGCTGGGCAGCGCCCGCCAGCAGGACGATCTGGCCAAGCAGGTGAGGCAGGCCAGCGATGATTCGACGCGCGGCGCAGGGCTGGTCACCGAGCAGACCGAAGCTATTTCTTTCACCACCGCCGAGAATTTGAAGGTGGCGCGGGACTCGTATCAGGAGTTGCGCCTGGTGACGGAAAGCATTCACGACATCAGCCGCAAGGTCGGCCATTTCAACCACACGGTGGAAGATCTGAGCCAGCGCTCGGCCAGCATCAAGACCATTGTCGATCTGATCAAGGACGTGTCCGAGCAAACTAATCTGCTAGCGCTGAATGCCGCCATCGAGGCGGCGCGCGCTGGCGAGAGCGGCCGCGGTTTCGCGGTGGTGGCGGACGAGGTGCGCAAGCTGGCGGAGCGGGTCAAGACCGCCACCGACGAGATATCGCACAACATCGACGGCATGCTGGGCCTGGTGGCGAACACCCAGCAGGAAACCGAGGCCATCACCGCCGATACCAATCAGGCGCGGGACGTGATTTCGCGCGCGTCCGAGCATTTCAGCAAGATGATGGGCGATTTCGAAGCGACATCCAGCGGATTGAGCCAGATCGCTTCCACCATGCACGGTTTCGCCGACAGCAATCAGCAGGTCAACCGGAATGTGGCCGAAATCCACCAACTGGGGCAGTTGGTGAGCGGCCGCCTGGGGCAGACGGAAAAAGCGGCGACCGAGCTGACGGTGGCGGCGGAGCAGGTGCAGGAGCTGGTTTCCAAGTTCGTCATCGGCGACGGCGCTTTCGACCAGGCGGTGAATCGGGCGCGGGACGTCCGCGATCAAGTGCAGGGCCTGCTGCAGCAGGCCTTGCAAGGTGGTCTGGATCTGTTTGATCAGCGTTACCAGCAGATCGCCGGCACTGCGCCGGCGAAATACCGCACCGCTTACGACGCCAAGCTGGAAAAGCTGCTGCAGCCGATGCTGGACGGCGTGGTGGGGCAGATTCCGGGCGGCAAGTTCTGCGTGGCGGTGGATGGCAACGGCTACGCGCCGACCCATAACAGCTGGTACAGCAAGCCGGCCAGCGGCGATCCGGCCAAGGATCTGGTCGAGAGCCGCGACAAGCGCATCTTCAACGACGCCGCTGGCCTGCGCGCGGCGCGCAATGTGCAGCCCTTCCTGTTGCAGACTTACAGCCGCGACACCGGAGAAGTGTTGTCCGAGGTGGTGCTGCCGCTGGAGCTGCGCGGCCGTCATTGGGGCGCCTTGCGGGTGGGCTTCGATCCCCACGCCTTGTTGACGCAGGAGTGAGCGCGGGATGAGAAAAAGGGAGGCCCAGGCCTCCCTTTTTGATGTCCGCGATTACAGCGACAGCGGCGTCATCAGCGTGGCGATGCCCAGTCCGATGAACAGCGCGGCGGCGATCGCATGCATCAGCTTCTGCGGCAGCTTTTTCGCCGCCACCTCGCCCAGCAGCACCGCCGGCACATTGGCGATCATCATGCCCAGCGTGGTGCCGGCCACCACCATATAGAGTTGTTCGGGGAAACGCGCCGACAGCGCCACGGTGGCGATCTGGGTCTTGTCGCCCATCTCGGCGATGAAGAAGGCGATCACCGTGGTGCCGAATATGCCGAAGCGTTCGCGCAGCGCGTCGGTTTCATCCAGCTTGTCGGGTATCAGCATCCAGACGGCCATCGCGACGAAGGACAGGCCCAGGCCCCAGCGCATGAGGTCGGGCCCCACCTGGCTCATCAGCCATTGGCCGACGGCGGCGGCGGCGAAGTGGTTCACCAATGTGGACACGAAAATGCCGAGAATGATGGGAACCGGCTTCTTGAAGCGAGAGGCGAGCAGCAGGGCCAGCAATTGGGTTTTGTCGCCGATCTCGGCCAAGGCCACCACGCCGGTGGAAATCATGAAGGCTTGCATGGGAACTCCAGGGGCCGCGGATACGCCATGACAAGCCTGCGCCGCGGCCCCGCTGTGCGCAAACATGTCATGGGTCTTGCCAAACGGAAGATCGTCGCAGCGGCCATGGCGAATGCCAAGTATGTTGACCGGTGCCGGCGCTGTCGCGCGCCGAGGCTACTCCCCCAGAACGGAAGCGATTGTAGGGGAATCGCTCCGCCTGGGCAAGCGCGGCGCCGATTTCGACGCCGCGGCCGGGGGTGTGTCTAGTCCAGCTGGGAGGTGCAGCAGGGGCAGCGGGTGGCCTTTTCCGGGATGGCGGACAGGCAGTAGCGGCATTCCTTGGTGGCCGGCGCGGCGGGAGCGGGCGCGGCTTCTTCGCGCTTGAGCCGGTTGATGGCCTTGACCAGCATGAAGATGGCGAAGGCGACAATGGTGAAGCTGACCAGCGAATTGATGAACAGGCCCAGGTTCAGCGTGGTGGCGCCGGCTTGCTTGGCGGCGGCGACCGAGACATAGGGGCCGGCCTGTTTGGCGCCATCCTTCAGCACGAAGAACAGGTTGGAGAAGTCGACGTTGCCGATCAGCAGGCCGATGGGCGGCATGATCACATCGTCTACCAGCGACTTGACGATGGAGCCGAAGGCACCGCCGATCACGACGCCGACGGCGAGGTCGATCACATTGCCCTTGACGGCGAATTCCTTGAATTCCTTCAGAACAGACATGGCTTTTCCTTTTATTTGATAGTGATTATTTTAACTGTTGGTGCATGTTTTTGGCAAAGCTACTGGGGTTGAACCTGCGGCGCCCGTCGATCCGGCATGGTGCCCAGCAGCGCTCCGCCCAGGATCAGCAGGATGGCGACAGCGGCCAGCGGATTGAGCGCGCCCTGGCCGCTGGCGGTCAGCAGCAGGGTGGAGAGCAGCGGGGTGGCGTAGGAGAGCGAGCCTATCTGGCGGGGATCGCCGAGCCTGAGCGCGCGCTCCCACAGGAAGAAGGCGCCGCCCATCGGGCCTAGGCCCAGCAGGAGCAGCGTCGCCCATTGCGCGGCGCTGGGTTGCGCCGCGGGCTCGAACAACGCATGGCATAGCAGGGACAGCAGGCCGGATGCCAGGCAGAAGCCGCCCATCGCGCTGCCGGAAAAAGCTGGCAAGCGCCCCAGCAGCAGGCTGAAGGTCGACCACACTACGGCGGCGGCGATCGCCAACAGGTAGCCCGGCAGGTACTGCTGGGACAGCGCGAGCGTGCCGCCGGTGACGATCAGTCCGGCGCCGATGAAGCCTAGAATGCCGCCGATGATGTGGCGGCGCATCAGGCGGGTGCCGGGGCGCAGCAGCGGGGACAGCGTCACGATCAGCAGCGGCCACAGGTAGTTGAGCAGGTTGGCCTCCAGCGCCGGCGCCAGCCGGAAGGCGAAAAACAGCAGGAAGTGGTAGCCGAACAAGCCGTAGATCCCGGCCAGCAGGGTCAGTGGCGGGACTTTCCAGTCGCGGACGCGGTGGATGGACAGCAGGCTGCCGACGCATAGGCTGACGCCGACGACGAGAAAGGGCGGCAGGCTCCGGGTCAGCGCGCCCAGCGTGGCCAGGGAAGCCCAAAGCAGAATGGCGCCGATGGCGAGCGGTATGGGTTTGTTCAACATCGTTTCTCCAGTGGATGGAGACGATTGTAAAAGGGAAAGGCAAAACGAAAAAGCCACAGCGTGAGCTGCGGCTTATCGTATTCTGGCTCCCCGAGCAGGGCTCGAACCTGCGACCTGCGGATTAACAGTCCGTCGCTCTACCGACTGAGCTATCAGGGAACAAAACTTTGAATTGGGCGCCGTGGGCGGTGTGGCTCCCCGAGCAGGGCTCGAACCTGCGACCTGCGGATTAACAGTCCGTCGCTCTACCAACTGAGCTATCAGGGAACACATGCACTCAAATTTCAGCCACGAAAGTGGTGGCTCCCCGAGCAGGGCTCGAACCTGCGACCTGCGGATTAACAGTCCGTCGCTCTACCGACTGAGCTATCAGGGAATTGAGTGAGGGCGAACTATATACGGAGCCAGACAGCCTTGTCAATGCCCGTCGCGGTAAAAAATACGGCGGCGGATGGGCGGGCTGGGGAAGGATAACTTAGGTGTTTGTTATGCAATGGTATTCCATCGGTCATGTCGGTCGCCGCTGGCGACGGGGTGGCCGTTGGCGGTAAGATCAACTATCGAAAATCAATGCGGAGTAGATGGAACATGGATGCATTCTGGGATGAATGGCTGAGGCAAAAGGGCGTGGTTCGCGGAGAAAACGGACAAGCGCCGTTGGAATCCCATCGGGAGCAGATCTCGGCCTTGGAAAACGGATCGGTATTGGCCCCGCTGGAAAACTTCGTGTTGATCAGAGTGGAGGGCGAGGATGCCGCGGCGTTTCTGCAGGGGCAGTTGTCGAATGATATTCGCGAAGTGACGCCGGGCTGCGCGCAGTACAGCACCTATTCCACCGCGAAGGGACGCATGCTGGCCAGTTTTCTGATCTGGAAGCATGAGGGAGCTTACTGCCTGATGGTTTCCGCGGATATCGCCGAAGCGGTTGCAAAAAGGCTGGCCATGTTTGTGCTGCGTTCCAAGGTGAAAGTGGCGCTGGATCGCGATTGGTCGTTATTGGGGCTGTCCGGCATTTTGGCCAGGAGTGAGTTGCAAAAACATTTCCCCGGTCTGGAGTCGCTGGGAAAAATGCAGGTTGAGGCCCAATCTGAAGCCGCGCTGGTGGCTTTGCCGAATGGCGGCTATTTGCTGGCGCTGAAAGATGGCTGCGGCATCGGCGCGGACATCGCGCGCGCGGACGGTTTGCAGGCGGCGCTGGCGCAAGCCTGGGCATTGCGGGATATTCAGGCTGGAATCGCTTGGGTGGTGCAGGCGACACAGGAACAGTTTGTGCCGCAAATGGCGAATATGGAATTGATTGGCGCGGTCAACTTCAAGAAGGGATGCTATCCGGGCCAGGAAATCGTCGCGCGCAGCCAGTATCTGGGCAAGATGAAGCGCAGGATGTTCAAGGTATCGTTTGATACCGCCTTGCCGGTTGGCACCAAGCTTTATAGTCCGCAATTGCCGGATCAGTCGATAGGCATGCTGGCGGCGATATGCCAGTTGGACGATCGCGCTTATCTGGGCTTGGCGGTGGCGCAATCGCAGACTTGGGAGGCTGGCATATTTGCCGATGAGGCGCATACTATTGCGCTGCATCGGTTGGAATTGCCGTATGCCATCGAATCCGCAACAGAATAATGGGTAATCCATTTTCTTTTTAATTCTTGACTTGCGCCATTTCGATTGGCTACATTACATCCTGTAAATCGTTAAACCAATAATCAAGGGAACATGTCATGGATCTGTCCAAGCTGGAATTCACCGCGCTGGTCGCACTGAAGGCTGACGTAGAAAACGAAATCAAGCGTCGCGAAGTGGAAGAAAAATCCAAGGCCAAAAAGCAGATTATCGAACTGGCCCGCGCCTATGGCTTGAGCGTGGAAGACGTGTTGAGCAAGGCCGTGGCGGTGCGCAAGCCGGTGGAGGCCAAGTATCGCCATCCCAGCGACAGCAACCTGACTTGGACTGGCCGCGGCCGCAAGCCGGCTTGGGTGCAGGCTTGGATCGACAGCGGCAAAAAGCTGGAAGCCCTGGCTATCTAAGTTTGGATACATATAAAGAAAGCGCCGACTCGGCGCTTTTTTTTTCTAATGGTTTTCTTGCCCGGCAAGCAGCGAGCGTCGCTGCTTGCTATAAATAGTGATGGCAGCCTGCGCAGGCGGAGCACCGCTCGGCTCGGGGGTCTAACGATACTGGACAAGAGCATGCTGGATTTCTTCGCAAGGGGATCCAAGGGCAAGCAGGATCCCTTGGCCAACGCATCGTCGGCGAAAGCCTACGCGGAAAAGCTGAAACAGGAGTTCGGCTCTGGCGCGCACGACAAGGTTGCCGAGTTGTTGGCGGGCTTGAACTCGCCTTCTTTGGAACTATCTGCAGACCAGCTTGAGGCGGTGCTGGCGTTGAATCAGGAAACACAGCCGTTGCACGATACCTTGTGCGTGCAATACCTGATGAATGCCCGCATGCCCAAGGTGCTGGAAGCTCAGTTGCGCGCGCAAATCCTGAATTACGGCAAGCAATTTACTGATTTTTACCAATACGCATTGCCGGTCGAGTCTGATAATCCGAATGGCTTAAGGGTGCAGCAGCATCTGCCTTTGGTGTTGGCGCGGATGTTTTATTATCTTGCCGAGTATGCCAAATGGCAGTATGTGAGAAATTACCAGCCAGACGAAGTATTCTGGATGAATGTCAATCAGCTGTATCGATTTGCCGAGCAACGCGGCTGGGATAGCCGGCCGGTATTTCTTTTTGGCGATAAGAACGGCGCGACCACGGTTCAGGATCAGTATCTGGCATTGCATATGATGTCGGTGCTGAGCAATGGCAATCTCAACGCCCGGCAAGTGAATTTCTCCTATGAGTTGCTGGCCTTGCTCAGCAATCGCATGACAATCAGCAAGTCTTATTTCGCCGACGCCAGTTTCTGCGTGTCTTTGGCCGAGCCCAAGCCCGCCGCGCGGGTGAAAGGGGAGGCCGGCGAGTGGGCGCGTTACTGGAATACGGCGGAGCTGGTGGAAATCCTCCATGGCTGGGCGATCGTGATGGAGGCGGGCCGAATTCCGGCCGAATTGAAACGCCTGATCGAGCCTGGCATCGACGCGTCGCTGCTGCGCATCTTGACTCGGGAATGGGCTGCCAAGCCGGTGCTGTTCGAGCGCGCGGAACGGGTGGCGGTCAGCGACCGGCAGGTGGAGGTCGCGCATCGCCTGCATCTGCTGCACAAGCTGATTCGCAGGCCGGACGAAGAGCAGATGCAGGGACAGCGAGGCGTGGACAAGGATAGCTACGAGGATGCCGCCAATATCCGCATCTATGGCTTCGTCACCAGCCGCAAGCGGGACAAGACGCTGTCGCCGTTGCCCGCCGCCAGCTCGCTGTCATTGTCCGGAGAGACTGCGGAAGCGGGGCTGCCGCAGGAGTTTCAACGTTGGTCGCTGGAGAATGTCAGCCAGACGGGCTTGGGCGTGTCGCTGGATGTGATGGGAAACGAGTGGGTCAGCCTGGGCAGCTTGATCGGCTTTCGCGAGCCGGAGCAGGAAGGATGGAGCCTGGGCATCATCCGCCGCGTCAAGCGCACCGGCCGGGAGCGCATCTATCTGGGAGTGGAGACGCTGAGCACGCGCCCGCTGGCGGCGTCGCTGCGGCCGACCGATGCTCGCCTGATCGACCCCACCCTGCCGCCGGACCAGGTCTGGCTGGCTGGCCACATCAGCCTGTTCATGCCTTATCGGCGCGCCGGCAAGGTGATCAATGCGTTGATTTTGCCCTTGTCGCTGTACATGCTGGGCAAGCAGTTCTACATGACTGCCCGGGGCAAGCATTTCCAGATCGCGCTGGGCAAGGTGCTGGAAAAAGGCAGCGATTGGTGCATGGCCGAGGTGGAGCTGGTGAAGGCGCTGGACAAGTTGCCCGTGGCGATGTGAGCGGGCGCGGACATGAAAAAAGCCGGCGATCGCCGGCTTTTTTCATTCTGAACGCGAATTATTCCCCGCGTGCCAGATCATTGAGCACCGCGTAGATCGGGCTGAGGGCGGATTCGCCCAGGCGCAGGCTGCGCTGGCCGTTCCAGCCGAAGTCGTCGTCGGGCAGGTTGTGATTGTCCTTGAACGGCATTTCCAGCGTGAAGGCGAGGCAGCCGAATTGTTCGCATACCCAGTTGGTGGCGATGCTCATATTGGCTTTGCCGGCCTCGTTGCGCGGGTAGCCGTGCTCGGTCTGGAAATCGGGGCTGGCCAGCAGGAAATGGTGGCGGAAGCTGTCCGCCAGCTTTTCCAGTTCGGCATTCCATGACGGCACGCCTTCGGTGCCGGCCAGGAACACATAAGGAATGTTCTCGTCGCCGTGGATGTCGAGGAACAGGTCGACGCCGGTTTCCAGCATCTTTTGGCGTACCGCCAGCACTTCCGGGCTGGTTTCCGCGCTGGGATTCGCCCACTCGCGGTTCAGGTTGGCGCCGGCGGCGTTGGTGCGCAGATTGCCCAGCACCGAGCCGTCCGGATTCATGTTCGGCACCACGTAGAAGGTGGCGCGGTCCAGCAGCGCGCGGCTGGTCGGGTCTTGAGGATCGAGCAGGCGGTTGAGGAAGCCCTCGACGAACCATTCGGCCATGGTCTCGCCCGGATGCTGGCGCGCGGTGATCCAGATCTTCAGGTCCGACTCCACCTCGTGGCCGATGGTCAGCAGGTTCATGTCGCGGCCCTGCACGGTGGAGCCTAGGTCGGAGACCTGGCACAGGCCGGATCCCTGAGCCTGGCCGATCAGGTTCAGGTGCTGGTCGTAGGTATAGGGCTCGAAGTAGGCGTAGTAGATGCTGCCCGACAGCGGCACGTGTTCGATCACCATCACGCCGTCTTCGTAGTGGGTGGGCACGCGGAACCAGTTGACGCGGTCGTAGGAGGCCATCGCCTGGTAGTCCACCCAGCCTTGCGGGTAAGCGCATTCGGCGGCGTTGAGGAAGCGGAAGGTGCAGTGTTGATAAGCAGCCCCTTGCACGCGGAAGTAGAACCACTGCGCGAAGTCGGCCGCGTTGTCGCGGCGGATGCGCAGTTGGATGTCTTCAAGGCTGTCGGCGGAGACGATTTCGATGCTGCCGGCGTCGAAGTTGCTGCTGATTTTCATGCGGGGGAACCTGTCGTGCTTGCTCAATCTGGTAAAACGGGATTGTACCGCCGCAGCGTGGGGCGCGCATCCGTTAATGCGAAAACCCCGCCGTGAAGGCGGGGTTGCGGCGAAGGGCGCTGGCCCTCAGGCCTCAGACGGTGGCGCCGCGCTTGGCGGAGTTCTTCACCGCGTCGGCGGTGGCGCTGGTGGCGGCCTTGACGCTGCTGTCGGTGAACTCGGCCACTTGCTGGGCGGCCTTGCTGAAAGTGTTGACCGCGGCGGCGGCGGCGGCGACCGAGGTCTTCACCGCGTTCAGGGTGGCGTCGGAGCCGGCGGGAGCGTTCTTGGCCACGGATTCGATCGAGCTGATCAGCGATTTGTTGAATTGGCCCACGCTGTCCTCGACCAGCTTGCTCAGCTGGCTTTGGGTGCCGGAGACCACTTCGTACAGATCGCGCGAATGGCTGACCAGCTTGTCGATGGACTGGGTGGCCAGTTTGTTCAGGTGGTTGATCGCTTCCTGGGAGTCCTTGAATTCGGTCAGTTGTCTGGCGGCCTTGGTATGGTCTTCCAGCGACTGCTTGGACGCTTCCAGTTGCAGTTTGACCAGGCGCTCGGTGCTGTCCAGCGCGATCTGGGCGAAGCGCAGCGTGGATTCGAAGCCGGTCAGGGAAAGCTTGTTCAGCTGTTCGTTGTTGTAGGACATGGTGTAAAACCTCCATTGCGTGGAAAATGGGGTCCGACTGTGTTCCGTTGAAGTGGTATTGTGCGCCGCACAATGACGCGTAAATGTAGCACAAGGGGCAAAGGGGTGGTAGAAGATTTGCTCTAGTCTGTTGTATTTATGTTAGATTGCCAGCGCACAACACCACGAAGATAAACCAGGAGCGATAAATGAGTGTTGAGAAACGGGTCATCAAGAAGTACCCGAACCGCCGTCTGTACGATACCGCCACGAGTTCCTACATCACTTTGAGTGATGTCAAGCAGTTGGTTCTGGACAATGTCGACATCCAAGTGGTGGACGCCAAGACTCAGGAAGACATCACCCGCAGCGTGCTGTTGCAGATCATTCTGGAAGAAGAAAACGGCGGCATGCCGATGTTCAGCTATGAGGTGCTGACTCAGTTCATTCGCTACTACGGCCAGGCGATGCAGGGCATGATGGGGCCTTTCCTGGAGAAGAACCTCCAACTGTTTTCGCAGCTGCAGCAAAAAATGCAGGAGCAGACCCGCGCGATGTACGGCGACAACGCGATGCTGAACACCACCATGTGGGGCGAGTTCATGAAGCTGCAGGGGCCTGCCATCCAGAACATGATGGCCAACTACATGGAGCAGAGCACCGGCATGTTCCTGGAAATGCAGAACCGCATGCAGGAGCAGACCAAGCAGTTGTTCGGCGGATTCGGTTTCCCGGGCTATCCGGGATCGGAGAACAAGGACAAATCCTGAGCGGCGGACGCGCGGCTGGGATCATCAAGGGCCGGGGACGGAAACTCCCCGGCCTTGTTTTTTGCCGGCATTGGGCGGCAGGGGAAAGCGAACATGACGCTTGAGGACGAGCGCCTGCGGCGAGCGCAGCGGCTGCACCTGTCCGGCGACGCAGTGGCGGCGGAGTCGGCCTACCGCGATCTGCTCGACGATGAGGCCCAGGGCGCCGCGGCCGGACATTGGCTGGGTTTCCTATTGATGCAGCGGGGCCGCGCGGATGAAGCGCTGCCGTTGCTGGAGCGGGCGGTGGCGGCGGATGGCGGCCATGCCGAGTGGCATTTCAATCTGGGGCTGGCCCGCGCGCAAGCGGGACTGGCCCAGGAAGCGGTGGCCGCGCTGAGCGAGGCCGTCCGGCTCGATCCGGCCCGTTATTTCTACTGGACCAATCTGGGCGCGCAGCTGATGCGGGCCGGCCGCGACGCCGAAGCCGAGCAGGCATTGTGCCGCGCGGTATCGCTGAACCAGCATTGTCCGGACGCTTTCCACTTGTTGACCGGCATGCTGTTGCGGCAGGGGCGCCACGGCGAGGCTCGGCGCTGCAACGCCTTGGGCGTGCTGGCCGAGCCGCCCGGGGCGATGCCGCCCATCGCGGTGGGACAGGCACTGTGCGAGCTGGGGCGGCATGAGGAGGCGAGAGCGCTCGCCCAGGACTGGTTGCGGGAACGGGGCGACAGCCCGGTGGCCCGGCACATGCTGGCGGCGTTCGGCGGAGGAGAGGTGCCTGCCGCCTGCGACGCCGAATACGTCGGCAGCGCCTTCGACGCCGCGGCGGCCAGCTTCGATCAGGATCTGGCGCGCCTGCGCTATCAGGGCCCGCAATGGACGGCGGCTTGCCTGTCCCGTCAGGACATCGAGGCGCAATCGCTGTCCGCGCTGGACCTGGGATGCGGCACCGGCCTGGTCGGCGCGGCGGCGCGCCCCTACGCCAGCCGGCTTGATGGCGTGGACCTGAGCGCCGGCATGCTGGAGCGGGCCCGGGCCAAGGGAATATACGACAGCCTGGACGAGCGGGAGCTGCGTGACTTTCTCCGGGCAGCGGGCGGGGTTTACCAGCTGATCGTTTGCATGGACACGCTGCCTTATCTGGGCGATCTGGACGAGCTGTTCATGCTGTTGGCCGCGCGCGCGGCGCCGGGCGGCCTGCTGCTGTTCTGCGCCGAAAGCCTGGACGACGGCGAGGACGGCGATTTCCGGCTGCATCACAGCGGCCGCTACCGCCATTCTGTCCGCTATCTGGACCGCTTGCTGCAAGAAGGCTGGGATGTGCTGGAAAGAACGCGGATGCCGGTCAGGGACGAGGCCGGCTGCCCGGTATGGGGCGATTTTGTCTGCGCGCGAAAACGCTAGGCGGCGGTGAATTCGCAACACATTGCCATGATATTTCAACGGTATTTGTAATTAATTCATATTGATCATTTACTCTATTTTGGATATTCATAAAGCCATCGCCATGCGCAGACGAGTTGCATCGCTTGCGTATGTTTTTCGTCAAACGTATGAAGGATGACCGCGATGCACGCCAAAACCACGCTTCCCCTGCTGTTGCTGCTTTCGCTTTCCCCTTTGGCCCACGCGCTGGGCAAAACCCCGGGCACTTATACCAACTACCGGTTCCCCGCCGCCGCGTCGGCGGGCATGGACGCGGTCGACTTCACCATCAAGGTGGACCGCGATCCGGGCTATTCCGCCAATGTGTACTGGGCCAACCAGTTCGATCTGGTCGGCACCTCCGGCGCTTATACCGGCATGCAGAGCAATGGCGGCGGCAAGCGCACTTTCCTGTTTTCCGCCTGGGACACCACCGATGCCAAAGCGGGCAGCGCCGGCAGCTATTGCACCACTTTCTCCGGCGAAGGCACCGGCCGTAGCTGCCGCATCCACGTGGACTGGACGCAGGGGCACAGCTACCGCTTCCACGTCGCTTACGAGGCCGGCGGCTGGCTGGGCGTGACCGTCACCGATCAGACCAGCGGCGCGTCGTTCAAGCTGGGCAGCATCAAGACCGCGGCGAGCAAGATCTCGCCGCACAATATGGTCAACTGGGCCGAATACTTCGAGTGGAACAGCGACCGCGCCACCTGCCTGGGCCAGCCTTATAGCAAGGCGACATTCGGCGTGCCGGCCGGCTTCGTCGCCGGCAGGCTGGTGCCGGCCAGCATCAGCGGCACCTCGGTCAGCGACGCCTGCCCGGCATTTTCCAAGGTCACGGCCTACAGCCAGAGCAGCGTTCAGGAAAACGGCATCGGCAACAGCACCCGAGGACCGATCGCCAACGGCGGCCAGTGCCTGGACGCCAGCGGCGGCGCGAGCGAGGGCGCGGCGGCGATTACCTATGGTTGCCACGGCGGCGGCAATCAGGCCTGGGTGCATGCGAAGGATGGCTCGTTGCAGCTGGAGGACAACTACTGCCTGGAAGAGCATGGTAGCGGCGTCGACATCCGTAGCTGCAGCGGGACATCCGCCTGGACGCGCAGCGGCAGCGCGATACGCAGCGCCAAGAGCGGCCTGTGCCTGAGCGCCAACCGTTCCGGGCAGCCGGTCAGCCTGCTGCAGTGCGGCGGCACGGCCAATCAGAGCTGGAGCATGCCGACGCGCTGACGGACGCGACGCGGATCCGGCCGAGCCTGGCCGGATTCTCTTCTTTGGGGCGGGGGATGGCCGCGGCGGCATGTTTGACAACCCTCTGTTTATTCAGATAAGTTTTGCCCTTTGGCAATCCACCCACCCATAGGCGAATCATGACTGCCCTTTACGCCTCGGATCAGAGAGTGACCCGAGCGCGCTCCGCGCAATCGCTAGCGATGAAGCATTGTTCGGAGCCTGATACGGAAGCCTGAGCTTCCCCTTCCATTCATCGCCACGCAGATTGAACGCTTCCCGCCAAGGGAGGCAGGGTGCTACGTGGCGATCGATATAAGCAGGGCCGCGGATGATGACTCATTCGCGGCCCTGATCGTTTCCGCCATTCTATCAACGATGGCGTCTTTTCAAGCGAGCCGGGTCAGACCGGCTCGCTTTTTTCATTTCCGCTCGAATCCGGAACTAACTTGAATTGTGTTTCAGAAAGGATGATTCCATGTCCCAGAACATTTACGACGACCAGGGATTTTTCGATGGCTACGCGCAGCTGCCTCGCTCCCGACTCGGCCTGGACGGCGCGCCGGAGTGGCCGGCGCTGCGCGCCATGCTGCCCGATCTGCGGGGCAAGAGCGTGGCCGACCTGGGCTGCGGCTACGGATGGTTCTGCCGCTACGCCAGCGAGGCGGGCGCCGGCGAAGTGCTGGGCGTCGAGCTGTCGGAGAAGATGCTGGCGCGCGCCCGCGAGCTGACCCGCGGCGGCAATATCCGCTACCAGCAGGGCGATCTCGAGCGCCTGGTCCTGCCCGGGCAAGGGCTGGATTTGGTTTATAGCTCGTTGACCCTGCACTATCTGCCGGACCTCGCACCGTTGTTCGCCGCCGTCCATCGCGCCCTGAGGCCCGGCGGCTGGATGGTGTTTTCGATGGAGCATCCCATCCATACCTGCCCGAGCCTTCAGCAGCGGGTGAGCGACAGCGAAGGCCGCCGCTCCTGGGCGGTCAACGGCTACCAGGCGGAGGGGAGACGCGTCAGCCACTGGCTGGCCGACGGCGTGGTCAAGTACCACCGCACGCTGGGCTCCACGCTCAACGCCTTGATGGCTGCCGGCTTCGCGTTGCGGCACGTTGACGAATGGGGGCCGAGCGCCAAGCAGATCGCCATGGAGCCGGCGTTGGCGGAGGAGGCCGAGCGTCCGATGCTGGTGCTGGTTTCCGCGCAGAAATAAGCGCAGAGGCGTGGCGCCGCGGTCCGCCGCGCCTCTTTTCGCGTCCCGGTTGCGTGCGCAAGCCGCCGCTTTAAACCAGATTGAGTATCGCGAGGCCAACCGTTGTATAATCGCGCGATTTTCCGCCCAAGACGTTGAATATGAACAAGACTCCCCGCGTCGGGTTCGTCTCCCTTGGCTGTCCCAAGGCCGCGAGCGATTCCGAGCAGATCCTGACCCGCCTTCGCGCCGAAGGCTATGAAATCGCTCCCTCCTATGACGGGGCTGACCTGGTGGTGGTGAACACCTGCGGCTTCATCGACTCTGCCGTCGAGGAGTCGCTGGACGCCATCGGCGAAGCGCTGAACGAGAACGGCAAAGTGATCGTCACCGGCTGTCTGGGGGCCAAGGGCGATGTGGTGCGCGATGTGCATCCGTCGGTCTTGGCCGTGACCGGCCCGCATGCCACCGAGGAAGTGATGACCGCGGTGCATGCCCACCTGCCCAAGCCGCACGACCCCTTCGTCGACCTGGTGCCGGACATCGGGGTGCGGCTGACGCCCAAGCATTACGCCTACCTGAAGATTTCCGAAGGCTGCAACCACCGTTGCACCTTCTGCATCATTCCGTCGATGCGCGGCGACCTGGAAAGCCGCCCTATCCACGACGTGCTGCGCGAGGCTGAAAGCCTGGCCAAGGCCGGGGTGAAAGAGATCCTGGTGATCTCGCAGGACACCTCGGCTTACGGCGTCGATACCAAGTACAAGCTGGGCTTCCACAACGGCCGCCCGGTGAAGACCCGCATGACCGAGCTGTGCGAGGAGCTGGGCCGCCACGGCATCTGGGTGCGCCTGCATTACGTTTACCCGTACCCGCACGTGGACGAGGTGATTCCGCTGATGCGCGACGGCAAGATCCTGCCGTATCTCGACATCCCGTTCCAGCATGCCAGCCAGAAAGTGCTGAAGCTGATGAAGCGGCCGGCCAACAGCGACAACGTGCTGGCGCGCATCAAGAAGTGGCGCGAGATCTGTCCGGAACTGGTGATCCGCTCCACCTTCATCGTCGGCTTCCCCGGCGAGACCGAGGAAGACTTCGAAGAGCTGCTGGCGTTCATCCGCGAGGCGGAGCTGGACCGCGTCGGCTGCTTCACTTACTCCCCGGTCGAAGGCGCCACCGCCAACGAGCTGCCGAATCCGGTGCCGGAAGACGTGAAAGAAGCGCGCAAGGAGCGCTTCATGGCCGTGCAGGCCGAGATCAGCGCGCGCCGCCTGGCGCGCCGCGTCGGCCAGACCCTGCAGGTGCTGGTGGACGAGATCGACGACGAGGGCACGGCGGTATGCCGCAGCTATGCCGACGCGCCGGAGATCGACGGCCTGGTGTTTGTCGAAGACTCGGCCGGCATGCGGGCGGGCGAGTTCTACCAGGTGGAAATCGTCGACTGCAGCGAGCACGACCTGTGGGCCGAGCGCCGCTGACGCGCGCCGCGCGGACAGGGCAAAGCGCCGGGTTTCGACCCGGCGTTTTTTTATTTCATATGGGATAGATTTTTTGACATTCCAGCCCTTGTGACAAGAGGGTTAACGGTATAATGGCTGTCAGCTTATGACGAGGCCATGTTTGTCAATGTCCTATCCGATTCAAACTCTGGCCGGCATCGCCTCCTGCGACCTCCTGTGCTGCCTTCCGTCCTTGCCCATCCGGGAAGCCGCCAGCCGGATGATGGCCGCCGCCTGCAGCTCAATCGTCGTGCGCGATGAAAAAGGCGAGGTGCTGGGGCTGTGGACCGAGTCCGACGCGCTGGAGGCGTCGCTGGGGCGCCGCGATCCGGATCTGCCGGTGGGGCGGGCGATCAGCGCGCAGCTGGCCAGCTTGCCGCACGACATGTCGTTGCAGGACGCGGTGGAGGCCTTCCGACGTCGCCAGCTGCGCCATGCGCTGGTGTGGAAACACGGCCAGCCGCTGGGCATCGTGACCCTGACCGATATCGTCCGCAACCAGGGCTTGGAATCTTTTCTGCTGGTCAAACGCATCCGCGACCTGCCCGGACCGTCGGCGCAATCGCTGCCGGCCGCGGCCACGCCGCGCGAGGCGATGGCGCGGATGCGAGAGCAGGGCTTGTCGGCGCTGGCGGTGGCGCTGGAGGAGGGCGGGCACGGTATCGTCACCCAGCGCGACGTGCTGCGCTGGCTGGCGTCGGACCAGTTACCGGCCACCCTGGGCGAAGGCTGCCGCCGGCCGCTGATCGGCGTGCCGGAGTTCGCCAGCCTGCTGCAGGCCAGGCGTTTGCTGCAGCAACACAATATCCGCCACCTGGCGGTGTTCGGCGACGACGGCAAGTTGCTGCGGCTGCTGGGTTTCGACGACATCGTGCAGGGCATCGAGCACGAATACCTGCACGAGCTGAACGAGGCGCTGCGCCAGCGCGACCAAGCGCTGCAGCAATCGCGCCACAGCCTGCTGCTGGCCGACAAGGTGTTCGAGTCGACGATGGAAGGCATCATCATCACCGACCGCAACGGCGTGATCCAGTCGGTGAACCCCGCCTTCGCCCGCATCACCGGCTACAGCCGGGAAGAGGCGCTGGGCAGCACGCCGGCCTTGCTGAAATCCGGCAAGCAGCCGCCGGAGTTCTACCAGCAGCTGTGGAGCAGCCTGTTGCGCGACGGCCGCTGGCAGGGCGAGGTGGTCAACCGCCGCAAGGGCGGCCTGCTGTACACCGAGCACCTGAGCATCACCGCGATCCGCGACGCCAACGGCGAATGCCTGCATTACGTGGCGGTATTCTCGGACATCACCCAGCGCAAGCAGGCCGAGGAGCGGCTGCATTTCCTGGCCAACCACGACGCGCTCACCAGCCTGCCCAACCGCACGCTGTTCCTGGAGCGGCTGCAGGGCGCGGTGGACCGGGCCGGCGCGGCGGGCCAGCAACTGGCGCTGCTGTTCATCGACCTGGACCGCTTCAAGCTGGTCAACGACACTTTGGGCCATTACGCCGGCGACCAGTTGCTGATCCACATCGCGCGCCAGCTGCAGTCGCGGCTGCTGCCCACCGAGACCGTGGCCAGGCTGGGCGGCGACGAATTCACGCTGCTGCTGGAAGGCGCCGCCGGCGAAGCCCAGGTGGCGGCGCGGGCGCAGGCGATGCTGGACGCGGTCACGGAATTATCCGGCGTGGCCGGCCAGCAGATGTTCATCTCCGCCAGCATCGGCATCAGCATGTTTCCGCTGGACGGCCGCGACGCCGACACGCTGCTGGTGCACGCGGACACCGCGATGTACCGCGCCAAGGACGGCGGCAAGAACGGTTTCCAGTTCTACACCCCGGACATGAACGCGCGCGCGCTGGAGCGGCTGAAGCTGGAGTACAGCCTGCACCGCGCGCTGGCGCAGCAGGAGCTGGAGTTGTGGTACCAGCCCAAGGTGGCGCTGGATAGCGGCAGGCTGGTGGGCGCGGAGGCGCTGCTGCGCTGGCGGCATCCCGAGCTGGGCCTGGTGCCTCCGGACCGTTTCATCCCCATCGCCGAGGAGAGCGCGCTGATCGCGCAGATCGGCGCCTGGGTGTTGGAGACCGCCTGCGCCGACGCCCGCCGCTGGCGCGACGCCGGCCTGGCGCCGGGCCGCCTGGCGGTCAATGTTTCCGGCCGCCAGCTCAAGCACGGCGATTTCGTTGCCGAGCTGGAGCAGACGCTGGCCCGCCATGGCCTGGACAGCGGCGCGCTGGAGCTGGAAATCACCGAGAGCGTGGTGATGGAGGACGCCGGCGGCATGGTGGACACGCTGTTCCGGCTGCAGAAGCTGGGCATGTATCTGTCCATCGACGATTTCGGCACCGGCTACTCCTCGCTGTCCTACCTGAAGCGCTTGCCGGTGCGCGGACTGAAGATAGACCGCTCCTTCATCGACGATCTGCATTGCGACGGCGACGACGCCGCCATCACCAGCGCCATCGTCTCCATCGCCCGCAGCCTGGGGCTGGACGTGGTGGCGGAGGGGGTGGAAGAGGAGGCGCAGCGGCGTTTCCTGCTGGAGCTGGGATGCAATTGCGCGCAGGGCTATCTGTTCAGCAAACCCTTGCCGCGCCCGGATTACGAGGCGTTGCTGGCGCGCAGCGCGGTTGGCGAGGCGGCGGAGGCGTAAAAAAAACCGGCGTCGGGAGACGCCGGTTCTTCATCGGAGGGCTGGAGCTCAGCCGCCGATCCTGTCCTTGCCCATGAACGGACGCAGCACGCTCGGCACGGTCACGCTGCCGTCGGCGTTCTGGTAGTTTTCCAGAATGGCCACCAGCGTGCGGCCCACCGCCAGGCCGGAGCCGTTCAGCGTGTGCACCAGCTGGTTCTTGCCGTTTTCGTCCTTGTAGCGCGCCTTCATGCGGCGTGCCTGGAAGTCGGTCATATTCGAGCAGCTGGAGATTTCGCGGTAGGTGTTCTGCGCCGGCAGCCACACTTCCAGGTCATAGGTTTTGGCGGAGCCGAAGCCCATGTCGCCGGTGCACAGCGTCACCACGCGGTAGGGCAGTTCCAGCGCCTTCAGGATGTTCTCGGCGTGGCCCACCATTTCCTCCAGCGCGGCGTAGGAGTGTTCCGGCTTCTCCACGCGCACCATTTCCACCTTGTCGAACTGGTGCTGGCGGATCATGCCGCGGGTGTCGCGGCCGTAGCTGCCGGCTTCGGAGCGGAAGCACGGCGAGTGCGCGGTCATCTTCTTCGGCAGCTCGCTCTCTTGCAGGATGGTGTCGGCGACGGTGTTGGTCAGCGTCACTTCCGAAGTGGAGATCAGGTATTGCGGCGCGGCTTCTTCATCGCCGCCGCGGGTCACCTTGAACATGTCTTCGGCGAACTTGGGCAGCTGGCCGGTGCCGAGCAGCGCGGTGTCGTTGACGATGTAAGGGGTGTAGTGCTCTTCATAGCCGTGGCTGCCGGTATGGGTGTTCAGCATGAACTGGGCGATGGCGCGGTGCAGGCGGGCGATATCGCCCTTCAGCACGGTGAAGCGCGCGCCGGACAGTTTGGCGCCGGTGTCGAAATCCAGGCCCAGCGGGGCGCCGACGTCGACGTGGTCTTTGACTTCGAAGTCGAACTGGCGCGGCACGCCGACGCGGCGGGCTTCCACGTTGTCGTTTTCATCCTTGCCCACCGGCACCGATTCGTGCGGCAGGTTGGGGATCACCAGCAGCCAGGCGTCCAGCTTGCCCTGCACGCCGTCGAACGCCTGTTCGGCGGCTTTCAGCTCGTCACCCAGGGTGGCTACTTCGGCCAGAATGGCGGAGACGTCTTCACCCTTGCCCTTGGCTATGCCGATCTGCTTGGAGGTGGCGTTGCGCTTGGCTTGCAGTTCCTGCATCCGGGATTGCAGGGACTTGCGCTCGGCTTCCAGCTGATTGAATGCCGCGGTGTCCAGGGTGTAGCCGCGGTCCGCCAGGCGGGCGGCGACGGCTTCGATGTCATTGCGAAGTAGATTGATGTCGAGCATGATTATTCCTGTTTTTCACTATCGGGATCTTGCTGGGCGTCTGCATCCAGCTGACGCAAAAAGGCCAGTTTATCCTGAATCTTGCTTTCCAGCCCGCGCGGCACCGGACGGTACCACTCGATGTCTTCCAGCCCCTCCGGAAGATAGGTTTCCCCGGCGGCGTAGGCGTGGGGCTCATCGTGCGCGTAGCGGTAGGCGTGGCCGTAACCCAGTTCCTTCATCAGGCGGGTGGGCGCATTGCGCAAGTGTACCGGCACCGGGCGGGATTTGTCCTGTTTGACGAAGGCGCGGGCCTGATTATACGCGTTGTATCCGGCATTGCTCTTGGCAGCCACCGCCAGATAGATCACTGCTTGTCCCAGCGCAAGTTCGCCTTCCGGACTGCCCAGCCTTTCGTAGGTCAGCGCCGCGTCGTTGGCGATCTGCATCGCGCGCGGATCGGCCAGGCCGATGTCCTCCCAGGCCATGCGCACGATGCGCCGCGCCAGGTAGCGCGCGTCGGCGCCGCCGTCCAGCATGCGGCTGAGCCAGTACAGCGCGGCGTCCGGATTGGAGCCGCGCACCGATTTGTGCAGCGCCGAGATCTGGTCATAGAAGGCGTCGCCGCCCTTGTCGAAGCGCCGCGCGTTCAGCGTCAGCACCTCTTCCAGAAACGCCGGGTCGACGTCCGCCGCGCCGCGGGTCTGCGCCGCGGTGCGGGTCTGCTCCAGCAGGTTCAGGAAGCGGCGGGCGTCGCCGTCGGCGTAGCCGGTCAGCGTGGAGATGGCCGCGTCGTCGAAATTCAGCCCGTCCAGCGCGCCTTCCGCCTGCGCGCGCTCGAACAGCCGCTTGAGTTCATCCTCGCTCAGGCTGTTCAGCACGTAGACCTGGGCGCGGGACAGCAGCGCGGAATTGACCTCGAACGATGGATTCTCGGTGGTGGCGCCGATGAAGGTGATCAGTCCGGATTCGACGAAGGGCAGGAAGGCGTCCTGCTGGCTCTTGTTGAAGCGGTGCACTTCGTCGACGAACAGGATGGTGCGTCGGCCAGAGCGCTGCAGCACGGCGTTGGCGCGCTCAACCGCCTCGCGGATGTCCTTGACGCCGGCGAACACCGCCGAGATCGGAATGAATTCGGCGTCGAAGCTGGCGGCAAGGATGCGCGCCAGCGTGGTCTTGCCGACGCCGGGCGGGCCCCACAATATCATCGAGTGCGGCTTGCCGGACGCCACCGCCAGGCTCAGCGGCTTGCCCGGGCCGATCAGATGCTGCTGCCCGATCACCTGATCGAGCGCCTGCGGACGCAAGGCCTCGGCCAGCGGTTTTTGCGGTTCGACGGAAAAAAGATCGGACATGGCGCGATTTGGGCGGGATGGAGCGGAGAAACAGTATACCAGCTGGGGGCGGGCATGAAAAAAGCGCCAGTCAGGCGCTTTTTGCTTGCATGCCATTGAAATGGCGTTAGGCTATGGCGTCTGGCCGAGCCGAAAGCCTGGCGGTTGGGGGACTTGATGGCCCGGGTTTGAGGCTAGCGTGCGGCCCGCTTGGAGGAGAACGATTTCCCAAGGCCGAGCGGTGGCGTGCCGGGCGATTTGAGCGGTATTTTATGGCTGGAAAAATCGGTAGAATTTCAGGGTGTGTTTTTGTCTTTAAAAATCAGTGATTTGAAGATGGTGTGTTCCCCGCGCACGTGGGGATGAACCGTTCTTCTTTCAGATCTGTACGCCAAATTTTCGGTGTTCCCCGCGCACGTGGGGATGAACCGGTAGTGTCGTACAGCGTGCCATCGACAGTGTCCGTGTTCCCCGCGCACGTGGGGATGAACCGGGCAGGGAACAGGGCTGCAAATCGTCCGAATGGTGTTCCCCACGCATGTGGGGATGAACCGGGGGTAGGGGATAAGGACCATGCGCAGACAGCGTGTTCCCTACGCACGTGGGGATGAGCCGCCGGCGTGGTGGGCACCGACATCTTCCTGGATGTGTTCCCCACGCATGTGGGGATGAACCGGCGATGTCGTCGGCGACGTTCGCGGCCGGGTAGTGTTCCCCACGCATGTGGGGATGAACCGTGCTCTTCCAGGTTGCGCATCGCCATCGAGCGGTGTTCCCCATGCATGTGGGGATGAACCAAGGAGGAATGGCAATGTCTCACCTGATCGATAGTGTTCCCCACGCACGTGGGGAAGTTTTTGCGCTGAGCAGTTGGCGCATAGGGAAGTTTGGCTCCTCTCTCCCTTTGCCCGGCCACCCCAAGCCCGGCAACAAAAAAGCGCCCTCGCGGGGCGCTTTTTTCGGCACAACAATCCAGAAGGCTTAGGCGCGCTTCTTGAATTCGTTGGTGCGGGTGTCGATTTCGATCTTTTCGCCGGTGTTGACGAAGGCCGGAACCTGAACTTCGAAGGTGGTGCCAACCAGGCGGGCCGGCTTCAGCACTTTGCCCGAGGTGTCGCCGCGCACGGCCGGCTCGGTGTATTCCACTTCGCGGATCACGGTGGTCGGCAGTTCCACGGAGATGGCCTTGCCGTCGTAGAAGGTGACCTGGCAGATGTCTTCCATGCCGTCGACGATGTAGTTGATGGTGTCGCCCAGGTTGTCGGCTTCCACTTCGTACTGGTTGAATTCGGTGTCCATGAACACGTACATCGGGTCGGCGAAGTAGGAGTAGGTGCAGTCCTTGCGGTCCAGCACCACCACGTCGAACTTGTCGTCCGCGCGGTATACGGCTTCGCTGCCGGCGCCGGTCAGCAGGTTCTTCATCTTCATCTTGACGACGGAGGCGTTGCGGCCGGATTTGCTGAACTCAGCCTTTTGAACAACCATCGGGTCGCTGCCGACCATGAATACATTACCAGCGCGCAGTTCTTGTGCGGTTTTCATGCTTGTCTAATCCCAAACTCTTGAAATGAAGCCGGGAAAAATTCCCGACAAAACGCGGTATTCTAGCTGATTTCGCCGATGAAGTGCAGCAGTCTGGCCGCCAGATCGCCGTCTTTCAGCAGATGCTGTTGCCAGTTTGTCGCATGTTCTCGCCATGCCGGCAGCCAGGGCGCGGCGTCGCGCCAGGCGGCGGCGATGTCGCCGTTTCGGTTCCAGTCCAGGTTCAGCGCGCGCAGCGCGGCGGCCATCCCGGCGGGCAGGCCGGCGCAGTATTGGTCGAGAAATGCTTCCAGCTTGGCGAGGTGGGCGTCGTCGTCCTGCGGGTAGATGTGCCACAGCATGGGCCGCGCCGCCCATTGCGAGCGCACCAGGCTGTCCTCGCCGCGCACGCAGTTGAAATCGCAGCTCCACAGCAGGCGGTCGTAGTCGTCCTGATCGCTCAGCGGCAGCACGTGAACGTCCAGATTGCCGAGGCGGGCGTGGTCGCCGGCGCGCAGCGCGCGGCCGAACAGGCCGGCGACATCGGGCAGCACCTTGCCTTCCGGCACCAGGCAGCGCACCGGCAGCGGGCCGTCGGCCCAGGCTTGCAGCAGCCGCGCGGCGGCCGGGTTGTGGTAGGCGAACAGGCTGGCGCGCAGTTCGCCGGCCGTGCGCGGCGGCAGGCCGCGGCGCAGCCAGTAGGCGTTTTGCGCGGCTTCGTCCGCCTGCCAGGCGGCGCGCGCGTCTATCAGCCCGTCCTCGCAGATCAGCCCGCCGCTGGCGGCGTCGAAGCCGGGAAAGAAGAAATGCTTGGTCAGCGGCAGCCTGGGGTGGGGCGAGGGCAGCTTGTGGTGGCTGAGGGTCCAGTCCTCGGCCGACAGGTATTCCAGATTGATCCACGCCGGCTTGATGGCCCGCGCCGCCATCGCCGCTTCGAAGCTGTCCGGCAAGCGGCAGCCGAAGGCCTCGATCACCGCGTCGGCGGGGACGATGTCGGCGGGAAAGCCAGCCTGGGGCCAATGACGGATGTCGATGCCGGCCAGCGTCTGCCTTGGCGACGCCGGATCCAGCCCCGGCGCGATGCGGGCGAAGCTGGCCAGATCATCCACCCACAGCCGCACGGCGTGGCCGTAGTCGCGCGCCAGCCGGCGCGCCAGACGCCAGGCGACGCCGATGTCGCCGTAGTTGTCGATGACGGTACAGAAGATATCCCAGCTGCGAGGTGGCATGAGGCGAAACGATGGAGAAACAAACGCCGGCAGCTTACCACGGAAGCGCGGCGCTGCGGGCTGGCTGCGGCGGGCCTTATAATCCCATCCATGCCGCGCCTTCTCGCCCTGTTTTTGATCGCCCTGAGCCTGCATGCCCGCGCCGATGTCGCCGCGCTGCAGGCGTCGCTGCGCGCCGCGCGTTCGCAGGCGGAGACGGCGGTGGCCGCCTTGCAGCAGCTGGACGCCGCGCTGCTGCGGCCGGATTCGCTGTATCCGGCGCTGGGCCAGCTTCCTTTGGCCCAATTGCAGGCGCTGTACCGCCACCGCGGGCAGTGCCGCGCGCCGTGGCCGGCGCTGCCGGCCGATCTGCTGCGTTTCGAGCGCGCGCTGTGCGATGGCGAGGCGCTGCCGCCGGCCTGGTTCGCCGCCCATCCCATCCATCCGCTGGGCGGCAGCTATGCCTGGCACTATCTGCAGCGCCATTCCGATTCCGCATCCGCCTTGCAGCCCTATCTGCATGTGCGCGAACGGCCGGCGGCCTTCTCCGGCATCGGCAGGTTGGGCGACGACAACCTGGCCGCGCTGCTGTCCGGCGAGCGCTGGCTGCTGGACGGCGGCGATCTGTGGCGGCGCGACGGCACGTCCTGGCGGCGCTACGGCGCCGGACAATGGCGGCCGCTGGCGGACGCGGCCAGGCTGGCGTTGAGCCCGTTGGCCGATGGCGACGCCTGTCCGCAGCCGTTGGGCCGGATCTGCGCGCGGCCGCTGCCGCCGTCGCCCTGGTGGTGGCGGGCGCTGGCCGGCATCTCGCTGCTGGCGGCGGCCGGCGTGCTGGCTTACGGCTGGCTGCAGCGCCGCCGGCTGGAGCGGGAGCGGCGCTTCGTGCTGCAGATGCTCACCCACGAACTGCGCACCCCCATCGCCGGGCTGGGCAATGTGGTGGAGGACTTTCGCGCCGGTTTCGATCAATTGCCGGCCGGTGCGCAGCAAGGCTTCGGCCGGCTGGCCGACGGCGTGCTGCGGCTGCGCCAGCTGGCCGATGCCAGCCGGCATTACCTGGCGGCGGACAGCCGGCTGGAGACGCCGCAGCCGCTGCCCTTGTCCGCGTGGCTGGACAGCTTCGCGGAACGCCACGGCGCGGCTTACTGTCTGGATCAGGATAGAAACTTGAAGCTGCCCGCCTACTGGCTGGGCCTGTGCCTGGACAATCTGCTGCGCAACGCGCGCCAGCACGGCCGGCCGCCGGTGCGCATCCTGGCCAGTTGGGAGAAGGGCCGGCTGCGGCTGGCGGTGAGCGACGGCGGCGCGCTGCCGCGCTACCGCTTGTCGCTGTTGCGGCGCGAGCTGGGCGCGGATGCCGGCATGGGGCTGGGCCTGGCCATCGTGCGGCGGGTGATGAACAGGCTGGGCGGACGGCTGACGCTGGAAGGGCCGCCGACGACATTCGCGCTGGAGTTGCCGTGTGACGATATTGCTGATTGAAGACGACGCCGAACTAGGCGCGGGACTGCGCCAGTTCCTGCGACAGCAGGGCTACGACTGCCTGTGGCTGCGCGACGGCGGCGAAGTGGCCGCTCACTGGCGGCAAGCCGAACTGGCGATACTGGACCGCCAGCTGCCGGACGGCGACTCGCTGCGCCTGCTGCCCCAATGGCTGGCGCTGAAGGCGCTGCCGGTGATCGTGCTCACCGCCCGGGTGGAGCTGGATGACAGGGTGGCCGGGCTGGAGGCCGGCGCGCGCGATTATCTGACCAAGCCCTTCGCTCATGTGGAGCTGCTGGCCCGCGTGCGCGCCCAATTGCGGCCGCTGGGCGAGGGCGCCTTGGCCTGCGGCGAGCTGCAGTTGTTTCCGGCCAGGCTGGCGGCGGCCTGGCGCGGCGGCGAGGTGGCGCTCACCCGCACCGAGTTCGACCTGCTGGCGATGCTGGCGCGGATGCCGGGCCGGGTGTTCACCCGCGACGAGCTGCTGAACCAGGTATGGGGCTACCAGCATTTCCCGTCCACCCGCACCGTGGACACCCATGTGCTGCAGCTGCGGCAGAAGCTGCCCGACATCCCGATAGAAACCGTGCGCGGCGTCGGCTACCGGCTGAGCGGGGGCGGGGCGTGAGGCCGCCGTTCTGGCTGGCCCTGGCCTGGGCGGCGCCGGCGGCCGCCGCGCCGCTGCTGCCCGCCACGCCGCTGGAGCCGGCCTATCACGCCTTGCTTTCCGGCGACCGCGCGGCGCCTGGCGCCAGTTGGACGCGCAGGGGGCCGCGATGTCCAGCGCCGCGCAGCGCCAGGCCTGGCTCACGCTGCAGCGCGAGCTGGCGTCCGGCCAGTGCGGCCGCGACGCGCCGGCGGCGCCGCCGGCCTGGCTGGGCGACCTGGAGCTGGACCTGATCCAGCGCGACATCCCGCTCAGCCGCGTCTACAACGTCAGGCTGAACGGCGTCAGCCCGCGGCGCGACCTGCGCTGGTCGCTGCGGCTGCCGGACGGCCGCGAACTCTTGGCCGGCGTCATGACGCGCTACGATGGCCGCCAGTTCGAGCTGGAAAGCGAAGACCAGTCCGCGGCTTTGCCGCCCGGCGTATATAGGCTAACCGCGCAAAGCGGCGGCCAGACCTGGCGGCAGGACCTGTCGCTGCCTGGCATGGCCGCGCAAGACTGGCTGCGGCGCGACGGCCGCAAGCTGGCGCCGCGTCCGCCTGTCCAGCCATCCGCCTGCCCGCAGCCCTGGCTGGAACAGGCGCTGCTGTCGCAGCCGGACTTCGAATTGCGCTGGTGGCAGCGGCGCGAGCTGGGCCAGACCCTGCGCTGGCCGGCCAACGCTGGCGGCCAGAAACTGTGGGCCAGCGTGTCGCTGCTGCGCGCCGAGTTCCGCGGCCCTGTCGCCATCCGCCAGATCCACCGCGTGGCCGCGCCCTTGGGCCAGTTCTGACATTATCCTGACAATCGCCAGTTCCTTTTGCGCTGCAATGCGGCCTATCCAAATGACTGATTTGCGGGAGAAGGAATGACGCGTCTGATCAAAATGTTGCCGCTGGCCGCGGCGTGGGGGATATCCCTGCCGGCCTGGGCCGGGCTGGTGTTGCAGAACCCGGAGTGGAAAGTTGAGCTGGAGCCGGCCACGCTGGCGCTGAAGGTGGCGGCGGCGGGCGAGCCGGCGCGGCCGGTATCCGATGGCGTGCCGGCGCGCAAGGTGTCCGCGCTGCGCCAGGATGATCAATCAGCCGACTGGCAATGGGACGACGGCCGTTACCGCTGGCAGGCCAGGTTGAGCGGCAGAGATCTGACGCTGACCCTGAACGCCAAAGCGCCGGGCAGGGTGGAGCTGCTGCGCCAGCCGGCGTCGGCGATGGGCAAGGGCCTGCTGCTGCCTTTGGCCGAGGGCAGCTACATCCCGGCCGGCAGCAAGCTGTGGCGCGATTTTCTGCCAGGATTCGCCGGAGATGGCCTGGATACCTCGGAAAACCTCAGCCTGCCGTTGTGGGGCATGGACTATGGCCGCCGCAGCCTGCACTGGTTGCTGCTGGAGCCGTTCAACAATCAATTGGCCATCCGCGCCGAGGGCCAGGGCTTCGCCTTGAGCCTGAGCCACGAATTCAACCCGCTCAATCAGCAACGGCCGATGACGCTGCTGCTGCGGCTGGCCGACGACAATCTGCTGGCCGGCGCGCAGCGTTACCGGCAATGGCTGATCGACGCAGGCCGTTATCAAACGCTGGCCGACAAGATCAAGGCGCAGCCGGACACCGCCAAGCTGATCGGCGCCAGCCACGTCTATCTGTGGGGCAATAATCTGCTGGATGCGTCCGACGTGCGCGACTGGCCGGCCTTCCTCACGCTGCTGCGCGGTCCGGACCCAGTGGCCGCCAGGCTGCGCGGCCGTTTCGACGCCGAGGCCGGCAAGGTTTTGCGCCAGGTCGGCGCCAAGCCGGATCATTACCAGCAACGCGCGCTGCTGGAGGCCGTCAACCAGGCGCTGACCGCCGAGGCCCGCGCCGGCTGGCTGGGCAAAAAGCCGGACTGGGAACGGATGGCCGCGCCCTATCTGCGGCTGCGCGCGCTGGCGGAGCGGCTGTTCGGCCCGGCGCTGCGGCCGGACGCGTCGCGCTGGGGCGGCGGCCTGTCGCGCAAGACCATCGATGCCTTGCAGGCGGCCGGCCTCAAACGACTGTGGCTGGGCGCGGATAATTGGGAGGGGGGGCTGTGGCAGCCGCAGGCGGTGAAGGCCGGCGTAGACGCCGGTTATTTGATGACCGCCTACGACTCCTACGAGACCGCGCTGCAGCCGGGTCATCGCGAAGACTGGCTCACCGCCCAGCAGGGGGAAGCCGTCTATCGCCAATGCGGCGTCACGCTGGCCAGCGGCAAGAAAAAGGCGGGCTTCCAGCAGTCCGGCTACTACACCAACCCTGACTGCGTGCGCGACACCCTGCAACAGCGCACCCGCGCGCTGCATGCCGCCGCCGGCTTCAACAGCTGGTTTCTGGACGCCTACGCCACCGGGATGGTGTTTGACGACTACACCCCGGGCCGCCAGACCGGCAAGGCGGAGATGGCCGCCGGCTATGAAAAGTCTATGCAATGGGTGGTCGATGCCTATCGGCTGCCGGTTGGCTCGGAAATGGGCAACGCCGCCACCAGCCGCGGCATCGCCTTCGCCCATGGCATGCAGGTTCCGGTGATGGGCTGGGGCGACGCCGATCTGCAGAAAAACAAGCAGTCGCCGTACTTCCTGGGCCGCTGGTATCCGTCAGACCAGCCGGAAACCTTCTTCAAGAAAGTGCCGCTGAAGCAGCCGTACCGCGATCTTTACTACGGCGCGCCGTACCGCTTGCCGCTGTACCAGGCGGTGTTCCATGGTTCGGTGATCACCGCCAACCACTGGCTGTACGACAACCTGAAATTCTCCAACGCCTACGCCGACAACCTGCTGGCGCAATGGCTGTATAACGTGCCGCCGCTGTTCCACCTGTCCGCCGCCAGCCTCAAGGCCCGCCTGCCGCAGCTGCAATGCGCGGACCGCGCCTTTCGCCCGCTGCATCAGCAGCTTGCAGGTCAGGCGCTCGCCGGCTTCGCCTGGTTGAACGCCGAACATACGCTGCAGCAAACCCGCTTCGCCGACGGCAGCCGCCTCACCGCCAACTTCGACTCCGCGCCGGTTCGTTACGGTAAGCAAACCCTCCCGCCGCAAAGTCTGCTGGCTGAGCTTGCCGGCCAGCCGCCCAGGCTGCTGCGGGTGGCGGATTGCGCCGGCAAGTAAGCGGCGGCGATAATGCTGATGTCGTTTCTTCGGCCATGGCGCGGCGGTTTTCCATGGCCGGCGGAGCGGCATTGCCGAGCGATCGAGATGGTGATTTTTTGAGCGGAAAAATCGGTAGATTTTTGGAGTGGGTTTTTATCTTTAAAAATCAGCATCTTGAAATTGGTGTGTTCCCCACGCGTGTGGGGATGAACCGCCGGCGCTGGTCTTGCTGCTGACGTACCAGGTGTGTTCCCCACGCGTGTGGGGATGAACCGTGGAACTTGTCGATGACGACCGGCAGACCAGGGTGTTCCCCACGCGTGTGGGGATGAACCGGGATTGAATGAACGTGCCGCCGCAGTCCCGGCGTGTTCCCCACGCGTGTGGGGATGAACCGCCTGCGGCCTGGTGCTGGACTCCGGCCGGGTTGTGTTCCCCACGCGTGTGGGGATGAACCGCCGCTGCATGGCAAAGCCGGCCTCGGCATCGAGTGTTCCCCACGCGTGTGGGGATGAACCGCGTTGGCGCAGGCGCTAGATCGTGAAGAGTCTGTGTCCCCACGCACGTGGGGATGAACCGTGTTAGAGACAGTACGGCGAACAATCACTTCCTGTTCCCCACGCACGTGGGGATGAACCGGCGGAACAGCGCGATACATGGAACCCTCCCCTCTGTTCCCCACGCACGTGGGGATGAACCGCGCGGTCAGATCCGGGCTGGCGGGCTGGGCATCTGTTCCCCACGCACGTGGGGATGAACCGAAAACTCCTGGTTTTGACGGTTGGCAGAAGGCCTGTTCCCTACGCACGTGGAGATGAACCGCGCGTCAAGGTTTGCCGCTGTCAGATCGAAAACTGTTCCCCACTCACGTGGGGATGAGCCACCATCCCGCTTCCTGTCAAAGACCGCGTGTGCGCGTTTTCTGCGGATGGATTGGTTTGCCATCCAGTCTTTCCCCTGCTTGCGGCGCTTGGGGGGCGCTTTCTATGCTGCAATGGTTGAGGCAAGAGGAGTGGCCATGCAGCAGTTACGAATTGGCGTGCTGGTTGCCGCGCTGTTTCTCGCGGTGGCCTTTGTTTCCAAATCGCTGGCCAGTTCCGTCACGGAAACCATGCCGGTCTGGCTGGGCAGCGGAGTGACGTTTTCCGCGCTGCTGATCTCCCCCCGCTGGCGCTGGCCGGCCATTCTCGCCGGCGTGTGGCTGGCGTCGATGATCTGGGGCATGGCGGCGCATGGCCTGAATCCGGTGGGCGCGGCGGCTTTCGCCTGCATCGAGGCGGTCAGCGGCGCCATGGGCTGTTGGGTGGCCGGCCTGGGGCGCAACGATCCGGACACCCCGGCCGGCATGGCGCTGTTCCTGTGCGGAGCGGCGCTGGCGTCCTGCCTGGGCGGAGCGCTGGCCATGGCCTTGTGGCAATGGCAGCGGCCGGACCTGAATCTGACGCTGGAGGGCGTGGCGTGGGTGTTGTCCACGATGGTGGGCATCCTGCTGCTGACGCCGGTGGTGACCGCGTTCCGGGGCTTTCACCTGCAGCTGTCCGGCGGCATGACGATGGTGCAGTTCCTGGGCGGCGGCGCGGCTTTCCTGCTGTTTCTATGCGCGGTGGCGCTGGTTTTCATCGATCACAGCAGCGAGCGCTACGGCCAGGTGGCCGCCACGCTGGCCTATCTGCCCATGCCTTTCCTGCTGATCGCCGCCGCCTTGTGGGGCGCGCGCGGCGGCGCTGTCGCCCTGCTGTTGGGCGGCTTGCTGATCATTGGGCGAACCGCCCATGGTGGCGGACCGTTCGCGGTGGCGGAGGGGTTTTCCGGCGAGGCGGTGATCGAGGTGCAGGGCTTCGTGGCGATCTGGGCCGCGGTGATGATAGCGGTGAGGGCGCTGTCGGACGGCCGCCGCCAGGCGTTGGTTGATGCCCAGGCCTGGCGTTTGCGCTACGAGCGCATCATGCGCGAGGTGGGGGTGGCGACGGTGGAGTACGACGCGGCCACCGGGCACGCCACCTGGGGCATGGGGGCGGACAAGGTGCTGGGCGAGGGCGTCGCGCGCATCTCCAGCCTGGAGGAGTGGCTGGAGCGGATCGAGCCGGACGAGCGCGGATTGGTGGAGGCCACGTGGAGCAGCGTGGCCAGCGGCGAGACCTGGGCCAGCGAGCAAAGCTACACCGTGGTGCAGGCGGACGGGGAGCGGTTGCGGGTGCGGGAGCGCCTGGCCTGCGTGCGCGGCGCGGACGACGAGGTGGAGATGGTGGTGGGCATGTTGAGGCCGGAGCCTCTGGAGAACGGCAATGGCTGAGCCCGGCGTATTCTTGATCCACGGCCTGGGCGGCACGCAATACGACCTGGGTTCCATGCACAAGCGGCTGAAGAACGCGGGCTTCGTCACCCATGCCTTGACATTGCCGGGCCACGGCACGCGGCCGGAAGATTTGTCCGGCGTCAAGATGGAGGCATGGCTGGAGGCGGCGCGCGCCAAGTACCGCGAAATCGTCGGCCAGCATGAGGTGCTGCACGTGATGGGCATGTGCATGGGTGCCTTGCTGGCGCTGGAGGTGGCCAAGCTGGAGCGTCACGCCAAGGGCCGGCTGGTGGCGCTGGCCCCGCCGGTGTACATCGACGGCTGGGCCACGCCCTGGTATCGGGGCCTGCGTTCCTTGCTGTACCGGATTCCCGGACTGCCGGAGCGGATGAAGGTGGCGGAGGAGGAGCCCTACGGCATCAAGAACGAGCAACTGAGGGCCATCGTCAAGGCCAAGTTCGAGCGCGGAGAGAACTTCCACTACAGCTGGGTGCCGTTGGCCTGCCTCCGCGAGGTGGACCGGCTGCGCGCCGCGGCGATGCGGGGGCTGGATCAGATCGCCTGCCCGACGCTGGTGGTGCATGCGCGCGAGGATGAGCTGACCAGCTTGCGCTCGGCGCATTTCCTGGTCGAGCGCATCGGCAGCGGCAAGCGCGCCGGCCAGGCGCGCATGGTGGTGCTGGAGGACAGCTATCACATGGTGTGCGTGGACAACGACAGGGAAGTCGTCGGCAAGCATGTGCTGGAGTTTTTCAACGCCAGCGCGACGGGCGGCTTCGGCATGAATAGGGTCGATCCGGCAATGGCGCCGGCGGAGATGGCCGAGCTGCTGGCCTCGGCGCGGGGCGCGCTGGAGCAGGGCGACTTCGCCGGCTTGTACAGCTTGGGCATCCCGGATTTCGTCTGGCTGCAGCCGGGGCGCAACCGCAGCAGCGGCGCGTTCCCGGGGCGCAAGGGCCTGCGTCGGCTGCGGCAGTGGACGGACGAGGGCGCGAGCTTTTCCGCCTTCGGCGCGGCGGTGATCAATGCCGGCATGGCGGTGCAGCCCGCCACGCTGCTGCATCGCGGCCTGGCCTCGCCCGGGGTGCTGGCCTTGCAGATGCGCAAGGGCAAGCTGCTGGAGGCCAGGTGGTTTCCGGACGACCTGGGCGCCGAAGACAGCCATTTCGGCGGCGAGCCGTTGCCGGACGGGCCCAGCGAGCAGGAAAAGGCGTTCGAGGCCGCCGCCGCCTTGTCGCGCACCTTGCGCAAGACGCCGGACAACGCCACCTTGCTGGCGCTGTATGCCTTGTACAAGCAGGGTTCGCAAGGCGACGCATCGGGAGAGCGGCCGGGCGCCATGGACATGGTGGGGCGGGCCAAGCACGACGCCTGGGCCGCCAGGCGCGGCATGAGCCGCGAGCAGGCGATGGCCGAGTATGTGGCGCTGGTGAATCGTTTGAAGGATGGCGAGAGCCAGAAGGCTTGAATCCGCCGCCTGCTGACGCCGGCATGCTCAAGGGCGCCGCATGTCCCTTGAGCCCGCGCGCGGCCTGCGCCGGCATCGCTGGGGGCGGGCGCGGCGCATGGCTCCAGTAAGTACTGTCACTGATTGAAGCATTTCCCGGCGGCTGCCAGTCTGAATGCCCCAAACCGCGCAGGAGATGCAAGATGGCCTTCCCCGCCGCAGTCAACAGCCAGATCACCGATGCCGTCGCCCAGTCCAACGTCAAGGTGCTGGGAGACGCGCCCGCCATGGCGATGGGGTCGATCTACCAGGCCATGGCCCACTCCACCGGCATCCTGTACGAGAATGCCGTCTCCTCGCAGCAGCAGATGACCACGCTTGCCCAGTCGGTGTCCAACATCGGCGCGATGCAGATCTACAGCGTGGACACCATGGCGAGCGCGGTGTTTGCCGAGAAAGCGAGCCAGCCCGGCCGCCGATAATCTCGCCAGCTTGTTGACGGCGCTGCGCAGCTTCGGCGATCAATAGCGCGCCTGCTTCCGGCAGCGCGCCGCGGCGGTTTTGGTGCGGCTATCCCATTGTTTATCCAGCAGGAAGTGGATTTGGCGCACAAGGTTTGCTCCTGATCAAACCTGGCTTTTTCAGCGCGGGCGACGGCCGCCGCCATCGCCTATGTTGGGGAGGCGGCCAGTCGAGAACGGGGCGGCGCAAGCGGAGGAGGCGGAGCATGGACTATCTGTTGTTGTCGCACCCGACTTTCGGCGCGCTGGGCATCATCGCGGCGGTGTGGGTGCTGGTGGAGACGCTGAACGCGTCGGAGGGCAACGCGGCGCGGATTCGGCTGGCGTCGCGGGCGACGGCGCTGTGCATCGGCCTGTCCTGGATATTGGGCGGCTACTGGTATGTCCATTTCTACGGACACGACAAGGCGCTGATCCTGAAAGGCCCGCTGCCCTACGCGCACAATCTGGTGATGGAGACCAAGGAGCATCTGTTCTTCATCGTATTGATCCTGGCGTTTTACCTGCCCATCGCCGCAGCCGAGCGTCTGCATGAGAACGCCGCGGCGCGGCGGATGACGGCGGCGACCGCGGCTTTGCTGGCGTTGACCGCGTTCGCGGTGGAGGGCGGCGGAGCGATCATCAGCTTCGGCGTCAAGGCGGCGTTGCTGCAGCATGGAGGCTAGCGATGGACAAGGCTCTTAACCGTTGGGCTGGCGGCTTCGCGCTGTCGGCTTGCGTCGCCATCCTGTTCAACACCGCATTGGCCTGGCTGAAGGACAGCCTGCCGGCGCTGAACGGCTGGATGGCGTCGCTGACCGGCCATCACTGGACTACCCACGGCTTATTCGATCTGGCGGTGTTTTTCCTGTTGGGACTGGCCTTCGCCCGCGCCGGCGCGGCGGACAGGCTGGGCGGCGACGTTCCGATGAAGCTGCTGGCGGGCTGTACCGTGGCGGCGGGTCTGGGCCTGCTGCTGTGGTTCCTGTTCGTTTAGCCCGGCCAGCGGCGCGGCGTCAGGCGCCGCCGCGCAGGCGCTCCAATTGCAAGGCCAGGCCCAGCGCTTTTTGCTGTACCTGGGCCTGTTTTCCGCGCCAGGCTGGGGTATCCGGCTCCAGCTCGGCGAGTTCCGCCCGTAGGGCGGCGAGTTCTCCCATCGCTTCCACTTCGGCCGGCACGCAGCCGGCGTCCTTCAATATCTTGTACGACATCCTCAGCTCGGCCGGCGTGGCGGCATAGCCGTCGTCCAGTTCCAGCGGCTTGCCCCATCCCTTCGCGCGTCGCAGCTCGCCGCGGCGAGATCGCGTGGACTTTGCATGGTTTGCCTCCCTGAACATGGAATGCCGAATTATAACCTTGGAATAAATGTCATTGGCGCGGAGGGGGCGCAGCCAAGAAACGGACCAGCCGCAGTGTCAGGCTTTCCCGTGCGGCGTTGGCGGGCCAGACGGCGTAGACGCCCAGCGCCTCTATCTGGCAGTCGGGTAGGACGACGCGCAGCTGTCCAGCGGCCAATTCGTTTGCCACCAAGAACGCTGGCGGCGTGGCCAGGCCACAGCCCGCGATGGCTAGCTGGCAGGCGGCATCGACGCTGTTGGCGGTGATGCGCGGTTGGATGGCGAAGTCGTGCCGTTGCCCGGCGGCGTCGACCAGGGTTTTGCGTTTGGCTCGCATCCGTATGCCCAGCCAGGGCCAGTCTGCCAGTTCTGCGGGAGAGGCGGGCTCGCCGCGCGCGTCCAGCAGGCTGGGCGCGGCCACCAGCAGGCGGGGCATGTCGAACAGGCGGCGGGATTTCAGCGCGCTGTCCTGCAGTTCGCCGATGCGGATGGCCAAGTCGATGCCATCCCGGATCAGATCGCGTTTCTCGTCGCTGTAATCCAATTCCAGCTCCACCTTGGGATAGCATCGGGAGAACGCCGCCAGGCTGCTGGTGAGCGGGCCGCGGGCGAAGAAGGCGGGCAGGCTCAGCCTGAGCATGCCGGCGGGCTCGGCCGCGCGTCCCGCCAGCTCGTTGAGTCCGGTTTCCGCCGCTTGCAGCATCGCCTGGGCGTGGCCGTAAAGCGCCTGGCCATCCCGCGTCAGCGACAGCCGCCGGGTGGAGCGGTACAGCAAGGCGACTCCCAGCCGGCTTTCCAGTTGCGAGACGTGATGGCTGATCACCGATGGCGCCAGGCCCAGCGCGCGGGCGGCGGCGCGGAAAGAGCCGGTTTCGGTGGTCTTGGCGAATACGGCCAACGCGCGCAGTTCGTCTATCATTGTTCTGTTTTTTAGATTATTGAATCTCAATTGTACTTAATTGTGGATCATTTGGCGGCAGCGCATAGTGGACCGGTTCTTTTCGTGTTCAGGAGCCATTCATGGATGACATCCGTTGCGCCATCATCATTGATCCCGATCTGCCGCCCGGCGTCATCGCCAATACCGCCGCCGTGCTGGCGATGTCGCTGGGCAAGCGCCACCCTGAGTTGGTGGGGCAGGATCTGCCCGACGCGCGCGGGCTGCCTAGGACAGGCATCACCACGGTGCCGATGCCGGTGTTGAAGGCCGGCGCGGATCAATTGCGAGCATTGCGAGCGGCCGCTTGCACGACGGAGCTGACGCTGGTGGAGCTGACCAGCGCCACCCGCGCCACCCGCAGCTATCAGGAGTACGCGGCGGCGCTGGCGTCCACGCCGGAAGAGGCGATCCAGTATCAGGGCCTGGCCCTGTGCGGGCCGGGCAAACGGGTGCGGCAGCTGACCGGTAGCCTGGGCCTGTTGCGCTGAGGGGGCTGCATGATCTGGAACTTCATCGCGGCCACGGCGCTGGTCACCTTGATGCCGGGACCCTCGCTGCTGCTGATCGCGGGGGCTTCGGCGCAGCGCGGATGGCGTGCGGGCGCGGCGGTCACGCTGGGAGTGGTGCTGGCGGACGCCATTCTGCTGCTGGCGGTGCTAGGCGGCTTGGGGATATTGGCGGAGGCGGCGCCGGCCGAGTTGTCGTGCTTGAAATGGCTGGGCGCCGCCTACTTGCTGTACCTGGGCGCGGCGCAGTGGCGCATGGCGGGGAAAGGCGCGTCCGGGGCGGGGGCGGGCAATTTCCGCAGCGGACTGGCGACGACGCTGCTGAACCCGAAAATCATCGTTTTCCTGGCATTGTACTTTCCGCAGTTCATCCGGCCGGGCGAGGGCGCGGGACGGCAGATGCTATTGCTGGGGCCCTTGTTCCTGCTGACGGTGCTGGCAGTGCTCCTGCTGTGCGCGGCCGCCGCGCGCTGGCTGGGCGGCATGGCGCGGGGGCGGGGAGAGGCCTGGCTGGAACGGACTGGCGCTTGTTGCCTGATCGTCTGTGGGCTGTGCTCCGCTATCGCTTAGATCCGCTCGCAAAACCCCTGATCCTGCGTTGCGCCTCCTTGTCGTACGGATGGGTACTGCTTGCGTTGGCGTGCCTTGAGCGGATGCAAGGGCGGAGCGCGTTGTCTGTTTTCTATTGCAAGGATTGAGAAGGGCGGAACGCCTGTTCCGCAGCGTCAGGATGCCTCACCCTGTGTTCGCGGCGGTATCCAAGCTCAGGTTTGAGTCGAGCGGATGTCAGCCCGCTCCAGCCATTGCCATAGCTCTGGCGCGTTGAAGTCGGCGATCACGGCATCGGCGCCGGCCTCGAGCAATGCCGCTTCCGGCAGCATGCCGGCGATGGCGAAGGTATGCAGCCCGGCTTGTTTCGCGGCGCGGATGCCGGATGGAGAGTCCTCGAAGGCGCAGGCGCGCTCGGCGCGTCCGCCCAGTCGGGCCAGGCCGGCGAGATAGGGCAGCGGGTGGGGCTTGCCGTAGGCCAGCTCGTCGCCTATCACCAGCGCATCCACCCGCGAGGTCAGGCCCAGGCCATCCAGCATCAGCTCGGCGTTGGCGCGCGGCGCGTTGGTGACGACGGCGATGGCCGCGCCGTTGGCTTGCGCCCAATCGAATAGCCGCAGCGCGCCAGGCGCGGGGCGCAATTGGCCGGCCGAGGCGCGGAACAGTTTTTCCTTGCGCTCGGCCAGTTCCCGGTGCCGCTCCGGGATGTCAGGCAGCAGCGCCCGCATGATGGCTTCATTGGTGGAGCCGTGGACGTGCCGCAGATAGCTGTCGTGGTCCAGCTCCCGGCCGTGCTCGGCCAGCAGCGTGCGGAAGGCGTGGAAGTGGAGCGCGTCGGTATCGGTCAGGGTGCCGTCCAGATTGAACAGCAGGATGAAGTCGGCTTGGGACATGGCGGATTCGTGTTCTGGTTCCGCGCCCATGGTAGGCGGCGTGTCGCCGCCGGGCAAGCCGCCGCTTCGCTGCCCGGCGGTTTCCGCCTAGCGGGATGGGGCGATGCCCAGCCGGTAGATGGTGGTGCTGCGGTACGGCTGTTCCGGCCGCAAGACGGCGCTGGGGAAATGGGAGACGTTGGGCGTATTGGGAAAGTGCTGGGCCTCCAGGCAGAAACCGTCCGATTGCCGGTAGGCGCGGCCGGACGTTCCATGGTAGCGGCCGGTGAGCACATTGCCGCTGTGCAACTGCAGGCCGGGCTCGGTGGTGAGCACATCCAGCTGGCGCCCGCTGCAGTCCTCCACCGCCCGCGCGGCCAGCCTGGGATAGGGTTCGGCGCCGTCGCGCGACAGCACGTAGCAATGGTCGAAGCCGCGGCCCAGGCGGATTTGCGGGTCGTCGGCGCGGATGTCCCTGCCCAGCGGCTTGGGTTCGCGGAAATCGAATACCGTATCCTGCACGTCGCGGATCTCTCCAGTGGGAATCAGCTCTTCCGTCACCGGCAGGAAGTGGTCGGCCAAGATGGCCAGCTTGTGGTCCAGCGCGCTGCCGCTGCCCTCGCCCGCCAGGTTGAAATAGGCGTGGTTGGTGGTGTTGAACACGGTGGGCCGGTCGCAGCTCGCCTCGTAGCTGATCACCAGATCGCCCGGCGGTTTCAGCGCGTAGCTGACGGTCAGGATCAGTCGTCCGGGAAAGCCTTGGTCGCCGTCCGGGCTTTCCAGCCGCAGCAGCACTTCGGGCCGGTCGGGAAGGTCGGCCACGGCGGCCACTTGCCACAGGCGGCGGTCGAAGCCTTCCGGTCCGCCATGTATCGCATGGCGGCCTTCGTTCAAGTCCACTTGGTGCCACTGGCCGTCAAGCTGGAAACGGCCGTCTTCGATCCGGTTGGCGTAGCGGCCCATGGTGGCGCCCAGACGGCCGCCGGCCTGCCGGTAATCGTCCAGCCGGGTATAGCCGAGCACCACCGAGTCGAAACGGCCGTGCCGGTCCGGGCTGCGCAGCGACTGCAGCGTGGCGCCCCAGGACAGGATGGCGGCGCTGACGCCGTTGCTCAGCGCCAGTTCTATCTTTTCGACGACTTCTCCGCCGGGCAGGAGGCCGAATGGGGAACGGGTAATCATGGGGTGGCCTCCGATTTGGGCGCGCGGACGGCGCGCAGCCGCATCAGCGCGTCGAAGCGTTGCAGAACGGCGGGCCGCTCGCGGCTCGCCCGCTCGGGATTGATGGGAAACAAGGCGGGCTCGCGTTCGCCGCGCAGCAATAGCTTGGCGTGATGGCGGAACAGGTCGGCGGCTTCGTCTGACATCACCCAGTCCAGCGCCCTTCGCGCCAGCGCTTGCTGCGTGCTGCCGGCGAGGACGCCGTAGACTTCCGCTTCCGCGCCTATCGCGTCCTGGGGCAGAGCCTGGATCAACGCCGGGTTGTCGCTCAGCCGGCGGCGGGCCGCCACCCGCACCGTGATGCCCAGCGCCGCGCCGTTCTGGCCGACGCGGGCCGCCGGCTCCCAGGCGGAGCCGGGGTAGTCGATCACGTTGCGGTCTATTTCCACCATCAGCCGCCAGCCGTCTTCCGGCCCGTAATATTGCAGAATGGTGGTCAAGGCCAGGTAGCCGGCGCCGGAGCGGCGGGGGTCGGGGAATAGCAGCGCCTGGCGAAGCGCCGGCGCGGCCAGATCGGACCAGCGTGTCGGCGGCTCGGCGCCGCGGGCCTGCAACAAGGCGGGATCGGCGACGAACGCCAGCGAAAAGCCGGTGGGACGGTAGAAACCGTCGGCGTCGCAGCCGCCGGCCGCCGGCGGCGCGATGCGGGCGGCGATGCCCGGACTCTGCGCGGCGGTGTCGGCCCAGCCCAGCACCAGGTCGCCCTCGGGGTCGGACAGCAGAAAGGCGGTCAGGCTGGAGGTGGGCATGCGCCACACGGTGATGGCGACATCGGGCAGCAGGCGGCTCAGCGCTTCGAGGTAGTCGGCCAGCTCATAGGGCTCGAACGAGCTGTAGGCCACCAGATGCCCGCCCGCGCCGCTGCCGGTGGCGGCTTCGATGCGGACGGCGTCGGCGGGCAGTCCCGCCGGAGGAAGGAAGGGGCTCATGCGCCGGACTCCTCTGCCTCCGCGCCGAGCTCCAGCGCGTCCAGCCGCCGCCATAGTTCGGCGGCGGTGAAGTCGGCGATCACCTCGTCGGCGCCGGCGTCAAGCAGCGACGCGGCGGGCAGCGAGGTGCCGATGCCGAAGGTGTGGATGCCGGCGGCGCTGGCGGCGCGCGCGCCGGACAGCGAATCCTCGAAGGCCAGCGCGCGCTCGGCGCGTCCGCCCAGACGCTGAAGCCCGGTCAGGTAAGGCAGCGGGTCCGGTTTGCCGCGCGGCAGCTCCTCGCCTATCACCAGCGCGTCTATCCTACCCAGCAGCTCCAGCCCGGCCAGCATGCGCTCGGCGTTGATGCGGGGCGCGTTGGTGACGATGGCGATCGGCACACGGCGGGCCTCCGCCCATTCGAACAGCGCCAGCGCGCCGGGCGTGGGCTCCAGCTTGCCGATGGCCGCGCGGAACAGTTCCTCCTTGCGTTCGGCCAGCCGGCGGTGGGCGTCCAGGGACAGATCGGGAAACAGCTCGCGCATGATCGCGTCGTTGGGCGCGCCCATGATCCGCTCTTTGTAGATCTGCATGGTGATGCTGCGCTTGTGATCGGCCAGCAGCGTCTGGTAGGCGCCGAAATGCAGGATGTCGGTGTCCACCAGAGTACCGTCCAGATCGAACAGCAGCGTGAAGTCGGCTTGGCTCATCATTGTTCTCCTTTTGCTCAAGTCTCAGGCTTTGTGCGGCAACGCATGGCGGTAGCCGGCGGCGAGGCAGGCCGCGGCCATCAGCAAGGGCAGAATCACCAGCATGCCAATCGCATTGACGAGGCCGGCCACCTGGCCGATATAGCCTAATACGATGGGAACCACCAGCAGGGAAACGCCCACCGCCTGGGTGGCGCCCACCGAGATCAGGCCGACGTGGTCCGGCTCCAGCCGGATCGCGTTGCTGATCAGCAGCGGGAAGAAATTGCCCAGACACATGCCGGCCAGGGCCAGCGCGGCGATGGTGGCGGACGGCAGCGCGCTGGCCCACAGCGCGAGAATGGCGCCGCCGCCCAGCAGGATCACCGCCATCAGCATGTTGCGGCCGTCGAACCGGGCCAGCAGCCGGCTGGAGACGATGCGGCCGAACACGGTGCCGCCGAAGAAGACCGACATCAGGCTCACCGCCTGCGCCGGTCCCAGGCCCAACCGGCTTTCCAGAAACTGCGCGCCCCAGAAGCCTATGCCCCATTCCGCGCCTATGCCCAGCAGCACCGAGCCCCAGCACAGCGCCACCGCCAGCGGCACGCCGCCGCGCGAAGGCTTGCTTGGCTTGGCTGCCGGCGCAGGACGGCCGGCGGGTGCCGGCAGCGGCAGCACCAGCGCCAGGGCCAGCGCGGCCGCCAGCAGCGTCCAGCGCCAGGGAATGCCGGCCGCGGCCAGTTGGCCGACCAGCAGCGGACCGGAAAACACGCCGGCGCCGGCGAAGATGAAGGCTTCCACCATCGCCATGTCGCGGTGCTCGGCCTGATGCCAGGCCAGCCCGGCCTGCACCGCTGATTGCAGCACGCCGCCGGTCAGACCCATGGCGATGGCCGCGGCCAGGGTGCCGGCGAAGCCGCGCGCCTGGGCGATGGACAACACGGCCAGCACCATGGCGACCGCCGCGCCGCGGATCAGCGGGCCGAGGCCCAGCCTGGGCAGCAGCCAGCCCCCCAGCAGGCCCGACGCGACCAGGCCGCCGGCGTAGCTGGTGAAATGCCAGCCGACCTGGATGGGATCGTAGCCGAACTCGGCGCGCAGGAAGGGCAGGGTGGAGCCCAGCACCGATTGCTGGAAGCCGAACACGGCCAACACCAGATAGAGGAACCAGGTGGGGCCGTCGCGGCGGAATGGCCGGGTGGATCGGGGGCTGTCTGTCATCGCGGTTGATCCTGAGGTGTTGGTGCGGAGGCTTCGGAACGCACGCCGCGTCGGCTGATGGGCCGGCCCGATGCGTCCGGAGACTCCGCCGCTGGCGTCTCGGCGCGATCGCCCAAGGCAGTGGCTGGATCCGGCTTCTCCGGACCTTCCCGCCGCGGCGATCCCTGCCTGTCTTAATCCAAGAGCCGGTGCAGTTGCGCGTATTGCAGCAGCATGATGGTCTTGCCGTCGGCGATGTCGCCGCAGTCCACCATCGCCAACGCCTGCCGCAGCGGCAGTTCCAGCACCTCCAGCTCCTCGCCGTCCTCCTCCACGCCGCCGCCGTCTCCCACCTTGTCGCGGGGATGGTATTCGCCGACGAAGAAGAAAAGCTTCTCGGTGACCGAGCCCGGGCTCATGAAAGCTTCGAATACCTTGCGCACATTGTCTATCCGGTAGCCGGTCTCCTCTTCGGTTTCGCGGCGGATGCAGGTTTCCGCGTCGTCCTGGTCCAGCAGGCCGGCGCAGGCTTCGATCAGCATGCCGTCGTGGCCGTTGACGAAGGCGGGAAAGCGGAACTGGCGGGTGAGGATCACCGTGCGGCGGGCGCGGTTGTACAGCAGGATCACCGCGCCGTTGCCGCGGTCGTAGGTTTCGCGCGACAGCGTCTGCCAGCTGCCGTCGCGGCGCAGGTAGTCGAAGGTGGTCTTGCGCAGCACGTACCAGTCATCGGACAGCACTTCCACGCGTTGGATGCGCACCCTTTCCCGGGTAGCGGTGGTATGGCTCATGCGGTGTTTCCTTTTACTTGTTCGTCAATCGGCTTGCGTTCGGCGCCACGGTCAGCAGCCGCGCCAGCATGGCGGGGTCGCGCTGTTCCGGCGCGGTCATGATGGCGGTGTCCAGCGCGCGGTCGCAGCCGCAGCGGCAGGCGCCGCCGTGGCGGCCCAGGCGCTGCACCGCTTCTTCCACCAGCCGGCGCGCGCTGTCGCCGATTTCGGCCATCCGCTCCGCCACCAGCGCGGCGTTGACCGGTTCCTGCGATTCGAACCAACAGTCGTAATCGGTGGGGATGGCCACCAGCGCGTAGCACAGCTCGGCTTCGCGGGCGAGCTTGGCTTCCGGCATCGCCGTCATGCCTATCACGGTGCCGTCCCACTGGCGGTAAAGCCGGGACTCGGCGCGGGTGGAGAATTGCGGCCCTTCCATCACCACATAGGTGCCGCCGTCGCGCGCCGGCACGCCCGTGGCGGCGGCGCTATCGGCCAGCGCTTCGCGCATGCGGCCACAGATTGGGTCGCCGAAGGGCACGTGGCCGACCAGGCCGGAGCCGAAAAAGGTCTTGTCGCGCATCAGCGTGCGGTCGATGAACTGGTCGACCAGCACGAAATGGCCGGGCGGCACGTCTTCGCGCAGGCTGCCCACCGCGCTCATCGATAGGATCTGGACGCAGCCCACGCTGCGCAGCGCGGCGATGTTGGCCTTGACGTTGATGGACGCGGGCGGGATTGCGTGGCCCGGCCCATGGCGCTGCAGAAAGGCGACCGGCACGCCGCCCAGATAGCCGGTGACCACTGGCGAGGACGGCGCGCCGAAGGCGGTGGCGCAGTGAACGGTTCGGGCGTCGGTCAGGCCCAGCAGTCGCTGGAAGCCGCTGCCGCCTATGATGCCGATGCGGGCCGGATGGGATTCAGTCATGGTGGATTCCTTGGGTGGAAAGGTGGCCGGCCAGCGGCGGGGCCACCAGCCGTTCGCGCAGTTCGGACAGCGCCGACGGCGCGTTGCCGCGACAGCGCAGCAGGCCCTCGCTGGCATGCTCGGTGTAGCGCGGATCGTGGATCTTCAGGTGCCGGTCTATCGCCGGCAGGTAGTTCCAGCGCACGCCGGGATACAAGGAGTGGGCGAGATGGTAGGCATCCGAAGTGGGGGCGATGAACACCCGCACCAGCCAGCCGCTGACGCCGAAGTAATCGGTGGGGCGACCCATCAGGTATTCCAGCTCCAGCCGCTCCTGCGGGAAGCCGGGCATGAACCAGCGATGCTCGGCGAGCAGCGACACCCAGGCGAACACCGGGTAGGAGGTGAACAGCGGCAGCAGCCAGCCGAAGGCCACGCCCGGCCAGCCGCCGACCCAGTACAGCAGCGCGCCGGTGGCCAGCAGCGTCGCGCAGCGGGCCAGCGCCGTGGTTCGGGAATGGTTGAGCAGGCTGTTGCGGGTCATCGTGCTCAGATTGTTCCAGAAGCCGGCCGGCCACAGCGGGTATAGCAGGCGGGCCAGGAAGGCGGCGTCCGACAGGCCGGCCAGATAGCCGCCGGCGAACACCCGGGCGCGGTTGGGGTCCAGTTCCGGGTGGTTGGGTTTGCGATGGTGGTCGCCGTGGGTTTTGTGGCGGCTGTGCATGTCGCGCTTGAACACCGGGAATTGGTAGAAGATGTCGCTCAGCCACCATTGCCAGGCATGGGACGGGCACAGCGCGAAATGGACGGCGTTGTGGCCGAACTCCTGCAGCGCGCGCATGCGGCCGCCGCTCCACAGCGTCACCAGCGCCCAGCCCACGGCGGAGTCGGCCAGCGCGGCCGCCATCACCGCCGCCACGATGTCCAGCCAGGTCCAGACAAAGGGCAGCGGCGCGAGCCAATTGTCGAGCGGACGGTAATAGGTTTCCGGATTGTCGTTGACGCGCGGCAGCAGCCGCAGCCTGCGCATCACCGGTCCGCTGTCGCGGTAATAAAAGTAGACGATGCCACGCATCGCCAGCGAGGCGGCCAGCACCGCCAGCAGAGTATAGAGCGAATTCATGAGGGTTCTCCCGCCGCGGCGGGCGCGGACAGCGCCGGCAGCAGCTCCGCCAGGCTGGCGCAGACGGGGGCGCCGCCTTCGTCGAGCCGGTCCCGGTCCTGGTGGCCGGTTTCCACCAGCAGCGCGCGCCAGCCCACCTGCCGCGCCACCTCGCAGTCGTGCAGCGTGTCGCCGATGAACAGCGTGTCCACCGGCGGCAGCGCCAGCCGGGATTGCAATGCCCGGGCTTCATCCAGCTTGCCCGAGGCGTGGGTGTGGTCCAGGCCGATCACGTGCTGGAAGCTGCCCAGCAGCCGCTTGGCGTCCAGGGTGCGCAGCAGCACGTTGCGTTGCGACGCCGACAGCACCGAGGCGCCGATGCCACGGGCGGCGGCGAGCTCCAGCAGTTCCGCGACGCCGTCGTGCATCGGGCAGCGCGCGACATGGGCGTCGAAATGCTCGAGGTAGACGGCGACGATGTCGGCGAACGGATGGCAGTTGAAGTCGAAGCCCAGCCGCGCGTAGAACCCGGCGATCGGGAAGCCGAACTCGCGCCGGTAGCGCTCGCGCGTGACCGGTTCCGCCCCGAAGCGCGCGCAGCAGCGGTTCACCGACGCCACCGCCAGATCGATATCGTCGATCAGGGTGCCGTTCCAGTCGAAGACCAGATGGCGCACCCCGGCCAGCCACGATGCCGCGCTCATGGATGGCCTCCGCCGGGCCGCAGCGAGCCGAGCACGATGCGCGCGGCGATGGGGGGCGCGTACAGCCGCGATGGGCTGACGATCAGGTTGCTGACGCCGATCTGGGCTTCCAGCGCGCCGCGGTGGTAGGCGGACAGCCGGGTCAGGCCGGCGCCGTACCAGTGCAGGAAGCGGGTGCGCCAGTCGCGTTCGCCCTCGGTTTCCGGGAAGCGCAGGTCTTCGGTGACCGCCATCTGCCAGGCGGGGTCCAGCACCCGGCACAGCTTTTCCTGCAGCGCCTGGAAGCCCAGCCCGCCGGCCAGCAGCGCGTCCAGGTTCTGGCCCAGGCATTCCGCCTCCAGCGCGCACATCGTCATGCCCTGGCTATACAGCGGATTCATGCTGCCCAGCGCGTCGCCGACCACCAGCAGGCCGTCCGGCCAGCGCGGCAGTTGGTCGTAATGGCGGCGCAGGCTGCCGGGCATGCGGAATACCGACACGTCGGACAGCGGCTCGGCGTCCTGTATCACCTGGTGGATGTCCGGCATGGGCAGCGCGGCCAGCGCTTTCAGAAAGGCGTTCGGGTCGCGGTCCGGGTAGTGGCCGAACCAGCCGCCGGTGGTCACCATCCAGCGGTCGCCCTCGATCGGGCTGATCACGCCCATCGCGCGTTGATGCGGCGGCGTGGCCAGCACCAGCAGCACCTTCCATTGGCTGGCGAACTCGGGGCGGCGCCGGTAGATGCGCGACGCGTAGCCGAGGTCGGTTTTCACCATGCTTTTTTCCACCGCGCCGAAACCGGCGGTTTCCAGCCAGCCGGGCAGGCGGGTGCCCCGGCCGCTGGCGTCCACCAGCGCGTCGGCTTCCAGCGTCCAGGCGTGGTCGTCGTTGCGCAGCCGGACGCCGGCGACCGCCAGCTTGTCGCCATCGCGGCGGAAATCCACCCCTTCCATCTGGGTGCGCGACAACACCGTCACCTGCGGCAGCCGCGAGACGCGGCGGCGCAGATGGGTGTCGATCAGCCGGCGGCTGCAGTAATGGGCGTGGATGCCGCAGCGATAGCGGTTTTTCCAGCGCCCGGCCTGGTACCACTTGACGTCGTGGCCCAGGTCGGCGACCAACGCGCCAGCCTGCTCCAGCTCCGACAGGAAACCGGGGAAGATGGCCTCCATGATCTCTTTGCCGCGCTGCAAGAGCAGATGGACGTGGTGTTCTTGCGGCACGCTTTGGCGCGCGCTGGTCTCGTCGTGGAAATCGCTTTTCTCCACGATGGTGACGCGGGCGTAGCTGCGGGCCAGCGCGGCGGCGGCCAGGCAGCCGGCGATGCTGCCGCCCAGCACCACCGCGTGGCCGTTTTCAACTCGGGGCGTAGTCATTCAATGTCCTCGCGATGTAGTCGAGGTCCTTGCTGGTCAGGTCGGGATGCAGCGGCACCGTGGTCAGCGAGCGCAGCAGCCGGGCGGCGTTGGGGCAGTCGCGGCGGTAGCGTTCCAGCAGCGGCTGCTGGTAAAGCGGCTGGTTGTCGTACTTGCCGATATCGGACGGGATGCCGCGCGTCATCTGGTAGCGCACCAATTGGCGGCCGTCGTGGCCCACCGCCTGCAGCAGCAGCGCGTAGCCATTGGCTTGCCCGTGTTCTACCAGCGGCAGCTCGCGCAGCGCCGGGTTGTCCAGCGCGGCCAGCAGCCGTTCGCGGTTGTGCAGGCGGATATCGAGATGCCGGGGTAATAGGCGGCTGCGCGCCAGCCCCAATGCCGCCTGCAGGCCGCCCAGCTTCAGATTGATGCCCACGCTGTGGCCAGTGAGGTTGCCGAAGCGGGTGTAGGCGCGGATGCGCTCGGCCCGGCGCGGATCGGCGGTCATGACGAAGCCGCCTTCGCCGGTGGACATGAATTTGCAGTCATGGGTGCTGAAACAGCAAATCTCGCCGATGCAGGCCAGCCAATCGCGGTTCAGCCGGGTCAGGTGGCAGTGCGCCAAGTCCTGGATCAGCGGGATGCCGTGCTCTCGTAGCAGCACCCAGGTTCGGTCCGAGCGCACCGGATAGCCCCACATCGGCACCTCGATCACCGCGCGGGTACGCGGTCCCAGGCAGCGTTGCAAATCGTCCGGGTCCAGGCCGAAGCTGTCGGGCGCCACATCGCAAAACACCGGCACCAATCCTTGTGCCAGGATGGGCAGCACGGTGCAGATCGGGCAGGTGGGCGCCAGCACCACCTCGTCGCCTGGCGCGAAATCGACGCCGGCCAGCGCGGCGTGGACCGAGGCGGCGCCGGAGGAGACGGCGATCACGTGCGGCAGGCCATACAGGCCGGCCAGCGCCGCTTCGTATTCGGCGACGATGTCAGAGGTGCCGGACAGGCCGCCGCGCAGCGCGCGCGCCAGCTCGGGGATGTCGTCCGGCGTGTCGTGGACGCAGGTTTCGGCGATATGGCGGGTTTCCAGCGCAAGCGTGCTCATCATCGGACTTCCTGCTGTACCGCCTGCCACACGGCATCGTCGTCGTACAGGCGTTCCAGCATGCGGCGGAAATTGGCGAACATCGGCAGCTGCTCCAGGCGCTCGCGCGGGAAGAAGCCGACCTCCACCGCCTCCCGGCCCGGTGGACAGCGCCGTTCGGGCGTGGCGCACAAGTAGATCAGGTCCAGGTGGTAGTGCGGCGTTTTCGGATCGGCGATGTATTCGCATAGCACCCGGTACGGACGATGCAGCGCGGAGACGTCGGCCTCTTCGTCCTCCAGCGCTAGGTCGCGTTCGCCCAGCAGCCGGGCGTGGATGCCGGTTTCCTCCCGCACCTCGCGCAGCGCCGCCTCGTCCGGCGTCTCGTGCCGCTCGACGTGGCCGCCCGGGTACAGCCAGACGCCGAGCTTGCGGTGGCGCAGCAGCAGCACTTCATGGTGGGGGTTGAGCACGAAGGCCGAGGCGGTGAAATGCCGCTCCAGCCCGGCGCGCTGCATCGCTCGGTCTGTGATCATGGCGCCTGGTATCCGTTGATGACGTCGGCCATGTAGTCCAGCTCCGCCTCGCTCAGCGCCGGATGCACGGGCAGCGTGGTCATGCCGGCGAGCAGCGTCTCGGCGTTCGGGCAGTCGAGGCGGTATTCGGCCAGCGCCGGGAAGCGATACAGCGCCTGGCAGCCATAGCGCTTGATGTCGGACGGGATGCCGCGGGCGTCAAGGTAGTCGATGAAGGCGCGGTTATCGGCGAAGCTCAATTCCAGGTTCAGGAAGTAGTAATTGGGATTGCCGCCTTCGATGATCCGTTTTTCCCGCACTTGGGGATGGCGCAGCCGCTGCAGCAGATGCCGGGCATGGGTGCGCCGGCAGTCTATCTGTTCGGCGAGCTTGTCCAGCCGGTTGTGGCCCAGCGCCGCCGGCAGCGCGGCCAGCTTGTAGTTGAGCCCGAAATCCGCGCCGTTGAGGTTGCCGAAACGGCTGTAGGAGCGGCAGCGCTCGGCGAGCTCGGCGTCGTCGGTCAGCACGAAGCCGCCTTCTCCGGTGGCCAGCGGCTTGCGCTCGTGGGTGCTGAAGCAAGACAGGTGGCCGTAGGCGGACAGGTGCTTGCCGTGCAGCGTGCTGCCGTGCGAGTGGGCCAGGTCCAGGATCAGCTTCAGGTCCAGCGAGTCGGCGAGTTCGCGCAGCTGGTCCACCTCGGTGGGGTAGCCCCACATCGGGATGTCGATCAGCGCGGCGGCGCGGGGAGAGACGCGGTCGCACACCGAGTCGGGGTCGGCGCCGAAGCCGTGAGCGCGGGTATCGACAAACACCGGGTTGGCGCCGGCGGCGATGATGGGGTAGACGGTGCACAGCGGGCAACTAGGGGTCAGCAGCACATCGTCGCCCGGCCGCACGCCGGCGGCGTACAACGCCACGCTGACCGCCGCGCCGCCGGAGGACAGGGCGACAGCCTCGGCGGCGCCGAACCAGCCTGCCAGCGCCTGCTCGTAGGCGGCCACGGTATCGCTGGTGCCGGACAGCGCGCCGCGCAGCGCCCGCTCCAGCGCGGGTAGATCGTCCGGGTACTGCGGACGGTATTTGTCGGAGATCACGCGGTCGACGATTTGCGCCGCGGCGATGGTTTCGGTCATGAAAGGCTCCTGTTCGATTACAGCGACAGCGATTCGATGCCGGTGCGTATCCGGCTGTGGGCGTTCTGCAGGCCTTGGGCCACGGCGTCGGCGGAGCAGATTTCCTCAATCACGCGGTAAGTGGGCAACAGGCTGGCGAAGTCTGCCTCGAAGCGGCGGTGTTCGCGTATCGCCTGAAAGAACTGGTGCAGCTCGCCGTGGTAGCCGCTGCGCTCATAGCCGGAGTCGAGCGGCCCCGGTTGCCAGGCGCCGCGCCAGCGCTTGGCGGCGCCGGTGGGGCGGGTGGCGTGTTCGGGCTCGTGCAGCGTGATGTTCCACAGGTTGTCCAGCTCCACCAGGGTGGAGGTGGAGCTGACCAGCTTCATGTCGAACTCGAAGTAGGGGAAGCTGGTGCCGGCCAGCAGGCTGGCGGTGGCGCCGGAGGAGAAGGCCATGTCGGCTTTGACGATCAGCGCGTCGTCGTGGCGCTGGACGCTGGACTGCACCCGGCGCAGCTCGCCGTCGCCGAAGGTGATGGCCAGGTCTATGGTGTGGATCGCCTGCGCCAGCAGGAAGGAGCGCAGCGTGGAGTCCAGGCCCCACAGCGGGGCGCGGGGCTTGTTGGCGTAGTGGTTGAGCTGGATGTGCAGGGTTTCGCCGAACTCGTCCACCAGGGTCATTTCGCGCAGCTGGCGCACCGGGCGGGCGAACTTGAAGTTCATGCCGACGCCGGATACCACGTCGCTGCGGTTCGCGGCGTCGATCAGCGTTTCCAGCTCCTCCAGCGTCGCGCACGGCGGCTTCTCGACGAACACGTTGACGCCCTTGCCCATCGCCAGCAGCCCCATTTCGAAGTGCAGCTGAGGCGGGCCGGCCATGATCACCGCGTCCAGCTGGATCTGGTTCAGCATGTCCGGCACGTTGTCGTGCACCGGGATGTCCGAGATGAAGCGGTGGATGCGCCGCGCCCGTTCCAGGTCGCTGTCGCAGGCGGCGACGATCCGTATGTCCTGCATCTGCAGCAAGGACGGCAGCAGGTTTTCCTGCATTTGCGCGCCGATGCCGACAAGGCCAACTTTGATCAAACTCATTGTGAATCTCCATGACGGTCCCCGCGCGGGGCGCGGCGAACCTGTCTTGCTCGGGATTGATGAAAAAGCCTCAGCCCTGCGCGGGCAAGCGCATGGCGGAGTCATGCCCCAATGAGAAAAAGCGGCACAGCCAGTAGCGAGTTTTTATCGTTGGCATCCGGATTCGCGGGAGGCGACGCCCGGTGCGGGCGGGGAGGCTCTGAAGGCCTTGCGGGATACGGTTTCGAACCGGTTATGCGGCGAGTATGTGCCGGCGTCGGCGAGGGAGATTGCGAATACTGATAGAAAAGACAGGTCTGTTTTAGTCGGAACTGTCAGGCGGAAATGGTCAGGGCGCGTGGAATGTCAGACGCGGCGGGGCTCGCGCAGTGTTGCCATTCGCGCCACATGCAAAAACGCCGCCGGGAAGCCGGCGGCGTCGATGGGAACTCGCGGGGGTCAGGCCGCGTCGTCGACCCAGCGGATGGCCTGGGTGGGCACCGCCTTGTTTTCCACCTTGATCTGCAGCGCGAGACCGCCGCAGGAGGTTTCGCGGTACTTGGCGTCCATGTCCTTGCCGGTTTCGTACATGGCGGCGATCACCTTGTCCAGCGACACCTTGGGGCTGCTGACGCGGTGCATGGCCATGCGGGCGGCGTTGATCGCCTTGACCGCGGCGATGGCGTTGCGCTCGATGCAGGGAATCTGCACCTGGCCGGCCACCGGGTCGCAGGTCAGGCCCAGGTTGTGCTCCATGGCGATTTCGGCCGCCATGCATACCTGGGATGGGCTGCCGCCCATCAGTTCGGTCAGGCCTGCCGCGGCCATGGAACAGGCCACGCCCACTTCGCCCTGGCAGCCCACCTCGGCGCCGGAGATGGACGCGTTCAGCTTGAACAGGCAGCCGATGGCGCCGGAGGACAGGAAGAAGCGCAGGCAGCTGTCGTCGTCCAGCGGCTGGATGAAGTGGTTGTAGTAGGCCAGCACCGCCGGCACGATGCCGCAGGCGCCGTTGGTGGGCGCGGTCACCACGCGGCCGCCGGCGGCGTTTTCCTCTGACATCGCCATCGCGTACATATTGACCCAGTCCATCACGCTCATCGGGTCTTTGGCCACGGTGAGCGAACTGGTCAGCATCCGGTGCAGGGCCGGCGCGCGGCGCGGGATGCGCATCGGGCCGGGCAGATTGCCTTCGGTGCGCATGCCGCGCTCGACGCTGCTCTTCATCACTTCCCACACGCGGCGGAAGTGCGCTTGCACCTCGCCCGCTTCGTGGAAGGCTTTTTCGTTTTCCATCACCAGCGCGGCGATGGACAGGCCGGTTTCTTCGCACATGTCCATCAGCTGCTGGGCGGTGACGAAGTGATAGGGCACCGGGGTGTCGCTGCAGCTGGACTGGTTGAAATGCTCTTCGTCGACGATGAAGCCGCCGCCGATCGAGTAGTAAGTCTTGGTCAGAACCTTCTCATCGCCGATGTAGGCGTGGATCTGCATGCCGTTTTCGTGCAGCGGCAGGTTGGCGGTGTGGAAATCCATGCCGAAGGCCACGCGCTGGTGGGTGCGGCCCAGCGTCAGCTGGCCGGTTTGCTCCACGTCGGCCATCAGCGCGGCGGTGGCGTCAGGATCCACCGTGTCCGGCAGGTTGCCGGCGAGGCCGAGGATGATGGCCTGGTCGGTGCAGTGGCCCTTGCCGGTGAGGGCGAGCGAGCCGTAGCAGTCTACGTGGACGCGGTTCACTTGGTTGAATTTGCCGGTTTCCTTGAGCGCGCCGAGGAACTGGTGTCCGGCCTTCATCGGGCCGACGGTGTGGGAACTGGAGGGGCCTACGCCGATTTTGTAGATGTCGCTCATGCTGAACATGATGCTACCTCTTTGAAGCGGGTGCGGCGGGAGGACAGGGGGCGATCCGCGGCCTGTCAGGCTGCCGACACGTGAGTGGAGCGATTTCGGAGGACCCGGCGCGGCCGGGCTTCTCCATATCCTTGCTTGGGCTGCGGCCTGGCGGCTGCCCGCTCCTCCCGCCCTTGTCCTGCAAGGGCGTCTCGTTGAGCGAGAGGAGGAGGGGCTAGGCCGGCGCGGCCCGTTTGCTGACGATCAGGCGATCAGATCGTAGAAGATGGCGGAGATGGCGATCAGGCCGATCAGCACCACGAAGATGTTGCTGGCGGCTCCGGAGTACTTCTTCATCGCCGGCACTTTCTGGATCGCGTACATCGGCATCAGGAACAGCAGCATCGCGATCACCGGGCCGCCCAGGGTTTCGATCATGCCCAGGATGGACGGGTTGATGGTGGCGATGATCCAGCAGGTCACGATCATGAACACGGCGGTGTAGCGGTCCAGCTTGGACGACTCGATGGTCTTGCCGCTCTGGCGCAGTTGCTTGACCACCAGGCCGTTGAAGCCTTCCTTGGCGCCCAGGTAGTGGCCCAGGAAGGACTTGCTGATGGCGACCATGGCGATGATCGGGGCAACCCATTCCATCACCGGGTTCTGGAAGTGGTTGGCCAGGTAGGACAGGATGGAGATGTTCTGGGCCTTGGCGGCGGCCAGGTCGGCCGGGCTCAGGCTGAACACGCAGCTGAACACGAAGAACATCACGGTCAGCACCATCATGGTGTGGGCGCGGATCAGCACGCGGCTGGAGGCCGGCTCGGCGTCATCGCCGTGCAGCTTGCGCTGGTCGACGGAGAAGGACGAGATGATCGGCGAGTGGTTGAACGAGAACACCATCACCGGGATGGCCAGCCACAGCGTCTTGTAGAAGGCGCCGCTGGACACTGCGTCGGAGAGGCTGCCGGCGTGGCGGATGGCGGTGTCGCTCCATTGCGGGATCAGGTACAGCGCCAGCAGCATCAGCACCACCACGAACGGGTAGACCAAGATGCTCATCGCCTTGACGATCATCTGGCCGCCCAGGCGCACGATGGACATCAGGCCCAGGATCAGCGCCAGCGAGAACACCGCGCGGGTGGCGATGCCGTTGCCCACTTCGATGTGCAGCTGGTTATTGAGGAAGGACAGCACCGTGTTGGTGATGGCCACGCTGTACATCAGCAGGATCGGGTAGATCGCGAAGAAGTACAGCAGGGTGATGATCTTGCCGGCGCCGATGCCGAAGTGCTCTTCCACCACTTCGGTGATGTCCGCGCCTTCCTTGCTGCCGGACAGCACGAAGCGGGTCAGGCCGCGGTGGGCGAAGAAGGTCAGCGGCAGGGCCAGGATGGCCATCAGCATCAGCGGCCAGAGGCCGCCGATGCCGGCGTTGATCGGGAGGAACAGGACGCCGGCGCCGATGGCGGTGCCGTACAGGCCGAGCATCCAGGTAGTGTCGTGCTTGGTCCATCCGGACGAGCCGGAACGGGGAGCGGTTGAGGCGATTGCTTGAGACATGATGAGGTGCCTTTTACAAAACGAATATTCGCAATTACTAGGTCCGATGTCCTGGCCCTTGTCGTTCAAACCAGGCCATCGGGAGAAAGCTGTTCTAACCGGCGCGATCCCGAGCGGTGGATGCCTATCCGGTTGACTTGCTGCTCATCGTAAGTGCTTTGTAGTTTGAAAGGTACACATTTAAGAACATCAGTTGATTCTAATCAAGATAAATTTGTCATCAAATGAACAAATGAACACAGTCTGGCGAGTGAAAACAGAATTTCAAAAGAATGCTTTTGGGGTTTTATTGGCACTATTTTTAATTATTTCAGTTTTCAAGCAATAAAATTTCGACATGAATGTTTATTTCATTAAATATTTCAACTTTTCAAATTTTGCGCATCCTGCGAGGCCTGCTTGGCAGCAACTATCGTATGGAGTAATTGCTCGGCAACAAATTTGCGCTGTCCGAGAGGCTGGAGGGATGGGCGTCAGGATGAAAACCGGCATTGTCATGCTTGCGGATGCGCTGTGGATGAGCGGGCTCCGATCAGGGCGCGTTTTTGCAACTCATTGAATAAAAAAGATTTTATTGCAATCTCGGCTGTGCCATTGACGCAAGGCCTGGGCATGAGGGATTGAGTGTTCGATTGTGATTGAAGTTGTTCGAAACAGTACTATCTTTAGTCGGCAATGTGCTGAATAATTTTCGAATACGAAAAATAATAATCAAAAATGAACATTGTTGTTTTCGAAATAAGTGAATCCCTGCTGTGGGCGTGCTTGGGTTTCGTTCGGGCTTGAGCCATGGGCTTGCGCACGGAGAAGGATGGCGATGGGACGCTTGCGGAAGACGATGCCTGGTGATGCCGGATTGTTTTTTAAATCAAATGCTTGATGTCCAGTGCGGCGATTGGGTCGGATGCGGGTGGGATGCTCATCTGTTGGCGGACCCTGACTGGGCAGGCGTGGAGCGGGACCGGATGCAGTGTTGATTGGTATCAAACACAAATTTACTAAAACGAACATAAAATTTGCGGGAAGTCGCACTGGATGCGAACGGCTTCGGCCCGCGTCCGCTCTGCGCCAGCTTACCCACTATTGAAGAGACGAAACGAAATGAGCCACCCCTCCACCCTCGCCTACGTGGTCGACGAGGCTGCCAGCAAGCAGGAAGTGCTGCTGTCCGAGCCCGGCCGCTATCTGCTCAGTTCCGCCATGGCCGGCGCGCTGATCGCCGTCGTGCTGGCGGTCAGCCTGAAGTTGGGCCAGGTGTTTTTCGCCGCCGGCGATTCCGGCTATTACATCGCCACTTCCGGCTTTTTCGGCGTGGCGCTGGTGAGCATCATCGTCTGCAAGGTGGAGTTGTTCACCAGCAATGTGATGTACTTCACCGTCGGCCGCCTGAGCGGCCGCTGCCGCACCTGCAACCTGCTGCGCAGCTGGGCGGTGGTGTATATCGGCAACCTGATCGGCGTGCTGCTGTTCGTCGCCGTGCTGGCCGGCGCCGGCGGTATGGGCGCGCTGCCCGCCAACCATCTGCTGTTCAGCGTGGTGGAGCACAAGGTGCATGCGTCCTCGCTGGAGATCTTCTGGAAGGGTGTGCTGTGCAACTGGGTGATCTGTCTGGCGGTCTGGGTGCCGATGCGGCTGGCCAACGAGGCGGCGCGCCTGCTGATCATCATGTTGCTGGTGTTCGTGTTCTTCTTCTCCGGCTTCGAGCACAGCATCGCCAACATGGCCTTCTTCGCGCTGGCCAAGCTGCAAGGCATGGCCGGCCTGGAGTGGAGCGACATCCTGCACAATATGCTGCCGGCCACGCTGGGCAATATCGTCGGCGGTGCCATCGGCGTCGGCCTGGTGGTGTTCCGGCTGGAACGCCACACGCTGCAGGCGGTCTGACGCTGTAGGGAAACATTCCGGCCAGAAAGCGGCATGTGGATGTTCGATTTCGAATGTAGTCGGCGCGGTACATGGCGTACCGCGCCGATTTTGCTATAAACCATTGAGAAAATAAGGACATTGGACGCATCTGGCATGTTGCGCCGCGGGATCGAAAACGCGCCGAAAGCGATGGCTGACTTGACTAAGATCAAGCGAAATTTTCGAATCCGAATGTACGATGTGTTCAATATCTAACACTTACTGGATCAGCCAAGAAGGAGGCACCAGATGGACGCCATCACTCAAAATGCTACCCAAGCCAACCCGTGGCGCGACTTCGCCGCAGGCGACTGGCAGAGCAAGGTCGATGTCCGCAACTTCATCCAGCTGAACTATCAGCCGTACGAAGGCGACGACAGCTTCCTGGCTGGCGCCACCGATCGCACCAAGAAGCTGTGGGATACCCTGGGCGAACTGCTGAAGCAGGAACGCGCCAAGGGCGTGCTGGATGTGTCCGCCGACCGCGGCTCCTCCATCACCGCGCACGACGCCGGCTACATCGATCAGGCCAATGAAGTGATCGTCGGCCTGCAGACCGACGCGCCGCTGAAGCGCGCCATCATGCCGAACGGCGGCCTGCGCATGGTCGAGAACGGCCTGGACGCCTTCGGCTTCAAGCTGGACCCAATGATCAAGGAAGTGTGGGAAAAGTATCGCAAGAGCCACAACCAGGGCGTGTTCGATGTCTACACTCCCGAAATCATGGCTTGCCGCAAGTCCGGCGTGATCACCGGCCTGCCGGACGCCTATGGCCGCGGCCGCATCATCGGCGACTACCGCCGCGTGGCCCTGTACGGCACCGACTTCCTGCGCGCCGAGCGCCAGCAACTGTTCCACGAGCTGGACAACGCCACCTTCACCGATGATGTGATGCGCCAGCGCGAAGAGCTGTCCGAGCAATTCCGCGCGCTGGACGAACTGAAGCAGATGGCCGCCAAGTACGGCTACGACATCAGCCGTCCGGCCGCCAACGCCCGCGAAGCGGTGCAATGGGTGTACTTCGCTTACCTGGCCGCGGTTAAAGAGCAAAACGGCGCCGCCATGTCCTTCGGCCGCGTGTCCACCTTCCTGGACATTTACATCGAGCGCGACATAGCCGCCGGCGCGCTGACCGAAGAGCAAGCCCAGGAAATGATCGACGATCTGGTGATCAAGCTGCGCATCGTCCGCTTCCTGCGCACCCCGGAATACGATCAACTGTTCTCCGGCGACCCGACCTGGGTGACCGAATCCATCGGCGGCATGGGCGAAGACGGCCGCACTCTGGTGACCAAGAACAGCTTCCGCTTCCTGAACACCCTGTACAATCTGGGCCCGGCGCCGGAACCGAACCTGACCGTGCTGTGGTCCACCCGCTTCCCGCAAGGCTTCAAGAACTTCTGCGCCAAGGTGTCCATCGACACCAGCGCCATCCAGTACGAAAACGACGATCTGATGCTGCCCTACTGGGGCGACGACTACGGCATCGCCTGCTGCGTGTCGGCGATGAAGATCGGCAAGCAGATGCAGTTCTTCGGCGCCCGCGCCAACCTGGCCAAGGCCATGCTGTACGCGATCAACGGCGGCCGCGACGAGAAGAGCGGCGCGCTGGTGGCTCACGGTTTCGAGCCGATCACCAGCGACGTGCTGACCTACGACGAGCTGATGCCGAAGTTCGAGAAGATGATGGACTGGCTGGCCGCCACTTACGTCAAGGCGCTGAACTGCATCCACTACATGCACGACAAGTACGCCTACGAACGCATCGAAATGGCGCTGCACGACCGCGACATCGTCCGCACCATGGCTTGCGGCATCGCCGGCCTGTCCGTGGCCGCCGACTCGCTGTCCGCCGTCAAGTTCGCCAAGGTCCACATCATCCGCAATGAAGACGGCCTGGCCGTCGACTACAAGATCGAAGGCGACTACCCGGCTTACGGCAACAACGACGATCGCGTCGACGACATCGCGGTGTGGCTGACCCAGTCCTTCATGGACAAGATCAAGGCCCAGCCGTACTTCTACCGCGACTCCAAGCCGACCCAGTCGGTGCTGACCATCACCTCCAACGTGGTGTACGGCAAGAAGACCGGCAACACCCCGGACGGCCGCCGCGCCGGCGAACCGTTCTCCCCGGGCGCCAACCCGATGAACGGCCGCGACGTGAAGGGCTTCGTCGCCGCGGGCGCCTCGGTGGCCAAGCTGCCGTACGACTCGGCGCTGGACGGCATCAGCTGGACTGCTTCGGCCACGCCGGACGCGCTGGGCCACACCGCCGAAGAGCGCATCCTGAACCTGGCCAACTGCCTGGACGGCTTCTGCTCGGCTCACCCGACCGAGTTCAGCAGCGCCAACTGCACGCCATTCGACTGCGAAGGCGAGCGCCACATCGCCGGCGGCGGCTTCCACGTCAACGTCAACGTGTTCAAGCGCGAAACTCTGCTGGACGCGATGGAGCATCCGGAACTGTACCCGCAGCTGACCATCCGCGTGTCGGGCTACGCCGTGAACTTCATCAAGCTGACCCGCGAGCAGCAGCTGGACGTGATCAACCGCACTTTCCACGGCAAGATGTAAGCTGAAAGAAGGTAGGGCGGGCAACCGAAAGGCTTGCCCGCGCGGAAACACCATCGCATCAATGGCGGGGCGGTCCGGAAGGAAAGCCCCGCTTTTTCACAAGATTCACCGGAGAAACGGCATGATCCCACCTATTGCCGCAGACCACACCGAAGCATCCGTTAAGGCCGAAACCATAGGCTATCTGCATTCCACCGAGAGCGGCGCCGGCGTCGACGGCCCCGGCATGCGTTTCGTGTTTTTCACCTCGGGCTGTCAGTTCCGCTGCCTGTACTGCCACAATCCGGATACCTGGAAGCTGCACAACGGCCGCCAGGTCACGGTGGAGCAGGCGCTGTCCGAAGTCGCTTCTTACGCGCGCTTCCTCAAGTTCGCCGGCGGCGTCACCATTTCCGGCGGCGAGCCGCTGATGCAGCACGAGTTCGTCGGCGAGTTGTTCCATGCGATCAAGCAACGCTTCGGCCTGCATACCGCGCTGGACACCCAGGGCTTCCTGCACGAGCGCGTGCCGGATGAATGGTTCGACGATGTCGACCTAGTGATGCTGGACATCAAGCATTTCGATCCGGAAAAATACCAGGCCCTGACCGGCCAGCCCTTGCAGCCGACGCTGGATTTCGCCCGGCGCCTGCAGCGGCTGGGCAAGAAGATGTGGATACGCTACGTGCTGGTGCCCGGCCTGACCGACGGCGACGCCGACATCGAGCGCCTGGCCGATTTCATCGCCGCGCTCGGCGATGTGGTGGAGCGGGTGGAAGTGCTGCCCTTCCATCAACTGGGAAAGGACAAATGGGCGCAGCTGGGCATGGAGTACCAGCTGAACGACACGCCTATCCCCACCGCCGAGCAGGCCGCGCATGCGCGCGCGCTGTTCGCCAGCCGCGGCATGAAAGTCACCTGAGGCTTCTGCGCGTGTCCTTCAAAACCGCCGCCGCGTTTCGCGCCGGCGGTTTTTGCGTTTTTGGGGCACCTTGGCGTTTGCGAGCGGTCTGGAATAAGGAAAAGGAGCGGGAATGAGCAAGATTCTGGAGATTTGCGCCGGTTCGCTGGCGTCCTGTGTTGCCGCGCAAGCCGGCGGCGCAGACCGGGTAGAGCTGTGCGACAACCTGGGCGAAGGCGGCACCACGCCGTCCTACGGCGCGTTGGCGATGGCGCGCGGCAAACTGGACATCAAGCTGCACGCCATCATCCGCCCGCGCGGCGGCGATTTCCTCTATTCCGCGCTGGAGTTCGACGCGATGGCGCATGATGTCGAGGTTTGCCGCAGCCTGGGGCTGGACGGCGTGGTGCTGGGCCTGCTGACCGCCGACGGCGACGTCGACGCGGCCCGCACCCGCGAGCTGGTCAGCCTGGCCGGGCCGCTGGGGGTGACGTTCCATCGGGCTTTCGACTTGGCGCGCGAGCCGGAGCGGGCGCTGGAGGAGGTGATCGCCGCCGGTTGCGCGCGCCTGCTCAGCTCCGGCCAGGCGCAGAGCGCGCCGCAGGGCGCGGTGCTGCTGTCCCGCCTGCGCGAGCAGGCCGGGGCGAGACTGACGGTGATGCCCGGCGCCGGCGTGCGCGCCGGCAATATCGCGGCACTGGCGGCGGCGAGCGGCTGCGCGGAATTCCACGCGTCGGCGCGGGGCGTGGCGGAGAGCGGCATGCGTTACCGGCGCGGCGGCGTCGGCATGGGCGCGCCGGGCGTGGATGAATACGCGCGGCAGGAAACCTCGGCGGCGCTGGTGCGGCAACTGCGGGAGGCGCTGGAACGGATATGAGCGGCCGGCTTATCCAGCCGGAATGGAATATTGCCAGCCTGAATTTACCTTAAATGTGTGGCACACTTTCTTAACAAATGGCATAAGCATCCTATGTCAGCCTATAGAGGAGGTGAGCTATGAAACTGGTTTCCATGTCCCGCAACGCGCTGGCCGGCGGCGGCCTTCTGCTGATCGCCCTGCCGGCGTTGGCGGGCCAGGGCGCGGTGGCCTCGCCGGACCAATACGGCGCCGAAGTCGCGGCGCGGATCCTGAAATCCGGCGGCAACGCGGTGGACGCCGCGGTGGCCACCGCCTTCACGCTGGCGGTCACCTATCCGGAAGCCGGCAATATCGGCGGCGGCGGCTTCATGACCATCTACCAGGGCGGCAAACCGTATTTCCTCGACTACCGCGAAGTGGCGCCCAAGGCCGCCAGCCGCGACATGTACCTGGACAAGGACGGCAAGGTGGCGCCGGACATGAGCCTGGTCGGCGCGCGCGCCGCCGGCGTGCCTGGCACGGTGATGGGCTTGTGGCAGGCGCACCAGCGCTTCGGCAAGCTGCAATGGAAGCAATTGCTGGAGCCGGCGATCAACTACGCCGAGCAAGGCTTCACCGTGGCCGCCCGCCAATACCAGTACCGCGACGAAGCGGTGAAGCTGTTTGAAGGCAAAACCAATTTCGCCCAGTATTTCGGCAAGATGAAGGGCGGAGAAAGCTTCCGCCAGCCCGAGCTGGCCGCCACGCTGAAGCGCATCGCCCGCTACGGCGCGGCCGAGTTCTACCAGGGCGACACCGCCAAACTGCTGGTGGCGCAGATGAAGCGCGACAAGGGCCTGATCACCGCCGACGATCTCAACGACTACCGCGCCAAGTGGAGGGAGCCGATCCGGATCGCCTGGCGCGACCGGACGATCTACACCGCGCCGCCGCCCAGCTCCGGCGGCGTGGCGCTGGCGCAGCTGCTGGGCATCAAGCAGGAGCGGGCGTCGGACTTCACCGGCGTGGCGTTGAACTCCGCCCGCTACATCCACCTGCTGGCGGAGATCGAGAAGCGGGTGTTCGCCGACCGCGCCGATTACCTGGGCGATCCGGACTTCGTCAAGACGCCGGCGGCGCAGCTGATCGACCCGGATTATCTCGCGCGCCGCGCGGCCGAGATCAACCCGACGGCCATCTCGCCGACGCCTGACATCAAGCCCGGGCTGGACCCGCGCCAGACCACCCACTTCTCCATCGTCGACAAGTGGGGCAACGCGGTGGCCAACACCTACACCCTGAACTTCGATTTCGGCAGCGGCGTGGTGGTCAAGGGCGCCGGCTTCCTGCTCAACGACGAGATGGACGACTTCAGCGCCAAGCCCGGCGTGGCCAATGCCTTCGGCGTGGTGGGCAAGGACGCCAACGCCATCGCGCCCGGCAAGCGCATGCTGTCGTCGATGTCGCCCACCATCGTCACCCGCGACGGCAAGGTGGAGCTGGTGATCGGCACCCCCGGCGGCTCGCGCATCTTCACCTCCATCTTCCAAGTATTGAACAATCTGTACGATTACAAGCTGCCGCTGAAGGAGGCGGTGGCGACGCAGCGCGTCCACCACCAGCTGCTGCCCAAGGACACCATTTTCTACGACCAGTACGCGCCGCTGACTGGCCAGGCCGCCCAGGAGTTGAAGGCGATGGGCTACACGCTGAAGGACCAGGGCTGGCGAATGGGCGACATCCAGGCGGTGAGGGTGAGCGGCGGCAAGACCGAGACGGCGTCCGATCCGCGCGGACGCGGAGCGGGCATTGTTGTGGAGTGAGCGATTTTCTTGAACCGCGATGAAACGAGAAAGACATGCAGTACAAAACCGTGTTGAGCGATGCGGCGGCAGCCGAAACCCGGGCGGCGATCGCCGCGCCCCTGGTTGCCTATAACGACGCGCAAGTCGGCGCCGGCGGCCACCGGCCGCTGGTGATCCGGGTGGAAGACGAGGAGGGGCGGGTGGTCGGCGGCCTGTGGGGCTACACCCGTTACGGCTGGCTGTACACCGAGCTGCTGGCCGCGCCGTCCGGCGCGCGCGGACTGGGCCTGGGCCGCCGGCTGATGGAGGAGGCGGAGCTTGAGGCGAGGGCGCGCGGCTGCGTCGGCGCCTGGGTGGACACCCATAGTTTCCAGGCGCCGCGTTTCTACGAAAGCCTGGGCTACCAGCGCTTCGGCGAACTGGACGACTACCCGCCCGGCCACAGCCGCATTTTCTACCGGAAATCGCTGCGGGATGGATCCTGATGGCCGGGCGCTTCGGCCCCCGGCATTGGCATTGACAAATTTATCGAACCATGACTGGTGATTGGTTCTAGTCTCGACTAAAACGCTATGTGTAACTACTAAGCAGTTGGGAGCATAGCGTGATTCAACTTCTCGCCCAATTCAGCATCCGCGCCAAGATCTTCGGCTTGATCGTGCTTGGCGTGTTGGCTTCGTTGATTATCGGCGTCAATGGCATTTCCGGCGCCTCCAGCATGTTCGACCTGACCAAGGACATGCACGACAACGCGCTCAAGCCGGTCTATCTGCTGGGGCAGGCCGCCAAACAGGCGGCTTACGTCAACCGCGCCGACTACCGCTACATCGCTGAGACCGAGAAAGCGCAGATGGATCAGGTGCAGATCAATCGCGACAAGTTCGAGGCGGCGATGAAGGGTTTCATCGACCAGTACCGCCAGACCCAGCTGACCCCGCCCGAGGTGGACGGTCTGAAGCGCTTCGACGCCGCCTGGGCGGCGATGGAGGGGCCGTGCAAGCAGGTGCGGGACCTCAGTTATAACGATACCGGCAACGGCGAGAACAACAAGAAGGCGCTGGCCATCATGTCCAAGCAGTGTCGGCCGTTGTTCACCGCTGCCGACGATGTGCTGACCGAACTTTCCAATATCAACATCAAGCTGGCCGACAAATCGCTGGATGACGCCCAGGGCAAGTACCAGGCGCTGCGCACCATGGCGATCACGGTGCTGGCGGTCGGGCTGGTGGTGCTGGTCGTGTTGGGTCTGGCGATCCAGAATGGCATCGTCGGCAGCCTGAAAGAAGCCTGCCGGGCGATGGAGAAAATGGGCGGCGGCGATCTGACCGGCGAGGTCAGGGTCAGCGGCCGGGACGAGATCGCGGAGATGATGCGTTCCTTGTCCGATACCCAGCACCGGTTGCGCACCACGGTGGGCGAGATCATCCGCTCGGCGGCCAGCGTGGCGGCCACCTCGGAAGAGTTGGCGGCGTCTACCGAGCAGGTCAGCGCCAGCATCGGCCAGCAGGTCAACGCCACCTCCAGCGCGGCGGCGTCGATAGAGGAGCTGACGGTCAGCATAGACCTGTGCGCCAGCAACGCCGGCCAGGCCAACGCGCAGGCGGCGGAAGCCGGCCAGCAAGCCAAGGCCGGCAACAAGGACGTGCAGGACTCCACCGTCCGGGTGAAGCGCGTGAATGAGAGCGTCACCAGCTCGGCCGACAGCCTGGAGTCGCTGTCCGACCAGGCGCAGCAGATCGGCAGCATCGCCACCGTGATCAAGGACGTGGCCGATCAGACCAACCTGCTGGCGCTGAACGCGGCGATTGAGGCGGCGCGGGCCGGCGAGCAGGGCCGCGGCTTCGCCGTGGTGGCCGACGAGGTGAGAAAGCTCGCCGAGCGCACCACCAGTTCGGCGCAGGAAATCACCAATATGATAGGCAAGATCCAGGAAGGCGCGCGCGAGGCGGTGGACGGCATGCGCAGCAGCCGCCAGATCGTCGCCGACGTGGTGGTGGCGGCCGAGAACGCGTCGGCCACCATCAGCACGGTGGAGGAGCGCGCCGCCGGCGTGGTGTCGGCGATCAACGAGATCGCGATGGCGGTGGGCGAGCAGCGCCAGGCCAGCACCGAGCTGGCGGGGCGAGTGGAAGCCATCGCCGAAATGTCCAAGGAAAACGGCATCGCGGTGGATGTGTTCTCGCAGGCGACGCGCGAGCTGGCGATGGTGGCGGAGAAGCTTCAGCAGACCACGCTGGCGTTCCGGATGGAGTAAGGGCGGGCGGCATGGCTTGGCATCCGCAGCGCGGATGAGGGCTTGCGGCGCCGGGACAGTTTGGCGGCGAGAAGGGGATGCCGGCGCGGCCGACATCCCCTTCGTGTTGGGAGGCGTTTACATCCGCTGGAACAGGTGGGCGTAGCTGCGGCTCACCTCCAGCGGCTGCGGATAGCCGCGCAGCAGCAGCTGCATGCCGCGCTCGTCGCGGCGCACCTGTTCGATGGCGGCCACCCGCACCAGGGTGGAGCGGTGCACCTGCCAGAATTCGTCGGGGTCCAGCTGCGGCAGCAACTCCTTGATCGGCATGCGGATCAGCGCTTCGCCGCCCGCGGTCTGCACCCGGGTGTATTTCTCGTCGGATTGGAAAAACAGCACCTCTTCGGTGGCGATCATCCGCATCGAACTGCCCACCGACGCGCGTATCCAGCGCAGGTGGGCGGGTTTTTCCAGTTGCCGGCTCAATTGCTTCAGCGCGGACTGCCAGTCCGGCGCGGCGGCTTCCGGCGCGCGCTGCTGCCAGCGCTGGCGGGTGCGCGCCAGCCTGTCGTCCTCCACCGGCTTGAGCAGGTAGTCGATGGCGCCTTCCTCGAAAGCCTGGATCGCGTACTGGTCGTAAGCGGTGACGAACACCACCGGGCACAGGCCGTTCAGCTCCATCGCCGCGGCGATGCCGCTTTGCACCGGCATGGTGATGTCCAGAAAGGCCAGATCGGGCCGATGCGCGCGCGCCAGCTCCACCGCCTGCCCGCCATCGCGGGCTTCGGCGACGATTTCCAGTTCCGGCCAGACCCGTTCCAGCGCGGCGCGCAATTGCTCGCGCATCAGGCGCTCGTCGTCGGCGATCAGGGCGGTTAGCGTGCTCATGGTTTCCTTTCAGCTCAGGGCGAAGGGCAGGACGATGGTGGCGCGGGTGCCGCCGGACTCGGGCGCTTCCAGCGCCAGCTCGGCCTGCGGTCCGTATAGCATGGCCAGCCGCTCGCGGATATTGGCGAGGCCCATGCCCTGGCCGGGCAGTTCCGGGAAGCCGGCGCCGTCGTCGCGCACTTCCAGCCGGAGCCTGCCGTCCAGCACCTTGGCTCCCACCTCGATGGACCCGCCCTCGGCCTTGGGCTCCAGGCCGTGCTTGATGGCGTTCTCCACCAGCGTTTGCAGCATCATCACCGGGAAGCGGGCGGCCAGCAGCGATTCGGGCACTTTGAGCCGGACCTGCAGCCGGTCTTCCATCCGCAACTGCATGATTTCCAGATAGGCGCGCGACAGCTCCAGTTGCTGGCCCAGGCTGGTTTCGCCGGGCGAGTCGCGCCATTCCGGCAGCGAGGAGCGCAGGTAGCGGATCAGCGCTTTCTGCATCGACAGCGCCTTGACCGGCGATTCCTCCATCAGCTGGCACACCGACGACAGGGTGTTGAACAAGAAATGCGGCTCGATCTGCGCCTGCAGCGCGCCCATCCGCGCTTCCGCCAGCTGGCGCTGCAGCGTCTCCAGCTCGGCCTGTTGTTCGGCCTCCTCGCTGCGGGCGATGGCCTGGTCGGCGGCGCGCTCGGCCTGGTATTTACCGCCGGCGAGTATCTTCACCAGGATCGACACCAGCACCAGCGTCAGCGCCAGCATGTGAAGCTGCAGAATGCCGCCGAGGATCATCGCCAGCAGAGAGGCCAGCGCCAGCCGGCCCCAGCCCAGCCGCGCCACCTTGTCGACGAAGCTCCACCAGACGCGTTCCACGGTTTGCAGAATCGCGCCGGCGTGGTCCTGGCTCATCGCCGGGCGGTTGTGATTATCCATGCTTCACCTCTTTGCGCTGCGACGGAATCTTGAAATGCGCCTGGCGGAACAGCCGCTTGGGCTGCGTGAAGTCCAGCGACAGCCAGACCAGCGCCGCGGGCACGATCACGGCATTGACGGCCAGGATGGCCAGCAGCGCGGACGAGACCAGATGCCCCCAGTCCATATTGCCCGCCCAGTCCGTCAATTGCAGCCAGTACGACGGGATATGATGGCAGAGCTGGATCAGAGCGTCCAACAGCGCGGCGGTGTCGAGGTGGTTCATGGCGTTTCTCCTGTTTGGTTTGTGGTGTGACTGTAGGAGAGCGCCGCAAGGGAGGATATCGACATGCGACGGACTGCCGAAAGCGTGGGATGAAACGCGTTTGGCGCGGATGAAACGCAGCCGGGTTGAGAGGTAAGAGAGAGTCCCCCGACGCGCCGCATGGCTGCCGGGGGAGGATGTTACAGGCCTAATGCTTGTTCAAGCGCCCGCATTTCGCCGCGCCATGCCCGCTGCAGCTGCGGCTTCTGATGCCTGGGCTTGCGGGCAAGGTCAGCCGCCAGCAGCGCCTCCAGTTCGCACAGCCGCTGCCATTGCGCGTCTTCGTCGCTTGGCTCCGCCGGCGCGGGCGCGTCGGATGCCGGGGCCGGCCGGCCGGGCGAGCCGGCGGGCGCGGTGAACAGCGCGGCGTAGGCGCTGTCGGCATCCGGCCATTCTTGCAGCCGGCCGTCGCTCAGCACCCAGAAGCGGTTGCACGCGGCTTCGATCAGCTCCCGGTCGTGCGAAACCAGCAGCGCGCCGCCGGGGAAGGCAGCCAGCGCGCCGGCCAGCTCGCGCTTGCCGTCCAGGTCCAGGTGGTTGGTCGGTTCGTCCAGCCACAGTAAATGGTGGCTGGCCAGCGACAAGGCCAGAAACAGCAGCCGCGCGCGTTCGCCGCCGCTGAGGGAGCTGACTTTCTGGCTGTGCCGCGCATAGGCGAAGCCGGCGGCGATCAGCGCGTGCCGGCGCGCGGCTTCCGGCAATGGCGCCAGCGGATAGAGCGCGTCGATCAGCGTCGCGTCATCGGCCAGCTGCCGCAGCGACTGGTCGTAATAGGCGATGCTGGCCGCCGGATGCCAGCGCCAGCCTGCGCGCGGCTCGCCGGCCTGAAAATCGGCCCAGCACTGGCGCAGCAGCGACGATTTGCCGGCGCCGTTGGCGCCCAACAGCGCCACCCGGTCGCCGGGCCGCAGCCACAGTTCGGCGGCGGCGAACAACGGCGGCAGGCCGGGCGCGGCCGACACCGGCAGCGACTCGAAAGCCAGCAGGCTGTCGGCCGACAGCGCCTGGCCTTGCAGGCTGAGCCGCCATGGGCTGCCGCGGCTGACGAAGGTCTGTTCATCCTTCAGCCTGTCGATGCGCTTTTCCATGGACTTGGCCTTGCGGACCAGCTTTTCGTTGTCGTGCTCGCGGCCCCAGATCGCCAGCCGCTTGCTGCTGGCGGCGAGGCGGTCTATCTCTTTCTGCTCGCCGGCATGGCGGGCGCGCGCGGCTTCGTCGGTTTCGGCCAGCTCGGCCAGCGCCTGGCTGCAAGGCAGCTCGAAGCGGTGCAGCCGCGCGTCGCGCATCACCCAGCTGTGGCGGGTGGCGCGGTCCAGCAGCCTGGCGTCGTGCGACACCAGGATGAAGCCGCCCGGCCAGCGGGAGAGGAAATCCTCCAGCCATAGCAGCGACGGCAGGTCCAGGTGGTTGCTGGGCTCGTCCAGCAGCAGCAGATTGGGCTGGCGCAGCGCGGCGCGTCCCAGCAGCAGCCGGGTATGCTGGCCGCCGCTGAGGCCGGATACCGGCGCGTCGGCCTGGGCGCTGAGCTCCAGTTCGGCCAGCAGGCTGTCGACGCGCCAATGCTGGTCTGTCTCCACCGCCTCCAGCAAGGCCTGGCGCGCGCTCAGCGCGTATAGGCGTTCGGGCAGATGCTGTTCGACATGCTGCAGCCGGCAGGCGGACGCGTATTGGATCTCCCCGCTGTTGGGTTCCAGCTGGCCGGACAGCAGTTTCAGCAGCGTGCTCTTGCCGCAGCCGTTGTGGCCGATCAGGCCGATGCGGTCGCCCAGTTTTACGGTGAAGGAAAGGTCCTGGAACAGCGGGCCGTGGCCGGCGTCCAGTTGGATGGACAATGCGGAAATCAGGGTTGTCATGCTTGTGCTCTCGCTTGCTCGGGACGTGGCAGTCCCTGTCAACAGGAGCGCTGGCGACAACGGGGGTGAGTCGAGAAAGGACTCTGAAGGATGGGAGTATGGCTTTGCTCGAACCCGCTTATCGCAGCGCGATGCATGGCAGGCAAGAGCGTTCAAATGTGCCGTACAGGCGAGCCAGCATGAATGGGCGCGCAGAGAAAACCATATTTACCTCCTTTCTTTACGTAAGAGGAGTGGAGGATTGCGCAGTATAAGCCAGCGCGGGGGGCGGCCGCCAGCGCCCGGCGTGGGGCAGGGCATGGCGGCGCTCATTGGCTGACAATCAGCTCTGTTTCCTCTGCCGGTTTGCTGGATTGGGGCCGGTGTTTACTTCTGCCGGGTGACCCAGGTGCGCAGCGACACGCCGCCGGGAATGCCGCGGCATTGCGGCGCTTCTTGAGCCGACATCAGTTGGAAGTTCTTGCCGGTCCAGGCCCAGCTGGCGCCGCCGCCGCAATCGCCGATGCCGCGGCCCTTGGCGTAGCTGGACAGCTCGCCCTTGTCGAAGGCGGCGTTCATCAGGAAGGTCTCCTTGCCGTCCTCGCCGCGCAGCTTGATCTCGCGCGGGCGGAAGGGCGGCGCGTCGCCGCTGGTCCAAACCTTGTAGCTGCCCTGGTAGGCGCCGCGGCCGCATTCGCGCAGCACCAGCACCTGGCTGGCGCTCAACCGGTACAGCTGGACATTGGGATGCTCCTGGTCTGGCAGCTCGTCCCAGCATTCCTTGTCTACGATGCGCAGCTGCTTGAGTATGGCGGGCAGCAAGGCCTGGTCGCCAGGCTTGGCGGCGGGCGGCTGCTGCGGAACCAGCAAGGGCGGATTCTGCGAGGCAGGCACAGCGGATTCCGGCTTGCCGCCTTTCTTCACCAGCGCGCCGGCGGTGCCTACCCGCCCCTGCACATCGTCCATTTTCAGCAGCGCGGCTTTCAGGCCGGCCAATGACAGCGTCCATTCACGCTTGCCATCGGCCAGCGCCACCTCGTCGGCGTCCAGCATGGCCGCCAGCAGCTGCGTGGTCTGCGCATCGCTGAACACCTGCTCGGTGCCGATGCCGGTCCATTTGATCTTGCCTACCTTCAACGTGAGCCTGCCGATCTTGCCCCCATCCGGGTCGTCGATATAGAGCTGGGCGCTCAAGCGGCTGCCGGGGCCGGCTTCCCGCGACAGCAACAGGCTGATCGGATTGTCGCCGTCCTCGGCCTGGGTGCCGTTGGCCTCGCAATGGCGGATGTTGTCGCAGGCGACGGCCCAGTCCTTGAACTGGAAAACCTTGGCCGAGGCGGGCAGGGCCAGCGCCAGCAGCGCGGAAGCGAGCAGAGTGCGTTTCATGCGGGTTCCTTGTTTTGCATTGCCTGGATGATGGGCGCGTGTCGTTTGCCGCAGAACGCGGGCTATCCGCCGAACAGCCCCGGCGGCGCGCTGCGCTCCAGCTCGAAACGCAGCAACGCGGCTTTCAGCGGCAGGCCGCCGGCATAGCCGGTGAGGCTGCCGTCCGTGCCCAATACCCGGTGGCAGGGCACGATCAGCGCGATGGGATTGGTGGCGTTGGCCCGGCCCACGGCCCGCGCGCCGTCCGGGTTGCCCAGGGCGCGCGCCAGCTCGCCGTAGCTGACGGTATGGCCATAGGGGATCTCGCGCAACGCCGCCCATACCTGTTGCTGGAACGGCGTGCCTTGCGGCGCCAGCGGCAGATCGAAGGTTTGGCGATTTCCGGCCTGGTACTCCGCCAACTGGCGCGCCACCTCGGCCAGCGCCGCGTCGTCGCGCGGGCAGGCGTGGGCGGCCAGCTGTTCGGGCGTGGGGTTGAACAACAAGCGCAGCAGCGCGCCGCGGGCGTCCAGCCAGGCGGCCACCGGGCCGAAACGGGTATCGATCAGGCCGTGGCAGGCGGCGGTGGTCATGGGGCTTACCTTGAAACAGGGGGGTGACGCGATTGTAGCGCCATCCTGCTGAGGATTCGATATGGATCAGGCGGCAGACGGCAGCGCCAGTTTCGCGTTCACCATCGCCTCATCCGGCGCATAGGCGCCGGCTTGGCCTGCGGCGCAGGCGGCGGTGGCGGCGGCGAAACGCAGATGCTCCGCCATTGTCCGGGACGGGTGTTTCAGCAGGCTGGCGATCAGGCCGCCGATGGAAGCATCGCCGCAGCCTATGGTGTCCGCCACTGCGGCCGGCAGCGCCGGCTGTTGCAGTTCGCCGTCCGGGGTGATCAGGCTCATTCCGTCCGCGCCGCGGGTGAACAGGATGGCCGCCTGGGGCGCGAGGCGGCGCAGGGCTTCCAGCGCATGGGTTTGATCCCGTGCCGGAAACAGCTGCTGCAGGTCCTCATCGGAAACCTTGATGTAGCTGGCCAGGCCGGCCAGCGCCTCGAAGCGGCGGCGGTAGCCGGCCTCGCTCATCGCGCTGCGCATATTGGGGTCGAAAGCAATGGCCACGCCGCGCGCGGCCAACTCGTGCGTCAGCTCCAGCAGCCGGTCGGCCAGCGGCGGTCTGGCCAGGCTGATGCTGCCGAAGTAGGCGATGCGCAGCGCGTCCAGTCCGTCCGGCGGCAGCCGGGCCGGGTCGAAATGCAGGTCGGCGCTATTGTCGCCGACGAAAAAATACGATGGGGGCTGGCTGGAGGGCACCATCGCCAGCAGCGGCGGATAGGGCAGGGTCTGGAGGAAGCGGGTATCCAGGCCGGCGGCGGCGGAGGTTTCCAGCAACTGCCGGCCCAGCAGATCGTCGCTGACCGCGCCGGCGAATGCGGCGCCCACTCCCAGCCTGCCCACCACCCTGGCCACATTCCAGCCGGCCCCGCCCGGGCGGGACTGCCAGGTATCACTGTCCACGCGGATGAAGTCGGTCAGGGCTTCGCCAAAGGCGATGAACTGTGGGGGAGTCATCTTCTATGCTTCTCCAGGACGCGCGATGTGCTGAGGTTAAGACGGTGATGCGCCTAGACCCAGTTGGCGCGCATATAAGTCAAAAGGCTGGTCCAAATCGTATCGGATATGATGGTGAATGCTTGAAGCGTCATTGTCCAGCTTGTATTCGGCATATCGCATTGTTTTGGGTCAGGCTTTGAACGTCAGCCAGGGGCGCAGTCGAACCGCGGCTTGGATCAGTCCGGCTTCTTCTTGCGCGGCGATCACGGGGCCGACGGGCTTGTAGGCATGCGGTGCTTCTTCTATGCGCCTTTCCTCCCGCAGGGTCACGCATTGCCAACTGCCGGGCGTGACCTCTGTCGCAAGTCGCCTCATCGCCTGGCGGCGCATGCTGCGGCCCGCGCCATGGCTGCAGGACCATAGCCAGTCGGGATGGCCAAGACCGGCTGCGACATAGCTGAAATCACCCATGGATCCGGGTATCAACGCCAACTCGCCTTCGCGCGCCGGTGTGGCACCCTTGCGGTGGATGTTGAGGCCCTGTTCGCGCAGTACCACGTTATGCGGCACGTCCACCACCAAGCGGCTATTGGACTGGCCCAGCGTTGCCTCAATGGCTGAGCGCACCATTTCGGTCAGTGCCATGCGGTTGGCCCAGGCATAGCGGGCCGCCGTCCCCATCGCGATCAGGTATTCATCCGCCAGCGGACCGGATAGGCCAAACAAGCCATGCTCCGGATATTTCATCTGGCGAGGCCAAGTTGCGCGCGCCTTGTCCATCCAGCGCTTACCGACATAGAAGCCGACATCGCGGGAACCGGTGTGGATCATGAACACCACATCGTCTTTGGCCAAGCCGGCGGCGTAAGCCGCGTGGCGGTCCAGCACTTGGTCCACGACTTGGAGCTCAACGAAGTGATTGCCCGCGCCTTGGGTTCCCAGGCTAGGGTCGCGTATCAGCTCGCGTGTGCCTACCAGCGCCTCTGGCGCGTAGCGGATTGCGGAGTCAAAGCTATCCAGGCTGACGCAGGCCGCCAGCTCATTCAGCAGGCGGGTTCTGTTTACGCCGGCCCACAGGCCTTCGCGCGGCAGCAGGTCGATGAAGGCATCCGGTCCTGCGTCGAATAGCGCGGCAAAGCCGCGGCTGAATACCGGCAGGTTGCGGCCGTTATCCAGCAGCAGATGGGTGAGCCGAGATTGCAGCGCGTCTTTGTGTGGGGCGATGGTCTCATACTGGAGGCCTGTGCTCACCAGGCGCAGGCCGCAGTTGATATCGGTGCCTATGGCGGCGGGAATGACGAATTCCGGATCGGTGGCCACTACGGCGCCAACTGGCGCGATGCCTCCTGGGTGGAAATCCGGTGTGGCGCAGGCTTTGCATACGCCGTGGTGGCCATCGGCGGAGCGGGTGGCTGCGAAACCGAGTAGCTGTTTGACGGCCTTTTCTTCCAGAGGGAGGCTATCCGGGAGCAGTACGGTAGCTTCGGAGTCGGCAGTGCGCAGCTGGTAAACATTATTGGTACGTTCAACATGAATGCCCTGGCGTTGTAGGGCGGCTTTCAAGCGGGAAATGGAGGTCATGATGGCATCTGATGCAATAGGTACAGTATCCCCTCCGGTCATCCGGATGGGCAGGTACCTCCAGCAGCAGCGCCAGGAGGAAAGGCGACGATCATAGCATGAGGATGTGCTGGGGAAAATGGTATAGAGTAGGATGTTTCAGTAGCGTACCCAGACTCTAGTTGGCTTGGGTACGCTTCCAGATATACTTGCTCAGATAATCTTTTAGCCCGCAATAGGCTGATTGCACAGCCTATTGCTTTTGGATTAAAAAGCATGTGTAGTTTTCTAGAAATTATCACGGGGTGAGACAGCTTTTCTTGATATTGTTACTAAGTATTTTCGATTATTCCGCTAATCGCTTCTTTTGTTTTTTGTATTGATCTTGTTTCTGTAAGAGATGCTGGTTTGTCCCAGTTTTGATTTTTTATCAATGCGATAATAAATCTTCCATCAGGGTCAAATGATGGCCTCCATGATACATCAATTAATAAATTCTGATCTTTTTTTTCAAGCTGAAGCATATCTTCTTTTAAATAATCTTGTTGTATGGCTGGATCAAAATTCGCATCTAAAAATGAGATGTCATCATATGCGACATGCCAGTCTTTTATGTTGATTCCCCAGAACATAACTATCTCCTTGTTAAATTATTGTACTCGGTTTGGCTAATCGAGTTGCAGGTGTTTGACTTGCTAATCCAAGTGTGCCTACCCACTCAATTGGATTCGATGCATAACTATGAAAATTCATCTCGCCCATCAAACCAATAGGATTCCGCGAAATAAACCGTCCAATATCGGGATCATAGTAGCGATGGCGCTTGTAGTGCAGCCCGGACTCGTCGTTATGATGCTGCTCAATACCGGAGGGACGTCGCCCTCATCCTCGAGATCGCCGCCACGCGTATTCGTTATGGCGCACGCCGCATCTACGTCCTGCTTCGGCGTGAGGGCTGGCACATCAATTACAAGAAGACCTACCGGATTTACTGCGAAGAAGGCCTGAACCTGCGGCGCAAACGTCCCAAGCGGCGGGCGGCAGCGGCGCACCGGCAAGCCCGGCCGGCGGTCTCCAGTTTGAATGCCTGCTGGAGCATGGATTTCGTCGCCGATCAGCTGTTTAACGGGCAAAGAATCCGGGCGTTAACTGTGGTGGATAATTTTAGCCGGGAGAGCCTGGCGATCACGGTGGATTTCGCGCTGAAAGCCGCGGACGTGGTTGCGACGATGCAGCATGTGCAAGCCTTGCGCGGGACGCCGCAACGAATTCAGGTCGACAACGGCAGCGAGTTTATTTCCCTGGCGCTGGACCAGTGGGCCTATGAGCAAGGCGTCACGCTGGACTTCTCACGACCAGGGAAACCCACGGATAATGCCTTTATCGAGTCATTTAACGGCAGTCTGCGGGATGAGTGCCTGAATGTGCATTGGTTTTTATCGCTGGATGACGCACGTGAAAAGATCTAGCGTTGGCGGCAGGATTACAACGAATTCAGGCCGCACAGTTCGCTGGGCGACCAGATCCCGAGCGAGTTCAGACTTGCTCACCTTGAAGCCGGAAATCGCTAGACTAGACCGCTCGGTTAGCCGGGTGGAGGTCAACGTCAAAACGTAAGTGTGAACGTGGTCTAATTGTTCTTTGTTTTTGCAAATTTCTCTAGAAAATCATTCCCAATATCTTTTATATCTTCGTCTTCGTTTTTAGATGCGAGAGATGCAAGCTCAAAGGCTTTGTTTGTGTCAAATTCATAGTACAGACTAATCATGGAAGCATACTCTTCGTAAGTGCCATCTTTTAAAATTTTGTCGATATAGGGGTGAATATTTTTTCTAAGCCAATTATTATCTATTGATAATATTATCTGTTGTGCTTCTGCTGTGAATCCATTTACATAGCTTGCGCATGCAATTAATTCCTCTAGGAAGGTTATCTTAATCTCTTCTGGAAGGTTTGTAATTATGTTTAAAGCGAGTGATGTTTCGTTTGAGTTGCCTAATAGAGATTTTTTAATAATGGGGATGTAATTTTTAATCTCTTTTGTAATGGCTGTTCTGCTTTTAATGAATTCATGATGCTTTTCTAGTAGATTATCCCAAGTAACCATTTTTATGTCTTTTTCCATTTATCTCTTTCCTGCTTTTTGCCAAGGTAAGTTGTTGAATTTTTGAATAAACTCACTGCCCTGCATTTTCTTCAAAGGGCAAATTGTATGATGTGTCTCCGCATGGGTTCCACCTACATCCTTTCCGTCGGCGATTACGCCAAGCCCATCAGGTAGCTCAGTACCTGCTGGTAGCTTGTAGTAAGTACCAGTAATTGGTGCCTTTGCGGGGTTGCTAAAGGTAGATGCCCCCTCTTCATATGTTGCGTGCACATTACCTGCTACATCAGTATTCAAGTCACTCTTTTGACCAGGTTTTGTATTGACTCCTGATACCCGTGGCTCTCTAGGCTTTGTTGCATTGCCAAATGCGTAAAGATCGCAGGTGGTTTTGGTCAATCCAAGCGGATCTATCCAATGGATAGGGTTACTTGCATATGCAAATATATTAGTTCCACCAACTAGTCTGATAGGATCCTTTGAGATAAACCGGCCGATCTCCGGATCATAGTAGCGATGACGGTTGTAGTGCAGCCCGGACTCTTCGTCATGATACTGCCCCTGGAAACGGAAGGGGTTGCGGATCCCGGCTTTTGAGGCGGCATCGGCGATGACTTCGCGCGCCTGGCCCCAAGCCTGGTAGTCCATTTCCAGCACGAGCGAACCATGCTCGTCGGTCAGCGCTTGCGGGGTGCCGAGATGGTCGGTGTGGTAGTAGTACACCGCCTTCGGCTCTTGTGGCTCCGGACCAGCCTGGCGCAGCGGGTCCTTGTCCGGGTCGTAGGGGTTGTGCTGGCTCCAGGCCGGCACTTTGACGCCGCGAATGGCGTTGGTATGCACCTGGGCCAGCGGCACGAAGCTGTCCGGCTCGAACAGGTAGTGCACCGCTTCTTCGTCGCGGGTTTCGAAGGCCAGCACGTCGCCGTCCCAGCCGTACAGCGTGGCCTGGCCCTGGCTGATCTTGGCGATGCGGCGGCCCAGCGGGTCGTAGTGGTAGTCGGTGCGCTGGCCGTCCGGGGCGATGAGGCGGGAGAGGCGGTTGTGGCTGTCCCATTCCAGCTTGGTGAGGCTGCCGTTGACGCGCTTCTCCACCAGATTGCCGCGGCTGTCGTAGCGATAGTGGCGACCGGCGTACTGGCTGAGCAGGTTGCCCATCAGGCTGTCGTCCTGATGGCCGTCGGCGGCCGGGGGGGTGTCCAGCAGGTTGCCGGCGGGGTCGAAGCGGAAGCTTTCCACGCCCTTGGGGGTGGCGGCCTCCAGCAGGCGGCTGACCGGATCATAGCGGTAACTCAGCTGGCCGCTGCGATTGTCGGCGATGCCGATCAGTTGGCCGGCGGCGTCGTACTGGTACTGTCGGCTCCACTGCGTGGCGCCCATCAGCCGCTGGCTGGACAGGCGGCCGGCCTTGTCGTAGGCCAGGGTCTGTTGCAGCGCATTGCCCAGCACGCGCTGGGTTTCGCGGTGCAGCTTGTCGCGCTCCAGGTTGAAGATGTCGCGTTGGCCGAACCGCAGGCCGTGGACGTGGCCGCTGCCGTAGTTGAGCACGTCCACGCGGTGTCCATCCGGCCGGACGGTGGCGATGCGGTTGCCCAGCTTGTCGTGCTCGTGCGGCTTGAGATGGATAGCTCTAACAGCTATAGGCTAAAGATAGACTTTATCTTATTTTTCCTTGTGGACGATTAATAGGTTGATATTTGAGCGAAGATTTTTCAATTGATTATAATGTTCCTTTTATCCAGTTTTCTAATTTTGCCATTTTTAGTTTTTGTGATGCTTCTATTAGGCTTTGTTTTTCCTCTGGTGAGATTTTTTTGATGTAGTTGGATAGAATCTGTAAGCAATAAATTGCTACATCCTCACCATTGATGTTTATAATGGCTTGGTATAGTGGGCTTGTTTCTAATGGTGTGGTTGAGGTGGTTGCGCCATGAACGATGAGCTTTTGCAATTTGTCAGTGTTGCCGAACTTTGCCGCGATGCTAAGTGGGCTGAACCCATCATTATCTTTTATGTTTAGTTTCTTGGAGTTCTTGAAGAAGTTTAATATTTTGTCAAAGCATATGTCTGAGAATCCTGCCGTGGCTGCGTGTAGTAAAGTCCACCCATTGATGTCTTTTTTTTCAAGTAGCAGTGGATGGTTTTTTATTAAATATTCAAGTGTACTCTCGCCATCGGCAACAATAAAAAGAACGGGGGTGCCATCAATTTCTTGATTAGCTTCAATGAGCGGGATGACTTTTTTTATTTTAACATCACTCCCGTTTGCTAGCTCTTCATCAGCTTCAAATATGTTTATAAAGTCTTCGCCATTCATTTTCGGTTGCTTTCTAAAGGAATAAATTTTTGGCCTGGAGGTACAGGGATATCTGCATTAGAGTAGCGCTCGGCTTTGTCTAGAATCGGTTTTGCTCTGATCTTTAAGCATTCGCAAGTGCAGCCGTTGTCAGAAAAGTCTTTTAGGGAATTTTTTAGTCCACGTTGAATGTCGCGAATTTCTTTGTAGTGGCCGCCAGGTTTTGTTATGCCATGGGCGTGAGTGTGGCCTCCTTTGGAGTCTTCAATTGGGTCATACTTAACTAGTTCGTGCTCATACAGTTTATTTTTTACTTCGATTTTTGCAAGTTTTTCGTAACAGATAGCTTTTTTATTTGTTAGGCCAAGAGCATCAACCCACTCTATGGGATTGGGAGCGTAGACATGAGTGTTCAACCCACCCATCAACCCAATCGGATCGCGCGAAATAAACCGCCCTATCTCCGGATCATAGTAGCGATGACGGTTGTAGTGCAGCCCGGACTCTTCGTCATGATACTGCCCCTGGAAACGGAAGGGGTTGCGGATCCCGGCTTTTGAGGCGGCATCGGCGATGACTTCGCGCGCCTGGCCCCAAGCCTGGTAGTCCATTTCCAGCACGAGCGAACCATGCTCGTCGGTCAGCGCTTGCGGGGTGCCGAGATGGTCGGTGTGGTAGTAGTACACCGCCTTCGGCTCTTGTGGCTCCGGACCAGCCTGGCGCAGCGGGTCCTTGTCCGGGTCGTAGGGGTTGTGCTGGCTCCAGGCCGGCACTTTGACGCCGCGAATGGCGTTGGTATGCACCTGGGCCAGCGGCACGAAGCTGTCCGGCTCGAACAGGTAGTGCACCGCTTCCTCGTCGCGGGTTTCGAAGGCCAGCACGTCGCCGTCCCAGCCGTACAGCGTGGCCTGGCCCTGGCTGATCTTGGCGATGCGGCGGCCCAGCGGGTCGTAATGGTAGTCGGTGCGCTGGCCGTCCGGCGTGGTGAGGCGGGACAAGCGGTTGTGGCTGTCCCATTCCAGCTGGGTTAGGCTGCCGTTGACGCGCTTCTCCACCAGATTGCCGCGGCTGTCGTAGCGGTAGTGGCGGCCGGCGTACTGGCTGAGCAGGTTGCCGAGCAGGCTGTCGCTCTGATGGCCGTCGGCGGCTGGGGCGTTGTCCAGCAGGTTGCCGGCGGGGTCGAAGCGGAAGCTTTCCACGCCCTTGGGGGTGGCGGCCTCCAGCAGGCGGCCGACCGGATCATAGCGGTAACTCAGCTGGCCGCTGCGATTGTCGGCGATGCCGACGAGTTGGCCGGCGGCGTCGTACTGGTACTGTCGGCTCCACTGCGTGGCACCCATCAGCCGCTGGCTGGACAGGCGGCCGGCCTTGTCGTAGGCCAGGGTCTGCTGCAGCGCATTGCCCAGCACGCGCTGGGTTTCGCGGTGCAGCTTGTCGCGCTCCAGGTTGAAGATGTCGCGCTGGCCGAACAGCAGGCCATGCACGTGGCCGCTGCCGTAATTGAGCACGTCCACGCGGTGGCCGTCCGGGCGGACGGTGGCGATGCGGTTGCCCAGGTTGTCGTACTCATGCTGCCAGCGGTAGGTTTCCTTGATGCCGGCGACGTGGTAGCCGTGGTGCTCCTCGACGACGTTGCCGACTGGGTCGTACACCCAGCGCAGGCTGGCATAGCGGTTCTTGGCCTGGAACAGGCGGCCGGCCGGGTCGTAGCCGAAGCTTTCCTTGCTGTTCGGCGCGCTGCGCTCGATCAGGCGGCCGGCGCGGTCGTAGCGGTAATCGGTGGAGACGTTGCCTTCCACCTGCTGTGCCAGGCGGCCGGCGTTGTCGTAGACATAGCGGGTGGTGCTGCCGTCGAAGCCGGTTTCGGCCGTCAGGCGGCCGCCGTCGTCGTAGTCGAAGCGGTAGTAGCGGTGGTTCTCGTTGCGCAGCGCGGTGAGGCGGCCCAGCTTGTCGTACTGGTAGCCCAGGCTGTGGCCGTTGGCGTCGGTGCGCTTTTGCAGCCGGCCGGCCTTGTCGTATTCGTAGTGGGCGCCGCGGCCCAGCGGGTCGGTGATTTTCAACAGGCGGGATTCGGCGTCATGCTCCAGCTGGGTGGCCTGGCCGTCCGGCTGGACGATGGCCTGCAGCGTGCCGTTGGCGGCGTACTGATAGCGTGTGGCATTGCCCATCGCGTCGACGATCAGCAGCGGGCGGCCGCGTTCGTCATACTGCCACTGGGTGGCGCTGCCGGAGCAGTCGGTATAGCTCTCCAGCAGGCCGTCCGGACGATAGGCGATCTTCTTGGCGCCGCCCTTGGCATCGGTGATGGCCACCGGCAGGCCCTGCTCGTTGTACGCGTATTTGGTCTTGTGGCCGAGCGGGTCGGTTTCCTCTATCAGCTGGCCCTTGTCGTCGTAGGCGCGCAGCCATTTCTCGCCCATCGGGTCGATGATCTCGACCAGATTGTCCTGCTCGTCGTAGGTAAAGTGTACTTCGCTACCGTCGGCGCGCTCGTGCCAGATCAAATTACCGTTATTGTCGTATTCAAAACTATCTTGCGAGCCATTGGGGTGGATATGACTGATCAGTCGTTTCCGAGAGTCATAGTTGAACCACTCTTCGTTATAGTCTGGGTAAACGATGCGGTAGTTGTAGCCTTTTTCGTCGAAGTAATACTCGGTGGTGCGGCCATAGGCATCAGTGACGTAAGTCAGGTCGATGTTTTTATCCCAGGCCAGCCGCACATCCAGACTGCCGTCGTCGGCGTACTCGCGGATGGCGCGGGCGTCCAGATGCGTACCATCCCACTCCAGCGTGATGCCGCGGCCGGTACGGTCGGTGTAGCGGGTGATCAGGTGGTGTTGGTATTGATAGCTCCAGCTTTGTCCGTTCTCGTCGGTAGCCGACAGCAGGTCGCCGGCGTCGCCGCCCATTTGAGGGATGTCGCTGTAACGATATTCGGCCAGCGTGCGTTGCGGCAGGCCGGTTTCCAGATTCTGCAGGGTGACGCGGGTGATGCGGCCAATGGCGTCATGGCTCAGATCCACCACGTAGCCGGCGCTGCTGACCAGCTGGCTGAGGTGGCCATTGCGGAAGTTCATCGCGATACTGTTGCCAGCGCGGTCCTTGATTAGCGCCAGGCGGAAGCTGTCGCCGTGGCGCTCGTACAACTGGATCAGGTCGTGGCCGAAAGTTTGTGACAACAGATTGTCTGATAGACGAATCAAGGTGAAGCCTTCGATTTCGTCTTTCAGGGGTTCTCCTTCCGGTAGTAGTGGATACTCCAGTGTGCGGCCAGTGTGGTCATGCAGTTTAAGTACTTTATCTTCGATATCAATACGCACAGTGTAGGTTGTAGACCAACGAGCGCCAAGCATACCAGTCTGATCATGGCCATCAAAGTTGGAACGATATTGCCGAGTCCAAATAATGGGGAGAGTACCCGGCAGGGAGAAGTCTGTATGAAGTAAGGATTCCTCGCCTAATGCATAGCCGATGTTTTTCCCTGAGGTAGCACAACTACAAGGCGGGGAAGGTTTTAATTCCCCCTTAAAATGACTAGTTGCTTCAGTTTTTCTCTGCGGAGTGCCCTTTCTCGCTTTGTTAACTTTTTTTGTTGTCACAGCAGCTACTTTTATAAATTTTTTAGCAAGCTGTCGTGCAAGGTTTCTTAAAAGAGGGCCTAGGTGAGTAGCATAAAGGCCGACCAGAGTAGTAGATAGCTGGCTAGCCCAACTTCTGAAGAGTGCTGCCAGTTTGAGAAGTAATGCTTGAATGGGTTTGGCTCTGCTTAATACATTATCCACTGTTTGAGCAGCAGCAATTGTTACACCTGCTTTAGCCTCGTTGGAAAGATTTTGTGCAGCATGTTTTACCTCGTCCATTGCCGCAGCAATAGTGCTCCACATCCCTCCTTTGTTAGTTTTATTTAGATCATAGGGTATGGGTTCGTAAGCAACATTTTTTTTTACATATTGTTCAAAACGCCCACTGCCTGCATGCTCGATAAAATCGGCAAACTGAAGTATGTATATACTTCCTTTGTTGCCACATTCCTTCAGACATGCTTCCAATTTTCCATCAACCTCAGTTGCCCACTGGTCAGGCATAGTGCGATACCGCTCGGGTACGATATTGGCAACTTGTTGCAATAACCCTGCTTTAAATTCAGCTTTTGCGAAATCTCCTCCAATACGTCGGACTTCTGTTGCCGTGAGCTTGATAATAGGACGTGCTCCAGCTTTGAAAAGATTTCCTGCGGGTATGATGCCAACCAGATCGATTCCTAAGCTCATCCAGTCAAAGACATCAATGCCTTCTTTGGTATCATTTTTCTCTGCCATGTTTAAAATGTCAGCTAATACATCCCCTGCAGAAATAAGATTTCCAACGATTGGGACGGAAGCTGCAATGGAATGTAGGCTATCCAAAGTGAGATAGCCGTTGCTAATGCTGCGCAGCCATTGATCAAAAGTTTTTCCAGATTGCTCAAGGACTTTCATCGCTGTTTTGGCATCAGCGGCTATCATGGCAACAGGCATGGCTTTGGAGGGGGCGGCAGTGGTAGCAGAGCTCATAATTCCAATAACTTTATCTGAATTTTATTAGGGTTGATTATGATTGGTTTTAGCCGATTTTAATATTTCTGGCTTTTTGTAGGATGTTTTTCGCTTGACTAGCCAGACCTTTAACTTCATCTATAGTTTTTTTTGCTTTGCCAAAATTTTGCATTAGCTGACTGGCTGGAGGTTGAGGTATGAGGCTGGATAATTGGTTCATGGCCTGTTGTTTTACAGCAGTTCCCATTTTTTGTAGTTCGGCTTCTGGTTCTGCGATAAATGGGAATTCATCAGATTTACCTTTGCTTGGTCGACCTAAGAACTGTACTGCTGCTGGGCCCACCGGCAAGCCGTGCACCATCGCCTTGCCGGCCTCATCCAGCACGCCGCTATGTTTGACGCCCAGCGCGTCGGTGACGACGAACTTGCCCTGGTTCATCGAGTAGCCGTTGGCGAACTCGTGGACCACTTGCAGATTGCCGGTGCCGGGCTTGGCGAATGCCGGAGTGGGGGTGCTGAGGCTGGCCGGGCCGCTCAAGCTATGGCTGGCGCCCTTGACGCTGACTTCGCTGGGACAGTGGATTTCGATATTGCCGCCGGCGATGCGGATGTAGCCGCCGCCGCTGGTGAGCAGCACTTCCTGGCTGGCGGCGATCTGCACTTTGCCCTTGGCGGAGGTAATGGTCAGCTCCTTATCCGCCGTCAGCTCCATCGCGTCGCTCTGCGCCTGCACCTGCACCTTGCCCTTCGCCGCGATCAGCTTCAGCGCCACCTTGTCCTTCACCCCCGCCACGAACAGGCTGATGTGCTGGCCGACGTTGTGCAGCCAGCGCCGTCCTGTCGCGTGGTTGGCGTCGCGCTGGGCGACCAGATTCAGGTTCTGGCCAGCGCTGAGGGTTTGGCTTTGCTCGGTCAGGGAGGCGATGCCGGCCGGGCCGGACAGCACCAGCAGCGGCTGTTGGCCGGCTTGCTCTTTCGCCGTTTTGCCGTCCTTGTCGGTATTCGATCCGGCTTCCCAGGCTTTCAGCGCGTCGACGTGGTGCTGCAGGTGGCCGTTTGTCTTCTTGCCGGCCTTGGCGTTGTCCGGGCCGATCTCGTCGGGGCCGGTTTCCATGCTGTCGGCCAACTGGCCGGTGGCGGTTTCGGCCAGCGCTTGCGAGAGGCTCAGCGCAGCGTCGAGCTGGCTCTGCGCGTGTTCGCGCGCCAGCTGTTTGCCGGATGCGCCGTTCTGCGCCTCGGTGGTGAGCAGCAGGCCGTGGGCGGCGCGGATGGCGCCGTGGTGGTCGGTGCGCAGTTCGAAGCCGTCGCCGCGCGGCTGGGCCTTGCCGTTGCTGCGCGGGTGGGCGAGGTAGCCCTGGTTGAGCTGGGTCTTGCCCGGTTCGCTGGATAGCTTGGCGCGCACTTCGCCGGGGGTGTCGTCGAACAGCAGCTCGTTGTAGCCGCCGCCCTGGTGTTCTTTGCTCTTGATGCCGGACAGGGTCTTGTTGGCGGGGAGCGAACCGGCGCCGCTGAAGTCGGGCGTCGGGTGGCTGCCGTTGTACAGCACGCCGGTGATCACCGGCCGGTCGATGTCGCCTTCGATGAAGTCGACCAGCACTTCCTGGCCGAGGCGCGGGATGAACTGGTGGCCCCAGCCGGCGCCAGCCGACGGCATGGCGACCCGCAGCCAGCAGGAGGATTTGTCGTCGAGGCCGGCGCCGATGGTCGGGTGCTCGTCCGGCCGCTGCCAGTGGAACTGCACCTTGATGCGGCCCTGGGCGTCGGTGTGGACTTCCTCGCCGGCGGGGCCGACCACGGTGGCGGTCTGCACGCCCAGGCTGGTGGGCTTGGCCGAGGCGGTGCCGGCGTAGGCCGGGGTCAGCGGGATGCCGCGGCGCTGCGCCTGGATGCGGGTGGTAAACGGGGCGTCGGCTTTGTCGCCCGTCGGCAGGATGGACTGCAGATCGGTCGGCAGGTTGTTGCGCACCTGGAAGCTTTGGCCGGTGACGACGAATTCGCGCTGCTCGTGGCTGTCGGCCTCGTGCGCCGGGTGGTCGTCCAGGCGGAACCACTGGCCGGCGGTCAGGCCGCGGATGGAGCCGCCGCCTTCGAAGGTCTTGGCCTGCAGGTCGTGCGCCTGCTGCCGCAGCCGGGCGTAGTGCGACAGCTGCTCGGCATCGCCGGCGTAATACAGGCCCTGCGGATCGTAGTCCTGCAGGCTGGATTGCAGCGCCTGGCCGCCCTGGCCCTGGTCGATCTGGCTGCTGTCGCCGGTGTGCTGGGTGGACACCGGCTGGTAGTCGAAGGTGGCCAGCGCTACGTTGCCGGGCACGATCTGGCGGCTGGCGTTCCAGTCGGTGAGGCCGTCCTCTTCTTCGGTGGCGTCGCTGCGGTGGAAGCGGACGCGCTCCACCTCGGCCGGCGGCAGGCTGTAGGCGTCGTCGAACACCGCCAGCTTGACCTGCGGGCTGTCGCCGTCGACATGCTCGAAGCGCCAGGCGTAGCCCTCTTCATGCAGCAGGCGGACGATGAAATCGAAATCGCTCTCGCGGTACTGCAGGCAGTAGCTGCGCGGCTGCGCCGGGCCGACCTTGAACTCGATAGTCTGGGCGCGGGCGAACACCGGGTTGGCCGCCTGGTGCTCCCGGACGATCTGCTGGACGATGTCCGGCACGCTCAGGTCCTGGAACACGCGCGAGGTGCGGCGGTGGCGCAACAGCGCGATCGGCGGCTCGATGGTCAGGCCGTACTGGGCGAAGCCGCCGTCGGAACCCATCAGCCGGGCCTGGCTGACTACGCCGCAGCGGAGGGTTTCCCGGCCCTGGGCGTCGGCGATGCCGATGCGGGCGGACTGGCCGAGCAGGGTCTTGAGTTCGATGGCGCCGTCGGGGGAGAGGCAGGTAACGGCATAGCGATAGGCCTTGGACACGCCCTCTTCGCCATCCAGGCTTTGCGGCAGCAGCTGCTCGGCGGCGACGGATCCGCTGCCCAGCTCCAGGGTGAGCAGGCGCTGGTCCTGGGTGAAGGCGGAGGCGAAGGAGGAAAGCAGGCTGTCAAGGTCCATCGATTGTCCAAAACGAAAGCGCCCTTGAAGCAGGGCTTGAAAGTGAGAAAACCGAAAAGAACCAGTATTTTATGTGGGAGGCATCGCGTCAACAAGGCGAACATTCTGCTTCATTAGCGTACCTGAACTAAAGGACAGGTATGACTGGGCATCGGGGAGGGAGGCAAGGGGTGGCGCGATGGCAGGTGAAATGCTGATCAGGCGAAGGTTTCGACATTATGGGCGCAATCGTCGAGGAGAATCCACATTTTCCGTTTAGCGCGTCGCGGACAAGGGACAGCGCCTGGGTGTCGGTGGCGTACAGGCGCGGCGTTGCTGGAGCGCGCTGGTGGCGGGCAGGGAGGATATCGAACAGCGCTTCCAGCCCTACGGCGGGGACATCGTCGGCCGGCGGTGGCTGATCGCGCCGGATGCAGGCCTTGCTGGCGCCGCATCCTGAAGAAACACGCTAGTTATTAGTACTAAATGAGATTTTTTCATCAGAGTCTAATCTGAAAGCCGATTCCGTCGGCGGAGGGTGAGGCCATGAAAGACCCAAAGTACTATGGCATTTGGCCGTGTGTACTGATACTTGATGCCTTCGGTCTAGGCATTGTCTATCAATTGGCATCCGGCGAGTTTTCTCAGCTCTACCTAAGTGGTTATGTCACGTTGTTGTTGCTGACTAGTAGTCTTGCGGCTGCGCCGCTGGTCCGTTTTCTGGTCACCGGTTGGGGGGCCCGTTACGAGGAGTTTCGCAACCGGCTTAACAATGGTGCGCTGGTCTTCTACTTGCGCCAGTTTTGGCAACCGCGGATGGATAAGGAACCGTGGCTGAAAGACTGGCCGCCGCCGAATTCGTCCGAAGTGGATGCGGCAGCGGAGCGTTTGTTCGAGCAGATCTATCGAGAGCACTATGGCCGTTCGGTGTTCATCACTCCGTTGATTCTGCTGCAGGTCGCTATTGTTTTCATGACTACTTTGTTTGTGTTCGCAGAAATGTGCAAGTTGGCTTTGCCGGTTAACAATCTGATCATTGCGGCGTCTATCGCTGGTGCCTATTTATTTGTAGTTAGCGATATGGTGACGGCGGTACGGCGGCGCAGCTTGAACGTAGCGGATGTTTACTGGTATGCGCTGCGTATGACGTTGGCTATTCCAATCGGTGCGGCGGTGAGCGCGGCCTCCGGTGGAGATGAGAGCTCGGTTTCTGTTCCGCAGACGATGGCCGCCTTTGCCATCGGCGCTTTTCCAATGGATGTGTTGATGAAACTGCTGCGGCGTCTGGTGTCGCGCAGCTTCGGTGTTAGCGAGCAGGATCAAAACAGCGACCAGCTGATCAAGCTGGAAGGCGTGACCGCCGACATCGCCGCCGGAATGGCGGCCGAGGGCGTCAATTCCATCGAGCAGTTGCTCGGCACCGATCCGGTGCTGCTGTCCATCCGAACCGGCTTTCCGTTCAAGTTCATTCTGCGTTTGAGCAGCCAGGCCATCGTCTGGCGCTATTTCAGCGACCACGGCGCCAGCCTGGCCAGATTGGGTTTGGCCGACGTGGGAGCGATTTTCAACCTGAACGAGAAGCTGGAACTGAAGGAGGACGACCCGCACCGTGAACAAGCTGACAAAGCGGTGGCCAACGCGGCGGCCTGCTTGCAGGCCGGCGAAGGTGCGGCGCCGGACGAGGCGACCGTGCGCTTCTTGTTCAGTGAAATCTGCAATCAGCCCTACACCCGTTTTCTGCTCTCCACGCTGAAGCAGAAGAGCGGCTACCGCCGCCCGCGGCAGGTGAACCCCAAGCCGCCGGAGGCGCCGACCCAGGCCGTGTGAACCCGGTTGGCATGGCGCGATGGTTGGCGCAATATGTAACTTGGGCCGGACTCGAACGGAGTCCGGCTTTGTTTTCTAGGGGAAACCATGTCCGATATCCGTTTTCGACGCATTCCGGCGGGGGAGAAATGATGAGCCTGGCCGCCGACATCGTCATCGCCCTGGTGGCGCTGCTGCACCTCTATTTTTTGATCCTGGAAATGTTTTTGTGGGACAAGCCGCTGGGGATGAAGACCTTCCGCCTGACGCCGGAGCGGGCGCGCGACACCAAGACGCTGGCCGCCAACCAAGGCCTATACAACGGCTTCCTCGCCGCCGGCCTGGCCTGGGGGCTGTGGCAGGGCGCGTTTGGATTCCAGATCAAGCTGTTTTTCCTGGGTTGCGTGCTGGCGGCGGGGATATTCGGCGCGCTGACTGTCAATCGACGCATCTTGTTTGTGCAGGGGCTGCCGGCGGCGCTGGGCATCGCGCTGCTGTGGCTGGCTTGAGCGGGGAGCGCGGATGGTTGCGGAAATGAGTATCCTGGGCCGGTTTCCAGGCAGAAGGCTCAAGCCGGCGCGCATCGTGTCCGCGCTCCGCGGCGATGCCTCGCGGTGGCGGGTGCCGCTGGAGGAGATCGCCGCCGTTCGCCTGATGCGGGGCGGCGTCTGTTCGGCTTGTTCCCGCTAGGACGGTGGCTGGTGGTGGCGTCCCGCGGCGGCGCATTCCATGCCCAGTCCGGCCTGGCGTTCAAGAATGACGGCCTTGAGCGCTTGGCGGCGCGCATCTGCCAATGCATTCCTTGATTTCGCAGGGTCAGTTCGTGCGCTCCAGCTCCTGCAAGAAGCGCTCCAGCACCAGGTTGGCGCGCCGTCCCTTGCGCACTGCCAGCGCCAGCGGCGCGTCGTAGAAACAGGCGCTCGGCAGCAGCGGCCGCATTTGGCCTTGGGCCACCCAGCCGGCAGCGAAGTGATCGGGCAGGTAGCCGATGTAGCGGCCGCTGAGGATCAAAAACGCGATGCCTTCGCGGTCGGACGCGGTGGCGATGGGCTTGAGCCGTTGTTGCAGCGCCTGGGCCTGCGGCGGCAGGCGGTAGCCGGGCGCGACCGCGTCGGCGGCGGCGAGGTCGGTCTCGGCCAGGCTGTCGTCCGGCTGGCTGAACAGCGGATGCTCGCGGCTGCAGTAGAGCTGGGAGCGCTCGTCGTACAGCGGCAGGTAGTCCAGCCCGGACAAGGGCTGGATCAGCGGCACCACGCCGGCGTGCAGCTGGCCGTCCATCAGCCCGGTTTCGATGTCGTTGGGCGTCATCATTCCGATATTGATGCGCACCTCCGGCCCTTGTTTGGCCAGCGCGCGCAGCGCCTGGGTGATGCGCATCTTGGGCAATGTGACCAGGTTGTTGATGATGCCGATGTTCAGCTCGCCGCGCAGCTGGCGATGCAGCAGGTTCACCTCGCTGCGGAAGTCTTCCAGCGCAGCCAGCAGCGTCTGGCTGGCGCGCAGCACCTCGCGCCCTTCGTCCGTCAGCGCGAAACCGGCGCGGCCGCGCTGGCACAGGCGGATGCCGAGGCGCTTTTCCAGATCGCCCATCTGCAGGCTGATGGCGGAGCGGCTGATGCCCAGCACGCCCTCTGCGGCGGAAAAGCCGCCGCACTCGGCAACCGCGCGGAATAGCCGCAGCAGCCGGATATCAAAATCGCTGACCTGGCCCAGCGCCGGTTTGCGGTTCATAGTTTGATATTTCTTAATCTGAACGTAAGAAAGATAGCATTTAACTCACGCAATGTCCGGCGCATGCTTTAGCTATATTCCCGTCTGCGAGGCTTGTGATGAACCACCCGCTCACCACCCGTTCCGAATTCGACCAACTGAACCTGCGCGCGCACTGGATGCCGTTCAGCGCCAACCGCAATTTCCAGCGCGATCCACGGCTGATCGTCGCCGGCGAGGGCAATTACCTGGTCGATGACCAAGGCCGCCGCATCTTCGACAGCCTGTCCGGACTGTGGTGCTGCGGCGCCGGCCACAGCCGCAAGGAGATCGCCGAGGCGGCCTATCGCCAGCTGTCGACGCTGGATTATTCGCCGGGCTTCCAGTTTGGCCACCCGCTGTCGTTCCGGCTGGCCGAGCGGGTGGCGGCGATGGCGCCGGGCGAGCTGAACCACGTGTTCTTCACCAACTCCGGCTCTGAATGCGCGGACACCGCGGTGAAGATGGCGCGCGCCTACTGGCGGCTGAAGGGCCAGGCGTCCAAGACCAAATTGATCGGCCGGGCGCGCGGCTACCACGGCGTCAACATCGCCGGCACCAGCCTGGGCGGCATGAATGGCAACCGCAAATTGTTCGGCCCGCTGATGGACGCGGACCATTTGCCGCACACCTTGCTGCCGGCCAACGCTTTCAGCCGCGGCCTGCCGGCGCACGGCGCGGAGCTGGCCGACGACCTGCTGCGGCTGATCGAGCTGCACGACGCGTCCAATATCGCCGCGGTGATCGTGGAGCCGATGGCCGGCTCGGCCGGCGTGATCGTGCCGCCGCAGGGCTATCTGCAGCGCCTGCGGGAGATCTGCACGCAGCACGGCATCCTGCTGATCTTCGACGAGGTGATCACCGGTTTCGGCCGCACCGGCTCGCTGTTCGGCGCCGACCACTTCGGCGTGACGCCGGACATCATGAATCTGGCCAAGCAGCTGACCAATGGCGCGGTGCCGATGGGCGCGGTGGTGGCGACGTCCGAGATCTACGACGCCTTCATGGCGCAGGCGACGCCGGAGTACGCAGTGGAATTCGCTCATGGTTATACCTATTCGGCGCATCCGGTGGCCTGCGCGGCGGCGCTGGCGGCGCTGGATGTGCTGGAGAACGAAAACCTGGTGGCGAAGGCCGCCGAGCTGGCGCCGCATTTCGAGCGCGGCATCCACGGCCTGAAGGGCCTGCCGCATGTGGTCGATATCCGCAACTGCGGGCTGGCCGGCGCGGTGCAGATCGCGCCGCGCGGCGGCGACGCCATCGTGCGGCCGTACGAGGCGGCGATGGCGCTGTGGCGCAAGGGCTTCTACGTCCGTTATGGCGGCGACGCGCTGCAGTTCGGCCCGCCGTTCACCGCCACGCCGCAGGAGCTGGATCGCCTATTCGATGCCGTCGGCGAGACGCTGGCCAAGCTGGCCTGAAACGATTGTCACCAATAAAACGAGATCCCGAAATGACGACTTTGCAGCATCTGATCTATGGCGAGGCCTGCGACGGCGGCAGCCGCCGCGCGCCGGTTTTCAATCCGTCCACCGGCGAGGCCATCGCCGAAGTGCAGTTGGCCGACGCCGCCATCGTGGCGCAGGCGGTGGCCGCCGCGCAGGCGGCGTTTCCGGCCTGGCGCGACACGCCGCCGGCCAAGCGCGCGCAAGTGTTGTTCCGTTTCAAGCAGCTGTTGGAGCAGCATGAGGCCGAGATCGTGCCGCTGATCAGCCGCGAGCACGGCAAGACGCTGGAAGACGCCGCCGGCGAGCTGAAGCGCGGCATTGAAAACGTCGAATACGCCTGCGCCGCGCCGGAGCTGCTGAAGGGCGAGTACAGCCGCAACGTCGGCCCGGCCATCGACGCCTGGAGCGATTTCCAGCCGCTGGGCGTGGTGGCTGGCATCACGCCGTTCAACTTCCCGGCGATGGTGCCGCTGTGGATGTATCCGCTGGCCATCGCCTGCGGCAACACCTTCATCCTCAAGCCGTCGGAGCGCGATCCCAGCTCCACGCTGCTGATCGCCCGCCTGCTGCACGAGGCCGGCTTGCCCCGTGGCGTGCTCAACGTGGTGCACGGCGACAAGGAGGCGGTGGACGCGCTGCTGGCCGCGCCGGAGGTCAAGGCCGTCAGCTTCGTCGGCTCCACGCCGATCGCCGAATACATCTACGCCGAGGGCAGCCGCCGCGGCAAGCGAGTGCAGGCGCTGGGCGGGGCCAAGAACCACGCGGTGGTGCTGCCGGACGCCGATCTCGACAACACCGTCAACGCGCTGATGGGCGCGGCTTACGGTTCTTGCGGCGAGCGCTGCATGGCGATCTCGGTCGCTGTCTGCGTCGGCGATCAGGCGGCCGACGCGCTGATCGCCAAACTCACGCCTCAGATCCAGGCCTTGAAAGTGGGGCCGGGCACTTCGCCGGGCCTGGACATGGGGCTGCTGGTGACGCGCGCGCACCTGGACAAGGTCAGCGGCTACATCGCCGATGGCGTGGCGGCCGGCGCGGAACTGGTGGTCGACGGCCGCGGCATCAGGGTGCCGGGCCACGAGGGCGGCTTCTTCCTGGGCGGCTGCCTGTTCGACCGTGTGACGCCTGACATGCGCGTCTACCAGGAAGAAATCTTCGGCCCGGTGCTGTGCGTGGTCCGCGTGAACAGCCTGGAGGAGGCGATCGCGCTGATCAACGCGCACGAATACGGCAATGGCACCTGCATCTTCACCCGCGACGGCGAGGCGGCGCGGCTGTTCGCCGACACGGTGGAGGTGGGCATGGTGGGCATCAACGTCCCGCTGCCGGTGCCGGTGGCCTACCACAGCTTCGGCGGCTGGAAGCGGTCGCTGTTCGGCGACCTGCATGCCTACGGACCGGACGGCGTGCGCTTCTACACCCGGCGCAAGGCGGTGACCCAGCGCTGGCCGCAGCGCGCCAGCCACGAGGCGTCGCAGTTCGCTTTCCCCAGCCTGTAAATATCAGCCGTGACAGTCGGGCCGCTCGCAAGGGCGGCCCGTTTCGCTGGCATAATGGCAATGTCCTGATCCTGTTTCCCCGCCATGAAACCATCCGCTTCTGCCATCGTCGTTTCTTCTCCTTGGTTCATCCGCCGTCAGAGCGCGGCCGATATCGGCGCGAATTGGCTGGATGGTTTCCAGCGCCGGCAGGAGGTGACGCGGGTGTATCGCGGCGCGCCGGGCGACAGGCGCATCGCGGCCGAGCCCTTCATCGACGACTGGTCGCCGGACGAGAGGCGGGCGCTGTGCCGCGAGCTGGCCGCGATGGCGGACGCGGGGCGGGTATGGGCGGCGATGGAAGGCGAAAGCCTGGCCGGCTTCGCCGCCATCTCGCCGGATCCGCTGGGGCCGGATGGCGAATATCGGCAATTGAAGGAGCTGCAGGTGGACGCCCGCTGGCGCGGCCGCGGCCTGGGGCGCGAGCTGATGCGGGAGTGCGTCGCCGGCGGCAGGGCCATGGGCGCGCGCCGGCTGTATGTCTCCTCCCATTCGGCCATCGAGACGGTGTCGTTCTACGAACGCTGCGGTTGCGTGCCGGCGCGCTGGCTGCATGGCCCCCAGGTCGAACTGGAGCCATTCGACTGGCAGATGGAGTTCGATCTGGCGCGCCAGTGAAATGTCATTGTGCTATCTTGCTTAGGCCAGCTTTCCCGCCGACAAGGAGCCAGCCATGCCCAATACGATACGCCTGCACCGCGTGCTGAGCGCGCCGCCGGAGCGCGTCTACCGCGCTTTTCTCGATCCGTTGGCCCTGGCCAAGTGGCTGCCGCCGGAAGGGTTCGTCTGCAAGGTGCTGGAGCATGATGCGCGCGTCGGCGGCAGCTATCAGATGGAATTCGTCGCGTTCTCCAGCGGCCAGAAACATGCATTCGGGGGCCGTTACCTGGAGCTGGTTCCGGGCGAGCGCATCCGCTACACCGACCGCTTCGACGACGCCAACCTGCCCGGCGAAATGACCACCGCCATCACATTGGCGCCGCTGTCCTGCGGTAGCGATCTCGTCATCGTGCAAGACGGGATTCCGGACGCGATCCCGCCGGAAAACTGCTATCTGGGCTGGCAGCAGTCGCTGAAGCAGCTGGCGGCGCTGGTGGAGCCCGAGATACCGGGCTAGATCGGCGGGATTCAAAAAGCCGGGCGCATGCCCGGCTTGGCTTTTGCGCAGAGCGTCAGCTCAGTTGGACAGCGCCCACGGATCGCCGGCGGTGGGCAGATTGCCCTGGGTCCACCATTTGGCGCAGTACTTCTTGCCTTGGTACAGCGCGCAGTCCTTGGCGGAATAGGCGGCGGTTGCCGACCATTGCTGCAAGCCGCCGCCCTGCTGCTGCCATACCGAAGCCTGGCCGGGCACATCGCCCTGGGTCCACCACTGGGCTTTCCAGGTGGCGCCGGAGTAGGTGACGGTATTGCCGGTGTTGTAGACCTGGCCCGACGACCATGGCTGGCCGTTGACCGGCCCGCCGCCATTGCCGTTGTCGCCGCCGCCGTAATTGGGGTCCTGGGTGACGCCGCTGCCCCAGTGGTCCTTGAAGCCCTTGAACACATTGCTGAAGGCGTAAGGCGTTTGCACGATGCCGGAGCATTGTGCGTCGACGTAATGGCCGTTATTCGGGCAAGACTTGTCGCGGCTGATCGACCACATCGACAGCAGCCCGAAGCGATTGCTGTTGGCCATGCCGTACAGGTCCTTGGCGTTGTCCACGGTGAAGGTTTCCGGCTGGGTGTCGTTCAGGCCCGCCATGGGTGTGACGCCCACCTTTTGCCACAGCTGGGCGTCGGTCAGCGTCTGGCCATGGGCCTTGTAGGCGGCATCGATCTGGCCGTACAGCGCCTGGGCGGCCTGCTTGGCGGCCGCGCCCATGTTCGGATTGGACTGGCCGTAGTCCATCGCCATGATGTTGACGGCGTCCAGCGCCACGCCGTTGGCGAGCGCGGACGCGAGCACGCGCTGGCCATCCTGGGTCAGGCCGAAGGGCATGGCCGGCAGGGTCAGCGATACATGCAGTGTCTTGCCCTTGGCCTTGTAGTTCTTCTGCAGCGTGGCCACCACCGCGAAGTTGCGGTTGTTGGCGGCGGTATCGGTTTGCGCGCCGCCTTCGATGTCGAAATCGATGCGCGACAGATTGTAAGTGTCCAGCACGGTCTGGTAGGCGGCCTGCAGGCTGGCGTTGGTGGTGCAGGCCTGTTGCAGCGGTGTGCCGTTGGCGCCGCCGAAGGACACCATCACTTCGCCGCCTTTGCCGCGGAAATTATTGATGCCGTTGCGGATGGCGCTCAGTTGCTGGTCGGAACCGCTGCCCGGGATGGCCAGCACGCCGCCCCAGGAAGGCGCGCAGCCTCCCTTGGCGACGACGAAGGCGAGGGTGAGTTGCTGGATGCCCTGATTGACGCCCAGTTTGTCGATTTGGGGCGTCGGCCACAAGGTCATGTCCACATAGGGCGCGAAGACGCCGGCCTGGGCGGCTGGACTGGCGATACCGGCCGCGGCGGCGGCTAGAGCGGAGAGGGCGGCAAACCTTTTCATCATGAGCGGACTCCCGGGCTGCGCAGCATTCTGATGCTTTGAATGGCTGAACATATTAAATAGTTTATAAAAACGCCAACATTTGTCAGCGATTTCTAAATATACCCAGGTGGAGTAAAAACTCAATAGAAAATGGTCGCTCGCTTTTGACTTTGCGCAAAGGTATGGAATGGATTCCGCCAGCGGATGAATGCGCCAGGCGGGCCGCCGGGCCGCGGCGGCCTGGACGGCTTCAGTCCAACGGCCAGGGCATCGATTTCGGCAGCGGCGCGTCGGTTTCCGGCTCGTTGGGCGCGGGCGGCGCCGCCACGCTGTCCACTTCGCGCCACCAGGGATGGGCGCGCTCGGCGTGGGCCGGCTCTACCGCTTGACCCAGCCGCGGCATCATCAGCCGGACATTCTCTTTTTCGCCGCTGGCCAGCAGGGACTCGGCCGGCGCGTCCCAGGCGTGCATCGCCAGGTTGAAGGTGCCCCAATGCACTGGCAGGAAGGCGCCGCCGCCCAGCAGGTCCAGCGCTTTGAGCGCATTGTCCGGCCCCAGGTGGATGTCGCCCCAGGCGGGATGATGGGCGCCGACTTCCAGCATCACCAGATCGAACGGACCCATGCGCTCGCGGATTTCGGCGAATTGCCCAGACAGGCCGGTGTCGCCGCTGAAGAACACGGAATGCCGGTCGCTGCGGATGGACAGCGACGACCACAGCGTGGCGTTGCGGTCTTTCAGGCCGCGCCCGGAAAAGTGTTGGGAAGGCGTGGCGGTGACGGTCAGCTCGGAGTCCGGATGGCGATAGCTTTCCCACCAGTCCAGCTCGGTGATGCGTTCCGGCCGCACGCCGAAGGCTTCCAGGTGGGCGCCCACTCCCAGCGCGGTGACGAAGGGGACGTCGGTCTTGGCCAGCTCGCGGATGGTGGGGTAATCGAGGTGGTCGTAGTGATCATGCGATACCAGCACCAGATCCAGCGGCGGCAGCTGCTTCAGCTTGATCGGCACCGGCTGGAAGCGCTTGGGCCCGGCCAGCCGGGTGGGAGAGGCGCGGGGACCCCAGACCGGATCGGTCAGCAGGCGCAAGCCGTCGATTTCGATCAGCACGGTGGAGTGTCCGAGCCAGGTGGCGCGCAGGCCGGACTGGGCTGGCTTGCGCCAGGCATCCAGCGGGTTGTCGGCCGGAAGCGGCGCGGAGGGCGTCCTGCGTTCACCGCCGCACAGGAAGTCGCGCAAGGACGGCATGGTTGCCGATGGGGCGCGCAGGGCGGGATCGATCGGGTAGACGTTGCGGAAACCGCTGCCGGACCAAAGCGGCGACGCCTGCATTTTTTCCAGTCTGGGGCCGGACGCTTTCTTACCGAGAGACTTCATCGAGCTGCCTTCCTGATTGTTGCCGGCGCGGACGGTGCCGGCGGACGGTCCATATGGATGGTGGCCGGCCAGGTTTCCGGCGCGCCGCTTTCCGGCGGCGGGTCCTGACAAGATGGGCGCTGAGCGTCGGGATTCAAGGCGTCAAGCCTCCTTGCCACCCCATGCGGGCCCGCCTAGGATTAACTGTCCGCCAAGTGATAATCATTCTGTCCGACCGGGACAAGACGCGGGCAGTCCAATAGCAGGCAAGGATAAGATGTGGGAACGCTGGAAGACATTTTGCTGCAATTGAGCCGGAGCGAGGGGCTGCCTGATTCGGCGGTGCTGGACATGGTGGCGGTGCAGAAAAGCCTGCATCCCCGCGCCAGCCTGCTGTACTGGGCGGTGGTCGATTACGGCTTGCCGTCGACGGAAAGCCGGCTGTTCGTGTTCGACACGCTGGAGGCCAGCGTGCAGCGTTTCCTGGTCGCGCATGGCCGCGGGCGGGATCCGCACGCCAACCTGCTGAGGGCCGGGGCCTTCTCCAATGAGCTGGATTCGGATTTATCCTGCCTGGGCGTGTGCCGCGCCTCCGACACCTATTTCGGCAGCCAGGGCTTGTCGCTATGGCTGGACGGCCTGGAGCGAAGCAATTCCAATATGCGGCGGCGCAATCTGGTGATGCACGGCTCTCCCCACGTCACTCCGCAATATGCGGCCGAGCACGGTGTTCTGTGGCGCTCCGACGGCAGTCTGGCGGTGGAGCCGCAATACAGCGTCGGCTTGATCAACATGCTGCAGGGCGGTTCCTACATCAACTGCATTCTCAGCCGGCGCTGAGCCGGCGCCGGGCCGCGCGAGCGGCCCGGCGTTTCAGCGGATTATGCCTTCAGCCGCCGGAAGGGCGCGGCGTTCAGCATTGAACCTGCAGGTGGAAGGCGTGGTCGTTGGCCGTCCCGTTGGTATCGGCTGTCCGCACGAAAATGCCGTTTGGATTGCCGCTGCGCAGGGTCACACTGATGAAACCCAGCGCGGGGAAGGTCGGCGAGGGATCGCCCAGGGTCGCGGTATACACGCATTTTGAGACGTCGCTCGGGAAAATCACCTCGAAGTAGCCGTAATTGCCGCCGAAGTTGTTGGAGCTGGCGCCGGCGGGGCCGACAGCCAGCGTGCCATCGGCGTTGACGATCACGCTGTAGGTCTTGGTGATGACGGTTGCGACTGCCGCGGTCGCGGCGGCCCGCGCGGCCCGGGAGGGGGGCTGGCTGGCCGCCAGCGCCGTGGAGGTCAAAAGGCCGGCGGCCATGACGGCCGACGCGAGCAGCGTGTAGCGAGAAATGCGACGAGTATTCATGACTTTGCTCCTGAGTAGGTGTCGGATACATCAAGTTGTAATGGTTTGGGCAAGCCCGCTTCTGGCGCGGGCCATGACGATGGCGCTCGACGCGCAGGGATGCGACGGTGAGGGAATGGCAGGGCCATCAAACTGATGCGGGGCCGCAAGCGGCGGTCCGGAAACGCGGAGGCGGCGAAACGCGCGTCGGTCAGGAGCGCGGTGCCGGATTGGTATCAAGAAGAAAAGTATTTTATGTGAATATTTTGATTGATACGGATAGAATAGCCGTCAATATAGAAGCCGAATTGGCGATTGCATCTGTTCTTAAGGACAGTTTTTTGAGTTGGCGCGGGCATGCTCGCACGTAAAACATCTAAGAGCCGCTCACAAAACCCCGCGGAGAACCTGAGCCAAGGCGCGCCGACGCAGGCCGTAGCCGCCGTACGACAAGGAGGCGCAACCCAGGATCAGGGGTTTTGTCGGCGGGTCCGGATCGGCGAGGGGAAAGAGGACTGAATGGGGGCCGGGGCGCATAGGCATGGCGGAACGCCCCGGCATGGATGCGGGAGGGGCCGCTCAATACTCTCCGCTCATCGCCTGCTTGCTCTGGCAATGCACATAAGGCTGGCCGGTCCGCTTGCCGGGGAAGGGGTAGCCGGTGGGGCCTCCCACCGTGCGCAGCATCGCCACGGTGTAGTCGCCCTTTAGCCGAGCCTTTTTGATCGCTGCCTGGATCGCCGTTGCGTCGCCGTCCACGAACAGGGCCAGGAAGCCGCCATCGGTTTCGGAGAGCTTGACCGATCGGATCGGCAAGCCGCCAAAGGCATAGCCGCCAGGCAAGGACAGTTCCTGGTCCCATACCGTGTTTTCCGGCTGGCGGGTCGCTTTGCCCAGCAGGGAGGCGATGCCGTTTTCTCCGAAGTTCAGCCGTTGGCAATTGAGCTGCGCCGCCAGGCGCTTGTCCTTGGCCGCGACCTGGACCTTTTTGGCGCCCGCCTGATACCGCCCATCGAAAGGCACGTCGCCGAAGACGCCGGCGCAGCGTTCGGTCTTGAGTTGCAAGGCGGACGCCTGCGGGATGAGGGTCAGCGAGCAACGATCCTCGCGGTAGATCCATTGCTTGCCATCCGTCGAAGTCAGCTTGCCTGCTCCCGATCCGGCATGCCGCGGGAGGGCGTTTCCTTTCCGCAGCACTTCCAGTTCGAATCGGCCGTCCGCCTGAATGGTGATGGCGCGCTCGAACTCGGCGTCGGAGCCATCGTATTCGCCAGGGGCGGGGTAGCCGACGGCAGGAGCGCCGGTGTTGGCGTTGTCGCCCTGCAGCGCTTTATGGATGCCGTCCTTGATGACCGAACCCAGATTCAGGTTGAAGGTTTCCGCGCGCAGCGCCGAACTGGACAACGCGATGGAGGCCAGGAGCAGGGCCTGGTGGATGGATGGTGCTGTCTTCATGGAAGGTCCAAGGTTAGAGGGGAATCGCGGGCCGATATGCCAGCTATAAGATTTTCATGCAAATAAATCAAGATGTTGGTATCTTGCGCGGCGCATTTAAATGACAAGCCGGTTTGGCCGTATTGTGGCATGCATTGAAGGCAATGGTGGCATGTTTCGAAATCTTCAGGCATCCCCCATGGCTGTTCATGGGGGCAAAGAGAGCGGCCTAGGCCGCTCTCTTTTTGATGCCCTTGGTGCTGTCGCCTGCCGGCTCAGCCGCAAGCCCCCACGTGCCCGCAGGCGGTGCAGAATTCGCAGCCGTCCTTCTTGATCAGCGCGTGGTTGCCGCATTCCGGGCAGGCCTTGCCGGCCAGCTGCTTCAGCGCGGCGGGCGCCTCCTGGGCGAACAGGTCGCTCTGCTCCGGCGCCATCACGCCCATTTCCTCGACCGGCACGCCTTCCTCGGTCAGCACGCCCAGCATCGCGTAGCGGTGGATGATCAGCCGCGCCAGGTAGGCGACGGTGGACGGCCAGCTTTGCGACTTCTCCATGCCGGGGATGCGGGCGAAGAAGTCTCCCTGCGGCTCGGCGTAGTTCAGCAGCTTGCGCAGCTTCAGGCCGATCCAGGCTGGGTCGATCACCCGCATGTCCAGCGACAGCATCTTGCACAGGCCGTCCAGCTCGCGCGGGTAGGCGCCGGCCAGCCACACCGAGTACGGACGGCGCTGGCCGTTGGGCAGCACCAGTTCCTTGACGAACAGCACGAAGTCGTCGCCGGTCTGCGGGTTGACCACGTCCACCGACCAGCTCATGGTGCCGTCGCTGCCGGACTTGGGCTCCTTGCGGGCGAACAGCGCGTCCATCACCGGGGTGGCTTCGCCTTCCTCCAGCCGCAGCGCGCCCAGTTGCTCGACGCGGTGGCGCACCACCTGGCCCAGCGCGGCGGCGGCCGAGGTGGCGTGTATGGTCTTGTCGCCCAGCGTGAAGCGGTAGCGTTTGTCGCCGTTGGCGCGAGACAGCGCGTCCAGCTTGGCGGCCAGCCAGGCGCGGTCGCGGCAGCGCATGTCCATCGACAGCGTCTTGGCGATCGCGGACAGGCCGCGTTGTTCATCGGTCGCGTTGACCCAGCATTCGAAGGGCTGGGCGCGGCCGTTTTCCATGTGGCCGACCACCACGGCGAAATCGCCGGCGTCGCCTTCCACCATGAAGGTCCACGACGGGTTGCCTTCCTTCAGCTTGGGGCGGTTCGGCCATTTCAGGCTGGACAAGGCCGGAGTCGGGGCGGTGTTCAGCGTCACGCGGCGGTCCGGGTCGCTGGCGGCGCCGGACAGGTCTTCCGGCGCGGCGGCGGCGCTCTGGGCTGGCTCCACCGACAATACCGAGCCCAGCACATTGTTGGGGCGGTAGGTGGTGATGCCCTTGAGGCCGTTGCGCCAGGCTTCCAGGTACAGGCTCTCGAAGTCTTCGAACGGATAGTCGGCCGGCACGTTGACGGTCTTGGAGATGGCGGTGTCGACATAGGGCGCGACGGCGGCGACCATGCGCATGTGGTCGAGCGCGCTCATTTCCAGCGCGGAGACGAAGTAGTCCGGCAGCTTGGCGGTGTCGCCGCCCTGCATCCGCCACACGCGGTAGGCGTGGTCTTCCACCAGGTATTCCTGCTGCGAGTTGTCCGCCATCCGCTTCTTGCGGGTGTAGAACCACGAGAACGGCGGCTCGATGCCATTGGACGCGTTGTCGGCGAAGGCCAGCGAGATGGTGCCGGTGGGGGCGATGGACAACAGGTGCGAGTTGCGGATGCCGTGCTTGCGTATCCGAGCCTGGATCTTGGCCGGCAGCCGGCTGGCGCAGTGCGGCGCGGCCAGGTATTTTTCGGCGTCGAACAGCGGGAAGGCGCCTTTTTCGATCGCCAGATCCACCGACGCGTCGTAGGCGGCGTCGCGCATGCTCTCCGAGATGCGGGCGGCGAAGCGGCGGCCTTCCTCGCTGTCGTAGCGTATCTTCAGCATGATCAGCGCGTCGCCCAGGCCGGTGAAGCCGAGGCCGACGCGGCGCTTGTTCATCGCCTCGCGCTCTTGCTCCGGCAGCGGCCACACGGTCAGGTCCAGCACATTGTCCAGCATCCGGATCGAGGTGCGCACCACTTTCTCGAACGATTTGAAGTCGAAGTGGGCCTTGTCGCCGAACGGCGCGCGCACGTGGCGGGTCAGGTTGACCGAGCCCAGGTCGCAGCAGCCGTAGTCGGGCAGCGGCTGCTCGCCGCAGGGGTTGGTGGACTCGATCACCTCGCAATAGGACAGGTTGTTGTCCTGGTTGATGCGGGTCATGAACAGCACGCCCGGCTCGGCGTGGTCGTAGGTGGACTCCATGATCTGCCGCCACAGTTCGCGGGCGCGCACGGTGCGGTACACCCAGAGGCCGTCTTCGCGGCGGAAGCTGTCGGGGAAGGAGTCGGACATCGGCTCCACCGCGTGGATGAGCTGCCAGTCCGCGTCGTCCTCCACCGCGCGCATGAAGTCGTCGGACACGCCGACCGAGATGTTGAAGTTGCGCAGATCGCCCTGGTCCTTGGCGTGGATGAAGTCTTCCACGTCCGGATGGCTGACGTCCAGCACGCCCATCTGCGCGCCGCGGCGCGCGCCGGCGGACTCCACCGTTTCGCAGCTGCGGTCGAACACGCGCATGTAGGAGACGGGGCCGGAGGCGCGGCTGTTGGTGCCCTTGACCCGCGCGCCGCGCGGGCGGATGCGCGAGAAGTTGTAGCCGACGCCGCCGCCGCGGCGCATGGTTTCCGCCGCCTGCAGCAATGCCTGGTAGATGCCGACCTTGCCGTTCTCGGTTTCGGACACCGAGTCGCCCACCGGCTGGACGAAGCAGTTGATCAGCGTGGCCCTGAGGTCGGTGCCGGCGGCGGAGTTGATGCGGCCGCCGGGGATGAAGCCGTGGTCCAGCGCCTCGAAGAACAGCGGCTCGAAACGCGCCGGATCTTTTTCCAGCTCCGCCAGCGCGCGGGCGACGCGGCGGCGGACTTCGCTGACGCTTTGTTCGCCGTTCTTGGCGTATTTCTCCAGCAACACCTCGCGGGAGATGTCTTGTTCCGCCATGGCGGCGATGTTTTCCTGCTGCATGGAACGCTCATCCTTCTGAAACGGTGTTCAACGACGATGGCATGGCCGGCTGCGCATGAAAAACGGCGTAGCACACTATATGTTGTTACGCCGTTATGGGGTGAAACGCAAGTTGTTGTGTTCCGGCGCCGTTTTTGATTGTACTCCCGACACGGCGCCGGCGGGTCATTTCGCGCTGATTTTCACGGCCAGCTCCACGCCGTCGCGGTTGGCTGAGGTCTTCTTCGGCTCGTCCAGCGCGATGCGGTCCGCCAGTTCCGGCTGATGCCGCAGCATCACCTTGCGGGCGTTGTCGCCGCGCAACTTGGCCAGCTTGACCAGGTCGGCCGCGCCGACTTTCTCCGCCGCCAGCATTTCATCGCGCAGCAGCTTGGCCAGCGCTTCACCGGACGGGCCGCCCGGCTTCAGCGTGTGGCCCAGCAGCTTCAGCCGGCCGATGCGCTGGCCGTAGACCGACTTGATCGCCGACTGGGTCTGCGCGTCTTTCAGGTCCAGCGTGGCCAGCGGCTCGTCGTCCATCGGCGGGTGGCCGGCGGCGGCCAGCACCGCGGCGTCGACGCGCGCGCGCGCCAGCTGCCTGGCGTCCTCGTCGGCGTAGCCGCCGGAGATGGCCAGCTGCATTTTCGGCCGCTTGGCCATCAGCGCCGCCACCTTGTCCAGCTTCTCGCGCTCGGGCGGGCTGACATGGGCCTCGCCGGCGACGAAGCGGATGTCGTCGAAGCCGTCGCCGCCCAGCAGCGCGCCCAGCGCGCGGAACGGCGCGGTGACCACCTTGGTGACGACGTTGACGATGGCCTTCCATACCAGCTGGCCGTAGCTGAACTGCGGATCGTCCAGGCTGCCGGCCACCGGCAGATCCAGGTCGATGCGGCCGTCGCTGTCTTCCAGCAGCGCCACCGCCAGCTTCAGCGGCAGGTGCGGCGACTTGTCGCCCTTCAACTCGTCGCCCAGCTGGATGGAGTCGATCACGATGCGGTTTTCGCCCTTCAACTGGCGATGGTCCAGCAAGTAGCGCAGTTCAAGCGACAGCTTGCCGTCCTTCACCTGCCAGCCGGCGAAGTTCATCGAGTACGGATTCAGGTTGTTCAGCGCTAGATTGTGGAAATCCAGCAGGATGTCGGTGCTGTCGGTGGGCGACATCGGCGATAGCGCGCCGCGGACCTTGACTTCGCCGTACTGGTCCACCGCGCCGTCCAGCGTGATGCGGCCGCGGCCGCCGGCGCGGGTGGACAGGTTCTGGATGCTGCCGCGCAGATGATGCATGCGGGTGGCGAAGTCGGGTGCCATGCCGTGGTCGGCGAATTCGACCGCGCCGTTCTGCACGTGGATGCTGTGCACGTCCACCTGCGGCAGCGGCGCGCTCTTGCCGCCAGCGGGTTTGGACGGCTGCTTGGCGAAGATCTTCTGCCAGTTCAGGCTGCGCTGCGCGTCCAGGATCAGCCGCGCGCGCGGCTGGTCGAGGCGCACGTCGTTGATGGAAACCTTCAGCGGCATGCCTTGCGCCTGCAGCTGGCTGAGCGCGAGCGTGTTCCAGCCCAGCAGCGGCAGCGGCTCGCCGGGCTCCTGCAAGGCCATCTTCGCCACTTTCAGCTGGCCGCCCAGGCTCCAGCGGCTGGCGGAGGCGGCATTGAGCTTGAGATCGGCGCTGAGCGCGCCGCCGGACAGTTTCAGCGGGGTGCCGGCCAGCGCGTACGGCGCCAGCGGGGTGACCGGTAGCGCCTCCAGCCTTATCGAGCCGCGGGCGGCGGGCGAGGCGGCGTCGATGTCCAGCTTGGCGGCGAGCTTGCCGGCGCCGGCGCGGCCGGAGAGGTCCAGCGCCAGCTGGTCGCCGCTCTTCAGCTCCAGCGTGCCGTCCAGCTGCTTCAGACTGTATTCCAGCGGCTTGCCCAGGCTGAGATCGCGCCAGCCGACCGCGCCGTTTTCCAGCGAAACTTCCGGGTAGGACAGCTTCCAGCCCGGACCTTCGTTCCCGGGGGCGCGCGGCGCCGCGGGACGCGGGCGCTGGGCCAACAGCTGCTGCAGTTGCAGTTGGCCGTTGCGCTCGCGCTGCAAGGCGACTTGCAGGCCGTCCAGCGAGATGTCGCCGGGCTGGACGCTGCGCCGCTTCACGTCGATCAGCGTGGGCTTAAGCTCAGCCTTGGCAAGACTGAGCCAGGGCATGCCGCCGGCGGCGGCGAGCTTGAGATCGGCGAGGGAAAGCCCGGTTTCATCCAGCCTCAGGCCGTGGTCGGGATCCAGCGATAGCTTGCCTTGCAGCCGCGGCACCGCGGTTTCCAGTTGCATCGGCCGAACAAAGGTCTGGTCGTGCCAGGCGGCGTGCCAGTCGTTGAAGCGCAGATTGTCTATCTTGACGATCCACGGCGAGGGTTTGGCCGGCTGGGCCGGCTTGGCCTCGGCAGGCGCCGGCGGCAGCGCGCGCAGCCAGTCCAGTTGGCCGGCGGCGTCGCGGCTGACGGACAGCTTGCCATGGTTCAACTCCACCTTGGCCACGGTCAGCAGCGAGCGGGACAGGTCCAGCGCGCCGCCGTCCACGCGCAGCTCGGGCAGATCCAGCATGCCGTCGCCGGCCGGCGCGCGCAGCTTCAGCCCCTTGAGCGTGGCGCTCAGCGAGGACACGGTGAGGTCGGGCGAGGCGCCGCTCATGTCGAACTGGTAGCGGGCATTGACCGACAGCTCGCCTTCAGGCTTGGCGGTGGCGAAGTGGGGGCGGACATAGTCCCAGACCGATGCCAGCGGCAGGCCCTGCATGCGGGCCTCGCCGCTAGATTGCAGCGGCTGCAGCCGCATGCTGCCTTGCCAGTCGAAGCGGCCGCCGCCTTCCATCTCGGCGTGCAGCGTGTAGCGGCCGTTTTCTTCCAGCGTGGTCAGGTCGTTCAGGCTGAGATTGATCGGCATCAGGCGGAAGTTGCCATGCTGGCCGGCCAGGTGATCGCTGATACTGATCTGGCCGTTGCGCAGATTGATCGCGTCCAGTTTGAGGCGCGGCAACTTTTCCGGCGCGGTGCCGTCTTCCAGCTTGGGCGGGCCGGAAACGTCGGCGACGAAGCGGGCCCAGTTCCACACGCCGTCTTTGTTACGCTCCAGCCACAGCTCGGGGCTGTCCAGCAGAAACTCGCTGGCTTGCCAGCGGCCCATCAGCACCGCGTACAGCGCGGCGTTCAGGTAGACGCGGCGGGCCTGGAACAAGGGTTTGCCGTCGCCCTCGCGCAAGGCCACGCCGTTCATCGTCAGCTCCATGCTCCACGGCACGATGCGGACTTCGGCGATCGCCAGCTGGCGGCCATGCTTGCGCGCCCAGTCTGCGGCGGCCTTTTGCAGCAAGTGCGGCGCAATCAGGCCGAGAAAGGCCCAGAAAGCCAGCACCAGCGCGCAGGCGGCGGCGAGCCAGCGCAGCCAGCGGCGGGGTCGGCG
>NZ_JBUPWA010000001.1:4457447-4485742 GCF_055181315.1 Chromobacterium sp. Ag138
GAGCAAGGGGGGCGGCGTCTGCCTGAGCGTGGGAATTCATATCGCTTAATTCTAATGCACTTTGACGCTGCCGTCCTGTTGCGTTGTTTGTCCTATTGTTGACGAAAAATGACGACGCGGGCCCGCAGCCCGTTGCCGGCGGGGAAGAACGCTGGCTAGGATGGGCGAAGCGTTGAAAATATTGAACGCGATTTTGCCAAATCTTTATCACGAAAGGACGATGATCTTGCAGCAAAACCACCGGTTAAGCCGGCTAGGCCATTTCACTCGCGCCGCGGCCGACAGGCCGCTGCTCGCGGACCGCAGCTTGTTCCTATTGCAGGCCGCGCGCCGCCACACCCTGACCCATCATGCCCGGAGGCTGGGAAGCTCGGGCAAACACAGCTGACAGAGGATTTATGGATAGTGCCCATCTCATCAATCAATGGCTCGACGAACATCATATCACCGAGGTGGAGTGTCTGATTCCGGACATGACCGGCCTCGCCCGCGGCAAGATCGTGCCGCGCCACAAATACGACCCGGCCGTGGGCTTGCGACTGCCGGAAGCGGTGCTGTCGATGACAGTGACCGGCGATTACCCCGACCGCGACTTCACCTCCGTCGCCGACCCCGACATGAAGCTGCTGCCCGACCTCAGCACGCTGCGCCCGGTGCCCTGGAACAAGGAGCCCACCGCGCAGATCATCCACGATTGCTACAGCTTCGGCGGCGAGGCGGTGGATCTGGCGCCGCGCAATGTGCTCAAACGCATCCTGAAGCTGTACGAGGATCAGGGCTGGAAGCCGGTGATCGCGCCGGAGATGGAGTTCTACCTGGTGGAAATCCAGCCCGACGAGGACCTGCCGCTGCGTCCGCCGGTGGGGCGCACCCGCCGCACCGAGGCGGGGATGCAGAGCTTTTCCATCGACGCGGTTAACGAATACGACGACATCTTCGACGTGATGTACGACTGGTGCGAGGCGCAGGGCCTGGCGCTGGACACGCTGATCCATGAAATGGGCACCGCGCAGATGGAGATCAACCTGGACCACGGCGATCCGCTACAGCTGGCCGACCAGGTGTTCCTGTTCAAGCGCACCGTGCGCGAGGTGGCGATCCGCAACAATATGTACGCCACCTTCATGGCCAAGCCGATGCAGGGCCAGCCCGGCAGCGCGATGCACATGCACCAGAGCGTGGTGGACATCGCCAGCGGGCGCAACATCTTCAGCCTGGCAGACGGCCAGCCGTCGCCGGCCTTCCTGCACTTCATCGGCGGCCTGCAGCGCTACCTGCCGGCGGCGATGCCGTTCTTCGCGCCCTACGTCAATTCCTACCGCCGCCTCAGCCGCTACACCTCGGCGCCGATCAATCTCAGCTGGGGCTACGACAACCGCACCTGCGGCCTAAGGGTGCCGCACTCCGATCCGGAGGCGAGGCGGGTGGAGAACCGGCTGGCCGGCGTGGACGTCAATCCCTACCTGGCGATGGCGGCCAGCCTGGCCTGCGGCTACCTGGGCATGCGCGACAAGATCGATCCGTCCGAGCCGCTGTCCGGCAGCGCCTACGAGCAGCCGCACCAGCTGCCGCGTCACCTGGACGACGCCATCGACATGCTGCTGCGCTGCCAGCCGCTGGCCGAGCTGTTCGGCGGACACTTCGTGGAAACCTATGCGGCGATCAAGGAAGCGGAGTACCGCGAGTACTTCGACGTGATCAGTCCGTGGGAGCGCCGTTTCCTGCTGTTGCACGTCTAGCCGTACCGCGCCTTCCCGCCCTGCGGGCCGGAAGGCGTTTTTGCGCCAGGAGCCGGAAGCGTGTCCGGTCGGAGCGGGGAGAGGGGATGGCCGAATCCGGCCATGGGTGGAGCGGACACGCGCAGTTGATGCCCTGGACGGACATATTCTTCCAAGCGATCCAGCGAGCTGCACGCACCTTGCCCGCCGCCAGTGGCGCAAGCTGCACCCGGGGGGCAATGCGCAAGCGCTGGAAATCCGCGCGATGGAAGTGACTGGCAACCGTACTGGCGATGCCGCGATGTTGGCGGAGCTGCTGTCCCAGATTGCCGCAGTGGCGGCGCTGGCAACTGTGACGACGGATGGGGCGTACGACAGCTATTTATGTCACGCTGCGATTGTGGCGCGTGGCGTTGCGGCCATCATTCCGCCGCGTCGAAACGGCCAGTTCTGTAAAGGGAATGCCTTGGGCAAGCAGGCGCGTAATGAGTCGTTGCGCTCGGCGAAGTGCCTAGGGGCGAATGCTCTGGAAAAGTGGATAGGCTGCCATCGGCGCAGCCCGGATGAAACGAAGACGCGCGGTTTCAAGTGATTGCCAGACCGCGTCAAATCGCGGGACTTTGGCCGACGGGTGGCGGAGCTTCAAATCTGCGCAGCGATTCAGAAGCGCTTTACCGTCCTGGCCACGCCGCAAATGGCACGCATGCGATATGTCCGTCCGGGGCTGGGGCAACTCGGCCAGTAACAGACTTATGCGACAAACTTCTTGGAGGTTGAAACCCCGAGGGGTGCGAAAGTCCGAGCTTCCCGGGGAGAGCCCAATCCTGGAATGCAGTCGACGCGCAGCAGGCCGCGCGCGACTGATTTTATCTATCAGCCGTCACAACGCGAGCGCCGCTGCCCACCATCTGTCCAGCGTCGTCCGCCTACGGGAGAGAGCCGCAATGCACAAGAGCCGCCTGAGCAACATCATCATCGACTGCAAGACCGACGACATAGAAGGCGCGGCCAGGTTTTGGTCTGCCGCGATCGGGCGCGCCGCGCAAGCCGCAGACGCCGCTGATCCCTATCGCGTGCTCGAAGGACCGCCGGATGAGATGAAGATTCTGGTCCAGGCAGTAGGCCACGCGAGCCGCGTCCACCTGGACATAGAGACCAACGACGTCGAGGCGGAAGTGGCGCGCCTCGAAAGTCTTGGAGCAAAGCGGGTCGAGAAAATCCACACCTGGTGGGTGATGGAGGCGCCCACGGGACAACGCTTTTGTGTCGTGAGGCCGCAGCGGCCGGATTTTGAGGAGCGTGCCAATGTTTGGCAGCGCAGCGACGCCTAGGCCTTGGCTCGAGCCGAGGCGCTGCGTCCACTCGCCGCAGCGCCGCGGCTCAGCTCAAACCTTAGGCCCCATGCACTCCCTGTCCCACGCGGCCTAGAGGTGGGTTGAAGGGGGCTTCAGTCCAGCCTGGCCAGGCTTGCCGCCAGCATCGCCACGCCGTTGTGCTGTTGCAGCGGGTCGAAGTAGCTGAAGTTGAGCCGCATCGCGTTGAGCCTGGGCTGGGCATCGCGGAAGAACAGCGATCCAGGCGCGTAATGAATGCCTTGCTGCATCGCCGCCGGCAGCCGGGCGCGGCAGTCGCTGCCCTCGGGCAGCTCCAGCCACAGGAAGTAGCCGCCCTGGGGCGTGACCTGGCGGGCGCCGGCCGGCAGCTGGGCTGACAGCTGTTGGCTCAGCGCCAGCCAGTTGGCCTGCAGCCGGCTGCGCAGCAGGCTGAGCATGTCCTCGTGCTGGCCGCCGGACAGCAGCCGGGCCAGCGCCATCTGGCTGGGCAGCGGCGTGGACAGCGAACTGCACAGCTTCAGGCCCAGAATGCTGTCGCGGTAGCGGCCGGCGGCGATCCAGCCGACGCGGTAGCCCGGTGCCAGCGACTTGCTGAACGAGGAACAGTACAGCACGCTGCCTTTTTGGTCGTAGGCCTTCAGCGGCAGCGGCGCGCTTTCGCCGAAATACAGCTCGCGATAGGTGTCGTCCTCGATGATGGGCAGGCGGTGGCGGTCGGCCAGCGCCAGCAACGCGGCCTTGTCGTGGTCGCTCATCGTCAGGCCAGTGGGATGCTGGAAGTTGGCCATCGCCAGGATGCCGGCCGGCTGGTGCAGGAGGATCAGCTGCTCCATCCGCTCCAGGTCCAGCGGCTGGCCGGGCGGCGTGGCCAGCGTGTGCACGGTGACGCCCAACTGGTCCAGTTGGTCGAACAGCGCCGGGAAGGCCGGGGTCAGCACCAGCATCGCCTGGCTGCCGGACAGCTTGGTCACCGCGCGTATCGCCAGGTTCAACGCCTCCATGCCGCCGCAGGTGACCAGCAGCTCGTCGCCGTCCAGCTCCACGCCCTGGGCCAGGTAGCGCAGCGTCAGCTCGCGGCGCAGGCCTTCGTAGCCGGTGCTGGCGTTGCCGGACAGCGCGTAGCGGTAGTCGCGCAGCGCGCGGGTGAGGGCGCGGTTCAGCGGCGTGGTGTTGATCAGCGCCGGGTTCATGTAGGGGCAGCCCCAGGGCATGGGCAGCGCGCTGGTCAGGTGCTCGATGCGGATGCCGCTGCCGTCGCTGTTGAGCGGCAGGTTGCTGGGCAGCGCGCTGCTGCGCGCCAGCACGCGGAAGCCGGAGCGCGGCAGCGACTCGATCAGCCCCAGTTTTTCCAGTTCGGCGTAGGCGCGCTGCGCGGTGGTGATGCTGATCTTGTGGTCCTGGCACACCTTGCGCAGCGAGGGCATGCGGTCGCCGGCGCGCAGATGGCCCTGCTCTATCGCATGGCGGAAACGTTGGCTTAATTGGCCGGTTTTGTTCATATATTGTTTTCCTGACCCGGCTTACTCGCCGATGAAGCTGGATTTTTCCCTTATTGAAACGTCATCGTTCAGCGAGCGTATCACGAAGTGGATGCGATGCGAGCCGCGCGGCGCGCTTTCCGGCTCGACCTGCACGCGCACCGGCACGGTTTCGGTCTGGGCCGGCTTGACCTCGATCACCTGGCCCGGCCTCTCCATCCGGATGCCGGGCAGACCCTCGACCGATACCACGTAGCGTTGGGACTGTTCTGTCGTGTTGATCACCCGCAGGCTGTAACGGTTCTGCAGCAGGCCGTCGTCGGACTGCTCCACCAGGCTGGCGCGGTCGCGCAGCACATCCACCTTGAATGGCTTCTTCAGGACCAGCGCGGTGGTGGACATGGTGATGATGCCGGCCAAGAGGCAGGAGTAGATGACGATGCGCGGACGGTGGAAGGATGGGCCGCTCTTCGCCGGCTTGCCCTGCAGCGCTTCGGCGCTGGTGTAGCGGATCAGCCCGCGCGGCGACTTCAGCTTGTCCATCACCTGGTCGCAGGCGTCGATACAGGCGGCGCAGCCTATGCATTCGTACTGCAGGCCGTTGCGGATGTCGATGCCGGTGGGGCAGACCTGCACGCAGATGCCGCAGTCTATGCAGCCCTTGGTTTGGGCATCGCTCTTGGCCTGGGTCTTGCCGCGCGGCTCCCCGCGCTTGGCGTCATAGGAAATGACCAGGGTATGGTCGTCGAACATCGAGCCCTGGAAGCGGGCGTACGGACACATGTGCAAGCAGACCTTCTCGCGCAGCACGCCGGCCATCAGCCAGGTGAAGCCGCCGTAGAACAGCGTCCAGAACAGATCCCACGGCCCCATCTGCAGCGCGGCCAGTTCGCGCATCGGCGTGAAATAGCCGACGAAGGTCAGGCCGGTCCATAAGGAAAACGCGGCCATGATCGCCTGGGTTCCGCCTTTCTTGGCGAGCTTGCCGACGCTCATCGGCGCGGCGTCCAGCTTGCGGCGGGCGTTGTGGTCGCCCTGGATCGCCCTTTCTATCCAGATCATGATCTGGGTATACACAGTCTGCGGGCAGCTGTAGCCGCACCACAGCCGGCCGGCCAGCGTGGTCCACAGGAACAGCCCCAGCGCCGACACCACCAGCAGCGCCGCCAGGTAGATGAAGTCCTGCGGCCACAGGCTGATGCCGAAGATCAGGAAATGATGCTCCGCCAGATTGAAATGCACGGCTTGGCGGCCGTTCCACTGCAGCCAGGGCATGCCGAAGAACGCCAGTTGCGTCAGCACCACCATGCCGACGCGGACATTGTTGAAGCGGCCGCTGGTGAGCCGGGGATGGATCTTGATGGGGACGGGTTTGATTTCAGGCTTGGACATGGCTGCCACCACGCTATGAAGATGGCTATTTTTACTGCTGGGGATCAGTACAAACAATGAACAGGCAATGATGAAAATATCAGTACAGATGCCGCTGTATATTTACAGGAATTGATAGCGTGTTGGCATAATCGCCAATGGGCGCAAGCGTGGGCCCGATCGTAAACAGGGATGTCGCATACAGATTATCGGGAAAGGGGGATGGATGGATGCCAATATGGCCGCGGCGTTCGCGGTGTATCTGGTCGGAACGGCCAGCCCGGGGCCCAGCAATCTGGCCATCATGGGCGTGGCGATGGAGCAGGGGAGGAGCCGGGCCCTGTCGCTGGCGGCGGGGGTGGTGTTGGGCTCGGTTTGCTGGGGCATGTTCGCCGCCATGGGATTCGCGGAGCTGATGCGGAACAGCCTGGCGCTGGCATGGGGGCTGAAGCTGCTGGGCGGCGTCTATTTGCTATGCCTGGCCTGGCAGTCGGCCAGGCAGGCTTGTTCGGTCGATGCCGCGAAAGCAGGACCAGAATGGGTCGGTCTGTCTCACAAGCAGGCGCTGCTGCGGGGTTTGCTGATGCATCTGGGCAACCCCAAGGCGATTCTGGTCTGGCTGTCGCTGGTGTCGTTGGCTGCGCCCGCTGCCGGCGGCGGGCATGGCGCTCAGATGGTGGCGGGCTGCGCGCTGATCGCCGCCGGCGTGTTCTCAGCCTATGCGCTGCTGTTTTCCGCCGCGGCCGCGCGGCGCGCCTACCTGAGATCGAGGCGTTGGCTGCATGGCGCGCTGGCGCTGGCGTTCGCCTGGGCGGGCGTCAGGATGCTGAGGGGAGGGGCATGACCCTTTGCCGAAAAATGCGCCGACAGCGTTTGCCTCCGGCACGCATCGGCGATGCGCGCCAGCAAGCGCGCTGGCGCTCAGGGAGTGGGGGGATTGGTGCCGGCTTGCACGGCTGAGAAGTGGTTGACCACATCGGCCAGCCGCGAGGTGCTGTTGCGTATCTGCTCGATCGAACTGCTGGCCTCGCTGGCGTGTTCCTCGCCTTTCTGCGCCTTCACCAGCATTTCGTGGATGCTTTCGGTGGCGCTGCCGGTGCCGTTCTTGATGTCGTCTATCATTTCGGTCACCTCCTTGGTGGAGGTGCTGGTGCGTTCCGCCAGCTTGCGCACCTCGTCAGCCACCACGGCGAAGCCGCGGCCCTGCTCGCCGGCGCGGGCCGCTTCGATCGCAGCGTTTAGCGCCAGGAGATTGGTCTGATCGGCGATTTCATGGATGGTGTTGACGATGGTGGTGATGCGGCTGGTTTTCTGTTCCAGGTCTTCGATCAGCCGCGCCGACTGTCCGGCGCTGTCGGCGATCACGCTCATCGCCAGAATGGTATCCCGGATCACCTGTTGACCGTCGTTTGAGGCGCTGTCCGACGCCGCCGACAGCCGGTGCGCTTCCTGCACCAGGCGGAGATCTTGCTGGCGCGCGGTTTCCTGGTCGGTGATGTCGGTGGCGAACTTGATGACCTTGAACACCACGCCATCGTCGTCGAAGATCGGATTGTAGCTGGCCTCCAGCCAAATTGGCCGGCCCGATTTGTGCAGGCGCTCGAACCTGCTGGAGACGAACACGCCCTGTTTCAGCTGTTGCCACAGCTGCTCATAGGCGGGGCTGTGCACAAAGTCGGCGGGACAGAAGATGCGGTGGTGCTTGCCGATGATTTCCTCGGCGGCATAGCCGGTGGCGCCGAGAAAATTGGCGTTGGCGGTCAGAATGACGCCTTCCGGGGTGAACTCGATGACGGCCATTGAGCGCTCGACGGCTTGCATGATGTTTCTCGCCTCATGGGCGAGCTTGACCTCCTGGGTGACGTCCAGCGCGAACTTGATCACCTTGACCACCTGGCCCTGCTTGTCGTGGACCGGGTTGTAGCTGGCCTCCAGCCAGACGGTGCGACCATCCTTGGCGATGCGCCGGAACTGATCCTTGATGATGCCCCCGGTCCGCAACACATGCCAAAAGGCCTTGTATTCCTGGCTGGCGGCGAATTGCGGCAGGCAAAACATCCGGTGGTGCTTGCCGATGATTTCCTCGGCGCTGTAGCCCATGGTTTGCTCGAAATTGGCGTTGGCGGAGAGGATGATGCCGTCCGGGCTGAATTCTATGATGGCCATCGAGCGGTCCAGCGCGTCCAGCACGTTTTTTTGATTTTCCAGTTGCGCCAGGGCGTCATTCAAAGCGGATTTCAGTTTTTGATCGAACATCGTTTCATCCTCGCGGGATAGGGATGGTCGGGGAGGCAAGGCGCGCGTTATCGCTTATTTGGTGTATGAAAGATGGGTGAGATTAGTCAAGAAGAGTCTGGAGGGCCGCCCGGTTTCAGGCGGCAAATTCATGGCGGTGTGATGGGAAAGCGAGACGGCGCAGACGCTCTGGCGGCGATGGCCAGTCCAGGCTGCTTGGCGGGGCGTGGAATGGCGGCCGCCCCGGCCGGGGGGAGGACCCGCGGCGGCGCCGCGAACCTTCAGCGAGTCAGTTGCGGGAACAGCCGGTAAACGCCGTCGACGATGATTTCGACCGATACCGCCGCCAGCAGCATGCCCATCACCCGGTTGACGATGTTGATCCCGGTCTGGCCCAGCAGGCGGGACAGCGGCGATGCCAGCACCAGCGCGCCATAGCAGGTGACCGCCACCAGGAGGCCGCTGACCAGCAGGTAGACCACCTGCAGCCAGGAATGGGCGGTGCTGGCGTAGATGATCACGGTGGAGATGGTGCCGGGGCCGGTCATAAGCGGGATGGCCATCGGCACCACCGCGATATTGGTCTTGTGGCCGGCTTCCTCCCGTTCCTGCTTGGTGGTCTTGGTCGGGCCGGGCTTGGCGTTCATCAGCGCGATGGCGATCAGCATCACCAGGATGCCGCCGCCCACCTGGAACGAGCCGATGCTGATGCCCAAAAAGCGCAGCAGCGTTTCGCCCACCACGGCGAACAGGCTGAGCACGATGGCGACGGCGATGGCGGTGGTCTTGGCGATTTTCCGCCGTTCCTCCTGGCCGGCGTTGGGCGTCAGGCTGATAAAAATGGGAATGGCGCCCAGCGGATTGACCAGCACCAGCAGGGCGATGAAGATTTTTGCGATTTCGATTTCCATGATGATGGAGCTTACCTGTTAGTTCGATCCGCAACATTCGGCGTGGAGACGCAAACAACCATGGTTGCGTCAGGGAGATGGAAATATAAAAAAACCGGCGTCGCCGCCGGTTTCAGCATAGCGGAGCGCCGCCGCTCACGCCTTGGCCAGCAACAGTTCCAGCGTGCGGCGGTAAATGTCGGACAAGGGTTCCACGTCGGCGGCTTCCACGCACTCGTTCAGCTTATGGATGGTGGCGTTGACCGGGCCGAACTCCACCAGCTCGCGCGCGATGCGCTTGATGAAGCGGCCGTCCGAGGTGCCGCCGGTGGTGGACAGCTCGGCCTTGGCGTCGGCCACTTCGGCGATCGCCTGACCCAGCGCCTGGGTCAGCGCGCCCGGCGGTGTGATGAAGGGCAGGCCGGACAGCTGCCAGTGCAGCTCATAGCCCAGGCCATGCCTGTCCAGTATCCGGCAGACCCGCTCCTTCAGGCTGTCGGCGCTGCTTTCCGGCGAGAAGCGGAAGTTGAACAGCAGCTCGCAGTGGCCGGGGATGACGTTGGTGGCGCCGGTGCCGGCCTGGATGTTGGACACCTGCCAGCTGGTGGGCGGGAAGAAGGCATTGCCGTCGTCCCAGCGCGTGGCGGCCAATTCCGCCAGCGCCGGCGCCATCAGGTGGATGGGGTTCTTGGCCAACTGCGGGTAGGCGATGTGGCCCTGGATGCCGTGCACCACCAGCCTGCCGGACAGCGAGCCGCGGCGGCCGTTCTTGACGGTGTCGCCCAGGCGCTGCTCGGAGGTCGGCTCGCCGACGACGCAGTAGTCTATCGTTTCGCCGCGCGCTTCCAGCGCGTCCACCACTTTCACCGTACCGTCCACCGCCACGCCTTCCTCGTCCGAGGTGATCAACAGCGCCAGCGAGCCGGCGTGGCCGGGGTGCTCGGCGACGAAGCGCTCGCAGGCGGTGACGAAGGCGGCCAAAGACGCCTTCATGTCGGCCGCGCCGCGGCCGTACAGCAGGCCGTTGCGGATGGTGGGTTCGAACGGCGGGCTGTCCCATTTCTCCAGCGGACCGGTGGGCACCACGTCGGTGTGGCCGGCGAAGCAGAACACCGGGCCGGCGTCGCCCCTGCGCGCCCAGAAGTTGTCCACGTCGCCGTGGCGCATCTTCTCCACCTTGAAGCCGATGGCCTCCAGGCGGGCTATCATCAGCGCCTGGCAGCCTTCGTCGCGCGGGGTGACGGAATCGCGGCGGATCAGCTCGCGGGCGAGATCCAGCGTCGCGCTCATAGGCCGAAGCGCTCCGCCCAGTCGGCTTCGGAGAAGCCGACGCCGACCTTGCCGTTCAGGTCCAGCACCGGGCGCTTGATCACGGAAGTCTGCTCCCGCATCAGCGCGACGGCGCCGTCCGGCGTGTCGGCGGCGGCCTTGGCTTCATCCGGCAGCGCGCGCCAGGTGGTGCCCTGGCGGTTGACCAGCTTGGCCAGCGGCACCTGGGCGGCCCAGGCCTGCAGGCGCTCGGCGTCTATGCCCTGTTTCTTGAAGTCGTGGAAGATGTAGTCGATGCCGTTGTCGGCCAGCCATTGCCGGGCCTTCTTCACGGTGGTGCAGTTGGGAATGCCGTACAGGGTAATCATCGGGTGGGTTTACAGGTCCAGTTTGATGCTGTCGAAGCCGGCCGCGCTGGCGGGGCCGGATTTGCCTTTGCCGCTCTCCTTCGACTGATTGACCAGCCAATACAGATTGGTGGGAGAGTCGGCGTTCTTCAGTGCTTCGTCCAGGCTGATCCGTCCAGCCTGGTAGAGCTGGAACAGCGCCTGTTCGAAGGTCTGCGCGCCATCGCTCATGCTGCTTTCGATGGCTTCCTTGATTTTGTCCATCTCTCCGCCGCGAATCAACTCCGAAATGTGCGGCGTGTTGATCAGCAGCTCCAGCGCGGGGGTGCGGCCGCCGTCCAGGGTCGCCACCAGGCGCTGCGAGATCACCGCGCGCAGCGAGGCCGACAGGTCCATCAGCAGCGCGCCGCGCGATTCCGGCGGGAAGAAATTCATCACCCGGTTCAGCATGTGGTAGCTGTTGTTGCCGTGCAGCGTGGAGATGCACAGATGGCCGGATTGGGCGTAGCCGATGGCGTGGCTCAGCGTTTCCGGATCGCGGATCTCGCCTATCATCAGCACGTCCGGCGCCTCGCGCATCGCGTTCTTCAGCGCCCGCGTGTAGGACAGCGTGTCGAAGCCGATCTCGCGCTGGTTGACGATGGATTGGTCGTGGCGGAACAGGAATTCGATCGGATCCTCGATGGTGAGGATGTGGCCCTTGGTACTGCGGTTGCGCGCCTGCAGCATCGCCGCCACTGTCGAACTCTTGCCGGAGCCGGTGGAGCCGACCACCAGGATCAGGCCGCGCTTCAACTTGATCAGCTCCCCCAGCAGCGGCGGCAGCTCCAGTTCTTCCATGCTGGGGATGCTGGGCAGGATGTAGCGCACCACCATGCCGACCGAGCCGCGCTGCCAGAACACATTGACGCGGAAGCTGCCGAGGCCCGGCACCGGATGGCCCAGGTTCATCTCGCGCTCGCGCTCGAAAACGGCGGCCTCCTCCTCGCTCATCAGGCTGTAGGCCAGCTGTTTGACCATGTCCGGCGTCAGCGGCTTTTCGTTGACTGGCGTCAGCTCGCCGCCCAGCTTCAGCATCGGCGGGGAGAAGCTGGTCAGAAACAGGTCGCTGGCTTTTTTTTCGGCCATCAGCTTGAAGAACGGCAACATCAGCATGGAGCGCTCCGACAGGACGGGATGTCGATTCAGTTTAGCCGTCCGGCGCGGGCTTGCGTTTGTTCCGGATAAAACAAAACGCCGCCCGGGAGGGACGGCGTTGCCTGGGGCCGGCGGACGGTCAGGCCGGCTTGGCGGTTTCCTGGTCGCGCAGCGCGCGGCGCAGGATCTTGCCGACGTTGGTCTTGGGCAGCTCGGTGCGGAACTCCACCAGCTTGGGCACCTTGTAGCCGGTGAGGTTTTCGCGGCAGTAGCGGATGATGTCCTTGTCGGTGAGGGCGGGGTTCTTCTTCACCACGAATACCTTGACCACTTCGCCGGACTTATCGTCCGGCACGCCGATGCAGGCCACTTCCAGCACGTCCGGATGGCCGGCCACCACGTCTTCGATCTCGTTGGGATAGACGTTGAAGCCGGATACCAGAATCATGTCCTTCTTGCGGTCCACCAGCTTGACGTAGCCTTCTGGGGTGATCACGGCCATGTCGCCGGTGGCGAGGAAGCCGTCGTCGCCCAGCACCTTGGCGGTTTCGTCAGGCCGCTGCCAGTAGCCGCGCATCACCTGCGGGCCGCGGATGCACAGCTCGCCCTGTTCGCCCATGGCTACCGGCTTGCCTTCGGCGTCGCGGATCTCGATCTCGGTGGAGGGTACCGGCAGGCCGATGGTGCCGTTGTATTCCTTCAGGTCCATCGGGTTGATGCAGGCGGCGGGACTGGTCTCGGTCAGGCCGTAGGCCTCCACCAGCGGCACGCCGGTGACGGACTTCCACTTGTCGGCCACCGCCTTCTGCACCGCCATGCCGCCGCCCAGCGTCAATCGCCAGCTGGAGAAATCCAGCTTGGAGAATTCCGGGTTGTTCAGCAGCGCGTTGAACAGTGTGTTGACGCCGGTGATGCAGGTGATCGGGTATTTGCGCAGCTCCTTGACGAAGCCGGGGATGTCGCGCGGATTGGTGATCAGCACGTTCAGTGCGCCGATCTCGGTGAACACCATCAGGTTGGCGGTCAGCGAGAAGATGTGGTACAGCGGCAGCGCGGTGACGATCACTTCCTGGCCTTCGCGCACCAGCGTGCCGACCCAGGCGCTCGCCTGCAGCATGTTGGCGACGATGTTCCGGTGCAGCAGCACCGCGCCCTTGGCCACGCCGGTGGTGCCGCCGGTATACTGCAGGAAGGCGATGTCGTCGTGGGTCAGCGCCACCTTGGTGTAGGGCTTGGCCGCGCCGATGGACAGCGCGTCGCTGAAGCGGATGTGGCCGGGAATGTGCCAGGGCGGCACCATCTTCTTGACCTTGCGCACCACGAAGTTCACCAGCGCGCCCTTGAAGACGCCCAGCATCTCGCCGATGGAGGCGATGACCACGTTTTTCACCTGGGTGCGCGGCAGCACCTGCTCCAGCACGCCGGCGAAGTTCTCCAGGATGACGATGGTTTCCGCGCCGGAATCCTTCAGCTGGTGCTCCAGCTCGCGGGGGGTGTACAACGGGTTCACGTTGACCACCGCGCCGCCGGCGCGCAGCGTGCCAAACACGGCGATCGGGTATTGCAGCAGATTGGGCATCATCAGCGCGACGCGGTCGCCTTTTTTCAGGCCCAGCCTGTGTTGCAGGAAAGAGGCGAATCGGCCGCTGAGCGCGTCCAGCTCAGCGTAACTGAGCACCTTGTCCATGCAGGCCATCGCCGGCCGGCCGCTGAATTTCTTGACGCTGCGGTCGAACACCTCGGTTACCGACTGGAACTGGTTGATGTCGATCTCGTGGGCGACGCCGGGCTGGTAGTTTTTGAGCCACACCTTATCCATAAATCCGGGTTTCTCCGTCGTGCGGGTTTTAGCGAGCTTCGCCGCGGCGGGCGCGGACGAGCGTTTTGCGAGTCGCTATTTAATAGTTGTTGTTGTCGGCCTGACGGCCTATTGCGATCAAACCGCAGTTTGATCCGCGGTAATGTATCGCAACTGAAATCGTCTCGCAAAGTTGTCTGGCATGCGGCGGCCTCCGCACCGGGGCCGGGCGGCCGCGCCGGTTTTCTTTTTTGCGGAAATAGGTTACAATCGCAGCGGTTAGGGATGGGCGTTTCGCCCATTTTTTATTTGTGGAAAAAGCAATGGATGTTCGTTTGCTGCTGGAAAACACCCTGCAGGGTCTGGGCTATGAGCTCGTCGATTTCGAAATGACCCAAGGTGGCGGTTTCCGCGTATTTATCGATAAGCCCGGTGGCATCACCGTGGAAGACTGCGTGCTGGTGAGCAATCACCTGACTCGGCTGTTCATGGTCGAGAACGTGGATTACGAGCGTTTGGAAGTGTCTTCGCCGGGCCTGGATCGCCCGCTGAAGAAGGAGGCCGATTTTGTCCGCTTCTCCGGTCAGCTCGCCAAGATCAAGACGCGGATGCCGATCGAGCAGCAGAAGAAATTTACCGGTCGTCTTGCCGGGGTCGAGGACGGCTCCGTGAAGCTGGATGTGGATGGCCGCATCGTGGAGATTCCGTTCGCCAACATCGACAAGGCTCGTATCGAGCCTGAGTTTTGATGTCTGGACGGCGATAGCCCGCGCTAAAGGACAAAATTCGGAGAGGAATGCATGAGTCGCGAGATTTTGTTGCTGGTGGATGCCCTGGCGAGCGAAAAGAATGTCAGCAAGGATGTGGTGTTCTCCGCCCTTGAGATGGCGCTTGCCTCGGCCACCAAGAAGAAGTTTACCGATGACGAAATGGATGTGCGCGTCGAAATCGACCGCCATACCGGGCAGTACCAAACCTTCCGCCGCTGGACGGTGGTGGAAGACGAGCTGTTGGAATCCGAGAGCCGGGAAATCGGCCTGATCGACGCGCGCGACCGCGATCCACGCATCGAGCTGGGCGCCGTCATCGAAGAGCAGATGGAAGCCGTCGAGTTCGGCCGCATCGGCGCGCAGACCGCCAAGCAGGTGATCCTGCAGCGCATCCGCGACGCCGAGCGCGAACAGCTGCTGAACGAATTCCTGCAGCGCCGCGAGCACCTGGTGATCGGCACCATCAAGCGCATCGAGCGCGGCAATGCCATCGTCGAGTGCGGCAAGCTGGAAGCCGTGCTGCCGCGCGATCAGATGATTCCGAAGGAAAACCTGCGCGTGGGCGACCGCGTGAAGGCTTACCTGCTGCGCATCGATCGCCAGGGCCGCGGCCCGCAGCTGATCCTGTCGCGCACCGCGCCGGAATTCCTGGTCAAGCTGTTCGAGCTGGAAGTGCCGGAGATCGAGGAGGGCATGCTGGAAATCCGCGCCGCCGTGCGCGATGCCGGCATGCGCGCCAAGATCGCCGTCAAGGCCAATGACGCCCGGATCGACCCGCAGGGCACCTGCATCGGCATGCGCGGCTCCCGCGTCCAGGCCGTGACCCAGGAGCTGGCGGGCGAGCGCGTCGACATCGTGTTGTGGGCGCCGGAACCGGCGCAGTTCGTGATCAACGCGCTGTCGCCGGCGGAAGTGAGCCGGATCATGGTTGATGAAGACAATCACAGCATGGACGTGGTCGTCGAGGAAGAGCAGCTGGCGCTGGCCATCGGCCGCAGCGGCCAGAACGTCAAGCTCGCCGCCGAGCTGACCGGCTGGTACCTGAACATCATGACCGTGACCGAAGCGGAAGAGAAGCACCTGGCCGAGGACGCCGCGTTGCGCCAGCTGTTCGTCAGCGCGCTCGGCGTGGACGAAGACACCGCCGCCAAGCTGGTGGCGGAAGGCTTCGCCGCGCTGGAAGAGGTGGCCTATGTGCCGTTGGAAGAAATGCTGGAAATCGAAGGCTTCAACGAGGAGCTGGTGGGCGAGCTGCGTAGCCGCGCCCGTGATGCGCTCCTGACGCAGGCCATCGCGTCCGAAGAGCAGGTCGAAAATGTATCCGACGACCTGAAGGACGTTGAAGGCCTGGATGCCGAGCTGGTTCGCAAGCTGGCCGCAGGCGGTGTGGCCACCCGCGATGATCTGGCCGACCTGGCCGTTGACGATCTGGTGGACATGACCGGCATGGAAGCGGAAGCTGCACGCGCAATCATCATGAAGGCGCGCGAACACTGGTTCAACCAGTAAGGCTTTCTCGGGAAGTATTTACGGAATTTGGGAAGACGCATGGTTTTGACGAATGTAAAACAATTTGCCGGTGAGATGAATCTCACGCCGGAACGCCTGCTGGAACAGCTGAAGGCAGCCGGAGTGAGCAAGCGCTCGCCGGATGACACCCTATCGGCGCAAGACAAGTCCCAGCTCCTGGACTACCTGAAACGTTCGCACGGCGCGCGCGATGACTCCAACATCACTCTGACTCGCAAGTCTACTTCCGAAGTGAAGAAGGCGGACGGCAGTACGGTGACGGTCGAGACTCGCAAGAAGCGCGTGGTGGTTCGTCCGGATGACGCGCCGCGAGCCGAGGCTGCCAAGCCGGCCGAGCCGGCGCCTGTCGCCGCCGCGCCGGTAGAGGCCAAGCCGGAACCGAAGCCGGAGCCGAAGGTCGAGGCCAAGCCGGAACCGAAGCCGGAACCGAAGGTCGAGGCCAAGCCCGAGCCTAAGCCGGAAGCCAAGCCGGAGCCGAAACCGGCCGCCGCGCCGGCCCCGCGCACCGTCGCTTCGATCCTGTCGCCGGAAGAAATCGCCTCTCGCGAAGCCGAAGAGAAGCGCCAGGCGGCTTTCCGCGCCCGTCAGGAAGCGCTGATGCGCGAAAAGATCGAGCGCGAAGAGCGCCGCCAGGCCGCCAAGCTGGCCGCGTCGCAGCCCGCGCCCGCGCCGACTCCGGCCCCGGCTGCTGAGCCGCAGCGCGAAGAGCGCCGCGCCGCGCCGGCCGGCGATCGCAATGCCCGCCCGGCGGGTGACCGCGGTCCGCGCCCGGCAGGCGACAACCGTGGCCCGCGCCCGGCAGGCGCCGGCGATCGCGGCCCGCGTCCGGCAGGCGACAGCCGCGGTCCGCGCCCGGCAGGCGACAATCGCGGCCCGCGTCCGGCAGGCGCCGGCGATCGCGGCCCGCGTCCGGCCGGCGACAGCCGCGGCCCGCGTCCGGCTGCTCCCGGCGTTCCTGGCGCTCCCGTTGTTCCGGCTACCGTTGCCGGACGTCCGGATGCCAAGAAAGGCGGCGGCAAGAAGGGCGGCGAGCGCAACTGGGACGACAAGAAGAAGGGCGGCCGCGGTCTGAAGACCAAGGGCGGCGACGCCGGCAGCGACTGGAAGTCGCGCGGCAAGGGCCGGCACAAGCAAGGCAACAACCAGCATGCCTTCCAGGCGCCGACCGAGCCCATCGTGCATGAGGTTCTGGTGCCGGAAACCATCACCGTGGCCGAATTGGCTCACCGCATGGCCGTCAAGGCCGTGGAAGTGATCAAGACGCTGATGAAGATGGGCATGATGGTCACCATCAACCAGGTGCTGGACCAGGAGACCGCGCTGATCGTGGTCGAGGAAATGGGCCACATCGGCAAGGCCGCCCAGGCGGACGATCCGGAAGCCTACCTGGAAGTGACCGGCGGCGAGACCGTCGAAGTGGTCGAGCGTCCGCGTTCCCCGGTGGTGACCGTGATGGGCCACGTGGACCACGGCAAAACCTCGCTGCTGGACTACATCCGCCGCGCCAAAGTGGCGGCGGGCGAAGCCGGCGGCATTACCCAGCATATCGGCGCCTACCACGTGGAAACCCCGCGCGGCATGGTGACCTTCCTGGATACCCCGGGTCACGAAGCGTTTACCGCGATGCGTGCCCGCGGCGCCAAGGCCACTGACATCGTGGTGCTGGTGGTGGCTGCCGACGACGGCGTGATGCCGCAAACGATCGAAGCGATTCACCACGCCAAGGCCGCCAAGGTGCCGATGGTGGTGGCGGTCAACAAGATCGACAAGCAGGGCGCCAACGTCGAGCGCATCCGCCAGGAACTGGTATCGCATGAAGTGGTGCCGGAAGACTGGGGCGGCGACACCCAGTTCGTCGAAGTGTCCGCCAAAATGGGCACCAATATCGACGGATTGCTGGAAGCCATCCTGCTGCAAGCTGAATTGCTGGAGCTGAAGGCGCCGGTGGAAAGCCTGGCCAAGGGCATCATCGTCGAGGCCCGCCTCGACAAGGGCCGCGGTCCGGTCGCCACGCTGCTGGTTCAGTCCGGCACGCTGAAGAAGGGCGATGTGGTGCTGGCAGGCACGTCGTTCGGCCGCGTCCGCGCCATGATGGACGAAAACGGCAAGGCGATCGACTCGGCCGGTCCGGCCATCCCGGTGGAAATCCTGGGCCTGTCCGACGTGCCGCAAGCCGGCGAAGACGCGATGGTGCTGGCCGACGAGAAGAAGGCGCGTGAAATCGCCCTGTTCCGCGCCGGCAAGTTCCGCGACGTGCGTCTGGCCAAGCAGCAAGCCGCCAAGCTGGAGAACATGTTCGCCCAGATGTCCGAGGGCGAGGTGCAGACCCTGTCCGTCATCATCAAGGCGGATGTCCAGGGTTCGTACGAAGCGCTGGCGGGCAGCCTGCAAAAGCTGTCCACCGAGGAAGTGCGCGTATCCATCCTGCACTCCGGCGTGGGCGGCATCAGCGAGTCCGACGTCAACCTGGCGATCGCGTCGAAAGCCATCGTCATCGGCTTCAACACCCGGGCCGACGCCGCCGCGCGCAAGCTGGCGGAGAACGAAGGCGTCGACATCCGTTACTACAACATCATTTACGATGCTGTGGACGAGGTGAAGGCCGCGCTGTCCGGCATGCTGGCTCCGGAGAAGAAGGAACAGATCCTGGGCACCGTCGAGATCCGTCAGGTGATCACGGTCTCCAAGGTGGGCAACATCGCGGGTTGCATGGTGACCGACGGCATGATCAAGCGCAGCGCTTCGATCCGTCTGATCCGCAATCACGTGGTGGTGCACACCGGCGAACTGGAATCGCTGAAGCGCTTCAAGGACGACGTGAAGGAAGTGAAGCAGGGCTACGAATGCGGCCTGATGCTGAAGAACTTCAACGACATCCAAGAAGGCGACCAGCTGGAAGCGTTCGAGATCGTGGAAATCGCGCGCTCCCTGTAATCGGGACGCCTGGGGCGGGTGCTTCGTCGGCCGGATGGCCGGCGGGCGCTCGCCCTTTTCGCATATGCGCCGCGAAATCCTTTCCGCGAGGAGCGGGGCGCGGCTTGCGGCTGCAAGAGCCTGTTCAAGGCCTCCGCCGGCATTGGCCGCTTGCGCCGGAGCGGAAAATGTTGAACAGGCTCTCCGAGCCGCTAGAACAGAACTGGAAGTGACATGGCCAAAGCCAAAAAAGGTTTTTCCCGCTCGGACCGCATCGCCGAGCAGATCCAGCGCGAGCTGGCCGAACTGACCCGCAAGGGCCTGAAGGATCCGCGTGCAGGCTGGATCACCATCACCGCGGTGGAAGTCACCCGCGATTATTCGCACGCCAAGGTGTATTACACCGTGATGGTCGAGAGCACCCGCGAGGCCACTCAGGAAGCGCTGGACAGCTCCGCGGGCTATCTGCGCAACGAGCTGGGCCGCGCGATCAAGATGTTCAGCATGCCGCAGCTGCATTTCGTCTATGACGACTCGGTGGAGCGCGGCATGCATCTGACCAGCCTGATCAACCAAGTGGCGCGCGAAGACGCGGAAAAATTCGGCGCGCAGGCCGAAGGCGACGCCGGCGAGGACGAGGGCAAGGCCGAATGAGCAAGCCGCGCAGCAACCGCCGCCACATTGATGGCGTGCTGCTGATCGACAAGCCTTACGACATTTCCAGCAACAACGCGCTGCAAAAGGCGCGCTGGCTGCTGAACGCCGCCAAGGCGGGCCATACCGGCGTGCTCGATCCGCTGGCCACCGGCCTGCTGCCGGTGTGCCTGGGCGAGGCCACCAAGTTTTCCTCTTACCTGCTGGACGCGGACAAGGGCTACCGCGCCACGGTGAAGTTCGGCGCGGTGACCACCACCGGCGATGTCGAGGGCGAGGTGGTGTCCGAGCGTCCGGTCGCTTTCGACCGCGATGCGCTGCTGGCCGAGATGGCGCGCTTCACCGGCGAGATCAGCCAGGTGCCGCCGATGTATTCGGCGTTGAAGCATCAGGGCAAGCCGCTGTACGAATACGCGCGCGCCGGCATCGAAGTGCCGCGCGAGGCGCGCCAGGTCGTGATCCGCAAGCTGGAGTTGGTCAGCTTCGATGGCGATACCGCGGTGATGGACGTGCTGTGCAGCAAGGGCACCTATATCAGGACCCTGGCCTGCGATATCGGGGAGGCGTTGGGTTGCGGCGCCCATCTGACCGGCTTGCGCCGCACCGCGACCGGTGGTTTCGGCCTGGATGAGGCGCACACGCTGGCGGCTCTGGAATTGCTGGACATGCCGGCGCGCGAAGCCTTGCTGATGCCGGCGGACGTGCTGGTGATGCATTTTCCGCAGTTGGAGCTGGCCGACGGCGAGATCGGCAAGTTTCTTCAGGGCCAGCCCGTGCGTTTTGAACAAAAGTGTGAGAAAATGCAGCGTTTCCGGGTTTGCCAACAGTCTTCCCGGAAATTCGTGGGGCTGGGCGAGGCTCGCGGCGATGGCCGCCTGCATCCGATCCGGCTCCTGGCGAACCAGGCGGCGACGTCCTGATTCGCCGCTTACCGAAGTGTGGAATGGGTTGGGTCTTCCGGCTCGCCGCACTTGTCGGGTTTTCAAACCCCTATTGAAACGGAGTAATCCAAATGGCAATGACCGCCGCTCAAAAAGCAGAAATCGTCAAGGGCTTCCAACGCGCTGAAGGCGACACTGGTTCGTCCGAAGTTCAAGTCGCTCTGCTGACCGCACGCATCAACGACCTGACCCCGCACTTCAAGGCCAACACCAAAGACCACCACAGTCGTCGTGGTCTGCTGAAGCTGGTCAGCCGTCGTCGTCGTCTGCTGGACTACCTGAAGCGCACCGACGCTGAAGGCTACCGCGCGCTGATCGCCCGTCTGGGCCTGCGCAAGTAATCGGTACACGGTTCTGAAAAAGTCGCAGCTCGCTGCGACTTTTTCACACCGACAGCTGTGCGAGTTCAACTATCGTGACAACGGGGGGAGCCTCTACAAATTCCGATCATTCACCAGGTCAGAATTTTTAGGGGTTCCCGTTGTTTTATCTGCTCGCGCATTTTCATCAGTGAACCAAAGATAGGGAAACCCTCGTGTTCAACAAGATCACCAAATCGTTCCAGCTCGGCCGCCAGACCGTTACCCTGGAGACCGGTGAAATCGCCCGCCAGGCGTCCGGTTCCGTAGTTGTCTCCGTAGACGACACCGTCGTCATGGTCAGCGTCGTAGGCGGCAAGAACGTCAAGCCGGGCCAGGACTTCTTCCCGCTGACCGTCGATTATCTGGAGCGCACCTACGCCGCCGGCAAGATCCCGGGCGGCTTCTTCAAGCGCGAAGGCAAGCAGTCCGAGAAGGAAGTGCTGACCAGCCGCCTGATCGATCGCCCGATCCGCCCGCTGTTCCCGGAAGGCTTCTATCATGACGTGCAAATCGTCGCCACCGTGCTGTCGCTGAATCCGGAAGTGGATTCCGACATCCCGGCGATGATCGGCGCTTCCGCCGCGCTGGCCATCTCCGGCCTGCCGTTCGCCGGCCCGATCGGCGCCGCCCGCGTCGGCTACGCCAACGGCGAATACATCCTGAACCCGACCAAGACCGAACTGCAAACCTCGCAGATGGACCTGGTCGTCGCCGGCACCCAGCGCGCCGTGCTGATGGTGGAGTCGGAAGCCAAGGAACTGCCGGAAGCCGTGATGCTGGGCGCCGTGGTGTTCGGCCACGAGCAGATGCAAGCCGCGATCAAGGCCATCAACGAGCTGGCCGACGAAGTGAACCCGGTGATGTTCGACTGGGCCGCTCCGGTAGCCAACGAAGAGCTGATCGCCCAGATCCGCGGCATCGCCGGCGAGAAGCTGGCCGAAGCCTTCCGCCTGCGCCAGAAGCAAGCCCGCACCGTCGCCATCAACGAAGCTTGGGCCGCGGTCAAGGCAGAGCTGATCAACGAAGAAACCGACACCCTGAAGGCCAATGAGATCAAGGGCATCTTCAAGGGTCTGGAAGCTGAAATCGTCCGCGGCCAAATCCTGGCCGGCGAGGCCCGCATCGACGGCCGCGACACCCGCACCGTGCGTCCGATCAGCATCCGCAGCAACGTGCTGCCGCGCACCCATGGCTCCGCGCTGTTCACCCGCGGCGAAACCCAGGCCATGGTGGTGACCACGCTGGGCACCAAGCAAGACGAGCAGATCATCGACGCGCTGGCCGGCGAGTACACCGAGCGCTTCATGCTGCACTACAACTTCCCGCCGTACTCCACCGGCGAAGCCGGCCGCATGGGCCCGCCGAAGCGCCGCGAAATCGGCCACGGCCGCTTGGCCAAGCGCGCGCTGGTCGCCGTGCTGCCGCCGGAAGACGAATTCGGCTACTCGATGCGCGTCGTGTCGGAAATCACTGAATCCAACGGTTCCTCGTCGATGGCTTCCGTGTGCGGCGGCTGCCTGTCGCTGCTGTCCGCCGGCGTGCCGCTGAAGGCGCACGTGGCCGGCATCGCTATGGGCCTGATCCTGGAAGGCAACCGCTTCGCGGTGCTGACCGACATCCTGGGCGATGAAGATCACCTCGGCGACATGGACTTCAAGGTGGCCGGCACCGCAGGCGGCATCACCGCGCTGCAGATGGACATCAAGATCCAGGGCATCACCAAGGAAATCATGCAGGTGGCGCTGGAGCAGGCCAAGGAAGGCCGTCTGCACATCCTGGACCTGATGAAGGAAGCCGTGGACGGCCCGCAAGAGCTGTCCGCCCACGCTCCGCGCCTGTACGTGATGAAGATCAATCCGGAGAAGATCCGCGAAGTGATCGGCAAGGGCGGCGAAACCATCCGCTCCATCACCAAGGACACCGGCTGCGAGATCAACATCGAGGAAGACGGCACCATCACCATCGCTTCGGTCAGCAACGAGGGCGCGGAAGCGGCCAAGAAGCGCATCGAAGAGATCACCGTCGAAGTCGAAGTGGGCAAGGTGTACGAAGGCACCGTGGTCAAGATCCTCGACAACAACGTCGGCGCGATCGTTTCCATCCTGCCGGGCAAGGACGGTCTGGTGCACATTTCGCAGATCGCCAACGAGCGCATCAAGAATGTGTCCGACTACCTGAAGGAAGGCCAAGTGGTTAAGGTCAAGGCCATCGAAATGGATGACCGCGGCCGCATCCGCCTGTCCATCAAGGCCCTGCTGGAAGAAGAAGCGAAAACCGCCCAGGCGACCGCTGACGCCTTCGGCCTGAAGACCCAGTAATCCTTTTCCGCTCTTGATGGGCGGATCCGGAACGACAAACCCCCGCCTTGGCGGGGGTTTTGTTTTGGAGCGGGGTTAATGGATGGTTTCGCGCTTCAGGCCACCGCGTGCCGCGCCAGCGCGGCGCTTTGCTCGGCCAGCTTGTCTTCCAGCTGCTTGACGTAGAACTGCAGGATGCCGATTTGCTGGTTGTCCGCGCCTTGTTCGCGCAGCATGGCGCTCAGCGCCTGGTCGGCCTGGGTTTTGTGCTCGGCCAGCGCCTGTTCCGCCTCGGTCTTTTGGGCGGCCAGGGCCTGGTTTTGCTGCAGCAGCGGCTTGGCGGCGGATAACTGGCCCTGGGCTTGCGCCTCCGCTTTTTCCTGCTTGCCCTTTTCCGCCGCGCGCAGCGCCGAGCCGGCGGCGACGTGCTTGCCGATCTCGCCCAGCGTGGGGGTGACCAGTGTGCCCAGCACGGCGACGACCTGCTTGGCGGTGCCGGCGGTGGTGGCCGGATCGAGGTAGGCGGTGAGCAGGCCGCCGAGCAGATGGGCGGAGCGTATCCCCAGCGAGGTGTAGGTGCCGGCTTTCATCGCCGTTTCGTCAGACGCCTTGCAGCGCTTGGCGATGGCGTAGACGGCGTTGCCTATGCTGTCGCCCTCCATCGGCAGGCCGCTGCCGCCGCCGGTCTTGCTGCGCCAGTCGTGCAGCGCGCAGCAGGCGTCGGCCAGCGCCATGGCGAAGCCGACGCCGGCGAAAGCCAGCAGCGGCGCGCCGGCGCCGCCGGTGAGCACGGTGACGGCGATGGCCGCGCCCAGGCCCACCGCCGCGCCGGCGAAGCCCAGCGCCTTGACGATGAAGTTGCGCTTGGCCAGGTCCACGCCGCAGGACTTGGCCTTGTCGGCGGCTTCCTTGGCGCTTTTATCCAGTTGCGCCAGGTCCGGCGCGTCTTTGATCTCGCTGGCGACGCGAGGCGCCGAGATGCCGATCTCGTCGCATTGGACGCCGACGCTGTTGGCGCGGCTGGCCGGCTGGTTGGGCTGGACGCCTTGAATCGATGAGCCGGAGATGCGTACTGAAGCTTCCATGCGGTTTCCTTTCCTTGATTCTTTGTCGGGTCAGTGGTTCAACTTTGCCAGCAGGTCCTCGGCGCGCAGGCGCAGCGCGTGATGGCCGGGCTTGTCCGCCTGGCCGTAGCACAGGGCGATGGCCGCGTCCAGCGCGTCGCGCGCGCCCTCGATCTCATCCAGCCGCAGCAGGCATTCGCCGATATGGAAGACGGCGAAGGGGTCGTCTGCCTGCATCGAGGCGGCATAGCTGAAGAACGCCAGGGCATGCTGCAGCTCGCCCTGCTGCTGCAGCGCGCAGGCGAAGGCGAAGTGAAAGCGGCGGTCGCGCGGCTGTTGCAGCACGAGGAAGCCGAAGTCCGAGGTGGCGGCGTCAAGATCGCCGGCGTTCCAGGCGTCGTAGCCGCGCGCGTAGATGGCTTCCAGCGCGGCGGCGTCCAGGCCGCCCAGCGAGGCGAGGCTGCTGCGTCCTTCGATGATGTCGCGGCAATGGCGGGCCAGCGCGTCGCGCTGGGAAGCATGAGCGGCGGGGTGATTCATGCGGTCATTTCCTTGGCGTGGAGGCCCCAGCATGGCGCCGGGCCAGGTTGGCCGCTTTGGCAAAGCGGCTGGGAGTTTGGCAAATCGTCGGCGAGCAGGCCGTAGGCGCAGATGTCATGGCGGCCGTCCGCTAGCCGCAGCATGCCGCGCAGCGTGCCTTCGTGCTGAAAGCCCAGGCTGGCCAGCAGCCGGCGCGAGCGCTGGTTGCCGGATAGCACCCAGGCCTGGACGCGGTGGATGGGTTCGCCCAGTCCGCCGGCGAACAGCCAGGGCAGCAGCGGGGACAGGCATCCCGCCATCAGGCCCCGTCCCCAGAGCGTCGGGCATAGCGTGTAGCTCAGCGTCAGGTGGCCTGCCTGGCGCTCCCAGTCCGTCAGGCGCAACACGCCGGCCAGCCGTTCCTGGCCGGCATGGCGCAGCGCGTAGGCGCGTCCTTCGCTGGGCGGAAGCGAGCGCGCGGCGTCGAACCAGGCTCGCATCGCGTGCTCGCCGCCTTCGGCCAGCCCGCAGGGGCCGGCCACCCGGGGATCGCCGTAGAGCGCGCGGTAGCGCGGGTAGTCCGCGGCGGAGAGCGAGTCCAACCGCAGGCCGGCGCCGCTCAATGGCAGCGGTAGCGCAGCCATAGCTCGTCGTCCAGCCGCACCGGCTGGGCGCCTTCGGCCAGCATCAGCTCGGCCAGCCGTTGGCGGGTCTGATTCAGCTTGGGGTCGCGCGGAGCGGACAGGATCATGGCGTCGACGTAGCGCAGCGCCGGCACCGCCCGCGTCAAGCGGCGCAGCAGCGCCATCAGCGCCAGCACCGCCTGGCCGTCCGCCGCGACCGCGGCGAAATCGCACAGGATCAGGCGTTCGTCTTCCTGGCGGTAGGTGAGCGCGTAGTTTCCGGTCTCTATGCGCTGCCCCAGCAGAAAATCGCTGTCCAGGAAGCGCTGCGGCGCCGGATTCAGGCCTTCGGCCTGGAGAAAGCGGGTGACCTCGTCCATGCTCCGTCTTCCTTACGAGAACCGCACGCTGCTGGCGATGCGCTCATGCGCCTGGTTGAGGGTGCTCAGGATCTCGCGCAGGTCGGACGACACCTTGAGCGCCTTCTCCAGCGTCTCGTCGGAGCGCTTGAGCAGTTGCTCGGACAGGCCGTGCTGGTAGTCGGCCACCGCCTGCTGTTCCTGGGCTTCGCGCGACTGGACGTTGCCGAAGTGCACGCCGACGTTGCCCTGGATGATGCTGTCCGCGCCGCGGCCGATCTGGGAGAAGGCCTCGCTGCCCTTGGCGCCCGCCACGCCGCCCAGGAATTGGGTGACGCCGCCGGCGATCTGTGCCCAGGCCTGGGCGTTTTTCGCCGAGAAGTCCTTCTCGATGGCGTCCATGCGGGAGTTGAACGAGGTCTTCTGCATCTGGAAGGCGTTGTTCTGCTGGGTCTGGTTGTACTGGCGCAGCAGGTCGCGCAGCTTGCCGAACAGCTGGCCGAGCTGGACCATCAGGTCATTGAGCTGGCCGATGGCGTCGCCGCCCTGGTCGCCGGCCACGCTGAGCACGGGAGCGCCGCCGCTTACGCCATTGGAAGTGATGGGGGATGTCATGATGCTTCTCCTTGTGTAATCAGGCGATGTTGGCGGCGATGCTGCTGAGCACCGCGCCGGTTTTGAGCTGGCTTTCGGAGCCGCTGGCCAGCGCCTTGCCGGCGCCGTCCATCAGCTGGCCGATGTCTTCGCGCGCGCGTTTTTTCAGCTTGTCGAACTCGTCGAGCATGAATTGCATGAAGTTGCCTTCGGCGATCAGTTGCTGGACGATCTTCTGCAGCTCGGCGCGCTCCTTGGCGATGGCGCCCTGCGCGATGCCGTTGGCCCCCTGCACGCCGCCTGTGACGACCGCCTTGACGACGTTGGGTGCGCTCTTCAGGCAAGCGCTGACGGCCGCCTGCACGATTTCGCGCTGCACTTGCTTGACGATCTGCCGGGTCAGCTCCTGCGCGGTGGCTTCGGCGCCGGACTTGAGCGCCTTGGTGGCGACGGTTTCCACGGCCTTGGAGACCATGGTTTCGATCGCCTGCTTGCTGAAAGCTTGCAGCAGCTGGCCCTGGCCGAAGAAGCGGGCGGCGGTTTCGCTGAGCTTCTTCGCCACTTCCGAGGCGGTTTTCTCGGCGACTTCCGTGGCCACCTGCTGCGCCACGTTCTTGATCACTTCCTGGGCCACTTCCTTGCCGGCGGCGCCGGAAGCCTGCTTGATGGTGTTTTCCAGCAGCTCGCCGGCGCCTTTCTCCACCACGGTCTTGGTGGTGTTGGCGACGGTCTTGGCCGCCATCACGCCGCGTCCCACGCTGATGAAGTCCACGCACATGCCGGCGATTTCAAACGCCAGCTGCACCTTGCCGGCCACGTCGCCCACTTCCTTGTAGCGCTCGGCGTTCTTGGGATCGATCAGCGCCAGGGTGGAGCACATGGCCTTGACCAGGCCGGCGCAGCCGGCCGCCAGGTCCATCGCGCCGCCGGCCACGCTGTTGGCGGCGCCGGTCAGGCAGCCCACGGCGATCTTGAGGACGCCGCTGACGACTTCGGCGATCGCGACGATCCAGTCGACGATGGCCGAGAAAATGCCGGCCTTCTGCGCCTTCTGCGAGTCTTCTATCGCCTTGTCCACCTGCTTGCGCAGGTCTTCGTTCTGGCGCAGGCGCAGGTTTTCCGCGCCCTGGGTGCGGATTTCCAGCGCCAGGGATTTTAGGTCGGCGCTGTCGCCCAGGGCTTTGACGCCCAGCAGCGAGGCGGCCAGGCTCATCGCCTCCATCGGCGTGCGCTCCAGCTGCGCCAGGGTGATGGGCTTGCCGTTCTCGCGCGGGCCGAACACCGCCAGGATGCGGTTGAGCGCGCCTTCGGCCATGCGCAGCGTCGCCGTTTCGCGCGGCGGGGGCGGGGAGTGGAAATCGCGGTTGGCGTTGGCCTCCCGGCCGCGGGCATTGGGGGCGGACAGCGGGTCCAGCGCGCCGGCGCCGACGCGCTGGCTGGGCGCGGCGCCGTCGGTTTCGTCCGGGCGGCGCAGCTCGCCGAGCGGGACGGCGGAAAAGGTTTCGGTGATGGAATTCATGCGTGTTCCTCCTTGGGGCATGAGGCGGCTTGTTGCTGTATTTCAGCTTTGAGTTCCGCGTATTCGGGCTTGGCCGCGCACCACTTGAGCGCCGCCGCGAACGCCTTGGCCGCTTGCGGCCGGTTGCCGCTCAACTGGTGGCTGAGGCCGGCCAGATAGGCGGAGCGCGGATCGTCCAGGCGCAGCAGGCCGGCCTGGCCGAAGCAGAAGATCGCTTCGGTGTGCTCGCCCAGCCGCTGGCAGCACAGGCCCAGCGACAGCCAGTAATCGAACTGCCAGTGGCTGAGCCGGGCCAGCATCAGGTAGAAGCGCTTGGCCCCGGCGTAGTCGCCGGCGTCGAACAGCTGGCAGGCGTAGGCGTAGACGCGGTCCAGGTCGGCGGGGTCCAGATTCACCAGCGCCTGCAGCGTGCCGCCCTGGGCGAAGAAGTCGCGCACCGTGTCCAGATCGTCTTGCATCGGCGTGTCCTCCATGGCGTTAGCGGATGTTCTGCGAGATGGATTTGTTCATCTCGGCCAGCAGCGACTGCATGCTGTTGATCAGGCTGACGCAGACGTTGTACGACTGCATGGT
>NZ_JBUPWA010000001.1:4485842-4488738 GCF_055181315.1 Chromobacterium sp. Ag138
GCCAGCAGCGACTGCATGCTGTTGATCAGGCTGACGCAGACGTTGTACGACTGCATGGTTTTCTGGATCTGCAGCTGGGCCTGGGTGACGAAGTCGGAGCAGCGGCCGGAGTCGGCGTCCAGCGCGCCCTTGATCACGTCCAGCTGGCCCTTGTCCAGGCCCTTGCCGTCCGGGTGGCCGATGCTTTTCAGATAGGCCATGATGTCGCTGGTGGAGTTAGTGCCGTCGTTCTGCACGGTGATGCTGATATGGTGGTCTTTCAGGTACTGGATGACTTCGGGCGGCAGATCGCCCTTGTCGTCGGCCTTGGCCAGCTTGGAGATGATGGCGTCCACCTGGTTGGCGGCCTGCTGCGAATTGCGCGCGCGGTCGGCCTTGGCGCTCATCTGGTCGTATTTGCCCTGGGCCAGGTCGGAAAACAGGGTCATGAACTTGTAGAGCACCGAGATGCCCTGGGACATGATGGAGTCGCCCTGGCCGGCCTTGTTGTCGACGTAGTTTTCGTAGTCGGTGGAGCTGGCGATGGGGTTGCTGGTGGCGAAGTTGGTGGCGAAAGACATGGCGTTATCCTCTTTGCGGTTCAGATGAAAGTGCGGCCCAGCAGCGGGCCGGTCTTGCGCGGAGCGGCCGGCTTGTCCGACGCTCCCTCTCCTGCGCGCTTGAGCGACTCCTCAAGCGATTTGAAATTGCCGTGCAAGCTTTCCACGCATTGCGACAGCTTCTGGTTCAGCGGCGCGAGCTCGCCTTGCATGGCGCGGCCCAGGCGGTCCAGGCGCTGGCGGGCCTGGGCGTCGTGCGGGGCGCGGCGCTGCAGGGCGGCGATTTCCTCCTGCAGCGCCTGGAAGGTGCGCAGCTGCTCGCCCAGTCCTTGCTGGCGGTTTTGCAGGTCCTGCATCAGGCTCTGCAGCGGATGGGTCGACGGCTGGTTCATGCGGGCTCCTTTTCTGGAACGGGTGATGTTGGAATCGATGCTAGGCCCGGCCGCCGCGGCCGACTTTCGAAAAAAGGCCGCGCCTTTCGGTTTCCAGGCGTTTGGTCGGCTGCGGGGTTTGGCCGGCGCAAAGACAAGGGCGCCGCGAAAAAAATGGCACGCCGGGGCGTGCCATGCATGCGGAGGAGCAGGACGTCAGACGTGCTGGCCGATCTGGCCGAGCTCCAGGCGGGTGGTCTGGATCTGCGGGGTGTCCCGCAATTCCGGATGCTCGCTCCGCAGCGCTTCCAGCGTGCTCTTGTGCGCCTCTGAGAGGTCGGCGACATGGCCGGCGATGCCGGCGCCGGCATGCTGGCCGACCAGGTTGGCCAGGCGGTCGTACAGCGCGTCATGCTGCAGATTGGTGTGCACCGGCGTGGTCAGCTCCGCGGCCGCGTAGCCGGGCAGGTCCTGCAGCTTTCCCTGCTTTTGCAGCGCTTCGCCATAAGCGCTGGCGGTGCCGGAGGACGGGTTGTACTCGTCGTCGTCGTTGGCCACCGACATGCCGATCGGGATGGTTTCGGCGAAGGTGTGGTAAGCGCCGAAATTCATGAAGGCGGCGACGCCCAGCGTGGCCGGCTCCACGATGTCGGGCCGGTTGTAGATGCCTTCGTCGCTCAAGGTGTGCAGGGCGAGCAGGGTGTCGCAGGTGCCGCCGGATTGCGCGCCGGCGGACGGCAGGCCGCGCAGATTGGATTCGGTGGCGAAGGTGCCGTAGGGCTGCCAGCGGTTGACGCCGGTGCCGTGCGGAAACTCATGCTGCTTGAGCAGTTCCTGGAAGCCGCCCTTGTCGCCGAACCGCAGTTTGGCGTAGGCCTCGGGCAGGTTTTCGACTTCCGCCCGCGACATGGTGAATGGCCGGGTGGGCATCCGCTCGCCCTCGGGCGTGTCGATCGGCGCGCCGTGGCGCGGCACGCCGTTGATGTTGGCGTAGCGCTGTCCTTTGTCCGGATCGTGCCCCAGCAGCGCATCCAGCGCCGGTTGGTTTTCCTTGTCATGGGCGGTGACCGCCACCCGGCCGAAGCCCAGGCCGTGATCGCCGGCGGACGAGTAGTCCACTTGATAATCCACCTGCGGCGGCCGCTCGCTGCGCATGCGGCTGACCGCGTCGTCGAAGCGCTCGGTGCGGGTGCGGCTCTTGAATTCGTCGAAGCGGGCGACGCAATCGCGCGACTGCGAGCCGCCCAGCGGCGCCAGCATGTCGCGCAGGGCCGCGCCGTTCTTTTCCCCGTGGGTCTTGTCGTTCAGCAACTGCCACACGGTGGTGCCGAAGGAGCTGGCGGCCTTGATCTTGGTCAGCAGGTCATGGCCGCCTTTCTGGTCCGCGTATTTCAGCTCGCCGCCTTGTTCGCGCATCAGCGGACTGGACAGCTGGGCGCTGATCCAGGCCTCGCCGCTGCCGCCGGAAGTCGTCTTTCTGCCGATCTGGTCGGAGGCGGGCGAGGTCAGCGGGCTGACCAGGGTGGTGCGGAACACGTCGCGCAATGCCATCGGCTTGCCGTTGAACACCACCGCGTCGGGTTTGTTGCAGGCTTTGTCGCCATCGGCGAACAAGGGCGTCAGCACCGACGCCAGTTTGGCGCCGTAATCGTCGAACACGCGGCCGATCTGGCCCGGATCGTCCAGGATCATCATGCTGACGCCGGCTTCGAACAGCCGGCTGTTGCTGACCGCGGCTTCCTGGGCCTGATCCAGCGATACGCCTTTCTCCGAGGAGACGACCTTGTCCGGGCCGCCTGCGGTTTCGGCGCGGATTTCGCTGAGCTGGGCCCCTGTGGTGCAGGCTTTCAAGTTGACGCTGTTGACCATGTGGTTTCCTTTGAAAATACAGGGGGATGGCGGATGGTTGCGGCGGATTCTCCGCCGCAACCATTGAAAGGTCTTTCCGAAAAGTGGAGGATCTTTTGGATTTAGCCATTCCCGGGA
>NZ_JBUPWA010000001.1:4488838-4492519 GCF_055181315.1 Chromobacterium sp. Ag138
GAGGGATGGGAATGGGGGGCTATCCGCGCGCAAGGATGCGTGCGGCCCAGCCGTCGTCCAGCCGCAGCAGCTGGCCCTGCGCCCATAGCCGGCCTTGCGCGGTCAGGCGCAACATGGGGTGGGCGGCGGCGCGCGCGGCGATTTCCCTGCCGGCCTCCCAATCGGCCAGCGCGTCGGCGCTTACGCGGATGGCGGCGGCCTCCACCGCCAGGCGCAGCGTGCCGGGCGGCGCTTGGTCCAGGCCAGGGGAGGGGGCTTCCACGACCGCGCGCTCGGCGTCGAGCAGCCTCACCCGTCCCGGGCTGGCCTCCGGATGCAGCCACAGGCAATCCAGCGCATCCGCCATGCCGTGGATGGGCAGCGCGTCGCCGACGGCGACCTTGTCCCAGTCCTGCTCCGGCAGCAGGCACCAGCCCAGGCCCAGCGCCAGCCGATGGCTCTGCTCGGTTGATGGCCGCAGCGCGGCCAGCCAATCGCGAGGGGCTTCGGGCAAGTACAGCGGCAGCCGGCGCGGCCCGTCTCGCAGCGTCAGCCGCCAGCCTTCGCCGCCGGGCGCAGGAGCGGGCGCGACGGCGGCTTCCGCCAGGCCGGGCAGGCCCTGGGCGCGCAGGAAACCATCCAGCGGCGCCAGCGTCCAGGCGGCCAGAACCGGCAGCAGCCCGGCTTCAATATCGGCAAGCTCGCCCACCGCCAGCTGCGGCTCCAGCCAGGCGCGCCAGTCGGCTTCTGTGGTCCACAGGCCGAGCGTCGCGCCGTCGAATGTCGCCGACAGCAGCAGGCCCTGGCCGTCGGCGCGGGCCAGATCGGCTTCGATGAGCCTGCCCTCATGTTCGACGCGGGCGCCGACGCGGCTGAGGTGGAAGGCGTCGAGCGGGATGTCAGCGGCCATCGCCAAGCTCCACGACGACGTCCACGCCCAGCGCGGCGGACAGCGCCGCGCCCAGGTTTTCCCGCTCGCGCGCCAGCCTGCCGGCCAGCGCCGGGGCCGGCGCGGACAGCCGCAGGCTCAGGCGGGCGCCGCGCCACTCGGCCTGCACCAGCAGGCCGGCCAGCGGGCCGGTGCTGGCGCGCAAGGCCAGCGTTTGGCTGTCGACCGGGGCCGCCGGCGCGGGCTGCGGCGGCAGATCGGGATGGGCGCGAGCGCTCGCGAAGCCGGCGGGCGAGGCGTCGGGCGGGTCGGCAAGCGGCGGCGCGAACAGCGGCCACGGCGAGATAGAGAGCGCGGGGAAATCCTGCTGCGGCGGCGCGTCGTCCAGCAGCGCGCGGAAGCGCTGCGCGCCGCGGCGGTCGGCATGGGGTTCGTCGCGGTCGCGCGATGACGCGCGGGGGGCGGCGGAAGGGGGTTGCGCTTGCATGATCGTGCCTTCTGTTGCGGTTTAGAGCGGGCCGGCCTCAGGCATCCTTGTCGGACTCGTCGTCCAGCAGCGCGCTCAGCTTTTCCTGTTCGCGCAGATTGCGCAGCAGCATGGTTTCCTGCTCGGCGCGGGTTTGCGTCAGCCGCAGCCGTTCTGCGGCCAGCTCTTCCAGCAGGCGCTGCAGGGATTGGTCTTCTCCTTCCAGCCGGGAGAGCGCGGCGCGCAGCTTTTCCAGCTCGGTCTGGTCGAACTGGCCGCTGCGAGCGGCATGGAGCCGCCATTCGGCGTACAGCGCATGGCGGCGCTCGTGGATGGCGTCCCGGCGCGCGCACAGCTTCAGCTCCTCGTCCGCCAGCCGGACTAGCGCGGCGCGCAGGCTGTTCTCGCGGCGGCGCTTGATGCACAGCAATTGGCTCAGCATGGCATCCCCGCGGCGTCGCTTAGTTCCGCCAGCGTGCGGGGGAACGCGAATCGCTCATCCACCGCTTGGCGCAGCAAAGCGTTGATCGGCGCCCGGCGCGCCATGGCGTCGTCGGCGTCGGCGTCCTGGCCCGGCCGGTATTCCCCCACCCGGACCAATAGCTCGATTTCCCGCCAGGCGGCCAGCAGCTGGCGCAGCCTGGCGGCGGCGGCGCGGTGGGGCCCGGCGCAAATCTGGTGCATGACGCGGCTGACGCTGGCGAGCACGTCGATCGCCGGGAAGTGGTTGGACTCCGCGAGCTTGCGCGACAGCACGATGTGGCCGTCCAGCAGCGAGCGCACCTCTTCCGCCAGCGGGTCGGCCTTGTCTTCCATCAGCACGGTGTAAAAGGCGGTGATGCTGCCGCGGGCGGCCGGACCGGCCCGCTCCAGCAGCCGCGGCAGCCTGGCGTACAGGCTGGGCGGATAGCCGCCGCCCACGATAGGCTCCCCGGCGGCCAGCGCCACCTCGCGCACGGCGCGGGCGTAGCGGGTGAGGGAGTCCACCAGCAGCAGCACGCGCTGGCCGCGGTCGCGGAAGTGTTCGGCGATGGCGGTGGCGGTGGCGGCCGCCTTGATGCGCTCCAGCGCCGGGCGGTCGGAAGTGGCGACCACCACCACGCTCTTGGCCCGCGCTTCCGCGCTGAGCACATGGTCGAGAAATTCGCGCACTTCGCGGCCGCGCTCGCCGATCAGGGCCAGCACGACGATGTCGGCTTCGCTGCCGGCGCAAAGCATGCCCAGCAAGGTGCTCTTGCCGCAGCCGGCTGGGGCGAAGATGCCCAGGCGCTGGCCGACGCCGACGGTGAGGGTGGCGTCGATGGCGCGCACGCCGGTGGGGAGGATGGTGTCTATCGCCTGGCGCTGCATGGGATCGGGAGGCTCGGCGTCGATGTCGCGCCGTGTTTCTACCCGCGGCGGCGGCAGGCCGTCCGCCGGCCGGCCCAGCGCGTCCAGCACCCGGCCCCGCAGCGCGTCGCCGACGCCGATGTCGGCGCGGCGTCCGCTGGGTTGGACCAGCATGCCGCAAGACAGGCCCAGCGGTTCGCGGTAGGGAGAGAGCAGCGCCTCGTCGCCGTCCAGCCCCACCACTTCGGCCGGGGCGCCGCCGGGCAGCGAGCACAGCTCGCCCAGTCCGGCGCCCGGCAGATGGGCGCGCAGCAGGGTGGCGCCGACTTCGGACAGGCGTCCTTCCAGGCGGCAATCGCCGCCTGCGGGCGGGGGAGGAGGCTCGATGGCGTCCAGGATGGCGTAGTAGTCAGGCAGGCGCATGGCCTTCTCCTATCAGTTCGACGTGGCCCAGGATCTTCAGCTCGGCCTCGTCGCCCAGCTCCTGGAACGACAGCACCGGCACGGAGAACAGATCGCGCTCGATCAGCTTGCGCACGAAGCGCCGCACGTCGATCGCGGTGACTAGCGCGGCGCCGCCGACGCCGCTTTGCTCCAGCGCGGAACGGATTTCGCCGACGATGGCCTGGTTCTCTTCCGGCCCCAGCGCCGAGTAGGAGCCGGCCGAGGTCTGGCGGATGGATTCGCGTATGGTTTGCTCGATGTGGCCGCCGATGACCCAGGCGCTGATCCAGGGCTGGCCGCGGCGCTGGCGGCCGACGATGTGGCGGCGCAGCGCCAGCCGGGCGTATTCGGTGAGCATTACCGGGTCTTTCTCGCGGGGAGCCCATTCCACCAGGGCCTCGAATACCGCGCGCAGGTCGCGGATGGACACGCCCTCGGCCACCAGCCGCTGCAGCACGTCGGCGATGCGGCCCACCGGCAGCTGGCGCTGCAGCTCTTTCACCAGCTCGCCGTAGCGCTGCTCCATCTGGTCCATCAGGTAGCGCGCCTCCTGCACGCCGATCAGCTCGGCGGC
>NZ_JBUPWA010000001.1:4492619-4562273 GCF_055181315.1 Chromobacterium sp. Ag138
TCCTGGCCCGGCCGGTATTCCCCCACCCGGACCAATAGCTCGATTTCCCGCCAGGCGGCCAGCAGCTGGCGCAGCCTGGCGGCGGCGGCGCGGTGGGGCCCGGCGCAAATCTGGTGCATGACGCGGCTGACGCTGGCGAGCACGTCGATCGCCGGGAAGTGGTTGGACTCCGCGAGCTTGCGCGACAGCACGATGTGGCCGTCCAGCAGCGAGCGCACCTCTTCCGCCAGCGGGTCGGCCTTGTCTTCCATCAGCACGGTGTAAAAGGCGGTGATGCTGCCGCGGGCGGCCGGACCGGCCCGCTCCAGCAGCCGCGGCAGCCTGGCGTACAGGCTGGGCGGATAGCCGCCGCCCACGATAGGCTCCCCGGCGGCCAGCGCCACCTCGCGCACGGCGCGGGCGTAGCGGGTGAGGGAGTCCACCAGCAGCAGCACGCGCTGGCCGCGGTCGCGGAAGTGTTCGGCGATGGCGGTGGCGGTGGCGGCCGCCTTGATGCGCTCCAGCGCCGGGCGGTCGGAAGTGGCGACCACCACCACGCTCTTGGCCCGCGCTTCCGCGCTGAGCACATGGTCGAGAAATTCGCGCACTTCGCGGCCGCGCTCGCCGATCAGGGCCAGCACGACGATGTCGGCTTCGCTGCCGGCGCAAAGCATGCCCAGCAAGGTGCTCTTGCCGCAGCCGGCTGGGGCGAAGATGCCCAGGCGCTGGCCGACGCCGACGGTGAGGGTGGCGTCGATGGCGCGCACGCCGGTGGGGAGGATGGTGTCTATCGCCTGGCGCTGCATGGGATCGGGAGGCTCGGCGTCGATGTCGCGCCGTGTTTCTACCCGCGGCGGCGGCAGGCCGTCCGCCGGCCGGCCCAGCGCGTCCAGCACCCGGCCCCGCAGCGCGTCGCCGACGCCGATGTCGGCGCGGCGTCCGCTGGGTTGGACCAGCATGCCGCAAGACAGGCCCAGCGGTTCGCGGTAGGGAGAGAGCAGCGCCTCGTCGCCGTCCAGCCCCACCACTTCGGCCGGGGCGCCGCCGGGCAGCGAGCACAGCTCGCCCAGTCCGGCGCCCGGCAGATGGGCGCGCAGCAGGGTGGCGCCGACTTCGGACAGGCGTCCTTCCAGGCGGCAATCGCCGCCTGCGGGCGGGGGAGGAGGCTCGATGGCGTCCAGGATGGCGTAGTAGTCAGGCAGGCGCATGGCCTTCTCCTATCAGTTCGACGTGGCCCAGGATCTTCAGCTCGGCCTCGTCGCCCAGCTCCTGGAACGACAGCACCGGCACGGAGAACAGATCGCGCTCGATCAGCTTGCGCACGAAGCGCCGCACGTCGATCGCGGTGACTAGCGCGGCGCCGCCGACGCCGCTTTGCTCCAGCGCGGAACGGATTTCGCCGACGATGGCCTGGTTCTCTTCCGGCCCCAGCGCCGAGTAGGAGCCGGCCGAGGTCTGGCGGATGGATTCGCGTATGGTTTGCTCGATGTGGCCGCCGATGACCCAGGCGCTGATCCAGGGCTGGCCGCGGCGCTGGCGGCCGACGATGTGGCGGCGCAGCGCCAGCCGGGCGTATTCGGTGAGCATTACCGGGTCTTTCTCGCGGGGAGCCCATTCCACCAGGGCCTCGAATACCGCGCGCAGGTCGCGGATGGACACGCCCTCGGCCACCAGCCGCTGCAGCACGTCGGCGATGCGGCCCACCGGCAGCTGGCGCTGCAGCTCTTTCACCAGCTCGCCGTAGCGCTGCTCCATCTGGTCCATCAGGTAGCGCGCCTCCTGCACGCCGATCAGCTCGGCGGCGTAGCGGTCCAGCGCCAGCGATACCAAGTGGACGACGCGTTCGTGGTCGCGGTGAACCGTCAGACCCAGCTTGGCCAGGCCGGCGGCCTGTTCCGGCGCCACCCATTGCAGGGTGAGGCCGCCGAAGGGCAGGGCGTCGCGCGCGGCGGCCTGGGGCACGGGCGCGCTGGCGGCATCCAGCAGCGGCAGCGGGCGCAGTTCCAGTTCCAGCACCGCTTCCTGGTAGAGCAGGAAGGACAGATGGCGCGGCGGCAGGCTGGCGTCCACTTGCAGCAAGATGTCCGGCAGCGGCAGGCCCAGCTGCTCCAGCTTCTGTTGGCGCAGCTCGGCCAGCGCCCGCGCCAGGGCAGCGTCGCGGCCAAGCTCGGGATGAACGCGCAGCAGCAGCGGAATGGCGCCGACCGGCGGCGGCGCGGCGGCGTCGCCGGCGTCCTGGCCGCCGCTGCCGGCGTCGCTGCCGAAGCCGCCAGCCGTCTCGCTGGTCTTGGCCCGCCGGGTCACCCAGGCGGTGCCGGCGGCCACCATGGCGGCCATCGGCAGAAATACCAGCGCGGGGAAGCCGGGCAGACAGGCGAACAGCGCCAGCACCGCCGCCACGATCCACAAGGCCTGGTGCTGGCGCATCAGTTGCGAGGACAGCTCCTGCGCCAGGTTGCGGCGGGTTTCTCCCGGCACGCGGGTGACGATGATGCCGGCGGCGATGGAGATCAAGAGCGCCGGAATCTGGGCCACCAGGCCATCGCCCACCGACAGGATGGCGTAGGTGGCGGCGGCTTCGCCGGCGCTCATTTCATGCATGAACACGCCGACGGCGATGCCGCCGAAGATGTTGACCAGGATGACGATGATGGAGGCGATGGCGTCGCCCTTGACGAACTTCATCGCGCCGTCCATCGCGCCGTAGAGCTGGCTTTCCTTCTGCACCAGGAGCCGCTGCTGCCGCGCCTGGCCGGCGTCTATGATGCCGGCGCGCATGTCGCCGTCTATGCTCATCTGCTTGCCGGGCATCGCGTCCAGCGAGAAGCGCGCGCTGACTTCGGCCACGCGTTCCGAGCCCTTGGTGATGACGATGAACTGGACGATGGTGATGATGGCGAACACGATCAGACCCACCGCCAGATTGCCGCCGACGGCGAAGTTGCCGAAGGTGTAGACCAGCTCGCCGGCGTCGTGCTGCAGCAGGATCAGCCGGCTGGTGCTGATGGTGAGCGCCAGGCGGTACAGGGTGGTGATCAGCAGCACCGAGGGAAAGGCCGAAAATTCCATCGGCTCGCGGATGTACACCGCCATCATCAGCAGCGTGATGGACAACGCCAGATTGATGGCGATCAGCACGTCCACCAGCAGCGTGGGCAGCGGCACGATCATCATGAAGATGGCCAGCAGCAGCATGGCGGCCAGCACTACGTCCTGGCGCGCCTGCAGGCCTTGCAGCCAGTTATTGAGCTTCATGGCTGCCCTCCGCGACGCGGTCCAGCAGCCGGCGCTGCTGGCGGGACATCCGGGCCCATTGTTCGGCGCCGCTGTCCCGCGGCATGGTCGCGGCCAGCCACAGGCAGCCGCGCGCGAGCCAGGCGCGCAGCGGAACGCCGTCGCCGGCCTCCGGCTGCAGCAGCGCCAGCAGGCGCAGCAAGGCGGGGCGGCGCCTGGCCTCCGGCAGCGGACGCGCCAGCGACAGCAGTGCCCGCCCGTCCAGCGATTCCAGATAGAACATGTCCTGCCCCTGGCGCAGCGACAGCCGCAGCGCGGCCGGGATGGCGCTCTCGCCCATCAGGCGCAGCCAGAGCTCGGTTTGTCTTTGCCATTGCAGATCCATGACGGCTTCCCCTTTGCTATGGCCGCATCTTGCGGCAGGGGCCGGTGGGGGAATATCGGGTGAATACCTGAGGTCGAGCCTTGGCTTCCATCCAGGCGGCGCGGCAAGGAAGCGCAACGCCGGATCAGGGGTCGGCTGCGCGGGTCTTAAGGTGTTTGCCTGAGTTGATCCTCACTTCATCAATGCAAGAATTCGAATTGCCATCTGTCCCCCTCTTCGGGTCTTGCCGCCGCGAGCGGGGCCTTCTTGCCAGAGAGTTTTGAAAACAAATTAAGGATGATATGAAAGATTTGTCCGGATTTCATGGCTGCGCCATGGCCTTGATGGCGCATATCGGCTTTCAGGGACATGTCATGCTGGAAGATCAAGAAGTGATGACTTTGACGCTGGAACAGCGTTTTCTCGTTCATTTTGGCTGCGTGGATGGCGAACGGTGGTTTTTGCTGGCGGAGCTGGGCGAATGCGTCTCGGCCCAAGAATGCGCATTGCTGCTGCAAGCCTTGCGGCATAACCAGATGACGACTCTGGTGCGTCCCTGAATGAAAAAAATTGCCTTTGTCTGCACCTGATTTTGCCTGGGAATAAATGTGATCTACCTATCGTGGTTTCGGCTTTCGATGCCCTGCTGGATAGTGTGAAGCCATTGCTGCATTCAGGCTTGTCTGTAAATTCCCGTATTTGATGCGGGAGATGGAGGGAGGTGTGTCGTATGAGTGTTTTTGAAACGGGTTTGAATGTATTCAATGCCAATTTTCCCAGCCTGAATGCGCTGAAGGGAAAGGATGGCGCCAAGTTGGGGGAGGCGCATATCGGCTTGCATAAGAATGGCGATCTGGTCGTTTATACGGGCATTGATTTTTTGCTTCATCCAAATCAGGTGCGTCAGGCTAAGGATTTCCTGGCGGAAAATATGGGCGGCGATATGGCAGAAAAGTCATTTCCTCTACTGGCGGACCTGCTTGTCCAGGCGAGAAGGAGAGACGTGTCAGCAAGCTTCGTTGCAGCGGATATCCATGCAGGGGATAAATTCAAAAATGATCCCCGCTTCAACCATGTTGTGAATACCTGCACGCCTGCTGAAGCTGAACGGTTTGATTCTGATAAAAGACAAGTGCTGGATGGGTGCATTCGGCCGTTGCAGGGCTGCGGCATCGTTGCCCCTTCATCATTGCTGGATACGCTGCCGGTCAAGTTTGATTTCATCATGCATGACAAGAATGTCAATATGACAGGCGGCAGCGAGTTTCCTTTGCGGAGTGAAGACCGGCCAAAGGGATTGTATGTCTATGATGGTGCGCATGCAAAGGCGGATGAGCAACTGCCTGGCACGCCCTATGGCAATTATTTCAACAAGCATGCGTTCGGGCCTGATTTGAAGATCATTGGGGTGGATAATGGGGATAAGGGAACGCTGGGTATCAGGATAAATTTTGACGATATTCCTGAAAATATCCCGCTGCTGATCAACGGCGGGGCGCTGTCTGGCTGCACCATGGTGTATGGCATCAAGGACGGTCATTTTTATGCGTATCATGCCGGGAAAGCAACCAGGGAAGATGATGGCTGGACCACCTGCACCGATGGCGCCCGTTCCATCATGGAAACACACGCTCAGTTTGCCGGAGGCCAGGCTCCTGCCGGAGTGTTTGGCAATCAGGCCTTGCTTGATTTTCTGCAAGGCAGTTTTGATTATGCGGTCATGGGCTATTGCGGTCATGATGACAGGCCGGATTCCATTGTCAAAAATAATGGCAGTCGAGTTGTAAGTTTTAACTACAACGGTCGTGATGCAGGCGGCGCTGTCCGTGTAGGAAACTCCGCGGCACTGCTGATGAAAAAGGATGGCGTGCTCAGCTTTGAAACCCTGAATGATGATATGAGTATCGGCTTGCAGGGCAGCGATATTCAGTCTCTGGATTGCCGGACGACAAGATGGGTATCTGGGCGGTGACAGTTTTGACTGGCCCTGTTGATGGCATGGACGCGCCCTCCCGGACCCGGTAACCCGGTGAGGGAGAGGCTTCTTTCGGGGTATATCGGATGGCGCGCTGAAGTGTAAGGAACGGTTGTGAATGGATTCTTGATTGAATGAAAGCCTGTGCATTTCAAGATGCGCAGGCTTTTCCCTTAATGACGATGGGGATGGTCTTTGTTGTAGTTGCCTATCATGTATTTTTTAACGGATTCAGCTTCGTCGTTATCGAAATGCCTGCCGCGTGCCGGGTTGGCCTGATCTTGCTGCAGCGCGGAGGGGCGAGGAATCGAGACCTGAGGTCTGTTCGGGGGGGCGGCGCGATGAAGGCTTCAGCGCCGGACGAGGACGGAAAATGCCCGGCATGATAACGGCCGGGCATGAGGCGAAAGGATGGTCAGGCTAGTTTGAAGCGGGTGACGTCCAGCTCGGGGTGACGCGCGACGTGGCGCATTTCCGAGAGGGTGATGGGTTCGTTGAAGTCGGCGCTCCGGGTCTGGCCGGTTTTCCAGGGCTTGCGCTGCAGCTCGCTATCCGTCATCTCTTTTCCGGAGAAGTCCTGCCATGCGAAGGCGATTTTGGCGCCTGAGGACTGGAAGTATTCCAGCCCCAGTTTGCTGGTCTGCCGGAAGAAGGCGGTGTTGAGCGCTTTCTCGACGATGTCCTGTTCAAAGGGCGTGAAGCGATCCTGGAGAAACTGCCCTTGCTCGGGACGCGGGAGCGCGGAGAGTTGTCCCAGCCGGTTGGCGAAAGTGGTGAAGTCGCCTTCGCCGTTTTTTTTCGTGCGAGGATCTTGTAGTGCCTCCAGATAAGCCGGCGGCGTGTTCTTGGCGAGAAAAGCATGGATTTCAGAATTGCTTTTGCCTTGCTGCTTGCTGAAAATATCCAACTTGCCGCTGTGGTCGCGCAGAAAATCTGTCCAGCCGGCCAAGCGATCGCGTTGCCATTGTATTTTCTGGTCCTCAGGGGCGTTGCCTGGATAGCCTTTGGCGAATGCCTCCAGCTTGTCCGGATCGATGTTGGCGGCAAGCGTACCGTTTTCCATACGGTCCAGAGCGTCGAAATAGCTCTCCGCAGTGAGGGGCCAGGCGATTCCGAGCGCGCTGTTGTACTCGTCTATGGTTTCGAGCTTGACGTCCTGAGTGACTTGCAGTTGCGTGAGCTTTTCACTCATTTGCCCGCGAATATGCGTGCCGCCGTATAGCGCGCAGCGAATGGGTTCGCCGCTGCCGGGTTTGGGCAGTTCGGCCTTGAACGGGAGGGCTTGGGCAAGACGGCTCGCACGGTGAGAAAACAGGCTGGCATCTTCTCCGGCGGAGACGATGAATTCTTTCAGGCGGGAGCCGACGCCGAGATTCGCATCGCGTTGCGCGCTGGCTTGTTCGCCGTGGTATTCGATCTTATAGGTTTGGCCATTGATGTCCATGCGGCCAATTTTCTCAAAGCCGGGAAATTGCGCGGCGTGGCTAACTTCTCCCAGGCCGCCGATTTTAATGGAGAGTTTGGCTTCCATGAGGTGTCTCCTTGTCAGGCCAGATTGTGGTGGGGCGATGGCTGCGGCTGCGGCTGATCGTCGCCGTGCCGGCTCAGGCGCATTCGCCAGTCGCGCATGGATTCGATCAGCAATGAAAAGCGGTCATGGAAGTCTGCCAGGTCGCTGCGCGCGACTTCCAGGGTCCAGTAAAGAAGCAGGCTGCGGGTCTGGGCTTCGATGCCCAGGCCGGGTGCCTGCCGTTTCAGCGGGTTGAGCGCGTCAGCCAACAGCTCGGTTTGAATGGCAGGGGAAAGATCACGAGGCAAGTCGCGAGCGACGACGCCGATCAATGTCAGGGTATCGTCGCTGTCCTGGCGGATCGCGACGTCAAAGTCGCAATCGACGGTCAGCTGGCATAGCCCATCATGATCGAAGCGGGCGCCCGGAATGCCGATGCCGGCGGCGAATTGCTCAAGCAGATGTTGGGTTTGCATGGCGTGCTCTTAAAAATGGGTTGGACAGGCTAGGGCAATGGTGAAAGGTCCGGCGACGCGCTGCTTTGGCAAAAAGTGGCGATCTTTGGCAAAACGACCAGACAGGCGGACGCTGGGAAATGCCAGGGTGTGCGGTGGGGCGGCGTTCATCGGGCAGATGCCTGGCCGCCGGGTTCAGGTGTTGGCCTGATGGGGGAAGGGACGGTCCGGGCAGACAATGGGCGCCATGATTCCTCGGGAGCGCAACCATGGCACTCACAGACCAACCGGTTCAACTGATCACCTTGCTGGCGACGCTATCGCTGCTGCCGCTGCTGGTGGTGATGGGCACGTCGTTTCTCAAGTTGGCGGTGGTGTTTTCCCTGCTGCGCAACGCGCTGGGCATCCAGCAGATTCCGCCCAACATCGCGCTCTACGGCCTGGCGCTGATCTTGTCCTTGTTCATCATGACGCCGGTGGGGATGGCGGTGCAGGACAAGCTGGCGGTTTCGCCGGCCCAGCCGCAGGCCAGCCTGCTTGCGCGGCTGTCTGACGACACCCTGGACCCGTACTGCCAGTTTTTGAAAAAACACGCGGCGCCGGCGCAGCTGCGCTTTTTCCGCGACACGGCGCGCAAGAGTTGGCCCGAAGCCGTCCGCGCGCGAGTGAGCGACGATTCGCTGCTGCTGCTGATGCCGGCCTTCGCCGTCAGCCAGCTGATCGAGGCGTTCAAGATCGGCCTGCTGCTGTTCCTGCCCTTCATCGCCATCGACCTCATCGTCTCCAACGTCTTGCTGGCGATGGGGATGATGATGGTGTCGCCGATGACGATATCGATGCCGTTCAAGCTGCTGGTGTTCGTGCTGGTGGGCGGCTGGGACCGGCTGCTGGGCCAGCTGCTGCTGTCCTACCGTTGAGGAGAGTGGCATGGGACAAGCCCAGATCGTTCAGTTGGCCAGCGAGTTGCTGTGGCTGGTGCTGATGCTGTCGCTGCCGGTGGTGGTGGTCGCGTCGGTGGTCGGCGTGCTGGTCGGCCTGGTGCAGGCGCTGACGCAGGTGCAGGACCAGACCGTGTCGTTTCTGATCAAGCTGGTGGCGGCCTGCATCACCTTGGCCCTGACCCACCACTGGATGGGCCAGGCGCTGTTGCGCTACGCCGAGCGCAGCTTCGATCTGATCTCGCGCATGGGAAGCTGAGCATGGACTCGCTCAATCCCTGGTGGCCGTTGCTGGGCGCGGCGATGATGCGCCCGCTGGGGGCGATGCTGCTGTTGCCGCTGTTCAGCCCTTCGATGCTGGGCAGCGCGCTGATCCGCAACGCGCTGGCGCTGATGGCCACCTTGCCGGCGCTGCCGCTGTTGGCGCAGCTGGCGTTGCCGGACCCGATCCAGGCGCCGGCCGCCTATGCGCTGCTGTTGGCGAGCGAGCTCGCCGTCGGCCTGTTGCTGGGGTTTTCCGCCGCCATCCCGTTCTGGGCGGTGGACATGGCCGGCTTCGCGCTGGACACGCTGCGCGGCGCGTCGATGGCCGGCGTGCTCAATCCGCTGATCGGCGGACAGTCGTCGCCGATGGGCGCCTTGTTTTCGCAATTGGCGGCGGTGCTGTTCATGGCGCTGGGCGGCTTTCATGCCTTCCTGTCGGCGCTGTACGCCTCCTACCAGCACTTGCCGCCGGGCATGGGCTGGCACTGGTCCAGCCAGTTCGTCCCCTTGCTGCAGCGGCAGTGGCAGCTGCTGTACACGCTGGGGCTGGGTTTCGCCATGCCGGCGCTGGTGATGATGGTGCTGGTGGATCTGGCGCTGGGCCTGATCAACCGCTCGGTGCAGCAATTGAACGTGTTTTCGCTGTCGATGCCGATCAAGAGCCTGGTGGCCTTGCTGATGCTGATCATCGGCCTGCAATTCGGCCTGTCCGACGTCATTGCCAGCTTTGAAGGCTTCGACGGCGGCCTGGCGCGCGTGCTGGAGCCGGGACGGTGAGCGAGAAGACCGAGCAACCCACCGCCAAGCGGATACGCGACGCCCGCGAAGAAGGGCAGGTGGCCAAGAGCCAGGAAATCGCCGCGGTGGCGCAGCTGGGGCTGATCCTGCTGTGGCTGGTGGCGGAAGGGCCGGCGCTGCTGCGGGGCTTGGGCGGGCTGATGGCGTCGGCGGTGGCGGTGTCGAATCTGCCGCTGCAGGCGGCGCTGGCGCAGCTGGTCGGTGAAACGGCCGCGCTGATGCTGCGCTTCGTTTTCGGTCTGGCCGGATTGCTGACGGTGGCCTTGCTGCTGGTCGGGCTGATCCAGTCGGGCTTTTTGTTCGCGCCCAAGGCGCTGATGCCGTCGGGCGAGCGCATCAACCCCTTGTCCAACGTCAAGCAGATGGTGTCGGCACGCACGCTGTTCGAGCTGGGCAAGATGCTGCTCAAGGTCGGCGTGCTGGGGCTGACCTTCACCTATCTGATCAAGCGCTACGCCGCGTCGTTCGCCCATCTGCCGCAAGCCGGGCTGGAGGCCGGGCTGATGGTGTGCGTGCAGATGGCGCAGTGGATGTGGGCGGTGCTGCTGGCCTTCACCGCGGTGTTCGCGGTAGCGGATTACGCGATGCAGCACCACCAGCTGCGCAAGCAGCTGATGATGTCGCGCGAGGACATCAAGCAGGAGTTCAAGAATTCCGAGGGCAGCCCGGAGGTCAAGCAGCGCCGGCGCGAGCTGCACCGCGAGGTGCAGAGCGGCAGCCTGGCCGGCAAGGTGGCCAAATCCTCGGTGGTGGTGCGCAACCCCACCCATATCGCCGTCTGCCTGCGCTACGAGGCCGACGACACGCCGCTGCCCCAGGTGCTGGAGTATGGCCGGGACGAGTTGGCGCGGCGCATCGTGGCGCTGGCCGAGGCGCAGGGCATTCCGGTGGTGGAGAACGTGCCGCTGGCGCGCGCGCTGGTGGCGTCCACCCGGCCCGGCGACTACATTCCCGAGCCGTTGTTCGCCGCCGTGGCGCAGGTGTTGAGCCTGATCCGCGACCGTTTGCAAGAGGAGGACGACGATGAAGCCACTGTATAGCGTCCTGCTGTGGCCGCTGCTTTGCGCGCCGGCCGGCGCGGAGGCGCTGCAATGGTACGCGGTGCCGGCCGAAGCCGCGCCGTCGGTGGTTGCGCCGGCGGTTCGGGCTGAGCCTGCATCCGCCGCTGCCAAGCCGCTGCCGTCTTCCGCCCAGCGCTATCGGCCGCTGATCGACGACGTGGCGCGCCAGCATGCGCTGGACCCGATGCTGATCCACGCCGTGGTGCAGGTGGAGTCCGCCTACCGGCCGGAGGCGGTGTCGGGCAAGGGAGCGGTGGGTCTGATGCAGCTGATGCCTGCCACGGCGGCGCGTTTCGGCCAGACGGCGCTGTACGATCCCCGCGCCAATCTGCAGGCCGGCGCCGCCTATCTGGACTGGCTGATGAATCGTTTCGGCGGCCGCCTGGACTTGGCGCTGGCGGCTTACAATGCGGGAGAGGGCGCGGTGGCGCGCTACGGCAACGCCATCCCCCCCTATGCCGAAACCCGGGACTATGTCCGCAAGGTCATGGCCCATTACGCCGGCCTGAAGGGCGAGGCGGGCGCGGCGCCGGCGGCGGATGCCGCGGCCGTGCCCGCGCCGCGCCGGCCGCGCCGCGCCGCGGGCGGCATTGGCGACATGGAACAATTCTGGCGGCTTTTTACCGGCGGCTCCCCGCGGCCTCCGGCGGCCCGACTTTGATTAGGATCAGCATGCCCAATCTGCCCTGGCGCGCCTCGCTGCCGTTTCGCCTGTCCCTGGTTCTCAGCGGCGCCATCGCGCTGTTCTGGCTGCTGGGCACCGGCGTGACCCTGTTTCTGGACTATCAGGACACGCGCCGCGAGCTGGTGGAGCGGCTGGAGGCGCAAACCGCCAACCGGGCCGCGCAGGAGAGCGCCGAGCTGCAAGGCGTGTCGCGCGACGTGCGCACCCTGCTCAGCAGCTGGCGCGGCTTGTCGGAGAGCGTGGGCAGCGGCAGCTACCTGAGCGCCTACTACATCCCTTTCGACGAGAAGAACCGGGACGCGCCGCCGCGCGTCGAGCGGGCGCTGGCCTTCGTCGAGGCTTTCGGCAGCGGTGGCCTGGGCAATCTGGTCAATACCTTCGTGGTGATGGACAAGGGCATCGTGCTGTCCAGCGCCAACGGCCCCAAGCATCAAATCGAAAGCCAGCGGCATTTGTCCCAGCTGCGCAGCCTGCGCGGCCAGCCGGTGCGCGACGGCGTGCTCTGGGGCCGCCCCTATCAGTCGTACAGCGGCAAGTGGTGCATGGTGGTGGCCGCCCAGGACGCCGCCAGCAACGACCTGATAGGCATCACGGTGCAACTGTCGATGAATTTCGGCCTGGACAAGCTGGATGTGCTGCACGAAGGCTGGCTGGCCTGGCTGGATGGCGCGGGACGGGCGCTGACCCCGCTGCCGCCGTGGACGCCTCCCGGCTTGCCGGCTGCGCTTCCGGATTGCGTGGTGCCGTATTCGCGGCGGGTGGAGGGCGTGCGCGCCATCTGCACCAATGTGGAGCCGCCGGGTTGGCGCATGGTGCTGCTCTATCCGGCGGACGTGCTGACCGACAGGGCCTTGGCGGCGCTGCCCCGGCACTTGCCCATGGCGCTGCTGGTGCTGGTGTCCCTGGTCGGCCTGCTGTACGCGGTGCTGCAGCGCAGCCTGGGCCGGACGCTCAGCCACTTCGTCCGCACCATCAGTCCCCAGGCGGATGTCAGCGCGCAGCAGCGCCTGCCGGAAGCGGGCGAGGACGAGCTGGGGCAGATCGCCTGCGCCTACAACCGCCTGCTGGACGTGGTGCAGGCGCAGTACGCCGAGCTGGAGGCCAAGGTGGCCGAGCGCACGACGGCGCTGGAGGAGGCCCGGTACCGGGCCGAGCGCGCCAGCGCCAACAAGAGCGAGCAGCTCACCAGCATCAGCCATGAAATCCGCACGCCGCTGAACGGCATCGTGGGTGCGCTGATGCTGCTCAACCGCACCGGCGGCACCGCCAGCCAGCACGATCTGGTGGACACCGCGCTGAAGTGCTCCGGCCATCTGCTGGAGATCATCAACAATTTGCTGGATTTCTCGCGGATCGAGTCCGGGCAGATGGTGGTGACGCCCGCCTTGCTGGACCCGCTGGAACTGATAGACCAGGCCATGCTCACCGTGCAGCTGCAGGCGCTGGAGAAGGGGCTGTCGCTGCAGACCGAGGCGGCGACCAGCTTTCCGCGGCGGTTGCATACCGATGGCCTGCGCCTGCGCCAGATCCTGATCAATCTGTTGGGCAACGCCGTCAAGTTCACCTCGAGCGGCGGCGTCGTCCTGCGCGCCTGGAGCATGGAGGGGCGGGTGTATTTCAGCGTCCACGACACCGGGCCGGGCATCCCGGAAGAAAAGCGGGCCGAGGTGTTTTCCGCCTTCCATCAGCTGGACAACCATGTTTCCGGCAGCGGCCTGGGCTTGCCGATCGCCCGCAGCCTCGCGCGCTTGCTGGGCGGAGACCTGTATCTGACGCCGGCCAGCCGCGGCGCCTGCTTCCAGCTGGAGCTGCCGCTGGGCGAGGTGTGCGCCGACATGGTGCCGGACCTTGGCCCCATCGTCGCCCCGGAGCGCCTGCATGAGCAGTTGCGCGCCTGGGGCTATCGGCCGGAAGCGGGCGCCAACGCGGCGCTGGAGGCGCCGGAGCTGGCGTATCTGCCGGCGCGGCTGCGCCAGTGGCTGGACCCTGACGGAACGCCGGGCTCGCGGGTGGACGACGGCGACGTGCCGGTCTCGGTCTGGTCGCTGCAGGTGCTGGTGGTGGATGACGTGGACACCAACCGCGACATTGTCGGGCGCATGCTGCGCCTGCAGGGCCACCACACCATGGAGGCGTCCAGCGGCGAGGACGCGCTGGCGCTGGGGCGCTCGCATGTTTTCGACGTGGTGCTGATGGACATGCGCATGCCCGGCCTGTCAGGCGGGCAGACGACGGCGCTGTGGCGCGAGGAAGCCAACGGCATGCTGGACCCGGATTGCCCCATCGTGGCGCTCACCGCCAATGCCCAGCCGGGGGAGCGGGAGCGTTTGCTGGCCGCCGGCTTCAACGAATATCTGACCAAGCCGGTGACGCCGGCCATGCTGGCGCATGTGCTGGACTTCGTCGCCGATCTGCAGCTGACGCGCGGCATGGAGCTGGAGCCCAACGCTGGCTGCGACCAGCCCATCCTGGCGCGGGACCCGGATTTCCTGCGGCGGCTGGAGCAGGATTTGCGCCAGCGCTATCTGCGCCTGGGCGAGGCCGTGGCGGCGCAGGATCAGGCGGCCAGCCTGGATCTGCTGCATGCGCTCAAGGGGCTGGCGGGCCAGGCCGGGCTGCATCTGGTGTGCGAGGCGGTGGAGCACTGGGAGGCGCAGCTGCAGCAGGGGGCCGGATTGCGCAAAGACGCGTGGCAGGCGCTGGGAAGATTGATAGACAGCGTGTTGTAGGGCTCAGAACTCCAGCACGCCCAGCCGCCGGGCCCAGTTGCTCAGCTCCGCGGCGTTGTGCGCGTCCAGCTTGCGCATCAGGTTGAGGCGATGCGTCTCCACCGTTTTCAGGCTGATGGACAGCAGCTCGGCGATGTCGCGGTTGCGGCGGCCTTCGGCCACCAGTTTCAGCACCTGGCGCTCGCGCAGCGTCAGCGGCGTCTCCCCCAGGGTGCGCTCGGTGGTGTCCAGCGTTTCCAGCTTGAGGGCGGGGTCGATATAGGTTTTGTCCAGCGCCGCGTGCTGCAGCGCGGCCAGCAGCACTTGCTGCGGGCTCTGTTTGAGCACATAGGCCAGCGCGCCCGCGGTCAGCGCGGCGCGGCCGCGGTGCTCCTCGTTCGACGCGGTGAATACGACCACGCGCAGCGCCGGCCAACGCCGGCGCAACTGGTGAATCACATCGATGCCGTCCATGCCTGGCAAGCCCAGATCCAGCAGCACCAAATCCGGATTGAGCTGTTGACAGGCTTCGTAGGCGGCCAGCCCGTCGGATACGGCCCCGACAACCTCGTAACGCGGCCGGTCCGCCAGCAAAGAGCGGATGCCGTCTATCAGCAGCGAGTGGTCTTCAACGATAAGGACGCGCAGGGGGAGTGAACTCATCTGGCTAGGCCTTGTAAATAAAGTGTTAATTTTAATTGAAATTTTCTCTGCGGCAGCAGAATTCACAATAAGCCTATGGGGCAAATCATAGTCATTAATAAGTTCTTTGACATGCCCAATTAGGTTTATATCCGTGAGCCATCAAGCCATCGTTTCTCTTGCGCGGCATGCCGCCGCCGTCGCCCCCGCCGGGAGGCGGCGTGGAGCGGCGCGGCGTGAAATTCAGGTGTAGGCCGGATATTTCACGATAGCGCCTGTTGGCAGCATGGGGGCATGAAAAAAGCACTCGATCCCCATTCCGCATTGCGCAGTTTGGCCGCGCGCCTGGCACAGCCGCGCTGGTCCGCCGCCGGGTCGGTCGCCACCGGCATGCTGGGCGAGCGCCATGCGCGCGCGCGCAGCTTCGACGCGGGGCTGACCGTGGCGCTGACCCTGGATCGGCCCGTATCGCAAGCGCCGGAAGCCTGCCTGCTGCTGGCCTCCACCCCTGAGGCCTGCGACGACGCCCTATACCTGGCCGACGACCGCCTGTGGCTGCTGCGCCGTTTTCCCGAACGGCTGACCGAGGTGGAGTTCGACCTGCTGCTCAAGCAACAACTGGCACTGGCGGCGCTGCTGGCCGGGCGTGACCGCGCTCCCCCCCTTGTTTTGCCGATTGCCGGGAGATACGCATGAAATGCCTGCCCTTGCTGATGGCCGGCGCGCTGGCCTCCTGCGCCGCCGCGGCCCAACCCATTCCCTGGCGCGGACCGCCCTTTTTCGTTTCCAGCCGCAATACGCCGCTGGCCTCGGTGCTGAAGGACATGGGCGCCAACTACCGCTTGCCGGTGGTGGTCAGCCCCAGGATTACCGAGGCCTATGCCGGGGAGCTGAGCGACAGCCCGCGCGGCAAGGCGCTGTCCGAGCTGTCGCGGCTGTATCAGCTGCTGCCGTATTACGACGGCAACACGCTGTACGTTTACAAGGCGCAGGAGATGGACCAGGCGCTGCTGACGCCGGCCTATCTGAGCGGGACGGAACTGGAGGGGCTGATCCGCCAGAGCCGCCTGCTGGACGGCGCCGCCTGCCGGCTGCGCCAGGTGGGCGGCGCCAACGCGCTGCAGGTCAACGGCGTGCCGGTGTGCCTGACCCGGGTGGCGGCATTGGCCAAGCAGCTGGACGAGCAGAATCTCAACCAGGAGCAGAACAAGGAAACCATCGCCATCTATCCGCTCAAGTACGCCAACGCCGGGGACAGCAGCTACGCCTACCGCAGCCAGAACGTGGTGGTGCCCGGCGTGGTGTCGGTGCTGCGCGAGATGGCGCAGGGCAGGGCGCTGCCGCTGCCCGACAACAAGACGCCGGCGCCCGCCGACGCCAGCGGGCTGCCGATGTTTTCCGCCGACACGCGGCAGAACGCGGTGCTGGTCCGCGACCGAAAGAAGAACATGCCGCTGTACGCCGACCTGATTCCCAAGCTGGACCGCCGCCCGGGCCTGATCGAGATATCGGTGGCCATCATCGATGTGGACGCCGCCGACATCAACGAGCTGGGCATCGACTGGTCCGGATCGGCCCGCATCGGCGGCGGCACGGTCAGCTTCAACAGCGATGGCGGCCTGGCATCCGACAGCTTCTCGTCGCTGGTGTCCAACTCCGGCAACTTCATGCTGCGGCTCTCCGCGCTGGAACAGAAGTCCAAGGCCAAGATCGTCTCCCGCCCGTCGGTGGTGACGCTGGACAATGTGCAGGCGGTGCTGGACCGCAGCGTCACTTTCTACACCAAGCTGGTGAGCGAGAAGAACGCCAAGCTGGAGTCGGTGACGGCCGGAGCGCTGATGCGCGTCACGCCGCGGCTGATCCACGAAACCGACGGCGACAAGGTTCTGCTCACCCTCAACATCCAGGATGGCCGCCAGGACAAGCCGATCAGCCGCGCCGAATCGCTGCCGCAGGTGCAGAACGCCGAGATCGCCACCCAGGCCAGGCTCAATCTGGGCCAGGCGCTGCTGCTGGGCGGCTTTGTCCAGGACGAAAGCGTGGAGGGCGTGCGCAAGATTCCATTGCTGGGCGATCTGCCGCTGATCGGCGGCCTGTTCCGCAGCACGACCAAGAGCGAGCGCAATGTGGTGCGTCTGTTCCTGATCAAGGCCGAGCCGCGGCAGCTATAGGGGAAACGATCATGGACGCCAGTTTCAAGCTCAAGCTGCTGAACGGCCCGCTGGCCGGACGCGAGCTGTTTCTGCCGCTCGGCCCGTTCACGGTAGGCGGCGGCGACAGCGACCTCTCGCTGCCGCTGGAAGGCGGCGCCGTCGCCACGCTGGAAGTCTCGGCCGACGCGGTCAGCCTCGGCAGCCGGACCCCTTGCTGGGTAGGCGGCCGCAGCCATCCGCCCGGACCTTTGCCGCCGAATGCGGCGATAGACATGGCGGGGCTGCATTTCGTGCTGGGGCCGGCCGACGCCGAATTGGGCGCGCCGAAGGCGTCGCCGCGCGGGAACCTGAAGCGTTCCGCCGCCATCATCCTGGCCGCCACGCTGGCGCTGGCCGCGGCCCTGGCCTGGGCGGCGATGCCCGCCGATCCGCCGGCGGCCCCCGGGCCGCGGGTCTGGCTGCCGCAGGCGCTGGCCGCCGAGCCGGGATTGTCGGCGCGCTGGCTGGACGGCGGCGGGCTGCGGCTGTCCGGGCGCTGCCGCAGCAGCGAGAAGCTGTCCGCGCTGACCGCCAGGCTGCGCGCCGCAGGCGTGCGCCTGCGCCAGGAAACGGTGTGCGACGACGAATTGCGGCGCTCGGTGCGCGCGCTGCTGGGCAGCTACGGCTATCCGGACGTCACGGTGTCGCTGGACGCGCAGGGGCGGGCGGATATCGACGGCCAGGTGGAGAGCGACGCCCGTTTCGCCGAGCTTTCCGCCGCGCTGGATCAATTGCCGGGCCTGCAGGGCTGGCGCTTCACCGATCGCGGCGCCGACGCCCTGGCGGCGCTGCTGGCCCGCTTGCGGCAGGCCGGGTTGCTGTCCGGGTTGAGCGCGGCCAGAACCGATCAGGGCTGGGTGCTGTCCGGACAGCTGGACGCCGCGCGCCAGGCCGCTCTGGACGCGCTGCTGGGGCGGTTCAACGCCGAAGCCGGCAAGAGCGGGCGCTTCCGCTTCATCAGCGCCGCCAGCACCGCCCAGCCGGCCGACTACCTGCCCGCCGCCATCTCCGGGGTGGGCGGCAATGCCCGGGCGCCCTATCTGGAGCTGGCCAACGGCATGCGCTTGCAGCCCGGCAGCCCGCTCAAGCGCGGCATGCGCATCGTCGCGATCACGCCGGCCGGCGTCTCCATCGCCGGCAATCGACAACTGGTGTTCCTGCCCTTGCACGGCTGAACGGAGAGTTTGCATGCATACCTTGACCGAACTGGAAGACACATTGGCGGCCGACCCGAACGGCCGCGATCTGGGACGACTGCTGGCCGCGCTGGCCGCGGAGGCCGCCGATCTGGGACTGAGGCAGCGCCAGCCGCAAAGCGCCGCCGCCTACGCCAAGCTGGAGCGCCAGCGGCTGGCCTGCCTGGCGGCGATGCGGGTGGTCGACACCGTCTGGCATAGGCGGCATCGCGCGGCCGCCCAACTCAGGTGATGACCTGATGGAGCTGGCTGGATCCCGGCGCGATGATGGCCACATGGTGAACAAAAGGAGCGCGCGATGACTTGTCTGCACATCATCCTGACAACGGAAGACGACATGGTACGCGTTGCCGGGCAAAGCTATCCGGTTCTCGGCCCCAGCCTGTTGCTGATGGCGGGAACGGCGACGCCGCAGCTGTCGGCGGCGGGGCGGGCCTACCCCGTTTCCGCCATGGAGCTGCAACTGGTTTACCGCGACATGCAGCAGCTGCTGCCGGCCGGCGGCCGCGGCGCGATGCTGGACATCCCCCGCAACATCCCCGCCGAAGAAGGGGTGCTGCGCGCGGCGGGGCAGCTGGCCGAGGCCGACCGCTGCGCGATGCTGCGCTTCGTGCTGTCGTATTGCCTGGCGGTGGACGGCGAATACTGCGCGGCCCTGCTGCGCTACCTGGTGGCCGCCGACCTGGACCTGTTCGATTTCATCCACCGCCACCGGCTGCAGCCGTGGCCGGTGGCCCGCTACGCCGACGCGCTGGGGCTGCCGCTGCGCAAGTTCAACCAGCTGTTCAAGGAAAAGTACGGCGTGTCGGCCAAGCACTGGCTGCTGGCGCAGCGGCTGGAGTACGCGAGGGGCTTGCTGGAAACCACCACCAAAAAAGTGATCGACGTGGCGCTGGAGTCCGGCTTCGGCAATCCGGCGCACTTTTCCGACAGCTTCCGCCGCCATTTCCGCATGTCGCCCAGCGACGTCAGGCGGGAGGCGCCGACGGTGCCGCTCGCGCCGTCCCTGCTGTTTTGAGCCAAGGAGCCCTCCATGAACATCGATTCCATCGTCTCCCAGATCGGCGGACAGATATCGCAGGCGGCCAGCAACGCGGAGGCCGCCATGAACAGCGATGTGCAGAACAACCCGGAAAGCATGCTCAAGTCGCAGTACGCGCTGCAGCAGTACTCGGTGATGATCGGTTACGAAAGCTCGGTGATGAAGGCGGTCAAGGACATGATGATGGGCATCATCTCCAAGATCGGATGACGAGCATGCGCGCAGAACCCCCCATTTCCCGCCTGGTGATCGAGGCCGGCTTCGCCGCCGTCAACCATGGCCTGCGGGCCGAGATGCACGACATCCTGGCCGCCTTGCCCGACTGGCTGGACGACCCAGCCCAACTGGCGCGCTGCGAGGCCGTATTGCTGTTCGGCCTGGGCCGCCGCCGGGCCGCCGCCGCCCGGCTGGCCGCCTTGCCGGACGACGATTGCGCCCCGTTGCGCGCCTTGCTGAACGCGACTTCCTCGGAGGAAAAATCATGAGCATAGAAGCCATTTCCCACGCCCTCGCCGCCCTTACTCCGCTGGGGCAGAGCGAGGCGCCGGCGCCCGACGCCTCTTCCCAGCAGCGTTTCGCGGCCTTGCTGGACAGCCAGAAAGCCGCCGATTCGCCGGATGCGCTGTTCGCCGCCCAGAGCGCGCTCAGCGAGCTCACCGTCGGCTCCGAGCTGACCGCCAAAGTGGCGGGCTCGCTGACCCAGTCGATCAACAAGCTGGTCAGCATGCAATGAAAATCGCGCCTTGGGTCCTGCTGCTGAGCGTCTTGCTGCTGGCCGGCTGCAAGAGCGAGCTCTACAGCAAGCTGGACGAGAGCGAGGCCAACCAGATGCTGGCGCTGCTGATGTACAACCACATCCCCGCCGACAAGGAAACGGCCAAGGACGGCGTGACGCTGAAGGTGGAGCGCGACCGCTTCGTCGACGCGGTGGAGGTGCTGCGCCAGAACGGCCTGCCGCGGCGCAAGACGGTGACCATGCAGGACCTGTTCCCCAGCGGCCAGCTGGTGTCGTCGCCGGAGCAGGAGGAAGCCAAGCTCAGCTATCTGAAGAGCCAGCAACTGGAAAAGATGCTGTCCAGCATGGACGGCGTGGTCGCAGCCGAAGTGTCGGTGGCCGAGCCGCGCGGCGTCGACGGCGAAGCGCCGCCGCCGGCGTCGGCCGCGGTGTTCATCAAGTACAGCCCGGAGGTCAACCTGGCCGCGCGCGAGCCGGAAATCCGCGCGCTGGTGCGGGACGGCATCCCCGGCCTGGCCGCCGATCGCATCAGCATCACCCTGCAACGGGCGGAATATCGCTACCAGCCCGCGGCAGAGCCGAAGGCGCGGTCCATTCCCTGGCTGCCCATCGCCGCGGGAGGGGGAACCCTTGCGCTGGGCGGCCTGTGTCTCGCCGCGCTGTGGTGGCGGCGCCGGCCGGAGGCCGTCGGATGAGTCCGGCTCTGCGGCGGCTGCACGCGCTGTGGCGGCGGCCGGGCCGGGAAATGGCCGATGGCTGGTGGGACAAGCTGGGCCTGGCCGGCTGGCGGGCCGCCTATGCCGGCCAGGCGCTGACGCGGCCGGCGCTGGACCGCCTGATCGCCAGCCGCCTGGGCCATGCGGGCGGCGCGCCCGAGCGGTCGCCATTGGCGGAGGCGTTGCTGGAGGACGACATGCGCCGCGAAGCGCTGTGCGCGGCGTTGGGCCTGTGGGCCTTGCGCTGCCCCGATTATCTGCTGTTGAAGCCTTACCGCGAGGCGCTGTCGGCTGTGCTGGACGCGCGCGCGCAGACGCAGTTGCAGGCGCTGCTGCCCCGGGGCGCAGCCGCCGCGGAGCTGGCGCCGGCCGAACTGCCGGCTGCCGCCCGCGCGTTGGGCGCCGCCTGGCTGGCGGACGCGGCCGAGCCGTCGCTGCGCTTGTGCCGCCTGCTGTGGGCGCCTTCCGCGCAGGCCGCGCCGGCGGCGCCGCTTGAGCCGGCGCTGCAAAAATTGTCGAGGTGGCTATGAATAATCCGCTGCAAATCCCCGTGGCGGTTCTGCCGGGGCCATTGCCGGCGGCAACCGTGATTTCGGCCGCCGAGCTGGCGGCCAGGCAGGACATCTCCGCCGCGCTGGAGGCGGAGAGGGCGGCGGCGCGCGACGACGCCGATGCCCTGCGCCGCCAGGCCCAGGCCGAACTGGAACAGGCCCGGCTCGACGCGGACGCGCTGCGCGAGGCCGCCAGGCGCGAGGGCGAGCGCCAAGCGGTCCTGGCGCGGGAAGAGGCGGTGGCCGACGCGGTGCGCTGGCTGTGCTGCGAACAGGAAATGGAAGGCTTGATCGCGCGCCAGCTGGCCCTGCGCTGGCGCGGCATCACTGCCGGAGTGCTGGAGGCATTGTTGGGAAACTGTGATCAAAGCGAGCTGCTGCTGCGCCGGGTGGAGCGCCAGGTGGCGCGGCTGCTGCCGCGCGGCAGCGTCAATCTGCATGTCGCGCCGCAGGCGTTGAGGGCGGCGGAGCAGGCCTACGCCGACGTGCCTGGGGTGGCGGTGCTGGCTGACGCCGCGCTGTCCGTCGGGCAGGCCAGGCTGGACAACGGCTTGGTGCGCATCCACCTGGACACGCCCGCGCATCAGGCGCGGGTGCTGGAGCAACTGAGGGGCGATGCCCGGGAGGCGGCCCATGCTTAGGCTGGACCAGGTGACGGCGGGAACGGCGCTGGGCGGGGTGGACGACGGCATCGCCGCCCAGCCGATGGGCAGGCCGCCGGCGGCGGAGTCGGTGCTGGCGCTGGCGCAGGCCGAGCTGCTGGAATTTCAGAGCGACGCGCTGACCGAGACCCAGGAAGACCTGGGCTTCGCCTTGGGAGGACGCTTGCGCGACAACCGGCGCGGCGGCATCGGCCAGGACGGCGCGCGCGGCCGGGTGCTGGCACAGAAGCTGGTGGCGGAGCTGGCCGCGGTGGAGGCCGCCGATCTGGACAGCCTGTTGAGCGGCCCGCAAGACTGGCAGCGCGCGCCGCAACTGTTGGCCGCGATGCAGGCGCAGACCCCGGACCCGGGCCGCATGGCCCTGCAGCTGGCCGCCTGGCTGGCCAAGGGCAGGCCGGACGCCAAGCTGCGCCGCCGCATGGAAGAGGCGCTGGCGGCGCTGACCGCCGACGACACCCTGGCCTTGTCCCTATTCGGCGCGCTGGAGTACGGCGCGACGACGCCGGCCTTGCGCCAGGAACTGCTGCGGCTTTACCACCGCGCCGGAGCGTCCCGGCAGAAACTGTCGCAGTGGCTGGCGTCGCTGGGCGAGCGGGATGGGCGGCAACGCAAGCTGCGCACCATGCTGCGGGTGCTGTCCTACGAGCTGTCGGCCAGCGGCCAGGCCATCGTCGGCAGCCATCTGGCCGCGGTGATCGGCGACCTCCGGCAGCTGTTGCGCATCCTGGGCCTGGAGGCCCATTGCGACCAGGCCGCTGCGGCGCTGGACTTGCCGACCCTGGACGGCGAGACCCTGCTGCGCGGCGTGGTGTCGCTGCTGGAGCAGGTATGGGTGAACGCGGACAGCGTGGCGGAAGCGCTGCCGCCGGTGGCTCCCGAGCAGCAGTATCGGCTTGCCCACGCGCTTGGCCGGCTGGCGCAGCTGCTGCCGGAAGACTGTTTCGGCGACGCCGAGCAGAAGGCGCAATTGGAGGCCGCGGTGGCGGAGCTGCGCGACCGCAGCCTGGAATAGCCGGCCCGCGCGGCATCGCAGTGTCAAAAACCGAAGGATATGCGGTTTTCTGAAAGCCGGTCGCCGCGCCGGCTGATATGTTGCCGCCATTGTCTCCGCTGGCGCGCGGCGGCTTCCGGCCAAGCCGGTCGGCTGGCGGCGCGCGCCATGTCCCATCGAGTTGTCGGCAATTTGCGAGTCCAAACCACATGACCATTCAATTCAATCGCGCGGCGATCACGCCGGGCAATGTCGGCCAATCCCAGCTGGATTCCATTTCGAACCAGGCGCCGGGCGCAAGCGGCGAGCCGCTGGGCCTGGGAGGGCTGGTTGAGGCGGTGAAGGACAAAACCGGGATGGTCGCCTCGCACCTGATTCCGCTGCAGCAGGTCGCGCGCGAGCATAACTGCATCATCGGCATCCGGCCGGTGGATAGGCTGGCCACCGAGCTGATCGAAACCGGGCATCCCACCAAGGGCTTTCACATCAAGGGCAAAAGCGCGTCCTGGGGCGCGCAGGCCGGATTGATCTGCGTCGACCAGCGCTTCAGCAAGCTGGAAAACGCTTCAGCCGACCGCATCGCCAAATTCAACTCCCAAACCCGGCAGTGCATCCGCGACGGCGACGCGGCGGCGGTGCCGTTGACGATCTCCGCTTCGCGCCTGTCCAGCCTGCTGCAGGCCGGCGTGCTGAACGATCTGTCGCGGGAAAACGCTGAAGGCGTGCGCACGTTCACCGCGAAAGCGCCCAGCGGCAAGGAATATGTCTTCGAGGCGGCGCGCAAGTCCGGCGGCGAGGAGGCGTATGAGATCCGCCACGATGGCGCGCCGATTGAAGTGTTGGCGCCCAACGCCGATGCGAAACCCCTCACCGCCGATTACGACTTGTTGCTCATCGGCCCGCATTTGAGCGATGTCGGGCCGCAGGACAATCTGCCGGTGCCGGATGTCGCGCATCAGGTCTTCCGCGACCGGATCGACCATTACCGCGGGATTCCGGCCAATGCCGGCCTGCTGGACGCTTATCTGAATCCCAAGAGCTTTTATCGCCGCGAGGATGCGGAAATCGGCAATGCCTCGGCGCGCATCCGCGACATGATTCCCGTCATCAACCAGGCCTTGGTCGGCGATGGCGAGCGCGTGGTGCACCACAATGCCGATTCCGGCAGCCCGGCGACGGACCCGGACGCGAATTACCCCGCCACCTTCGCCTTGCCGGCCAGGATCGGCCGCTTCGACGAAATATGCGTGATCGCGAACAAGGAGGAGCTGGCCGAGCTGGTGAAGCAAGCCAAGGACAGCGGCTACCATCTGCCCTTGAACCCGTTGTGGGAAAAAGAAGTGAGCGGCGTCAGGCGCGAAAGCTTTGTCGACGCCCGCCGCCGCTTGGGCGGAGAGTGAGCGGACGCCGGCATCGGACAGGCGGGCGGGGCTCAGCCGGCCAGCAGCGGCCGCAGCTTGGCGCGGGCGTCGCGCAGGATGTCGGCGGTGGTGTGCCAGTCCACGCAGGGGTCGGTCACCGAGCAGCCGTAGCGCAGCTGCGACAGATCGGCCGGGATGGCCTGGTTGCCGGGCTCGATGAAGCTTTCCAGCATGAAGGCGCGGATGCTGCGGTTGCCGTGGCGGATCTGGGATACCGCGTCTGCCAGCACGCGCGGCTGCAGCGCGTGCTGCTTCCACGAGTTGGCGTGCGCGCAGTCCACCATGATGGCCGGCGGGATGTCGTGCTTCTTCATCGCCTGTTCGGCCAGCGCAATGCTCACCGAATCATAGTTGGGCCGGCCGCCGCCGCCGCGCAGCACCAGGTGGCAGTGCGGGTTGCCGCGGCTGTTCACCACCGCCACCCGGCCGTCCTTGCCCATGCCCAGGTAGGCGTGCGGGGCGCTGGCGGAGACGATGGCGTTCAGCGCCGCGTCCAGCGAGCCGTCGGTGCTGTTCTTGAAGCCCACCGCGCTGTCCAGCGCCGACGCCAGCTCGCGGTGGATCTGCGATTCGGTGGTGCGCGCGCCGATGGCCATCCAGCTGTACAGGTCGGCCAGATACAGCGGCGACATCGGGTCCAGCGCCTCGCCGGCCAGCGGCAGGCCCAGCTCGGCGGCGGCCAGTAGGAAGCGGCGGGCGATGTGCATGCCCTCGTCCACGCAGTAGCTGTCGTCCATGTAGGGGTCGTTGATCAGGCCCTTCCAGCCCACGCTGGTGCGCGGTTTTTCGAAGTAGGCCCGCATCACGATCAGCAGCGTGTCGTTCAGTTCGGCGGCCAGCTCAGCCAGCCGGGCGGCGTAGTCCAGTCCGGCGCGCGGGTCGTGGATGGAGCAGGGCCCCACCACCACCAGCCAGCGCGGGTCGTCGCCGCTCAGCACGCGCTTCACCGCGTCGCGGCCGGCGTGGACCGAGGCGCTGGCGCGCGCGCTGGCCGGCAGGCTGCGCAGCAGTTCGGCGGGGCTGGCCATCGAGCGGTAATCGGCCTGGCTGGATGGCGGCGCGTGGCCGTGTTCGGGCGCGAGTAGGCCGTGGTCCGGCCTGGCAAGCGTTGTCATGATGTTCTCCACAGGATGATCCGCAAACGAGCCGCGGATTCAGCCCGTCGTTTGCGGCAGGGCCGGCGTCAAGGCCTGGCCCCGATGTCGGCGACAGGGCGGCCGCGCGCCGACGGCGCGTCCAGCCTCTCCCTGTCGTGCGGGCCGCATGCTCAGGCGGCCAGGGTGGCGCCGCCGTCCACCACGATGTCCTGCATCGTGACGTGGCCGGCCAGGTCGGAAGCCAGGTACAGCACCGCGCCGGCGACGTCGGCCGGGGTGGCCAACTTGCCCAGCGGGATGCCCAGGCGGAACGCTTCCGGCTTGCCGGCGATGGTGCGGGCGGCGCCGTGCTCGTCCTGCCACATGCCGCGCAGCATCGGCGTGTCGGTGGAGCCGGGCGAGACCACGTTGCAGCGCACGCAGTACGGTGCCAGCTCCAGCGCGGCATTGTGGCTGAGGCTGGCCATCGCCGCCTTGGACGCGCCGTAGGCGGCCATGTCGATGCGCGGCACGTGGGCGGCGTTGGAGGCGACGTTGACGATGGCGCCGGCGCGGCGCGCCTTGAAGTGCGGCATCAGCGCGCGCAGCAGGTAGAACGGGCCGCTGACGTTGACGGCCAAGCACTGCTGCCAGTCGTCGACCGACAGCGCGTCGAACGCGCCCAGGCGCAGCACGCCGGCGGCGTTGACCAGCACGTCCGGCAGCGCGTCCTCTTCAGCCAGCCGGCGGCACAGCGCGGCCACGGCGTCGGCGTCGCGGATGTCCAGCGGCAGCTCGCGCATCACGCCGCAATGGGCGGCCGGTTGTTGGAACTGCAAGTCCAGCGCCACGACGCGCGCGCCGGCCTCGACGAAGCGGCGCGCCACTTCCTGGCCTATGCCCTGGGCCGCGCCGGTCACCCACACGCATTGGCCGGTGAAATCCAGTCCGACCATGATCAGGCCTCCTGCGGCAGCTTGGCCTGGATGGCGGCCCACCAGCCGTCCAGCGTCAGGTCCTGCGCCAAATCTTCAAAGCCGATTTCCAGGCCCAGCTTCTGCCATTGCGCCACCAGCTCCATCACGCGGATGGAGTCCAGGCCGTAATCCAGCAGGTTGTCGCCGCCGGCCAGGCTGTCGTCGCCGTCTTCCAGCACGGTCAGCACCTGGGCCTTCAGCCATTCCCGGGTCAGCGCGGCGTCGCCGCCGGCAACCGCCAGGTCGGACTGCGCGATCACCGCGCCGCAGCGGGTGGCCACGTAGCGCAGCGCCATCTTGTGCTCTTCCTCGCTGAAGTCCGCCACCGCGTCGCCGACCATGAAGGCCTGGATGTCGCGCATGAAGGCGTCGCAGGCGGTCATCATGCAGCCGATGTGGGCGTAGACGCCGCAGATCACCAGCTGGTCGCGGCCCCAGGCCCGCATTCTTTCCTGCAGGTCGCTGCGCTGGAAGGCGCTGTAGCGCCATTTGACCAGCACGGTGTCCTGCTCGCGCGGGGCTAGCCGCGGTGTCACCACTTGCACCGCCGGATCAGCGGTGGTCAGGCCCGGCCCCCACATATCGTTCAGCAGCGCGCGGTCTTCCGGTTTCTGTTCGGTGGGCTGCGCGGTGTAGATCACCGGCACGCCGTGGCTGTCGGCCCAGCGGCGCAGCGCCTCCACCTTGGATACCAGTTCCTCGACCAGCGCGCTGTCCTCGCCGTAGAAGGCGAGGAAGTAGCGCTGCATGTCGTGGATCAGCAGCGCGGCGCGCTTGGGCTCCACGCGCCAGGCGGTCTTGTTGGCGGGGAAGTCGGCCGCTTGCGGCAGCGGGTAGGCGTTCAGCTTGGGAATGCTCATGGTGTTCAGGCTCCGGCCGCGGCGGCCAGCATGCCGCGCAGCGCTTGTTTGTCTATTTTGCCGACGTGGGTCAGCGGCAGGGTGTCTAGTAGTTCGAAACGGTCGGGCAGCTTGTAGTCGGCCACGCTCTGCTCGCGCAGGAAGCGGCGCAGCGCCACCGACTTCAGACCGTCGCCATGCGGCACGATGAAGGCGCAGCTCTTCTCCCCCAGCATCGCGTCGGGCATCGCCACCAGCGCGGCCTGGGCTACGTTCGGGTGTTGCAGCAGCAGGTGTTCGATTTCCTCGGCGGCGATCTTCTCGCCGCCGCGGTTGATCTGGTCTTTCACCCGGCCGACCACGCGCAGGTAGCCGCGCTCGTCGGCCACCACCACGTCGCCCGAGTAATAGAAGCCCTCGTTGTCGAACACGCGGGCGTTGTGTTCCGGGGCCAGGTAGTAGCCGCGGAAGGTGTAGGGGCCGCGGGTGGCCAGCATGCCCGGCGTGCCGGTCGGCACCGGATGGCCGGCTTCGTCCACCACCTTCACTTCGTCGGCGTCGCTCATCGGCCGGCCCTGGCAGCCATAGACGATGTCGTCGCCGTCGTCCAGGCGGGTGTAGTTGACCAGGCCTTCGGCCATGCCGAACACCTGCTGCAGCTTGCAGCCCAGCACTTCCGGCACCTGGCGGGCGGTGGCTTCGGCGAAGCTGGCGCCGCCGACCTGCAGCAGCTTCAGGCTCTTCAGCTGGGCCTCGCGGCCGGGGGCGGCTTGCAGCCACAGCGCGACGGCCGGCGGCACCAGCGCGGCGATGTCCACCTGGTGGCGCTCCACCAGCGCGAAGCAGGCCAGCGCCTCCGGATTGGGCGCCAGCACCACCGCGCCGCCGGCGTGGAACACGCCTAGCGCGCCCGGCGAGCTGAGCGGGAAGTTGTGCGGCGCCGGCAGCGCGCACAGGAAGCGGGTATGCGGGCCGAGCTCGCAGATCTCGGCGCTGCGGCGCACGCTGTAGAAGTAGTCGTTGTGGGTGCGCGGAATCAGCTTGGGCGTGCCGGTGCTGCCGCCGGACAGCTGGAAGAAGGCCACTTCGTCGGCGGCGCTGGGGCCGGCTTGTTCCGGCAGGCCGCCGCAGTCCCGCTCCAGCACGGCTTCCAGCTCGTCGTGGGCGAACAGGCGCACGCTCAGCGCCGGCGAGATGGCGGCCAGCTGGCCGCCATCGCGTCGTCGCCGAACAGCGGGTGGCGGCGGTCGGCGATCAGCAGCTTGGGCTGGATCTGGCGGGCGTAGGCCGACAGCTCCAGCTTCTGGTGGCTGAACAGCGCGTTGACCGGGGCGGCGCCGATCTTGAACAGCGCGAACAGCGCGATGTAGAACTCGGCGACATTGGGCAGCTGCACCAGCGCGGTGTCGTGGCGGGCCACGCCGCGCGCCAGCAGCCAGGCGGCCAGGTTGTCGGAGCGGCGGTCCAGCTCGGCGTAGCTGATCTCGCGCTCGCCGCACAGCACGGCCGGCGCGTCGGGACGCTCGCGGCATTGCCGCGCCAGCATCTCGGTCATCGGCTGGTCGTTCCAGTAGCCGGCGGCGCGGTAGCGCGCCGCCAGGTCGTCGGGCCAGCGGGTGAAGGCTACGCTCATGCCGCCGCCTCCTGGCCGGACAGGCCGAAGGCGCCCAGCATGGTGCCCAGCTTGGCCTGGGTTTCCGCCCATTCCGATTCCGGAGTGGAGGCGGCGACGATGCCGGCGCCGGCGAACAGCCGCACGCGGGTATCGGCCACGGTGGCGCAGCGTATGGTCACCGCCCATTCGCCGTTGCCATGCTCGTCGCACCAGCCGACGATGCCGCTGAACACGCCGCGCTCGAACGGCTCGATCTCGCGGATCAGCTGGCGGGAAGCCTGGGTGGGAAAGCCGCAGATCGCCGGCGTCGGGTGCAGGCGGCAGGCCAGCTGCAAGATCGGCAGCGAGGCGTCGGCGAGCACGCCGTCTATCTGCGAGCCCAGGTGCCACATCGCGCGGGTGCTGAGCAGCGACGGCGCGGACGGGATGGACAGCTCGGCGCAATAGGGGCCCAGCACGTTCTGGATGTCGTCGATGACCAGGCTGTGCTCGTAATGGTCTTTGGACGAATCCAGCAGCCTGGCGCTGGCGGCGGCGTCGGCCGCCGGCTCGCTCTGGCGCTTGGCGGAGCCGGCCAGCGGGAAAGTGCGCACGCGCGCGCCTTCCTTTTGCAGCAGCAGCTCGGGGCTGACGCCCACCAGGCGGCCGCCGTCGGCCAGCGGCAGCTGGAACTGGTAGCCGTTGGGGTTTTGCGCGCACACGGCGTCGAACACGCGTTCCGCCGACACCGGGCGGTCGAAGTCCACTTCCAGCACGCGGGACAGCACCGCCTTGCGGATCTCGCCGCGGCCGAAGCGCTCTATGGCTTGGCTGACGGCGGCCTTGAAGCCTTGCTCGTCAGGGATGCTGCGCGAACCGACCACCTTGCCGCCGTCGCCGGCGCGCTGGGCGGCCGCCTGCAAGCGTTCTTGGCGGTCGAAGAAGGCGTGGCGGGCGGGGATGAACAGTTCGGAGGGCTGGTCGATGTCGAAGGGAATGGCGCCCATCAGCACCGGAGAGGCGATGCCGTCGGCGCGGGCGCGGGCGAAGGCTTCCGCCACTTCGCGGGAGAAGGCGCTGTCCGGATCGAGCGCGCCGCGGGCCGGAGTATGGATGCGGGCATGTACACCGCCGGCCTTCAGGCTGCGGTGAGACGACATGAAATAAAACTCGCCGTCTTCGGCGTTGCCGGTCGTGGCCGACTGGGTGTGCATGGCTTAACTCCGATGATAATGATAATAATTATCGTTCAATGTATATTCAAAGTAATCGCCTGTCAATCGCCGAATACCCCTGTTCATGCCTTGGGAATATCGAAAAATTGCGCAATCGGGCTTGAATGGAAAATAAAATCCATTTTGCCGACACAGGGGAGGGGCGAAGCCCGGCGCGCGCGCCGGGCGTGGGGCTTCAGGCGCGGTTCAGCCGGCGCGACAGTTCCTCGCCGATGCGGCGCATTGGTTCCGGATCGCTCATGCCGAAGTGGTCGCAATCCAGTTCGACGCAGTCCAGGCGGCCCTGCAGATAGGGTTGCCAGTCGGCAACCTTCGGCGCGTTGGCCAGGTGCCGGCCGGCTCGGAACAGCAGCATGTCGCCCGCGTAGGCCGGCGTGCGGCTGTCGCGGAACAGCCGCATGCCGTGCAGCGAGGCCTGGCCCAGCTTTTCCAGCGCGGCGCGGCCCAGCGGCGCCAGCGGGCTGCCGGCGCGCAGCAGGCGCTGGTAGATGGCGTCGTTGTCCAGCGGCAGGCCGTCGGCGTCGGCGTCCACCTCGCCGTTGACGCTGAGCACCGTCACCAAGGCGTCGTGGAGGGTCGGCTCGGGCCGGCCTTGCCAACTGCTGACCGGGTAGCTGTCCATCAGCGCCAGCAGCTCAACGGTTTCGCCGGCGTCGGCGAGCGCGGCGGCCATCGCCTGCGCCAGCGCGCCGCCCAGCGACCAGCCCAGCAGCCGGTATGGGCCGCGCGGCTGGACGGCGCGCATGCGGGCGACGTAGTCGGCCACCATCGCGTCGAAGCTGGCGGGCGGCTCGCCCTGGATGCCGGCGGCTTGCAGGCCGTAGATGGCGGTGTCCGGCAGGTGGCGCGCCAGTCCCAGGTAGCACCAGGACAAGCCTTCCGCGGGGTGCAGGCAGAACAGCGCCGGCAGCGCGCCGGGCTGGATGGTCAGCAGCGGCGCGAACTCCCCGCCCTGGCTGGCCGCCGGCGGGCGGTGGGCGGCCGGCGCGCTCAGCGCCTGGGCCAGCGCGGCGACGGTGTTGTAGCTGAACAGCGCCGATACGGCGACTTCGCGCTGCAGCAGCTGGGCCAGCCGGTTGGCGGCCTGGATCGCCTGCAGCGACTTGCCGCCCAGCGCGAAGAAGTTGGCGTGCGGGCCTTCCGGCATGCGGCCCAGCACCTGGCTCCACACTTCCATGATCTGCCGCTCCAGCGGCGTGGCCTCGGCGGCCGGGGACGCGTTGAGGCCCGGCGCGTCGTCCTGCGCGGCCAGTTGCTTGCGGTCTATCTTGCCGTTGACGTTGCGCGGCAGCTGCTCCAGCCATTGCCAGCGGTCGGGAATGGCGGCGGCGGGCAGCCGTTCGGCAAGCTGGCGCCGCAGCCCGCTGGCGTCGCGTTCCGCGTCCGAGGCGAGGAAGGCGGCCAGCGCGTAGCCGCCGCCGGCCAGCGGCAGGCCGATCACCGCGGCCTCGCGCACGCCGGGGCAGGCGAGCAGCGCGTTTTCCACTTCGGCCGGGTCGATGCGCAGGCCGCTGATCTTCAGCTCGTGGTCCAGCCGGCCGAGGAAGCGCAGCTGGCCATCGCGCCAGACGGCCCGGTCGCCGGTGCGGTAGGCGCGCGGCGCGCCGGGCAGCGCGTCCAGCGCCACGAAGCGGCGGGCGGTCAGCTCGTCGCGGCCCAGGTAGCCGATGGCCAGCGCGTCGCCCAGCAGGCACAGCTCGCCTTCCTCGCCCTGAGCCACCGGCTGCAGGCCGGCGTCGACGATGGCGGCGGCCACGCCGGGGCGCGGCAGGCCGATGGGGATGTCGTCGCCGCCGTCCCACACCGCGTCCGGGCCCGTCAGCGCGGCGCCGGTGGCGATGATGGAGGCCTCGGTGGGGCCGTAGCTGTTGAGCAGCGTGGCGTTCGGCAGCAGCTCGCGCCAGCGGCGCGCGCGCTCGGGCAGCGCGGCCTCGCCGCCGATGATGGCGAGGCGGACGCGGGACAGCCGGCCGGCCAATTCCGGCGTCAGCGCGTAAGCGAGCTCGTGCCAGAAGGCGGTGGGCAGATCCAGCACGTCTATCTTCAGCCGCGCGACGGCGTCGGCGAAGGCCGGCATCGATTCCAGCATCGCGTCGTCGCGCAGCGCCAGCGTGCCGCCGTGGCACAGCGCCAGGAAGATCTCTTCGATGCTGGCGTCGAAGTGCAGCGGCGCGAACTGCAGGATGCGCTCGCCGGCCTGGACGCGGTAGAACTGCCCGGCGCTGGAGACGAAGTGGGCGAGCGCGCGGTGGCCGACCAGCACGCCGTTGGGCTTGCCGGTGGAGCCGGAGGTGTAGAGCAGGTAGGCCGGGCTGTCGACGCCGGCGGCGCAGGCGTCCAGACGCGGCGCGTCTTCGCCCGGCGCTTCGTCCAGGCACAGCGCCGGCGCGTCGCCGCACAGCGCCGCCCAGCGGCGATGGGTCAGCGCCAGCCTGGGGCGGGCGTCGTCCAGGACCATGGCCAGGCGGGCCGATGGACCGAGCGGATCGAGCGGGACGTAGCAGCCGCCGGCCCACAGCGTGCCGAGGATGGCGACGATGGCGTCCACCGAGCGCGGCAGCAGGATGGCGACGCGCTCGCCGTCCTCCAAGCCCTGGGCCTTCAAGCGGCCGGCCAGCGCGCGGGCGCGGTCCAGCAGCGCGCGGTAGCTGAGGGCCTGGCCTTCGCCTTCCAGCGCGATCGCATCGGGTTGGGCGGCGGCCTGCGCGGCCAGCCGCTCCATCACCGGGACCGCGGGCTGCTCCAGCGCCGGGCCTTGCAAGATGGACAGCGGCGGCAAGTCCGGCAGCAAGCTCGCCAGCGGCGTACCGGGCTCGGCATGGGCCAGTTGGTCCAGCCACTGCGGCAGGTCATGCCATAGCGCGTCCAGCCGCTCGGCCGGATAGGCGTCCGGATGGGCTTCCAGGCTGAGCCGCCATTCGGTGTTGAGCAGGCTGATGTTGATCGACAGGTCTTCCACCGGGCCGGAGCTGATCGGCCGGATGCGGGTTGCTAGGCCGTCGAACGGCGCGTGGCGGTCGAAAGGCATCAGGTTGAGCACCGGGCCGAACAGCCGCTGGCGGCCGTCCAGCCGGCCCAGATCGCCGCGCAGCCATTCGTAGCGGTAACGCTGGTGGGGGCGGATGTCGCGCAGGCCGGCGGCGGCCTGCCGGGCCAGCTCTCCCAGGCTGCGGGCCGGGTCCAGCCTCAGGCTGAGCGGCGCGATGTTCATCGCCATGCAGGGCACGGCCAGCGCGGCCGAGCCCATGCGGTTCATCACCGGCAGGCCCAGCGTGATGGCGCGCTGGCCGCCGTGCCGCGCCAGCCAGGCGGCCGCCGCCGCCATCAGCCAGGCGGCCCAGTTGACGCCGCAGGCCTTGGCCGCGCGCTGCCAGGCGTCGATCTGGCCGGAAGTCAGCGCGCGGCCAGCCTTGCGCACGCCGTCGGCCAGCGGCTGGGGCGGGGCCAGGGTGGCGGCGGCGGGAAAGGCTTGCTGCCGCGCGGTCCAGAACGCCTGGTCCCGCTCGCGCTGTTCGGACACCTGGTAAGCCTGGTCTTCCGCCAGCACCGGCTCCAGCCGCCAATCGGGCAGCGGCGGCGCGTCCTGTCCGCGCAGCGCGGCGTTGTAGCGCGCGGCCACGACCTTGCTCAGCAGGCCGTAGGCGAAGCCGTCCAGCGCGATGTGATGGGTTTGCACGTACCACAGGAAATGGCGCGGCCCCAGCTGGAGCAGCGCGCTGCGGTACAGCGGATCGACGGCCGGATCGCAGGGCTGGGACAGCGCCCCGCGCATCCAGGCGGCGGCCGCGGCTTCGGGATCGGATTCGCCGCTCAGGTCGTGCCAGGGCAGCGGCTGCGGGGAGCTGCGCCGCGGATGCTGCCACAGCGTCTCACCGTCGAATTCGAAGCGCATGTTCAGCGCCGGACAATGGGCAAGCGCCTCGGCGGCGCAGGCGCGCAGGATGCCGGCGTCCAGCGGGCCTTTCAGCTCGATGGCCTCGGCGGTCCAGTAGCTGGGATTGTCGGGCGCCAGGCGCTGGCCCATCCAGATGCCGTGCTGGGCGTAGCTGACGGGAAGGCGGGTGGAGGTCTCGGTCATGAGGATGTCTGCCTGTTATTGTTTCCGGCCGGCTGGCCGGCGCGTGGGCGAAGGCTGACATCATAAATGCGATTGAGTATCAGTTTCAATCGCATCGCGTGAGAAAAAGGGAGAATTCAATCCAGCGGGACGGCGCTGGCCGCCCCGCCGGCAGGGTCAGCCTGGTGCCAGGCCGTCCACCAGCACGTGGGGCACGCCTTGCGAGCAGCGCTCCACCCGGCCGTTTACGCCGTAGACCGCTTGCAGCGTGGCGGCGTCTATCACCTGGTCCGGATCGCCGTTGGCCAGCAGCTGGCCGGCCTTCAGCATCAGCGCCCGGTCGGCGTGGCGCAGCGCCGCGTTCAGATCGTGCAGCACGATCACCGTCACCATGCCGCGGCGGCGGGTCTCGCGGCGCAGCAGGTCCATCACGTGGAACTGGTAGTTCAGGTCCAGCGCCGACAGCGGCTCGTCCAGCAGCAGCACCGCGGGCTCGCGGATCAGCGCCTGGGCGATGCCCACCAGCTGGCGCTGGCCGCCGGAGAGCTGGTCGAGGAAGTGCAGCGCCAGGTGGTCGATTCCCAGCGACTGCAGCAGCGCGAACACCTGCTGGTCGTCGTGGCGGCGGAACAGGCCGGCGGCGGTGGCCTGGCCGGCCACCATCAGCGATTCGAACACCGTCAGATGCACGCAGGGCGGCAGCGTCTGCGGCAGGTAGGCCACCTCGCCGCGCTGGCGGCTGAGCGGGCTGCCGCGCAGGCGGACCAGGCCGTCGCCATCCTGCAGGCCGGCCAGCGCGCGCAGCAGGGTGGACTTGCCGCTGCCGTTGGGGCCGAGCAGGGCGGTGACCTCGCCCGCCCGCATACAGGGGACGGACAATTGATGGATGACGCGGCGCTTGCCGTAGCTGACCGACAGGTTCTCGATGGACAGCTGCTCGCTCATGTCCGGCCTCCGTTGCGCAAGACGATGACGATGAAGAAGGGAATGCCCACCAGCGCGGTGACGATGCCCACCGGCACGATGACGCCGGGAATCAGGTTCTTGGTCACCACCGAGGCCATCGACAGGATGGCCGCGCCGGTCAGCGCGCTCACCGGCAGGTAGAAGCGGTGGTCCTCGCCCACCAGCTTGCGGGCGATGTGCGGCGCGATCAGGCCGATGAAGCCTATGGTGCCGACGAAGGCCACCGCCAGCGAGGTGAGCAGGCTGGCGCGCAGCAAGGACGTCAGCCGCAGTCGGCGCACATTGATGCCGAAGCTGGCGGCGCGGTCCTCGCCCAGGCGCAGCGCGGTCAGCCGCCAGGAATTGGCCAGCGACCACGGCAGGATCAGCGCGAAGGCGGCGAAGATCAGGCCGATCTTGGGCCAGTCGGCTCGCGACAGGCTGCCCATCAGCCAGAACACCAGGTCTTGCAGCGCGTCGGCGGTGGACACGAATTGCAGCAGCGACACCAGCGCGTTGAAGCTGAAGAACAGCGCGATGCCGAACAGCACCACGCCGCTAGCCGCCATCCGCGTCCAGCGCGCCACCAGGTCGAGCAGCAGCGCCGAACCCAGCGCGAACACGAAGGCGTTGACCGGCAGCATCCACGACGCCGGCACACCGGGCAGGCTGATGCCCAGCAGCAGCGCCAGCGCCGCGCCGAAGGCGGCGGCCGGCTGCAGGCCCAGCGTGAACGGGTCGGCCAGCGGGTTGTGCAGCACGGTCTGCATCTCCGCGCCGGCCAGGCCCAGCGCCAGGCCGGCGCCGACGGCGATCAGCGCGTAAGGCAGGCGGATGTCCCAGACGATGACGGCGGTGGCCGGATCGGCGGCGGACGGCTCCAGCAGCGTGCGCCAGAACTCGGCCAGCGGCATGCCGCTGGCGCCGGTGGTGACGTCCAGCGACAGCGACAGCGCCAGCAGCGCCAGCAGGCCGGCCACCAGCAGCAGCCGGCGCAGCAGCGCGCGGCGGTAGTCGCCGCTCACCGCGGCGGCGGTGAGCGGGGGCAGGGCGGACTCGCTCATTTGCCTCCCTTGACCCAGTAGGTGCCCTGCGGCGCTATCGCCAGGAAGTCGCGGTGCAGCTGCCGCCAGCTGGCGTCCGGGTCCAGCTTGGCGAAGCGCGTCGGCTGCAGCGTCTTGGCGAAGGCCTCCAGCAGCACGATGTGGTAGGGCGTGTTATAGAAGTGGTGCCAGGCGCCGAAGGTGCGGCCGTCGCGCACGGCGTCGAGCGCGCCCACCGGCTTGCGCGCGGCGGCGCGGGCCAGCGATGCGCGTGCTTGCGCCGGCGAGATGTCGGCGCCGAACTGGACGCCGATCTTGTCGGCCGCGTCGGCGGTGCCGGTGCCGATGTACCAGTCGGGTCTGGACGCCAGCACATGCTCCATGTTCACCTCGCCCACCGCGCCGGGAATCAGCTTGTCGCCGATGTTGACGCCGCCGGCGGCGTCCACCAGCTCGCCCAGGCTGCCCTTGCCGGCGCTGGTGACGTTGGGGAAGGCGGCGGCGCGCAGATCGAGGAAGACCTTGGGCTTCTGCTGCGCGGGGATGGCGGCCACCGTCTTGCGGATGGCGTCGATCCGGCTTTGGTAGAAGCGGATGAAACGCTCGGCCTCGGCCTCGCGCTGCAGGGCCTTGCCCATGATGCGCAGGCTGGGCACGGTGTGCTCCAGCGGCGCGTTGCGGAAATCGACGAACACCACCGGCACCTTGGCCGCCTGCAGCTGCTGGACGATGGGGTTGTTCAGGCCTGGGCCGTGGCCGGAAATGCTGAAGATGGCGATGTCCGGCTTCAGCGTCAGCACCTTCTCGGCGCTGACCGAGTTCTCGCTGGTCTTGCCGATCAGCGGGATGCGGTCGATCTCGGGAAAGCGTTTCTTGTACTGGGCGTAGGTTTGCGGGTCCAGCTGGCGGAAGTCGCCCTGCCAGCCGGCGACGCGGGCCAGCGGCTGCTTGCCTTCCAGCAGCGCCAGGGAATAGAACAGCCGGCCTTCGCCCAGCAGGATGCGGTTCACCTTGGCCGGCACTTCCACTTTGCGGCCGGCGATGTCGGTGACGGTCGCGGCCTGGGCCGACAGCGCGGCCGCGGCGATCAGCGCGGCGGCCAGCAGACGGGAGAATACGGTCTTCATCGGGCGTCCTTTACTTTTGCCAGTCGAGCTTGAGTTCCGGCTGCTTGGCCATCAGGCCCAGGTGCTCGTCCATGATGAATTCGATCTTGGCCAGCTTGTCGGCCGCGTCCGCCGCGCACACCATGTCCAGCGTGTCGCCCGCGCGTAGGATGTCGCAGGTGCCGATGGGGAACTGCACGTGGGCGCGCTCGGTGTCGAAATCCACCGGCACCTTCAGCGCGTAGTGCTTGCACAGCTTGTACAGCACCTTGTCGGCGTTGGCGGTGGTGAGGGAAGCGCGGCTGCTGAGCATGATGTTTTCTCCATTCTTTTAAACGGGAACAGGCAGTTGGCGGACCAAAGGGGTCCGGCAACTGCCGTGCGTAGCTTCCCGCCCGCTTTTGCGGGGCGGACGGGGAGCGCGGGGTTTAGAACTTGCCGGTCAGGGTCAGCCAATAGCGGCGGCCCTCGTCGACCATCCAGTTGCCGTCCAGACCGCCATCTCGGGCACGGTCGTCGATGGCTACCTTGCGGTCGCCGACGTTGAACACGGCGAAATTGACGTCGAAGGTCTTGTTGATGCGGTAAGTGCCGCCCAGATCCCAGGTGCTGGAGCCGCCGCGGGTGCGGGCGACGTTGGCGCCATTGCGGAAGCCGGTGTAGTACTGCTTGCCTTCGAAGTTCAGGCGAGTGTACAGATCCAGCTTCTCTACCGGGTTCCAGGCCAGCTTGACGTTGCCGGCGTGCTCCGGCGTCTTGTCCAGCGGCATGCCTTCCAGCGATTGGCCGGAGTAGCTGGTTTCCTTGCCGCCATGGCGTTTGGACTTGGTGTAGGTGTAGTTGCCGGATACGGTCCAGCGCGGCGCGAATGTCCAGTTGCCGGAAAGCTCCAGACCGTGGATGTTAACGTTGTCCACGTTGTCGTAAACATAAATTCGAGCAGGCTTGCCGCCTTTGCCGATCAGCTCCGTTGAGAACTGGTCCGTGCCGTAGCTGACAACCTTGTTCTTGAACTGGTTATAAAACAGCGTGGCGTTGGCGCTTAGATTCTGGTTGTTGTCGAAATGCAGGCTGGCCTCGTAGGAGGTGCTTTCTTCCGGTTTCAACTTGGAATTGCCGCATAGCAGGCCGGTTTCGAGTTGCTTGCCGGTGCGCATGCAGTAACCGTCGGTGCTCTGGCGGATGGTCGGGGCCTTGAAGCCCTTGCCGATGCCGCCTTTCAGCGTCCATTGCGAGTTCAGTTGCTCAACCAGGTACATGCGCGGCGTGAAGTGGCTGCCGAATACGCTGTGGTGGTCGAGGCGGCCGCCACCGGTCAGTTTCAGGCTGTCGGTGATGTCGTAGGTATCCTCGGCGAACAGCGCCCAGGTGTTGACCGTGACTTTGTTCGGATTGGGCGCGCCGGTGTATTTGAGCGGCGGCAGCAATGCTTCCTGCGCGGCCATGTTATCGCCAACCTGCTGGCCGATCTGGCTGCCCACCTTGAAAGTATGGCGATCAAACAGAAAGGTGAGCTGTCCATCCAGCGTGGTATTCGTTAGCTTGATGCCCTTGCCATCATCGATATTGTTGACACTGTGGTTGGGTTTTTCGATTTCCTGATACAGCGCCAGATTGGATCGCACGATGCCGTACTTGCTGTTATGGCTCAGGCTCCAATGGTCGCGAACATCGAAGTAATCGTCCTTGGTGTCATCGAATGCAACACTCTTGCCCGGTGTAGTGGTTTGGCGCAGTTTGTTGTGGCCGGCTTCAAAAATGATCTCGTGATCTTTATTGGGCGTGAAGCTCAGCTTGGCATTGATGTCGGACAAGTGGGTGCCCACTTTGCCGCCGTCGCCGCTATTGGCATAAAAGATGTTGTCTTCGGCCTGGTTGCTCAGCGCGCCATAGACTTGCAGTGACAGCACGTCTTTCATCAGCGGGCCGCCGACCCAGAAGCTGCTCTGGCCAGTATTGCCTTCAGCGGAGTGTTCGGTAATGGTGCCGCCCAGCGTCATCGAGCCGTGCCACTCCTTGGGCGACTTGCGAGTGATGATGTTGATCACGCCGCCCATCGCGTCGGAGCCGTACAGCGACGACATCGGGCCGCGCACCACTTCGATGCGCTCGATCGCCTCCATCGGCGGAATCTGGAATTGCTGGAAGCCGCTGGTGCCGCGGCTGCGGGCTTCGCGAGTGTTCTGGCGGCGGCCATCCACCAGGATCAGCGTGTATTCGCCGGGCAGGCCGCGGATGGAGATGTCCTTGTCCCCAGGACCGGAACCGTTGATGCTGACGCCTTCCAGATCCTGGATCGCGTCGGCCAAATTGGTGAACGGTTTCTTTTCCAGGTCCTCGCGGGTGATCACCGAGATGCTGGCCGGGGCTTCCTTGATTTTCTGCTCGTAGCCGGTGGCGGTCACCACCACCGAGGGCAGCACCGTTTCGGCGGCGTGCGCGGCGGGCAGATAGAGGGCGCCGACGGCCGCGGACAGCATGGCCAGGCGGAATGCCGGGCGCGCGAGGTGCGGAGAGCGTTTGTTTTTCATTATCTAGTCATACCCAGAGTGTTCATCACGGAACGCATATCCAATTGGCAAGCCGGCTGGCGCGTCGCTAGCCGTTCCGATCATGACGCCGGATTAGATTTGCGCAATGAATGTCAATTGAGCGGACCATTATCACATCGACTTATTCTCAACACAAATAGGAATCGTTTTTATTCTCATGAAGATCGCGCATGATGGGCCTAGCAAGCGCATCGATCGCGCGCAAGCGCATGAATTTGTTGGCGATCGGCGTGAAATTCCACCGTGTTGCAAGAAGATGACATCGCAACGGCGTTTTTGCTGAATCCGCGCAAGCCCATTGCGCAAAGTTTGCATTGCAGCAGTCCTAATTGGCAGTACCGCTTGCGCGCCATTGAGAATACCAATTAAATACCAATGCCGTTTGCATCGCGCATGGCAGGGCAGCGGCGTGAACTCCGGACGCGCGCGCCCGGAACGCCATGGTGGACAGCAAGGGAGTGGACGATGAGCATGAAGCGATTACTGGGCGCGGCCGTGCTGGCCGCCTTGTCGGCATGGGCGTGGGCCGAGCCGGATGCGGCGGCGCTGGGGCAGAGCCTGTCGCTGAAGATTGCGGTGGACACCAATAAGGGCGCGGCCGCCGGCGCGCCGTGCTCCGACCTGGGGGCGGACTGGGCGTCCTGCCTGAAGGGGAGGCTGATCCTGGAGAACAAGGGCGGGCAGACAGTGGCGCCGGGCGGCGGCTGGAATCTGTATCTGCACAGCATCCGCCGCATCCTGAAGCTGGACACGCCGCAGTTCTCCCTCCGCCACATCACCGGCGACCTTTACCAGATCACCCCCACCGCCGCCTTCCAGGGTCTGGCGCCCGGCCAGAAGCTCGAACTGCCGCTGATAGACGAATACTGGATCCTGCAGGAAAGCGACGTGCTGCCCCGCCCCTATGTGACGGTGGACGGCCAGCCGCCGGCGCTGTTGCAGCACGACAGCAGCGACGAGGCCAGTTATCTGCTGCCCCTGGCCGGCGACAACTGGAAAAATCCGGCCGGCGAGCTGCGGCCGCTGGCCACGCCGGAACAGCGCTACCGCGCCTTCAGCCAGCGCGGCCCGCAGCTGTCCGCCGCGCAGGCGGCCAATCGCGTCATCCCGGCCACATTGCGCCAGCAACTGGGCGGCGGCGAGCTGCTGGTCCGCGGCCTCAACCTGAACCTGTCCGGCGTCAGCCCGGCGCAGCGGGACGCGCTGGCGCAGCGCACGGCGCAGCTGGGCCTGCGCAACGAGGGCGTCAATGTCAGCGGCGGGGTGGTCGGCGCCCGCTTGCCGGCCGACATCGCGGTGTCCGGCGGCTACCGGCTGCTGATCGGCCAGCAGGGCGTGAAGGTGGAAGGCTTCGACGCCGCCGGCGTGTTCTACGGCGTGCAGACGCTGCTGGGCCTGCTGCCGCAGGGCGGCGGCCAGGCGCGCTGGATGACGGTGGAGGACGCGCCGCGCTATGCCCATCGCGGCTTCATGGCCGACCTGGCGCGCAATTTCAAGCAGCCGGCCACGGTGCGCCGCCTGATAGACCAGATGGCTGCCTACAAGCTCAACAAGCTGCATCTGCACTTGTCCGACGACGAAGGCTGGCGGCTGCAGATTCCCGGCTTGCCGGAGCTGACCGACGTCGGCGCGCGCCGCTGCCATGACTTGAGCGAAACCCAGTGCCTGGTGCCGCAGCTGGGCTCGGGCCCGACCAACCAGTCCGGCGGCGGCTATCTGACCCGCGCCGACTACATCGCGCTGGTGAGCTACGCCCAGGCGCGTTTCATCGAGGTGATTCCGGAGTTCGACATGCCGGCGCACGCCCGCGCCGCGGTGGTGGCTATGGAGGCGCGCTACCGCAAGCTGATGGCCCAGGGCCAGCCGCAGGCGGCGGCCGAATACCGGCTGCTGGACCCGCAAGACCAGTCCAACACGCTGTCGGTGCAATTCTATGACCGCCGCACCTATTTCAATCCCTGCGTGCCGGGCAGCGGGCGCTTCGTGTCCAAGCTGGTGGCCGAGGTGGCGCAGATGCACCGCGAGGCCGGCCAGCCGTTGCAGACCTGGCACTTCGGCGGCGACGAAGCCAAGAACATCCTGCTGGGCTCCGGCTTCCAGGACGCCAGCGGCAGCGATCCGGCCAAGGGCAAGGTCAATATGGCGCAGCAGGACAAGCCCTGGGGCCGCTCGCCGGCCTGCCAGGCGCAGATCGCCAAAGGCAAGTTGAAGAGCGTGGACGACCTGCCGCTGCGCTTCGCGCGCGAGGCCAGCCGCATCGTCTCCCAGCAGGGCATCCCGACGATGGCGGCGTGGCAGGACGGGGTGGCCGGCTCCAGCGGCGCGTCCGATTTCGCTACCCGCAACACCATGGTCACCGAATGGGACACGCTGTACTGGGGCGCGGCGCAGGCGGTGAACGGCTATGCCGCCAAGGGCTTCAAGACCGTGCTGGCGCTGCCGGACTACCTGTACTTCGACTTCCCCTACGAGCTGAACCCGCGCGAACACGGCTATTACTGGGCCTCGCGCGATACCGACAGCTACAAGGTGTTCAGCTTCGCGCCGGACAACCTGCCGCAAAACGCCGAAGTGATGCCGGACCGCCAGGGCCAGCCGTTCGCGGTGACCAGCTCCGCCGCGCCGGCGCAGTACGCCGGCATCCAGGGGCAGGCCTGGACCGAGGTGATGCGCACCGACGCCGAGTTCGAAACCATGGTCTATCCGCGGCTGTTGGCGCTGGCCGAGCGCGCCTGGCACAAGGCCGGATGGGAGCGGCCGTACAAGGTGGGCGAGACCTACCAACTGGGCGTCACCAAACTGGTGGACAAGGCGGCGCTGAACGCCGACTGGCAGCAGTTCGCCGCGGTGCTGGGCTGGCGCGAGGCCGGCAAGCTGGAGCGCGCCGGCATCGGCTACCGGGTATCGATGCCAGCGGTGCTGCCGGACGCCAACGGCATCTCGGTGACGACCGAATGGCCGGGCGCGCGCCTGCAGTATTCGTCCGATGGCCACAGCTGGCAGAACTATCTACCCGGCCTGCAAGTGCAGGCGCGCTATTGGCGCGGCATCACTCAGGACGGCCGCCGCGCCGGCAGGGCGGAGGTTCTGTCCGGACAGTGAGCGACATGGACGCGGGCATTTGAAGGCAGTGGCTTTTCGCGCCGATGCGGTTTGAATGCCTGGGCGGCTTGAAAAGAAAAACGGCGGGCCTCGGGCTCGCCGTTTTCATTGGCATGGGTGTTCAGCATCGGCTTAGCCAGGCTGTCGGCAAGGGTTTCGGGTCAAAGAATCCTATTATGCCTTTGTGCTAATATGGGCGGCGCTCAGTCAGAAGCGAGATGAGGATAGGGTTCATGAGATGGAAATCGCCTCATGCTTGCGCTCCGAATGGGGTTTCCAGTGCGCAGGCCGTGGCTGGATGCATTATTAAAAACTGTCAGGAAGAGTTAGACGTGAAGGCGAACATAATCCTTATTGCTTTATCAGGCTTTTTGTTTTTCCAGACATCGTTATCTTTTGCGAATGCTAATAATGGGAAGAGTATTTATTTGACGAGATGCGCGATGTGCCATGGAGAGAGCGCGAAGGGCACAGGGCCGTTGGCCAATAAGAGCAATCCTCCCACGCCCAATCTTGCCACGCCCGCTTTCAGAAAACGGCTCAATGACTACCCTGGCGTTATCGTTTCGTCAGTCATACTGCGTCCAAACGGCGACTTGATTCCAAGAACTTTGCGGGAGAATGGCGTCAGGCTGCCGCCGCACGCCTGGATGATTAACGATCTGCGCGACTTGAATGAATACATGGCGGCCCTGATTGCAAAGAAATGAGGCGTTCAAGGCGCTTTGGACTAGCCTCAAGTTTGAGCGCCCGCATCATTGAATGGCGGCTGGGGGATTGCGGATGTTGAGGGACGGTCGACGGATGGGCACGCTCAGGCGAGCGGCGAGGGGGAAATAATATGTCTGAGCTCGGCATCAAGCTGCACGGCAGCTGGCGGTTGGTTTCTTTCGAGATGGGGTCGCAGGATTCCCAGGAGCGTGTCCAGCCCTGGGCGCGGACCCCAATGGCTACCTGATTTTCGGCGTCGACGGGTGGATGATGGCGCTGATGACCGCTCAGACGCGGGAGCCGAGTAATCTCGACGCGCAACAGGCGGCGCTGAGCCGCACCTTGATGGCCTATACCGGACGGCATTGGATGTACGGGAACAGCTTCATCGTCAAGGTGGATGCCTGCTGGAACGAAGCCTGGAACGGCACCGAGCAGCGGCGTTTTTACCAGCTCGTTGGCGACGCGCTGGAAGTCTTCGCCGCCAGGATGCCGAATCCCTTGGCGGCGGGCAATGCAATGCGACGAGGCGTGCTTGGGTTTGCGAGTGAGTAGCTGGCTGCGCTGAGTGGGCCACCAGCTATTTTCTGGGCCAGCGTTTGGCCGTTTGCACTAAAGTGATAAGCAATAAGCAAGCTCTAAGCTGGTAGGGTTGTTCGCGTTGTTTAATGCAAATGGATGTGACTGTGCGGTATGAAGATGAAGATGAAATTGACATTAATATCGATGGCACTCTTTTGTATGGCATTCATTGGCACCGCTGCTGCCAGCTCCTTTGTCGTGGGCGTCGAAGAGATTGACTATTATCCGCTGCATAGCTGCATCAATGGAAAATTTTCCGGGTATGGCAGGGATTTGCTTGATGCGTTTGCCAAGCAATCCGGCCATACATTGACTTACGTGTCACTTCCGGTCTCCAGACTGTTTCATACCTTTTTGAACGACAGTTCGATTGATTTTAAATATCCAGATAATCCGCACTGGCAAGCCGACCTGAAAAAAGGGAAATCTGTTATCTATAGCGATCCAGTCATCAATGTCATTGAAGGGTTGCTAGTCAAGCCAGAGAAAGTCAATCAGCTATCAGAGGCGTCCCTTCAAGCTATCGTGACCATGAGAGGATTCACGCCTTGGCCTCTTGAGCAGGCCATGCGGCAAAAGGTCAATAATGGAAGGATTCGAGTCTATCAGGAGGATTCATTCAGCAAGGTGATCAGCTTGGGGATGACCGGACACTACGACGCCATCTATGCCAGCCCGATAGTGATCAATTACTACCTTGATGAGATTGTTCACAAGCCAGGCGCGCTGGTCTTTGATAGAAAGCTTCCCTTTGAAAGCAATGATTTCTCGCTTTCCAGCATTCGGCAAGGCGATGTGATCAAGCAATTCAATGGATTTCTTGAAAAAAACCAGTCTTTGGTTATGGAGCTCAAGAGAAAGTACAGACTGACTGACAAAACAGCTCAATGAATTAAGTGCTGTTGCGCTGAGCTTGCAAAGCCCAAGCTGCGCTCTTGGAGGAACCCTCTTTACACTCTAGCGGCAGAAATGAAAAAGCCTTCCCATCGGGAAGGCTTTTTTTACGAGCGTTGGCTTCGTTCTCGGTAGAGAGTGAAAGCCTCACTCCCTCTGCCGAAACAATGCCGTGCTGTGCTGCAGCCGGGCAGTAGCGATGCCGCCGCCGCTGCTTGAGCCGCCGGCCGCCGCGAAACAGGCCGCCGCGCCTTCCACCTGCAAGGCGACAGCCTCGCCCGGCTGCGGGCAGCGGTGGCCGGGGACGCGGGCGGCGAGCAGGCAGCCGTCTTCCAGCGCCAGCCGCACGCTGGCGTCGTGGCCGTAGAAGCTGACATCCAGCACCCTGGCCTGGACGCCGGCGTCGCCGGCCGGCAGCAGGCTGATCTGCTCCGGCCGCAGCAGCACGGTCACGTCTCCCTGCGGCATGCCGTCCAGCAACGGCAACCGTCCCAGCGCGCATTGCGCCTCGCCGCCGTGGGCGCGGCCGGGCAGCAGCACCGCGTCGCCGACGAAGTCCGCCAGCTCGGGGCTGGCCGGGCGCTGGTACAGCGCCAGCGGCGCGGCCACCTGCAGCAGCCGGCCTTGCCACAGCACCGCCACCCGGCGGCCCATGGTCAGCGCCTCGGCCTGGTCGTGGGTGACCATCAGCGCGGTGGTGCCGCTGGCGGCCAGCGCGTCGGCCACCGCCTGGCGGGTTTCGGCGCGCAGCGCGGCGTCCAGCGCGGAGAACGGCTCATCCAGCAGCACCAGCGCCGGCTTGGGGGCCAGCGCGCGCGCCAAGGCGACCCGCTGTTGCTGGCCGCCTGACAGCTGCTGCGGCGCGCGGCCGGCGAAATCGGCCGGCAGGCCCACCATGTCCAACAGCTCCGCCACCCGGCGCCGTTCGCGGCGCTCGGCGCGCGGCAGGCCGAACACGATGTTGTCGGCCACCGACAGGTGGGGAAACAGCGCGCCTTCCTGCGGCACGTAGCCGATCTGGCGTTTTTCCGGCGGCAGGTGGACTTGCGGGCTGCTGACCAGCTTGCCGCCGATGACGATGCTGCCTTCGTCGCAGCGCTCGAAGCCGCACAACAGCCGCAGCAGCGTGGTCTTGCCGCTGCCGGACGGGCCCAGCAGCGCCAGCAGCGAGCCTTGCTCCACGGTGAGGCTGATGTCGTCCAGCACCCGGTGCGCGCCGAAGCGCTTGCCCAGATTCTCTATCTTCAGTTCCGACATGGCGGCTCTTCCTGTTGATTCCATGGTTGCGCCTGGCCGCCCAGCACCGCGCCGCGTCCCAGGCAGGACATCAAGAGCCAGGTGGCGGACAGCGACAGCGCGATCAGGATGGCCGCGTACGGCGCGGCGGCGGCGAAGGCCAGCGCGGCGGTGTCGGCCCATACCTGGGTGGCCAGCGTCTCGGTGCCTATCGGCGCCAGCAGCAGCGTGGCGGTCAGTTCGGTGATCACCGAGATGAACACCAGGCTGGCGGCGGCACCCAGGCCAGGGGCGGCCAGCGGCAGCACCACCCGCCACAGCGCCTGCCACCAGTTGAGCCCCAGCGAGCGCGCCAGCTCCTCCAGCCGGCTTTCCGCCTGCAGCAGCGCGCTCCTGACGCTGACCAGGGCCAGCGGCAGGAACATGATGGCGTAGGCCAGGGCCAGCATGGCCGCGGTCTGGTACAGCGGCTTCAGCCACTGGATGGCCAGGTTGACCAGGGCCAGCGCGATGACGATGCCGGGCACGCCCTGAGCCAGATACACCACCCGTTCCAGCAGGTGTGCCAGCCGGCCCGGATGGCGCGCCAGCAGGTAGCCCAGCGGCAGCGCCAGCAGCGTGGTCAGCGCGGCGGCGGACAGGCCCAGGCCCAGCGAAGAGGCGGCGGCGGACAGCAGCAACTGCGGCGACACCTCGGCCGGCGTCACCGCGTCCGCGCCCGGCTGCAGCGTCCAGTACAGGATGGTGGCGATCGGCGCCAGCAGCGTGGCGGAAGCTTGCAGCAGCAGCCAGGCCAGCGCCGGCCAGCGTTTCCAGCCCAGCTCCAGCCGGCCGGCGGCGCGGCGCGCGCCGCGGTCCAGCCGCTGGTAGCGGCCCTGGCCGCGCACGCGCAGCTCGGCCAGCAGGATCAGCACGCCTGCCGCCATCAGCACGCTGGCCAACAGCGAAGCGCCGGCGCTGTCGAAGCTGGCGCGGTATTCGGCGTAGATCTCGGTGGTGAAGGTGTGAAAGTGCAGCAGCATGAAGGCGCCGAACTCGGACAGCGTGGACAGCGCCACCAGCAGCATGCCGCCCAACAGCGCCGGCTTCAACTGCGGCAGCGTCACCCGCAGGAAACAGGACCATGGCGACAAGCCCAGCGCGCGCGCGGTTTCCTCCAGCGCCGGGTCCATATTGCGCAGCACCGCCGACACCGGCAGATAGACCAGCGGCGTGTAGGCGGTGGTCAGCACCAGCCAGGCGCCCCAGAAGCCCTGCAGCTCCGGGCTGATCGACACCCAGGCGAAGCTGGTGATGAAGGGCGGGATGGCCAGCGGCGCGACGCACAGCAGCGCCCACAGCTTGTGGCCCGGCAGCCGGGTGCGCTCCACCAGCCAGGCCGAGGCGGTGCCGGCCGCGGCGCAGCTGGCGGTGCTGGCCAGCACGATCAAGACGGTGTTGCCGGCCAGCCGCGCGACGATGGGGCGGAACAGCAGCTCGGCGGCGGCGCCGCCGCCGTAGCTGATCGCCTGCCACAGCGTGAAGCCCAGCGGCAGCAGCACCAGCGCGGCCACCAGCGCGGCGCAGGCGGTGAGGCCCAGCGGCCGCCGGCGGGCGCCGGCGGCCAGGCGCAGGACCGCGGCGTTCATTTACAGCAGCCCCGCCTGGCGCAGCAGCTTGGCCGACTGGCTGTCGTCGCCCAGCTTCTGCATGTCCAGCGGCGGCGGGTTCAGCTGGTTGAAGGGCTTCAGCTGCGGAGCCGGCGCCACGCTCGGCAGCAGCGGGTATTCAAACGAGATGTTGCTCTTGGCGATCAGCTGCTGGGCGCGCGGGCTGACCAGGTAAGCCAGGAACTTGTGCGCCGCGTCGGCGTTATGCGCGGTTTTCAGGATGCCGGCGCCGGACACGTTGATCAGCGCGCCGACGTCGGCGTTGCCGAAGTGGTAGAGCTGGCTGCGCATGCCCTTGCTGCCCAGTTGCATCTGCAGGCGGGTCCAGTAGTAGTTGTTGATGATGCCGACGGCCACGCCGCCGCGGTTCACCGCCGCCACCACGCCTTCGTTGTCGTCGAAGGTCTGGGCATTGTCGCGCAGGCCCTTCAGCCAGGCCAGCGTCGCCGGCTCGCCCTTCAGCGCGCGCACCGCGCTGACCAACGGCAGGAAGTCGCCGTCGGACGGGGCGATGGCCAGCTTGCCCTTCCATTGCGGCTTGGCCAGATCCATCAGCGAGGCCGGCATCTGGGCGCCGGCGGCCAGCTTGGTGTTGAAGACCAGCACGTTTTCGCGCGCCATCACGCCCACCCACTCGCCCTGCGGCGAGCTGAAGCGCGCGGGGATGGGCGACAGGGTGGCGGCCGGCAGCTTGGCCAGCATCTGCTTGCCTTCCAGCAGCATCAGCTCCGGCGAGTTGGAGGCGAAGTAGACGTCGGCCGGCGAGGCCTTGCCCTCGGCCAGCAGCTGGGCAGACAGCTCCGGGCCCTCGCCGGAGCGGATCTTGACGCCGATGCCGCTCATCTTCTCGAAGTCGTCCGCCAAGAGCTTCACCGTCTGCGGGTGCTGGGCGTTGTACAGCACCAGGCTGGCGGCGAGAGAGAGCTGGCTGGCAGCCAGCAGGCCGCCGGCGAGCAGCGCGGCGATCAGTTTTTTCGTGTTCATTTGTCTTTCCTTTGCAAGCGGGGGTTACAGGCCGGCGAACAGCGTTTCGCCGATATAGCCGCCGGGGCGCGCGCCGGGCGGGCAGGCGAAGATGGCGCTGGCCACGTGGGTGATGTACTGGTTCATCATGTCCATCGCCGCCAGCTTCTTGTTGATGCGGATGAAGCCGGTGCGCGGGTCGCGCTGGTAGGCGAGGAAGAACAGGCCGGCATCGTATTCGATGCCCTGGCGCCAGGGCGGCCAGCGCTCGGCGGTGAAGTTGGCGCCGTCGTTGTACGAGTAGGCGCGGCGCAGGATGCGGGCGCCGTCGTTCTCCTGCGGCGAGGCCACGCGCGAGTGGGCGGTGTCCGGAATCACCGGGTTGCCGTCCTTGTCCGTCGCGTCCAGCTTCAGCGGCTCGAACTCATGCCGCTGGCCCAGCGGCGCGCCGCTGTCCTTGTAGCGGCCCACCACTTCCTGCTGGAAGCCCAGCTCGGTCTTGTCCCAGTGCTCCAGCGCGATGCGGATGCGGCGCGCCACCAGGTAGCTGCCGCCCTTCATCCAGCCGCCTTCGTCGCCGACCCAGACGAACTGGCTCATCAGCGCCGGGTCTTTCGGCGACGGATTGTTGGTGCCGTCCTTGAAGCCCATCAGGTTGCGCGGGGTGCCGCCGCCGGGCGCGCCGCTGGCGAAGCCGGTCTGCACCCAGCGCACGGCGGCGACGCCGTCGGCCAGCGCGGCCAGCTGCCGCACCGCGTGGAAGGCCACCTGCGGATCGTCGGCGCAGGCCTGGATCGACAAGTCGCCGCCGCTCTTCTCCGGCACCAGCTGGTCGCCGTTGAACTTGGGCAGGTCCACCAGCGCTTCCGGCCGGCGCGCGGCCAGGCCGTAGCGGTCGACGCCGTTCTTGCTGAACAGGCCGGGGCCGAAGCCGAAGGTGAGGGTCAGCCGCGCGGCGGCGAGGCCGACCGCTTCGCCGGAGTCCAGCGGCGCTTTGTCGGCCTGGCCGCTCAGTGCGCGAGCCGGCTGGCCGCGCGTCAGGCGGCCGGCGGCCTCGGTCCAGGCTTTCAAGAGCGCGATCACGTCTTCGCGCTTGGCTGTGTCGGCCAGGTCGAAGGCGGCGAAGTAGCTGTTCTGCTGCTGGGGGGTGAGGATGCCGCCCTGGTGCGGGCCGTAGAAGGGCTCCTGGTCCTTGGCCGGCGCGGCCTTGGCGCGGACGGCCGCCGCGCGGGCGATGCCCGGCGCGCCGCCCAGCCAGCCGGCCAGCGCCAGCGCGCCGCCGCCGGCGAGAAAACCGCGCCGGGTCGATTGCTTGGGCGCTTTGCTATCGCTCATTTCGCCAGCACCAGATTGTTGTTGTCGTCGGTGACGTAGTAGAAGCCGTCGCCCTCCGGCGTCAAGGCGATGCCGAACAGGTCGCCGTTGCCGGGCGGGGTCTGCGCCTTGTTGGCGTCTATCCAGCGCGCGCCCAGCTGTTCGCCGGTGGCCGGGTCGATTTCCACCACCTTGCCGTTAGAGCCGTTGGTGGCCAACAGGTGGCCCTGCGGCGTGGCGGTCAGCGCCAGCGGGCGCAGCAGCAGGCCGTCGTGGGTCAGCGTGCGGCCGACGCCGGCGCTGGTGGTGCGGCTGGCGGCGTCCCAGATCTCGCTGATGCGGTTGCCCAGCGCGTCGGACACGTAGAGCTTGTCGTCTTTGCCGTAGACCAGGCCGGTGGGGCCGATCAGGAACACGCCCTTGTCGGCCTGCTCGCCGAAGCCGCTGGCGACGACGGTGCGGCCCGCGATCCTGGGCGGCTTGCCGGCCGGGATCTCCAGATCCAGCCTGAGCACGGTGGCCTGGTTGATCACCGGCGGCGCGCCCTTGGCGCTGCCGACGCCGAAGCCGGCGTTGCTGACGAACAGCGTGGCTTTGTCGCCGTTGTCTATCACCGCCATATTGCCCCAGGGATCGTTGATGTCCGGGCCGGACCACACGTCCACCAGCTTGCCTTCGGTGTCCAGCACCATCAGGCAGCCGGCGCCCTTGGTGTCGGTGGTGCCGTCGTTGCTGGGCGTGCTGCCGACGATCACCCAGCCGCTCTTCAGCACCGCCATCGCGGTGGACAGGCCGACGCCGCCCGGGCACTGCGCCAGCGTGCGCGGAATCTGCGCGAACAGCGTCAGGTTCTTGCTGTCCGGGTGGTAGTCGACGATGGTGCTGCCCATGCCTTGCAGGTTGGCGGCGTTGTTGAAGTTGTCCACCAGCACGTCGCCGGCCTTGATCTTGCCGGAAGTGATCGGCGAGACGACGATGGCGTACGGGTTCTGGTCGCCGTTGTCCGGCACGGTGTTGGTCAAGACGGTGTGGCGCTTGATGCCGGCCAGGAAGGCGTCGCCGGCCTGGGCGCCGCCCGCCAGCGCCAGCAGGGCGCAGGCGGCGGCGAGCAGCTTGCGCTGCGGAAATTCCAGTTTCATCGTTGCATTCTCCAATGGGGCGGAGGCCCGCGCTCAGAAGGTGATGTTGGTCTTCAGGCCCACCACCCAGCTGTTGGGGATGCGCTGGGTTTGGCTCGGGTCGTTCGGCGACACCACGCCGGCGCCGACGTTGCGCACGTACTGCACGTCGGCCTGCCATTGCCACCACGGGGTCAATTGATAGATATAGGTGGCTTCGACCTGGGTTTCATCGCCGCGCGCCGGATAGGCCGGGTTGCCGTTGGCGATGCCGGTGTCGGCGTCGTTGCCGGCGGCGTGGTTGCCCACTTTGACGTAGCCGAAGGCCAGGCCGACGGTGTCGTTGTCGCGGCCGGCGAACGGCGCGGTCAGCGTCACGCCGGCGTTGGCGGAGAAACTGACCAGGTTGCGGTCGCCGGGCGCGCCCATCACGCGGGCGAACACGTTCAGCGTCCGCGCGCTGTCCTCGGCCGGCCGCCACACGGTTTGGTCGGCCACCGCGTAAACGCTGTAGTTGCCGCTGTGCAGCTGCGGGCTGGCCAGGTTGAGCGCCAGCGGCTGGCCGTTGACGTCCCAACGGGTATCGGCGGTTTTCTGGTTCAGATACCAGAAGCCGATCTTGTAGGTGCCGGGCAGGCCGCCGATGCCGTTCAGCGGGCGCGGGGTTTCCAGCGCGCCGTTGGACGGCAGGTTGCGGCCATATTGCAGCTCGCCGATGAACAGCGTGCCGCCGTGGCGGCTGAAGGTGGTGCCGTGCTTGTTCAACTGCTGCGGATCGGCCGGATTCTGGCTGACGTCTCGGGTCGGGTCGCCGGCGAAGGCGCCGCCCAGCCAGGTGAGGTTGTCGCCTATCTTGCCGCGCAAGCGCACGCCCAGGCCGGACAGCGGGTAGGCGGGGCCGCCGGCGGGCAAGTCGGCGGACGGCACCGCCGGCCAGCCGAACATGGTGCCGATGAAGGCGCCGCCGTACTGGGTGGCCATGAATTCCTGGTCCAGGCTCTGTTGGCCGATCTTCACATCCAGCCGCTCGCCGTCCAGCTGCTGCTGGAACCAGGCCTCCCACAGCCGGGTGGCGCGGTCGGCCTCGATGCCGCTGGCGCTCTGGATGCTGCCGACGTGGTCGGCGCTGAACGGCTTGCCGTGGATATCCAGCACGCTGACGTTGAAGCTGCCGCCGTTCCACCAGCCGGCGCGCTGGGTATCCAAGCCCAGCGTCAGCGTGGACAGGCCCTGGTAGGCGCCGCCGTATCGCGTGCCGCCGCTGACGTTGCGCAGGTATTCGCTGCTTTCCGCCAGGCCCAGCGTGACGCCGTTGCGGCCCAGCGCGGAGCGCAGGCCGCCCATGTCGCCCAGCAGCGTGGAGCGGTTCCACCAGCCGGTCCACTGGCTATCGGGCTTGGCCGTGATCGCCTGGTCGGCTTCGGGCAGGTCGGCGGGATTGACGTCGGCGTCGGCGCTGTCGGCGGCGCGGGCGTGGCCGGCCAGCAGCAGGCTGGAGGCGACGGCGCAGGCCAGCAACCGGCGGCGGGGTGGTGCGTATCGTTTCACAGTGTCACTTCTCCCTAACAGGGGTTCCATTGCATCCTGATTAATGCGTATCGTTCTCGTTATTCGGCCGGAGCGCGCCGGCCGCGAAGCCATGACCGCCGCCGTTGTACGGCAGTGGACTGTTTCAGCATAGAAAAACGAAAATCATTCTCAATGGTTGACTGCATTTCTGGTTTTTTTTGTCAAACAGCCGTCGAGGCGGCGGATGGGGCGTAAGAGTGGCGCAAGAAATGGATATTGCTGATTGTCAAACACGAAACCATGTTTTAATGAATGCTTTTTGTACGGCGGTGTCGCAAACAGGATAGTGACTTCTCGTCCGCTTCCTTTAGAATCGATCGAGCATGTAAAAACAGCCGCGCGGAAAAAGCGTTGGCGCAAGACAGAACAAGGAAGGAAAACCATCAATGAGCAATTCGGTAACCCGCGCTGATTTCGACCAGGTCATGGTGCCCAACTACGGCCCGGCCGGTTTCATTCCGGTTCGCGGCGAAGGCTCCCGCGTCTGGGACCAGGACGGCCGCGAATTCGTCGACCTGGCCGGCGGCATCGCCGTCAACTCGCTGGGCCACTGCCACCCCGAGCTGGTGTCCGCGCTGACCGAGCAGGCGGGCAAGCTGTGGCACGTGTCCAATGTGTTCACCAACGAGCCGGCGCTGAAGCTGGCCAGCCTGCTGGTGGAGAAGACCTTCGCCGAGCGCGTGTTCTTCTGCAACTCCGGCGCCGAGGCCAACGAGGCCGCGTTCAAGCTGGCGCGCAAATACGCTCATGACAACTTCGGCGCGGACAAGAACCAGATCCTGTCCTGCGTCAACTCCTTCCACGGCCGCACGCTGTTCACCGTCAGCGTGGGCGGCCAGCCCAAGTACACCGAAGGCTTCGGCCCGGTGCCGGGCGGCATCGATCATTTCGAATTCAACAATATCGAATCGCTGAAGGCGGCCATTTCCGACAAGACCTGCGCGGTGGTGATCGAGCCCATCCAGGGCGAGAGCGGCGTGCTGCCGGCCGATCCGGCCTTCCTGAAGGCCGCGCGCGCGCTGTGCGACCAGCACAACGCGCTGCTGATCTTCGACGAAGTGCAAAGCGGCATGGGCCGCACCGGCGCGCTTTACGCCTACCAGCAGTACGGCGTGACGCCGGACATCCTGTCCTCCGCCAAGGGCATCGGCGGCGGCTTCCCGATCGGCGCGATGCTGACTACCGAGAAAGTGGCCAAGAGCTTCGGCATCGGCAGCCACGGCTCCACCTACGGCGGCAATCCGCTGGCCTGTGCGGTGGCCCACAAGGTGGTGTCCATCGTCAGCTCTCCCGAGGTGCTCGCCGGCGTCGAGGCGCGCCACAACCGCCTGGTGGCCGGTCTGGAAGCGATCAACGCCAAATACAAGGTGTTCAAGCTGGTGCGCGGCAAGGGTCTGTTGATCGGCTGCGTGCTGACCGACGAATACAACGGGCGCGCGCGCGAATTCCTGAAGGCTGCCGAGAAGCAGCAGCTGATGATTCTGGTGGCGGGCCTGAGCGTGTTGCGCCTGGCGCCGTCGCTGGTGATCAGCGATACGGACATCGACGAGGGCCTGAAGCGCCTCGACGCCGCCATCGCCGATCTGCAGTCCGCCAAGTAAGCCAGGCAAGGCCTGCCGGGCGGCTGCGCCGCCCGGCTCTCTAGACCCAGACTCAACGCCACGACCCCGCTTCGGCCGGGTCGCGGCTGCGGCTGCGCCCGCGATTCGCGCGGCCGCCCCCAACCCAGGGAGGTAGTCCCATGTTTACCGTGCGTCCCGTCCGCACTTCGGATTTGCCGGCGATCGAGCGGCTGGCCCAGGCCAGCGGCATCGGAGTCACCAGCTTGCCGAGCAACCGCGAGAAGCTGTTCGAACGCATCCAGCAATCGGTCAGCGCCTTCGAGCACGAAGCCAGCGGCGAGTCCAGCCGCGACTACTACATGTTCGCGCTGGAGCAGGGCGGCGCGGTGGTGGGCACCGCGTCGATCTGCGCGTCGGCCGGCTTCGACGAGCCGTTCTACAGCTATCGCAGCGAAACCGCCGTCCACGCCTCCCGCGCGCTGAAGGTCAACAACCGCGTCCACGTGCTCAACATCTGCCACGACCTGACCGGCACCGTGCAGCTGTGCGGCTTCTTTGTCGACAGCGGGCTGGAGGCCATCGCCGCCGAGCTGATGTCGCGCGCCCGGCTGCTGTTCATCGCCGGCGAGCGCGAGCGCTTCGGCCGCCGCATCATCGCCGAGATGCAGGGCGTGCATGACGACGCCGGCCAGTCGCCGTTCTGGAACGCCATCGGCCGCCGCTTCTTCAACCTGGATTTCCTGCAGGTGGAGCAGGCCTTCGTCAGCCACAGCAAGACCTTCATCGCCGAGCTGATGCCCAGCTACCCGATCTACGTGCCGCTGCTGCCGGACGAGGCGCAGCAGGCGATCGGCCAGATTCATCCGCACTTCGAGCGCGTGTGCCAATTGCTGTGCAAGGAAGGCTTCGAAGCCGACAACTATCTGGACATCTTCGACGGCGGCGCGGTGCTGACTGCCGAGCTGGACCGCCTGAAAACGGTGGAGCACAGCCGCAGCTACCCGGTGGAAATCCAGGCCAGCCTGCCGGCGCAGGCCAGCCTGCAGCTGGTCAGCAACCAGCGCCTGGCCGGCTTCGCCGCCACCGCCGCCCGCGTGGCGGTGGTGGACGGCGTGGCCTTCATCAATCCCGACGCGGCCAAGGCGCTCGGCGTATCCAGCGGCGACATGGTGCGCGTCGCCGGTTTGCAGCAAGACTAAGGAGGCCTGGCCATGATGTTTATCCGTCCCGTTGAACACAAGGATCTGCCGGGCTTGATGGAGCTGGCCAGGAGCGCCGCCAGCGGCGGCGTGGGCCTGACCTCGCTGCCGATCAACGAAGACCGGCTGCAGAAGCGCATCGCCCGTTCGGTGCTGTCTTTCTCCGGCGAGCTGGACCGCGCCGACCACGGCTACGTTTTCGTGCTTGAGGATTCGGAAAACGGCAAGGTGGCCGGCATCTGCGCGGTGGAGGCCGCGGTCGGCCTGAAGGAGCCCTGGTACAACTACCGCATCGGCACCATCGTCCACGCGTCGGAAGAACTGGGCGTCTACAGCCGCCACGAGACCCTGTTCCTGTCCAACGACCACACCGGCTATTCCGAACTGTGCACGCTGTATCTGCACCCGGACTACCGCGTCAAGCGCAACGGCGGCTTGCTGTCCAAGAGCCGTTTCCTGTTCCTGGCGCAGTTTCCGCAGCTGTTCGGCAAGATGGTGGTGGCCGAGATGCGCGGCGTGTCCGACGAGAACGGCCGCTCGCCGTTCTGGGAGGCGCTGGGCCGCCATTTCTTCTCCATCGACTTCGCCGAGGCCGACTACCTGACCGGCATCGGCCAGAAGGCCTTCGTCGCCGAGCTGATGCCCAAGCACCCGGTCTATGTCGACTTCCTGGAGCCGGAGGCGCAGGCGGTGATCGGCCTCACCCACGAGGCCACCCGCCCGGCGGTGGCGATGCTGGAGTCGGAAGGCTTCCGCTACGAGGGCTATGTCGACATCTTCGACGCCGGCCCGACCGTGCAGGCCTACACCGGCGACATCCGCGCGGTGAAGGAAAGCCAGCGCCTGCCGGCGCGCGTCGTCGATCCGCTGCCGGACGGCGACAAGGAATGCTATCTGGTCTGCAACGACGCCCTGCAGGACTACCGCGCGGTGCTGGTGGAGTCTGCGCGGCCGCAGGGTGAATTCTGCCTGACGCCGGATCTGGCGCGGGCGCTCAAGGTTAAGGATGGCGATCACGTGCGCTGCGTGACGCTGACGCCGAAGGAGGCAGTGTAATGAGCAGTCTGTTCATCGATGGCAAATGGCTGGCCGGAGACGGCGAAGCCATGGCCAAGACCAATCCCGCCGACAACGCCCCGTTGTGGCAGGGCCGCGCGGCGAGCGGCAGCCAGGTGGACGCCGCCGTGCGCGCCGCCCGCGCCGCCTTCCCGGCCTGGGCGCGCGTGGGACTGGACGGACGCGCCAAAGTGGTGCGCCGCTTCGGCGAGCTGCTGACCGAGCGCAAGGCCGAACTGGCCCGCGTCATCGCTCAGGAAACCGGCAAGCCGCTGTGGGAGGCGACCACCGAAGTGACCACCATGGTCGGCAAGATCGACATCTCGCTGAAGGCGCTGGCCGAGCGCACCGGCGAGCGCGCCGCGGCGATGGGCGACGCCCAGGCAGTGCTGCGCCACAAGCCGCACGGCGTGGTGGCGGTGTTCGGCCCGTACAACTTCCCCGGCCACCTGCCCAACGGCCACATCGTGCCGGCGCTCTTGGCCGGCAACGCGGTGATCTTCAAGCCGTCCGAACTGACGCCGTGGACCGCCGAGGCAACCGTCAAGCTGTGGGCCGAGGCCGGCCTGCCGGCCGGCGTGATCGGCCTGGTGCAAGGCACCAAGGACACCGGCGTGGCGCTGGCCGGCCACGAGGGCCTGGACGGCCTGTTCTTCACCGGCAGCTCCGCCACCGGCGCGCTGCTGCACAAGCAGTTCTCCGGCCGCCCGGACAAAATCCTGGCGCTGGAAATGGGCGGCAACAACCCGCTGATCGTAGGCCCGGTGGCCGACGTCGACGGCGCGGTGCATCACGTGATCCAGTCCGCCTTCGTCTCCGCCGGCCAGCGCTGCACCTGCGCGCGCCGTTTGCTCGTGCCGCAGGGCCAGTGGGGCGACGCTTTCGTCGCCCGCCTGGTCGAGGTGGCCGGCAAGCTGCGCGTCGGCAAGTTCGACGCCGAGCCAGCGCCGTTCCTGGGCGCGGTGATCTCCAACGCCGCCGCCGACGCGCTGCTCAAGGCGCAGGACGCGCTGATCGCCGCGGGCGGCAAGCCGCTGCTGGCGATGCGCCGCGTGGAAGAGGGCGCGGCGATGCTGACGCCGGGCATCGTCGATACCACGGCCGTGGTCCGCCCGGACGAGGAATTCTTCGGTCCGCTGCTGCAGGTGATCCGCTACGCCGATTTCGACGAGGCCATCGCCATCGCCAACGATACCCGCTTCGGCCTGGCTGGCGGCGTGCTGTCCGACAGCCGCGAGCTGTATGACCGCTACTGGCTGGAATCGCGCGCCGGCGTGGTCAACTGGAACAAGCCCCTGACCGGGGCCTCCAGCGCCGCGCCGTTCGGCGGCATCGGCGCGTCCGGCAACCACCGCCCCAGCGCCTACTACGCGGCCGATTACTGCGCCTACCCTGTGGCCTCGCTGGAGTGCGACAGCCTGGCGCTGCCGGCGCAGCTGTCGCCCGGCATCTTGCTGTGAGGGGATGACGATGAACGCGTATGAAGTGAATTTCGACGGCCTGGTCGGCCCGACGCACAACTACAGCGGCCTGTCTTTCGGCAACGTCGCCTCCACCAGCAACGTCAGCGCGGCGTCCAATCCCAAGCTGGCGGCCAAGCAGGGCCTGCGGAAGATGAAGGCGCTGCATGACCTGGGCTTCAAGCAAGGCGTGCTGGCGCCGCAGGAGCGGCCCGACGTGGCGTCCTTGCGCCGGCTGGGCTTTTCCGGCAGCGACGCCGAGGTGATCGCCCGCGCGGCCAAGGAAGCGCCGGCGATGCTGGCGGCGGCGACCTCCGCGTCCAGCATGTGGACCGCCAACGCGGCCACGGTCAGCCCGTCTGCCGACACCGCCGACGGGCGCGTGCATTTCACGCCGGCCAATCTGAACAACAAGTTCCACCGCTCGATCGAGCATCCGACCACCGGCCGGGTGCTGCGGGCGATGTTCGCCGACGAGGCGCGCTTCGCGGTGCATGAGGCGCTGCCGGCGCAGATGCATTTCGGCGACGAGGGCGCGGCCAACCATACCCGCTTCTGCGCCGGCTACGGCCAGCCGGGGGTGGAGTTCTTCGTGTTCGGCGCGGCGGCTTTCGACATGCGCTACCCGAAGCCTGCCAAGTTTCCGGCGCGGCAGACGCTGGAGGCCAGCCAGGCGGTGGCCAGGCTGCACGGCCTGGCCGAGGCCGGCGTGGTGTACGCGCAGCAAGACCCGGACACCATCGACGCCGGCGTGTTCCACAACGACGTGATCTCGGTCGGCAACGGCGAAGTGCTGTTCCACCATCAGCAGGCCTTCCTCAACCAGGCCGATGTGCTGGACGAGATCGCCCGCAAGCTGGCGGCCCGCGGCGGCCGCTTCACCGCCATCGAGGTGCCGCGCGCCGAGGTGACGGTGGAAGAGGCGGTGAAGAGCTACCTGTTCAACAGCCAGCTGCTGTCCAAGCCTGGCGGCAAGATGCTGATCGTGGTGCCGGAAGAGTGCCGCAACAGCGAACGGGTGTGGAGCTATCTGCAAAAGCTGATCGCCAGCGGCGGCCCGATCGACGAGGTCAGGGCGTTCGACCTGAAGCAGAGCATGCAGAACGGCGGCGGCCCGGCCTGCCTGCGCTTGCGGGTGGCGTTGACCGAGGCCGAGCTGGCGGCGGTGAATCCCCGGGTGCTGATGAGCGACGCGCTGTTTTCGACGCTCAACGACTGGGTGGAGCGCCATTACCGCGACCGGCTGGCGCCGGAGGATCTGGCCGATCCGCAGCTGCTGGCCGAATGCCGCGGCGCGCTGGACGAACTGACCCGCATCCTGGGCCTGGGCAGCGTCTATCCCTTCCAGTTGGCCTGAGCCGCGTTTTCGGCAAGACAACCCGCCCCGGCAGCGCCGGCGCGGGTTTTTTATCGTCCACGGATTTAGCGGCTGTTAACAAATTGCTTGCCGGCCATTCCAAATGCGGGACTATGGTGAAAATTGGCATGGATGTTGCATATGTTAATCGGCGCCGGCATGAAGTCGCAGAGGGACTGGCGCTTTCGCAAGAAATTTTCTCAAGGCGGGCCGTGGCTGAAAAATGGATAGCAAGTGGTACTGTAGATTGTATGCAAATGAAAGATGCTCATGCATGTTTGTTCGCAATGAATGCGCGCAACGCAAGCGGCTTGTTCGAATGTGAATAAAAAGAATGGCAAATATGACCGAAATGTAAAATGGGCGGTAAAAGGGAAAGACTTTTGCCAAGTTGGGTCTATAGTAAATTTCCACATGAAGAAAACAATAAAAATCCTTTTAAAATCAAATGGATGAATTGATTTTAAAACCCTGTTTCACAGGCTGTTTTTGAGGCGACTATTCGCAATTGACAGTCGATTGGATACATGGTGATAATCGGTTCGCCTGTCAGACAGAAGCCAGAAAAACGGCGCGTCCCAGGCAGTAAAACAGGCAGCAGTCAATAAGAGGAGACATCCCGCAAAGCTGCCGGGTAGACAATCAGAGGAGATCTCCAAACGTGGACATTTTTCTGCAGCAAATCCTGAACGGCCTCGTTCTGGGCAGCATCTATGCGCTGATCGCGCTGGGCTACACCATGGTGTACGGCATCATGGGCCTGATCAACTTCGCCCACGGCGAAGTCGTGATGTTCGGCGCCATGGTCACCATCACCGTCATCACCACCCTGATGGGCATGGGCATCAACCTTCCGGGGCCGGCGCTGGTGCTGATCGGCCTGCTGGTGGCCATTCCCGCCTGCATGCTGCTCGGCTTCACCATCGAGCGCATCGCCTACCGTCCGTTGCGGGGCAAGCAGCGCCTGGCGCCGCTGATCACCGCCATCGGCGTATCCATCGTGCTGCAACAGGTCGCCATCCTGATCTGGGGCCGCAATTACATCCCCTTCCCGCAGATTCTCGACCATGACGTGGTGACCATCTTCGGCGCCAGCATCACCAAGCTGCAGATCGTGATCATCGTGCTGTGCCTGGCGATCATGGCCGGCTTGCTGCTGATGGTAGAGAGGACCAAGCTCGGCCGCGCGATGCGCGCCACCAGCCAGAATCCGGCCGTGGCCGGCCTGATGGGGGTCAACGTCAACACCATCATTTCCGCCACCTTCGTCATCGGCTCCGGCCTGGGCGCGATCGCCGGCGTGATGGTGGCCACCAACTACGAGCAGGCCCACTACTACATGGGCTTCATGATCGGTCTGAAGGCGTTCACCGCCGCGGTGCTGGGCGGCATCGGCAACCTGGGCGGCGCGGTGGCCGGCGGCATCCTGCTGGGCATCATCGAAAGCCTGGGCGCCGGCTACATCGGCACGCTGACCGGCGGCTTCCTCGGCTCCAACTACCAGGACATCATCGCCTTCATGGTGCTGATCGCGGTGTTGATCTTCCGTCCGTCCGGCCTGCTGGGCGAAAAAATGGCCGACCGCGCCTGATCCGGAGGAGAGAGACATGGATCTGAACCATCTGAGCACCGGCAAGAAAATGGCGGTCTTCGCCGCCTGCGCCGTCCTCCTCGCCGTGCTGCCGTTCCTGGTGGGCGGCACGCTGGGCAATTCCTGGGTGCGCATCATCGACTTCGCGCTGCTCTACGTGATGCTGGCGCTGGGCCTGAACATCGTGGTGGGCTTCGCCGGCCTGCTGGACCTGGGCTTCATCGCCTTCTACGCGATCGGCGCCTATACCTACGCGCTGCTGAGCTCGCCGCACTTCGACATCCACTGGCTGTTCTTCCTGACCATTCCCCTGGGCGCGGCCTTCGCCTCGCTGGGCGGGGTGTTGCTGGGCACGCCGGTGCTGAAGCTGAAGGGCGACTACCTGGCGATCGTGACCCTGGGCTTCGGCGAGATCGTGCGCATCTTCATGAACAACCTGAACTCGCCGGTCAACATCACCAACGGTCCCCAGGGCATCAACCTGATCGACCCGATCCACATCGGCGGCGCGTCGCTGGGCCAGACCATCGAGCTGTTCGGCCTGAGCTTCCACAACGTCTACCTGTACTACTACCTGTTCCTGGCGCTGACCGTGCTGGTGGTGATCATGGCCTGGCGCCTGCAGCACTCCCGCATCGGCCGCGCCTGGGTGGCGCTGCGCGAGGACGACATCGCCGCCGCGGCGATGGGCATCAACATCCGCAACATCAAGCTCTTGGCCTTCGGCCTGGGCGCCTTGTCCGGCGGCGTCGCCGGCGGCCTGTTCGCCTCCTTCCAGGGCTTCGTGTCGCCGGAATCGTTCAGCCTGCTGGAGTCCATCATGATCCTGGCCATGATCGTGCTGGGCGGCATGGGCCATATCCCGGGCGTGATCCTGGGCGCGGTGGTGCTGACCATCGCCCCGGAAATCCTGCGCGACGTGATCGGCCCGCTGCAGATGAAAACCGTAGGCCGCATGCTGATCGACCCCGAGAACGCCCGCATGCTGTTGTTCGGCCTGGCGATGGTGGTGATGATGCTGGTCCGCCCGGAAGGGATGTGGCCATCCAAGCGCCGCAAGGCTGAGTTCCAGCATGCCAAAGAAGAAGCGGCTGCGCAGAAAGGTTAATCATGGCTGAAGTTTTGCTGAAAATCGAAGGCATTCATAAACGCTTCGGCGGCCTGCACGCGCTGAGCGACGTCGGGCTGACCATCAACAAGGGCGAGATCTACGGCCTGATCGGACCGAACGGCGCCGGCAAGACCACCTTGTTCAACGTATTGACCGGCTTGTATGTGCCGGACGAGGGCAAGTTCGCGTTCGACGGCCACGATCTGTTCCAGCAGAAGCCGCACGTGGTGGTGGCCGCCGGCATCGCCCGCACCTTCCAGAACATTCGCCTGTTCGCCGAGATGACGGCGCTGGAGAATGTGATGGTGGGGCGGCACATCCGCTCCAAGGCGGGCGCGCTGGGCGCGGTGCTGCGCGACAAGGGCACGATGGACGAGGAGCGGTCGATCGAGGCCAAGGCCTGGGAGCTGCTGGAGTACGTGGGCATCGCCGACGTGGCCGAGGAGCGCGCCCGCAACCTGTCCTACGGCCACCAGCGCCGTCTGGAGATCGCCCGCGCGCTGGCCACCGAGCCCAAGCTGCTGGCGCTGGACGAGCCGGCCGCCGGCATGAACCCGCGCGAAACCGAAGAGTTGAAGGCCTTGATGAGCAAGATCCGCGACGGCGGCGTCACCGTGCTGCTGATCGAGCATGACGTCAAGCTGATGATGGGTCTGTGCGACCGCATCGCGGTGCTGGATTACGGCAAGAAGATCGCCGAGGGCGTGCCGGAAGAAGTGCGCCGCAATCCGAAAGTGATCGAAGCCTACCTGGGAGCGGCCCACGCATGAGCATTCTGGAAGTCAAAAACCTGCAAGTGGCCTATGGCGGCATTCAGGCAGTCAAGGGGATCGATTTTCACATCGACCAGGGCGAGCTGGTCACGCTGATCGGCGCCAACGGCGCCGGCAAGACCACCACGCTGAAGACGCTGGTGGGCATGGTGAAGAAGTCCGGCGGCAGCATCGTCTACGACGGCAAGGACGTGGCGTCGATTCCGTCGCACGATTTCGTCCGCCATGGCCTGGCCATGGTGCCGGAAGGCCGCGGCGTGTTCGCCAAGCTGACGGTGGAGGAAAACCTGCAGATGGGCGCCTACTACCGCAACGACAAGGCCGCCATCCAGAGCGAGATCGAGCATGTCTACGAACTGTTCCCGCGCCTGAAGGAGCGGCGCCTGCAGCTGGCCGGCACCCTGTCGGGCGGCGAGCAGCAGATGGTGGCGATGGGCCGGGCGATGCTGTCCAAGCCCAAGCTGCTGCTGCTGGACGAGCCGTCGATGGGCCTCGCGCCCATCATCGTCGAGAAGATCTTCGAGATCATCCAGATGGTGTCCAAGCAGGGCGTGACCATGCTGCTGGTGGAGCAGAACGCCAAGCTGGCGCTGGAGGTGTCGCAGCGCGGCTACGTGATGGAAAGCGGCCGCATCACCATGAGCGGAGACGCCAAGGAACTGCTCAACGACGAACGCGTGCGCAACGCCTACCTGGGCGAGTGAGCCTCGCCGGCGTCACCGAATCCCCCGCCGGCTTGGCCCGCGGGGGATTTTCTTTTCTGGCTGCAGGCCATGGCTTCATGATCTTGTGCAGGGCTGCCGGGGTCGGGCTTGCGAGACGCGAAGGCCTATCCGATGCGTCCCGCCCCTTCGCGTCCGGCTAACCGCGAAGATCTGGATGGGCTTTCAGATTTTCGCTTCCTTCAGCATCTTGTCCAGCGTGCCGTCCTGCCGCATCGCATCCAGGCCGCGGTTGAAGTCCTGAATGCGCTTTGCCGACTGCGGCTGCCGCTTGGCGATGCCCAGGCGCATCGGGTAGACGACGACGGCGGGCGACAGCCACTCCAGCTTGGGCGCGAGCGCGGCCAGGCTGCCGTCGAGCAGGTAATTGGCGACGCCGTGGTCTATCAGCGCCAGGTCGATGTGATGCGCGGCCAGCTTGGCCAGATTGCTGGCGTCGCTCAGTGTTTCATCGGTCTTCAGCCGGGCGGCGTCGAAGGCCTCGGAGTTGGCGTAGCCGCGCACGATCCCTATGGTGTAGGGCTTGAGGTCGGCCAGCGCTTGGTAGCGGATGCTGTCGTCGCGGCGCTTGAAGAAGCCGATGCGGTTGTCGAGGAAGGCCTGGGAGAACAGGAAGAGGCGTTGGCGCTCGGGCGTGGTCCACAGCCCGACGATGCCGTCCAGGTGGCCGTCGCGCGCCTCGCTGACCGCGCGGGCCCAAGGCAGGTAAATGGTTTTGGCGGAATAGCCGGCGCGGCGGAAGGCTTCGCGGACGATGGCCACCGCCACGCCGCCGTTCGCCATTTGCGATGACATATAGGGCGGATATTCGGAGGCGGCCAGCGTCAGGGTGTCGGCGCTTCGCGCCGCCCCGACGAGGAAGGATAGGGAAAGCGCAAGCATGAGCGTGTATTTCCGGCTGGCCATCGCCTCCCTCCATGGTTGCCGCCGCGCAAGCGGCTTGGTGTGCGTGATTCGAGTATAACGACAAACCTTGGCCGCGAGAGCGGGGCCGGGAGGTCTTGAGAGGGATGCGCGCGCGGTATCCGGCCAGCATCTCGATGGCTCGCGGCGGCGCGCTGGCATGTCCTTAGCCTTGCTGTTGGCCGCAGGGCGGAGGCGCGGCCAAGCTCATGATTTTTTGCGGATGGCCAGGCGCGGCGCGCCTGCGTCGGCATCGACCACCCCTTGCCGCGGCGGCGGCGCGGGACGCGCTCGGGTGTGGCGGCCGCGCACATGATGAAATGCTGATGTTTGGTGGCGGCCGGAGCCGTGCATCGCTTGCGGATTGAGCAAAGAGCCTTCCTTCGCTAAATTACAAGTCATACCCTCCTATCGCGCAGACCGCCATGAGCCGCTTCCGCCTGCTGTTCGCCGCGCTGTTCTCCATCTTGGCGCTATCGGCGAAGGCTGGCGGATTGCCTGCGCTGGATATCCTCACCGAGGACGATCCGCCGCTCACTTTCAGCCGGAACGGCAGGCCCGCCGGACTGGTGGTCGAGGTGGTGCAGGAGATCCAGCGCCGTGTCGGCAGCCATGATCCCATTACCGTCATGCCCTGGGCGCGGGGCTACCTGCTGGCGCAAACCCAGGAAAACACGGCGCTGTTCAACACCAACCGGATCGCGGAGCGCGAGCATCGGTTCAAATGGGTGGGGCCGGTCACCACCACGCTGGGCAGCTTCTTCGTCCGGCGCGACAGCAAGCTCAGACTGGCTTCTCTGGACGAGGCCAGAAAGCTCGGCCAGATCCTGGTGGTGCGCGACTGGTACCTGCAGCTGATGTTGTCGTCGCAGGGATTTGCCAATCTGAACGCCATCGTCACGCCCAACCAGATGGTATCGATGCTGATGCATGGCAGGGCCGAAGTCATCGCCAGCGAGAACACCACCTTGCCCACGCAATTGAAGCAACTGGGTTACCAGCCCGCCGACGTGCGCAAGGCCTATACCTTCATTCATACTGCGGGCTATATCGCGTTTTCGCTCAAGACTTCCGATGCCGTGGTCAACGCCTGGCAGCGGGCGCTGGACGATATGAAGCGGGATGGCAGCTTCGCCGCCATCTACCGCCGCTGGCTGCCTGGCGAGCCTGTGCCGGGGCTGAGCGGCGCGCCGACTGAAAAATAAAGCGCGGGCATGCCCGCCGCGCGGGATGCCTGCCAATTTCGACAAGGGAAATCATGTTCAGCCACACCGTTTTTTGGCACAGCCTGTTGGGGGCCTTGCTGCTGTCGCCGATTCTCAATCTATTGCCCATCGTCGCGGGCGCGATGCTGGTCCGGCGCTGGCAGCATGTCGGCCGGCTGTTGCTGGCCTTTGGCGTGGCGCTGACTTATCTGTTGTCGATTCCGCAGACGGTGGAGTGGCTGGCGCAGGGAGTCGAGCGCTATCCGCCCATCCGTCCGGCCGATTTGTCGGCCGTGGACGCCATCGTGGTGCTGGGCGGCGGCAAGCGGGCGGCGCCGGAGTTCGGCGGCAACGTTCCGTCCGGCGACACGCTGGCGCGGCTGCGCTACGCCGCTTATCTCGCGCGCCACAGCGGCAAGCCGGTGTTGGTGACCGGCGGCGCGCCTTTGGGCGGAGAGCCCGAGGGGACGGTGATGGCGCGCGCGCTGCGCGACGATTACGGCATCCGCGCGCGCTGGGTGGAAGACCGCTCCGACACCACGCTGGACAACGCTCGCTTGTCGGCGGCGATGTTGAAGGCGGATGGCGCGACGCGCGTCGCGCTGGTCAGCCAGGGCTGGCATCTGGCGCGGGCGGTGCCGTTTTTCCAGCGCCAGGGCCTGCAAGTGTTGCCGGCCCCGACCGGCCTCATTCGTTACGAAGGCCCGGCGTTCAGCCGCTACCTTCCCAGCGGCAAGGCGATGGACGAGTGCCATGCCTTGCTGCGCGAGTACATCGGCTTGCTGTATTACCGCCTGCGGCCGGGCGCCTGAGCGCCGGTTCGTCGCTTTGTCGGCGATTGCGAGCCATTGGTGTCAAGGGACAAGCCCTGCCAGCAGAGGCGGGGCTTTTCCATGTCAGTGGCGATGCGGGGCGATGGACGGCGGCGCGCGTCGCATTGCTATGATTTGTCTGGCAGCGCCTGGGGGGCGCGGCGCGGGCCGGCAAGGAGCTTTACCAAGATGGAAACCAGTATCAGCAAGGTCGCCAGGCCCGGCAGCATCAACATGCCGCACAGGATGAGGGCGAGCAGGGATAACAGCGCCAGCCGCCCCCAGCCGACTGCCATCAGCCAATCCACATACAGCCGCCAGTAAAGGGTTATCTTGCGGCAGGCGGCGTTGAGGTCCGTCAACGCTTCCGAGTGATTGTGCCGGTTCATGCGATTCTCCCGTGTCTGTGTGTATCCCGACTCTAGGCCGCCGTCCGGCGCCGCGACATGGGATTGCGACGGAATGCGCCGCGCTGGCAATGAAATGACGATAGGCGCGATGAGCGGACGGGCGGCGCAGGCGCCGCTTGCGTTTCAGCCTCGCTGTATTCGAGTCGTTTCAACGGGGCGGCACAACAGCGCGGCGGCGGCGCAGACGCTCAGCGCCAGACCGAGGTTTTGCGCCAGGCCGGCCAGCGCCAGCATCAGGCTCAGCAGCAGATAGTAGCTGAGGCCGAACAAGGCGCCGGCGGCGCCGGCCTGTTCGCGGTAGTGGCGCAGCGCCTGGCTCAGCACATTGGGAATGGCGATGCCGAAGGCGATCACCACGCCGGTGACCGGCAGCAGTATCCATGCCGAATCTCCAAGCAGCCAGGCGGCCAGGCCGGAGGCCAGTGCCAGCCGGCAGGCGGCCCGCACCAACTGCGCCGGCTGCCGTCCGCTTCCCAGCAACCTGCGGTTCAGCAGGCTGCCCAGCAGCGAGGCGGCGGCCAGCGCCGCGCCGGACCAGCCGAACTGGCTGGGACTCCAGCCCTGGCGCTCGAATAGGAAGGGCGCCAGGCTGTAGTAGCTGAACAGCATCGCGTTGAACAGCGCCACCAGCATCGCGTTGCGCCACAGCTCTGCGTCGCGCAGCATGCGGCCAGCCAGCCGCGCCATAGCGGGGCGGACCGTGCCGGGCGGACGGGTTTCCGGCAGCCTTCGAGCCGCCAGCGCCAGCGCCAGCAGCGCGAAGGCGAGCAGCAGCAGGGCGGCGAACACGCCTTGGTGGCCGAAATGGCCGGCCAGCCAGCCGCCGCTGACCAGGCCCAGCACTGGGCTCAAGGCCAGCGCCGCGCCCAGCAGCGAGAACACGCGCGCCAGCCGGATCGAATCGTAGCTGTCGCGCAGCATGGTCTGCACCACCACCGAGCCGGCCGCCGCGCCGAGCGCGGAAATCATCCGCGCCAGCAGCAGGGTGTCGAAATCGGGGGCGGCCAGCGCCAGCGCGCAGCCGGCGCCGTAGCAGGCCAGGCCCAGCAGCATCGCCGGGCGGCGACCGAGAACGTCGCTGAGCCAGCCCCACAGCGCGACGCCGGCGGCGAAGGCCAGGAAGTAGACCGACAGCGTTTGCGAAGCGCGCGTCTGGCTGACGCCGAAGGCGGCGGCGATGTCGGTCAATGCCGGGCTGTAAATGGTTTCCACCAGTTGCGGGAACGTGATCAGCGCCGTCAGCAGCCACAGCGCCGGACGGGTCGTCGTTTTCATTGTTTTTTCCTTTCTTTCTTGACGGCCGCCAGTCTAGAGAAAGGAAATGTGTCTGATTACAATGATGAGGACTTTATCTATTGAAAATCGGACATATGGCTTTGATTCTGGCCGGACAGGGATTCGACGCCGACGGTTTCGACGCGCCGGTGATAGGCATCGCCGCCGACATGGGCCTGCACGATTCCGGCCGCCACTGCCACCGCCGCCACCAGCTGCTGTTCGCCGCCGCAGGCTGCATCACCATCGAGCTGGCGGACACGCTGTGCCTGCTGCCGCCCAGCCGCGCGGCCTGGATTCCGGCCGGCACCGCGCACCGGGTGTGGATGCGCGGCGTGGTCGCCTATCGTTCGCTGTATTTCGCCGCCGAGCTGCCGTTTCCCGCGCCGCCCTTGCAGGTGGTGGAGGTCAATCCATTATTGCGCGAGGTGATAGAGCGGATGGCGTTCTGGCCGTGGGATTGGCCCGTTGAAAAACAGGCCGGCCTGCTGGCGGTGTTCGCCGAAGAATTGCAGGCGGCGCGGGGGGAGAACTGGCGGCTGCCGTTTCCCACCGACGCCAGGCTGGCGGCCTGGCTGGACAGCGTGCGTCGCGGCGAGCTGCCGCCGCGGCTGAACCAGCTGGTGGAGCAGGTGGGGGCCAGCGAGCGCACCATCAGCCGCATCTTCATCCGCGACACCGGCATGAGCTACCAGGCCTGGCGCCAGCAGTGGCGCCTGTTGCGGGCTATGGAGCTGCTGGCCGACGGGATGGGGGCGAGCGAGACGGCGCAGCGGCTGGCGTTCGCCAGCGACAGCGCCTTCATCGCCTTTTTCCGCCAACACACCGGCGAGACGCCGGCGCGCTACGCCCAAGCCTAATCCAGCGTATCCAGGTAGTCGCGCGCCGGCCAGCCGGCGCTGCGCCGCCAGGGCGGGACGAAACCGGCCGGCAGCGCTTGCGGCTCCACGCTGATGGTCTCGCGCTGGCGGCCGTCGGCCGAGCGCAGCGACACCTGCAGCGGCATCTGCCAGCGCTCGCTCCAGCGCAAGGTCTTGCCCGCCTTGCTGTAGACCGCGACATCCGCGCCGCCGGCTTTCCTGGCGAAGCCGCGCATCTTGGCCATGTCCACCAGCTGGCTGGCGCGCGCCCAGGAGCCGTCGAAGCCGGCGTCGCGCCATTCGCGCGGCTCGACGACGATTCTTTCCTGCTTGGCCGCGTGGACGAATTCCACTCTCAGTTTGCCTTTGGCGTCGCGCCAGACGTGGCGCGGCGCGGCGGCGAAGTCCAGGTGCTGGTGGCCGTCGTCGTCGTGGCGGTGCGGCGCGCCGGCGTTCAGACGTTCGCGCCAGGCATGTCCGTCCTGGCGCACCCAGCGTTCGCTGTAGCGGACGGTTTTCTCGACGCCGTCGGCGCCGAGGCTGACGGTTTCGTAGCGGACCACGGCCTGCAGGTCGGGCGGGGCGGCGAGCGCCTGCTGGGCGGCGAGCGCCAGCGCGGCGATAGACAAGACTTTCATCGATATCTTTCAAAGCGAAGCGGGGGGGCCGGGGGCGC
>NZ_JBUPWA010000001.1:4562533-4589292 GCF_055181315.1 Chromobacterium sp. Ag138
CGGGGGGTGGGGGCCCGCGCCCCGGAGGGGGTTACAGGCCGAGCGCGGATTTCACCAGGCTGAACACCTTGGTGTTGTCCATCACGCCCTTGAAGCCCTTGCTGCCGGCGCCGCCGGACATCAGCATCACGTCGCCGCCGCCGTGGGTTTCGCTGGACAGGCGGATGCCGGTTTCCTGCTGGTAGTCGTCGGCGGTGGCGGCGGCCGAATCCACCGACACGCGGGTCGGCTTGCGGTTGGGGCCGTTGCCGAACACCAGCGTGGTGTAGACCGCGCCGTCGGCGTCCTTGGCCGGCTGGCCGTCCGAGTAGCTGCGCGCGATGTCGTGGATCGGATTGCCGCGCTTGGAATAGCCGTTGATGGTCATGGTGTGGTCGTGGTCGGCGGTGACGACCACCAGCGTGTTGTTCAGATCCACCTTGGCCAGCGCGGTCTTGATCGCGTCGTCGAAGGCGATGGCGTCCGTCAGCGCGCGCTTGGCGTTGGTGCCGTGCAGCGCGTGGTCGATGCGGCCGCCTTCCACCATCAGCACGTAGCCGTTGCCGTTCTTGGACAGCACGTCGATCGCCGCCGCGGTCATCTGCGCCAGGCTGGGCTGGTCCACCTTGTTCTTGACGCGGTCCAGCTCGTATTCCAGATGGTCCTTGCCGAAGATGCCCACCACGCGGCTGGCCGACTTGGCGTCGAAGGCGGCCAGATCGGCGCCGGTCTGCAGCACCGGATAGCCCTTGGCGGCGAATTCTTGCAGCAGGTTGCGGCCGTCGCCGCGCTTGCCGCCGCTGGCCTTGGGCAGCAGGAATTTGCTGCCGCCGCCCATCAGCACGTCGAGGCCGTTGCCCAGCTTGGCGTTGTAGCCGGCACCGCCCGGCACCGCCTGGGCGATGATGTCGGATTCGGCGTCGCGGTGGCAGACGTGGGCGTAGGTGGCGGCCGGGGTGGCGTGGGTGACGCGGGTGGTGGTGACCGCGCCGATGGCCTTGCCCTTGGCCTTGGCCAGCTCCAGCAGCGTGGCGGCCGGCGCGCCGTTATTGCTGCCGCAGTTGCCGGTGCCGTCGCTGTTGGGCTCGACGGCGCGGGTGTCGGACGACATCGAGATCACCTCGTTGTTCATCTTCACGCCGGTCATATAGGCCGACATCGACGGCGCGCTGTCGGTGGTCTGCGCGTCGTTGGAGAAGGTCTTGATGCGAGCGGTGCGGTCAAGCTTCTCCATATTGAGCTTGCCGCCCTCGCCGTACTGGTAGATGCGGGCAGCGGTGACGGTGGCCGGCCCCATGCCGTCGCCGAGAAAGAAGATCACGTTCTTGGCCTCGCCGGCGGCGTGGGCGGGGAAGGCGGGCAGCGCGGCCAGCACGGCGGCGGCCAGCAGGGTTTTCATCGCGGTTTTCATTTTATTGTTCTCCATCACAGGCCGGCGGCCTTCTTGACCAGGCCGAACACTTCTATGTTTTCCAGGAAGCCGTGGATGCTGTCGGCGCCCTGGCCGATGGCGCCGATGTAGACGTCGGTGCCGCCGTGGGTCTCGCCGCCGGCCGGCATCCGTATCGCCGCCTCCTGGTGGTAGTCGTTGGCCGAGACGGCGTCGTCGGTCAGCGCCGCCGCTGCGTTGCGATTGCCGGCGACGCGGTTTTCGCCGTTGCCGAAGCCGATGATGGAGTAGGGCATGCCGTCGGCGTCGGTCAGGTTCTTGCCGCTGACGTAGTCCTTGGCCAGGCCCAGCACGCCGGGGTTGCCCGGCGCGGTCTTGCCGGTGCGCTTGGCGTAGCCGTTCAGCACCAGGGTGTGGTCGTGGTCGGCGGTGACGACGATCAGCGTGTTCTTCAGGCCGGGGTCTTTCTGCTGCATCGCGGCGATCGCGGCCTGGATCGCCTGGTCGAAGGCCACGGTGTCCTGCAGCGCCTTCTTGGCGGTGGTCTCGTGCAAGGCGTGGTCGATGCGGCCGCCTTCCACCATCAGGAACATGCCTTGCTTGCCGCTGCGGTTCGCCAGCAGGTCGATGGCCTTGGCGGTCATCTCCGCCAGGCTGGGTTCCTTGTTCGGGTCGCGGTCAAGGTCGTAGCTCATGTGGCTGCTGGTGAACAAGCCGACGGCGCGCTGGGTCATGGCCGGATCGATGGCGCTGAACGCGGCCTTGTCGGCGGCGTAGCCGTAGCCTTTGGCCTTCAGCTCCGCCACCAGGTCGCGGCCGTCGGCGCGCTTGCCGCCGGCGGTCTTGGGCAGGAAGAACTGGCGGCCGCCGCCGAACACCACGTCCACGCCGTCCTGCAGCGCGGCGTTGTATTGCGCGCCGCCCGGCACCAGCTGGGCGGCGATGTCGGATTCGGCGTCGCGGTGGCAGACGTGGGCATAGGTGGCGGCCGGGGTGGCGTGGGTGACGCGGGTGGTGGTGACCACGCCGGTGGCGCGGTTGCCGGCCTTGGCCAGTTCCAGCAGCGTGGACACCGGCTTGCCGTTGCCGGCGCCGCAGTTTGACGTCAGGTCGGCGGTCGGCGATTTGGCCACGGTGTCGGTGGACATCGAGATGACCTCATTGTTCATCTTGACGCCGGTCATGTAGGCCGACATCGACGGCGCGCTGTCGGTTACCTGGGCGTCGTTGGAGAAGGTCTTGACGAAGCCGGACTCCGGCAGCGTGTCCATCGTCAGTTGGCCGTCCTCGCCGGCGGCGTAGATGCGGGCGGCGGTGGTGGTGGCGATGCCCATGCCGTCGCCGAGGAAGAAGATGACGTTTTTAGCGGCGGCCGCAGCGGGAGGCTGGGCTTCTGCATTGTCCTGAGAGCGGGAGGCGTTGCCGCCGCCTCCGCTGCTGCAGGCGGCAAGGGCCAGCGCGGCCAGCAGGCCGACGCCGAGATTGAAAGTGCGCATCACGGAATACCTTATTTTAGTAAAAATGCGCACAAATAATATTTTTAGCGTATTTCTGCCAAAATAACGGGATATTAAAATTTCATGACGCGCGCGGCGCTCAACTTTTCCAAAGGTGGGCGAGGAAGGCCACCCGCACCTTGGCCTCGCCGGCATGGCAGGGCGCCGTGACTTTATGCGTCGGCTTGCTGGTGTCCCGCAGCAGCGGCTCTCCGAAGGGCGGGCCGTCGGCGCGGCGTATCGCCGCCACCAGCGGCTCGCTGGGCTTGGCGCCGGCCGAGATCACCACGCAGATTTCCTCGCTGGCGATGCGCACGAAGCTGCCGGGCGGGTAGATGCCCAGCTCCTTGACCAGCATGGTGATGAAGGCCTGGTCGAATTCATTGTCCTTGCGCTGGAAGATCTGCCCCAGCGCGGTGGCCGGCAGCAGCGCCGACCGGTAGCGGCGCGGCAGCAGCTTGGCGCAGGTGATGTCGGCCAGGCGCAGCATGTGCGCCGGGGGCAGGATCTGTTCCCTGGACAAACCGAAGGGGTAGCCGTTGCCTTGCCAGGACTCGTGGTGGGTCTGCACCAGCGTGTGCCACAGCTGGTCTTCCACCCCGGCCTCCCTGAGGATGGCCGAACTCATGATCGGGTGGTCGAGCACTGCCCGGCGCTGGTCGTCGTCGAGACGGGCGGCTTGGCCGAACAGCTGGTTCTGCAGCTCCACCTGCGAGATGTTCATCGTCAGCGCCGCGCAGATCAGCGTCTCGCGGTGTTTGGGCGGCAGCGTGATGTGGCGGGTGAAGATGGACAGCAGCGCCGCCGCGTGCAGCGAGTGGGCGACGCTGTATTCGGAAAACGGCACCAGGAAGATGGAAGCGATCAGCGCGTCCGGAAATTTCTCGGCCAGCTCGATCAGCGACTGGGCGATCTCCATCACCTTGGCTTCGAAGTTGCGGGTGACCAGCGCATGGTGCAGCACGCTGCGCACGCGCTGCTGCAGGAAGGCGATGTCCTCGAACAGCGATGGCTTGTGGTTGTCGTTGAGGTTGGGCTTCTCTGCCGGCTTGGCATCGGCTTTGGCTTCGGCGAAGCCCAGGCTGACCAGTTTTTGCTTTTGTTCCGGCGTGAGCACGTAATGGCCCCGCTTGAGCAGCAGGAAACCGCTCTTGGAATAGACGTCCACCGGCAATTCCTTGCCGATGGACAGCATCGATGAAGAAACCTTGGTCGGTTTCTTGCCAGAGTCAACGGTCATGTCGATAGTCGCTTGCGACGTGAAAATTCACAGCATGATAATTCAATGTCATGGCAAGCTGTACCCAATCTCGACTATCGCGGCAACTCGTTCCAGACTTTTTGCAGCCGCTTGACCGAAACCGGGTACGGCGTTTTCAACTCCTGAGCGAACAGGCTGACGCGCAATTCCTCCAGCATCCAGCGGAAGTCCAGCACCGCCGGCGCCGCTTCGCCTTGTTCCTGCTGCTCGGCCACGCGCTGTTCCCACTGTTGCCACAGTTCGCGGATTTCCGCGCCGCGCTGGCCGTCGCGCTGCGGATTGGCCGGCTGCTTGTCCATCCGCATGCTCATCGCCTTCATGTAGCGCGGCAGGTGGGGCAGCTGGCTCCACGGCGTGGCGGCCAGGAAGCCCTTGTAGACCAGCTTGTCCATTTGCTGTTTTAGCTCATGGCCCAGCTTATGCTTCTGCATTTTATTGCTTAGCGGAACATACTCGGCGGCGATCTGCTGCAGGTATTGCGCCACCGCCTGGATCACGGCCGGCAAACGCGTGCGGGCGCGGTTCTTCTGATCGTTGAACGCTTTTTCATTGCGCGGCAGCGCGTCTTCGCCGATGAAGGCGCGGTCGCAGATGGCGGCGATGGCGTCGGCCAGCAGGTCGTCGGCGTTGGCCACCGCGCGCAGCTGCAGGCCGATCTGGGTCATGCCGGGCAGGCCCTTGCCGAGCTGCTTCATCTGCTCTTTCAACTGCAGCTGCAGCAGCTTCACCACGCCTTGGCGATGATGTCTTTCCGCCACGGCCTGGGTGTCGAACAGGCGGATGGCGACGCGGTCTTCCTCCAGCGTCAGCGCCGGGTAGCCGGTCAACTGCTGGCGGCCGCGGGCGAACTGTATGCTTTCCGGCAGCTCGCCGAAGTCCCAGGTCTTGACGTCGTCGCGCTCGAATTCGGCGCTGGTGTCGCGGAAGGTCAGCTGCGCCGCCTGGCCGAACTGCTTTTGCAGCACGGCCAAGTCGCGGCCCATGCCGATTTCCTGCTTGCCGTCGTCGATCACGCGGAAATTGAACAGCATGTGCTCCGGCAGTTCCTGCTTGTTGAACTCGTCGATGTCCACCTTGACGCCGCCGGTCTCGCGCAGGATGAAGCGCGCCAATTGCGGCGCGATCGGCTGCTGCAGGTCCGGGTTGGTCAGCAGGAAGCGGGTGATGAAGTCCGGCACCGGCACGCAGCAGCGGCGGATCTGCTTGGGCAGGCCCTTGATCAGCTGCTGCAGCTTGTCGCGGATCATGCCCGGCACCAGCCATTCGAACGGCCCCGGGGTCAGACGGTTCAGGATGGCCAGCGGCACGTCGATGGTGACGCCGTCCAGCGGGTGTTTCGGCTCGAAGCGGTAGCGCAGCTTCAGCTTGCCGTCCTCCAGTTCCAGCCATTCCGGGAACTGGTTTTCGGTCACGTGCTGGGCGGCGTGGCGCATCAGCTCTTCGCGGGTCAGGTGCAGCAGCTTGGGTTCGGTTTTTTCCGCCTCCTTGCGCCAGGCTTCGAAGCTGGCGGCGTCCACCACTTCGGCCGGGATGCGTTCGCTGTAGAAGACGTACAGCGCTTCCTCGTCCACCAGCACGTCCTGGCGGCGCGCCTTGTGCTCCAGCTGCTCCACCTCGCGGATCAACTGCTGGTTGCGCTGGAAGAACGGCGCGTTGCTGACGTACTCCATGTTCACCAGCGCGCCGCGGATGAACAGCTCGCGGGCTTCTTCCGGCGCGATGCGGCCGTAGCTGACCGGACGGCGCGGGATCAGGGTCAGGCTGTACAGCGTGACGCGCTCGCTGGCCACCACTTCGCCGCGGCTTTTTTCCCAATGCGGTTCGAAGTAATGGTATTTGACCAGGTGCGGCGCCAGCTTTTCCACCCATTCCGGCTCGATCTTGGCCACGCAGCGGGCGTAGAGGCGGGTGGTCTCCACCAGTTCGGCCGCCACCAGCCACTTGGGCTTGGCCTTCTTCAGGCCGGAGCCGGGGAAGACGTGGAAGGCGACGCCGCGCGCGCCCTGGTAGTCGTCGCCTTCCTGGTTTTTCATGCCGATATTGCCGATCAGGCCGGTCACCAGCGCCTTGTGCAGGTTTTCGTAGGCGACGGCGTCCACTTGCTGGCGTTTCTTGACCGACATCTGCGCGTCCGGCTGTCCGGCGTCGGCATGGGCCTCGTCGCGGGTGATCAGGCCCAGCTCGCTGGCGATCTCGACCAGTTGCGCGTGCAGCTCGCGCCATTCGCGCATGCGCAGGTAGGACAGGAAGTGCTCATGGCAGGTGTTGACCAGCTGGCGGTTGGTCTTCTTGTTTTTCAGCGCGTCGGCGAAAAAGTCCCACAGGTGCAAGAAGGACAGGAAGTCAGACTTTTCGTCGTTGAAGCGGGCCTGGGCTTTCTCCGCCGCGTCGCGTGCTTCGAACGGCCGCTCGCGGGGGTCTTGTATCGACAGCGCGGCGGCGATGATCAGCACCTCGCGCGCGCAATGGAAGTCGCGGCCGGCCAATAGCAGGCGGCCCACTTTCGGATCCACTGGAATGCGAGCCAGCTCTTTGCCCACCGGCGTCAGCTCGCCTTGTTCGTTCACCGCGCCCAGCTCGGTCAGCACCTGGTAGCCGTCGGCGATCAGGCGGCTGGACGGCGCTTCCAGGAAGGGGAAGGCGTCCACCTTGCCTAGCCGCAGCGCGGCCATGCGCAGGATCACCGCCGCCAGGTTGGAGCGGACGATTTCCGGATCGGTGAAGGCCGGGCGGGCGTTGAAGTCGTCCTCGGCGTACAGGCGCACGCAAATGCCGGACTCGACGCGGCCGCAACGGCCGGCGCGCTGGCGGGCGGCCGCTTGCGAGATCTTCTCGACTTGCAGCTGCTCCACCTTGGCGCGCGGGCTGTAGCGGTTGATGCGGGCGAGACCGGTATCGATCACGTACTTGATGCCGGGCACCGTCAGCGAAGTCTCGGCCACATTGGTGGCCAGCACGATGCGGCGGCCGCCGGATGGCTTGAAGATCTTCTGCTGGTCCTCATTGGACAGGCGCGCGAACAGCGGCAGGATCTCGTAGCCGCGGATGCCGGACTTGCGCAGCTTTTCCGCGGTCTCGCGGATTTCGCGCTCGCCGGGCAGGAAGACCAGCATGTCGCCGGGGCCCTGGCGCGACAGCTCGTCCGCCGCGTCGACGATGGCGTCCTCCATCTCCATCTCGCGCTCGTCTTCGTCGCGCTGTTTCAGCGGCCGGTAGCGCACTTCCACCGGATAGGTGCGGCCAGACACCTCGATCACCGGCGCGCCGTCGAAATGCCTGGAGAAGCGGTCGGCGTCGATGGTGGCGGAGGTGATGATGACCTTCAGGTCCGGGCGGCGCGGCAGCAGCTGCTTCAGATAGCCCAGCAGGAAGTCGATGTTCAGGCTGCGCTCGTGCGCCTCGTCGATGATGATGGTGTCGTAGGCTTCCAGGTAGCGGTCGGTCTGAGTCTCCGCCAGCATGATGCCGTCGGTCATCAGCTTGATCACCGACTTTTCCGACAATTTATCTGTGAAGCGCACCTTGAAGCCGACATGTTCGCCAAGCGTCGAACCCAGCTCTTGCGCGATCCGCGTCGCCACCGAGCGCGCGGCCAGCCGGCGCGGCTGGGTGTGGCCGATCAGGCCGAACACGCCGCGGCCCAGCTCCAGGCAGATCTTGGGCAGCTGGGTGGTTTTGCCGGAGCCGGTCTCGCCGCAGATGATCACCACCTGGTTCTTGTCGATCGCGCTCTTGATGTCGGGGAGCTTCTGGTTGACCGGCAGCGCGTCGTCGAACTGGGGTTTGGGCAGGTGCGCGCGGCGCGCGTCGGCGCGGCTGCGCGAACGCTCCACCTGGCCGGCGATGTCAGCCAGCAGCTTGTCGGCGGGCTGGTTCTTCTTCAGCCGGTCGCCGACGTCGGCAAGCTTGCGACGCAGGAGGTGGCGGTCGCGGATCAGGCAGGAGGACAGGGCGGATTTCAGGTCGGCGAGGCGGGCGGCAGGTGTCATCGGCTAAAGAACGGAGGATTGCGCAAAGCGCCGATTATAGCAGAGCGGACGGCCTCGCCGGGCATCAGGCTTCTATCCCGTCCTCGCTGACGGCCCAGCGCGGGAACGGATCGTCTAGCGCTTCCCAGGCGGCGACGCCAGCCGCCATTTCGGCGTCGTCGAGCAGACAGGCGTCGAAGCCGGCGCTCAGCGCCGGGCGGTCCATGCCCATGCCTATCAGCACCAGCTCCTGCTGGCGGTCGCCGAACGGCTCCTCCCAGCGCGAGCGTATCAAGGCCAGGCCGTCGGCGTCGTCCGGCCACTCGGAGCGGTCCAGCGCCGCCCACCACAGGCCGGCGCAGGAATGGCGCGCCACCGCGCCAGCCTGCGACCACAAGGCGGCGAACTGCGGCCGGCTGGCCAGCCAGAAATAGCCCTTGGAGCGCACCACGCCCGGCCATTCCTGCCGCATCCAGCGCCACAGCCGTTGCGGATGGAAGGGCCGCCGCGCGCGGTAGACGAAGCTGTCTATGCCGTAGGCCTCGGTTTCCGGCACATGCTCGCCGCGCAGTTCCGCAAGCCAGCCCGGCGCTTCGGCGGCGGCGTCGAAGTCGAAGCGGCCGGTATCCAGCACCTTGTCCAGCGGCACGCGGCCGAACTCGCTTGTGACGATGTCGGCGCGCGGGTTCAGCGAGCGCAGGATGCCTTCCAGCTCAGTGAGTTCTACTGCGCTTACCAGATCGGTCTTGTTCAGCACGATCACGTCGCAGAACTCCACTTGTTCGATCAGCAGATCCACCACGGTGCGCTCATCTTCTTCGCCCAGGCTGGCCTGGCGGTCATGCAGGCTGTCGCGCGAGCGGTAGTCGCGCAGGAAGTTGCGCGCGTCCACCACCGTCACCATGGTGTCCAGCCGCGCCAGATCGGCCAGGCTGCGGCCTTCCTCGTCGCGGAAGGTGAAGGTCTCCGCCACCGGCAGCGGCTCGGAGACGCCGGAGGATTCGATCAGCAGGTAGTCGAAGCGGCCTTCCGCCGCCAGACGGCGGATTTCCAGCAGCAAGTCCTCGCGCAGCGTGCAGCAGATGCAGCCATTGCTCATCTCCACCAGTTTTTCCTCGGCGCGCGACAGCCGGGCGCCGCCTTCGCGCACCAGCCGGGCGTCGATATTGACCTCGGACATGTCATTGACGATCACCGCCACCCGCTTGCCTTCGTGGTTGGCCAGGATGTGGTTCAGCAGCGTGGTCTTGCCGGCGCCGAGAAAGCCGGACAGCACCGTTACCGGCAGCTTGTTCATGTTTGGACTCCTTGTTTGCGGGGAGGGGACTAGCACACGGCGTCGAGCGCCAGCAGCACCCGGGGCTCGCCTGGCGCAGGAGCTGGCGAACGATGGATGGCGCCGCCGTTGGCGCCGGGCCATCCAGCGCCTTTCAACAGCAGCACCGAAAACGGCGGCGCCCGGCCGATGGCGGCGGTGTCGCGCACCAGGCCCGATTGCGCGTCGACGCCCAAGCGGGCGCGGTCGGCGGCGGCGTCGGGTAGCCACTCGGTGCCGGGGCCCTGGTAGCAGCACAAGAGGCGCAGGCCGATCCGGTCGACGTGAAAGCGCGGGCACATCGCGCCGCTCAGCACTTCCAGCCGCGCGCCGACGCGGTCGCAGCCGGTCAGCGTGGCGTACAGATCACACAGCCAGGCGATATCGGCGTAGAGCGCTTCGCGGCCGGGCAGGTCGGCCAGCGGCGCGTCGACGGCCTCGCCGGGCGTCAGCACGCGGCGCCAACCCAGGCCTGGCAGGCCGTCGTGTCCGGCGCGGCGCAAATAGCCGGCGATGTCGGCTATCGGCGGGCGACGGTACAGGCAGAGTTCGACGTCGGGGTCGAAGATGGCGGCGAGATCGGCCAGATTGTCGGAAAGACGGGCGCTTGCGTATCGGTTGGCGGCAATGGTCATCTCGGTCAGGGTGTGGATGTTTGGTATGTTATATCATTTCACTAAATTCCAGGAAAGTTATAACATAACATTTTTGGCGTCAACCATTGCGCCGAAGAGGCATCCCTAGCGCGCGTCCAGCGCCTCCCTGAGCCGCCGCGCCAGCGCCGGCGCCTGCTCGGCCGGCACGTTGGCGAAGCCCAGCAGCAGCGCCGGAGGCTGTCCGCCTTCCAGGCTGAAGGCGGACAGCGGCTGGCCCGCCAATCCGCTGGCGCTCAGGCTCGCTGCCGCGGCGCGGTCGTCTTCGCCGTCGGGCAGCCAGGCAGTCAGCTGCAGGCCGACCGGCTGGCCGTCCAGCCGCAGCCGCGCGCCGCATTCGGCTTGCAAGGCGGCGGCCAGCGCGGCGCGGCGCTGGGCGTAGAGCGCGCGCATCCGCTTGATGTGGCGGGCGAAGTGCCCCTGGCTGAGAAAATCGGCCGCCGTTGCTTGATCCAGGATGGATGGCGCCGGGGAGAGCAGATTGCAGGCCTCGGCGAAGCGCGCAGCCTCGCTGGCCGGCGTCACCAGGTAGCCCAGGCGCAGTCCGGGAAACAAGGTTTTGCTGAAGCTGCCGATGTAGAGCACCCGGCCGGAACGATCCAGGCTTCTCAAGGCGGGCAGCGGCGGACCGTCGTAGCGGAATTCGCCGTCGTAGTCGTCTTCCACGATCCAAGCCTGTTGCCGCGCGGCCCAGGCTAGCAGTTCCAGCCGGCGCGGCAGCGACAGGGCCATGCCCAGCGGAGAGTGGTGAGAGGGGGTGCAGTAGGCCATCCGCGCATCGGGCGCGCGTCGCATCGCCTCATCCACGCGCAACCCATCCTGATCCACAGGCGCGGGCGCCAGCCTGGCGCCGGCCAGCCGCAGGGCGCCGCTGGCGCGGAAGTAGCCGGGGTCTTCCATCCAGACCGGGTCGCCGGGGCGCAGCAGGGCGCGGACCGCCAGCCCCAGCGCGGCCTGGAAGCCGCTGGTGATGAACACCTGGCCGGTGGCGCAATGGATGCCGCGAAACAGGGCCAGGTGGCGGACGATGGCCTCGCGCAGCGGCAGATAGCCCGCGGGATCGGGATAATTCAGCCCCGCCAGCGACAGGGCCCTGGCGCGGCGGCCAGCAAGCCGCGCCCACAGCTTGCGCGGGAAAGCGTCCAGCGCGGGCAGACCGAGCTGGAAAGGCAGCGGCGGGGCGGGCTCGGGCGAGTCGGCCTGGACGGGCTTCGGATTGGCGGCTGAGCAAAGCGGGATGGCCGGGTCGGGGCGGCGCGCCTCCAGCAGGGGGTGGACCACGGTGCCGGCGGCGGCGCGGCTGAGCAGAAAGCCTTCCGCCAGCAGTTGGCCGTAGGCCTGATCCACTGTGCCGCGCGAGATGCCGAGATCGGCGGCCAGCACCCGCGTGGCCGGCAGGCGGGCGCCCGGCGGCATCTGGCCGGCCAGGATGGCTTCGCGGATGCGCAGATAGAGCTGGCGATGCAGCGGCGACGCGCGATCGCGCTGCAATTCGAACTGGAGGGCGTCGGGAATCATGGCCTACTAGTTTTGACGATTTTTGGCTCTCACCATTGTACCATCCCGCCGGTATCTTGCCGGGTAGTCACATGACCGCCAACCGACAAGGAATGCCGATGAACCATGCCGACGCCGTATCCCGCGCCCATATCTTCCGCGGCCTGCATCAGGACGAGCGGCCGCTGCTGTTGCCGACGGTCTGGGACGCATTGAGCGCCCGGGTATTCGAGCAGGCCGGATTTCCCGCCTTGGCCACCAGCAGCGCCGCGGTGGCATGGTCGCTCGGCTACCGCGACGGCGGCGAACTGCCGCGCGAGGCGCTGCTCGCCGCCGTCGCCCGCATCGCCGGGGTGCTGCAGGCGCCGCTGAGCGTCGATCTCGAAGACGGTTTCGGCGACACGCCGGCTGCGGTGGGGGAGACCGTCGCCGCGGTGATCCGCGCCGGCGCGGCGGGCGTCAATCTGGAGGACGGCCGCTACGACGCGGCCGGCCGCTTCGCCCTGCGCGGCGCGGACGAAATGCGCGAGCGCCTGCAAGCCGCCCGCGCCGCCGCGGACGCCTTGCAGGTGCCCATCTTCATCAATGCCCGCACCGACCTGTTCCTGCATGGCGAAGGCCCGGCCGAGGCCCGTTTCGACGAGACGCTGGCGCGGGCGCGGCTGTATCTGGCCTGCGGCGCCGATGGCGTCTTTCCCATCGGCCTGGCCGATCCCGCCTTGCTGGCACGGTTGTGCGAGGCGGTGCCGGCGCCGGTCAATGCCGCCGCGATGCCGGGCGTGCCAGGCCTGGCCGAGCTGTCGGCGCTCGGCGTGGCGCGCGTCAGCACCGCCATCGGCCCGGCGCTGGTGGCGATGCAGGCATTGAAACAGACGGCGGCGGCGCTGCGGGACGCTGGCGATTTGTCGGCGCTGAAAACCTCGCTGGGCTATGCCGACGCCCAGGCGCTGTTCGCGCCGCGCGGCTGACGCGTAACTTCCCCAAACCTATTCAGGAGCAGCAAGCATGTCCCGTTTTCTCGATTATCCGAAAATCGCGCCGCAAGGCTATCAGGCCCAGGCGGGGCTGGAGCGCTACATCCGCGGCTGCGGCCTCGATCACGCCTTGCTCGAGCTGGTGAAGACCCGCGTCTCGCAGCTGAACGGCTGCGCCTTCTGCATCGACATGCACACCAAGGACGCCCGCGCGGCAGGCGAAACCGAGCAGCGCCTGCACCTGTTGTCTGCCTGGCGCGAAGCGCCGTGCTACACCGAGCGCGAGCGCGCGGCGCTGGCCTGGGCCGAGGCGCTGACGCTGGTGGCCGCGCGGCATCCGGAAGCGGCGCTGCGGACCGAGCTGGCGCGGCATTTCGACGACAAGGAAGCCGTCGATCTGACCTGGGCCATCGTCGCGATCAACGGTTGGAACCGCGTGTCCATCGGTTGCGACACGCCGGCGGGAGGCTATCAGCCGGGCCAGTACGCGCTCTGAAGCCCGGCATGCCGGGCATCGCCCTGCTGCGCGCGTTGAACGACAGGGGATGCCGCCCGCCATCCTGCTGACTACCTTCGGCGACGAGGCCTTGCTGGCCGGCATGCGCGCCAGCGCGCGCGGCGCTGGAGCTCGGCTGTATCTGAGCCGAGCCCGTCTCAGCGCCAGGCGGGTTCGCGCCTGGCATCGGCCGAAGGCGTTTCCTGCCGGCTTATCGCCTGGTGCAGCTTGTCCATCTGCTCGTCCAGCCGGCGCACCGCCTCGGCGATGTTGTGGGTTTCGCCGGACAGGCTGCGGCTGGATTCGCCGACGGCGACGATGTCGCCGGCGAATTGGGAGAAGCCCTGGTTCTGGCTGGCCTCGGCCTGGGACACCTGCTGCAGCAGGCCGGCCAGCTCGCCGGCGCCCTCTATGATGCCGGACAGCTTGAGCTGGGCTTCCTTGGCGTGACCGCGGCCGGCTTGCATCTGCTGGTTGCCGTCGCGCATCGCCACCAGCGCCTCATTGGTGCCGTCGACGATCACCCGGATCTTGCTTTCGATGTCCTTGGTGGCGTTCTGGGTGCGCTCGGCCAGCTTCCTCACCTCGTCCGCCACCACCGCGAAGCCGCGGCCGGTTTCGCCGGCGCGCGCCGCTTCGATCGCGGCGTTCAGCGCCAGCAGATTGGTCTGGTCGGCGATGTCGCGGATCAATTGCACGATGCCGCTGACTTCGGCGCTGCGTTGCCCCAGATCCTCCAGCCGATTCGAGGCGTGGCCGATCACCTCGCCGGCGCGGCCCAGCTGCTCCACCGCCTGGTTCATCGCCTTGCCGCCTTCGCGCGCGGCTTCGCCGGAGTGCTGCGCCAGCAGCGTGGCTGTGGTGGATTGTTCGGCGTTCTGGCTGGTGACCACCGCCATCTGCTGGGCGACAACGACCATGTCCTCGGAGCGTTCGCGCTGCTCGGCCATGGTGCGCGCCATGCTGCCGGTGCTGTCGGCGATCTGGCGGCTGGCGCCGGAGGCGTCGCGGATCGAATGGCCGATCTGCTCCATCATCCGCGCCAGCGCCTCGCCGGCGCGCTCGGCCTCGGCGCGCGCGGTTTCCAGCTTCTCGAAGCTCTTGCTCTTGGCCTTGTCGAAGGCCAGCGCCAGCACCAGCACCACCAGCGACAGGCCGGCCAGCGACTTGGCCTGCAGCTTGGGCAGCTCCTCGTGCGGCAGCGGGCTCTTGGGCAGCGCGTCGACGCCGGACAGCCACATGACGATGACCACCGCGGCCAGCGACATCGCCAGCCAGAACATGCCGGAGCGGCGGGTGGCGATGAACACGGCGGTGAACGGAATGGCGGCGAACCACATCAGGCTGGTGGACAGGATGCCGCCGTTGACGAACACCATCCAGCACACCATCGCGTACATGCAGCTGGTGATGAATTCAGCGGTGGCGCGCACCGCGCCACTGAGCCGCAGCAACAACGGGCCGCATAGCAGCCCCAGCCCGCCCAGCGCGATGCCCTCGGCCATCGGGTAATGGCCCAGCATCAGGTATTCGACGGCGAACAGCGGCGCCATCAGGCCGGCCAGCAAGCCGACGCCGACTACGGTGCGCGCGCGTATCGCCTGTTCCGGAATCTGCCGGACGTGGTCCGGGATGAACCATTCGGTGATGGCCTGTATCGACATGGATTCCCCTCCAAAGGATGTTCCGTTTGCAAAGCGCGCTGATTTGTAATGGTTTTATCGAGGACGCGCGCCGTGCAGAACTTTAAAACAAATGTTTGATTGGAGGCAATATGCCGATGGGCTGGCCGGTGTCAGCCGGCGATCAGCAAAGGCGCGCCGCCGGCTTCCAGGTGGGCGCGGCGGATGGGGTCGGCGTCGGGCTCGATGATCAGGGTGCCGATGTCGGACAGCGGGGCGACGATGAAGGGCGAGGCGGTGTCCAGTTTTTCATTGGTGACGGCCAGCACGGTATGGCCGCACTGCTCGACCAGATGGCGCTTGAACGCGGCTTCGTCCGCCATCACCGTGCCCACGCCTAGCTCGCCGTCCACCGAACAGGTGCCGAGAAAGCAGATGTCCGGCCGCATGGTGTCCAGCATTCGGGTGGCGGTGGTGCCCAGCGCGTCGCCGCTTTGATGATTGAGGCTGCCGCCCAGCACCAGCACCGACAGCTGCTTCTGGCCGAACAGCGCCGCGGCGATCGGGATGGAGTTGGTGGCCACCGTCAGCGGCAGGTGTTCCGGCAAGGCGCGGGCGATTTCCAGATTGGTGGTGCCGCCGTCGAGAAACACGAATTGGCCGGGCTTGAGCAGCCGCACCGCGGCGGCGGCCAGCCGGGCCTTGCGCTCGGTGTTTTCGTGGCGGCGCTGCTGGAAGCCGTGGCGATTCGGCGTCAGCGCGATGGCGCCGCCGTACACGCGCTGGCAAACGCCGTCCGCCGCCAGTTCGCGCAGGTCGCGGCGTATCGAGTCTTCGGACACTCCCAGCACCGCCGCCAGCTCGCCGGCGGCAACCCGGCCATGCAGCCGCAGCTGTTCGCGGATGTATTGATGGCGGCCGGAAGGCTGGTTGGCGCTTGCGCGTTCTTTGGACATGGCGGGGTTGAAGTCGAACGGAATGACGGGAGTGTTGCACGATCGTGCAGCGGAGGTCAAAGAATCGGCAAATATTTTCTTGAATCGTGCACGATTATTTGCCTGTTTTTGCATGATCGTGCACAATTCAGCGATGCGAACACGGAGATTCCGATATGCGACTGATTGTTTCCGATCTGGACGGCACCCTGCTGGACAAGGATTCTAGGCTGGCCGACGAGACGCGCGCCGCTTTGCAGGCGGCGGTGGAGCGCGGCATCGCCCTGGCCGTCGCCACCGGCCGGCACGAGCGCCAGGTGCGGAAACTGTGGCCGCGGGATCTGCCGCCGGTGCCGGTGATCAGCGCCAACGGCGCGCGCATCCACCTGGCGGACGGCGCGCTGCTGTATCAAAGCCGGCTGTCGCCGGCCTTGCTGGCCAGGCTGCTGCGGCCAGAGCTGATCCGGGAAACCGAGCTGGGCGTCTACCGCGACGACTGCATCATGGCCTACCACAGCAAGCGCGAATTCAGCCATTACACCGGCGAGGTGACGGAAATCGAGGACCTGGCCGGCTTCCGGGCCGACGACGTGTCCAAGGTGATCTTCTGCGGCGCGCCGGCGCAATTGAAGGAGGTGGAGGCCGATATCGCCCGCGAGCTGGGCGACGAGGTGTCCATGACTTACTCCCATGTTTGCTACCTGGAAGTGATGGCGCCCGGCGTGCACAAGGGCAGCGCGCTGCGCCGCCTGCTTGATCACCTGGGCATCGCGGCGGAAGACTGCGCCGCCTTCGGCGACAACCTCAACGACGCTGAAATGCTGGCGCTGGCCGGCCTGCCGCACGTGATGGCCAACGCGCATCCGGAGCTGAAGCGCCGCCTGCCGGACGCGCCGGTGATCGGCGACCACGATCAGGCCGGCGTGGCGCGGCAGCTGCGCAGCCTGCTGGAACGTGAGGGGCGTCCTGCCTGATCCCTGAGCAAACAAAAAAACGGCCCTCGCGGGCCGTTTTGGTTTTGATCGCGCGGGCGATCAGCTTGCCGGCGTCTGCTCCGCCTGCAGCGCGGTCAGGGCGATGGTGTAGACGATGTCGTCCACCAGCGCGCCGCGCGACAGGTCGTTGACCGGCTTGCGCAGGCCTTGCAGCATCGGGCCCACCGACACCACGTTGGCGGAGCGCTGCACCGCCTTGTAGGTGGTATTGCCGGTGTTCAGGTCCGGGAACACGAACACGGTGGCGCGGCCGGCGACCTGGCTGTCCGGGGCCTTCTGGCGGCCGACGGATTCCACCGAGGCGGCGTCGTACTGCATCGGGCCGTCGATCAGCAGGTCAGGGCGCTTCTCTTGCGCGATGCGGGTGGCTTCGCGCACCTTCTCCACGTCGGTGCCGCTGCCGGACGAGCCGGTGGAGTAGGAGATCATCGCCACGCGCGGGGTGATGCCGAAGGCCACGGCCGAGTCGGCGGACTGGATGGCGATGTCGGCCAGCTGTTCCGCGGTCGGGTCCGGGTTCACTGCGCAGTCGCCGTACACGTACACCTGTTCCGGCATCAGCATGAAGAAGACGGACGACACGATGCTGGAGCCCGGCGCGGTCTTGATCAGCTGCAGCGCCGGACGGATGGTGTTGGCGGTGGTGTGCACGGCGCCGGAAACCAGGCCGTCCACTTCGTTCATCGCCAGCATCATGGTGCCCAGCACCACGGTGTCTTCCAGCTGCGCCAGCGCCATCGGCTCGTTCAGGCCCTTGCCCTTGCGCAGCTCGACCATCGGCGCCACGTATTGGCCGCGGATTTCGTTCGGGTCGAGGATCTCCACCGATTCCGGCAGCGTCACGCCCTGGGTTTCAGCCACTTGCAGGATCTCGGCGCGGTTGCCCAAGAGCACGCAGCGGGCGATGCCCTTTTCCTGGCAGATGGCGGCGGCCTGGATGGTGCGCGGCTCGTTGCCTTCCGGCAGCACGATGCGCTTGTTGGCCTTGCGCGCCTTTTCCATCAGCTGGAAGCGGAAGGCCGGCGGCGGCAGGCGGATTTCGCGCGGTTCGCCCACGCTTTGCTTCAGCGTGGACACGTCGAGGAATTCGGCGACGTGCTCGATCACCTTTTCCATCCGCTCCAGGTCGTCGGACGGCACCTGGTGGCTCATCGCGTTCAGCGCGCTGGCGGTTTCCATCGAGTTCAGCGAGGTGGCCAGCACCGGCAGGCCGCCGGTGAAGGCTTGCTGGCACAGCTGCTGGATGCGCGGATCGGGTTCGGAGTCGCAGGTCAGCAGCAGGCCGGCCAGCGGCACGCCGTTCATCGCGGCCATCGAGGTGGCCATCACCACGTCTTCGCGTTCGCCCGGGGTGATGATCAGCGCGCCCGGCTTCAGCAGGTTGACGATGTTCGGCGCGGTGCGCGCGGCCACCACCATGTTGCGCACGCGGCGGTTGGCCTGCTGGCCGGCGTGCACCACGTTGGCGTTCAGATAGCGGGCCACATCCTGGGTGCGCGGCGCCAGCAGTTCCTGCTGGTACGGGATCACGCCCAGCAGAGGCAGGCCGGCTTTCTTCAGATTGCCGGACTCCTGCACCTCGCGCGCCAGCTCGGCGCGGTCGGCGCCGGGCAGCACGTGGTTGAGGATGTAGCCGGACACGGTTTGCGCGCCGAAGGCCTGGATGTTCATTTCCAGCTGTTCGGCGATTTCGGTCGCGTTCAGCGCCTTGACCGAGCTCACCAGGATGGTCTGGGCCTGCAGGTTGCGGGCGATCTTGGTGTTGAGGAAGGTGGAGAACACCTGCTTCTGGTCGGGCACCAGGCCCTCCACGATCACCACGTCCACGTTTTGCGAGGCTTGCTGGAACAGGCTCACTACCTCTTCCATCAACTGGTCCACCTGGCCTTGCGACAGCAGGTGCTCGACGCGGTCCATGCTGATCGGCTGCGGCGGGTTCAGGCGGCAGATGGCCTGGGCGAAGTGGGTGGAGCGCTCGGCTTCGCCGTCCTTGGTGTCCTGGGCGATGGGCTTGACGAATCCCACGCGCAGGCCGGCCTGCTCCAGCGAGCGGATCGCGCCCAGCGTGACCGAGGTCAGGCCGGCGTTGAAGCCGGTGGGGGCGAGGAAGAATGTCTGCATGGCCTTCTTCCCCTTAGTTGGCCAGGCCGGCCAGCTTGGCGGTGTCCATGGCGATCATCAGTTCTTCGTTGGTGTTGATCACCAGCGCCGGCACGGAATCGGCGGCGGTGATGCGGCCGGCGTTGCCGCGGATGCACGCTTCGTTGGCGGCGGCGTCCAGCTTCAGGCCCAGGAAGCCCAGCTGGTTGATCACTTCGGCGCGCAGGAAGGACGAGTTCTCGCCGATGCCGCCGGTGAACACCACGGCGTCCAGGCGGCCGGCGCCCACGCTCATCGACGCCACGTACTTGGCCAGGCGGTAGGCGAACACTTCCAGCGCGCGCTTGGCGCCTTCATGGCCCTTGGCGGCGGCTTCTTCCAGTTCGCGGCAGTCGTTGGACAGCTCGGACAGGCCCAACAGGCCGGATTCCTTGTTCAGCATATTGGTGATGGACGTGATGTCCATGCCGCGCTCGGTGGCCAGGTAGCCGAACACGCTGGGGTCGATGTCGCCGGAGCGGGTGCCCATCACCAGGCCTTCCAGCGGGGTCAGGCCCATGGAGGTGTCGGCACACTTGCCGTTGCGGATGGCGGAGATGGACGCGCCGTTGCCCAGGTGGGCGATCACCAGGCTGGTTTCATCGGCCGGCTTGCCCAGCATCTTGGCGGCTTCTTCGGCCACGAAGCGGTAGCTGGTGCCGTGCATGCCGTAGCGGCGCAGGCTGTTTTCGCGGTACAGCTTCATCGGCACCGCGTACAGGTAGGCTTTTTCCGGCATGGTCTGGTGGAAGGAGGTGTCGAACACCGCCACTTGCGGCAGGCTCGGGAATTCCTTGATCGCGGTGCGGATGCCCAGGATGTGCGCCGGGTTGTGCAGCGGCGCCAGCTTGATGCAGCGCTCGATCTCATTGATGGCGGTGTCGTCCAGCAGCGCGGATTGCTTGAAGTGCTCGCCGCCGTGCACCACGCGGTGGCCGATGGCCTTCACGCTGTCCAGCAGCGACACTTGCTGCAGCTTCTCGATGATGGCGTGCATGGCCGCGGCGTGATCCGGGGCCGACAGCAGGGCGGTTTGCTTGCCGCCGTCGTGCTTGAAGGTGATGCAGGCGTCGGCCAGGCCCAGCTTCTCTGCCAGGCCGGTCATGACCGCTTCGTGGCTGGCGCTGTCGATCAGCGCGAATTTCAGGGAGGAACTGCCGCAATTGATGACGAGGATGCTGGAATTCATAGCTTTGAACATGTAATTTGAAAAAAAAGGATGAAATCGGTGAAATAATCCACTGCGATGCGCTAACGGCCAATTTGCTGCCGGAGCGCCGGCGGCGGCCTGAGGGCCGCGCGCCCGGCTTCCTTACCGTGTGGTAGCGCATGGCGGGCGGTTTGGCCAGCCTGTTGTTGCGCCCGGGCATCCCGGAGCCTATCGATCCATCCGCTTCGCCATATCAAGGCCTTAGCCGGACCATGTGGCGGACCAATGAGCGGTCGGGCCTGGTCAAGGCGAAAATCAGACAGTCGATGTGGCAACAAAGTCGTGCCTAGTATATCACTATAAATTAACGGCTTCTAATGTTGCGGCGCACTAAACTTGGCAAGTCTTTGATTTTAATTAACCGCCATGCAGATTGTTTGCCATTGGCAGGGGGTGGGGGCATATCCCTCGACAAGTCCGCGTCTGAACAGAATTGTCACGAAGAATTAACGCTTGCCCCGGGGGAGGGGGGAGGGCATAATTCCGCCCTCGTAAGACAGGGTTCCCCCTTGTTTTGATTGATTGTTTTTGATAGTCCCGCAAACTCGTCCCGAGCGAGATTCGGCTGGTCTTATATCTTCTTCCACGGAGGTGTGGGAATAATGTCTGATCTGGCTTCTGCTCAACTGCTTCAAGCATCCGCAGCCCAGCTACCCGTCTATACCTATTTCGATCCCGCGTTCTACGCCAAGGAGCAGGAGCTGCTGTTCGCAGACGCTCCGCAGTACTATGGCCATGAGCTGATGGTGCCCAATGCCGGCGACTATCACACGCTGGAGTGGCTGGGCCACGGCAAAATGCTCAAGAACGTGGACGGCGAGATCAAGCTGATCTCCAACGTCTGCCGCCACCGCCAGGCCGTCATCTATAAAGGCCGCGGCAATGGCAACCACATCGTCTGCAATCTGCACGGCTGGACCTACGACGCCGGCGGCAAGCTGGTGGGCGCGCCGCATTTTCCGGAAACGCCGTGCCTGAATCTGGGGCAGACCGAGCTGAGCCGCTGGAACGGCCTGCTGTTCGACGCGCGCCGCAATGTCGCGGCCGATCTGGAAATGCTGGGCGTCGCCAAGCACATGACCTTCGACGGTTATGCTTTCCACTCGACGCACAGCACCGATTACGACTTCAACTGGAAGACCTTCATCGAGGTGTACTCGGAGGACTACCACGTTGATCCCTTCCATCCGGGGCTCGGCAATTTCGTCGATTGCGGCGACCTGAAATGGGAGTGGGGCGACAGCTACCACGTGCAGACCGTGGGCGTGAAGAACCGTCTGGCGCGCGCCGGCTCCAGGGTGTACGGCAAGTGGCACGAGGAAGTGCGCCGCCGCTACGAGGAGCAGCAGCCCGAGTTCGGCGCCATCTGGCTGACCTACTACCCCAACATCATGGTGGAGTGGTATCCGCACGTGCTGGTGGTCAGCGTGGTGATTCCGCGCGGTCCGGAGAAGTGCACGGTGATCACCGAGTTTTACTACCCGGAAGACGTGGTGTGGTTCGAACCGGAGTTCATCGAGGCAGAGCAGGCCGCCTACTTTGAAACCGCCAAGGAAGACGACGAGATCTGCATTCGCATGCACGAAGGCCGCAAGGCGCTGTGGATGGCCGGCGTCAACGAGGTGGGTCCGTACCAGTCGCCGACCGAGGAGGGCATGCAGCACTTCCACGAGTATTATCGACGCCTGATGGGCTCGGCATTGGCTGGCTGAATAGGCAAGTTAAATGCCATAATGCAGGGGCGCGGGATATTCCGCGCCTTTTTTTATTCCTTAATCGGCCAAGATCATGTCCGCAATTTTCCGCATGCTGGCGCTGGCCGCGCTGCTGGCCAGTCCGCTCGCGCTGGCGGCCACCTACGCCGATCCGGTCAGCAAGGCGCGCTTCACGCTGCCGCCTGGCTGGAAAGTGCGCGCCAGCGTCGCCAATCGCGTTCGGGTGCTGAAGGTGATTCCGCCCAAGGCCGACCAGCGCGAGCGCGCCGCCATCGAGGTGCAGGTCGGCGTGCGCAAGCCGGGGCGCGGCGATACGCTGCCGCGCTTGGCGGCGATGTTCCGCCAGGAAGACGGCGACCGCGAGGCGGCCAACTTCGTCCGCGTCAATCAGAAGGCGGGCCGCTTGGTCACCGAGTATCGCGATGGCCGCTTCGTGTCCAACCGGTTGTGGATCGTGCGCCACAATCTGCATGTGATCCAGTTGGTGGACAAGAACCGGCTGCTGGAGGCGCGCTGCACCGCCAACGCGTCCGAATTCAAGACCTACCGCCGGCAGATGGAGTCCATCTGTCTGAGCGTGGCTTTGGCTAAGAAATAAGAGTATGCAATCGCGGCCTGCGTGCCGCGGGCAGGGAAGGCGAGACAGTGCTTGTGCGTGGCAGGTTGGCGGGTTTCCGCCTGGGTTCCGGCTGGATGGTGGTGGCCGCGGTGTTTTTCGCCCTGATGGGCTTGTTCGTCAAGCTGGGCGCCGAGCATTTCTCGTCGACGGAACTGGTGTTCTGGCGCACCTTGATCGGCGCGCTGACGCTGGGCGGCGCGGCCTTGTGGCGGCGGGAGCGCTTCGCCACCCCGCTGCTGCGCTATCACCTGCAGCGCGGCGTGATCGGCTATGCCTCATTGTTGATGTCGTTTTACGCCATCGCCCACCTGCCGTTGGCGACCGCATCCACGTTGACCTACACCTCGCCGATGTTTCTGGCCTTGCTGTCCGTCGCGCTGTTGCGCGAGCGGCTGCCGGCCCAGGCGCTGGGTGGGCTGGCGCTGGGTTTTGTCGGCGTGGTGCTGCTGTTGAAGCCGACCTTGTCCGGCGACGTCTGGTTCGCCGGCCTGCTGGGGCTGGCTTCCGGCTTTCTGGCCGGCTGGTCCTATCTGCACGTGCGGGAACTGGGGCGGCAGGGGGAGGCCGAATGGCGGGTGGTGTTCTACTTCGCGCTGATTTCCACCGTCGGCGGCCTGTTGTTGATGTGTTTCGAGCGCTGGCATCCGGTGACGCTGGATAATGTGGGTCTGCTGCTGGGCGTCGGCGCCACCGCCACGCTGGCGCAACTGGCGATGACCCGCGCCTACAAGGTGGGGCGCAAGCTGACCGCGGCCAATCTGTCCTATCTGACCGTGGTGTTTTCCTGCCTGCTGGGCGCGCTGGTGTGGGGCGACGCGCTGACGGCGGATTCGCTGCTGGCGATGGGTTTGATCGTGGTCAGCGGCATGTTGGCCGGACGGCGCTAGAATACAGTCAAAGCGCTTGCGACAATCAAACAGGAATGGAGAAACAAATGATCTCGATCCGTGAGCAGGATTATGGCCTGGACGTGGCCTTGTTCAACGAGTTCACGCTGGCCGATTTCCAGCTGTTGGAGCAGGCGCTGCTCAAGCGGCTGGAAGAGCGCGACAAGCCGGACATGCTGCTGGACCTGACCGAGCTGAAAGACTTCACGCTGGACATGGCGATGGAGGAGGTCAAGTTCATGCGCGCGCATGAGGAGAAGCTGGGCCGCGTGGCCATCGTCGTCGGCGACGTGTGGATACGCCTGGCCACCCACATCGCCGGCCTGTTGTCTCACACCCACGTCCAGTATTTCGACCTGATAGAAGAAGCGCAGGCCTGGCTGGCGCGCCCGGTCGCGGCTTGATTTTGCGGCGGATGGCGGTACAGTAGCGGTTTTTGTTCGACGCGAAAGAATAAAAGCCGATGCTGAAAAGCCTTTCCAGCCGCCTGGCGGCTGAGCTTGCCGTCCGCGAATCCCAGGTGGCGGCCACCATCGAACTGATCGACGGCGGCGCCACCGTTCCTTTCATCGCCCGTTACCGCAAGGAAGTCACCGGCGGTCTGGACGACACCCAGCTGCGCACGCTGGCCGAGCGCCTGGTTTACCTGCGCGAGATGGACGAGCGCCGCGACAGCATCCTCAAGAGCATCGCCGAGCAGGGCAAGCTCACCCCTGAACTGGAAGCGGCCCTCTACGCCAGCGACAACAAGACCACGCTGGAAGACCTGTATCTTCCCTACAAGCCCAAGCGCCGCACCAAGGCGCAAATCGCCCGCGAGGCCGGCCTGGAGCCGCTGGCCGACAGCCTGCTGGCCGATTCGTCGCAAGACCCGAACGCGCTGGCCGAAACCTATGTCAATGCCGAAGCCGGCGTCGCCGACGCCAAGGCGGCGCTGGACGGCGCGCGCGCCATCCTGATCGAGCGCTTCGCCGAAGACGCCGAGCTGTTGGGCCAGCTGCGCGAAAAGTTGTGGAACGAGGGAGAGCTGGCCGCCGCCGTGGTGGCCGGCAAGGAAAACGAAGGCGCCAAGTTCTCTGACTACTTCGACCATCGCGAGCACATCAAGGCGATTCCGTCGCACCGCGCGCTGGCGCTCCTGCGCGGCCGCAACGAGGGCGCGCTGACCGTCGCTCTGAAATACCAGCCGGACGAGACGCCGATCACCGAGCGCTCGGCCTATGAGCAGCTGATCGCCGCCCGTTTCGGCATCAAGGATGCCGGCCGCGCCGCTGACAAGTGGCTGCTGGACGGCGTACGCCTGTGCTGGCGCGCCAAGATTTTCCTGTCGCTGGAGCTGGAACTGGTGTCGCGGCTGAAAGATGCCGCCGACGGCGAGGCGATCAAGGTTTTCGCCGCCAATCTGCACGACTTGCTGCTGGCCGCCCCGGCCGGTCGCCGCGCCACCCTGGGCCTGGACCCGGGCCTGCGTACCGGTTGCAAGGTGGCGGTGGTCGACGATACCGGTAAGGTGCTGGACACCACCGCCATCTATCCGCACGAGCCGCGCCGCGAGTGGGACAAGTCCATCGCGATCCTCGGCGCGCTGTGCGTGCGCCACAAGGTTGACCTGATCGCCATCGGCAACGGCACCGCCAGCCGTGAAACCGACAAGCTGGCGCAGGACCTGATCAAGGCCTTCCCGCAATTGGGAATGACCAAGATCGTGGTGTCGGAAGCCGGCGCGTCTGTCTATTCCGCTTCCGAGCTGGCGGCCAAGGAATTTCCGGATATGGACGTAAGCCTGCGCGGCGCGGTGTCCATCGCCCGCCGCCTGCAGGACCCGCTGGCCGAATTGGTGAAGATCGATCCGAAATCCATCGGCGTCGGCCAGTATCAGCACGACGTCAACCAGAGCCAGCTGGCGCGCGCGCTGGATGGCGTGGTGGAAGATTGCGTGAACGCGGTGGGTGTGGACGTGAATACCGCCTCGGTGCCGCTGCTGACCCGCATTTCCGGCCTCAACGCCACGCTGGCGTCCAATATTGTGTCCTACCGCGACCAGAACGGCGCCTTCCGCACCCGCAGGGATTTGCTGAAAGTGCCGCGCCTGGGCGACAAGACCTTCGAGCAGGCGGCCGGCTTCCTGCGCATCGCCGGCGGCGACAACCCGTTGGACGCGTCGTCGGTGCACCCTGAGGCCTATCCGGTGGTGGAAAAGATCGTGGCCAAGGCTGGCCGCGACGTGAAGACCCTGATAGGCGATTCCGCTTTCCTGAAAACAGTGCGCGCCACCGACTACACCGACGAGCGCTTCGGCCTGCCGACGGTGATGGACATCTTGAGAGAATTGGACAAGCCGGGCCGCGATCCGCGTCCGGAGTTCAAGACCGCCACCTTCCAGGATGGCGTCGAGGACATCAAGCATCTGCAGCCGGGCATGGTGCTGGAGGGGGTGGTCACCAACGTCGCCAACTTCGGCGCCTTCGTCGACATCGGCGTGCACCAGGATGGCCTGGTCCACATCTCGGCGCTATCCAACAAGTTCATCGACGATCCGCGCAAGGTGGTGAAGGCGGGCGACGTGGTCAAAGTGAAAGTGCTGGAAGTGGACGTGGCGCGCAAGCGCGTCGCGCTGACGATGCGGCTGGACGATGAGGTCGGTTCCGGCAATAGCCGCGGCGGCCGCAACGACAGCCGTTCCGACAATCGTCCGCGCCAGCCGCGCGGCCAGTCTTCCGCTCCGCAGGGCGATACCGCGATGGCGGCGGCCTTCGCCAAGCTGCGCAAGGACTGATTTACTATATTGATGTGTTTGGAACAGGCCGGCGACACCGCCGGCCTGTTTGTTTTTGGATGCGCGGCGCGGCGGCAGATGGGCGGGCATCCGCTTTTTTACAGCCAGGTTCAAATACCCCTTGTTCATATCTTCTGCCAGATCAGCGGCTTGCCTGCGACTGATCGGTTTGGAGATGAATTTTTCTGCTTTTTCTCGCAAAAGGTGTTGACGGAGGTGGGGCCCGGGCGTATAGTTCGCCTCCTCAGCTGACGCAGCGAACGAAACAGCGGAAACGAAACGGTTCCGGTGATGATGACGTAGCGGATGGCACTGCTCTTTAACAGAACGAATAACCGATAGGTGTAAGTGCTTGGCGAAAGCCGAACACTTGCACTGCAAGAGACAAGAGATACTTGTTTATTTCTTTGAACTTGCGTGCCAGAAAATTTGCTTGAGATTGAACTGAAGAGTTTGATCCTGGCTCAGATTGAACGCTGGCGGCATGCTTTACACATGCAAGTCGAACGGTAACAGGGTGCTTGCACCGCTGACGAGTGGCGAACGGGTGAGTAATGCGTCGGAATGTACCGTGTAATGGGGGATAGCTCGGCGAAAGCCGGATTAATACCGCATACGCCCTGAGGGGGAAAGTGGGGGACCGTAAGGCCTCACGTTATACGAGCAGCCGACGTCTGATTAGCTAGTTGGTGAGGTAAGAGCTCACCAAGGCGACGATCAGTAGCGGGTCTGAGAGGATGATCCGCCACACTGGGACTGAGACACGGCCCAGACTCCTACGGGAGGCAGCAGTGGGGAATTTTGGACAATGGGCGCAAGCCTGATCCAGCCA
>NZ_JBUPWA010000001.1:4589392-4595318 GCF_055181315.1 Chromobacterium sp. Ag138
CTCCCAAAGTGTAACGGAGGAGTTCGAAGGTTACCTAGGTACGGTCGGAAATCGTGCTGATAGTGCAATGGCAAAAGGTAGCTTAACTGCGAGACCGACAAGTCGAGCAGGTGCGAAAGCAGGACATAGTGATCCGGTGGTTCTGAATGGAAGGGCCATCGCTCAACGGATAAAAGGTACTCCGGGGATAACAGGCTGATACCGCCCAAGAGTTCACATCGACGGCGGTGTTTGGCACCTCGATGTCGGCTCATCACATCCTGGGGCTGTAGCCGGTCCCAAGGGTATGGCTGTTCGCCATTTAAAGTGGTACGTGAGCTGGGTTCAAAACGTCGTGAGACAGTTTGGTCCCTATCTGCAGTGGGCGTTGGAAGTTTGACGGGGGCTGCTCCTAGTACGAGAGGACCGGAGTGGACGAACCTCTGGTGTACCGGTTGTCACGCCAGTGGCATAGCCGGGTAGCTAAGTTCGGAAGAGATAACCGCTGAAAGCATCTAAGCGGGAAACTTGCCTGAAGATGAGACTTCCCTGGAGGCTTGACCTCCCTGAAGAGTCGTTCGAGACCAGGACGTTGATAGGTCGGGTGTGGAAGCGCTGTGAGGCGTGAAGCTAACCGATACTAATTGCTCGTGAGGCTTGATCCTATCATTTGAGTGGCTTAGCGAGGCTAAGTGACGAGAGTGGATGTGCGACGTACATCAAATACCGAATATATGCGGGCTGGTTGAATACCAGCCCAGGCTTCTTCAAGTTTGTGCCAGTTTATGTCTGGTGGCCTTAGCGAGGTGGTCCCACGCCTTCCCATCCCGAACAGGACCGTGAAACGCCTTAGCGCCGATGATAGTGTGGCATTCGCCATGTGAAAGTAGGACACCGCCAGACGCCCCATACGATAGCGCCGAGTCCATGCGACTCGGCGTTTCGCTTCGAAAGAAGCGAATCCAGAATTACGCGACAGCGTTCACGTTTTTTCTGGCGACCATAGCGAGATGGTCCCACGCCTTCCCATTCCGAACAGGACCGTGAAACATCTTAGCGCCGATGATAGTGTGGCATTCGCCATGTGAAAGTAGGACATCGCCAGATTCCCCATAAAAGCCCCAGGCCAGAGCCTGGGGCTTTTTGCGTTTTCGGCCCCGCCCAAGGCCGGGGTGAAATTTTTTGTCGCATCCTGCCGCTGTATATTAATCTGACCTATGAAATGCAGACAGTATTCGATTGCTATCAAGTCTGAAATGAGCGCTGGCTTCAGGCGCTCTTGGGGCGATAAATTGGGGAGGGTTGTGGGTAATATCTTGGCCTGATCATGCCCTGAGGGTGGAATCGCAAGTGATTTGATCCGCTTGGAAAGCCTTGCGCGGGCTGATTTTGATAGCGTTTAAGTGCTAAAGAATATTTTATATTGTCAAACAAAACCGTCATCTCTTGTATACAATAGACGGCTCACCCGGACGCGAGGCCGGGGCTGCAAACAATATCGGAGAAACCCATGCAATTCGAATCCTTTGCTCATCAGCAGTCCGCTCTGCGCGACGCCATCACCGCCGCTTACCGGCGCGATGAACGCGAATGCGTACAGGCGCTGTTGTCGCAGGCGGCGATGAGTCCCGAGCAGGTCGCATCAGTGCAAGATCTCGCGCGCCGGCTGGTGACCGAGGTCCGCCGCGAGCGCACTCGCTCCAGCGGCGTGGACGCGCTGATGCACGAGTTCTCGTTGGACAGCAGCGAAGGGATCGCCCTGATGTGTCTGGCGGAGGCGCTGCTGCGCATCCCTGACCGGGAAACGGCCGACAAGCTGATCCGCGACAAGATTTCCCGCGGCGACTGGAAGGCCCACCTGGGCAACAGTTCGTCGCTGTTCGTCAACGCCGCGGCCTGGGGCCTGCTGGTGACCGGCAAACTGGTTTCCTCGCACAGCGCCAATGGCCTGTCGGCCGCGATGACGCGCTTGATCGCCAAGGGCGGCGAGCCGCTGATCCGCAAGGGCGTCGACATGGCGATGCGCATGCTGGGCAAGCAGTTCGTCACCGGCGAAACGATTGAAGAGGCGCTGGCCAACGGCCGCGAGCGCGAAGCGCGCGGCTACCGTTTCAGCTACGACATGCTGGGCGAGGCGGCGATGACCGAGGCCGACGCCCAGCGTTACCTGAAGGACTACGTCACCGCCATCCACGCGATCGGCAAAGAATCGAACGGCCGCGGCATTTACGACGGCCCCGGCATCTCGGTGAAACTGTCCGCCATCCATCCGCGTTACAGCCGGCTGAAGCACGAGCGGATGATGGCCGAATTGCTGCCGCGGCTGAAGGCGCTGTTCCTGCTGGCCAAGCAGTACAACATCGGCCTGAACATCGACGCCGAAGAGGCGGACCGCCTGGAGATTTCGATGGACCTGGTCGAGGCGCTGGCCAACGATCCGGATCTGAACGGCTTCGAAGGCATCGGCATCGTGGTGCAGGCCTACCAGAAACGCTGTCCCTTCGTGATCGACTTCCTGATCGACCTCGCGCGCCGCACCGGCCATCGCTTCATGGTGCGGCTGGTGAAGGGCGCCTACTGGGATGCAGAAATCAAGCGCGCCCAGGTGGACGGCCTGCCGGGCTATCCGGTGTATACGCGCAAGGTGTACACCGACGTGTCCTACCTCGCCTGCGCCAAGAAGCTGCTGGCCGCCCAGGACGCGATCTATCCGCAGTTCGCCACTCACAATGCCTACAGCCTGGCGGCGGTCTACAACCTGGCCGCCGGCAAGGATTACGAATTCCAGTGCCTGCACGGCATGGGCGAGACCCTGTACGACCAGGTGGTGGGCAAGGACAAGCTGGGCAAGGCCTGCCGCATCTACGCGCCGGTGGGTTCGCATGAGACCCTGCTGGCCTACCTGGTGCGCCGTCTGCTGGAAAACGGCGCCAACTCGTCCTTCGTCAACCGCATCGTCGACGAAAGCGTGTCCCTTGACGAACTGGTGACCGATCCGGTGGCCGAAGCGGCCGCCTCCGCCGGCATGCCGCACAGCAAGATTCCGCTGCCGGAGTCGCTGTACGGCGACGGCCGCCGCAATTCCAAGGGTCTGGACCTGTCCAGCGAGCACGTGCTGGCCACGCTGCAACTGGGCCTGCAGACGTCGGAGCAGCAGCGTTGGGCGGCGTTCCCGATGCTGGGCGACGGCGATGTCACCGACGGCGAGCTGCTGGAAGTGCGCAATCCGGCCGATCATGGCGATGTGGTCGGCAAGGTGCTGGAAGCCACCGCCGCCGACGTGGATCGCGCGCTCGCGCAGTCGGCGGACATCGCCGCCGCCTGGGCCGCGACGCCGGTGGCCGAACGCGCCGCCAGCATCAAGCGCATGGCCGATCTGATGGAAGCGAATATGCCGGCGCTGATGGGCCTGGCGGTGCGCGAGGCAGGCAAGACCTTGAACAACGCCATCGCCGAAGTGCGCGAGGCGGTGGACTTCTGCCGCTATTACGCGGCGCAGATCGTGTCCGAGTTCGATAACGCCAGCCATCAGCCGCTGGGCCCGGTGGTGTGCATCAGCCCGTGGAACTTCCCGCTGGCCATCTTCATCGGCGAGGTCGTCGCATCTTTGGCCGCCGGCAACACCGTGCTGGCCAAGCCGGCCGAGCAAACCAGCCTGATCGCCGGCTACGCGATCCGCCTGCTGCACGAGGCCGGCATTCCGCGCGCCGCGCTGCAGTTCCTGCCGGGCCGCGGCGAGGTGGTCGGCGCCGCGCTGACCGGCGACGCGCGCATCCAGGGCGTGATCTTCACCGGCTCCACCGAAGTGGCGCAGATCATCAACCGCACGCTGGCCAAGCGCCATGACGATCCGGTGCTGGTGGCGGAAACCGGCGGCATGAACGCGATGATCGTCGACAGCTCGGCGCTGCCGGAACAGGTGGTCACCGACGTGCTGAGCTCGGCTTTCGATTCCGCCGGCCAGCGCTGTTCCGCGCTGCGCGTGCTGTATCTGCAGCATGACATCGCCGATAAGGTGGTCGCGATGATCAAGGGCGCGATGGACGAGCTGGAAGTCGGCAATCCGGCCAAGATCACCACCGACGTCGGCCCGGTGATCGACGCCGAAGCCCAGGCCGGCCTGCTGGCCCACATCGCCAGGATGAAGAACTCCGCCCGCGCGATGCACCAGACCAAGCTGTCCGCCGAGTGCGAGCAGGGCACTTTCGTCGCGCCGACGCTGTTCGAGATCGACAATCTGTCGGAGCTCAAGCGCGAGGTGTTCGGCCCGGTGCTGCATGTGCTGCGCTATGCCGCGTCGGATCTGGACAAGGTGGTGGCCGAGATCAACGCCACCGGCTATGGCCTGACCCACGGCATCCACAGCCGCATCGACGAAACCATCGCCGACATCTGCGGCAAGATCAAGGTGGGCAACATCTACGTCAACCGCAACATCGTCGGCGCGGTGGTGGGCGTGCAGCCGTTCGGCGGCGAGGGCAAGTCCGGTACCGGTCCCAAGGCCGGCGGCCCGTACTACCTGTACCGTCTGACCCGCGCCGCCTGGCAGCCCAAGCTGGCGGCCGCGCATCAGGCTGCCGATCTGTCCGCGCTGGATGCCTTGGCCGCCGCGGCCAAGGCGCAGGGCCTGGCTGTGGATGGCGTCATCGCCGCCGCGCGCAAGGAAAGCCCGCTGGCGCATAACGTAATCTTGCCGGGGCCGACCGGCGAGAACAATGTCTTGTCCTTCGCCGGCCGCGGCCGCATCGGCTGCGTCGCCGACGACGCGCAGGCGCTGGCCGAGCAATTGGCCGCCGCCTTCGCAGCGGGCAACCGCGCGGTAGTCGCCGATGGCGAACTGGGCCGTCGATTCGCCTCCGCCTTGAATGGTCATGTATCTGTTGTGGCCGATGTGCTGGAAGCGGACGTCGAGGCGGTGTTGTATGTCGGCGCCAAGGCCGAGGAGGCCCGGCGCGAGCTGGCCGCCCGCGACGGCGCGCTGGTTCCGCTGATCCTGCGCGGCGAAAATGGCTACAATGTGCATCGGCTGGTGGTGGAGCGCGCGCTCAGCGTCAATACCACGGCGGCAGGCGGCAATGCCAGCCTGATGAGCATGACCGAATGATCAACTTGCCAGCCTCTGGCCGCGTTGGAATAATGCGGCCAGAGTTTTTACTTTAAGAGCAAGACTGGGATCCGGCCCCAAGCCGGTTGTGTAGAAGCGCGAAGTTGAAGCAATAAGGAAGAGGAACGAAGAGATGCAAGTATCCAAGCTGTCCACCCTGACCCTGGCGGTTGCAGCCGCTGTCGCCCTGTCCGCCTGCGGCAAGAAGGAAGAAGCCGCGCCCGCGGCCGGCGCCTCCGCTCCGGCCCAGGCCAGCGCAGGCGGCGACGTGATCAAGATCGGCTTTGCCGCTCCGCTCACCGGCCCGCAATCGCACTACGGCGAGGAATACAAGAATGGCGTGACCCTGGCCATCGAAGACGCCAATGCCGCCAAGCCGACCATCGCCGGCAAGCTGGTGACCTTCGAGCTCAATGCCCAGGACGACCAGGCCGATCCGAAAACCGCCACCCAGCTGGCGCAGAAGTTCGTCGACGAGAAAGTCGCCGGCATCATCGGCCACTTCAACTCCGGCACCGCCATCCCGGCTTCCAAGATCTATTCCGACGCCGGCATCCCGATGATCGCGATGGCCACCTCGCCGGTGTTTACCTCGCAGGGCTTCAAGAACACCTTCCGCTCGATGACCTCCGACACCCAGCAGGGCAGCGTGATGGGCAAGTTCGCGGTTGAGAAGCTGCACGCGAAGAAGATCGTCATCGTCGACGACCGCACCGCTTACGGCCAGGGCCTGGCCGACGAGTTCGAGAAGGCTGCGCGCGCCGCCGGCGGCGACGTGGTGAAGCGCGAGTTCACCAACGACAAGGCCACCGACTTCACCGCCATCCTGACCTCGATCAAGGG
>NZ_JBUPWA010000001.1:4595418-4687351 GCF_055181315.1 Chromobacterium sp. Ag138
GTACGAGAGGACCGGAGTGGACGAACCTCTGGTGTACCGGTTGTCACGCCAGTGGCATAGCCGGGTAGCTAAGTTCGGAAGAGATAACCGCTGAAAGCATCTAAGCGGGAAACTTGCCTGAAGATGAGACTTCCCTGGAGGCTTGACCTCCCTGAAGAGTCGTTCGAGACCAGGACGTTGATAGGTCGGGTGTGGAAGCGCTGTGAGGCGTGAAGCTAACCGATACTAATTGCTCGTGAGGCTTGATCCTATCATTTGAGTGGCTTAGCGAGGCTAAGTGACGAGAGTGGATGTGCGACGTACATCAAATACCGAATATATGCGGGCTGGTTGAATACCAGCCCAGGCTTCTTCAAGTTTGTGCCAGTTTATGTCTGGTGGCCTTAGCGAGGTGGTCCCACGCCTTCCCATCCCGAACAGGACCGTGAAACGCCTTAGCGCCGATGATAGTGTGGCATTCGCCATGTGAAAGTAGGACATCGCCAGATTCCCCATAAAAGCCCCAGGCCAGAGCCTGGGGCTTTTTGCGTTTTCGGCCCCGCCCAAGGCCGGGGTGAAATTTTTTGTCGCATCCTGCCGCTGTATATTAATCTGACCTATGAAATGCAGACAGTATTCGATTGCTATCAAGTCTGAAATGAGCGCTGGCTTCAGGCGCTCTTGGGGCGATAAATTGGGGAGGGTTGTGGGTAATATCTTGGCCTGATCATGCCCTGAGGGTGGAATCGCAAGTGATTTGATCCGCTTGGAAAGCCTTGCGCGGGCTGATTTTGATAGCGTTTAAGTGCTAAAGAATATTTTATATTGTCAAACAAAACCGTCATCTCTTGTATACAATAGACGGCTCACCCGGACGCGAGGCCGGGGCTGCAAACAATATCGGAGAAACCCATGCAATTCGAATCCTTTGCTCATCAGCAGTCCGCTCTGCGCGACGCCATCACCGCCGCTTACCGGCGCGATGAACGCGAATGCGTACAGGCGCTGTTGTCGCAGGCGGCGATGAGTCCCGAGCAGGTCGCATCAGTGCAAGATCTCGCGCGCCGGCTGGTGACCGAGGTCCGCCGCGAGCGCACTCGCTCCAGCGGCGTGGACGCGCTGATGCACGAGTTCTCGTTGGACAGCAGCGAAGGGATCGCCCTGATGTGTCTGGCGGAGGCGCTGCTGCGCATCCCTGACCGGGAAACGGCCGACAAGCTGATCCGCGACAAGATTTCCCGCGGCGACTGGAAGGCCCACCTGGGCAACAGTTCGTCGCTGTTCGTCAACGCCGCGGCCTGGGGCCTGCTGGTGACCGGCAAACTGGTTTCCTCGCACAGCGCCAATGGCCTGTCGGCCGCGATGACGCGCTTGATCGCCAAGGGCGGCGAGCCGCTGATCCGCAAGGGCGTCGACATGGCGATGCGCATGCTGGGCAAGCAGTTCGTCACCGGCGAAACGATTGAAGAGGCGCTGGCCAACGGCCGCGAGCGCGAAGCGCGCGGCTACCGTTTCAGCTACGACATGCTGGGCGAGGCGGCGATGACCGAGGCCGACGCCCAGCGTTACCTGAAGGACTACGTCACCGCCATCCACGCGATCGGCAAAGAATCGAACGGCCGCGGCATTTACGACGGCCCCGGCATCTCGGTGAAACTGTCCGCCATCCATCCGCGTTACAGCCGGCTGAAGCACGAGCGGATGATGGCCGAATTGCTGCCGCGGCTGAAGGCGCTGTTCCTGCTGGCCAAGCAGTACAACATCGGCCTGAACATCGACGCCGAAGAGGCGGACCGCCTGGAGATTTCGATGGACCTGGTCGAGGCGCTGGCCAACGATCCGGATCTGAACGGCTTCGAAGGCATCGGCATCGTGGTGCAGGCCTACCAGAAACGCTGTCCCTTCGTGATCGACTTCCTGATCGACCTCGCGCGCCGCACCGGCCATCGCTTCATGGTGCGGCTGGTGAAGGGCGCCTACTGGGATGCAGAAATCAAGCGCGCCCAGGTGGACGGCCTGCCGGGCTATCCGGTGTATACGCGCAAGGTGTACACCGACGTGTCCTACCTCGCCTGCGCCAAGAAGCTGCTGGCCGCCCAGGACGCGATCTATCCGCAGTTCGCCACTCACAATGCCTACAGCCTGGCGGCGGTCTACAACCTGGCCGCCGGCAAGGATTACGAATTCCAGTGCCTGCACGGCATGGGCGAGACCCTGTACGACCAGGTGGTGGGCAAGGACAAGCTGGGCAAGGCCTGCCGCATCTACGCGCCGGTGGGTTCGCATGAGACCCTGCTGGCCTACCTGGTGCGCCGTCTGCTGGAAAACGGCGCCAACTCGTCCTTCGTCAACCGCATCGTCGACGAAAGCGTGTCCCTTGACGAACTGGTGACCGATCCGGTGGCCGAAGCGGCCGCCTCCGCCGGCATGCCGCACAGCAAGATTCCGCTGCCGGAGTCGCTGTACGGCGACGGCCGCCGCAATTCCAAGGGTCTGGACCTGTCCAGCGAGCACGTGCTGGCCACGCTGCAACTGGGCCTGCAGACGTCGGAGCAGCAGCGTTGGGCGGCGTTCCCGATGCTGGGCGACGGCGATGTCACCGACGGCGAGCTGCTGGAAGTGCGCAATCCGGCCGATCATGGCGATGTGGTCGGCAAGGTGCTGGAAGCCACCGCCGCCGACGTGGATCGCGCGCTCGCGCAGTCGGCGGACATCGCCGCCGCCTGGGCCGCGACGCCGGTGGCCGAACGCGCCGCCAGCATCAAGCGCATGGCCGATCTGATGGAAGCGAATATGCCGGCGCTGATGGGCCTGGCGGTGCGCGAGGCAGGCAAGACCTTGAACAACGCCATCGCCGAAGTGCGCGAGGCGGTGGACTTCTGCCGCTATTACGCGGCGCAGATCGTGTCCGAGTTCGATAACGCCAGCCATCAGCCGCTGGGCCCGGTGGTGTGCATCAGCCCGTGGAACTTCCCGCTGGCCATCTTCATCGGCGAGGTCGTCGCATCTTTGGCCGCCGGCAACACCGTGCTGGCCAAGCCGGCCGAGCAAACCAGCCTGATCGCCGGCTACGCGATCCGCCTGCTGCACGAGGCCGGCATTCCGCGCGCCGCGCTGCAGTTCCTGCCGGGCCGCGGCGAGGTGGTCGGCGCCGCGCTGACCGGCGACGCGCGCATCCAGGGCGTGATCTTCACCGGCTCCACCGAAGTGGCGCAGATCATCAACCGCACGCTGGCCAAGCGCCATGACGATCCGGTGCTGGTGGCGGAAACCGGCGGCATGAACGCGATGATCGTCGACAGCTCGGCGCTGCCGGAACAGGTGGTCACCGACGTGCTGAGCTCGGCTTTCGATTCCGCCGGCCAGCGCTGTTCCGCGCTGCGCGTGCTGTATCTGCAGCATGACATCGCCGATAAGGTGGTCGCGATGATCAAGGGCGCGATGGACGAGCTGGAAGTCGGCAATCCGGCCAAGATCACCACCGACGTCGGCCCGGTGATCGACGCCGAAGCCCAGGCCGGCCTGCTGGCCCACATCGCCAGGATGAAGAACTCCGCCCGCGCGATGCACCAGACCAAGCTGTCCGCCGAGTGCGAGCAGGGCACTTTCGTCGCGCCGACGCTGTTCGAGATCGACAATCTGTCGGAGCTCAAGCGCGAGGTGTTCGGCCCGGTGCTGCATGTGCTGCGCTATGCCGCGTCGGATCTGGACAAGGTGGTGGCCGAGATCAACGCCACCGGCTATGGCCTGACCCACGGCATCCACAGCCGCATCGACGAAACCATCGCCGACATCTGCGGCAAGATCAAGGTGGGCAACATCTACGTCAACCGCAACATCGTCGGCGCGGTGGTGGGCGTGCAGCCGTTCGGCGGCGAGGGCAAGTCCGGTACCGGTCCCAAGGCCGGCGGCCCGTACTACCTGTACCGTCTGACCCGCGCCGCCTGGCAGCCCAAGCTGGCGGCCGCGCATCAGGCTGCCGATCTGTCCGCGCTGGATGCCTTGGCCGCCGCGGCCAAGGCGCAGGGCCTGGCTGTGGATGGCGTCATCGCCGCCGCGCGCAAGGAAAGCCCGCTGGCGCATAACGTAATCTTGCCGGGGCCGACCGGCGAGAACAATGTCTTGTCCTTCGCCGGCCGCGGCCGCATCGGCTGCGTCGCCGACGACGCGCAGGCGCTGGCCGAGCAATTGGCCGCCGCCTTCGCAGCGGGCAACCGCGCGGTAGTCGCCGATGGCGAACTGGGCCGTCGATTCGCCTCCGCCTTGAATGGTCATGTATCTGTTGTGGCCGATGTGCTGGAAGCGGACGTCGAGGCGGTGTTGTATGTCGGCGCCAAGGCCGAGGAGGCCCGGCGCGAGCTGGCCGCCCGCGACGGCGCGCTGGTTCCGCTGATCCTGCGCGGCGAAAATGGCTACAATGTGCATCGGCTGGTGGTGGAGCGCGCGCTCAGCGTCAATACCACGGCGGCAGGCGGCAATGCCAGCCTGATGAGCATGACCGAATGATCAACTTGCCAGCCTCTGGCCGCGTTGGAATAATGCGGCCAGAGTTTTTACTTTAAGAGCAAGACTGGGATCCGGCCCCAAGCCGGTTGTGTAGAAGCGCGAAGTTGAAGCAATAAGGAAGAGGAACGAAGAGATGCAAGTATCCAAGCTGTCCACCCTGACCCTGGCGGTTGCAGCCGCTGTCGCCCTGTCCGCCTGCGGCAAGAAGGAAGAAGCCGCGCCCGCGGCCGGCGCCTCCGCTCCGGCCCAGGCCAGCGCAGGCGGCGACGTGATCAAGATCGGCTTTGCCGCTCCGCTCACCGGCCCGCAATCGCACTACGGCGAGGAATACAAGAATGGCGTGACCCTGGCCATCGAAGACGCCAATGCCGCCAAGCCGACCATCGCCGGCAAGCTGGTGACCTTCGAGCTCAATGCCCAGGACGACCAGGCCGATCCGAAAACCGCCACCCAGCTGGCGCAGAAGTTCGTCGACGAGAAAGTCGCCGGCATCATCGGCCACTTCAACTCCGGCACCGCCATCCCGGCTTCCAAGATCTATTCCGACGCCGGCATCCCGATGATCGCGATGGCCACCTCGCCGGTGTTTACCTCGCAGGGCTTCAAGAACACCTTCCGCTCGATGACCTCCGACACCCAGCAGGGCAGCGTGATGGGCAAGTTCGCGGTTGAGAAGCTGCACGCGAAGAAGATCGTCATCGTCGACGACCGCACCGCTTACGGCCAGGGCCTGGCCGACGAGTTCGAGAAGGCTGCGCGCCCCGCCGGCGGCGACGTGGTGAAGCGCGAGTTCACCAACGACAAGGCCACCGACTTCACCGCCATCCTGACCTCGATCAAGGGCGCGAACCCGGACGTGGTGTTCTACGGCGGCGCCGACGCGCAGTCCGCTCCGATGGTCAAGCAGATGAAGCGCCTGGGCCTCAAGGCTCCGCTGATCTCCGGCGAAATGACCAAGACCCCGACCTTCCTGCAACTGGCGGGCAAGGAAGCCGACGGCACCATCGCCTCGCTGGCGGGCCTGCCGCTGGAGCAGATGCCGGGCGGCAAAGACTACGAAACCCGCTACAAGGCTCGCTTCAAGTCCGACGTGGCCACCTACTCGCCGTACGGCTACGATGCCACCCGCGCGCTGATCCAGGCGATGGAGCAAGCCAACTCGGCCGATCCGAAGGCCTACCTGCCGGTGCTGGCCAAGATCACCCACCAGGGCGTGACGTCCAGCAACTGGACCTATGACGACAAGGGCGATCTGAAGGATGGCGGCATCACCGTCTACAAGGTGCAGAACGGCCAGTGGACCGTGATGGAAACCGTGGGCGGCGGCGCGGCGGCCAAGGACGCTTCCGCAGCCAAGTAAGCGGATTCGCTTCACGGCAAACGGCGCGGATATCCGCGCCGTTTTTGTTTGCGCGGACAAGCGGCGAGCCGCGGGCTAATATCGTCAACGACACATTCAAAGGGAGAGGCGCATGAAACGGGCAAGCATGGAAACGCCGCCGCCATCGCCCTGCATCGGCGTATGCCGACTGGACGACAGCGGGCAGGTCTGCACCGGCTGCCGCCGCACGCTGGACGAGATCGCCGGCTGGTCCAGCTACGACAAGGAGCGGAAGGAGCAAGTGTGGCGGCGGCTGTTGGCCCTGCCGCTGCCGGTGCAGGCCAAGACCTGTCCGCAATGCGGCAATGGCTTCACTTGCGGCGCGGGCGGAGAGAGCGGCGGCTGCTGGTGCGCCGATCTGCCGTTGGAACTGTCGCCGAGCGGCGCGGACAGCGACTGCCTGTGCCCGGTCTGCTTGCAGAGGCGGCTGATATCCGGCAGCTGACACAAGCGCCATGCGGCGCTTTCTTTGGCTGATGCCGGCTGCGCTCTCCGTCTTTTTGCGGCGTAGCGTGTCGTTTGGACTTGCCATGGACGCCGGGCGCGGATTTAAATGCCATTGTGCTTGATGCGATGTTTCAGAATGGCATGATCGACTGATCGCAACGGAGATTCCACCATGAGCGCAAGCGGAGCAGGAAGCGGCGCGGCTTGGCCGCCCAGCTTGGAGGCGGCGTTGGATGACAGGCTGGCGATGCTGAGGCGGCAAATACGGGAGCGGGCGCAGGAGATTGCCAGCGCCCAGTCCGGCGGCGACCCGGCCGTGGCCGGGATGGACGTCAGCGCGCTGGGCCAGGCGGTGGACGAGCTGCTGCAAGGGCGCTCGGTGGCGGAGCGGCCCGGCTTATTTGATCTGTTTCCCCCTTTTACCTGCGTATGCGCGCTGCTGTGCCTGGCTTTCGCCGGCTTCGGCCTGTTGTTTCCGCTGTTCGCCGATTCGGTGGCCGGCGCCGGCAAGGGCTCGGCGCTGGTGGCCGGTTTCCTGGACATCGCCAAGATCTTCGCCGGCGCGATCGTCGGCTTCACTTCTTCCGTCGTGCTTTCGGCGACGCGCGCGCGCCGTTCCGGCTGATTTCGCTTGGGAAAGATTATGCCTTATCAAGTGTTGGTTTCGGGCGAGCATCGCGCGCTGGAGTGGCGTGGTGAGTTGAGCGACGCGTCCCAGGCCGTGGAGCTGGTTTCCGCCTGCATCGGCGAAGGCTGCGAACGCTTGCTGATTTCGCATGAGGTTTTGCCGGCGGCTTTTTTCCAGCTGAGCAGCCGGTTCGCCGGCGAATTCCTGCAGAAGCTGCAGAATTATCGGATGCAGACCGCGGTGGTGATAGAGGCGGAGCGAGACTATGGCGAGCGCTTCGGCGAATACCTGCGCGAAGCGAGGCGCGGGCGTTTCTCGCGGCTGTTTCTGAGCCGGGAGGAGGCGTTGGACTGGCTGGCGGCAGGCTGAGCAGGCTGGCGCGGACGCACGCTTGGCCGATGGCTGATTCGAGAGGGCGCGGCGCTGGTCTGGCGCGTGCGGCATCCGGCCGAATCTTATAACTTGATGCCGCTCCCGGGCGGCGCGGCAGGCATGGAGGCGGGATGCTGGAACGGGATGTGGTGCGCAGCAAGACGGAGGGCGGCATCGCGCGGCTGGAGCTGAACCGGCCGGACTGTCTGAACGCGATGAACCGCCAGTTGCTGCGGCAGCTGCTGGCCGCGCTGGAGTGGGCGGCGGCCGACGACGCGGTGAGGGCGGTGATCATCACCGGCCATGGCCGGGTGTTTTCCGCGGGGGCCGACATCCGCTACCTGAACCGGGCGCCGGCGGCTGAGGTGCGCGAGCTGGCCAGACTGGCGGTGGCGGTCACCGGCCTGATCGAGACGCTGGGCAAGCCGGTGCTGGCCGCGATCAACGGCGACGCGCTGGGGGGCGGCCTGGAGATCGCCGAGGCATGCGCTTTGCGGGTGGCGGCCTCGCACGCGCGCTTCGGCCATCCGGAAGTGAAGATAGGCGCGGTGGCCGGTTTCGGCGGCACCACCCGCTTGCCCAGGCTGATCGGCAAGGGCAGGGCGGCGGAGATGCTGCTGACCGGCAGGCTGATAGACGCAGACGAAGCGTACCGGCTGGGCCTGGTCAACCGGGTGGCGGCGGCCGAAGCGCTGATGGCCGAGTCGGAGGCGCTGCTGGGCGAGGTGCTGGCCCAATCGCCGCTGGCGGTGAGGTTGAGCTGGGAGGCGATGCATCGCGGCCTGTCCTTGTCCGAGGACGAATCGGCGCGGCTGGGCGCAGACTACTTCGGCCTGGCGGCGCAGAGCGAGGACTTCCGCATCGGCACCCGCGCGTTTCTGGACAAACGGCCGCCCAAGTTCAAGGGGCGCTGAGGAGGCGATCATGAAGCCGCGCATCACCTTGCTGACGCTGGGCGTCGACGATCTGGAACGCTCGCTGGCGTTTTACCGCGACGGGCTGGGATTGGCGAGCGAGGGCATCGTCGGCGCCGAGTTCGAGCACGGCGCTGTCGCTTTTTTCGAGCTGGAAGGCGGGCTGAGGCTGGCGCTGTTTCCGCGGGATAGCCTGGCGCGAGACGCCGGCCTGCCATTGCAGCCGGCCAGCGCCACCGAGTTGACGATAGGCCACAACGTCGCTTCCCGCGCGGAGGTGGACGCGGTAATGGCGCAGGCCAGGCAAGCGGGCGCGGCCATCGTCAAGCCGGCCCAGGACACGTTCTGGGGTGGTTACGCCGGTTATTTCCAGGACCCGGACGGCCATTTGTGGGAAGTGGCGTGGAATCCGCAGTGGGACGTGCCGGCGTGACGGCCGCTTAGCGCCAGCGCATGATTTCAGGCTTCCGGCCAACGCTCGTCGTAGACCAGATCGGCCAGGTTCTGCCGCCGCGCCCAGTTTTCCTGTTCCAGCATCGGTTTCTGGTAAAAAGCCTCGACGTGGCCGATGCACAGGATCGCCACCGGCCGCGCGCCGGCGGGCATCGCCAGCAGAGAGGCGAGCTTGGCTGGGTCGAAGATGGACACCCAGCCCAGGCCCAGGCCCTCGGCGCGGGCGGCCAGCCACATGTTCTGGATCGCGCAGGCTACCGAAGCCAGGTCCATCTCCGGCAGCGTGCGGCGGCCGAACACGTGCCGCTCGCGGCCGTCCATCAGCGCCGCCACCAGCACTTCGCCGCAATCCAGCAGGCCTTCCACCTTCAGCTTCATGAATTCTTCTTCGCGCTCGCCCAGCGCGCGGGCGGTCTGGATGCGCTCTTCCTCCACCAGCGCGTGCAGGCGATGGCGCAAATCCATGTCGCGGATGCGGATGAAGCGCCATGGCTGCATGAAGCCGACGCTGGGCGCGCAGTGGGCGGCGGCCAGCAGCCGCTGCAGGGTGTCGGGATCGACCGGGTCCGATTTGAAGTGGCGCATGTCGCGGCGTTCGCGGATGGCGCGGTAGACGGCGTCGATGTCGGATTGCGGGTAACGGCTCATTTCAGGAACAACCTTGCTGCGGCGATCGGGTTTGAAGGGAAATAGGCGTGGAAATAGCTGGCCAGCAGGCTGCCGCGGCGGTACAGCGCCTCGCCGGTTCCCGCGCCGCTGGCGCGCGCGGCGCGGGCAATCGGCGCCAGCGCCGTTTCCAGCCGGGTGTAGTGGAAGGTATGGCCGCGCAGCGCGCCGCCGGGAAAGTCCATCTGCTGCAGGCCTAGCCCGCATAGCCGCTCTTGCAGCCTGGCGTGGCCGGGCAGCAGCCCTAGCATCGCCGCGCTGTCGCCGTTGCGATTGCTCAGCCTGTCCAGCAGGTAGAGCATGCCGCCGCATTCGGCGTACAGCGGCTTGCCGGCCTCAATGTGCGCATGCAGCGCCGCTTTCAGCGCCGTGTTGGCGGACAGCGCGCCCAGATGCAGCTCCGGGTAGCCGCCGGGCAGATAGACGGCGTCGCAGTCGGGCAGCGCGATGTCGGCCAGCGGCGAGAAGAAGGCCAGCTCGGCGCCCAGTTGGACCAGCGTTTCCAGATTGGCCGGATAGACGAAGGCGAAGGCCGCGTCGCGGGCGATGGCGATGCGCTTGCCGGCCAGTAGTTGTGGCCACTCGACCTGTTTCACGGCGGGAAACGCCGCTGGCGGCGGTAGTTCGGCCAGCGCGGTGGCGGCGATCTGCGACGCCGCGTGGTCGAGGCGGTCGTCCAGATCGGCGATCTCCTGCGCCTGCACCAGGCCCAGGTGGCGTTCCGGCAGCCGCGCCGCCTCGTCGCGGCGCAGCGCGGCCAGCAGCGGCAGATGGGCGGGCAACTGCTCGGCCAGCATCTCGGCGTGGCGCGCGCTGGCGACGTGGTTGGCGACGAAGCCGTGGAAGGCCAGGCCGGGGCGGAAGCTGGCCAGTCCGTGGGCGACGGCGGCGAAGGTCTGCGCCATGCCAGCGGCGTCTATCACCGCCGCCAGCGGCACGCCGAGCAGGGCGGCCAGATCGGCGCTGCTGGGCGTGCCGTCGAACAGGCCCATGCTGCCCTCGATCAGGATCAGGTCGGCGTCGGCGGCGGCTTGATGCAGCCGGGCGCGGCAGTCGTCCTCGCCGTTCATCCACAGGTCCAGGCCATAGACGGTGTGGCCGCTGGCCCGCTCGAGAATATAGGGATCGAGGAAATCCGGTCCGGTCTTGAACACCCGCACCCGGCGGCCCTGATTGCGGTGATGGCGGGCCAGCGCCGCCGTCACCGTGGTTTTGCCCTGGTGCGAGGCGGGGGCGGTCAGAAACAGCGCCGGGCAGGACCGCGGCGTCATCAGAACTCCACCCCGCGCTGCGCCTTGATGCCTTGCTCGCGGTACGGGTGCTTGACCAGCCGCATTTCGGTGACCAGGTCGGCGGCTTCCAGCAAGGCTTCAGGCGCGTGGCGGCCGGTGACCACCACGTGCTGCATCGCCGGGCGGGCGGCGAAGGCGGCCAGCACCTCGTCCAGCGGCAGGTATTCGTATTTCAGCACCACGTTCAATTCGTCGAGGATCACCATGTCGTAATCGTCGCTTGCCAGCATCGCCAGCGCCTGCTCCCAGCCCTTGCGCGCGGTGGCGATGTCGGCCTCGCGGTCCTGGGTGTTCCAGGTATAGCCTTCGCCCATGGTGTAAAAATCGCAATTGTCGAAGCCGCCCAGCAGATCGCGCTCGGCGGTGTGCAGCGCGCCCTTGATGAACTGCACCACGCCCAGGCGCATGCCGTGGCCGACGGCGCGCAGGCCCATGCCGAAGGCGGCGCTGCTCTTGCCCTTGCCGGTGCCGGTGTTGACGATGAGCAGGCCCTTCTCGCCGGTGGCGGCGGCCTTTTTCTTCTCGAAGCCCGCCTTGCGCTTCTCGGTCATGCGCTGGTGGGAGGCCGGATCGGTTTTCATAGTGTCGTCCTTGTGTGGGGCGCGCGCCGTCAGCGGCGCAGCAGCCAGATGAAGAAGGCGCCGCCGACGGCGGCGGTGCCGACGCCGACCGGGATGTCTTCCGGCGCGATCAGCGTGCGCGCAGCGGCGTCCACCCAGATCAGGAACAGCGCGCCCAACAGCGCGCAGGCCGGCAGCAGCCGGCGGTGGTCGGCGCCGACGCAGCGGCGGGCGATGTGCGGAATCATCAGGCCGACGAAGCCTATCGCGCCGCTGACCGCCACCATGGTGCCGGTCAGCAGCGACGACGCGGCGAACACCGCCAGCCGAAGCCGGGTCACGCGTATACCCAGCGTGACCGCGGTCTGCTCGCCTGCCATCAGCGCGTTCAATGGCCGCGCCACCGCCAGCAGCGCGACGAGGCCCAGGCACAGCGCGGCCAGCGGCGCCGGCAGCAGCTCCCAGCGCGCCTGGCCCAGGCCGCCCAGCATCCAGAACAGCACCGCCGAGGCCGAGCGGTGATCGCCCAGGTAGAGCATCAGATTGGCCAGCGCCATCAGCAGGAAGGACACGGCCACGCCGGCCAGCAGCAGCCGTTCGGCCTGCAAGCGGCGCTGGCGCACGGCGATGCCGGTGACCAGCAGGGTGGCCAGCAAGGCGCCGGCGAAGGCGGCCAGCGGCAGGGTGGCGCCGCCCAGCACATTGCCGCTGAACAGCAATACCGTCACCGCGCCCAGCGTGGCCCCGGAACTGACGCCCAGTAGGTGGGGGTCGGCCAGCTGGTTGCGGGTGGTGGCCTGCAGCGCCGCGCCCACCAGCGCCAGGCCGGCGCCGACCATGCCGCCCAGCAGCACGCGCGGCAGCCGCAGCTGCCAGATGATCAGGTCCTGGCCCGGCTGCCAGGCCGGCGCCACCGGCAGGCCCAGCTGGTGCAGCAGCACGTTGGAGCTGACGGCGAACTCCACCGGCGCGGCGCCGAGACCGGAAGCCAGCGGCAGCGACAGCGCGAGCAGGGCCAGCAAGGCGCCCAGCAGCGGCCAGGCCGGCGGACGGTTGACGGCGGCGCGGATCACTTGGCGAAGGCCTCCGGGTGCAGGCCGCGCGCCAGCGTCGCCACCGCGTCGGCGTTGGCGATGCCGGGCGTCGCGCTGTCGTAGGGCAGCACGATGAAGCGCTTGTCGCGCACCGCCGCGATCTTGTTCAGCGCCGGGTGTTTCTGCAGGAAGGCGATCTTCTGCTGCGCGGTGACCTTGCCGTAATCGATGATCACGATGGCCTGCGGATTGCGCGCCACCACGGTTTCCCAGTCGACGCGCGTCCAGCTGGCGTTGACGTCGGCGAGGATGTTGCGGCCGCCGGCGGCGCGGATCAGCGCGTCTGGCATCGCCAGCCGGCCGGCGCTGAAGGGGCGGTCCTCGCCGCTGTCGTAGACGAAGACCGACGGCGTGGCCTTGCGCTTGGCGACGCGGGCGGAGACGCCGTCCACCTTGGCGCGCATGTCGGCCACCACTTTTTGCGCGCGCGGCTCGACGTCGAAGATGCGGCCGAGGTTGCCTATGTCGCGGTAGACGTCGTCCAGGCTGGCCGCCGGGCGCTTCATCACGTGGGCGCAGGATTCGCTGAGTTCGTAGACCTGGATGCCCAAGGGCGCCAGCGAGGCCGGCGTCACCGGGCCGCCGACGCGCAGGCCGTAGTTCCAGCCGGCGAAGAAGAAGTCGGCGTTGCGGGCCAGCAGCGCCTCCGACGACGGATAGTCGCCGGCCAGCTCCGGCAACGAGCCCAGCGCCTGCTTCAGCGGCGCGTTCAGCTTGTTCCAGGCGCTGATGCCGGTGTAGCCGGCCATGCGGTTCTGCAGGCCCAGCGCCACCATCATCTCGGTGAGGTTGATGTCGTGGCTGACGGCGCGCTGCGGGGCGCGCTGGAAGGTGACCTTGCGGTTGCAGCTGTCCACGGTAAGCGGGTAGCGGGTGGCGTGGACTTGGGCCGACAGCAGCGCGGCCAGGCCGCAGGCGATGAGCAAAGGCGGGTTCAGTTTCATGCGTTTTCTTCTTCCAACAGGGTGATGCGGGGATGGCCGGCTTGCGGGTGGCGGTCAACCAGCGCGCGCACGCCGAACACTTCGGCCAGCAGCGCCGGCGTCAGCACCGCTTCCGGCGCGCCGCTGGCGACGACGCGGCCGGCCTTCAGCGCGTACAGCCGGTGGCAGAAGGCGGCGGCCAGGTTCAGGTCGTGCAGGGTGGCGACGGCGGCGATGCCCAGCCGGCGCACCAGGCGCAGCAGCGACAATTGGTGGCGCAGGTCCAGGTGGTTGGTCGGCTCGTCCAGGATCAGCAGCTCCGGCTTCTGGGCCAGCGCCCGCGCCAGCAGCGCGCGCTGCTTCTCGCCGCCGGACAGGGTGGCGAAAGGCTGGTGTTGCTGCGCCGCCAGTCCCACCTGGTCCAGCGCGTCGTCGACGATGGCGTGGTCGGCGGCGCTGCCGCCGCGCAGCAGCGACTGGTGCGGAATGCGGCCCATATCGGCCACCTCGCGCACGGTCAGGCCGAAGTCCTCCGGAAGTTCCTGCAGCACCACCGCGACGCGGCGGGCGAAAGAGGCGGCGGATTGGCCCCAGATGTCGGCGCCGTCGAGTTTGGCTTCGCCGGCCAGCGGCTTGTTGAAGCGGAAGGCGCAGCGCAGCGTGCTGGTCTTGCCGCTGCCGTTGGGGCCGATGACGCCGACGAATTCGCCGGGCCGAACGGTCAGCGCGATGTCGCGCAGCAGCCTGGCCTCAGGCGCTGTTGCGGCGTCGGGCGACCAGTCCAGGCCGCATAGTTCCAATGCGCTCACCGGCTAGCTCCAGTGCGCGCCGGTGATGTCGCGCAGCAAGGCCACCACGCGCGGGCGGCTGGGGTGGTAGCCGATGAACACCAGCTGCGCCTGGCGCGGCGCGGCCAGCGCTTCGTCGCGGCTGAGCTCGATGCGGTTGCGCACGCCCTGGGCCAGCAGGCGGCCGGGGCCGTCGGCGCAGGCGGCGAAGCCCTTGATGCGCAGCAGCGGCTCCTCGCGGGCGATGGCTTCCAGCGCGGCGGCCAGTTTGTCGGCATGCTGCGCTTCCTTGCTGCGGATCATGAACGATTGCCAGCCCGGGTCCTGCTCGTGGAAATGCTTGTGGGTGGCCAGGCCGTGGCTGTGCGCGGCCTGGCCGCCGTGGCTGTGGCCGTCCAGCAAGGCCTGGTTGGCCAGCGGCCGCATCGCCAGCCCCGGCATGCTGGCCACCGGGCCGTAATGGCGGTGCGCGGCCGGCGAGGCCTCGTGCAGATGCAGGCCCAGCGTCAGCCGGGTGTCCAGCTTGGCCTCATAGGCCAGTTCGATGAAGCGGATCGACGGCGCTTGCTTGCGCACGGCTTCTTCCGCCGCCAGCAGCTGGTCGGCGGACAGCGCGTCTATCTTGTTCAGCACCACGATGTCGGCGTGGCCCAGCTGCTGGTCGAACAGCTCCGCCACCGCGTCGGTCTTGCCGCCGTCTCCGGCCGGCGCGAAATGGCCGGCCAGCAGCAGCGGGGTGTCGACCACCGCCAGCGTGGCGTCCAGCACGAAATAGGGCGCCAGCGCCTCGCTTTGCAGCTGCGCCATCACCGCGCTGGGCAGCGCGAGGCCGGAGGTTTCGATCAGCACGTGGTCGATCTGCTGGCGGCGTTGCCACAGCGCCAGCATGGTGGGCAGGAAGTCGGCGTCGTCGTCGTAGGCGACCAGGCCGTTGGCCAAGTCGTGGATTTCCACGCCGCCGGCGTCGGCGTCGCGCAGCAGGCCGCCGTCTATCGATACTTCGCCAAACTCGTTGACCAGAATGGCCAGCCGGCGCTGCTTGTTGTTCTCCAGCAGCTTGGACAGCAGCGTGGTCTTGCCGGCGCCGAGGAAGCCGGTCAGCACGGTGACGGGAAGGCGCGGCGCGCTCATGCCTGGCCTCCCTGCGGCAGGGCCGCCAGCAGCGAGGCGAAGTCGCTGAAGGCCTGCGGATAATCCAGCTGCGGCCGGTCGATGACGATGAACGGTATGTCCAGCGCGGCGGCGGCCGCGGCCTTGGCGTCGAAGCCGCCGGCCTCGCCGCCGTCCTTGCTGATCACGCAGTCGATTCCCCAGTCGCGCCACAGCGCCTCGTTGGCGGCTTGCGAGAACGGGCCCTGCATCGCGCAGATGCGCGAACGCGGGAGACCCAGGTCCAGCGCCCGCTGCAAATGCTGCGGGTCAGGTGCCAGCCGCACGAACCATTGATGCTTCTGCTCCGCGTCGGCGGCGAGGAAGCGGTGCAGCTCCTTGCTGCCGGTGGCGAGGAAGATGCGACTGCCCTTCGCCATCGCCAGTTTGGCGGCGGCATCGCTGTCGGCGCAGCGGATGACCGGATGCGCGCTGCCGCTCGCCGGCCGTTCGTAGCGCAGATAGGGCAGGGCCAGTTCCTCGGCCAGAGCCATCAGCTGCTGCGACATCTCGCTGGCATAGGGGTGGGTGGCGTCGACAATGGCCGAAGCCTGGCTGCCGGACAGCAGCTCACGGCGGCGCTCCACGCCCAGGCGGCCGCTGACGGTGGCGACGCCGGGCACGGCCTGCTGCGCCTGTTCGTTGCCGTAGTCGCTGGCGCTGCTGACCACCACCGCGCGGCCGGTTTCAGCGATGGCGCGCGACAGCGCGTTGCCGTCGCTGGTGCCGGAGAACACCCAGGCGGCGCCGGCGGGCAGCGCGTCGGCCTTCACCGTGTCGCTGCTGTTGTCCCAGTTGAAGTAGCCGCGCGGGGTGAACATCCACTCGCGCTTGCGGCGGGTGAAGCGGTTGCCGATGACGATGCTGGTCAGCATGTCGAAGCGGCGGGTCCGCAGCTCGGCCAGCGTGACGATCTCCACCGCCTGGTCCTCGCGGTAGGCGTTGCGGACGATGCCGCACAGCGTCTCCGGTTTTTTATGCTCCAGCATGATGTCCAGGATGCGGTACACGCCTTCCTGGCGCTGGCGGCTTTGCACGTTGTAGAACACCACCGCCAGGTCGGCCTGGGCGATGTGGCGGGCGCGGGTTTCGATCCACTCCCACGGGCACAGCAGGTCGGACAGGCTCAGCGTGGCGAAGTCATGCGACAGCGGCGCGCCGAGCAGCGATGCGCAGGAATTGGCGGAGGTGATGCCGGGGATCAGCTGCACGTCGAACACATCGTCCTCGCGCATGTCTTCGTAGGCCAGCGTGGCCATCGCGTAGACGCCGATGTCGCCGCTGGACAGCAGGGCCACGGTCTTGCCGGCGCGGGCTTCTTCCAGCGCCAGCTGCGCGCGTTCGCGCTCCTGGGTCAGCGGCAGGGTGCGGATGTCTTTGCCGGCGATCCAGGCTTGCACCCAGGTCAGGTAGAGGTCGTAGGAGACGATCACGTCGCTCGCGGCCAGCGCCTGGCGGGCGAGGTCGGGGATCAGCTCGGCGCGGCCGGGGCCGACCGAGACGAGGTAGAGTTTGCCGGTCATGGTTCTGTTCTCTTGATTTTGCATTCTGTAATTGTTTTGGCGCTGGTGATGTGTGGTTCCGCCCAGCGGGCGGGTAAGGGGGCTGCGCGACCAGCCCCTACGCTGAGCGAATCAAAGATTCGCACGCTTACAACCCAGGCCGCCCCTGCGCCGCGCGAATTCCCGGTGAAAATCAGGCTGGCAAGGCGCTGCCGAACTCCATGCGTGCAAATCTCTGATTTGCTCAGCGGCAACGCGCTAGCGTCGCGCGGCTCAAACAAGCGGCAGCTTAAAACCTTGCCAAGCATGTTTGCTCCGGCGGGGATGAAGGGGGAGTGGATGGCGTCGAAGTCATTTGGGCCTGCGTATTTAAAAGGCGCTGTCTTCGACAATGGCCACCGTCACCCCATCCACAGCCGTCTTGGGCACGATCAGCCGCCCCCGCGGGCTGGCGATCAGCGCGCACGGCTCGCACACGCCGTCCACGCCGACGTTCCGCCGCACCCAGTCCGACGGCGCGCTGGTCCAGCCGCGGGCGGCGACGTCTTCGCGGGCGATGACCCGCAGCGGCAGCGCGTGGCGGGCGCAGAATGCCAACAGGCCTTCTTCGTCGGCCTTCAGGTCTATCGTCGCCGCTTCGCGCACGTCGGTCAGCGGCCGGCCGGCCAGGGCTTGCAGCACGGCTTGTTCGATGGCTTCGGCGCTTTTGCCGCGGCGGCAGCCGATGCCCAGCGTCAGCGGCTTCACTGCTTCGGTGGCGGTGGTGACGGCCGGGATGGCACCGGTCAGCCGCGCCGCTTGGTAGGCAAGGTCATTCGCTCCGCCTTCGTGGCCGGACAACAGCGGGATGGCGAAGCGGGCGGCTTCGTCCATCACCACCACCGCCGGGTCGCTGTACTTGCTTTGCGGCAGGCCGTCCAGATAGCGGACGGCGATGCCGCTGGCCATCACCAACACCCAGTGGCTGTGCGCATGGAAGGCGGCGCGGAATTGCTCGCGGCCGCTTATGCCGGGCTCTAGCCACGGCTGGTACAGCCGGGCGTCCAGCTCCGATGCCAGTTTCTGTCCCAAGGGCAGCGCCTCGGCGCGCACCAGCCACACGGCGCGGCTCATGCCTGGTTTTCTTTCTGCAGGCTGGCCCGCTTGGTCTTGCGGTCGTCGCCGTCGCGGAAGATGTGGGTGAAGCTGGCCGCGTACAGGCTGGATTCGACGCCGCCTTCGCGCGACAGCGCTTCGCCGACCAACAGCAGCGTGGTCAGCAGCCAGTCTTTCTGCTTCACCTCGGACAGCATCTTGCCCAGCGTGCTGCGGTGGACGGACTGGTCCGGCCAGCTGGCGCGGCGCACCAGCGCCACCGGGGTGTGGGGCGGGTAGTGCAGCGCCAGGTCGGCGACGGTCTGCTTCAGCCGCTGGCCGGACAGGAAGATGCACATCGTCGCGCGGTGGGCGGCGAAACTGGCGATGGATTCGGTCTCCGGCACCGCGCTGGCGCGGCCGCTGGTGCGGGTAAGGATGATGGATTGCGACACCTCGGGCCGGGTCAGTTCGCTGCCCAGCGCGGCGGCGGCGGCGGTGAACGAGGACACGCCGGGGACGACTTCATAAGCTATGTCAAGCGCTTCCAGCCGGCGCATCTGCTCATTGGTGGCGCCGTAGATCGCCGGGTCGCCGGAGTGCAGCCGCGCCACGTCCTTGTCCTCGGCCTGGGCGCGGCGGTACAGCGCTTCCTGCTGGTCCAGGTTCAGCTCGGCGGTGTCGTGGATTTCGGCGTCCGGACGGCAGTGGCTGAGCATCTCGGCCGGCACCAGCGAGCCGGCGTACAGCACCATGGGGGCGGCGGCCAACAGGCGGCTGCCGCGCAGCGTGATCAGATCGGCGGCGCCGGGGCCGGCGCCGATGAAATACACTTTCATGAATGGCGTCTTTCTCTGGCTGTTTTGCGGATCAGCATGGTGGCGAGGTAGCCGCTGGCGTCGGCCGTCAATTGCGAGGCGTCGGCGCACAGCACTTCGCCGGGCAGGCCGATGCGGCGGGCGAAGGCGCACAGCTGAGCGATGCCCATCTGGTTAAGCAGCGCCAGCACGTCGGGCAGCCGCTTGCCTATCTTCATCAGCACCACGATGTCGTGGCTGTCGATATCGGCTTGCAGCTCGGCCATGTCGTCGGGGCAGGGCAGGATCAGGATGCGTTCCTTGCCTTCGCCCAGCGGCCAGGACAGCGCCGACGCGGTGGCGGCGAAGCTGGTGACGCCGGGAAAGGTCTGCGTCTCCAGCTGCGGCAGCATTTCGCGCAGCGCCGCCAGCAGGTAGCCGTAAGTGGAGTAGGTCATCGAATCGCCTATGGTCAGGTAGGCGACGTTCCGGCCGGTTTCCAATTCGGCGGCCAGTCGCTCGGCCAGCGCGCCGTAATGGCGCGACAGCGCGCCGCGGTCCGGATTCATCTCGAACTCGATTTCGCGAAAGCGGCTCTCATCCAATTCCAGCCCGGCCAGGCACTGGCGGGCGACGGACGTGTCGCTGGAGGTGGCGCGCGGCAGGTAGACGATGTCGGCCTGGCGCAAGGCGGCCAGCGCCGCCACCGGAATCAGCCCGGCCGGGCCCGGCCCGACGCCTATGCCTATCAGCGTGCCCAGCTTCATGCGGCTTCTCCCAGCGGCGTGCCGTCCATGCTAAAGAGGCGCACCGCCACTTGCCGCACGCTGGGCACCTTGGTGGCCATCCGCGCGGCGGTGCGGCGTTCTATTTCCATCCAGTAGCCGCGGGCGTCCGGCTGGCTGCTCATGATCTGCACTACGTTCTCCACGGTATTCGCTTGTTTGATTTGCGCCACCAGGCCGGGCGCATAGCCCAGGTCGGCGGCGACACCGGCGACGGCGTCCATCGCCATGCCGCTCTTGCCGGAGTGGGTGTCCCACACGCCGTCCAGCAGCTTGGCGATCTTGCCCGGGTGGCCCAGCACCCACAGCGTGTCCAGGATGCGGCCCTGCTCGATCAGCACCGACTCGGCGAAGTCCAGCGAGTCGCCGACGAAGTTGGCGATCTGGACGACCTGTTTCTTGGCCAGCCCCAGCGTGTCGGCGGCGTAGCCGCGGCCTATCTTGCCGGGGGTGAAGGCGATGGCCGGCGGCAACTCGCCCAGCGCCACCCGCACATAGACCTCGATCGATGCGATCCACGCCGCCTGCGACATCGGCTCGACGATGCCGCTGGTGCCCAATATCGAGATGCCGCCGACGATGCCCAGCATCGGGTTGAAGGTGCGCTTGGCGATCTTGTCGCCGTCGACGCAGCCTATCGCCAGGTCAAAGCCGGGGTCGGGCCGGCCGGCCAGCGCTTCCTCCACCGCCATCCGCATCATCTGGCGCGGCACCGGGTTGATCGCCGGCTCGCCGGGCGGGATGCGCAGGCCGGGCTGGGTGACCATGCCGACGCCGGGCGCGGCCAGGAAGCGCAGCGCGCCGCTGCCGTTCACTTTCACCTCGGCGAAGATCGTCGCGCCGTCGGTGTTGTCCGGGTCGTCGCCGGCGTACTTCAGCACTTCGGCGCGCACGGTGTTTTCGTCCAGCCAGGCCACGCTTTGCACCGGCACCGCTAGGTAGAAGTCCGGGTCAGGCAGGCTGATGAAGACCTCGTCGGCGTCCACGCCGTCCAGCAACAGCATCAGCGCCGCCTTGACGGCGGCGGTGGCGCAACTGCCGGTGGTGCGGCCGCGGCGCATGCCGTTGGGCGCGGGGGCGGCGAGGTCGTAAGGCTGGCGCACCGGGTTCACTCTTCCCGTTGCTGCTGCTGATGGACGTGTTCGATCGCGTCTATCATCAGCGCGTTGACCACGGTGGCCGCCCACGGCGAGCCGCCGCGGGTGCCGCGGTTGGTGATGCGCGGCACTTGCAGCAGCGCGCGCAGCTCCTCCTTGCATTCGCGGGTGCCGACGAAGCCCACCGGCAGGCCGACCACCAGTTGCGGCCGCCAGCCGTGCTCGCGCACCAGCCGCACCACTTCGCGGATCGCGGTCGGCGCGTCGCCTATCGCCACCACGCAGTCGTTGCCGAACTTCTGCCAGGCGCGGCGGATGCCGGCGGCGGAGCGGGTAAGGCCGCTGGCCTCGGCCAGCAGCCGGGTTTCCTCGTCGTGCACGCCGCACCAGGTTTCCACTTCCAGCTGGCGCAGCACTTCGCGCTTGAGGCCGGTTTCCACCATGGTGACGTCGGTGACCACGCGGCGGCAGCGCAGCAGCGCGCGCATGCCGGTTTCGCAAGCGCCGGGCGAGAAGAACAGGTCGTCCACGCTGTTGAAGTCGCCGGTGGTGTGCACCAGCCGCATCAGCGCGGTGCGCTGCTCGGCCGGGAAGGCCGACCAGTCGCGGCCTTCGGCTATGATGCGCATGCTTTCCGCCTCGATCGGATGCGGGGCGTAGCGCTTCCAGGCCGGCGGCTGATTGGCGGCAGGCTCGCGTTCCAGCAGGCCGCGCACCTTGCCGTGGTGGCCGCGCTGCGGCTCGCCCACCTGCTGCTCGAAGCCGACGATCTGCACCCGGTACTTGCACAGCGCGCAGTTCATCGCGGCGCGGCCTTCCACGCCTTCCTGCGCCCGTTCCAGGAACACCTCGGCCACTTGGGCGTCCGGGCCCAGGTAGCCGGCGCTCAGCACCTCGATCTCCGGATGGCGCGCCGCCAGGTCGGCCGCCGCGCCGTAGATGCGCTTGACCAGCACGCCGTCGAACAGGAAGTAGGGCAGCACCACGATGCGGCGGTAGCCCAGCATGGCGGCGGCGCGCAGGCCATCGGCCACCAGGGGCTTGGCGGTGCCGGAATAGCAGACGAAGGAGGCGGCGAAGCCCAGGCCTTCCTCCAGCATGCGCGCGAGCTTGGAGATTTCGGAATTGGCGTCCGGGTCCGAGGTGCCGCGGCCGACGACGACCAGACAGGCGTCGTTGCGCGAGATGGTCTGCGGCGAGGCGGCCTCGGACTCGACGATGCGCTGGCGGCACAGCGCCAACAGCCGCGGATGCAGGTCCAGCGCCGCGCCGAAGTGAAAGTCGACGCCCGGATGGGCTTGCCGCAGCGCCAACAGCTCGCTGGGCATGTCGTTCTTGGCGTGGGTGGCGGCCAACAGCACGCCGGGCACCATCACCACGGTCTTGGCGCCGGCGGCCAGCACCTGCTCCACCGCCTCGTCTATGGTCGGGCGGGCGAATTCCAGAAAACCGTGGGCGATTGGGCGGTCGCCGGCGCGCGCCTTCAGCGCGTCCACCAGCTGCATGAACTCGTTCACCCCGTCCGGGTCGCGGCTGCCGTGGCCGGCGAGCACGATGGCGTAGTCTTGCGGGCTCATTTGTGGGTCGGCTCGATCTGGCTGTCCATCGGCGCGAGCGTGCGGATCAGCATGATGCTCATGTCGGAGAAGCGCTGCTCTGCGCACTCGGCCAGCGTGCCGCGCCATTCCGCCTCGTTGCGGGTCAGGTTTTCCCACACTTCCACCCGCTGGCCGGCCGGGATGCCGTTTTCCAGCAGGTAGGCGGCGATGTGCCAGGGCATGAAGGAGCGCGCCTCGTCCCACGGGCAGGGGATCACGATGGCGTTGCGGCCGTCCTGCAGCACATGCACCAGATGGCGCTTGAACGGGGTCAGGTCGCCGCGGCGGTGGAAGGTGATGAAGCTGGTTTCGTCGAAGCACACCTTGCCGCGCGAGGCCAGGATCTGCGCCGAGGAGATGCCCGGTATCGTTTCCACCGGGTGGCCGCAGGCGCGCTCCACCCGCTCCAGGTACTGGAAGCCGCTGAAATGGATGTCGCCCATGAACACCACCACGCACTTCTTGCCGGCGCGGTGGCGCTCGGCGACGATGTCCAGCTGGGCCACCTGGTCGCGGTAGCCCATCTGGATCACTTCGGCGCTGTCCGGGATAAGCGGGCGGACCACGTCCACCACCGCGTTGAAGCCGGCCACCACGTCGGCCTCGCGTATCAGTTGGGCCGAGCGCTGCGGCAGGTAGCCGATGTCGCCGGGGCCGGCGCCTATGCAGATGATCATGCGTATTCCTTCGTTATGTCGTTGGCGGCGGACGGGCTACAGGACGCCAGCGCCACCGTCGGTCCGATGACGATCAGCGCCGGGCTGTGGATGCCGGCCGCGCTCATGTCTTGTTCCAGCGCGTCCAGCGTGCTCAGCACCTGGCGTTGCTGCGGCAGCGTGCCGTTTTCTATCGCCGCCGCCGGGGTGTCGGGTTTCAGGCCGTGGCGCAGCAGCTCGGCGCGGATCAAGGGCAGCCGCTTGACGCCCATATAGATCACCAGCGTCATGCCGCTTTGCGCCAGCGCCTGCCAATTGGGCTCGTCGCCGTCCTGGTGCGGGTGGCCGGAGACGAAGGTCACGCCGTGGACGAAATGGCGGTGGGTCAGCGGGATGCCCAGCGTGGCCGGCACCGCCAGGCCGGCGCTGAGGCCGTTGACGATTTCCACCTCGACGCCGGCCGCTTGCAGCGTCAGCATTTCCTCGCCGCCGCGGCCGAAGACGAAGGGGTCGCCGCCCTTGAGGCGCGCCACCGTCCTGCCGGCGCGGGCTTCGTCTATCATGCGCTGCTCGATGGCCGCCTGCGGCGTCGACGGGCAGCCGCCGCGCTTGCCGACCGGTACGATCTCGGCGTCCGGCCGCAGCAGGGTGCGAATGTCCGGATGCACCAGATCGTCCACCAGCGCCACGTCGGCCAGCTTTAGGCAGCGCGCGGCCTTCAGCGTGAGCATGTCCAGGTCGCCGGGGCCGGCGCCTATCAGGTAAACCTTGCCCGTCATCTCAGCGGCCCAGTCTTTGTTGAATCGTCAATGTCAGCTGCTCGCCGGTGAGGGCGTCGCAAGCCAGGTATTCGGCGCCCAGCGCCTCGGCCAGCTCGCGGGCGCGGCCCAGGCGGACGAAGTCCTGCTCGGTGTCCAGCACCAGCGCCGGCGCGCCGGCCAGCTGGCCGGCCAGGTCCAGCGCCTGCCGCCACGGGTCGCCGTCTCCGTCCAGCGCCACATTGGCGCGGCCGTCGCTCAGGATCACCAACAGCGGCGCCGGGCCGCCCAACTGGCGGGACAGCGTGTCGGCGGCCAGCGCCAGCGCGTGCGCCAGCGGCGTGCGGCCGCCGGTGGGCAGCTCGCGCAGCGCGGCTTCGGCCTGCTCTACGCGGTTGCACGGCGGCAGCAACAGTTCGGCTTGCTGGCCGCGGAAGGCGATCAGCGCCACCTGGTCGCGCCTGCGGTAGGCGTCTTCCAACAGGCTCAGCACCGTGCCCTTGACTTGCTCCATCCGTTGGCGGGCAGCCATCGATCCGGACGCGTCGACGACCAGCAGGATCAGGTTGCCCTGTTTGGCGACGCGGACCTTGTCGTGCAGGTCGGCGCGGGTGACGGAAAAATTGCCCGGATCGCGCAAGATCGCGTGGCGCAGCGTGGCGTCCACCGCCAGCTGTGCCGGCTGCGGATTGGCCTCGGCGCGCACGTAATGGCCGCGCTGGCGGCTGGCGCCGTCGCTGCGGCGGCCGGCCGCGTCGCTGAGGGATGGCGCCTGGACGCGGATGCGGGCGATGTCGCCGGCCGGGGCGGCGGAGAAGATCTGCTCCGAACCATGGCCGGAAGGCTTCGGCTCCTGCTCGCCGTCGGCGTCCGGCGGCGGCTGCGTGGCCTCGTCCTGGTCCTGTGTCGGCGGAGGAGGCGGCGTGGACGCCTGCTGCGTCATCCGCTCCAGCTTGTCCTGGTCCAGCCCGCTCTGCTCGAAGGGCTTGCGGCGGCGGCGGTGCGGCAGCACCAGCCGGGCGGCGTCGCGGATGTCTTCAGCAGAGGCGTCAATGCGGCCGTCCAGCGCGGCCAGCGCGCGCGCGGCCTTGTTCAGCACGATGTCGGCGCGCAGGCTGGTGACGTCGAATTCGCAGCACAGTTCGCTGACGAAGTGGAACAGGCTATCGCTGAGCTGGGTTTGCGGCAGCAGCGCGCGGGCGGCGGCGATGTTTTCGCGCAGCGCCTCACTGTCGGTTTGCCATTGCGCGGCGAAGCCGGCCGGGTCGGCCTCGAAGGCCAGGCGGCGGCGCACCACCTCGGCGCGCAGGACAGGCTCGCGCGGCGCGGCCACGTCCACCATCAGGCCGAAGCGGTCCAGCAATTGCGGCCGCAGATCGCCTTCCTCCTGGTTCATGGTGCCGAGCAACGTCACCCGCGCCGGGTGGCTGACCGCCAGGCCCTCGCGCTCCACGGTATTGACGCCCATCGCAGCGGCGTCCAGCAGCACGTCCACCAGATGGTCGGCCAGCAGGTTCACTTCGTCGATGTAGAGCATGCCGCGGTGGGCCGCCGCCAAGAGGCCGGGCTTGAACGCCTGCTTGCCGCCCTGCAGCGCCTTTTCGAAGTCAAGGCTGCCCAGCACCCGGTCTTCGGTGGCGCCCAGCGGCAGGTTGATGAAGGGCACCGGGCCGTCATGCAGCGCGCGCGCGTCGCCGGAGCACACCGGGCACAGCGGCAGCGGATGGTCGGGCTCGCAGTTGTAGCCGCAGCCGCTCGCCCGGCGTATGGCTGGCAGCACGGCGGCCAGGCCGCGCGCGGCGGTGCTCTTGGCGCTGCCCTTGTCGCCGCGCACCAGCACGCCGCCGACCGTCGGGTCCACCGCGCAGATCAGCAGCGCCTGCTTCAGTTGTTCCTGGCCGACGATGGCGGCGAACGGGTAAATCGGGCTCATGCTTGGTTTTCTCCACGCGCTTCCAGCAGCGCTTCGCTATCCAGGTGCAACTGTTGCAAGGCGGCCAGCGTCTCCGGGTCCGGCTCGGCCCACAGCTGGCGCTGCGCCGCTTCCAGCAGGCGGTCGGTGATGGCGTTCAGCGCCCAGGGGTTGCTGTCGGCGAAGAATTGCTGCATCGCCGGGTCCAGCGCGTAGCTTTGCGCCAACTGCTCGTAGACCCAGTCGTCCACCACCTGGGCGGTGGCGTCGTAGCCGAACAGGTAGTCGACGGTGGCGGTCAGCTCCAGCGCGCCCTTGTAGCCGTGCTTCTGGATGCCGGCGATCCACTTGGGGTTGGCCACCCGCGAGCGGAACACGCGCAGCACTTCCTCCTTCAGGCCGCGCACCGCAGGCAGCTCCGGATTGTGGCTGTCGCCGAAGAAGGCGCGCGGCTGGCGGCCGCTGAGGCTGCGTATCGTCGCGATCATCCCGCCGTGGTATTGCAGGTAGTCGTCGCTGTCGAAGATGTCGTGCTCGCGGTTGTCCTGGTTGTGCAGGGCGACTTCCACGCCCGCCAGCCGATGGCGCAGCGCGTCGCGGGCGTCGGCGCCGTTGGCCTCGCGGCCGTAGGCGTAGCCGCCCCAGTTGACGTAGGCGGTGGCGAAATCGGCGTCGTTCTGCCAGTTCTGCTCGTTGATCAGCGGCAGGATGCCGGCGCCGTAGCTGCCCGGCTTGGCCCCGAACACGCGGTACAGCGATTGCGCGTCGGCGTCGGGCAGCGCGCTCAATAGTTCGTTTTTCAGGTCGGCCAGGTAGTGCTTGCGCAGGAAGTTCTGCTCCGCCGGCTCGTCCAGCCGCGCCACGGTGTGCACCGCCTCGTCGATCAGCGAAATCAGGTGCGGGAAGGCGTCGCGGAAGAAGCCGCTGATGCGCACGGTGACGTCGATGCGCGGCCGGCCCAGTTCGGCCAGGGGAATGACTTCCAGGCCCTGCACCCGGCGGCTTTCCTGCTGCCAGCGCGGCTTGACGCCGAGCAGGGACAGGATTTCGGCGATGTCGTCGCCGTGGGTGCGCATTGCGCTGGTGCCCCACACGCTGATGGCCACTGACTCCGGATACTGGCCGGTTTCCTTCAGATGGCGCGCCAGCATCTCGCGCGCCAGGCCATCGCCTATGCGCCAGGCGGCGTTGGACGGCAGGCTGCGCGGGTCCACCGAGTAGAAATTGCGGCCGGTGGGCAGGATGTGGGCCATGCCGCGCGTCGGCGCGCCGCTGGGGCCGGCCGGCACGTAGCCGCCTTCCAGGCCGCGCAGCAGGTTGTCTATCTCCTCGGCGGTGCGGGCGAGTTTGAGGCATAGTTCGGCGCAGACGAAGTTCAGCACCCGCTCCAGATCGGTGTTCGGCTCGATGCCGGGCAGGATGTTTTCGACGGCGGCCGGGATGGCGGCGGCGTCGTAGCCGCGCGCGGCCAGATCGGCGATCAGCGCGCGCGCCAGCTTCAGCACCGCGTCGTGCGCGTCGGCGCGGGTGACCAGGGCCTGGCCTGCTAGCCTAGCTAATTCAATTGGGGCATCGGCCAGCCGCTTGCCCTGATTCTGCTGCCACAGCGGCCAGTCGCCGCCGCAGGCCGCCGCCACGCTGGCGGGCAGGCCCGGGATGCCGAGGTTGGGCAGCCGGGTCAGCGCCAGCAGCATGTCGATCAGCGCCTCGCCCTGCGGCGCGTTGCCCAGCACGTGCAGGCCGTCGCGGATCTGCGCCGCGCTCAGCTCGCACAGATAGCCGTCTATGTCCTCGATCAGGTGGGCGACGTCGACGCCGTCCATCTTGGCCAGGCTCAGCGGCACGCCGTCCTCGTTCAGCGTGTCGTCCCAATCGTGGTCATGGTCGTGGTGGTCGTGGTTGTGGCCGTGATGATCATGATGATGGTGGTCATGGTGGCCGTGGTGATGGCCATGGTCGCCATGATCGTGGTGGTGATGGTGTCCATGATCGTGGCCGTGCGCGGCCTTGGCCGGGCGGTATTTCGCCGCCGCGGCCGTCGCCGGCTTCATCGCGGCCGCCGGCTTGGCCGCCTGCGGCCGGTATTTGCCGTGGACGGCGGCGGGCGCGTGCTGGTGTCCGCCATGCGGGTGATCATGGTCGTGATGATGGCCATGGCCGTGTTCGTGGTGAGGCTCGTGCCCGTGATCATGGTCATGATCGTGCTTCAGCATCGCCGCCAGGTCGGTGTCGAGCTTGGCTTCCTTGATCAGGTCCCAGATCTGTTGCTGCAGCAGCGGCAGCTTGTTTGGGTCCAAGAGCTCCACCTGGTAGTACTCGTCCACCAGCTGGGTCAGCTGCGCCAGCGGGCCGTAGCTGTCGGCGGTGGTCATGGTCGGCGTCAGGTGGTCGATGATCACCGCGTGGCCGCGGCGCTTGGCCTGCGAGCCTTCGCCCGGATCGTTGACGATGAAGGGGTAGAACAGCGGCATGTCGCCCAAGAGCGCGTCCGGGAAGCAGTTCTGCGACAGGCCCACGCCCTTGCCCGGCAGCCATTCCAGCGTGCCGTGCTTGCCGACGTGGACGATGGCGTCGGCCCGCCAGTCGTCGCGCAGCCAGCGGTACAGCGCGTAGTAGTGGTGGGTGGGCGGCAGGTCCGGCGTGTGGTAGATGGCGTCCGGGTCCATGCCGTAGCCGCGCGGCGGCTGCAGCGCGACGAAGACATTGCCGTAGTCCAGGCCGGAGAACACCAGCTCGTCGCCGTCGACGTAGGCGCCGCCCGGCGGCTGGCCCCAGCGTTGCAGCATCTTGCCGCGCAGCGCGTCCGGCAGCTCGTCGAACCAAGCCTGGTAGCGCTTGGCCGGCACGCGGGCGGCGGCCTTGCGCATCTGCTCGGCGCTCAGGTAGTCCTGGTCGTAAGCGCCGTGGTCTATCAACTCGTGCATCAGCGCGTCGCTGTCCGGCGGCAGCTCATCCATCCGGTAGCCGCGGCCTTGCATGCCGCGCAGCATCGCGTACAGCGAGGCGGGGGAATCCAGACCCACCGCATTGCCTATCTGCGAGGCCTTGCTGTTGGAGTTGGTGAAGATGAAGGCGATGCGCTTGTCGGCATTTTCCACATGGCGCAGCCGCGCCAGGCGCGCGGCGATGCCGGCCAGGCGGCGGGCGCGGTCAGGCAGCGGCGCGTATTGCTCGGCCTGGCCTGCCTCCGCCGGCTGCTTGAAGCTCAGGGGCACGCCTATGATGCGGCCGTCGAATTCCGGCAGCGCCACGTTCATCGCGGTGTCCAGCGGATTGAAGCCGCGGTCGGACGCTTCCCACTGCTCGCGGGTCATGCTGCTGGTGATGGCCTGCAGCACCGGCAGGTTGAGTTGGTCCGACGCCTCCACCGCCCAGCCGGGCTGGGTGGGGCCGTCGTTGTTGATGTCGCCCATCGCGAACGAGGTGGTGTTGATCAGCAGGGAGACTTGGGCGCGCGGGTCGGCCAGCAACGCCAGCGCCGCCGGCAGGCCACCGTCTTGTATCGTTCGCAATGACGAGGTGAACACCGGCAGCGCGTTGACGCCGCGCTCGGCCAGGCAATCCACCAGCAGGTCGATGAAGCGGGTGTTGCCGGACAGCCAGTGGGCGCGGTAGAAGCACAGGCCGATGGTGGGCCAGTCCGGATCGCGGATTTCGAGCCAATCTTCCAGCGAGCAGGGCGCGGCCAGCTCCGGGTGGTAGACGCCGTGCTCCGGCAGCGGCTGCGGGCTCTGGTAGCCGAAGCCGGTCAGCAGCAGCCGGTCGGCCAGGCAGCGCATCATCTCGCCCAGGTTGGCGCTGCCGCCTGCCTGCAGATAGGCGTGGACGTCCTGCTGCAGCGATACCGGTGCGCTGCACAGGGCCTGCAGCTCCGGGTCCGGCTCGCCGGTGCCGCTGACCACGATGACGGCGGCCTGCAGCCGGCGAGCGTGGGCCAGCAGCGACTCCAGGCCCGGTATCGCGTCGGCGCGGCCCAGCACGCGCAGCACGATGGCGCGGACATCGGCCAATTGGCCGTCCAGCAGCGCCTGCATCGCGGCTTCGTCGGCGATGCCTTGCAGCGAAATGCCGGCGACAACGGGAAAATCTTCCGGCCAACGCGCGCGCGACAGCGCGGCGAGGTCGGTGCCGGCGTGGCTCAATAGTGCGATTTCTGCGTTCATGCCTGCGGTTCCGTTTCGATGTCGCCGATGCCGGTTTTATGGAACACCAGCTCTTCGACCGGGACGCCGCCCTTCAGATGCTGGCAGACGATGCGTTCGACGTCGGCTTCGCTGACCTTGCGGTACCAGACGCCGTCCGGGTACACCACCATCACCGGGCCTTCCTTGCACACCGCGAAGCAGTGGCTGCGGGTGCGCTTGGCGCGCAGGCCTTCGCAGGCGTCTATGGCGCGGCCCAGGTGCAGGAACATCGCCTCGGATCCCTGGCCGTCCGGCGTGCAGCGCGGACCGGTGCACATCAGTACGTGTTTGTCGTGGGTTCTCATCGCGCCTCCGGCGTCAGTTGGTCGAAACGCTTCCATTTGTAGATGCCGGCGGAGGCGAGCCAGGTGAACAGGAAGACGGCGACGACTAAGTAGCCGAAGTGGGCCAGGTTGTCGTTGAGCGCGGCGATCCAGTCCCAGAACGCGCCGGTGAGCTGCAGCTTGTCGGCCAGCAGTCCCAGGCCTTCCAGCCCGCCGATGCCGACGGCGACGACGACGGAGACGAAGGTGATGGTCAGGTTGTACCACAGCTTGCGCACCGGATTGACGAAGGCCCAGCCGTACACTTCCACCATCATCATGCTGTCCAGCGTGTCCACCAGCGCCATGCCGGCGGCGAACAGCACCGGGAATACCATGATGTGCCACAGCGCCACGCCGTGGGCGCTTTGCGAGGTGGCGATGGCGAACAGGCCGATTTCGGTGGCGGTGTCGAAGCCGAGGCCGAACAAAAAGCCGATGGGCAGCATGTGCCAGCTCTTGGTCACCATCTTGAACAGCGGGCGCAGCAGGCGCGCGATCAGGCCGCGGTTGTTCAACAGCAGATTCAGTTGTTCATCGCAGATGGCTTCGCCGGCGCGGGCGCGGCGGAAGGCCCCCCACACCGCGCGCAGGGACGACAGGTTGATCAGGGCCAGGGTCAGCAGGAAGAAGGCCGACACGCTGGTGCCGATGACGCTGCCTATCTCCTTGAAGCCAGTGACGCGGCTTTGCAGCGCGCTGGCGGCGAACACGATCAGCGCCACGGCGATGACGACCACCGCCGAGTGGCCCAGCGAAAAGAACAGGCCCACCGCCGACGGTTGGCGGCCTTCCTGCATCAGCTTGCGCACGGTGTTGTCGATGGCGGCGATGTGGTCGGCGTCCACTGCGTGGCGCAGGCCGAACAGATAAGCCAGCAGCGCGGTGGCGAGCTGGGCCGGGTGATCGGCGAAGGCGGCGAACGCCCAGGCCCAGGCCAATAGATTGGCCAGGATCAGTCCGGCGAGAATGGGCGCGTGGCGCGCCAGGCGGCGGCCGGCGGCCGGCGCGGTGGATGGATGCATGGTGCCCTCGAAGACGATTCACGTCGCGCAAGCGAGGGCACAGTCCGCTGGTTTTTCATGGGCGGCGCATGTGCGTATCCCCCGGTACACCCCGCCCGGTTTCTGCTTGCGTCGACACGCATGACGGCCGGTCTCCTGGCTCGCGCGTCGTCGTCCGGCGCCGCCTTCCCGACCTTGCTAGGGGCCAGTGGCGTCAGGCGTGGACTCTGCGCTTACAGTTGCGGGGGCAGCCGCGGTTTCGCACCGCGTTCCCGTTTCACCCATCAAGGGGCACCGTCATTGATTGGACTGGATCATACGTGACAACGCCGATGCTGTGAACCGTAGCGCCGGAGCGGCGTCCGGGCCCGTCGCGCGGTCTCATGCGCCGAGCGCGTGCCGCCGCCAGTCGGTGAGCGCCTGCTCCAGCCGCACCCAGTCGGCGTCGGCCTTGGGCAGGCCGAAGCGCAGGCTGGGTATGGCTTCGAAATAACGGGTCAGGATGCCGCGGCCGGCCAGGTAGCGGTGCGTGGACAAGCTGTTTGCGTCCGGCGTCCACTGAAACAGCTCGCAGCCGCCGGCGGGCGGCAGGCCGTGCCGCTCCAGGCAGCGTTGCAGCCTGGAGCTGTCGCGTTGCAGCTTGGTTTTCATCGCCTGTTGCCAGGCCGTGTCGCGCAACGCCAGCCTCACCGCCTCGCGCGCCGGGCCAGCCACCGTCCATGGCCCCAGTTCCTCGGCCAGGGCGTTCAGCAGTTCCGGCCAGCCGAACACGAATCCGGCGCGCGCGCCGGCCAGGCCGAAGAATTTGCCGATCGAGCGCAGCACGATCAGTCCCGGCTTGCCGATGCGCGGCAGCATGCTGTCTTCCGGCGCGGCGTCCAGAAACGCTTCGTCCACCACCAGCCAGCCACCGCGCGCGGCCAGCCGCTGCCGCCAGTTTTCCAGCAGCACCGGGTCGAAGCGGTCGCCGGTGGGGTTGTTGGGGTTGCACAGCAACACCACGTCCAGCTGGTCTATGCCGGCGGCCAGCTCGTCAGGCGACAGCCGGAACAGCTGGTGCCCGCGCTTCTGCCAGTGGTGCGGGTGCTCGGCGTAGCACAGCGCCAGCATGCCGACACGGCAGGGCGCGCGCAGCCGCGGCAACAACTGGATCGCCGGCTGCGAGCCGGCCACGGCCAGCAGCTTGTCGCTGCCGTAATATTCCGCCGCCGCCGCCTCCAGCCCGTCATGGTTCTGCGGCAGCCGCAGCCAGCTGTCGGCCGCCAGCGGCGGCACCGGCCAGCCGTTGGGATTGACGCCGGTGGACAGGTCCAGCCAGTCTCCGGCCGGAATGCCGTATTCGGCCGCGGCGCGCAGCAGGCCGCCTCCGTGTTCAAGCATGGATCGCTCCGATCAAGATGGCGGCCGCCAGCGACAATGCCGCCCACAGCCACATGCCCCGGTTGACCAGCCGCACCGCGCGGCCGATGTCTTCGTGCGTGGGAGTGGGACCGCAGCCAAGCGGCGGACGTTCCTTCCACTGGCCGTGATAGCGCGCGCCGCCGCCCAGGCTGACGCCCAGCGCGCCGGCGCCGGCGGCCATCACCGGGCCGGCGTTGGGGCTGTACCAAGTGGGGGCCTGGGTGCGCCAGCAGCGCCAGCCCTTTGCGGCATTGCCCAGCAGCAGATAGGTGAGGGCGGCCAGACGCGCCGGGATATAGTTCAAAACATCGTCGAAGCGGGCGGCGGCCCAGCCGAAGTGCAGGTAGTGATCGTTCTTGTAGCCCCACATCGCGTCCAGCGTGTTGGCCAGCCGGTACAGCACCGCGCCGGGCGCGCCCAGGACCAGAAACCAGAACAGCGCGGCGAAGACGGCGTCGCTGCCGTTTTCCAGCACCGACTCAATCGTCGCGCGCGCCACGCCGGCTTCGTCCAGTTCGCTGGTGTCGCGGCTGACGATCCAGCCCACCCGCTCGCGGGCCAGGGCCAGGTCGCAGTCGGCCAAGGCTTTTCGCACCACCTCGGCGTGCTGGGCCAGGCTGCGGGCGCCGACGGCCAGATAGAGCAGGGCGACCGGAACCATAATCTCCAGCAGCGGCAGCCTCGCCAGCGCCCAGGCGGCCAGCGTGAAGGGCGCCAATAGCAGCGCGATGGCCGCCGCGCCGCGCAGCCGCATGCGCCAGACCGGCTCAGCCTCCGGCGCTGCCGGGTAGGCCAAGCGCTCCACGGCCTTGACCAGCCGGCCGAAGCCGACCAGCGGATGCCAGCGCGGCGGTTCGCCCAGCAAGCGGTCCAGCAGCAGCGCGATCGGCAGAAACAGTGCGGAATTCAACGAACAGCCCTATATAATGGCCGGCCGCCGCCGGGAATTATCCAATGCGCAAGTCTGTCGCGCTTTGGGCGGCCGGAATGAATCAAGCCGCCATTCTAAGCGTTGTCAGCCATCCATGCGCAGGGAGATCGCCATGACCGCCAAAACCATCATGATCCAGGGCGCCACGTCCGACGCCGGCAAGAGCGCGCTGGCCACCGGTCTGTGCCGGCTGCTGGCCCGGCGCGGCGTGCGGGTGGCGCCGTTCAAGCCGCAGAACATGGCGCTGAACAGCGCGGTGACGGCGGACGGCGGCGAGATCGGCCGCTCGCAGGCGGTGCAGGCGCTGGCCTGCGGCGTGGAGCCGCACACCGACATGAACCCGGTGCTGCTCAAGCCCAACAGCCACACCGGCTCGCAGGTGATCATCCAGGGCCGCGCCATCGGCAATATGGAGGCGCGCGGCTATCACGGCTACAAGCCGGTCGCGATGAAGGCGGTGCTGGCGTCGCACGCCAGGCTGGCGGAACAGTATCAATGCATCGTCGCCGAGGGCGCCGGCAGCCCGGCCGAGATCAATCTGCGCGACGGCGACATCGCCAATATGGGCTTCGCAGAAGCGGTGGACTGCCCGGTGATCCTGGTGGCCGACATCGAGCGCGGCGGCGTGTTCGCCCACCTGGCCGGCACGCTGGCGCTATTGTCAGAATCCGAACGCGCCCGCGTGGTCGGCCTGGTGATCAACCGCTTCCGCGGCGATCCGTCCTTGCTCAAAACCGGCGTCGAGTGGCTGGAGAACCACACCGGCAAGCCGGTGCTGGGCGTGCTGCCCTATCTGTACGACCTGCACCTGGAGGCCGAGGACAGCATGGGGCTGGACAAGCCCGGATGCGCATCGGGCGGCGGCGACAAGCTGCGGGTGGTGGCGCCGGCCGCGCCGCGCGTCAGCAACCACACCGATTTCGATCCGTTGCGCCTGCACCCGCAGGTGGAATTCACGCTGGCGCGCGCCGGCCAGCCCATCCCGCCGGCCGATTTGATCGTCCTGCCCGGCAGCAAGAACGTGCTGGCCGACCTGGCCTGGCTGCGCGCCCAAGGCTGGGAGGCGGCGCTGCGCCGCCATCTGCGCTACGGCGGCAAGGTGCTGGGCATTTGCGGCGGCCTGCAGATGCTGGGCAAGAAGCTGCACGATCCGGATGGATTGGAGGGCGAGCCGGGCAGCGGCGACGGCTTGGGCTGGCTGGATATGGAAACCACGCTGGCGCCGGAGAAGCGGCTGACGCGGATGCGCGGCCGGCTGACATTGGACGACGCTGAGGCCGCCGGCTACGAAATCCACATGGGGGTGAGCCAAGGGCCGGCCTTGGCCAGGCCCGCGGTGCGCTTTGACGACGGCTCGGCCGACGGCGCGCGCTCGGAAGACGACCAGATCTTCGCCACCTATCTGCACGGCGTGTTCGACGAACCCGCCGCCTGCCAGGCCATCTTGCGCTGGGCGGGGCTGGCGGAGCCGGAGGCGCTGGACTACCCGGCGCTGCGCGAGGCCAATATCGACAAGCTGGCGGACATGCTGGAGAAGCATCTCGATCTGGGGCCGATCCGACGCTGGCTGCCTGAGATCGGCTGATAGAAACAGTTTCAGGGCTGTGTTTGATTGACGGCCTGTGTCGGCGTGTTTTGCCTAGGTGCGCCGCGAGTTTGGGGCGGTATTTAATCGCCCGGCGTCCGCTCCGCCGTGATCGCCGCCAGCAGCGTCTCCGCCAGTTCTGGCCGGCAGATCAGCAGGTCCGGCATCTTCACGTCCGCCTGGTTGAACATGCAGGGGGCGCCGTCTATCCGCGACGCGTGCAGGCCGGCGGCCAAGGCCACGCCCACCGGCGCGCAGGTGTCCCATTCATTCATGCCTCCGGCGTGCAGATAGGCGTGGGCCTCGCCGCGCAGCGCCGCCATCGCCTTGGCGCCGGCCGAGCCCATCGGCGCCAGCTCGGCGTCCAGCCGGGCGGCGACGCGTTCGGCCAGCGCCGGCGCGCGGCTGCGGCTGACCAGGATTTTCAGCCGGCCCGACGGCGCGGCGGCAAGCCGGGGGGCGGGGGTGGAGAACAGCTCGCCGCGGGCTGGCAGCGCCACGGCGGCGGCGGCGGGGGCGCCGTCCACCGCCAGCGCGACGTGCACCGCCCAGTCGTCGCGGCCTGGCTCGCAATATTCGCGGGTGCCGTCCAGCGGGTCGACGATCCAGACCCTGCGCCCGCCCAGGCGGGCGGGATCCGGCGCGGACTCCTCGGACAAAATGCCGTCGTCCGGGCGCGCCGCGCGCAGCAGTTCAAGGATCAAGGCGTTGGATTCGGCGTCGCCGCGCGCGCCCAGCGCCTTGCCGCCCTCCGGGTGGCGGCGGCGCAGGTCCAGCAGCAATCGGGCGGCCGCGGCGGCGGCGTGGGCGGCGAGTTGATGGTCGTCCGGCATGAGGGGCTCCTGGCGTTGATGCCGGAGTGATACACCGTATCGGCGGACGCGGCAATGGCTGGGGTCAGAAGTATTCCACGCCGGGCTGGGGCTTGGCGTCTGCCTGGCGCAGGATGAAGTCCTCCACCTCGGCGGCCGGCAGCGGCTTGCACAGCAGGTAGCCTTGCACCACGTCGACGTGGATGCTGGTCAGGAAAGTCAGCTGCTGCTGGGTTTCCACGCCTTCGGCCACCACCTGCAGGCCCATGCGGTGGGCGAGGTAGGCGATGGTGTCGCACAGCGCGGTGCCTTTTTCGTCATTGTTGATATTGCGGATGAAGGACTGGTCTATCTTCAGCGTGTCCACCGGGAAGCGGATCAGGTAGGCCAGCGCGGAATGGCCGGTGCCGAAGTCGTCTATCGAGCTGTGTATGCCCATCGCGCGGAACTGCTCCATCATGGTGATGGATTGCTGCGGCGACAGCATGGTGCAGGATTCGGTGATTTCCAGCTCCAGGTGGCGGGCGGCCACCCCGGTTTCCTTCAGCACGCCGGCGACGAATTCCGGCAGCTCGTGGTCGGTGAATTGCGCGACGCTCAGGTTCACCGCCATCCTCAGCTCGGCGCCGCCCTTGTCCTGCCACGCCTTCAGCTGGCGGCAGGCTTCGCGCAGCACCCAGCGCCCCAGCGGCAGGATCAGGCCCGACTGTTCGGCGATGGGGATGAACTGCATCGGCGGGATCATGCCTTTTTTCGGATGCTGCCAGCGCACCAGCGCCTCGACCCCCACCACGCGGCCGGTGGACAGCTCGATCTGCGGCTGGTAGTGCAGCACCAGCTCGCCATGGTCTATCGCATGGCGCAGCGATTTTTCCAGCTCGACGCGCTCCCGCATCTGGCGGCCCAGCTCTTCTTCGTAGACCTGGATCCTGCGGGTGCCGCGCTGCTTGGCCTGGTATAGCGCCATGTCGGCGCGGGTCAGCAGTTCCTGCCCGTCGGCGCCGTGCGCCGGACCCAGGCTGACGCCTACGCTGGCGGTCAGGCTGAGCATCATCTCGTCCACCGGGAACGGTTCGCTGATCGCATCCAGCACCTGCCCGGCGATGGTCTCCGCCTCGGCGGCGTCCGCCACGCCGGTGAGGATGGCCGCGAACTCCACGCCCCCCAGCCGGGCGGCGTGTCCCCGCGTCCCCAGCGTTTTCCGCAGCCGCTGCGCGACATGGCGCAGCAGCAGGTCGCCGATGCGGTTGCCGTACACGTCGTTGATGAACTTGAAGTCGCCCAGGTCCACCAGCAGCGCGGCGAAGGGGTGGTCGGAGATGGCGAACAAGGCGTTCAATTGCTCCAGCAGCCCGCTTTCATTGTGCAGGCCGGTCAGCGTGTCGAAATAGGCGAGGCGGTTGATTTTTTCCTGGGCGGCCACACGCGAGGAAATGTCGATGTAGCTGACGCGGAGCAAGTGGCCGGTTTCGCTGGGCAGCTTGCTCAGCCGGACTTCGCAGGGAATGGTGCTGCCGTCGGGGCGCTGCAGGATGCGTTCGAACGGCGCGATCTCGCCTTGTTGCGCCCGCTCGGCGTGAAGGGTGACGCTTTCCGCGACGGGCAGGCCGTCGGGCTGTTCCGGCGCGTACAGCGAGGTGGGGCTGGTGCCGACCAGCGCCTGCAGCGAGCGGCCGGTCAGTTTCTCCGCCTGTTGGTTGGCGTCGACGAAGCGGCCGCTGTCCAGGTTGTACACCAGGATGGCCTCCGGCGCCTGTTCGATCAGCGCGCGAAAGCGCTGCTCGCTCAACCGCAGCGATTCGGTCTTTTCTTCCACCAGCTTGCTCAGCCGTTTCTTCAGCCGGGCCAGGTCGAGGTGGGTGTTGACGCGCGCCAACAGCTCGCTGCGCTCGAAAGGCTTGATGATGAAGTCGACCGCGCCGGCGGCGAAGCCGTCGACCTTGGTTTGCGAATCGTTGACCGAACTGAGGAACAGCACGGGAATGTCGCGGGTGCGCGGGCTCTGCTTGAGCTCGCGGCACACGGCAAGCCCATCCATGTCTGGCATGCTGAAATCCAGCAGGATCAGGTCGGGCGGATGTTTTTGCACCAGGTCCAGCGCTTCGGTCCCGCTCTGGGCGGAGCTGACCTGATAGCCCTGAGTGGACAGCAGGGCCACCAGCATCATCAGCGCGGTCATGGTGTCGTCGACAACCAGAATGTCACCTGGCACCGGCATTCGGCTTCTCCCGCAAATAATTCCACCACATCCAGTCTAGTCGTTTTCAAATCCATTAGTAGTATTCCTAATTGTCTACACTTCAACATCGGCATGGCGGCGATCGGGAGAGCGGAGTGAAGCTTACTGTCGGCAAGAACATGGCATTGCTGGTGTTGGCGGCGCTGTTGGGCCTGGCGCTGTTGACCGGTCTGGAGCAATACCTGATGGAGAAGGTGTACGACGGCGCCAACTTCGGCAACGCCAACGCGGTGCCCAGCCTCAAGGTGCTGGGCGAGCTGCGGCGCGGCTTCCAGGATTGCAGCACGCAGGCGGGGCGGCTCGACTACGACACGGAAAAGGGCGAGCGGGCCAAGATAGAAAAGAAGGTCAAGGCGGCCCGCGAGCTGGTGAGCAATTCGATTCGGTCTTATGAAACGGATGGCTGCGTCGGCGGCAATTGCTTCGCCGACGAAATAGACAAGTCCTGGCTGGAGAAGGAAAAACCGGTCTGGCAGCGCTATCAGGCCGGCCTGGACCTGGTTTTGCAGGCCGGTGCCAGCGGCGGGCAGGGCCCGGCCCGGGCGCATCAGTTGCTGCTGGCGCTGGACCCGATTTCGGATCAGATGCTGGACTTGATCGACAAGCATATCGATTACAACATCGTCATCGCCAAGAAGTTTTCCGACGAGGCCGTCGTCACCAAGCACAACGCCATCGTGCTGACGCTGGTGATCTGCGCGCTGATGCTGATCGCCATCGCGTTGATCGGCTACTGGACCAGCCGCTCCATACTGGGGCAGCTGGGCGGCGAGCCTTCCGAGGCGGCGGCCATCGCGGCGCGGCTGGCGGAGGGCGACCTGGCGAGCGACATCCTGTTGCGGCCCGGCGACGACAGCAGCCTGATGGCCCGGCTGCAATGCCTGATCGCGTCGCTGGAGGATCTGGCCAGCCGGGCCTACGCCATCGGCCAGGGCGACCTGAGCCAGGAGGTGAAGCTGGCGTCGGACAAGGACAGGCTGGGCATCGCCATCAACGAGATGATACGGATGCTGCGCGGCGCCCGCGCCGAGGACGAGCGGCGCAACTGGCTGAAGGACGGCTACAGCCAGATCTCCGCCGCGCTGACCGGGGATCTGTCCACCGAGCAGCTGGCGGACGCCGCCATCGGCCTGATCGGCCGCTACCTGGACGCCGGGCGCGGCGTGTTCTATCTGTACCGCGAGGACGAGCTGCGGCTGGATCTGGTCGGCAGCTATATGTACACCGAGCGCAACAACCTGGGCGCCAGCTTCGCGCTGGGCGAGGGCGCGGTGGGGCAGGTGGCGCGCGAGCGCAAGCCCATCATCCTGGAAGTCGGCGGCGATGACGCCGCCGCGCCCATCGTCACCGGCACCATGCTGGCTCTGCCGCGCTACACCTACACCTATCCCTTGCTGCACGAAAAAGAGCTGGTCGGCGTGATCGAGCTGTCCAGCTTCGAGCATTTCGACGAGCGCAAGCTGGAGTTCCTGTCCAATGTCGGCGGCATGCTGGCGTCTTTCCTGTTCGTCGCCGAGCAGCGGGTCCATATCCGCAAGCTGCTGGCCGCCAGCGAGGCGGCGGAAAAGGAAATGCGGGAGCAGAGCGAGCAGCTGCGCGAAAGCAATGCGCGGATGGAGGAGCAGCAGCAGCAACTGCAACAGCAATCGGAGGAGCTGCAGCAGAGCAACGCGCAGATGGAAGAGGCGCAGCAGCAACTGCGGCAGCAGACCGAAGAGCTGCAGCAGACCAATGCGCAGATGGAGGAGTCGCAGCAGCAGCTGGAGCAGCAGAACCGCGAGCTCGAAGAGTCGAGGCTGCTGCAGGAGGCCAGGGCGAAGCAGCTGGACCAGGCCAGCAAGTACAAGTCGGAGTTCCTCGCCAATATGTCGCACGAGCTGCGCACGCCGCTGAACTCCATCATCCTGCTGTCCAAGATGATGGTGAACAACGAGGACGGCACGGTGAAGGACGAGGCGCTGAAATGGGCGCAGGTGATCCACCGCTCCGGCGAGGATTTGCTGCGGCTGATCAACGACGTGCTGGATCTGTCCAAGGTGGAAGCCGGGCGGATGGACGTGCATCTGGCCACGCTGAGCAGCCGGGACGTATGCAGCGAGCTGCAAGGCATGTTCGAGCATCTGGCGCGCGACAAGGGGCTGAACTTCGTCGTCGACGACAGCCTGAACAGCGATTTCGTATCCGATCCGGACAAGCTGTCGCAGATCCTGCGCAATCTGCTGACCAATGCGATCAAGTTCACCCGCAGCGGCGGCGTCACGCTCTCCATGAGCCGCCACCCGGACGCGGCGCTGCCGATACGCATCAGCGTGCGCGACAGCGGCATCGGCATCCCGGCGGAGAAGCGAAGCGTGATCTTCGAGGCGTTTCAGCAGGCCGACGGCTCCACCTCGCGCGAATTCGGCGGCACCGGCCTGGGCCTCACCATCAGCCTGCGTTTCGCCCAGATGCTGGGCGGCACCATCGAGCTGGAAAGCGAGCCGGGCGAAGGCAGCGAGTTCATCGTCTGGCTGCCTGATCGCGGCAGGCCGGAAGCGGCGTCGGCCGGGGCGGTTTCGCTGGCGGTGGCGGACGACAGGGCGGCGCTGCGGCGAGGCGACAAGGCGATTCTGCTGATAGACGACGATCCGGTGTTCGGCCAGATGCTGGTGGCGATGAACCGGCGGCTGGGCTACAAGACGCTGCTGGCGCAGACCGGCGAGGAGGGGCTGGCGCTGGCCGCCGAGCACGGGCTAGCCGGCATCCTGCTGGACCTTGGTCTGCCCGACATGGACGGCACCCAGGTGCTGCACGAGATCAAGACGCGGCCTGCGCTGGCGGACATCCCGGTCTACATCGTGTCGGCGCGCGACCGCGACGAGGCGCTGCTGCAGCAGGGCGCCATCGGCTTCCTGCGCAAGCCCGCCAGCGACAAGCTGCTGGCGGCGGCCGAGGCCGAGCTGGTCAAGGCGGTGGGGGGCAAGAGCGGCGGCATCCTGGTGGTGGAGCGGGGCGGCATCAGCCGCGACGAGGTGTCCAAGTTGGTGGGCGGCATCGGCGGCGACATCGTGGCGGCCGCGCCGGACGCCGACTGGAAGGCGCTGCTGAAGCGGCATCATAGTCAACTGGCGGTGCTGGACCTGGGCGAGGCGGAGATCGCCGACAGCATGGCCGTCGCCGAGGCCTTGCGCGGCGTCGATCCCGACATCTCGCTGGTGTTTTACGCCAGCGGCAAGCCCAGCGAAGAGGACGAGGCGGCGTTGCGGGCCTATTCTGACTGCGTGATCGTCAAGACGCCGCAGGCCGGCCAGCGGCTGCTGGAAAACGTGGAGCGCTTCCTGCAGGACGTGCCCAGGCAGCGGGCCGAGCTCAAGGCCCCGATCGCGCCCCCTGGCAGCAAGCTGCTGGCCGACCGGCACGTGCTGGTGGTGGATGACGATCCGCGCAATCTGTTCGTGATCACCGCGGCGCTGGAGCGGCACGGCGCCAAGCTCAACAGCGCGGTCAACGGCCGGCGGGCGCTGGAATTCCTGCAGCACCAGTCCGTGGATCTGGTGCTGATGGATATCATGATGCCGGAAATGGACGGCTACCAGGCCATCGCCGCCATCCGCGCCAATCCGGCCTGGAAGGACATTCCGGTGGTGGCGATCACGGCCAAGGCGCTGCCGGCCGAGCGCGAGAAGATCCTGGCCACCGGCGCCGACGACTATCTGTCCAAGCCGGTCGATTACGACGTGCTGGTGGCCAAAGTGGCGCAATGGTGCGGGGGGCGGGCTAAGTGAGCGTGACGGTGCAGCAGCGCTCCGGCCAGTGCAAGGTCGCCATTCTGGGGCGGCTGGACCGGCAGGAGGACCGCAATGTGGTGCTGGATCTGCTGCGCGCCAATCCGGAGCAGGCGCTGGAGTTGAGCTTTTACGACGCCGATCTGTTGTGCGTGGAGCTGTTGTGCGCGATGGCGGATCGGCTGAACGGCGGCGGCAAGCTGAAGATTGTCGCCTACCATGCCTTGCTGGCGCACAGCCTGACGCGGCTGAACCTGCCCGTGCGGCTGGTGTCCGGCCAGACCGCGCCGGTTGAAGCGCGGCCGAATCCGCGGGCGCTGGCGCTGGCGGGGTCCGCGCAAAGCCTGGAATGCATCCTGCACATCGTCGAGCGGCTGCCGGTGTCGGAGATGGCGGTCTTCGTCGCCCAGCATGTGCAGGAAAATCAGGTGAATCTGCTCGACCAGTTGCTGAAGTCGCGCACCGGCTACCGCGTGGAAATGCCGCAGCATATGGCGCCGGTGCAGCCGGGGACGATCTACGTGGCCCCGCCCGGCCACCACATGCGGGTGGGCCATGGCTTTGTCTATCTCACCCGAGACCGCCAGATCCAGTTCGCGCGGCCGTCGATAGACGTGTTGTTCGAGTCGCTGGCCGGCGAATACGGCGCGGAGGCGATGGCGGTGCTGCTGTGCGGCTTCGGCCAGGACGGCACCGACGGCTGCGCCGCGCTGCGCGCCGCCGGCGCCTGCGTGATCATCCAGGACGGCGGCGAATGCGCGCCGGCGCGCGTGATGCCGGACGCGGCGCGCAACGCCGGCCATTACGATTACCTGATGAGGCTGCCGGCGATCGCCAGCGTGGCCGCCGCCGCGGCGGCCGGCGCCGGGGCCCAGCCGGAGGGCGAGCTGTTGGAGCTGTTCCTGGCGGCGCTGGTCAGCCATTACGGCTACGATTTCCGCAATTACCAGCGCGACAGCCTGAGGCGCCGCATCCGCAACCTGATGGGGCAGTTCCACATGGGCGGCTTCGCCGATTTCCAGCGCGCGGTGCTGTCCGACGTGTCGCTGTTCGAACGCCTGTGCGCGGAGCTGCCGGTGGGCGTGACCAGCTTCTTCCGCCATCCTGAGCAGCTGAAGCTGCTTCGCGAGGAAATCCTGCCCTACCTGTCCAGCTTTCCGCTGATCAAGCTGTGGTCGGCCGGCTGCTCCAGCGGCGAGGAAGCCTACTCGCTGGCCATCGTGCTGGACGAGCTGGGCCTGCTGGACCGCAGCCACCTGTTCGCCACCGACTTCAATCCCTATCTGCTGGCCCAGGGCAGCAGCGCGCTGTTTCCCGCCCAGGCGCTGGAGGCCAACCGCGCCAACTACCTGGGCAGCGGCGGCAAGCGGCTGTTCGACGCTTATCTGTCGCGGAACGGCCGCTTCTTGCAGGCCGACGACCATCTGCGCCAGCGTATCCTGTTCTACCGCCACTCGCTGACCGACGAGGGCATCTTCAATGAATTCCAGCTGGTGGTCTGCCGCAATGTGCTGATCTATTTCGACACCGAACTGCAGCGCCAGGTGCTGCGGCGCTTCGCGCAATCGCTGCATGCCGAGGGCTTCCTGGTGCTGGGGCCGCAGGACGGCCTGAACCGCCTGGCGCTGGACATGGGCTTCGAGCTCTATCGCAGCGGCAGCCATATCTATCGCGTGGGACGGAGCGCCGCGTCATGAGCCGGAAATTCGTGATACTGGTGGTGGACGATAACGGCAACAACCGCGTCACCCTGCAGGCTCTGCTGGGCCGGCTGGACGATTGCGAGGTGCTGGAGGCGGGCTCCGGCGAGGAGGCCCTGCTGATCACGCTGGAGCGGGAGGTCAACTTGATCCTGCTCGACGTGCAGATGCCGGGCATGGACGGCTTCGAAACCGCCAGCCATCTGCAGATGACCGAACGCACGCGCGGCATTCCCATCGTTTTCGTCACCGCCATTTTCAAGGCCGACGAATTCATCGGCCGCGGCTACGGCCTGGGCGCGGTGGATTACCTGATGAAGCCGCTGGACGACAACCTGCTGCTCAATCGCGTCCGGCTGTACCAGAAGCTGCATGAGCGCGAGATGGCGCTGGAGGCCCGCAGCCAGGCCTTGCTGGATGCCAACGCCCAACTGACCGAGGCGCGCGACGCGGCGGAGGCGGCCAATCGCGCCAAAAGCGAATTCCTGGCGGTGATGAGCCATGAAATCCGCACGCCGCTCAACGGCGTGATCGGCATGACCGATCTGCTGCGGCGAACCCGGCTGGACGAGCGGCAGCGCCACTACGTCAGCGTGGTGCATCGTTCCGGCGAGAACCTGCTGGCCATCATCAGCGACATCCTGGACTTCTCCAAGATAGAAGCCGGCAAGTTCGAATTGGACAACCGGCCGTTTTCTCTCAATCTGCTGGTAGAAGAAATCGTCGAGCGGCTGGCGCCGGTAGCCTATGGCAAGGGGCTGGAGCTGATGTGCTCGCTGCCGCTGATGCCGGTGGACGTGGTCGGCGACGGCAAGCGCCTGGGCCAGGTGCTGACCAATCTGCTGGGCAACGCGATCAAGTTCACCGAGTCCGGCCAGGTGCTGGCGCGCGTGGACAGCGTGGCGGAAACGGCGTCGGCGCTGACATGCCGGATCAGCGTCCGGGATACCGGCATCGGCATCTCGCCGGAGCAGCAGAAGCGGCTGTTCCAGCCTTTCTCCCAGGCCGACAGCTCCACCACCCGGCGCTTCGGCGGCACCGGGCTGGGCCTGGTGATCTCCCAGCGGCTGGTGGGCATGATGGGCGGAAGCATCGAATTGGCGAGCGAGCCCGGCGCCGGCGCCGAGTTCCACTTCACGCTGACCCTGCCGCGCGCGCCGAGCAGCCAGCCGTCGCCGCCTCCGGCCGACGGCGTGGCGCGGATGAGGGTGCTGGTGCTGGACGACAACGTCACCAATCTGGAAATCCTGGAACAGCAGCTGGCGTCGTGGAAGTGCCACATCCACGCCTTTCATGAGCCGGGGAAGGCGCTGGACTGGCTGGTTGCGGGGCATGAGGCGGATCTGATCATCTCCGACATGATGATGCCGGAGATGGACGGGCAGATGTTCCTGAGCCTGGTGCGGGAGCGGCTGGGGACGTCGGCGCCGCCGGCCATCATCCTCAGCTCCGCCGCCGACGACCTCCAGCAGTTGAACGGCGCCGCGCAACTGGCGCGCCAGGTGCTGACCAAGCCGGTGCGGCGGTCCGAGCTGTACAACGCCCTGTTGCAGCTGGGATCGTCCGTCGCCAGGGCGGGGCCGGGGGAAGGGGGCGGAGACGACCGGCAGCCGAAGTTGAAGGGCCGGGTCCTGCTGGTGGAGGACAATCTGGTCAATCAGGAACTGGCGACGGCGATGTTGGGAAATCTGGGTTGCGAGATGGCGCTGGCGCGCAATGGCGAAGAGGCGCTGCGCTTGTGGCAGGACGGCGCGTTCGATCTGGCGCTGATGGACTGCGAGATGCCGGTGATGGACGGCTGGCAGGCCACCGGCGCGATCCGGGAAAGGGAGAAGGCGCGCGGCGATGGCGCGCGCCTGGCCATCGTCGCCCTGACCGCCAATGCCGGACTGGGCGAGCGGGAGCGCTGCCTGGAGGCCGGCATGGACGATTATCTGGCCAAACCTTTTACCCAGCAGGAGCTAGGGGCGGCGCTGGCACGCTGGCTGCCTTTGGGGGATGAGGCGCCTGCCGGGCCGGCGGCGGCGGCGGGCGATGCGGAGCGCCGCGATGGAGAGTGGCTGGACGCCGGCACGCTGGATGCGATCCGGGGAATCAAGGCGGATTTGCTGCCGCGCATGCTGAGCGCCTGGATGGACGAGGGGCCGCGGCTGCTGATCGACATTCGGCAGGCGGTGGACGCCGGAGATGGCGCCGGCCTGTTCCGCGCGGCGCATGCGCTGAAGAATTGCGCCGGCAGCGTGGGCGCCCAGCCGCTGGCCTCGCTGTGCCTGGCGCTGGAGCAACTGGGCAAGGGCGAGGATCTGGCGTCGGCCGTGAATCTGCTGCCGGACCTGGACCGGGCCTTCGGCTGCTCCATCGAGGCGCTGCGCGCGCTGGACGAGGGGAAGGCGCTGGATTGACGCGCATGGCGCGCGGCGCGCAAGAGGCGGAGAGGGCTTTGCTGGCGGGGCCTGAATGTAAAACGGCGCAGGCAGTGCCTGCGCCGTCGGCGTCTGGAACGCGGAGGCGTTTATTCTTCCGGCACGTTCAAGGCATTGACGCTGTAGCCGGCGTCGACATAGGTGATCTCGCCGGTGATGCCGGAGGCCAGGTCGGACAGCATGAAGGCGGCGGCGTTGCCCACCTCTTCCGTGGTCACGTTGCGGCGCAGGCAGGCCTGGCTGGAGGCCATGTTCAGCAACTTGGAGAAGCCGGAGATGCCCGCGGCGGCCAGGGTCTTGATCGGACCGGCGGAGATGCCGTTGACGCGGATGCCTTCCTTGCCCAGGCTGGCGGCCATGAAGCGCACCGACGCTTCCAGGCTGGCCTTGGCCAGGCCCATCACGTTGTAGTTCGGAATCGCCCGCACCGCGCCCAGGTAGGACAGCGTCAGCAGCGCGGCCTTGCGGCCCTGCATCATCGGACGCGCGGCCTTGGCCAGCGCCGGGAAGCTGTAGGACGACACGTCGTGGGCGATCTGGAACGCTTCGCGGCTCAGAGAATCCAGGAAGTCGCCTTCCAGCGCTTCGCGCGGTGCGAAGCCGATCGAGTGCACCAGGCCGTCCAGACCGTCCCATTGCTTGGCGAGGTCGGCGAACAGCTGATTGATCTCGTCGTCGTTCTGCACGTCGCAGCGGTAAACCAGCTTGGAGCCGAAATCGGCCGCCATTTCGCGGACACGGTCCTCCAGCTTGTCCACCACGTAAGTGAACGCCAGCTCGGCGCCTTCGCGATGACAGGCCTGGGCGATGCCATAGGCGATCGAGCGGTTGGAGATCATGCCGGTGATCAGGATTTTCTTGCCTTGCAGAAAGCCCATTTGGTGTCCTTCATATGTAAACAGCCAGCCATTATACCGAATGCCGGCGGTTTGCAGCAGCGTCGTGGAAGCTAAGCGCCGGTTTCGGCAAGGATAACCCCTTGGGCGGAGGGGGATCGGAACTTTGTGGCGCAGGTTGCCGCCCGCTCCGCCGCTTGCTACCATCCCGAATTAAGCACACTAAATTTTGACGAGGAAGCCATGAGCGATCTGATCCTGCACGTAACCGACGATTCTTTCGAAAACGAAGTCCTGAAGGCCGACAGCCCGGTGCTGGTCGATTACTGGGCCGAATGGTGCGGTCCGTGCAAGATGATCGCCCCGATCCTGGACGAAGTGGCCAAGGAATACGAAGGCAAGCTGAAAATCGCCAAGCTGAACATCGACCAGAACGAGCAGACTCCGCCCAAATTCGGCATCCGCGGCATCCCGACCCTGATGCTGTTCAAGGACGGCCAAGTCGCCGCCACCAAGGTCGGCGCGCTGTCCAAGAGCCAGCTGACCGCCTTCATTGACAGTCAACTGTAAAGCGTCTATTCTCCACGCACAATCTTTCATGACGGGTGGCATAAGCAAGCCGCCCGTTTCGTTTACGCTTCCACACCCCCGATAGGCGCTCCGCCTCATTACTACCGAGTCGACCTCACGACCGCTATGCACTTATCTGATCTCAAACATCTCCATGTATCCGAGCTCGTTGAAATGGCCATTTCCAACGAGATCGACGGCGCCAACCGGTTGCGCAAGCAGGACCTGATCTTTGCGCTTTTGAAGAACCAGGCCAAGAAGGGCGAGAGCATTTTCGGCGAGGGTACGCTGGAAGTGTTGCCGGATGGCTTCGGTTTCCTGCGCAGCCCGGATACCTCCTATCTGGCGGGCCCGGACGACATCTACGTCAGCCCTTCCCAGATCCGCCGTTTCAACCTGCATACCGGCGATTCGATCGAAGGCGAGATCCGCACGCCCAAGGACGGCGAGCGCTATTTCGCGCTGGTGAAAGTGGATAAGGTAAACGGCGAGGCGCCGGAGAACTCCAAGCACAAGATTCTGTTCGAGAATCTGACGCCGCTGTTCCCGACCGAGCAGTTCAAGCTGGAGCGCGACATCCGCGCCGAAGAAAACATCACCGGCCGCATCATCGACCTGATCGCGCCGATCGGCCGCGGCCAGCGCGCGCTGCTGGTGGCGCCGCCGAAGTCCGGCAAGACCGTGATGCTGCAGCACATCGCCCACGCCATCACCGCCAACCACCCCGACGCGGTGCTGATCGTGCTGCTGATCGACGAGCGTCCGGAAGAAGTGACGGAAATGCAACGCTCGGTGCGCGGCGAAGTGGTGTCGTCCACCTTCGACGAGCCGGCCACCCGCCACGTGCAGGTCGCCGAGATGGTGATCGAGAAAGCCAAGCGCCTGGTCGAGCACAAGAAAGACGTGGTCATCCTGCTGGATTCCGTCACCCGTCTGGCCCGCGCCTACAACACCGTGGTGCCGGCTTCCGGCAAGGTGCTGACCGGCGGCGTGGACGCCAACGCGCTGCAGCGCCCCAAGCGCTTCTTCGGCGCCGCGCGCAATGTGGAGGAGGGCGGCAGCCTGACCATCATCGCCACCGCGCTGATCGACACCGGCAGCCGCATGGACGATGTGATCTACGAAGAATTCAAGGGCACCGGCAACTGCGAAATCCATCTGGACCGCAAGATGGCCGAAAAGCGCATCTTCCCGGCGATGAACATCAACCGCTCCGGCACCCGCCGCGAAGAGCTGCTGATTCCGCAGGATCAGCTGCAGCGCATCTGGGTGCTGCGCAAGCTGCTGTACCCGATGGACGACCTGGAGGCGATGGAATTCCTGCAGGACAAGATCAAGGCCACCAAGTCGAACCAGGCTTTCTTCGACTCGATGCGCCGCTGAGCGATATCCGCCAGCCAAGATGCCAGACCATGCCGGTCTGGCATTTTTTTTGGTACATTGGAGACATGTCCGCCGCAAGAGCGGGCGCCGGGAGACAAAAGGATAACGATATGTGGTCCATGGAGGCAGACAAGGCCGCCGCGATGATCGCCGGACGGCTGCAGTCCTACGATTTCACCGGCCGGGTGGCCGATCTGCCCTATCGGGCGGCGTCGCCCGGGCTGAAGGCGGCCGCGGTGCTGGTGCCGCTGGTGTGGCATGCGGACGGCGCCACGGTGTTGTTCACCCGCCGCACCGACCATTTGTCCAGCCATCCCGGCCAGGTCAGCTTTCCCGGCGGCAAGCTGGAGAGCGGCGACGCCTCGGCCCAGGCGGCCGCGCTACGCGAGGCGCGCGAGGAGACCGGCCTGCCGGAGTCATCGGTGCGGGTGCTGGGCAGCCTGCCGGAATACGTGACGGTGACCGGCTATCTGGTCACGCCGGTGGTGGGGCTGCTGCATCCGCCGCTGGCGCTGGCGCCGGCGCCGGACGAGGTGGCCGAGGTGTTCGAAGTGCCGCTGCCGCTGTTGCTGGACCGGCAGGCGTACAGCCGCCACGATTATGTCCGCGACGGCGTGGCCGGCCAGTACTTGTCGCTGCAGTGGGACCGGCACACCATCTGGGGCGCGACCGCGGCGATGATGTGGATGCTGGCCGACGCGCTGGGCGGCGCATCGATTTAGGCGCCCACCCAAAGCCGTTCTGCGGGCGGGTCATCCCTGTCACGCCGTTCTCCGCCGCGTCGCCCGGGATTGCCAAGCGTGGCGTCTCGGGCAGGCCAGGCTCTACGCTTCTTCCTGATCCGACAGCACCACGTTGCGGCCTGACTGCTTGGCGTCGTACAGCAGCTTGTCGGCGCGCGACATCATCAGCGCCGGGCTGTCGCCCGGCCGCCAGTCGGTGACGCCGCCGCTGAAAGTGATGCGCTGCTCGACAAAGGGGAAGGTGGTGTGGGTCAACGCGATCTGCAGCCGGCTCATCACTTTTTGCGCGTCGCGAAGCCGCGTGTAGGGGAAGATCACCATGAACTCCTCGCCGCCGATGCGCGCGTTGATGTCGGTGTTGCGGGTGGTGTCGCGCAGCGCGTTGGCGACGGCCACCAGCACGTCGTCGCCGGCCTGGTGGCCATATTGGTCGTTGAAGCGCTTGAAGTGGTCGATGTCGAACACCGCGATGGCCATGGTCTGGCCGTAGCGTTCGCAGCGGCTGATCTCGTCGCGCAGCACCATGTCGGCGTGGCGGCGGTTGTACAGGCGGGTCAGCGGGTCGGTGACCGCCATTTCAGCCAGTTGCTGATTGCTTTCGTGCAATTGCTGTTCCAGCAGCTTGCGGCCGGAGATGTCGTACAGCGCGATCAGCGCGGATGGCTGGCTGTCGTGTCCCAGCCGGCGCAGCGAGGCGATCGCCCACAGCCTGCTCTTGTCTTCCAGCTCCAGCTCCACCTCTTGCTGCAACGCGTCCTCTCCCTCGCGCAGCCATTGCTCAACCGGCTGCAGCTTCAAGGGGAGGTTCAGTTCATTGTCGGCGGCCTGTTCGGGGTCGCGCGGCGGCAGGCCCAGCATTTCCCGCGCCGGTGAGTTGGCGTGGCGGATGCGGATGGTCTGGGGATTGACCAGCAGCAGCGCCAGCGGCGCGGTGTCGAGAATCAGCCTGGCCTGCTCCTCGCTGGCGCGGATGCGTTCGTTGCCTTGCAGCAGCTGCTGGTGCTGGCGCAGATTGGACAGGTGCTTGCGCAGCGCCAGCAGGGTCAGCGCGGCGAGGAACAGCCAGCCGGGGATCGCCAGCCAGGCCTTGTCCCAGACGTAGCGGGTGAAGTCGCGCCGCGACAGGCCCACCGCCACCTGGAACGGGTAGTTGCCGGTCTGGCGCATGCTGTACAGCCGCTCGCGGCCGTCGAAGCTGGACGGCGCGTCGAACAGCATCTGCCCGGGGTCGTGGGACAGGATCTCGCGCGGCTGCAGCGGCCGGTAGCTTTGCGGGTCGTTGCCGTTGGTTTGCGGCCAGCGCGTCACCGTCAGCTGGCGCTGGTCCAGCACCAGGATCTCGCCGTGCTCCCCCACCGTCAGCCGGCTGACCTCGTCCTGGATGAAGTTGTGCTTGATCAGGCCGGTGGCCATGCCGATCAGATTGCCTTCGCCGTCGTACAGCTTGTTGGCCAGCACGATGCCGCCGTCGGTGGGGCTGTGTATCACCGTGGTGTAGTTGCTTTCCTGGGGATCGATCCGGTGCAGCCAGCGGCAGAATTCGTTGTGGTGCGGGTGGGATGGGCTGTCGCGCTTGCTGCTGAACACCGTCTGGCAGGCGGTGTCCACGATTTCGACGCGGCTGAGGTAGGGCGCCAGCTGCAGCTGCTGCTGCAGTTTCTGCGTCAGGTTCTGGCGCGCGCCGGGCTCCAGCGCGCCGCTGCGCAGCAGGTGCTGGACTTCGGGAATCTGGTTGCTGCTCTGCAGGATCAGGCCGGCTTCGTGTATGCCGGAGCTCAGCCTTTCCGCCAGCAGCTGGCTGAGGCCGCTGGCCTGCCGGCCGGCCTCGGTTTCCTGCTGGCGGTAGCTGGTGGACAGGTCCACTGCCAGCAGCGCGAGGGTCACCAGCAACAATAGCGCGGCGCCCCATTTGGCGTGGCGGGCGGAGCGGGAGCCGAATCTGGGCGGAGTCATGTCCATGAACGGTAAGGGTTATGCTTTGCTTATAGTAGGCATGTCCCCAGTATGACAGCTCTGCCCATGGCTGCGTAGCGCGTTACAGGGTGAAGCGCATCGACAGATCCAGCGCGCGCACGTCCTTGGTCAGCTTGCCCACGGAGATCCGGTCGACGCCGGTGGCGGCGATGGCGCGCACGCTGTCGAGGTCTATGCCGCCCGAGGCTTCGAGTTCGGCGCGGCCTGCGCTGATCTTCACCGCGCGGCGCATGTCGTCGAGCGACATATTGTCCAGCAGCACCAGTTTGGTGCCGTGGTTCAGCGCGTCCTCCAGTTGCGGCAGCGACTCCACCTCGATCTGCAGCGTGACGCCCGGCGGCAGGTCGGCCAGCGCCTGGGCCATCGCCTGGGCGACGCCGCCGGCGGCCATGATGTGGTTTTCCTTGATCAGGATGCCGTCGAACAAGCCGATGCGCTGATTGGCGCCGCCGCCCACGGTGACGGCGTACTTTTGCGCCAGGCGCAGGCCGGGCACGGTTTTGCGGGTGTCCAGGATGCGGGCGCGATGGCCGGCTGCCGCGTCGACATAGCGGCGGGTCTCGCTGGCGACGCCGGACAGCAACTGCAGGAAATTGAGCGCGCTGCGCTCGGCGGTGAGCAGCGCGCGGGCCGGGCCGCTGATCCGGCACAGCTCGCGGCCCGCTTCCACGCGTTCCCCCTCGGCCGCCAGCCACTCCACCGCGCAGCGAGTATCCACCTGGCGGAAGCACTCGTCGAACCAGGCCTGGCCGCAGATCACCCCGTCTTCGCGCGCGATCACGCGGGCGGCGCCGGTTTTGTCGGCGGCTATCAGTCGGGCGGTCCAGTCGCAGGGGCCGATATCTTCGGCCAGGGCCAGAGATACGTGTTGGGCGATCAGGTGGTGGGCAGGCAGCATGAAGGTCTCCATCCAAAAGCGTATTGTAACGGCAGGCGGCCGAGTTGGCGCGTCCGGCGGCGGCGAAAGTCCGGGAAGGGAGGCGGGCATCTGTTATGCTGGAGCCCGGTTTCTTTTAATTTGAACGTCATGGATTTGTCCGCATTGCTGTTTGCCGGCTGGGCGCCGTGGCTGGGCGGCGCGCTCGCGGCCGCGGCGCTGGCTTTTGCCGCCTGCCGGGTCAAATGGCGCGCGCTCGACCCGGCGGCGCTGAACGCCTGGATGGGGGCCTGCGTGCTGGACCTGGCGCTATGGCTGCTGCGCGGCGGCCTGCAGCCGGGCTTGTCCTTCCATCTGCTGGGCGCGGCCTTGTTCGCTTTGCTGATGGGGCCGTGGCTGGCCATGCTGGCGCTGGCGGCGGTGCAGCTGGCCCTGGCCGCGGCCGGCCACGCCGACTGGCGGGCGCTGGGGCTCAATTGGCTATTGACGGCGCTGCCCGCGGTGGCGGTGACGTCCGGCATGCTGGAGCTGGCGCGGCGGCGCTTGCCCGCGCATTTCTTCATCTACGTCTTCGTCAACGGCTTTTTGGCCGGCGGAGCCAGCCTGCTGGCGGCGGCCTTGTGCGGCGTGCTGGCGCTGGGGCTGGCCGGCGCCTATCCTTGGGACGCGTTGTTGGAGGAGGCGCTGCCTTATTATTTTCTGCTGTCGTGGTCGGAAGCCTTCACCACGGGCTTGCTGCTCGCGGTGCTGGTGGTGTACAAGCCGCGCTGGGTGGCGACTTTCGATGACGGGCGCTACCTTGGAGGCAAGCCGGGCCCCGGCTGAGCGGCGTTTGCCGCTGTCAAAACAAGGAGGAGTCGATGCCGTTCGTGCTATGGAGTCTGTTGTTGGCCGCGGCGCTGCCGCTGATCTGGGCCGGCGTGGCCAAGGCCGGGGTCCGTTACGACAACCATCGTCCGCGGGAGTGGGCGGCGCAGCTGGACGGCCGCCGCCAGCGCGCCAACTGGGCGCAGCAGAATGCCTGGGAGGCGCTGCCCACCTATCTGGCGGCGGTTACGGCCGCCTGGCTGATGAAGGTGCCGGTGGCGGAGATGAACGCCGCCGCCGCCGTGTTCGCGCTGGCGCGCGTCGCGCATGGCCTGCTGTACGTGGCGGACAAGGCGGCGCTGCGTTCGCTGGCCTGGCTGATCGGCCTGTTGGCCGTGCTTTACCTGTTCCTGCGCGCCGGCGGCGTGATCGCCTTATAGCCAGCCCTGCGCCTGCAGCGCGGCGCGGACCTGGGGCAGGCCCGCGGTGTGGAAGGCTTGCCAGCCCTGAGCGCGCGCGGCCTCCACGCATTCGATGTTGTCGTCGAAGAAGGCGATGGCTTCGGGCGCGACGCCCAGAGTTTGCTGGACGTGGCGGTAGATGGCGGCGTCCGGCTTGCGCAGATGCAGTAAGTGGGAGGCGAAGGTGTGCCGGAAGTGGGGCAGCAGGCCGAATTCGCGGTCTATCTTGTCCCAGTGCAGCGCGTTGTTGTTGCTGAGCGCGGCCAGCGGAAAGCGGCGCGACAGTTCGGCCAGCAATTCCGCCGCGCCGGGGTAGGCGCCGGCCAGCCAGTCGGACAGCTGCCCGAGCATCGCGTCGGCGTCCACGCCCAGCTGCAGCGTGTCGGTCATCGCGGCGGCGAACTCGCGCGGCGCGCATTCGCCCAAATCCAGCTTGGCCACCCAGGGGCTGTCGATCCAGAACAGGCGCGCCTGTTCGCGTTCCAGCCGGCCGCCGGACAGCCGCAGCAGCGGGTCGATGCCGTTCCAGTCCACCAGCACGCCGCCCAGATCGAATACCAGCACTTCCGCTTGCTTGCTCATTTGCTCTCCAAAGACATTGCGTTGTCGGGGGATGGGCGCTTACAGGATCAGCGGCTCCGGTTCCAGCGCCACGCCGAATTTCTCGCTTACCGAGTCCTGCACCTTGCGTGCCAGCGCATGCATTTGGGCGCCGGTGGCTTGGCCGTGATTGACCAGCACCAGCGCCTGTTTGTCGTGCACGCCGGCGTCGCCGTCGCGATAGCCTTTCAGCCCGCATTGATCGATCAGCCAGCCGGCGGCCAGCTTGACCCGGCCGTCGGCGGCGGGATAGTGCGGCAGTTGCGGATGACGCTCCAGCAGCGCGGCGGCCTGCCCGGCGTCGATGACCGGATTCTTGAAGAAGCTGCCGGCGTTGCCCAGCACGGCGGGATCGGGCAGCTTGCTCCGGCGGATGGCGACCACCGCCCGGCTGACGTCCAGCGGCGTCGGCTGCTCCACGCCGTCCGCCTGCAGCTGTTTCTGGATGTCGCCGTAGCCGGTGCGCAGATCCGCGCGGCGGGACAGCCGGAAACGGACCGCCGTCACCAGCAGCCGGCCGGCGGCCTCGCGCTTGAACACGCTGTCGCGGTAGCCGAAGCGGCACTCGGCGTTCGACAGCGTCAGCGCCTCGCCGTTCCGGTCCAGCTGCGCGCAGACTACCTCCAGCAGGCGGTCCTTCACCTCGACGCCGTAGGCGCCGATGTTCTGCACCGGGCTCGCGCCGACGGTGCCGGGGATCAGGCTGAGGTTCTCCAGGCCATACCAGCCCTGGGCCAGCGCGTATTGGACGAAGCCGTGCCAGTTTTCGCCGGCGGCGGCCTCGACGATCACGTCGTCGCCGTCCTCGTCCAGCAGGCGGATGCCCGTCAGCGCCACCTTCACCACCAGTCCGGGGTAGTCGCGGGTCAGCAGCAGGTTGCTGCCGCCGCCCAGCCACAGCACCGGGCCTTGCCGGTATAGCGGATGCGCGAGCAGGGCCGGCAGGTCGGCGGCATCGTCCAGCTGGCAAAAGTGAGCGGCGCGGACCGCCATGCCGAAGGTGTTGTGGGGGCGCAGGTCGACAGCCGCGCGAAACTGCAGGGTCATAACAGGATTCCTTGGTCGCGGTGCAGCCGCTTGCGGCTGGCGCGGGCCAGATAATAGGTCAGAAGCAGGCCGGCCACGGTCAGGCTGATCACCAGCGCGGTCCAGAAGCCGTAGATGCCCATCCGCGGCACGATCCAGTCGGTCAGCCCCAGCAGCATGCCCAGGCCCAGGCCCACCATCCAGAACGAGGTGATGTGGATCAGCATCGGCACGGCGGTCAGCTTGTAGCCGCGCAGCGCGCCGGAGGCGATGGTTTGGGCGGCGTCGGTCAACTGATAGACGGCGGCGAACAACAGCAGCGTGGTGCCCATCGCGATCACTCTGGGATCGGCGCTGTACATCCACATGATGGGCTCGCGCAGCAGCAGCACCAGCAGCATCGCGCCGCCGGCCATCGCCAGCCCCATCAGCATGCCGACGCCGGAGATGAAGCGGGCGGCCTTGTAGTCGCCGGCGCCGGCGTGGTGGCCGACCCGCACCGACAGCGCGGTGGCCACGCTCTGCGGCAGCATGTAGATCAGGCTGGAGAAGTTCAGCACCGACTGGTGGGTGGCCACGACCACGGTGCCCAGCTCGGCGATCAGCAGCGCGATGAAGGAGAACAGGCTGACTTCGACGAAGAAGGACAGGCCGATGGGCACGCCCAGCTTCAGGAAGGCGAGGAAGCGGCGCCAATCCGGCGCGGCCAGCCCGGCCAGGATGCGGTTGTCGCGGAAATTGCGGTGCCAGCTGACATAGGCGAGCAGCGCCAGGCAGTTGAACCAGAACGCGATGCCGGTGGCCCAGCCGCAGCCGGCGCCGCCCATTTTCGGCATGCCGAACAGGCCGTGGATCAGAATGTAGTTGAGCGGAATGTTCAGCGCCAGCGCCAAGAGGCTGACCACCATGATGGCCTTGGGGTGGCCCAGGCTGGACGCGTAGGCGTGCAAGGCGCGGTGAATCATCGCCGCCGGCATGCCGACGGCCGCGCCGGTGATGAACAGCATCACCTTGTCGGTGACGTCGGGCGGCAGGTGCAGCCAGTGGCGCAGCGGCGCTTCCAGCGCCAGCATCAGGCCGCCGCCCAGCATGCCGAGCAGCAGGCCGAACCACAGGCCCTGGGCCGCGTCGCGGCCGAAGGCGCGCTGGTCGCGGGAGCCCAGGTGGTGGGACAGGATGGGGTTGAGCGCGGCGACCACGCCCATCAGCGTCACGTAGGCGGTGATGAACACGCTGGCGCCCAGCGACACCGCGGCCAGGTCGTCGGTGCCGACGCGGCCGGCCATCACGGTGTCGACGAAGCTGGTGGCCACCTGGGCGATCTGGGCGACCATCATCGGCAGCGCGAGGCTGGCGATCTGGCGCGCTTCGGCCAGGATTTCGGCGCGCGAGGCGCGGTTGAGTTCGAACAGCATGCGGTCCTGCGGATTTGGGGCAGAAACTGCCGATTATAGCCGTCCCGCCCGCATACTGTCTGCATGAGGACGGCCAAGCCCCGTGGACATCGACACGCTGCGCGGCCGGGTATCGACCCCGGCGCTCGGCAGGGCGCCGCCTGACGCGTCTAGAACCGCACCGGCGGATCGCGCCGCAGATCGCAGCTGATGATCAGCTCGCCGCCGAAGCGGGTGTTGATCGCCAGCGCGTCGGCCAGGCTGATGTCGCGGACGGTCAGTTGCTGTTCGCAGCGGTCTATGTCATAGCCCTGGTCGCGGGCGAAGGCGGCGAGGTCGTGCAGGGCGCTGTCGTCGCCGGACGGCAGCGGTGTGGCGCTCAGGCTGCCACAGAGGGGGCGAGGTCTTCCCACGGCATCAAAAATCGCAAAAGAGAAATCGGCATAGCTGTCTTGCAGGCAGTCGTACATTTTTGGCTCTCCCAGGTTCGGTCGCGCTGCGCGTGCCGGGCCTGGATGGCCGGCGACGCTTTAGCAGGATTTTTCGGCGCCCTGCAAGTTGTCATTAACTCGGCGCCTGAACCGATTCGAAACCGCCTGCGGGAGAGCATGCCGGCCAGCCATGAAAAAACCCGCTGGCCATTAAGCGCAAGCGGGTTGATCCGGATACGCTTTAGCTGGCATTTATCGAGCGCCCGCAAGCTGTGTCAAATCGGCGCATGAGCATTAGATTATGCCGATGGCAGCGGGCTGTCAACACCGCGTTTCCGCTAGCCCCGTTCCGGCAGCGCGCGCGCAGACGGCGGGATCTCATCCGGTATCGGCAGGCTGGAAGGCTCTTCCCGGGGCCCCTTCAGCCGCGTGGAAAGCGCCAGGCCGCCCAGGCTGCCGCCCAGCGCCACGTAGAGGATGGCGGGCAGGCCGAAGCGGGTGGCGACGAAACCGGCCAGCGCCGGCGCCGCGCCGCCGCCCAGCACCTCGCCCAGCCCCACCACGATGCCGGTGGCGGCCGGCAGCAGCGCGGCGGGCACCGACTCCCCGGTCAGCGGGCCCACGGTCAGGCAGGTGAGGCTGCAGTTGAAGAAGGAAATGCCGAACAGCAGGACGAACAGCAGCCAGGGCTGGGCCGGCGCCAGCTTGAGCAGCAGCACCAGCGCCGCGCTGGCGGCGAACGACAGCATCACCGCCGGTTTGCGGCCATAGAGGTCCGACAGGCCGGGCACGATCAGTTGGCCGATGAAGCCGCCGATGCCGATGGCGGAGATCACCGACGCCATTTCCATCGTCGACAGCCGCAGGTGGTCGGTCAGGTAGTTGGGCAGCATCGCGCACAGCACGAACTGGCAGGCCAGGATGCAGAACATCAGCAGCACGTTGAGCCGGATATTGCCCAGCCGCAGCAATTGCCGCCACGGCAGGGGGGCGTCGGCGGGCCGGCCGGACGCGGGGGGCTGGTGGCCGAGTTCGGGCCGGTAGTGGCGGTGGATCAGCCAGGCCAGCAGGAAGCCGGGCAGCGCCACCACCGCGAACACGCCGCGCCAGGAGTGCAGCGTTTCCAGCAGCCAGACGGCGATCAGCGGCCCCAGCGCCAGCCCCAGCACTGGAAACAACGCCTGCTGCACGCCCAGATTGAAGCCGCGCCGGTCCGGGTGGGACACCTCGGTGGCGACCGTGATGCCGGCGGGCGTGAACAGGCCCTCGCACACGCCCATCAGCGCGCGCAGCGCCAGCAGCCCGAACAGGCCGCCAGCCAGCGCGGACAGGCCGGACAGCGCCGAAACCAGAAACAGCGAGCCGACCAGCACCGTCTTGCGGCCCAGGCGGTCCACCATGCCGCCCACGGTCAGCGCGGCCAGGCCCCAGGCCATGGCCAGCGCGGCGGACAGGTTGCCCAGGTCCTGATAGTTCATCTGCAGATCCCGCATGATGACCGGGAACAAGGGCAGGATGATGAAGCGGTCCAGCCCCACCAGGCCGAAGCCCAGCGACAGCAGCAGCACCATGATGGTTTCGTGTCGCCCGGCGCCGGGGCCGGGCAGCGTGGTCTTGTTCATCGCGTTTTCCTGAGGCGTCGCCGGCGGGCGCGCCGGTCCGCGGCCGCCCGCGCGGATCGGGAGCCGATGGCCGGCGGCGAGCCGCGGCGGAAGTGGCGAAAGGGAAGGTGACGACGGGAGGGAGCAGGCGCGCCGTCCTGGCGCGCCTGTCAGGCGGATGGCCTCAGGCCGCCCACTGGCCCACCGCCATCTCGGCGGTGAAGCCCGGGCCAAAGGCGGCCAGCATGCCGATCGAACCTTCTTCGGTGTTGGCGGCGAAGCGGCGGCTCAGCACGTCGAACACCACCACGCTGGCGATGTTGCCGGCTTCGGACAGGCTGTTGCGGGAGTGGGCCACCTTTTCGGCCGGCAGCTCCAGCTTGTTGACCAGCTCGTCCAGAATCTTGCGGCCGCCGGTGTGGAACACGAAGAAGTCGTTGTACGCGCACTGCTGGTTGTACACCTGCTGGTTTAGTTCCTCCATCACCGGCGCCACGTCCTTGATCGAGTTCATCACCGCCTTGTCCAGCGTGAAGTGGAAGCCGGTGTCCTTGACGTCGTAGCGGATGAAGTGCTCGCTTTTGGGCAGGAAGAAGGAGCGGGTGCCCTTGATGTGGAAGCCTGCGGCTTCGTCGTCGGCGCGCACCACGCAAGCCGACACGGCGTCGCCGAACAGCGCCGACGAGATGAAGGCATGCAGCTTGGTGTCGTCGGGCTGGTAGCACAGCGACGAGAATTCCAGCGATACGATCAGCACGTGGTTGCGGCCGCCCAGGCTGGCGAAGTCGTGGGCGCGATTGATGGCGGCGGCGCCGGCCACGCAGCCGAGCTGGGCGATGGGCAGCTGGATGGTCGATTGCGCCATGTTCAGATCATTGATCAGGTGGGCGGTCAGCGACGGCATCATGAAGCCGGTGCACGAGGTGACGATCACCATGCGGATGTCTTGCGGCGTCAGGCCGGCGCTTTCCAGCGCCTGCAGCGCGGCCTTGGACGACATCGCCCGCGCCTCTCGCTCGTAGACGATGCTGCGGTGGGTGAAGCCGGTGTGCACCGACAATTCGTCGATCGGCAGCACCAGGTGGCGGGTGTTCACCTCGGTGTTCTGGATCATTCTGCGCGCCAGCGGGAGGCGCGGGTGATCGCCGTGCAGTTCTTCCAGGTGCTCGATCATCTGGGCCTGGGTGATCTTGTATTGCGGGAACAGCACGGACGGTTGGCAGAGCGTGGACATGGTTCGGACCTTTATATCAGTGAGTGGCTAAGATTCGGGTGGCGTTGTTTTCATTCAGGGCGCCGGGCGGGGCGACGCGTCCCGCCCGGCCGGGATCAGTCTTCCAGCACGAACTTGTAGGCGTATTGCCAGGCCAGATTGCTCTCGCGCACATGCTTGCGCAGCACCATGCGCACGCGGGCGCCGATTTTCAGCCGGGACGGGTCGAGCACGTCCACCACTTCGGAGGCGAGGCCGATGCCGTCGTCCAGCTTCAGCATCGCCATGTGGCGCGGCACGGTCTCGCCGTAGCCCATGCCGGCGAGAATGGGGTTGGCGGCTTCCGACAGCGCGACGATGACGCCGGCGCGGGCGCAGCGGTAGGTTTCCACGCTCAGCGAATTGCAGGCGCCGCACACGCTGCGGCGCGGGAAGAAGATTTCGCCGCACGCCTTGCAGCGCGTGCCTTCCAGTCGGTACTTGCCGCCATGCTCGCGCCATTCGCGCAGCATGCTGGCGGTGGTCATGCGGTGGATGTGTTCCGGATACAGGGACATGCTTACGCTCCTTATTCGTTGCCCAGTACGATGACCGAGTTGTGGGCGGCGTAGCCGCCGAGGTTCTGCGATACCGCGATGCGCGCGTTCTTCACCTGGTTGTCGGATTCGCCGCGCAGCTGGCGGAACAGCTCGGTGATGTGCAGGATGCCGTCGCAGCCGGAGGCGTGGCCGCGGCCGATGTTGCCGCCGTCGGTGTTCAGCGGGGTTTCGCCGTCGATGGCGATGCCGCCCTCCAGCACGAAGTGGCCGGCCTGGCCGGGCTTGCAGATGCCCATCGACTCCATCTGGATCAGGCCGGCGCCCAAGAGGTCATAAACCTGGGCCACGTCGATGTCCTTGGCGCTGATGCCGGCTTTCTTGTAGGCGATCTCGGCGCAGGCGACGGAGTTGGCGGACAGCGCCATGCCGGTGTCGGTGGCGAGGCCGGGGTGGCGCAGCGTCGGATTGTGGTAGCGGGTGCCGAAGTAGTGCGACACGCCGGTGTAGGCGCAGCCTTTGATGAACACCGGCTTGTCGGTGTACTTGTGCGCCAGGTGCTCGGCCACCAGGATCGCGCAGCCGCTGGCCTCGCCCCAGGCCAGCATGGAGCCGTGCGCCTCGCTCTTTTTCAGCTCTTCCAGCGAGGGAATGGGCTGGCCGTAGCGGGTGGCGGTCGGCGTGTTGTGGGCGTAGACGCGCATCTGGCGGCCGAAGGCGGCCAGCACGTCGGCTTCGCGGCCGGCGTAGCCGTAGCGATGGAAGTATTCCGAGGTGGCCAGCGCGAAGGCGTCGGTGTGCGAGATGCCGAGGAAGTAGTCGTACTCGCACTCGGTGCTGGAACCGATGTATTCGGCGTAGTTGAAATGGTCGGTCATCTTCTCGAAACCGCCGCACAGCACGATGTCGTACTCGCCGGACGCGACCATCTGGTGGCCCATCTGGAACGATACCGAGCTGCTGGTGCAGTTCGAGCTGGTGATGAAGGTGGGGGCGGGGCTGACGCCCAGCGTGTCGGAAATGGTCGGACCCAGGCCGCCGTACTCCGAAATGCCCTCGCCGTGGTAGCCATAGGCCACGCCCTGGATTTCGCGGGCGTCCATGCCGGCGTTGGACAAGGCCTGGTAGGACGATTCGACGATCATTTCCTTGAAGGTTTGGCGGACCCGGCTGCTGCCCGGCTTGGGCGTGTAGGCCGCGGCCACGATGGCGACGCGTCGTGCGCTCATGATTATTCTCCTGTTGCTCGATCTCAGAGGTAGGCGGTCAGGGCGTAGTCCGGACGCAGGTACTTGAACTCGTACTTGATCGCGGTGCCGTAATCGATGTGGCGCTTGGCGGCCAGTTGCGCGGCCAGCGGCTTGGCGCGGCGCTGGTGTTCGACGATTTCGTCGGTCACCGTCAGCGCCACGGCGTCGCTGCCTGCGCCGAAGCCGTAGGAGGCGAGCAGGATGCGTTGGCCGGGCTGGGCCTGGTCCAGCACCTGGATCAGGCCCAGCAGCGGGCTTGCCGATCCGGTATCGCCGACGCTGCCGGCGAACAGCGCCGCTTCCACCTGCTCGGCGGCGAAGCCCAGCTGGCGGCCCAGCGAGCGCGGCGTCGATGCCACGTTTTGCTGGAACACCGCGTAATCGAAGTCCGACGGCGAAGCCTTCAATTTGTCCAGCAGGCCGCGCACCGCGCGGCGGGTCTGCTCTTCCAGGCCGATGCCGTTCTTGTCCGAGCCCAGGCCCATGCCGGAGCGGATGTAGCGCTCGCCTTGCGGGCGGATGTTGTCGGCGACGTCGGCGGCGCAGGAGAAGGTGGCGTCGATCTCGGCGATGACCTTGCCGCTGCCCAGCACCAGCGCGGCGGCGCCGGCGCCGGCGTAGGACTCGGTCAGATCGCCCGGCGCGGTGTGGCGGCCGATGGCGTCGGCTGCGACGATCAACGCGTGCTCCGCCATGCCGGCGGCGACCAGCGCCTGCCCGATCTGCAGCGCGGAGGTGCCGGATTTGCCGGCGAACTGGATGTCGGCGCAGTACAGGTCATAGCCTTGGCCCAGCATTTCCAGGATCACGGCGGCGGAGGCGCGGGATTCGTACGGGTTGGTGCAGGTGCCCAGGTACAGCGCGTCCAGCCTGGGATGTCCGCCGTGCTCCAGCGCGCGCTGCGCGGCCAGCACGCCCAGCGTGATCACGTCCTCGTCGGGTTGCAGCACCGCGCGCTCGCTGACCCCCAGATGGTCGCGCACCAGCGCGGCCTCGGTGTTTTTCCAGACGTCCACGACGTCTTCTATCTTGAGCCGGCAAACCGGGACGGCGCTGCCATAGCTCACTATGCCTGCCTTCTTCATGGCGCTTCCTTTTCGCTAAACGGGTTGTGCGTGGGCGGCGTGGCCTGCTTCCGCGCCTAAGCTTCCGGCACGATGGAATGGGCATGCCGCTAAAAAATACGAAACGTACCGTTTCCTTTTTTTAGTTAGCATGCCGATGGCATTTTGTGTCAATGGTAAATTTCGTGAACTTATAATTTCAGCCGAACAGCAATTATCTTTTTCACGTTTGAAATAAATGAGTTGAAACTTTATGAGGGTTGAAGATTTGAATTATTCGATGCCGGACGGCAGATGTGAGCGCGGCGTGAATGTCTGTTCTAGTCTGGTTTGTCTTGATGATTAATCAATCTAGACTAAGCAAAGTGGGATTTTTTTGCCGCGCAATTGATGAAAAGTGGACAGTTTTTGCTTGGGTTGGAAATTTTTGTTGTCGCTTGTATGGTTTTGTTGTTCGAGGGCAAGGTTTTTTGATTGGGAATCTTGTTGGGTGATGGAGGTCAGGTTGGGCCGTCGGATGGAGTTGAGTTTGTTTGTTTTGATATTGTTTTAATATGAATTTTATTTTTGAATTAATTTTCAACCTGCGGGATTTGCCGATTCATTGTTGTTTTTTTGCGAAGAAGAGGCGGGAGGCGGCGGCGATGGGTGTTGCGGCCGGGTGGTTCGGTGATATGTTGCCGCTCACGATATTTTTGATCTCGGCGCAGTCGCCTCGCGCGCAGGTGCCGATTCCTTTCCTTGTATTGCCAAGGCCGGGATGTCGGCGCGGTAGGCGCTCATGGTCCGCAGGTGCCGTCATTTCATTGTGTGCGCGTTCTTGATAATAAAACGAAACGTTTCGTTTTTCTTTCGATTAAGAAGCCGCCCAGGCCGTCTTGCTATCATGCCCGCGCAGCTTTCCATGCCGCGCCGAGATCTGCCGGAGAGGCGCGCCAGAGCGCCGGCGGCACTTCATCATGAATAGAATAGGAGGATGGCTTTCCATGTCGCAGAACACCATCAGAAGCTCGACCGGGGCGGCGCGCAATCCGCAGACGCATCAGGCGATCCTGGCTTCGACGATAGAAATCCTCAAGGAAGTCGGCTACTGCGGCATCAGCATCGAGTCGGTGGCGCGGCGCGCGGGCGCCAGCAAGCCCACCATCTATCGCTGGTGGCCGAACAAGGCGGCGCTGATCGCCGAGGTATATGAAAGCGAAAGCGGGCAGGTGAGGCAGTTTCCGGAATGCGGCTCGCTGAAGGAGGATCTGTCTTTTCTGTTGCACAATCTGTGGCGGGTATGGCGATCTTCGATCTGCGGCGAGGCGTTCCGCAGCGTGATCGCCGAGGCGCAGCTGGACCCGCAGACCTTGCTGCAGATGAAGAACGAATTCATGGGCCGCCGGCGAGAGCTGCCGCGCCAGCTGCTGGAAAGCGCGGCGCGTCGCGGCGAGCTGGCGGCGGACGCCGACCTGGAGCTGTTGCTGGACATGATATTCGGCTTCTGTTGGTATCGGCTGTTGACCGATCAACTGGATGCCGAGCGCGACATCGACGCCTTCATCGGCATGCTGCTGTCCGGCGCCGCCGCGCGCTGACGGGCCGGGTCTTTCAGTCCGCAGGCTGGCGCAGCTCCTGCTCCACCAGCCGGTAGCCGACGCCGGTCTCGGTGACGATGTGGCGCGGCATCGCCGGATTGTCTTCCAGTTTTTGCCGCAGATGCCCCATGTAGACGCGCAGATATTGGTTGTGCTCGGAGAACGACGGCCCCCATACCGCCAGCAGCAGCTCGCGGTGGGTGATGACCTTGCCGGCGTTGCGGATCAGCGTGGACAGCAGCCGATATTCGATGGGCGTCAGATGCACCGGCGTTTCGCCCTTGTGCACCAGGCGGTTCACCAGATCCACCTTGATGTCGCCGAACTGGAAAGTTTGCTGCGCCGCCGCGCTGCCATGGATGCGTCGGCGCAGCAGCACACGGATTCGAGCCAGGCATTCGGCGACGCCGAAGGGCTTGGTCAGGTAATCGTCGGCGCCGGCGTCCAGCGCCGCCACTTTCTCGGTCTCCTGAGTGCGGGCCGACAGCACCAGGATGGGGATGTCGCTCCACTCGCGCAGGCTCTTGATCACGTCTATGCCGTTCATGTCCGGCAAGCCCAGGTCCAGAATGACCAGATCGGGCTTGCGGGTCGCCGCCTCTATCTGTCCCTGCTTGCCGGTCTCGGCCTCGAAGACGGTAAGATTCTCCTCTTCCAGCGCCGCCGACAGGAAGCGGCGGATCGGCTTTTCGTCTTCGATGATCACTACGGAAATGGGTGGGTCGTTCATGTCTTGTCGCTCTTGTGGTTTCAGGCATCGTCCGGCGGCAGCGCGGGGGGCGAGCCGGCCGGCAGCGTGAAGGAGAAGCGGGCGCCGTGCGGACGGGCATTGCCGGCTTCTATCGTTCCGCCGTGGTTTTCAATGATGGCGCGGCAGATGGCCAGGCCCAGGCCGACGCCGGGCGTGGTGGATTCCGGCGCGCCGCGCGTGAATTTGTCGAAGGCGCGGTGCTCCATGCTGGCGGGCAGGCCCGGACCGTCGTCGGTGACGGTGATGCGCACCTTGTCGCCGTCGTGGCGGGCGGCCAGTTCGATGCGCGAGCCGGCCGGCGTGTACTTGCCGGCGTTCTCCAGCAGGTTGACCAGCACGCGCTCGATCAGCACCGCGTCGTATTCCAGCACCGGCAGGTCGCGGCTGAGATCCAGCTCCAGCTTGTGGTGGCGCAGGCTGCGCTCGCAGGCGCGCACGGCGCTGCCGACGACTTCGTCCAGCAGCTGCCATTCCTTGTTCAGCTTGACGCCGGACTGCAGCTTGGCCATGTCCAGCAGATTGGTCACCAGCTTGGTCATGCGCAGCGCCTCGTCCTGGATGGATTGGGCGATTTCGGCTTGCTGGCCCGGCGGCAGGGCGGGGGCGTTCAGCATATTGGCCATGCCCAGCATATTGGTCAGCGGCGTGCGCAGGTCGTGGGACACCACCGACAGCACGCTGTTGCGCAGCCGCTCCGACTCCATCGCCACGATGGCGTCCTGGGCCACTTCCACGTAATGCACCCGCTCCAGCGCCAGCGCGATCTGGGCGGCGCACGTCTCCAGCAGCCGCTGTTGCTCCGGCAGGAAGGGGTGGACGGTTTCCTCCGGCAACAGCGCGATGACGCCGCGCACCCGCATCGGCGCTTTCAGCGGCACATAGAGCGCGGCGTTGGACGGCAGCGTGTTGGTGCCGAGGCCGGCCGGCTGTTGGTTGTCGAACACCCACTGCGCGACGCCGGCGTCGGCGTCGTTGCCGCTGTCGGTGGCGGCGCGCAGGCGGTCCTCGCTGTCGGGAATGAACAGCATCACCTTGGCGCGGAACAGCGGCTCCAGCCGGCCGACCGCGGTTTCGATGATTTGCGAGGCGGTCAGCGCGCCGGCCAGTTCGCGGCCCAGGTCGTACAGCGCGCGGGTGCGGCGCTCGCGGTAGGTGGCGATGGTGGCTTCGAAGCGGAAGCGGGCGGTCAGCTGGCTGATGATCAGCGCCACCACCAGCATCACGATGAAGGTCAGCAGGTACTGGGTGTCGGACACCGCGAACGACAGCTGCGGCGGCACGAAGAAGAAATCGAACGCCGCCACCGACAGGAAGGACGCCAGCACGCCGGGGCCGCGGCCGTAGCGGGTGGCGATCAGCACCACCGCCAGCAGGTGCACCATGATCACGTTGGAGAGCGCGAAGTAGGGCACCAGCAGGTGGTTGAGCTCGGTGGTGGCGAAGCAGATGGCGGCGGCGGCCAGGTAGCCGCGCGCGGCGTTGCCGGACTCGCTGTCACTGAACAGCAGGCTGGGCACGCGCTTGCCGCGTTTGTCCGCGTCTTCCTCCAGCTCATGCGCCACCACGTAGACGTCGACATCGCCGGACAGGCGGCTTAGCTCGGCGACCAGCGAGCCTTCCCACCGCCGGGCGATCCAGCCGCGGTTGGATTTGCCCACCACCAGCTTGGATACGTTGCGGGTGCGGGCGTAGGCCAGCAAGGTGGCGGCCAGCGAACTGCCGCCCAGCACCGTGGTTTCGGCGCCCAGCTCCTGCGCCAGCCTCAGCCCCTTCAAGATCCGCGCGCGCTGCTCTTCCGGCAGCCGCTGCAGCTTGGGCGTCTCCACGTAGACGGCGATCCAGTCGGCATCCAGGTTGGCGGCCAGCCGTTTGGCGCTGCGCACCAGCTTTTCCGTGCCCGGGCCGGGGCCGACGCAGACCAGCAGCCGCTCGCGCGCGTGCCAGACCGGTTTGATCGACTGGTCGGCGCGGTAGGCGCGCATCTGCGCGTCGACGCGGTCGGCGGTGCGGCGCAGGGCCAGCTCGCGCAGCGCCAGCAAATTGCCCTTGCGGAAGAAATTCTTGACCGCGCGCTCGGCCTGCTGCGGCAGATAGACCTTGCCGGCGGCCAGGCGGGACAGCAGCTCGTCCGGCGGCAGGTCCACCAGAGAGACTTCATCGGCCATGTCGAACACATGGTCGGGCAGCGTTTCCCTGACGATGATGCCGGTGATCTGGCCGACCACATCGTTAAGGCTCTCCAAATGCTGCACATTGAGAGTGGTGTAGACGTCGATGCCGGCGGCGAGCAGCTCTTCCACGTCCTGCCAGCGCTTGGGGTGGCGCGAGCCGGGGGCGTTGGAGTGGGCGAACTCGTCGATCAGGATCAGTTGCGGATTGATGGCCAGCGCCGCGTCGATGTCGAATTCCGACAGCGCGCGGCCCTTGTACTCGATCCGGCTGGGCGGCAGCACTTCCAGGCCGTCCAGCTGGGCCGCGGTTTCCTTGCGGCCATGGGTTTCCACCACGCCGACCAGCACCTTGACCCCTTCCTGTTGCTTGACCCGCGCGGCGGCCAGCATGGCGAAGGTCTTGCCGACGCCGGCGCAGGCGCCGAAGAAAATCTTCAGGCGTCCGCGATGCGCCTCCAGCTCTTCGCGCTTCAGTTCATCCAGCAGGGCATCCGGGTCGGGGCGCTGATCGGTCATGCGGGTTTAAGCCTTCTTGGAGAGTTCGTCCAGCGCCAGATTCAGCTCCAGCACGTTGATGCGCGGCTCGCCCAGCAAGCCGAAGGTTTCGCCGACGATGCGGCTGTCGACCAGCTTGCGCACCGCGTCTGCCGGCAGTTTACGCGCGGCCGCGACGCGGTCAATCTGGTAATAGGCGGAGGCCACCGAGATTTCCGGGTCCAGGCCGCTGGCGGACGCGGTCACCAAGTCCACCGGCACCGGGCCGGTCTGGGTCGGGTGCGCCTTGCGGATGGCTTCCACATTGCCTTTCACCGCGGCCAGCTGCGCCGGATTGGTCGGCCCCAGGTTGGAGCCGCCGGAGTTGCCGGCGTTGTAGGGCATCGGGCTGGTGGCCGACGGGCGGCCCCAGAAGTATTGCTCGCCGGCGAAATTCTGGCCGATCAGGCGCGAGCCCACCACCTTGCCGTCTTTCTCGATCAGGCTGCCGTTGGCCTGGGCCGGGAACGCCGCCTGGGCGATGCCGGTGGTGACGAGCGGGTAGGCGAGGCCGGTGATCAGCGACAGGCCGCCGAATACCACCAGCAGGGGACGAATGACTTTCATGATAATCCTTTCCATTCTGTTGGCGCGGAGCGCGCCGCGTCGCCGGGCTCCCGGCATGCCGGGAACCGCGGCCGCCGCTTACACCAGGCCCATCGCGCCCAGCAGCATGTCGATCAGCTTGATGCCGGCGAAGGGCACCAGCAGGCCGCCCAGGCCGTAGACCAGCAGGTTGCCGCGCAGCAGTTCGGCCGCGCTTCGGGCGTGGTATTTCACGCCCTTCAGCGCCAGCGGAATCAGCGCCACGATGATGACGGCGTTGAAGATCACCGCCGACATGATGGCCGAGGCCGGGCTGTTCAGACCCATCACGTTCAGCGCGTTCAGCTGCGGATAGGTGCTGGCGAACGCCGCCGGGATGATGGCGAAGTACTTGGCCACGTCGTTGGCGATGGAGAAGGTGGTCAGCGAGCCCCGCGTCATCAGCATCTGCTTGCCGATTTCGACGATCTCGATCAGCTTGGTGGGATTGGAGTCCAGATCCACCATGTTGCCGGCTTCCTTGGCCGCCTGGGTGCCGGTGTTCATCGCCACCGCCACGTCGGCCTGGGCCAGCGCCGGGGCGTCGTTGGTGCCGTCGCCGGTCATCGCCACCAGCTTGCCTTCGGCCTGATGGCTGCGGATCAGCTTGAGCTTGGCTTCCGGCGTGGCCTCGGCCAGGTAGTCGTCCACGCCGGCCTCGGCGGCGATGGCGGCGGCGGTCAGCGGGTTGTCGCCGGTGATCATCACCGTCTTGATGCCCATCTGGCGCAGCTCGGCGAAGCGTTCCTTGATGCCGCCCTTGACGATGTCCTTCAGCTCGATCACGCCCAGCGCGCGGTCGCCTTCGGCCACCAGCAGCGGGGTGGAGCCGCGGCGGGCCACTTCCTCTGCGCTTTTCGCCAGCGCGTCCGGGAACTGTCCGCCTTGTTCCGCGATGTGGCGGCGGATGGCGTCGATGGCGCCCTTGCGGATCTGGCGGCCGTCGTAGTCGATGCCGGACATCCGGGTTTGCGCGGTGAACGGGATGAACACGGCTTCATGGCTGGCCAGCTGGCGTTCGCGCAGGTTGAACTTCTGCTTGGCCAGCACCACCACGCTGCGGCCTTCCGGCGTTTCGTCGGCCAAGGACGCCAGCTGGGCGGCGTCGGCCAGGTCTTTCTCCGATACGCCCGGCGCCGGAATGAAGGTCGACGCCTGGCGGTTGCCCAGCGTGATGGTGCCGGTCTTGTCCAGCAGCAGCACGTCCACGTCGCCGGCGGCTTCCACCGCGCGGCCGGAGGTGGCGATCACGTTGGAGCCCATCATGCGGCTCATGCCGGCCACGCCGATGGCGGACAGCAGGCCGCCGATGGTGGTCGGAATCAGGCAGACCAGCAGCGCCACCAGGGTGGTGATGCTGATCGGCGTGCCGGCCTTGGCCGCGTCCACGCTGAACAGCGAAAACGGCAGCAGCGTCACGGTGACGATCAGGAACACGATGGTCAGCGCCACCAGCAGGATGGTCAGCGCGATCTCGTTCGGCGTCTTCTGGCGCTTGGCGCCTTCCACCATCGCGATCATGCGGTCGAGGAAGGTTTCGCCCGGGTTGGCGGTGATCTTCACCACGATCCAGTCGGACAGCACGCGGGTGCCGCCGGTGACCGAGGAGAAGTCGCCGCCGGACTCGCGGATCACCGGCGCCGATTCGCCGGTGATGGCCGATTCGTCCACCGAGGCCACGCCTTCGATCACGTCGCCGTCCACCGGGATCACGTCGCCGGCTTCCACCAGCACGTAGTCGCCCTTGCGCAGGCTGGCGCCGTCGACGATGCTCTTGGCCGCGCCGTGATTGCCGCCGGCCAGCTTCTTGGCCACCACGTTCTTCTTGGCGGAGCGCAGGCTGGCGGCCTGGGCCTTGCTGCGGCCCTCGGCCAGCGCCTCGGCGAAGTTGGCGAACAGCACGGTGAACCACAGCCACAACGCGATGCCCAGAATGAAGCCGGACGGGGCTTCGCCCTGGCCGCCCAGCGACTGTATCCACAGGCCAGTGGTCAGGATGCTGCCCGCGTACACCACGAACATCACCGGGTTGCGCCATTGGGTGCGCGGCGACAGTTTCTTGAACGAGTCGGCGATGGCCGGCTTCACCAGCGCCGGGTCGAACATCGACTTGCTCGCACTCTTGTGGCTGGCGGCGGGGGAGGCCGCCAGCGGTTTGGAATGATTCTTGTCGTTCATATCGAGTTTCCTTGACTGACGGGCGCTTAGCGGGCGGCGATCATCTGCAGATGTTCAACCACCGGACCCAGTGCCAGGGCCGGAACATAGTTCAACGCGCCAACCAGCAGCACGGTGCCGATCAGCAATACCACGAACAGCGGGCCATGGGTCGGCAGGGTGCCGCCGGTGACGGCCAGGCGCTTCTTGGCGGCCAGCGAGCCGGCGATCGCCAGGATGGGCACGATCATGAAGAAGCGGCCGAAGAACATCGCGATGCCGGTCATGATGTTGTAGAACGGCGTGTTGGCGGACAGGCCGGCGAAGGCGCTGCCGTTGTTGTTGGCGGCCGAGGTGAACGCGTACAGGATCTCGCTGAAGCCGTGCGCGGCCGGATTGGCGATGCCGGCTTTGCCCGCCGCCAGACTGACGGCGATCGCGGTCAGCGCCAGCACCAGGGTCGGCGTCACCAGGATGGTGATCGCGGTCATCTTCATCTCGTAGGTTTCGATCTTCTTGCCCAGGTATTCCGGCGTGCGGCCCACCATCAGGCCGGCGATGAACACCGCCAGGATCGCGAAGATCAGCATGCCGTACAGGCCGGAGCCGACACCGCCGAACACGACTTCGCCCAGCTGCATCAGGAACATCGGCACCAGGCCGCCGACGGGCGTCAGCGAATCGTGCATCGCGTTGACCGCGCCGCAGGAGGCGGAGGTGGTCACGGCGACGAACAGCGAAGTGTCGATGATGCCGAAGCGGGCTTCCTTGCCTTCCATATTGCCGCCGGATTGCAGCTGGCTGGCGCGCTGGTCTATGCCCAGCGAGCTGTATTGCGGCACGCCGGCTTGCTCGGCGCTGGTTTCCACCACTACCGCGGTGGCGAACATGATGGTCATCGCGGCGAGGATGGCCCAGCCCTGGCGGCGATCGCCGACCATGCGGCCGAACAGGAAGCACAGCGCGGCCGGGATCAGGAAGATCGCGATGTCCTGCAGGAAGTTGGCCAGCGGGGTCGGATTTTCATACGGGTGGGCGGAGTTGGCGTTGAAGAAGCCGCCGCCGTTGGTGCCCAGCATCTTGATCGCTTCCTGCGAGGCCACCGGGCCCATCGGCAGCGTCTGCGTCTGGCTGGTCTTGTCCTCCATCACCGGCTTGCCGTCCTTGCCCAGCACCGGGTTGCCCTTGGCGTCCTGCTTGGGCTGCTGGTATTTGACGGTTTCGACGGTATGGACGTCCTTGTAGGCGGACAGGTTCTGGATGGCGCCCTGCTGGGTGAAAACCAGCGCGAACACCAGCGACAGCGGCAGCAGCACGTACAGCGTCATCCGGGTGACATCCACCCAGAAGTTGCCGATCTTGGCGCTGCTGTGGCGGGCGAAGCCGCGGATCAGCGCGATCACCACGGCGGCGCCGGTGGCGGCGGACACGAAGTTCTGCACCGTCAGGCCCAGCATCTGGGTCAGGTAGCTCATCGTGGTTTCGCCGCCATAGCCTTGCCAGTTGGTGTTGGTGACGAAGGAGATGGCGGTGTTGAACGAGGAGTCCGGCGATACCGCGGCCATCGCCTGCGGATTGAACGGCAGCATGCCTTGCAGCCGTTGCAGCGCGTAGACGGCGGCCACGCCCAGCACGTTGAACAGGATCAGCGCCACCGCGTAGCCGCGCCAGCCCATCTCCTCATCCTGCTTGATGCCGGCCAGGCGGTAGAAGGCGCGCTCAAGCGGAGCGAAGAAGCGGACCGGCCCGACATTTTCCCCCTGCATGACGCGCGTCATGTAAGCGCCCAGCGGCCAAGCCAGCGCGATCAGCACAACCAGGAACAAGCCCAGTTGCAGCATGGCGGGTGTGCTCATGATTAGAAATTCTCCGGTTTGACCAATGCGTAGATCAGGTAGACAAACAGTCCCAGCGCCAGCAAGGCGCTGATCAAGTACCAGGCAGTCATTGCTTGCCTCCCAAACGGTCGCAGGCTGCGATCAAGAGCCAAGTCAGCGCGCCGAACAGCGCGATGAGGCCCAGGTAGAGCAGATCCATAATGAAAATCTCCATGCGTAATGTGCGATGTGGAAGGTAATCAAACCGGCGTCAAAAACCTGACAAAAGAGCGCTGGGCGACATAAAGAAACTATAAAAATTATCTCAATTGACAATTTTTTGATCGATTAATTAGCGGTTTGGCTATTTTTTTGATTTTCTTTAGCTGGAGAGCCGGGATGTCTGCGAGTTTGGAGGCTTTGTCCGTCGGGCATCAACGGGCCGTTAGGGCGGGAGAGAGGGATGTAAAGAAAAACAGGAGGCGCTCAGCCTTGGGCGGGGAAGGCTGTAGGGGCCACAGCGGCCCCGGGCGGAGGGGTTCAGAACAGATCGTCGCAGCGATCGGCGAGGAAGCGGGCGTCATCGCGGTCGTGCGCGCGCTGGCGGACCTTCTGCTGGCGGGATCGTTCCTCGTCGCTCAGCTGGGGCTTGGCTACTGCGTAGAGAAAGCTTTCATGTTGGTCACGGGCTTGTTTTCTGCGAACGCTCAGGGGGATACGAGAAATCATCCTGCACCTTTCGATCTCGAAACGTGGGCTTCTCAGGGGGCCTGGCGGCTGGCGTGCTGTTGGGTGTCGCAAGCGGTCAGGCTGCGCCCTGACAGTATCAAGTTGACGCGATTTGCCTGGTTTGTAAAGCACTTGGGTGTAAATCGGGAAGGGGCTGTGGCGTTCCTTGTCGTTTTGTTCATATCGAAACATAGTCGAGCCGTGTTACGCCGGCTTGACGTTGCGGTGAAACCTGCATGGAGGCATGGGTTAGTTTTCTTGATCATAAAGTTGTAGCTAATTGGTCTAAATTGTTATAAGCAAAGCGCGTAGGATCAACGACATCTTGCAGCATGAATGGGGGCTCCCATGGATTTGGGATATACGATGGCGGGTCTGGCCGTCGGTTTCATCGTCGGCTTGACCGGCGTGGGCGGCGGCTCGCTGATGACGCCCATCCTGCTGTGGTTCGGCATTTCGCCGGCGACCGCCGTCGGCACCGACCTGCTGTACGCCGCGGTGACCAAGGCCGGCGGCGTGGCGGTCCACCACAAGCAGCGCCACATCGATTGGCGCATCACCTGGCACCTGTCGCTGGGCAGCGTGCCGGCCGCCCTGCTGACGCTTGGCCTGCTGTCCTGGCTGCACGTGCCGGCCCAGGTGATGGACGCGCTGTTCCGCTTCGTGCTGGGGCTGGCGTTGCTGCTGACGGCTTTCGCCATTCTGTTCAAACCCTGGCTGCTGAAGATCGGCGGCCATCATGCCGCCAAGCTGGGCGCCGATGGCCGCTGGTGGCCGACGGCGCTGGTGGGCGTGATGCTGGGCGTGCTGGTGACGCTGAGCTCGATCGGCGCCGGGGCGCTGGGCACCTTGGCGCTGTTCATGCTGTACCCGGCCCTGCCCACCTCGCGGCTGGTCGGCACCGAAATCGCCCATGCGGTGCCGCTGACGCTAGTCGCCGGCCTGGGCCATGCCGGCATGGGCCATTTGGATTGGGTGCTGCTGCTGAAGCTGCTCAGCGGCTCCCTGCCGGGCATCTGGCTGGGCAGCCGCTTGGCCGGCCGACTGTCGGACCACTGGCTGCGGCCAGCGCTGGCGGTGATGTTGGCGTTGGCGGGCGGCAAGCTGGTGCTGTAATTTTTTGCGCCGCTGACAAAAGCCCCTATCCTGCGTTGAGCCTCCTTGTCGTGCCATGCGTACTGTCTGCGTCGGCGCGCCTTGGCTAGGGGCTTTTGTCAGCGGCGCTGGCGTTTGACGAAGCTCGATTCTGCGTCGACCTTCCTTTGCCGCTTGCTGCCTATGGATGGCTGTAACCCTTCAGCAGCGCGGCGTAGCGGCCATCCTGCTTGATCTTGTCAAGCGCCGCCTGCAGCCGGGCGGCGTATTCCGGCTTGCTGTCTTTCTGCAGCGCGAAATAGAAGCGGGTGCGGTCGTCCAGAACCAGCACCGGCTCCAGCCGTTCCGGATTTTGCCCCTGCTGGCGCGCGGCGTAGCGCTGGAACAGGCCGACGCCGGCGCTGAACTGGACGCGGCGCGCGTACAGCAGTTTGGCCGATTGGGCCTCATCGTTGGTCAGCACCAGATTGTCGTTGGCGGCGAGGCCCTTTTCCTCCAGTATCTTCTCTCCCGGGGTGTCGCGCGCCACCGCGATCTTGGCCCGCCGGATCTCGTCCGGCGATGGCGGCGGCGCATGCGGTCCGGCCAGCCGGAATACCTCGATCGGCAGCGGCAGCGCCGGGCCTATCCATTTGAACCACGCTTCGCGTTCCGGCGTTCTGACCGTCAGATAGAGCAGGGTATTGGGCGTTTGCTGCGCCTCCCTCAGTGCCCGGCTCCATGGCTTGACTTCAATCACGGCGCGCAAGCCGCTCTCGCGCAGCATCATCCGCAGCAATTCGTTGGAAAAGCCTTTGTGTTCGCCTCCCTCCTCATAGCTGAGAGGGGGCAGGGACTCGGTCAGGGCGAACAGTTCGGGAGGCGGCGCTTCCGCGCGGGCGGGCAGGGCCAGGAATTGGCAGAGCAGGGCGATGAGGGCGACGCGCATGGATGTCTCCGGTGCGGCAGCATGTTTTCATTTCCCACTATAAGCGCGACGGACAAAAAAAGAGCCCCGGGGGTACCGGGGCATCGAAGCAAACAACAAAGGAGAAGCCATAAGAAGCATGGTTATATTAGTAATTTATGATTTCTCGTGCTTTGACTTGAAACAAACTCACAGATTTTGTTGGTTTGAATTGTTCCGGCTATTACAAGACGCTCAGGCTGCCGCCAGCGTCTTGCTCAGTTCGATGCGCTCGTCGTCGATGCCGGCCGGGTAGGGCTGGATCGCGCTCTGGCTGTAGCCCAGCCGCTGGTAGAAGCGCAGGTTGTCGGGCAGGCGGCGGCGGGTGGACAGTTTCAGCCTTTGCACGCCCTGCAGGCTGAGCTGCCGTTCCGCATGGCTCATCAGCGCCGATCCCAGGCCGTGGCCTTGCCAATCCGGATGGGTGCAGACGCGCTTGACTTCCGCGCAGCCATCGTCGGGCGGCAGCACCAGCAGGCAGGAGAGCGGCTGTCCTCCGCGCTCGGCGACGAAGATCTGGCTGCCGCTGGCCAGGTGTCCGGTCAGGCTGCCTATGGTTTCGTCCAATGCGGTGGGGCGGCTGGGCAATATCTCTTGCAAGGGGGTGAAGGCTTGCTGCAACAACAGGCGGATGGCGGGGAGGTCGTCCCAGCCGGCGAGGCGGAATGCGGTATCGCTCATGGCGTGCTCCTGAGGATGGGCCGCCGTCGAGTGTAACCAGAAATTATGAACATATGAAAAACGGCCACATGGAATCCATGCGGCCGTTTGTTCTGCGCAACAGCGGCGGTTTACAGCTTGCCCGCCACCCAGGCTTGCACGCCTTTCAGCGCGGCGTCCAGGTTTTCCGGCTGGGTGCCGCCGGCCTGGGCCATGTCCGGACGGCCGCCGCCCTTGCCGCCCACTTGCTGGGCGACGAAGTTGACCAGTTCGCCGGCTTTCAGCTTGCCGGTCAGGTCGGCGGTGACGCCCGCCACCAGCGCCACCTTGCCGTCGCCCTTGGCGGCCAGCACGATGGCGGCGGAACCCAGCTTGTCCTTCAGCTTGTCCAGCGTTTCGCGCAGCGCGGTGTTGTCGGCGCCCGGCAGTTCGGCAGCCAGCACCTTGACGCCGTTCACGTCGGCGGCGGCGTCGGACAGGCTGTCGCCGGCGGAGGCGGCCAGCTGGCCCTTCAGCTTGGCCAGCTCTTTCTCCAGCGCCTTCACGTTGTCCTGCAGCGCGCCGATCTTGGCGACCACCTCGTCGCTGGTCTGCGCCTTCAGCGCGCCGGCGGCTTCCTTGATCAGCGCGTCCTGGGCCTGGATGTAGGCCAGCGCGCCTTCGCCGGTGACAGCCTCGATCCGGCGCACGCCGGCGGCCACGCCGCTTTCGGCGACGATCTTGAACAGGCCGATGTCGCCGGTGCGCTTGACGTGGGTGCCGCCGCACAGTTCGGCGGAGAAGTCGCCCATGGTCAGCACGCGCACTTCATCGCCGTACTTCTCGCCGAACAGCATCATCGCGCCGGATTTCTGCGCGGCTTCCATGCTCATCAGCTCGGCCTTGACCTCGTAGTTGGCGGCGATCACATGGTTGACCACGCGCTCCAGCTCGGCGATCTGCGCGGCGGTGACGGCTTCGCCGTGGGCGAAGTCGAAGCGGGTGCGCTCCGGGTTGACCAGCGAGCCCTTCTGCGCCACGTGGGCGCCCAGCACATGGCGCAATGCCGCGTGCAGCAGGTGGGTGGCGGAGTGGTTGCGGGCGCTGGCCTGGCGCTGGTGCAGGTCGATGGTGGCGGTGACGGCGTCGCCCACCTTCAGCGCGCCGCGGGCCAGCTTGCCCTTGTGGCCGAAGGCCGCGCCCTGGATTTTCTGGGTGTCGGCCACGTCGAACAGCGCGGCGATGCCGCCGGCGGCGGAGATTTCGCCGACGTCGCCCACCTGGCCGCCGCCTTCGGCGTAGAAGGCGGTGTGGTCCAGCACCACGATGCCTTCGTCGCCGGCGGACAGGCTGTCGACCGGCTCGGTGCCCTTGTACAGCGCCAGCACCTTGGCGTCGACGCTGGACTTGTCATAGCCGTGGAAGCGGGTGTCGTCGCCGTTGTAGGCGATCTTGCCGCTCATCTTGAAGTTGGAGCCGGCGCGGCCGCGCTCGCGTTGCGCTTCCATCGCGCGCTCGAAGCCTTCCAGATCGGCGTGGATGCCGCGCTCGCGGCAGATGTCGGCGGTCAGGTCCACCGGGAAGCCGAAGGTGTCGTACAGCTTGAAGATGGTGTCGCCGTCCAGCGCCTTCTTGCCGCCTTCCAGCGCGGAGTCCACCAGGCCCATGCCGATTTCCAGCGTCTCGGCGAACTTGATTTCCTCGGCGCGCAGCGCGTCTTCGATATGCGCCTGCTTCTCGCGCAGGTCCGGATAGGCGTCGCCCATCTCGGCGACCAGGTCGGCGACGATCTTGTGGAAGAACAGACCCTTCTGGCCCAGCTTGTAGCCGTGGCGGATCGCGCGGCGGGCGATGCGGCGCAGCACATAGCCGCGGCCCTCGTTGGACGGCAGGATGCCGTCGGCCACCATGAAGGAGCAGGCGCGGATGTGGTCGGCGATCACTTTCAGCGACGGCACATCCTGGCTGTACGGCACGCCGGTTTCGCGGGCGGCGGCGCGCACCAGACAGGCCAGCGCGTCGGTCTCGTAGTTGGACTTCACGTGCTGCAGCACGGTGGACAGTCGCTCCAGGCCCATGCCGGTGTCGACCGATGGCTTGGGCAGCGGATGCAGCGTGCCGGCTTCGTCGCGGTTGAACTGCATGAAGACGTTGTTCCAGATCTCCATGAAGCGGTCGCCGTCCTCGTCCGGGCTGCCCGGAGGGCCGCCGGCGACGGACGGGCCGTGGTCGAAGAAGATCTCGGTGCACGGGCCGCATGGGCCGGTGTCGCCCATGGTCCAGAAGTTGTCGGACGCGTACGGCGCGCCCTTGTTGTCGCCGATGCGGACGATCTTGTCGGCCGGCACGCCGACGGTGTTGTGCCAGATGTCGTAGGCTTCGTCGTCGGACGCGTACACCGTGACCATCAGCTTTTCTTTAGGCAGGGCCAGCCATTGCTCGCCGGTGAGGAATTCCCAGGCGAAGGTGATGGCGTCGCGCTTGAAGTAGTCGCCGAAGCTGAAGTTGCCCAACATTTCGAAGAAGGTGTGGTGGCGCGCGGTGTAGCCGACGTTTTCCAGGTCGTTGTGCTTGCCGCCCGCGCGCAGGCATTTCTGGCTGGTGGTGGCGCGGGTGTAATCGCGTTTCTCGAAGCCCAGGAACACGTCCTTGAACTGCACCATGCCGGCGACGGTGAACATCAGCGTCGGGTCGTTGCCGGGGATCAGGCTGCTGGAGGGAACAACCTGGTGGCCTTTGGAGGCGAAGAAATCCAGGAATTTCTTGCGAATTTCAGAAGTTTTCATGATTTTCGGTCAATTTTCAAAATCTGGTCCGGGCGCCGTGCCAGGACGAATCCATCGATTGTGTCAAGCCGGGGCCTGGCTGGCAAGCGCTTCGCAGCGCCGCTTCAAGGCCTGGTTCATCTGCAGGAAGCCTTGGCGCGAGCGTTCCAGCAATCCGTCGCCGACCAGCGGCAGCAGAATGCCGGAGAAATTCTCGTCATGTCGGAGGCGGGCGCCGCCGCCGTCCAGCGGCTCCAGCCGGAAGCGGTGCTCGCTGTCCAGCAGGCCGGGCAGCAGCAGCTTGCCGCGCCAAGCCATCAGGCTGCCGGCGGCGAATTCGCTCAGCCGCGGCCGGAAAGTCAGACGGCGTCCGCCCGGCGGGTGGAGGGTGGCCACCAGCCGGGCGCCGGCTTCGTGGCGGCCATGCAGGCCGACGATGAACGGGTTCCATTCCGGGTAGCGCCGCCAGTCGGCCAGCACCTGCCACACCCGCTCCGGGCTGGCGGCGATGTCGATTTCGGTGGCGATGCTGCGCGTGGCCATGGCTCAATCCTCGTAGAAGTCGTCGTCTCCGCCGCCCGCCAGCACCTGGCGGATCACGTCGGCGGGAAAGCCGCGCTGCGCCAGGAAGCGGTACTGCTTGGCCTTTTCCGCGGCGTCGGCCGGCGACCGGCCGAATTTCTTGCGCCACTGTTCGCGCGCGCTGGCAAGGTCGTCCTGGCCGGACAGCGCCTCGCGTATGGTTTCGCTGTCCACGCCGCGCTGGCGCATTTCCTGCGCCAGGCGGCGGCTGCCGAACTTGGCGCCCTTGCTGCTGGCGAACTGGCGGGCGAAGCGGTCGTCCGACTGCCAGTTCGAGGCGGCCAGCTCGTCCAGCGCCGCGTTCAGCTCTTCCTCGCTGTCAGCAAAAGGCGCGAGCCGCCGAACCAGTTCCTGCCGGGTGTATTCCCGGCGGGACAGCAGTTCGGCGGCCCGCGCCTTCAGGCTTTTGCCTTCCGCCGCCATCAGGCGTCGAAGGCGTCGTCGGCGAACTCTTCGTCGCCTTGGGCTTCATTGATCTCGATCTTGATGCCCACCGCTTCGCGGATCTTGCGTTCGATTTCCTCGGCGATGGCCGGGTTGGCCTTCAGCCATTCGCGGGTGTTGTCCTTGCCCTGGCCGATCTTCTGGCCGTTGTAGGCGTACCAGGCGCCGGACTTGTCGATGAAGCCGTGCTTGACGCCCAGCTCGATGATTTCGCCCTGGCGCGAGATGCCCTCGCCGTACAGGATTTCGAAATCGGCCTGGCGGAACGGCGGGGAAACCTTGTTCTTCACCACTTTGACGCGGGTGTCGTTGCCGATCACTTCCTCGCCCTTCTTGATGCCGCCGGTGCGGCGGATGTCCAGGCGCACGGAGGCGTAGAACTTCAGCGCGTTGCCGCCGGTGGTGGTTTCCGGGTTGCCGAACATCACGCCGATCTTCATGCGGATCTGGTTGATGAAGATCACCAGGGTGTTGGTGCGCTTGATGTTGCCGGTCAGCTTGCGCAGCGCCTGGCTCATCAGGCGGGCCTGCAGGCCGACGTGGCTGTCGCCCATCTCGCCTTCGATTTCCGCCTTCGGCACCAGGGCGGCGACGGAGTCGACCACGATCACGTCCACGCCGCTGGAGCGCACCAGCATGTCGCAGATTTCCAGCGCCTGCTCGCCGGTGTCCGGCTGCGAGATCAGCAGGTCTTCGACGTTGACGCCCAGCTTCTGCGCGTAGACCGGGTCCAGCGCGTTTTCGGCGTCGATGTAGGCGCAGGTGCCGCCCAGTTTTTGCGCTTCGGCCACGGCCTGCAGACACAGGGTGGTCTTGCCGGACGATTCCGGGCCGTAGATTTCGACCACGCGGCCGCGCGGCAGGCCGCCGACGCCCAGCGCCAGGTCCAGGGTCAGCGAGCCGGTGGAGATCACTTGCAGGTTTTCGGTGATCTGGTTGTCGCTCATGCGCATGATCGAGCCCTTGCCAAACTGCTTTTCAATCTGGGCCAGGGCAGCGGCCAGCGCCTTGCTCTTGTCTTCGGAAGCCATGCTGTCTCCAATGGGGTAGTCGGACCAATGATGGGGGCGATTATCGCAGAAAACCAGAGGGCTAACAGCAGCTTGGGGAGGGCGGTTTTCGTGCCATGGTCGTAAAGCCGCGCCACGCCCCCTTTTGGCGCGGTGCAGGATGTGTACAATGGGGACATGATGAACGAACGCGCCCAACATTTGCTGAAGGCGCTGATCGAACGGTACATCGCCGACGGTCAGCCGGTCGCCTCCAAGACCCTGTCGCTGCTGCCAGGGGTGGAGCTGTCGTCGGCCACGGTGCGCAACGTGCTGGCCGATCTGGAAAACATGGGCCTGATCGCCTCGCCGCACACCTCGGCGGGACGGATTCCCACCGCGCGCGGCTACCGGCTGTTCGTCGACCGGCTGTTGACGATACGGCCGCTGGACGAGTTGTCGCGCCACGAGCTGGAGGCCAATCTGCAGCCGGACAGTCCGCAGCGCATCGCCCAGGCGGCGTCGTCGCTGCTGTCCGAGCTGACCAGCTTCGCCGGCGTGGTGCTGACGCCGCAGCGCAGCGACGTCGCCTTCCGCCAGATCGAATTCCTGCGCCTGTCCGATCGACGCGTGCTGATGATATTGGTGACGCTGGACGGCGACGTGCAGAACCACCTGTTGAACACCGAGCGCGACTACACGCCGTCGGAGCTGGTGGAGGCCGGCAACTTCATCAACCAGCATTACGCGGGACAAGGCCTGAGCGCCGTCACGTCGCGGGTGGAGAGCGAGCTCGCGCAGCTGCAGGGCGACATCGCCGAGCTGATGGCCGCCGCGGTGAGGCTGGGCCAGCAGACGCTGGCCAAGCGCAACGAGGACGTGGTGGTGAGCGGCGGCTCGCGGCTGCTGCAGGTGCACGACCTGTCCGACGACCTGTCGCGGCTGCGGGAGCTGTTCGGCGTGTTCGAGCGCAAGACCGAACTCCTGAAACTGCTGGCGCAGGGCCGGGAGGCGCAGGGGGTGAACATTTTCATCGGCGAGGAGTCTGGAGTCATGACGCTGGACGAATGCTCGGTGGTGACCGCGCCCTACTGCATCAACGGCCAGGTGGTGGGCACGCTGGGGGTGGTCGGCCCCACCCGCATGGCCTATGAGCGGGTCATTCCCATCGTCGACATCACCGCCCGTCTGGTCAGCAACGCGCTGTCCTTCCGCGAATGAACTCGAGCCATACCCAAAAGAAAGCAGAATCATGAAATCGATGTTGAAACTGGCCATCGCCGCCGCCCTGGCCGGCGCGGCCTTTACCGCTCCGCCAGCCCAGGCCGACGCCGCCTTTCTGGCGCGCCCCGACGTGCAGCGCTACATCGACGAGCAGGTGGCCGCAGGCCAGTTCAACCGCCCCGAGCTGGAGGCGGTGTTCGCCAATGTGGAACTGAAGCCCAACATCATCCGCATCCTCGACAAGCCGTCCACCTCGCGGCCGTGGTACCAGTTCCGCGCGACGACCGTCAACGACAGGCTGATCGTCGACGGCACCGCGTTCTGGCAGGAAAACGCCGACGCCCTGGCGCGCGCCGAGCGCGAGTACGGCGTGGCGCCGGAGGTGATCGTCGCCATCCTGGGCGTGGAAACCCATTACGGCCGCAACACCGGCAGCTTCCGGCTGGTGGACTCGCTGTCCACCATAGGCTTCGATTACCCGCGCCGCGCCGAGTACTTCCGCGGCGAGCTGACCCAGTTCCTGCTGCTGGCCAAGGAGGAGGGCAAGGATCCGCTGACGCTGAAGGGCTCCTACGCCGGCGCCATGGGCCTGCCGCAGTTCATGCCGTCCAGCTACCGCAAGTGGGCGGTGGACTTCGACGGCAGCGGCCACCGCGACATCTGGAGCAACCCGCACGACGCCATCGGCAGCGTCGCCCATTACTTCCAGCTGCACGGCTGGAGGCACGGCGACGACATCGTGGCGCCGGCCAGCGTGGCGCCGGAGGCCCAGGTCGACAAGCTGCTGGCCGACAAATTCAACCTGCGCTACACGGTGGGCGATCTGCGCAAGATGGGCGTGGCCCCGCAAACCCCGCTGGCCGACAACGTGCCGGCGGTGCTGTTCTCGCTGGAGACCGCGCCCGGCGTCACCGAGTACTGGCTGGGCCTGAACAATTTCTACGCGATCACCCGCTACAACCGCAGCACGCTGTACGCCAAGGCGGTGCAGGAGATCGCCGGCCAGCTGCGCCAGCGCTACTACGCGTCGCTGGCGCAGCGGCCGGACCCGGCCTCCGCCGCGCAGTAAGCCGCGGGCTCCCGCAACAAGACGCCGGCGCCGCCTGGAAGGCCGCGCCGGTGAAACCTGTCGCCTTGCGCGGCAATTCCCATTAAAATCCGCCCCCATGAGCTATCAAGTCCTTGCCCGCAAGTGGCGCCCCAAACGCTTCGCCGACCTGGTCGGCCAGGAGCACGTGGTGCGCGCCCTCTCCAACGCCCTGAAAGAGCAGCGGCTCCACCACGCCTACCTGCTGACCGGCACCCGGGGAGTAGGCAAGACCACCATCGCCCGGATTCTGGCCAAGAGCCTGAACTGCGAAACCGGCACCACGGCAGAGCCCTGCGGCGAGTGCCAGGCCTGCCGCCAGATCGACACCGGCCGCTTCGTCGACCTCCTGGAGATCGACGCCGCGTCCAACACCGGCATCGACAACATCCGCGAAGTGCTGGAAAACGCGCAGTACGCGCCGACGATGGGCCGCTTCAAGGTCTACATCATCGACGAAGTGCACATGCTGTCCAAGAGCGCGTTCAACGCGATGCTGAAGACGCTGGAAGAGCCGCCGGGCCACGTCAAGTTCATCCTGGCCACCACCGACCCGCAGAAGGTGCCGGTGACGGTGTTGTCGCGTTGCCTGCAGTTTTCCTTGCGCAACATGACGCCGCAGCAGGTGTCGACCCACCTGGCCCACATGCTGGACGTCGAGGGCATCCAGTACGAGGCGCCGGCGCTGGCGCTGCTGGGCCGCGCCGCGTCCGGCTCGATGCGCGACGCGCAGTCGCTGCTGGACCAGGCCATCGCCTACGGCCTGGGCGAGGTCAGGGAAGACGGCGTGCGCGCGATGCTGGGCGCGGTGGACCGCCGCTATCTGTTCACCCTGCTGCAGGCGCTGGCCGCGGCCGACGGCCCGGCGCTGATGGCCGAGGCCGACCGCCTGGCCGAGCGCGGCGTCAGCTTCGATTCCGCGCTGTCCGAGCTGGCGGTGCTGTTGCAGCAACTGGCGCTGGCGCAGACGGTGCCGGCGGCGCTGCCCGACGACGAGCCCGAGCGCGAAGCCTTGTTCGCGCTGGCCGACGCCATCGCGCCGCAGGACGTTCAGCTGTACTACCAGATCGCCATCCACGGCCGCAAGGACCTGGCGCTGGCGCCGGACGAGCATGCCGGCTTCAATATGGCGCTGCTGCGGATGCTGGCCTTCCATCCGGTCGTCGCGCCGGCGGAGAGCGCGGCGCCGGCGCGCCCGGCCGCGGCGGTTTCGTCGCCGCGCCCCGCGCCGGCGTCAGTGTCCGCCGCGTCGGTCGCCAGCGCTTCGGTGCCGGCGGAGCGGGGCATGTCGCCGGCCGCGCGCGCGCTGCAGGCCGCCGGCATTGGCGGGCAGCCGCAAGGCAAGCCCCGCGCCGCAGCGGAATCCCCCCCGGCCGCCGAGCCGGAGCCAGAGCCCGCGCCCCGGTCGCAGCCGGTCGCGGCGGATCCGACTCCGCCGGCGCAGCCCAAGCCGGAAATCCAGCTTGAGCCGCGTTTGCAGCCGGCACCGGTTCACGCCGCGCCTGCGGCTGCCGTTCAGGAGGCGGAGGACGAGCGCGACGAGGAGGAGAGTATCGACGCGCCGTGGTCCGACGACGACGCGATGCCGGCCTACATGCAGCAACCGCCGCTGGAGGATGAGCCGTCCAGCTACAGTTTCGACGGCGACTGGCAGCGGCTGGTGGCGGATCTGGGCGTCAAGCTCGGCGCCGCGCGGATGCTGGCGCACAACGCCGTCTTGAAGAACTGGAGCCAGGACCGCCTGGAGCTGGCGGTGCCGGAGAGCTTCCGCCACATGAGCGGACGCGATTATCAGGAAAAACTCAAAGCCGCGCTGGCCGAACGCTTCGGCCACGCGGTGGATCTCGCGGTGACGGTGGAGGAGCTGGGGATGGAAACCCCGGCGATGACCGACGCCCGGCTGCGCCAGGAGCAGCTGGCCGTCGCCCGCGAGTGCATGCAAAACGATCCGGTGGTGCAGCAGATGGTGCGCGAATTCGGCGCCACGCTGCTCATCGAGACCATTCAACCCGTACAGGAGTGACCGCGATGTTCGGTAAAGCTGGTATCGCCGGCCTGATGAAACAGGCCCAGCAAATGCAGGAAAACATGAAGAAGGCCCAGGAAGAGCTGGCCAAAGTGGAAGTGGAAGGCCAGTCCGGCGCCGGCATGGTCAAGGTCACCATGACCTGCTCCCACGACGTCAAGCGCGTCGCCATCGACGACAGCGTGCTGGACGACAAGGAGATGCTGGAAGACCTGATCGCCGCCGCGTTCAACGACGCGGTGCGCAAGGTCGAGTCCACCACCCAGGAGCGGATGTCCGGCTTCACCAACGGCCTGAACCTTCCGGCCGGGATGAAGCTCCCGTTCTGATCCCAGGGCCCGGCGACGGGCCTTTTTTGTCGGAGCCGCCGTGTTCGGACACTTCACCTTGCGCAGCCGTCTGCCGCGCCCGCCGGAGGCGGTATGGGCCGACGCGGTCAGCCGGCGCGGCATTGACGACGAGTTCTTTCCATGGCTGCGGATGCGGCTGCCGCCGGGCGATCTGCCCGCGCGGCTGGAGCAGCCGACGCGCATAGGCCACTGCTGGATGCTGTTGCTGGGTTGCCTGCCGGTGGAGTGCGACGACCTGACCTTGCTGCGCCTCGAGCCCGGCGCCTTCGACGAGCGCTCGAGCATGCTGGGGCAGCGCGTCTGGTGGCATCGCCGCCGCGTGAGGGCGGTAGCGGGCGGCTGCGAGGTGGTGGACCGGGTGGCGTTCCAGCCGCGTTGCGCCTGGATGCTGCCGGTGTGCCGGCCCTTGTTCCGGTTGGTATTCGCCTGGCACCATTACCGACTGCGCCGGCGCTACCGCTGATTTTGATGATTTCCGATCGCGGCCGTCTGGCCGCTTTTCCCAGGTTGATGCCGTGTCGATGAAGAATCCTCCCGCGCTGGAGCAATTGATCTCCGCGTTGAAAGTCTTGCCGGGCGTGGGGCCGAAAACCGCGCAGCGGATGGCGTTCCATCTGCTGCAGCGGGACAAGCAGGGCGCCGACAAGCTGGCGCGCGCACTGGACCGGGCGCTGACCCAGCTCACCCATTGCCAGCGCTGCAATACCTTCAGCGAGGCCGAGCTGTGCGCCATTTGTGCCGACGAGGAGCGCCGCCAGGATCAGCTGTGCATCGTCGAGATGCCGGCAGACCTGATGATGCTGGAGCAGGCCAAGTGCTTCGAAGGCCTGTATTTCGTGCTGATGGGGCGGATATCGCCGCTGGACAACATCGGCCCCAAGGATCTGCACCTGGACAAGCTGCTGACGCGGGCGCTGGATGGTCGGGTGAGCGAGATCGTGATCGCCACCAACTTCACCGCGGAAGGCGAGGTGACTTCCCACATGCTCAGCGAGCTGTTCAAGGAGCGCGGCCTGTCGGTCACGCGCATCGCGCGCGGCATGCCGGCGGGCGGCGAGCTGGAGTATGTCGACCTGGGCACGCTGGCGCAGGCGGTGTACGAACGCCGCGGCGTGTAAGCGGGTATTGTCTTGTCATGGCCGTTTCGCTAGAACCGGCCCTTCCTACCCCGATTTCATCCTCAGGAGCCCTGTCGAAATGAACAAGTGATGCCCGGATGCCTCCGCATCCCCGATTCGTTCCGTCGTCCGGCGCGTGCGAGCGTGCGCATTGCCTGTTGTCGACAATCCGTTCCGAACCCTTCCTGTCCCGTTTGAGCCTGGGATGGGCGGTTTCCGCGCAGCGCGCGCGTCGGTATTGCTTTCCCTTCCCTCAATGGAGGGCAAGATGCCCGATGCCGTTCAACAACACGAGGTTTTCCATTACAACCAGGCCGCCTGGGACCGCCAGGCGCGCGCCGATTGCGAGTGGTCGCGTCCGCTGAACAACTGGCGCGCGACCGCGAGGTGGCCGAGCGCGAGAGCCTGGCGCTGCGGCTGGAACAGGGCGATATGCGCGATCTGTCGCGCTTCGCCGACGCGAGCTTTGACTGCGTGTTCCACCCGATCTCCAATCTCTATGTGCCGGACGTGGCGCCGGTGTGGCGCGAGTGCCATCGCGTGCTGAGGCCGGGCGGGCGCTTGCTGGCCAGCTTCTACAATCCGGCGGTGTTCGTCGCCGACCGCGATCCGGCGTTGCGGGAGCAGGGGCTGATCCGGCCGCGATTCGCCATCCCGTACGCCGATCCCGCGCATTTGTCTGCGGCCGAGCTGCAGGCGAAGCGGGGCAGGGGGGAGGCGCTGGTGTTCGGCCACAGCCTGGCCGAGCTGATCGGCGGGCAGACGGCGGTGGGCTTCCTAATCGCCGGTTTCCACGAGGACTGGCAGCCGCGGCCGCGCTTCCTGATCGACCGCTATCTGCCCACCTTCATCGCCACCCGGGCGCTCAAGCCGGCGTGACGCGCGAAAAAAAGCCCGCCGTTCTCGGCGGGCTTTTTCAAGCGGAAAGCAAGATCAGTCGCCGCTGACCACGTCCACGCCCTTGGGCGGAGCGAAGGCGAAGCGGGAGGCCGGCAACGCGGCGTTCTGCTGCGGCTTGCTGAACACGATGCGGGTGTCGTTGCCGAAGCTGTCGGTCAGCTGCATTTCCACCAGCATATTGTTCTTGAAGCCCATGCGGATGGCGCTGAAGGTGTTGTCCTGTTTTTTCGGGCTGGCGGCCAGCCATTCCAGATCGCCTTGCTTGCCTGCCTCGTTCAGCTTGTAGCTGCGCTCGATCTCGTTGCTGCCGGCCAACAGCGCGGCCGGGCTGGAGCCGAGCGCGGCGCCCTGGGCCTTGCGGGTGGCCTGGGCCAGGTCCTGGTCGTAGATCCACAGCGTCTTGCCGTCGCCGATGATCAGTTGCGAGTAGGGCTTGCTGTATTCCCAGCGGAATTTGCCGGGGCGGGCGATTTCCAGCCGGCCGCTGGCTTCCTCGCGCTTGCCCTTGTTGCTGACGGTCTGGCTGAAGTCGGCGGACAGCGTCTTGCTGCCGGAGACGAAGGCTTTGAGCTGGGCGATGGCGGAAGCCTGGGCCGGCGCGGCCAGGCTGGCGGCGATGGCGGCGGCGGCCAGCATCGGGAAAAACGGTTTCATGGCGTCAATGTCCTCGCGGGCGGTGCGGGCCGGAGTGAAAATGGATAAGACCGGCGTGGCGCCGGCCCGGTTCAGCGCCGGGCCGGGCGATTGTGTTGGCGATTATTGCGCGCGGCGGGTCTTGCGCTTCTTCTTGGGCTTGGCCTGGGGCTGGGCCACCTGAGCCTGAGGCTCGGCCGCCGCGGCGGGCGCGGGGGCTTCGGCGTGCTCGCCGGGCAGCAGCTTGTCGCTGTCCTTCAGCCAATCCGGCAGGTCCAGCTTGTCGAAGTCGACGATGTCGTTTTCGCTCAGCTGGTAGACGAATTGCGGCTTGCCGTAATGGCTGTAGCGCACGTTGACGTAGGCGTCGCCGCTGAACTCGGGCGCTTCGATGTGGACTTTCTGGCGCAGGGCCAGCAGGTCGCCGCCGCGGCTGGCGTAGATGTCGCTGACGGTGCGGCTCTTGTCGCCGCTGATCGGATCGAGTTTGACCAGGCCCTGCACCAGGCGAATCATCGCCTCGGCGCCGGACTTGTCTTCGCCGGGTTTGTCTGCAGAGGGCTTGATCTGCTCGTGCGCCACTTTCGCCAGCCCTTCCAGCATCTGCAGGGTCAGCTTTTGCTCCTGTTCCCGGCTCAGATCCATCCGCAGCTTGTAATGCGCGCCGATTTCGCCGGCATAGGCGTCCAGCGGCTGGAAGCTGAACGCCTGCTTGTCCGCCTGGGCGTAGGCGTCGTCGATGATCTTCGGCATCGCCTGGTACATGGCCTTCAGCGGAATCTGGCTGGCCATCTCGGCCGGCAGCTTGGCGCGGATGAATTTGCCGGACTGTTTGCGCAGCGAGGGCAGGAACAGGTCGACGGCGGACGGATCCACCAGCAGCGACATGTCCTGGGCGTGGAATTGCAGCGGGACCTTGATGCTGGACATCAGGTTGCGGCGCTCGAAGCGCAGCTCGGGAATGGCTTCCACGCGGCCGGTCGGCGCGTCGACCGCGCCGGTGACGTTGACGCGGATGGAGCGGCCCACCTGATCGATAATGTCGGCGATGTCGGGTTTGGCCGACTTGGCGCCGCCGTCGGAGTCGGCGTCCGCGAAGGCCAGCTTGTCGAAACCGATCTGGGCGTCGAAGTTGTAGCTGGCGTTCTGCCAGTTTTGCAGCATCACCTTGCGGGTGGCTTCGTCGGGGGTCTTGCCGGCCAGCGGCGTGGCGCAGCCGGTGAGCAGGGCGAGGGAGGAAAGAGCGGCGGCGGCCGCCAGTTTCATGCGGGTCATTGTGGTCAAGGTCCTGTTAATGTCCATGGTGCGCGATCTTGGCGGATCGTCTGGGTATCCCGGGATTATATCGCAGCTGAAATGACTATGCTTTTGACCTGCGCGCGCGGTCGACGGCTGGCAGGCGGCCGACCGGGCGAGCGTCAGCTGAATTTGTTGGTGATCGGGTAGCGCCAGTCCTTGCCGAAGCCGCGCGGGGTGACGCGCGGGCCCACCGGCGCCTGGCGGCGCTTGTACTCGTTGATCTTCAACAGCCGCACCACGCGGTTCACGTCCGCCTCGGCATAGCCGGCGGCGATGATGTCGGCGGCGGACTGGTTATCCTCGACGTAGCGCGCCATGATGGCGTCCAGAATCTCGTACGGCGGCAGGCTGTCCTGATCCTTCTGGTCCGGACGCAGCTCGGCCGACGGCGGGCGAGTGATGATGCGTTCCGGGATCACGTCGGACACGGTGTTGCGCCAGCGGCAGAGCTCGAACACCAGGGTCTTGGCCACGTCTTTCAGCACCGCGAAGCCGCCGGCCATGTCGCCGTACAGCGTGCAGTAGCCGGTGGTCATCTCGGACTTGTTGCCCGTGGTCAGCACTAGCTTGCCGCTCTTGTTGGACAGCGCCATCAGCAGCGTGCCGCGGATGCGGGCCTGCAGGTTTTCCTCGGTGGTGTCCATTTCCAGGCCGGCGAACGACGGCGCGAGCGCGGCCATGAAGCTCTCGTACATCGGCCAGATCTCGATTTCGTCGTACTTCACGCCTAGGCGGGCGATCATGTCGCGGCTGTCGGTCACCGAAATGTCGGCGGTGTAGCGCGAGGGCATCATCACCGCGTGCACCTTGTCCGCGCCCAGCGCGTCCACCGCCACCGCCAGCGTCAGCGCGGAGTCGATGCCGCCGGACAGGCCCAAGAGCGCGCCGGGGAAGCCGTTCTTGCCGATGTAGTCGCGCACGCCGACCACCAGCGCGCGGTAGACGCTTTCCAGCGCGTCCGGCAGCGCGGCGCGCTTGCCGGGCTGGAAGTCGCCGTCGGCGTAATCGACCAGCAGCAGTTCGTCGTCGTAGGCCTTCGCCTGGGCGACCACTTCGCCTGCCTTGTTCAGCGCGAACGACGCGCCGTCGAACACCAGTTCGTCCTGGCCGCCCACCAGCTGGACATAGGCCATCGGCAAGCCGGTTTCCTCGACGCGGAAGCGCGCCATCTGCTGGCGGGTTTCGATCTTGTCGCGGTGGAAGGGGGAGGCGTTGAGCGCCACGATCAGCTCGGCGCCGGCGTCGGCGGTTTCCGCGGCCGGCTCCAGATGCCAGATGTCCTCGCAGATCAGCACGCCCACCTTGACGCCGTTTTGCTCGAACACCAGCGGCGCGGCACCGGGGGTGAAGTAGCGGCATTCATCGAAGACTTCATTATTGGGCAACTGCATTTTGTGATACTGGCCCAGCCGATGTCCGTCGCGCAGCACGGTGGCGGCGTTGAAGCGCTCATTGCCTATCCGCGCCGGATGGCCGACGATCACGGTGATGCCGTCCAGTTGCTCGATGGCGTCCAGGCCCTTGGCCACCTCGCGGTAGAAGCTGTCGCGCAGCAGCAGGTCTTCCGGGCTGTATCCAGTCAGCGCCAGTTCGGGCGTCAGCAGGATGTCCGCGCCCTGGGCCAGGGCCGCGTTGGCGAGGTCGACGATTTTTTTGGCATTGCCGGCGATGTCGCCGACCACGGGGTTGAACTGGGCGAGTGCGATACGCATCTTGAGAGGGCACCGATGATTCTTGATCGTTCGATTTTACCTGAACAGGCTCTCAGAAAGGAAAAGCATTGCAGCTGCAACTGTATGACGGCGTGGCCGCCATCGCGCAACCGGCGTGGCCGGCCGGCGAGGGCGCGGAGGTGTTCGTCGGCTGCGAATGGCTGGCGGCGCTGGAGGAAACCGGCTGCGTCGGCGGCGAGACGGGCTGGCGGCCGTTGCCGCTGGCCTTGGAGCGCGACGGACGAACGGTGGGGCTGGCGCCGGCCTATCTGAAGCGGCACAGCCGCGGCGAGTACGTGTTCGACTGGTCCTGGTCCGAGGCTTACGCCCGCGCCGGGTTGGACTATTACCCGAAGCTGGTGGTGGCCTCGCCGTTCACCCCGGTCACCGGCAGCCGGCTGCTGGGCGGCGCGGACGAGCAGACGAGTCTGATCGCCGGCCTGCGGCAACTGGTGGACGACAATGGCTTGTCGTCGGCCCACGTGCTGTTTCCGACCGCGGAAGAGGCCGGCCGGCTGCGGGAAGCGGGCTGGCTGCTGCGCGACGGCGTGCAGTTCCATTGGCGCAACCGCGGCTACGCCGATTTCGACGACTTTCTCGCCACGCTGAGCCGCGACAAGCGCAAGAAGATACGCCAGGAGCGGCGCAAGGTGGCGGACGCCGGCGTGGAGGTGCGCGCGCTGGATGGCGGCGACATCGCCGCGACGGATTGGGAGCTGTTCTTCCGTTGCTACCGGCAGACCTATCTGGAGCATGGTTCCCTGCCTTATCTGAACCTGGAGTTTTTCCGGCGGATAGGCGAGAGGCTGGCCGGGCATTGCGTGATGTTCATCGCCAGCCGGGAAGGGCGCGGCATCGCCGCCAGCCTGTGCGTCCGCGACGGCGACGCGCTGTACGGCCGCTACTGGGGCGCGCTGGAGGAGGTGCCCTGCCTGCATTTCGAGCTGTGTTATTACCAGGGGCTGGAGTACGCCATCCGCCAGGGGCTGGGGACGTTCGAGGGCGGCGCCCAGGGCGAGCACAAGCAAGCCCGGGGCTTCGAGCCGGAGCGGACGGTTTCCGCCCACTATATCGCCGATCCGCGCTTCCGCTCGGCCATTGCCGATTGGCTGCGGCGCGAGCGCGACGGCGTGGCTGATTATGTCGATCAGTTATTTTCCCATTCGGCTTATAAAACACTTGCGCGGGATGAGTAGGGCTTATATACTGCGCAGCCTCTGTGAACGAAACGCCCAGCGTATCGATCCAGGGTTCTGGAGAGGTGGATGAGTGGTTTAAGTCGCACGCCTGGAAAGCGTGTTTAGGTTAATAGCCTAACGGGGGTTCGAATCCCCCCC
>NZ_JBUPWA010000001.1:4687451-4815970 GCF_055181315.1 Chromobacterium sp. Ag138
CGGCGCGTCGACCGCGCCGGTGACGTTGACGCGGATGGAGCGGCCCACCTGATCGATAATGTCGGCGATGTCGGGTTTGGCCGACTTGGCGCCGCCGTCGGAGTCGGCGTCCGCGAAGGCCAGCTTGTCGAAACCGATCTGGGCGTCGAAGTTGTAGCTGGCGTTCTGCCAGTTTTGCAGCATCACCTTGCGGGTGGCTTCGTCGGGGGTCTTGCCGGCCAGCGGCGTGGCGCAGCCGGTGAGCAGGGCGAGGGAGGAAAGAGCGGCGGCGGCCGCCAGTTTCATGCGGGTCATTGTGGTCAAGGTCCTGTTAATGTCCATGGTGCGCGATCTTGGCGGATCGTCTGGGTATCCCGGGATTATATCGCAGCTGAAATGACTATGCTTTTGACCTGCGCGCGCGGTCGACGGCTGGCAGGCGGCCGACCGGGCGAGCGTCAGCTGAATTTGTTGGTGATCGGGTAGCGCCAGTCCTTGCCGAAGCCGCGCGGGGTGACGCGCGGGCCCACCGGCGCCTGGCGGCGCTTGTACTCGTTGATCTTCAACAGCCGCACCACGCGGTTCACGTCCGCCTCGGCATAGCCGGCGGCGATGATGTCGGCGGCGGACTGGTTATCCTCGACGTAGCGCGCCATGATGGCGTCCAGAATCTCGTACGGCGGCAGGCTGTCCTGATCCTTCTGGTCCGGACGCAGCTCGGCCGACGGCGGGCGAGTGATGATGCGTTCCGGGATCACGTCGGACACGGTGTTGCGCCAGCGGCAGAGCTCGAACACCAGGGTCTTGGCCACGTCTTTCAGCACCGCGAAGCCGCCGGCCATGTCGCCGTACAGCGTGCAGTAGCCGGTGGTCATCTCGGACTTGTTGCCCGTGGTCAGCACTAGCTTGCCGCTCTTGTTGGACAGCGCCATCAGCAGCGTGCCGCGGATGCGGGCCTGCAGGTTTTCCTCGGTGGTGTCCATTTCCAGGCCGGCGAACGACGGCGCGAGCGCGGCCATGAAGCTCTCGTACATCGGCCAGATCTCGATTTCGTCGTACTTCACGCCTAGGCGGGCGATCATGTCGCGGCTGTCGGTCACCGAAATGTCGGCGGTGTAGCGCGAGGGCATCATCACCGCGTGCACCTTGTCCGCGCCCAGCGCGTCCACCGCCACCGCCAGCGTCAGCGCGGAGTCGATGCCGCCGGACAGGCCCAAGAGCGCGCCGGGGAAGCCGTTCTTGCCGATGTAGTCGCGCACGCCGACCACCAGCGCGCGGTAGACGCTTTCCAGCGCGTCCGGCAGCGCGGCGCGCTTGCCGGGCTGGAAGTCGCCGTCGGCGTAATCGACCAGCAGCAGTTCGTCGTCGTAGGCCTTCGCCTGGGCGACCACTTCGCCTGCCTTGTTCAGCGCGAACGACGCGCCGTCGAACACCAGTTCGTCCTGGCCGCCCACCAGCTGGACATAGGCCATCGGCAAGCCGGTTTCCTCGACGCGGAAGCGCGCCATCTGCTGGCGGGTTTCGATCTTGTCGCGGTGGAAGGGGGAGGCGTTGAGCGCCACGATCAGCTCGGCGCCGGCGTCGGCGGTTTCCGCGGCCGGCTCCAGATGCCAGATGTCCTCGCAGATCAGCACGCCCACCTTGACGCCGTTTTGCTCGAACACCAGCGGCGCGGCACCGGGGGTGAAGTAGCGGCATTCATCGAAGACTTCATTATTGGGCAACTGCATTTTGTGATACTGGCCCAGCCGATGTCCGTCGCGCAGCACGGTGGCGGCGTTGAAGCGCTCATTGCCTATCCGCGCCGGATGGCCGACGATCACGGTGATGCCGTCCAGTTGCTCGATGGCGTCCAGGCCCTTGGCCACCTCGCGGTAGAAGCTGTCGCGCAGCAGCAGGTCTTCCGGGCTGTATCCAGTCAGCGCCAGTTCGGGCGTCAGCAGGATGTCCGCGCCCTGGGCCAGGGCCGCGTTGGCGAGGTCGACGATTTTTTTGGCATTGCCGGCGATGTCGCCGACCACGGGGTTGAACTGGGCGAGTGCGATACGCATCTTGAGAGGGCACCGATGATTCTTGATCGTTCGATTTTACCTGAACAGGCTCTCAGAAAGGAAAAGCATTGCAGCTGCAACTGTATGACGGCGTGGCCGCCATCGCGCAACCGGCGTGGCCGGCCGGCGAGGGCGCGGAGGTGTTCGTCGGCTGCGAATGGCTGGCGGCGCTGGAGGAAACCGGCTGCGTCGGCGGCGAGACGGGCTGGCGGCCGTTGCCGCTGGCCTTGGAGCGCGACGGACGAACGGTGGGGCTGGCGCCGGCCTATCTGAAGCGGCACAGCCGCGGCGAGTACGTGTTCGACTGGTCCTGGTCCGAGGCTTACGCCCGCGCCGGGTTGGACTATTACCCGAAGCTGGTGGTGGCCTCGCCGTTCACCCCGGTCACCGGCAGCCGGCTGCTGGGCGGCGCGGACGAGCAGACGAGTCTGATCGCCGGCCTGCGGCAACTGGTGGACGACAATGGCTTGTCGTCGGCCCACGTGCTGTTTCCGACCGCGGAAGAGGCCGGCCGGCTGCGGGAAGCGGGCTGGCTGCTGCGCGACGGCGTGCAGTTCCATTGGCGCAACCGCGGCTACGCCGATTTCGACGACTTTCTCGCCACGCTGAGCCGCGACAAGCGCAAGAAGATACGCCAGGAGCGGCGCAAGGTGGCGGACGCCGGCGTGGAGGTGCGCGCGCTGGATGGCGGCGACATCGCCGCGACGGATTGGGAGCTGTTCTTCCGTTGCTACCGGCAGACCTATCTGGAGCATGGTTCCCTGCCTTATCTGAACCTGGAGTTTTTCCGGCGGATAGGCGAGAGGCTGGCCGGGCATTGCGTGATGTTCATCGCCAGCCGGGAAGGGCGCGGCATCGCCGCCAGCCTGTGCGTCCGCGACGGCGACGCGCTGTACGGCCGCTACTGGGGCGCGCTGGAGGAGGTGCCCTGCCTGCATTTCGAGCTGTGTTATTACCAGGGGCTGGAGTACGCCATCCGCCAGGGGCTGGGGACGTTCGAGGGCGGCGCCCAGGGCGAGCACAAGCAAGCCCGGGGCTTCGAGCCGGAGCGGACGGTTTCCGCCCACTATATCGCCGATCCGCGCTTCCGCTCGGCCATTGCCGATTGGCTGCGGCGCGAGCGCGACGGCGTGGCTGATTATGTCGATCAGTTATTTTCCCATTCGGCTTATAAAACACTTGCGCGGGATGAGTAGGGCTTATATACTGCGCAGCCTCTGTGAACGAAACGCCCAGCGTATCGATCCAGGGTTCTGGAGAGGTGGATGAGTGGTTTAAGTCGCACGCCTGGAAAGCGTGTTTAGGTTAATAGCCTAACGGGGGTTCGAATCCCCCCCTCTCCGCCAGAATTCATTACGGAATCGCCTGGCGGTTTCGACAATTTAGCAAGACACCTCCGGAGAGGTGGATGAGTGGTTTAAGTCGCACGCCTGGAAAGCGTGTTTAGGTTAATAGCCTAACGGGGGTTCGAATCCCCCCCTCTCCGCCAGTTGCACATGAATGAGGGCACCGCATGCGTGGTGCCCTTTTTCATTGTCAGCGCTGCCTCCACCATCCCCACATTTGGCCCCACCAGGTTCGCTTCGTCGGCGTAGATGCGAATTTCTTGCACGACGAGGTGGAAGAAAGCCTTCGCTTCGTCACCATCAGGGTTGTCCAGTATGGATAGTACGGCGGAGCGGAATGCCGTGACATCAATGTTGTTGATGATGTTGTCTGGTAGCACAACTGAGACTTTGGTGCTATGCAGCTGTGCTGTTAACTCCTTAAGCTCGTCCTGCCAAGCTTGCATGCGTTTTCTGAGGCTGCTGTCGACGCATATCTTGTCGTCTTCCACAAGCTTGTAAAGGTTGTTCAGTTTTCTAGTGACCTCTGCTGCGGTCTTGGCGAGTTTTTGGTGTTCTGCACCTTGAGTCATGCGAAGGTGGCTTGCGTGCATGCGACAGTCATCAAGAATCTGCTGTAGCCGGCGCTCTGTCAGAACGTTCTCGATGATGCTCCTGAGGATGAGCCTTTCAAAGCGCTCGTACGGAACGTTTGGGCTATTGCAAATTGAGCCGGAGATGGTGCTGCGCCTGTTGCACTTCAAATAGCGATACCGGCCGCTCTTCCCTGTAGTAATGTGCATTGGGGAATCGCAATAACCGCATCGGCAAAGCCCAGTCAACAAGGTTCTGGGCGTTACGTGCAAAGGAGGGGTTTTCCTCGGGGACCGTGAGACTCTTCTGGTGGCCACTCGTGAAAACCGTTCCTGGTCAATAATTATAGGTACGGGGACGGCTATAAAGGAGGGCTTGTTATTGTCGCCTAAGATTGTGCCATGGCTGCGTTCTGGAGTAGTGACTTTGTTGTGTCGTGCCCATCTCGCCCCAAATTCATAGACGCCGGTATAAACTGGGTCGCTTAGAATTTTCTGAACAGTCTGCACTCGCCAAAATTGCCCTCGATATAGGCACTTCGCATTTAAATGCTCAACTATTTTTTTCATTCCTATCGGAGCGGCATTAATTCCTTCGTAAAGGTCAAATATTTCTTGTACGATAGATGCCTCGGATGGGTCTTCAACGAGAATTTTTCGATACCCCGTGTGACCAATTGCCTTGGTTTCCTTTGTTTTATATCCGTATGGGGGTTTGCTTCCATTGAAATTTCCTCTTCTGGCATTTTCCTGCCGAGCACGCTGTACGTGCTTTGAGTTCTCTGCAGAATTCATCTCGTCCACTAGGCCATAAAAGAGCGTAACGAATCTACCGATTGGGCTCTCATCAACGTCTTGTGTGACAGATACGAGGCGTGCGCCGACCTTGCTTAGCGTGCGGAGATATATAGCTAAATCTGTCGCATTACGGAAGGCGCGAGAAAATGAGTGGACAATAACGGCTCTTATTTCTCTATTGCTTTCCAATATTGTTTGAACCATCTGACGGAAGGCTGGCCGGTTATCGTCCGTTGCTGACCGGCCTTCATCAATATACTCACCTAATACGGTGTAATCGTGTGCCTTGCAGTATGTACGCATACGCTCTAGTTGGTCTGGTATTGAAAGGTCTTTTGCTGCCTGCCTCTCTGTTGAAACGCGTGCGTAGAGGACGACAGACATATTTTCGGTTGTGTTTTCAGTGCTGGTCATGTGGGCTCCTTCCATCCGTGAAGCCTTAGTGAAACAATATGTAACACGGCTTGCCTAGCAAGGTTCCGTATCTGAGTATTATCAGTTGGTTCTATCCAAATTTCCAAATTCAGAAAACATTTGCAGCGCAGCGATAATCTTTCAGAAATGAAGATGGTTATCTCTAGATATTCTATTTTTGCGTTGTTATCTATTGTGCTTCTCTGGGGTGGGAGTGGAGTGATGTTGTCAATATCCTGCGCTAGCACTAGATGCTTAATTGGTTTTCGATGGCTTTTTGATTTTGGTTGCCGTAATTTAATTTTTAATTCAGTCATGGCAACCTCGGGTTTGATTAAAATAAAAATCACTTGGCATAGCCTAGTGACAATAATCATTTTTTATTTTAGAGCGTTTTCAATTTGAGTCAACGTTAATTGTTGAGTCCGCGATTGTGCTATTTTTGAATTTCTTGGTATATTGTTTTCGACAAAATTGGCATGTTTCTCATTTGTTCTTGCAGTGAGCTAGCTTAACTCGATGTGTGGAAGGCGTAATATTTAGGATAAAATTAGCAAATTGTCGACTGCTGCGTCGCGCACCAAGAGGTCTTCCCGGGGGGGGTGAGTAAAGGAGCTTTCGTGCATGATGCTGCGTATATCAGGTAATAGCTTTCCGGTCGAGTTGGTTTGTTTCTTTAGCTTTATCGTTGTTCCACGTCCGGCTCTTCTGCGCTGCTCGGTGTAGAACTCGTAACAAGCGGCAGCATATTTATCTCTTATTGGCGGTTTTGGATTTAATAGACATAATAATGCCGGTTGTTGCGGGTGGCCCGAGTGAGCGGATTTGGAGGGGCACCATGAACAAGGCGAGCAGTGCGCAAAGGCACTCTGCAGAAGATTGAGGCAGAACTTGGCGAGCGATTGGAGAAATGCAGGGGCACCGGAACCTGTGGGTAGGAAAATGTCTAGCCTCAGCTGTCTGATTCCTGCCGAATTGCTCTGTTGAGCCAGTTTTTTTGTCTGGAAAGTGTTCTATTCGACGTGGTCTTGTCTGAATTTTGTATGATTCTGACGGCGGCTCATGGGAAGGAGCCACATTGTCGAGGACTGGAGATTTAGTGGCTCCAGAGTATAGCCATTTGCTAGATGCTATCAGGTGCCTCAGACGCGGGGAGTGTTGCCCTGTCCCAGACTTGGAACAAGGTGGCAAGGCAACGAGCACTAGGAGGGCAGGTACTAGCTCGCCGTGGTCAGATAATCACCTTGGCTTCCTGGCTTTGCTGGCCCGCTGACGTGGGACGGCCGTCCTTGTCACCATGAGAGGATTGATGCTCGGGATAGGAGCAATTGTCTCGAACCACGATTCCCGCCCCAAGACCCGAACCACCTGAATCAGCGTGCGTAACGATGACCCACTGCCGCTTTCCAAGTTTCGCAGCGTGCGGACACTGATGCCCGCGCGGGCGGCAATCGTTTTTTGGTCGAGGTTGCGATGTATTCTCAGCGTCTTCAACCGTTCGCCTAGTTCCTCTTCTATCTCGTCGACCGTTTGAGACTTGATAACCGTGTTCATCGCCATACCCACCTCCTGAAAGCTGCTCACAACAACGGGCAATATTTTTCCTCTTATACATGAAATTGGCTAACAAGCGGCACATTTTTGCTGATTGTTTCGAGGTTGAATGCCTTTGCTACTGCCTGTGTCAGCGTTTTTTTTCATTGGGCGCGCGACAAGCCAGCATCAGTTGCAGCACGCTCGGATTTCCCTTGGCCAAGCGCTCCACCTCGGCTAAGTAACCAAAACGTTGATGCAGTGCTAGGGCTATGGCGCATGAGCGGGAAAATCCACCTTCGCAATGCACAACTAATGAATGAACGTCACCAGGCAAGCCATTCACGAAGCCAAGGATTTGGGAGGCTTGAGAAGGCGTGAACGCATTTTGAGCTTTTTGTTGGGCCTTCTTGGAGAGCGAGGAATTCAGGAAGTCCACATCCGCGAAGCTCAGGCGGAGCAAGTAGGCGAAGCCGTCAACCGCTGCAATCGGTCGCTCTGGCGCAGTGATGGAAATCATGGCTACCGCTGGCAAACGGGGCAGTTTTTCCGCTTCAGGGCGAGATAACGCGAATACCTGACGCCTCCCATCCTTCGGTGGGTGGTACAGCTTATCGACTACCTCTTTGAGACGTCTCACAGTCCATCCCCCATCCCATATATACGTGTGCTCAAAAGTACATGTCGTCTGACCGAATCATAGCGTGCTCTGGGAGGGGGGAGGAGATAGACTTTCAGTACTGGGCAAGTTTGACCAGCATAGTCTCAATTACCAGGCTGATGGCCCCCTGGTTTCAAGCGGTATCATCCATTTTGAGAAGTATCAAAACCGCAGATACTTCTTGATACCTGCTACCGATAGACCTGTGCCTCAATGTCGTCAAGCTACGGAAAAAGCCTGCCCTTATTGCGCGTCCACGAAATCCTGACCTTAGCCCTCAATGGACTTTGTTGCATAACTCAAAATCATGAAAGTACGGTGGCATGTTTGGGGTGGATAATTTCACATCAGTATCGGCAACTTTCTCGGTGTTTTTTGCCGTGCAGCGGCACAAAATTTAATTATGCAACAAAGCCTCGGGCAGGGAGAGACTGGTTCCGTCATAAGAACCGGGGTGTTTCATTTGAATGGACGTTGGGTCTGTGATGGCTTGATTGAGGGTCTCGTTTGGTTAGGTCCCAATATTCGTCGTGATGTGACGTCCATTTACCAACGGCTGCGCCAAGACGGCAAATTCAGCTTGGGGCCGACTTCGATTTAACCGTAGGGCGAATAATAACGGTATCGATGCCGCCTGAGTTTATGTGTCGCTATACGGGAACGCCAGAAGGTCACCTGCTAATACTGGTAGTATTCTTCCTCTTAATGATTCAGAAATGACCAGTAAAAGCTATTTTACCAGTTATTGCGAGGGGTGATGTACGTGGCTCATGGCAATGTTACTGCCGCACCAACTCCCTTCCAGATAGCGTTCCAGGATTCACATTTCATGCCCCCGATGATGCAAGAACCTGAATGCTAACCGCCGTGTGCAATGCCGCTGGATAGAAGGGCCGCCCTATCTATTGATGGGTTTCGGTGATGCAGCGATTGCTGCCGGCGTGGACGAGGTGCTAACCACCTGCGCGACGAGGAAAGCTGATGCGGGAGAGATTCTGAGACATCCGGCGCGCAGGAGAAGGCAGGAGGGGTGCGTATTCCGGAGAATCTGACCATTTGTGCCGGTCCACGCTGACCACCTCCGGTACTCTCTGCTGGTTGCGACCGATATCGATTGCTCTGCCGTCGTCACGACTTTGGGCTTGCCAGCCGAGTCCGGCCTGGAGTTGACGTTCAAAAAACTGGGGATGCAGCCATTTGAACATCTGCTTTGCTCTGAAACCTGCCCGCCAGCGTATGCATGCAACTCAGCCGAAGCGGCCAGTTATGCCCCTGTGCTAGTATTGCAGCTATCGGCCATGATGAGCCCTTGCGCATGTTCCGCCCGCCGACTGGTTCGGGCTGATAGGCGATGTTCGATGCTGCTCCGTGAATGTCGGCAGTCGCAGAAAAGCGCCACAGACGGGGGCAATGAGTCAACGTCCAATTAGCACTCGATGCAGGTCTTCAGTGGCGATGAGCGATGTACACTGGCCCATGCTTGAGTCAACTAAATTGTCAGGTAGCAGCCTGTGTCGGATGCTTGCACAAAGTGCTAGGCACCATTCCGGGATGAGTATAGATGGAACGGAAGAAAAGTGAACCCTTGCCCCTCGGGCTGCCGGAACAGGTCGATGGACTTGCGACGGCGCCCTCGGACCGGGGAGATGAAACCCAAGAGCGGTTTCGCTATCAATGGGCCATTGGCGTGTGGTTGCTAGCGCAGAGCCTCACCGGCAAACGTCCAATTCGCGCTCTGTGGTGTGAGCATCACGAAGACTACCTGTTGGAGTTGCCAACCGGCCGGTACATTGCCGTCCAGGTCAAGACGGACAGCCGCGAGAACGCGCACTGGCGATGGAGTGACGATGCGCTGGTTGACTCTGTCACACGGTTCTGCGCTTTCGAGAGGACGCATGGAGCTGTCATCGACGGCTACGAGTTCATCTCAAACGCGGCACCCTATGTGCCGGCCGCCACGACAAAAAGGGCGGGCTCGCTTGCAGCGAGCCCTGACCGCCTCATTCAGTGCTGTTCCCGGGTCTCGACCCATTCAGAGGTGGAAGAACCATACAAAGCGGCCTTTGCAAGGCTGCACGGCAAGACCGGCGGCGATGCAACAGTGCTCTTTCAAGTCCTGCGCAAGCTTAAATTCGCACAGGGGCCGGTCCTTCGGGGGTATGACGACACCTTAGCCGCTTCGATTGTTCCTGAGTTGCCTGGCTGCGCCGGGCTGACAACGGTTTCGTGCTGCCGCTTGAGGGATGAACTGATAGGGCTGGTTCAAGCTGCCTGCAGACTGCGAGTCGATGGGATAGATGGCGCTGTCGCGTATCTAGCTACGAACGGTCGGCCTGATGCTGCAATACGAGGGAAATGCATAACTCCAGAGTCGGCGGCCGAGTCCGTAGCTAGGGTTCGCCAGCCAATCTTCCGGTTTGTCGACAGCGGAGCAGGCATAGACATCGGTGCCACGACTGGCCGAGCCGAAGTGCTGAACCGTAAAATGCGGAATGCCTATCTTGGTAGTCAATTTGAGCCATTACGCATGCGAATGGACTCGGCAGACCAGCGTTTGATGGAGCGAGCGTTACTGGAACCCGATGACTTTGACGCCATCGCGAATCAACTCGTCAAAACTGTGCTGGTCGAGTGCAAGGACGTCGAGGCGATGACCTTTGACCATGCTGACGAGAAGACGCGTGGCCTCGCGATTTACAAGCAAATCCTGCAGCGAATGGATAGCCTTTCGAAGGAGGAGCCTGAGCGCGTGTGTCGTGAGCCGAAAGACACCCTGATGGGTATCGCCGGCATGCTTTCAGGCGAATGCAAGTTCGCATGGGGCACCCCGCTGGAAGAGGAAGCCCAAGATGGCGCTTGAACTTGCCCGTGCGCTCGCCGCGACAGAACGAGATGACAACTTGCACATGGCACGGCTACTACTGCTGATGGCTGCGCACGCGGGCGACAAAGGCCGCCCTGTCGAGGGGTTAACGAAGCTTGCAAAGCTGGACTTTCTGCTGCGTTATCCCAACTGCCTTGAGCGTGCGTTGACGTCTGTCGGGAAGGATCCGGCCAAGGCAGAGGTGGCCGAGTTTGAGCGCACGACCATTGAAAGCAAGATGGTTCGGTTCCGATATGGCCCCTGGGACCACAGATATCGCCGGTGGGTCGCGTTGATGGAGGCCCGAGGACTCGTGGCTGTAGATGTTAAGGGGAAGACGGTTCAACTCTGGCCTACGCCGGAGGGACAAGCTATGGCTGCTGCACTCGCGGACCAAGAACCACTTGAAGACCTTGCCATCCGCGCGAAGCTCGTGGCCAAGAGTTTTGGCAATCGCAGTGGGACGGACTTGAAGAACTTTATCTATGCAACTTTCCCTGAATTGACCGACATGAAGTGGGGGGAGGAAATCGCCATATGAGAATAGCTTTAAATAAGCTCCATTTGTCGCTCCACAAATCGATTGAGCGAATCGACTTGCCTGGTGTTGTCTACTTCTTCGGCCCCATCGGGTCCGGAAAATCGAGTATTGGACGGCTCATCGATTTTTGCCTTGGTGGCAGCTACGCCTGGACTCCTGCTTTGCAGGCGGAAATGGTCTGGGCAGCTTTGGAAGTGTTAGTCAACGACGTTCCCGTGACCTTGTATCGTGATAGGGACTCGAGTCAGGTGATGGCAGCTTGGCAAGAAGGGGATGAGACTCTGCAGGTTCTGATTCCGGCAAGGAAAGGGACTAACGAAGTTATGCCCAACTCGGGCGTCGCGGTTTTGTCGGACCTGCTATTCCATCTTGCGAAAGAGGAGCCGCCGTACGTACGTCGGCGCAAGGGAACACCCGACGAGCGCCTCGAGCGCTTGAGCTTCCGGGACCTGTTTCGTTTTTGCTATCTTGACCAGGAGGGGATGGACAACGTCTTCTTCAGACTGGACTCTGACAACTACGCAATTCGTGCAAAGAGCGTCGATGCTTTGCGATATGTCCTCGGCTACCGCACGGAACAGGTCGCTGAGTTGGAGTCGCACCTTCAGGAAGTCCGCGAGCAACGCTTGGGGCTGTTGTCCGGCGCTCAGGCGCTTGCAAAGGCGCTGATGGATGCTGGCCTTGAGGATATCAATGCCTATGACGAAAAGATTGAATCGACCATGGCTGAAATCGACCGCGCGCGCGCGGCCGCACAGGCTGCGAGGCAGCAACGTTCGCCAGCGCCGCATGCTGCGGAGGAACTGCGTGACCACGCGCGACGCCTTGCCCAAGAACAGATTGCGCTTGAGCAGGCCTCTTCGGACATCGACCTCCGCATCGGAGAGCTTGAGCGTCACACCAACGAGCTTCAGATGCTTTCGGTTCGCTTTCAGCGAACAGCTTCCGCTCGGATGGTTCTGGGAGGCGTTGATTTTTCGTCGTGCCCTCGATGCACCCAAACCCTCCCGGGACGCGAGGCCCGGCTCTGTGCGGTTTGTGGACAGCCTGAGCACATCACCGATGCAGAAGGGGCGCTCGGCGAATCCGTGGTCAACGAGGACCTGCGCGCTCGTCAAGCAGAGCTGAAGGAGACCTTGGCGCGTATGCGTGCTCAAAAGCGGTCCGTTCAGTTGCGCGCGGCCGAAATAGCAGCGGAGCGCAGCGCAGCGGACCGTTCGCTGGAGGTCAGACTGAAGGAGTATGACTCAGCGTTCCTCTCTCAGGCATTGCAGCACGAGCGCGTGGTAGCCACTCTGGAGCAGCGACTTGATTCGATGCTGAGATACCGAAAGCTGCCAGACGTACTTCAAGAGCAACAGGCGCAGGCAGAGGCATTGAAGATTGACGAAACCGAGTTAAAGGCCAAGCTGGAGGCAGCCAAGAAGTCGGCTTTCAATGACCGAAAAAACGTTGAGTTACTGGGCGAGCTCTTCCTAGACTGCTTGGTGCGGGCGAAGTTTCCGGACGTTAGAGCCGACTATCGTGTGGAGATTGACCCCACGACTTTCTATCCTCATATTCCCTTAGGGGCGGAGGAAGCACTTGTGGTGCTTTCCTTCGACAACGCTGGAAGCGGAGGAATGAAGGCGTTGTTCAAGACGTGCTACGCGCTGGCCCTGCATCGGGTCTGCGCTCGAGCGGGCGACGCCAGGTTGCCTCCGGTGCTCATTATTGACACGCCAACCAAGAATGTCAGCTCTGTCGAAAACCCCGAAGTCATCGCGGCGTTCTTCCGATTGGTTTATGAGCTTGCCGCAGGGGAGCTGGTCGAGACTCAGTTTGTCATCATCGACAACGAATTCAATGCCGTACCTGACGATATCGACCTGCAGATTAACAGTCGACACCTAGTCAATGGCGACCCTAATAACCCGCCACTCATTCCCTATCTTGTAGGGGATTTTGGTAGCAACTAGCCGCCGCGTTGGAGGAATCATCCCCGGCATGGGCTGGCTGTACCTCCTGAGGCGGTCAATAGCACCGACAGGTTCGGTGGTTGTGATGTCTGAAAGTTGCCCGAGACTGTGAATTCGGCAGTGGCACCTAGCATCAGCTATCGCGGCGTACCTGCCGTTTGTTTGTGACCTGGGCCGTGAGTGGTCTATCTTCTTCATGGTAGGGAAAGACCACACAGCTCTAACAGTGTCTCGGAGAGGTTATCGGCGGCATCTTGGCTCTTGCTCAAAAAACACACGCAAGAGAACAGGAGGAAGCTTGTCGAAAAGAAGCACGTCGTATAGCCGTTGTGGGCCCACTACATCGCCTAGTCAGCAGGCATCGTTCACTACTTGGAAGAAGCCGGGAATTCGCGAGCCGACATGGTCGCCGTCTTCCCGCGGGGGATTGCCTCCACGCAGCACTGAGCGGCTGAGCAGCTGGTTCATCGCGATACACGAGGTTTCGGGCACGAGGATGCAATCCGGGCACGCACCGGGGTTTTTTGGATTGGCGTCGCAAAGCGACCCCGAGTTGCACTGCAGCGTCTTGGGCAGCAGTAGATGGCGCAGGAAGCGCTCATTCTCGTTCCGCCACAGTGCAGAGAGATTGCCGAGGTCCATCGTGGTGCCGTTTCGATACACGACAAAGGCCAGGTCAGCAGGGAACAGATATTCCCCCAACGACCCCAAATCGAGACCCGAGTGTTCCGCAATAGCCTTCATGAGCACATGCGAGAACGAATGGAGCAGCGTGTAGGTATAGAGATAACTGGATGATGGCGCCCGGGCGGGGAGATGCTCCATATACCGTCCGAAGGGGGAAGCCCGTTCGAGCAACTTCGCCCCCAGCGGACCGTCTTCGGGTTTCCAGTCGAAAATGTCGTGGGGATTGAGCTCCCGCAGCCAACGATAGACCTGAACCTGGTCAAGCTTTACGTAGAAGGCTTCATTGGCCTGAGTGACGACGTAGAGGGGATGCTTTCCACCGCCTTCCGTTTGGATGGAAGGAAACAGGTTGAACCGCACGGGCATCATGCGCTGCCGCTTTTCGAAGGTCGGAACGGGCTGCATCCTCGAATAGCCATAGGTGAACCGGCATAGGTCGAATTCGCGAATCAGCCCCATGGTTTCGACGCCAAGCTGCTTGAGCCGCAAAGCCGTCGCTTTCTCCTGGGCTGCCTTTTGTTCATCATCATGCGGGGCCAGGTCGGCATCCAGATGCGTGAAGCGTACAAACGGCAGACGGCCACCGGTCCCCTTCGGTGCATGGAGCTTGGAGCGCCGCAACGCCTCGTGCTCGACTGCGAGGCGGAACGGGTCGTAGCGGCTTGAGAATAGCTCGCGCGCGTTCATCAAGCCCGTCAGCGCTCCGGGGAGCTCCGTAAGCGGTTTCAGGATTGGGGACGGCCCGGCGAACCAGCCGTCTACCGTTTTGGCCAGGTCGCTGTCGATTGTTGCGACCATGTTCTCCATCGTGCCGACCATGGAGTTACCGGAAGCCTGCGCGTCGGCGAGCTGCTGGTGGAACGTGTCCGATACCTTCTTTCGGCTGGCGTAGTCGGCCCAAACCGCACCCATGCCGCGCGCCTTGAGTTCCCGCTCCATCTCCGCGTCGGATGGGCGTGTTTTTCCGTAGCCGAAATACTCGGCGATGAAGGCTTCCAGGTCGCCGGCCTTGATGGGGTCCAGTAGCCCCAAGAGGTCGTCGCTCTCGGCGTCGAACAAGATGAACTGCTCGGAAAGGGCGTAGTGCGCGGAAGACGCGCGATAGGAGACCGGCTCCATACGCCCTTCAGAAATACGGTCACGAGCGAACTGGTCCCGAAGCACCTCGATGGTGACTTTATCGTTCTTGAGCCACCCGCCTTCGTCGATGAATCCACACTTGGGGTTCGCACACTTGAAGAACCATTTCCCGATACTCGGGGAGCTCGTGTCGAGGATGAATTCCTCGGAGTGGCAGTGTGAGCAGCGATTAATCGGCTCGCGCAACTGATTGCGAGTGCTGTCCCAGTCGTACTTGCTGGGCATCACCGGTTCCCAGTTTCCAGACCAGTGCACGAAAATCACATCAAGCTGCCGCCACTGGCAACTATGGCCGTGGTTCGCTCTGCATTGCCGTGCGGCCAGCGAGGACCGGGCCTTCTCGAACTCCACCACGGTCTTGAACCCGCGGAACAGTCCGCATGCGTTGCAGACGAATGTCAGGGGGGCCGGTGCGTATCCCATCTGCGAAGGAGAGACAAAGACAAACCTCCCCCGGTCTACCGGCTGAATCCCTGTCCGCTCGTTGTTGAGCAACGTCATGTCCACGCAGAGTTCAGGCGACACGGGGTGGCTCGCGTCGTTGGGACGGCAGTTGATGGCCCTGTTGAACCAACTGCTCACCGCCTCGTTCAATCGCCCAAGAATCTGGTTTTGCGTCGGGGGTGAAAGGCTGGGGGTCTGATAGAGGGCATTCGCGTCAGGAATGGCAATGCAGGCTCCCAGCCCCCCCTCGAAGGTGAAAAACGCACCCGGGGCGTAAGCACTGGCCAGCTGTCCTTGCGAACGGTTCATGGTTGGCGCGGCTGGGCGCTCGGGCGCGTCGTTATCGAAGCCGCCTTGGCGGGTCGTTCTGTGGTTCATTCTTCGTCTCCAGCCTCGGCGTAACCTCGTCGCATGAATGCCATCACGTCTCTCACGACATCGACCGGTAGGCGTTCGCCCCGCCATCCCTTGTGCGCCAGTTTGATGACCCCCGCCTGGTCGACGTCCCGCAATGAGGTCATGGGCTTTTGCAGGTTGTCGGAGAACTGCCGGAAAAAGTCCATCAACGACCCATTCGCATTCTGCTCACGGGCCATTTCCTCGAGCAGACGCCGAATCCGCGAATACAACTCGGCACGGTAGAACGCCTCAGCCTGCGGCGCGAATCCCTGCTTCAAACCAATGGCCAGATAGACGAACTCGGCAATAAGTTCGATGAACTGCTTCGAGTCCCGCCAGAAGGCCGGCATGAAGTCCCGTATGTATTCGTTAGTCTTCCAGTTGGGTTTCTGGTCATCCTCGGCGCGCAGGAACTCACTAATCGCCATCGTCCCACACACGCAGGACTGAAACACGCTCGGTACGACCCGAACGATGGCACGGGTCGCCCAGCGGTCGATGGCGGCCGGCTGGACCATGCGCTCGAGGAACCGATGGAACACATCGAACACCTCGATGATGTAACGGTCTCGGCGACGCTGTGGAGTGGGAATCAGCACGCAAAATCCGACATGCGTACGGCCCACACGGGACGAAGCTTGAATGTACTCGGCAATGTCAGAGGGCATGCCAGCGAAGAACATCGAATTGAGCTCCTCGACGTCGACGCCGTGGGAGACCGCTGAGGTGGCGATAATCGAACGCAGCGCATCCTGCAGCGGCGGCAGCGGCTCATCTGGTTGCACCCGCCGTTGGGCGGTCTCGACGGTAGCCTGAATTTCCCCCTGTTCAACCGAACCGGTGATGAGTCGGGTTACCAAGGCATCGAGCGTACGCCCGGTCGCCTTGTGGAGCTTGCGCACCTCTTCGGACTCCGCCGCCATGATTTGGTCACCACCCTTCTTGTTGGTGACGTAGGTCAGGGAAATGCGGTGCAGGTCGATAAGCGTGGCCAGCTCTTTCAGAGGGGCCTGACTAACTTTGGCGGCTAGTCCTGCCTGAATGCGCGACGGCGAAATGTACTCGGCGAGCTGACGCTGCGCGGCATGCTGCGTATCCGGGTCGTCGCTGGTCAGCGCCTCGAACAGCACCGTGACTGTGAGGTGGAAATTCGCCAGCACGGTCGTGGTAGTCGTGGTGTGCGGCCGGCCGTTGGTCATGAAGCCACAGTAGATGCGGGCGAGTTGGGCACGCAGCTCAATCCGGTCGTCGCCCAATGCGCAACGCTCGGCCTCGTCCGCCGGAGGTTCCTCCGGCAAGGCATAGAACGAGCGATGTAGGTCCGGTCCAGGGTAAGGGAATTGGACTGCCGGGATGTGACGCTGATAGAGGTGCTCGAGTTGTCGTTCAGGTTCGGACACCGTGGCCGAAGCGGCAATCACCTTCGCCCTACGGCGCTCCCCGTCGGATGCCGTGGCCACGATGCCTTCCATCCAGCGCCCGAGCGAGTGCAACATCGCATCCAGGGTCGATTCAAACAGCCCCGCGAACGTGCCGAGTGACTCGTCGAGCAGGTGCGCCTCGTCCTGCACGATGAGAGAGGGGAACGGGTCGTGAAAAAGGCGCGCTCCGTTCTTGTAGGCCGGGAACACCGTTTCGTAGCCGCCTTTCTCGGGGCCCGCCTTGAGGTCCGCTGGATTCGGCGCATGCAACCGCCCAGTCGCGGACTGATACCAGGGCGCTGTGCCCAGCATCCCGAGCACGGCGCGGATAGTTCGGGCCGAATGTCCGATGAGTGCCAGCTTATCGACGGTTCCCAAGAGCACCGAAGGCGCTAGGTCGTAAATGTCCTCGTCGCAGATGTAGAAGGGAATCGGCTGCACGCCGCCCGCATTGCACCGGCATGCTGGATTCGTACAGACATGTGCGAGGGTGCCGCCGAGCTCCGGGAACCGCCGCAGCCCGGTCATCGTGCCACAGAACGGGCAGGATGGGAGCTTGTTCCATGCCTGGTTCGCGGCTTTATAGTTCGCGTCGGCGTCGCGCAGCGCGGCCTCCGGTAGCGCGACGTCTTCGACATTCGGAATATCGGTGACGCCCTTGCTGCGGTGCCAGTTAGGCGAGCCACCACTGCCGACCCAGAATCCGATGGAGAACGCCTCCCCGCCGTACCCGTGGTCTTGTCGGACCAGCTCGGCCTCGGCGAGCACCCGCGCGGCGCGCTGCGCCTGTTGGATGGTCAACAGCCGCAGCGGATACCGAATCATCGCTGTCACGCCCAGCGCCTTTCCCCGCAGTCGGTCCAGGAACAGTGTGAACAGCAGCAGCCCGAAGAATGCTTCGGATTTGCCGCCGCCGGTCGGGAAGTACAGTAGGGTCACCGCGTCATCTCGGGACTTTACGTAATGCTGGGCAAACTCGGGCATGCGCGTCGCGGTCGCAGGCAGGTTCGCCAGGATGAACGCTATCTGGAACAAGCGCCACTGCGCGGAATCGTCCTTCACGCGCCTCTGCATCAGGTTCGCCATGGCTTCGTTCATGGCCAGCCAGGCCTCAAATGGCACCGCTCGCGCGTCTGTTTGCGGCCCGCGCTTCTTCCAGAACTGGGCTGACTCTTCGAGAATGGCGAGCCCCGCCTGGATGGCGGTCCCTTCCCTCTGCCAACTCCTCAGGTCTTTCTGGAACTGGCCCTGTTCACTTTCGATTGCCTGGGCGTCTCCCTCGATGCCCGTTTCGAGATTGACCTGTTGTGGAAGCATCTCCAGCCAGCTGGCAAAGGCAACGGGTATCGGGGTCAGACCCGCCAGGCAGGTCGGTTTCGAGAGCGCCCGCATGTTGCGGACGACACCAGCGTAGGTACTCGGGACGATGCGCGGCTGGCGATATTTGGGCATCCAGGTGGTGCTCAGCGCCACTTCGTCTACCGCGCTGTCGCGTTCTTCCACCCCTCCGTTGCATCCTATGGCGGCATAGCTTAAATGGCGGTTGTAGCGGTAGGACGGGTCGACACGCTCCAGTTTCAGCCGGCGGTGCTCCGCTTTCGGTAGGGCGATGTCCAACCCTACCTGGAACACCGCGGTCTCGACACTGTCGTCCCCACGTGCCGGTAAGGCTGACTGGTTCTCGAGCGCGATATGAACGTTGAGTCGGCTGGGGTCTATCCAGTCTGGGCTGACTTCGACCTCCCAGCGCACATTGAGGTCGGGCACCGCCGGCGGGGCATTGTTTGTCCGCAGCACCGCTAGGCAACGCGGCCAGTCATGGTACTCGCTGGGCAGGATACTGGTATGGCGCTTGTAGGCCCAATGGCTACCGCCGGTGTCTGGATGCGAGTCCAGTAGCCATTCCCGGATGCGCGTATCCACCGCGGTCTTCATCGCCGCCTCATGCGCATTGAGCGCCTGCGCGATACTGGTCGCCGAGCCCCGCACGTTCAGTTCAAGCGGCGGCAGCGCCACGTCCAGGCGGTACCATTTTTGCGGAATCTCGAGCGGCTCGAAGTCCGTATCGCGCAGCTGGTGGATGACGTCCTCGCTTGGCTGCGCAACTTCCGTCATGCCGCCCTCGTCCAGTTCTTGCTCGCCCATTCCTTCGGCCACATCGGGGTGGCTCGGCCGCGGCATCAGATTGACCATTGGTGGCAGGCCGAACTCCTGGCGAACCCGCTCCCGCACTTCATCTTGAATCTGCCTCCAGTTGGGGCACGCGGCACGGGTCTGGTACTGCGCCTTAAGCGGCTCCCAGGCCGCGTTCAGCGCATCTCGGACGGTGGTCCTGAACCGGGTCGCCACCTCCTGACGCATGCGCAGCCGGAAGCGGCAGTCGTCGCGCTCGCGCAAATCCTGTTCCGTCGGCAACACCCGGACGTAGACGCTCATTCGCGGCGTCAGGCGCACCAGCCCGGTTCCCGACTTTGCGACCTGCAAGTCCAGGCCGTGCCCCGAAATCCAAATCGGACTCGTCACCTCGTCGCCGTCGTCCAGGGCGCGACGCGGCAGCAAGAACCCGGACACCAAGATGCTACTGGGTTTGGCTCCGTACAGCGTCTGGCCGAATTCGCCACCGCCGGCAACGCGCGCGTACAGGATATTCAGAAACGAGTCGGCGACTGCTTCCTTCAACGAGGGGTCGATGTTCTGCGGGTTGGCGCGCAGCAAGGTCATGAGCTGCTCACTCCTCAAGGTTGGGTAGTACGACTTCCAAGACGGTGAACACGTTGTCCAGCGCTTGGCGGCGCAAATCGTCGATGGTGTCTTTGCTCAAGCCCATGTACGCAATCGCCGACTCCGGGTCGAACAGGATGCGCGCGTAGATGTCGCTGAGCCAACGACCGTCCTTCCGTCGCATTCCTCGCAATGGGCGAATCACGAAGTCCCAGAACCAGTGGATTTCGGCGTCCAGAAAGCGCAGTTCCTTGCAAAAGGCGTAGAACGGCTTGAATTTGCGCGGTGCTTGTGGCGCCAGCTTGTCGAACGGTGTATCCGGCGAATGCCCCAAGTTCAGCCAATGTCGGATATTGTTTAGCTCCGGGGCCAGTGAGGAGTCCCGGCGAAAAATCCTATCTTGGAGCATCCGCGCCTGAGCCGCTTGGCTGCCATGAAACATTGTGTTGACTTGTTTTCTGACGCGCTCGTGATACATTCGCAGCCCCTGCTCGAATAACAGGTGCTTGTCGGTTGAGAGCCCCTTGTCCTGCAGCACTGCTTCGATGAGCTCGCGCAGCTCGCTCGACATCACGAACACCTGTTGTCCCGCCTCCAACTCCTCAACCGGGATGGTGTGGAACCCGGAATGACCATCGGCGGCGTGCAACGGGTCGTAGGTGTAGACATGGGAATGCAGCCCACGATGCAGTATCAAGTCGTTATCCAGCGCAATCAGCACGGCCTCCGCGTCGGACACGCTCAAGTCGATGTCATCGTACGTGGTCAGTTTGAAGCTGGTCTGGCGGAACTCGAGGTCATCTAGCAGCGAGACACCGGTTGCCTGGAATTGCTCTTCAATGTCCTGGAGGATGGTGCCGAGCCGTTCATGGAACATCGCAAACTCGGGCACCTGCAGCAATGGCTCGATGGTGTGCTTGAGTTGGGCCGCCATCGGTGCGGTCAGAACGAGCACCATGTTGCGGCCCGCAAAGCGTCCGCAGACAATGTCACGCAACACCGCCGCGTTCATATCTGCGTAGATGAGGCGCTCCGTCTCGATTGGACGGTCTTGTGCGACCAGTTGATTGGTCATCAACAGCCGGTTGTCGGCCACCAGGTCGGGGAGATGGGGGCTTCGCTTCAACGCCGCCTGCAGCACGTCCCGATGCAAAGACGAGCGCACCACCACCGTAGCGGTGTGTCCGGTGTTTGCCGCAGTCTCGAGCTCGGTCACCACTAGCAGGCCTAACGGCGTGTGGTCTCGTTGCGTCTCCATCAGCTGGTCGGCTTGTTTGAGCAACTTTTCCAGCAGGGTACGCTCGGCGAGCGCCTCACCGCTGCGCAAGAATTCAAGCAACGGCACTTTGCAATGCAGCCAGTCGAACGCCGCAATTGCTTGGGGTGGGGCACCCCTCCGATGTAGCTCGTCCATGAGGTCACGCGAGCCGCCAGGCAAGTGGGAGACCTTTGCTAGGAAGTTCATTGTGCCCCACACGGCCGAGGCATTTTGGTTTTGCGCCTCAAGCCGCTTCGCGCAGTGATAGAACTGGTCGATAAGCTTGCCGGCTTCGAAGTCGGTCACGACCGCCCGAATCCTGCAGTCCTGGACATTCAGCTCCGGCGCTTTGCCCTCAGCCGTCAGGCCGAAGCCGATAGGCGTAAACAGAAAGCCATGCTGTGCTAGCCGGCCACGCGTCGGTTCGTCCTCTTCTGCGTGCATCAGCGCGGCCTGAAGCAGACTCATCTGTCGTGGGTCGTCCATCGCGACCAGTATGCCCGGACATTGCCCCTTGAACACGGTACGAAGCTGAATGATGAATGCGACGATGTGCTGTTGCTGCCCGCCGACGGATTGCATCGCCTGGCGGGTCGCGTCAATGAGCACGACTTCCGGTGGGGCGGTTTTGCGCAGCCCTTTCAAAGCGGTTTCGAGGTCCTCGCCATTCAGGCGATACCCGAGTGCAAACAGCGCGTCCGGCGCGGACGGCGCTGCGCCGAGTTCGGGGAACGTGCAGTTGCGGAGGGCTTTGCCTTGTTTGCGTGCTGCCAGCTTGGATTTGAGGCGGGAATAGAAGCGGTCGGCGTAGCTGGGCCAGGCTTGCTCTGGAGCTTCCCGCAGGAAATGCGGAAGCAGTTCGTTGATACTGGGCCGGAGACTCGCTTCGGTCAGCTCCCGCTTCATGCTGTTGACCGCAAACAGGAAGCTGTCCTTAGTGCGAAGCCCTTCGCGAATGAGTGGGTTTTGGGGAGCCGAATAGGGTTCGATAATCCTGTTGGCCAGTTCCAACAGCTTGGAGCGGCTGACGAAGATGTGATTTAACGGGTAGAAAGAGTTGTGCTTTGCCGGATAGTACAAGCCGCGCACGCCACGTTTGTAGCCATCGTTCCAGCACCGGAAACAGGCTAGGCTGTGCAGTAGCGGGACCATCGACAGGGAGCCTGGCCACACCAAGGCGAGATGCGCCGTTTTTTCCTTGGCGACCTTGAGGTAGAGGGCGACCAACTCCTCGGTCACAGGGCAGGGGGCCAAGGGCGTTTCGTCATCGTGGTTTGCAAAAAAACGGAGAGCAAAATCGCTTACGTGACTTTGATTCCCCGTTTGATTGTACGGTGCGCCGCCGGCGGACAGTGGGTCAGACTCCACTGCCCCCATGCATTCATCGGCGCTCTGTAGGCTATTCATCGCAAGTCCGTAGTTCATGGTGGGCACGCGCGAAGGGCGCAGGTGATAGTCCAAATCCGATGCGAACAGCAGTTTCGATACCCAGGCCGGCCGCCATGGCTTGCTTGACCATCACTGGGTCCGGCATCGGCAAAGCGGCCAATTCATAAGCGGACACATTGGTGACCCCGGAGATGCACCGGAATAGCCGGTCCACAGTTCTGGTTCGCAGAATGGCGCACAGCAATTCTGTATCGGCGAGTGCAGTGTCCCCGACCTGTTCGATGAAGCAGACGTGGTTTTCTCCAACTACCCCACCAAATTCCCGGTAGGCCGATTCGGGCACCGGTGCGCATACCAGGCGGCGCGGCTGCTTTGCAGAGGTGACGCGCTGGATGACGACCGCGGGGCGGCGGATGGTGCCCGCTGCATCGCATTGTCCAATGTCGATGTAGCGGTGGCTTACCCAGAGGGCTTCCGCAAGGGATAACGGCTTGTTGACGGAGATGTCGCTTTGCCAGACCAAGGGCATCAGGTGGCCGGGATGGTGCGCATCCATCCGTCTCGCATGCGTCGGTAACTGGTTCCGGTGCATGACGATGAGTCCCGTTTTGGTGGCGTAGCCATAAGAGGCCAGGGTGTGTTGGCGTTGCTCGAATAGATGCAACAAGGTCGCGTCGTCTGTTTCGCGCGGAAGGGGCCAGGGCTGGGTGCTGGGCGGCAGGGGAGGCCGTCCGGTCCAGACCCAGTTTCCTTCGGCCTGTAATACATGGATATCGGTTCCCCGCGCCTCCGTGGAATGCTTCTGCCAGAGTGTGATGGCCGTGTCTTGCTCGGCACCAAGGAAGACCCCCATCTTGTCGTGAATGAGGTCGAGCCGGCGGACGTGTCCGGAGAGCGTCATTTGCTGCCGGAGTGCCGAGAATGACTTGCCGGACACGAAGCTCATCGGCGTCAGGAGTACCGCCGTTCCAGCGTCGCGTAGCAGCTCCATGGCCCGCGCGATGAAGAGCGTATAGAGATTGGGCTGCCCCTGCATCAGCGTTCCGTAGTCTTCGACGTAAGGCGCGGTCTCGCTACGGGTCATCTTGCGGTAGGGCGGATTGCAGAGGACGAGTCCATAGCTGCCGGCGCTAAGTGCGGCCCGACTCAGCCCATCGCCAACGGTGACCTGGAGGCCAGGTTCATAGTCTGCCGCGACGATGTGACGGGCGAGCGCGACGCGCAGGAACGTCTTTGAAAGCAGGCACAGGAACGGGTCCAGGTCGATGCCATGAAGGTTGCGCTCGATGTAGGCGAGGATTTCGGCGCTGGATTGCCCCCGTCCTTCCAGTTGTTCCGCGAGGCGCAATGCTACCGGCGCAAGGAACGCGGCGCCTCCACACGCGGGGTCTACGATGGGGCCGTCGAGGAGGCTGTCGCCGGCATGGTCGAGCAACCGCTTGGCCAGGTGCGGCGAAGTGAAATACATCGCCTGGTTCTTGCGGCGCGCCTTGTCTACCAACTGCGCGTACGCCGAGCTAATCCAGAAGGCTCCGGTCAGCACATCTGCGCCATCTAACCAGGCTAGAAAGGCCTGTAGCGAGGCGTCACCCTCCAGTGGCGGGGCCGTTGGACAGGTAAGCTGAGGCGCGACCGCCGCCATCCAATGGGACAGCAGGGCTAGCACCACATTTTCCGAGCCATGGGCCGCGACCAACGGCTGGAGTGCTTTGCAGAGGCGATGGAAGCAGAGGGAGTCGGCGACCGACAGTTGCATACGACCCTCCTCCGTAGTCTTTGATGATTGTTCGTCAGCGAAATCCCGCGCATCACTAGCGTAGTGAACGGCGTAAACTGATTCAATTAAACTCAACTACGCTAAGACAATAGTATATTTGAATTTTTGAGCGCCTTCATTGGCATTTGTCATGTAGGTCGAAGTAGGGCCTTCGCTGGGGGTTCTGCCTCGGGTGGCTACTCCGAATTTTTCCCGGAAGACGATGAAGCCGAACCGCAAGACGAATAGAGTTTGCTTAAAACCAATCTGGTAGCCGCCAGATGTGTTTCGCTGTCATCAGAGGCGTCCGAGACAGCGTTGACAGGCAGCCATTTACATAGTCAACGCTGCGGCAGAAACATGTCGCACGCGAGTTTTTAGTGGGCCAGTCGAGACGTTGCTGCCCCAAAATCACTTGCGGTTCGTCAAAATTAGACGCAATGAAACAGATGTGTGCCAGTGCCCAAATTTGTCCCTGATGGCCCGCCAAACTGAAAAGCCCCGACTCGTCGGGGCTTTTCGCTTTTCCGCCGAAAGAAAGCCGGCTGGCTTTCTGCATGCGGGCGATGGCGGCGTCCAAGGCCGGCGCGATGGAAACGGCGGTCATGCCGCGGCGCGGCCGCTGATGGCGGCGTTTATTTGGACAGCAGCCCGCTCAGATTGCCGTGCACCTTTCGCAGCAAGACCAGCAGCTGTTGGGCTTCATCGGCGTCCAGGCCCTGCTGGGCCTGGCGCTGCAATTCGTCTCCCAAGGCCATCGCCGATCTGAGCGCGTCGTAGGCCGGCGGCAGCAGCTCGATGCGGTTGACGCGGCGGTCGTTGAGGCAGGGCACCCGCTTCAGCCAGCCGGCGGCCTGCATCCGGTCGCACAAGGTCGCCACGCCCATCGGCGTCAGATCCAGCCGCTCCGCCAGCTCCGCCTGCGACAAGCCGCCGTCGCCCTCATGCGCCGCCAGCGCGCCCAGCAGCCGGCATTGCGCCAGCGACAGTCCCAGCCGCTGGCGCGCGCGCAGATCGAAAAGGCGGCCGTACAGGCGGCCGGTATCGCTGACGAGAAAGCCGAAGCGTTCGGTGAGTCGCAGTTTCATAACGCTATAAATAATAAACCAGATTATCGCTTATACCTTAAAGCGCCTGCTGGTGCCAAGCCTTGCCGCCGGATTATCGCCAGCCGCGAAAACTCAAATCCGCCATCCCTCCATCGGAAAATGAATCGGCGCTGTCCGCGCGTTCAAATTGCGATGAAAACCACGAATCATGTGAATCACGGCGTCGCCGCCAATCAGGCGGCGCGAAATCCATCCGCCCGGCTCGCTTCAGCCATCGGCCGCGCGAAACGGCGGAAAACAGAAAATGGCCTGGATCTGCGCTGGCGGTTTTCCGCATATTGCAGGACGGAATAACTTGAAAATGGAGGTTGCGCGGTCTGTTTTCTCTTGGGTTTGCCGGCAAGGCTTGCTCATGTTTTAAGTGTTGCTCCGGATTGCGGGCCGAGCGACAGGCATCTAATCAAGATAATGCCAATCGAAAACAAAATGGCCGGTTTATCCATCGCGGCTCATATTTCGCCTGGCGTCCCTTGCAATCTCATCCACTTTCCCGCCGCGGCCAAGCGGCATCACGCCGAACGCGCGAGAACGGATTCATGACCATGATCCGCATCTGGGAGGAAACATGTCCGATTTGAATCGTCGCCAATTGCTGAAGGGCGGGGCCATCGTCTTCGGCAGCCTCGCTTTGTCCGAACCCTCGCTGGCCCGATTGCTGCGCCTGAGCCGGGGCACCCGCTACAACGCCGCCAGTTCGCAGGGCAAGGCGATGCTGGAGATCTACGCGGGCGCGGTCAAGAAAATGATGGATCCCGCGCTGTATCCGGAGGGCAATCCGCTGAACTGGATATTCCAGTGGTACACCCATTTCGTGCGGGGGGACCGGACCAAGCAGCAGGAGTTGAACCGGGTGTATCCGTCGCCGTCGGCGAACCGGACGCTGGCGGAAAAGATGTGGAATACCTGTCAGGCCCACAGCTCCGGGCAGCGCGAGGATTTCTTCCTGCCTTGGCACCGGATGTTCATCACCTATTTCGAGGACATCATCCGCCAGGTGTCCGGCAGACAGGATTTCACGCTGCCGTACTGGGACTACACCGATCCTAATCAGCAGGCGCTGCCGATCGAGTTCCGCCGTCCCGGCGATGCGGTCTGGGGCTCGTTGTACCGCGAGACCCGCTGGCCCGGCTCCAACGCGGGCAAGAATGTCACCGATGGACGCAGCGCGCTGACTCTGGACTGCATGAAGTCCAATCTGTATTCCGGCTCCGCCGGCGACGCGGGTTTCTGCGCGAACACGGACATGAATCCGCATGGCGCGCTGCATGTCGATGTCGGCAACAGCCAGGGCATGGCCCAGGTGCCGTGGGCGGCGAACGATCCCATTTTCTGGATCCACCATTGCAATATCGACCGCATCTGGGCCAGTTGGAACCTTGCCGGCGGCAAGAACCCTTCCGATGCCCCCTTCCTCAATCAGCAGTTCGTTTTCGCGTCTCCGACCGGCGCAGCGGTGGTCGCGACGGTCAAGAATTACCTGTCGCTTCCCAAGGACGCCTATTCCAGCTATGTCTCGCGGCCGCCGGGTAGCCTGCCGTTCCCGTCCAAGAAAGCGCCGCTCAAGGTCGCGCCGGCCATGCGCCTGGAGAGCTTCGCGGCCGAAGCTACGGGTCTGGTGAGGCTGGGGAACGCGCCGGTCACCGTCAGCCTGGGAGACGCGAAGTCTACGTCCACGTCCGCGCCGCGGGTGGAGATGCTGTCGAGCCGGCTGGGCGCGCTCGGCAAACAGTCCAATCTGTTCCTGCGTTTCGAAGGCTTGTCGGCCCATGGCACCGTCAACGGCGTTTACAGCGTCTATGTCCATGCCGGCGACGCCCCCCCGACGGATATGCGTGGGCCGGGTTTCGTGGGGCAGATCAACTTCTTCAGCGCGGCCGGCACCCACCAGCATGATGGGGAGGAGTCGGGAAACAGTTCTGACAAAAATGTGTTCAGTTTTCTGCTGAGGGCGGAGACGCGCGCCTGGCTGCAGCAGAACGGCGGGGGCGAACCCCAGGTCACGCTGGTGCCCACGATTCCCGCCGGCAATGACGAGGCGATGCCGACGATAGACAAGATCGCGCTGGTAGCGTCGTGACATGGCGCGGCGCGGCCTGGATTCTGAGCGGGCCGCGCCGTCGCCGAGCGTCGGGGAGGGGGCGGGATATGAGGCCTGGAACGCGTTTCGCTTGCGCCGCGCTGGCATTGGTTTTGTCTGCCCCATCGCCGGCGGACGCGGCCGGCATGCGCTTGCTGGGGAAGTACGATGGAGGCGGTCGCGGGGTGAAGATCGGGGCCGATGCCGTCCATGTCGCGATCCCGCTGGATGCCCGAGCCTGCCATGGGGCGGGGAGGCGCGTCACGTTGTATCTCAGGGGGCTGCGGGCGGACGGGGGGCCGCATCCCGGCTATCGGGTGTCGCTGGTCCGGCGCGGCGCGCCTGGCGAGCCGGTCGGCGAGTTCAATTTTTACGGCAGTGGGCCCGGCGTCCGGCAGGATGTCAGTTTCGAGCTGTCGCCCAAGCTCCTGGCAACCCGCCGGGAGCCATGCGTCGTTCATCTGTTGCTGCAAGCGGTGGGGCCGGCGGCGAACGCCGGGCGGGCCGCCATCGACAGTATGGAAATATGGCGCGAGTGAGCTGGCCGGCCCGCGCTGCGCGCCGGTCTCGACTTCGCCTGAGCGAGCCGATTCCAAGTCTTGTTGGAACGGCGCGGCCCGGACCCGAGGCCAGATGCATGGCGGAGGACTCAGGCTTTGGCCATGCCATGGTCTGCGCCAGCAGCTCGGCTGCGGCCGCAGAAGGGCGTTGAGCCGGTTCTGAGCGCATTCTTCCGTAATACTACGTATCAGGATGGCGACTCGGCGCGAACCAAGGCTTTGCGCGTGCTTACCGGCGCAAATACGAGGCGCGGATTGGACTTTCTCCTAACCTTAGCCCCATAGCATAACTACAATGAGTTTCATGAAGCGGGAAATTTGACCAGCAAGCCGGCATGCCGGATGCGGGCGCCAACGTCCGCATGCAGCTGCGCCGTCACCAGGAAACGAGATGTTCAACGACTTGCGACGCGAGCAGGCGAGCATCCTGATCGTCGACGATGTGGCAAGCAATATTCATGTGATCAGGGAGGCGGTACAGGGCCTGGGAGAGGTGCGCTTTGCCACCAGCGGCAAGGCGGCTTTGGAGATCGCCCAAAAAAACGCGCCGGACGTGATCCTGCTCGACATCGAGATGCCGGGCATGGACGGCTATGAGGTGTGCCGGGCGATCAAGGAGTCATCCCGGCTGCGGGATATCCCGGTGATTTTCGTCACCTCCCACGATCAGCGCGAGCATGAGCTGCAGGCGTTGAGCCTGGGCGGCGTCGATTTTCTGCACAAACCGTTGAATGTGCCGGTGGCGCGCGCGCGCATCCAGACCCACCTGGCGCTTCAGATGCGGACCCGGCAACTGGCGCGGGTCAAGAAGGACCTGGTCGACGTGCTGCAGCACCTGCCGGCTTTCGTCGCGCACTGGAACAACAATCTGTGCTGCCAGTTCTGCAATGATATCGCGGGTCACTGGTTCAGCGTCGCCGCCGCCACCATGCGCGGCATGCACGTGCGCAAGGTGCTGGGCGAAGCCAATTACGCCGCCATCGAGGATCACTTGAAGGACGTGATGCGCGGCAACTGCCCATCGTTCGATCTGAGCTTCGTTAGGCGCGAGGGCGGCCTGCTGTTCGGCCAGGTGTCGCTGGTGTTCCGTCCGGACGAGGAAGGGCTGCCCGGCTTCCTGATGCTGATCACCGACGTCACCGAGCGCAAGCGGGCGGAGCTGGCGCTGCGCGATGAGAAAGAGCGCATCCGCATCACGCTGAACTCCATCGGCGACGCGGTCATCGCCACCGACGCCAACGGCAACATCACTTTCCTCAACCCCATCGCCGAGGACATGACGGGCTGGCAGGCCAAGGAGGCGCTGGGCGAGCCGGTGGAGAAGATCATGCCGCTCAGGGAGAGCTCCCAGGGGCATGCGATGTTCAACCCGATCCGGCTGGTGCTGTCCGAGCAGCGCTCGGTCGGCATGGCGATGAACTGCGCGCTGATGCGCCGCGACGGCCAGCTGCTGGAGCTGGAGGATTCCGCCTCCCCCATTCTGGATCACACCGGCAAGCTGACCGGCGCCATCATCGTGTTTCACGATATCAGCGAGGCCCGGGCGATGGCGGTGAAGATGACCCACCTGGCCCATCATGACGCGCTGACCAATCTGCCCAACCGGATGCTGCTGCAGGACCGCACGCAGCAGGCCTTGCAGCAGGCGGCCCATGTCGGGGACAGATTGGGCCTGTACATTCTGGACCTTGATCATTTCAAGGTGATCAATGATTCGATGGGGCATACGGTCGGCGACCTGTTGTTGCAGCAGGTCGCCCTCCGGCTGCAGGCCGCGCTGCGTCCCTGCGACACCGTCAGCCGCCAGGGAGGCGACGAGTTCATTGTCCTGATGCCGGGCCTGGGGAGCATCGAGCAGGCGGGCGCGATGGCGGACAAGATGCTGAAAGCCATCGCAGAGCCTTATGTGCTGGACGGCAGCCGTTATGATCTTTCCGGCAGCATAGGCGTCGGCCTGTACCCGGACGACAGCAAGGACCAGGAGGAGCTGTACCGCCACGCCGACGCCGCGATGTACCGCGCGAAGCAGGAAGGGCGCAACCGCTACCGCTTCTTCTCCGCCGAGATCGAAGAGGCGCTGCTGACGCGGCAGGCGCTGGAGCGGCATATCCGGATGGGCGCCGAGCAGGGCGGCTTCCTGGTCTACTACCAGCCCAAGGTGGACGCGCGCGACGGTAGCGTGGTCGGCCTGGAGGCGCTGCTGCGCTGGCGCAACGACAAGAACGAGATCGTGTCCCCGGCACACTTCATTCCGCTGGCGGAGGAGACGGGCCTGATCGTGCCGCTGGGGCTGTTCGTGCTGCGGCAGGCCTGCCAGGACGGCAAGCGCTGGCTGGACGCGGGGCGGCGTTTGCGGATAGCGGTCAACGTGTCGGCGGTGCAAGTCACCGAGTCGGACTTCTGCGATACGGTGAGGCGGACGCTGAAGGAAACCGGCATGCCGGCCGAGCTGCTGGAGCTGGAAATCACCGAAGGCGTGCTGGCGCAGGATGTCGAGCGGACGATGAGCGTGCTGGCCGAGCTGAAAAGCCTGGGCGTCTCCATCGCCATCGACGATTTCGGCACCGGCTATTCCAGCTTGTCTTATCTGAAACTATTTCCGCTGGATGTGCTGAAGATAGACCAGAGCTTCATCCGCGACATGCTGGTCGACCGCGACAGCGCGGCCATCGTCGCCGCCATCGTCAGCATGGCGCAGGGCATGGGGCTGCGCCTGGTGGCGGAGGGCGTGGAGCGGCAGGAGCAGGCCCGCGAGCTTCTCAAGCTGGGCTGCCACATCATGCAGGGCTTTCTTTACGGCAGGCCGGAGCCGGTCGCCGAAATCGACAAGTGCTTCGCCTGACGGCCGGTATCCTCCCTGCTTTTCAGGGCGCGGACGGCGCCTGGCCGGAACCATCATGATTTGACGACGAACTTGGGAGCATGCCTTGAACGGACATTGCGACTCGTCTGTCTGGATGAAAAAACCATTGCTGTCGACCCCCGCCGCCGCATTGCTGGTGTTGTTGCTGGGCGCCGCGCTGAGCTTGCTGCTGGGATGGAAGGTGGCGTTCGACAACCGCGAGCGGGTGGAGTCCGAGCTGCGGCGCGAGGCCCGGCAACTGGGCGCGGAAGCGGCGGCCCGCATCCAGCGCTATCAATATGGCTTGAGCGGCGCGCGCGGGGCCGTCTCCAGCAATGGCGAGCATGGCATCAGCCGCGCGCGTTTCCGCACCTATGTGAGGAGCCAGGACGCTTCCATCGAATACCCCGGCCTGATGGGCTTCGGCTATGTCCGGCGGGTGCCGCAGCCGCAGGTGGCCGATTTCGAGCGGCGCGAGCGCGAGGATGGCGTGCCGGATTTCGCCGTCCATCAACTGTGGCCGCATGACGGCGAGCGCGCCGTCGTCGTCTATTTCGAGCCGGATCAAAACAGTCGTCCCGCCATTGGCCTGGACATCGCCTCCGAACCCGGCAGGCGGGCTGCGGCCGAGTCTTCGATGCGCAGCGGGCAGGCCCGCTTGAGCGGACCCATCGCCTTGATGCCGCACCCGGGGGGCAAGGCGCAAGCCTTCCTGCTGTTGCTGCCGGTGTACCGCGGCGGGGTGACGCCCGCGACCGAGGAAGAACGGCTGCGGACCGGTTTTGGCTGGGTGTTCTCGCCCATCAGCGCGCCCGATGCGATGGCGGGGGTGATGGATGATCTGCCGGGCGTGGCGGTGGAGCTGGCGGATATGACCGGCGGCGCGGCGGCGGTTTTTTTCCACGGCGGCGCCAGCGGGTCCCGGATCATCGCGACGGCTTCGGAGAGGCAGCGGCTGTTCGGCCGCGACTGGCAGCTGACGCTGAGGGCTGGCCCTGCCTTTGTCGACAGCCTGCGGCTGCCCAGCGCCACCCAGACCGCGCTGGATGGTTTGGGCGCGAGCGTTCTGGCCAGCCTGCTGGCCTTGGTGGTGGGGCGCAACCGGCAGCGCCGCCAGCAGCTGCTGGCGGCGCAGAATCGGCTGGCGGCCATTGTCGAGGGCTCGGTGGACGCCATCATCAGCAAGACGCTGCTGGGCGTAGTCACCAGCTGGAACCACAGCGCCGAGCGCCTGTTCGGCTATCGGGCCGAGGAGGCGATAGGCCGGCCGCTGGCCGAGCTGATCGTGCCGGAGGAGCGGAAAGTGGAGGAAACGGACATCCTGAGGCGGATTGCGAACGGCGAGCGGATCGAGCATTTCGAGACGGTGCGCCAACGCAAGGACGGGGTGTTGCTGAATGTGTCGGTATCGGTGTCGCCGGTGCGGAACGAGGCCGGACAGGTCGTCGGCGCGTCCAAAGTGCTGAGGGACCTCAGCGAGCAGAAGCGGATCAAGACCGAGCTGCAGGCCCTGAGCGACAATCTGGAGCGGCAGGTAGCCGACCGCACGGCGGAGCTGGACAAGGCCTGGCGCACCTTGCAGACGGTGCTGGACGCGGTGCCGTTCATCATCGGCTACTGGGACCGCAACCAGATCAACCGCGTGGCCAACCAGGCGTACCGGACCTGGTTCGGCATCGACCACGGCGACTTGCCCGGGCGCTCGATGAAATTCTTGCTGGGCGACGAGCTGTACCAGGCCAATCTTCCCCACGCCGAGGCCGCGTTGCGGGGAGAGCCTCAGGTTTTCGAGCGGCCGATTTCCGGGCCGGACGGCATTGTGCGTCATTCGCTGATCCATTATCTGCCGGATTTCGCCGACGGGGAGGTCAAGGGCTTCTACACCATCGTGCAGGATATTTCCGAACAGGTGGAGAGCCGCAGCCGCATAACCTCGGCGCTGCGCGAGCGCGACCTGCTGCTGAGCACCATCAACCGGCAACTGCTGTATTCGGCGACCGACACCGACGGGCGCATCCTCGAGGCCAACGATCTGTTCTGCATGGCCCACGGCTACAGCCGCGACGAGCTGCTGGGGCAGGACCACCGCAAGCTGAACGCCAGCGTGCATCCCGTGCTGTTCTGGCAATCGCTGTGGCATACCATAGGCCTGGGCCGGGTATGGCGCGGCGAGATCTGCAACCGGACCCGGGACGGCAGGCTGCGGTGGTTCGACACGGTGATCGTGCCCCATGTCGGCGACAGCGGCCGCATCGAGCGCTACATCGCGCTGCGCATCGACATCACCGATCGGCGGCTGGCCGACGCCGAGCTCGCCCGAGTGCACCGGCTGCTGACCAATGTGCTGCGCGCGGCGTCGGAAGTGGCCATCATCGCCGCCGACGTGCGCGGCGTGGTTTCGCTGTTCAACAGCGGCGCGCAGCGCATGCTCGGCTATTCGGAAGACGAGATGGTGGGACAGGCGATGCTGACTCGTTTCCATCTGGCGGAAGAGCTGAGCGAGCACGGCGAGGAGTTGGGCGCGCGATACGAGCGTCGGGTGGAGGGACTGCGCGCCCTGGTGCAGGAGCCTGAGGCCTCGGGCGCGGAAACGCGGGAATGGACCTATGTCCGCAAGGACGGCACCCACCTGCAGGTGTCGCTGATGGTGACCGCGATGCGCGACAGCGACGAGCTGGTGGTCGGCTACCTGGCCATCGCCACTGACATTACCGCCCGGCAGCGGCAGCAGCGGGAACTGGTGGCCGCCCGCGATCAGATGCAGCTGGCCGCAGAGGTGGCGCAACTAGGCATCTGGAGCTGGTCTCCCTCGGAGAGCCTGCTCAGTTGGAACGCGCGGATGTTCGAAATCTACAGCCAGCCGCCGGAACTGGCCCAGCAGGGGCTGGAATACCGGCATTGGCGCGAGCGGGTGCATCCGGAGGACGTGGACGACGTGGAAGCCGCGCTGCGCGAGCTGCTGGCGAGCGGCCAGACGATGGAGCGGGTGTTCCGGGTGGTGCATCCGGGCGGCGAGATCCGCCATGTGCAAGTGGGCGCCCGGCTGGAGCGCCACGGCGACGGGGTGAGGGTCACCGGCATCAACCGCGACATCAGCGAAAGCCGCGCGTACGAGCAAAAGCTGCTGGAGGCCAAGAGCATGGCCGAGCAGGCCAGCGTGGCCAAGAGCCAGTTCCTCGCCAATATGAGCCATGAGATCCGTACGCCGATGAACGCGGTGCTGGGCTTGCTGCAATTGATGCAGCACACCCGGCTGGACGAGCGCCAGCTCGACTACGTGGACAAGATCCAGGCGGCGGCCAAGTCGCTGCTGGGCCTGCTCAACGACATCCTGGATTTTTCCAAGATGGATGCCGGCAAGCTGCAGCTGGACCTGCACCCGTTCGAGCTGGAGGGATTGATGCGCGAACTGGCGGTGGTGCTGTCGGGCAATACCAGCGACAAGGACGTCGAGGTGCTGTTCCGCATGGAGCCGACGCTGCCTTCCGTGCTGGTGGGGGACCGGCTGCGCCTGCAGCAGATCCTGATCAACCTGGCCGGCAACGCGCTGAAATTCACCAACCAGGGCCAAGTGGTGATCACGGTGCGCGAGTTGTCGCGCGGCGGGGGCGAGGTCAGCCTGTACATCGAGGTCAGCGATACCGGCATCGGCATCGCGCCGGAGCAGCTGGCGCGCATCTTCGAAGGCTTCACCCAGGCCGAGGCGTCCACCACCCGGCGCTTCGGCGGCACCGGGCTGGGCCTGGTGATCAGCAGGCGGCTGGTGGAGCTGATGGGCGGCCAATTGCAGGTGGAGAGCCAGTTTGGCTGCGGCAGCCGCTTCTGGTTCGAGTTGACGCTGGGCATTGCCGCGGACGAACCGCTGGCCCAGATTCCAGCCGAGCCGCTGGGGCCGCTGGCCGTCCTGGTGGTGGACGACAATCCGCTGGCCGGCGAAATCCTGATGGACACCATCTCCACTGTCGGCTGGAAGGCCGAGTACGCCGACGGCGGCGAGGAGGCGCTGGAGAAAGTGCATCGGGCCGATACGGCCGGCCGGCTCTACGACGTGGTGCTGATGGATTGGCGGATGCCGGGCCTGGACGGCGTCGGCGTCGCCGAAATGATGCGGCAGCAGCTGTCGCGCGACAAGCCGCCGGTGATCATCATGGTGACGGCTTTCGGGCGCGAGGTGCTGGCCGAGGCGGCGGATGGCCCGAACCCGCCGTTCAGCGATTTTCTGACCAAGCCGATCACGCCTCAGCAGCTGGTGGACGCGGTGGTTCGTTCGGTAACCGGAGCGGAGAGGCAGATTACGCAGCCGGTTTCGGCCCGGCGGCTGAGCGGCATGCGCATTCTGCTGGTGGAGGACAACGCGCTCAACCGGCAGGTGGCGTCGGAGCTGCTGCAGGAGGAGGGCGCGCGGATCAGCCTGGCGGAGGGGGGGCTGTCGGGAGTGTCCCAGGCGGTGGGGGCGGACCCGCTGTTCGATATCGTGATCATGGATGTGCAGATGCCGGACATCGACGGGCTGGAGGCCACGCGGCGGATCCGCGCCGATCCGCGCTGCCGGAGCCTGCCCATCCTGGCGATGACCGCCAACGCCTCCCAGTCCGATCGCGCTGCCTGCCTGGAGGCCGGGATGAACGACCACGTCGGCAAGCCGATAGACATCGACGAACTGGTGCTCAAGCTGCTGGAGCTGAGCGGCAGGGCGGCGGGTGCCGGCGGCGGGCCGGCGCCGGCGAAGGACGCCTCGGCGCGGGATGCGGCGGAAGCGGGCGAGTTGATCGAGTCGCTGCCCTCGCGCCTGCGCCGTTTCGGCAACAAGCTGCGGGTCTACCGGGCCGCGTTGTCCACCTTCCGTCCGGAGTGCGACGCGCTGCTGACCGGCATCGCCGAGAACGGGCGCCTGGGCGCGCAGCCGGAGCTGGCCTCGGGGCTGCACACTCTGAAAGGCTTGGCGGTCACGCTCGGCGCGCAGGCGTTGAGCCGGCAGGCCGCCGAGCTGGAGAAGCGCGCGCGCGCGGGGGAGGCGATAGGCGGCGAGGATCTGGAGCGCTTGCGCGGGCTGCTGGATGACAGCGTGGCGCAGCTGTTCGACAGCCTGCCGGCGGAGGAGGCGAGAAAAGCGTCGAAGCCGCTGCCGGCGGCCGACTGGCGGGAGCAGCTGCGGGATATTCTGGCCCTGCTGGAGGACAGCAACCTGGCCGCGATAGACCTGGTGGACGGCTTGCTGGACAGGCCCCTGAGCGGCCAGGAGGATTCGGTGCGCGAAGTGGCGGCCTGCGTGCAGCGCCTGCAGTTCGAGCAGGCGATCGTCATCGTCAGGGAGCTGCTGGCGGAGGCCGGCTGACCGGACCGCGCAGGCGGCGGGCCCGCGCTCAGGCCGCCGCGCGCCTCAGCAGCACCGGCACCGACTTGGAGGTCGGCGTGTTGGACACGTCGGCCACGCTGTCCAGCGGGATCAGCGGATTGGTTTCCGGGAAGTAGGCGCCCAGGCAGCCGCGCGGGATGTCGTATTCCACCAGCCGGAAGCCGTCGGCGCGGCGTTCGATGCCGTCGTGCCAGACGGTGAAGATGTCCACCCGCTCGCCGTCGGCGAAGCCCAGCCTGGCCATATCCTCCCGGTTGATCAGCAGCACCCGGCGCTGGCCGTAGACGCCGCGGTAGCGGTCGTCCAGCGCGTAGATGGTGGTGTTGTACTGGTCGTGGGAGCGGGCGGTCATCAGCACCAGCAGCTGGTCGCCGTGCAGCGCGCGGGCGCGGGCGATCGGCGTGTCCTTCTCCAGCGCGTTGACGATGAATTGCGCCTTGCCGCTCTGGGTCAGCCAGCGCCGCTCGCGCGAGGCTGGCGTCAGGTGGAAGCCGCCGGGCCTGGCGACGCGGGCGTTGAAGTCGTGGAAGGCGTCGAACACCTTGGCGATCTCGTCGCGGATCCGCGCGTAGTCGTCGACATGGCTCAGCCAGTCCACCTTGCCGCCGCCCAGCGTCGCGTGGGCGATGCTGGCGACGATGTCGGTTTCCGAACGCAGCTGCGTCGAGGCCGGCGGGTTGATGCCGTAGGACAGGTGCACCATGCACATCGAGTCTTCCACCGTCACGCCCTGCGGGCCGGTTTTCTGCCGGTCGATCTCGGTGCGGCCCAGCGTCGGCAGGATCAGCGCGTCGCGGCCATGGACCAGGTGGCTGCGGTTCAGCTTGGTGGAGATCTGCACCGTCAGATCGCAGTTGCGCAGCGCCTCGAAGGTGCGCGGCGTGTCCGGCGTCGCCATGGCGAAATTCCCGCCCAGGCCGAAGAACACCTTGACCCGGCCGTCCAGCATCGCCTTGATGGTGTCCACCGCGTCCAGGCCGTGCCCGCGCGGCGGCTCGAAGCCGTAGACGTCGCGCAGGCGGTCGAGGAAGGCCGGGGCCGGCTTGTCCTCGATGCCCATGGTGCGGTCGCCCTGCACGTTGGAATGGCCGCGCACCGGGCACAGGCCGGCGCCGAGGCGGCCGATGTTGCCGCGCATCATCATCAGGTTGGACAGCATCTGGATCGCCGCGACGGAATCGCGGTGCTGGGTCAGGCCCATGCCCCAGGTGGCGATCACCGCCTTGCCCTTCGCGTATGTCTGGGCCAGCGTGTCGATATCCTGGTAGGGCACGCCGGAGGCGGCGGCCAGGTCCGGCCAGCTTTCGGCGCGCAGGTCGGCGGCGAAGGCGTCGAAGCCGGCGCAGTGCTCGGCCAGGAAGGCGATGTCCAGCACCCGTTTCCCGCCGGCGGCGACGGCCGCGTCGTCCAGTTCCAGCACCCGCTTGGCCACGCCCTTGATCAGCGCGAAATCGCCGCCCAGCGTCGGGCGGATGAACAGCGAGCTGATGCGGGCGCCGCCGTTGACCAGATCCAGCGGATGCTGCGGGCTGGCGAAGCGGTCCAGGCCTTTTTCCTTCAAGGGATTGATCGAAACAATCGTCGCGCCGCGCTTGGCCGCGGCGCGCAGCTCGTTCAGCATGCGCGGATGGTTGGTGGCCGGATTCTGGCCGAACACCATGATGGTGTCGGCGTGCTCGAAGTCCTCCAGCACCACCGTGGCCTTGCCCACGCCCACTGTCTGCGGCAGCGCGCGGCTGGACGACTCGTGGCAGAGGTTGGAGCAGTCCGGGAAATTGTTGGTGCCGTACATGCGCACGAACAGCTGGAACAGGAAGGCGGTTTCGTTGCTGGTGCGGCCGGAGACGTAGAACGAGGCCTGGTTGGGATCGGGCAAGGCCTTCAGATGGCGGGCGATCTGCGCGTAGGCGTCATCCCAGCTTATCGGCAGGTAGCGGTCGCTGGCGGCGTCAAAGGCCAGCGGTTCGGTCAGACGGCCGTGCTGCTCCAGCTCGTAGTCGCTCTGCTCCAAGAGCTCGGCGACGGTGTGCCGCGCGAAGAAATCGGCGCCGATGCGCTTGGAGGTCGCCTCGGCGGCCACCGCCTTGACGCCGTTTTCGCAGAACTCGAAGGTGGAGGTATGCTCCCGGTCCGGCCAGGCGCAGCCCGGGCAGTCGAAGCCGTCCGGCTGGTTCTGGTGGAACAGCGTCTTGTAACGGCTGCCCGGCACTTTTTCCTTGATCAGCGTGACCGTGGTGCTCTTGAGGGAGTCCAGCCCGCCGGCCGGTTGCGCGTACGGCTGGATGCGTTCGCTGGTCTTGGAATGGCTCATGTCGGGGCGGCTCCTGCTGGAAAGGTGTGGTTCCGGTTTTGCTTTGGATCAAGAGATGCAAGGATAAAGGATGGCGGCCGCTTGCGGTAAATTCCTTGCGGCTGGCGCGCGGGGCGGCGCAGGCGGGATAATGTCAATCCTGGCCCGGGGCGCCGAACCATTGCCGGCAGCAGGCCAGGCCTTCCTCGCTGAGCCAGGCGCGGCCGCGGCCGTCGTCCCGGCGCTCCATGCGGGCCAGCTCCAGTTCAGCCAGCAGGTTCAGGCAGCGCAGCAGCGTGCTCATGCTCAGGCCGGCCTGCTTGGCGAGCCGCGCCAGGGACCAGGGCTGGCCGCCGATTGTCGCGGCCCGCCACAGCTGAGCGAGCAGTGCGGCGATATTGGGGTCCAGCTGGGCTATGGGGGGCAGGTCGGTCATGGCGCTTGAGCGGAGTCGGGCGCGCCAGTGTAACCGATGGCGGCGCGGCGAATCGATGGAATGATGGATTTTGACGGCGGCCTTCTTTTCGGAGGGCGCGAAACGAGGCGACGGATGCGCAAGCAAGACAATGGCGGGATGGAAGCGGGGATGGCATTGCTGGCGGTGGTGCGCCACCGCGATGGCGAGCGCCGGCCGGACCAAGACCTGGTGGCGGAGGAAACGCCGGTGGCGCTGGTGTTCAACGGCATTTCGCATGCGGTGATGATGGCCACGCCGCTGGATCTGGAACGGCTGGCGGTGGGCTTCGCGCTGAGCGAGGGCATTGTCGGGCGACGCGCGGAGATTTTCGACGTCGAGGCCGATTTCGTCGCCGGCGGCGCCGAGGTCAGGCTGGAGATCGCCCAGCCGGCCTTCCTGGCGCTGAAGGGCCGGCGCCGTTCGCTGGAAGGCCGCAGCGGCTGCGGCGTGTGCGGCATCGAGAGCCTGGCCTTGCTGGATCTGGAGCCCGGTCCGATGGCGAAGCCGGCCCATCCCGCGATCGCGGACGCGGCGGCGATCGCGCGCGCGGCGGCCGAATTGCCGGCTCATCAGCGGCTGATGCAGGCGACGGGCTGCGCGCACGCGGCGGCATGGTGCGGCCGCGACGGCGAGGTGAAGGCGGTGTTCGAGGATGTGGGGCGGCACAATGCGCTGGACAAGCTGATAGGCTGGCTGGCGCTGGAGGGCATGGACCCCGGCGATGGTTTCGCGTTCATGTCCAGCCGCGCCAGCTACGAGCTGGCGCGCAAGTGCGCCAGGGCCGGGATTCCGCTGCTGGCCACCATTTCCGCGCCCACCTCGCTGGCGGTGGACATCGCGCGCCGCGCCGGCGTCGCATTGGCCAGCTTCTGTCGGCAGAACGGTTTCGTCGAGTACACCGCCTGACGCGGCTCAGCCTCGCGAGGCGGCCGCCAGGTCGTCTGGGGTATTGAGATTGTGGAAGGCTTGCGGCGCGTCGTCGAAGTCCACCATCGCCGCGCCGGCGCGCGCCTGCCACTCTCTTACCTTGCGGCCGCTGCCGCGCAGATAGTCGCGCAGCGAGGGCAGCAGGTCCGCGCAAACCGCCATGCAGACCGGGTGCGGATGGCCGTCGCAACGGGCCACGCTGAGCGGGGCCTCGCCGCGCCGCAAGGGCGCCAGCAGGCGCGCCGCCAGGTCGTCCGGCAGGAAGGGCAGGTCGCAGGGGGCGGTCACCAGCCAGGGCCCAAGACAGGCGGCCAGCCCGGCTTCCAGCCCCGCCAGCGGTCCGCCGCCGGCGAATTCCGGCGCGTCCTCCACCACCCGCCCCAGCGCGGCGTAGCGTTCCAGGTTGCGGTTGGCGCTGATCAGCAGCGCGTCGGCCTGCGGCCGCAGCCGCGCCGCCGCCCGCTCGGCCAACGGCACCCCGTCGAGCGCCACCCACCCCTTGTCTACGCCGCCCATGCGCCGGCCCTCGCCGCCGGCAAGCAAGAGGGCGGTGACGAATTCGGCGGGACGGCTGGCTGGCATGGCGGCTTTCCTGTGCGTGGAATGAAAACAGGCGGCCGGGGCCGCCTGTCGGATCATAGCGCAGGAGCGAGGGTCAGTGCTGGGCCGCTTCATCCAGCGCCGGCTGGGCCTGCTCTTCGCGGCGCGAGGCGATGAACATATACATCGCCGGCACCACGAACAGCGTGAACAGCGTGCCGATGGACAGGCCGGTGAAGATCACCAGGCCCATCGCGTAGCGGCCGGCCGCGCCGGCGCCGGAGGCGATCACCAGCGGGATGACGCCGAACACCATCGCCGCGGTGGTCATCAGGATGGGGCGCAGCCGGATGGACGCCGCTTCCTCGATCGCCTCGCGCTTGGACAGGCCGGTCTTGCGCAGCTCGTTGGCCACTTCGACGATCAGGATGCCGTGCTTGCTGATCAGGCCCATCAGCGTCACCAGGCCCACCTCGGTGTAAATGTTGAGCGAGGAGAAGCCCAGGAAGATGAAGATCATCGCGCCGAACAGCGCCAGCGGCACCGACACCAGGATCACCACCGGATCGCGGAAGCTTTCGAACAGCGCCGACAGCGCCAGGAACACGATGATCACCGCGAACAGCATGGTCACCAGGAAGCCGCCGGATTCCTGCATGAACTGGCGCGACTGGCCGGAGTAGTCGACCGAATAACCGGTCGGGGCCACTTGCTGCACCGTGTCGCGCAGGTACTGCAGCACTTCGCCCTGCGACACGCCCGGCACGCCGGAGATGGTCACCGAATTGAGCTGCTGGAAGCGGGTGATGGACTGCGGCACCACGTCGTACTTCAGCGTGGCCACGGTGCCGACCGGAATCACGCCGTTGTTCGGCGTCTTGATGTAGTAGTCGAGCAGCTGCGACGGGTTGAGCCGGTCGACCTGCTGCACCTGCGGGATCACCTTGTAGGAGCGGCCCTCGATCGAGAAGTAGTTGACGTAGCCGCCGCCCAGCGCCGCGCTCAGCGCGTTGCCGACGTCCTGCTGGCTCAGGCCCAGCGCGGTGATCTTGTCGCGATCCATCACCACCGTGGCCTGCGGCTTGTCGATCTTCAGGTCGGCGTCCAGGAAGTAGAACTTGCCGGACGCGCGCGCCTTGTCCATCACCTGCTGCGCCACCTGGTTCAGGTTCTCGAACGGCTCGGTGGTGTTGATCACGAACTGCACCGGCAGGCCGGACGCGCCCGGCAGCGGCGGGAACTGGAATGCCGCCACGCGCGCGCCGGCGATCTTGTTCCAGCGCGACTGCAGGTCCATCTGGATCTCGTGCGCGCTGCGCGTGCGCTGATCCCACGACTTGAACAGCACGCCGCCTATGCCGGCGTTGACGGTGGGCACGCCGGTGATCTGGAACATCTGCTCGTATTCCGGCATGCCCTTGGCCACCTGGAACACCTGGGTGGCGTAGGTCTGCATCTGCTCGGAGGTGGCCGTCGGCGCGCCCACCACCTGGGACAGGACGATGCCCTGGTCCTCTTCCGGCGCCAGTTCCGATTTGGACATCTTGAACATCACCGCCAGCAGCGCGATCAGGATGGCGCCCATCACGATCAGCACCGGCCAGGTTCCCAGCAGGCTGTGCAGGATGCGGCGATAGCCGTGGCGCACGCGCTCGAAGGTGCGGTCGATGGCGTGGACGAAGGGGCTGTTGTCCATGTCGGCGTTGAAGAACCGCGAGCACATCATCGGCGACAGCGTCAGCGCCACCACGCCGGACACCGTCACCGATGCCGCCAGCGTGAAGGCGAACTCGGTGAACAGCGCGCCGGTCAGGCCGCCCTGGAAGCCGATCGGCACGTACACCGCCACCAGCACCACGGTCATCGCCAGGATGGGGCCGCCCAGCTCGCGGGCGGCGATGATGGAGGCTTCGAACGGCGTCTTGCCCTCGCGCATGTGGCGGTCCACGTTCTCCACCACGATGATGGCGTCGTCCACCACCAGGCCGATGGCCAGCACCAGCGCCAGCAGCGTCAGCAGGTTGATCGAGTAGCCCAGCATCAGCATGATGAAGAAGGTGCCGATCAGCGACAGCGGCATCGCGATCACCGGCACCACCACGGCGCGGAAGCTGCCCAGGAACAGGAAAATCACCACGGTCACGATCACCAGCGCTTCCAGCAGCGTCTTCACCACCTCATGGATGGAGGTGTTGATGAAGTCGGTGGAGTCGTAGACGATCTGGCCGGTCAGGCCGGTGGGCAATTGCTGCTGGACGGCGGGGAAGGCCTTGCGCACCCGCGCCGCCACGTCGAGGATGTTGGCTTCCGGCGCCACCTTGATGCCGATGAACACCGAGCGCACGCCGCTGAAGGCGACGTTGAAGTCGTAGTTCTCCGAGCCCAGCGTCACCGTGGCCACATCTTCCAGGCGCACGATGGCGTCGCCGTTGCGCTTGATCGCCAGCTGCTTGAATTCGGCGACCGTGTGCAGGTCGGTGTCGGCGGTCAGCGGGATGGTGACCATCTGGCCCTTGCTGGAGCCCGGGGCGCTCAGCGCGTTGTTGCTGGCCAGCGCGGCGCTGACGTCGGCCGCGGTGACGCCGTAAGCGGCCATCTTGGCCGAATCCAGCCAGGCGCGCAGCGCGAACTGGCGGGCGCCCAGGATTTCGGCGGTCTGCACGCCCGGCACCGAGTCCAGCTTGGGCTTGACCACGCGCACCAGGTAATCGGTGACGTTGTTGGTCGGCAGCGTGTCGCTGTAGAAGCCCATGTACATCGCGTCGGTGGTCTGGCCGGTCTGCACCGTCAGCACCGGCTGCTGCGACTGGGCCGGCAGCTGGTTCTTCACCGAGTTGACCTGGGTGTTGATCTGGGTCAGCGCGCGGTTGGCGTCGTAGTTGAGCCGCAGCGTAGCGGTGATGGTGGATACGCCGTTGCTGCTGGAGGACGACAGGTAGTCGATGCCCTGGGCCTGGGCGATCGCCGACTCCAGCGGCTGGGTGATGAAGCCGGCCACGGTCTTGGCGTCGGCGCCGTAGTAGGTGGTGGAGATTGTCACCACCGCGTTCTGCGTCTGCGGGTACTGGTTGATCGGCAGGCCGAACAGCGAGCGCAGGCCGAGCACGACGATCAGCAGGCTGATGGTCGTGGCCAGCACCGGCCGCTTGATGAAGATGTCGGTAAAGTTCATGGCGCGGCCTTAGTGTTCTTGCGGCGTCGGGTTCGGATTATCCGACGGGCGCACCGAGTTGTTGACCGTGATCGGCGTGCCGGTCTTCAGCTTCAGCTGGCCGCTGGTCACCACTTCCTGGCCTTCTTTCAGGCCGCTGGTGATCGCCACCTGATCGCCGCGCGTGTCGCCGGTGGTGACGAAGACCTGCTGCGCCTCGGGACCGTTCTTGCCCTTCTGGACGATGAACACGGTCGAGCCGTACGGGTTGTAGGTGACCGCGGTCTGCGGCAGGGTCAGGCGGTTCTGCTTGCTGCCCACGTCCACGGTGGCGTTGCCGAACATGCCGGGCAGCAGCTGGCGTTTCGGATTGGCGATGGTGGCCTGGATCTGGACGTTGCGGGTGGCGGGGTCGATCTTGGGGCTGATCGCATTGATCTTGCCGTGGAACTGCTGGGCGCCGAAGGCGTCGCTCTTCACCTTGACCGGCAGGCCCGGGCGGATCTGGGCGATCTGGCGCTGCGGCAGGTAGAAATCGATGTAGACCGGATCGATGGTTTGCAGCGTGACGATCTTGTCGCCCGGGTTCAGGTACTGGCCGGGGTTGACCGGTGAGATGCCGACGCGGCCGGCGAACGGCGCGCGTATCGTCTTCTTGGCCACCAGCGCCTCCTGCTGCGCCACCTGCGCCTTCTTGCTCTTCAGGTCGGCCTCGTCGGCGTCCACCTGGGCCTGGCTGACGCCTTGCACGGCCAGTTGCGCGCGGTCGCGCTTCAGCGTGGTGGCCGCCAGCTCGGCCGCGGCCTGCAGCGCGCGCAGCTGGGCGACGTCGGAATCGGCGTTCAGCTGCACCAGTACTTCGCCGGCCTTCACATCCTGGCCGGATTTGAAGTGCAGGCTGCGCACCTGGCCGGCCACTTCGCTGCTGACATCCACGCCGTGCACGGCGGACAGCGTGCCCACCGAGCCCAGCTGAGGCTGCCATTCCTGCATCTTGGCCACCGCGGTGGATACCGTCTGCGGCCCCGGCTTGGGCGAGCTGGCGATCAGCTTCTGGATGTGGAGGAAAAAGCCCACGCCCAGCGCCACCACCAGCGCCAGCACGCAGCCCAGCATGATCAACATTCGCTTGGTCATGATTCGTCTTCTCTTTTAATGGCGATTCGAATTAGCTGGCCCGCCGCTCGCGGCGGGCGATCTGTGTGTGCGGTCGGTCAGTCGGCTGCCGCCGGCTGTTGCCACCAGCCGCCGCCCAGCGCCGCGAACAGCGCCGCGGTGTCGCTATAGCGGGCGGCCTGGGCCTGGATCAGGCCGATTTTGGCCTGCTGGTAGCTGCGCTCGGCGTCCAGCAGGGCCAGGTAGCTGATGCCGCCCAGCTTGTACTGCCGGGAATGCACTTCCAGCGACTCGCGCGCCTGGGATTCGGCGTCGGCCTGGGCCTTCAGCGCCATGGCGTCGGCCTCCACCGCGCGCAGGCTGTCGGCGACATTCTGGAAGCCCTTCAGCACGGTCGCCCGGTACTGCGCCTCCGCCTGACGGTAGGCCGCCTCGGCCGCGCGGCGCTTGGCGCTGAGCGCGCCGCCGTTGAACAGCGGCTGCAGCAGCCCGCCGGTGACGTTCCACAAGGTGTTGCCGACATCCATGTTCGGCAGCACCGTGTGCTGGGTGCCGTAGCTGCCGTTCAGCGTGATTTGCGGATACTGGTTCGCCGTGGCGACGCCGACGTTGGCGCTGGCCTGGCGCAGCAGCGCCTCGCTGGCGCGGATGTCTGGGCGCTGGCGGGCGAGATCGGACGGCAGCGACACCGGCAGCTCGTCCGGCAGTCGCAGCGATTCCAGCCGGAATTCGGGCAGGCCGCCTTCGCCGGGGAAGCGGCCCACCAGCGTCGCCAGCAGGTTGCGGGATTGCGCCAGCGCTTTTTCCAGCGGGGGCAGGTGGGAGCGGGTCTGCGCCACCAGCGTGCCCTGGCTCAGCGCCGCGGCGCGCGCCTGGGCGCCGAGCGCCACTTGCTTGTCGACGATGGCCAGCTGGGCTTCCTGCGCCTTCAGCAGCTCGCGCGTGGACTGCAGCTGGCCGCGCAGCGAGGCTTCCTGCACGGCGGTGGTCACCACGTTGGCGATCAGCGTCTGGTAGGCGGCTTCGGTCTGGAAGCGCTGGTAGTCGGCGGCCGCCATCAGGCCTTCCAGCTGGCGGCGGGAGCCGCCGAACAGGTCAAGCGTGTACGACACGTTGACGGTGGCGCTGTAGACGTTGAATTCGCTGGGGTTGGTCCCGGTCAGGATCGCGCGCTGCCGGCCGCCGCCCAGTTGGGCGTTGACATTGGGGAACAGCAGGCTGCCCGAGGCGGCGTTGTAGTTCTCGCGCGCCTGGACCAGGGCCGCCTGAGCCGCTTCCAGCGTGGGGTTGTGCTCCAGCGCGGCGCGGATCAGCTGGTCCAGTTCCGGGGAGCGGAACAAGGTCCACCATTGCGCGGGCAGTTCGCCGCCGTTGGCCAGCCGCTGGGCGGCGCCGGCGGGGCCGGCTTGTTCGGCGCTGGCGGTGGCCGCGGGCAGCGGCGACTCCGAATAGCCGCGTTTGGCGGCGTCCGGAAGGATGGGGGATTTGAAGTCTGGGCCGACCGCGCAGCCGGCCTGGGACAGAACCAGGGCGAGCAGCGCGAGGCGGCGCCAGGACGGCCGCGGACGGGCGGATGGAGGATTGGATCTGGAATACACAGCGTGCTCCTGAATGTGCAGGAACGCCGCGCGGCCATCATCCGGATCTGCGGCCTTCCCCGATTTCTTTCCTTGCGACGGCTCTCTTGGACGGAACAAGGAAATGAATCCCGTATGCTCGCTGGATTTTGTTCATATGTCTACTGGGTTGATGGTGTGGTTTTGTGAATGTCGTCTTGTTGAACGTGGTTGTCGCTCCGATTCGGGCGGATGCTCAGATGGACGACAGCCACTGCCGCGCCGCGGCGTCCGGCGCCATTCCCTCGCGGCTGATCAGATGGTCCAGCCAGGCGACGGTCCGGTTGCCCAGCCGCAGGGCGCGCAAGTCGCCAGCGGCGGCCGGCGGCAAGCGGGCCAGCGCATCCTTGCGGATGAGCAGCGTCGCCTGGTCTGGGCCGCGCAACAGGTTTTCCGGATCCGCCAGTTCGCGGATGCGGTGGCGCCAGTGCAGGAACTGCGGTTGCCACAGCGGCACTACCGTCCAGTCGCGCCGCGCGACGGCTTGCTCGAACGCGGAGACGCAGTCCTCCAGGCTGCCGTTCTCGAAATGGTAGCCATCCTCGCCCAGCCGGTAGCGGGAGACGATTTCGCGCGAGAAGCGGCTGATGCCGGCCCCGGGATTGATGCCCTGTATCTTCTTGACCATCCGCGCCGAGACGTCCGGCTTTTTCAGGTCGGCGATCGCGGCGATGCCGTCTGTCGGCACGTAGTCCGGCACGCCCCACAGCGCGTAGGGTTCGTAGAGCGCGGCCAGCTTTTCCACCTCGTTCTCCATCGGGGCGAGGTAGCCGCCGTGGCTGCCGGGCAGCCAGGCGCTGCACAACATGTCGCCCCGGCCGGCAGCCAGCAGCTCGAATGCGCGCTCGTGCGGCGCGCGCCGCTCCTCGACCGCCACGCCGTGCCGTTCCAGAACGGCGGCAACCGCCGCGGCGCTGGCGGCGTGGAAGGACAGGTCTATCGTAATCAGGGTGAGGCGAAGCGGTTTCATCGTTTGTCCAAGGCAAAGCCGCGCGCGGCGGCTGGGGCGGAGGGCGGGCCGGCGACGGGCTGGCGAGGCCCCGGCGCCGACCCGGGCGGAGGCGGGATCAGAAGCCGCCGAGCACGATCTTGCCGCGGGCGCGATTGCTTTCCAGCAGCGCGTGGGCGCGCTTGAGGTTGGCGGCGTTGATGGCGCCGAAGCGTTCGGCCACCGTGCTCTTGACGATGCCGGCGTCGACCAGCCGCGCCAGCTCGGTCAGCAGCTTGTGCTGTTCGATCTGGTCGTCGGTGGCGAACATCGAGCGGGTGTACATGAATTCCCAGTGCAGCGAGAGGCTCTTGCGCTTCAGCTGGGTGATGTCCAGCGGGGCCGGATCGTCGATCAGCGCGAGCTTGCCTTGCGGCGCCAGCGACTCGACGATTTCGCTGAAGTGGGCGTCGGTCTGATTCAGGCTGGCCACGTAGTCGACGCTCTCGATGCCGATGCGTTTCAGTTCCCGGCTCAGCGGCTGGCTGTGGTCGATCACGTGATGGGCGCCCAGTTCCTTGACCCAGGCTTGGGTTTCCGGCCGCGACGCGGTGCCGATCACGGTTAGGCCGGTCAGCTGGCGCGCCAGCTGAACCAGGATGGAGCCGACGCCGCCGGCCGCGCCGACCACCAGCAGCTTCTTGCCGGATGGCTGCGGGTTGGCCAGCACCTGCAGGCGGTCGAACAGCAATTCCCAGGCGGTGATGGCGGTCAGCGGCAGCGCGGCGGCGGTTTCGAAATCCAGGCTGGCCGGCATCTTGCCGACGATGCGCTCGTCCACCGCGTGCAGTTCGCTGTTGGCGCCGGGACGCTGCAGCGCGCCGGCGTACCAGACGCGGTCGCCCGGCTGGAACAGGCCGGCCTTGGCGCCGACGGCGCGCACCACGCCGGTGGCGTCCCAGCCCAGCACGCGGGCTTGGCCGGCTTCCGGCGCCATATTGGCGCGCACTTTGACATCCACCGGGTTGACGGAGATGGCTTTCACTTCGACCAGCAGGTCATGCTCGCCGATGGCCGGTTCGGGCAGTTGCACATCCTGCAGCGCTTCGGGGTGGGAGATGGGCAGGTTCTGGTAGTAGGCGACGGCTTTCATTTTGGTTTCCTTGTTTGCTATCCGGGCGGGGCAAAGGTCCGCCTTCGTGATGCCTAGCATGGTATTGCGGTTTGATTTGAAGAAAATCCAGCTAATATACGAATCAGTTTCAATAAAATTTTGATGAAAATGGTTCGAGTAGACGATTTGCAGGTGTTCATCCGCGCCGCCGACAATGGCAGCCTGTCGGCGGCCGCGCGACAGCTGGACCTGAGTCCGGCGGTGGCCAGTGCCGCCGTGAAGCGGCTGGAGCAGGCGCTGGGCGCGCAGCTGCTGGCGCGCTCCACCCGCAGCCTGAGGTTGACCTTGGCCGGGGAGCGCTATCTGGAGCACGCCCGCGGCGCGCTGGACGCGTTGCAGGCGGGCCGGCTGGCGCTGGAACAGGACCGGCGCGAGCTGTCCGGCAGCCTGTCGCTGTCGATGCCGTCCGATCTGGGGCGCAACCTGCTCAGGCCCTGGCTGGACGACTTTCTGCGGCAACATCCCGGGTTGAGCTTGCAACTGCGGATCAGCGACCGGGTGGCCAACCTCTACCGCCAGCCGGTGGACGTGGCGCTGCGCTACGGCGTGCCCGAGGACTCCAGCCTGGTGGCGCTGCCGCTGATGCCGGACAACCGCCGCGTGTTGTGCGCGTCGCCGGACTACTTGGCCCGCCACGGCGCGCCGGAGACGCCGCAGGCCTTGCGCGGCCATCAGTGCCTGAGGATGGTGTTGGGAACGGCGGTGCACGAGCGCTGGAGCTTCGAGCGGGATGGCGAGCGGCAGACGGTGGCGGTGGGGGGGCGCTGGCTCAGCGACGATGGCGAGATCGTGCGGCGCTGGGCGGTGGATGGCTGCGGCATCGCCTACAAGTCCCGGCTCGATGTGCTGGCCGATCTGCGCGCCGGACGGCTGGCGCGCCTGCTGCCGGGCTACGAGACCGAGGCGACGCCGCTGTGCCTGGTGACCCCGCACCGCTTGATGCTGTCGCCGGCGGTGGCGGCGCTGCGCGCGCATCTGCAACATTGCCTAGAACGGTATCTGGCGGAACCCGGCGCGGACCGCGCCGATTGAAACAAGTTTTCTGGGAGGGAAGGGGCATGTGTATTTTCCGCGGGGATTCGGGCTATAATCGCGACCTTGAATCTCTAACCTTGCGAATCCAGCATTCCAAGCCACTATCTTCCAAATGATCCGCAAGCTCATCCGTAAAGTTCTGGAATTGCCCATGGGCAAGCGCCGCGGCAAGCCGCGCGTCTATCCGCTGCCGCAGCATGGCGTTCGCCGCGACCAGCTCAGCCACGCCGCGCTGCGCGTGACCTCCCGTCTGCAGGAGGCCGGCTTCTCGGCCTTCGTGGTGGGCGGCGCCGTGCGCGACCTGATGCTGGGCGTCTCGCCCAAGGATTTCGACGTGGCCACCAACGCCACGCCGGAGCAGGTGCATCACCTGTTCCGCCGTTCCCGCATCATCGGCCGCCGTTTCCGCATCGTCCACGTGATGATGGGCCCGGAAACCATCGAGGTGACCACCTTCCGCGGCGGCAGCGTCGACGACACCAATGAAACCGGCCGCATCATGGCCGACAACAGCTTCGGCAGCCAGGAAGAGGACGCGCACCGCCGCGACTTCACCGTCAACGCGCTGTTCTACGATCCGTCCAACGAAACCGTCATCGATTACCACAACGGCGTCAGGGACCTGCACGCCAAGAAGCTGGTGATGATAGGCCAGCCGGCGCGCCGCTATCAGGAAGACCCGGTGCGCATGCTGCGCGCGGTGCGTCTGGCGGCCAAGCTGGGCTTCGAGATCGACGAGGACACCAAGAAGCCGATCCGTTCCCACGCCCATCTGTTGAAGAAGGAGCCGCCGGCCCGCTTGTTCGATGAATTGCTCAAGCTGCTGATGTCCGGCCATGCCTACGCCTGCCTGAAAAAGCTGCGCGAAGAGGGCCTGGCGCGCGGCGTGTTCCCGCTGCTGGACGCGGTGATCGACGACAAGGGCGGCGAAGACGCCTTCCTGAAGCTGAGCTTGGACAGCACCGACGCCCGCCTGCGCGCCGACAAGCCGATTTCCGTAGGCTTCCTACTGGCCACCTTGCTGTGGCGCCAGGTGGCCCAGGGCTGGCAGCGCCGCTGCGAGGCCGGCGAGAAGAGCCTGCCGGCGCTGCTGGACGCCATTTCCGATGTCGAGAACGAACAGGACAACGATTTCGCCATTCCGCGCCGCTTCAGCGTGACCATGCGCGAAATCTGGACGTTGCAGGCGCGCTTCGACAGCCGCACCGGCGGCCGCCCCTACCGTTTCCTCGAGCAGCCCCGCTTTCGCGCCGCCTATGACTTCCTGGCGCTGCGCAGCGAGGCCGGCGAAGTGCCGAGCGCCCTGGTCGAGTGGTGGGAGCGCTTCCAGCGCGCCGACGGCGACGAGTGCGAGCGCCTGATCGCCGAGGCCAAGGAAGGCGGCGCCGAGGAGCCGGCCAAGAAGCGCCGCCGCCGGCGCAGCGGCCGCCGCAAGCCCGAGGGCGCGGGGGAGAGCGCCGAGTGACGCTGGCCTACGTGGCTCTGGGCAGCAATCTGGAGCAGCCGGAACAGCAGGTCAGGGCCGCTCTCGCGGCCCTTGGCCATTTGGCCGAGACCGAGATGGTCAGGCATTCCTCGCTGTACCGCACCGCGCCGGTCGGTTACGCCGACCAGCCCGATTTCATCAACGCGGTAGCCTTGCTGGACACAGCGCTTCCGCCCCATCGGCTGCTGGACGAATTGCTGGCGCTGGAGCAACGCTTCGGCCGCGAACGCAGCTTCCGCAACGCGCCAAGGGTGCTGGATCTTGACTTGTTGTATTACGATGGCGTCTTTCTCGAGGATCCGCGGCTGATCCTACCTCATCCCCGGATGCATGAGCGCGCCTTTGTGATGGCGCCGCTGGCCGAGATCGCCGGCGGAGCGACGCTGCCGGGCGTCGGCGACGTGACCGCGCTGGCCGCGGCGCTGGCCGGCGACGGCGTGGAGCGCCTGGACGACGAGGCCAACCCGAATAAACAGGAACAAGCATGAGTCAATTGCGATACGTGGTGGTGGAGGGGCCGATAGGCTCGGGCAAGTCTTCGCTGGCCCGCCGGCTGTCCGAGTACTGGGGCGTGCAGCTGAAAGCCGAGGATCCGGCCGCCAATCCTTTCCTGCCGCGCTTCTATCGCAATATGCCGGCCCACGCGCTGTCCACCCAGCTGAGCTTCCTGCTGCAGCGGGCGGACATCGCGCGCGAGATGATCAGCGGCGAGCTGCAGGCCGCGCCGCTGGTGTCGGACTTCCTGTTCGAGAAGGACGCGCTGTTCGCCCGCCTCAATCTGGACGAGCACGAACTGGCGGTCTACCAGCGCCTGGCGAGGCTGGCGCTGCCGGAGCATCCGGTGCCGGACCTGGTGATCTATTTGCAGGCGTCCGAGGACATCCTGCTGCAGCGAGTGGCCGCGCGCGCGGTGGACTACGAGGTGAACTTCCCCGAGGGCTACCTCAAGCGCGTCCATGCCGGCTACAGCGAGTTTTTCCATCAGTACGAGTCGGCGCCGTTGCTGATCGTCAACACCGATCATTTGAATCTGGTGGACGGAGGCGAGGACTTCGAGTTATTGATCCGCTGCATTGCGGAAATGCGCGGCCAGCGCAGTTATTTCAACAAGAGCGTCTGACCGGGTTGGTTCCCGCGCGACGCCGCAGATGGAACACGAGGAAGCCGAGAAATGAAAATAACCGTCAATACCCTGCACAAGCTGGCGGAAGAAGGCCAGAAGATCACCATGCTGACCTGCTACGACGCCAGCTTCGCCAGCCTGCTGGATGACGCCGGCGTGGAGATTCTGTTGGTCGGCGACTCGCTGGGGCCGGTGATGCAAGGCGTGGACTCCACGCTGCCGGTCAGCGAGGAGGACATGCTCTACCACATCCGCTGCGTGGCCCGCGGCAGCAAGAACGCGCTGATCCTCGGCGACATGACTTTCGGCGCCTACCAGGAAAGCCCGCAGCAAGCCTTCGCCCATGCCGCCCGCCTGCTGCAGGCCGGCGCCCACATGGTGAAGCTGGAAGGCGGCGCCTATATGGCCGAGACCACCCGCTTTCTGGTGGAGCGCGGCATCCCGGTCTGTTCCCACATCGGCCTGACGCCGCAGTACGTCAACATGTTCGGCGGCTACCGCGTGCAGGGCAGGGGCGAGGACGCGCAGCGCATCCTGAACGACGCCAAGGCGCTGGCCGAAGTCGGCGCCAGCCTGGTGTTGATGGAGTGCGTGCCGGCGCCGCTGGCCAAAGAGATCACCGAAACGGTCAAGGTGCCGACCATAGGCATAGGCGCCGGCGCGGAGACTTCCGGCCAGGTGCTGGTGCTGCACGACATGCTGGGCGTGTACCCGGGCAAGAAGGCCAAGTTCGTCAAGAATTTCATGGAAGAGGCCGGCAGCATCCAGGGCGCTGTCCAAGCCTACGTCAAGGCGGTGAAGGATCAATCCTTCCCGGCGGCGGAACATACTTACTGAGCCCGGAAGAGAACAGAGATGGAAATCATCCGTACCGTGGCCGAGATGCGCGCCTGGCGCAAGCAGGCGGGCAAGCTGGCTTTCGTGCCCACGATGGGCAATCTGCATGAGGGGCACCTGAAGCTGGTGGCCGCGGCGCGCGAACGCGCCGAAAAGGTGGTGGTCAGCATCTTCGTCAACCGGCTGCAGTTCGGCCAGGGCGAGGATTTCGACGCTTACCCGCGCACTTTCGACGCCGATTGCGCCAAGCTGGCCGCCGCCGGCGTGGACGCGCTGTTCTTCCCGACCGAGCGCGAGCTGTACCCGCGCGTGCGGCAGGACTTCAACGTCGAGCCGCCGCACATCCAGAACGAGCTGTGCGGTGCTTTCCGCCCCGGGCACTTCCGCGGCGTGGCCACCGTGGTCACCAAGCTGTTCAACATCGTGCAGCCGGACCTGGCCTGTTTCGGCAAAAAGGACTATCAGCAGCTGCACGTGATCCAGGCGATGATCGCCGACCTGAATTCGCCGATCGAAATCGTGCCGGTGGACACCGGCCGCGCCGCCGACGGCCTGGCGCTGTCGTCGCGCAACGGCTACCTGTCGGCCGAGGAGCGCGCCGAGGCGCCGCGGCTGTACCGCAACCTGTCCATGATCCGCGACGGCCTGCTGGCCGGCAGCCAGGACTACGCCGCGCTGGAGAACGCCGCGCGCGACGATCTGGCCGCCGCCGGCTGGACCGTGGATTACGTGGAAGTGCGCCAGGCCGACACGCTGGAAGTCGCCCACGCCGGCGAGAAGCGGCTGGTGGCGCTGGCCGCCGCTAGGCTGGGCAAGACCCGTCTGATCGACAATATCGAGGTATTCCGCTGACAGCCGTCGGCACGGCCGACGCCGCGCCGGACGCCGCGAAGCGGAACGAGAAGGAAAACTGCCATGCAACGCAATATGCTCAAGTCCAAGCTCCACCGCGTGACCACCACGCACGCGGAGCTGCATTACATCGGCTCCTGCGCCATCGACGAGAACCTGCTGGAAGCGGCGGACATTCTCGAGTACGAAGAAGTGCAGATCTGGAACGTCACCAACGGCGAGCGTTTCGCCACTTACGCGATCAAGGCCGAGCGCGGCTCCGGCGTGATTTCGGTCAATGGTTCGGCCGCGCGCCGCGCCGCGCCGGGCGACCTGCTGATCATCGCTTCGTTCGCGCAGTACGAGGACGCCGAGCTGAAGGGCCATTCGCCCAAGCTGGTGTTCGTCGACGGCGAAAACCGCCTCACCGAAGTGAAGGGCGCCACGCCGACGCAGCCGGCCTGATCATCCATTCGCTCCGCCTTGTCGCCGCGCGGCAGTCCGAAAGGGCCGCCCGCGGCGATTGGCTTTTGGGCTAGCGTTTGACGTACTTGGCCAACAGGCGGGCCAACTGGCCGGAGCGTCGCATCGATTCCAGCTCTTCGTCCGCCAGCTGCCGCAATGCCTCGCCGCGCGGGTTTTTGCGGCTGAAAATCATGTGAAAGGGGTTGGGACGGGTGCCGGGCAGCGGCGCGTGTCCGATGGCGGCGTCATCGATCACGTCCAGCGTGCCGATGCTGGCCAGGCCGGCCATCACTTCATAGTCTTCCGCGAACACGTCCAGCCGGCCGGCCTTCATCATCTTCACCAGTTCGGGATAGCTGGCGGCGAGTATCATTCTGGCCTTGTCCACGCTCTCCAGGCTGGCGTAGGCATAGCCTTTGACGCCGCCCAGCCGATAGCGGTTGAGGTCGGCCTGGCTGTCCAGCTTCAGCCCTCCGGGAAAGCGGTCTTTCGCGTAGAACACGTAATAATGGGTCTGGTAGTAGGGCGCTGAAAACAGGAAGCGCTTTTCCCGGTCCGGATTCTTGCTGGCGCTGAGCGCCATCACGTAGTTCTCGCCCGCCTCTATCGAGGCCAGGCAGCGTTTCCACGGCGGCAGGACAATAGAGAACGGTATGCCGTGCTTGCCGAGAATGGCGCTGATCACTTCTACCGAAAAGCCGGTGATTTCGGTGGTCGGCTTGCCGTCGGTCCGGCGGTAATAGGTGTACGGCGGCCATTCGTCGCCGTCGTCGCAGATGCGCACCGGCGAACGGTCGGGTTCCTGGGCCGAAGCGGGCGCATGCGGCAGCGCCAGGCAGAGCAGGAAGGCGGAGAGGATGCGGCGCATGGCGGTTTCCCGGGGGGAGCATATTCCATTGTATGCGGTGTTCGCCATCTGTCCGGGATGCCTGGCGGGATTGGCGCAATGGTTTTTTTGCACTTGCAGCATGGCTGAGGCATAGTGAAATGGAGAGGCGGCGGACGCCGCATTCCAATCCTGCGAAGGAGCGTCGATGAGCGTAGGCCTGACCGGAGGCTGTCTGTGCGGCGCGGTGCGCTATCGCTTGCGCGGCACGCCATGCCACATCACCCATTGCCACTGCCGCAGTTGCCGACGGGCCAGCGGCGCCGCCTTCGTCACCTGGTTCACCATCAGGGTGCACGAGCTGGAATGGCGCGGCGAGCGGCCGATGCAATATCACTCGTCGGCGGCGGTGTCGCGCGGCTTCTGTCCGCATTGCGGCTCCACGCTCACCTATTTCCACGAGTCCGATCCGGAAGAGATCGATGTCACCGCCGCGTCGCTGGACACGCCCGAGGTGCTGGTGCCGGAGCACCATACCTGGTGGGAGCAGCGGCTGGAGTGGGGCACCGCCAACGCGCAAAGCGCGCTGCCGGTGCATCAGCGCTGCGGCGGTTAGGCCAGCTGCCGGGCGCTGACGATCACGCCATCCTCGTCGGCGTACAGCCATTGGCCGGGCGAGAAGTCGCAGCCGCCGACGCGCACGGCGATGTCTTTTTGGCCGCTTCCCCGTTTCACCGACTTGCGCGGATGCGCGGCCAGCGCCTTGACCCCCAGCGGCAGCTTGGCCAGGGCCGCGCAGTCGCGCACGCAGCCGTCTATCACCAGCCCGGCCCAGCCGTTCTTCACCGCCAGTTCGCCCAATTGATCGCCCAGCAGGGCGCAGCGGCGCGAGCCGCCGCCGTCCACCACCAGCACCCGGCCAAGACCGGCCTCGTCCAGCGTTGCGCGCACCAGGCTGTTGTCCTCGAACAGCTTCAGCGTGGCGATCGGGCCGTGGAAGCGGATGTTGCCGCCGAACGATTGAAAGATCGGGTCCAGAACCTGGATTTCCGCGTCGTAGGCATCGCAAAGATCGGTGGTGGCCAAGCTCATTATCGTTCTCCCGGATATGAAAATGCCGCCCACCGTTGAGGGTGGGCGGCATCGCCCGCGGGGTACGCGGGCTTTGGGTGCGCCGCTTGTGGCGGCTTAATGGAACTGTTCTTCCTCGGTGGAGCCGGTCAGCGCGGTTACGCTGGAGGCGCCGCCCTGGATCACGGTGGTGACGTCGTCGAAGTAGCCGGTGCCCACTTCCTGCTGGTGGGACACGAAGGTGTAGCCGCGGTCGCGCGCCGCGAACTCGGGCTCCTGCACCTTTTCGACGTAGGCGGACATGCCGCGCGCCACGTAATCCTGCGCCAGGTCGTACATGTTGAACCACATGCTGTGGATGCCGGCCAGGGTGATGAACTGGTACTTGTAGCCCATCGCGCCCAGCTCGCGCTGGAACTTGGCGATGGTGGCGTCGTCCAGGTTCTTTCTCCAGTTGAACGACGGCGAGCAGTTGTAGGCCAGCAGCTTGCCCGGGTGCTTGGCGTGCACGGCTTCGGCGAACTTGCGCGCGAACTCCAGGTCCGGCGTGCCGGTCTCGCACCACACCAGGTCGGCGTAGTCGGCGTAGGCCACCGCGCGGCTGATCGCCTGCTCCAGGCCTTTCTTGGTCTTGTAGAAGCCTTCGGCGGTGCGCTCGCCGGTCAGGAAGGGCTCATCGTTGGGGTCGACGTCGCTGGTCAAGAGGTCGGCCGCCTCGGCGTCGGTGCGGGCGATCACCAGCGTCGGCACGCCGTAGACGTCGGCCGCCAGGCGGGCGGCGATCAGTTTCTGGATCGCTTCCTGGGTCGGCACCAGCACCTTGCCGCCCATGTGGCCGCATTTCTTCACCGAGGCCAGCTGGTCTTCGAAGTGCACGCCGGCGGCGCCGGCGCGGATCATCGACTTCATCAGCTCGTAGGCGTTCAGCACGCCGCCGAAGCCGGCTTCGGCGTCGGCGACGATGGGCGCGAAGTAGTCGACATAGCCCTTGTCGCCTTTTTCGATGTTTTTGGCGTGCTGGATTTCATCGGCGCGGGTGAAGGCGTTGTTGATGCGCTCCACCACCTTGGGCACCGAGTCGACCGGGTACAGCGACTGGTCCGGATACATGGCCGAATATTCGTTGTTGTCCGCAGCCACCTGCCAGCCGGACAGGTAGATCGCCTTGACGCCGGCCTTCACCTGTTGCATGGCCTGGCCGCCGGTCAGCGCGCCCAGACAGTTGATGTACGGTTCGCTGTTGACCAGCTTCCACAGCTTTTCCGCGCCGTGGCGCGCCAGGCTGTATTCCACCTGCAGCGAGCCGCGCAGGCGCTCGACGTCGGCGGCGCTGTAGCCACGCTTGATTCCCTTCCAGCGCGGGTTTTCGTCCCAGTCTTTCTGGATGGCTGCAATGCGTTGTTCGCGAGTCGTCATGTTGAAACCCTTCTCGAAACGTTTCTGTGCTCGCCGGCGAACCGGCGTCCTCGATGGCTGTACGGCGTATCCGGTGTGCCGGATTTTTGTCGAAACCGGGTCTGTTCGACCTGATTTTCCTAGGCCGAGCGCGGCTGCGTTTTTGCGCCGCCGCAACGGCTTTCTCCTTGGTGTGCGGCCATTATAAGCACAAAAAAATCGCATTGTGTGCAGTGCAGCACAGAAAAAATCCAACATTTTCATTAGCTAACAATGTGCTGCTTCAAACGAATATTTGAATGCAGCAAATGCATTCTTTGCGAAAAATCAGCCGTAGAAATACGCGCATTGACTATTTTTTTCTTGATGTAGAGATATGCGAATCAGGGCTTGAAATCGCTGCGAAAGTCCCTACCTTGGGTCTGGACATCAATTTAGCTGGTGCAATTCCGAGGAAACGTCATGCAAGAGAACCAAAATCAGACGGCGGAAGCCGTGGAAAACGAAATGACCGATACCGCCAGCGCGGCGCATACCGAGCTGGAGCAGACTCCCGAGCAGCACATCGCCGGGCTGGAAGCCGAAATCGCCGAACTGAACGACACCCTGCTGCGCGCCCGCGCCGAGCTGGAGAACCAGCGCCGCCGCGCGCAGGAAGAGGTGGCTGCCGCGCACAAATATGCGATCGGCAAGTTCGCCGGCGAGCTGGTGACGGTCAAGGATTATCTGGAAATGGCGCTGCTGGACCAGAGCGGCCAGATCGACACCCTGAAAATGGGCGTGGACATGACGCTGAAACAGCTGGTCTCCGCCTTCGACAAGGCGCAGATCAAGGACATCGCGCCCAAGGCCGGCGACAAGCTGGACCCGCACCAGCACCAGGCCATGAGCGCGGAAGAGTCCGACGCCGAGCCGAACACCGTGGTGCGCGTGATGCAGAAGGGTTATTTGCTGGCCGACCGCGTGCTGCGCCCGGCCATGGTGGTGGTGGCCAAGGCCAAAGCATAAAAAAGGCGGATGCCGCCCTCTTGAAAAGCGCGGCATAGCCAATATTTATTGAGACAACAGGCTCTGGCTATCAGACAAGCCAAAGCCGGAACGAATAGAGAAAAGGAATACATCATGGGTAAAATCATTGGTATCGACCTGGGCACCACCAACTCCTGCGTGGCAGTCGTAGAAGGCGGCAACCCGAAAGTCATCGAAAACGCCGAAGGCAACCGCACCACCCCGTCCATCATCGCCTACGTAGAAGACGGCGAGATCCTGGTGGGCGCGCCGGCCAAGCGCCAGGCGGTGACCAATCCGAAGAACACCATTTACGCCGCCAAGCGCCTGATCGGCCGCCGCTTCGAAGACAAGGAAGTGCAGAAGGACATCGACCTGATGCCTTTCGAAATCCTGAAGGCGAAGAACGGCGACGCCTGGGTGAAGGCACGCGACCAGGAACTGGCTCCGCCGCAAATCTCCGCCGAAGTGCTGCGCAAGATGAAGAAGGCCGCCGAAGACTACCTGGGCGAAGAAGTCACCGAGGCGGTGATCACTGTGCCGGCTTACTTCAACGACAGCCAGCGCCAGGCCACCAAGGACGCCGGCCGCATCGCCGGCCTGGAAGTGAAGCGCATCATCAACGAGCCGACCGCGGCCGCGCTGGCTTTCGGCCTGGCCAAGCAGGAAGGCGACCGCAAGATCGCGGTGTACGACCTGGGCGGCGGCACCTTCGACGTGTCCATCATTGAGATCGCCGACGTGGACGGCGAGCACCAGTTCGAAGTGCTGTCGACCAACGGCGACACCTTCCTGGGCGGCGAAGACTTCGACCAGCGCCTGATCGACTACATCGTCACCGAGTTCAAGAAGGAGCAGGGCGTCGACCTGAAGCAGGACGTGATGGCGCTGCAACGCCTGAAGGAAGCGGCTGAGAAGGCCAAGATCGAGCTGTCCTCGGCTACCCAGACCGAAGTGAACCTGCCGTACATCACCATGGACGCCACTGGTCCGAAGCACCTAGCGATGAAGATCACCCGCGCCAAGTTCGAAAGCCTGGTGGACGACCTGATCGCCCGTTCGATCGAACCGTGCCGCGTGGCGCTGAAGGATGCCGGCGTGTCGCTGTCCGACATCACCGACGTGATCCTGGTGGGCGGCCAGACCCGCATGCCCAAGGTGCAGGACGCGGTCAAGGAATTCTTCGGCAAGGAGCCGCGCAAGGACGTGAACCCGGACGAAGCCGTGGCCGTCGGCGCCGCGATCCAGGGCTCGGTGCTGTCGGGCGACCGCAAGGACGTGTTGCTGCTGGACGTGACTCCGCTGTCGCTGGGCATCGAAACCCTGGGCGGCGTGATGACCAAGCTGATCCAGAAGAACACCACGATCCCGACCAAGGCGTCGCAAACCTTCTCCACCGCCGACGACAATCAGACCGCGGTGACCATCCACGTGCTGCAGGGCGAGCGCGAGAAGGCCGCCGCCAACAAGTCGCTGGGCCAGTTCAATCTGGGCGACATCCCGCCGGCGCCGCGCGGCATTCCGCAGATCGAGGTTGAGTTCAACATCGACGCCAACGGCATCCTGCACGTGTCCGCCAAGGACAAGGCTTCCGGCAAGCAGGCCAACATCACCATCCAGGCCTCCTCCGGCCTGTCCGAAGCCGAGATCGAGCGCATGGTGCAGGACGCCGAAGCCAACGCCGAGGAAGACAAGAAGCTGCACGAGCTGGTGACCGCGCGCAACCACGCGGAAGGCCTGATCCACAGCATCAAGAAATCGCTGTCCGAGCACGGCGACAAGATCGGCGCCGATGAAAAGGCCAAGATCGAAGACGCCATCAAGGCGGCCGAGGAAGTGGTGAAGGGCGACGACAAGGATGCCATCGAAGCCAAGGCCGAAGAACTCGCCAAGGCCAGCCAGAAACTGGGCGAGATCATGTACGCCCAGGCTGCCCAGGCGGAAGGCGGCGCCGAAGGCGCGCAAGCCGCCGCCGGCGACAAGAAGGACGAAGGCAACGTAGTGGACGCCGAGTTCGAAGAAGTGAAGAAAGACAAGGCCTGATAGCCGTCTTGTCATGACAGCGCCAGATGACCGGGCCAAGCCCTCCGGGAAGCCCCGGGGCTTGGTCCGGTCATCGGCGTTTGCGTGACTGCCTTCAGGTCCGGTCTTTTGGAGAGTGCATGTCTTCCCGTATCACCTTTTCGGCCCGCGGGCCGTTTTTCGAAACGCTGAAGTCCCGGGTTGACGCCTACTTTCAGCAAACCGGCCAGCGCCACACCGGCAACCGGCTACTGCATTTCAAGACCGTGTTTTCCTACGCGCTGGCTGGTTTCAGCTACGCGATGCTGGTGTGGGGCGCGGAGCATCTGTGGTCGGCGCTGCTGGCCGGGTTCGGCCTGACGCAGGGCCTGGTGCTGATCGCCTTCAACGTGATGCATGACGGCGCCCACGGCAGCTATTCGCGCAAGCGCTGGGTGAACTGGCTGATGGGCTCCAGCATGGAAGTGCTGGGCGGCAGCCAGAGCATGTGGCAGCAGAAGCATAATGTGCTGCACCACACTTACACCAATGTCGACGGCAAGGACGACGACATCGCGCTGGGCAGCCTGATGCGCTTGTCGCCCTCCGCGCCGTGGCGGCCCTGGCACCGGCTGCAGCACTGGTACGCGGTGGTCCTGTATAGCCTGTTGACGCTGTTCTGGTTGCTGTTCAGCGATTGGCACAAGATGATACGCGGCAAGATCGGCGACACGCCGCTGCCGAAGCGGGCCTGGTGGGAATGGCCTTATTTTGTGGCCACCAAGCTGCTGTATATCGGCTATGCGCTGGTTCTGCCTGCTTTGTACCATCCGTTTTCGCATGTGTTGCTGGCCTTTCTGGGCGTGCACCTGCTGTTTGGCCTGACCTTGTCGGTGGTGTTTCAGCTGGCCCACACGGTGGAAGGCGCGGCGTTTCCGCTGCCGGGCGACGACGGCAAGATGGCGGACGAGTGGGCGGTGCACCAGTTGAAAACCACGGCCAATTTCGCTTGCGATAACCGCCTGGTGACTTTTTACATGGGCGGGCTGAATTTCCAGGTCGAGCATCATTTGTTCCGCAAGACCAGCCATGTCCACTATCCGGCGCTGAGCAGGATAGTCGCCGAAGCCTGTCGCGAGCATGGCATGCCCTATCAGTCGTTCCGGTCGGTGTGGTCGGCGATGAGGGCGCATTTCCGCTTTTTGAAACAGATGGGGCGACAACCGGCCGCGCTGAGCGTGGGCCCTGTTGCTGCGGCAACCAGAATTTGAGAGTGACAGCAAGATGTCCAAACGAGACTACTACGACGTGCTCGGCGTCAACCGCGACGCCTCCGACGACGACATCAAGAAAGCCTACCGCAAGCTGGCGATGAAGTACCATCCGGACCGCAATCCGGACAGCAAGGAGGCCGAGGACAAGTTCAAGGAGGTGAAGGAAGCCTACGAGATCCTGTCCGACAGCCAGAAACGCGGCGCTTACGACCAGTTCGGCCACGCCGGGGTTGACCCGCAGGCCGGCGCGGGCGGCGGCCAAGGCTTCGGCGGCTTCGGCGATTTCGCCGACATCTTCAGCGACATTTTCGGCGGCGGCCGGGGCGGCAACGGCGGCGGGCGCTCCAATGTCTACCGCGGCGCTGACCTGCGCTACAACATGGAGATTTCGCTGGAAGAGGCGGCGCGCGGCTGCGAGAAGCAGATCCGCATTCCGTCGCACGAATCCTGCTCCACCTGCAGCGGCACCGGCGCCAAGCCCGGCACCCAACCCAAGACCTGCGCCACCTGCGGCGGGCACGGCCAGGTGCGGATGAGCCAGGGCTTCTTCTCGATCCAGCAGACCTGCCCGACCTGCCACGGCAGCGGCAAGCAGATCACCGATCCGTGCACCAGCTGCCACGGCGCAGGACAGAAGAAGACCACCAAGACGCTGAACGTGAAGATCCCGGCAGGCGTCGACGAGGGCGACCGCATCCGTCTGGGCGGCGAGGGCGAGCCGGGCCAGAATGGCGGCCCGGCGGGCGACTTGTACGTGGTCACCCACATCAAGCAGCACGCGGTGTTCCAGCGCGACGGCATGGACCTGCACTGCGAGATGCCGATTTCCTTCTCCACCGCGGCATTGGGCGGCGAGGTGGAAATTCCGACGCTGGACGGCATGGCGAAAGTGAAGATCTCGCCGGAAACCCAGAGCGGGCGCGTCTATCGCTTGCGCGGCAAGGGCGTGAAAGCGGTGCGCGGAGCCGAATTCGGCGACCTGCATTGCCATGTGGTGGTGGAAACCCCAGTCAAGCTGACCGAGCGCCAGAAAGAGCTGCTGCGCGAGTTCGAGGCGATCAGCCAGGGTGATGTGGCGACGCACAATCCGCGCTCCAAGTCCTTCATGGACAAGCTGCGCGATTTCTTCGAATAAGCCGCTTTTCGCCGACCCCGTAAAACGCCAGCCTCAGGGCTGGCGTTTTTGCTTGGGCGCCGCAAAGCAAAACGGCCGCCCATCGGGCGGCCGTTCGCACATTCCTGAAACCGGGAAGACTTAGAAGTTGTGCTTGATCATGGCCCAAGTCAGCGAGGAGGTGTCCTTGCTGTGCTGATTGATGGTTTGGGCATCCTTGTTTTCCTTCACTTGGCCGTAGCCGACTTCCACCATGGTTCTCTTGCTCATGGTGTAGTCCAGAGCGGCGGCCCACTGGCTGGCGCCCAGGCTGTAGCGTACACCGTCGATCTTGGCGTCGCCGCGCTTTGAGTAAACGATGGATGGCTTGAAGTTGCCGATAGTGTAGGCGGCGTTGATGGCCCAGCCGGTGTTTTCCACCTTGTTGATGCCGCTGCCGATAGTCGGGCTCAATTGATTGATGCCAGGCAGAACGTAGACGGTTTGACCGTTGGCATTCTTGGTTTGCGCCAGAGCGTTGCCGTAGGTGGTCAGCCACTGATAGGTGGCGGCCAGGTACAGGTCGTTGGCGCTGTAGCCGCCTTCCAGGCGGTTGGTGGAGCTGTTGCTGCCGCCTTTGGTATTCAGCACGCCGGCGTAGGCCCAGGCACCGAAGAAGCCGGAGTTCTGATAGGCCAAACGTGCGCCGTATTGTTCGCCCTGTTTCATTTGGCCTGCTGCGGAGTTCTCGCCCGCGCCGTATTGCAGGGTGAGGTTGAGGCCATTCCAGGTAGGGGAGTCGTAACGGATGCTGTTCTTAAAGCGGCTGTCGCCGTAGGAGAACAGGTCGGTTGCCTCGTACAACGGGAAGTTGGTGCCCATGCCATCGCGGCGCGGACCGTACAGGTTGTCGGTGGCTTCGCTGTCGCCCAGCACGTCAGTCAAGTAACCTACGCGCAGCTTGCCGTAATTGCTGTCAATGCCAACGTAGCTTTCGCGGTTGGCAAAGGTGCCGGATGCAGAACCACCGCCCGAGACGCCATCCATGGCGAAGCCGGTTTCCACCTGCCAGATGGTTTTCAGGCCGTTGCCCAGGTCTTCATTGCCGCGGAAGCCGATGCGGCTGCCGAAGTCGTCGACGCCGAAAGTGGAGCTGTAGTTGTTGGTGCTGTTCTTGGTGACGGAAACGCCGGCACGCAGCGAGCCGTAGATATTGACATCGGCTTGAGCGAATGCCGGGATGGCCGCTGCGATGGCGGCGGCGAGTGCGATTTTCTTCATTTTCTCTAAAACCCTTTGTTTCGATTTTTTGCCCAGAGGCGCCTTCCGACGGTGTTGTTTTTATTCCGTCGTGATAGGTTCGGCAGTGTGTGTGAGGGATGAGTTTTTCGTCAAGACATACTTGTTAACATATCAAGAAGGCTGACTTTAATGACTTTTGATTTTTAATGAAATTATCCTGAGTTGTTTTAATTATTTTCTTTTTGTTCAATGATTTATTTGTGCTTGCTGTGCTGGATTCCCTATCCTTACGTAAGCCTTGATTTGTATGGAATATAAAAATTTCAGCCGATAATGATAATGTTTGTTGCTTTTTTGCATTTTGTTGCAATTGCACAATTAATGATGATTGAGTTTTTGTCATGCAATTCCATGGCCTGGGAATGCCGCTGGATTGGCTGGCAGCCAGCCTCAGCCCGGTGTGGGCGCTAACCGGCCGCCGGATCTGAGCCGCAGGCCGTTTGTCGAGCGGATATCTTTGTTGGCCGCGCAGCTTGCCTCGGCCGCGCCTGTCGTTTGCTGAGGCGCTTGCGGGGGCATGGCTGCTAGATCGGATTGGGCGCGCGGGATGGGAAAATGTGAGGCCAGGCATTGAAAAAGCTGATGGATGCTTAAATGAATTTGAAAAATGGATGGTTTTGCTTTTCTACTATGAACCGCGGATGTCCAACGCCGCCGCGGCCGGAGCGCGGTGGAGCGACGAATGCTGCGCGGATGCATCGGGGCGATGCGTAAAGCCCGCTGCCGCATCGTGGGGATTGGGCGTACAATTGCCGATGTCTTTTTTAGGGGGCTGTCGTCATGATTTTTGCTAATCGCTATTTCCCGGTGACCCGCATGCGCAGGATGCGCAAGGATGAGTTCAGCCGCCGGTTGATGCGCGAGAACGTGCTGACCACCAACGATCTGATCTACCCGGTCTTCGTGATGGAGGGCAGCAATCAGGTGGTGGGCGTGCCGTCGATGCCGGGCGCGCCGCGCCTGACGCTGGACAAGCTGCTGCCGGTGGCCGAAGAGGCGCTGGAGCTGGGCATTCCGATGCTGTCGCTGTTTCCGGTGATCACAGGCAACAAGGACAATGAAGGCAGCGAGGCCTACAACCCGGACGGGCTGATTCCGCGCGTGGTGCGCGAGCTGAAAAAGCGCTTCCCGGAGCTGGGGGTGATGACCGACGGCGCGCTGGATCCCTACACCATCCACGGGCAAGACGGCGTCATCGACGCCAACGGCTACGTGCTGAACGACGAGACCACCGAAATCCTGATCAAGCAGGGCCTGTGCCATGCCGAGGCCGGCGTCGACGTGTTCGGCCCGTCCGACATGATGGACGGCCGCATCGGCGCCATCCGCGAGGCGTTCGAGGAAGAGGGCTTCATTCATACCAAGATCCTGGCCTACTCCGCCAAGTACTCGTCCGGTTTCTACGGCCCGTTCCGCGACGCGCTGGGTTCGTCCGCCAACTTGGGCAAGGCCGACAAGAACAGCTACCAGATGGACCCGGCCAATATCGAGGAGGCGATCCAGGAGGTGGCGCAGGATCTGGAGGAGGGCGCCGACATGGTGATGATCAAGCCCGGCATGCCCTACCTGGACGTGATCCGCCGTGTGAAGGACGCCTTCCATGTGCCGACCTTCGCCTACCAGGTTTCCGGCGAGTACGCGATGCTGAAGGCGGCGTTCCAGAACGGGTGGCTCAACGAAGAGAAGTGCATGATGGAAAGCCTGCTGGCGTTCAAGCGCGCCGGTGCCGACGGCATCCTCACCTATTTCGCGATGGACGCCGCCCGCCTGCTGCGCCAGCGCGGATAGCCGATAATAGATGTAAGAGCCGCACCCCTGGCCAAGATCGCGGCGAGGGGTGTTTGTCTATCTAAGAGTGGCTAAAAAAATTCCCGATGCTGCGTTGCGCCGACTTGCCGTACCCAAGTACTGTCTGCGTCGGCGCGCCTTGCATCAGTGGTCGAACTGATTTTTGTTAGCCGCTCTAAGGGCAATATATGGATGTGCTGCATTCAACCTGGTTCTGGCTGGCGGTGATCGCCGCGCCGGCCATCCTCGTGATTGGCACGCTGGCTCGGCTCGCCCGGCGCGAGCCGCCGGTCAAGCTGCCGCCCGGCGTCCAGCCGTTGGGCTGGGACGAGCAGGACGATGTTCCGGAAAAGTTGCATGACGGTGACAGAGAGCCGCCAAAATACTGATAACTGTCACTGCTAGCGCGCATGCGGCTGGGCTAGAATGGCGACAGTTTTCGGCGCGCATCCGCCATGGGCGGCGCGCGGTGCCTGCGGACGCCGGTTCGATTCCCGCGTCCGTCCAATTCAAAGGACTGCCATGAACCACACCTATCTTGCCCACCTGCAGGCGACGCTGGCCCAGATCAAGGCTGACGGCTTCGAGAAGCCGGAGCGCGTGATCGCCACGCCGCAAAGCTCCGGCATCGCGCTGGCCGGCGGCGAGCATGTGCTGAATTTCTGCGCCAACAACTACCTGGGCCTGGCCGACGACAAGCGCCTGGTGCTGGCCGCCAAATCCGGCATGGACCAGTACGGCTACGGTTGCGCGTCGGTGCGTTTCATCTGCGGCACCCAGTCCATCCACAAGCAACTGGAAAAATCGATCTCCGATTTTCTGGGCACCGACGACACCATCCTGTATTCCAGCTGTTTCGACGCCAACGGCGGCGTGTTCGAAACCCTGCTGACCGAAGAGGACGCGGTGATCTCGGACGAGCTGAACCACGCCTCCATCATCGACGGCGTGCGCCTGTCCAAGGCCAAGCGCTTCCGCTACAAAAACAACGACATGGCCGATCTGGAGGCGCAACTGCTCGCCGCCGAGGCGGCAGGCGCCCGTTTCAAGCTGATCGTCACCGACGGCGTGTTCTCGATGGACGGCATCATCGCCGACCTGAAGGGCATCTGCGATCTGGCCGAGCGCCATGACGCGCTGGTGATGGTGGACGATTCGCACGCGGTCGGCTTCATCGGCGAGACCGGCGCCGGCACGCCGGAATATTGCGGCGTGTCCGACCGCGTCGACATCTACACCGGCACGCTGGGCAAGGCGCTGGGCGGGGCGTCCGGCGGCTACGTCGCCGCGCACAAGCCCATCGTCGATCTGCTGCGCCAGCGCTCGCGCCCCTATCTGTTCTCCAACACGCTGGCCCCGGCCATCGCGGCCGCCAGCGTGGAAGTGCTGAACATCCTGAAGAGCGGCGAGGGCGCCGAGCTGCGCGCCAAGGTGCGCCGCAACGCCGAGCTGTTCCGCAAGGAAATGTCCGCCGCCGGCTTCACCCTGGTGCCGGGCGAGCACCCGATCGTCCCGGTGATGCTGGGCGACGCCCGCCTGGCCGGCGAAATGTCGGCCAAGCTGCTGGCCGAAGGCGTGTACGTGATCGGCTTCTCTTACCCGGTGGTGCCCAAGGGCAAGGCGCGCATCCGCACCCAGATGTCCGCCGCGCACAGCGAAGAGCAGGTGCTGAAGGCCGTGGCCGCGTTCACCAAGGTGGGCCGCGAGCTGGGCGTAATCTGATTGACCGCATGACAGGCGGCGCGGGCAAGACGCCCGCGCGCCCAAGGATAGAGACATGAAGGCGCTTGCCAAGCTGAAGGCCGCTCCCGGCCTGGAAATGACCGACGTTCCGCTGCCGGAAGTCGGCCACAACGATCTGTTGATCAAGATCGTCAAGACCGCGATCTGCGGCACCGACATCCACATCTGGAACTGGGACGAATGGTCGCAAAAGACCATCCCGGTGCCGATGCACGTCGGCCATGAATATGTTGGCGTCGTCGCCGGCATGGGTTCGGAAGTGCAGGGCTTCACGATCGGCCAGCGCGTGTCCGGCGAAGGCCACATCACCTGCGGCTATTGCCGCAATTGCCGCGCCGGCCGCCGCCACCTGTGCCGCAACACCACCGGCGTGGGCGTCAACCGCGAGGGCGCGTTCGCCGAATACCTGGTGATTCCGGCCTTCAACGCCTTTCCGATCCCGGACGACATCTCCGACGATCTGGCTTCCATCTTCGACCCGTTCGGCAACGCCGTGCACACCGCGCTGAGCTTCAACCTGGTGGGCGAGGATGTGCTGATCACCGGCGCCGGTCCGATCGGCATCATGGCGGTGGCCATCGCCAAGCATGTCGGCGCGCGCCACGTGGTGATCACCGACGTCAACGACTACCGGCTGGATCTGGCGAAGAAGATGGGCGCCACCCGCGCCGTCAATGTCGCCCGCGAAGACCTGAAGGCGGTGATGCAGGAGCTGCACATGACCGAAGGCTTCGACGTGGGCCTGGAAATGTCCGGCAATCCGCAGGCTTTCCGCCAGATGCTGGAAACGATGAACCACGGCGGCAAGGTGGCGTTGCTGGGCATTCCGCCGTCCAATACCGCCATCGACTGGAACCAGGTGATCTTCAAGGGTCTGGAAATCAAGGGCATTTACGGCCGCGAGATGTTCGAGACCTGGTACAAGATGGTGGCCCTGATCCAGTCCGGCCTGGACATCAGCCCCATCATCACCCACCACTTCAAGGTGGACGAGTTCGAGCAGGGCTTCGCCGCCATGCTGTCCGGCCAGAGCGGCAAGGTGATCCTGGACTGGCGCTGAGCGTCGTCCCGGTTCGACCGCATCCGAAGCGGCTCCGCGAGGGGCCGCTTTTTTCATGCCCGCTCAGGCGGTTTTGAAATAGGCGATCATCCGCTGCAAATGCTCTGCCTGGGTGTTCAGCTGGTCGGAGGCGGCGGACAGCTGCTCGGAGGTGGAGGCGTTCATCTGGGTGGCCAGCGACAGGTGGTTGACCGCGGCGTTGATCTGCTGCAGGCCTTCGCTCTGTTCGTGCGAGGCCAGCGCGATCTCCTGCACCAGGCTGGCGGTTTTGCGGATGGCGGGCAGCATTTCGTCCAGCGCCGCGCCCGCCTGTTCCGCCATGTCCACGCTGCCGCCGGCCAGCGTGCCGATTTCCCGCGCCGCCGCCTGGCTGTGTTCGGCCAATTTGCGCACCTGGGCGGCCACCACGGTGAAGCCTTTGCCGTGGCTGCCGGCGTGCGCGGCCTCGACGGCGGCGTTCAGCGCCAGCAGATTGGTCTGATAGGCGATGTCGTCTATCACCTCTATCCGGTTGGAAATGTCGCGTATCGCCGCCACGGTGCGGGCGACGGCCTCGCCGCCGCCGCCGGCGCTCTCGGCCGCCTGGCTGGCCATGGCATCGGTGAGGCGGGCGCTTTCCGAATTCTGCGCCACCGTGGCCGCGATCTCTTCCACCGAGGCGCTGGTCTCCTCCAGGCTGGCGGCCTGCTGCGACGCGTTCTGGCTCAACGCCTGCGCCGAGGCCGCGACCTCGGACGAGGTGGCGTTCAATTGCTCGGCGTCCAGCCGCAATTGCTCGACCACCTCGGTCAGCCGGCTCACCATGTGCTGCATCGCCGCCAGCACGCTGCGATCGTCGCCGTCGCGCAGCAGCGGCCTCGCGGTCAGATCGCCGCCGGCCACCCGGCGGGCGATCTCGGCCACCGCCGCCGGCTCGCCGCCCACCTGGCGGAACAGGCCCCGGCCGATGTGGGCGATGGCTCCGGCCAGAGCCAGCAGGCTGAGAACGGCGACGGCGATGAACAGGTTCAGAGTCTGGCGGTAGCCGCGATCGGCTTCCGCGATCCGATCGGCCAGCATCTTCTCGAATCCGTCCTGGACCTGGGCGCTCTGCCGCAGCAGCTGATCGGTCATCGGGCGGTCCATGCCGCGGACCTGCTTGTCGACGGCTTGTCCGGATAGCGGGTCTTGCTGGCGGAAGCCGGCCAGCGCCGCGCGGTAGCGGACGGTCAATCTGAGATGCTCGTCGCGCACCGCGTCTATCGCCGCGCTGGACTCGCCGCCGTCGCGCAGCGCGGCGGACGCCTGGGCCAGCGTTTGCTCGACGATGGCGCGCTCGGACTCGAAAGCGGCGAGGTAGCGCTGGTAGTCGGCCGGATTGTTGCCGCGCAACAGCATGTCTTTCCAGTCCTGCACCTGCACCTTGAAGTGCAGATTGGCCAGCTGCATCGCGTGGTTGATCCGGCTGCCGCGGCTGACCTGCTCCAGCTCCCGCCGGGTGTTTTCCGCCATGTCGCGCAGCTGGCTCAGGCAAGACAGGGAGAGCAGGAGCAGGACGGCCAGGTTGACCAGGGCCAGGAGCCAGAGCCTGGTTTTCATGCTGAGGGCTTGTCGCATCGGCATTTCTTCGCATCGGGCGGGTTGCTATCGGTATAGCCTGTCGCGATCGAGTCTTCGCGCCCGCTGGATGCCGGCGGCGGTTGACGGCAGTCAATGAGGGCGGGGCGGGGGCAAGGATAATCGTGATGGAACGGATTTCTGGAGACGATGATGATCGCGATAATCGGCGCGGGCGTTTCAGGGTTGTCCTGCGCCTGGTGGCTGCAACGGCAGGGCGTGACGGTGCGGGTGTTCGAGGCGGCGGAGCGCGTCGGCGGCAAGGTGCGCACGCTGGCGGCCGACGCCTTGTGCGAGCAGGGGCCCAATATGTTGTTATTGGACGATGAGCTTCAGCAGTGGCTGGCGGAGCTGGGGCTGTCGCCGCTGTGGCCGGAGCAGGGCTGCGGCTTGCGGCATGTGCTGCGCAGCGGGCGATACCGGCCGCTGCCATCCGGGCCATGGCAATTGTTGGCGGGAAGCTTTTTGAGTTGGCCGGCCAAGTGGGCCTTGCTGCGCGGCCTGCTCGCGCCTGGCGCCCCGGAGGAGGCCGAGGCCAGTCTGGCCGAGTTCTGCCGCCGCCGCTTCGGCCAGGAGGTGCTGGACAAGCTGCTGGACCCGCTGGCCGGAGGCGTGTTCGCCGGCGATCCGGAAGAGCTGGCGCTGGATGAGACGCTGCCGAGGCTGGCGCGGGCGGCGGCGCAGCCGCTGCCCTTGTGGCGAGGGCTGTGGCGGCAACGGACGGCGCGCGCCCGGATGTGCACGCTGCCAGGCGGGCTGCAACAGCTGCCGCAGCGGCTGGCGCAAGACCTGGACGTGAGGCTGGGCTCGCCGGTGACCGCGCTGCGCCGCGACGGCGAGGGCTGGCGGCTGCGCACCCGCGAGGGGTGGACGCGGGCCGAGCGGGTGGTGCTGGCCCTGCCGGCCGACGCCGCGGCCGAACTGCTGCACCCGCTGGCGCCGGAGATGGCCGATATCTGCCGGCGCATCCCCTACGCGCCGCTGGCGGTGGTCTCCACGCTGCTGGACGGCGAGGCGATGGATCGGCCGCTGGCCGGCTACGGCGCGCTGCATCCGAGCGGCGAGGGGGCGCTGACGCTGGGCCACCTGACCGTCAGCAACATTTACCCGCACGTTTGCCCGGCAGGCACCCGGCTGGTGACCAGCTTCATCGGCGGCCGCAAGCATGCGGAAGCGCTGCAGAGGAGCGACAACGCGCTGCTGGATGGACTCAACGCCGAGCTGGAGAGGTTGTTCGGCATGCGCGGCAAGCCGCTGGCGCAATACCTGGCCCGCTGGCCGCAGGCGCTGCCGCAAGGCACCGGCTTGCAGCGCAGGCTGCGCGGCGCGGCGGCGCCGTGGAACGGCAAGGGGCTGCATTTGTGCGCCAACTGGCTGGATGGCGCGTCGCTGCCGGATTGCCTGTCGAAGGGCCGCCGGCTGGCGCGGCAATTGGCGGCGAGGGCGCCCGGCTTTGCGTGAGCGGCCGCAGGGGGTAGAATCGACCCCTGTTTCTTCAATTTTCCAACACCACCTTTATGCTTACCTTCCAGGAAATCATCCTCACGCTCCAGCACTACTGGAACCGCCAGGGCTGCGCGCTGCTGCAACCGTACGACACCGAAGTGGGCGCGGGCACCTCCCATACCGCCACCTTCCTGCGCGCGCTGGGGCCTGAGCCCTGGAACGCCGCCTACGTCCAGCCCAGCCGCCGGCCGAAGGACGGCCGCTACGGCGAGAACCCGAACCGCCTGTTCCAGCACCACCAGTTCCAGGTGGTGCTGAAGCCGTCGCCGTCCAACATCCAGGAGCTGTACCTGGGTTCGCTGCGCGAGCTGGGCCTGGACCCGACGGTGCAGGACATCCGCTTCGTGGAAGACAACTGGGAAAACCCGACGCTGGGCGCCTGGGGCCTGGGCTGGGAAGTGTGGCTGAACGGCATGGAAGTGACCCAGTTCACTTATTTCCAGCAAGTGGGTGGCCTGGATTGCAAGCCGGTGTTGGGCGAGATCACCTACGGCCTGGAGCGCCTGGCGATGTATCTGCAGGGCGTGGAGAACGTTTACGACCTGATCTGGACCCATCTGCCGGACGGCCAGCCGGTCACCTACGGCAATGTGTTCTACCAGAACGAGGTGGAGCAGTCGAAGTACGCGTTCGAGCACAGCAATGTCGAGCTGCTGTTCCGCCAGTTCAACGATTACGAAGCCGAAGCCAAGACGCTGCTGGACGCCAGCCTGCCGCTGCCGGCCTACGAGATGATCCTGAAGGCCGGCCACGCCTTCAACCTGCTGGACGCCCGCGGCTCCATCTCGGTGACCGAGCGCGCCGCCTACATCGGCCGCATCCGCAATCTGTCCCGCGGCGTGGCGCAGGCGTATTACGACGCCCGCGAGGCGCTGGGCTTCCCGATGTGCCGCAAGGACTGATCCTCGGGAGGTCTATGCTGTTAGGGGCGGCGGCAATCGTCGTCGCGCCTGACAGGGGGTGGATATGAGAGTCAAAGCCGCATTTTGGCTGTTGTTCGCTTTGCCGGCCTGGGCGCAGCCGGCCGCCGACTGGGTGGTGTACCAGGACGGCAGCCAGATGCAGCTGGCGATAGACGGCAACTCGCTGTGGCTGGGCAAGGACGGGTTGGTGCACTTCATCAACCAGGAGCGCTTCGCCAAGCAACGCTACGAGAAGTCGTACCGGCTGAGCTTCTATATCCGCCGCACCACCGGCTACGCCGATTGCAAGCAGTACCAGTACGTGTTTGTCGGTTCCGAGTATTTCGACAAGAACAACAAGCACCTGTTTTCCACCATGTTCCCGGTGCCGCGCTATGCCTGGAAGTGGCAGCCGGTGAACGAGGATTCGGTCGCCCACGCCATGATGAAGGTGATTTGCGAGGCGGCGGGATCCGCATCCCGATAATTGAAGCTTGAGAGAATGAACGCGACCCTGTTGATCGAACTCCTGACCGAGGAGCTGCCGCCCAAGGCCCTGCCGCGTCTGGCCGCCAGTTTCGCCCAGACCATCGCCGAAGAACTGAAGAAGATGCAGTTCGCCGCCGCCGACGCCGAGGCGGTGGTGTACGCGTCGCCGCGCCGCCTGGCGGTGCAGCTGCCCGGCGTGCTCGCGGTGCAGCCGGAACAACGCATCACCCGCCAGGGCCCGGCCGCCGCCGCCGGCATGAAGGATGGCCAGCCGACGCCGGCATTGGCCGGCTTCGCCCGCTCCTGCGGCGTGGACGTGTCCGAGCTCTCCATCGTCAGCAACGGCAAGCAGGACGTCTACGCCTATTCCAGCACCAAGCCGGGCGAGGCGCTGTCCGCGCTGCTGGCCGACGTGGTGTCGCTGGCGCTGAAGAAGCTGCCGGTGCCCAAGCTGATGCGCTGGGGCGATTCCGACGTGCAGTTCGTCCGTCCGGTGCACGGCCTGATCATGCTGCACGGCGACCAGGTGATTGACGGCCAGGTGCTGGGCCTGAAGAGCGGCAGCGCCACCCGCGGCCACCGTTTCCTGTCGCAGGGCGACGTGGCCATCGCCAATGCCGACGCCTACGCCCGCGCGATGCACGAGCAGGGCAAGGTGATCGCCAGCTTCGACGCGCGCTGCGAACTGATCCGCCACAAGCTGGCCGAGGCCGCCGCCAAGCTCGGCGCCACCATCGCCGCGCCGGACGAGCTGTTCGACGAAGTGACCGCGCTGGTGGAGTGGCCGGTGGTGCTGGAGGCCGGTTTCGAGGCCGAGTTCCTGCAAGTGCCGCAGGAATGCCTGATCCTGACCATGCAGCAGAACCAGAAATACTTCCCGCTGCTGGACAAGAGCGGCAAGCTGATGAACCGCTTCCTGCTGGTGTCCAATGTGGAGACCGCCGATCCATCCTTCATCGTCGGCGGCAACGAGCGCGTGTTGCGCGCCCGCCTGTCCGACGCCAAGTTCTTCTTCGAGCAGGACAAGAAGCACCGCCTGGACAGCCGCCTGCCGCGCCTGGCCAACGTGGTCTACCACAACAAGATCGGCTCCCAGCTGGAGCGCGTCGAGCGCCTGCAGAGCATCGCCGGCGCCATCGCCCATGAGCTGGGCGCCGACGCCGCGCTGGCCGCCCGCGCCGCCTATCTGGCCAAGGCCGATCTGGTGACCGACATGGTCGGCGAATTCCCGGAGCTGCAGGGCATCATGGGCATGTATTACGCCCAGCACGACGGCGAGCACGCCGAAGTGGCCGCCGCCATCGAGGGCCATTACCACCCGCGCTTCGCCGGCGACACGCTGCCGGAAGGCAAGATCGCCACCTCCGTGGCGTTGGCCGACAAGCTGGAAGCCATCGTCGGCATCTGGGGCATCGGCCTGATCCCGACCGGCGACAAAGACCCGTTCGCGCTGCGCCGCGCCGCGCTGGGCGTGGTGCGGATGGCGCTGGAGGCCGATCTGGACCTGAAGCGCCTGCTGGCGGTCGTCGCCGAGGCCTTCCCGGCCGGCAAGCTGTCCGCCAAGGTCGCCGAGGAAGTGTTCGGTTTCATGATGGACCGCCTGAAGAACTTCCTGGCCGCCGACTACAAGGGCGATGAGATCGACGCCGTGCTGGCGCTCGCGCCCAGCCGCTTGAACGAAGTGCGCGCGGTGCTGGCCGCCGTGGCCGCGTTCAAGTCGCTGCCGGAAGCCGCCGCGCTGGCCGCCGCCAACAAGCGCGTCAACAACATCCTGAAGAAGGCCGAGGGCGAGATCGGCGCGGTGGACGCTGCGCTGCTGCAGGAAGCCGCCGAACAGGCCTTGTACGCCGCGGTGCGGGAGCTGGCGCCGGCGGTGGAAGCCAAGTTCGCCGCCCACGACTTCGCCGGCGCGCTGTCGCAGCTGGCCAGCCTGAAGGCGCCGGTGGACGCGTTCTTCGACGGCGTGATGGTGATGGCCGACGACGCCAAGGTGCGCGCCAACCGCGTCGCGCTGCTGGCCAGCCTGGCCGCGCTGTTCAACCGCGTGGCCGATATTTCGCTGCTGGCGGAATAAGCGGCAGGCAGGCGCATGGATGGGAGGAGGCCGCGGCGACGCGGCCGGCCTCCCGTTTTGACAAGATGGCTGGGTGAAAGGAATATCGGGTGAAGCTAGTCATTCTGGACCGCGACGGCGTGATCAACGAGGATCGCGACGATTTCGTGAAGAACACCATCGAATGGGTGCCGCTGGCGCACAGCCTGGAGGCGATCGCCAACCTGACCCAGTCCGGCTGGCGCGTGGTGGTGGCGACCAACCAGTCCGGCATCGCCCGCGGCCTGTTCGACATGCACGCGCTGAACGCGATGCATGAGAAGATGCACCGGCTGGTCGGCCAGGCCGGCGGCCGCATCGACGCGGTGGTGTTCTGTCCGCACAGCGCGGATCACGGCTGCGAGTGCCGCAAGCCGCTGCCCGGCATGGTGCTGGAGATCGCCGAACGCTTCAACGTCAAGCTGGAGGGCCTGCCGATGATAGGCGACAGCCTGCGCGACCTGGAGGCGATCGCCGCAGTCGGCGGCCAGCCGATGCTGGTGAAGACCGGCAAGGGCGCCAACACGCTGGCCAAGGGCGGGCTGCCGGAAAGCACGCTGGTGTTCAACGACCTGTACGATGCCGCCGAGCATCTGATCAACCATCATTGAGGCAGAGACTGAAAGCATGATTGGTTTGTGGATACGCAACTTGCTGTACTGGGTGGTGCTGATCATCGCCACGCCGGTGTTTTTCCTGCTGCTGATGCTGGCCGCGCCGCTGCCGCGCCGCAGCCGCCACGTTTTCGGCGTGAGCTGGGCGATGACCCTGCTGTGGATGCTTGAGCATGTGATCGGCCTGAAATACAAGGTGATCGGCGCGGAGAATATTCCGTCGGTGCCGTCGGTGATCACGTCCAAGCACCAGTCCGGCTGGGAAACGCTGGCGCTGCAAAAGATCTTCCCGTGGCAGGTGTATGTGGCCAAGCGCGAGCTGACCTGGATTCCGTTGTTCGGCTGGGGCCTGGTGCTGATGAACCCCATCATCATCAACCGCTCCGACCGCGCCCGCGCCAACCAGCGGTTGCTGGACCAGGGCCTGGAGCGCAAGCGCCACGGTTTCTGGATCACCGTGTTCCCGGAGGGCACCCGCACCAAGCCGGGCGTGGGCGGCAAGTACAAGCTGGGCGCCGCGCGCATGGCCAAGCAGTTCGACATGCCGATGGTGCCGGTGGCGCATAACGCCGGCGAGTTCTGGCCGCGCAACGCCTTCCTGAAATATCCCGGCGAGATCACCGTGGTGATCGGCCCCGCCATCCATCCCGGCGAAGAAACCGGCCCCGAGGCGATGATGGCCGAGGCCGAGGCCTGGATCGAGGCCCGTCAGCGCGAAATCGGCGGTGTCGGCCCCTTCGCCCATCCCGATGAAAAACGCCAGCGTCTGGCACCGCCTGCCTCTGCCTGACGGCGAGGTGCCTGTGCTGCTGACGCGCCGCGCGCGCCAGAGCATAGGCATCAAGGTCCGCGGCGGGGTGGTGGAACTGATCGCCGCGCCCGGTGTCAGTCAACAGCGCTTGCACCAGGTATTGCAGCAGCGCTACGACTGGATAGTGGGCCACGTGTTGCGCCAGCGCAGCCATCTGGCGGCCGGCGAAGCGCTGGGCAGCCTGACGCTGCTGGGCGAGCCGCTGGCGATCAGGCTGACTGGCGGCGCGCGCAAGGCGGCGCGGCGCGAGGGCGGCGAGTTGCTGGTGGCGGGCATCGCCGACGGCGACGCCGCCGCGCTGAAAGCCGTTCTGGCCAAATTCATGAAACGCGAGGCGGCTATGCTGTTTCCCGGCCGCCTTTCCCTTTTGGCCGCGCATTGCCGCCGCAAACCGAGCGGGCTGCAGCTGTCGTCGGCGCGCACCCGCTGGGGCAGTTGCAGCGCCGACGGCCGCATCCGCCTGAACTGGCGGCTGGCGCAGGCACCATTGGCGGTAGTCGATTACGTGACTGCCCACGAGCTGGCCCATCTCGAACACATGAATCACTCGCCGGCGTTCTGGGCCGAGACCGAGCGTCTCTGCCCGGGCTGGCGCGATGCCCGCCGCTGGCTGCGCCAGCACGGCGGCGGCTTGTTTGTCTTAGACTGATCTTTAAAAGGAAAACGCCATGAGAATGCTCCACACCATGCTGCGCGTCGGCAACCTCGATCGCTCGATCGCCTTCTACCAGGAGGTGCTGGGCATGAAGCTGCTGCGCCGCAACGACTTTCCGGATGGGCGTTTCACGCTGGCCTTCGTCGGCTATGGCGACGAGGCCGCCCACACCGTGCTGGAGCTGACCCACAACTGGGATACCGAATCCTATGACCTGGGCAACGGCTACGGCCACATCGCCATCGAGGTGGAAGACGCCTACGCCGCCTGTGACATGGCGCGCGCCAAGGGCGGCAAGGTGACGCGCGAGGCCGGCCCGATGAAGCACGGCACCACCGTGATCGCCTTCATCGAGGATCCGGACGGCTACAAGATCGAGTTCATCCAGAAAGGCAGCCGCTAAGCGCTGCCGGCGGGATGCCCGGCGCGGGCGTCTTGCCGAACTCGCCGGCCGTTTCGACGCGGCCGGCCATGGGCGGGAGGGGCCGCCCAGGCGGACTGGCACCCGGAAGCCGGTCCGCTTCCAATAACAACCGGGAATGTTCCGGCAGCCGCGGCTGCGTTTTGGCATCACGGGCACCTGCTCGTTCGGGAAGGACTGATGAATAAAAAACTGATTGCACTGGCGGGAGGGTTGCTGCTCCCCGCGTTCGCCGGCGCCGCCGATCTGGACGGCGCCACGCTTGGCCTGGGGTGGGGCGTGCCGTTCGCCGGCATCCTGTTGTCCATCGCGCTGTTTCCCATGCTGGCTCCCGGCATCTGGCACCACCATTTCGGCAAGATCACCGCGCTCTGGACCGCGCTGTTCCTGCTGCCTTTCGCCGCCGCCTTCGGGCTGGGGCACACCGGCGCGCTGGTGCTGCACGCGCTGTTCACCGAATACATCCCCTTCATCGTGCTGCTGTTCGCGCTGTACACGGTGTCGGGCGGCATCCTGGTTTGGGGCTCGCTGCACGCGTCGCCCCGGCTGAACACTCTCATCCTGGCCATCGGCACGGTTCTGGCGTCCATCATGGGCACCACCGGCGCGGCGATGCTGCTGATCCGGCCGCTGCTGCGCGCCAACGAGGGCCGCAAGCGCAATGTGCATGTGGTGGTGTTCTTCATCTTCCTGGTGGCCAATGTCGGCGGCGGCCTGACGCCGCTGGGCGATCCGCCGCTGTTCCTGGGCTTTCTCAAGGGCGTGACCTTCGGCTGGACTTTCCAGCACATGCTGATGCCGGTGCTGTTGCTGTCGGCGCTGCTGCTGGCCATCTTCTATTTCCTGGACCGCCACATGTTCGCCAAGGAGGCGAAGGAGGGCACGCTCAAGCCGGTGGACACCAGCCATGACAAGCCGCTGAAGCTGCACGGCAAGCGCAACTTCTGGCTGCTGGCCGGCGTGGTGGGCGCGGTGCTGATGTCCGGCCTGTGGAAGCCTGGCATCGTTTTCGAACTGCCCGGCGTCCATCTCGAGCTGCAGAACCTGCTGCGCGACCTGGCCCTGCTGCTGCTGGCCTTCGCCTCGCTGTGGATCACGCCCAAGCAGGTGCGCGCCGGCAACGAGTTCAACTGGCTGCCGATTCTGGAGGTGGGCAAGCTGTTCGCAGGCATCTTCATCACCATCGCGCCGGTGATCGCCATCCTGCGCGCCGGCGACCACGGCGCGCTGGCCGGCCTGGTTCAGATGGTATCGGGTCCCGATGGCAAGCCGCTGGACGGCATGTACTTCTGGATGACCGGCATCCTGTCCAGCTTCCTCGACAACGCGCCGACCTATCTGGTGTTCTTCAACCTGGCGTCCGGCGACGCCGCCGAGCTGATGGGCCCGTTCGCCAGCACCCTGCTGGCCATCTCGATGGGCGCGGTGTTCATGGGGGCGATGACCTATATCGGCAACGCGCCCAACTTCATGGTCAAGGCCATCGCCGAGCACCGCCATGTCAAGATGCCGGGCTTCTTCGGCTACATGCTGTGGTCGGGCGCGGTGCTGCTGCCGTGCTTCCTGCTGCTGACGCTGGTGTTCTTCCACTTCTGACCCGGGCTCGGCCCGCAGGCAACAAGCCCATCGCGTTCGCGATGGGCTTTTTTGTGGGGAAGAGGGCTCCAGACGCTGCCCGCGAGCGGTCATGGGCCGGGCTGCCAGTCCTGATAGGGCAGGTGCACCCGGGCGTAGGCCTTTTGCAGCTCGCCGCTGGCGCGCGCGGCCCGTATCGCGCGGCTGAGCGCCTGGTTGACGAAGTCGCCGCGGCGGTTGCAGGACATGAACAGCACGTCGGGAAAATCGTCGAAATGCTCGCGGTGGATGGCGGTCAGCTGGTACTTGCGCACCAGGTAGTCCGCTTCTTCCTGCGCCCACAGCACCGCGTCGACGCGGCCCAGGTTCAGCCGCTTCAGCGACAATTCCAGGTTGACCACGCTCTTGCTCGGAAAACCCCAGTTCACCGGCGGCGCTTCCACCGTATAGCGGGCTAGATTGGCGGTGCGCAGGATGTCGATCTTGCGCAGCGGCCTGGCTTTGTTGGTGTAGAGCACGAAGGCGACCTTGCCCATCATCTCGTGGGAAAACTGGTAGGGAGTCGCGCTGTCGGCGTTGTCGCGCACTTTCATGATGGGGAAGCGGAAGTCGGCGCCTTGGTCGTCAGTATCCAGGTACACGCGTTTGACCGGCTTGATCTCGAAGCTGATTTTCCCCTCCGGATAATGACGGGCGATGGTCTTGAGCAAGTCGGCGAAGGGGCCTGATTCGCTGCTTTCCAGAACCTGCGGCAGGAACACCGCGATGCCTCGCAGATCGGGCGCATCCACCCGGGACGCGGTTTCCGGCGTGGCGGTGCCGTTGCAGGCGAAGGCCTGCGCGGCGCACAGGGTCAGCGGCAGGCAAAGCGTTTTCGGCGCGATCATGGCGGTTCCCGGTTGTCTCAGGCGCTGTCCCGCGCCTTGCGCGCGGATGGCGCTTGCTGATTTGGGTGTAGCACAAGGGGCGTCAGGCGGGAATATCCGGCCGCGCGCCGAGGAGCGTCGGTGTCGGCTCGGCCGGCTTTCCGGTATCCTTGCGGTTTCGTCTGTTTTTCCTGCGCTGAACCGATATGCACATCCACATCCTGGGTATCTGCGGTACCTTCATGGGCGGCATCGCCGCCATCGCCAAACAGGCCGGGCACAAGGTGACCGGCTGCGACGCCAACGTCTATCCGCCGATGAGCACCCAGCTGGAGGCGATGGGCATAGAGCTGACTCAGGGCTTCGGCGCGGAGCAGGTGGACCTGAACCCGGACGTGTACGTGATCGGCAACGTGGTGACGCGCGGCAAGCCGCTGATGGAGGAAATCCTCAACCGCGGCCTGCCGTACATCTCCGGCCCGCAGTGGCTGGCCGAGAACGTGCTGCAGGACAAGTGGGTGCTGGCCGCGGCCGGCACCCACCGCAAGACCACCACCACCTCGATGCTGGCGTGGATCCTGGAAGACGACGGCCTGGCGCCGGGCTTCCTGATCGGCGGCATCCCGGAGAACTTCGGGGTGTCGGCGCGCCTGCCCGGCCGGCCGGCGCTGGACTCGGACAGCGTCAGCCCCTTCTTCGTGATCGAGGCCGACGAGTACGACACCGCCTTCTTCGACAAGCGCTCCAAGTTCGTTCACTACCGGCCGCGCACCGCCATCCTGAACAACCTGGAGTTCGACCACGCCGACATCTTCGCCGACCTGGCCGCCATCGAAACCCAGTTCCACCATCTGGTGCGCACTATCCCAGGCAACGGCCGCATCGTCAGCAACGGCCGCGAGGCCAATCTGGACCGCGTGCTGGCGCGCGGCTGCTGGACGCCGGTGGAGCGCTTCGGCGTAGAGGCCGGCTGGCAACTGGGCGCGCTGCATGAGGACGGCGGCTTCGACGTGCTGCTGAACGGCGAGACGCAGGGTACGGTGCGCTGGGCGCTGATGGGCGAGCACAACCGCCTGAACGCGATCGCCGCCATCGCCGCCGCCCGCCACGCCGGCGTGGCGGTGAAAGACGCCATAGCCGCGCTGTCCCGCTTCGCAAACGTCAAGCGCCGGATGGAGGTGAGGGGCACGGTGAACGGCATCACGGTGTATGACGATTTCGCCCACCATCCCACCGCCATCGCCACCACGCTGGAAGGCCTGCGCCGCAAGGCGGGCCCCGCGCGCATCCTGGCGGTGCTGGAGCCGCGCTCCAACACCATGAAGCTGGGCACGATGAAGGACGCGCTGCCGGGTTCGCTGGCGCTGGCCGACCGGGTGTTTTGCTCGGCGGCGGGATTGAACTGGAATCCGGGCGAGGCACTGCAAGTCATGGGCGCCAAGGCGCAGACCTTCAGCGATTTCGACGCGCTGATCGACGCCATCGTCGCCGAGGCCAAGCCGGGCGACCATGTGCTGGTGATGAGCAACGGCGGCTTCGGCGGCATCCACCAGAAGCTGCTGGATCGGCTGGCCTGAGCCGCCATCCGCGCGGCAAGCGAGGCTCCGCCTCGCTCCAGGCGCTAGGCCAAGCGCGCCGGGTCAGGGCAGTTCGATGATGTAATTGGCGCCGCCCGCGCGGGCCTTGGCCAAGGCATCTTCCAACCGCTCCAGCATTGGCGCGGGGCTGGTTTCCTCCGGCCGCAGCGTGCTGATGCCGATGCAGGCGGCCGCCTGGTTTTCGGCGCCCTGGTACAGGAAGGTGAGCTGGCGCAGCGATTTGATCAGGCGCCGTCCCATCTCATGGGCGCCGCCGATCGGCGTCTGCGGCAGCAGGATGACGAAGGTGTTGGCGCTGCGGCGCGCCACCAGGTCGCTGTCGCGGCTGCTTTGCAGGCACAGGCTGCCGGCCAGCCGGATCAGATGGCTGTAGGCGGAGCCGTCGTCCTCGCGCGGAACCATCTCTGGGATGTTGACCAGCTCCAGCGCCAGGCTGGACAGATTGCCGCCATAACGTTTGGCGCGGCTGGTTTCGGCATTGGCGCTGGACATCAGCCTGTGCATGCCCACCACGCCGGTCAGCTTGTCTTCGTCTTCGTCCTGCCGGCCTTCTTCCTTCAGCGTCTTGACGATGCTCAGCGAGCGCTCCACCAGCTGGCGCTCGAAATCCAGCAGCTGCCCCAGCACCTTGGCCTCGGTGCGGTCGGAGAAGCTGACCACCAGCAGCGGCACCTGGTCCAGCAGAATGCGCCGCGCCGACAGCTGGACGTCGAACAGCCGTCCGCCGCCGGTGCTCAGCTGCATGGCTCGGTTGTAGATCATGTTGTTGCCGGCCAGCTCGCGGCAGATGTTGTAGGCCTCGGTCTTGTCCGGCAGAAAGTCGTAGACCGACGACTTGAGCAGTTCGCTGTGGGGGCTGGCAAGCAGGATGCAGGCCAGCTGGTTGGCGCAGTAGATGCGGCCATCCTCGGGCGAGGCCAGCAGCAGGCTGCCTTGCACCGTGTCTATCAATGGCTGGAATGCCTGCAATGTAACCATCTCTCCGCCTCCCGTGGCTGCCGAAGGTAATGACGCGGCTCGGGCACCTGGAGGAGGCGTCGCAGCACACTACGTTCTTCTACTTAGTTTATTCATAGTTTTGGCTATTTTCACGTTGTTTGATGAAGATTAACTGCTTAATTTTCAATTGGATATCTGTGCTCCAGGCTGGGCGGGCTTTTCGCCGGGATAGCGCGGCTTCGGCGGCGCATCGTTTCGCGCGCATGGAAGAGCCGGCCGGCCAGTCGGCTCGGGAAAGCGGCTGAACCATGAAAAAAGCGCGCCCGAGAGCGCGCTTCTTCATGGCGATGGCGGCTTATTGCCACAGTTGGCAGTACTCGGTGTTCGCTTCGTAGTTGTCGCTGACCGTGCCGTCGTTGTAGATCTTCTTCACCCAGCCGTTGGGCTGGCGGCTGGTCGGCTGCGCGCCGCAGTTGGGGTGCACCCAGTGGATGCCGACGCCGCTGGTGTAAAGCTGGCCGCACAGCTGCAGGCGGTCGCCGCGCTGGATGGTGTTCAGCGGGGAGGGAACGTCCTCGCCGGCGTAGTCGTAGCCGTAAGCGTACACATTGTCCATCGCCACGTCGTAGGTGCGGCCGTCCTGGTCGGCGCGCAGGCGGACGTGGGTATGCGACAGCTCGACGCCGTTGAGTGACTGGCCGGAGGCGAAAGTCGGCCCGCTCACCACGGTGCCGGTCAGATAGCTGCCGGCGGCGGCGCGGCAGTCGGATTTGGCGTCCGCCAGCGCGGCGAAGGAAACGCCCAGCAGGCAGGCGGCCAAAGCAAGTTTCTTCATATTCATGACCTTTGCAGTTTTAATGACATTGTTGTAATGCGATGGTCATTCTAGTGATGATGGATAAGGCTTATGTTTCAATCGCAATAAAAGTGATGTGTTTGTTTTGCAATGGTGAATAAAGTGTTAAGCGGGTGCTCCGGTGCCGGCGATGGGCGGAACAAAAGGCTGGAATCGAGCGGCCTGGCCCTGCCGGTGGCGGATCGCTGGCGGGGTTGATCTATCTTCGAAATATCATGTAAACGACTATTTACACGGGCATGAATTAGAGACTGCTCGCAATCGTGTTACATTCTGAAACGCATCTGCAAGATGCATCGCGAGGACTGGCAGGCTCCACCACCCCGGGGCGCCAGTAGCAACCGTTCAACAGACGGCTTCCTCCCCCGGTTCCGCCGCGCAGGCGGACGCGGTCCGCGCAGCGGCCGCGACGCGCGCGACGGACATCTCGACTCCGCGGTTTGCCGCATAGGCAGGCGCGGACGTTCGGCGACGCCGCGGCATCGCGCGCTTCCCGTGCACGTTGGATCGGCTCCGTTTCGGCGGGGCGATGGCGCGTGCCCGAACGCGCGTGGCGGCACACATAAAACCTATTACACGACAAAGATTTACAGGACATGGCTAGATCTCAATGGGGCTCGCGCCTCGGTTTCATTCTCGCGGCAGCCGGCTCGGCCATCGGGCTGGGCGCTATCTGGAAGTTTCCCTATGTCGCCGCCACCAACGGCGGCGGGGCGTTTTTGTTCATTTACCTCGGCATCTGCCTGACGCTGGGCCTGGCGCTGATGGTGTCGGAGATGGCGTTGGGACGCGCCGCCAACGCCGGCGCCGTCGGCGCTTTCCGCAAGCTGGCGGGCGGTTTCTGGCCGGTGATCGGCTATATGGGCGTGCTGGTGTGCTTCCTCATTCTGTCGTTCTACAGCGTGGTGGGCGGCTGGACCGTCGCCTATATCGTCAAGTCGCTGCAGGGCAGCATCATGACTTCCGATCCCAAGGCGCTGGGCGCCATTTTCACCGGCTTCATCAGCGACCCGGTGCAGCCGGTGCTCTACCACGGCGGCTTCGCGCTGCTGACGCTGGCGGTGGTGGTCGGCGGCGTGCAGAAGGGCATCGAGGCGCTGTCCAAGTTCCTGATGCCGGCGCTGTTCGTGCTGATGCTGGTGTTGATCGCGCGCGGCCTGACGCTGCCGGGCGCGCTGGAGGGCGTCAGCTACTTCGTCGCGCCGGACTTTTCCAAGGTGAGCGCCGCCATGTTGGTGGATGCGCTGGGCCTGGCCTTCTTCTCGCTGTCGCTGGGCCTGGGCATCATGATCACCTACGGCTCCTACGTCGGCCGCGAATCCAAGCTGGTGAGCTCGGCGCTGTGGGTGATCGCGCTGACGGTGGCCACCTGCTTCCTGGCCGGCCTGATGGTGCTGCCGGCGGTGTTCGCCTTCGGCTTCGACCCGTCCGCCGGCCCCGGTCTCACCTTCATCACCATGCCGGCGGTGTTCGCCCATCTGCCGCTGGGGCAGCTGTTCGCGGTGATGTTCTTCTGCCTGCTGCTGCTGGCGGCGCTGACCTCGTCGGTGTCGCTGCTGGAGGTGGTGACCAGCTTCGCCATCGACGAACTGCGCCTGTCGCGCCGCGCCGCCGCCATCCTGATGGCCGCCGGCACCTTCCTGCTGGGCATTCCGGCCTCGCTGTCGCTGGGCGTGTGGGGCGATTACCAGCTGGGCGGCATGAATTTCTTCGATCTGCTGGATTTCGTCACCTCCAAGCTGCTGATGCCGGCCGGCGAATTGCTGCTGGCGTTGTTCGTCGGCTGGAAAGCCTGGCCGGTGGTGAAGGCCGAGCTGTCGTCGGGCCGCTCGCCGCGGGCGATGAAATGCATGCGCGGCTTCTGCATGGCGCTGGCGCCCTTGCTGATCGGCTGGATCATGGTGGCCGGTATCTGATGCCGGCATGAGAAGACGGGGAGCGATGGCTCCCCGTTTTGCTATGGTTCAGACAGCAGGATGGCCTGGAGAGACGATGTCTGGATGGCGGGCGGCGGCGGTATTGTTGGGCGCGTTGCAGGCGGGGAGCGCGCAAGCGGAAACCCTGCGCATGCTGCTGACGCAGATTCCCGGCGTCATCGAGCTGGCGCCGGATGGCGCGTCCATGCGGGGCGCCGGCGTCGACCTGATGAAGGAAGTGGGGCGCCGGGCCGGCGTGGCGCTGCGCTTCGAGGCCTATCCCCAGGCGCGCGCCCGCCTGCTGGTGGAACAGCAGGCCGACGCCTGCTTTCCTGTCGGGCGCTTGCCCGAATTGCAGGCGAAGTACAAATGGACCGCGCCGCTGCTGCACATGCGCCTGGTGTTGCTGGCCAGGGCGGACGACGGCCGTCAACTGAGCGGCCTGGATCAGGCGCAGTCGCTGCGGGTGGGCGCGATGCGCGGCACCATGGCGGCGGCGCGGCTTAAAGAGCGGGGCGTGGTGGTGGAGGAAAGCGCCGATTACCTGAGCGGGCTGGAGAAGCTGCGGCTGGGCCGGCTGGACCTGTGGGCGATGCTGGACGTCGGCATTTCGTCGCTGGCCAAGCGTTTGGATATGCCGCCGCCCAGGGTGGCCTGGGTGATGGATAACCTGGATGTCGCCTTTGCCTGCAACCGGCAGGCAGACGACGCGCTGATCGCCCGCTTGGACCGCGCCATCGCGTCGATGCGCGCCGACGGCAGCATGGCTCGTTTCGACCTGCGCTGACGGCAGGCATGCCAATTGGGCCCGCCCTGGGCTACACTGCCGTTTTTGCCCGTTTGCGAGACACCGTTGAAAGCCCGTCTGACCCTGCTGGCAGGCAGCCTGCTTGTCGCCGCCTGCGCCACGCCGCCCAATCCGGCCTCCGCGCCGGCCCCCATCGTCGCGCCGGAGCCGGCCTCCGCTCCCGCCGTCGACGTGCCGCCGTCCCAACCGGCTTCCGCGCCCGCCGCCGAGCTGCCGCCGCGCCCGGTCGCCCGGCCGGTGCAGCCGCCGGCCGCCATTTCCGACAGCCAGGGCCGCGCCTTGCTGGACCGCCTGTTGCCGCCGGGCATCCCGGACCGCAAGGGCTGGAGCAATGACGTGATGGGGGCGTTCAGCCATCTGAAGATCCCGTACACGCCGCAGTTCTTCTGCGCGGTGCTGGCGGTGGCGGAGCAGGAGTCCGGCTTCAGTCCGGACCCGGTGGTGCCCGGCCTGTCCAAGATCGTCTGGGGCGAGATCGAGCAGCGTCGGCAGAAATACCTGATTCCGCAGTTCGTCGTCGATGCGGCGATGAGCAAGAAGTCGCCGGACGGCCGCACCTTCAAGCAGCGGGTGGACGCCTTGCGCACCAAGCGCGAGATGAACGCGCTGTACGAGGACATGGTGCGCGAGCTGCCGTTCGGCCAGACCATCTTCGAACACAAGAACCCGATCCGCGACGGCGGGCCGATGCAGGTCAGCGTCGCCTTCGCCGAGACCCACATCCGCGCCTGGCCGTATCCGTACAGCTATTCCAGCCTGCGCGACGAGGTGTTCGGCCGTCGCGGCAGCGTCTACTTCGGCACCGCCATCCTGCTGCAGTACCCGGCGCCGTACCACGAGATGGTGTACCGCTTCGCCGACTACAACGCCGGCCGCTACGCCAGCCGCAACGCCGCCTTCCAGCAGGCGGTGGCGCGCCTGTCCGGCCGCAAGCTGGCGCTGGACGGCGACATCATGCTGTACAGCGACAAGATGAACCGCGTGCTGTCCGGCGAAACCAGCGACACCCAGCGCGCGCTGCAGTCCATCGCCGGCCGCTTGGGCATCAGCGACGCCGACATGATGCGCGACCTGCGACTGGAGAAGCTGTCCGGCTTCAGCCAGAGTCCGCTGTACCAGAAAGTGTTCGCGCTGGCCGGCCCCAAGGCTCCGCGCGAAATCATCCCGCAGATCGTGCTGGTCAGCCCCAAGTTCACCCACAAGCTGACCACCGAGTGGTTCGCGCGCCGCGTCGACGGCCGCTACCAGCGCTGCCTGCAGCGGGGAGGCTGAGCGGCCCGCCGGCTTGAGTCTGAACCGATAGCGCCTATAGTGATTGCAGCGGCGCCTGGGCGCCGACACGCATCCGGACGGCGGCCATGGCATGGCCGTCGTCTTCTGTTTCTCGGCTCGGGAGGCAAGGCATGAAGGTTTCCATCAACGGCAAGGAGGTGGAGCTCGGCTCCTCCCCCGATACGCCCCTGCTGTGGGCATTGCGCGACGAACTGGGCCTGACCGGCACCAAGTTCGGCTGCGGCGCGGCCTTGTGCGGCGCCTGTACGGTGTTGAAGAACGGGTTGCCGATCCGCTCTTGCGTGACGCCGATCTCCACGCTGGCGGCGGACGACAGCATCACCACGGTGGAAGGCAACGCCGACAAGGTGGGCCAGGCGGTCAAGCAGGCCTGGCATGAGCTGGACGTGGTGCAGTGCGGCTTCTGTCAGAGCGGCCAGGTGCTGGCCGCTACCGCCTTGCTCAGCGCCAACCCCCATCCTTCCGATCAGGACATCGATCAGGCGATGAGCGGCAACCTGTGCCGCTGCGGCACCTATCCCCGCATTCGCGCGGCCATCCACGCCGCCGCCAAGCTGCTGTAGGAGACCAGGATGACGACTACTGGAGTGTCCCGCCGCAGTTTCCTGAAAATGAGCGGCGCGGTCGGCGGCGCCCTGTGCCTGGGTTTCGTTCTGAGCGAGGGCGGGCGCAGGGCCGAGGCCGCCGATGCCAAGAACGCCATTCCCTCTCCCAACGCCTTCGTCCGCATCGAAAAGGACGGCGGCGTCACCATCGTCAGCAACAAGTCGGAAATGGGGCAGGGCATCTACACCTCGCTGGCGATGCTGATCGCCGAGGAGCTGGAATGCGACTGGAACCGGATCAAGGTGGTGTCGGCGCCGGCGGCGCCCATCTACGTCCATACCGCCTTCCATATCCAGATCACCGGCGGCAGCACCAGCACGCTGTCCAGCTATGACCAGTACCGCAAGATAGGCGCCGCCGCGCGCGACATGCTGATCGCGGCCGCCGCGCAGCGCTGGCGCGTGCCGGTCTCGCAATGCCGCGCCGAAAACAGCCGGGTGTTCAACAACGCCAACGGCGCCAGCCTGGGCTACGGCGAGCTGACCGAGGCCGCCGGCAAGCTGCCGGTGCCTAACACGGTGGAGCTGAAGCCGCGCCACCGCTGGAAGCTGCTGGGCACCCGCGTGCACCGGGTGGACGGCGACGAGAAGCTGGACGGCCGCGCGCAGTTCGCCATGGACGTGCGCCTGCCCGGCATGCTGACCGCGCTGGTCAAGCGCTGCCCCAGCTACGGCGGCAAGCCCAAGGGCTTCAACGCCGACGCGGCCAGGGCGGTGCCCGGCGTCCGGGACGTATTCGCGATCAGCAATGGCGTCGCCGTGCTGGCCGACGGCTTCTGGCCGGCCAAGAAGGCGCGCGACCTGCTGGAGGTGGAGTGGGACCGCGGCGCCAACGCCGAGCTGGATTCGGCCCGGCAGCGGGCGGATTACCGCGCCCGCGCGGCCAAGCCCGGGCAGGTCTATCGAAGCGAGGGCGACGCCAAGGCGGCGTTGGCCGGCGCAGCCAAGAAGCTGGAGGCCTGGTACGAGGTGCCTTACCTGTCGCACTCGCCGATGGAGCCGCTCAACTGCGTGGTCTGGCTGAAGCCCGGTAGCTGCGAGGTGTGGAGCGGCACCCAGTCGCAGACGATAGACGCCGGCATGGCGGCCGCGATGGCGGGGCTGAAGCCGGAACAGGTCACATTGCACACCACCTTGCTGGGCGGCGGCTTCGGCCGGCGCGCGGTGCCGGTCGGTTCCGACTGGCTGAAGGAGGCGATGGAGGTAGCCAAGCATCACGGCCAGGGCGTGCCCGTCCGGCTGATGTGGACGCGGGACGACGACCTGGCCGGCGCCTACTACCGGCCGATGTGGCTGGACCGCGTGCGCGGCGGCATCGGCGCCGATGGCAAGCCTGCCGCCTGGCTGCAGACCGGGGTCGGCCAGTCCATCATCGCCGGCACGCCGTTCGCGCCGATGATGATCAAGAACGGCATCGACGCGGTATCGGTGGAGGGCACCGACGACATGCCTTACGCGCTGCCGGTGGTCTCGCTGGACCTGCACACGCCGGAGATCCCGCTGCCGGTGCTGTGGTGGCGCTCGGTCGGCCATTCCCACAGCGCCTTCGTCAAGGAAAGCTATATCGACGAGCTGGCGCGACTGGCGCGCCAGGATCCGGTGGCCTATCGGCTGGCGCTGATGGACAAGGCGCCGCGGGAGCAGGCGGTGTTGCGCGAGGCGGCGCGGATGGCCGGCTGGGGCCGCAAGCTGCCCAAGGGCCACGGTCTGGGCGCGGCGGTGCACACTTCCTTCGGCTCCCATGTCGCCCAGGTGGTGGAGGTGGCGCTCAAGGGCAAGGAGCTCAAGGTCGTGCATGTCTGGTGCGCGATCGATTGCGGCGTGGTGGTCAATCCCGACCAAGTGGCGGCGCAGATGGAGGGCGGCATCATGTTCGGCCTGTCCGCGGCGCTGTTCGGCGAGATCACCTTCAAGGACGGCGAGGTAGAGCAGAAGAATTTCGACGGCTACCCCATCGTCAGGATGTTCCAGGCACCCAAGGTGGATGTTTCCATCGTCGCCAGCGAAGAAGCGCCGGGCGGCACCGGCGAGCCGGCGGTGCCGGTGGTCGCGCCGGCGCTGGCCAACGCCATCCACGCGGCTTCCGGCCAAAGGCGGCGCGAGCTGCCGCTGAGCCGGCACGGCTACCAGATGGTGTGAGGAGGCGGACATGAAAATCTCGACTGTTTTGTGCTGGGCGCTGGTCGCCTGGCTGCCGGCCGCATGGGCGGCGGACGATCCGGCCGCGTCGCGGCAGGCTTTCGGCGACGTGGCCAGGGTGCTGCAATCGCCGCGCTGCCTGAATTGCCACACCGTCACCGACTTTCCGCGCCAGGGCGACGACCGCCATCCGCACGCGCAGATGATCAAGCGCGGCCCGGCCGGCATGGGCCATCCGTCGCTGATGTGCCTGGCCTGCCATCAGGCGGCCAACTCGGCCGACGGCGCGGTGCCGGGCGCGCCCAACTGGCATCTGGCGCCGCTGAGCATGGGCTGGGAGGGACTGAGCGACGGCCAGATGTGCCGCAGGCTGGTGGACAAAAAGCGCAACGGCAACCGCGACGTTCCAGCGCTGGTCGCCCACATGACCACGGACCCGCTGGTGCAATGGGCCTGGCATCCGGGCGGGCGGCGCACGTTGCCGCCCTTGTCGCAAAACGACTTCCACGACGCGGTGGGGCGCTGGGCCGACACCGGCGCCTACTGTCCGAAATGAGCGCGGCGGTGCGCGGCAACGACGAGACCGTGCTGGCGCAGACGCTGGACTGGCTGCGGCAGGGCCGCCGCGTCGCGCTGCTGACGGTGCTGGGCACCTACGGCGCCAGCCCCAGGCCGCCGGGCGCGCTGGCGGCGATACGCGACGACGGCGTGATCTGCGGCTCGGTGTCCGGCGGCTGCGTCGAGGACGATCTGCGGCGGGAAATCGCCGAAGGCGGCGTGTTCGGCGCGGCGCCCTCGGCCCGGGTGCGCAGCTTCGGCGCCAGCGTGGAGGAAAGGCAGCGCTACCGGCTGCCCTGCGGCAATAGCCTCAGGGTGGCGGTGGAAACGATGCCGGACCCGGCGCAGCTGGAGGCGCTGCTGGCCGCGGTGCGGCAGCGCCGCTGCCTGTGGCGGCGGGTCGACTACCGGGACGGCGCGGCCACTTTACTGGATAGCGGGCCTGCCGAAAGCTTCGCCGAGGATGAGGCGGGCTTCCTCGCGCTGCACGGCCCGCGCTGGCGGCTGCTGATCATAGGCGGCGCCGAGCTGGGCCGCTACCTGGCGCAGATCGCGCTGACGCTGGACTACGCGGTGACGGTGTGCGAGCCGCGCGAGGAGTACGCGGCGGGCTGGGAGCCGGCCGGCGTCGCGCTGTCGGCCGAGATGCCGGACGACCTGGTGCTGGCTTTCGGCTGCGACGAGCGCACCGCGGTGGTGGCGGTGACGCATGATCCCAAGCTGGACGACCTGGCGCTGATGGAGGCGCTCAGGCTGCCCTGCCATTATGTCGGCGCGCTGGGTTCGGCCACGACTACCATGAAACGAAAGGCGAGGCTGGCCGAGCACTTCGGCCTGACGCCGGCAGAGCTGGACAGGCTGCACGGGCCGGTGGGGCTGGCGATAGGCTCGCGCACCCCGGCCGAGATCGCGGTCTCCATCGCCGCCGATCTGATCGCCAGCCGCAGCGCTTGTCACCGGGAGGGGGTTCATGGCGAGGAAAGGAGCTGCCGGGCATGATGGCGGGCGCGCTGCTGGCGGCGGGCCAGGGAAGCCGCTTCGGCGCCGACAAGCGGCAGGCGCGGCTGCCGGACGGGCGCACGCTGCTGGAGGCCAGCGCCGCGGCGTTTATCGGCCGGCTCGAGCCGTTGGCGCTGGTGCTGCCGGAAGACGACGCCTTCGGGCTGGCGCTGTGCGGCCGGCTGGGCCTGCAGCCGCTGGCCTGCCGGCTCAACCGCGGCGGCATCGGGCATTCGCTGGCTTGCGCTGCCGCCTGGGCGCTGGGCCTGCAGGGTTGCCGCGGCCTGGTGTTGGGGCTGGCGGACATGCCGGCGGTGCGGCCGCATACCGTCAGCCAGGTGGCGGCGGCGCTGTCGCACGGCCGGCTGGTGCTGCCCTGCTACCACGGCCAGCCCGGCCATCCGCGCGGATTGCCGGCGGACTGCTTGCCTGCATTGCTCGACTTGCGGGGCGATGCCGGCGCGAGGAACGTTCTGGACTGGGGCGCGGCGCTGAGGCTGGAGCTGGACGATCCGGGCGTATTGATCGACATCGACATGCCGGAGGACCTGCAGACGCTCGGCTGAGCGCCGCGCCCTGGCATTTACGCTTGGCAACCGTTCTCCCCTATAGTGGGAAGTGTTCCGGCTCGGGGTGGATGACGGATATGCGGGTTCGCTTCACGGTTGCCCACAAGCTGGTGTTGCTGATCGCGCCGCTGGTGCTGGCCCTGTCCTGCGTGGCGATAGGCTACGCCTGGCATCAGCGCCAGTTGTTGCAGGTGCTGGACCGCGATCAGGTGCTGAGCGCCAATATCGAGATGGTCGGCCAACTGATCCAGCAGCTGCAGGTGGAGCGCGGGCTGGGCTACGGCTATCTCAACCGCCATCAGGCGCTGCCTTCCGAGCTGGTCCAGGCGCGCGCGGCGGCCGATGCCGTGCTGCAGAAGCTGCGGACCCAGCCGCAGGACGAGCTGTCCGACGGCCTGCGCGCCTATCTGGGCCACAGCGTGCCGCCGCAGAATGAGCTGGACCAGCTGCGCCGCGACATCGACGCCCGCCATATCTCGCCCGCGCCGGAGTTCAACCGCTATTCGGACATGATCGAGCAGCTATCCGGCATCATCACCCTGTTCAATGCCCAGACCCCCGAGGTGCAGGCGCTGTTGTTGCAGTGGTTGGCGGTGAATTGCCAGAAGGAGTTCACCAGCCGCACTCGCGGGCTGGTGACCGGCGTGCTGACCGTGGGCAGCTTCAGCATCACCAATTTCCGGCTGGTCAGCGGCGTGGTGTCGCAGGAGGAGTTGTGCCGCTCGCAGTACCGGCAGTACGGCGGCGACGAGGCGGCGCTGCGGGCGGCGATGGACCGCAGCCGGCAGTTCGAGTCGGCGCGCGACGCGGTGCTGGCGCGCGGCGCCGGCGCGATGCAGAGCGAGACGCCGGATAACTGGTTCCGCGTCGCCGGCCTGCGGGTGGCGGAGCTGTACCAGCTGCAAGGCCAGCTGTTGCAGCAGATCCGCGGCCAGCTGGACGCGCAGGCGAGCAGCGCGCGGGTGTACGGCTACCTGGTGCTGCTGGGGCTGTTGCTGCTGCTGTTGCCGATCGGCCTGGCCGTGCTGGTGAGCCGCAACATCATCCGCACCCTGGGCGCGGAGCCGGACGAGGTGGCGCGGGGCATGCGCGAGTTGTCCGCCGGCCGGCTGGACTTCTTCCTGCCGCTGCGGCGCGGCGATGACCACAGCCTGGCCGCCCACATCCGCCAGATGGGCGAGCGGCTGTCCGGCGTGATCCTGCAGGTGAAACAGGACGCGGACGCGGTGGCCAATGCGTCCATCGAGCTGAATGCCGCGTCGCAGGGCCTGTCGCAGGGGGCGGCGCGCACCTCGTCCGACGCGGAGGAAAGCAGCAGCGCGATCGACGACATCGCCCGCAGCATGTTCAGCATGGCCGGCGACGCCAACCACGCGGGCGGCATGGCGGACACCGCCAGCGCGCAGGCGGCCGAGGGCAACCGCGTGGTGCAGCAGACGATAGCGGCGATGCGCCAGATCGCCAAACGCACCGACATCATCGACGACATCGCCTACCAGACCAATCTGCTGGCGCTGAACGCGGCGATAGAAGCGGCGAGGGCGGGCGAGCACGGCCGCGGCTTCGCGGTGGTGGCGGACGAGGTGCGCAAGCTGGCGATGCGCAGCCAGACCGCGGCCAAGGAGATCGGCCGGGTGGCGATAGACAGCGTGGAGCTGGCGGAGAGCGCCGGCCAGCAACTGAGCGATATCGTCGAGTCCAGCCGCCAGACCTTGGATCTGGTGAAGGGGATTTCCTGCGAGGCGACCGCGCAGGCGGAGCGGGTCGGCAATATCAACCAGGCGATGCGGCGGCTGAACCAGCTGTCCCAGGACAATGCCGCGGCCAGCGAGGAGCTGTCGGCGGCGGCGCAGGAGGTGGCGATGCGCGCCGACAGCCTGCGCCAGCAGATGCATTACTTCCAGCAGGGCGCGCAGCGCCCCGCGGATTGACGCTCAGCGCACTTCGCGCAGATTGTCGCGGTCGAAGCGCAGCCGCACCGGCGTGCCGCCCGGCAGCAGGTCGGCCGCGTGGCGGTTGAGCCGGTCCACCTGCAGCGTGGCGCCGCCGGCATCCACCTGGTAGCGGATGATGTTGCCCAGCAACTGGTGCTGGCGGATCACCGCCGGCAGCGCCTGATCGTCGGCGGCGTCATCGTTGCCCAGCAGCTCGATCGATTCCGGCCGCACCGCCAGATGGCCGCGGATTTCCAGCCCCAGCAGCGCGTGGCTTTGCTCGGCCGACAGCAGGTTGTAGTTGCCCATGAAGCGGGCGACGAATTCGGTGGCCGGCTGGGTGTAGATGGTCTCGGCCGCGCCCTCCTGCTCCACCTTGCCCTGGTTCATCACGAAGATGCGGTCCGACATCGTCAGCGCCTCTTCCTGATCGTGGGTGACGAAGACGGTGGTCAGGCCCAGGCGGCGCTGGATGTCGCGGATCTGCTCGCGCAGGTTCTTGCGGATGCGGGCGTCCAGCGCCGACAGCGGCTCGTCCAGGAGCAGCACGCGCGGCTCCACCACCAGCGCGCGGGCTAGAGCCACGCGTTGGCGCTGGCCGCCGGACAGCTGGTGCGGGAAGTGCTTCTCGCGGCCGTTCAGCTCCACCAGCGCGATCACCTCGCCCACCTTGCGGCGGATTTCGTCCGCGGAGCGCTTCTGCATCTTCAGGCCGAAGGCGATGTTGTCGGCCACGTTCATGTTGGGAAACAGCGCGTAGCTCTGGAACACCATGCCGATGCCGCGCTTCTGCGGCGACTGGAGGGTGATGTCGTCGCCGGCCAGGCGGATGGCGCCGCCGCTGGGCGTCTCGAAGCCGGCGATCATGCGCAGCACCGTGGTCTTGCCGCAGCCGGACGGGCCGAGGAAGGTGACGAATTCGCCGGCCTCCACCTGCATGTTGAAATCGTGGACCACGGCTTGCTGGCCGAAGCGCTTGTTCAGATGGTCGATGTGCAGAAATGCCATGATGCTTTCCGTTTCCAATTCAATGTTCGTCGGCGCCGAAGGCGGCGCGGTTGCGGCTGACCACCTGCATCAGCCCCATCGCCGCCCAGGTGACCAGGAAGGCGATGATGGCCAGCGCGGCCGGCTCGTAGGCGCGGTTGGCGCCGATCAGCTGCAGATAGGGGCCGAAGGCCGGGCGGGCCAGCAGGCTGGCCAGCGTGAACTCGCCGATGACGATGGCGAAGGTCAGGAAGGCGCCGGACAGGATGGCGGTTTTCAGATTGGGGAAGATCACCAGCCTGAGGATGTCGAACCAGCCGCTGCCCAGGCTCTGCGCCGCCTCGGTCAGCGAGCGCACGTCTATCGCCGACAGGCCGGTGTCCACCGAGCGGTACAGGTAGGGCAGGGCCAGCGTCACGTAGCCGAACACCAGCAGCGCGTCGGTGCCGCGCTCGCTGCCGGTGAACGGCAGCCAGCCGCCGCTGCCGTAGAGGCGCAGGTAGCCGAATACCAGCACGATGGCGGGAATCACCAGCGGCAGCAGCGTGATGAATTCGATCAGCGGACGCAATTGCGGCAGCTTGAGCTGCACCCAGAAGGCGGTGGGCACCACCAGCAGGATGCCGACGGCGATGGTCAGCAGCGCCAGCAGCGCGGAGTAGCCGAAGCTCGCCTGGAAGCCGGGGTCGGTCAGCACCGTTTTATAGGCTTCGAAGCTGTAGCCTTCGCGCTTCATCCTCAGGCTGAATTCGAAGGTGGCGATCAAGGGCAGCAGGAAGTAGCCGCTGCCGAGCAGAATGGCGAGCCAGGCGCCCAGGCGCGAGGTGGCGGTGGGTTTCATGCGGCCTCCCTTTGGCTGCGCTTGCGCAGCCAGATGTAGCCGGCGTTGGCGCTGCCGGTGATCAGGACCATGCCCAGCGCCAGCGCGTAGCCCAGGTTCTGGTCGTGCAGCACGTCGCCGTGAATCTGCGCGTACAACAGGATGGTGACGATGTTGAGCGAGCTGCCGGTCAGCGCGTAGGCGGTGGCCACCGCGCCGAAGGCGTTGGCGAACAACAGCAGCGCGGCGCCGACCATGCTGGGCCACAGCACCGGCAACGCGATGTGCCGCCAGTAGGCGAAGCCCGAGCCGCCCAGGCTCTCGCAGGCCTCGCGCCATTCATCCTTCAGCCCCTCCACGGCCGGGGCGATGATCAGCACCATCAGCGGCACCTGGAAGTACAGATAGGTCAGCGTCAGGCCGGCGAAGCTGAGCATGGAGAAGCCGCTGGCGTACAGGTCGAAGTCCAGATACTTGCGCAGCAGCATGGTCACCAGGCCCATCCGGCCCAGCGTGGACAGGAAGGCGAAGGCGAGCGGAATGCCGGCGAAGTTGGAGGCGACGCCGGAGAAGGTTGTCAGCGTCGGGCGGATCCAGGCGGGCAAGCCGCCGCGTATCGCCGCCAGCGCCAGCAGCAGGCCCAGCAGCGTGCCCAGGATGGCCGAGGCGGCGCTGATCTGCAGGCTGATCTTGTAAGCGCTGAGGATGTTGTCGTCGAACAGGCGGACGATGTTGTTCAGCGTGAAATGGCCCTGCGCGTCCTGGAAGGCACCCACCATCAGCATGCCGGTGGGCAGGATCAGGAACAGCAGCGCGAACAGCAGGAAGGGCGCGACGCCCACCCACGACAGCAGCAAGGCGCGGGCGGCGCTTGGGGGACTGGCTGTGCGGGAGGAGGGCGTCGGCATGGATTCTGAGGATGCGGACATCGATATTTCTCGTCAGATAAAAGGGCCGCCAGCGGCGGCTTCAGGCTGTTGGCAAAGTGATTCGGTCAGGCTCTACAGGACCCGGCAAAGCCGGGCCTGTCGACATAAGCGCTTGAGTCCGCAGCCTGAACGTCGAATCCCAATCCCCCCGCCCTTGCCCTGCAAGGGAGCCTCGCCTTCGTGGAGGCGAGAGAGAGGCTGTCAACAGTCTGAGAGCCGCCAGCGGCGGCCCCGAGGTGAGACTGGGTGATCGCGTTACTTCACGTTGCTGCCGACCACGCTGTCCCACTGCTTGGTGATGCCGGCCTTGTAGGCTTCCTGCTGCTCGATGGTCGGGAACACCGCTTTCTTGTAGGCGGCGGCGTCCGGCAGCTTGCTGATCAGCTCGGACGGGATCTTTTTCCGGGCGGTCAGGTCGTTGAAGCGGATCGGGTGGCAGTAGCCCTTCAGCCAGGCCACCTGGCCTTCGTCGGAGAACAGGTACTCCATCCACAGCTTGGCGGCGTTCGGGTGCGGCGCGTAGGCGCTGATGGCCTGGGCGTAGACGCCGGCCACCACGCCGCTCTTAGGCACGATCACGTCCACTTTCGGGTTGCCCTTCAGCGTGTCGCGGTCGGCCAGCGCGTTGTAGTCCCAGCGCACGATGATGGGGGTGGTGCCCTGGGCCAGCGAGGCGGCCTTGCCGATCACCGGCACGAAGTTGCCGTTCTTGTTCAGCTGTGAGAAGAATTTCAGGCCGGCGTCGGCGGATTTGCCCACGTCGCCCTTGGCTTGGGCCAGGCCGGCGGCGAACACGCCCTGGATGGCCTGGTTGGCGGCGCGCGGGTCGCCGGCCAGCGCCACGGCGTTCTTGTATTCGGGCTTCAAGAGGTCGGACCAGTCGGCGGGGGCCTTGCTGATCAGGTCGCGGTTGACCTGGAAGGTCAGCACGCCGTAGTAGTCGCCGTACCAGTAGCCGTCCTTGTCCTTGACGTTGTCGGGAATGCTCTTCCAGGTGGACACCTTGTACGGCTGCAGCAGGCCGGCGGCCTTGGCCTGCGGGCCGAAGGACAGGCCGACGTCGATCACGTCCGGCGCCTGCGGTCCCTTGTTGTTCTTGTTGGCCTTGATGGCCTCCAGCTCGTCGGCGGAGCCGGCGTCCGGATTCAGTTCGTTGACCTTGATGCCGTACTTGGCCTTGAAGCCGGCGATCACGTTGCCGTAGCCGCACCAGTCGTGAGGCAGGGCGATGGTGTTCAGCTCGCCTTCCTTCTTGGCGGCCTGGACCAGGGCGGCGAGATTGTCGGCGCTGGCCGCGTTGGCGATCAGACTCAAGGCGCCGGCGACGGCGATGTAACCCAGTTTGTGCTTCATCATTGCTCCCCTTCTGCGGCCGGTGGCCTATCTATCGAAAAACTGATGCGATGGTATGAGGGATTGATGACAAAACGACGTCATTAATATGACAAAACGGTTTCAGGCGTCGATGTCCGCCCGCGCGGGCGAAAAAAAACCGCCAGGCCATCGGGCCGTGGCGGCTCAGTGAGAGGAACTTGATCAGGCGTGCAGCGCGAAATCCATCTGTTTTTCGGTGCGGTTGGGGAAGCGGCCGGCCAGGAACGGCGTGATGTCCAGCGGCAGCGGCTCGCCGCGCACCAGCCCGTTCAGCAGCACGCCGGTGATGGCCGAGGTCAGGATGCCGGTGCGGAAGTGGCCGCAGGCGTTCAGATAGCCGTCCACGCCGTCCGGCCCCAGGATGGGCAGCTCGTCCGGGGTGCCGGGACGCAGGCCGGCCCAGCAGCGCTTGATGTTGACGTTGGCGAGCTCGGGCACGCAGCGGATCGCGCCCTGCACCAGGCCGTTGATTTCCGGATAGGTGATGGCGGTGTCGTAGCCCTTGTCCTCGGTGGTGCTGCCGATCAGGATTTCGCCGTTGTCCTTCTGCGCGATGTAGCAGTCGCTGGTGGTGATGCAGCCGCGCAAGAGCTTGGGCATTTTCTCCGACAGCACGATCTGGCCCTTGACCGGCTTGACCGGGATGGTGCGGCCGGTGGCCCAGAGCGACAGTTCGGCGGCCCAGGAGCCGCCGGCGTTGATCAGCGTGTGGCAAGAGAAGTCGCCGGCCTCGGCGGTGCTGACGCCGGTGACGCGGCTGCCCTGGCGGGCGACGCCGGTGACGTTGACGTTGAAGAACACGTCGACGCCGTTCTGGCGCGCCGCCTCGGTGTAGGCGTCGGTCAAGCGGAAGGGGCTGACCTGGTGGTCGCACAGGAACTCCAGCGCGCCTTGCGCCTGGCCGCTGACATAGGGCTCGTCCGCGCGCAGCTGGGCGCGGTCCAGCCAGCGCACTTCGCTGGCCAGATGCGGAATCTGGGCGGCGATGTGCTCGGCGTACAGCTGGTCTTCCTCATCGTAAATGATGTACTTGAGCCCGGTGCGTTCGAACTTGAAGTCCATGCCGTGGTTTTCCATCAGCTCCTGGTGCAGCGTCGGGTACAGGGCGTTGGAGGCCAGCGCGAAGTCGAAGAAGCTCTGCGGCAGGATGTGCGGCGTGGTGGCGTCCACGGCCACCGCGGCGCCGGCGGCGTCGCGCTTGCGCTTGGCCGAGGTCATGCGGAAGAAGATCACGCCGCAGCCCAGGCCCACCGACTCGCCGATCGCCCACAGGCCGCCGGCCGACGCGCGCGACGCGTTGCCGGGCCGCTTGCTGTCGATCAGCGCGATCTTCAGGTCCCGGTTCTTGGACAGCTGGTAGGCGCAGGAGGCGCCGATCACGCCGCCGCCGGCGATCACGATGTCGTATTGCTTGCTCATGTCAAATCTCTTCAGTCTGTTGGGCGTCGATTGCGGAGAAAGCCGAGAACGGCAACGGGTCCAGCGGGAAGCGCGGGCGTATCCAGCCCACGTCGCGTTTGCCGGTGTGTTCGCGCAGGCGATCGCTGCAATAGCCGACGCACATCTTGCCCTGGCAGTCGCCCATGCTGACGCGGGTGCGCATCTTCAGGCTGATCAGGTCGTTGACGCCCTGTTCCAGCGCGGTGTCGATGTCCTGGCGGGTGGCGTGCTCGCAGCGGCAGATCACGGTGTCGCGCGCGGGCAGCGCCAGCTGGCCGCGGCCGCGGCGGGTGAAGCTGTCTATGCCCTTGCGGAACCGCAGGATGGAGGCGAGTTCGTCCAGGCAGGCCTGGCGCCGGCTTAGCGCCTGCGCTTGGTCCAGCTTGCCCAGCTGCAGCAGCATGGACAGCGCGGCGATGCGGCCGGTGACGATGGCGGCGTCGCCGCCGCGCAGGCCGCCGATGTCGCCGGCCAGGTGGATGTGGCCGCGGCTGCTGCGCTGCCAGTCGTCGTTGACCGGCTTCAGGTAGCCGTCGTCGGCGTAGCGGTGTTCCAGGCCCATCTGCTGGGTCAGCTGGGTGCGCGGGATGAAGCCGTAGCCGACGGCGAGCGTCTGCACCTGCAGGCGGCGGCTGCGCGTCAGGTCGGCGTGCCATTCGGCGTCGTACGGCGCGACGGTCACCTCGCCCAGTTCGGTGTCGCCGTGGGCCTCGACCACACCCCAGCCGTAGTGCAGCGGGACGCCGTGGCGCTTCAGGTAGGCCACCATGCTCAGACCGTCCAGGAACAGCTGCGGCTGGTTGAGCAGGGCGATCGCCTCCTTGGCCAGCCGGCCGAAGGCGCTGGCCTCGTAGACGCCGGCCACTTCCACGCCGGCCCGGTGCAGCTGGCAGGCGACCAGCGGAAGCAGCGGGCCGGTGCCCACCAGCGCGGTGCGGCCCAGCGGCTTGACCACGCCGCTTTTGATCTGCAGCTGCAGGCCGCCCAGCATGATCACGCCGGGCAGGGTCCAGCCGGGGAAAGGCACGCTGCGCTCATGGCAGCCGGCGGCCAGCAACAGCTGGGAGTAGGGAATGGCTTCGACCTGCTCGTCCGGCGTCAGGGCGAACAGTTCGCCGTCGCCGCCGCCGACGATGCGGGTATTCAGCCGGATGTCGACGCGGCTGCGGTATTGCTCGAATTCGCGGTGCAGCGCCTGCATGTTCTCGCGGTAGCGCTCGCCCAGGTAGTCCAGCACCACGCCCTGGCGCAGCGGGCCGCGGTAGACCACGCCGCCGACGCGGGAGGCTTCATCCAGCAGCACGCTGTCCACGCCGTGGCGGGCCAGTTCCATGGCGGCCGACATGCCGGCCGGGCCGCCGCCGACGATCACCGGTTTCGCGCTCATCTCAGGCCCTCCGTGTTCAGGCGGTTATGGGCCGTTTCCACCTTCATCCCGGGGCTGACCACGGTCTGGCAGGCGCGGCGCTTGTGGCGGCCGTCTATCTTGACCAGGCAGCAATGGCACACGCCCATCCCGCAATAGGAGCCGGCGATCTGCTGGTTGTCGTTGCGGCTGAGCTGGCGCAGGCCGACGGCGCTGAGCACGCTCAGCACGGTTTCGCCGCTGGCCGCTACGACCGGTTGATCGTTGATGTGTATGGTCAGGGTCTGCCCCTGCAATGCCTGGATATCGTGACTGCGGTGTAAGGACATGGTGCACCTTGCTGGTTTTGGCTAGCTGGCGGTTTCTTACCGTGAAGCCGGGGTTCCGCCATCGCTCCGGTTCATGATCGCGATACAGGTTTTGTTCGCTTGTCGGCTAAATGATTTTCACATTTGATGCATATGGACTTGCTATGTGCAAGCAAAGTTCGTTTTAGCATTATGAAACTGCTATTTGTTTAACTCATGTCAATTTTTGAATTTAAACTCTATAAAAATGACAATCAGACAGTCTGTCTGTTACTTTTTTGCCGACTGTATATATGCAGTCCAAACGCGCTTCATGTTCGTTAACCAAGAATGGAAATTCGGACATCGTCGGGAAAAGCGGTTATGCAGCTAGGCCTGGCTGGCTACAAACGCTTACACACCGAAACCTGAATGCTGCTGAATTCATTTCCGGGAGCGGTCAAGCTGTAATCGGTTTTGCAAGGAACTGAATACAGCAGGCCGGACGGCTGAGCCGATCCGGCCCGAAATCCAGGAGACGAATGGTGAAAACGACGATTATCGGCGTCATGAAGTTGACGCCGCTGCTGGCGGTGTGCGGGCTCAGCGCCTGCGTGGTGGCGCCGCCGCGGGCGGGGGCGTACCGCCCGGTGACGGTGCAAGTGGAGGCGCCGCGCAACTGGCGCCCGGCGGAACATCCGTATTACCTGCACGCGATGAGCGATCTGAGGCAGGCCCGGGCTTATCTGGCGCGCCCGGATTATCCGCAGATCGCCGACGACGAACGCCGCGCGGTGGCCGAGATCGACGCGGCGCTGGGCGAGATGCAGCATGCCGCCTTCGAGGACGGCAAAGATCCCTGGCGCTACGAGCAGCCGGATGCCCATATGAGTCCGACCGACCGATTCCATCGGGCGCTGGAGCTGCTGGACGCGGCGCGCCGCGATGCCAGCCACCAGGAAGACGACCCCTGGGTGCACGATCTGCAGCGCCGCATCCTGCATCACGTCGACGCCGCGCGCCATGCCGTGCAGCAAGCCATCAACGACGCCCTGCGCTGAGCGCCGGACCGTTTTCGATCATACGAGGAGACAATCATGAAACTGCGCGGAATTCTGGCCATTCTGGCGCTGGCCGCCGCCGGCAACGCGATCCTGAGCGCGCCGGCGCTGGCCGACGGCTGGCGCGACGGCGATGCGTGGACCTGGCAGCAGCACCAGTGGCATCCGGAAGAGCATCCCTACTATCTGCACGCGATGAGCGATCTGCGCCAGGCGCGCGATCTGCTGGCCCGTCCGGACTATCCGCAGGTGATGGACGACGAGCGCCATGCCGTCGATGAAATCAACAAGGCGCTGCGCAAGATGCGCGACGCCGCCATCGACGACGGCAAGGACATTTACGACCGCATGCCGCCGGACGCGCGCTGGCGGCCGGAAGACCGCTTCCATCAGGCCAAGATGCTGCTGGACAAAGCCCGGCAGGACGCCGCCCACCGCGAGGACGATCCCTACCTGCGCTCGCTGCAGCGCGACATCGTCCACCACATCGACGAGGCGCGCCGCGCCATCGACGTGGCGGTGTCAGACGCGCTGCGCTGATCCCGCCTGTTCCGCCGGCGTGTGACGCCGGCTGAGGCTTGCGCTACCATCGTCCGCAGACCAAGTGCGATGGAGTATGCAATGAGCCGAATCCTGGTGCTCTACACCGGTGGTACCATAGGCATGGACCACACCCCCGAAGGCCTGGCCCCCGTGCCGGGCCTGCTGCCGCGGCTGCTGCAGCGTTTGGCCCGTCCGGGCCTGGAGTTCGACATCGTCGAATTCGAACAGCTGATCGACTCATCGGCGCTGACGCCGCGCCAATGGAACCAGATACTGGACGCGCTGGTTTCCCGCTATCACGACTACGACGGCTTCGTCGTCATCCATGGCACCGACACCATGGCCTACACCGCCGGCGTGCTGGCCTTCGCGCTGCGGGGCCTGGCCAAGCCGGTGGTGCTGACCGGCGCCCAGCTGCCGCTGGTGCATCCGCGCTCCGACGGCTGGAGCAATCTGGCCGATGCGCTGGAGGCGGCCTGCCAGCCCGACCTCAATGAAGTGGCGATCGCCTTCGACCGTCTGCTGCTGCGCGGCAGCCGCGCCCGCAAGATCGACGTCGAGCGCTTCGCCGGCTTCAACAGCCCCAACGCCGAACCGCTGGCGGAGTTCGCCATCCACGCTCACTGGCGCAAGGAGCGCTGGCTGAAGCCGGACGGCGACTGGCGGCCGCTGCGGATGAATGAGGACCTGAAGCTGGCCGCGCTGATGCTGACGCCGGGCTACGGCAGCGCGCTGGCGGGGCAGGCGCTGCGCGACGGCGGGCTGGACGGCGCCCTCCTGCTGGCTTACGGCAGCGGCAACGCGCCGGCCGACCCCATCCTGCTGCAAGGCATCGCGACGATGACGGCGCGGGGCGCGCCGGTGCTGACGCTGACCCAGGCTCCCGGCGGCGCGGTGGAGGTGGGCGCTTACGCCGCCAGCCAGCCGCTGGCCCGCGCCGGCGCGCTGCCGGGCGCGGATCTGACGCCGGAAGCCGCGCTGGCCAAACTGCAGGCGCTGCTGTCGGCGGGGATGTCCGGCGACGAGCTGCGCAAGCAGCTGGTTCGTCCGCTGCGCGGCGAAATGACGGTTTGAGTTTTTCCATCGCGACGAAAGGCTGCCTAAAAAACAGGCAGCCTTTTTTCATGCTTTGCGCTCAGTGACTTGCGCGGCTTGTCCACAACGCTTCCACATGGCTTTACACCGCGAATGTGGGAAACCCGCGCGTTGAGCCGGCTTTGCCTTCAGGGGGAATGGGCGGCGTTTCTGCTTAAAAAATAATCAATCGGCGGCAGGCCATGGAAAATCAGGCGCTTGGCGGACTTGTCCACATGCCGCTCACAGCTTTGTATACCGGCGCGGGGGATGGCTCCATGCCGCCGGCGCGCAAAACTGCCTAAAAAAAAGGCAGCTCTGGTTTTCCCTTCCCGTACAGCGGCTTGCCGCGCCTATCCACAACCGGTCCACACGGCTCTGCACCGGCGGTGGGGAAAAAAATATTGGAATGATTAAAAAATAATCAGCTGCTGGAAAGACCAAGGCTTTCAATGTCTTGCGGTCCTTGTCCACAGCCGGCTCACAGGGCTGTCCCCGGCGCTTGTGAAAATCCGGGAAAGCGCGGTCCGTCGGGGTATAATATCCGACTTGGCCTGAACAATGGCCGGCGAAGGCCAGGAAAGACGGATGATGGGGCAGCAAAGGGCCGCCGGGCCTATCCGGGTGGCGATCGTCGGGCCGGAATCCAGCGGCAAAAGCACGCTGGCGCGGGATTGGTCGCGCCGATTGCGGGAGTCGGGCATCAACGCCGCGTGGGTGGAGGAGTACTCCCGGGCCTATTATGCGGACAGGCCCTATGTGTCCAGCCTCGCCGACATCGAGGCGATCGCCGCCGGACAGCTGGCGGCGGAGGCGAGGGCGGCGGAGGCCGGGGCTAGCATCCTGCTGTGCGACACCACGGCGCTGACTTGCAAGATCTGGGCCGAAGTGGCGCACGGGCAGGCGTCGGACGCGTTGCTGGCCCTGTACCGGCCGCGCGACTACGCGCTGACCGTGCTCGCTTGTCCCGACATTCCCTGGGAGCCCGACCCGCTGCGCAGCCACCCTGCCCAGCGCGACTGGCTGCTGGATCTGCATCGGCAGGAGCTGGCGCGGCAGGGCATCGCGGCGGTGGAATTGGCCGGCGCGCACGAGGCGCGGCTGGCGCGGGCGATGGCGGCACTTTTGCCGCTGTTGCCTGCCTAAAAAATAATCAGTCCGGAAATGGGCAAGCGAATCAGCGGTTTGCCGCGCTTGTCCACAACGGCTCCACAATATTGTTCGCCGGCGGCGTGGATAGTCCGGCGGGGCTGCCTAAAAAACAGGCAGCCAAGAAAACATCTGACAGATTAAGGGCTTGGCGGCCTTGTCCACAGGCCGCTCACAAGCCTGTCCAGGACGAGTGTGCAAAACATGAAGGAAACTTACCAACTTCCCGGCGAGTACATCGCGCTGTGCGATCTGCTGAAAGCCTGCAACGTCTGCCATTCCGGCGGCGCGGCCAAGCATTTCATCTCCGAGGGCAATGTGTCGGTGGACGGACAGGTCGAACTGCGCAAGACCTGCAAGATCCGCGCCGGACAGCAGGTCAGCGGCGACGGCTTCCTGATCGCGGTCGAGGCGGCCTGACATGGAAGACCCCGCCGACATCATGCCGGAGCCGCCGTTCGACGTGGGCGACGACATGTGCTGCGGCAGCGGCTGCGAACCCTGCATCCTGGATATCCACCAGCAGGAGCTGCGCGCCTACCGCGCGCGGCTGGCCGCCTGGGAGAAGCGCCGGGCGGAGCGACAGGAGGCGGGAGGCGACGATGGCCAACATTGACCTGCATTTCCATTCCCGCACGTCGGACGGCGCCTTGACGCCGACCGAAGTGATAGACCGCGCGGCGGCGCGCGCGCCGGCGCTGCTGGCGCTGACCGACCACGACTGCACCGCCGGCCTGGCGGAGGCCGCCGCCGCCGCCGCGCGGCACGGCATCCCCTTTCTCAACGGCGTGGAAATCTCGGCGACCTGGGGCCGGCACACGGTGCACATCGTCGGCCTGGGGATAGATCCGGACGAGCCGGCGCTGGCGGTTGGCTTGAAATCGATACGGGACGGCCGGCTGGAGCGGGCGCGGCAGATGGGGGCCTCGCTCGAGGCCGCCGGCATTCCCGGCTGCTTCGAGGGCGCGATGCGCTGGTGCGACAATCCGGAAATGATCAGCCGAACCCATTTCGCCCGCCACCTGGTGGACAGCGGCATGGTCAAGGACATGCGCACCGTGTTCCGCAAATACCTGACGCCGGGCAAGCCGGGTTACGTCGCGCACGAATGGGCCAGCCTGGCGGACGCCGTCGGCTGGATCGTCGGCGCCGGCGGCATGGCGGCGATCGCCCATCCCGGCCGCTACGATATGGGCAAGACGCTGATCGAGCGGCTGATCCTGGACTTCCAGGCCGCCGGCGGCCAGGGCATCGAGGTGGCTTGCGGCAGCCACAGCCTGGACGACATGCACAAGTTCGCGCTGCACGCGGACCGCCACGGGCTTTACGCCAGCAGCGGCAGCGATTTCCACGCGCCAGGCGAGGGCGGGCGCGACGTCGGCCACACCGAGGACTTGCCGCCCATCTGCAAGCCGATCTGGCGCGAGCTGGAAGCGCGCGTCCTGAGGCCGGCGGGCTGACACAACAAGGACAATAACATGGCGCAATTCTTCGTGATCCATCCCGACAACCCCCAGGCCAGGCTGATCCGCGAGGCGGTGAAGATCCTGCGCGAGGGCGGGGTGATCGCTTATCCCACCGATTCCTGTTACGCGCTGGGCTGCGCGCTCGGCGACAAGGAAGCGATGGAGCGGATTCTGGACATCCGCGGGGTGGACCTGAAGCAACGGATGATGACGCTGGTGTGCCACGATCTGTCCGAGCTGGCCAACTACGCCAAGGTGGACAATCGCCAGTACCGGCTGCTGAAGAGCGCCACGCCGGGCAGCTACACCTTCATCCTGCAGGGCACGCGGGAGGTGCCGCGCCGCACGCTGCACCCGAAGCGGGCCACCATCGGCCTGCGCGTGCCCGATCACAAGGTGGCGTTGGCCTTGCTGGAAGAGCTGGGCGGACCCATCTTGTCCTGTACCCTGATGCTGCCGGGCGACGACGCGCCGATTTCCGATCCTTACGAAATCCGCGAACGGCTGGAGCACCGGGTGGACGCCGTCGTCGACGGCGGCTGGTGCGGCACCGAGCCGACCACCGTGATCGACATGACCGACGGCGTGGAACTGGTTCGCGAGGGCAAGGGCGCGCTCGCGCCGTTCGGTTTTTGATTCATTTTTTGTCTGTTAGGAAATCATGCAGGAACTCTCTTTGATTCAGACGCTGGCGGTGTCGATACTGCCGGTGCTGTTCGCCATCACCATGCCCGCCGGCGCCCAGGCCTTCATGGCCGACCGCCTGGGCGACCGCACCGCCTACATGACCGGGCGGCGCACCTTCAGTCCCTTCGCCCACATCGATCCCATCGGCTCCATCGTGCTGCCGATGATAGGCGTGGCGATGGGCGGCTTCATCATCGGCTGGCCCAAGTCGCTGCAGCTGAATCCGGGCGCGATGCGCAAGCCGCGCACCGCCTTGGCCAAGGTGGCGGCGGTCACCCCGCTGGCCAATCTGGCCATGGCGTTGCTGTGGGCCAGCGCGATCGCCGCCTCCGCCTACGCGCCGGACTATTTCCGGTCGCCTATGCAATGGATGGGGCTGATCGGCATCAAGGTCAACGTGGCGCTGATGATCTTCACGCTGATCCCGCTGCCGCCGCTGCCGGGCGGCGTCATCCTGCAGTCGCTGCTGCCGGCGCGCGCGGCCTGGCAGTTTTCCAAGGTGGAGCCTTACAGCTTCTGGATCCTGCTGCTGCTGATGTTCAGCGGCGTGCTGGGCGGCCTGCTGATGCCGCTGCTGAAACTGGTCAACCTGCTGATTCTGAGCCTGGTGCTGTAACGGCGAGATTGCGGCCGGATTTGCCAAATCCGCGCGGGGCTGTCATGTTCATAGCGTGGCAGAGCGCGGAGAGCGGACATGTTCGACCCCAATCAGCTGGTGCAGCAGGTCACGATTTATGCCTTGCCGGTGTTGCTGGCCATCACCTTGCACGAAGCGGCGCACGCTTACGCCGCGCGCCGCTTCGGCGACGACACCGCCTATCTGCAGGGGCGGATGACGCTGAACCCATTCAAGCACATCGACCCGATAGGCACGGTGCTGCTGCCGCTGTTGACCATCTGGCTGGGCAGCTTCGTGTTCGGCTGGGCCAAGCCGGTGCCGGTCAACTTCAACGCCTTGCGCAAGCCGCGCCAGAACATGCGCTGGGTGGCGGCGGCCGGGCCGCTGGCCAATCTGGCGATGATGCTGGCCTGGGTGGCCTTGCTGAAGCTGGCGCTGGGCATGGATGGCGCCTATCGCGATCCGCTGATGCTGATGAGCAAGGCGGGCATCAGCATCAACATCTCGCTGATGCTGCTCAACCTGCTGCCCATCCTGCCGCTGGACGGCGGGCGCATCGTCTACAGCCTGCTGCCGCCGGGCGTCGCCTGGCGCTACGCGCAGACCGAGGGCTGGGGCATGTGGCTGCTGCTGATCCTGGTGGCCAGCGGCCTGCTGGGCGTCATCCTGCAGCCGCTGTATGTCTTGATGTATCATCTGCTGCAATTGTTTTTCTAGAACCCTGAGCGGGCCTGGCCGCCGGATGGAGCCGGCGGCTTTTCATTTCCCGCGCAACCGAGAGCATAACAATATGTCCGCCAACCGCATTCTCTCCGGCATGCGCCCCACCGGCAGCTTGCACCTTGGCCACTACCACGGCGTGATCAAGAACTGGGTGGAGCTGCAGCACAGCCACGAGTGCTTCTTCATGGTGGCCGACTGGCACGCGCTGACCACCAACTTCGACGATGTGTCCATCATCGGCAAGTCCATCAATGAGATGGTGATCGACTGGCTGGCCTCCGGCGTCGATCCGGAGAAGTCCACCGTATTCGTCCAGTCCAAGGTGCCGCAGCATGCGGAACTGCATCTGGCGCTGTCGATGGTGACGCCGCTGGGCTGGCTGGAGCGGGTGCCGACCTACAAGGACCAGATGGAGAAGCTGAGCCACAAGGACCTGACCACCTACGGCTTCCTTGGCTACCCGCTGCTGCAGGCGGCCGACATCCTGGTGTACAAGGCCGGGCTGGTGCCGGTGGGCGAGGACCAGGTGCCGCACATCGAGCTGACGCGCGAAGTGGCGCGCCGCTTCAACCACATGTTCGGCCGAGAGCCCAACTTCGAAGAGCTGGCGAAGGCCGCGGCGAAGAAAATCGGCAAGGCCGGCAAGCTGTTCGAGCAGCTGCGCAACCGTTATTTGCAAGACGGCGAAGTGGAAGCGCTGATGCAGGCTAGAGACATCCTGGCCGCCAGCCAGAACCTGGGCAGCGCCGATCGCGAGCGGCTGCACGGCTGGCTGGAGAACAAGGGCAAGACCATCCTGCCGGAGTGCGAGGCCAAGCTGACCGCCGCGTCCAAGATGCCGGGCCTGGACGGCCAGAAGATGTCGAAATCCTACGGCAACACCATCACCATGCGCGAAGCGCCGGAGACGGTGAGCAAGAAGATCCGCGGCATGCCGACCGATCCGGCCCGCGTGCGCCGCACCGATCCGGGCACGCCGTCCAAGTGCCCGGTGTGGCAGTTGCACGAGGTGTACAGCGACGGCGAGACCAAGGAGTGGGTGAAGGCAGGCTGTACCACCGCCGGCATCGGCTGTCTGGACTGCAAGCAGCCGGTGATCGACGCCGTGGTGCGCGAGCAGCAGCCGATGTTCGAGCGCGCGGAAAAATACCTGAGCAATCCGAAGCTGGTGTCCGAAATCCTCGCCGACGGCAGCGCCCGCGCCGAGAAGGTGGCGCGCGAGACGATGAACGACGTGCGCGCCGCGCTGGGCCTCGGCTATTGATGCCGAGCCGCCTCCGGCGCAGCCGGATGGAATGAAAAAACGGGCCGCATGATCGCGGCCCGTTTTTTTTCGCCGTTTCGGCGTTTCAGCTTTGCTGCAGCAGTTCCGACACTTCTTTCACCACCAGCACCACGTCGCGCGCGCCGGTGCGGATCTCCTGGATCGCGCTGCGCGCCTGGTCGGCCAATTGCAGGCTGTTGCCGGCCAGCTCCTGCATCTGCCGCATCGCGTCGATGGCCGAGCGGGAATCGTCCTGGATGCTCTTGACGATGCCGGATATCTCGCCGGTGGACTGGCTGGTGCGCTCGGCCAGTTTCCGCACTTCGTCGGCCACCACCGCGAAGCCGCGGCCCATCTCGCCGGCGCGCGCCGCCTCGATCGCCGCGTTCAGCGCCAGCAGATTGGTCTGGTCGGCGATGTCGCTGATGGTGTTGACGATGCTGCCGATCTGGTCGGAGCTGTCGCCCAGCTTGGACAGGATGCCGGACGAAGTTTCCACGCTGCCGGCCACGCGGTTGATCTCGGTGGTGGCTTGCTCCAGCACCGAGCTGCCCTGTATCGACAGCTGCTCGGTGTTTTCCGACGCGTGCACCGCCGACTGGGCGTTTTCCGCCTGCTGCCGCAGCTTCGTCATCTGCTCGCTGATGTCGCTGGCGAACTTCACCACCCGCACCGGCCGGCCGTTCGGGTCCAGTACCGGGTTGTAGGTGGCCTGCAGCCAGATCACGTCGCCGTTGCGGTTCACTCGGCGGAATTGTCCTTCCAGGAAGCGCCCCTGCCGCAGTTGCTGCCACAGCTGGCCGTACTCAGGGCTTTGCGCGTAGCCGGCCTCGCACAGCATGCGGTGCTGCTTGCCGAGCACCTCGGCGCGCTGATAGCCGAAGACTTTGAGGAAATTGTCATTGGCGTCCAGGATGTTGCCGTCCAGATCGAACTCGATCCGGGCCATGGAGTGGTCTATCGCCTGGCGCAGCGCCTTGCTGTCCTGCTCCGCCTGCACTTGGGCGGTGATGTCGGAGGCCACCTTGATCACCCCGGTCACCTTGCCCGCCTCGTCGACGATGGGCGAGTAATTGGCCTCCAGCCATATCTCGCCGCCGTCCTTGCGCAGCCTGAGAAAGTGGCCGGATTGGAATTCCCCGCGGCCTAGCTTCTGCCAGAACTCCCGGTAGTCCGCGCTGTTCGCAAAGCTGGGCGGGCAAAACATGCGGTGGTTGCGGCCGACGATTTCGTCGGCGCGGTAGCCCATTGCGTTCAAAAAGTTGTCGTTGGCCTGAACAATGTCGCCATTGGCGGAAAATTCGATCACCGCCATTGAGCGCTCGATGGCGGCCAGCCTGCTGTGGACTTGCGCCAGACTGTGCTGGGTGGTTTCAAGCTGTCGGGTGAGAGATCGGGTGAAAAAGACCATTCCTGCATTCCTTCAATCAAAACTAGGGCGAGTAGCGTGTTCAAGCCGTCCTTGGGCAGGCGGTCTTATGGGTACTGTCTAGTGCAGATTAATACAGAATAGGTAGATTTACTGATCTTTGATACCGCGGCAATAAAAACGGCGCCCGCTTGCGGGCGCCGTCATGCCGGTGGCTTGAGGTTCAGTCCAGCTTGTAGCGCACGCCCAGGGTGAAGGCGCGGCCGCCGGGATCGTACTGGGTGGCGTCGTAATAGTGGCTGGCGTTGGAGTCCCAGGGCGGGCGGCGGTTGGTCAGGTTCTGCACGGCGGCGGTCAGCGTGGTGCGCTTGATGCCGGCGTAGCTGGCGCTCAGGTTGAAGGTGTCCAGGCCGTCCACCCGCTGTTGGGTGGTGTCGCTGCCGGTCTGGGTGTAGCCGTCGGTGTGGTACCAGGTGAGAGTGGAAGACCAGTTGCCGGCGTCCCAGCTGGCCGAGGTCTGTCCTTTCCAGCGCGGCAGCGCGCCCAGCAGGTTGCTGCCGGCGCCTTCCTGCATGTCGCCGCCCTGTTGCAGCGGTTGGCGGAACGACAGCAGCCGGCTCCATTGCGCGGCCAGGGTCAGCTTGCCGCCTGGCAGTTTCCAGCCCTGGCGCAGCTCGATGTCGAAGCCCGAGGTCTCGCGGTCGCCCAGGTTGGTGAAGTGCTGGGTGATGGTTTGCAGCCGGCCTTGGGCGTCGCGGACGATGGCGCCGGGATTGGCGCCGGGGTTGCGGATGATGTTGCCCACGTCCTCCAGGCCGATCACGTCGCGTTGCCGGATGCGGTAGTAATCCAGGCTGACGCTGGTGTCGGCGCTGGGCGCCAGCACCAGTCCCAGGTTGGCGTTTGTGGACCGTTCCGGCTTGATGTTCGGATTCGCCGTGATCAGGTGGGTGAAGGCGACGTTCTGGCCGGGCGTCAGCGGATCGTACGGGTCTTGCGCCGAGCTGTAGCTGACGGCGGTGCTGCTGGTGATTTCCGGCAGCGACGGCGCGCGGAAGCCGCGCGACACCGAGCCGCGCAGGGTCAGGCTTTGCAGCGGCTGGTAGCGCAGGCCCAGCTTGGGCGAGAAGGCGTTGCCGAAATCGCTGTAGTGGTCGGCGCGGGCGGCGGCGCTGAGGCTGAGCGTCTTGTGCAGCGGCACGTTGAATTCGCCGTAAGCCGCCTGTATGGTGCGGCCGCCGCGGATCAGGTCCAGTGCCGGGCGCAGCTCGGCGCCGCTGGCCACTTCAGCCGAGGTGCCGGCGTTCATCATCTCGCGCCGCAGCTGGTAGCCGGCGGCGAAGCCCACCGGGCCTGCCGGCAGCTGCGCCAGCTCGGTGCTGGCGGTGGCGTCCAGGCTGGCGACGCGGTACCAGGCCGGACGCATGGTGCTGATGCGCAGGCTGTCGCGCACTGCCTCGCTGTTGCGCGAGGGATCGATGAAGTTGTAGCCGCCGTTGGCGAGCAGCCGCTCGTAGGCGTAGCGGTTGACGAAGTTGTAGGCGTACTCGCGCAGCCGGCTGTCGGAGTACAGGCCGGACACGTCCCAGTCCCAGGCGTCGCCGCTGCCCTTGACGCCCAGCAGCAGGCGGCGGAACGACACGCTGTCGGTCTTGTTGCGCTGGCCCAGGTCGAACAGGTTGGCGGTGAACGGCGTCGGCGAGGCGTTGGGGTTGGAGGGGTTGCCGGCCGGCAGCACGTTGCTGATCGACGTCAGCGATTGCGAGGTCGCGTCCCAGGCGCGCAGGCTGCTGGAGACGGACAGCGGCGGTCCGAAGATCTGCGTGCTGTGATTGGCGCCGTAGAGGAATTCGGCGTAGGCCTCGGTGGCGGCGTTCAGCCGGTAGCTGCCGTGCAGCGCGGCGTGGTAGCGCTCGATGCCCGGTATCAGCGTGGTGTATTGCGCCGGGTTGTAGGCCCAGATGCGGCCGCTCTTGCCGGGGTTGATCGCGCCGTAGTCGAGGTCCTGCGCCGGCCCGGTGGCGTTGGGGAAGCGCTGGGTCGGGTTGCCGTTGTAGTAGTTGGTCGGCGTGCGCACCAGCTTGCCGCCGGGCAGGCCGCGGAAGTCGTTGTCCTTCAGCCAGTCCACCCCGCTCTGGTCCAGCCGGTCGCGCTTCTGGGCGTCGAAGGAGAACCAGACGTTGTAGCCGTCCTTGTCCGGATCGCCCTTGCCGGCCAGCAGGTTGAAGCGGCGCTCGTCCTGGCCGGTGCCGGTGTCGCGGCCGATGTCGGCGCCCAGCTCCAGTCCCTGGTAGGACGGGTAGAGGATGATGTTGACCACGCCGGCGATGGCGTCAGAGCCGTAGATGGCCGACGCGCCGTCCTTCAGGATTTCGATGCGCTTCACCGCCTTCAGCGGCAGCGAGTTCAGGTCGACGAAGGTTTCCTGCAGGTCCTGGGCGGTGGCGTAGTTGGATACGCGTTTGCCGTTGACCAGCACCAGGGTGTTGCGCTGGCCCAGGCCGCGCAGCGAGACGCCGGCGGTGCCGGCCGAGAAGCTGCCGGTGTACTGCTCGTTGAAGCTGTTGCCGCTGTTGACGGCCAGCGAACGCAGCACGTCGGGCAGGCTGGTCTTGCCGCTGCGCTCGATGTCGGCGGCGCTGATGACTTGCACCGGATTGGTTTTGGCCTTGGAGCTGGCGCGCAGGTTGGAGCCGGTGACGGTGACGCGTTCCAGCGAATTGTCGCCGACGTCGGCGGCGTGGGCGGAAAAAGGCAAAGCGGCGCCCAGCCCGGCCAGCAGCAGGGTGTGTTTGATCATCACGGAGACTTTCTTGGTTATGGAGTGAAGCGGTTGCCTGTCCGGCGGGATTCAGCCGGACAGGCTGCGACAGCGTGCGCGCCGCGAGTGGGGGGAGGAGGCGATGTTCTGCATGGTGGATACAAAATACATAATTACCTGATATGCAGAATGTATCGATGCGAAACGGATATGTGAAATGAAAGTTTCCGCTTAGCAAATTCCGCTGTCGGGATATTGCGAGCCGGCTGGGAGCAGGGGGAGAAGTCCGTTTCGGATCGCCATCGATCCGCATCCGCTGAGCGGAGGGCGAGGCGCATGGCAAGCGTTGTTAGATGGGTGGAAATGGCTGGCCTGCCCTCATGGCTTGGCCAGCCATCCCGCCGGCTTTGCGGCGGACGCGGCGGAGCGGAGGCGGCGAGGGAATGTCTGGCCGGAATGTCCGCCGCGGCAAGGCGGCGCTCAGTCCAGCGCTTCGATTTCGCCGCCGGGGCCGACGCGGCCGCGGATCACCTTGCCGCTGGCCAGGTTGCGCACGCGTATCGTTTCGCCTTGACGGCCATTGTCCAGCGCCTCGCCGGCGGCGTTGACTTCAATGCCGTCCTGGCGGGCGACGATGCGCGCCTCGGCGCCGCGCTTGACCAGCAGCGGCGCTTGCAGCTGGCGGCGGCGCAAGGGCTGGCCGTCGGCGATCGCGGCGCGCGAAGCCAGGCCCAGCGGCGGCGCCGCGGCGCCGAACAGATCTGCCGGGTCGCTGACCGGCCGGTTGGCCCAGGCGATGTCTGCTTCCCGCAGCGGCTCGCCGGCGCGCAGGCCATGCGCGGCCACCGCCACCCGGGCGCCGACGGCGGCGCGGACGATGAAGGCGCCGCGCCAGCCGCTGGCCGGGCAGCGCAGATCGAAGCGCATGCGGCTGAAGGCGCGGCTGTCGGCCGCGTCGGTCTGCCATGGCGCCGCGCAGGAGGCGGGGAGGTCGCGCGGGGGCAGCAGCTGCAGCCGGATCTCCGGCTGGTCGAGTCCGGCGTCGGCCAGCCGCTGCCGGATCAGCTTCTGCGCCTGGCGCTCCACGTCCTGCTCGGCCGGAGAGGCCGCCAGGGCGGTTTGGGCGATGGCGAGGAGCAGGCAGCCGAGGCTGTAGCGGGTTTTTGCGAATTTTTCCATTACAAAATGCGTGGTAATTGTTGCGTATACGATGACGGGCGCGCTTATTAGTATCGCTTTCCAATTGAATAGCTATTCATAGCAAATAGCTTGAACATGGTAGTGAACTGATAGGGTCAAGGCAATGGGCATGCATCTGGACAAGGCCCTGAGCATCCATCCCGAGGCCTTGCGGCTGCGGGCGGATCGGACCCGGGTGCTGGCGTCTAACATCGCCAACGAGAATACCCCGGGTTATCAGGCGCGTGACATCGATTTCAAGGCGGCGCTGGCATCGGCGGCCGCCGATTCGCCATTGGCGTTCGACGACGGCGGCGGCGATCTGCTGTACCGCCTTCCCAACCACCCGTCCCGCGACGGCAACACCGTCGAGCTCAGCGTCGAGCAGGCCGAGTTCTCGCAGAACGTTTCCGAATTCCAGACCAGCCTCACCTTCATCAACATGAAGCTGCACGGTTTGGCCAAAGTGATAGCGGGGCAATAAACCATGTCATTCCGCGACATCTCGCGCATCGCCGGTTCCGCCATGACCGCGCAGACGGTGCGCCTCAATACCGTGGCCAGCAACATCGCCAACGCCGATACCTCCGCCGGCACCGAGCAGGCCGCCTACCGCGGCCGCAAACCGGTGTTCAGCAGCCAGATGCAGGGCGAGGGCATGGGCGTGCAGGTGCTGGACGTGGTGCAGAACCAGGAGCCGGTGCGCAAGGCGCATGAGCCGGGCAATCCGCTGGCCGACGCCGACGGCAACGTTTTCTACAGCAACGTCAACGCGGTGGAGGAGATGACCGACATGTTGTCCGCCACCCGCGCCTTCCAGACCAATGTCGAGGTGCTGGCCAAGGTGAAAACCATGCAGCAGGACCTGCTGAAACTGGGAGATACCGCATGAGCGTGGAACAGGCGCAATCGAGGCAGCTCGCCGCCAACGGCGGCCAGAAGGACGGCGCGCAGAACGTGGCCAAGAACGGCGCCCAGCCGACCAACGATATGTTCATGACGCTGTTGCTGGCGCAGATCCGCAACCAGAGTCCGCTGGACCCGGCCGATCCGTCGCAGTTCGTCAGCCAGCTGGCGCAGATGAGCCAGATGCAGAGCACCCAGGACATGCTCAAGCAGCTGCAGAGCCAGGGCGCGATGCTGCGCGAGCTGCAGGGCGTGGCGCTGGGCGCGCAGGTGGGCAAGCCGGTGCTGGTGCAGACCGACCGCATCCGCAGCGACGGCCAGGGCGAGCTGAGCGGTCGCCTGACGCTGGCAGGCCAGGAAGACAGCGCGACGCTGATCCTGACCGACGCCGCCGGCCAGCGCACCCGCATCGACCTGGGCAAGCGCGCGGCGGGCGCCTCCGATTTCAAGATCAAGCTGGCCGATTACCATCTCGCCGCCGGCAACTACCAGCTGGAGCTGTCCACCGCGTCCGGCAGCAAGGGGCTGTTCGAGCTCAAGGCCGAGGTCGGCGGCGTGCGCCTGCCGGTCAACGGCGGCGAGCCGGTGCTGAGCCTGGCCGGCATCGGCGACTTCCCCGCTTCTTCCGTATCCGCCTTGCTTTCCGCTTAAGTCACCGGAGATAACCATGAGCTTCGAGATCGCCCTTTCCGGCATCAACGCCGTCAACAACCAGCTGGGCAGCGTCAGCGACAACATCGCCAACTCCGGCACCTACGGCTTCAAGTCCGGCCGGGTGACTTTCGCCTCCGCCTACGCGGGCAGCCAGGCGATGGGCGTCAACGCCAATCCCAACAGCCAGAACATCGGCCGCAACGGCGGCCTGGTCAATACCGGCCGCGCGCTGGACGCCGCCATCGACGGCCGCGGCTTTTACGTGTCGCGCAGCGCCGCCGGCGCGGTGACCTACAGCCGGGTGGGCATTTTCGACACCGACAAGGAAGGCTATCTGGTCGACAACTACAGCGGCCGCGTCCAGGGCTACGCCCAGTCGGAAGGCGGCGCGCTGGGCGCGCTGGGCGACATCCAGATTCCCACCGGCAACATCCCTGCCAAGCCCAGCGACCAGCTGAAATACTCCGGCAACATGTCGGCCGGCTGGGCGGTGCAGACGCTGCCGTTCGACAAGGGCGTGTCGCAGAGCTTCAACCACTCCACGGTATCGCCGGTGTACGACTCGCTGGGCAACAAGCACAACCTGACCCAGTATTTCTGCAAAAGCGCCGACAGCACCATCACCGTCCACTACCAGCTGGGCGACAAGATGCTGGCCGCCACCACCGACCTGAAGTTCGATACCGCCGGCAAGATGATACAACCCACCAGCGGAGTGGACCTGGATCTGGGCTCCCCGGCTGGCGCCAACGCGCTGAAAGTATCGCTGGACTACAGCGGCACCACCCAGTTCGCCGGCGAGGCCAGCACCAGCCGCAACGCCGCCAACGGTTACCCGCCGGGCGCGCGCACCGGCGTCAGCCTGGGCGAGAACGGCGAAGTCATCGTCAGCTACAGCAACGACCAGAAGCAGGTGGTCGCGCGCCTGGCCATCGCCAACTTCGCCAATCAGGGCGCGCTGACCGCGGCCTCCCAGACCAGCTGGCAGGAGTCGACCGCCTCTGGCCCGGCGCTGCTGTCGCCGGCCGGCAGCAATATGGCCGGCAAGCTGGTCACCAGCTCGCTGGAACAATCCAACGTCGACGTCACCTCCGAGCTGGTGTCGCTGATGACCGCGCAGCGCAACTATCAGGCCAACACCAAGGTGATCTCCACCGAGAACCAGGTGATGCAGGCGCTGATGCAGGCGGTGTAAGGCCATGGACAAGCTGATCTACACCGCGATGAGCGGAGCCGGCCGGATGCTGCGCGCGCAGCAGATCCACGCCAACAACCTGGCCAACGCCGAAACCGGCGGCTTCCGCGCCGACATCGACACCGCGGTCAGCCAGGAAGTGCCCGGCTATGGCTACGACGCCCGCCTGCTGAGCCTGAACGCGCCGACCGCGCTGTCCGACCGCAACGGCGCCGTGGTGGAGACCGGCCGCGAGCTGGACATCGCCTTGCAGGGCGACGGCTTTTTCGCCGTCGCCGCGCCGGACGGCAGCGAGGCCTATACCCGCGCCGGCAGCATGACGGTGGGCCCCGATGGCGGGCTGAGCGTCAATGGCCACCCGGTGCTGGGCGACGGCGGCCAGATCCGCCTGCCCGAAGGCTTCCTCAAGGTCAGCGTGGCCGCCGACGGCACGATTTCCGTGCTGAACCCGGACGACGCCGCGATGCAGCCGGTGGACAAGCTCAAGCTGGTCAAGCCCGATCCGCGCGAGGTGGGCAAACGCCCCGACGGGCTGATCGCCGCCCGCCAGGGCGGGCCGCTGCCGGTGGACGACAGCGTGCGGGTGCAGAGCGGCCACCTGGAACGCAGCAATGTGTCCGCGGTGGAGGAAATGGTGTCCACCATGACGCTCAACCGCAATTTCGAGATGCAGATGAAACTGTTCAACGCCGCCAGCGACATGAACGAGGCGGGCAACCGCCTGGTGCGCGGCTGAACGGCCGACTGATTGGGAGATACGATGAATCCGGCACTTTGGATCAGCAAAACCGGCATCCAGGCGCAAGACGCGCGCCTGACCGCCATCGCCAACAACCTGGCCAACGTCAACACCACCGGCTTCAAGCGCGACCGCATGATATTCGAAGACCTGTTCTACCAGGTCGAGAAGCAGCCGGGCAGCAAGGTGGACGACAACAATACCTCGCCGTCCGGCGTGCAGATGGGCAACGGCACCCGGCTGGTGGGCAGCCAGAAGGTGTTCACCGAGGGCAACATCACCACCACCAACCAGAGCCTGGACGTGGCCATCATCGGCCAGGGCTTCCTGCAGGTGAAGATGGCCAACGGCGTGACCGGCTACACCCGGGCGGGGCAGCTGAGTCTGAGCAAGGACGGCGTGCTGGAGACTGCCCAGGGCCTGCCGCTGGAGCCCGAGATCCGCATCCCGGCCGACGCCTCCAAGATTTCCATCAGCGAAACCGGCGAAGTGTCGGTGACTCGCGGCACCAGCACCACGCCGGAAGCGGTGGACCGCATCCAGCTGGCCGGCTTCATCAATCCGGCCGGCCTGCTGGCGCTGGGCGACAACCTGTTCCAGAAAACCGACGCCAGCGGCGACGCCAACGAGGGCGATCCGGGCAGCGGCGCGCTGGGCAAGCTCAAGCAGGGCAGCCTGGAAGGCTCCAATGTGCAGGTGGTGGAAGAAATGGTGGACATGATCGCCGCGCAGCGGACCTACGAGATGAACACCAAGGTGCTGTCCGCGGCCGACAATATGCTGCAGCAGCTGGGCCAGTCGGTACGATGACGCTTGCCCGCCTCGCGCCGCTGGCCGCCTTGCTGCTGGCGGCCTGCGCCCAGCTTCAGCCGCCGCCGCCGGAGCCGGACCCGCTGCCGGAGCTGATGCGGCAGCAGACTTCGCTGCCGATCGGCGGCGGCGTGTTCACGCCCGGCGGCTCGCTGTCGCTGACCTCGGACAACCGCGCCTTCCGTCCCGGCGACGTGCTGACCGTGGTGCTGGAAGAGACCACTCAGGCCAGCAAGCAGGCCGGCACCAGCTTCGGCAAGAAGTCCGGCGCCAAGATCGGCCCTTCGCTGATCGGCAACACCACCTTCAACGCCCAGGTCGGCATCGACGCCAACCGCGACTTCAACGGCTCGTCCAGCTCCACCCAGCAGAACGCGTTGGCCGGCTCGCTGACCGTGGTGGTGCACAAGGTGCTGCCCAACGGCCTGTTGCAGGTCAAGGGCGAGAAGCAGCTGACGCTGAACCAGGGCGAGGAAATGCTGCGCCTGGCCGGCTACGTGAGGGTGGAAGACATCGACACCGACAACCGCGTGTCCTCGCTGCGCATCGCCAACGCCCGCATCGGCTATTCCGGCAGCGGCGCGCTGGCCGACGCCAATAGTCCTGGCTGGCTGATGCGCTTCTTCGCCAGCCCGCTGATGCCGTTCTAAGGTTTTTCATGATATCGAAACAGATTCGAAGCCTGATCGCCGCCGCCTTGCTGGCGGCGTTGTCGTTGCCGGCGGCGGCCTTGCCGCTGCGGCAACTGGTCAATGTGGAAGGCATACGCGACAACCAGCTGATAGGCTACGGCATCGTGGTGGGCCTGGACGGCACCGGCGACAACTCGCAGGTGAAGTTCTCCGGCCAGTCGGTCGCCAACATGCTCAAGCAGTTCGGCCTGAAGATGCCGGAGAAGACCGACACCCGCGTCAAGAACGTGGCCGCGGTGATGGTCAGCGCCAGCCTGCCGCCCGGCTACAGCCGCGGCCAGACCATAGACGTGACCGTGTCGTCGCTGGGCGACGCCAAGAGCCTGCGCGGCGGCACGCTGCTGCTGACCCAGTTGAAGGCGGCCAACGGCGAAGTGTACGCGCTGGCCCAGGGCAGCGTGGTGATAGGCGGCCTGTCGGCGCAGGGCAAGAGCGGCTCCAGCGTCACCGTCAACACGCCCACCGCCGGGCGTATTCCCAACGGCGCGTCGATCGAGCGCGAGATTCCCAGCGACTTCGAGCAGGGCGACAGCATACGCCTGAGCCTGCGCCGCCCCAGCTTCGAGACCGCCACCAATGTGGTGAGAACGATCAACCGCAGCTACGGCAAGATCGCCACCACCCGCAACGCCACCACTATCGAGGTGAGGGCGCCGGGCGATCCGACCGAGCGCGTGGCCTTCGTCGCGCGGCTGGAGAAGCTGAACGTGGACGTCGGCGCGGAAATCCCGCGCGTGGTGTTCAACTCCCGCACCGGCACCGTGGTGATCAGCGAGGGCGTCACCGTGCGCCCGGCGGCGGTGTCGCACGGCAGCTTGCGCGTGGTGATTTCCGAGTCGTCCCAGGTCAGCCAGCCCGGCCCGTTCAGCAACGGCACCACCCAGGTGGTGCCCGACTCCCGGGTGCAGGTGGAGCAGGGCCAGGGACGGATGTTCAAGTGGCCGGCCGGCGCCAGCCTGCGCGCCATCATCGACACGGTCAACCGCACCGGCGCCACGCCGGACGACGTGATGGCCATTTTGCAGGCGCTGGACCAGGCCGGCGCGATAGACGGCGAACTGGTGGTGATCTGATGCTGAACAACGATTTGCAGAACCCGTCCGCCGGCGCCGGCGGCGACGCGCCGGTGGCGGCCGCCAGCCCGGAATACCGCAAGAAGGCGGAAAAGGCGGCCGAGATGTTCGAGGCCCAGTTCATCCGCGAGATGTTCAAGCAGATGCGCAAGACCACGCGCGAGGTGGCGGGCGAGGACAGCGTCTTCGCCAACTCCATGAATGCCGACATGCTGGACATCGCCGACGGCGCCTTGGCCGACCAGCTGGCCAGCCAGCGCACCTTCGGCATCGCCAAGGTCATCCTGGCGCAACTGCTGCCGGAGAATGGGAATATTCCCGTTAAGGACGCGGACGCCGCCGTCGCCAGTCTGAAGCAGGGCCGGGATGCCGGCCAGGGGCTGGCGGCCTTCGCCCCGCCCATGTTCCCACTCACCAAGTGATGACAGCCAACCATGCGCATGATCAATAACGCGCTGTCCGGCGCCCAGGCGGCGCAGGTCGCGCTGAACACGGCCAGCCAGAACATCGCCAACCAGCAGACGCCGGGCTACTCGCGCCAGGGCGTGGTGCTGGCCACCCAGGCCCCGGGCGCCGGCGATCCGCTGAGCGCCGGCTACGGCGTCAACGTCAGCAGCGTCCGCCGCTTCAGCGACGATTACAAGAACCTGCTGCAATGGCAGGCCGGGTCCAATCTCGGCTCGCTGGCAGCGGCCCAGTCTTACTTCGCGCAGTTGGAAAATGTGATGGGCAGCAAGGGCAGCAGCCTGTCCGAGGGCTTCGACCAGTTTTTCGCCGCGCTGAACGCCGCCAGCCTGGACTCCAACACCATGCGCGACCAGGTGGTCCGTTCCGCTGGCGCGCTGGCGCAGCGCTTCAACAATCTGGACGGCGTGCTTACCTCGCAGCTGGTGGCCATCGCCGAGCAGCGCAACGCCACGCTGACGCAGATCAACAGCGCCACCGCCAACCTGGCGCAACTGAATGAAAAACTGATGTCGGCCAAAGCCCAGGGCATCAATACCTCCGGTCTGGAGGACGAGCGCGATCGCCAGATCGACGCGCTGTCCTCGCTGATCGAGGTGAGAGTGGTGGCGCAACCGGACGGCAGCAAAGCCGTTTCGCTGAAGAACGGCTTGCCGCTGGTGGCCGCCGACAGCGCCGCGACGCTGTCCAGCGAAGCCCAGCCGGATGGCAGCCAGCAACTGAAGCTGACCTTCGGCACCGAGAAGTACGCGATGCCGGGCGGCGATCTTGGCGGCCAACTGGGCGGACTCAACCGCTTCGAAACGGAAAACCTGCGGCCGGTCCAGACCCAAGTGCGCACGCTGGCCGGCGAACTGGCCACCCGCGTCAACGACCAGCTGGCCAAGGGCTACGACATGAACGGCCAGCCGGGCAAGCCGCTGTTCCGCTACGACGCCGGCGCCGCCCACGGCCTGCTGCAGAGCACCGGCATTCTTGCCGCCGAGCTCGGTTTCTCCGCCGATCCGGCCAAGCCCGGCAACAACGACAATCTGCTCGAGGTGTTGAAGGTCAAGCAGCAGGCTTTCCCGCTGGCCGGCGTCGGCAATGTGACGCTGGGCGACGCCTATTCGCAGATGATCGGCCACCTCGCGATCTCCAGCCAGGCGAACAAGGCCGGGCTGGCTACCGCCAACGTCATCCGCGCCGAGGCGGAAAAGAACTGGCATTCCACCTCCGGCGTCCAGCGCGACGAGGAGGCGGTCAGCCTGATCGAATTCCAGAAGATGTACCAGGCCAATATGAAAGTGATCGCGGTGGCCAACCAGCTGTTCGAAAGCACCCTGGCCATCCTGTAAGGACCTAGCATGCGTATTTCCAGCAACCAGTACCAATCCGTCGTGCTGTTGGCCATGCAGAACAGCAGCGCCGGCATGTCCGAGCTTTTGCAGAAGATGTCCAGCGGCCAGAGCATGCTCGCGCCGTCGGAGAATCCCATCGCCAGCGTGCGCCTGCTGCGCCTGCAGCGCGAGGAGGCGTCGCTGAAGCAGTACCGCGACAATATCGGCGCGCTCAAATCGCAGCTGACCAAGAACGAGACGCTGCTCAGCGGCATCAGCACCAGCCTGCGCGATGCGCGCGACCTGCTGGTGGCCGCGGCCAACCAGCCGGCGACCGACGACCTGAAGGCGATGGCCTCGCCGCTGATCAGCCTGCGCGACAGCATCCTGTACGCGGCCAACACCAAGGACAGCGAAGGCCGCTATCTGTTCTCCGGCAGCGCGGTCAACAACGCGCCCATCGTCGCCGACGATGCCCAGCCGGCCGGCAGCCGCTATCGCTACAACGGCAACGGCGACCGCCAGCTGGTGACGGTGGGCGAGGGCGTGACCCAGGCGTCCAACGTCACGCTGGAGTCCATGGCCCCCTTGCTCAACCAGCTGGACAAAGTGATAGCCACGCTGCAAAGCCCGACCCTGGACAGCAAGGACCCGGCGGTGGGCGCCACTGTCCGCGAGGTGATGAATGGCGTGGACACCGCGCTGGACCGGGTCGGCGGCACCATTTCCGAACTGGGCGGCGCGCAGAACGTGTTGAAGACGCTGGATGGCAACCATGACAGCCTGAGCCTGGCGAACCAAGAGAGCATCATCGAATTGGGCGATCTGGACTACGCCACCGCTTACATGAAAATGAACGAATTGTCGATGGCGCTGCAGACCAGCCAGAAAGCCTACGGCAAGGTCAGCCAGCTGACGCTGTTCGACGTGATCTAAGCCATGTCCACCACGTTCAGCGGCATCAACCAGACCAGCGGCGACAAGCGCTGGAGCAAGGACGGCGCGGCGGTCGCGCCGGCCAGCCCGCGCGCGTCCGCCGCATCGCGCCCGGCGCTGGAGAGTCCGCGCCCGTCGGCCGGCGCCGCCAGCGGCTGGCGCTACAGCACCCAGCTCAACGAGCAACTGAGCGCCGCGCAATGCGCGCTGGGCTTCGTCGACGGCATGCTGCGGCAGCTGGAAAGCTTCAAGGGCAATCTCAGCCGGCAGCTGTCGCAGCGCCGGTTGGACAGCGATGGGCTGAAACAGCAGCGCGGCGAGCTGGAAGCCGGCTGGCAACGGCGCCAGTCCGACAGCGCCGGCAGCCTGGACGGCCAGCTGAGGCTGTCGCTGGGCGCGCCCGCCCGGCAAGGCTTCACCGTGCGCGGCCTGGATCTGGACAGCCTGACCGGCGGCCAGCCGGAAACCCTGGTGTTCGCGCTGGACGGGCAAAGCGCGCCGGCCGCGGTGCGGGTGGGAGACGGCATCAGCCGCGACGCCGCCCTGCGCCGGTTGAACCAGGCATTGGGCCCGTTGGGCGTGCGCTGCGAACTGGACGATCATGGCCGTCTGGGCTTCAGCTGCGGCGAGCAGGATTGGGCGCGCCTGCGCGACAGCCTGACCGTGCGCGGCGGCGGCATGCGCTTTCCCGGCGGCATGCCGCAACCGTTGCCCGCCCAGGCCGAGCCGGCGGCGCTGGACGCGGGGCAATGGCAGCTGGACGACCATGCCCAGGTGCGCCAGACCCTGCAAGGCGTGGTGCGCTCCATCGCCCAGCTGCAGCAAACCCGCGCCGCCATCGGCAGCGCGATCGCCGAAGCCAGGCAGTCGATAGGGCAGTTGGCCCGCACCGACGAGCAAAGCTGGGCCAGCGGCTTCGTCAGCGATTTCAACGCCCGGCTCAACCAGACCGCCGACTTCAACCATCTGCAGCAACTGGTGCCGGCGCTGCTGGGCATCAGCCGCTATCGCGTGATTTCGCTGCTTTCGCTTCGTTGACGGACCGCAGCGGGCCCATTTTGGCGGCTGTCCCCTCGGGGCAGCCTTTTTTCATGCCGGCCACATACTTGCTTAACATGTCCATGGCATGATGCGCCCTTTTCGAAGGATGCAGTCATGTCCAAACGCTGGTGGCCGCTGGCCCTGACGATGGCGGCCTCGCTGGCCCGCGCTGATTTCTCCATTCCCGGCTTCGAGCTGGTGCACAACGCGCCGCAGCATGCCGGCCTGGACACGCCCGATTTGCGCGATGCGGCCACGGTCTGGCGGCAGCTGTTCGATTCGGCCAAGCGCGAAATCGCGCTGGAGCAGTTCTACGTGGCGGGACAGCCCGGCAGCCTGATGGACGGGGTGATCGAGCGGCTGGACGCCGCCGGGCGACGCGGCGTGAAGATCCGCTTCCTGATGGAAAAGAAAGGCATGTTCGCCAGCGATCCGGCGACGATAGAGCGGCTCAAGCGCATTCCCAATCTGGAATACCGCCAGCTCGACTACAACCAGTTGACCGGCAACGGCATCATCCACGCCAAATTCATCGTGGCGGACGGGCAGTCCGCCTACGTGGGCAGCCAGAATTTCGACTGGCGCTCGCTGCAGCACATTCATGAAACCGGGTTCAAGGTGGACGACGCGGCGATGGCCGGCAGGATGCAGGCCATCTTCGAACAGGACTGGGCGGCGCAGGCGACGCTGGCCGCGGGCGGCAAGGCCAAGCCCTTGCGCGAGGCCGAGCAGGCGGCCGACTTGTCCCAGCCGGCGGCGCTGCTTGCCAGCCCCAACGCTTACAACCCGGACGGCGTTGGCGATTCCGAACAGGCGTTGCCGCGCCTGATGGCCGAGGCGAAGGACGAGGTGCGCATCCAGTTGCTGGATTACGCGCCGCTCAGCTTCGGCAAGCCGCGCAGCTACTACCCGGTGTTCGACAACGCCATCCGCGGCGCGCTGGCGCGCGGCGTCAGGGTCAAGCTGATGGTGTCGGACTGGAATCTGGAAAAGCCGGGCGTCGACTATCTGAAAAGCCTGGCGGTGCTGCCCGGCATGGAGGTTCGGGTGGTGGCCATTCCGCGCGACAGCGCCTGCATCCCCTTCGCCCGCGTCATCCACAGCAAAACCATGGAAATAGACGGCAGGATCGCCTGGGTGGGCACCAGCAACTGGAGTGGCGGCTATATGGACAAATCGCGCAATCTGGAAGTGGCGCTGCGCAGCGAGTCCATGGCCAGGCGCATCGCCGCGCTGCACGAACAGACCTGGTCGTCCCCCTACGCCGTGCCGCTGGACGTCTCACGTTCATACCAGGCGCCGGACAAGGCCTGCCGCCAAGCGGGCTGACGCCTAGGCCCGCGGCGTGGGCCTGGGCAAAATACGTCAATATCCCATTCTTATTACCAGTGCCACGCGCGAGGGAGCCTTCTCCTGATTGATTATGCATAAAGCATAATGCGGACTGGGCGGATTGTTCTGTCCGGCCGCCTGACAAGAGGAGAGCCGAACCATGTGTGGAATTGCCGGATGGGTGAGTTTCGAGCGTGACCTGCGGGAGCAGCGCGCGGTCGCGGAGACGATGACGCGGACGATGGCCCGGCGCGGGCCGGACGACGAGGGGCTGTGGCTGGACCGCCACGCGGCGCTGGGACACCGGCGGCTGTCCATCATCGATCTGGAGGGCGGCCGCCAGCCGATGACCGCCGACGAGGACGGCAGGACGCTGGCGTGTCTGGTCTATACCGGCGAGGTGTACAACTTCCAGGAGCTGCGCCGCGAGCTGCAGGGCTTGGGCCACGCCTTCCGCACCCGCAGCGACACCGAAGTGGTGCTGCGCGCCTACCTGCAATGGGGCGAGGCGATGCTGGAGCGGCTGAACGGCATGTACGCGTTCGCGCTGTGGGACGGGCGCGAACAACGGCTGCTGCTGGCGCGCGACCGCATGGGCGTCAAACCGCTTTACTACTATCCGATGCCGGACGGCGCGCTGTTCGGCTCCGAGCCCAAGGCCATCCTGGCCCATCCGGACGCGCAGCGCCGGGTGACGGCCGAGGGCCTGCGCGAAATGCTGGACCTGGTGAAGACGCCGGAGGCCGCGGTGTTCGCCGGCATGCATGAGGTGCGGCCCGGCCAGGTCGTCACGATAGACCGGAACGGCCTGCGCAAGCGCCGCTACTGGCAGCTGGAGGCGCGCGAGCACGCCGACGATTTGTCGACCACCATCCACACCGTGCGCGCGTTGCTGGACGACATCGTGGAGCGCCAGATCATCGCCGACGTGCCCTTGTGCACCTTGCTGTCCGGCGGGCTGGATTCGTCGGTGGTCACCGCGCTGGCCGCGAAAAGCATGCAGCGCCAGGGCAAGGGCACGGTGCGCTCGTTCTCGGTGGACTTCGTCAAGCACGGCATCGAGTTCGAGGCCGATTACCTGCGCGGTTCGCCGGACGCGCCCTTCGTGCGCGATCTGGCCGCCCACGCCGGCACCGAGCACCAGGAAATCCTGCTGCAAAGCCGCGAGCTCGCCGATCCGCGTCTGCGCGCGGCGGTGCTGGGCGCGCAGGACCTGCCGCCGGCCTACTGGGGCGACATGCTGCCGTCGCTGTACAAGCTGTTTGAGGCGATCCGGGCGCAATCGACGGTGGCCCTGTCCGGCGAATCCGCGGACGAGGTGTTCGGCGGCTACCGCTGGTTCCACGATGCCGCCGCGGTGGACGGCGATACCTTTCCGTGGCTGGCCGGGTCGAGCGGCGCTTTCTTCGACGGCCAGTCGCTGATCGCGCCGGAACTGCTGCGCGAACTGGACATGCCGGGTTTCCGCCGCGACAGTTACGCGCAGGCGCTGGCCGAGGCGCCGCGGCTGGCGTCCGACAGCCCGCGCGAGCGGCGGATGCGCGAGATCAGCCACATGCACCTGACCCGCTTCGTCCAGGCGTTGCTGGATCGCAAGGACCGGATGAGCATGGCGGTGGGGCTGGAGGTGAGGGTGCCGTTCTGCGACCACCGGCTGGTCGAATACGTGTTCAACGCGCCGTGGAGCATGAAGAATTTCGACGGCCGCGAAAAGAGCCTGCTGCGCGCGGCCGGCAAGGACGTGCTGCCGGACGCCATCGTCCAGCGCGTCAAGAGCCCGTATCCGGCCACCCAGGACCCGGCTTACGAGCAGGCGCTGCGCCAGGGCCTGACCCGGGTGCTGGACGACGCCTCGTCGCCGGCGCTGCCGCTGCTGGACAAGGCCGCGGCGTGGAAGCTGCTGGACCGGCCGTTCGGCAAGACCAGCACCTCGCCGGAGCGCGCCGGACTGGAGATGGCGCTGGGCCTGAACGAGTGGCTGCTGCGCCACCAGGTGGCGCTGGATTTGTAAGCCGGCTCAGCGCGGCGGCCGCACCGGCCGCCCCTGGATGGGCGTGGACAGGATGATGGCGGTGCGGGTCTCGCCCAGGTCGTTCAGGCTGGCCA
>NZ_JBUPWA010000001.1:4816070-4874578 GCF_055181315.1 Chromobacterium sp. Ag138
GCGCGGCGAGCTGGAAGCCGGCTGGCAACGGCGCCAGTCCGACAGCGCCGGCAGCCTGGACGGCCAGCTGAGGCTGTCGCTGGGCGCGCCCGCCCGGCAAGGCTTCACCGTGCGCGGCCTGGATCTGGACAGCCTGACCGGCGGCCAGCCGGAAACCCTGGTGTTCGCGCTGGACGGGCAAAGCGCGCCGGCCGCGGTGCGGGTGGGAGACGGCATCAGCCGCGACGCCGCCCTGCGCCGGTTGAACCAGGCATTGGGCCCGTTGGGCGTGCGCTGCGAACTGGACGATCATGGCCGTCTGGGCTTCAGCTGCGGCGAGCAGGATTGGGCGCGCCTGCGCGACAGCCTGACCGTGCGCGGCGGCGGCATGCGCTTTCCCGGCGGCATGCCGCAACCGTTGCCCGCCCAGGCCGAGCCGGCGGCGCTGGACGCGGGGCAATGGCAGCTGGACGACCATGCCCAGGTGCGCCAGACCCTGCAAGGCGTGGTGCGCTCCATCGCCCAGCTGCAGCAAACCCGCGCCGCCATCGGCAGCGCGATCGCCGAAGCCAGGCAGTCGATAGGGCAGTTGGCCCGCACCGACGAGCAAAGCTGGGCCAGCGGCTTCGTCAGCGATTTCAACGCCCGGCTCAACCAGACCGCCGACTTCAACCATCTGCAGCAACTGGTGCCGGCGCTGCTGGGCATCAGCCGCTATCGCGTGATTTCGCTGCTTTCGCTTCGTTGACGGACCGCAGCGGGCCCATTTTGGCGGCTGTCCCCTCGGGGCAGCCTTTTTTCATGCCGGCCACATACTTGCTTAACATGTCCATGGCATGATGCGCCCTTTTCGAAGGATGCAGTCATGTCCAAACGCTGGTGGCCGCTGGCCCTGACGATGGCGGCCTCGCTGGCCCGCGCTGATTTCTCCATTCCCGGCTTCGAGCTGGTGCACAACGCGCCGCAGCATGCCGGCCTGGACACGCCCGATTTGCGCGATGCGGCCACGGTCTGGCGGCAGCTGTTCGATTCGGCCAAGCGCGAAATCGCGCTGGAGCAGTTCTACGTGGCGGGACAGCCCGGCAGCCTGATGGACGGGGTGATCGAGCGGCTGGACGCCGCCGGGCGACGCGGCGTGAAGATCCGCTTCCTGATGGAAAAGAAAGGCATGTTCGCCAGCGATCCGGCGACGATAGAGCGGCTCAAGCGCATTCCCAATCTGGAATACCGCCAGCTCGACTACAACCAGTTGACCGGCAACGGCATCATCCACGCCAAATTCATCGTGGCGGACGGGCAGTCCGCCTACGTGGGCAGCCAGAATTTCGACTGGCGCTCGCTGCAGCACATTCATGAAACCGGGTTCAAGGTGGACGACGCGGCGATGGCCGGCAGGATGCAGGCCATCTTCGAACAGGACTGGGCGGCGCAGGCGACGCTGGCCGCGGGCGGCAAGGCCAAGCCCTTGCGCGAGGCCGAGCAGGCGGCCGACTTGTCCCAGCCGGCGGCGCTGCTTGCCAGCCCCAACGCTTACAACCCGGACGGCGTTGGCGATTCCGAACAGGCGTTGCCGCGCCTGATGGCCGAGGCGAAGGACGAGGTGCGCATCCAGTTGCTGGATTACGCGCCGCTCAGCTTCGGCAAGCCGCGCAGCTACTACCCGGTGTTCGACAACGCCATCCGCGGCGCGCTGGCGCGCGGCGTCAGGGTCAAGCTGATGGTGTCGGACTGGAATCTGGAAAAGCCGGGCGTCGACTATCTGAAAAGCCTGGCGGTGCTGCCCGGCATGGAGGTTCGGGTGGTGGCCATTCCGCGCGACAGCGCCTGCATCCCCTTCGCCCGCGTCATCCACAGCAAAACCATGGAAATAGACGGCAGGATCGCCTGGGTGGGCACCAGCAACTGGAGTGGCGGCTATATGGACAAATCGCGCAATCTGGAAGTGGCGCTGCGCAGCGAGTCCATGGCCAGGCGCATCGCCGCGCTGCACGAACAGACCTGGTCGTCCCCCTACGCCGTGCCGCTGGACGTCTCACGTTCATACCAGGCGCCGGACAAGGCCTGCCGCCAAGCGGGCTGACGCCTAGGCCCGCGGCGTGGGCCTGGGCAAAATACGTCAATATCCCATTCTTATTACCAGTGCCACGCGCGAGGGAGCCTTCTCCTGATTGATTATGCATAAAGCATAATGCGGACTGGGCGGATTGTTCTGTCCGGCCGCCTGACAAGAGGAGAGCCGAACCATGTGTGGAATTGCCGGATGGGTGAGTTTCGAGCGTGACCTGCGGGAGCAGCGCGCGGTCGCGGAGACGATGACGCGGACGATGGCCCGGCGCGGGCCGGACGACGAGGGGCTGTGGCTGGACCGCCACGCGGCGCTGGGACACCGGCGGCTGTCCATCATCGATCTGGAGGGCGGCCGCCAGCCGATGACCGCCGACGAGGACGGCAGGACGCTGGCGTGTCTGGTCTATACCGGCGAGGTGTACAACTTCCAGGAGCTGCGCCGCGAGCTGCAGGGCTTGGGCCACGCCTTCCGCACCCGCAGCGACACCGAAGTGGTGCTGCGCGCCTACCTGCAATGGGGCGAGGCGATGCTGGAGCGGCTGAACGGCATGTACGCGTTCGCGCTGTGGGACGGGCGCGAACAACGGCTGCTGCTGGCGCGCGACCGCATGGGCGTCAAACCGCTTTACTACTATCCGATGCCGGACGGCGCGCTGTTCGGCTCCGAGCCCAAGGCCATCCTGGCCCATCCGGACGCGCAGCGCCGGGTGACGGCCGAGGGCCTGCGCGAAATGCTGGACCTGGTGAAGACGCCGGAGGCCGCGGTGTTCGCCGGCATGCATGAGGTGCGGCCCGGCCAGGTCGTCACGATAGACCGGAACGGCCTGCGCAAGCGCCGCTACTGGCAGCTGGAGGCGCGCGAGCACGCCGACGATTTGTCGACCACCATCCACACCGTGCGCGCGTTGCTGGACGACATCGTGGAGCGCCAGATCATCGCCGACGTGCCCTTGTGCACCTTGCTGTCCGGCGGGCTGGATTCGTCGGTGGTCACCGCGCTGGCCGCGAAAAGCATGCAGCGCCAGGGCAAGGGCACGGTGCGCTCGTTCTCGGTGGACTTCGTCAAGCACGGCATCGAGTTCGAGGCCGATTACCTGCGCGGTTCGCCGGACGCGCCCTTCGTGCGCGATCTGGCCGCCCACGCCGGCACCGAGCACCAGGAAATCCTGCTGCAAAGCCGCGAGCTCGCCGATCCGCGTCTGCGCGCGGCGGTGCTGGGCGCGCAGGACCTGCCGCCGGCCTACTGGGGCGACATGCTGCCGTCGCTGTACAAGCTGTTTGAGGCGATCCGGGCGCAATCGACGGTGGCCCTGTCCGGCGAATCCGCGGACGAGGTGTTCGGCGGCTACCGCTGGTTCCACGATGCCGCCGCGGTGGACGGCGATACCTTTCCGTGGCTGGCCGGGTCGAGCGGCGCTTTCTTCGACGGCCAGTCGCTGATCGCGCCGGAACTGCTGCGCGAACTGGACATGCCGGGTTTCCGCCGCGACAGTTACGCGCAGGCGCTGGCCGAGGCGCCGCGGCTGGCGTCCGACAGCCCGCGCGAGCGGCGGATGCGCGAGATCAGCCACATGCACCTGACCCGCTTCGTCCAGGCGTTGCTGGATCGCAAGGACCGGATGAGCATGGCGGTGGGGCTGGAGGTGAGGGTGCCGTTCTGCGACCACCGGCTGGTCGAATACGTGTTCAACGCGCCGTGGAGCATGAAGAATTTCGACGGCCGCGAAAAGAGCCTGCTGCGCGCGGCCGGCAAGGACGTGCTGCCGGACGCCATCGTCCAGCGCGTCAAGAGCCCGTATCCGGCCACCCAGGACCCGGCTTACGAGCAGGCGCTGCGCCAGGGCCTGACCCGGGTGCTGGACGACGCCTCGTCGCCGGCGCTGCCGCTGCTGGACAAGGCCGCGGCGTGGAAGCTGCTGGACCGGCCGTTCGGCAAGACCAGCACCTCGCCGGAGCGCGCCGGACTGGAGATGGCGCTGGGCCTGAACGAGTGGCTGCTGCGCCACCAGGTGGCGCTGGATTTGTAAGCCGGCTCAGCGCGGCGGCCGCACCGGCCGCCCCTGGATGGGCGTGGACAGGATGATGGCGGTGCGGGTCTCGCCCAGGTCGTTCAGGCTGGCCACCAATTGTTCCAGGTGCGAGACGTCGCGCGCCAGCAGGCGGAACATATAGGAATCGACGCCGGTGACGTGATGGCATTCCATCACCTCCGGCATCGCTTCCAGCCGCGCGAGCAGCGTCTTCTTGTCCGGCTGCGGCACGGTGATGCCCACCAGCGCCGACAGCGCGTAGCCGGCGCGCAGCGGCGCCACCCGGGCGTGATAGCCCTGGACCACCCCGGCTTCCTCCAGCCGCCGCACCCGCTCCGATACCGCGGGCACCGACAGCCCGACGGCCTGCGCCAGCTCGGTCAGCGACTGCCGGGCGTTGGCCTGCAGGGCGGCCAGGATCGCCCAGGATTTGGCGTCGACTTCCATTCGTAAACTCCTTTTGTCTGTTTGCCTTGGTTTTCAAGGTCAGCATAGCGTTCAGGCGAAAAAAGCGCATGGGCATCCGCTTGGCATGGCGGCAGACTATGGCCATGGACGAAGGAGGAGCGGATATGTTCTGGCAGGCGGGCTTGATCGGGTTGGCGATCGCGGCGCCGGTGGGGCCGATCGGTTTGTTGTGCATCAGCCGCACCCTGCGCGGCGGGCCGCGGCTGGGTTTGGCCACCGGTCTGGGCGCGGCCAGCGCCGATGCCTTGTTCGCGGTGGCGGGCGTCGCCGGCAGCAACGCGGTTCTGCATCTGGCCGACCAGCTGGCGCGGCCGCTGGGCTGGGCCGGCTGCGCGCTGCTGGCCTGGATGGGGATGGCCACGCTGCGGCGTCCGGCGCCAGAGCCGGCGGGCCGGGAGGAGGGCAGCGTCGGCTTGCGGCGCGCCTATGCCGGCACGCTGCTGCTGACCTTGAGCAACCCGATGACCATTCTGTCCTTCGCCGCGGTGGCGGCCGGCTTGTCCGGCGGCCTGCCGGCCAGCGGCCCGCAGCAGCTGGCCATCGTCGCCGGGGTGTTCTGCGGCTCCGCGTCGTGGTGGCTGGCGCTGGCCTATGGCGGCGGGGCGCTGTTGTCCCGGCTGGGCGCGCGCGGCCGGCGATGGCTGGATGCCGGCTGCGGCTTGCTGCTGTTGGGCTTCGCCGTGCTGCTGGCCTGGCGCGCGGCAGGGATTTGAGTGGCGGGCGGCAATGAAAAAGCCCGGCGAGGCCGGGCTTGGAGCGGGGGAAGGGCGCTTACAGCTTGAAGCGGCCGACCAGCTGTTCCAGCTCGCCGGACAGCTCGCGCAGCCGGCTCACCGCGTCGCTGACCTCGCGCACGGTCTGGTTGTTGCTCTGCGCCATGCTGCTGATGCGCTCGACGTTCTGCGCGATCTCCACGCTGGCGCTGGATTGCTCGCGGGTGGCGGAGGCGATGTCGACGATGCTGGTCACCAGTTGGCCGTTGTAGCTCTGCACCTCGCGCATCGACTGATTAGCCTCCTCGGCGATGCCGACGCTGAGGTCCACCTGCTGGCTGCTGTGCCGCACGTCGCTGACCGCCTGCCGGGTTTCGCTGCCGATCGCCTCGACGATGCGCGTGATCTGGATGGTGGCTTCGGCGGTGCGGCCGGCCAGGTTGCGCACCTCGTCGGCCACCACCGCGAAGCCGCGGCCCATCTCGCCGGCGCGCGCCGCCTCGATCGCCGCGTTCAGCGCCAATAGATTGGTCTGGTCGGCGATATCCTTGATCACGCCGACGATGGTGGTCACTTCGTTGGAGCGCTCGCCCAGGCCGTTCATGCGGTCGGCCAGCGCGTGCATGCTGTCGGTCATGCGCTGGATTTCGCTGGCGACGCGGTTGACCTTGGCCACGCTCTGCTCGGTCAGGGCGCCGGTTTCGCGGGCGATGTCCCCGGCCTGCTGCGCGGTGTTGGCGATGTGCTGGGCGCCGACGGTCACCTGTTCGACGCTGGCGGCGCTGGCCGTGGCGGCGTCGGACTGCTGCGCCGAGGCGTCGTGCACCTGGCTCGCCGACTGGCTCAGGGTCAGCGCGGCTTCGGATACCTGGCGGCTCTGGTCCCGCACCTTGACGAACATGTCGCGCAGGCTGTCCAGCAGCCGGTTGAAGGCGTCGGCGGTGCGGCCGATCTCGTCGCGGTTGGCGATGTCGATGCGGACGGTCAGGTCGCCGCCGCCACCGGCCAATTGCTCCATGGTTTCGGCCAGCCGGTTCAGCGGACGGGTCTGGGAGCGGATCGCGGCGGCCAGCAGCAGCAGGATCAAGGCCAGCGCCACCACGCCGATCGCGATGGCGCTCAGCATGGCCTTGCGGGCGTCGGCGGTGAGCGCGGCGGTAGGCATGCTGATGCCGAGCGACCAGAACTGGCCGGTCTCGCCTATCCGTATCGGATGGAAGAAGTGGGTGAAGCCGCCGTCCTCGTAGACGAAGTCCTCGCCTTTCTTGACGTCGGCCAAATGGGGGAACAGCGCATCCTCCTTGGGCACCGGCTTGCCCAGCAGCTCAGCCTTGGGGCTGACCACATAAAGCCCGCCTTCGGACACGATGCGGATGAAGCCGTTCCCGCCGGGCTGGATCTGGCCGAAGCGCTTCTGCAGCTGGTCCAGCGCCACATCGGTGGCCGACACGCCCAGCATCTTGCCGGCGGCATCCTTGATCACCACCGCCAGCGAGCTTTCCAGCACCATCTTGCCCTGCACCTCGTAGGGGTAGGGTTCGGTGATGGTGTCGCGGCCGCGCTGCTTGGGCACATAGTAGAAATCGCCCCAGCCGGATTTTTCGTAATCCGGCTTGTAGGTTTCCGGATGTTCTTTGTACTTGGGGAATTCCTTGATGCGGTCGGCCGACATCATCACGTCCATCTGCGCCTTGCCTTGGGCGTTGCGGGTGATGTAGGGCTGGTAGCGGCCGGTGGGATCGTGGCGCGGCCAGTCGAAGCGGAAGGCGTTGTCGTCGCCATCGAAGGCGTTGGGTTCCCACAGCATCCACAGGCCGATGGACTGCGGCGCATGGTCCAGCATCTCCTGGATGACGTTGTCGGTCTGCTTGCGGTCCGGCTTGCCGCCGCGCTTGATGCCGGCCACGGTGTCCGCCAGGTGGCGCGGCAGCAGGAAGCCCTGCGACAGCGTGTTCTCGGCGTCCTTGGCGTAGCTGTCGGCTTGTTCGGAAGAGAGCTGGTAGCCGGTATCCAGCGCCGAGGTGTAGTTGAGCCGAGCGATCAGCCCGATCATGACTGCGAAAGCCAGGGAAATGGCGGCTGCGGCCACCAGGGTGATGCGGGTGCTCAGATGGCCCCATTGTGCGTGCGTGCGGCTCATGGCGATTTCCTGCGTGAAGGGGCGGGTGCTGCGCTAGCCAACTAAGTAAAATTTCTTAGCTGAATTGAATATAACGGTTGCGTAGCGGTACAGGCAATCCGCTTGTGCGTTTCGCACGGCGAGCGGGGGCAGGCGGGGCAGTCGGATGTCCGTGGCGAGTTTTCAGGGGCGGGGCGTCGGCGATCCGAACGCCGACGGCCACGCGCGGGAGCCGGTTGCCGTGGTCTGTTCGGGCGGATGGCTTCGGGCAGGGGAGAGGAAGACAGCCGTTCGCCGCCGCGCGCGTTTGGCGGAATATCCCGCACCGCGCACGGCGGGGCAGGCCAGCGCTCAGATTTCCTGGGCGATTTCCAGCAACTGCCGGCGTTCCTGCTTGCTCAGTCCGTTCTCGCTGATCAGCTGCACGCTGACGCCCAACTGTTCCGACAGCCTTTCCTCCATTTGGAACATGTCGAAATAGGAGGTCTCCGGCGACGGCGCGATCAGCAAGACCAAATCCGCGCTGCCGGAGCAGACGTCAGGAACGTAACGCAGGTGATGCAGATGGAAGGGCTTGAGCGCGTGGTTGATCTGGCTCTTGTGTTCTCGGATGAACTGTAGGTCGTGCATGTGGTTCTCCCCGAATGGCTGGCCGGGCCCGGGCGGCGGCGTTTGGGGAAGCGGGCAAGCACTAGTATGTTCCTTGGCGGCGGGAAGTGGGGTATTTTATTGAAAATAAAGGGATGTTTTTTGTTTTTGGCCGGATCTTGTGGCGGGTGGCGCTGGGCAAACCATATCCTGTGTGGCCTTGCGGTCACAATGCCATTGCCGGAAGCTACGCCGGGGCGCCGGCGTTGTTGCGCGGCAGATGCAGGGAAAGCAGCTGTTCAAGTTGGGAGAAACTGAACGGTTTTTCCAGCTTGCCCGCCAGCAGCGCGCTGCGGGCGTCGTTGAACTCTTGCTGGAACGCCGTCATGCCGATGATGGGCGTATGCTGATTCGGGCCGAAGCGGCGGGCCACCTCGGCAACCTCGTAGCCGCTGGCCGCGCCGACTTGCAGGTCTATCAGCAGAACGTCGAAGCGGTGGCGCATGACCTGGGCCGCCGCGTCGTTGACCGTGGCGAAGCTGGCCACGCTGTAACCGTTTTCCTGCAGCAGCGCGCCGTAGGATTCACGGATCGGGTCGTCGTCGTCCAGCAGCAGGACGCGGTTTTGGCCGCTGCCGGCGGCATCGCTGTTTTCCGGTAGCGCGGCTTCCTGAACCGGCAGGTTCAGCGTGAAGATGGTGCCGCGGCCTTCCTGGCTGTCTACCTCGATCTGGCCGCCGAACAGCGTGACCAGCTCGTGCACGATGGCCAAGCCCAGGCTGCTGCTGCCGGGACGGCGTGTTTTGCCGCGGGTGAAGGGGCGGAACAGCTGGATTTTGATGTCTTCGGGAATGCCCACCCCGGTATCCGCGACTACAAGTGTCAGATTGCGGGGGTGATATTCCATTTCCAGGCGGATTTGTCCCTGGTCGGTGTAGCGGATGGCGTTGGACAGCAGATTCCACATGATCTGTCGCAGCCGGTTGCCGTCCAGCCACAGCAGGGGCATCGGCGGCACGGTCACCGTCAACGCCAGGCCTTTGGCCTCGGCATTGCCCTGATGCACGGCGACGATGCAGGCCACCAGTTCTTCTATGTCGATGGTGGCGGGCTCGAGCGCGAGCTGATGGTTTTTCAGCGCCGAGATGTCCATGATGTCCCGCACCTGCGCCAGCAGGTAGGCATTGCTCTGCTTGAGGCGGGAGAGGTAGGCGTAACCGGGATTGTCGGCCGGGATGCTGTATTCCAGCAGCTCGGTGCAGGTCTGGATGCTTTGCAGCGGCGAACGGATTTCGTGGCTGATGGTGGCGAGGAAGGTGTCGCGGGCCAGCTCGGTCTGGACCAGCGCGGCCCTGGCGGCCTGCTCACGTTCCAGAACCTGTTGCTGCTGCATGGAGTGGCGCTTGATTTCCGCCAGCCGGTGCAGCACGAACCAGAAGAGGCCGAGAAAGACCAGCCAGCACATCAGGCCCAGCAGATACATGGTCTGGTGTCGCTCCACCATGCGCAGTTGCTGCACGATCAGGCTGTTTTCCGCATAGCGGGCCTTGACGCCATAGTCGGCCAGCAGCGGGCGCATTTTTTCCATGTCGCTCGACAACTCAAGCGCGTCCTGCTTCGTCCATTGACGCGGCGGATGTCGGAAGATCTTGGTCAGCAGGTTTCTGATCTGGTCGAAGCCTTCTATTTTTTCCAGGTCCGTGTTGACCAGCGACGAGCGGGTGAATAGCTGGTACTTGCTTTCGGCGATGGCGTAGCTCTTGTCGGTCTCCTCGCGGGGGATCTGGCCGGCGTGGTACCGCCAGGCATCCATTTCCAGGCGATTGAACGCCAGTTGCATCTGCGCCACCATCCAGTACAGATCGGAGGCCTTGTTGGTGATGGGGCGCTTGATGACCGCGGCGTACAAGGTGAAGGAAATGATTATGGTCGCCAGCAGCGACAGGGCGAGGAAGGCGCGTTCGAGCCCCCCGATGCTGCTGAGCACGAGACGGAAGTAACGAGTCATTTTACCTCGATGCGGGTGACTTGCCAGGCGAGCTTGGCGACGAAGATTCCGCTCGTTTCGGAGGCCGACATGTCTTGAATCGGGTACATCACCCAGAACGGGCCGAAGTCGTTCAACTGCAGGGGTTTGTTATTCCAGGTCCTGGCCAGGATGACGTCGTATTTGCTGAAGTCGCTGGCGGGAATGGTGACGTTGTAGTTGTCTTCGCCGTAAAACTTGATCTGGCGGCCCTGCGCGCCGACCCTGGCCAGCAGTTCCCGCACCAGCGGCCCGCGGAAAGTCCCCTTGGGCGTCCAGTCGGTCGCCGTGTTGATTTCGCGCATCGGCAGCGCGTTGAATTCGGTTTCGCTGAAGACGTAATTGCGGGCGGATTGATTGGTGAATTTGCCGATATTGCCGCTGATCGTCAGCGTGACGCCGGCGGCCTGAGCCATCGGGGCGAATGGGAGCAGGCCTGCGGCGAGAAGCAAGATCGGGGGGAAGAGCCGGCTGATTGCTGATTTGGCGCGCGCGCGACGGCTGGAGAGCGTATTGGAATTCATGTTTATCTGCTGCCTTGACGTCTGACTTGGGCGAACTATGCGCGATGCTGCCGCGAGCAAGGCGGAGCGCATATTATGCATTTGATCTAAACGATCACAAGAGAAAAATGGCCTAACTAGTTAGAAAGGACAGGTGCGGACGGCGACAGGCCGGCGCGTCGGCCTGTCGCCGCGATGGACCGCTCAGAAACTCAGCGCGTCCTGCTCCTCCCGTCCCAGCATGGCGGATGGTTCCCCGACGATCAGAGGATCGGGCGGATGGGCCACGCGCGGGTCTTTGCCGGGGTAGTCCAGCCGCGACAGAAAGTGGCGGATGCAATTGAGACGGGCGCGTTTCTTGTCGTCCGACTTCACCACCGTCCAGGGCGCGTCGCCGGTATGGGTATGGAAGAACATCGCCTGTTTGGCCGAGGTGTAGCCATCCCACTTGTCCAGCGATTGTATGTCGATCGGCGACAGCTTCCAGTGCTTCAGCGGATCGTCGCGCCGCGAGATGAAGCGGCGCAGCTGTTCTTCCCGGCTGACCGAAAACCAGAATTTGAACAGGCGTATGCCGCTGTTGACCAGCATCCGCTCCAGTTGCGGCGTCTGGCGCATGAATTCCAGATAGTCGTGGGGCGAGCAGAAGCCCATCACCCGTTCGACGCCGGCGCGGTTATACCAGGACCGGTCGAAGAACACGATCTCCCCGGCGCTGGGCAGGTGGGCGATATAGCGTTGGAAATACCATTGGCCGCGCTCCAGGTCCGACGGCTTTTCCAGCGCCACCACCCGCGCGCCGCGCGGGTTCAGGTGTTCCATGTAGCGCTTGATGGTGCCGCCCTTGCCGGCGGCGTCGCGTCCTTCGAACAGGATCACGATCTTCTGCCCGGTTTCCTTGACCCAGCTTTGCACTTTCAAGAGCTCGATCTGCAGCTCTTGCTTCAGCCGCTCGTATTCGGCGCGGCGCATCCGGGTTTGGTAGGGGTAGTCGGCGGGCAGTCCGGCGCTGATGCTGTCTTCATCGCTGCCGTGGGGCGCTTGCGCCACCTGCAGGGCCATCGGTTGCCGGCTGGTCTGCTCGATGATCTGGACCGATTCGTCGTGCACGCGCTGGACATTGCGCTCGCGCGCCGATTGACGGCGCGGCTTGGCCGGCGAGGCGGGCGTGTCGCTTTCGACCGGAGCGAAGTCGGAATCTTTGTCTTGCATCATGGCCAGACTTTCCCATTTGAATGACATGGTTTTATCGTACGCCTGCTACCGCGGGGTGTCGATGGCGGCGCGGGGGCTCCCCGCGGATGGATATGCGGCCCTGGTGGCCCGGCGTTGTGGCGCGGCCGGATCGGGCCAAAAGGGAGATCGTCATGGGAAGCCAGCCCGCCAATGTGGTGAACATCGGAATGTGGCGGAAAAGGATTATCGGGAGGAACGGCGCTGGGCGGCACCTACCAGCCGCTGACGCCGTTTCTGGACGAGCGGAAGGACAGGCGGGGCGCCAATCTGACCCGTCTGCCCCCAGGGCACGCCGGCGGCCCTGCCCTCAGCCGCGCGTTGGAGGAAGGAAGGCGTCTTGTATCGACGGCGAGCCGGCGATGCCCAGGATATTCGAGCTGGCGCAGCGAGCTGCTCCCGCATGGGAGGTTTCAGCCATATCAGGTAAGGGGAGCCGGTTTGCAGCTATGATTGGGTGAAACAACCCATGGTTCATGCGCGCTTCCCGTTTGCGAGGCCGCGTGGCCCCGAAAGCGCCCGATGTCCGCGATTGCCTTTCGTCCCCGCCTGCTCGAAACCCTGCGCGGCTACAACCGCGCGATGCTGCGCGCCGACCTGATGGCCGGCGTGACCGTGGGCATCGTCGCCCTGCCGCTGGCGATGGCCTTCGCGATCGCCAGCGGGGTGCCGCCGCAGGCCGGCATCTTCACCGCGGTGATCGCCGGCGCGCTGGCTGCGGCGCTGGGCGGTACCCGGCTGTGCGTCACCGGCCCCACCGGCGCCTTCATCGTCATCCTGTACGGCATCGTCAGCAAGTACGGTGTGGCCAACCTGCTGATCTGCACCTTCATGGCCGGCGCGATGCTTGTGCTGATGGGCGTGTTCCGGCTGGGGCAGGTGATACGCTTTTTCCCGATGCCGCTGATCACCGGTTTCACCAACGGCATTGCGGTGCTGATCTTTTTGACGCAGTTGAAGGATTTCTTCGGCTTGCCCATCGCCAAGATGCCGTCAGGCTTCTTCGCGGTGATGGCGGAGCTGAGCCGGCACTTCGCCGGGCTTCACTGGCCAACCACGCTGCTGTCGTCCTCGCTGCTGCTGCTGATCCTGCTGTGGCCCAAGCGGCTGAACCGGCTGCTGCCTTCTCCGTTTGCGGCGTTGGTGCTGGCGACATTGGTCACGATGTCGTTCGACCTGCCGGTGGCGACCTTGGGTAGCCGCTTCGGCGGCATTCCGCAGGGTTTGCCGGCGCCGGCCGCTCTGGATCTCAAACTCGCGCACCTGTCGGACCTGTTGGCGCCGGCTTTTACCATCGCGCTGTTGGGGGCGATCGAATCGCTGCTGTGCGCGGTGGTGGTGGACAGCCTTACCGCGGACCGGCACGACGCCAACCAGGAGCTGATCGGCCAGGGCATCGCCAACATGGCGGTGCCGTTCTTCGGCGGCATACCGGCTACCGGCGCGGTGGTGCGCTCGGTCACCAATATCGGCAACGGCGCCCGCACGCCGCTCGCCGCCGTCTTTCACGCGGCGCTGCTGTTGCTGGTGTTGTTGCTGGCCGCGCCGCTGGCCGCCCACGTGCCGTTGGCGGCGCTGGCGGCCATTCTGGTGTCGGTGGCGCTGAAGATGGGGGATTGGGATATCCGCAAGGCCAGGCAGTTTCCGCGCCACGACACGCTGGTACTGGTGGTGACCTTCGCGCTGACGGTGGCGTTCGACCTGACGGTGGCGGTTGAGATCGGACTGCTGCTGGCGGCGGTGTTCTTCATCCGCAGCATGGCCAGCCATACCGGCATCCACAGGTTGTTGCCGGAGCACGCGCAGTTGTTTGAGCGGCACAGCATGGCCGGCAAGAGCGTGCCGGACGGTTGCGCGGCCTTTCGCGTTGAGGGCGCGCTGTTCTTCGGCGCGGCGGACAGCGTGGACATCATCCTGCGGGACGCGCCGCGGGCGCGGGCGGTGATCCTGCAATTGCACCGACTGGTGTTGCTTGATACTACCGGGCTGCTGGCGCTGGAGGCGCTGCGCGCGAGGCTGGCGGAACAAGGCAAGACGCTGATCCTATGCGGCGCGGCGGATGAGGTGATGGCGATGCTGGAGGGATCCCGGCTGGCGGAGCGGTTGGGCGAAGACAATCTGCAGCCAGACCTGGCCAGCGCGCTGCAGCGGGCGGAGGCGGTACTGACCGACGGCGTGGTGTGGGGGTGAGCAGCCGTCTTCGGACGCCTCGGGCATCCTGAAGACGGCTGAAACGTTCAGCGGGCGCGCTTCTGCTTGCGCATTTTCACCCAGCGCACCAGCGCGTGGCCGACGGCCAGCGGCGACAGCGGCACCAGCGCCAGTAGGCCGTCGCCTTGGCGGTAGCCGGGGTTCACGCTGAGGAAGAAGCGGTCGGATGGCTTGGTGGAGTCCTGCCAGCGCTGGTGGTCGTCCTTGCCCTCGCGGGTCAGGATGCCCAGGTTGGCGATGAAGGGACGGTCCGGCGACACCGGCGTGATGTTGAAGCTGGCGAACAGCTCGCAGGCCTTGGCCGCCAGCGGGTGGCGGTTGTCCTGGCCGGGCGCGGGCCAGAAACGGTGGGAGAAACGGTGGAGCACCGCGTAGCTGGACGGGTGCAGCATCACGCCGAAGAAATACAGCGGGCGCAGCGGGTGCTGCAGCCAGTGGTACATCACTTGCCGCATCAGGAAAGTGATGTTGCTGTTCTTGCCGCGAAACTCCTTGTAAAGCCCGGACTGGGCGCGCAGCACGCTGCAGGTGCGTCCGCCTATCTGGCGGCGGAAGCGGTGCATGGTGCAGTAGCCCACCAAGCGGCCGGTTTCATCCCGGTGCAGCAGCAGGCTGCTGTGTTCGGAGGGCGGAGCCATCACCAGGTTGGCGAAGGTGGGAAGATCGGTGCCGGCGAAGATGGCGTCATGGACCTGGAACAGTTCGCGCGCCAATGCTTCTCTTTCATGGTCGGGCAGCCTGGCGGGTTCCACGCGGATGGATTGAGCGATGCGGGCCATTTCATACCCCTTTGTGCGTTGCAGCAGAGAAATGGCGGCATGGTAGAAATCAGCGGGGAGCGGCGCTACTGTACTTTGTTACTATGCATTTGACATTTTATTTTAATAATAAAAATGCCTATTAGTTTCAGATTCTTATGAAACGACCGTATGAATAAAGGCAAGGTCAATTGCCTGTTTGGACAGGCGGCCCGCGGCATTTGCCAGCCGCGCCTGAGCGCCGCTGGCAAAACCTCGCGGCAGCCCTGAGGCAGGTTGATGCAACGCGGCATCAGGGGGCGCTGAATGAGCGCCGGCAGGCTCTAGTAGCCCTGGCTTCTCATGACCAGACCATCGGCCTCCTGGCCGGCGGCCAGCTTGCGCAAGTTAGCCGCGATCTGTTCCACCGCCTGCTGGCGCAGCGTGATCGCCGCGATGTGCGGCGTGATTGTGACCGAGGGGTGCTGCCACAAGGGGTGTCCGTGGGGCAGGGGTTCCTGGGCGAACACGTCCAGCTGGGCGCAGCGGATGTGGCTGTTGTTGAGCAGGGCCAGCAGGGCGTCCTGGTCCAGCAAGTCTCCCCGGCCGGCGTTGATCAGCATGGAGCCCGGCGGCATCAGCGACAACCGCTCTCCGTTCAGCAGGCCCTGGGTTTGGGGCGTGGACGGCAGCACGCAAGCCAGCACGTCGCTGTTTTCCAGCAGTTTTTCCAGGCCGGCGTCTCCATGCAGGCTGCGCACGTGCTGAATGCGCTTAGGGCTGCGGCTCCAGCCGCTGACCTGGTAACCGTCCTTGCTCAGCGCCTTGGCCGCCGCCGAGCCTATCTCGCCCAGGCCCAGGATGCCGACGCGGATGTCGCCGGGCAGGCGCGGCGCCAGCATCCGCCATTGGCCCGCCGCCTGTTGCCGGCGGTAGATGTCCATATTGCGCTGGTAGCCCAGCACGCCGTAGCGGATGTACTCGGTCATCTGGGCCGCCATGCCGCTGTCCAGCAGGCGATAGAGCGGCAGATCGGCCGGCAGATCGGGGCGGGACAGCAGCTTGTCCACGCCGGCGCCCAGCGCGAACACCGACCGCAGCTTGGGCAGGCGGGCGATCAGCCCATCGGGCAGGCCCCAGGCGATCAGGTGGCGGACTTGGCCGAGATCGGCTTGGTCCAGGCTGGCGAAGCTTTCCTCCGGCATGGCCGCCCGGAACAGGTCGAGGTAGGCGGCGACTTCCTTGGGATTGGGCGTGTGTACGAGGATCATGGCGATTGCAGCTTGTTGTGATTATGCCTGCAGTATACATCGGTGTTCGGCGGGCAAGGCCGGCGGCGGGCATCCGCTTGCCGGACAGTAAGGACAAACCGCAGTCCGTTGCCGCCCTCGGGCCGCCTCCCTATACCGGAAGCATCATCCAGCTATCGGGAAAGCGCGATGGAGACTGACGATATCGGCGGCTTGGCGGCGGCGAGTCTGGGGACGATGGCCGATGCGGCCCGCATCCTGCCCGGGGGCTGGCTATTGGCCAGCGATGTGGAGGGGCCGCTGTTCTTGGGGGATTTCATCGCCGAAGCGCTGTCCGCCTGCCTGGCGCCGGCGGCGGGCGGGATCGATGCCGCGCCGTCGTATGGCCAGATCCTATACGCAGAGGGTTACGCGGCGTTCAGCGCCGATACCGAAGCCTCGCGGCGGCCGGAGGGTGCCAGGCGCCGCGAGACGCGGCCCGACGGCGGCTACACGCTGGCGCAGGAGGGCACCGACACCATCTTCGCCTTGCCCCTGCTGTTGGCCGCCGGCGCCGATTACGCTTACCTGGAGCGCTTGGCGCTGAGGTCGCGGGAGACGCCGGGCGCGGCCGACATGGCGCGGCGGCTGGACGAGATGGGCTGGCAGCGGGCGGGCATCACCACGGCGCCGCAGCAGCCTTACCGGGCGGTGGCCGAGCGGTGCGGCTGGCTGTCGCCTGGCCGGCTGCTGGGCTCTCCGTTTCCCTTGCGGGAGGCCGAGGCGCTGCTGCGCCGGCTTGGCCGCTGGGATGTCGAAATCGCCTGGGTGAGGGCTTATCTGCGCGATGCCTACGAGCTGATCGACCGAGAGTCTGAGGTGTGGATGGACGGCTCGACGCGGAGGCGGCATTTTTCGGATGCCGGCAGGAAACGGCTGCGGCAGCGGTTTCGCCGCCTGTACCGCGAAGAACTGGGCATTTCCTATACGCATGGCGAGAGGGCGGCCAGCCCCGCCTCCTCCGCGCTGGGCAGGATCGTCGAGGCCTGCGCCATGGTGGGCGACCGCGCCAAGGCCGCGCTGGCGCTGACCCTGGCGCGCCGAGCCGGCGGTCCGGACCGCCTGGTGACGATGGGCGACGGCGCCAACGATGCGGCGATGCTGCGCCGCGCGCGCTGGTCGATCGGCGTCAACGGGCCGGACGCGGCGCGGGCCGCCCGCATTGGCCTGATCACCGACGACATGCGCCATGCGCTGGTGTTGCTCAGGCTGATCGGGGAGCAAGCGGGCGGCGTCGATGCCGTCGTCGGCCTGGCCAGGGAGGAGCTGGGCGGCGCGGCGCTGGTGCATCTGGGCGGCGAGGGCCTGACGCCGGAACTGGCGGACCGGCATCGGCAGATGAAGCGGAGGCTGCGCGGTGAGTTCGTCACCTATTGAGGCGACAGGATGGCCCGACAGGGCGCGGGTGCTGTCCGGCGCCGGATTGGCAGTCTTGTCCATGTGCTGCGTGCAGTTCGGCGCGGCATTGTCGCAATCCGAGACGCAGACGCTGGGCGCGCTGCATGCGACAGCCTGGCGCCTGGTGTTCGCCGCCGCGCTGCTGTCGCTGTGGCGGCGTTCGGCCCGGCCGCGGCTGCCTGGCGGCGCATGGCGGGTTCTGCTCGGACTGGGCCTGGCGATGGCCGGCATGCTGGGAAGCTTTTTCGCCGCCATTCTCACGTTGCCCCAAGGGCTGGCGGTAGCGATCAATCTGCTGGGGCCCCTGCTGCTGGCATGGCGGACGGACAAGGGGCCCAGGCGCGGCTGGTGGCCGTTGCTGGCTCTGGCCGGCATTCTGGCGCTGGCGCGGCATGGCGAGCGCTGGATGGCGGATCCGGCCGGCCTGGCCTGGGCGCTGTTGGGCGCGGCGTGCTGGGCGGCTTACATCGCGCTGCTCAGGCGGGCCGGCGACCTCTGCCGCGGCAGCGATGGCGTGGCCCTGGCGTTGCCGGTGGCCGCCTTGCTCGCCTTGCCGGTTTGCCTGGCTGGCGGCTTGCCTGACGCCGGCGCATTGCTGCGACTGGCGGGATTGTCTCTGCTGATGCCGGCGCTGCCGTATCTGTTGGAGCTGGCCGCGCTGCGCCGGATGAGCGCGGCCTCGTTCGGCGTGCTGATGAGCCTGGAGCCTGCGGTCGCGGTCTTGGCCGGAGGCGCGCTGCTGGGCCAGGCGCCCAGCCCGTTGCAATTGGCCGGTTTGGCGATGGTGACGGCCGCCAGCCTGGGCGCGCTGGCCGCATCCTAAGCGGCGGTGAAACGCTCGCCCAAGCGCCGCATCGCGGCGATCAGTTCCCGCTCCGTGTTTTCGTCACGCGCAATCGCTTCCGCCGCGTGCGGCTGCAATTGCGGATGGCTGCCGACCTGCACCGCGTGGCGGGCGACGGCGAACATCGGGAGATCGTTGCTGTCGTTGCCGAAACACACCATGTCATCCGCCGCGATGCCGTGGCGGGCCAGCGCGGCCGCCTTGTCCACGCCGGCGGCGGTGATGTCGACGATCTGCTGGTCCGAGTGGTGATGGATGCGGATGTCCGAGCGCCGCGCCAGCGCCTGTTGCAATCCGGCGCTGTCTTCGCAGTCGGTGACCAACAGTTTCGCGGCCCGGCGGACCTCGCCGCGTTCCACCTGGCGGGCCAGCCGTCCCGGATCCACCAGGCTCATGAAGGGATGGGCGAGATCGCCGCTGTAGTGGTAATGCCAGTCCAGATCGGCCAGCCAGGAAGCGGCATGGCGTTCGGTCAGTTCGAACAGCTGCTCCAGCGTGTCGTCAGGAAGCGGCGAGAGATCCACCAGCGTGCGCCGGTGCCAGGTCATCGCGCCGTTGGCGCCGATGAAGAGGCCGTCGTGGAAGCGCTCGTCCAGCAAGGGCAGCATGTCGCGGTAAGGGCGGGCGGAGGCGAAGCCTATCTGGTGGCCCCGGTGCTCCAGCTCGGCCAGCGCGTTTTGGATGGCGGGGCTGATGCTGGCGCCGTTGAAGCAGAGGGTGCCGTCTATGTCGAAGATGAAGTGCATGTTTGCAGGCGATTTTGTGAATAGTGCGCGCGAACGCGCTGTTTTGTTGTCGGATTGCTGCTTTTGTTTAAATTTTGACTAAATATTGCACCGAAATGGTCGATATGAAAAGTGGTTGGATATTCAGGGGCAGAATCGTGATTGTGAATAATGGCTTGACCGTCTCCTTCCGGCCGCAAGCGGCCGCCGTTTTCAGCAGCCGGGTCCAGGGTGTCGCGGACGAGGGCGGCGGCGGCAAGCCCGAACCGTTGCGGGATCTCAACGGCCGTGTTGTCGGCTCGCCGGAATCGCGCTACGGCTTGAGCACCCGGACGCTGCAACTGCTGAAGCAATACGACGTGCGCAGCATGTCCGGGCGGGATTTGCACGCGCTGACGGAGATTCTGGGCGCGAATGACGAGATGGACGGCGAGACGGCCGCGGTGATTCGCGCCGACATCGAAAACAAGGGCTGGAAAGGCTCTGGCGCCGTCAACGCGCTGGATGTTTTCTCCAAGCGGCGCGATGACGAGGTGGCCGGCGTCAAGGCGGGAGAGGTGTCGCTGCGTTTCGCCAACTATGCGATCAAGGGATACGAGAGGGCGCAGCAAACGCTGGAGAAGCTGGCGGCGCTGCACGACGCCCTGCAGAGCGAGGACGACGTGCAGTCCGCCACCGAGGGCGGCATGTCGCAGGCCAAGGATCTGCTGAATCTGGAGCGCTGGGCGCGATCGGCCGAGAAGGCCGAGGCCAACGGTCAAGCGCTGGTTTTGGACCGGGAGACCGCGGAGTCGATAGGCCGGGCCATGCGGCGTGCGGGCGTGGAGCTGCCGCCGCCATCTTCCGATTTGGAGGATGGCGCGTGGGCCCGCCAGGCGCTGCAGGCGTATCGGACATGGCAGTTCCGGCACCCGGGCGACAAGCTCGGCATCGATCTGAAGCCGGCGGACGAGGCGGACAAGAAGGTGTTCAAGGAGCCCGCCAAGCCGTCGACGGAAGTGGCGGGCGAGCAGTTGCCGCAGCAAGCGCCTGTCAGCCCGGCGAAACAGGCGGCCGAAGCGCTGGCGGGGCAGCAGGCGCAGGCGCAGTACGGCATCAGCCTGTCGATGCTGCGATTGATCAAGGGAACCGATATCGCGAACTTGTCGGTCGAGCAGGTCAAGCAGTACAGCCAATTGCTGCGGGCCGGCGGCGTGTTGTCCGAGGACGACGCGGAATCGCTGCTGCCGCTGACTCAGCGCGGGATGGTGGACCCGATGAGCTACTACAAGCGCGATCTGAGCTGGCTGGCGGACATGAAGGCGAAGGGCCTGACCCCGCAATACGCGACCGTGGGAGGCATGGCCGACCTGGCCAATGTGGAGGGGCGGGTGCGGAACGACCAGCAAGGGCAGGGCGTGCTGGAGCGTTTGCAGGCGCTGCACCAGGCGTTGCAGGACGACGACAGGGTGAAGGCGGCCGCGACCGATAGCCTGGGGCAGGCCGGCGATCAGGCCGCTTTCGAAAGATGGGCCCATGTCGAGCAGCAAGACGCGCGCAACGCGGAGGCTGCGGAACCGGAGTTCCTCAGCCAGAAGGACGTGGACGGCATCTTCCGCATCTTGAATCGCCTGGGCGTGGAGCTGACGCCGATGCAGGGCGACAGCAGCGCCAGCCAACGGCTGGGGCAGGCGTGGAAGGATTATCAGAACTGGCGGAGCAGCCATCCCGGCGAGGGGCCGGCTGTTGGGCGGGCTTCCGTGCGGGGCATCGACGCGTACGCCTGATTTTTTGGCTCGCTTAGTCCGGCGGCAAGGTGGCCAGCAGCAATTGCGGCCTGACGCGCTGGGGCTGGCCGTCTATCGGCGCGGCGACGTCGGCCAGCCGGCGAGCGCCGCGGGATTGGTAAAAGCCCAGCGCGTTGGGATCGGCGTCTATCGCGATATCGGTCTGGCCGGCGGCGCGGGCGATCTCCAGCGCTTGCGTCAGCAACGCCTTGCCCAGACCGCAGCCCATGCATTCCGGCAGCACCCACAGCGACTCCAGCCGCCATGGCTCGGCGCGCGGGTTCAGCTGGGCGAAGCCCACGACTGTGCCGCTCATTTCCGCGACGAAGGTGGGATGGCTCGCCAGGGTGTCGGCTGGCGTCGTCAAGTCGTCGCGCCAGGCTTCCAGCTGGCGCGCAGTGTAGGCCCAGTGGGCTTTGGATTTGAACGCCACCTGGTTCATCCGCGCCAGGTCGGCGGGGGCGGCTTTGCGTATCCGGTGCGCAGGCATGGCGTGAATGGTCCGGCGGGAAAAGTGCTATTGTCAGCCGATTCTCATCTCGCGAGCCAGTTCGGCGAGACAAGCCGCCTGCCATTCAAACTCAGGCTCGAACGACTCCGGCGCCATCGCCGCGCCGTAGCCGCCCTGGCCGTAGACCATGGCATAGGCCGCGTACTCGGCCGCTTGCCGCGCCTGGCCGGCCAAGGCCCGCGCAACCGCGTAGCTGGCCGATACCGCCGCATGGCCGCAGCCGTCCAGCGAGCGGGAGCCCGGATGCGCGCCGGCCAGCGTCGCCGCGCGGGCGGCAAGCGCGCCCAGGGCGTCGCGGCTCATCTCTCCCCTCAGGTAGCGTTCCAGGCCGTCCAGGCAGGCGCGCACGTCTTCGCTTTCCAGCAGGTGGGCGACGCGCCGCGCGCAGGCGAGGCCGAAGCGCAGGCGCAGGGTTTCCCGCTCTGGCGAATCCAGCTTCAGGTCGGCGGCGAGGCGGTCGAGTTTGTCGCGCATCCGATAACGGGAAGGGCTGCTGGCGGGTTCAGGTCAGGCAGATGACATCGCTTTCCAGCGCGTCCTCTTCCCGCAGCACGGCTTCCAGCGCCTCGAAGCAGGCCGGGTCCAGCGCGCTACCCAGGTTTTTCCGCATGATGGCCAGCGTTGCCGGCACCGGATTTTCCGGGTGGTAGGGGCGGGCGGCATGGATGGCGTCGAAGATGTCGGCGGTGGTGATGACGCGGGTTTCCAGCGCGATCTCGCCGCCAGCGAGGCCGCGCGGATAGCCTTTGCCGTCCAGGCGCTCATGATGGGCGCCGGCTACCTTGGCCAGTTCGGCGAACGATTCGATGCGGCCGAGTATGGTTTCGGTGTAGCCGGCATGCAGTTTCACCGCCTCCCATTCTTCCGGCGTCAGCTTGCCTGGCTTATCCAGAATGGTGTTGCTGACGCCCAACTTGCCCACGTCGTGCAGCAAGGCGCCGCGCTTGAGCCAGCGCCGCCGCTGCGGATTCAGGCCCAGCTCCTCGCCGATGCGGTCGGCGTAGTGGCCGACGCGCAGGCTGTGGCCGGCGGTGAACGGGCTCTTGGAGTCCACCACCTGGCCGAAGCCCTCGGCGATCTCGTCCATATAGTCGTCGTCCAGCGGCACCGTGCATTGGGCCGGCTCCAGCTCCATCACCGCGCGTTCGATGTCGTTGGACTCCAGCCGCTGCCAGAACGCCGTGTCGCGGCCGGCGCCGCGGAAGGCGGCCACCAGCTCCGGGTCGAACCAGCCGCCGCCGCGGCGCACCGCCTCGTCCAGCGCCGCGTGGCGGCCGTGGGTGACATGGAACACGTCTATCACCTGGGCCAGCAGCGCGATGCGGGCGTTCAGCGGGATGGCGTCGCGCTGCAGGCCCAGCGGACGGCCGGAACCGTCCCAATGCTCGTCCAGATACTGGATGCCGTTGGCCACGTTTTCGTTGAAGCGCAGCTGGCGGGCGATGTCCGCGCCGCGGTGGCAGCGGGTGTTGATCAGTTCATCCGCCATTTCCTTGCCGCGGCGCAGCACGTTGACGATGGAGGCCGCGCGCTCGCGCCAGCCGGCTGCGTGGGTGCCGGTGTTGCTGAACACGAAGCCCAGCATCTGCGGCAGGCTGGCGCCCACCTGCTTGAAGTCCTGCTTGAAGCTGCGGTCGTCGGTCAGGTACAGCTCGCAGATGCGGGCGGCGTTGCTGCTGCAGCCCAGGTCTTTCAGCAGGATGGCGTAGTAGAGGTCCCACAGCTCCTGCGGTGCCAATCCCAGCGCGCGGCCGATATGCATGCCTATCCAGCAGCTGCGGACGCAATGGCCCTCGGGCTGGCCTTCGGTGATGTCCAGCGCGTAGCTGAGCGAGCTGATCAGTTGCGACAGCTTGAGGGTGGAGGCCATGGACGGTTCCCTTGTCGGCGGGCATTGTCTTGTTTATGCGCGGCGGACCGGATTTCCGCAATGATGGTTTGCGTAGGGAATGTCGTCCGCGCGCGGCGCTGGACAGCCTGGCCAGGCCATTCGAGAATGCTTCAGCCATATCCCGCAGTCCGCCCCCTGTCATGTCATTCGTTTCCAGGAGCTTGCGTTGATGAATGCCGCCTTCACCCTCGATCCCCTGACTGCCGCCGATTTCGAAACCGTCGCCGCGCTGGGCGCCGCCATCTGGGGCAAGCATTTCATCGGCATGATCAGTAAAGAGCAGATCGACTACATGGTGTCCGGCCGCTACACGCCGGAGAAGCTGAGCCGCTATCTGGACGCGCCGGACCGCTGGTTCCGCCTGTTGCGGGTGGATGGCCGGCCGGTAGGCTATTGCAGCTACGCGCTGACTGGACAGCCCGGCGAAATGAAGCTGGAGCAGTTGTATCTATTGGAAGAAGCGCGGGGAAAAGGGCTGGGCGGCCGGATGATGGACGAGGCGGAAGCCGCCGCCCGCGCGACGGGCTGCGCCGCCCTGATGCTGACCGTCAACCGCCACAACGCCGAGGCCATCGCCGTGTATGAAAAACGCGGCTTCGCCGTGCGGGAAGAGGTGGCGGCCGATATCGGCAATGGCTTTGTGATGGATGATTATGTGATGGTGAAAAACGTGTCAGGAAATTGATACGTTTTCTTAAATAGGCATGGCGGGAGAATATGTCATCACGTCCCGCAAAACGTCCTATACCCTTCCGCCAGTTCCGGCTCCGCCGGCAGCGCGTAGCGTTCCAGGCCTTCGCGCTCGGTGAAAGGCTGGCGCAGCGCTTCCAATAGCTTCAGCGCCGGCTTCATGTCGCCGCGTTCGCTGGCGGCGTCCAATGCTTCTTCCACCAGATGGTTGCGCGGGATGTAGAACGGGCTTTCGCGGCGCATCGCGGCGGCGATGTCGGGCGGGCGGCGAGTGCGCGGCACATGGCGGGCGTGCCATTGCTTGAGCCAGGGCGCCAGCGCCTCCGGCGACGGGAACAGAGATGTCAGCCGCTCGGGCTTGCCCTCCGCCTCGTCGGCCAGATAGCGCCAGGCCAGCGTGTGGTCGACGCCGTGGGCTGCCAGCAGCATCAGCCAGTCGTCGGCCAGCGCTTGATCGCCGTCGCGCTCGCCTTCCAGGCCCAGCTTGCGGCGCGCCTGTTCCAGCCAGCGGCGCTGGTATTGTTCCTCGAAGCCTTCGACGATTTGGGTCGCGGCCGGCACGGCGGCGGCCGGATCGTCCGGCGAGATCAGCGGCAGCAGCGTTTCGGCGAAGCGGGCCAGGTTCCATTGGGCGATGGCCGGCTGGTTGCCGTAGGAATAGCGGCCTTGGTGGTCTATCGAGCTGAACACGGTGCCGGGGTAGTAGGCGTCCATGAAGGCGCAGGGGCCGTAGTCTATGGTCTCTCCGGACAGCGCCATATTGTCGGTGTTCATCACGCCGTGGATGAAGCCAGCGTGCATCCAGCTGGCGATCAGCGCCGCCTGGCGCTCCGTCACGGCGGCCAGCAGCGCCAGGTAGCGGCCGTCCTGTCCGGCCAGCTCCGGATAGTGGCGGGCGATGGTGTAGTCGGCCAGTTTTTTCAGCATGCCGGTTTCGCCGCGGATGGCGAAGTACTGGAAGGTGCCGACGCGCAGATGGCTGGCGGCGACCCGGGCCAGCACCGCGCCGGGCAGCGGACGCTCGCGGTAGACCGGCTCGCCGGTGGCCGTTACCGCCAGCGCGCGGGTGGTGGGGATGCCCAGCGCCTGCATCGCTTCGCCGACGATCAACTCCCTCAGCATCGGCCCGACGGCGGCCTTGCCGTCGCCGCGGCGCGAGAACGGCGTCTGGCCGCTGCCCTTGAGGGCGATGTCGCGCCGTTGGCCGTTTCGGTCCGTCACTTCGCCCAAGAGCAGCGCGCGCCCGTCGCCCAGCGACGGCGACAGTCCGCCGAACTGGTGGCCGGCATAGGCCTGCGCGATCGGTTGCGCGCCTTCGGGGATGTCCGCGCCGGAGAACAGCCGCGCCAGCTCGGCCTCGCTGGCGTGTTCGGCATCCAGGCCCAGTTCGCCGGCCAGTTCGGCGTTCCAGTACAGCAGCTCCGGCGCGGGCGGCGTTTCCGGCCGCACCGGCGCCCAGGCGTCGGGGAGGTCGCGGGCGTAACTGTGGTCGAAGGGGATGCGGATCATGGCTGTGTCTCGTGGGCGGAGGTGTCGAGTTGGCGTGTTGCGGCCCCGTTCCCCAACCGCTCCCTCGGGAGAGAGCGGTTTGGCGATGGGGAGGGGGGGCGCTCTGCCGCGGCATTCAGTTTCGCGGTCGAGTGTTACCGTTTATGGCATGCCGCTCGCAACATTGTGCCCCTAGTCCGGGCGCGGCGCCAGCGTGTTGGCATGCCGGGCGCGCCGGCGAGAAAAACGCCGCGGTAGGCGGCGTTTTCTGGCGGGGCGGCGTCAGCGGCTGCGGCCGGTCTTGCCGCCGGGTTTGGCCGGCGAGCGGCCAGTCTGCGGCTTGCTCGAGGCCGGCCGGCCGCCCTGGCCGCGCGCGCCGACGGCCGCGGCCGGCTTGGCGCGCTGGCCCTGCTGCGGCTGGCGGGCGCTGGGGGACTTGCCGCGGTTCATCGGCGCGCCCATCTTGTGGCGCACCGCGGCGGCTTTGTCGCCCGGCGGCGTCGGCGGGATCAGGCAGTGCTTGCTGTGGCCGATCAGGTCGCTGCGGCCCATCTGGATCAGCGCGTCGTGGATGATCTGCCAGTTGTCCGGATGGTGGTAGCGCAGGAAGGCCTTGTGCAACTTGCGGCGGTAGCCGTCGCGCACCACGTCCACTTTTTCCGAGCTGCGGCTCAGGCGCTTCAGCGGATTGCGGCGGGTGTGCCACATGGTGGTGGCCATCGCCATCGGCGTCGGGGTGAAGGTTTGCACCTGGTCCAGGCGGAAGTTGTTCTTCTTCAGCCACAGCGCCAGATTCATCATGTCCTCGTCGCTGGTGCCCGGGTGGGCGGCGATGAAGTAGGGGATCAGGTACTGTTCCTTGCCGGCCTGGCGGCTGAAGCGCTCGAACAGCTCCTTGAATTTGTCGTAGGCGCCCATGCCCGGCTTCATCATCTTGGACAGCGGGCCGTCCTCGGTGTGTTCCGGGGCGATCTTCAGATAGCCGCCGACGTGGTGCTGCACCAGCTCCTTGATGTACTCGGGCGAGCGCACGGCCAGGTCGTAGCGCAGGCCGGACTGGATGTTGATCTTCTTCACGCCCGGCAGCGCGCGCGCCTTGCGGTACAGCTGGATCAGGTGGCTGTGGTCGGTGTTCAGGTTTTCGCAGATGTCCGGGAACACGCAGGACAGCTTTCTACAGGACGACTCGATCTTCGGGTCCTTGCAGCTCAAGCGGTACATGTTCGCGGTCGGGCCGCCCAGGTCGGAGATGTGGCCGGTGAAGCCCGGGGTCTTGTCGCGGATTTCCTCGATCTCGTGCAGGATGGATTCTTCCGAGCGGCTCTGGATGATGCGGCCTTCGTGCTCGGTTATCGAGCAGAAGGTGCAGCCGCCGAAGCAGCCGCGCATGATGTTGACCGAGTACTTGATCATTTCCCAGGCCGGGATGTGGGCGTCGCCATAGGCCGGGTGCGGGTTGCGGGCGTAGGGCAGGCCGTAGACGAAGTCCATTTCCTCGGTGACGAGCGGGATAGGCGGCGGGGTCAGCCACACGTCGCGCTCGCCGTGCATCTGCACCAGCGCGCGGGCGTTGCCGGGGTTGGATTCCAGGTGCAGCGTGCGGCTGGCGTGGGCGTACAGCACCGGGTCGTGGGCGACGGCTTCGTAGGCCGGGATGCGGATCACGGTCTTGGCGCGCTCGGCGCGGCGCTTGGCCAGGCGCTCTTCGCGCGATTCGATGCGGATCACCTGCGGCTTGGACGGATCGATGCCCTTGGTGGCTTCGGCCGCCTGCTCCGGAATTTCCTGATACGGGTTCAGGTGCGGGTCGACGCGGCCCGGGATGTCCACCACGCTAGAATCCATCTCCTGCCATTCTTCGTCCGGGCGCCAGCCGTGCGGCACGATGAAGGCGGTGCCGCGGATGTCGCGCATCTCGGACAGCTTCTCGCCCTTGGCGGCGCGGTGGGCGATCTCCACCAGCGCGCGTTCGGCGTTGCCGTACAGCAGGATGTCGGCCTTGGAGTTGACCAGCACCGACGGGCGCACCTTGTCGCTCCAGTAGTCGTAATGGGCGATGCGGCGCAGGCTGGCCTCGATGCTGCCTATCATCACGCCGACGCCGGGGTAGGCTTCGCGGCAGCGCTGGGCGTAGACGGTGACCGCGCGGTCAGGGCGCTTGTTCGGCTCGGCGTTCGGCGTGTAGGCGTCGTCGGAGCGCGCGCGGCGGTCGGCGGTGTAGCGGTTGATCATCGAATCCATATTGCCGGCGGTGACGCCGAAGAACAGATTCGGCTTGCCCAGTTCGCGGAACGCGTCCGCGCTGTGCCAGTCCGGCTGGGCGATGATGCCGACGCGAAAGCCTTGCGCCTCAAGCAGGCGGCCCACCAGCGCCATGCCGAAGCTCGGATGGTCGATGTAGCAGTCCCCTGTGATCAGGATGATGTCGCAGGAGTCCCAACCCAGCTCGTCCATTTCGGCGCGGGTCATCGGCAGGAACGGGGCGGTGCCGAAACGGCTGGCCCAGTACTTGCGGTAGGAATCGATTGGTTTGGCTTGCGGAGTAGTCATGCGTTCACGTCGAATTCAGGCAGCCGGCCATTATGCCGCATTCTGGCAAAAAAATCAGCATAAACAACCGTTTATTCTCGCCAATCGCCCGCGTGGCGGTAGGGGCTTTGCGCGCGGCGATTTTCCAGGCGAATCAAGGCGCTGGCCGGCCTGCGCCGGAGCGGGGCTGCCGGCGCGGCGGCTTTGGGTGTACCCTTGCCGGTTTGCGCGGCGCGGCAAGCCCGCGCCTCTCGAAATATTGGATGATTGCCGGGATGGGAGACGAAATCATGGCGGAACGCATTGTCGGAGTGAAGGATGGGGATACGGGGCTGGTGAGCAGGCTGGAGGCGGGCGCGGTGCTGCATGTGCCGAATTTCGGCTTTACGCTCGATGCCGCCGAGCAGGCGTTGCTGAACCCGGCCATCGCCGATCCCAAGCGCAAGAACATCAGCCTGGAGCCGGACAACGGCGCGCTGCACGGCGTGCTGGGCGGGGATGACGCGCAGCGCGCGGTGCGCTCGCTGGTGTCCCGCTACCAGCGCGCGGCGGCCGACCTCCTGGCCCGGGTGCTGCCGGAATACCAGGGCAAGACCCGCGCCGCGCCCACCAGCCTGCGCCTGGTGCGGGTGGAAGACCGCAAGACCTCGTGGCGCAAGGACGACAGCCGCCTGCACGTGGACGCCTTCCCGTCCCGCCCCACCTACGGCGAGCGCATCCTGCGCGTGTTCTGCAACATCAACCCGGCGGGCGAGCCGCGGGTGTGGCGCGTCGGCGAGCCGTTCGAGGATATGGCCAAAAAGATGCTGCCGCGGGTGCCGGCCCAATGGCCGGGATCGGCCGCCTTGCTGGCGGCGCTGAAGATCACCAAGCGCAAGCGCAGCGGCTACGACCACATCATGCTGCACCTGCACGACGCGATGAAGGCCGATCTGGCGTACCAGCGCGATTGTCCGCAGGAAACGGTGCCGTTCGCGCCGGGCGGCGCCTGGATCTGCTTCTCCGACCACGCGTCCCACGCGGTGATGTCCGGCCAGTTCATGCTGGAGCAGACGCTGTGGCTGCCGCTGGACCAGATGGACGACCCGGCCAAGTCGCCGCTGCGGCAGCTGGAGCGGTTGACTGGCAGGACTCTGGCATGAGTCTGTCCGCGCCAAACTCGAAATGGGTAACGCGGATTGCCGTTTTGTAGCAAAATGACCTGGTTTTCGCGACCCGGCGCCGCGTTCGCGGTGCCGGGCCCGCCATTTACATGGAAAAAAACAGAAACGGTCGCCTGAACATGCACTCTCCGCAGATATTTTCCCCGATCCAGCTTCTGCCCGACTGGCGTTCCGCCGGGAAGGCGCCCGAGGCCGCCATCCAAGGCGAGACCGTGTCCCTGCGTCCGCTGGACGCGCCCCGCCACGGCGCGGCGCTGTTCCGGCTGTTCGCCGGCGATGACGAGCATTGGGAGCATCTTCCCTATGGTCCGTTCGCCGATGAGGATGGATTCATGACCTGGCTGGCGCTGACCGTGGCGCAGTCGGACACCGCGCTCTACATCGTGTGCGCCAAAGACTCGGAGCAGCCGCTGGGTTTCCTGGGCTATCGGCAGATGGTCCAGGCCCACGGAGCCATCGAGATCGGCCACGTCAATTTTTCGGCGTCGCTGCGCCGCACCCGTTTGGCCACCGAGGCCGTGTTCCTGCTGCTGAAGGCCGCCTTCGAGCTGGGCTACCGCCGCTGCGAATGGCGCTGCGATTCGCGCAACGCCGCCTCCGCCGCCGCCGCCCGCCGCCTGGGGTTCCAGTTCGAGGGCACCTTGCGCCAGGCCATGGTGGTCAAGCGCCGCAACCGCGACACCCACGTGTTTTCCATGCTGGATGGCGAATGGCAGGCCTTGAAGCCGGCTTTTGCCGCTTATCTGGCAAACGGCAATTTCGACGCTGCGGGCAAACAGCGCCGCCCGCTGGCCGATTTTCTGGGCGAGGTTCGTGAGCCGGCCTGACCCGTCCGAGAGCCGGGACCCGTGGCTGGCGCGCTGGCTGCCGCTGCTGCGGGAGGCGGGCAGATTGGGGCCGGTTCTGGAGATAGGCTGCGGCGAGGGCGAGGATTCGGTCGAGCTGCTCGGCGCGGGACTGGAGTTGATCGCCTTCGATCTATCTGCCGGCTCGATTGCCGCTGCTGTCTGCCGCGCGCCCGGCGGCAAGTTTCATTGCAGGGATGTTCGGCAACCGTTTCCACTGGATGGCGTGCGGCCGGGCGCGGTGGTGGCTAGTCTGTCGCTACATTATTTCCCTTGGGACGAAACGGTGGAGATCGTGGAGCGCATCCGCCAGTGTCTGCCGCCCGGCGGCACGCTGCTGTGCCGGCTGAACGCGACCGACGACCACCATCACGGCGCCAGCGGTCATCCGGAAATCGCGCCGGATTATTATCTGGTGGACGGCGCGCCCAAGCGGTTTTTCGACGAGCGGGCGGTGCGCGAGCTGTTCGCCGACGGCTGGCGCATCCTGTCGCTGGAGCACCATGTCAGCGGCAAATACGCGTTGCCGAAAGCCTTGTGGGAAGCGGCGCTGGAGCGGGCGGACTGAGTCCGCCGGCTCCGCGCGGCCGGCGGCTGGAGCGAGGAATGGGCCGCTTGGCGAAAATGGCGGAAAAATCGGTTACAATGGCCGATTCGCTATCCAGACCCACAGCCAGAACATGAGCACGGAAAACAACGCGCCGGTTGTCAACAACTTCATTCGCAGCATCATCGACGAGGATCTGGCCACCGGCCGCCGCAGCTCGGTGGTGACCCGCTTCCCGCCCGAGCCGAACGGCTTCGCCCACATCGGCCACGCCAAGGCGATCTGCATCAACTTCGGCCTGGCCGAAGACTACAACGGCCAGTGCAATCTGCGCATGGACGACACCAATCCGGAAAAGGAATCGGACGAGTTCGTCGAGGCGTTCAAGCAGGACATCTCCTGGCTGGGCTTCAAGTGGAACGGCGAGGTGCGCTACGCATCCGACTATTTCGACCGCCTGTACGGCTACGCCGTCGAGCTGATCCAGGCCGGCAAGGCCTATGTGGACGATCTGTCCGCCGAGGAAATGCGCCAGTACCGCGGCAACCTGACCGAGCCGGGCAAGAACAGCCCCTACCGCGACCGCACGCCGGAAGAAAACCTCGACCTATTCACCCGCATGAAGAACGGCGAGTTCCCGGACGGCAGCAAGACGCTGCGCCTGAAGATCGATATGGCCTCCGGCAATATCAATCTGCGCGATCCGGCCATCTACCGCATCCGCCGCGTGCACCACCACCGCACCGGCGACAAGTGGTGCATCTACCCGATGTACGACTACACCCATTGCATCTCCGACGCCATCGAGGGCATCACCCATTCGCTGTGCTCGCTGGAGTTTGAAGACCATCGCCCGCTGTACGACTGGGTGCTGGACAACATCAGCATCGGCCACCATCCGCAGCAGATCGAATTCTCCCGCCTGGAACTGCTGTACGCGCTGACCTCCAAGCGCAAGCTGCAGGCGTTGGTCAACGACGGCGCCGTCACCGGCTGGGACGATCCGCGCATGCCCACCATCGCCGGCATGCGCCGCCGCGGCTACAGCCCGGCCGGCATCAAGCTGTTCGCCCAACGCATCGGCGTGTCGAAGAGCGAAAACATCATCGACATGGCCATCCTGGAAGGCGCGGTGCGCGAGACGCTGGAAAACGACTCGCCGCGCGTGATGGCCGTGGTCAATCCGCTGAAAGTGACGCTGACCAACTACGACGCCGCCGTCACCGCCAGCCGCAGCGCGCCGTTCCATCCTCACCATCCGGAATTCGGCGAGCGCGACGTGCCGATCGCCCGCGAGATCTGGATCGAGCGCGACGACTTCGCCGAAACGCCGCCGCCGAAGTGGCAGCGCCTGACCGCCGGCGGCGAAGTGCGCCTGCGCTACTCCTACGTGATCAAGTGCGACGAGGTGGTGAAGGACGCCAATGGCGAGATCGTCGAGCTGAAGTGTTCGATCGACCACGACACGCTGGGCAAGAATCCGGAAGGCCGCAAGGTCAAGGGCGTGATCCACTGGGTGTCGGCCGAGCATGCGATCCAGGCCGACGTGCGCTGGTATGACCGCCTGTTCACCGAGCAGCGTCCTGACGCGGTGCGCGGCGAGGATGGCGAATACGTCGACTTCCGCCAGTTCCTGAGCCCGGACTCGCTGAAGCTGGTGCCGGCCTTCGTCGAGGCTTCGGTGCTGCAGGCGGAACCGGAGTCGCGCTTCCAGTTCGAACGCCTGGGTTACTTCGTCACCGACCGCTACGAACACCGGAAGGGCGACAAGGCGGTGTTCAACCGCACCGTCGGTCTGAAGGACAGCTGGAAGTAAATCATCGCAGCGCTGCCGGATGGCGAGCCCCAGGGTTCGCCATTTTTGCATGCGGAAACGGTTTTCGGGCGCGAAGCCCGGCTCATAAGGAGAAAAAAATGCGCACCGAGCTCAAATCCATCGCCGCATCCTTGCTGGCCGCCGGCCTGCTGTCCGCCTGCGCGACGCCGCCGGGCAAGGGCAATTACGACAGCGGCAAGGTCTACAAGATCACCATCCTGCACACCAACGACCACCACGGCCGCTTCTGGCCCAACGCCGACGGCGAATACGGCCTCGCCGCGCAGAAGACGGTGGTGGACAAGGTGCGCGCCGAGGTGAAGGCCGAGGGCGGCTACATGCTGCTGCTGTCCGGCGGCGACATCAACACCGGGGTGCCGGAGTCCGATCTGCAGAACGCCGAGCCCGATTTCCGCGGCATGGACCGCATCGGCTACGACGCGATGGCGGTGGGCAACCACGAGTTCGACAAGCCGGTGCCGGTGCTGATGCAGCAGCGCAAATGGATCCATTTCCCCATGCTGTCCGCCAATATCTACCAGGACGGCAAGCGGATGTTCGATCCCTACGCCATGTTCAACCTGGGCGGCGTCAAGGTGGCGGTAATGGGCCTGACCACCGACGACACCGCCAAGATGGTGAATCCGGCGCAGATAAAGGGCATCGAGTTCAAGAGCCCGATCGCCGAGGCCGCGGCCCTGGTGCCGGAGTTGCGCCAGCAGGCCGACATCGTCATCGCCGCCACCCATATGGGCCACTACGCGGACGGCAATCATGGCGTCAACGCGCCGGGCGACGTGGAAATGGCGCGCGCGGTGAAGGGGCTGGACCTGATCGTCGGCGGCCATAGCCAGAACCCGGTATGCATGAAGGCCGAGAACGTCCGCGACGACGCCTACGTGCCGGGCGCGCCGTGCGCGCCGGACCGCCAGAACGGCGCCTGGATCGTGCAGGCGCACGAGTGGGGCAAATACGTCGGCCGCGCCGATTTCGAATTCCGCAACGGCAAGCTCAAGCTGGCCAAGTACCAGCTGATTCCGGTCAATCTGAAAAAGACGGTGAAGACGGTGAAGACGGCCGACGGCAAGACCGAGAAGGTGCCGTACACCGAGCTGATCCCGGAAGACAACAAGCTGCGCAGCTTCCTCAAGGCCTATCAGGACAAGGGCCAGGCCGAGCTGGGCGTCAAGGTGGGCGAGCTGTCGGCCAAGCTGGAGGGCGATCGTTCCGTGGTGCGCGGCCAGCCGACCAATCTAGGCGTGTTCGTCGGCGAGGCGATGATGGCCAGAACCCAGGCCGACTTCGCGGTGATCAATTCCGGCGGCATCCGCGACTCGCTGCCGGCCGGCGTGGTCAGCTACAAGGACGTGCTCAAGGTGTTCCCGTTCGGCAGCACGCTGGCCTATGTCGACATGAGCGGAGCCGAGGCGCTGGATTATCTGAAGGCCGCGGCGCGGATGACGCCGGGCGCGGGCGCCTTCGCCCAGTTCGCCGGCGTCAGGCTGCGCATCGTCGGCGGCGAGCTGCAGCGGGCCGAGGCGGGCGGCAAGCCCATCGATCCGGCCAAGCGCTACCGCGTGGCGATCAACAGTTTCATCGCCGCCGGCGGCGACGGTTACCCGAAGATGGTCGAGCATCCGGGCTATGTGAACACCGGCTTCGTCGACGCCGAGGTGCTCAAGGACTACGTGGCCAAGCATTCGCCGATCCGGGCCGAGCGCTACGCGCCGGCCGGGGCGGTGACGCGGGAATAAGTTCCTTTCGGGGAAGCGCGGGCCGTCCCGATGCAGGGGCGGCCCGTTTTTATTGCGGCAGGCGCGCTCAGCTTATGATTTCGAAGAACGGGTCGCAGCAGCTGCCGGCCGGCGTGCAGCCGTAGCCGCCGGTCTGGTCCGGCGCGAAGTCGCTTTTTTTCCATTGCTTGTAATGGGCGGCCGTGTAGTAGACGCGGCTGTTGACGTAGTCGTAGACGACGCGGCCGTCCGCTGCGGCGTAGACGTACTGATTGTCGTCAGCATATTCGGCCTGGGTCAGCTCCACGTAACCGGTCAGAGGGATCTGCGCGCCGCCCACCGTGCGGAAGCGGTTGGCGTAGCAATGCCAGCGCAGGCTGTTGCTGATGCCGGCGGTGCGGTTCAGCTGATCCATCGCGGCTTGCCGTCCCAGGTTGTCCAGGTTGGGGCATTGATTCAGATTCAGCCCGGCGATGTCGACTGCCGGCAGGTGGTTGCGTTCGTTGCCGTGCGGCGAGCGGGCGTATTCGGCCCAGTAGGCGGCGTTCATGAGGAACGGGCCGTCCACTTGCGGAGGGTAGAACTGGCCGGCGGCGACGGTGGCCAGCTGGTATTGCAGCAGCGAGGAAGCCATCTGCCTCAGGCCGTTGGTCAGCACCGCGCGGTCCTGCTTGACCTGAGGCACCACCAGGCCGGAGCCGGTATTTCGGACTACGGCCTGGACGTTCGCCGGCAATGCGTTGTAATTGCTGCATTGCTGCGGCGTCCAGCTCGCGCCGAGCGGCATGCGGGCGGACCAGAGCTGGCCGATCGCGTCTTGAGGGCTGGTCCATTTGTCGGCGGCGGCCGCATGGCCGGCAAGGCCGATGGCCAGCGCCGCGGCGGGGATCAGGGCGTGAAGGGCGCGCGGGAAACGCGCGGCGTGTCGTTTGGACATGGAGCCTCCTGGGGAAAGGGGTGTCGGGATGGCGTGTCGTGCGCCGCGGCCATCCTGCCGCCGTTGAATGTGAAAAAGTACTGATCGTTAGGGCGGGGCATGCTTTCTCGCTTTTCCCCCGGCGCGCCGGCGAGCGGGTTTGCCGCCGGTCAAGGAAGCGTTTTTTGTCGCGGTCATCGGTCTTGAGGCGGCTTTCGCCCAAGTGGTATCGTGGTGGCGTTATCGGCGCGGTCCGGACGACGGCGCGCCTGTTCCGTCAGTTTCTCATCCAGGTTGCGATCATGACCAAGCCAAGAGCTGTATATCTGCAATCCGGCGGACCCACCGCCGTTCTTAACGCTTCCGCCCAGGGGGCGATTGAAACCGCGCGCCGTCTGGGACTTTCCCTGTATGCCGCCTACGATGGCCTGGCCGGTTTGCTGGATGATCGCCTGTGCGACACCGACAGCGTGTCCGACACCGCCATCGCCCAGCTCGCCTTCATGCCCGGCGGCAGCTTCGGCGTCAGCCGCCGCATGATAGGCACGTTCGAGGAAGCGCCGGAGGACTGGCTGCGCCTGCGCGACGTGCTGGCCAAGCACGACATCCGCTATCTGTTGATCAATGGCGGCAACGGTTCGCTGGGCTGCGCCGAGCGGCTGGCGGATTTTGAAAAGCATACCGGCTACAAGCTGGGCGTGATCGGCATTCCCAAGACCATAGACAACGACCTGATGGGCACCGACAACAGCCCCGGCTACGGCTCGTCCGCCAAATTCCTGGCCAGCGCGATGCGCGAGGTGGGGCTGGACATGACCAGCATGGGCTGGGGCCGAGTGTTCATCATGGAAACCATGGGCCGCCATACGGGCTGGCTGGCCGCCGCCTGCGCCGCGTCCTCGCGCAGCCCGCAGGAGGCGCCGCACCTGTTGCTGCTGCCCGAGGTGCCGTTTGACCAGGGGCGCTTCCTGGCCGCGCTGGACGCCAGCCTGGCCAAGCACGGCCAGTGCGCGATCGCGGTGGCCGAGGGCATCACCGGCGCGGACGGCCGCTTCGTCGCCGAGGCCAAGAAATCCGAAACCTACGGCCATGAGCAGCTGGGCGGGGCCGGGCATTGGCTGGCCCAGCTGATCCTGCGCGAGCGCGGCATTTCCGCCCACGTGGCCCAGGTGGACTACCTGCAGCGCGCCGGCGGCCATCTGGCCTCGGCCACCGACGTCCGCCAGGCCTACGTGATGGGCGAGAAGGCGGTGGAGTGGCTGCTGGCCGGCAAAACCGGGCTGATGGCCGGCATCAGGCGCCTGAACGATCATCCCTATTGCTGGGATGTGGCCGAAGTGCCGCTGTCGGCGGTGGGGGACAAGGAAAAGCGGCTGCCGCCGGAATTCATCGGCGCCGACGGTTTCAGCGTCACCCAGGCTTTCCTGGATTATGTGAAGCCGCTGATGGAGGGCGAGCGCATCCCGCCGTTCAAGGACGGTCTGCCGGATTACCGCCCGATCGCCTGGCCGCGGGTCTGATTCGCGATTGATGGCGAGAAACGGCCGCCGCGTCGCAGAGCGCGGCGGCCGTTTGCGCGTTTCAGCGCGTAATGTCGCGGCGCGAATGACAGAAGCCGGCGCCGCTCTGTTACAATCTCTTCCCTTTGAATCATCAACCATAGGTTTTTTCGATCATGCTGAGCCTGTACAACACACTGACCCGCCAGAAGGAAGCGTTCAAACCCATCGAACCCGGCAAAGTGAGCATGTACGTCTGTGGCATGACCGTTTACGACCTCTGTCACATCGGGCACGCGCGCATGCTGACCGCCTTCGACGTGGTCTACCGCTGGCTGAAGGCTTCCGGCTACCAAGTCGACTACGTGCGCAACATCACCGACATCGAAGACAAGATCATCAAGCGCGCGCTGGAGCGCGGCATCACCCCGGAACAGCTGGTGGAGGAAACCATCGCCGACATGCGTCAGGACGCCGCCGCGCTGGGTCTGCTGCCGCCGACGCACGAGCCGCGCGCCACCCATCACGTGGGCGGCATGGTCGCGATGATCGAAACGCTGATCGCCAACGGCAAGGCCTATCCGGCCGCCAATGGCGACGTCTACTACGCGGTGCGCGAATTCGAAGGCTACGGCAAGCTGTCCGGCCGCACGCTGGACAAGCTGCGCGCCGGCGAACGCGTGGAAGTGGACCCGAACAAGCGCGATCCGCTGGACTTCGTGCTTTGGAAGGCCGCCAAGCCGGGCGAGCCGTCCTGGGACAGCCCGTGGGGCAAGGGCCGTCCGGGCTGGCACATCGAGTGCTCGGTGATGAGCTGCCACCATCTGGGCGAGCATTTCGACATCCACGGCGGCGGCGAGGATTTGCAATTCCCCCACCACGAGAACGAAATCGCCCAGTCCGAGGGCGCGCACGGCCACCAGTACGTCAACTACTGGCTGCACAACGGCTTCATCAATGTCGATGGCGAGAAGATGTCCAAAAGCCTGGGCAATTTCTTCACCATCCGCGATGTGCTGCAGCACTTCGACGGCGAGGTGATCCGCTTCTTCATCGTGCGCAGCCACTACCGCAGCCCGGTCAACTACACCGACAGCATCCTGAATGACGCCAAGCACGGCCTGACCCGCCTGTACACCGCGCTGCGCGGCATCGAACTGCCGGCGTCCGATGGCATCGACTGGAACAACGCCTACGCCGCCCGCTTCAAGACCGCGATGGACGACGATTTCAACTCGTCCGAAGCGGTGGCGGTGCTGTTCGAGCTGGCCGGCGAAGTGAACAAGAGCCGCGATCCGCAGCAGGCCCGCCTGCTGAAGGATCTGGCCGGCGTGCTGGGCTTGCTCGCGCGCGATCCGGAAGCCTTCCTGCAAGGCGGCGTGGGCGAGGGCGAGCTGTCGGCGGAGCAGGTGGAAGCGCTGATCCAGGCGCGCAAGGACGCGCGCGCCGCCAAGAACTGGGCCGAGTCTGATCGCATCCGCGACGAGCTGACCGCCAAGGGCATCGCGCTGGAAGACGGCGCCGGCGGCACGACCTGGCGCCGCGCCTGATCCGAGGTTGGCCGCTGGCGCTTGTCAACGGCGGCCAAACGGCGGATAATGCGATGTTTCGCAAGCAGTACAGGCAAAACCCCTGTACCCGATTTGAAAGGTAGAGAAATGAAAACCGATATTCACCCGAACTACAAAGAACTGTCCGTTACCTGCTCCTGCGGCAGCCAGTTCGTGACCAAGTCCACCATGGGCAAAGACGCTTTCTCGATCGAAGTGTGCTCCAACTGCCACCCGTTCTACACCGGCAAGCAGAAGATCGTGGACACCGCTGGTCGCGTGGACAAGTTCAACCAGAAATTCGGCGGCTTCTTCAAGCGCTAAGCGCGTTGCCGTATCTGGACCCCGAAAAAGGCAGCCCGCGGCTGCCTTTTTTCATGCCTGCGCCGCATGCGTGGGATAATCATCAGATCCTTAGGAACAACAAGGTGGCAACGGGATGCTGACTTATTCCGCTCAGGCCAGCACGCTGGCCAAGCCGACTGAAAAACCCTGGGTGCTGCTGCTGCTGTGTTTCATCTGGCTGTGGCCCGGCATCCTCGGGCACGACCCCTGGAAGCCGGACGAACCCTTCGTGCTGGCCATCGCCCAAGGCATGCTGGACAGCGGCAATTGGCTGCTGCCCATGCTCAATGGCGCGCCCTATCTAGACAATCCTCCCTTGTATTACTGGCTGGCGGCCGGCTGCATCAAGCTGTTCTCGCCCTGGCTGCTGCCCGCGCACGACGCCGCGCGGCTGGCGACGCCGCTGCTGATGTCGCTGTCGCTGCTGCTGGCCGGCATGGCGGGCCGCGACCTGATCGGCCGCCGCCACGGCCGCAGCGTGGTGATGATCCTGATAGGCTGCATCGGGCTGGTGGAGTCCGGCCATCAGCTGACTCCCATCGTCGCCAGCTTCGCCGGCCTTACCGCCGCCTTCTACGCGCTGTCGCTGACCCTGCGTTCGCCGGGGTTGGCCGGCGCGCTCTTGGGCGCCGCCAGCGTGATGACCTTTCTGGGCGGCAGCCTGGTGGACCTGATGCTGATCTGGCTGGTGGCGGCGATGCTGCCGGCCTTCAGCGGCTGGCGGCGCAAGAATTACGCGATCACGCTGTTGCTGGGCTTGTTGCTGGCGCTGCCGGCCATCCTGGTGTGGCCGATGCTGTTGCAGCGTCTGTACCCGGCGGTGTACGCCGAGTGGTGGGGCGGCTACGCGCTGGGCGGCTCCAGCGGCTTTCGCCATGTCAGGCTGTTTCACGACTTCGGCTATTACAGCCTGAACGTCTTGTGGTTCGCTTTCCCCGCTTGGCCGCTGGCCATGTGGACGCTGTACCGCAATCGCCAGCTGCAGTCTCCCAAGCTGCAACTGCCGCTGCTGTTCACGCTGATGATCGCGGTGCTGCTGACGCTGTCCGACCGCGCCAGCATCACCGACGCGATGCCGCTGCTGCTGCCGCTGGCGGTGCTGGCCGCGGTGGAGCTGGACAATCTGCGCCGCGGCGCCGCCGCCTTCCTCAACTGGTTCGCGCTGATGACCTTTGGCTTGTTCGGCCTATTGGTGTGGCTGGGCTGGGCGGCGATGAACTATGGCTGGCCGGAAGGGTTGGCGGGGCGGGCCCAGTACTTCAGCCCCTTCTACCAGCCGCATGTGTCCTGGCTGCAGGCCGCGGGCGGCCTGATCGCCACCCTGGTGTGGCTGTGGGCGCTGACCCGGCCGCATTTGCGCGGACGGCAGGCCATCACCAACTGGGCGGCCGGGCTGACCCTGTTGTGGGGCTTGGGCATGACCTTGTGGCTGCCCTGGTTCGACGCGGCCAAGAGTTACCGCCCGGTGGTGAACAGCATGCTGCGCAAGCTGCCGGCCACCGCCACCTGCATCGCGACGGAGAGCCGCAACAGCCTGGCCATGATCAGCTGGCGCTACTACGCCGGCACCGACCTGTTGTCCTTCCCGGCCGGAGAGACGCCGCCGTGCGACTACTGGCTGGTGGTGCGCAGCAGCGAGGAGGGCGTGGCCGAGCCCGGCTGGCAGGTGTTGTGGACCGGCAATCGCCCGCGCGAGCAGAACATGACCTTCGCGCTGCTGCAACGCTTGCCGCCGCCGAAATAGCCCAAATAAGCGCTGCCATTGAAATGAAAGCCGCTCCGGACGCACGCCGGGGCGGCTTTTTTCATGCGGCGGGGCGCTATTCGGATTTCGGCCGATGACCGGCGTAGCGCTCCATGCCCTCCACCAGCGCGTCGAACACGGCCTTGCAGGCGCGATTGTGGCGCAGGTCCTCATGCATGGTGATCCAGGTATCCAGGCGCAGCGCGTAATGTTCGGGCAGGATGCGCCGCAAGCCGTCGCGCCGCGCCAGCGGCAGCTGGCAGAAGCCGAGGCCGGCGCCGGCCCGCAACAGCGCCAGCTGCGCCAGGTCGCTGTCGCTGCGCAGGGAGAATCCTTCCCGCGCGAGGCCGGGCATCCGTTTGGCGGCCTCCCTCTGGAAGGCGCTGGGCTGGTCGAAGCCGATCAGGCTGTGCTGGCTCAGATCTGCCACGGAGGCGGGCTCGCCATGCTCTGCCAGATACGCCGGCGCGGCGAACAAGCCGATCTCGATGACGCCGACCGGGCGGGCGATCAACTGCGCCTGCCGCGGCGCCAGCATGCGCACGGCGATGTCCGCTTCCCGCTGCAACAGGTCCTGCGCCCGGTTGCTCAGCGCCAGCTCTATCGTGACCGCCGGATGGCGGCGGCGCAGCTCGGCCAGCATCGGCGGCAGCACCTCCACGCCCACCACTTCGCTGGAGGTGATTCTCACCACGCCGCGCGCCGCATCCCCCTGGCTGGAGGCCATGCGTTCCAGCGCCGCCGCGTGGCTGGCCATCGCCTCCGCGTGAGGGCGCAGCGCCCGGGCCGCGTCCGTCGGCAGCAGCCCGCCCTGGGAGCGGGTGAACAGCGGAATGCCCAGCGCGGCTTCCAGCGCGTCGATATGGCGGCCGAGGGTGGGCTGGGCCTGGCCCAGCGCGCGCGCCGCCGCGGAGAGCGATCCCTCCCGCAGCACGGCGAGGAAGGAGCGGTACAGCTGCCAGTCTATCGTGGTGTCCATGCGTAAATGTATGGAATGTATGCTGTTTTAGTCAATTCCGTATTGATTCGCGCCGTCATAAGATGACTCCACCAAGACAAAGCAAGGAGCAAGATCATGACGAAGCGACAAACGGCGCTAGTGGTGGGCGCGGCAGGCGGCATCGGCGGGGAACTGGCCCGCCAGCTGCGCGACGCGGGGTGGGACGTGCGCGGCCTGGTCCGCAGCCTGGAGCAACCGGTCCAGACGCGCGACGGCATCGTCTGGGTCAAGGGCGACGCGATGCGGCCGGACGATGTGGCGAAGGCGGCCGAGGGCTGCGCGGTGATCGTCCATGCGGTGAATCCTCCCGGCTACAAGCGCTGGGCCGAGCTGGTGCTGCCGATGCTGGACAGCACCATCGCCGCGGCGAAGCGGGAGGGCGCCGCCATCGTGCTGCCCGGTACGGTGTACAACTACGGGCCCGACGCCTTGCCCATCCTCCGGGAGGACTCTCCGCAGCGCCCGCTGACACGCAAGGGCAAGATCCGGGTGGAGATGGAGGCCCGGCTGCGCGCTTACGCGGCAGGCGGCGGCAGGGCGCTGATCGTGCGCGCCGGCGATTTTTTCGGCCCCAAGGCCGGCAACAACTGGTTCTCTCAGGGCCTGATCCAGCCCGGTAAGATCACCCGCCGCATCCAGAATCCGGCCATGCCCGGCATCGGCCACCAGTGGTCATACCTGCCGGACGTGGCGAGCAATATCGTAGCGCTCTTGGCACGGCGCGAATCGCTGGAGCCGTTTGCCACTTTCCATTTGGGCGGCTATTGGGACGCGGACGGCACCCAGATAGCGCAGGCCATCCGCCGCGCGCTGCAGAAGCATGGGGTCGATGCCAAGGTGGACGCCTTTCCCTGGTGGCTGATCCGGCTGATCGCGCCGTTCAACGCCACGCTGCGGGAAGTGATGGAAATGCGTTACCTATGGCGCCAGCCGGTGCGTATGGACAACGGCAAGCTGCTGGGGGTGCTGGGGCGGGAGCGGGTGACGCCGCTGGACGAGGCGGTGGAGGCCACGCTGAAGGGCTTGGGCTGCCTGCCGGGGTGATTGCGCGACGAGGCGGCGCCTGCCAAGGCGGGCGCCGCTTCCGTTTGGAGAAGCAAGAGACATCTCCTGCGCAGGAGAATCGGCTTGTCCAGCAGTCAATGACCGGATAGCGATCGAGTGCCGTGATGATTTTTAATTATTACTGATGAAACCGCACTCTCTCGTACTCACTATTTTGCTTGCGTCGACTGAATTTAATCTGGATTTTTTGCATCATTTATTTGGTAATCTGTGCAATGCTTTGTGCGTATTGAAATTGATATGTAGGTGTATTTAATTGCGTGGATAACATTTTCTGACATTGATTAAAATGGGTTTGTGCGGGATGTTTATATTGCTTTTGTAATGAGTGTCTTTGCATTTGTTCCAAAGATTGCTGAGGGTTTCAAGGGTTTTGTACAAAACAACCTGATCTTTATGCCAGTTTTTGTGAAGCATCGACAGATTTTTGGAGTGAGGTAGCAGACTGTGCTGATGGTCAAATTGCCTTCGTCGTGTGATTGTGGCAAATTGATTATGCATAATGTATGCAATCGGTTTGTTTTAACTTTGACACTTCAAATAAGTGGAGTTAGCCATGCACCCTCCCTACTCGTTCAGGAATTTTTTAGAGCTGGAAACCTTTATTGATCAGTTGGAGAGTATTGGTCAAATGGCGGGAGCCAAAGATCTGCATCACAATTTCTTGTACGTTAATGAGAGTTACGCCGATTTTCATGGAATAGTGCGCGATGAGATAATTGGCAAAAAATCAGGAGACATGCCAAATGGTATTTCTGTGCTCTCTAAGTTAATGTTTGAACAAGATCAAATAGTCTTGCATAAAAGAAAGAAAATCATAATGGGTAGTATCCACCCTCATCGTAGTGGTGATCCAAGAGCTTATAAGTTTCGCAAGTTTCCAGCCCTGATAAACGATAAAGATCAGATAATTCTATTTGCTGGTGAGGATTTGACCTGCGATACCACTTTTTGGAGTGAAATATTGTGTGGTATAGAACCTATGGTTAAGTTTGAAAAGCTGGTTGCAGCTTCGTTTGCTCAACTGCAAGAGCAAAAAGAAATAAAGATTCCGCTTAGCGAAAGTGAATTGTCTGTTCTATGTCTATTACTACGTGGCGTCCCTGTTAAGAGAATTGCAGGGCTTTTTGATCTTGCGACCCGTACTATTGAAAATAGGGTCGAGTCACTCAAGGACAAGTTTGGTGCTTTGAATCAGCAAAACTTGATTGATGTGGCGAGGAAGATGGGTTATCAGTCTCTTCTTTCGCGTGCGATCTTCAAAGAGCACATGACTTATAATTTGCTGGTTGAATAACATGAAGCTCAGTAAAATCATACTTGTTGTTCTTCTTTCTACCGGCATCTTTGGCTTTAACTATGTTGCCGCCAAGATCAGCTCCATCCGTATTGATCCCGTCGAGACGGCGATGCTTCGAGTAACTTTTGCGGCGCTGCCTGCGTGTCTTTTTTTACGGCTCAAGAAAGATGAATTCCTTTATGTCTTGCTGTATGGGCTTGCGTTCGCTTTAGGTTTGTTCCTATTTTTTAAAGGTCTTAAGACAGGTATTGATGCGGGAATTTCCTCCGTGATCATGCAGGCGGGTTCATTGTTTACAGCAGCCGGCGGAATTTTGATATTAAAGGAGAGGTGGAATAAGTTCAACATTATTGGCTGTTTGATTGCGATGTTTGGCATCTATTCCATTTCCAAGATAAAAGAAGGGGGAATCAATGTTGCCGGTATTGCTTTTGTACTGGGTTCGGCATTTAGCTGGACTTTTGCTAACCTGTCCGTCAGACTCTCTAGAACTGAACGTCCACTAGCATTTGTGTCCTGGGGAAGTTTGGTTTCTGCTGTCTTGTTGCTTGCGATTAATATTGCCAGTGGAAAATCTATCTTATCCACGATTGGCATGATTGACCGGCAGGCTTGGATGGCTATCGCATTTCAAGGGTATGTGACGACATTGATTGGTTATGGTCTTTGGACTTTGTTGTTAAGTCAAAATCAGCTGGTTTTGAGTGCGCCTAGCTATTTACTCGTTCCTGGTTTTGCATTATTCTTCTCTCATATTGTACTAGGTGAGGCAATCACAACGGAGAGAGTTTTGTTTTCTCTCGTCGTTGTTGTGGGTATCGTTATTAATGCAAGCGCTCAGAGTCTGAGCGTGTTGGGTGAAAAGAAAAAACCTGAAATGGTAACATAGCTTTGCTGTGCTGATAAGGTGGTTTTTCCCCCCTTTTTAATACAAAGGGGGGAGCTACAATAGCCATATTAAAACTTTGATTTGTTGGAGGTTGAATATGGCTGATGCGGAAAAATTATCATTGGAAAATTTCCAGCCAGAATTTTGTCAGATTGTAGCAGGTCATATTCAAGATCAATTAAGTCCAGCAGAGTGGGAGCGGCTGCTGGTACTTGCGCAAAGCGGGATTCCGCATTCTCCAGAACTTTCTTTTACAGCCTTTGATTCCATTGAAAGGCGAGTTCGTCATTTGACCTTTATAGAAAACATCTCGCCCTTGGAGATGTTATCTGCGCCTAATTTTTATCAGCGTCTACAAGTTATTGGCAAGCTGCATGGCCAGCCGGTCTGCTATTTCGCAGGAAGTGGTATTTATCAATGGAGTTTGACCCCTGATGGGGACTCTCTTAGCTTTTGGCTTACTTATCCTGTCTATCCGCCTGGCTGGCCGACTGAGGATGAGTTGGACTTGCCTTTTCAGTTCCAAGGCTCTGAATTTGACTCCAAGTGGTTGATGTAAATGATTAGTCGTAACTTCGTTGCATAACTCCTGGGCAGGACAAGCTTACCCTTTCCCCAAACAGATTTATGCCACAACTACGATACATGGGCGGCTCAGCATGCTGAATCACCTCATGGCATGCCTTGGTATCGAAACTCTCATAGCCCCTCGCGCAGGCTATCGGCTCATTGGATGGGACCTGCGCAAATAGCGAAGTCAATACTTGAGCGTCGCTCTGGCGATGGTCCGTATCCTGCGCCGTGTTTCTTGGTTTCCCATTCGACTTCGCCCAACATGTTGATGCCCATGTTATCGACTAGCAGATGCAACTCGCCTGAGCGCTGTTGATCGGGCGGTGTCCCAATTCAAGCCCGTCAGCTTGAGCAAGCTGTGAATAAAACCGATGGCCTGTCGCAACGCTAGCCCGAGCAGGTTCTTGATGGTCAAACTGAATTGAATGGCCGCACTGCTGTGGGGCGGCGCTCGACCACGTTTTTCCCGCGGTTTTGCTTGCCATGTCATGTTTGTGTCCAGCGATATGGACGCTGGATCAGAGCTTGGTTATACGCTTTTCAGCTGGTGGTTCGGTGCCGTTTCGGAGCAAGCTTGGTCATGCAACTAGCTTACCAACCCTTGGCGAGCATGGATTTTTGCAACAAAGTCGCGGGAGGCCTGAAGGGCCAATTTCCATACTCATTGCAGGCTTGCCAGAATATGCGCCTTTTGCTCATCGGAAACCGGCAGGGCCGAGATCAGTTTTTCCTTGGCGACGCCTGGTATGTGCTGAGAGATATTGTCGATGTCGAAAGGCAGGGCCGGGTTGTCCGGATCCTGGATCAGGTGGCGGGCGCAGTCGATGGCGATTTGCGCGATATGGGTGCGTGGCCGGTCGACGCCCCGGATCAGCTGGCTGATCATCTGCGGCAACTGCCAGATGTCGGCCAGCGCCAGCGTCAATTGCCGGAAGGTGAAGCCGGCGGTGTTCAACTGGGCCAGGCCGGTTCGGTTGGCGCGCCCGGATTCGAATTCCGCGATGGCCGCGGTCGGCAATTCCGGCGCGAAATGCCAAAGCAGCAAATCTCCGGTTTCGGAAAGCAGCGTGGCCAGCGAGATTTCCTCGGGCGAGGTGTCGGAACGGAGATTCGACCACGCCCGCGCGATGCTGGACGCCATGACGGCGGTGGAAACCGCCGCTTTCCAGCCGGGGTGATCCACCTTCACCACCGGGCTTCTGGAAATCAGCGAATACAATTCATCGCTGCCCAACTGAAGTATGGTGGCCAATTGGGTGGTGGTTTCCTTGCCCAGCCGCCTGGAGCGGTGCCGCTCGGCCTCTATCAGCAATTTGACGGCCAGATAGGGATCGTCGTGAACCATTTCCACCAGTTCCCGCGGCGAAAATTCAGGCGCCTCTTTTCCCTGGGATTTCAGCGACTGGAAAATGTCCCGCGTCGCCGATAGAACGGGAATGTCCTTATCTTTCAGGTAGGCCGCCCATTGTTCAACACCCCAGCCTTGCTGGTGCCGGCTCAACATTTTTCCGCTCCGTGAATCGTTGCGCTTCGCTTTGTTCGCGCGATCGGCGCATTCCGCCCGCATTCGCGGAATCCATCGCTGCCAGGCAAGCGCTTTAGCCTTCTATTCATAATAATTCAGTTCCAGGCTTCCAGCGCTTGAAAACATCCCGATATTGCCCCCGCCTGGCGGATTTCAGAATGAAGCTGTCGCCTTGGAGGGGTTTTGGCCGGGCTGTTGCCGATCGCGCGGCGAAAAGAAAAACGAGGGCGGCGGCCCTCGTTTGTTGAAGCGCATGCGCGGCGGGAGTTTATTCGCCCAATTCGCTCAGGTTCTCGAACAGCTTCAGCGCTTCCGGATTGGCCAGCGCGCTGACATTGCTGACCGGACGGCCGTGGATCACGTTCTTCACCGCCAGTTCTACGATCTTGCCGCTGACTGTGCGGGGGATGTCGGCCACCGCGACGATGCGGGCGGGCACGTGGCGGGGGCTGGCGCCGTTCTTGATCTGGGTCTTGATGCGGCCGGCCAGGTCTTCGTCAAGCTGCACGCCTTCGCGCAACTTGACGAACAGCACCACGCGCTCGTCGTCTTGCCAGGCCTGGCCGACGGCCAGGCTCTCCAGCACTTCCGGGAACGCTTCCACCTGGCGGTAGATTTCGGCGGTGCCGATGCGCACGCCGCCGGGATTGAGCACCGCGTCGGAGCGGCCGTAGATGATCACGCCATCGTGCTGGGTGACTTCGGCGTAGTCGCCGTGGCACCAGATGTTGGGGAAGCGGCCGAAGTAAGCCTGGCGGTACTTTTCGTCGTCCGGGTCGTTCCAGAAGCCTATCGGCATCGACGGGAACGGCTTCAGGCAGACCAGCTCGCCCTTTTCGCGGTACAGCGGGCGGCCCAGCTCGTCGTAGATGTCCACTGCCATGCCCAAGCCGCGGCATTGCAGCTCGCCGCGATAGACCGGCAGCGTCGGCGCGCCCAGCGCGAAGCAGGAGACGATGTCGGTGCCGCCGGAGATGGAGGCCAGGTTGAGGTCGGACTTGATGTTCTCGTACACCCAGTCGTAGCTTTCCGCCACCAGCGGCGAGCCGGTGGAGAACAGGCTGCGCAGCTTGGGCAACTGCCAGTCGCGGGCGGGGACGAGGGGCGTCTTCTTCAGGCTGTCGATGTACTTGGCCGAGGTGCCGAAGTGAGTGAAGCCGTGCTCGGCTGCGTAGTCCCACAGCGCGCGTCCGTCATCGGCGAACGGCGAGCCGTCGAATAGCATCAGCGCCGCGCCTGAGGCGAGGCCGCTCACCAGCCAGTTCCACATCATCCAGCCGCAGGTGGTGAAGTAGAACAGGTGGTCGCCCTGATGGACGTCGGCGTGCAGCTGGTGTTCCTTCAGGTGCTGCAGCAGCGTGCCGCCGGCGCCGTGGACGATGCACTTGGGTTTGCCGGTGGTGCCGCTGGAATACAAGATGTACAGCGGGTGGTTGAACGGCAGGCGCAGGTATTCCACCGGGCGGGCGTCGAAGCCGGCCAGGAAGGCGTCCAGCGTCTGCGCGCGCGGCACGGCGGCGGCGAAGTCCGCGCCGTCGCCCAGGTAGGGCACCACCACGAAGCGCTCCACGCTGGGCAGCTTCTCCGCCAGGTGGATCATCTTGGCGCGGATGTCCACCGCCTTGCCGTTGTACCAGTAGCCGTCCGGGCAGAACAGGATTCTGGGCTCGGTCTGGCCGAAGCGGTCCAGCGCGCCGTCGGTGCCGAAGTCGGGCGAGCCGCTGGTCCAGACCGCGCCCAGGCTGCTGGCGGCCAGCATCGCCGCCAGCGCGGCCGGCATATTGGGCATGAAGCCGGCGACGCGGTCGCCCTGCTGGATGCCGGCCGCGCGCATCGCCTGCTGCAGGCGGGAAACCAGCTGGTTCAGCTCATGCCAGCTCAGTTTCTGCTCGATCTTGTCTTCGCCGCGGAACACCACGGCCAGCGAGTCGTCGTCGCGGCGCAGCAGGTTTTCGGCGAAATTGAGCCGCGCCTCGGGGAAGAAGCGGGCGGCCAGCATGTCGTCGCCGTTCTCCAGCGCGACCGAACCCTTGTCGCCGATCACGCCGCAGTAATCCCATACCAGCGACCAGAAGCGGCCGGGGTCTTCCACGCTGGCGCGCCACAGGCGGTGGTAATCGGGCAGTTCCTTGCCCCAGACGGTTTCGGCCAGGCGGGCGAAGGCGGTGAGATGGCAGCCGGACAGCCGCTCGGCGGACGGCGTCCAGATCGGGGTAACGCGTGCTTGCATGGTTTCTCCTGTGGCGGCCCGCCTGTTTGTTTTGCTTTGGGGGAGCGGACCCGCCGGTATGGTTTCAGCCCTGGCGGCCGAGCGCGTGCGCCAGCTTGGAGGCGGGGGGCTTGCCCAGCGCGTCGGCGATGAACCAGGCGACATCCACCAGTTTAGTGAGATCGATGCCGGTGTGGTAGCCCTCGCCCGCCAGCAGGTAGGCCACGTCTTCGGTGGCGACGTTGCCGGACGCGCCGCGCGCGTAGGGGCAGCCGCCCAATCCCGCCACCGAGGCGTCGAACACGCGCAGGCCGATGTCCAGCGCGGCGCGGATGTTGGCGACGGCCATGCCGTAGGTATCGTGGAAATGGCCGGCCAGCTGCTTGGCCGGCACGGCGTCCAGCACCGCGTCCAGCATCTCGCGCACCGAGGCCGGGGTGCCCACGCCTATGGTGTCGCCCAGCGAGATTTCGTAGCAGCCCAGATCTGCCAGCGCCCGGGACACCTCGGCCACTTTTTGCGGCGCGATCCGGCCTTCGTACGGACAGCCGACCACGCAGGAGACGTAGCCGCGCACCTTGACGCCGGCGTCCAGCGCGCGGCGGGCGACGCTTTCGAATCGTTGCAGGCTTTCGGCGATGCTGGCGTTGATGTTTTTCTGGCTGAAGCTTTCGCTGGCTGCGCCGAACACGGCGATTTCGCGCGCGCCGGCCGCCAGCGCCGCGTCCAGCCCCTTGTCGTTGGGCACCAGCACCGGGTAGGCGATGGGGCCGGACGCGTCCAGCGCGGCCAGCACCTCGGCGCTGCCGGCCATCTGCGGCACCCATTTGGGCGATACGAAGGCGCCGGCCTCGATCGCGGACAGGCCGGTTGCTGCCAGGCGGCGGATCAGTTCCAGCTTGATTTCGGCGCTCAGCGGCTGTTTTTCGTTCTGCAGTCCGTCGCGCGGGCCCACTTCCACTATCTTGACGCTTTGCATGGCTTTCCTTCAGCGCTTGGGCTGGACGGGGATGTAAATGTCCATCTGCAGGCTGTCCCGGCCGGGCGCGCTGCGGCCGTCGTAGCGCTCGAAAGATTCGCCCGGCGCATGTTCCCACTTGGAGGACGCGGGCAGCCAATGTTGGTAGATGTGCTGCCAGGTGGCGACGATGGCGTCGCCGAAACGGGTGTGGTCGGCCGCCGGCGGCGTGGTGAACACCGCGTACTTGGCCGGCGCCACGTTTCGGCGCTCGCTGTCCGGCGGCGGCGCGCCGTCCGCCGGGCATTCCATCGCGATCAGGTAGCGGAAGCCGCCGGTTTGCGGATTGAAGTCGCAGGTGACGCCGTATTCCGGCGCGTGCGGTTTGCCCAGCGCGTCCAGCAGCGGCTGGCGCAGCCGCTCGGCGTAATCGTTCCAGAAGGCGGGAATCTGGCGCAGGTTGTCGCCGTTTTCCAGCCGGGTGGGGATGCCGTAGCCGGCCAGCGACAGGCCGGGATGATTGATGATGACGGGGTCCATGTCGGTCTCGTTACCAAGTGCGGTCAAGGTCTTCCGCGTAGAAGCGGATGGCGCGGCGATAGGCGCGGATGCCGTGGTCGGCGCTGCCGTCGGCCAGCAGCGCCAGCAGGCTTTGCGTGGCTTCCTTGTGCTGGCCGCGGTTGTACAGCGCCATCGCCAGGAAGGCGCGCAGCGCGTGGTGTTCCGGGAACAGCCGCAAGCCTTCCCGCAGCGCGGCTTCGGCTTGGTCGAAGCGGCCCAGCGCGCGATGGCTGCTGCCCAGGCCCAGCCAGGCCTCGGCCGCGGTTTCGCCGCTCAGTCCCAGCTCCAGCGCCTGCTGGTAATGAGGGATGGCTTCCTCTTCCAGGCCCAGGCTGTCGTGAATGCAGGCGGCGAGGTAGTGCAGGTCGGCATGCTGGGGCTGGTGCCGCAACAGCTCCTGCGCCTGGCTGCGCGCGGCTTCGTGTTCGCCGCGCTGGCGCAGTTGCTGGATGTTTTCCAGGGCGATGTGCATGTCCTTGCCTTACAGAGTCATAAAAATGATTTTGTCATTCTGCGGCAAAGTCGACCAGTTCGTCACCATCATTGACTTGCTCGCCGGCGGAGAAATAGAAATCCTGCACCACGCCGTCGCCCGGCGCGGTGATGGTGTGCTCCATTTTCATCGCTTCCAGGATCAGCAGCGGAGAGCCCTTGGCGACTTTCGCGCCGATTTCGGCCAGCAGCGCCACCACCCGGCCGGGCATCGGCGCTTTCAGATGGGTTTCGCCATGCACGCCCAGCTCGGTGTAGGCATAGGGGTCGATGAAGTCGACGCCCAGCCGCTCGCCATTGTCGAACAGCGCGCGCTGCGCGCCGCGGCGGACGACGACGGCCTTGATTTTGACGCCGTCGAGCACCGCTTCCAGCTGATTGCCGACGAAGCTGGCGCGGGCGGCGAAGCTTTCCGCGCCTATGCGCACCGCGAAGCCGCCGTCGTGATGGCGCAGTTCCGCGCTGTAGCTTTTCTCGCCATGCAAGAAGGCGAAACGGCGGCTCAGCTGCCCGTTCAGCCGCCAGCCGGCGGGTACGGGATAGGGTGCTTGATCCGCCAAAGCTTCGGCCAGCGCCAGCAAGGCCAGTTGCCTGGCGGTAGGCGCGGCGGGCGGCGGCAGCAGTTCGTCGTGGTGGCGGGCGATCAGGCCGGTGTCGACCTGGCCGCTGGAGAAGCTGGGATGGTTCACGATGCGGCGCAGGAAGGACACATTGCTGGACAGGCCGACGATCTGGTACTGCGCCAGCGCGGCGTCCATCTGCCTGAGCGCCGCCTCGCGGGTCTCGCCCCAGACGATCAGCTTGGCGATCATCGGGTCGTAGAACGGCGAGATGGCGTCGCCTTGCTCGACGCCGGTGTCGATGCGCACATTGGCGGACTCGGCCGGCGTCGCCAGGTGGGCCAGCGTGCCGGTGGACGGCAGGAAACCCTTGTCCGGGTCTTCGGCGTAGATGCGCGCCTCGATGGCGTGGCCGCGGATCGCCAGTTGTTCCTGAGCCAGCGGCAGCGCGCCGCCGGCGGCCACCGCCAGCTGCCAGGCCACCAGGTCCTGGCCGGTGATCATCTCGGTCACCGGGTGTTCCACCTGCAGCCGGGTATTCATCTCCATGAAGTAGAACTGGCCGGTGTCCACATCCATGATGAACTCGACTGTGCCGGCGCCGACATAGCCGACCGCGCGCGCGGCGGCCACCGCCGCCTGGCCCATCGCTTCGCGGGTGGCCTGCGGCAGATGGGGCGCCGGGGCTTCTTCCAGCACTTTCTGGTGGCGGCGCTGCACCGAGCAGTCGCGCTCGAACAGGTAAACGCAGCCGCCCAGCGTGTCGGCGAAGACTTGAATCTCAACGTGGCGCGGGCGGGTCAGGTATTTCTCGACCAACACCTTGTCGTCGCCGAAGCTGGCGCGCGCCTCGCGCTGGCAGGAGGCGAGGGCGGCGGCGAAGTCTTCGCTCTTCTCGACAATGCGCATGCCCTTGCCGCCGCCGCCGGCGCTGGCTTTGATCAAAACCGGGTAGCCGATGGCGTCGGCCTGGCTTTGCAGCAGCGCCGGGTCCTGGTCGTCGCCGTGGTAACCGGGCACCAGCGGCACGCCGGCTTTCTCCATCAGCGCCTTGGCGGCGGACTTGCTGCCCATGGCGGCGATGGCGGAGGCCGGTGGGCCGATGAAGGCGATGCCGGCGGCCTCGCAGGCGGCGGCGAAGTCTTCGTTCTCGGACAGGAAACCGTAGCCGGGATGCACCGCCTGGGTGCCGCTTTGCTTGGCGATGGCCAGGATCAGGTCGGCGCGCAGATAGGATTCGGCGGCCGGCGCGGGGCCAAGGCGGTAAGCCTCATCGGCCAGCTTGACGAAGCGGGCGTCGGCGTCGGCATCCGAATAAACCGCGACGGTGGCGATGCCGAGGGCGCGGGCGGTCTTGATGACGCGGCAGGCGATTTCGCCGCGGTTTGCGATCAGTATCTTATTGAACATGGTGGTCTCCCGCGGCGAAACCGCCCCGGCGCAGGCGCGCCGGCAGGCGATTTTGCTTCGCAGCTGCGCAGCCTTGCGGCTGCTGGTCGCCGCGGTTGGCGATCAGTATCTTGTTGAACATGGCGTTATCCTTGTTATTCCTGCCACTTCGGCGCGCGCTTTTCGAAGAACGACGCCAGCCCCTCGCGGGCTTCGTCGCCGGCGCGGATGGAGGCGATGCGGCCCGCGGTGCGTTCCAGCAGCTGGTCGTCCCATGGCGAGCCTTCGCGCAGTTCGGCCAGCAGCAGTTTGGCTTCGCGCAGTGCGCCGGGCGCGCCCTTGGCCAATTCCTCGGCGATTTCGGCTACCCGCTCGTCCAGCAGCTCCTCGCTGACCAGCTCGTGGATCAGGCCCAGCTTCAGCGCGGTGCCGGCGGTGATGCGTTCGGCGGACAGGAAATAGCGCCGGGCCTGGCGCGGGCCGATGGCGTCGGCGACATAGGGGCCGATGGTGGCGGGGACCAGGCCCAGCCGCACCTCGGTCAGCGCGAACTTGGCGGCGTCGGTGGCGATGGCGATGTCGCATACCGCCGCCAGGCCGGTGCCGCCGGCCATCGCGGCGCCGTGGATGCGGGCGATCACCGGCTTGGCGCTGCGGTAGACGCTCTTCAGCATTGCCGCCAGCTTTTGCGCGTCGGCCAGGTTTTCGGCTTCGCTGTAGCCGGCGGCGCGGCGCATCCAGTCCAGATCCGCGCCGGCGCAGAAGCTTTTGCCGCGGCCGGCCAGCACGATCACGCGCACGTCCTGCTTGCGGTTCATTTGGCGCATCGCCTCGGTCAGCTCGGCGATCAGCACCTCGTTCAGCGCGTTGTGCAGTTCCGGCCGGTTCAGCCAAATCGTGGCCACCTTGCCGATTTGCTCGATTTGCAGCGTGATGTGGCTCATTTTGCGCTCCTTACATCCGGAACACGCCGAAGCGGGTGGGTTCGATCGGCGCGGACAGGGCTGCGTCCAGCGCCAGCGCCAGCACATCGCGGGTCTGGGCCGGGTCGATCACGCCGTCGTCCCACAAGCGGGCGCTGGCGTAGTAGGGGTGGCCCTGTTCCTCGTATTGCTGGCGCACCGGCGCTTTCAGCGCCTCTTCCTGCTCAGGCGTGAAGGCGTCGCCCAGCTGTTCCTTCTTCACCTGGGCCAGCACGCCGGCGGCCTGTTCGCCGCCCATCACCGAGATGCGGCTGTTCGGCCACATCCACAGGAAACGCGGCGAGTAGGCGCGGCCGCACATGCCGTAATTGCCGGCGCCGAAGCTGCCGCCTATCAGCACGGTGAACTTGGGCACCTTGGCGCAGGCCACGGCGGTGACCAGCTTGGCGCCGTCCTTGGCGATGCCGCCGTTTTCGTATTTCTTGCCCACCATGAAGCCGGTGATGTTCTGCAGGAAGATCAGCGGGATGCCGCGCTGGCAGCACAGTTCGACGAAGTGCGCGCCTTTCAGCGCCGATTCGGAGAACAGGATGCCGTTATTGGCCAGGATGCCGACGCGGTAGCCATTCAGGCGGGCGAAGCCGGTCACCAAAGTCGTCCCGTAGTTTTGCTTGAATTCGTCAAAGTCCGAATCGTCCACCAGCCGGGCGATGATTTCGCGCACGTCGAACGGTTTTTTCGGATCGGCCGGAATCACGCCGTAGATTTCTTCCGCGGCGTAGCGCGGCGGCTTGGGTTCGGCGCGGTCCAGCTCGCCCTGTTTTTTCCAGTTCAGGTCGGACACGATGCGGCGGGCGATGGCCAGCGCGTGGGCGTCGTTCTGGGCCAGGTGGTCGGCCACGCCGGAAACTTTGGCGTGCACATCGCCGCCGCCCAGTTCTTCGGCGCTGACCACTTCGCCGGTGGCGGCGCGCACCAAGGGCGGGCCGCCGAGGAAGATGGTGCCCTGTTCCTTGACGATGACGGTCTCGTCGCTCATCGCCGGCACATAGGCGCCGCCGGCGGTGCAGCTGCCCATCACCACCGCGATCTGCGGGATGCCGGCGGCGGACAGATTGGCCTGGTTGTAGAAGATGCGGCCGAAGTGCTCCTTGTCCGGGAACACTTCGTCCTGCAGCGGCAGGAAGGCGCCGCCGGAGTCCACCAGGTAGACGCAGGGCAGGCGGTTGTCGCGGGCGATCTCCTGCGCGCGCAAATGCTTCTTCACCGTCATCGGGTAATAGGTGCCGCCCTTGACCGTGGCGTCGTTGGCGATGATCAGGCAGTCGATGCCCGAAATGCGGCCGATGCCGGCGATCATCCCCGCGCCCGGCGCGTCGCCGCCGTACATGCCGTAGGCGGCCAGCTGGGACAGCTCCAGGAACGGCGCGCCGGGGTCGAGCAGCAGGTCGATGCGCTCGCGCGGCAAGAGCTTGCCGCGCGCGGTGTGCTTGGCGCGGGCTTTCTCGCCGCCGCCCAAAGCCGCCTGGGCGACTTTCTGTTTCAGATCATCCACCAGCGCGCGCATCTTGTCGGCGTTGGCGACGAAGTCCGCGGCGCGCGGCGACAGCTTGGATTCGAGAATGGGCATATTGTTTACCTTGTCATTCGGCGTCGACGAACCACACCGCCGCGATCAAGCCATCGGCGTTGACGTCGTAGATGGCGACGGCGCGCATGCGGTTTTCGCCGTTCAGCGTCACGTCCTCGTGGTCGATGACGCGGTTGCCTTGCACGATGCGGTGCAGCAGCGCGGCGTGCAGCCTGGGCAGGTTGAAGCGCTTGCTGGCGTAGTGGTCGGCCAGCGCGGCGCGGCCATTCAGGCTCAGCGCCATCGACGGCAGGCGGTAGACCTTGACGTCCTCGGCGTAGCAGGCGGCGAAGGCGTCCAGGTCGCGGGCGTTGTAGGCGTCCAGCTGGGCCTGGACGATGCGTTCGGCGGCGGTCATGTTCGGGTTTCTTCTAGCTTTGCTGAGATAAGCCGGAGCGTGGTGGAGAAAGGGACCGAGGCAAGGCGCGCCGCCGCAGACAGTACAAATCGTACGGCCAGGCGGCGCAACGCGGCATCAGGCATTTTATCCACCGCGATTAACGGGTTTCGGCCATCAGTTCGCGGCCGATCAGCCAACGGCGGATCTCGCTGGTGCCGGCGCCGATCTCGTACAGCTTGGCGTCGCGCAGCAGGCGGCCGGTGGCGTATTCGTTGATGTAGCCGTTGCCGCCCAGGCACTGGATGGCATCCAGCGCCAGCTGGGTGGCGTTTTCGGCGGCGTACAGGATGGCGCCGGCGGCGTCCTTGCGGGTCTGGCGGCCGGTCTCGCCGCGGTCCAGCGCCTGGCCGACAGCGTAGACGTAGGCGCGGCTGGCGGACAGCTTGACGTACATGTCGGCCAGCTTGCCCTGCATCAGTTGGAAGTCGCCTATCGGTTGGCCGAACTGGCTGCGGTCGTTCAGGTAGGGCACCACGATGTCCAGGCTGGCCTGCATGATGCCCAAGGGGCCGGCCGCCAGCACCGAGCGCTCGTAATCCAGGCCGCTCATTAGCACCTTGACGCCGTTGCCTTCGCCGCCCAGCACGTTCTCTTCCGGCACGAAACAGTTGTCGAAGAAGATGGGGTAGGTGTTGGAGCCGCGCATGCCCAGCTTGTCCAGCTTGCTGCCGTGGGAGAAGCCGCTAAAGCTCTTTTCAATGATGAAGGCGGTGATGCCCTTGGGGCCGGCGTTGACGTCGGTCTTGGCGTAGACCACCAGGGTGTCGGCGTCGCCGCCGTTGGTGATCCACATCTTGCTGCCGTTCAGCAGGTAGCCGCCGTCGGTCTTGTCGGCCTTCAGCTTCATGCTGACCACGTCGGAACCGGCGTTGGGCTCGGACATCGCCAGCGCGCCGACGTGCTCGCCGGAGATCAGCTTGGGCAGGTATTTCGCGCGCTGCGCGTCGTTGCCGTTCTTGTAGATCTGGTTGACGCACAGATTGGAGTGCGCGCCGTAGGACAGGCCCACCGAGGCGCTGGCGCGGCTGATCTCTTCCATGGCGATCATGTGGGCGAGGTAGCCCATGTCCACGCCGCCGTACTGCTCGCTGACGGTGATGCCGAGCAAGCCCAGCTCGCCGAACTTGCGCCACAGATCGGCTGGGAACAGATTGTCCTGGTCGATGGCGGCGGCGCGCGGAGCGATCTCGCGTTCGGCGAAGTCGCGCACCGATTCGCGCAGGAGGTCGTAAGTCTCGCCGAAGGCGAAGCGCAGGCTGCTGTACATGGGGTTCTCCTCGTTGAACGTGCGGCGCGGCTGGCGGCGCCTGATGAACACATCATCGCTTACGTTTACGTAAGCGTCAACATGTCGATATGATGGCCGCCATAGCGGGCGGCCGGGCGTTTATTCGCGGTTGATGACGTGGCGAAGGCTGCGGTCTTCGCTGATCAGCATGTCTTTCATGGGCAGCGGCAAGATGCGCAGCTCGCTGAGCTGCTCGCGGCTGAACCAGTCGAATTCAAAACGTTCGCCGCCGTCCTCCATGATGAACGGCGCGGGGCGCTGCGGCAGCGCGGAGCCGGCGGCCAGATGGGTCTGGAAATACAGGTCCAGCTCATGGTTGCGTTGGCCGCGAGCGGTGAAGAAGTTTTCTATCAGCATGACCATCTCGCCGCAAGACACGGTTTCGCCTAGTTCCTCCAGCATTTCCCGTTCCACCGTCTTGGGCGCTTCCTCGTTGGGGTCTACACGGCCGCCGGGCAGGGTCCAGAAATCGTCGCGGATCAGGCGGTGCAGCAAGACCTTGCCCTCATGCTCGATGATGGCGCCGGCGCGCAGATTGAAGCGGGTGCCGGCTATGTCGACGCTGATAATGCGATATCTCCTTGGCATTTTGGCGGGCGCGCAGCATAGCGCTTTCTCCCGTCATCGACAAGGGCGGGTATCATGGCCGGCTATGTAAATGAAGAAAGAAACGCGATGACGATCTGGGTAGACGCCGACGCCTGTCCCAAGGTGATCAGGGAAGTGTTGTTCCGCGCGGCGCAGCGCACCGGCGTGGAGCTGGTGTTGGTCGCCAACCAGCTGCTGATGGTGCCGAAGGCGCCGAATATCCGCGCGCTGCAGGTGCCCAAGGGCTTCGACGTGGCCGACAACGAGATCGCCCGCCGCATCGAGCCTAATGACTTGTTGATCACCGGCGACATTCCGCTCGCGTCCGAGGTATTGGCCAAGGGCGCGCAGGCGCTGAACTGGCGCGGCGAGGCCTTCTCCAAAGAGACCATCGCCGCCCAACTGACGATGCGCGACTTCATGGATACGCTGCGGGCCAGCGGCGTGCAGACCGAGGGGCCGCCGCCCTTGAGCCAGGCGGACCGGCAGGCCTTTGCCCGCCAGTTGGACATCTGGCTGGCGAAGAGGCGGGTTTGAACCAGCGCTTGCGAGTGGCTGCCTTTTACTGCTCTTCTCGCCAGTTTTAAAAACTTGTTTGAGTTCGCTGCGCGAATGATGATTTTGGGCCGGTTCCGCCCGGTGAACGGGAAGGGCGATTTGTGCGGCCAAATCTCCCTTCACCCTCAAGGCCGCCCTGCAAGCCTGGCCTTCGGCTTCTCGCCGGTTCCCGTCAGTCCCGAGGCGCGGCTGAACTCGCGCCGCGCTAACGTCGCGGCGCTCAAACAGGCAGCCGCTTAAACCCTCGGGCCTACCGCCCGTCGACAGGCTTGAAGGGATGGGGGCGAGTCGGATACGCGGTTTTTATCTGATCAAGTGGTAAAACGCTGTGTAAAAGATCGCGTATAGCTTCCAAGGTACTGGGCAAACGAAAAGCCCCCGAATCCGGGGGCTTTGTCTTATCTGGAAGGGAAGGGGCTCAGGCCTTGCCCAGCTGCGGTTCGGCGTCGAAGTCTTCTTTCTTGGCCTGGGCCGCGCCGGGCTGGCGGATGGTCAGCGAGAACAGCAGGGCGACGATCAACAGCGCCAGGATCAGGTGGAAGGTGGCGAGGAAGCCGCCGAACAGCGAGGCGACGATGGAGCCGACGATGCTGCCGATGCCGAAGCCCAGATAGATCACGCCGTAGTTCTTGGTCAG
>NZ_JBUPWA010000001.1:4874678-4973541 GCF_055181315.1 Chromobacterium sp. Ag138
CAACGCGGCATCAGGCATTTTATCCACCGCGATTAACGGGTTTCGGCCATCAGTTCGCGGCCGATCAGCCAACGGCGGATCTCGCTGGTGCCGGCGCCGATCTCGTACAGCTTGGCGTCGCGCAGCAGGCGGCCGGTGGCGTATTCGTTGATGTAGCCGTTGCCGCCCAGGCACTGGATGGCATCCAGCGCCAGCTGGGTGGCGTTTTCGGCGGCGTACAGGATGGCGCCGGCGGCGTCCTTGCGGGTCTGGCGGCCGGTCTCGCCGCGGTCCAGCGCCTGGCCGACAGCGTAGACGTAGGCGCGGCTGGCGGACAGCTTGACGTACATGTCGGCCAGCTTGCCCTGCATCAGTTGGAAGTCGCCTATCGGTTGGCCGAACTGGCTGCGGTCGTTCAGGTAGGGCACCACGATGTCCAGGCTGGCCTGCATGATGCCCAAGGGGCCGGCCGCCAGCACCGAGCGCTCGTAATCCAGGCCGCTCATTAGCACCTTGACGCCGTTGCCTTCGCCGCCCAGCACGTTCTCTTCCGGCACGAAACAGTTGTCGAAGAAGATGGGGTAGGTGTTGGAGCCGCGCATGCCCAGCTTGTCCAGCTTGCTGCCGTGGGAGAAGCCGCTAAAGCTCTTTTCAATGATGAAGGCGGTGATGCCCTTGGGGCCGGCGTTGACGTCGGTCTTGGCGTAGACCACCAGGGTGTCGGCGTCGCCGCCGTTGGTGATCCACATCTTGCTGCCGTTCAGCAGGTAGCCGCCGTCGGTCTTGTCGGCCTTCAGCTTCATGCTGACCACGTCGGAACCGGCGTTGGGCTCGGACATCGCCAGCGCGCCGACGTGCTCGCCGGAGATCAGCTTGGGCAGGTATTTCGCGCGCTGCGCGTCGTTGCCGTTCTTGTAGATCTGGTTGACGCACAGATTGGAGTGCGCGCCGTAGGACAGGCCCACCGAGGCGCTGGCGCGGCTGATCTCTTCCATGGCGATCATGTGGGCGAGGTAGCCCATGTCCACGCCGCCGTACTGCTCGCTGACGGTGATGCCGAGCAAGCCCAGCTCGCCGAACTTGCGCCACAGATCGGCTGGGAACAGATTGTCCTGGTCGATGGCGGCGGCGCGCGGAGCGATCTCGCGTTCGGCGAAGTCGCGCACCGATTCGCGCAGGAGGTCGTAAGTCTCGCCGAAGGCGAAGCGCAGGCTGCTGTACATGGGGTTCTCCTCGTTGAACGTGCGGCGCGGCTGGCGGCGCCTGATGAACACATCATCGCTTACGTTTACGTAAGCGTCAACATGTCGATATGATGGCCGCCATAGCGGGCGGCCGGGCGTTTATTCGCGGTTGATGACGTGGCGAAGGCTGCGGTCTTCGCTGATCAGCATGTCTTTCATGGGCAGCGGCAAGATGCGCAGCTCGCTGAGCTGCTCGCGGCTGAACCAGTCGAATTCAAAACGTTCGCCGCCGTCCTCCATGATGAACGGCGCGGGGCGCTGCGGCAGCGCGGAGCCGGCGGCCAGATGGGTCTGGAAATACAGGTCCAGCTCATGGTTGCGTTGGCCGCGAGCGGTGAAGAAGTTTTCTATCAGCATGACCATCTCGCCGCAAGACACGGTTTCGCCTAGTTCCTCCAGCATTTCCCGTTCCACCGTCTTGGGCGCTTCCTCGTTGGGGTCTACACGGCCGCCGGGCAGGGTCCAGAAATCGTCGCGGATCAGGCGGTGCAGCAAGACCTTGCCCTCATGCTCGATGATGGCGCCGGCGCGCAGATTGAAGCGGGTGCCGGCTATGTCGACGCTGATAATGCGATATCTCCTTGGCATTTTGGCGGGCGCGCAGCATAGCGCTTTCTCCCGTCATCGACAAGGGCGGGTATCATGGCCGGCTATGTAAATGAAGAAAGAAACGCGATGACGATCTGGGTAGACGCCGACGCCTGTCCCAAGGTGATCAGGGAAGTGTTGTTCCGCGCGGCGCAGCGCACCGGCGTGGAGCTGGTGTTGGTCGCCAACCAGCTGCTGATGGTGCCGAAGGCGCCGAATATCCGCGCGCTGCAGGTGCCCAAGGGCTTCGACGTGGCCGACAACGAGATCGCCCGCCGCATCGAGCCTAATGACTTGTTGATCACCGGCGACATTCCGCTCGCGTCCGAGGTATTGGCCAAGGGCGCGCAGGCGCTGAACTGGCGCGGCGAGGCCTTCTCCAAAGAGACCATCGCCGCCCAACTGACGATGCGCGACTTCATGGATACGCTGCGGGCCAGCGGCGTGCAGACCGAGGGGCCGCCGCCCTTGAGCCAGGCGGACCGGCAGGCCTTTGCCCGCCAGTTGGACATCTGGCTGGCGAAGAGGCGGGTTTGAACCAGCGCTTGCGAGTGGCTGCCTTTTACTGCTCTTCTCGCCAGTTTTAAAAACTTGTTTGAGTTCGCTGCGCGAATGATGATTTTGGGCCGGTTCCGCCCGGTGAACGGGAAGGGCGATTTGTGCGGCCAAATCTCCCTTCACCCTCAAGGCCGCCCTGCAAGCCTGGCCTTCGGCTTCTCGCCGGTTCCCGTCAGTCCCGAGGCGCGGCTGAACTCGCGCCGCGCTAACGTCGCGGCGCTCAAACAGGCAGCCGCTTAAACCCTCGGGCCTACCGCCCGTCGACAGGCTTGAAGGGATGGGGGCGAGTCGGATACGCGGTTTTTATCTGATCAAGTGGTAAAACGCTGTGTAAAAGATCGCGTATAGCTTCCAAGGTACTGGGCAAACGAAAAGCCCCCGAATCCGGGGGCTTTGTCTTATCTGGAAGGGAAGGGGCTCAGGCCTTGCCCAGCTGCGGTTCGGCGTCGAAGTCTTCTTTCTTGGCCTGGGCCGCGCCGGGCTGGCGGATGGTCAGCGAGAACAGCAGGGCGACGATCAACAGCGCCAGGATCAGGTGGAAGGTGGCGAGGAAGCCGCCGAACAGCGAGGCGACGATGGAGCCGACGATGCTGCCGATGCCGAAGCCCAGATAGATCACGCCGTAGTTCTTGGTCAGGTTGTTCAGGCCGAAGAAATCGCTGACCAGCGATGGGTAGACGGTGATGGTGCCGCCGAAGCTGAAGGCGATGCAGGCGATGGCGGCGAAGAACAGGCCGGCGTTGAGCGGCGCGAACAGCAGGGTCAGCATGCCGGCCAGCGCGGCGATCTGGGCGAGGGTGATGACGCGGATGCGCGGCATCTTGTCGGACAGCACGCCCAGCACCAAGCGGCCGGACAGGTTGGCCACGGCGATCACGGCCACGGCGTTGGCGGCGGTGGCGGCCGACAGGTGGACGAAGCTCTCGCCGATGTCCTTGGCCACGCCTATCACGTACAGGCCGCTCATGCACACGGTGAGGAACATCAGCGCCAGCATCCAGTATTGCGGCTGGCGCATCGCCTCGGCCAGCGTGTAGTCGCGGCTGCCGCCGGTTTGCGCGGCGGCGGGCTGCTTGGGCGCGTCGGTCATCAGCAGGGCGCCGGCCACCACCATGGCCATGGCGATCAGGCCCCACAGCTGGAAGGTGGCTTCCAGGCTGAAGCGCGACAGCAAGGCCAGGTTGATGAACTTGAAGCCCAGGCTGCCCAGGCCGTAAGCGCCGATGGCGCAGGCCGAGATCAGGCCCTTGCGCTCCGGGAACCATTTCACGCAGTTGGACAGCGACATCAGGTAGCCGGCGCCGTCGGCGAAGCCCACCAGCAGGCCGGCGCACAGATACAGCATGATCAGGTTGCCGGCGTGGGAGGTCAGGTAGAAGCCCAGGCCCAGCATCAGGCCGGAAGCGATGGCGACCCTGCGCACGCCGAAGCGCTCCTGCAACTTGCCGGCCATCGACGACGCTACCGCCAGCGCGAGGCTGAGCAGGCCGAAGGCGAAAGCCACCTGGCTGACCGGCTCGGAGAGCTTATGCGACAGCAGGGCGTTGAACAGACTCCAGGTATAGACGGAACCCAGCGCGAACTGGGTGATGACGGTACCGGCCAGGGTACGGTAGCGGATGGCGTTGCTTGAGGCGTTCATGGCGCTGCTCGCTTAAAGTCATTACTGTTGGCATGACTATAAGCCTAAGCTTATAAAGGCGGCGCAGCGCGGGAATGAAATGCAGGCAAAGGGGAATGAACTGCAATCAGAGGTGCATCAGCTGCCTGAACGCCTTGATGTTGCTGCGGCTGACCGGTATTTCCGCTTTCAGGTCATACAGCTTGATGATGTAGGTGCTGTTCTGCCAGGGCGCGATTTCGCGGATCTTGTGGATGTTGACGCAGAAGGAGCGATGGCAGCGGAAGAAGCTGTCGGCGGGCAGCCGCGACACGAATTCGCTGATGCTCATCGCCATCACGTAGCGGTCGCGCGCGGTGTAGACCAGGGTGACTTTCTCGTCGGCTTCCACGTAATAAATGTCGTCGCAGGGGGTGACGATGATGCTGTCGCCCTTGGCGAGATTGACGGTGCGGCTGACGGGCGCGCTTTCGGCAGCCTGAGGCGCGGCCGGCGCGGCGCTTGGTGGCGCTGAAGCTTGCGGCTCCTGCGCCTCCAGCCTGGCCAGCACGCTGGCGATGCGGGTTTCGTTATAGGGCTTGAGAATGTAGTCGAAGGCTTCCACCTCGAAGGCGTCCACCGCGAACTCCTTGTAGGCAGTGACGAAGACGATGCGCGGCGGCCGCGCGGTCTTGTGCAGGTTCTTGGCCAGCAGCAGGCCGTCTATCGACGGGATGTTGATGTCCAGGAACACCACGTCGACATCGCGCTCCTGCAGGAATTTGAACGCCTCCAACCCATCCTCGACGCTGGCGGCGATCTCGATGGAACTATGCTCCTGGATCAGGTAGGCCAGCTCCTCGCGCGCCAGGTATTCGTCTTCCACGATCAGCGCTTTCAGCATGCTGCGCCCTCCAGCGGCAGTTCGAAACTCACTTCGGTGCCGGGCTCCAGGCGGGCCAGCGTCAGACCTTCGCCGTACAAGAGCTTGATGCGCTCGTTGACGTTGGACAGGCCGATGCTGCGGCTTTCCACCTTGCCCTCGGCGATGCCGTCCATCACCTCCTGGCTGATGCCGTAGCCGGTGTCGCGCACCGATACCCGGATGCGGTCGTCCCGCTTCTTCACCGCGATGCGCACCTCGCCCGGCTCCTTGCGCGGCTGGATGCCGTGCAGGATGGCGTTCTCCACCAAGGGTTGCAGCAGCAGGCTGGGCACGCGGGCGTGGACTTCGTCGACATCGAACACGACCGACAGCTTGTCGCCGAAGCGCGCCTGCTCGATGGCCACGTAGTCGCGCACCTGTTTCAGCTCCTCCTGGATGTCGATCAGCGTGTCGCCCAGCGACAGGTTGTAGCGCAGGTAGTCGGCCAGCTGGGCGATCAGCTGGCGCGCGTCGGCCGGCCGGATGCGGATCAGCGATGAAATGGCGTTCAGCGCGTTGAACAGGAAGTGCGGGTTGATCTTGCTCTGCAGCGCGGCGAACTCGGCCTTGCGCGCCATCTCCTGCAGCTGCTTGATCCGCGACGCTTCCATCTGGGTGGAGATCAGCTGCGACAGGCCGACGGCCAGCTCGCGCAGCGAGCCGGTGATGCCGCCGCTCTTGCGGAAAAAGATTTTCAGCGTGCCGGTGACGCGGCCGTTTTCGCGCAGCGGAATGATGATCACCGAGTGGAAGTCCGCCACCCGGTACTGGCGCAGGTCGTTCTCGATGATGATCGCATCCTCGCGCACCGCGCGGCGGGTGATTTCGCCGATGGCGGAGTGGGCGGCCGGCTCGTAGTAGTCCTTGCCCAGGCCGACATAGGCCAGCACGTCGCGGGTGTCGGTGATGGCCACCGCGTCGGCGCCGATGTGGTTGCGGATCACCGTGCACACTTCCACCAGCGCGTCGCGGTCCACGTTCTGGAAATAGGGCAGGGTGCGGTTGGCGATGGTCAGCGCCAGCTTGGCCTGGCGCGCCGCCAACAGCTCCTTTTCGTCGTCCAGGTCCTGCACCAGCTTGATGATCAGGCCGATGCAGACGGTGCCGGTGATCATCGGGTAGGCGATGTGGCCGACGATGGCCTGGCCGACCGCCGGCTCGGTGAACCACAGGATCAGCGCCATGGTCAGGCTTTCGCAGGCGATGCCGGCGGCCACGCCATACAGCCACAGCCGCTTGCGTCCGGCGCGGAAATGGATGACGGTGGCCAACAGGCCGGCGCAGATGCTGGAGATCAGGCAGGGCAGCGAGGTGTAGCCGTGGATGTCTATCAGGTAGCGGTGCAGGCCGGAGACGATGCCGGCCGGTATGCCCACCCAGGGGCCGAACAATATGCCGCCGGCCAGGATGGCGATGGTGCGGACGTTGACCAGCGAGCCGTCCACCGGAATGCCGGTATAGGTGCTGAACACGGCGAACAGGCAGAACAGCAGCGACACGCCGGCCAGCTCGGCCGGGGTGTGGCGTTGCTGGCGCAGCAGGTGCTGGAACGGCCGGACGCGAGTCAGGAAGAACAGCGCCATCAACATCAGCGCGGCGCGCTCGAACACCGCGAGCAGCAGCATATTGGGATTGTTTTCTATCATCGGGGGCAAAGCCGCGGCGGCGGCCGCGGAAAACGGAACAGTTGACGCCATTTTAAGGCATGGGAACGACTGGAGCAGCCTGGCGGGCAATAAAAGACCATGGGCATGGGAGGGCCGGAAGCCCGCGGGCTTCCGGCGGCGGCGGGCTTAGCCGCGGGACTGGACCAGCGGGAAGTCCACCGCGGTGGCGGCGGCGTTGTTGACGTAGTTGGTCAGGATGTTCAGCGCCACCGTCAGCACGATTTCCAGCGTTTCCGCCTCATCGAAGCCGGCGCCGCGCAGCGCGGCCAGCTCGGCGTCGGTCACGCGGCCGCGCTGCTTGGCCACATTCAGCGCGAAGCGCAGCGCGGCGCCCTGGCGGGCGTCGGCGCTGGCGAAATCGCGGGCGGCGGCGATTTCATCATCGCCCAGCTTGGCCACATGCTTGGCCAGGTAGCTGTGGGCGGACAGGCAGTAGTCGCAGCCGTTGAATTCGGCCACCGCCAGCGCGATGCGTTCGCGCAGCGCGGCGTCGAGCCTGCCTTTGGCCAGCGCGCCGTTCAGCGACAGATAGCCTTCCAGCGCGGCCGGGCTGCGGGCCAGCAGCTGCATCAGATTGGGCACCATGCCCAGTTGTTGTCGCACGGTGGCGAGCAGCGGCTGGCTGGCGGCGGGGATGTGCTCGGCGGCGGGAATGGCGATGCGGTTCATGGCAAGTCTCCTGGAGTGGGGCGGAACGTTTCCGCCATGGAGAGCACTTTGCCAAATTCTTTATCTTGGAAGAATATCTGTTTTATTTAATTGATTGTTCCGTTTTGAGGAATGACGAGTGGACCGTTTTCATTTGATGGGCGTTTTCGTCGCGGTGGCGGAGGAAGAGGGTTTCGCCGGCGCGGCGCGCAGGCTGAAATTGTCGCCGCCGGCGGTGACGCGCGCGGTGGCGGCGCTGGAGGAAAACCTGGGCGTGCGCCTGCTGAACCGCACCACGCGCTATGTCAGGGTGACCGAAGCCGGCGCGCGTTATCTGGACGACGCGCGCCGCATCCTGGCGGCGGTGGCCGAGGCGGAAGATGCGGCGGCGGGGGGCAACGCCGAGCCGCGCGGCCTGATCCGCCTGACCGCGCCGGTCTTGTTTGGGCGGCTGTACGTGATGCCGGCGGTGCTGGACTTCTTGCGTCAGCACCCGCTGGTGGAGGTGTCGGCGCAGTTGCGCGACAACGTGGTGAACCTGATGGAGGAAGGGCTGGACGCGGCGGTGCGCATCGGCCATTTGCCGGATTCCTCGCTGCGCGCGGTCAGGGTGGGCGAGGTGAGGCGGCTGGTGTGCGCGGCGCCGGACTATCTGGCGCGCCATGGCGCGCCGGCCGCGCCCGAGGATTTGCGGGAACATACGGTGATCGCCTCCACCGCCGCCTCGGCCTCGCTGGAGTGGAAGTTCGGCGCGGACGGCGAGCGGCGGGTGAGAGTGCGGCCGCGGCTGACGGTCAGCGGCAACGACGTGGCGATAGACGCGGCGCAGGGCGGTTTCGGCCTGATCCGGGTGATGTCCTACCAGGTGGCGGAGGCGCTGGCGGCGGGCAAGCTGGAGCGGGTGCTGACGTCTTACGAGAGCGCGCCGCTGCCGATACACATCGTCCACGCCGAAAGCCGCTACGGCTCGACGCGGATGCGCCGCTTCATCGACTTTCTGGCCGAGCGGCTGCGCGCCGACCCCCGGCTTACAGGTTGATTTCCAGCCTGTCCGCGCCAGCGGCGGGATAGGCGCAGCACAGCAGGATCTCGCCGGGCCGGGTTGCATAATCCGGCGGCTGCAGATAGGTGGCCTGGCCGGCAAGCAGCGCGGCGCGGCAACTGCCGCAAGTGCCGCCGCGGCAGCTGAAGTCAGGGTTCAGGCCGCAGGATTCGGCCAGTTCCAGCAGGCTTTGGCCGGGCTGCCATTCGGCATTGACGGCGGACGCGGAAAACCGCACCGGCACCGCGCCGTCGGCCGGCGGCTGCAGCGCCTGCGCGGCATGGCCCTTGCGCTGCAGCCCGGCGGGGCCGAAGGCTTCGGCGTGGATGCGATTGTCGTCGACGCCGGCGGCGGTCAGTTGATCGTACAGCGCCTGCATGAAGCCGGCCGGGCCGCACAGGTAGAAATCGCCGGCCAGATCCGCGCCGGATTTGAGCAGCAGCTTGATATCGACACGGCCGGCATGCTGGTAATCCACGCCCGGCAGGCGGCCGGTTTCCGGTTGGCTGGCGGCCTTGACGATGCGCAGCCTGCCGGCGGCCTTGGCTTGAAGCGTTTCCAATTCCGCGTCGAACGCGCGCTCGGCGACGGTGCGGGTGGCATAGACCAGCAGCGTCGGCGGCATCGCGGCGGGATGCTCCGTCAGCTGGTGCAGCATCGCCAACAACGGGGTGATGCCGATGCCGCCGGCCAGCATGGCGATTGGCCGGTCGGCATGCGCCAGCGTGAAATCGCCGCGCGGCGGCAGCGCTTCCACGATGTCGCCCGGCGCCAGCTGGTGCAGCCGGGCGGATGCCTTGCCCTGGCGCTTGACGCTGATGCGGTAGCCGCCGGTGCGCGACAGCGTGTAGTTGCGCAGGCGCACGCCGTCCACGCCGGCCACTTTCAGGCTCAGATGCTGGCCGGGCAGAAACGCCGGCGGCGGGGAGCCGTCGGCTGGGGCCAGGTAGATCGATCTGACCGAATCGCTTTCGTCCTCCACGCGGCTGACCCGCAGTGGCAGCCATTGCCGCTCCGGGGCCTGCTGCGGCCAGGAGCCGGTGGCCAGCGCGAACGGCGAGTACTCGCGCAGCGTCCAGCGCAGCGCCAAAGCGTTGCGGCGGCGGACCACGCGCTCGACGCGGAAGGTCCACGCCCGCTCGGCGCCGGCCAATGGGGGCGGCGCTTCCATGTCCGGCACCTCGGCCCGGCCGGCAAGCTGCAGCGTGTCGCCGCTGGAAAAGTCGACGAACAGCAGGCAGGCGCGCGGCTGCAGCAACAGGTTGCCCAAGGTGTTGAAGTAGCCGTTGCCGGCAAAATCGGGAATGGTCAGCGTGTCGCCATCCACCTTGACGAAGCCGGGCTTGCCGCCGCGGTGCGACGCGTCGGCCTGCCAGCGGCCTTCTTCGCCGATCCAGGCGCTGGCGATGAAGAAGGTGTCGGCGGACGAGATCGCGGCGCGCGCGTCATCGTCCAGCTCGTGCATCCACTCCACCGAGCCCAGGATGCGCGGCCCAGGTTCGCGCGCGAATTCGAACTCGCGCAGCTGAATGTATTTGGGGCAATTGCCGAAGGACTGGCCGACGGCGATGGTGAAGCCATCGTCGTCCAGCGCCGTCAGCTCGCCGTTCATCCGGTTGCGGCGGCGGGTGTGAAGCTCGATGCCGAGCAGGCCCACCGCCGCGCCGGGGCGCAGGCAGTCGCGCAGCGGATCGGCCGGGCTGGGCTGGGCGTTTATCCGCAAGCTGCGCGGATCGGGCGAGCCGGCGAAGCCGGGCCTGCCCTCGACGATGCCCGCCCATGGCCTGCCGGCCTCGTCCACCGCCGCCATCACCATGAAGGGCAGCTGGCGGAAGAAGTCGCGGTGTTGCTCCGGCATGTGGTCGCGGATCACGCGCGGGCCGGCGGCGGCCATCCTCTCCTGGCTGCCGGCGCGGCGCTGCATTTCCAGTTCGCCGGGATGCCAGGGGGAGGGGGCGGGGCGGGTGTCGGACATCACTTGTTCCTGTTGTTCAAGCGTTGACGGCCGGCATGGCCACGAAACCGGGCAGCGCTTCCACGCGAGCCAGCCAGGCGCGGACCTGTGGGTATGGTTCCAGCGATATTTCCCCTTCCGGCGCATGGGCGCTGTAGCTGTACAGCGCGACGTCGGCGATGGTGGCGGCGTCGCCGGCCAGGAAGCGGCGCTCGGCCAGCTCCTCGTCCATCACCTGCAGCAGCGCCTTGGCGCGGCTGGCGGCCAGTTCGTAGTCCAGCGGCACGCCAAGCCATTTGTGCAGCCGGGCCTGGGCGGCGCCGAATGCCAGCGGGCCGGCGGCGACGGATAGCCAGCGCTGCACCCGGGCTTCGCGGACTGGATCGGATGGCAGCCAGTCGCCGTGGCCATAGCGGCGCGCCAGGTAAACCAGGATGGCGTTGGAGTCGGCGATCACCTCGTCGCCGTCCACCAGCACCGGAATCTGGCCGAAGCGGTTGAGCTTGAGGAAGGCCGGCTGCTTGTGCTCGCCGTCGCGCAGATTGACCGGTATGGCTTGGTATTCCAGGCCCAGCAGCGCCAGCATCAGCCGGGCGCGGTGGCTGTGGCCGGACAGGACGAAATCGTAAAGTTTGATGGCGGGACGGGTCATGCGTTTCTCCTAGGGGGAAAAAACGGGATTCGGGCCATCATTCTGCCTGGCAATGATGAGGACATGAATCTCCGCCGCTGACAATGGATCATTCCACTTTCCGGAATAAACCGGCTCAGCCGTTCGGTGCCTCCAGCGCGGCCAGCAATTCCGCCAGCCGCTTTTCCAGCGCGTCCACGCTGCGGGCCGGCAGCGCGGACAGGATCGCGTGCTCGTTGGCGACGTGGCCTTCCAGCGCGCGCTCCACCAGGGCGAAACCTTCGCCGCTCAAGCGCACCAGCGTGCTGCGCGCGTCCTGATTGCTGGCTTCGCGCACGATCCAGCCCTTGCCCTCCAGCACTTTCAACCTGTGGGTCATGGTGCCCGAGGTGACCATCAGCGACGAGAACAGTTCGGTCGGTGCCAGCTGGTAGGGCGCGCCGGCGCGGCGCAGCGTGGCCAGCACGTCGAACTCCCAGCCGCTGAGGCCGTATTCGGCGAACACCCCGTCCAGCCGTTGCGACAGCAGCGCGGCGCAGCGGCTGAGCCGACCGATCACCCCCATCGGGCTGACGTCCAGATCCGGGCGCTCGCGCGCCCATTGTTCGAGTATGCGGTCCACCGCGTCGCCGGGAAGGGTATCGCTCATGCCGTCTCCTTGTCTTGATTTCAAGATTTATTTGCCTTGAATTCGAGATAAATGTTATCTTGAATTCAAGTTAATAATGTTTGAATTATAAGCTCAAGCGGAAGGATTGCCCATGTCTGCGGAAAATAATGATGCCGTCCACTGGCGCGACGTGTTGCTCACGGCGCTCACCCCGGTGATCTGGGGTTCCACCTATATTGTCACCACCCAGCTGTTGCCGCCGGACCGGCCATTCATCGCGGCTTTGCTGCGGGTGTTGCCGGCTGGCCTGTTGCTGGTGTGGATGGGCGGCTGGCGCCCGCGCTCGGCGGAGTGGGGCAGGCTGTTGATCCTATCCGCGCTCAATATCGGCGCGTTCCAGGCCTTGCTGTTTGTCGCCGCCTACCGGCTGCCGGGCGGTCTGGCGGCAGTGGTGGGCGCTTGCCAGCCCCTGCTGGTGATGGCGCTGGCCTGGCGGCTGGACAGCAGGCGGCCGGCGGCGCTGGCGCTGTGGGCCAGCCTGTCGGGCGTGGCGGGCATGGCGGCGCTGTTGCTGTCGCCGGGTTCGAGCTGGGACGGAGTGGGCATGCTGGCGGCCTTCGGCGGCGCGGTGGCGATGGCCTGCGGCACTTATCTGACCCGGCGTTGGAAGCTGCCGGCTCCGGTGACGGCGCTGACAGGCTGGCAACTGACGCTGGGCGGGCTGATGCTGCTGCCGCTGGCGCTGGCCGTCGATCCGCCGTTGCCCGCCCTGGGCTGGACACAGGTGGCCGGCTACGCCTACCTGGGCTTGTTCGGCGCGCTGCTGGCCTATCTATTGTGGTTCCGCGGCATCGCGCGGCTGTCGCCGGTGGCGGTGTCGTCGCTGGGCCTGCTCAGCCCGCTGACCGCGGTGATCCTGGGATGGGCGCTGCTGGGGCAGGCCTTGTCCGCGCAATCGCTGCTGGGCATGGCGGTGGTGCTGGCCAGCGTGTTGGCGGTGCAGTGGGGCATGATGAATGCCGCGCCAAAGTAGGAGCGCTTGAGCTTGGCCCTGCTGGCAACGCCGCTGACGCCGTGCATCGCCGGCGGGTGCGCTTTGGTTCTGGTCCTCTGTGAGGTTTTTAGCAGCTCTTAGCGCGACTCATGCGGGTTGAGCCGCGCCATCATCAAGACATCCAGATCGCGGCCGTCGATGTTGATGGCACGGCGTTTGCGGCCCTCCAGCTCGAAGCCATGTTTTGCGTAGAGTTTGATCGCGTGGATATTGTCTTCATGCACGGTCAGCTCCAGGCGGCGGAAGCCGCGCTGTTCCGCTAATCGTAGGGTGTTTTCCATCAGCCATCCGCCCAGGCCCATGCCGCGGTAGCGTGGGAGCAGGCCCATGCCGAGCGTGCCGCCATGCTGATAAATGGGGAGGCGATGAGGGATGACGTCGCACCAGCCAACGACTTGATTGCCATCCAGCAACAGCAAGTGAGGGGCTTGGCAGGCCAGTTGGCTGCGCACGTATTCCGCCGAAGCCGCTTGCGGAATTTCCAGAAAGGCCAGATAGCGCCGTTCTTTTGCCACGCTGTCGGTGACGCGCCAGAAATCCGCGGCGCGCTCCAAAGTCAGCGGTTGCAGCGTGTATGGGGCGGTGTACGGGCTTGGCATGGGGCATCTCCTGATCGAGCCGGCCATTGTGCCGAAGAGGAAATGCCAATGCAATAATTCCTTGGGTCAGGCTGCCGCGCCGCCGCCCGCGATCACGCCGCGGCAGTGCGTTTCCAGCGCGCCGATCTCGTCCAGCACCGCGTCGATGTCGCGGCGTTGCTCTTCCAGCTGGCGCCGCCGGTCCAGCAGCAGGTCCAGCAGTTTCTGGGACTGGCTGGCCTCGTCGTGCGCCAGCTGGTACATGTCTATGATTTCGCGGATTTCCGCCAGCGACAGGCCGATGCGCTTGCCGCGCAGGATCAGTCTCAGCCGGGCGCGGTCGCGGCGGGTGAACAGGCGTTGGCGGCCGTCGCGCCTGGGCTCGATCAGGCCTTGTTCCTCATAGAAGCGGATGGTCCGCAGGGTGACGTCGAATTCGCGCGCCAGGTCGGAGATGGTGAAAAGTTCGGCTTGGTTCATAGATTTCCTTACAGGCGCGATTGTAGCGTTTTTCCCACGGGGCTTGCTGAAAGCTTGATTTACGTTTACGTAATCGTCAATCTGTTCCTTCAAGATTTTAAGAGTGTCGTCGCTGAAAAACCGCATCGCAAGCGCTGCGGCCAGTCATGATCGATACGGGGAATGAGTGTCACGTTAGGCGAGACTGGCCAACGGGCATGGCTGAATGCGAGGCTACCGCTTGGCTGCCCAGTGAGCGGATCGATGAGGCAAGGCTGCGCTTCTTGCGCTGAGCCAGGCGCCAGGCGTCAGGACCGCGTCAAGAAGGCGGGACCCCCGAAGGCGTCCCGCATCTGGCGGGAAGGAGGATTCGGCAGCTCAGACTGCCGTTGACGACTTCTGAGCGTTTTATCGCACTACCCATACTTGATTATCGTTGCCTGACATGCAATCCCATACCTGAACGTTGGTGCCGTTCGTGGTCCCGCCGCCGCTGACATCCAGACATTTGCCGCCGACCCAGACAATCCTGCCGGGAAAGTTGGAGTCGGTCGACCATTGCTGGTTGCGGTTGCCCGCCTGGCAGTCCCAGATTTGGACATTGGTGCCGTTGGCGGTGCCCCCGCCCGAGACATCCAGGCATTTGGCGGTTCCTGCCCAAATGATTCTTCCCTGGCTGAGTATCCATTGCTGGTTGCCGTTTCCGGGCTGGCATTGCCACATCTGGACATTGGTGCCGTTGGCCGTGCCGCCGCCGCTGACATCCAGACAGTTGCCGCCATGACCAATAACCGTGGCGGCATGCGCGGCGGCGCTGAACAAGGATACGCTTCCAAGCATGGCCAAGCTCATCAATACGGAGTGAGTTACTTTCTTCATGTCAATCTCCAAATCAGAGAGTCAATCAGGATTCGTTAGCGGTCACATTTGATATCGAAATATCCGGCTTCGGTTTCCTGGTATGGCTGGAGACGTGGAGCATGGGTGTTTCTTAATGCCGATGGCTGCCTATCGGCGCAACATGACTGCCAGAGCGAATGCTTTACTGCCACATGATTATGGAATCTGGTTTTGCGCATTCAAGATGGTATGTTTACTCATATAAGTTATTGTTTTTAATGGATAAGTTATTCGTTTTGCAGATGAGAAAATGCAAGCTGAGCAAGCGGCATTCAGGGAGGGGTGATGGATCGCAGTGCGGCGCCGAAATGGGGGAGCTTTGTGTCCCTGGCAAGCAACTGGTGCATTGAGGAGCGCCGCCAGGGCTGATGGGTGGCAAATACGGCGCCTGGCGGCAAGAGGCGCGTGCGAGTCGTTTGGGCGCAGCGAAACTGCGGCGTGAGAGCGTTCCCGTTCTTTTTGCCAGGGATTGGGGCACCCATTGCACGACTCCCCGCTACATCGGGTTCGTCGACTATTTGCCGATGACCGCCATCGGCAAAATCCAGAAATGCCTGATGCGGCGGACGATGGCGAAAAGCTGAGTCTGAACGACGCCAGGACGGCCTGATCGAGGACAAGAACGCTAGTCGAAATGCGAGGCCGCCGCCGCGCTTTTGGCTTACAATGCCGCCAGACCAGATACATCCAGAGGAATCACACCATGACCGCAACCGTTTTCAATGATGCAGACCTGACCCGTCTCGAAACCCTGCTGACGCCGCTGTCGGCCAGCGGCAGCACCATGCGCCCGGACGAGGTGCAGGGCTTCTTCTCCGCCTTGGTCAGCGGTCCGGACGCGGTGGACACTGACTTCTGGCTGCCGGAAGTGCTGGGCGACGCGCCGGCTTTCGAAAACCCGGCCGACGAGGCCGAGCTGAAGGCCCTGCTGCAGAAGCTGTTCGACGCCACCCGCGACGCGCTGGCCGCGGGCGAGGAGCTGGACCTGATTCTGTACGCCGAGGAAGACAGCGGCGAAGAGGGCGAGCCGGACTACTGGCCGTGGGCCAACGCCTACCTGTACGCGCTGGATCTGGTCGATACCGACTGGTTCGAAGTGGCGGAAGAGGATGAAGGCTTCGAAAGCCTGATGATGCCGATGCTGGTGCTGGGCGGCGCCTTCGAGGACGAGGAAGGCGGCGAAGATCTGCTGACGTTCACCGACGAAGAAGTCGACGGCTACAAGGGCGAGCTGAGCGACGCGCTGGCCGCGGTGTTCGCCTACTGGCGCGCCAAGGACCAGGCCCCCACCACCGTTCGCCGCGAAGGCGACAAGGTGGGCCGCAACGATCTGTGCCCGTGCGGCAGCGGCAAGAAATACAAGGCCTGCTGCGGCGCCAACTGAGGCTGCCAGGACCATGGTGAAAGCGGACTTCGGTCCGCTTTTTTGTTTGCGCCGGCCGCGAGCTCCCGGCTTGGCAGGCTGGCATGGCGCTGGCCGGAAGCCGGAGCGGGTGATAGAACGAATCGTGGCGAACGGGGCCGGCAATTTAGGCCTATGTCGGCAAGATGCCAAGCAGAAGGCAGGGAGAGGGCGATGGACTGGAAATCCTGGTTTGGCGCCGGCGCCATCGCGCTGGCCGCTACAGCCTCGCTGGGCGCGGAGGTGGCGTCGATGCGGATTCAGCGTCCGGAAGGACTGCGCGATTATCTGCTTGCGACGCCGCATCCCTTGCCGGCGGGCAAGCGTCCGTTGGTGATTCTGCTGCATGGCCACGGCGGTTCGGCGCGCCAGCTGCTGGGCTTGGGGGCAGGGGCGGCGCCATTGTCGCAATGGATGGAGATCGCCGACCGCGAAGGCTTGCTGCTGGCGGTTCCCGACGGCGCGCGCGGCGGCGACGGCAAGCCGGGCTGGCATGATTGCCGGGCCGATGCCACCAAGAACCCGCAGACCGACGACGTCGGCCTGATAGCGGCCATCATCCGGCGCGAAGTGGCAGAGCGCGGCGCCGATTCGGCCCGCGTCTACGCAATGGGCATGTCGAATGGCGGCATGATGGTCTTCCGCCTGGCCAGCGAGTTGGGAGACGGCCTGGCGGCGTTCGCCACCGTCGGCGCGTCGATGGCGCGCAGCAGTGGTTGCGCCGCGCCCAGTCATCCTTTATCCGCGCTGATCATCGCCGGCACCGCAGACCCGGTAGTGCCCTATGCAGGCGGGCAGGTTCGCCTGTTCGACGAAAAAGGGCGGGGCGAGGTGGTCCCGGTGGCGGACAGCGCCGCGTTCTGGCGCCGGCTGGACGATCTGCCGGACATTCCGCATGTCACCGCGCAGTTGCCGCATGCCAGCGCCGGCGATCCGACGCGGGCCACGCTGACTCAATGGGGGGAGGATGGTCCGGGGCGCAGAGTGCTGCTGCTGACCATCAGCGGCGGCGGCCATGTCGAGCCCAGCGTGGCCCATCGGGTCGGCGCGTTATACACGCATCTGCTGGGGCATCAGAATGGCGATGTGGAGTCGGCAGAGCTGGCCTGGAGGCTGTTTCGCGACCAGAGAAAGCCGTGAGTTCATCAACGCGCGGCAGGCGCGCAGCCTTGAGACTTGAGCTGCGGGGCTAGACGGCCAGCAGCCGTTCCTCGAACAGCTGCTGGGTCAGCAGAAGCAGGCCCTGCAGCTGGTCGGCGACGACGGGCGTATAGACATTCAACTGGCGCAGCACCTGGCAGGTTTCCTGGTAGCCGCGCTCCAGCCCGGAGCGAGCCAGCGGCGCGAACGCCTGCAGGAGGGCCTGTTGGGGCAGATCTTCGCGCTGCCGGCGATAAAGCTCCAGCAGGATTTCCATGCCCAACAGCAGGCGCTGGCTGTGGCTGCCGCCGGTCAGCTCGTTTTCCGGCGGCAGCACCGGTTCGATGTCCAGGCCGGCCAGGCGGGAGATTTGGTCCATCGCCGCGCTGAACAGCAGTTCGGCGGCTTGCGAGCCCTGGCTGAGGCTGATGTCGGCGCTGTCCTCTCCCGCGGGTGTGTCGCCGTGCTGGCCGCTCCGGTATGAGACGGCGAATGGCTCGTGGCTGCCGGCCGGCCGCGGCTGCACGCCGCGGATCGGTTGCACGGCGATATCGTTCTCCTCCGCCATCGCCGCCTCCCGCAGGCTCAGCTAGCGCTGGCCTGGCTGGTTCCCGTCCCGGACGAGGCCGACTTGGCGCTGGAGGACAGGTTGCTTTGCAGGAAGGCGTCCAGGCCTTTTTCGACCAGATCCTTGGTTTTCTCCACCCCGCTTTGCACGTCGCCGTTGAATACCTTGAGGCTCTTCAGGATGTCGGTGGCTTCGCCGTAACCCTGTTCGAAGCCTTGGCGGATCAGGTTGACGAAGTTTTTGGCCTGGTCGTCGGCGCTGAGTTCGGGATGCTGTTGCTGGTACAGCGCGAACATGCCGGTGGCGCCGTCCAAGATGCGCTTGGAGGTGGCTTCCGGCGAGTTGTCGTCGCTCTGGCCGTCCTGCTGGATGGAAATGCTCAGCTGGGTGCTGCTGACTTGCAGCGACGCGCTGCCCTGATTTTGCTGAGAGCCGTTCTGATTGGAGAAGTCGGCGTTGAGAATCTGGGTGATATTGGTGATCGACGCGCGGAACAGCAGGGTTTGCGACTGCTTGCCGCTGCTGATCGACACATCCAGCGACTGCACCAGCACCGCATTGAGTTGGTTGCGGGTATTTTGGGCGCTGTAGGCGGCATCCTTGGCCGGGAGCGCGCTGCCGGCCTGGCCGGGCTGATTGTTGTTCAGAGAGGATATCGACATCACGGACTCCTGTCGGCGCGTCGTTATTTGGCTGGCGCACGCTTATGGTGGTTGAGGGGACAACTCCAGTATGCCCCGATATCGGCAATCCGGCCGAAAACTTGGGGGCGGTGTAGGCAAGTAGGTGATTTTACTGATCAAAATGACACAGGCCGCGCCCGGGCGCGGCCTGGAAAACTGCGATGCGTCGATGCTTAGAAGGCGAAGTGCTCCTCGTCCAGCGCCATCAGCGGCTTGGCGCCGGTCTTGATGCTGGCTTTCAGCGCTTCGGCTTCCGGCAGCAGTTTGGCGTAGTAGAAGCGGGCGGTGGCGATCTTGGCGTTGTAGAACGCGTCGTCGCCCTGGCCCAGCTTGGCGAACGACACTTCGGCCATGCGCGCCCACAGCCAGGCGTAGGTCAGGTGGCCGATCAGGCGCAGGTAGTCGGAAGCGGCCGCGCCGGCCTCATCCTTGTCCTGCAGGCTGGCCATGCCCACGCCCATGGTGAGCTCGCCCACTTCCTTCATCAGCTTGGCCAACGGGTTGGCGAACTCGCCCAGTTGCGGATGGCCTTCGTGCTGCTGGCAGAACTTGTGGATCAACTTGGTGAACTTGCGCAGCTTGGCGCCCTGGTCCAGCAACACCTTGCGGCCCAGCAGGTCGATCGCCTGGATGCCGTTGGTGCCTTCGTAGATCTGCGAGATGCGGGCGTCGCGCACCAGTTGCTCCATGCCCCATTCGCGGATGTAGCCATGGCCGCCGAACACCTGCACGCCGAGGTTGGCCGCGGCGAAGCCGTTGTCGGTCATGAAGGCCTTGGCCACCGGAGTCAGCAGCGCGACCAGGTCGGCGGCGTCGGCGCGGACGGCGGCGTCCGGATGCTTGTCCTCGATGTCCAGCTGCAGCGCCAGGAGGCCGGCCAGCGCGCGGCCGGCTTCGGTGTAGGCCTTCTGCGTCAGCAGCATGCGGCGCACGTCGGGATGCACGATGATGGGGTCGGCCGGCTTGTCGGGGCACTTGGCGCCATTCAGCGCGCGCATCTGCAGGCGTTCGCGGGCATAGGCCAGCGCGCCCTGGAACGATGCCTCGCCCAGGCCCAGGCCCTGCATGCCGCAACCGAGGCGGGCGGCGTTCATCATGGTGAACATGCAGGACAGGCCCTTGTTGGCTTCGCCGATCAGCCAGCCCTTGGCGCCGTCCAGGTTGATCACCGCGGTGGCGTTGGCCTTGATGCCCATCTTGTGTTCCAGGCTGCCGCAGGCGACGGCGTTGCGGCTGCCGTCAGCCAGGTATTTCGGCACGATGAACAAGGAGATGCCCTTCACGTCCTTGGGCGCGTCCGGCAGGCGGGCCAGCACCAGGTGGACGATGTTGTCGGACAGGTCGTGCTCGCCGGCGGAGATGAAGATCTTGGTGCCGCTGATGAGGTAGCTGCCGTCGGCCTGAGGCTCGGCCTTGGACTTCAGCAGGCCCAGGTCGGTGCCGCAGTGCGGCTCGGTCAGGCACATGGTGCCGGTCCAGCTGCCATCCACCAGCTTGGGCAGGTAGGTTGCCTTCTGCTCGTCGGTGCCGTGGGCGTGGATGGCGGAATAGGCGCCGTGCGACAGGCCCGGGTACATCGACCAGGCCACGTTGGCCGAGCATTGCATCTCCATGATGGGGAAGCCCAGGCTCTTGGGCAGACCCTGGCCGCCGTAGGCCGGGTCGCAGTCCAGCGCCGGGAAGCCCAGCTCGCAATACTGCTTGTATGCTTCCTTGAAACCGGCCGGAGTCGTGACCGATTTGGTGGCGCTGTCGTAGTGACAGCCTTCCTCGTCGCCCTGGCGATTCAGCGGCGCGAGTTCGGATTCGCAGAACTGGGCCGCTTGTTCCAGGTAGGCGCTGAAGATGTCCTGGGTGGCTTCTTCATATCCCGGCAATGTGGGGATGATGTCCTGTACCTTGATCAACTCGTTGAGAACGAAATCAAAATCGCGCAGCGGGGCTGTGTAAGCGGGCATTCGGTTTCTCCAGTTGGTGGCGCCGCCTGGTGCGTGCCAGGGCGATACGTTGTTATGATGAACCCTGGATTGGCTGGGGCATTCATTCAAACGCTTGTTTAAATTATTCCCGGGATTTTGACAACTAAATCGCGCCCGCGCCTTGGCGGGGGTGTGGCTTAACGGCAACGCGACGGCAAGAAATGGAATGACCTGGCTTAAACGCAAGATGCGCCGCTTTTCCGCGGCGCGGCACAATTGGTTCGCCCGTCCCGGCATGCGGCGGCTGGCGCCGTACCTGGATCGGCCGGCCTACTGGTCGTTCAATCGCCGCAAGGTGGCGATGGGCGTGGCGGTGGGGCTGTATTCGGGCGTGATGCCGGGCTTCACGCAGAAGGCCACCGCGCTGGCGCTGGCCTTGCTGCTGCGCGTGAACATTCCGGCGGCGATGGTGGTTTCGCTGTACAGCAATCCACTGACCGTGCTGCCGCTGTACTATCTGGCGTATTGCTATGGACGATGGCTGCTGGGCTCGGACGCGGTGGCTACAATGACGGCGCCGCCGGGTTTGCTCGCCCTGGGGCCGGCGGCCTGGGCGCGGCAGACGTTGGGGTGGCTGATCGATTTGGGCTGGCCGCTGCTGGTGGGCATGCCAGCGCTGGGGGCGACTCTGGGTGCGGCGGGCTATCTGGCCACCCGGGTGTTATGGCGCTGGGCGGTGGTCAGCGCATGGAACGATAGAAAGGCGAAGTGTGGATCTCGTTGAAAAGCGGTTGTCGTCGGAACTGGTCTACCAGGGCGGATTCATCAACGTGCGCAAGGACCGGGTAGCCCTGCCGGATGGAAACGAGTCCTCGCGCGAATACATTCTTCATCCCGGCGCGGTGGCCGTGCTGGCGATCACGCCGGAAGGCGAGCTGGTGTTGGAGCGGCAATACCGTTATCCGGCCGGCCGCGAGTTCATTGAGATACCTGCCGGCAAGATCGACCCGGACGAAGCGCCAGAGCAGACCGCCCGGCGCGAGCTGCTGGAAGAGACCGGCTACCGGGCTGGCCGCTGGACCTATCTGGGCACCGCCCACCCCTGCATCGGCTATTCCAACGAAAAAATCAGCTACTACCTCGCGCAAGAACTTATGCTTAGCGAAAGGCAACTGGATGCCGGCGAGTTTCTGGAAGTGCTGACCGTGCCTCTGGACGCCGCGATGAACATGGCGCTGACCGGCGAAATTTGCGACAGCAAATCCATTGTCGGCCTGCACTGGCTGGCGGCCTACCTGGGCGGGAGGATGCGGGGTGTCGAGATTTGACGCGTATTACGACCGGAGGCGGGGCCGCCGGGTCAGCATGGGGTGCAAGGCCCGCATCAAGTCGCTGCTGAGCGGGCAGACGTTCTACGGGGAGTGCGTGGATCTGTCGGTGGACGGCATGGCCCTGCGTTCGGCCTTCGTGCCGCAATTCGGCGAACGGCTCAGCGTGATCGTGCTGGTGCCCGGCGTCGGCGCCACTGCCGGCAAGCCGTTCGAGGCCGAGGTGGAGGTCAAGCGCTGCAATGAAGTGCAGCGCGGACTGATTTATGAAATAGGCGTGCGCATTCTGGTGCGGAAAACCTGAGCGGCGAGATATTCATCGTTTTTCCGCACTAATTGCAGTAGGCATTACAAGAATTTACTAAGCTACATCTATTGTTACAAAATTCCGCAATTAAAAAAATCCATTGATTCAAAGGCTTCCCTCGCACAATGTTCTCGGCACTGCCTGAACCCGGTTCAGACCGGCTTTTGTCCGGTTGATTGGCGCTGCTATGCTATACCCAAAACAGAACCGGAGACACAGTCAGTACTCTAATTCAGCAAGGGGAAACGCAGATTGCGAGTCGCAGCGCGCCCGGCCCCTGCTACCAGCCAGGAGAGAGTCATGCACCCGGATATCTTCAGTCACTACGCAGTGCGATACGACAAGACCCGCGAGGAGGAGTACACGATCCAGGAGTACCTGGAGCTGTGCAAGAAAGATCCGGGGGCTTACGCCACCGCGGCCGAACGCATGTTGACCGCCATCGGCGAGCCCGAACTGGTGGATACCCGCCACGATTCGCGGCTGTCCCGCATTTTCTCCAACAAAGTCATCAAGGTTTACCCGGCATTCCGTGACTTCTACGGCACGGAGGAGGTGATCGAGCAGGTGGTCGCCTACTTCCGCCACGCGGCCCAGGGTCTGGAAGAGAAAAAGCAGATTCTCTATTTGCTGGGGCCGGTGGGCGGCGGCAAATCGTCGATCGCCGAGAAGCTGAAAGAGCTGATGGAGCTGGTGCCGTTCTATTGCCTGAAGGGCAGCCCGGTCAACGAGTCTCCGCTGTCCCTGTTCAGCTATGACGAGGACGGCTCCATCCTGGAAGAGCAGTATGGAATCCCGCGCCGCTATCTGAAGTCCATTCCCAGCCCCTGGGCGGTGAAGCGCCTGCACGAGTTCAACGGCGATATCGGCCAGTTCCGCGTGGTCAAGCGCTATCCGTCGGTGTTGCGCCAGGTGGCCGTGGCCAAGACCGAGCCGGGCGACGAGAACAACCAAGACATCAGCTCGCTGGTCGGCAAGGTGGACATCCGCAAGCTGGAGAAGTACGCGCAGGATGATCCGGACGCCTACAGCTACTCCGGCGGCTTGTGCCTGGCCAACCAGGGCCTGCTCGAGTTCGTCGAAATGTTCAAGGCGCCGATCAAGGTGCTGCACCCGCTGCTGACCGCCACCCAGGAAGGCAACTTCAAGGGCACGGAGGGTTTTGGCGCGATTCCGTTTGACGGCATCATTCTCGCACACTCCAACGAGAGCGAGTGGAAGCAGTTCCGCAACAACAAGAACAACGAAGCCTTCCTCGACCGGATTTACATCGTCAAGGTGCCTTATTGCCTGCGCGTGGCCGAGGAAATCAAGATCTACGACAAGCTGATCCGCAACTCTTCGCTGGGCAAGGCGCCGTGCGCGCCGGGCACGCTGAAGATGATGGGCCAGTTCGCGGTGCTGTCGCGCTTGAAGGAACCGGAAAACTCCAGCCTGTACAGCAAGATGCAGGTATACGACGGCGAGAATCTGAAGGATACCGATCCCAAGGCCAAGTCGCTGCAGGAATACCGCGATTACGCCGGCGTGGACGAGGGCATGAGCGGTTTGTCGACGCGCTTCGCCTACAAGATCCTGTCCAAGGTGTTCAACTTCGACCACAGCGAGGTGGCCGCCAATCCGGTGCACTTGCTGTATGTAATAGAGCAGCAGGTCGAGCGCGAACAATTCCCGGCCGAAACGGAACAGAAATACCTGACCTTCCTGAAGGAATATCTGGCGCCGAAATACGTTGAATTCATCGGCAAGGAAATTCAAACCGCCTATCTGGAAAGTTATTCCGAATATGGGCAGAACATTTTCGACCGCTACGTGACTTTCGCCGATTACTGGATACAGGATCAGGAATATCGCGACCAGGATACCGGCGAAATCTTCGACCGCACGTCTCTTAATGCCGAACTGGAGAAAATCGAGAAGCCCGCGGGAATTTCCAATCCCAAGGATTTCCGCAACGAGATCGTCAACTTCGTGCTGCGGGCCCGCGCCAACAACGGCGGCAAGAATCCTACCTGGACCAGCTATGAGAAGCTGCGCACGGTGATAGAGAAGAAGATGTTCTCCAACACCGAAGAGTTGCTGCCGGTGATTTCCTTCAACGCCAAGGCCAGCGCCGAGGACGCCAAGAAGCACGAGGACTTCGTCAACCGCATGGTGGAGAAGGGCTATACCGCGAAGCAGGTGCGGCTGTTGTGCGAGTGGTACCTGCGCGTGCGCAAATCCTCATAAGCCCCCCCAGCCGGCCCGGCCCGTGAGCCGGGCCGGCAGGAGGCGCCGGGTCCGCGCGGTCCGGCGACAAGGAGACACAACCGCGCGCGGCGATCGGTCACGGCCTCCTGCAGGGGGCCGGCAGCCGGCAGTCGCGCGCCAGAGAGGTGGCGATGTCCCATATCATAGACAGACGCCTCAACGGCAAGAACAAGTCGGCGGTCAATCGCGAACGCTTTCTTCGCCGTTTCAAGGCGCAAATCAAGGAAGCCGTCTCCAAGGCGATCAAGGGGCGGAGCATCACTGATATCGAGAGCGGGGAAAAGGTGTCCATCCCGGTGAAGGACATTTCCGAGCCTACCTTCCATCATGGAAAGGGCGGCGTTTGGGAAAACGTCCATCCCGGCAACGAGGAGTTCATCAAGGGGGATCGCATGCCGCGGCCCCAGGGCGGCGCCGGCGGCGGCGGCAGCAAGGCCAGCCAGGATGGCGAGGGCGAGGATGATTTCGTGTTCCAGCTGTCGCGCGAGGAATTCATGAACGTGTTCTTCGACGACCTGGCCCTGCCCAATCTGGTCAAGACGCAGCTGATGGGCATCGAGGAAATGAAAACGGTGCGCGCCGGCTATACCAACGACGGCACCCCGACCAATATCAACATCGTGCGTTCGCTGCGCGGCGCGCTGGCGCGGCGGGTGGCGATTGCCGCGCCGACGCTCAGCAGCATAGACGAGGCGGAAGAGGAGCTCGACACCCTGATCGAGTCCGACGACGACAACGCGATGGAAGTGAGGGATCGGCGCCAACGCATCCATCAGATGAAGGAGCGGCTGGCCAGCATCCCGTGGATTGATCCGTTCGACCTGCGCTACAACAACCGCGTCAAGCAGCCCAAGCCGACCAGCCAGGCGGTGATGTTCTGCATCATGGACGTGTCAGGCTCGATGGACGAGCAGAAGAAGGACATGGCCAAGCGCTTCTTCATCCTGTTGTACATGTTTCTGCAGCGGAATTACGAGAAGATCGAAGTCGTGTTCATCCGCCACCATACCAGCGCGGTGGAAGTGAATGAGCAGGATTTCTTCCATTCCCGCGAGAGCGGCGGCACCGTGGTGTCGTCGGCGCTGAATCTGATGAGCGACGTCATTCGCAAGCGCTATGCCAGCAGCGAGTGGAACATCTACGCCGCCCAGGCGTCCGACGGCGATAATTGGGACAGCGACTCGGCCAATTGCGGCCGCATCCTGGAAGAAAACCTGCTGCCGTACTGCCAGTATTTCGCCTACATCGAAATCACTGAAGGCGAGCCGCAGAACCTGTGGTACGAATACTTGAAGGTCAAGGCCCAGTGTCCGCAGTTCGCGATGCAGAAAATCCGCTCCGCGTCCGACATTTATCCGGTGTTCCGGGAACTGTTCAAGCGGCAGCCGGCGAATGGGAGGGTATCCGCATGAAACGGACGCGCAAGGCGGAGGGCATGGCGCCGATTTCCACTGGGTCGGAATGGACTTTCGATCTGGTCGGCGAATACGACCGCGCGATTCGAGAGATCGCCGTGGGCGAATTCAAGCTGGACGTATACCCGAACCAGCTGGAAATCATCACCGCCGAACAAATGATGGATGCCTACGCCTCGGTGGGCATGCCGGTCAATTACAACCACTGGAGCTACGGCAAGCATTTCGTCTCCACGGAGAAGAGCTACAAGCGCGGCCAGATGGGGCTGGCTTACGAAATCGTGATCAACTCCAATCCCTGCATCGCCTATCTGATGGAAGAGAATTCCATGATGATGCAGGCGCTGGTGATCGCCCACGCCGCCTATGGCCACAACAGCTTCTTCAAGGGCAACTACCTGTTCCGCTCCTGGACCGACGCCTCGGCCATCATCGACTACCTGGTGTTCGCCAAGAGCTACATCATGAAGTGCGAGGAGCGCTACGGCATAGACGAGGTCGAGGAGCTGCTGGACTCCTGTCACGCGTTGATGAATTACGGCGTCGACCGCTACAAGCGGCCGCAGAAGCTGTCGCTGGCCAAGGAGCAGGCGCGCCAGGAAGAGCGCGAGCATTACCTGCAGATGCAGGTGAATGATCTGTGGCGCACGATACCGAAACGGGACAAGGATGGCGGCGACAAGATGCCGCCGCGCTTCCCGGCCGAGCCGCAGGAGAACATCCTGTACTTCATCGAGAAATCGGCGCCGCTGCTGGAGCCCTGGCAGCGCGAGGTGGTGCGCATCGTGCGCAAGGTGGCCCAGTACTTCTATCCGCAGCGTCAGACTCAGGTGATGAACGAGGGCTGGGCGACGTTCTGGCACTACACCATCATGAACCGCTTGTACGACAAGGGCCTGATCACTGACGGCTACATGCTGGAGTTTCTGCAGAGCCACACCAATGTGGTGTCTCAGCCGCCGGTCACCGCGCGCTGGTACAGCGGGATCAATCCCTATGCGCTGGGCTTCGCGATGTACCAGGACATCAAGCGCATCTGCGAGGAGCCGACCGACGAGGACCGCGCCTGGTTCCCGGACCTGGCGGGCAGCGACTGGCGGGAGTCGCTGGAGTTCGCGATGCGCAACTTCAAGGATGAAAGCTTCATCTCGCAGTACCTGTCGCCCAAGCTGATCCGCGATTTCCGCCTCTTCTCGATCCGCGACGACGACCGCGACGACAAGCTGGAGATTTCCAGCATTCACGACGAGGAAGGATATCGCGACATCCGCGGCAAGCTGGCCGAGCAATACAATCTGGGCTCGCGCGAGCCCAATATCCAGGTGTGGTCGGTCAATATGCGCGGCGACCGCAGCCTGACGCTGCGCCACACCATGCACAACCGCCGGCCTCTGGAGGAGCAGAGCGCGCAGGAGGTGCTGAAGCACGTATGCCGGCTATGGGGTTTCGACGTCAGGCTGGAGAGCGTGGACATCAATGGCGAGGTCAAGCAGGTGTACGAGGTGCAGGCGGTGAGGGAGGCGGAAACAGCCTGAAGCCATTGGCTATGAAATGCAACGGACGGCGCGGGGCGTCGTCCGTTTTCTTTTTTCTGCCAGTTTGGCTGGGAAGCCGACTGGCCCCGGGCGGGGATCAGGCGGTGCCGGCCACCGGCGACAGCCGGCAGTGGGAACGATCTTCGAAACTGCCGTTGGGTTCGCCCCAGGCCTGGGCGTACAGCACCTGGCCGTTGGCTTCGATGCGGATGGTGATTTCCTGGCGGAAATGCTCGCTCAGGCTGCGGGGGCCGCTGGCGAACACCACCTCCAGCACGCCGTGCCCGCTTTCCGCCTGGCGTATCGCCGGGTGGGCCAGCACATAGGGCAGCTCGTCCATCACTGGCCACAGGCATAGCGTGCCGTCGGGCAGATAGCCGAGCAGGGTGGTTTCTCGATGCAGGATTTCGCCGTCGGTGCCGCTGGCCGTATAGTGCAGCAGCAGCGCGCGCTGGCCGGGCAGGGCCTGCCAGTGCAGGCAGCCGGTGAAGGTCTGGTCTTCGTGGTTGATGCCTTCGCCACAGAACTGGTTGGGAAGCGATTGCAGAGCGGCTAGCAGCGGCATGACTTCTCTCTTCCGGTTGCGGATGCGAGATGGTCAGGATCGCAGGTTTGCCTGGCGAATGCAATACGGGTCAGGCTTGCGGGGGCGTTGGTCCGGGCATGGGGATGAAGGCGCGCCACGGCTGCTCGGGGTGGGCCAGTTCGGCCAGCCGCACGCCGTAGACGGCTTCCAGCCGCTCGCGCCGCATCATCTCGCGGTTGTCGCCGCAGCCTGCCGCGCGGCCGTCGTTCAGCAGCAGCACCCGGTCGGCGTGGCGCAGCGCCAGATTGAGGTCGTGCACCACCGCCAGCGCGCCTATGCCCAGTTCGTGAGCCAGGGTTCGGACCCGGGCCATCAGCGCGTCGGCCATCGCGAAGTCCTGCGCCGCGGTGGGCTCGTCCAGCAGCAGATAGCGCTCGGGCTGCGGCGACAGCAGCAGCTGGCACAATGCGCGCGCCAGCTGCAGCCTTTGCCGCTCTCCGCCGGAGAGGCGGGTCAGGTATCGATCGGCAAGGCCGGCGGCATCGCTGAGGCGCAGCGCCTCGGCCACGGCGGCATCGACGCGTTGCCGCCCGGCTTCCGGGCTCAGGTAGGCGCCGGCGGCCACCAGCTCGGCTCCGCGCCAGCCGTCCGGCGTCACCGGGTGCTGTTCGACGACGGCGCGCCAGCGGGCCAGCTCCGCGCTGCGCATCCGCTTCAGCGGTTGTCCGGCGAGGAGAATGTCTCCCCGGTCCGGCTGCCACAGGCCGGACAGCAGCTTGAGCAGGCTGCTTTTCCCGGCGCCGTTGGGTCCCAGCACGGCCAGCAGCTCGCCGGGGCGCAGCGTCAGGTCGATATCGGCCAGCAAGGTTCGGCCGCCTTTGCTCAGAGACAGGCCGCGGGCTTCAAGCATGGCGAGGCCCCTGGCGGCGAAGCAGCCACAGGAAGAACGGCGCGCCCAGCAGGCTGGTGATCACGCCGACCGGCAATTCCGCCGGCGCCAGCAGCGAACGGGCCAGCCAGTCGGCGCTGACGGTCAGCCAGGCGCCCAGCAGCGGGGAGACGGCAAGCAGCCGGCGGGAGTCGCTGCCGAGCAACTGGCGCGCCAGATGGGGCGCCATCAGGCCGACGAAACCTATCATGCCGCAGCCGGACACCACCAGGCCGGCCGCGAGCGCGGCCAGCAGCACGATGCGCCATTCCTGCCCCCGCACGGAAAAGCCCAGATGGAAAGCCGCGCTTTCCCCCAGTTGCAGGGCGTTCAGGAAGCGCCAGTGGCTGAACAGCGCGAGCCAGACCAGCGGCGTTGACACCGCCAGCGCCAGGGCCAGCGGCCACTCGGCGCTGGCGAAGCTGCCCATCAGCCAGAAGGTCACCACGCGCAGGGAGCCGTCCGGCAACATGGTGATCAGCAGGGTCAGCAGGCTGCCGAGCAGGGTGCTGACTGCCAGGCCGCTGAGAATCAGGCGGTTGCCGTCCTTGTCGTCGCCCAATAGCCGGACCAGAAGCAGCGCGCCCAGGCCGCCGGCGAAACCGGCCGCGGCCACGCCGTACAGGCCCGCGCCCAGGCTCAGGGCCAGCGCCGCGGCCAGCGCCGCGCCGCTGTTGATGCCGATCAGGCCGGGTTCGGCCAGCGGGTTGCGGAAGCGGGCCTGCACCGCGCAGCCGGCGCTGGCCAGCAGCGCCCCGGCGGAGGCGGCCGCCAGCAGCCGCGGCAGGCGCAGTTCCAGCAGCAGCTGCCACTCCAGGTGCGGCTGCGGATCCAGCATGAGCAGGCTGGCTGGCCGCAGCTGACTATGGTGCAGCAGGGAGGCGAGAGCGGTGAGGCCGAGCAGGGGAAGCAGGATGAAGAGAAGGGGGCGGACGCGCATGGCTGGAAGAGGGAGGGGCGAGGCCCCTCCGGAGCGTCAGCGCAAGCCGAGCACGTCCTGCATGTCGAACAGGCCGCGCGGTTTGTCGGACAGCCAGCGCGCGGCGCGCACCGCGCCGTTGGCGAAGGTGGCGCGGCTGGAGGCCTTGTGGCTGATTTCCACGCGTTCGCCCAGCGTGGCGAACAGCGCGGTGTGGTCGCCGACGACATCGCCGCCGCGCACGGTGGCGAAGCCGATGGCTTGAGGATCGCGCTCGCCGGTCACGCCTTCGCGGCCATAAACCGCGCATTGCTTCAGGTCGCGGCCCAGCGCGTCGGCGATCACCTCTCCCATGCGCAGCGCGGTGCCGGACGGCGCGTCCACCTTGAAGCGGTGGTGGGCCTCGATGATTTCGATGTCATAGTCTTCGTTCAGCACGCGCGCGGCCATGTCCAGCAGCTTGAAGGTGAGGTTGACGCCCACGCTGAAGTTGGATGCGAACACGATGCCGATCTTGTCCGCCGCGGCGCGGATGGCGGCCTTGCCGGCATCGTCGAAGCCGGTGGTGCCGATCACCATGCGCACGCCGCGTTCCGCGCAGGCAAGCATGTGCTCCAGCGTGCCTTCGGGGCGGGTGAAGTCTATCACCACGTCGGCGCCGTCCAGAGCGGAGATGAAGTCGGAACTGATGGCGACGCCGCTGTTGCGGCCGCAGAACAGGCCGGCATCCTGGCCGATGAAGCCGGAGTCGGCGCGGTCTATCGCCGCGTGCAGGCGGGCGCCCGGCGCATTCAGCACGGACTCGATCAGCACGCGGCCCATGCGGCCGGACGCGCCGACGATCACGATGTTCTGGCCGCTCATGGCTTCTTGGCTTCCTGGGCGGGCGCGGACGCGTCCAACTGCTTGGCCGGCGGCGCGGGCTGAGCGTTGCCTTCGACGCGCTCCAGCGTATCGCCCTTGAAATAGACGGTCAGCAGTTTGTCGCTGGCGGGGTCCACCTTGCCGCCTTTGGCGTCGCTATACTTGTAGTCCCAGCGGTCGGCATGGAAGGGGTCGGTCAGCAGCGGGGTGCCCAGCAGGAAGCGCACCTGGGCGCGGGTCATGCCGGGCTTGAGCTTGGCGACAGCGTCCTGGGTGACGTAATTGCCTTGCTGGACTTCCACGCGGTGGCTCCAGTCGAGGGGATTCATCGAACTGCAGCCGGCGACTGCGATGACGGCGGCGAAAATCAGGGCGCGCATGGTACTCCGATTGACTCAAACGTTTATGAGGCTGTAATTAGGCAAAGCCGTCAAAAGGCTTTATCATGATTCGAAAACCGACACACTTTATATCACGATGAGCAAAGCCAGTCACCTCAAAGATATCGGCCTGAAAGCCACCGGTCCGCGTCTGAAAATCCTTGATCTGTTCGAGCAGGGCGACGCCGGCCACATGTCCGCCGAAGACGTCTACCGCAAGCTGCTCGCGGAAAACATCGACATCGGGCTCGCCACCATTTACCGCGTGCTGACCCAGTTCGAGCAGGCGGGCATCTTGGTGCGCCATCATTTCGAAACCGGCAAGGCCGTGTACGAGCTGAACCAGGGCGGCCACCATGACCATATGGTGTGCATCAGTTGCGGCAAGGTGGTGGAGTTCTTCGATCCGGAGATCGAAGCGCTTCAGGACCGGATCGCCGAACAGCACGGTTTCCGCATCGTCGAGCACGCGCTGTACATGTATGGCGAGTGCCCGGACTGCCTGGGCAAGAGCGGCCGCCGCGGATGATTCCCTGGCTCGGTTCCGAGCCTGTCTTCCCGCCGGTGTCGCAGGCCCTCAGTCATCCCAACGGCCTGCTTGCGGCTGGCGGCGACCTGTCGTCGCGCCGCATCCTCACTGCCTATTCCGAGGGTGTTTTTCCCTGGTTTTCCGAGGGCGAGCCGATACTGTGGTGGTCGCCCGCGCCCCGCATGGTGGTGTTTCCCGATGAGCTCAAGGTCAGCCGTTCGTTGGCCAAAACCCTGCGCAATCTCGATTACGAAGTCCGCGTCGATTTTGACTTTGCCGAGGTGATCCGCGCCTGCTCCGAGCCGCGGGCGGGACAGGATGGCACCTGGATCGTGCCGGAAATGGTGGCCGCCTATTGCCGGTTGCATCAGCTGGGCTACGCCCACAGCTTCGAAACCTGGATGGACGGCGAGCTGGTGGGTGGGCTGTACGGCGTATCCATCGGCCGCATGTTCTACGGCGAGTCGATGTTTTCGCGGCGGCGGGACGCGTCCAAACTCGCCTTCGTCCACATGGTTCGGCATCTGCAAGCCCAGGGCGTGGCGATGATAGATTGCCAGATGCACACCGAGCACCTGGCCAGCCTCGGCGCGAGGCTGATATCGCGCGATGTTTTTCTTGCTACTCTGAAAGAGAACATCCGGCATCCTCAGCCGGATCAGATGTGGGATTACCATTACCGCCATGAGTCATCGTGAAGCCGGCCAAGTCGCGGCCATCCATTTCTACGCCACCGCGCCATACCCGTGCAGTTATCTGTCCGGCCGGCAGGCGCGCTCCCAGGTGGCGATCCCGGCCGAGGCGATAGACAGCGGCGTTTACAGCCAGCTGGTCAGGCTGGGCTTCCGCCGCAGCGGCCTCTATACCTATCGTCCTTATTGCGACTCCTGCCAGTCTTGTATTCCAGTGCGCTTGCCGGTGGATCAGTTCCGGCCAAGCCGCACCCAGAGGCGGGTGTGGCGGCGCGGCGCCGAGATGAGCGCGCGCTGGCTGCCGCTGGGTTTCGACGCCGAGCATTACGCACTGTACCGCTGGTATCAGCAGACTCGTCACGCCGGCGGCGGCATGTCGGACGACGACGCGCAGCAGTATTCCGAGTTCATTCTGAAAAGCGGGGTGGACAGCCACCTGGCCGAATTTCGGCTGAATGGCCAGCTGAAGATGGTGAGCCTGGTGGATAGGCTGGTGGACGGCCTGTCAGCCGTCTACACCTTTTACGATCCGGAGGACAGCCAGTCCAGCCTGGGGGTCTACAACGTGCTGTGGCAGGTGGAGCAGGCGCGCCTGCTGGGATTGAGCTACGTCTACCTGGGCTACTGGATCGCAGACTGCCGCAAGATGGCCTACAAGTCCGGCTATCGGCCGCTGCAGATGTTGTACGGCGGCCGTTGGCAGACGATGCCGGAGAGCGGCTGAAATGGATGAAAACAAAAACAGGCCCGAAAGGGCCTGTTTTCGTTTTTGGGCGATATTCGCTCAGTACGGTACGACGCGGTCGTTGCCGCCGCCGCTCAGCACTTTGACGCGCTGGTTGACGACGAAGGGGATGTCGGCTTCCTGGACGATGGAGATGGTGCGGCCGGTATCCAGCTTGACGGTGATCTCCAGCGCGTTCTTGGTCATCGCGCGTTGCGCGGCCTGGGTGCCGAAACCGCCGGCCAGCGCGCCGACGATGCCGCCGGCGATCTGGCCCTTGCCGCCGCCGATATTGCTGCCGGCCAGGCCGCCCAGTGCGGCACCGCCCAGAGTCAGCAGCTCATTGTTCTGGCCTTCCATTTTCACGTTCTGCACCGACAGCACGGTGCCGAGCTGCACGGTCTGCGCCTGGCGCATTTGGCCTTTGGAGTAAACGGCTGCGGAATCCGATGTCGAGCAGCCGGCGAGCACGCCGACGCTCAGCAGGCTGACCAGGGTAATGCGGCTGATGGAATAAATCATTTTTCCTGCTCCATTCTTTCTATTTAGTTGCGAGCTTGTAGATATTGCGCCGCCGCCCGCGCGCATTCGCCGACCAGCTCCGGACCGCGATAGATCAGGCCGCTGTACAGCTGCGCCAGGCTGGCGCCGGCATCCAGTTTTTCCACGGCGTCGTTGCCGGAAAGGATGCCGCCAACTCCTATGATAGGCAGAGCGCCGCCAAGTTCCTTGTGCAGTTTGCGTATGACTTCTGTGGAGCGGCTGCGAACCGGCGCGCCGGACAGGCCGCCGGCCTCGTTTTCCAGCGGATGGCCGGCCACTTCGCGGCGAGACAGCGTGGTATTGGTGGCGATGACGCCGTCTATGCCGTTGCTGGTCAGCAGCCGGGCGATCTCGGCTATCTGCTCGTCGTCCAGGTCCGGCGCGATCTTCACCGCCAGCGGCACGTAGCGGCCATGCTTGTCGGCCAGCGCCTGCTGGCGCTGCTTCAGCGCTGCCAAGAGCCGGCCTAGCTCGTCGCCTTGTTGCAGCTGCCGCAGGTTCTTGGTGTTGGGCGAGGAGATGTTGACGGTGACGTAGCTGGCGGCGGCGTAGACCTGGTCCAGGCAGGCCAGGTAGTCGTCCACCGCGTTTTCTATCGGCGTGATCGCGTTCTTGCCGATGTTGATGCCGAGCATGCCCTTGAATTTGCTGCGGCGCACATTGTCCAGCAGCGCGGCGACGCCTTGGTTGTTGAAGCCCATCCGGTTGATGATGGCCTCGTGTTCCGGCAGGCGGAACAGCCGCGGCTTGGGGTTGCCATCCTGCGGGCGAGGGGTGACGGTGCCGATCTCGATGAAGCCGAAGCCCAGCGCGGCCAGCGCGTCGATATGGGTGCCGTTCTTGTCCAGGCCGGCGGCGAGGCCGATCGGGTTCGGGAAGGTCAGGCCCATCGCTTGCACCGGCTGGCGGACGGCGGGCGAGGCGGCCAGCGGAGTCAGGCGCAGCCGATGCGCGCGGTCGAGCATCTTCAATGTGTGCTCGTGGGCGGTCTCCGCGTCGAATTTGAACAGCAGCGGGCGCAGCAGCGGGTACAGCATGGCATTCTCCGGGCAGACAAATGCCCGGCATTATAACCGGGCATCGGGATCAAGCCAGCGGCAAATGCGCGGCTTACAGAATCCGGCAGGCCTCGTCGAAGCCGAAGCGCGGCGAGCGCGGGAACAGCTTGTCGGCTTCTCCGTAGCCCAGGTTGATCAGGAAGTTGGACTTGAAGCGGCCATCCGGGAAGAAGGCCGCGTCCACTGCGGCGTTGTCGAAGCCGGACATCGGGCCGCAATCCAGGCCCAGCGCGCGCGCGGCCAGGATCAGGTAGGCGCCTTGCAGCGTGCCGTTGCGGAAAGCGGTGGTGTCGATCAGCGGCTGATTGCCCTCGAACCAGCTCTTGGCGTCCGCGTGGGGGAATAGCTGCGGAAGGTGCTCGTAGAATCGGGTGTCGTGGGCGACGATCACGCACACCGGCGCGGCCATGGTCTTGTCGACGTTGCCGGCGGCCAGGCAGGGCTTCAGCTTGGCCTTGGCCGCCTCGCTCTTGACGAACACGAAGCGCGCCGGCGAGCAGTTGGCGCTGGTGGGCGCCTGTTTCAGCAGCTCGTGCAGTTGATGCAGCAACTCGTCGCTCACCGGTCGCGGTTGCCAGTGGCTGTGGGTGCGGGCATTCAGGAACAGTTGTTCCAGCGTGGCGTGGGAGAGGGGAGTGCTCATGGTCTTACCTCGGTTGGGGTGGGGTGTGGTTGCTTGACGCCGCCGGCGGTGGCGGGCGCGGAGCTTTCAGGATTTTCCGGTTCCGCGAAAGTGTTGGCCTGGACGGAGACAGTGACGCGGCGATTGCGCGCGCGGCCGTCGGCGGTGGCGTTGTCTGCCACCGGCAGGTTGGCGCCGTGGCCGACCGCCACCATGCGCTGCGCCGAGATGCCGTTTTCCTGGAACAGCCGCACGACGCCGCCGGCGCGCGCCGCCGACAGCTCCCAGTTGGACGGGAAGGCGGGCGTGCGGATCGGCGCGTCGTCGGTGAAGCCTTCAACCTTGATCGCGTTGTCCACGCCGGACAGCAGCTTGGCCATATTGGACATCAGCGGCAGCGACTGCTGGTTCGGCTCGGCCTGGCCGATGGCGAACAGCGCGCTGTCGCGGATGTCGATATTGATCCCTTGGTCGGTCTGGGTGATGGTGACCTCGCCGCTCTGCACCAGCGGGCTCAAAACCTTGGCCAGGTTTTGCGTCAGCTCGCCCAGCTTGGCGGCTTCCGCTTCTTTGCGGCCATGGGAGATGGCCTTGGCGATGGGCTTGGTCTTCGGGATCTCTATCATGGTGTTGGCGCCGCCGGAGGGCGGCGTCGATTGCACCGTGATCACCGTGCCGTTGCGGAAGGCGTCCATGATGGCGGACGACATCACGCGGTATTTGCCCTCGTTCAGCGAGGAGATCGCGTACATCACCACGAAGAAGGCGAACAGCAGCGTGATGAAGTCGGCGTAGGAAACCAGCCAGCGTTCGTGGTTCTCGTGCTCTTCTTCCTGCTTCCTGCGCCGCGATGCCATCTGAGCCTCCGCCTGAATCAGAACAGCTGGGTGTCGAACAGCGACTTCACGCCGCCGGCGAATTCCACGCCGATGCGGCGCGCCACCCGGCTGGAGAAATCGTCCTGCTGGGTGAAGTCCACGGTTTTTTCCGCCTTCACCACGTCGCGCGCCACCGAGGCCACGGTGCCGTAGCCGTCGGCCAAACCCAGCGGAATCGCTTTTTCGCCCAGCCACACCATGCCGCTGAACATTTGCGGGTCTTTCTTCAGCCGCGGGCCGCGGCCGTTTTCCACCGCCTGGATGAACTGCGCGTGGATGTCGTCCAGCAGTTGCTGGCGGATGGCGTCGTGCTTGGGATTCGGCGGGGAGAACGGGTCGCCCATCGCCTTGTTCTCGCCGGCGGTTTTCAGGCGGCGGTCTATGCCCAGCTTTTCCATCGCGCCGGTGAAGCCGAAGCCGTCGGACAGCACGCCGATGGAGCCGACGATGCTGGCCTTGTCGACGAAGATCTTGTCGGCGGCGGCGGCTATGTAGTAGCAACCGGACGCGCAGACCTCGCTCACCACCACGTAGACCGGAATATCCGCGTGCTTTTTCTTCAGAAGCCGGATTTCATCGTAGACCATGCCGGACAGCACCGGGCTGCCGCCGGGGCTGTTCGCGTCGATGATCACGCCTTTGGTGTTCTTGTCGCGGAAAGCGTGGTCAAGCGCCGAGATCATTTTCTTGCCGGTTTCATTCTCGCTGGTGATGGCGCCATCCAGCTCGATCACAGCGGTGTGGCCGCCGCCGGCCAGGCCTACCGCGCTTTTTTCCTCGCCGCGCATGAACACGCTGGCGGCGATCATGCCGATGATGACCAGCCAGGCCAGGCGGAAGAAGATTTTCCATTGCCGGCTGCGGCGCTGTTCCACCAGGGACGCCGAGGCGAGCTTTTCCAGCAGTTGTCGTTCCCAGTTCGGGGTGTCGCTCATTTTTCGAATCTGCTCCAGGATAATCCCGTGAGTCTAGCAAAATTCAGGCGGGCATGACATTCAGCCAGACTTGGCCGTCTTCTTCGACCACATCCAGCGTCGTCAAGGATTGGCCGCGGCAGGGGCCCCAGGTGCAGTAGCCGGTGTCGGGGCGGTAGCGCGCGCCGTGCATGCTGCAGATCAGGTAGTGGCCGGAGAGATCGAACAGATTGCCGTCCTGCAGATCCAGCTCCACCGGGATGTGGCGGCAGCGGTTCAAGTAGCCATAAACCCGGCCGCGGTAGCGCACCGCGAAGGCGGGCAGCGGATCGCCATCCGCCTGGGCGATCTCGAAGCGGCGGGCGAGGCCGCCGTCCTCCAGATCGGAGGAGCGGCAGATCAGCAGAGCCTGGGGAGCAGCCATGACGACAGCTCGGGCAGGGAGTGGACGATGGCGCGGGGCTCGCAGCGGATGAGCTCGGCGCTGTCGTGGGCGCCGTGGCTGATGCCGACGCCGTGGCTGCCGGCGTTTTGCGCCATCATCAGATCATGGCTGGTGTCGCCCACCATGACGGTGCGGTCGAGCGCCACGCCTAACAGGTCGGTCAATTGCAGCAGCATGTCCGGGTGCGGCTTGGAGTGGCATTCGTCGACGGTGCGGGTGGCGTCGAACAGGTTCTTGATGCCGGCAGCCGCCAGCGCGCGGTCTAAACCGGCGCGGCTGCTCCCTGTCGCGATGGCGACGAAGGCGCCGCAGGCGCGGATCGCCTCCAGTGTGTCGCGGGCGGCGTCGAACAGCGTGACGCGGTCGAGTCCGGCCTGGTAGTGGCGGCGGAAGGCGTCCACCAGTTCGGGCAGGCGGCTGGCCTGGTCCTGCGGGCAGAACTGCTGCATCGCCTCGGCCAGGCGCAGGCCGATCACGTGGCTGGCGGCCTCGCGATCCGGCACGGGAAGGGCCAGATCGCGGCAGGCTTGCTGGATGGCATTCACGATATGGGCGGTGGAGTCCATCAGGGTGCCGTCCCAGTCGAACACTACCAGATCGTATTCACGCATTAGCGCGGCTCCAGGGTTTTCAGGAATTTCTGCAGCTCGGGCGGCAGCGGCGCTTCCAGCTTGAGGGGCGCGCCGGTCAGCGGGTGCGGCAGCGTCAGGCTTCTGGCGTGCAGGAACATCCGCTTCAGCCCGCGCCGCGCCAGCTCCTTGTTCAGCGCGAAGTCGCCGTATTTTTCATCGCCGGCTATCGCGCAGCCGTTGGCCTGCATGTGCACCCGGATCTGGTGGGTGCGGCCGGTGCGCAGATGAGCCTCCACCAGCGTGAATTCAGTGTAGCGCTGCTGGATGGAGAAGTTGGTGTGCGCGTATTGGCCGTCGTCGCCTTCGGCCACTTTCACCCGCCGCTCGCCGTCCGGGGTGTGGAACTTGAACAGCGGCAGCTTCACTTGTTTGACGTTCTCCGGCCAGCGGCCGGCTGCCAGCGCCAGGTAGCGCTTGTCCGGCACGTTGTCGCGCATCATGTCGTGCAGGCGGGTCAGCGCGGAGCGCTTCTTGGCCAGCATCAAGAGGCCGGACGTCTCGCGGTCCAGCCTGTGCACCAGCTCCAGATAGCGCCATTCCGGATGGGCGCGGCGCAATTGCTCGATCACGCCGAAGGACACGCCGCTGCCGCCGTGCACCGCCACGCCGGCGGGCTTGTCGATCACCAGCAGCGCGTCGTCTTCGTACACCACCGGGAAGGTGGCGGCGGGCACGTTCTTTTCCGCGCGCTCGGCGACGCGGATCGGCGGAATGCGCAGCGTGTCGCCTGCCGCCACGCGGTAGCTGGCATCGACGCGGCCCTTGTTCACCCGCACTTCGCCGGAGCGCAGGATGCGGTAGATATGGCTCTTGGGAACCCCTTTCAGCAGGCGTTGCAGGTAGTTGTCCAGCCGCTGGCCGGCATCTTCTGCGTCCACTTCAAGGAAGGTTACGGAATCTTTGCGAATGTCTGTCATATTGCTTATACTTATGGCGCTGTCCGCGGTGCGAGTGCACCCCGAGCGGGCAGCGGTCGGAAACCAAGGTCACGGCCTGTTTAGCGTGATGCTGCTGCGGAAACCGAAATGGCCGGCAGGGGCCAACTCCTGACCTGATGCCGTTTGCACAGCCGCAGCCAAGGTTAACTCGCTCACCGAAAAGTAGCGATGGTAATGCATTTATACGCATAACGCACTCACGAGTATTCCATCTCTCGATACTAAGCCAGTCGGGAGATTTCGCAGCGAAGTTTGACCCGGCATGCCAGCCGTCCTGCAATGTTTGTCCCGCCTGGTAGGCGGGATCGGCGACAACGCCGATGCGCCGTTTGCGCACAGAATCGCTGGGCTGCATGTGACTCAAATCAGGAAGTCGGCTTTCATAGCAAACCTGTTTTTCTCGATCTTTACCTCGACACTTCTTTCGGAAAGCGCCCATTAATAGTCACTGGGCCGTCAAATACTGGCTGCATCCTTGCGTGAGTGCTGCGCAAGGAATGTAAATGAAACGTATGTTGTTCAATGCGACGCAAGCCGAAGAGCTGCGCGTCGCGATTGTCGACGGGCAGAAGCTCGTCGATCTCGATATCGAGACCGTAGGCAAGGAACAGCGCAAAGGCAATATCTACAAGGGTATCATCACCCGGATCGAGCCTTCGCTGGAAGCCTGCTTCGTCGATTACGGCACCGAGCGTCACGGCTTCCTGCCGTTCAAGGAGGTGTCCCGCTCCTATTTTCAGGGCTATGAGGGCGGTCGTCCGCGTATTCAGGACGTGCTGCGCGAAGGCATGGAAGTGGTGGTGCAGGTGGAGAAGGACGAGCGCGGCAACAAGGGCGCGGCGCTGACCACCTACATCAGCCTGGCGGGCCGCTACCTGGTGCTGATGCCGAACAACCCGCGCGGCGGCGGCGTGTCTCGCCGCATCGAGGGCGAAGAGCGCCAGGAGCTGAAGGATCTGCTGTCGCAGCTGGAGGTGTCGCATGGCATGAGCCTGATCGCGCGCACCGCCGGCATCGGCCGCAATCTGGAAGAGCTGCAGTGGGATCTGGGTTACTTGATGCAGCTGTGGCGCGCCATCGAGGGCGCCGCCGGCGCGCAGTCCGCGCCGTTCCTGATTCTGCAGGAAGGCAGCCTGGTGATCCGCGCGATCCGCGACTATTTCCATCCGGACATCGGCGAAGTGCTGATCGATACCGATGAAATCCACGATCAGGCCCGCCAGTTCATGAGCCATGTGATGCCGAACATGCTGTCGCGTGTGAAGGTGTACAAGGATCATGTGCCGCTGTTCTCGCGCTTCCAGATCGAGCACCAGATCGAAACCGCCTTCTCGCGCAGCGTGCAGCTGCCGTCGGGCGGCGCGATCGTGATCGACCACACCGAAGCGCTGGTGTCCATCGACGTGAACTCGGCCCGCGCCACCAAGGGCGCCGACATCGAGGAAACCGCGGTCAAGACCAACCTGGAAGCGGCGGAAGAGATTGCTCGCCAGCTGCGCCTGCGCGACCTGGGCGGCCTGGTGGTGATCGACTTCATCGACATGGAAAACCCGAAGAACCAGCGCGACGTGGAAAACCGCCTGCGCGACGTTCTGAAGCATGACCGCGCCCGCGTCCAAATGGGCAAGCTGTCCCGTTTCGGCCTGCTGGAACTGTCCCGCCAGCGCCTGCAGCCGTCGCTGGGCGAGACCAGCCACGAGCCATGTCCGCGCTGTCACGGCATCGGCTTCATCCGCGGCACCGAATCGTCGGCGCTGCACATCCTGCGCATCATCCAGGAAGAGGCGATGAAGGAAAACACCGGCGCGGTGCACGCGCAGGTGCCGGTCGACGTGGCCACTTTCCTGTTGAACGAGAAGCGCGCAGAGATCCACTCGATCGAAGAGCGGCTGGATGTCGACGTGGTGCTGATCCCGAACATCCATCTCGAAACCCCGCACTACAAGATCGTGCGCGTGCGCCACGATGACCTGGCCGAGCTGGGCGAAGCGCCGAGCTACAGCCGCGTCGAAGTGCAGGAAGAAGACGTGATCACCAACTTCGGCCAGGAAAAGCCGAAGGTGGAGCGCCAGGAAGCCGCCGTCAAGGGCATCACGCCTCAGCAGCCGGCCCCGAACGCCAGCGTCGAGGCCAAGCCGGCCAAGCCCGTGGAGCAGGGCGGCTTGTTCGCCGGCATCGCGGCCTGGGTCAAGCGCTTGTTCGCCGAGCCGGAAAAGGCGCCCGCGCAGGATGCCAAGAAAAAACCCGCGCCGGCCGCTTCGCGCAGCAACGAGCAGCGCGGCAACCGCCAGCGGCAGCAGGAACGCCGCACCGGCGGCCAGGCCCGCCGCGAGCACGACCAGCGTCGCCATGCCCAGCAGGATGAGGGCAGGACCCGCCGCCAGGACGAGCGCAAGGATGCCGAACGCGTTGAGCGCGCCGAACGCAAGGAGGCGCCGAGCCGCGAGCGTGAAGAGCGCAACGAGCAGCCGCGCGAACCGCGAGGCAACCGCCGCCGCGAGCGCGAGGGCCGCGAACCGCGTGAACCGCGCGAGCCCAAGGAAGTCCGCGAGCAGTCGCCGCGCGAAGAGCGCGTGAGCGAGAAGGCTGAGAAGCAGGACAGGCCGCAACAGGAATCGCGCCGCCGTCAGGCGCCGGCAGCCGCTCCGGCTGAAGCCGTCGAAAAACCGGTGCAGGAAGAGCTGCGCCTGGATGCCGAAGGCGAGCAGGCCGAGCAGGAGCGTGGCGAACGCCGCCGCCGTCGCAGCCGCCGCGATCGTCGCCGCGACAATCCGGAAGGCCAGCAGGAAAACGCTGCGGAAGCGGTTTCCGAGTCGCCGGCCGCGCCTGTCGCCGAAGCGGCTGGAGCTGCGGTGGCAGCAGCCGTCGCAGCGGTGGCGGTAGAGTCGGCTGTGGAAGCGGTCGAGTCCAAGCCGCAGGCGGAAGCAGAAGCCAAGCCGGCGGTTGAGTCCGCTCCGGTCGAGGCGGTTGTCGCCGAGCGCGAAGCGCCGATCGTCGTCGTCGCGGAACCGCAGCCGGAGGCCGTGGTGGTCGAGCCGGCGGTGGTGGTCGAAGCCGAGCAGGCTCCGGTTGCCGAGCCGGTGGCTGAGGCGCCGGTTGCTGCCGCCCAGGCCGAGCCGGTCGTTCCGGAAGAGACGGTTGTCGAGGAGGCCGCGCCGGTAGCGTTGGCGAAGGTGGAGGATGCTCCGGTTGTGGAAGCGCCGGCCGCCAAGGCGGATCCGATTGTCGTCGAGTCGAAGCCGGTTGCCGTGGAGTCCAAGCCATTGGATCTGGGCGGCCTGGTGATGGTCGCGACCAAGCCGGTGTCGCAGCAGCCCTCGACAACGCCGGAGCCCGAGCTGCCGCAAGGCCCGCGCCGCCGCGATGTCGTCGCCGCCGCTGACGCTGCGGTTGTCGAGCCGGTGCAACTGATGCAGATCGAAACCCGCAACGGTTGAGCGTGATGCGGAGCGGAGAGGGCGACGCTCTCTCCGCGGCTGCCAGGTATTGACAGGCGTTTAGATCTGAATTAGAATCGCTTTCTCTGATGTTCCCTGATAGCTCAGTTGGTAGAGCGACGGACTGTTAATCCGCAGGTCGCAGGTTCGAGCCCTGCTCGGGGAGCCAGGAATTCAAAAAAAGCCCATGCGTTCGCGCATGGGCTTTTTGCATTCGGCGCGCGCTATCCGTCTGAGCCGAATGCGCGCCGGCCTGAATGGGAGGAGCCGCCGGCCGGCTGCGCGTCGACGAAGCAGAGGCCGATGGGCGGAAGGGGCTGGCGATGCCCGGGCGCGATGACGATGGCCGGGTTCATCAGGCCCGCAGCCAGCAATCGGAGATCGAACAGCAAGTCTTGGGCTTGGGCCATCGCCGAGGCGCGGCCGTTGAACGCGGCATCCAGATTGCGCAGCAGCTCGGCGTAGCATGCCGAGAAACGCGCCAGCAGCGACTGTTCCGGGCTGCCGAACGGGTGGTCGTCGGCGCGGACATTCGCCGGCATCGGCCATACGCCGTCCGGATCGAAGCCGGAAGGAGAGCCGGACGCGGCGAAGGCCGCCAGTTTGTCGACAAGCGGCGCATGATGGGCGCCCAGCTCGTTGAGCGCCGCCAGCGCGTCGCCCGGCCCGCGGATGGCGGCGAGCGGCGCGCCGGGAACATGGTCGAGCGTCTGACGGCGCCTGGCGTCGAAATCCAGCCGTCCATGGCATTGCTGAAGCCCTTCCCGCAGCATAAGGTAAAAGCCCGCAGCTCCGGCATGTCTGTTTTCTCCATCGGAGGAGAGTCCGATTTGCGGCAGCAGGACATCGCGCAACAGGCGGGAGCTGAATCGTTCTATGCCCAAGGCCGGCGCCTCCGGCGCCAGCGGCGGCGGCGAGGGATAGGCCGGCACAAAGCCGGACAGCGCCGCGCGCGGCTGTCCGCCGATGGCGGTCTGCAGATTGGCGGCCAGCGCCATGCGCCGCACCTGCGACGCGATCGCCTCCTCAAGCAGGGCGGACAGCGCGCGGTTGGCCGCGGGCTTCAGCGACAGCCATGCGGCGAGCAGGGGCGGGATCAGGCTATGTTCGCGCCGCAGCGCCTGCTGCAACAGGGCGGGGAGCCTGGCGGCGAATTCCGCGCCGGACAGGCTTTGTATGTTGCGGGCGCCTGCATGCTGCGCCGTTGCTTGCCTAAGGGGGCGGTGCGATACGCTCATGCCGGGTTTTCCTTGGGAGAGGGCGCGCCGCCGCCGGCGCCGCCAACGGTGGAAGCATGGCTGCGGGGTTTCTCCGCTGGGAACTGTTCTTTGGTGTAGACGGCTCTGCGGGCAATGGGCGAGAGGTGGAATGTCGTTGGTATTTTTGCGGCGGGGGGAACCAAACCGCCGCCATTCGCCCTAATATGTCGTTTTTATTACGAGTCTTCGCGCCCGTGCGGCCGCGTTTCCCTGCAAGCCGATGCCCCAAATCGAAATCCTGAATCAATCGCTGTTCCTGCTGATCAACGCCACGCCGGAAACTTCCCCGCTAGCCATCAAGCTGGCCGCCTTTATCGCCCAGGACATCATGCGCCTGATGCCGTTATGGCTGGCGGCGCTGTGGCTGTGGGGCCGGCCGGCCCTGCGCGGCGTCATTCTGAAATCGGTGGCGCTGACGATTGTGGCCTTGCTCGGCAATTGGCTGATCGGCCAGGCCTGGCCGCATCCGCGGCCGTTCGCGATCCCGCTTGGCCACGCGTTCCTGCTGCACGACGCCACGCCGTCCTTCCCCAGCAATCACGGCACCATTTTCGCGATGATGGCTTTGTGCTGGTGCTTCAGTCCGGCGCGAGGCTGGGGCTGGCTGCTGGCGATCGCCGGCGTCGCCGTCGCCTGGTCCCGCGTGTTCCTCGGCGTGCATTTCCCGCTGGACATGCTGGGAGCCTTGCTGGTATCGGTTTTCTGGTACGCTGCCTTGTCGCCGCTGTGGTCGCGCCGGGGCGCGGCCTTGACCGAGCCGCTGGAGTCGCTGTACCGCCAGTTGTTGGCCAAACCGATCGCTGCCGGGCTGATCAGGCGCTGAGTTCGCCTGGGGCTCCCGGCGACGCGCCATGCCGTTGGGAGCTTTCGTGTCGCAGTCTTCCACTCCGCTTTCCGCCGCCCGCCCGGCCATGCCGCGCGGTGTCTGGGTTTTGGGCATCGTCAGCCTGCTGATGGATGTTTCGTCCGAGCTGGCGCACAGCCTGCTGCCGCTGTTTCTGGCCGGCACCCTGGGCGTGCCGGTGCTGGCCATCGGCCTGATCGAGGGCGTGGCCGAGGCCACCGCGCTGATCTGCAAGGTGTTCTCCGGCACGTTCAGCGACTGGCTCGGCAAACGCAAGCCCCTGCTCTTGCTGGGCTATGGCCTGGCGGCTGTCTCCAAACCGCTGTTTCCTCTCGCCGATTCCGCTTCCGCCGCGCTGCTCGCGCGCTTTGTCGACCGCGTGGGCAAGGGCGTGCGCGGCGCGCCGCGCGACGCGCTGATCGCCGACATCACGCCGCCGGACATCCGCGGCGCGGCTTTCGGCCTGCGCCAGAGCATGGACACCGCGGGCGCGGTGCTGGGCCCGCTGCTGGCGATCGGCCTGATGCTTCTTTACCGCGACGACATCCGCAGCGCCTTGTGGTGGTCGCTGCCGCCGGCGCTGCTGGCGGTGACGGCCATCTGGCTGTGGGTGCGGGAACCGGCAGAGCATGGCGCGGCGCGCGCACCTGCCTCTCTGTTCAGCCGAGCTGTCTTTTCTCAATTTTCAGCAGGCTTCTGGGGCGTGGCCGGGCTGGGCGCGGTGTTCACGCTGGCGCGCTTCAGCGAAGCCTTCCTGGTGCTGCGCGGCGCGCAGCTGGGCTTGCCGCTGGCCTGGGCGCCGCTGACGATGGTGGCGATGTCTATCAGTTACGCGCTCAGCGCCTATCCGCTGGGCTGGTTGTCGGACCATGTCAGCCGCGCGCGGCTGCTGCAGCTGTCCTTGCTGTTGCTGATCGCGGCTGATCTGGTCTTGGGCGCGGCCGCGGGCCCGGCGCTGTTGCTGGCCGGCGCGCTGTTGTGGGGCCTGCATCTGGGCTGCAGCCAGGGTTTGTTGTCGGCGCTGGTGGCGCAGACCGCGCCGGCGGGCCTGGCGGGATCGGCATTCGGACTGTTCAACCTGATTTGCGGCTTGGCGACGCTGTTGGCGAGCGCGGTGGCCGGCGCGCTGTGGCAGGGGTGGGGCGCGGCGGCGACCTTTCACGGTGGCGCGGCGTTCGCGGCGGGGGCCTTGCTGCTAGGCTTGCTCCTGCGTCCGCTGCGACAGTTCTGACGGATAGTGTCTTGACTGTGCGCACATTGCCTGTTTTTTAAGCGCACAAAACGGCGAGTTGATGGTAAAGTAAATGTAAAGTTATTTGCTTATATTAATTTGTTATGTGTCGGCGGAGTGAGCATGTCTGAACGTGAAGTTAGGTTGTGGCCGGAATTCGTCAAGGCCCTGAAACAGGAAGTGGTGCCGGCGCTGGGCTGCACCGAGCCGATTTCGCTGGCGCTGGCCGCCGCGCTGGCGACGCGCGAGCTGGGCAAGGCGCCGGAGCGCATCGACGCCTGGGTATCGGCCAACCTGATGAAGAACGGCATGGGCGTGACCGTGCCCGGCACCGGCACCGTGGGTTTGCCGATCGCGGCAGCCGTCGGCGCGCTGGGCGGAGACCCGGACGCCAAGCTGGAGGTATTGAAGAACCTGACCGTCGAACAGGTGGCGGCCGGCAAGCAGATGCTGGCCGACGGCAAGGTGAAGCTGGGCGTGGCCGCGGTGCCCAACATCCTGTACGCCGAGGCCTGTGTCTGGCACGGCGACGAGTGCGCGCGCGTCGCCATCGCCGACGCCCACACCAATGTGATCAAGATCGAGCGCAACGGCGAAGTGAAGCTGAAGCGCGAGGCCGCCGACGCCAAGCCGGTGGAAACCTACGAGCTGGGCGACGCCACCGCGCGCGATGTGTACGATTTCGCGATGCGCGCGCCGCTGGAGAGCATCGCTTTCATCCACGAGGCGGCGGTGCTGAACAGTGCGCTGGCCGACGAGGGCATGAGCGGCAAGTACGGCCTGCACATCGGCGCCACGCTGCAGCGGCAGATCGAAGCCGGCCTGTTGTCCGAAGGCCTGCTGTCCAACATTCTCACCCGCACCACCGCCGCGTCCGACGCGCGGATGGGCGGCGCCACGCTGCCGGCGATGAGCAATTCCGGCTCCGGCAATCAGGGCATCGCCGCGACCATGCCGGTGGTGGCGGTGGCCGAGCACGTCAAGGCGGACCGGGAAACCCTGATCCGCGCGCTGGCGCTGTCGCACCTGATCGCCGTCTACATCCATACCCGGCTGCCCAAGCTGTCGGCGCTGTGCGCGGTGACCACCGCGTCGATGGGCGCGGCGGCCGGCATGGCCCAGCTTTTGAACGGCGGCTATCCGGCGGTCAGCATGGCGATCTCCAGCATGATCGGCGACCTGGCCGGCATGATTTGCGACGGCGCGTCCAATAGCTGCGCGATGAAGGTGTCCACCTCGGCCGGCTCCGGCTACAAGGCGGTGCTGATGGCGCTGGACGGCACCCGCGTCACCGGTAACGAAGGCATTGTCGCCCACGACGTGGACGTGTCCATCGCCAACCTGGGCAAGCTGGCCACCCAGGGCATGGCGCAGACCGACACCCAGATCCTGCAGATCATGATGGACAAGCGCTGAGCGCGGCCTTTCATCATTCCATAAGCCCGGCGAAGCCGGGCTTTTTTATGGCTCGCCGCCGCGCGCGCTCAGGTATTGCGCCGGCGGCGCGCCCAGCGCGCGCCGGAACATGGCGATGAAGTTGCTGGGCGAGGCGTAGCCCAGCGCGTCCGACACCTGGGCGACGGTGCGGCCGGACGCCAGCCGCTCCATCGCCCATACCAGTTGCGCCTGCTGCCGCCAGCGCGTGAAGCCCATGCCGGTATCGGCCTGGATCAGCCGGCGCAGGCTGCGGCCGGACAGCGCTCCCAGCGCGGCCCATTCTTCCGCCGAACGGCTCGCCGCCGGATCGGCCAGCATCGCGCGGGCGATCTTTTGCAGCCGCGGGTCGGATGGCATCGGCAGATGCAGCGCTTCGCGCGGCGCCAGCCGGATTTCGTCGAGGATGACGGCGGTGATGCGCCGCTGTTCCGGCTGATGCGGCGCATCGGGCCGCCATGAGGCCGCCCGCCGCACCAGTTCCTGCAGTAGCGGCGTGATGGCCAGCACGCAGGGCTGGGCGGGCAGCAGGCCGCAGCAAGCGGGCAGCAGGAAGACGCTCCAGCCGCTCAGCGCGCCGCTGACGCGCACCCGGTGCGGCGTGTCCGGCGGCAGGTAACCGGCCCGGTGCGGCAGCAGCAGCCAGGAGCCGCGCGGCGTCTGGACGTGGATCAGCCCGTCGCTCACGCAGAACAGCTGCGCGCGCGCATGACTGTGCCAGTCGTATTCGCGGGTGCCCAGCCGGTACTCGCGGCCGGCCTCGTCGCCGCCGTTGAGCGCTATCAGCTCCGGGCCTTCCAGCCATTCGCTGAAGTCGGCGGGAGTGGGTGTCGATTCCATGATGGCCATTATTCACTATTTCTTGTCCAGATAGCGTTATATCGATGATTCCAGATCGCCCGACAATGATGGCGCGGGGCTTGGCATGGCTGGCAGCCGCATTCATTTGAAATGGAGAATCATCATGAGCAGCGTGATCATTGTCGGCGGCGGCATCGGCGGCCTGTGCCTGGCGCAGGGCCTGGCGAAGGCCGGCATCGAATTCGAGGTGTTGGAGGCGGATGCGGGTCCGCAGGTTCGGGAGCAGGGCTATCGCTTGCGGATAGACGCGATGGGGCAACGCGCTTTGCGCCAGTGCCTGCCGCCGGCCTTGTTCGAGTTGTTCCGCGTCAGCTGCGCGGTCAGCGGCCCGGCGCGCTTCGTCGATCCGCAGTTGAATCCGCTGCCGGGCCGCCGGCCGGAAAACTGGCGGGAAAACGCCGGCGCGTGCGAGGGGGACGGCGATCTGAGCGCGGACCGGCAGCTGTTGCGGGACATCCTGAGCCACGGTCTGGAGGCGCGCATCCGCTGGGGACGGCAGGCGAGGGGATTCGAGCGCGACGGCGATGGCATCGTCGTGCATTGCGCCGACGGCGCTGAACACCGGGCGGATCTGGCCGTGGCCGCCGACGGCCTGCACTCGCCGCTGCGTCGGCAATGGTTGCCGCAGGCGGAGCCGGAAGCGATCGGCGCGCTGAATCTTTACGGCAAGGAAGTGCTGGCAGGCGTCGATCCGGCTTTGCTGGACGGGCCGACCGTGGTTTTCGCCGACGGCTTCACGCTGGTGATCGAGCCGATGCGTTTTCGCGCGCCGATGGAAACGCTGGCGACCCGGCATGCGCCGGATTGCCGGCTGAGTCCGGTGGCGGACTACGTCTACTGGGCGCTGTTCGGCAGGATGGAATGCCTGGGCGGGGCGCTGTCCAACGAGGCCGGCGACAGCGTGCGCCGGCGCGTCGAGGATGCGGCGCGCGGCCTGCATCCCAGCCTGTCGGCCTTGCTGGCGCGGACCGCGCCGGAAACGATCAAAGGCCGGGAGGTCAGGATGGCGGGCAATGTGCCGGTGTGGCCATCCGGCCGGCTGACGGCGCTGGGCGACGCCATCCACGCGATGAGCCCGGCCGGCGGCGTCGGCGCCAACACCGCGCTGGCCGACGCGGCGATGCTGGCGGCGTGCCTGGCCGACGGCGATGTCGACCGGGCCGTCGTCCGCTACGAGGCCGACATGCGCAACCGGGCCGAGCAGGCGCTGGCGGCGACGCGCGCCGGGACCGATCGTCTGTTGCGGCGGGCTTGAGCCTAGTCCTGCGTCGCCGGGCTCAGCGCCAGGCGCACGCTCTGTTCGTTCAGCGCCGGCGCGCACAGCTCGATGAAGCGGTAGGCGTAGCTGCGCAGGTAGTGGCCGCGGCGTATCGCGATGCGGCTGGTCTGCTGGCCGAACAGCGGCGGTCCTTCCACCACCTTGACCCCGGCGTCGCGGCGCGGGTCCACCGCCATCGAGGCGACGATGCCGACGCCCAGCTCCAGTTCGACATAGGTCTTGATCACGTCGGCATCCAGCGCCGCCATCACGATGTCGGGTGCCAGGCCGGCCTCGGCGAAGGTGTTGTCTATTTTGGCCCGGCCGGTGAAGCCGTGGTGGTAGGTGACGATGGGGTGCTCGGCCAGCGCGTCCAGCGTCAGCGGCTCGCGGTGCAGCGGATGCTCGGGCGGGGCGATCACGCAGTGGTGCCAGCTGTAGTAGGGGAAGGACACCAGTTCCGACACTTCGGTCACCGCCTCGGTGGCGATGCCGATGTCGGCGTCGCCGGCCAGCAGCAGCCGGACCAGCTCTTCCGGGCTGGCCTGGTGCAGCACCAGGTGCACGCGCGGGAAGGCGCGCTTGAACTCGGTCACCACCTGCGGCAGCGCGTAGCGCGCCTGGGTGTGGGTGGTGGCGATGGTCAGTTGGCCCTCGTCGCGCAGGCTGAACTGCTGCGCCAGCCGCTTGATGTTGCCGGCGTCCAGCAGCATGCGCTCGACGATGGTCAGCAACTCCTTGCCGGGGTCGGTCAGGCCGAGGAAGCGCTTGCCCTTGCGGATGAACAGCTCCACGCCCAGCTCGTCCTCCAGGTCCTTGATGTGCTTGCTGACGCCGGACTGGGAAGTGAACAGCGCGTTGGCCACCTCGGTCAGGTTGAAGCCCTGGCGCACGGTTTCGCGGATGATGCGCAGTTGCTGGAAATTCATGCTTCGCCTCCTTGCGGATCGGCGGCGAACACGCGCGCGGCGCGCGCCTGCAGCCGCACCGGCTGTCCGACGGCGAGCTCGGCCAGCAGCGGCGCGTCGGCAGGGAGTTCGGCGTCGAAGGATTGGCCGGCTAGTTCGTCGCGGCCCTCCAGTTCGATGCGGGACAGCCCGCCCAGGGTCAGCACCCGCTGCACCCGCGCCGGCAGGCCGGCGCCGTGTTCCGGCAGAATGGCCAGCTCGTGCGGGCGGATGAAGGCTTCCACCGGCTGGCCGTGCGGCAGCTGGTGGTCGGCGTCCAGCGTCTGGCCGCCGACGGCCACCGCGCCGGCCGCGCTGACGCCGCGGATGCGGTTGGCGCTGCCGAGGAAGCCATAGACGAAGGCGCTGGCCGGCTGGGAATACACCTCGGCCGGCGAGCCGATCTGCTCCACCCGGCCGTGATTCATCAGCACCACCCGGTCCGCCACTTCCAGCGCCTCTTCCTGGTCGTGGGTGACGAAGATCGAGGTGATGTGCAGCTCGTCGTGCAGCTTGCGCAGCCAGCGGCGCAATTCCTTGCGCACCTTGGCGTCCAGCGCGCCGAACGGCTCGTCCAGCAGCAGCACGCGCGGCTCCACCGCCAGCGCGCGGGCCAGGGCGATGCGCTGGCGCTGGCCGCCGGACAACTGGGCCGGCAGGCGGTCGGCCAGCCAGTCCAGCTGCACCAGGTCCAGCAGCGCGTGCACCTTGCGCGCGATCTCGGCCTCGGACGGGCGCTCGCGGCGCGGCTTCATCCTGAGGCCGAAGGCGACATTGTCGAACACCGTCATGTGGCGGAACAGCGCGTAGTGCTGGAACACGAAGCCCACCTGGCGCTCGCGCACATGGGTGGCGGAGGCGTCCTGTCCGTCCAGCAGCACGCGGCCGGCGTCGGCCTGCTCCAGGCCGGCGATGATGCGCAGCAGCGTGGTCTTGCCGCAGCCGGACGGGCCCAGCAGCGCCACCAGCTCGCCGCCGGGGAAGTTGAGGCTGACGTCGTCCAGCGCGGCGAAGTCGCCGAAGGCCTTGCGGATGTTTTCTACTTGTATGCTCATCTCAGTTTTCCTTGACGCTGCGCCATTCCACCCAGCTCTTCAGCGCCAGCGTGACCAGGGCCAGCAAGGCCAGCAGGGACGCCACGGCGAAGGCCGCGGCGAAATTGTACTCGTTGTAGAGGATTTCAACGTGCAAAGGCAGGGTATTGGTCTCGCCGCGGATGTGGCCGGACACCACCGACACTGCGCCGAACTCGCCCATCGCCCGCGCGTTGCTGAGGATCACGCCGTACAGCAGCGCCCAGCGCACATTGGGCAGCGTCACGTGCCACAGCACCTGCCAGCCGCGCGCGCCCAGCACCACCGCGGCTTCCTCTTCCTCGCGGCCCTGGGCCTCCATCAGCGGGATCAGCTCGCGGGCGACGAAGGGCACGGTGATGAACAACGTGGCCAGCACGATGCCGGGCACCGAGAAAATAATCTTGATGCCGTACTCCGCCAGCCACGGCCCCAGCCAGCCTTGCTGGCCGAACACCAGCACGAAGATCAGGCCGGCGACGACCGGCGACACCGAGAACGGCAGGTCGATCAAGGTGATCAGCAACTGCTTGCCGCGGAAGTCGAAGCGGGTGACCGCCCAGGCGGCCGCGACGCCGAAGGCCAGGTTCAGCGGCACCGACACCGCGGCGGCGAGCAGCGTCAGCTTCACCGCAGCCAGCGCGTCAGGCTCGGCCAGCGCGGTCAGGTAGGTGCTCCAGCCCTTGGCCAGCGCCTCGGCGAACACGACGAACAGCGGCAGCAGCAGGAATACGGCGAAGAAGCCCAGGGACAAAGTCAGGATGGTCCATTTGACGGCGCGCGACTCGCGGGTGGCGGCGCGGGATTCCAGCTGCGCGGCCTTGTCCGCCGCCGGGCGCGGATGGGTGATGGCGGCGCTCATCGGGTGCCTCCCGCGCGGCCGTGGCGGCGCGCGCTCCAGAATTGCAGGCCGTTGATCGTCAGCAACAGCAGGAAGGACGCGGCCAGCATCACCGAGGCGATGGCGGCTGCGCCGGCGTAGTCGAACTGCTCCAGCTTGCTGATGATCATCAGCGGCGTGATTTCAGACACCATGGGCACGTTGCCGGCGATGAAGATCACCGAGCCGTACTCGCCGACCGCGCGGGCGAAGGCCAGCGCGAAGCCGGTCAGCAGCGCCGGCTGCAGCGTGGGCAGGATCACGTGGCGGAAAATCTGCCAGCGGCGCGCGCCCAGGCAGGCCGCGGCTTCCTCCAGCTCCGATTCCAGGTCTTCCAGCACCGGCTGCACCGTGCGCACCACGAAAGGCAGGCCGATGAACACCAGCGCCACCAGCACGCCCAGTGGGCCGAAGGCCACCTTGACGCCCAGCGGCTCCAGGTATCGGCCCAGCCAGCCATTGCCGGCGTACAGCGCGGTCAGCGCGATGCCGGCCACCGCCGTCGGCAGCGCGAACGGCAAATCCACCAGCGCGTCCACCAGCCGTTTGCCCGGAAAGCGGTAACGCGTCAGCGACCAGGCCAGCAGCAGGCCGAACACGCTGTTGATGGCGGCCGCCGCCAGCGCCATGCCGAAGCTGAGCCGGTAGGAGGCCAGCACGCGCGGCGAGGCGGCGGCGTGCCAGAAGCTTTCCAGCGGCTGGCCGGCGGCGCGCAACGCCACCGCGGCCAGCGGGATCAGCACCAGCAGCGACAGATAGCTGACGGTGAAACCCAGCGACAGGCTGAAGCCTGGCAGGACGCGGGGAGGGCGGGATGGCGGAGCGAGTGTCGCTGACATTGTGGATTCCAATTCATATAACCGAATAAACGATATCCGCGGGACTCTTATTCTGAAAATAAGTATTTCTTCAATGCTTATTCGATATTATGCAAAACGGGCGGGTGTGGCGCAGCCCTTGCTTTGGCATTCACTCGCGCTAGTTTTGAGGTGGTGGTGGGCCAAGTTCGGCGGTTTGACGCTGTCCGAAGCCTGAGGACGCAGAAAGACGAGCGCAACCGGTTGAAAGGGCTTGTGGTCGAACAGGCGCTGGATATCCAGATGCTGAAAGAGAGCGTCTCAAAAACTAACAAAGCCCGACCGGGTTGCGATGCTGCCTCGCATCTCGCTGTCAGGCTGACTGGTCTGTCCCGCCCCCCGTGGGCACTAGCTTAAGTTGGTTAAGTCAGCATTTCTGTGACTTCGCCAAGTGTCGGTGCATACGCTCCATGCTGTCTGGCGGTGCAGGCCGCTGCCGTGGCAACAAAACGCAGCAAGTCTTGCGCTGTGGTCTGCGGATGGTGCAGGACGTATGTCATCCAGCTGCCCATGGCCGTGTCGCCGCAGCCCACGGTGTCGGCCACGACAACGGGCAGGGCGGCTTGCCGATATTCTTTACCGTCGGCAAACAGCGTCATGCCGTCGGCACCCCGGGTGAACAGGATGCTGGCTTGCGGGGCCTGTCGGCGCAAGGTGGCCAGTGCTGCTGGCTTGCCCAGTCCGGGATACAGACCAAACAGGTCATCGTCAGCCACTTTGATGTAGTCGGCAATGCTTAACATGGCGTTGAAGTGTGCTTGGTAGCAAGGCGTGTGCATGGTGTTGCGGAAGTTGGGGTCAAAGGCAATCCGGCAGCCTTGCGCAGTCAGTTGCCTGGCTAGCTGCACCAGGCGACTGGCCAGTGGTTCGCGCGCCAGGCTGATGCAGCCAAAATGGGCAATGCGTACTGACTGATCCCAGCCCGCAGGCAAATGTGCGGGATCGAAGTGCAGATCAGCGCTATTGTCGCCAATGAAGAAATATTGCGGAGGCCTGGTGGATGGCACCATGGCCAGCAGCGGCGGGTAGGGCAGTTGCTGGGTGTAGCGCATGTCCAGCCCTGCCATTTCCGCCCCTTGACACAAGGCGTCGCCGAAACGGTCCTGACTGACTGCGCCAGCAAAGGCCGCCGAGCAACCGAGTTGAGCGGCCACGCGCGCCACATTCCAGCAGGAGCCACCTGGATAGTCTTGCCAGCGGCCATCGTCTTGCAGGATGAAGTCGGTCAGTGCTTCGCCAAAAACCAGATAGTGCGGGAGATTCATGCTGTCAGGCCTTCTGCGCTGCTCATGTGTACCGGCTTGGCATTGAGTGGCCAGAACGCCAGCTGTTCGATATGGATGTCGCCCTCTGCCTGCAGGCTGATGCCCTGGGCATCAGCATCGGGGAAGATGCAGGCCGACAGCGCCACCGTGCCGTCGGCAGCAAATACTTCCAACGTGCTGCGATCCAGCAGCAGTTGCAGTTGCAGCCGCTTGCCGGAGGGGAGCGGCGCACGGCTGATACGTCCTTCTGCGCTGCCACTGTGACGCGTGTCCAGCAGTAGTTCGGCAGTGGCGGGCAGCCAGCTCAGCCGGGTATGGCAATGTTGACCTTGTCTCAACAGGAGGTGACAGGCGCTGGCATCGGTACTGCGCAGGTTCAGTTGCAGCTCGCCGCACTCACCGTGTACGGCTGCATGCTGCCAGTCACCGTGAATGGCATGATCTGTCAGTAACACGCCCTTGCCACGCAAGGCTTGCAGTGCCGGGTGCGGCTGCTGGCTGAGCAGACCGTCGCGCCAGCTCAGCAGGCGTGGCGCGCTCAGGCAGTGGCTCCAGCCATCGGCCACGCTTGGTGTGTCTGGCTGTTCCGGCCGTCCCATCCAGCCCCACAGAATGTGTTCCCCATGCGGGCCGCGCAGGGTTTGCGGCGCATAGAAGTCCGGGCCGTAATCCAGCGCATGCGGACGGTCAAACACCGCGCCGTCCTGCTGCCTGCTGGTGTAGCAGCTGGCATTAGCGTTGGGCCAGGGCCAGTCTGCACCGGCCTGCCCTTGCGGGCAGAACAGCAGCAGCTGGCGATCTTGCAGGGTGAGCAGATCCGGGCATTCGCACATATAGCCGTTGTCACTACCGGGCAACAGCTCGCCGCGCAAGGTCCAGTGCTGCAACGTGGCGCTGTGAAAATGCAGTACCGTGCCGCTGCCGTTGTTGCGCTGTGCACCCAACGCCAGATGAAAACCGTCCCAATCGCGCCATAGCCGCGGGTCGCGGAAATGGCTGGTATAGCTTGCGGGCGGCTTCTCCAGCGCCAGGCCCAGCTTGGTGAAGTGGATGCCGTCATCCGATACTGCCAGGCATTGGTAGCTGTGGCGCACTTCACCGTTACGCACATTGCCGGTGTAAATCAGCCACAGCCGGCCATCCATCACCCAGGCGGAGCCGGAATAACAGCCGTGGCTGTCATACCACTCGCCCGGTTGCAGTGCGGGCGGGTGCATGGTCCAGTCCAGCAGGTCAGGGCTGCTGGCATGACCCCAGTATTTGGGGCCATGTGCACAGGCGTGCGGGTTCCACTGGAAAAACACATGGTAACGACCGGCAAAATAAACCAGCCCGTTGGGGTCGTTCAGCAGCCCTTGCGGGGGAGACAGGTGAAACGCCGGTCGCCAGTTGCCAGTGGCGGCGGGATGCTTATTGCTCACGCTTGGCATCCTGTGCTTTCAGGCCAAACAGCCAGCTGCCGGCAAAGGCGCTACCAAAGGCAATCAGCAGGCCGGCAATGTAAAACAGCATGCTGCCAGCCGGGACAATGGCAATGCCGGGCAGGCCGGTGACGCCGATGGCAGTCATCGACACCTGATTGAATACCACCCAGGCACCGCCCAGCGCGCCACCCAGCGCTGCGGCGACAAAGGGACGGACAAAGCGCAGGTTGACGCCGAAGATGGCGGCCTCGGTGATGCCCAGCAGGCAGGACAGGGCGGCAGGCAGGGCAATCTGTCTGACCTTGTTGTCCTGGGTACGGAAAAACACCGCCAGCGCAGCACCGCCCTGCGCTACATTGGCCATCGACCAGATGGACAGCAGGAAATTCTTGCCAATGGCCGGATTGCTGAGCAAACCCGCTTCGATGGCGTGGAAGCTGTGATGCACGCCTGTGATCACCACCAGCGAATACAGGCCACCAAATAGCAGGCCGGCCAGTGCACCGCCATGCTGGTAGATCAGCATCAGGCTGATGGAAATGGCATCACCCAGCATGCGACCGTAGGGGCCGATCAGCAGCAGCGCAATCAGTGCGCTGCACATCAGCGTGAGAAACGGCGTGAGGATCAGGTCCAGACTGTTGGGGACGATGCGGCGCAGCTGGCGTTCGATGTGGCTTTGCACCCATACCGCAAGCAATACCGGCAATACCGTACCCTGATATCCCACCTTGGCGACATGCATGCCGAACAGCGTCCAGTATTCATGAATGCCGCTGCCCACAGTCCAGGCATTCTGCAGGGCAGGGTGAATCATGATGCCCCCCAGCGCGGCCGCCAGGAAGGAGTTGCCATTGAATTCGCGCGCGGCGGAGAAGGCAATCAGGATGGGCAGGAACACGAAGGCCGTGTTGGAGAACATGTCCACCAGCTGCAGCCAGGGCGTATCACTGGCCAGCCCCAGTGTCTTTGCGGTGCCGATGACCCCCATCAGCAAGCCGCAGGCCACGATGACAGGGATGATGGGCACAAAAATATTGGACAGCGTCTGCGCCAGTCGTTGGGCCAGCCCCAGTCGGGCCGCTGCCAGTTTCTTGCTTTCCTGGGTAGAGGCCTGATTCAGTCCGGTGCTGGTGATCAGCGCCTCGCATACCCGGTTGACCACCCCCTGGCCTAGTACGATCTGAAACTGACCGCCATTGACAAAGCTGCCTTTCACGCTTTCCAGCGCATCCAGCGCGGCCTTGTCCACCCCTTGCGTGTCGCGCAGCACCAGGCGTAGCCGGGTGGAGCAGTGGGTAATGCTGTCGATATTATCTGCGCCGCCTACCAGAGGCAGGATATCGGCGGCAATTTGTTGGTAATTCATTGTCTCCTCCGCATGGTAACGTTACCATATTTGTGTTTTAAAAAGCCCCTGTGTTTTACGGGGCCAACTGCCGTGCGCTATCGCGCATCTTGATGGTGAACGGCATCACCAGCTTGCTGCTGATTGCCGTTTTTTTCTGCAACTGGTCCAGCAGCAATTGCGCTGCCTGGCGGCCACTGCCCTGATAATCGTAATGCACGGTGGAAAGGCGCGGCTGCATCATGGCCGCAATATCGATATCGCCCATGCCGACTACCGAAACATCTTGCGGCACGCGCAAACCCAATTCCGCCAGACGGCTGATGGCGCCAATGGCCAGCCGGTCGGTGGCCGCCAGCAGGGCGGTGGGCTGCTGTGGCAGGGCCATCAGCTGATCCACTGCCAGCGCTGCGCTGGCAAAATCAAAGCCGCGTGCGGTCATCAGGGTTTCATCCGGTGCAATGCCTGCCGCTGCCAGGGCGTGCTGGTAACCGCGCTTGCGCTCGCCACCCACCTGGATGTCGCGTGCATTTACACCGATAAAGCCAATGCGCCGATGGCCGCGTGCAAGCAATGCCTGGGTCAGGGCGGTGGCGGCTGCACATTCGTCCTGCAACACGCAGCTGAGGCCCAGTTCCGAGGCATCCTGACCCAGTACCACCAGGGGCCGTTGCAACATGGCAAAAGCCTGGCGGTGTTGTTCGCCCAGTTCGGTGGCCAGCAGTAGCACGCCATTGACGCGTTGTTCCTTGAACAGTTGCAGAGCCTTGAGTTCGCGTTCGGCCTGATTATCGGTATGTGCCAGCAGCAGGCTGTAGCCCGCCGCCTCCAGCGCGGCGGAAATGCCCGCCACCATGGCGCTGATGCTGTAGGAGTCGATACGGGGAATCACCACGCCCACCAGCGAGGACTGTTTGCGCTGCAAGCCCTTGGCTACCGCGCTGGGGACAAAGCCGGTGGCGGCGATCACCCGTTCGATGCGCTCGCGCACTTCCGCTTTGACATAGCCGGATTGGTTGAGCACCCGCGACACCGTGGAGACGGAAGTCTGCGCCAGCGCGGCCACTTCGCGAATGCTGTTGGCAGTTTGTGGTAACGTTTCCATGCTGGTAGACTAGTTGTCATCTAGTCGCACTGTCAATTCTTTGTTGGCTAAGGGGTTGTTGACCGGTAAGGAAAGCGGGAGAAAAGCCGCGCCGGTTTGGTAAATTCAAACTCTAACGTCCGCGTTCGCTTTTCGGCCAGTCAAGAAACCGAACCTGGATCAGATTGTCGCCACGCTCTGGCTGAAGGAAATGATCCAGGGCACACTGATTCGCAAGCTATGCGCCTACACTGTGCCAAACCCGACGCGGCGAGCGCTCTTTGAATTCGACAAACTGGTGCGCAGCCTCTACACGCTACGCTACCTGCGCGACCCGCAGCTGGAACGCATCGTCCACCGTTCACAGAACCGGATCGAATCCTACCACCAGCTGCGCGGAGCCATCGCCCAGGCCGGCGGCAAGAAGGAACTGACTGGCCGGACCGACATTGAAATCGAGATCAGCAACCAGTGCGCCAGGCTGATCTGCAACACCATCATTTATTACAACTCGGCCATCCTGTCCTGGCTGCTGACCAAGTACGAGGGGCGCGGCAACGAAAAGGTCCTGGCGCTGATCACGCAGATGTCGCCGGCGGCGTGGCGGCACATCCTGCTGAACGGGCATTACACCTTCCACAGCGAGGGCAAGCTCATCAACCTGGGTGAGCTGGTGGCGGAGTTATATCTGGGTTGACAAAAAAATCTGGGGTTTGGGCTTACTACCCCTTTTATGAGCCGCATGTATCCTGGATAGCGGTCGGCGGCGCTTTGGCCGCCACGCTGGTCTGGTTGTGGGCGCTGACCCGCAAACACCTGCGCGATCGTCAGGCCATGACCAACTGGACGGCTGGTCTGACGCTGCTGTGGGGGCTGGCCATGACCTTGTGGCTGCCGTGGTGGGACGCTTCCAAAAGCTACCGGCCGGTCGTCAATGGCATGCAGCAGGCGATACCCAAAGATAGGCAGTGCATTGCGACCGCAATCAAGCGGCTTGGCCCATACGTTGGGACCGTTGGCGGTGGGGTTCCGCGTACAAGACGGCGCCAGAGCGCTGGTGCATACGCAAGCGGCGCTACGTCAGTGGATGCCGAAGGGGCGAATACCCGCATAGCCGTTAACGTCTTAACCGACAGATTTCCCCTTTCTGAGCCACCTCCTTCGTGCAACCACCTCGTACGAAGGACTTTTTACATACCCATCGTGTAATCCTCTTGTCCGCATTATGTTGCGGACGTCATGAAATTTCCGATCTGACCACGTCGGCCCGTATGACGGGCAAGCCAGCCCCTGATGGACGGGCCTGCCCATGCGTGGCGTGCGCCGTATGGCATGAGAACCATGAAGAATTGCATATAGGCAGACATGTCAGCGGGAAAGTATGCTTAATGCATATCCTGTGTGGATACTTCTGAATCTCTCTATGGTTTTGCCTGTATTGGAGTGGATGGCGCATGGACATTCTAAGTTGCGGCACATCGGCGATCGCTTGCGCAGTCAAGTCCCGTGCGTTGCGGGCGGTGGAGGTGCTCGATGCCTATTTCGCCCAGATCGATCGGGTCAATCCGATGTTGAACGCTGTGGTGCAGAGTAATCGGGCGCTGGCCTATCAGGAGGCGGAGCAGATCGACGCCAACCTCGTCCGGCTGCAGCACAAGGCCTTGCTTGGCGTGCCGTTTACGGTCAAGAACACGTGTGCGGTGCGCGGCTATCAGCCTGACAAGGGATGTCCCGGTCTGGCGGGCAAGGCCAGTGAGGCGGACGCCACGGTGGTGGCCCGCTTGCGCTCGGAAGGTGCGCTGGTGCTGGGGCTGACCAATACGCCGGAGCTTAGTATTGGCTATGAAACCGACAATGTGTTGTACGGCCGGACCCGGAACCCCTTTGATCTGGATCGCTCGCCGGGCGGCAGCAGCGGAGGCGAGTCGGCCATCATCGCGGCGGGCGGTTCACCATTGGGCATCGGCTCCGACGCCAGCGGCAGTTTACGTGTGCCTGCCCACAACACAGGCATCGCCACCTTGAAAATGACGCAGGGGCGCGTGCCGCTGACCGGCCATGTTCCGCTCGACTGCATGGGGCTGTTCAGCGAATTCATCTCCTTTGGCCCAATGGCGCGATACGTCGACGATCTGGTGCATGTGGCCCCGCTGCTGGCGGGGCCGGATGGCTGGGACCCGCATGCGCCGCCCGTGCCGTGGCAGGAGCCGGATCGGGTCGATCTGCGCGGCATCCGCGCGGCGTACTACACCGATGACGGCATTTCCACGGCGACGGACGATGTCGTGTCCGCGGTGAAGAACGCGGCGCAGGCGTTGCGGCCCGACATCGCTTCGCTGACCGAGCGTCGGCCGGATGTGCTGCCCGAGATGGACCAGCTGCTCTCCAACAGCATTTTGCTGGGCGGCGACGAAGGGGAGTGGCTGGTCGACATCATCCGCAAGCTCGACCTGAAACAGCCGTCGCCGCTGTTGCTGGAATTCTATGAGCTGGCCAAGCGCTGCCGGCTGTCGATCACCGAGCTGCGCTGGAGCTGGGTGCGCTTCGACCAGTGCCGGCGAGCCATGTTGCGCTTCATGGAAGACTACGACGTGGTGTTGTGCCCGGTCGCCGCCACCGTGGCCAAGCCGCATGGCCGCTCCTATCCAGAAGTCCGCGATTTCAGTTATTCGATGTGTTACAGCCTAGTCAATTGGCCTTCGGTGGTGGTCCGTGTTGGGCAATCTCCCGAGGGTTTGCCGATCGGCATTCAGGTTGTAGCCAAACCCTGGCGCGAAGACATTGCGCTGGCCGTGGCCCGGCAGCTCGAACGGCAGCTGGGCGGCTACCGTCCCCCCGAGCTCGCCGGCATGGCGTAGCGCTGAAACATCAAGCCTATTTCTCCCATTCGGAAAACCAAGCATGGAAGCGATCAATAAACAACATCAGGAAGGGGCGCGCGGCGTGACTCAGACGATTCTGCCGGCCACCGTCTTGCAAAGCAGGATGCACCGTTTGCTGCGCTGGTTCGGCGCGCCCGGCCGCTGGATGGACAAATCCCGTCATTCGCGGGCGCTGCGTCAGCGCACCGGCGTGTATGACTATGTGGCGGCTCAGGCCCGGCAACGCGGCGGCAGCCTGCGCCGCGTGCTGAGGCTGCCGACTGTCGCCGGGGACTACTGCTTCCTGCTGGGGGCCGATGAAATCCGAGAGCTGATGCAGCATCCACGCATGGGGCAAGGCGAGCTGATCGGCGAAGGCCGGCAGTTGCATGTGATCGCGGATGCGCTGGGACGTTTCCGGATCAGCAAGGAGCGTCAGGACGCCAAGCAGAAGCGCAACATCATTGCGCATCTGGTCAGCCATCCGGAGCGCCATATCCAGGTCATGCGCGAACTGAGTAGCCGTCTGGCGGCGTCGTGGAGCGGCAGCCGCGAAGCCATCATCGTCAATCGCCCACTCAGCGCTTATACCGTCGAGGTGTATTTGCGTGCAGTGATGCGCTTCCAGGGCGATCTGGGCGGGGTGGCCGACATTCTGGAAGAACAGGTGTCCATGCTGGGCGAGGCGCTGGTCTATCGCCAGCCAGCCGATTTCCATGCCCGCTTTCAACAACTGAAACAGATTCTGGTGGAGAAGGTCGGCAACGATCCCGGCTTGTTGACCACCACTGAGTATACGGATCGACTGAATACCTATATCGACCAGCACTACAAGTCGATTCAGGACGAGGCCTTCGCCACCGGTCTGAATGGTGCGGTGCTGGCGGGATATGTCGCGCCGTTTCCCTCTTTTGTCGCGCTGGTGTACGAGCTGGGGCGGCATCCTGCTTACCAGGCGGCGTTGCGACGTGAGGCAGCTGGCTATCAGGGGCAATATGCCGACTACATCCGGTGCGATGACACGTTGCTGCATGCCTGCGTGCACGAGGTATTGAGACTGCATCCGGCGCAGCCTTTCCTGTTCCGCGCCGCCACCCGCGATGCGATGGTCGGCGGTCAGTTCGTCGCCAAGGGGTCGGCGCTGGTGGCCGACGTGTACCACGCGCTGCGGCTGCCGGAGCTGTGGGGGGCGGACAGCGAGCATTTTCGCCCCGAGCGTTTCCAGGAACAACCAGAACGTTACCGCCATCCTTTCCTGGTGTACTCCAGCGGTCCCAATAACTGCACCGGCCAGATGTTTTCCCGGCTGTCGCTGAAAGTGCTGCTGGCCGAGCTGGTCGCGGCGTGCGGCTGGCAGGTCAGCAACGGCGCGTTCCAGCATGAATTCCATTTCGCGCTCGCCATGAGTCAGCCGGTGGTGATCCGGACCGAGGAGCGCCGTCATGACTGAATTGCGCGCCAATCGCTACCAGAAGCGCTTCTACCTTGAGTGGGCGCTGGACCGGGGCGGCCGTATGTACAACACGCCACTGGTGTATGAGATCGAGGGGGCGCTGGATGAGACGGCGCTGTCGGCGGCGCTGGATTATTTCGTCAATCACTGCCATCCAGGATGCCGGAGCCGCTTTGCGGAGCGGGATGGGGACATCTTTCAGATGACAGCCGACCATGTGGAGGTCGCGTTACGGCGGATCGACGGTGCGTTCGACGAGACGCTGGCGTCACTGCTGGAGCGGGAGCTGGCGCAGGGTTTCGATCTGGAGCGGGGGCCGCTGTTCCGGTTTGCGCTGTTGCGGGCGGAGGGACGTACGGCGCTGGCGCTGAATTTCCATCACATCATTTCGGATGCGGCGTCGGCCGTGGGTTTTGTCGAGCTGTTGCGCGGGGCCTATCTGCACTTCTCCTCAGGGAAACTGTTGCCGTCGCCGCCTGCGTTGCCGCAAGTTGAAGTGACTGACCCCGGCAGAACTCAGGAGGATGTGGCGTATTGGTGCGCCTTGCTGCAGGGGCGCAATCTGCATGTCGAATTGCCGCGGCAAGTACAAGCAGCGTCTTCCGGCGCGGACGGGGCGTCCTTCCTTTTCGAGTTGGACGCCGATCTGACGGGAAGGCTGCGCCAGTTTTGCAAGGCCAACGCCTGCACGTCGTTCATGGCGATCGCCGCCGCCTGCGGCGTTGTGTTGGGGCGGTATGCCGGCAAGCACGAACTGGTGCTGAATTATCCGGTGGATTCCCGGCCGGCCGGCACCCGCGACGCGATGGGGTGCTTCGTCAACAATTATCCGCTGCCGCTGGATGTGACGCCTGGCCGCTCGTTGCTGGACTTGGTGGAGGCGATCCGCGGCTTGCGCAAGGCGGCGCGCCGGCATACTGAATTTTCCCTGACCGAAGTGGTGCAACAGTTGCGTCAGCAGGGGTTGTCGGAAGAAAACCTGTTCAACGTCAGCGTGATCGAGGCTTATTTCGACGAAGCGCCGTTACCGTTGGGCGCGGGCGCGCTGCGTCCGCTGCAGCTGGCGCAACGACAGGTGGTAGGCGATCTGACGTTCGCTTATCAGCTTGGCGAGGACCGTATCCGTTTCCGTATCGATTACCGGCTGGATGCTTTCGCGTCGGGCTTTATTGCCCGGCTGGCGGACAGCTTGCGTGCGGCCATGGACAGGTTGCTGGCGCAGCCGGAGCGCGGCATCGACGCCGATACGGTACTGGACGCCGGTATGCGCGACAGTCTGCTGGCGATGGCGCAGGGCGCGCCTGCGGCGGCGGTGGGGCAGGAGGGCGTGGTGGCGATGTTCTGCCGAGCCGCCGACCGCTATCCGGATCGGCCTGCGCTGCGGTATCGGGAACGCACGCTGAGTTATCGGGAGACGCTGCGCGCGGCGGCCCGAGTCGCTGGGCGGCTGGCGCAATTGGGCCTGCGCGACGGGGTAGGCGCGCCGGCGCTAGTCGGTGTGCGCTTTGAGGGCAAGGCGCTAGCGGCGTTGTGCATGCTGGGCGTGCTGGGCGCGGGCTTCGCCTATGTGCCGATCGATCCCAAAATGCCAGAAGAACGGTTGCGCGAGGTGTGCGCCGAGAGCGGAATGCAGGCGCTGTTGACCGATATGGCGACGCCGGATGGGCTGGACGGTCCGGTCATCGTGCCGATCGACGACGCGCTGCTGGCAGAGGACGGGGATGCGCCGCGCGGTCTGAGCTTGCCGCCGGCCGCGGCGCTGGCCTATGTGATCTACACATCCGGCTCCACCGGCAAGCCCAAGGGCGTGCGGATCGAGCACGGCAAACTGGGCAATGCGATCGGTGATTTTATCGATGCGCTCGGCATCGGCTGCGAGGACCGGGTGGTCGGCGCGACGGCGATCGGTTTCGACATTTTCGGCCTGGAGCTGTATGCCGCACTGGGCGCGGGGGCCAGCCTGCTGTTGCTGGACCGCGAGGTCGCCGATGCTGCTGAACTGTGCAGGGCGCTGGATGGCTATCGTCCCTCTTTACTGCAGGGCACGCCTTCATTTTGGTCGCTGCTGGCGATGGCGGACTGGCGTCCAGCCTATCCGGAACCGTTGACGGCATTGTGTGGCGGCGAGGCGCTGTCGCAGACGCTGGCCGGTTATTTGCTGGGCGCGGCTGGCCGGGTCTATCAGGTTTACGGCCCGACAGAAACCACGATCTGGTCCAGCCGCCAGCTGCTGCGCGATGAGCGGGAATACGCGGTGATCGGCCGTCCCATCGGCGAGACTCGCTGCTATGTGTTGGACGACGCCAAAACCTTGCTGCCATGGGGAGCGTGCGGCGAGCTGTATATTGGCGGCGCAGGGGTCAGCAGCGGCTATCACCAGCGAGACGATCTGAGCGCGGAGCGCTTTGTTGAGCTGGCGCCCTGCGGCGGGGCGCGCGAGGTTCTCTATCGCACCGGCGATCGCGTCTGTTGGAACGAGCGCGGTGAGTTGGTTTATCTGGGCCGGCTGGACTTTCAGGTCAAGGTGCGCGGTCATCGCGTGGAACTGGGTGAAATCGAGCATTGCCTGAACCAGCTGGCCGGCGTGAAGCAGGCTGTGGTGCGCGCGTGCGGCCAGCCAGTTGAGCTGGCCGCCTATCTGGTGTTGGAGCCGGGCGCGGAGGCGGGCGAGGCGGCCTGGTTGCCGGCGCTGCGTCAGCGTTTGCCGGCCTATATGATCCCGCGCACGTTCCAGGTGCTGGATGCGTTGCCGCAGACCATGAACGGCAAAGTGGACCGCAAGGCGCTGCCCGATCCGGTCACGCCGCAGCGAGGCGACGCTGTTCCGCCGCAGAACGCTTGGGAGCGTCGCTTGCTGGCGATCTGGCAGCGGGTGCTGCGCCAGGAGGAGATTGGCGTTACCGATCCGTTCATGGCGGTTGGCGGGCACTCGCTGCTGGCGGCGCAGATGCTGATTGCGGCCAGTCAGGCGTTTTCCGTCGCGCTGTCCTTCAGTCATCTGCTGCGTTTCCCCACCGTGCGCGAGCTGGCGGCGCATATTGCCGGCGAGCGTCCGCTTGCCGAGCGCGCGCCGCAGCAACGCGCCGAATGCTTCCCGCTGTCGCTTGAGCAGCGGCACTTGTATTTCATCGACCGTTATGAAGAGGGCGCGGGTCACAGCTTCAACCTCAGCGTGGTGCAGCGTCTGGGACGAGGACTGAATGTCGACGCCTTGTCACGCGCGTTGCGGACATTGCTGCTGCGGCATGACATGTTGAACGTGCGCTTTATAGAGAAGGATGGCCAGACGGTGCAGCGCCTCGCGCCCCGGCCGTTGCCGATGCTGCGACCGAGGGCGGTTGAGCGGGCGGCGCTGGACGCCGTGCTGCGCCAGACGATCTCGGCGCCTTTCGATCTGGCGCGCGCGCCGTTGTATCGGGTCGAGCTGCTGCAGTCCGAGCCGCACGTCTACTGGCTGGTGCTGGCGCTGCCGCACATCGTCGCCGATGGTTGGTCGCTGGACCTGCTGAGTCGGGAGTTGACTGCGCTGTATCGCGCTGAGTGCGCGGGTGCGCCAGCGGCGTTGTCTGAACCTGACCAGCACTACAGCCACGCGGTGGAACAACAGGCGCAATGGTTCGCCTCTCCGGCGTACCAGGCCTCGCTGGCGTTTTGGTGGCAAAGTCTGGACGGTTATGGCGGCCTCGACCTGCCCGCCGATTTTCCGGCGGCGCGCGAGCGGGACTTCCGCGGCGCGCACGTCGGGTTCGCGCTGGATGCCGGCCTGACGGAGCAATTGAAGGCGCTGGCGGCGCGACTGGGCGTCTCGTTGTTCAACTGTCTGTACACCGTATTCGCCCTGCAGTTGCGGCGCTACTGCGGGCAGACCGATCTGGTGGTCAGCGTGCCGGCGGCCAACCGCCGTCCGGGTAACGAGAATGTGGTGGGGCTGTTCACCAGCATGCTGCCGCTGCGGATCGAGATCGATGACGCGCAGTCTTTCGCCGAGCAGGCGCAGGCCTTCAGCCGTTTCAGTCAGACTGCGCTCGCCCATCAGGGCGTGCCGCTCGAAGCGCTGCGCGCCGGGCAGGATGGCCGCAACGGCCCATCGCACGCCTTGCTGCAGGCGGTGTTTGCCCTGCAGAACGCGAACGAGCGCTATGCGCTGGAACTGGACGGCGTAGAGAGCGCCTTCGTGGAGGTGGAGAGCGGCGTCGCGCGCTACGATCTGTTCCTGAGCCTGCGCGAAGAGGACGGCAAGCTGCTTGGCAGCATCGAATACCCTGAGGCGCGCTTTACTCGACAACGCATCGAGCGGATGGGGGGGCACTTTGTTCAACTGGCCCGACAGGCGGCCTCGAGCGGCGACATGCCAGTGGGGGACTATCAGATCGTAACGCCGGCCGAGGCTGTGCAACTGGCGCCGGCCGAGGCGATGGTGGACACCGGGTGCGACCATCTGATCGCCAGCTTCGCCCGTTCGGCGGCGGCGTTCCCGAACGCCATCGCGCTGGACGATGGACAGACGCAGCTGAGCTATGCGGCGCTCGATCATGAGACCGATGTGTTGGCTAAGCGCTTGCGCAGCCACTATCGCCTGGCGCACGGCGTGGAGATGCCTGCGGATACGCTGGTCGGCCTGTGCCTGGCGCGCGGGCCGTCGGTGGTGGTGGCGATGCTGTCCATTCTGAAGGCCGGCGGCGCGTACGTGCCGCTCGATCCGGCCTATCCTGCTGCGCGTTTGCAGTACATGGCGCAGGATAGCGGGATCGGCTTGCTGGTTACGACGCAGGCGGATCTGCAGCAAAGCGGTTTGGGCGGACACGTGACGCTGGCGCGCTGCGTGCTGCTGGACGAACCGTATACCGGTGAAACGGCGGAGACGTTGCCGCCGATCGATCCCGATCAGCTGGCCTATGTGATCTACACCTCGGGTTCTACCGGCCAGCCCAAGGGGGCCTTGCTCAGCCACCGCAACGTCGTCCGTCTGTTCCAGACCAGTGCGCCGCTGTTCGATTTCTCGGAACGGGATTGCTGGTGCCTGTTCCACTCCTATGCATTCGACTTCTCTGTCTGGGAGATCTGGGGGGCGCTGCGCCACGGCGGCCGCCTGCTGATTGTGTCCCGGGAAGCCAGTCGCGACCCGGAGCAGTTCCGCGGCCTGCTGCGCACGCATGGGGTCAGCGTGCTCAATCAGACGCCGAGCGCCTTTGTCCGGCTGATCGAGGAGGAGGGTCGGCATGCCGACCGCCTGGCGCTGCGCTACGTCATTTTTGGCGGCGAAGCGCTACAGACAGCGACGCTGGCGCCCTGGTTCGCGAAGTACGGGACGGCGACCCGGTTGATCAATATGTACGGCATCACGGAAACCACCGTGCATGTCAGCTTCCAGCCAGTCTTGCCCGACAGCCTGACCCGCCCTGGCTGCAACGACATCGGCCGCCCACTGCCGGATCTGACCGCGCTGGTGCTGGACGAGCGCCGCCGGCTGTGCCCGGTCGGCGTCGCCGGCGAGCTGTATATCGCGGGTCCGGGTCTGGCGCGCGGCTATTTGAACCAGCCGGAGCTGACGGCGCGCGCCTTCTTGCGCGACCCGGCTTTGCTGGGCGGCGCGCGGCTGTACAAGACCGGCGATCTGGCGCGCTGGCTGGAGAACGGCCATCTTGAATACCTGGGCCGCAACGACCATCAAGTCAAAATCCGCGGATTTCGCATCGAACTGGGCGAAGTGCAGGCTGCGCTGATGCGTTTGCCGCAAGTCGTCAACGCACTGGCGGTGCATGACCGGGAGCGGGACGGCATCGTGCTCTACTACGCGGCGGCTGAGGCGCTGGACACCGGCCTGGCGTATGCGCGGCTGCGCGAGACCTTGCCGGACTTCATGTTGCCGCAGCGCTTGGCGCACGTGAAGCGTCTGCCGTTGACCGGCAACGGCAAGATCGATCTGGCGGCGTTGCAGCGGCAGGAAGCGGCATCGTCGCCCGCCGACGCGCAGGCTTACATCGCGCCGTCCGGCGACAAGGAGCGGCTGCTGGCGGAGATCTGGCAACGGGTGTTGAACCAGCCGGCACTGGGCGCGCAGGCCGATTTCTTCGTTTCGGGCGGCGATTCGCTGCGGGTGCTGGATGTGGTCCGGCTGGTGCGCGAGGCGGGATATACCTTCAGCCCGCGCGATCTGTTCCGTCATCCGACCATCGCCCAACTGGCCAGTGTGCTGCGGCCTGTGGAGCAGGATGCGCCGCGTCAGCGGACCGCCCCGTTCTCGCTGTTGACGCCGGAGCAGGCGGCGGCCTGGCGCGAGTCTGACGACGAGGATATCTATCCGCTGACCGCGCTGCAGGAAGGCATGGTGTTCCACTCGCAGCTGGAAGCAGAGGGGGCTGCCTACCTCGATGTGATGTCGTGCCGGGTGCAGGGGCCGTTTCAGGAGACGCCGTTCGTGGAGGCCTTGCAGCGGTTGATGGATGTCCAGCCGGTGCTGCGGACACGATTTTTGCGCAACGCCGCTGGCGCTTGGCAGAAGGTCAAGACGGGTGTGCCGCTGCCGTTGCGGTTGTTCCGCATCGCGGACGCCGAGCCGGAAACAATAGACGCCGAACTGACGGCTTTCTTCCGGGAGGCGCTGCAACAGCCTTTCGATCTGGATGCCGCGCCGCTGTGGCGGATCGCTATTCATGCCTTCGACGGCGGCTTCCATCTGACGCTGATCTGCCATCACGCCATTCTGGACGGCTGGAGCGTGGCGACGTTGTTGACCGCGCTGCTGCGTGACTATGATGCCGCGCTGGCGGGGCCGTTGCCGCTGCGCGCCCGCCCGGAATGGGCGTTCCGCGACTATGTGGCGGAGGCGAGCCGTCTGCGGCAGGACCGCGCCGCGCTGGATTTTTGGCTGGCGCACTGGCAAGAACGCGAACCGACGCTGCTGGCGGGAGACGTGCCCGAAACGGGCGGCGGCGCGCTGAACCGGCATCGCGTGCCCCTTCACACCGCGATGCAGCAGGCGGTCGTCGAGACGGCGCGGGCGCATGCCGTGTCGCTGGATGTCGTCTTGCTGGCCGCACATCTGCTGGCGCTCAGCCGCAGTACCGGACAGCAGCGTGTGACGACCGGCATGCCCAGTCACGGCCGGCTGGCCGAGGATGCCGATCACGGCATGCTGGGCTTGTTCCTGAATACCGCGGCCTGCAGCCTGTCGCTGGCGGTGGAGGACGCGCCTGACGCCGTGTTGCGGCAGCTGGTGGAGTACAAGGCTGCGGTTCAGCCCTATGGCCATTTCCCGTTGAGTGAGCTACAGCGCCAGCTTCGCCGGGGCCCGCTATTCGACACCTTGTTCAACTTCGTCAATTTTCATGTGTTCGGCCAGCTGCGCGATCTGGAGCGGTTGTCGGTCTCGCAGGGGTATTGCTACGAGGAGACCAATTTCACGCTGGTCAACCAAGCGGGCGTCGATCCGGAAACCGGCGCGCTGCAAGTGGAGCTGGTGCACCGAACCGACCGGCTGGCGCGGGCGCAGGCCGAGTGTTTCGGTCTGCTGTTCCTGGATGCGTTGCGCTGGCTCTGCGGGATCGAGGCTTCCGCTGCGGAAGCCGAGGCGCTGGAAGCCTGCTTCCCGCCGCGCGCCTGGCTGGACGGCGGCGGTGCGGCATTGGGGACGGACGGGTTGGCGGCGCGGGCGGCGGCGGTCGCCAGGCGCTATCCCGACCATGCCGCGCTACGGGCGGATGGTCGTCAACTGCGCTATCGCGAATTGGATCAGTGGGCCGATAGCCTGGCGGCAGCGATGCGGAACCGGCATGGCGATGCGCTCGCCGGCGGCCGGATCGGCCTGCTGGCCAGCCGCGAGCCGGCCACCATTGCGGCGATGCTGGCCATCGTCAAGCTGGGTGCGGCGTACGTGCCGCTGGATCCCAGCTATCCGCAGGCCCATCTGACGCGTCTGCTGGCGGATGCCTCGCCGGCTCTGGTGGTCGGCAGCGCCGACGCGCTGGCCCGGCAGCCGTGGCTGCAGGCGACGCCAGGTCTCCCCGCCGTGCTGACGCTGCCTGCATGGCCGCAAGGGGGCGAAGCGGTCGCGCCACAGCCGACGCCCTCGGCCGACCATCTGGCCTACATCATGTACACCTCGGGATCGACCGGCCAGTCGAAGGGCGTGATGATCGAGCAGGCCGGCATTATCCGCCTGGTAGTCGATACCGCTTACATCGCGTTCCGGCCCGGCGATGTCGTGGCCCAGGCGGCCAGCCTGAGTTTCGACGCCGCTACGCTGGAAGTGTGGGGCGCGCTGCTCAACGGGGCGACGGTGACGCTGGCGCCGGCGGACACCGTGCTCGATAGCGGGCGGTTCGAACGTTTCCTGCTGGATGAGCAGGTGGACACGCTGTTCCTGACCACCCGGTTGTTCGACCGCTATGTCGCGACCGGTCACGCTTCGATGTTCCACCGGCTGCGCTATCTGATGATCGGCGGGGAAGCGATGGATCCTGCCACGGTGGCCGCCGTATGGCGCTGCCCGCAGGGACGGCCGCAACATCTGAGCAATGTGTATGGCCCGACCGAGAACACGACCTTCACCACGATGCATGTCATTAGCGAAGCCAGTCTGGCCGGGGGGCGAGTGCCGATCGGCAAGCCCATCGACCATACCCAGCTCTATGTGCTGGACGAGGCTCTGCGGCAAGCGCCCATCGGCGTGACCGGCGAGCTGTATATCGCCGGTACGGGGTTGGCGCGCGGCTATCTTGACGCAGATGCGCGCGTGGCCGCGGCCTTCATCGAGCTGGCGTTGCCTGACGCCGCCGATGCAACGCCCCGACTGCGCCGGCTGTATCGCACTGGCGACGCTGCCCGCTGGCTGCCCAGCGGCGAGCTTGACCTGCTTGGCCGGCTGGACCGCACCGTCAAACTGAATGGTTTCCGCGTCGATTTGGGCGAGTTGGAAGCGGCCGCCCGCAGCTGCCCTGGCGTGGAACAGTGCGTCGCCGTCGTGCTATCGAGCGAGAGGCGGCAAGTGGCGCTGTATTTCACCGGCGGCCTTGGCGTCGATGAACTGCGCGCGCAGCTGCGCGAACGCGTGCCGTCCTTCATGCTGCCCGCCCATTTCGCACCGGTACAGGCGTTCGAGCTGAACCGGAACGGCAAGATCGACGCTGCCCGTCTGCCGGCGGTGTCAGTCAGTGACGCCGGCGATGACTACCGGCCAACCGATCCGGTTCGCCGACAGTTGCTGGACATCTGGCGCAGCCTGCTTGGTTCGGGCCGGATCGGTCCCGACGACAACTTTTTCGAATGCGGCGGCGATTCGCTGCTGGCGATGCAGCTGCAGCACCGCATCAGCCAGACCTTCCATATCACGCTGCCGATTGTCGATGTCTTCCGTTATCCGACTATCGAGGCCATGGCGGGCCGTCTGGACTCGCCGCCGGCCGCCGCGACGGCTCAAGCCGATGACCACGCGCGCCGGGCGGCAGGGTTGGCGGCCCAGCGGGCGCGGCTGAAACGCCATACCAGCAAGGAGCAGTTCAAATGAGTACTCCGCTTGAAAACGCAATCGCCATCGTCGGCATGTCTTGCAAGCTGCCGGTCGGCGATACCCCCGAGCAGTTTTGGCAAGCTCTGGCCGACGGCGTCGAGGCCGTCGAGTTTTTCAGTGATGACGCCTTGCGCGCCCAAGGCGTGCCGGAGGAGAAACTGGCCGATCCGCATTACGTCAAGGCTGGCGTCCGCCTGCCGGGACGCCAGCTGTTCGATGCCCGGTTTTTCGGTATTTCCCCACGGGAGGCCAGCCTGATGGATCCCCAGCAGCGGTTGCTGCTGGAAGGCGCCTACTGCGCGTTGGCGCATGGCGGCTATGCGCCGGATCAACTGGAGGCGGAGACCGGCGTGTTCGTCGGTGCGGACGTCAGCAGCTACTTTATGCGCAACATTCTGCCGAACGCAGAGGTGATGGCGTCCGGCGATCAGGTGCAGTTGTTGTACGCTAACTCGTCAATGGCCACGCAGATCGCCTACCGCCTTAATCTGAAAGGGCCGGCGCTGGATGTGAATACGGCGTGCTCCACCTCGCTGGTGGCGGTGCATCTGGCGTGCCGCAGCCTGCTGCTGTACGAGTGCGACATGGCGCTGGCTGGCGGGGCCTCGGTTCAGGCGGCGGAGCCGCAGGGCTATCCGTATCGGCCGGACAGCATTCTGTCGCCGGACGGCCATTGCCGCGCATTCGACGCAGCGGCCTCTGGCGTTGTGGCCGGGCAGGGCGTGGCTTTAGTGCTGCTCAAGCGCTATGAGGACGCGCTGCAGGATGGCGACACGATCTATGCGTTGATTCGCGGCAGCGCGATCAACAACGACGGCTCCAACAAGGTGGGTTACACCGCGCCGAGCGTAGATGGCCAAGTCGCCGTGTTGCGCCGCGCGCTGGCGGCGGCGGAGCTGCGTCCGGAGCAGATCGGCTACGTCGAGTGCCATGGCACCGGAACGGCGTTGGGCGACCCGATCGAGCTGACCGCGCTGTCCGAGGTGTACGGCGGCCGCCCGGACGATGCGCCATGCTATCTGGGCTCGCTGAAAACCAACCTGGGCCATCTGAACTCGGCCGCCGGCGTGGCGGGCTTGATCAAGGCGACGCTGACGCTGCGCCAGCGCCAGATTCCAGCTTCGCTGAACTTTTCCAGTTTGACGCCCAAGGTCAAGCTGGATGGAGGCCGGCTGGCGGTCAACGACTGTTTGCGTGACTGGCCGGCAGTCGACCAGCCCGCGCGCGCCGCAGTCAGTTCCTTCGGTATCGGCGGCACCAACGCCCACGTGGTGCTGGAGTCCCATGCGCCGGCGCCGCGCGCTCCGATCCCTGACATGCCGCTGACCTTGGCGCTGTCGGCGAAGACGCCGCAGGCGCTGGCGCGGATGCGGCGCGAATGGGCAGACTTCCTTGCCGCTGCGCCGGAGGCGAGCCTGGTCGACGCCTGCTACACCGCCAGCATCGGTCGTAGTCGCTACGCCTGCCGTTTTGCGATGGTGGCGACGAACCGTCAGGCGGCGATCGCGCAATTGCGCGGCGGCGAGACGGCCGCGCCGTCATGGCGCGGCGTGGCCTTCGTATTGAATGACAGCGGAGCGACGTTGCTGGACGCAGCGCGCGTGCTGTATGACAAGCAGGCTTTTTTCCAACAGACGCTGTTGTCCGGGCTGCAGCCGTTGGGTATCGACCCTGTGGCGCTGCTGGACCCGAGCGCACCCGGGTGCGAGCCGCAGGTCGCCGCCTTTGCGGCGCTGCATGGACTGGCCGCGTTGTGGCGTCACTGGGGCATTCTGCCGGCGACGATCGTCTGCGATGAAATCGGCGCATGCGTCGCTGCGTGTCTGAATGGAACGTTGAGCTTCGCGGAGGCGGTGCAGCAGATCCGCACGCGCCGCCCAGGGGCGGGCAGTGGCGGGGCAGAGGCTTTCGCCGCCGCATTGCGCGAGACCGTCGCTACCGGAGACTGGGCGTTGCTGGGCATGGCGGACAGCCAGTGGCGGACGCTGCTGCCGGCGTCGGCTCAGGCGCGCTGTTTCGGTGAGGTTAAGGCGGACGTCTGTCTGCCGCAATTGGCCGCCGCAGCGGCAGCGTTGTGGCAGGGCGGCGTTCCGCTGGATTGGCGGCGATTTTACGGTGAGGGCTGGCAGCGGGTAGCGGCGCCTGCATATCCGTTCGAACCGGTCCGACACTGGTTGGACGAACCGGCGTTGCAGTCCGCGCGTGTGCAGCCGGCATCCGGGCCGACGCTTCAGCCCCGTCCTGCGCTGAATACGCCCTATCAAGAACCGAGCGGCGAGCTGGAGTGCGAAGTCGCCGCCATCTGGTCGGCGCTGCTGGGCATCGCCGACATCGGCGCCGCCGATGACTTCTTCGATCTGGGCGGCCACTCGCTGCTGGCGACGCAGCTCAATACGCGCCTCCACGAGACCTTCGGCATTCAGCTGGATCTGGAGGATGTGTTCGACAGCCCGACGGTGGCTGGAACCGCCGAGTTGCTGTTGCAGCGGCAGCTGGAGGAAATGGAACGCAGCGCCAGCCTTGTTTGAGGCGATGGAGGCCGCCGGCCAGGCGGCCGCCAAGTCAATCCACTGAAAATCAAAGAGAGCAACGATGGTAATCACGTCCCCCCTCGACCTCGTGTTCGACGACTTATTTTTGCAATTGCGCGACTGGCTGCCGCAAACGGCGGTGCACGTCAAACTGGAGGGCTTCTCGATCAGCGGCTCGATCAAGATCAAGGCCGCCATGCGCATGATTGAAGGCCTGGAGCGCGCCGGCCGTCTGCAGCCGGGCTGCGCGGTGATCGAGAGTTCGTCCGGCAATCTGGGGCTGGCGCTCAGCGTCGTCTGCGCCATGAAGGGCTATCCCTTCACTTGCGTCAGCGATCCCAATATTGCGCCGCAGACCGCCCGGCTGATCGAGGCCTATGGCGGCACGTTGATTGTGGTGAACCAGCGTGACGGCAACGGCGGCTTCCTGGGCAGCCGCATCGCCTTGATCGAGCGCATGCTGGATAGCGACAGCAAGCTGGTTTGGCTCAACCAGTATTGTAATCTCGACAACATCGAGGCCCATGCCCTGACGACCGGCCCCGCCATCCTGCGGCAATTCCCTACGCCGGATTATGTGTTCGTCGGCGCCGGCACCACCGGCACCCTGGGCGGTGTGTCGCGCTATTTGCGGCGGTATGCCCCGACGGCCAAGGTGATCGCCGTCGACAGCGTCGGTTCAGTCACCTTCGGCCCGCCGGCCGGTCCACGGCACATTCCCGGCCTAGGCACCAGTACGCCGCCCGAAATCCGCCGCCATGCCCGTTTCGATGATCTGGTGATGGTGCGGGAGGAGGACGCGCTGTCGGCTTGCCATCAACTGGCGCGCACCGGGCTGTTGCTCGGCGGCTCGTCCGGCACGGTGCTGCGTGGCGTTCAACAGTATGCCGAGCACATCGGGCCTGGCGCTTGCGTCGTAGCGATCTCACCCGATCTGGGCGATCGCTATGTCGATACCGTTTACAACCCAGACTGGGTGGCCAGCCGTTATCCGCGTCTGGACGAAAACCACATGGCGAAGCCCAGCGTCCACAAGGTCGGCGCGCCCGCCTGAACGCTTTTCATTCGACAGGAGAACATCTTGCAATCCCCCTCCCTTCCCACACTGAAAATCATTGGGGCGAAGCCCATCGAACGCTGGCTGGATGCGAATTCCCAGCAGGTATGTCAATTGGTGGAACAAGCCTATCTAGACCATGCTCGTGGTCGGGCTTTCAATCCGGACAGCTATTTCCTGCGCTTTGCCGACAGTGACCGCAACCGCATCATCGCGCTGCCGGCAGTACTGGAGGACGATCAGCCGATCGCGGGCATCAAGTGGATTTCCAGCTTCCCGGACAACGTCACCTGCGGCCGCGATCGCGCTTCGGCGATGCTGGTGCTCAACGATAGGCGGACCGGCTACCCGCTGGCCTGCCTGGAGGGCAGCGCCATCAGTGCGGCGCGCACAGCAGCCTCGGCGGCGGTCGGCGCCTGCCGCCTGCATCCGACGCCCGGTTACATCGAGCGCCTGGGTGTGGTGGGGTGCGGACTGATCGCCTACCGCACCATCCGTATGCTGATTGGACTGGGCTGGCGCATCGGCGAGCTGGCCTTGTGCGATCTGTCCGAAGAACGCGCGGCGCTGTTCCTGGCCAAGTGCGGCGCGCTGGGCCTGACCGGCGCGGCGGTCGATGCCGCTTCGGCCTTGCCGGGCAGCGACATGATCCTGTTCGCGACCTCCGCCGTCACTCCCGGCCCCTACGCGCCGGCATGGTTTGCGCATGCGCCGACGGTGCTGCACCTGTCCCTGCGCGATCTGTCCCCAGAAATCGTGATGGGGGGGCAGAACGTGGCGGACGACGTATCCCATTGCTTGAAGGCCAATACATCGCTCGACGTAGCCGCCCGGCAGGCCGGCTGCCACGATTTCATCGCGGGCGGCATCGCAGACGCCATCGAGGGCCGCATCGTGCCCGACGTTGGCCGTCCGCGTATTTATTCACCATTCGGCATGGGGGTGCTGGATCTGGCGGTGGCGCGCGAAATCCTGCGCACTGCAGGTCCCGGCGATGCACTGGCCGTTGACGATTTTTTCCCGTCTCCCTATCAGGCGGAGACCGGCGCGCCGGTTTGACGGCGGCGGTGATCACTCATGCGCAATTAACAGGCGGTTCAGGATGCCTGGCGTCAAAAAGAAAGAAGATCAATGGAGATGGTTGAAACCTTCGAGGCAATGAGCCCGGAAGAGAAGAGGCGGCGGCTGGAGCAGGTCCTGATGGCCAAAAAGGCGTCCGCCCAACGGCCCGCCATCGCCCCCCGCGCGGCGGCAGGGGCCGTGGCGGCGCTGTCGCTGGCCCAGCGCCGGCTGTGGCTGCACGAGACGATGGAGGACGCCGGCGGGGTGTACAACATGCCGTGCGCGCTGCGCCTGCTGGGGCGGCTGGATGTGGAGGCGCTGCGCCGCGCCATCGGCCTGCTGCTTGAGCGCCATACAGTGTTGCGCAGCCGTGTGGTAGAGCGCGACGGCAAGCCGGTCATGGAGCAACAGCCGGTGGGCGAGGTCGCGCTGCCAGTGACGCAGGTCGCGAACCAGGATGAGGTGGAGCCGCTGATGCGGGAAGAGGCCGACCATCCCTTCGATCTGGCGCAGGCGCCGTTGCTGCGCAGCCGTCTGCTGCAACTGGGCGAGGATGACCATATCCTGCTTTTGACCATGCATCACATCGTGTCGGACGGCTGGTCGCTGGGTGTCTTGACGACGGAAGTGTCGGCGGCCTATGAGGCCTACTGCTGCGGGCATGAGCCGCAGCTGGCGGCCTTGCCGATCCAGTACGCCGATTACAGTGCATGGCAGCAGCAGTGGCTGAGCGATGGCCGGGTCAGCCAGCAGCTCGATTTTTGGGAAGCGCAACTGCGCGACGCCCCGGCGCTGCTGCCGTTGCCGCTGGAACGGCCGCGTCCGCCGCGTCAGCGTTATGAGGGCGGCGTGCATCGCTTCATGCTGGCGAGCGGGCAGGCCGGACGGCTGCGCGCCCTGGCCCGCCAGCACGGCGCAACGCCCTACATGCTGTTGCTGGCGGCGTTCAATGTGCTGTTGTCCCGCTACTGCGGCGTCGAGGATATCGTCGTCGGTTCGCCGGTCGCCAACCGACACCCGCGCGAGACCGAGCCGCTGATGGGATTCTTCGTGAACACCCTGGCCATGCGCAGTCGGCCTGCGCCGGCGATGCGTTTCGCCGACTTTCTGCAGCAAGTGAAGCGGACGGCGCTGGCCGCCTACGCCAATCAGGACGTGCCCTTCGACCTGGTGGTGGAGCGTCTGAGGCCTGAGCGCAGCCCGAGCCACAGTCCGTTGTTCCAGGTGGAATTCGTGTTGCAGCAGCCGCTGCGGCGGCGTTTCCGGCTGGGCGAGCTGAACGCCGAGGCGATGGCGGGCGAGAGCAGTTACACCAAGTTTGATCTCACCCTGTCGCTGGAGGATGGCGCGGCTGAGATGCCGGGACTGATCGAGTACAACCGCCACCTGTTTTCCGCGGATTTCGCCCGGCGGATGACCGGCCATCTGACCACGCTGCTCGACGATATCCTGGCCGACCCGGCGCAACCGATCAGCAGCTTGCGCATGCTGCCGCAGGACGAGTCGGCGCGCTTGCTCGGCTGGTCCCGGCAGGGGCGCGCCCGGCCGGTGATCTGCGGTGTGCTGGACGCTTTGTCCGCCTGGGTAGCGGACCGGCCTCATGCCGTGGCGGTACAGCACCGTGATGAACAGCTGACCTATCTGGAGCTGGAGCAGCGCGCGTGCCGGCTGGCGCATGCGATGTCGAATGCGGGCGTGCGTCGTGGCGATCGCGTCGCACTGTACATGGCGCGGGGTGTCGACTATCTGGCCGCGATGCTGGCGGCGTTCAAACTGGGCGCGGCCTTCGTTCCCTTTAATCCGGAGCAGAGCGCCAGCCGCAACGCCCGAATGCTGTCCCGGGCGCAGCCCGCTCTGGTGCTGGCTGATGCGGGGAGTGCGGCAGGCGCGGCCGCGATTGCGGATGGCGCGCCGGTGCTGACGCTGCAACGCGAAGGGCTGGCGTCCCTGCCGTCGCGCTGGTGCGAGGACGCGCCATTCGACGGCGAGGCGGTCGCCTACCTGTTGTTCACTTCCGGTTCCACCGGTGAACCCAAGGCGGCGATGGTGACACATCTGGGCATGATCAATCATCTGCTGGCCAAGGTGGACGACCTGGGGCTGCGTCAAGACGATGTGGTCGCCCAGATCGCCGTGCAGACCTTTGACGTTTCGGTGTGGCAGTTCCTGGCGGCGTTGCTGGTCGGGGGACGAACCGAGGTGCTGACCGGGACCGACGCCTGGGATCCGGCGCCGCTGCTCGGGCAGCTGTATGCGCGCGACGTCTCGATTGTGGAGACCGTGCCTTCGCATCTGGAAATTCTGCTGGACGAAGCGCAGCGGCGTCCGGCGGGGCAGCCGCTGTCCGGGCTGCGCTGGATGATCAGTAACGGCGAACCGCTGGCGCGGGCGCTGGCTGAGCGCTGGTTCGACGTCTTTCCTGGAACGCGGCTGATGAACGCTTATGGACCGACCGAATGCTCGGACGACGTGACTCACCTGTGTCTGGATGGCAAGCCGGGCTGGGATTATCCCTACCTGCCCATCGGACGGCCCATCGCCAATGCCGAGCTGCACGTGCTGGACGCTCAAATGCGGCAGTCGCCGATCGGCGTGGTCGGAGAGATCCACATTGGCGGACTGTGCGTCGGGCCTGGCTATTTCCGGGATGAGGCGCGCACGCGCGCCGCCTTCGTGCCCGACCCCTTTTCCGATGCGCCTCACGCCCGGCTGTACAAGAGCGGCGACCTGGGGCGGTATCGCACCGACGGCTCGCTGGAGCTGTTGGGCCGGGTCGACTTCCAGCTCAAGATCCGCGGATGCCGCATCGAAGCGGGCGAGGTGGAAGCGGCGCTGCGCCAGCATCCGGCTGTCGAGCACTGTCTGGTGATGGGCAGCCCGGACTGGACTGGCGAGATGCGGCTGGCCGCCTATGTGGTGTCGCGGCAGCGTCCCGCGCCCAGCGCTGGCGCGCTGCGCCAGTTCTGCGCCGAGCGCTTGCCGGACTTCATGACGCCGAGCGGCATTTGTCTGCTCGACGAACTGCCGCTGCTAGCCAACGGCAAGATCGACCGCGCGCAGCTGCCGCCGCTGTCGTCGTTCGAAATCGGCTCCGCGCAATCCTACGCCGCACCGCGCAACGCGCAGGAGGAGGCGCTCTGCGCGCGGTGGGCGGCGGCGCTGGGCGTCAACCGGGTCGGCATCGACGACAACTTTTTCCAGCTGGGAGGGCATTCGCTGCTGGCCGTGGAAGTGGTCAACCAGTGCCGCGACGTGCTGGGCGAACAGTTGTCGCTGACCCAGTTGTTCGAACATCCCACCATCAGGGCGCTGGCCGAAGCGGTCCGCGTCGAGGAGTCTGTATGAACCACCATGCATCCGATATGCCGCTGCACGACCTGGCCCCAAGCCAGATTCCGGAGTGGTACGCCTACCAGTTCAATCCGGACAGCGCGGTCTATAACATCAGCTTCAACCACTTTTTCCTGAACAAGGTGGACCGGGGTGCGTTCCTGCGCGCCTGGCAGGCGCTGGTGGAGCGCCATGACGTTTTCCGCATCCGCATGGCGTACGCTGACGGGCGTCCCAAGCAGTATCTCGGCGCGGCGATCCAGTTGGATGCCGATACGCTGTTCATCGACCGCAGCGGTCTGGCGCCGGAAGCGGTGGCCGGCGAGCAGGAGCAGCTGGCGCGCGCCTTTGCGCTGGCGCCTTTCGACTTCGAACGCGAGAACCTGTTCCGGCTGCATCTGGTGATCTACCCCGGCGACGAATGCCAGCTGATCTTCACCGTGCATCACATCATCTGGGACGAGACCAGCACGCTCAACCTGATCAGAGAGTTCGCCGCGCTGTACAGCGCCGAGTGCGAGGGGCACAAGCTGGCGCTTCCGCCGCTGTCCGTCGGCTTCCTGGACTATGCCGACCGGATCAATGGCGATTTGGCTGCGGGCAGGCTGGAGCGCCACCGCCAATATTGGCTGACACAGTTCAGCGAGGTTCCCTCGCCGCTGGAGCTGCCCACCGACCGCGCGCGGCCGGCGATTCAGACCTACAACGGCAATACGGTGAACAACTGGCTGCCGCGGCAGCTGGCTCGCGAGTTGAGCGCCTTCTGCGCGCGCGGCAATACCACCTTGTTCATGCTGCTGCTGGCAGTGCTCGATCTGTATTTCTACCGCGTCAGCGGCCAGTCCGACTTCGTGCTGGGCTGCCCGATCGCGGGGCGGGACAGCCAGGACAAGCCGTTGCTGGGCTGCTTTGCCGTGCCGATGCCGATTCGTTGCCGCATCGAGCCGGGCATGTCTTTCGATGCATTGCTGCGCCAGGTGTCGACGACTGTGCTGGGCGCATTCGAGCATTATCGCTATCCCTGCGTTTCTATGATCGAGCAGCTCAGCCACCAGAAAGACCTGTCGCGTCCCAAGCTGTTCTCTGTCATGGCCGGGGTGCAGAACAACAAGTCCGAGTTCGTCAGCATTCCCCTCGGCAGCGGCAATCTATACGCCAAGGAAGTGTTCGCCGCCGAGAACCACGGTGCGCGGTTCGACTTGGCGATCGGACTGGATCCGGTGGGTAGCGACGTCAAATTCTTCTGCACTTACAACACAGATTTGTACGATCAGGCGAGCATCGACAGCATGCTTGGCGACCTGGAGGCGTTGTTTGGTCAGGTGATCGCCGATGCGGGTCAGCCGCTGGAGCGTTATGCGCTGATGGCGCCGGAGGCCGCCAGGCGCGTGCTGGAAGATTTCAATCGCACGGACGCGCCGCGCGAGGACGCCCTGACGGTGTGTGATAGATTCCTGCAGCAAGCGCGCAGCCAGCCGGACGCTCCGGCGGTGGAAGAGGACGGCGTGGTTTGGCGCTATGACGAGCTGGCGGCCAGAGTCGGGCAGGTCGCGCGGGCGTTGCGACAGGCAGGCGTCGGTCACGGCGATCGCGTGGCGGTGTTGATGGCGGCTGGCCGTGAGCAGGTTGCTGCGATGCTGGCGCTGATGTCGCTGGGTGCGGTGTATGTGCCGCTGAACGAAGAATGGCCGACCAACCGGCTGGCCGATGTGGCCGAGCAAGTCGAATGCCGGCTGATGGTGGTCTCCAGCGCGTTGCGGGAGAGAGCGGCGGCATTGGGCGTGGCGACGCTGGTGGTAGAGGACATCGGCGGCGAGCCGCTGCCGCCGATGTCCGGCGGCGCAGCGCCCGACGACCTGGCCTACATCCTGTTTACCTCCGGCACCACCGGGCGGCCCAAGGGCATTCCCATTCAGCATCGTGGGCTGCACAATCTGATCGTTTCGACACAGGAACGCTATACGCTGGCCGCCGGCGACCGGATGCTGTACTGGACGTCGCCGACTTTCGACGCTGCGATGCTGGACATCCTGTGGCCATTGGCCTGCGGGGCATGCATCGTGGTCTGGCCGCAGGGCCAGGCCAAGGCGCCGCAGCAGGCGCTGGAATGGATGGACGCCCAGCGCATCAGTGTGGTGCAGACGGTCCCCTTGATGCTGGATGCGTTGAGCGAGGCGCGCGAGGCGCAGCCGGCGTCGGCCAGCGCGCTGCGTTTGATCATCTGCGGCGCAGCGGCCATGAGCCGCGAGGTCAGGGAGCGGGCGCGTGCCGCCTTCGCCTGCCGGTTGGCCAACCATTACGGTCCGACTGAGACAACGGTGGATGCGCTGTGCTTCGATTGCGATGAGGCCGTAGAGGGCGTCATGACGCCGATCGGCCGCCCGCTGCCCAATGTCAAAGCATTCGTTCTGGACCGGTTCGACCAGCCGTTGCCGGCTGGCGCAGTGGGGCAGATCTGCATTGCGTCGCCCGGTCTCAGTCCGGGTTACTGGAAGGCCCCCGAGCTGACCGCTGCGGCCTTTTTCGAGTGGACGCCGCCATCGGGCGGGCCCGCGCTGCGGTTGTACCGCACGGGCGATCTGGGCCGGCTGGATCATCAGGGCCGGCTGCATTACATCGGCCGGATCGACAATCAGGTCAAAGTGCGCGGCAACCGCGTTGAGCTGGGCGACATCGAGAGCGCGCTGGCGCGCCACCCTGCCGTCGCCAAAGCCGCGGTGGTCTGGCAAGAACAGGGCGGCGGCAGCCTCAAGGCCTTCGTCGAGCTGCGCGACAGCGCGCTGAACGTCTTCCAGGCCAAAGGTCGGCGCTACCGGCAGTTCACCTGCGCCCAGCGTCCCAGCATGCGGCAGCACATGAACTTGATCCACCACGACACCTGGCCGCGCTATTTCGCCGGCAGTCCCGTGCTGGCGCGCTATTGGGAGAGCCTGTACGCAGCGTTCCCGTCCTACCAGTTTTGCCTGCTGGACGAAGACGACAAAGTGGCCTGCGTCGCGAACGGCGTGCCGCTGTACTGGGACGGCCGCGACGAGACCGCGCCCGAGGGCTGGGACCAGGGGGTGGAGCTGGCGTTCCGGCAGCATGACGAGGGCGTCGCGCCCAATGCCATCCTCGGGATGGCCGGCATCGTCGCCAGTCACTGCCAGGGTTTGGGGCTCAGCAACAAGATCGTGGAGGGGTTCCGCAGTCTGGCCAAAATGCACGGGCTCGATCACTTCCTTGGCCCTGTCCGGCCGGTCGGCATGCTGGCGCGCGGCGATACCGACGTGCACGCCTGGGCGCAGTCCCGTGACGCCAATGGCGAGCCGCTGGATTTCTGGCTACGGGTGCATGAACGACTCGGTGCCAAAAACCTGGGCGTGGCGGCGAAATCGCAACGGGTGGAAGGGACGCTGGCGGAGTGGCAGGCGTGGACGGGGGCGACCTTCGATACGGACGGCCCCTGCATCCTGCCGGAATTGCTGCAGCCGGTGGACGTCGACCTGAAAGCGGGCCGGGCCTGCTACTACGACCCGTCGATCTGGGCCGCCCACCACGATTTGCAACGCGCCCACGGCGTTGAGCGGCATGTCGGTCGAGCGGAGCTGCGCGAGTTCCTGAGCCAGAGCCTGCCAGCCTATATGTTGCCGGATACGCTGCACATCGTGCCGACGATCGCACTGAACGAAAACGGCAAGATCGACATGCGACGACTGGCCGGTGAAGAAGCCGAGCAAGCGGGGCCGCCGGTGTCGCCCGCCAATCCGGTGCAGGCGCGCCTGGTCGATATCTGGCAGGAGACGCTGAAGCAGACGGGGGTCGGGATCGAGCACGACTTTTTCCAGCTGGGCGGCCAGTCGCTGCAGGTGATCCAGATGCTGGCGAAGGTGGAGCAGGCCTTCGGGCGCAAGGTGCGGCTGCAGGCATTTTACCGGCAGCCGACCATCCGGCATCTGGCCACGCTGGCGACAGCAAGCTGAAGGCGGAGGAACCCGATGTTTGCCTTTGTTCATAGCAAGATCCGCCAGGCCGGATACCGTTGGTTGACGTTTTCCGACGAACCGCTCTACCTCTTGTTCGAGAAAATGTACCAGTACGATCCGCGCCCGCTACGGACCGTCATGCCGCATCCGATGGAGCGCGGCTTCCTGGTCGCAAATTTCACTCACCCGGACTTCATCCGCTATCGCGGGCGCGAGATTGCCTTCTTCAACGCCCGCCATGTGGCGGTGTACTGGCTGCCTGGCGCACTGCCCAGTGGTGGGGGCTACGTCAAGTCCGGGATCTACTCGGTGATGATGGGCGGCCACGCCATGCGGCAGCCGGTGCGGCTCAATGTAGCCAAAGACAATGAAAACACCGTGATCCGCTCGGTCTCGCTGCAAACGCAGCCGGTCCGCTCGATGGACGGCTGCCGGGTCAGCTTCAGCATCATCGCCAAGGAGTTGCATTGCCTGGCGGAGCAGTGGCTGACGCGAATGCATGAGCAGTTCGACACGCTGCAGGACGACGCCGCTTTGCGCGAGGTCATCGCCGCGGCGCGCAAGCTGCCCGGTCTGGCCGATCTGGACCGGCTCGCCGCCTCGCTGCAGTCGCGGCTGGACGTCCGCAGAGACAGTATGCGCAACAGGGAGGGCCGGAGCGATGCCGACATCGTCCGCTTCAAGCGACTGGGTTGAGCGCGCCAATGTCGTCAGCGTGCATGAGACCTTCGTCGCCTGCCCGCCAGCGCGGGTCGGCGCGTTGCTGGCCCGTTTCGACGAACCCCTTTCGCCTTGTTGGCCGCACGCGGTCTGGCCGCGCGATGTGTTCGAGGGGCCGGTCAGGGTGGGTGCGACGGGCGGCCATGGCGCCACCCGCTATCGGGTGGTGCGCTATTTGCCGGAGCAGGAACTGGTGTTCCGCTTCGAGTCGCCGATTGGATTCGAGGGCGTGCACGGTTTGCGTGTCGCGGCGCGGCAGGGTGGGGCGGTGATCACCCATTTCACCCGCTTGCGCTTGAGCCCTTACCACTTTTGCATGTGGCAATGCGTGGTGCGTTGGGTGCACGACGCCCTGATCGGGGACTTGCTGGATGGCATGGAGAGGCATTTGACCGGGCGCGTGGCGCGGCCCCGGCGCTGGAAGCTGCGTGTGTATTTCATCCGCCACGCATTGGGCGGCTCACGCTTGCTGATGGAAAAGTTGAAGTCATTCAGGAGAAATGTGTAATGCAGCACCGTCATACGCAACCGAATTGGATCGTGAACGATCTGTGCAGAGTCATCGTTGGATTCCGCAACCACACCACCCATGCGACGCGTTCCAAATATGTGTCGTTCGCCGTCAAGGAACAGCCGCAAATGTGCGAGCTGCTGATTCGTTTGGCCCGAGGGCGCCTGAATGACAACCAGGCAGCCAGCTATCCGCCGTTTTTGCTGGAACAGCTGATCGATTACGGTTTCTTGCGCTCGGTGGATGGCATGACGCTTCGCGAGCGGCTGAAGCGCGGCTTCAGCGTGCTGCACGCCGGCCGTTTCCGCACTATCGTTTTCCAGGGCCGGCGCTATTACGTTGCGTCGCTGGTGTTCATGGCCTTCTATTCACAGCAGGGGGACGATTACCTGCGGGAGACTGTGGTGCTGCCGGCCTGGGCGGGCAAGTTTGCGGACAAGGTGTTCGACATCGTCAGGAACGGCATCAGTGAGCAGGTTTTCCTGGCCCTGCCCGCTGGCATGCGCAAACGGCTGGAAAAGCATGGGTTGGTGACGCCGGCGAACAAACAACCCTTCCTGGAGCGTTTCTTTGGCGAGCATTGCAGCTTGAGCGAAACATTGCTGGATGAGTTGCCGGATTTTTACCGCAAGAACCTGCCGCCATGCGACCGCGCAGCCGACGCGTACTGCCTGAACGACGCCATCTTCTTTTCGAGTCGCGAGATGCCCGCCGATTTGCGGTCGCGGATTCCCGATCCGGATTGGGCCGACGCCTGCAAACCCAGCGTATGGGTACAGGATCCGGTGAAGGGCATCGTTTCGATGTACTGGCTGACAGCGGCCCAGTTGCAGGATCTGCAGGCGCTGATGCGCGCGCAGCGGCAGCCGCGCGAACTCGACGCCGCCATGCTGCGGCTGTTCGTCTGGTGCGCCCTGTTGCATGACCCGCAACGAACCATGGCGGCCAAGGCCGAGTGGCAGGCGCGCCTGACGGGCTTGAGCGGGCAGCTGGGGGCAAATGGCTGCTTCACCTTCGAAAACATCCTGCCGCCGATCGAATTGGCGATCAGCCGCAAGTACTTGCGCTTCATGAAAGAGAAGAAATTCCTGCTGCTGGACCGCAACAACGGCGCCACTGAGCAGCGGTTCTGGACCCACCGCGACGAATTCACCTTCTATCTGCAGGGCCAGATCAGCGCGCTGCTGAACCAGGTTCTGCCTGTTCCGGTCAAGCCGGGTCATAACGCCCTCACCATCTACGAATCGGGCGCCACCTTGCCGCGGCACCAGGATGATGTGCTGGCGTTTACCTGGGTGATGTCGCTGCCGGTGGAAACGCGGCCTGAAGACCACAAGGAGAACGCGTGGCCGATCTACGTCGAAACGCCGACCGCCGTGCACAAAGCCATGCTGCAAGCCGGCGACGGACATGTGATCGATCCGCAGATGCCGCATTGGCGAGACAAACAGCACGACGATGGCCGTCTGAGCATTCTGCTGCTCTGGTTTGTGCCGCAGGACTATCGCGGATTCGTCAATGGCAGCTGGATCGACTGAGTTGGCGGAAGAGGGCTCCCGACGGGGATCGTGACCACGGGCGGGATCTTGTTATGCTTTTGTCATGAAACGCATAATGTGAGTGATGACATAACTATTGTTCGTGCCAATGACATAATGCATAATGTGTAAAATAATCACGTAAAATTAAATCTCAGTGATTGAAATGCAGGGGTTGAGATGACTCGATTCCATTGTTCAGTCCCTGCGCTTTTTTATAGGCTTTCTTCGCGCAACGTGTTGATATCGACCATGCTCAAGCCAGACAAGGAGCCTGACTATGAGAGCAGAACGTTTTCAGAGAATCCTCCGGCAACTGAAATCGGTATCTGATGCCCAACTAGTAGAGTTTGAGGCGGCTGTTGTCGCGCATAAAACGGCCAGAACCTCCTACCGAGCGCTGGATGTCGCGCGCGGCAATGTTTGCTGCCGACATTGCGGCAGCAAGATGGTTGTTCGCTATGGCCACACCCGGGGTTTACAGTACTACCGATGCAAGCAATGCCAGCGCACTTCCAGCGCCATCACTGGAATGCCTTTGTCTGGCCTCCATCAGAAAGAAAAGTTTGCCGCCAACAGCGCCTGCATGGCTCGCCGCATGACGGCTCGGGAAACCGCTCGGGCATGCGGCATTGCCGTTTCCACGGCCTTCCGCTGGCGTCACCGCTTCCTTAAGGCCATCGTCCCGCAGCAGCCTGTTGTGGTGGAAGGCTTGGTTGAGGCGGATGAAACCTATTTCTTGCATTCCCGCAAAGGCCAGCGTCAGTTGCAGGAACACCGCAAGCGCGGTGGTCGGGCCAAAAAGCGTGGCGTATCTAAAGAGCAAGTGCCGGTACTGGTGGCCAATGCCAGGGGGCAGGGCTTCATCGCGGATCAGGTGATGACGCCAGGCATGAAAGGCAAAGAGCTAGTTCAAACACTGCGCGATGTGCTGAAACCCGACGCGGTGGTTTGCTCCGATGGCAACACTGCCTACCTCGCACTCTCCCGTGAGCTGGGCGTGACTTTGAAGTATTTCAAGGCGTCAAAGCATGGTTCTGCGTTGAATCCGGCCTTCCATGTGCACACCGTGAACAACTATCACTCGCGGCTTAAGGCTTGGCTCAATGGAAAATTCCGGGGCGTCGCCACGAAGTATCTTGAGAACTATTTGGCCTGGCAGCGCTTGCTGGCGTGGTTTCATAATCAACCAAGCGAAGAGGATTTTATTGCCTCCTCACTCGGACGGCAGCTGATCAACAGGTAACGCGAACAGAGCCTTTTTATATGGCAGCTTCCCCCTTTGTGACCTGTATCAGCGATAACCCATGCTCAACTCACCCAATATACTGCCGCGCCGGATGGATTGTCCCAATACGTCTCAGCGCCATTTGGAACAAGCCGCGCAGGCTGCTGCAGCCCGCGTTTCTTCCTGCCCTGAAACCCGGTTTTTCTGACGCCCTATAACGTCCCAGCCGTTGCCCGATCTCGTACGCAACAGCCGGGATAGCGGTTTCTATTTCAAGTAATAATCATTCAACCCTATCCGGCGCTGATCCAATCGGCCTGGGCGACTCAATGCGGAGTAAAACGATGCAGCAGGCGGCAAAAAGGATTCTGATGGTCGAGGATCACCCCCTGGTGGCGGACGCCACACGATCATTGCTGCTGCAGCTGGACTTGAATCTCGAGATTCATATCCGCGGCACGATGGAGGACGCCGTCCAGACTTTCCGAGAAGCAGACGACTGGTATCGCATCCTACTGGACATAGGGGTGCCCAATGCCCATGGCTTGTCCCTGGTGCGGATGTTTCATCGCTTCGGCGTTGCGGAACGCTGCGCGGTGGTCACGGCCTCCGACAATGCGCAGTGGCGGGCAGAGGTCCAGGCGATGGGCATGCTCGGCTACATCGTCAAAGCCGCGCAACTGGACGATTTTTCCCTGTCGATCCGCAACGTCCTGCATGGCCGCCGGGTGTTTTCCATGGCAGACGGGCAGGCGCCGGCGGCATGCTGTCTGACGCGGCGGCAGCAGGACATTCTTTGCCTGCTGCATCGTGGGCTGTCGTCCAAAGAGATCGCCGCTCAACTCGGGCTGACCATCGGCACGGTCAACAACCATGTCACCGGCTTGCTGAGAGTGTTGAAGGTGAATAACCGGACGCATGCGCTTTCCCGAGCCATGGACCTGGGGTATCTGCACGCGCATGGCATCGCTTGACGGCAGGCGGACTGGGAACCATGCGAATGTGCATTCAAAGCATGCAGTCTGTTCGGCTGGCAGCGGGGGCGGCCTTGCTGGCGTTGTTGGCGACGGTGGCGACCGGTTGGGGCGCGCTGGGCGTATTTCGCACCGCGTTGCGAGAGGATGCCTGGTCGCATCAGCAAGACGAAGCGGTTCGGCTGGCCGCCTCGCTGGGGCAGCGAGGGGCGGCCCCGAGCGTGTGCCTGATGCCGGGGGGAGAGGACTTCCTGCTATTCGATCGGGATGGCCGGGTGATGGCTTCGTTACTCGATGTGCCGGGTGGCGGGCGACGCCCGCTGCTGGCGCCCGTGTCCTGGACGATACGCGTTCGCCGTGGCGAGAGCGGCCGCAGCATCGGCGCGGGGCCGGATGGTCGCCCCTGGCTGATGACCTTCAGGCGCCTGGAGGCGACAGGTTGGACGGTGGGCGTCGCGCAGCCGGAGGGCGCCGTTATGCGGCCGGCGGAGGCCGCGCAGGATCGCCTGTTTCGGCTGTTGCCCTGGGTCGGCCTGGCGCTCCCGCTCCTGGCCTGGCTGTCGATTCTCCACGGTGCGCGGCGGATGGACCGGATGGCTGTCGCGCTCCAGCGCAGCAGTGAGCAGATCGCGGAGCAAAAGGTGCGGCTCGCCTCGCAGGCCGATGGCAATTTCCAGTTTTTTCAGGAGGTTTCGCACGATTTTCGTCAACGGCTGCATGCGCTGCAGTTATTGGTGCATGCCATTGAGCGGGACGGCAAGCGCGATGATCGGCGGTTGTTGTCCAAAGTGTTGTACGTCGTGTTTGATCTGCAGAAATTTCTGCGCGATTTTCTGGAGTTTGCGCCACTGCGCATGGCGGCGATCGAGCCGACCATCCGCGAGGTCCCATTGCAGGACCTGTTTCAGCGGCTGGAGCTGGAGTTCGAGGAGGTGGCGTTCTCGCGCGGACTGGACCTGCGGTTTCGCACGACGGCTATCACGCTGGCGACGGATGAGCGTTTGTTGTTGCGGATACTCGAAAATATCGTGGCGAACGCTTGTAAATTTTCTCGTGGCCGGGTGCTGGTAGCAGCCAGACAGCACCGCGGCGGTTGCCTGATTGATGTATGGGATAACGGCGAGGGGTTTGCCGAGGAAGAGGGCGATCAAGTGTTCAATGCGTACTATCAGGGCGTCAATGGCCGCAACGACTCAAGTGCGGATATGACCGGCGTGGGATTGGGCTTGGCGATCGTAAAGCGGCTGTGCGCCTGCCTGCAGTATTCGGCGCTGGTGCGCTCGCGCAAGGGCGGACCCACTCTGGTGCGCATCATCGTTCCCGCTGCGCGAACCATGGCGGCGGGGGTGGAAAACCATGAGGAATTACACCTGCCCGAAAAGCACGGAGCTTGTTAATCTGTTAATGACGAAGTCATTTATGCCAAAGTCATGAAAAGTGTTTTCAGAAAGCGAACTGTGAAAGTACACACCCATCGGTTTTACTACTGCGGCGAGATCATCCGGCTGGCGACCCCCATTCTTGGGGTGCGCATCCTGCATGTGGCGGTCAATTTCATCGGCATGCTGTTCATTGCCCGCCTGGGTACGCATGAACTGGCCGCCGGTGCGCTGGTCACCGCCTTGTGCAATACCGTGACGGTGGTGGCGATGTCGCCGTTGCTGGCCGTGGGGATCATCGTCGGCAGATTGTTGGGGGAAGGCAAGACCTCCGAGGTCGGGCTCGAGGTCAGGCAAGCGTGGCTGGTCAGCATTGGCGTCGGTGTCGTCGCGTCCGCCGTCCTGCTGTCGCTGCCGGCGCTTTTGGTCTGGCTGGACGAGCCCAAAGCGCTGTTGCCGCTGGTCAGCGACTACCTGCGGGCGATGGCTTGGGGCATCATTCCGTCCTTGCTGATGGCCAGTTGCCACCAAATCTTCTTTCCCATACGCAAGGGCCACTTGGTGTTCGTGTTCAGTGCGCTCAATCTGCTGCTGGCGCTGGGGCTGGGCTACGCGCTGATCGAAGGACGCTGGGGTCTGCCGGCGTTGGGCATGGCTGGCTGGGCCTACGGCGTTTCGATCGTGAACTGGTTGCTGATGATTGTCATGGCCGTCTACTTGCGGCTGGCCGGCGATTTCGCGCCATACCGGCTATTCGCGGGCCGGGGCGGGTGGCAATGGTCGCGCCTGGCCGGCTTTTTCCATATCAGCGTTCCGATCACCCTGCAGTTTTCCAGCGAGCTGCTGGCGTTCAGCGTGATCAATCTGATGGTTGGCTGGCTGGGCGTCGGCGCACTGAGCGTGCAGCAGATCCTGATCCAGTGCTCCATGGTCGCCCTGATGATTCCGATGGGGGTGGGGCAGGCAAGTTCCATCCTGATCAGCATCGCAGCAGGCAAGCGGGAGCAGGAAACGACCCGCCGGATCGGCATGACCGGCCTTGCGGTGATGGCCGCGATTGTGTGCGGCATGGGTCTGGTTTACGTGCTTGCGCCCAAGGCGGTCATCGGTCTTTATCTGAATGTCGGGGCGGCGCGGAACGCCGAACAGGTCCAGTTGGCGAGCAAGCTGCTGTTGCTGATCGCCGTCACCCAGCTGGTCGATGGGGCGCGCAACCAGCTGCTGGCTTCGCTACGCGGCGTGCGCGACGTATGGCGACCGATGTGGACGAACATGGCCCTGCTGTGGGTGGGGGGGCTGCCACTGGCCTATGTGCTGGCTTTTCCCCTTCAATTTGGCCTGCTGGGCGTCAATCTGGCTTTGCTGATTGCCTTTGCGCTGGGGGCAGGCCTGATGTTTGCGAGATTCCTCAAGAAAACGGGTGATGTACAGGGCGTCGTAGCGCCGCAGGCGTCGAATTGAACAGGAGAACCGAAGTGCGACAAGCAGATGTGCGGCAGTTGAGACAGTGGATTTATGGCTATCAGATCGCCCAGGCCATACATGTCGCGGCCAGGCTGGGCCTACCGGATCTGTTGGCGCAGGAAGCGCTGGATTGCAGCCAGTTGGCGCGCAAGGCGGGCTGTGACATCGATGCCCTCCGGCGGCTGTTGCGGGCGCTGGAGACGCTGGGCGTCTTTCGGCGCGAAGGCGAGGACGGCTATGCGCACACCGAGATGTCGCGCCTGCTGATTAGCAGCGCACCGGATTCTCAGGACTTTGCCGCCTGTATCTATGGCGATGAGCACTACCGCGCCTGGGCGGACCTCTATGACTGCGTGAAATCCGGTGAAGCCTGTTTCGAGAAGTGGTATGGGACGGGGTACTTTTCCTACCTCGAGCAACAGTCCGTAGCGCCCGGCAAACTGCAGCAGTACATGGCGCACGATGCGGCGCAACGATCGCAGATCCTGCTGGACGCCTACGATTTTTCAGCCAGGCGGCATCTGGTCGATGTGGGTGGGGACGGCCGCTTCCTCTCGGCGCTGCTGAAGCGTTGCCCCGCGATGCGCGCGACCCTGTTCGGGCCCGAACAGGGTCATTTTCAGGGCGACGCGGACGGCCGCGCGCGCTATGTCGAGGGCGATGTGCGGGATACGCCGCCCGGCGAGGCGGATGTCTACTTGCTGTCGCAGATCCTGCATCGTTTTGACGATGGCCAGGCGCGGGCGGTGCTGACCGCTTGTCGGCGGGCGATGGCGCCGGGTGCGACATTGCTGATTCTGGAGTACCCGCTGCCGCCGGATGAAGTGCTGGCGCCCGGCCGCTGGATGGACCTGAACATGATGGTGGTGTGCGGCGGGCGGGAGCGCACGCTGGACGAATATCAGGCATTGATCCAGGCGGCGGGGCTGGCGCTGGCCGCCCGGCATGAGACGACGGCGGGTTTCGTGATTCTGGAATGCTCGCCGGCCTGACCCGCATTGAGGAGTTTCATGTCTATGTCTTACGAGATTGAAATCCGCCGTTTGTCGTTTTTGCGCCCGTCCGAAGAGGTCGACAAGCCGGCCGCCGCAGCGTTGGCCCGAGAGATCGCCGACGCCGGTCTCTGGCTGGCCCCGCTACCGGTGGAGTGGCGGACCGGTATCATCATGGACGGCAATCATCGCCTGCACGCCGCGGGTTTGCTGGGCTTGACCCATGTGCCGTGCATTCTGCTCGACTACGATGATTCGCGCGTAACCGTATCGGACTGGCGAACCGGTTTGCCCTATGACATCGGGCGGATTTTCGAAGCCGTCGGCGCGCGGCGGCTGCTGCCCTACAAAACGACCCGGCATGTCTTTCAGCCCGCGCTGCCGCGCTCTGCCATTGCCTTGTCGGCACTGGCGGGCGACAGGGCGTTCTCTTCCTTGAATTTGGAGGCAATGCCATGAAAACCACGACGCCATGGCTCATTCGGCCGCCGCAGCCCGAGGCGCGCTTGCGGCTGTTCTGCTTTTCCTATGCTGGCGGCAGCGCAGCGGATTTCCTGGCCTGGCGCGACCGTTTGGGACCCGATGTCGATGTGTGCCCCGTGCAATTGCCGGGACGGGGCGCGCGATTGCGGGAGGCGCCGCTCCGCTCTCCCGATGCTGTCGTCGACGCCGCGCTGTCAGCGGTTCAGCCGTATCTCGATGCGCCGTTCGCCTGTTTCGGGCATAGTCTGGGCGCGCTGCTGGCGTTCGAATTCACGCGGCGTTGCCAGTTGCTCGGACGGCCCATGCCGACCCGGCTTCTGGTCTCGGGCTGCGGCGCGCCGCGGTGCGAGCGCAGCGCGCAGCGCCTGCATCTGCTGAATGACGACGACCTGATCGCGGCATTGCGGCATTATAATGGCACCCCGCGTGAAGTCTTGGATAACCGCGAGTTGATGGAACTGGTGTTGCCGGTTATTCGAGCGGATTTCCAACTGGTGGCTGACTACGCCTATCGGCCGCTTGCGCCGCTGGATACGCCGCTGACGGTTCTGGCGGGACATGGCGATGGGCATGTGACGCCAGAACAGGTCGAGGCCTGGCGAGGAGAAACCACAGCGACATGCGACGTACGCTGGTTCGATGGCGATCATTTCTTCATCAAGCAGCAGGCGGATGAGGTTGCCGACTTTGTCGAGTCGGTGCTGTCTGAGCAGTGTGCTGTCGCGGTCGCGTGACCGGCTTTCCCTATATTTTCAACGCAGGGCGGCACCGCCGCCCTGATTTTCCACAGGAGGCGCGCCTATGCATTTGATTCAACTAAAAGGCGTCGACCTGACGTTTCCCCAGAAAATCTGTTTCAAGCAGTTCAATGCTGTGATCGAGTGGGGGCAGCGCATCGCCATCGTCGGCGACAACGGTGCGGGCAAGTCCTCATTGCTGCGCATGCTGCTGGGCGAGCTCCCGCCCAGCGATGGCAGCATTGTGACTGCGCCGGATTTGCGGATCGGCTATGTCGCCCAGATTCAGGAAGCGCAAAGCGGGCTAAGCGGTGGCCAGCGCGTCAACCGCGCCTTGAGCCAGGCCATGGCGCAAGCGCCCGATCTGTTGCTGCTGGATGAGCCGACCAACCACCTGGACGCCAGCAACCGCCGTTCGCTGTCGCGTATGCTGCAAGGCTATTACGGCACCGTGGTGATGGTGACGCACGATCATGCGCTGATGAACGAAACCTGCGACATCCTGTGGCATATCGGCCATGGCGGCGTGGAAGTGTTCGAAGGACGCTATGCCGACTATCTCGCAGAACAGCAGCTCCAGCGCAATGCACTGGAGAAGCAGCTGTCGGCGGTCAAGCGGGCTAAGCAGGACGCGCATGAGGCCCTGATGCAGGAGCAGGAACGCGCGGCCCATGCGCGGCAGCGCGGCATCCAGAGCATTCAGAACCGCAAGTGGGCGACCGTCAAATCACCGACCAAGCTTGGGCGCGGCAATACGACCGCAGGCCGCAAGCAGGCCGACATCCGCGAAGAGCAGCGGGACCTGGCGGAGCAGCTGGCCCGCTTGCGACCGCCGGAAGTCATCGTGCCGCAATTCCACCTCAAGCATGGCGCCCGCGCCCGGCAAGTGGTGCTGCAGATTGGCGGCGGTACGGTGGGTTACGCTGGTCAGCCGGTGCTGAATGGCATCCATCTCAGCCTGATGCAGGGCGAGCGGCTGGCGCTGATCGGCGATAACGGCAGCGGCAAATCCACTCTGGCCCGGGCCATCCTGGGCGATGCGGGCTTGCGTCTGGGCGGAGACTGGCTGACGCCGGCTGCCAGCGAGATCGGCTATGTCGACCAGCACTATGACAACCTGATCCCCGACGAAACGGTACTGGAAACCTTGGCTAAAACCGTGCCGGACTGGTCGCTGGGCGACCTGCGCACGCATCTGGCCTCGTTTCTGTTCCGTCAAAACGAGGCGGTGCAGACGCCGGTGCGAGCCTTGTCCGGCGGAGAGAAGGCCAGGCTGTCGCTGGCCTGCATTGCGGCCAATCCGCCCCAGCTGCTGATTCTCGATGAGTTGACCAATAACCTCGATACCACGATGCGCGGCCATATGATCGACGTGCTGCAGTCCTACCCAGGGGCGATGCTGCTGATCTCGCACGACGAGGGTTTTCTGAATGCGGTGGGCGATGTCGGTCGCTTTAACTGCAGACCGGCGTAAAACATAGGGTGGTGAGTCGCCCGGATAAGCACGTGAGTGCGCATCCGGGTTTCCTGTCATGACTTCAGTTCTTCCAATCCCTCGAACAGCTTCAATGCCTCCGGGTTCGCCAGTGCGCTGACATTGCTGACCGGGCGGCCATGGATGATGTTCTTCACAGCCAGTTCCACGATTTTGCAGCTGACGGTTTTGGGAATGTCGGCGACGGCGATGATCTTGGCCGGGACATGGCGCGGGCTGGCGCCGTTTTTGATCTGGTTGCGCAGGCGGCCGATCAGGTTGTCGTCCAGCACGGCGCCGGGACGAAGCTTGACGAACAGCACCACGCGCTCGTCGGCCTGCCAGTTTTGTCCTACCGCCAGACTTTCCAGAATTTCCGGGAAGGCTTCCACCTGACGATAGATTTCCGCCGTGCCGATGCGCACGCCGCCGGGGTTGAGTACCGCATCGGAACGACCGTAGATGATCATGCCGTCGTGAGCGGTGAAGGGTTCGATCTACCAGAGCTCAAAATCGCTGCGATTCATGACCAACACCAGAGCCCAGCTGTCACTTTGCATTTTATCGGTCGTCTCACTCGAACGGACTTCCGCCTAAGCGACCGATTTCAGGCAGCAACGAGCGAGTTTTGAAACCGTTACGTTCATTGGCTTGGCCTTTCTTAATTCGTGGCAAGCGGAGTTCATAGATGGTGCTTTCGTCACCCTGCTTTGTTTTAAGCAAATCCTCCTCGTTCAGAAGGATGAGATTTTTGGGATTTGTACCAAAGGCAAGAAACAACCATGCTGCGGCAAGCTGCTCAATATCCAGTGCGGTGGTCTCGCCAGCACGGTGCAGATGTGCTATCAGAGCTTCTATTTCAATTTGGCGCAGAGGGCCTTCATTGGGGTCGTCGCGTAATACTGCCGCGCCTTTCAAGCTGCCACCGATAGTACGGCTCTCCAGTTCCGCCGCGATTTCCTCATTGAATCCTTCGCATTGGGCATCGGTGCACCACAGATGCCAGCGCCGGTAGGCGTCTAGATAATTAGAAACTGTACCTTCGGAAAAGCTTTCTCTCAGGTATATATGCAGAGCTTCAAATAATGCGAAACCATATTTTTCGGAGTCATTAATATTGGTGATTACATTATTTGCGGAAATGAAGCATGCCTTTAGTCAATTGAATTGCCCATGAGCATAGCGTGGGCTGCTTCGGCGGATGAAGTTCAGAAATAGGCTTGGGTGGATACTAATGCCGAGCCCTGTTGTAATGGCATCAAGTCCCAGTTTAAGACTTCCGTCGCACTCAACCGCCATTGCGTACCCGAGGTATCGATGCTTGCACCTGAAAGGGCCAAGACCGTAGTCTAGTCACTGACCTCCCATGAGGGATCGGTGAAATTGAATGTGGATTGCACGGGATGACTCATTTCTTCCAACCCTTCTGTTGTATTCGCAATAGTTTCTTGTTGGCGGCATACCGGATGGCGCGTCTGGCATAGCGGAATGGCATCGCTGAAGTGGGGCTCCAGCCCATCGCATATTTTTGATCGCGCAGACTTATTTCCGGATCACCGCCTTCTTCCTCATTCAATTCGACCCAGCGATCGTTCCAGTCGTGACGCAAGAGGTGATGGCATAGTCTTGCCAGGACAGGATGATGGCGACGTAGCGTCTCAACGATTAGACGGAGCCCCCGGCTGCCTAGCGGCTCGCCACGATAATTGACAAAGAGGTAAGGATGCTTGGCTGCCGCGGGAAACTGCTGTCGATTTGCCCGGTGGCGGGTAATCCATTCATCGAGCGAATCACGCAGCTTGGCATCAAGGAGCAGCAGGCGCCCGAGGATCTTGGTAGCCGGTGCCGAGGTGCGCGGATTCTCCGGATCATCGTGACGGCGATGAATGGTGTGTCACAACAGCCAGGCTGAATGACCCGTAAGAACAGGGCACGTTGCTCTGGCGTGAAGCCGAGGCGTTCTCCAGGGACAACTGAAGCATCGGGCCGGCTGGGTGCCGGTGCGACGGTACGTGCGCGCAGGAGGAAGCTCTGCAAGGCCTCCAATGCGGCATCCCGGCGCGAGTCGTCAACGATCCGCGCAATGATGGGATCGGCCACCAATTCCTCCTGGCTTAAGAACTGACGTTTGGCCGCCCGCTCATCGAGTTGGATGCCATGCTTGGCAAAGAATGTGTAGGCACTGGCTAAGGCGGAGAGCCGTTGGCGGATGCGGCTGACTTTCAGGCCTTGGGACGGAACTGGGTCAGGACGTAACGGGTGGCGAGGGGGGCCGGCAGTCCGAGGGGGCCACCGGAGACGAGCATGAGTATGCGCTCACCGGACTGCATCCGTACTTCTCGAATGGAAAACTGGGTTACCGTGCATCTCTTGTCGAGTCAGATAGGGGGACTTTACGACAGCTGCACGGTTCCGGTGATGTAAATTTTGAACGCAAAGAAAAAGACCGGAAAACCAAGTGCAATCTACTGATTGCACAGAGAATTTCCAGTCTAATTTAATACTCTAACATTTTATTCCGGTTAGAACGGAATGTCGTCGTCCATGTCGTCCATGCGCGGGGCCGCTTTCGGCTCCTGGCGGCGCGGGGCGGCCGGGGCTTCCTGGCGCGGGGCCGGGGCACTGTAGCCGTAACCGTCGTCCATGCCGCCACCCATGCCGCCGCCGGACGAGGCGCCCATTTCGCTGCGGCCGCCTTGCAGGCTCAGCTCGTTGACGCGCACGTCGGGGGACAGGCGCTTGTTGCCGTCCTTGTCCTGCCATTCGCGCAGGGTCAGTTGGCCGTACACGGTCACTTGCTGGCCCTTGGCCAGGTAGTTCTTCAGCGACTCGCCGCGCTTGCCCCATACCTGGCAGCTGAACCAGTTGGTGCTCTTGCGCTCGCCGAAGCCGATGTCGCTGGCCACGCGGAACGACAGGACGGGCTCGCCGCTCGGGGTGTAGCGCAGTTCGGCGTCGGCGGCCAGGCGGCCGTCAAAGGTGATGCTGTTCATTCAATTCTCCGGATAAGTTCAAGCTGCTTGGCCTGCGCCGCGAGCGAGGCCCGAATGGCGGCGCGTCTGCTTCCCGTTGTCCGCGCGGAGGCGGCGTTGCCGCAGCCATCCATACTACCGCGAAGACGGATTTTCTGGCTGGGCGCTTGCACAAAGGCCAGCGGGCGGACTGGGTGTCGGGGCAGGTTTGGCGAATGGGCCGTATTATACACGCCAATCGGCTTTGCTTTGTTCCGGATGCGGCGCAAGCTGAAGGGTTTCCGCCTGGAATGATGCGCTTGGCCGCGAGCGGGGAACTGTATCGGTCCGCGGCGGTCTGTCATGGGTTTGTTGAAAGGATGATGACATGATGAAGAACACAATAGTATCGATGCTGGTTGCCGTGAGCGTGGCCGGCCTGTCCGGCTGCGCCAACATGAGCGACACCCAGAAGGGCGTGGGCGGCGGCGCTGCCATCGGCGCCGGCGTGGGCGCGGCGATCGGCGCGTTGACCGCGGGCGGCCATGGCGGACGCAGCGCGGCCACCGGCGCCGCGATCGGCGGCCTGTTGGGCGCGGGCGGCGGCTACCTGTGGTCGCAGCACATGCAGAAGCAGAAGGAAGCGATGGAGCAGGCGACCAAGGGCACCGGCATCGGCGTGAGTCAGACTGCCGACAACCGCCTGAAGCTCAACATCCCCGCCGACGCCTCCTTCGATACCGGCAGCTACGCGCTGAAGCCCAGCCTGAAGCCGGTGTTGGACAAGCTGGCCGCCACGCTGCAGCAAAACCCGGTGACCTCGGTCAACATCATCGGCCATACCGACAACACCGGCAGCGACGCGAT
>NZ_JBUPWA010000001.1:4973641-5112735 GCF_055181315.1 Chromobacterium sp. Ag138
CCGATGCGCACGCCGCCGGGGTTGAGTACCGCATCGGAACGACCGTAGATGATCATGCCGTCGTGAGCGGTGAAGGGTTCGATCTACCAGAGCTCAAAATCGCTGCGATTCATGACCAACACCAGAGCCCAGCTGTCACTTTGCATTTTATCGGTCGTCTCACTCGAACGGACTTCCGCCTAAGCGACCGATTTCAGGCAGCAACGAGCGAGTTTTGAAACCGTTACGTTCATTGGCTTGGCCTTTCTTAATTCGTGGCAAGCGGAGTTCATAGATGGTGCTTTCGTCACCCTGCTTTGTTTTAAGCAAATCCTCCTCGTTCAGAAGGATGAGATTTTTGGGATTTGTACCAAAGGCAAGAAACAACCATGCTGCGGCAAGCTGCTCAATATCCAGTGCGGTGGTCTCGCCAGCACGGTGCAGATGTGCTATCAGAGCTTCTATTTCAATTTGGCGCAGAGGGCCTTCATTGGGGTCGTCGCGTAATACTGCCGCGCCTTTCAAGCTGCCACCGATAGTACGGCTCTCCAGTTCCGCCGCGATTTCCTCATTGAATCCTTCGCATTGGGCATCGGTGCACCACAGATGCCAGCGCCGGTAGGCGTCTAGATAATTAGAAACTGTACCTTCGGAAAAGCTTTCTCTCAGGTATATATGCAGAGCTTCAAATAATGCGAAACCATATTTTTCGGAGTCATTAATATTGGTGATTACATTATTTGCGGAAATGAAGCATGCCTTTAGTCAATTGAATTGCCCATGAGCATAGCGTGGGCTGCTTCGGCGGATGAAGTTCAGAAATAGGCTTGGGTGGATACTAATGCCGAGCCCTGTTGTAATGGCATCAAGTCCCAGTTTAAGACTTCCGTCGCACTCAACCGCCATTGCGTACCCGAGGTATCGATGCTTGCACCTGAAAGGGCCAAGACCGTAGTCTAGTCACTGACCTCCCATGAGGGATCGGTGAAATTGAATGTGGATTGCACGGGATGACTCATTTCTTCCAACCCTTCTGTTGTATTCGCAATAGTTTCTTGTTGGCGGCATACCGGATGGCGCGTCTGGCATAGCGGAATGGCATCGCTGAAGTGGGGCTCCAGCCCATCGCATATTTTTGATCGCGCAGACTTATTTCCGGATCACCGCCTTCTTCCTCATTCAATTCGACCCAGCGATCGTTCCAGTCGTGACGCAAGAGGTGATGGCATAGTCTTGCCAGGACAGGATGATGGCGACGTAGCGTCTCAACGATTAGACGGAGCCCCCGGCTGCCTAGCGGCTCGCCACGATAATTGACAAAGAGGTAAGGATGCTTGGCTGCCGCGGGAAACTGCTGTCGATTTGCCCGGTGGCGGGTAATCCATTCATCGAGCGAATCACGCAGCTTGGCATCAAGGAGCAGCAGGCGCCCGAGGATCTTGGTAGCCGGTGCCGAGGTGCGCGGATTCTCCGGATCATCGTGACGGCGATGAATGGTGTGTCACAACAGCCAGGCTGAATGACCCGTAAGAACAGGGCACGTTGCTCTGGCGTGAAGCCGAGGCGTTCTCCAGGGACAACTGAAGCATCGGGCCGGCTGGGTGCCGGTGCGACGGTACGTGCGCGCAGGAGGAAGCTCTGCAAGGCCTCCAATGCGGCATCCCGGCGCGAGTCGTCAACGATCCGCGCAATGATGGGATCGGCCACCAATTCCTCCTGGCTTAAGAACTGACGTTTGGCCGCCCGCTCATCGAGTTGGATGCCATGCTTGGCAAAGAATGTGTAGGCACTGGCTAAGGCGGAGAGCCGTTGGCGGATGCGGCTGACTTTCAGGCCTTGGGACGGAACTGGGTCAGGACGTAACGGGTGGCGAGGGGGGCCGGCAGTCCGAGGGGGCCACCGGAGACGAGCATGAGTATGCGCTCACCGGACTGCATCCGTACTTCTCGAATGGAAAACTGGGTTACCGTGCATCTCTTGTCGAGTCAGATAGGGGGACTTTACGACAGCTGCACGGTTCCGGTGATGTAAATTTTGAACGCAAAGAAAAAGACCGGAAAACCAAGTGCAATCTACTGATTGCACAGAGAATTTCCAGTCTAATTTAATACTCTAACATTTTATTCCGGTTAGAACGGAATGTCGTCGTCCATGTCGTCCATGCGCGGGGCCGCTTTCGGCTCCTGGCGGCGCGGGGCGGCCGGGGCTTCCTGGCGCGGGGCCGGGGCACTGTAGCCGTAACCGTCGTCCATGCCGCCACCCATGCCGCCGCCGGACGAGGCGCCCATTTCGCTGCGGCCGCCTTGCAGGCTCAGCTCGTTGACGCGCACGTCGGGGGACAGGCGCTTGTTGCCGTCCTTGTCCTGCCATTCGCGCAGGGTCAGTTGGCCGTACACGGTCACTTGCTGGCCCTTGGCCAGGTAGTTCTTCAGCGACTCGCCGCGCTTGCCCCATACCTGGCAGCTGAACCAGTTGGTGCTCTTGCGCTCGCCGAAGCCGATGTCGCTGGCCACGCGGAACGACAGGACGGGCTCGCCGCTCGGGGTGTAGCGCAGTTCGGCGTCGGCGGCCAGGCGGCCGTCAAAGGTGATGCTGTTCATTCAATTCTCCGGATAAGTTCAAGCTGCTTGGCCTGCGCCGCGAGCGAGGCCCGAATGGCGGCGCGTCTGCTTCCCGTTGTCCGCGCGGAGGCGGCGTTGCCGCAGCCATCCATACTACCGCGAAGACGGATTTTCTGGCTGGGCGCTTGCACAAAGGCCAGCGGGCGGACTGGGTGTCGGGGCAGGTTTGGCGAATGGGCCGTATTATACACGCCAATCGGCTTTGCTTTGTTCCGGATGCGGCGCAAGCTGAAGGGTTTCCGCCTGGAATGATGCGCTTGGCCGCGAGCGGGGAACTGTATCGGTCCGCGGCGGTCTGTCATGGGTTTGTTGAAAGGATGATGACATGATGAAGAACACAATAGTATCGATGCTGGTTGCCGTGAGCGTGGCCGGCCTGTCCGGCTGCGCCAACATGAGCGACACCCAGAAGGGCGTGGGCGGCGGCGCTGCCATCGGCGCCGGCGTGGGCGCGGCGATCGGCGCGTTGACCGCGGGCGGCCATGGCGGACGCAGCGCGGCCACCGGCGCCGCGATCGGCGGCCTGTTGGGCGCGGGCGGCGGCTACCTGTGGTCGCAGCACATGCAGAAGCAGAAGGAAGCGATGGAGCAGGCGACCAAGGGCACCGGCATCGGCGTGAGTCAGACTGCCGACAACCGCCTGAAGCTCAACATCCCCGCCGACGCCTCCTTCGATACCGGCAGCTACGCGCTGAAGCCCAGCCTGAAGCCGGTGTTGGACAAGCTGGCCGCCACGCTGCAGCAAAACCCGGTGACCTCGGTCAACATCATCGGCCATACCGACAACACCGGCAGCGACGCGATCAACAACCCGCTGTCGGTCAACCGCGCCAAGGCGACGCAAAGCTACATCGCGTCGCGCGGCGTGGACATCAACCGCATCGGCGTGGACGGCCGCGGCTCGCGCGAGCCGGTGGCCGACAACGGCACCGTGTCCGGCCGCGCGATGAACCGCCGCGTCGAGATCTTCGTGGCCGAGCCGGCGCAGCCGCAAAGGTAAGCGCGGACGGCGAAACGAAACAAGGGCGGCTCCCGATCGGGTAGCCGCCCTTGTCGCATTCAGGCTGGAAGAGGGGGTTAGAACGTGGCGTCTATCAAGCGCCGAACCTCGGCCTCGTCCCACTGCTGCTGCGACACTTTCAGGTAGGCGACGCGGTCGGCCAGCACCACGGCGGCCTCGTGCACGCCGGCCACGCCGGCCAGCTCGCGCGACAGCGCCTCGGCGTCGCCCTGCCACGATTCTCCGATGTGCAGCATCACCGAGCGCACCGCCTTGGGCGGCTGCATGCCCAGCGACCACACCAGCCACGACAGCATCAGCAGGGTGGTGAAGCCGAACACGCCGGCCGGGCCGTAATGGCTGTACAGCCAGCCGCCGGCGGCGGCGCCCAGGAACAGGCCGAACGACTGCGAAGTGTTGTAGACACCGATGGCGGTGCCCTTGGCGTCGGCCGGGGCGATCTTGGAGATCAGCGACGGCAGCGTCGCCTCCAGAATGTTGAAGGCGATGAAGTACAGCGACAGCCAGCCGACGATCTGCCAGAAGCTGTCCAGCGCCAGCGCCATGCCCAGCTGGGCGGCGGTCATCAGCGCGATGGCGCCGACGAACACCGGCTTCAGCCGCGCTTTCTTTTCGCCGTAGATGATGGCCGGCACCATCAGGATGAAGCCGATCACCGTCACCGGCAGATACACCTGCCAGTGCTGGGACTTGTCCAGATGGGCGGTCTTGATCAGCGCGAACGGCACGGTGACGAACATCGCCATCTGCGCGGCGTGCAGCGCGAAGATGCCGTAGTTGAGCCGCAGCAGCTGGCCGTTTTTCATCACCGCCGGCAGCCGCTTGGCGTTGGCCTCGGTGTCGGAGTGGAAGCGGGATTGCGCCGGGTCCGGAATCACCAGCCACACGCCGATCAGCGCGGCCAGCGACAGGAAGCCGGTGAGGGCGAAGATGCCGTTGACGCCGATATACTTGGCCAGCAGCGGACCCAGCACCAGGCTGGCGGCGAAGGTGGTGCCGATGGACATGCCTATCATCGCCATCGCCTTGGTGCGGTTTTCTTCGCGGGTGAGGTCGGCCAGCAGCGCGGTGATGGCGGCGGAAATGGCGCCGGCGCCCTGGATCACGCGGCCCACGGTCAGGGTGGCGATGTCGTGTGCGCCGGCGGCGACGAAGCTGCCGATGGCGAACAACAGCAGGCCGCCGTAAATCACCTTTTTGCGGCCGATGCGGTCGGACAGCATGCCCAGCGGCAGCTGCAGGATGGCCTGGGTCAGGCCGTAGCTGCCCAGCGCGATGCCGATCAGCGTGTGGTTGTCGGCGCCCTGCAGGGTTTTGGCGTAGATCGCGAAGACGGGCAGAATCAGGAACATGCCCAGCATGCGCAGGGCGTAGATACCGGCCAGCCCCAGGCTGGCCCGCAATTCAGTGGCATTCATGCGGTGAGATTTCGGTTTTGCGTATCTGGATTTTAACGACCGCGCCGCGCAATTGGATGACGCGTTTGCACGGTCATTGCACGGACAAGTGGAGCCGTCCCGGCCAAGTCGGGTATATTAACAGGTTCCCTGACGACGGTGAGTAACAGCTTCTTATGGACAGCATCCGCATCCGTGGCGCCCGCACCCACAATTTGAAGAACGTCAACCTGGACTTGCCGCGCAACCAGTTGATCGTGATTACCGGCTTGTCCGGCTCCGGAAAGTCCTCGCTGGCCTTTGACACGCTGTACGCCGAAGGCCAGCGCCGCTACGTGGAGAGCCTGTCGGCCTACGCGCGGCAGTTCCTGCAATTGATGGAAAAGCCGGACGTGGACCTGATCGAGGGCCTATCGCCGGCGATCTCCATCGAGCAGAAGGCCACCAGCCACAACCCGCGCTCCACCGTCGGCACCGTCACCGAAATCCACGACTACCTGCGCCTTTTGTTCGCCCGCGTCGGCGATCCGCACTGCCCTGAGCACAACGTGCCGCTGTCCAGCCAGACCGTCAGCCAGATGGTGGACCACGTGCTGGCGCTGCCGGAAGAAACGCGGGTGATGATCCTGGCGCCGGTCATCGTCGGCCGCAAGGGCGAAAACCTGGACCTGTTCGACGACCTGCGCGCGCAGGGCTTCGTCCGCGTGCGGGTGGATGGCGAAGTCTACGAGCTGGACGCGGTGCCCAAGCTCGACAAGAACAAGAAGCACACCGTAGAAGTGGTGATAGACCGCCTCAAGGTGCGCGCCGACATGCAGCAGCGGCTGGCCGAGAGCTTCGAGACCGCGCTGCGCCACGCCGAAGGCCGCGCCATCGCCGTGGAAATGGATAGCGGCAAGGAGCACTGGTTCTCCGCCAAGTTCGCCTGCCCGGTGTGCAGCTACAGCCTGCCGGAGCTGGAGCCGCGGCTGTTCTCGTTCAACAACCCGATGGGCGCCTGCCCCAAGTGCGACGGCCTGGGCGAGATCACTTTCTTCGATCCCAAGCGCGTGGTCGCGCATCCGGAGCTGTCTCTCGCTTCCGGCGCGATCAAGGGCTGGGACAAGCGCAACCAGTTCTACTATCAGATGCTGCTGGCGCTGGGCGAGCATTACGGCTTCTCGGTTTCCGACCTGGCTTTCGACGACCTGCCGGAGAAGGTCAAGCACGTGGTGCTGCACGGCTCCGGCCGCGACAGCATCGAGTTCAGCTACATGTCGGAGAAGGGCACCAAGTTCACCCGCGCCCATCCCTTCGAGGGCATCATCCCCAATCTGGAGCGCCGCTACCGCGAAACCGACTCCATGGCGGTGCGCGAGGAGCTGGCCAAGTACCAGAACAACCAGGCCTGCCCGCACTGCAGCGGCTCTCGGCTGCGGCTGGAGGCGCGCCACGTGTTCATCGGCACGCGCACGCTGCACGAGATCAACCAGCTGCCGCTGAAGGAAACCGCGGATTTCTTCGAGACGCTGGAATTCACCGGCCAGAAACAGGCGGTGGCGGAGAAGATCGTCAAGGAGATCCGCGAGCGGGTGTCCTTCCTCAACAACGTGGGCCTGGATTACCTGAACCTGTCCCGTTCCGCCGACACCCTGTCCGGCGGCGAGGCGCAGCGCATCCGGCTGGCCAGCCAGATCGGCTCCGGCCTGACCGGCGTGATGTACGTGCTGGACGAGCCGTCCATCGGCCTGCACCAGCGCGACAACGATCGCCTGCTGGGCACGCTGAAACGGCTGCGCGACCTGGGCAACAGCGTGATCGTGGTGGAGCACGACGAGGACGCGATCCGCGAGGCCGACTACCTGGTGGACATGGGCCCCGGCGCCGGCGAGCACGGCGGCGAAGTGCTGGTGGCCGGCACGCCGGCCGACGTGGCCGCCAGCGAGAATTCTGTCACCGGCGCCTTCCTGTCCGGCCGCCGCAAGATCGCGCTGCCGGGCGGCCGCCGCGAGCTGGGCGAAGAGCGCATGCTGCAGCTGATCGGCGCCACCGGCAACAACCTGAAGGACGTGACGCTGAACCTGCCGCTGGGCGGCCTGGTGTGCATCACCGGCGTGTCCGGCTCCGGCAAGTCCACGCTGATCAACGACACGCTGTACAAGATCGCCGCGCGCGACCTGAACGGCGCCAGCGAGGAGCCGTCGCCGTACCGCGAGATCAAGGGCCTGGACCAGCTGGACAAGGTGATCAACGTCGACCAGAGCCCGATCGGCCGCACGCCGCGCTCCAACCCGGCCACCTACACCGGCCTGTTCACGCCGATACGCGAGCTGTTCTCCGGCGTGCCGCTGGCGCGCGAGCGCGGCTACGGCCCGGGCCGCTTCTCGTTCAACGTCAAGGGCGGCCGCTGCGAGGCCTGCCAGGGCGACGGCGTGATCAAGGTGGAGATGCACTTCCTGCCGGACATCTACGTGCCCTGCGACGTCTGCCACGGCAAGCGCTACAACCGCGAGACGCTGGAAGTGCAGTACAAGGGCAAGAGCATCCAGGAAGTGCTGGAGATGACGGTGGAGCAGGCGCTGGAATTCTTCGCCGTGGTGCCGCCGGTGGCGCGCAAGTTGAAAACGCTGATGGACGTCGGCCTCGGCTACATCCGCCTGGGCCAGAGCGCCACCACGCTGTCCGGCGGCGAGGCGCAGCGGGTGAAGCTTGGGCTGGAACTCTCCAAGCGCGATACCGGCCGAACCCTGTATATTCTGGACGAGCCGACCACCGGCCTGCACTTCCACGACATCGACCTGTTGCTGCAGGTGCTGCACCGCCTGCGCGAGAGCGGCAACACGGTGGTGGTGATCGAGCACAACCTGGACGTGGTGAAAACCGCTGACTGGCTGATCGACCTGGGGCCGGAAGGCGGCGCCGGCGGCGGCCAGATCATCGCCTGCGGCACGCCGGAACAAGTGGCGGCCAATCCGGTCAGCCATACCGGACGCTATCTGGCGCCGCTGCTGGAACGAGACAAGAAATAAAACCAAGGCGCCGGCTCGTCCGGCGCGGAACCACCGAACATCAAGAGGTAGGCATGCTGAGCTTAGGCAAGATCGATCACATCCACATCCGCGTCAAGGATGCCGCGCTGGCCCTGAAATGGTATCAGCGGGTGCTGGGCATGGTTCCCGACGCGCGCTACAAGACCGATGGCGAGCACAATACCGCGATGCTGGCCAATGCCAGCGGCAGCGTCCGGCTGGCCATCAGCGAGGACGCCAACGCCGCGCCGTCCGACGCCCAGGGCGCGGTCGCCTTCGTGGTGAGCGGCCAGGAGTTCGTCGAATGGATAGACCAGCTGGCCGGCGAGCGCGTCACCAATCGCGAAGGCCAGACCATCGCCCGCGATTCGGTGCACGACCACCGTTTCTTCTGCGCGCTGTCCTTCGTCGATCCGTTCGGCAATCCGTTCGAGATCGTCAGCTACGACCACACCTGGCTGATCGGCAAGCTGAAGCTGGGCGGCCAACTGGCCGTTTGATCCGAGTCGTTCAAGACACCCGCCGCGAGCGGGTGTTTTTTCATTGGAGCAGACCATGGCGCACTATCTGGTTAATAACCCCTCCCCGGAGGAGGTGGCGGCGCTGCCGGGGCTGACGCTGCTGGAGTTCGGCGTGGACTGGTGTCCGCATTGCCAGGGCGCGCAGCCGCTGCTGGCGCAATATCTGTCCGCGCATCCGCGGCTGCGCCATCTGGCGGTGGAGGACGGCAAGGGCAGGCGCTTGGGGCGCTTGTACGGCGTCAAGCTGTGGCCCAGCTTCATCCTGCTGCGCGATGGCGTCGAGATCGGCCGCGCGGTCCGGCCGCAGAGCCTGGACGATCTGAAGGCGCTGCCGGCTGGCGCGTAAACGGTTTTGACGCCGGCTTTGCGCGGATGGCCTCCGCTTTTAGCCGGTTTTTAAGCGCATTTGGATATCTTGCATGTCCGTCCCGCCAAAGGGCGTCGCAAGGGGCGATGCCCGGCCTGGGCATGGTCTGGAGATATCCATGTTTGAAAAAGGCAAAAGCTACACCCGCGAGGAAATCCGCGCGGAGGTCGGCGGCAACAAGCATTCCTACTTGCCGCGCCACAAGGGCAGGGTGGTGGCCGCCTGCCTGCGTCCGGATTTGAATCCGGACGCGCCCGATGTGATCCTGTGCAATTCCTGCCCGCCGGAGCGCGCGGCTGGCGAACAGCTGGCCAGCCAGGGCGGGGCGATCCCGGTCTTCCTGAAACAGGGCGCGGACAGCTGGACATACCAGGGCCTGTACCGCGTGGCGGACAGCGAGACCCATCCGGACATCTGCGCGCCGCATGCCGCGCGCAGCGCCTGGACCCGGGGCCAGATCAAGCGGGTGTTGAGGATGGCGAAGCAGGGCTAGCGCCGGCGGGCCGGAGCGGCGTGTCGGGGCGGATCGGATGCTTTGGGCGTCCGGCCCGCCGCCAGGCTCAGGCTTGCGGCTTGGCGCCCAGCCGCCACAGGCTGGTGATTTCGGCCCGGCGCGCCGCGCTCAGGCCGTCGGTTTGCTCCACCGCCTTCTTGTGGCTGGGTTTGACGTCCAGCCTGCCCAGCACGGCGAGTCCGGCCTGGTCTATCCATTGCAGCAGCTGTTCGCGCGAGCGCAGGCCCAGGTGCTCGGCCAGGTCGGACAGGATCAGCCAGCCTTCGCCGCCGGGCAGCAGGTGCGCCGCCAGGCCGTTCAGGTAGCCGCGCAGCATGGCGCTGTCCGGGTCGTAGACCGCGTATTCGATCGCGGAGCTGGGCTTGGCCGGCAGCCAGGGCGGGTTGCATATCGCCAGCTGCGCCCGTCCTTCCGGGAACAGGTCGGCGCGCCGCAACTCCACCTGGCCGTCCAGCCGCAGGCGTTGCAGATTGTCGGCGGCGCAGGCGAGCGCGCGCTCGTCCTGGTCGGTGGCGACGACGCGGGCCACGCCGCGCTTGGCCAGCAGCGCCGCCAGCACGCCGCTGCCGGTGCCGATGTCGAAGGCCAGCTCGGCGCCCGGCAGCGGGGCGTCGGCCGCCAGGTCGACGTATTCGCCGCGAATCGGCGCGAACACGCCGTAGTGCGGGTGGATGCGCGCGGCCAGCGCCTTCACTTCCACGCCTTTCTTGCGCCATTCGTGCGCGCCGATCAGGCCCAGCAGCTCGCGCAGCGAGACCAGCGACGCTTCGCCGCCCTCGCCGTAGGCTTCCAGGCAGGCCTGGCGCAGGTCGGGCGCGCGGCGCAGCGGGATGGCGTAGTCGGCGTCCAGCGGCAGCACCAGCCGCGACAGGATCTGCGCGCGGCGTCCCTGGGCCTGGCGGTGCAGGTGGAACGATTCCAGCGGCGTGGCGCCGGTTTTGGCGCCCTTGCGGTCCACGCGCCGCGCCAATGCCTGCAGCAGTTGGCGGGCGTTCTGGTAGTCGCCGCGCCACAGCAGGGTGCCGCCTTCGCAGGCCAGCTTGTAGGCGGCGTCGGCGGACAGGCTGTCGTCGGCGATCACGATGCGCTTGGGCGGCGGCAGGCCGGCTTCGGAGCGCCAGCGGGCGCTGCGCTCGGCGCCGTCCTTCTGCCAGTGGGCGATGGGGTGCGCTGGGGCGGCGGGCTGCGGAGTCTGGGTCATGTCGTGCGTCGGATAAGGTTGGCCAAGGGCGGAGCCGCGTCTGCGCAGGGCCAATGGGCTGCGACTCGCCGCGAGGCGGCGGGCTTTGGTGTGCGGGACTGCGGGGAAGGGCTGAATGGTAAACGCAACGGGGCCATCCGTCATCTGGAAAACGCGCCGGTCCGCGCGGGCGGTCCGGCGCGGCGAAGGGGCTTATTTTAGCTTGACGCCCCAGTTGTCTTCCACGCAGCGCTGGTAGTTGCCGGCCTGCAGCGCGCTGTACGGCGTCTGGTAGCTGACCAGCTGGCACTGGTAGTCGTGCTGCCACTGCCAGTCTTTTTCCCAGTAGATGTTGTAGGCGGCTGAGCTGGCGGAGGTGAAGCGCTGCATATTGGCGCAGGACAGCTGTTCGTTGCCGTAGTCCCAGCCCAGATCGTGGGCGAACTGCTTGTAGTAGTCGATGCGGTTCTGCGCGGCCTGGCGCTCGGTGCCGCCGCCGCATTCGCCGTTGATGATCTGGATGGTGGTGGCGAAGTTGTTGCCGGCGCCGGCGGCGATGTCGGCGGCGTTGGGCACCCAGGTGCCGTCAATCACATGCAGCATCGAGGGTTTGGGCGGCTGCGGATAGACGAAGAAGAAGGTGGCGGAGGCGAGGTTGAGCCAGGTGCTGGCCACCAGGTCCGGGTTCTGCAGCAGCACCGATTGGTCGCCGTTGTTCATCGCCTGCGAGAAGGGGCCGTAGTTGTAGTTGTACGACAGCTGCTTGGCGCCGCGGCCGTAGTATTTTTTCCAGCTGCCGTCCGCGTTCTTGCCGCAGGTCCACACCTTGCTGAATACCGGATCGTCGCACTCGGTGTTGTAGCCGCAGGCGCTGCCGCTGTCGGTGCAGCCCATCTCGCGCAGGTAGGCCAGGCCCTGGCGCCATTGTGGCACGGTGTCGCTGGAGTCGTGGTTGCCGGTTTCCTGGCCGAAATGGGCGAACATGGTGGCCAGGCTGTGGCGGCAGATGGCGTCGGCGTCGCGGCCGTCGCTGTAGTCGTCGCAGACGCCGGGGAATTTGGCCACCGCCTGCAGGAAGCGGGTGTAGGTGTAGCTGGGGTCGCGGCGGCTGAAGTAGTAGTCCCATTTGGCCGGCGGCAGCAGCCGCTCGACGCGGCGCGCGTTGGCCGGATTGGCGGCGCGGCCGGGGGCCACTTGCTCCACCTGGTCGTTGGGCAGGGTGCGGATGGACGCCTTCACCTTGCGGAAGAAGTCGTTGTTGGTCAGGTCGGCTTCGTGTTGCAGCGCTTGCTGCAGGGTGGGAACGGGCGGCGCGGCGTCATCCAGCTTGCGCAAGGTTCCGCCGACATGGGCGACCCACGATCCCTTGGGGTTGGCGCCCGGGGTTTCGCCGCGGGTGGGCCATTTGGCCTGCCAGTCGCGGCCCTGCCATTGGACGGTCTGGCCTTTCTGGTAGGCGGCGCCGGCGTTCCATGGAGCGGCGAGCGCGGAGCCCGTCAGCAGCGACAGGACAAGGGATGCGAATAATTTCATATCGGTTCCTCGATGGTGGGGCATGCCGGACGGCACGTAATACCACTATGGAACCAATATGAAGTATGTCAAATGCGAATGGGTGCCGCTAGTTCAATCCGTAGAGGAAGCGCCGGGCGGCGAGGGGCCAGAGCCGAGGGGCCGAGGCGGAGCGCACAGGGCCGAAAAACGGCCGCAGGCGCTCAGCGGCGGTGGTGCGACGGACGCGGGCCGGCGCCGGGGTTGGCGGTCGGGTGGCGGAAGTTGATGCGGCCTTTGGTCAGATCGTACGGCGACATTTCCACGGTGACGCGGTCGCCCAGCAGCACGCGGATGCGGTGCATCTTCATCTTGCCGGAGCCGTAGGCCAGAATCTCCATATTGTTGTCCAGTCTCACGCGAAAGCGCGACTCGGGCAGCATTTCGATGACGACGCCTTCCAGTTCGATCATGTCTTCCTTGGACATAGCGTTTCCTTTCTCATACGGTAATGAAATGGCTTCGCGTGGCTGTCGGTTCGACTGCCGCAGCGAGGCGTTTTAGCTTCAGTTCGGTGACCTTGCGGGATGGGCGCGAGGCGAGCCCAAGAGGCGAGGCTAAGCGTCGGGCCGCGCGGGGCTCGACAGCTGAAATCCAGAGGCAAGCCGGTATTGTACCGCCAAGCGGGCAGACTGGTCAGCTGTTTTGTTCTCATCGCGGAAAAAAGCGCTCAGCTCGCGCCCGCAAGCTGCGCGCCGGCCAGCTGGCCCACGCGCACCAGGGCCGCCAGGTAGCGTTCGTCCAGCGGGTAGCAGCAGGATAGCCGCATCGCGTTGCGGTAGCGACCGCCGGGCGAGCTGAGCGGGCCGGGAATCAGGCTGATCTTCTCGGCCATCGCGGCGTGGAACAGCGCCACGCTGTCGCAGCCTTCGGGCAGCTCCAGCCAGATCAGGAAGCCGCCTTGCGGCTGGGTGGCGCGGGTGCCTGCCGGAAAGTGGCGGGCGATCAGGCCGCGCACCTTTTCCACGTGGGCGGCGTAGCGGCGCTTCAGCGTGCGCAGGTGGTGATCGTAGCCGCCGGACTCCAGGAACGCGCCCAGGGTCTCGGCCAGCACCGCCGGCTGCGCCACCGACGAGGCGAACTTCAGCTTGCGCAACGCCGCGCCGAAGCGGCCGCCCTCCATCCAGCCGATGCGGAAATCCGGCGCCAGCGTCTTGGTGTAGCTGGCGCAGACGATGATCCAGCCATCGTTGTCGAAGGACTTCACCGCCGGCGCCAGCGTGTCGGAAAACTGCAGCTCGGCGTACAGCGCGTCCTCGATCAGCGGCACCTTGTGCTGGTTGACCAGCCGGGCCAGCCGTTTCTTGTTTTCCAGCGGCATGCAGCAGCCCAGCGGATTGTGGACGTTGGGCATGGCCACCAGCGCCTGGATGCGCCCCTCGGCCAGCAGCACCTCCACCGCGTCTATCGACAGCCCGGTCTGCGGGTCGGTGGGAATCTCCACCGCCTTCAGCCCCAGGCTGGCCAGCAGCGGCAGCAGGTTGAAATAGGTGGGCGACTCCAGGCCCACCGCGTCGCCGTGGCGGGTGACCGCGCGCAGCGCCAGCTGCAGCGCCTCCATGCAGCCATGGGTGAGGATGATGTCGTCCGGCTGCAGCGTCATGCCCAGGTCCATGCCGCGGCGGGCGATCTGGGTGCGCAGCTTCTCCGGGCCGGGCGGCAGCGCGTAGGTGCTGACCATGCCGGGCTGGCGGCGCAGGATCTGGCCCATCAGCCGCGCCAGCTTGTTGCCGGGATAGAAATCGCCGCCGCGCGGGCAGGCCAGGGCCAGATCGATGAAACCCTCGCTCTGCTGCGCTTGCAGCACGGTGCCGATCAGGTCCAGCACCGCGTGCTTGGTCGGCGAGGCCGGGCTGCTCTGAGTGCCGGCCTGCCTGGCCGGCGACGGCAGCCGCGCGCGCACGTAATAGCCGGATTGCGGCCGCGCCTCGATCAGGCCGCGGTCTTCCAGCACGCGGTAGGCGCTGACCACGGTGTTCAGGCTGAGCTGGCGATTGTGCGCGGTGCGCCGCACCGACGGCAGCCGCGACCCCGGCGGCAGCGTGCCGCGGCTGATCGCCAGCGACAGGTCGTCTGCCAATTGCTGGTAAAGGGTGGAGGCGCTGTTCTGCATCGTCGGCTTTCGGCGGGGGAGAAGTACAGCGCTCATCATAGTGGATGGTGACAGTGGCTGAAAAGATCAATCTGTAACCAGATCAATAATGAATTTTTGAATCTGTATCCATAAGGATGGTCCGCATAGCATGTCGAGGTGGGCAAGGGCTTGTCGCCGCTTGCCGTTTCGCCGGAGAACCGCCATGCCAGAATTCGCCTTGCTGTCCTATATCGCCCTGATGTCCATCACCCCGGGCCCCAACAACCTGATGCTGGCCTCGTCCGGCGTCAATTTCGGCTTCCGCCGCACGGTGCCGCACATGCTGGGCATCAGCCTGGGCTGCGCGCTGCAGGTGTTCATCGTCGCCATGCTGCTGGCGCAGATGCTGGGCTGGCTCAGCGCCTGGCGGCTGCCGCTGGCGGTGGCCGGCTGCGTCTATTTGCTGTGGCTGTCATGGCAGATCGCCCGCTCCGGCCAGCCCGAGGCGCGCGAGCAGGCGCGGCCGCTCGGCTTCGTCGGCGCCGCCTTGTTCCAGTGGCTGAATCCCAAGGCCTGGGTGATGGTGCTGAACGCGTCCATCCTGTTCATGCCGGCAGGCGAAGGCGGCCGCTGGCTGGCGGCTTCGCTGCTGGCGCTGGCCTTCGCGGTAGTCAATCTGCCCTGCATCAGCGTGTGGGCCTGGAGCGGCGAAAAGCTGCGGCGCTGGCTGGCGGCGCCGCGCGCCTTGCTGCTTTACAACCTGACGATGGGCGCGCTGATGGCCGTCACCGCGCTCTGGCTGCTCTATGACGAACTGACGCCGGCGCTCGCCCCGATGGCATGATGTCCTTTTTTGGCAGGCGCTTGTCCGCTTGCGGCCTTATTTCCTGGCGCTGTCGGCCTTACGATGCTGTCCATATCCACACCGCCGGGAGAGGCGAAATGAAAAAGACCGCATTGCTGGTAATCGATGTGCAGGAATCCTTCCGTCACCGCCCGTTCTGGACCGAGCAGGACTTGCCGGCCTACCGGGAAGCGCAACAGGCGCTGATCGCCGGCGCTCAGGCGCGCGGCGTGCCGGTGATCAACATCCTGCACGAAGCGGGCGCGGACGGTCCGTTTTCCGCGGCTTCCGGCCTGGTGCGGCCGCTGGACTGGATGACGCATCAGCCTGCGGCTACCTTCGTCAAGCACGTGCACAACGCGCTGACCGATTCCGGCCTGCAGAGCTGGCTGATCAAGCATGGCATCCAGAAGCTGGTCATTTCCGGCATCCGCACCGAGCAGTGCTGCGAAACCACCACCCGCGTGGGGTCCGACCTGGGTTACGAGGTGGACTTCGTCACCGAGGCGACGCTGACCTTCCCGATGACCCATGCCGGCAGCGGCGTGGTTTACAGCGCCGCCGACATCCGCGCCCGCACCGAGCTGGTGCTGGCCGGGCGTTTCGCCGCCATCGTCACGGTCGAGGAGGCGCTGCGGCGGATGGAGGACTGATTGGCCGGCCCGCGCGGCGTCCGGGCGCATCGCGCCAAACGCCGCGCGGGCGGCGAGGGTTGCATGAAGGCCGCCGGCGCTTGCCGCTTGAGACCGGCATGTCATAAGGTGTCGTCATTGGATTTGTCTGAATAAGGAGAACGCATGTCGCAACATCTAGCGGACATTCCGCCTGATGGCCTGCCCGCATATCGGCTGCTGACCGGGCCGGACGATTCGGCCTTTTGCAAGCGGGTCAGCGAAGCGCTGGCGCTGGGCTACCGGCTGTACGGCTCGCCGGCCGCCACTTTCAACGGCGAGCGGGTGATCGTCGCGCAGGCGGTGTTGTGGCCGGGGAGCGATCATGCCGCTGGCTGACATGATGCAGGCGCTGGCCATCGTGCTGGTCTGGGGCGTGAATTTCGTGGTGATCAAATGGGGCGTGGCCGGCGTGCCGCCGCTGTTGCTGGGCGCGCTGCGCTTCGCGCTGGTGGCGCTGCCGGCGGTGTTCATCGTCAAGCGGCCGGCGCTGCCGTGGCGTTACCTGGCGCTGTATGGGCTGACGGTAGGGGTGGGGCAGTTCGGCTGCCTGTTCACCGCGATCAAGCTCGGCATGCCGGCCGGCCTCGCCTCGGTGGTGCTGCAGTCGCAAGCTTTCTTCACCTTGTTGCTGGCCCGGGTCTTCCTGGGCGAGCGCTGGCAGGCCAGCCAATTGGCGGGGTTGGCGCTGGCCTTGGGCGGCCTGGCGCTGATAGGCATGGGCAAGGGCGGCAATATGACGGCGCTGGGTTTCGGCCTGACCATCGCCGCGGCCACCAGTTGGGCGGCATCCAACATCGTGGTGCGCGCGATCGGCCGCGACGGCTTCAAAGTGGAGCCGCTGGGGCTGGTGATCTGGTCCAGCCTGGTTCCGCCGATTCCTTTCCTGCTGCTGTCGTGGCAGATAGAAGGCGGCGAGCGCATCGCGGCGGCGCTGCGCGGCTTCGACGGGCAGTCGCTGTTCGCCGTCGCCTACCTGGCCTTCGTGGCCACCATGTTCGGCTATGGCTTGTGGAGCCGCCTGCTGGCGCGGCACGCCGCGGCCAAGGTGGCGCCGTTCTCCCTGCTGGTGCCGGTGGTGGGGCTGCTGGCTTCGCACTGGCTGCTGGGCGAGAGCCTGACCGCCGCGCAATTGGCAGGCAGCGCGCTGCTGATGGCCGGATTGCTGGCGACGGTGTTCGGCGGCAGGCTGCTGGCCTTGGCCGCTTCCTGGAGAACCAGCCGTGCGTGACGTTTATTTCGTGCTGTCGCCCAATGTCCTGCTGCTGGATCTGGCCGGGCCGGCCGACGCTTTCCGCCTGGCGGGGCTGCAGGGCGCAGATTTTCGCCTGCATTACGTAGGCGCGTCGGAAGCGGTGGGCACTTCGCTGGGCCTGCCGCTGGGCGGCCTGGCGCCGTTGCCGGACGCGCTGCAGGAGGGGGCGGTAGTGGTAGTGCCGGGATCGACGCCGTCCATCGAGGCCTATGCCCGGCCGGAGGCGAGGCGCATCGTCGCCTGGCTGGCCGAGCGCCGGCGCCAGCCGGGCGTCCGCTGGGCCGGCGTCTGCTCCGGCAGCCTGCTGCTGGCGGAGGCCGGGGTGTTCGACGGCCGGGCCTGCACCAGCCACCATACGCTGCTGGAGCGGCTGCGCGCGCTGGCGCCGGCGACCCGGGTGCAGGAAAACCGGGTCTTCGTCGCCGACGGCCCCTGCTACAGCAGCGCCGGCATCACCGCCGGCATCGATCTGGCGCTGCATCTGATCGCCGACTTGGCCGACCCCGCGATCGCCCGCGCGGTGGCGCGCGAGATGGTGGTGTATTTCCGCCGCTCGCCGCAGGACCCGGAGCTGTCGCCATGGCTGGCCTGGCGCAACCACCTGCACCCGGCGCTGCACCGGGCCCAGGACTTGATCTGCGCCGACCCGGTGCGGGACTGGCCGCTGGACGAGCTGGCGGCCAAGGTCCACGTCAGCGCGCGCCATCTGTCCCGGCTGTTCCGCGACCAGGCCGGCGTTTCGGCGCACGATTACCACCGCGCATTGCGGCTGGCGCTGGCCCAGCAGTGGCGTTCGGCCGGCCTGGGCAAGGAGAAGGCGGCGCTGTCGGCTGGTTTTTCCTCGGCCAGGCAGATGAGCCGGGCCGCCGCCGCGCATGACTGAGAGGCCGCGCATGCCGTCCGCTTCTCAAGTTTCATCAGTTATTGCCGATGTTTCAGGTTGACGAGCTCCGGGAATGGTTCATACCATTCCATCAACACCTATCGGTAATTGCCATGAATACAGTCCGTCGTACGTCTCGCCTCGCCTTGTTCGCCCTGGTGGCCGGTTTGACCGCCTGCGCCACGCCCGCCCCGCAGACATCCGCGATGTCCGCGCCGATGCCGATGAAGGAGAGCGGCTCGGTGCCGTCGGGCGTCGGTTATGTCGGCTCCGGCGACGAGACGGCCAGCGGCGAGGAGGTGAGGGTCGTGGTCAAGGAGGTCAATCCCTTCCAGCCCATCGTCGTCCGCGTGACCGGCTCCGGCGCCGCGCCCTACACCAACAGCCTGACGCCGTCGCAGCGCAAGCTGCTGGCGATGCGGGCCGCCCGGCTGGACGCCTTCCGCGCGATCGCGGAACAGGTGCAGGGCATGAAGCTGGTCGGCAACAGCTCGGTGTCCAATATGATCGCCAACAGCGATAGCTTCCGCACCTATGTCGACGCCTATCTGCGCGGCGTCACCATCGTCTCCACCGTGATGAAGCCGGACGGCACCAGCGAGGCGGTGGCCGAGATCACGCTGGACCAGGAGTTCTACAAGCAATTCCGCCACTCGATGGAAAAGACCGGCAGCGTGATGCAGGCGTCCAAGGAAACCGGCGCCGCCGGCGCCCTCTGTCCGGAAGCCAATTGCGGCGCCACCAAGATCGTGCCGGCCCCGGCGGCCGCGCCGGCGCCCGCCGTCATGACCGTTTCGCCAGCCCGCTACAGCAACAATTTCTACGTGACCCAGTAATGACGCGAATCGCTATCCGTGCCGCCGCCCTTGCGGCGGCATTTGTTTTGTCGGGCCCGTCGCACGCTGAAATCCTGACAGCCGAGGGCGTGGCGCCGCTGGACAACGGGCCGGTCGCCGCGCGGGAGATGGCGATGCAGGACGCGTTGAAGCTGCTCTCCATCCGGCAGGGCGCGCGCATCGAGTCGACGCAGCTGGTCGATGCCGGCCGGCAGGGCGAATCCAGCACGCTGAGGGCCTTGTCCCCGGTGCAGGGCGCGGTGCGGGTCGTCAACGAGTACGCGCAGGGCAAGCTTTACCACGTCAAGGTCGAGGTGGACACCGGCCCGGCCAAGGCCTCGCAGGCTCCCGCGGCGGAGCGGCGCGGTGATCCGTCCTGCCAGATGCCGGTGGGCCGGTCGCTGAGGCGCAAGCTGGTGACCACGTATTTCGACGTCGCGCATCCGGCCGACGCGTCCGATATGCCGGACCTGGCCACCGCGCTGCCGACTGAGTTGGCGCGCAGGCTGGTGCACAACAGCATGCTGGTGGTGAAGGACGCCAATACCGTCTCGGTGCTGGCCGACAGCCGCGTTTCCGAGCCGGATGCCGGCTGGCAGGTCGCCAGCCAGCTGGGGCAGCGGGAGAACGTCCAATTCGTGGTGGCGGGCCGGGTGTTGTCCACCTCGGTGATGGACAAAGGCGTGCGCAGGTCCTTGTTCGAATCCAACAATACCAGCCAGCAGGGAGCGTTCTACAACGGCCCCTTCGCCGGCATGTTCGGCGCCGGCGTCAAGTATGTGCCCACGCAGCGGCAGTTCGATCTGGAGTTCTGGATATACGACGGGCTGACCGGCTCGCTGATCGCCAAGGATAGGGTCAGCGGCATCGTCAACTCGAAAGGGCCGGTGATTCCGACCATGCCGCAGCCCTTCGCCTCCGTCGCGTTCTGGCAGAGCGACTACGGCAGGCAGGTGGACAGGTGGCTGGACAACGTGTCGGACCGCATCGAGAGCGTGATCTCCTGCATTCCGTTCTCCGCGCGCGTGGTGAGGCTGGAGGGCAAGCGCGTCTACATCAACGCCGGCCTGCTGGACGGCATGGCGGTGGGCGACAAGCTGCTGCTGTACAAGCGCTCGAGCGGGCAGCCGCTGCGCGATCTGATTTCCGGCCGGGAGCTGGGCATGCCGGAGAGCCTGAACGGCGATGTGACCCTGACCCAGGTGCAGCCCAATTTCTCCATAGGCGTGGCGCAGGGAGGCGCCCGCGTGGCGGAGGGGGATTACGTCCGCTTCGGAACGGCGCGCTGATGGCGGTTTTTTCTGCTCAAAGTTCCGCTGTTTGCAATTTATTTTTGTATTGATAAGTATTATCAGCTGGTGTTACGGTGCATCCCGCACTTCGCTTTTCGTCTCAATCGAACGGGGGATACACCTTGAAACAGCAACTGATGTTGGCCGCCGCGCTGGCGGCCGTGGCCGGCCCCGCGCTGGCGGAGGACCTGGTGGTCTACAGCGCGCGCGGAGAGCAACTGCTCAAGCCCATCGTCGACGCCTACAAGAAGGAGACCGGCGTCAACGTCAAGCTGGTGTCCGACAAGGAAGGCCCGCTGATGGAGCGTCTGCGCGCCGAGGGCCGCAACCGCCCGGCCGACCTGCTGCTGACGGTGGATGCCGGCAATCTGTGGCAGGCCGAGCGCATGGGGCTGCTGAAGGCGGTCAAGTCGCCGGTGCTGGACGCCAACATTCCCGCCCACCTGCGCGATCCGGCCAACCAGTGGTACGGCTTGTCCATCCGCGCCCGCACCATCTTCTACAACACCCAGAAGGTGAAGCCGTCCCAGCTGTCCAGCTATGCCGATCTGGCCGATCCCAAGTGGAAGGGCAAGCTCTGCCTGCGCACCTCCAAGAAGGTGTACAACCAGTCGCTGGTGGGCATGATGCTGGCCGAGATGGGCCCGGCCAAGACCGAGCAGGTGGTCAAGGGCTGGGTGGGTAATCTGGCCGCCGCGCCGTTCCCCGACGACACCAAGATGCTGGAGGCCATCGCCGCCGGCCAGTGCGAGGTGGGCATCGCCAACACCTACTACTACGGCCGGATGATGGAGAAGTCGCCTAAGCTGCCGGTCGGCATCTTCTGGGCCGACCAGGCCGGCAAGGGCGCCCATGTCAACATCTCCGGCGCCGGCGTCACCCGCCATGCCCGGAATGAGAAGGGCGCGGTGAAATTCCTGGAGTGGCTGAGCTCGGAAAAGGCGCAGAACATGTTCGCCGACGTCAATCTGGAATTCCCGGTCAATCCCAAGGTGAAGCCCGACGCCCGCGTGGCGGCCTGGGGCGATTTCAAGCACAACTACATCAACGTCTCCAATGCCGGCGCCCGGCAGGCCGAGGCGGTCAAGCTGATGGACCGCGCCGGCTACAAGTAAGCCGCCGCGATTTGTGTTGAACCGGGCCCGCCGTCCTGACGATGCGTGCCCGCCGCCGTTGGATCGCATCGCATGCCGTTTACCGTTTCGCGCTGGCGCGCGTCCGCCGCCGCCGCCAGCCTGCTTACCCTGATTCCGCTGGCGGTGATCGCCCTGGGCCTGTTGGAGCCGGATGCCGAAGTGTGGCGCCATCTGGCGGAGCACGCGCTGCCGGAGCTGCTGCGCAACACCGCCGTCTTGCTGCTGGGCGTCGGCGCCGGGGTGCTGTTGCTGGGCGTGCCGCTGGCCTGGCTGACCGCGGTGCATGACTTTCCCGGGCGGCGGTTTTTCTCCTGGGCGCTGATGTTGCCGTTGGCGATGCCTGCCTATGTGATGGCGTTTTCCCAGTTGGGCCTGTTCGATTTCACCGGGCCGTTCCAGAGCTGGCTGCGCGAGGCCTTCGGCAGCTCGTCCTGGGTGCCGGACATCCGCTCGACGCCTGGCGTGGTGGCGGTGCTGTCGCTGGCTTTCTACCCCTATGTCTACCTGCTGGCGCGCAACGCGTTCGCCGGCATGGGCCGGCGCGCGCTCGAAGTCGGGCAGTCGATGGGCCTGTCGCCGCTGGCCGGTTTCTTCAAGGTGGCGCTGCCGATGGCCCGGCCCTGGATCGCGGGCGGCCTCGGCCTGGCGCTGATGGAGACGCTGGCCGATTTCGGCACCGTCGCCATCTTCAATTTCGACGCCTTCACCTCGGCCATCTACAAGGCCTGGTTCAGCCTGTTCTCCTTGCCCGCCGCCAAGCAACTGGCGTCCTTGCTGGTCTTGCTGGTGTTCGTTCTGCTATGGCTGGAGCAGCGCGCACGCGGCCAGCGCGGCTATGCCCAGGCGGGCAGGGCGGCGCCGTTGCCGCGCATCCGCCTGGCCGGCGCGCGCGGCTGGCTGGCCTGCGTCTTCTGCGCGCTGGCGCTGTCGCTGGCCTTCGTCTTGCCCTTCGGCCAGATCCTGGTTTGGGCGGCCAGCCATCTGGCCAGCGATCTGGACGCCGATCTGCTCGACAGCCTGAAGAGTTCGCTGTCGCTGGCGGCGATGGCGGCGCTGCTGGTGCCGGCCATCGCCCTGTGCCTGGCTTTCGCCGGCCGGCGCGATCCGGGCAGCCGGCCCTGGATCCGGCTGGCCACGCTGGGTTACGCGGTGCCGGGCACCGTGCTGGCGGTGGGCGTGTTCGCGCCGGTGGCGGCGCTGGACAATCTGCTGCTCGAGCATTTCGGCCGCTGGCTGCCGGAAGGCGCGTCCGCCGTGTTCAAGGGCACGCTGCTGGTCTTGATGCTGGCCTACGCGTCTCGCTTCCTGGCGGTGGCTCATTCGGCGCTGGACGCGGCGATGCAGCGGATCAGCCGCAGCCAGGAAGAGGCGGCGAACAGCCTGGGCGTCCATGGCGGACGGCTGTTGCTCCGTCTGCACCTGCCGCTGCTCAAGGGCGGCCTCTTCACCGCGATGCTGATGGTGTTCGTCGACGCGATGAAGGAGATGCCGATCACGCTGATGACCCGGCCCTTCGGCTGGGACACGCTGGCGGTGCGCATTTTCAATCTGACCAGCGAGGGCGAGTGGCAGCGCGCGGCCTTGCCCTCGGTGGCCATCGTGCTGGCCGGCCTGTTGCCGGTCTTGCTGCTGTCGCGGCAGAAGCCTGGAGTGTGAGATGGACAAGACGCTTGAATTCGACGCGGTAAGCCTGGCTTTCGCCGGCAAGCCGGTGCTGGACGGCATGAGCTTCGCGCTGGAGGGGGGCGAGATCGCCTGCCTGCTGGGCGGCTCCGGCTGCGGCAAGACCACCGCGCTGCGCTGCATCGCCGGCTTCGAGACGCCGTCGGCCGGCCGCATCCGGCTGGAGGGCGAGACGGTGTTCGGCGTGGGCGTGAATGTGCCCGCCCATCGCCGCCGCGTCGGCATGGCGTTTCAGGACTATGCGCTGTTTCCGCACCTGACGGCGGCCGGCAACGTGGCTTTCGGCCTGTCCGCTCTGGGGAGAGGCGAGCGCAAGGCCAGGGTGGCGGAGGCGCTGAGCCTGGTGGGGCTGGAGGACGAAGCCGCGCGTTATCCGCACCAGCTGTCCGGCGGCCAGCAGCAGCGGGTGGCCCTGGCGCGCGCGCTGGCGCCCAGGCCCAGGCTATTGCTGCTGGACGAGCCGTTTTCCAATCTGGACGCCGAGCTGCGCGAGCGGCTGGCGCGCGAGGTGCGCGCCATTTTGAAATCGCAGGGCATCGCCGCCTTGATGGTCACCCACGACCAACACGAGGCCTTCGCCATCGCCGACCAGGTGGGCGTGCTGCACCAGGGGCGGCTGCAGCAGTGGGACGCGCCGGACGGGCTTTACCATCGTCCCGCCAACCGCTACGTGGCCGGCTTCATCGGCCAGGGCGCGTTTCTGCCCGGCAGGGTGAGCGGCCGCGCGGTGTGGCTGGAAACCGGGGAGCTGAGATGCGACCAGGGCCTGCCCTTCGACGACGGCGCCGAGGTGGAGGTGCTGCTGAGGCCCGACGCGGTGCTGCCGGAGCCGGGCAGCCCGCTGCGGGCGAGAGTGGTGGACAGGGTGTTGCGCGGCACGGTCAGCCATTACGCGCTGGAGTTGCTGTCCGGCCGGCGGCTGCTGGCCGAGCTGGGCCATGAGCGGCCGCTGGCGGTCGGCGAGATGGTGGGCATCCGGCTGCAGCCGCAGCCGCTGCTGGCGTTCCCCCGAGAGTGAGGCTCAGGCGAAAGCCTGGCAGACGTCCACCCACTGGCCAGCGGTGATGTCGCCCAGCCGGCCCGGGCTGATCCGCACCGCGCTGTGCACGGCGCCGGCCGCCGGCAGCACTTCGTCGAAAGCCTGGATCGACACGTCACGGTAGATGGGCAGCTCGCGGGCGAGGCCGAAGGGGCAGACGCCGCCGACCGGGTGGCCGGTGATGGCTTCCACCTCGTCAGGCGGCAGCATCTTGCCCTTGCCGAAGGCGTCCTTGAACTTGCGATTGTCGATGCGGGCGTCGCCGCGCGCGACCAGGATCACGTCGCGGCCATCGCTGAGGCGGAAGGCCAGCGTCTTGGCGATGCGGCCGGGCTCGACGCCATGGGCGGCGGCTGCCTCGGCCACGGTGGCGGTGCTGACGTCCAGCTCGATGATGGCGATGTCCGCTTGGCGGGCGGCGAAGAAGGCTTTGACCGATTCCAGGCTCATGGGCGGTTCTCGTCGGGAAAATGGGTGCCGGTCCATTATTCCCGATGAGAACCAAAGGCGCTAGGCCATCAGGTCTGCTGGACGATGGCGGTCAGCTTGTCGGCGATGTCTTGCGAGGTGGCGGCCTGCTCTTCGGCGGCGTTGGCGATCTGAACAACGAAGTCGCGCATATTGTTGATTTCGCCGACGATGGTGGCGAGCGCCTGTTCGGCGCGCAGGAAGTCGCTCTCGGTGGCGTCCACCTGCTGGCGGCCGCGCTCGATGGCCTCCACGTTCTGTTTCACCTCGTTCTGGATGTCGCGGATCATGTCGCCGATTTCCTGAGTGGCCTTGGTGGTGCGTTCAGCCAGCTTGCGCACCTCGTCGGCCACCACGGCGAAGCCGCGGCCCATTTCACCGGCTCGCGCCGCCTCGATGGCGGCATTCAGCGCCAGCAGATTGGTCTGGTCGGCGATATCCTTGATCACGCTGATGATCTGTCCGATGGTGACCGAGCGCTGGCCTAGCGATTCCAGGCTGTCGGCGGTGTTGCGCACCATGCCGCCCACGCTCTTCATGCTGCCGCTGGTTTCGTTGACGATGGCCGCGCCTTTGCGGCCTTCGTCCAGCATCAGCTCGGCCGATTCCGACGCCGACGTGGTCTGCACCGCCACATTCTGGATCGTGGCGCTCATCGCCTGCATGTTTTCCGACAGCTCATTGATGCGGGCCTCGAGGAATTCGCGGCGCTGATTGCCTTGTTCCTGCAATTTTTCGGCGCGGATTTCAGAGGAGACATCCTGAAAGCTGGCCATGAAGCACAGCAACTGATCGGGGTGGGCCGAATCCCAGATCGGAAACACCTTGGTTTCGAACATGACTTCGCCGACTGGAATCATCGCGACGTGCTGCGCCATCTTGCGGCTGGCCAGGTCGGCCAGGATGCGGCGGTTGTGTTCCGGATCGCGGTGGAACTGGTGGATGCTGTGGCCGTGGGCATGATTGACGTCGACGCCGGCCCGGAACTTCTGATTCATCATGTCGCGATGCTTGCCCAGCGCTTCGCGCGCGGTCTTGTTCATGTAGAAAATCACGTTGTCGCGGCTGGTGTCGCACAGCATGATCAGATTGTCGGCGTGGTCAAGCACGCTTTCCAGCTGGCGCACTCGGCGCGCCGTGTCTTCGGCTTTGTCCGCCGTCTTTGTGAAGCCAAACATTCCGCTCTCCCGCCTACGTGTTTTTACTGAATTTGCCGCTGCTTGTGGTTTGGCCGACGGGGAGAGGGAATGCAAGGTTTTTTGCCTGAAATCAAAGTCGGCGCATTGATTTTTATGGTTTTTATTCCGCCAGCGGCAGCTGCAAGGTCTCCTTGACCTCTTCCATCACCACGTAGCTTTTGGATTCTTTCGCCGAGGGCAGCTGCAACAGGATGTCGCCCAGCAGCTTGCGGTACATCGACATGTCCGGAATGCGCGCCTTGATCAGGTAGTCGAAATCGCCGGACACCAGATGGCATTCCAGGATTTCCGGAATGCTCATGATCTCGCGGCGGAAGGCGTCGAAGATATTGCCGGACTTGGCTTCCAGCTTGATTTCCACGAACACCAGCAGCGAGCCGCCCAGCGCGTGCGGATTGAGGCGGGCGTAATAGCCTTCGATGATGCCGTCGCGCTCCATGCGCCGCACCCGCTCGGTGCAGGGCGTGGTGGACAGGCCGACTTTTTCGGCCAGCTCGGTCATGGCGATGCGGCCGTTTTTCTGCAGGATGCGCAGGATTTTCCGGTCCATCTTGTCCAGGGCTTTGGCGGCGGCGGTAAGTGGCTTCATGTTTTCACTGTTTACATGAAAAAGATTTGAGAAAGATCATTTGATTCTTATCAATTTCAGTGAAAAAAACCAGATGTCAATGCATATACTAGCGGAATTCACTATCTGGTAGTGGCAAGACTACAAACGGAGACAGAAATGAAGGTAATCGTGCTGGGCGGCGGCGTTTTGGGCGTATCCACCGCGTGGTATCTGGCCAAGGCCGGCTGCCAGGTGACGGTGCTGGAGCGCCAGGAAGGCGTGGCGCTGGAAACCAGTTTCGGCAACGCCGGCCAGATCTCCCCCGGTTACTCCGCCCCGTGGGCGGCGCCCGGCATTCCGCTGAAGGGGCTGAAGTGGATGTTCCAGCGCCATGCGCCGCTGGCCATCAGCCCGGACGGCAGCCTGTACCAGTTGCAATGGATCGCCAAGATGCTGGCCAACTGCAATGAGAAAGCCTACGCGGTCAACAAGGGCCGCATGATGCGCCTGGCCGAGTACAGCCGCGACAAGATCAAGGAGCTGCGCGCCGAAACCGGCCTGCAGTACGAAGGCCGCCAGGGCGGCACGCTGCAGTTGCTGCGCAGCCAGGCCCAGGTTGAGGGCATGGCCAAGGACATCGCCGTGCTGCGCGAGTGCGGCGTGGACTTCAACGTGCTGGACCCGGACGGCTGCGTCCGCGTCGAGCCGGCGCTGGCGGCGGTCAAGCACAAGCTGGCCGGCGGCCTGCAGCTGCCCAATGACGAAACCGGCGACTGCAATCTGTTCACCAGCCGGCTGGCGGAGCTGGCCCGCGCCAAGGGCGTGGAGTTCCGCTTCGGCGTGACCGTGGACGGCATCGAGAACGACGGCAAGCGCATCACCGGCGTGCGCGTCGGCGACGAGCTGCTGCGCGCCGACCATTACGTGGTGGCGATGGGCAGCTACTCGCGCGACATGGTCAAAGAGCTGGGCATCGACATCCCGGTCTACCCGGTCAAGGGCTACTCGCTGACCGTGCCGATCACCAATCCGGCCGGCGCGCCGAGCTCCACCATCCTGGATGAAACCTACAAGGTGGCGATCACCCGCTTCGACGACCGCATCCGCGTCGGCGGCATGGCCGAGCTGTCCGGCTACAACCTGGAACTGAACCCGCGCCGCCGCGAGACGCTGGAAATGGTGGTGGGCGATCTGTACCCGAACGGCGGCGACATCAAGGCGGCCAGCTTCTGGACCGGCCTGCGGCCGATGACGCCGGACGGCACGCCCATCGTCGGCGGCACCCGTTTCGCCAACCTGTCGCTGAACACCGGCCACGGCACGCTGGGCTGGACCATGTGCGCCGGCTCCGGCAAGGTGCTGGCCGACCTGATCACCGGCGCCAAGCCGGAAATCAGCGTCGACGGCCTGTCGATGCAGCGCTACGCCAAACAGGGCGAAACCCTGGTGGTGCCGGTGATCCGTCCCGCGGCGCAAGGGGCCTGATTCGATGCGCCCGTTGATCGCGACGATACGGCTGGACCACCTGCGCCACAATTATCTGCTGGCGCGCGCCGCCCACGGCGGCAAGACGCTGGCGGTGCTGAAGGCCAATGGCTACGGCCACAACGCGGTGCGCTGCGCCCAGGCGCTGGCCGATATCGCCGACGGCTTCGCCGTCGCCTGTCTGGAGGAAGCGCTGCAGCTGCGCGCCGCCGGCGTGGCCGCGCCCATCCTGTTGTTGGAAGGGGTGTTCGAAGCGGCCGAGCTGGCCGAGGTCGAGCACCATCGCTTGTGGCTGGTGGTGCAGAGCGAGGGCCAGCTGCGCATGCTGGAGGAAGCCAATCCGGCCGAGCCGTTCCGCGTCTGGCTGATGCTGGACAGCGGCATGCATCGCGAGGGCTTCCTGCCGCAGGATTACCGCGCCGCCTGGCAGCGGCTGCGGGACAGCGGCAAGGCGGAGAGCATCGTGAAGATGACCCATTTCGCCCGCGCCGACGAGCCGGGCGTGCCGATGACCCAAACGCAGATAGAAGCTTTCGACGCCGCCATCGCCGGTCTGCCGGGGGAGGAGAGCATGGCCAATTCCGCCGGCCTGCTGTGCCATCCGCGCGCGCGCCGCGATTGGGGCCGCGCCGGCATTGTGCTGTACGGCGCCAATCCCTTGCCGGCCGGCTACCCGCACGGCGATGGGTTGAAGCCGGTGATGCGTTTGAGCAGCCGGATCTTCGGCGTGCGCGAACTGGCCGCCGGCGAGCCCATCGGCTATGGCAGCAATTTCGTCACCGATCGCCCGACCCGGGTGGGGCTGATCGCCTGCGGCTATGCCGACGGTTATCCGCGGCTGGCGTCCAGCGGCAGCCCGGTGGCGGTGGATGGCCGCCGTTCGCGCATCATCGGCCGGGTGTCGATGGACATGATCACCGTGGATCTCAGCGATCTGCCCGAGGCCGGCATCGGCAGCGAAGTGGAATTGTGGGGCGACGCGGTATCGGTCAACGAGGTCGCCGCCGCCGCCGGCAGCATTTCCTATGAATTGCTGTGCAATATCAAGCGCGCCCACTTCGCATTCGAATAAGTTTTTGCTGATCTTCTGAAAGATATTTCAGAATCAAACGACTAAGGGACAAGCCCGGCCATTGGCCGGGTTTTTTATTTATATTGCATCTTGTGTTGCGTCGGCGCCGCAAGGCTGGCATCAAGCTTGGGTAATTTTGTCATTATTTGATAGTTATTCTCATTATCCTGGACGCGCAATGGGATTTCTGTTTTCCTTTGTTAAAAATAGTTAAGAATTCGGTGATGATTAAATACAAAAAACTGTCTTCGGCAAGGCTCTGGGGAATGGCGGGGATGGTCTGCTGGGGCGTGGCGGCGCAGGCCGCGGAAGTGCCCGGCATGTCTGGCAGCATGCATCAGCAGATGGAAAACGATTCGCGGCGCTTGTTGCAGGACAATAGCCGCCGCTTCGACGCCATCATCCAGCAGCAGCGGCTGCGGCAGATGCTGCCGGACAGCAATACCATGCATCGGCAGGAAGCGGAGGGCATGAGCGAGCTGGACTGTCTGCGCGTCAAGGGCGTGCGACTGGCCGGCATCAAGCTGCTGAGCCGCAAGGAAGTGGCTTCGCTGGGCGAGCTGGCGGGCGATTGCCTGAGCAATGAGGAGCTGAACCGCTACAGCCGCGCCTTGACCCAGCTTTACCTGAAGAAGGGCTATATCGCCGCGCGGGTGGCGGCCGAAGGGCCGGACGAACAGGGCGTGCTGACCTTGCGCGTGCACGAGGGCCGGGTGGAAAAGATCGTCAGCGCCGATAGGCGCAGCAATCCGGCCACCTTGTTTCCCGGCGTGGTCGGCCGGCCGTTGAACATCCATGACGCCGACCAGGGACTGGACCAAGCCAACCGGTTGCCGTCCAGCAAGGCGACGCTGGACATCCTGCCCGGCGAAACGGTGGGCGGCTCCATCCTGAGCCTGCGCAACAATATGGACGCGCCCTGGCGGCTGAGCTTCAACGCCGACAATACCGGCCGCGACAGCACCGGCCGGGTGCAGGCCGGGGTAGGGCTGTCCTGGGACAGCCCGCTGGGCTTGTCGGATTTCGTCAGCGTGTCGGCGCAGCGCACCAGCAACGACAACGCGGTGCGGCACAGCCGCAGCGAATCGCTGTTCTACTCCCTGCCTTACGGATATTGGACTTTCAGCGCTTTTGCCAGCCGCGCCGATTATTTGAACCCGCTGCAATTGCAGTACAGCGCGGTGAATCTGTCCGGCCGCACCGCGCAGAGCGGCTTGCGCGTGGACCGGGTGCTGAGCCGCGGCCAGGATCAGACCACCTCGCTGATGGCGCAGCTGACGCATAAGCGGGTGCGCAATTACTTTCTCGACAGCGAGATCGACATCACCAGCCCGACGCTGAGCGTGGCCGAACTGGGCCTGTCGCGTCTGCAGCTGCTTAGCGGCGGGGTGTTGATCGCCGATGCCGGCGTGCAGCGCGGCACCTGTTGGCTGGGCGCCAGCGCGCCGGACCCGCGTTCGCCGGACGGCCCGAATCCGCAGTTCACCAAGTGGAAGGCGTCGCTGAACTGGTTCCAAAGCCTGGCCTTTCCCGGCGGGCCGTACCAGCTCAACAGCGTGCTGGTCGGCCAGACCAGCCGCGACTACCTGCCCGGCGTCGAGCAGATGGACGTGTCCGACGCCAGCGCGGTGCGCGGTTTTCGCCGCAACACTCTGGCCGGGGAGACCGGCTGGTCCTGGCGCAATACCTTGTCGCGCCGCTTCGAGATGGCCGGCGTCGGCGTGACGCCGCGCGTCGGTCTGGACGGCGGCCGGGTATTGCCGCACCGATCGATCCAGCAGTGGCAGAGCATCGCCGGCGCCAGCCTGGGCCTGGCGCTCAGCTATCGCAAGGCCAGCTTGGATCTGGAATACAGCCGGCCTTTGCGCAAGCCGGCCGATTGGCAACAGGAAGGCCATCAAGTGTTAGCCAGGCTAGCGCTGTCCTGGTGATGCCAAAGGTATTTATTTTGCTATGTAAAAGTTCTTTTGAAAGAAATTAGGTCCGGCCGCGACTAAGTGGTATTGGCAGTATTTCATTTGAATTGATTTAAAAAGAGACGTAGATTGGAAATCAAACGTATGTTTTAGCGTGGGGAAGCATCGGCTGGCAGGCATGGCGATGCCCGCGTGACATGGGTTGGATGGAGCGGCCTGAGGCCGGATCTGCTTGTTCTCTAGATGAACGGGACTCAAATCATGAAGAAAAAAATAAATTTCGGATTATCGGCAACGGGGAAAGTGGCCGCGGCGCTGACCCTGGCGTTTTGCGTGGCGGAAGCCACGCTGGCAGCCGGCATCGTCGCAGGCGGCAACGGCGCGCAGCCGCAGGTGAGCAACGCCGCCAACGGCGCGGCGGTGGTGAATATCGTGGCGCCCAGCGCCGCGGGCCTGTCGCATAACCAGTACCAGGATTTCAATGTCGGCAAGCCGGGCGCGGTGTTCAACAACTCCGCCACCGGCGGCCAATCGCAGCTGGCCGGCCAATTGGGCGCCAACGCCTTGCTGGGCGGGCGCGAGGCCAGCGTGATCCTCAATGAAGTGATCAGCCGCAATCCGTCTTTGCTGCTGGGCAAGCAAGAAGTGTTCGGCAAGGCCGCCGACTATGTGCTGGCCAACCCCAACGGCATTACCTGCAGCGGCTGCGGCTTCATCAATACCCCGCGCGCGTCGCTGCTGGTGGGCAACGCCAATATCGAAAACGGCGCCATCGCCTCTTTGCAGGCGGCGATGAACGGCAACGCGCTCAGCGTCAACGGCGCCGGCCTGAGCGGCGTCAATGTGCTGGACCTGATCGCGCCGCGCATCGATGTGCGCGGCAATGTCTCCGCGCGCGACCGGATCAATGTCCGCGCCGGCTTCAACCTGGTGGATTACCAGGGCGACGAGGCCAAGATCATCCGCAGCGACAAGGCGCCTGAAGGCGTGGGCTCGCTGGACAGCGTGTTCCTGGGCGCGATGCAGGCCGGTCGCATCAACATCATCAGCACCGCCGACGGCGCTGGCGTGAACGTGGGCGGCAGCCTGAACGGCGCGCAGGAAGTATCGGTGGTGGCCAATCAGGGCAAACTGGCGCTGGAAGGCGCGCAGATCCACGCCAGCGAAGGCAAGGTGGCCCTGGCCGCGCGGCAGATCGACAGCCGCGGCCGCGTGGAGACCTCCACCACCCAGGACAGCAGCCATGACGAGAGCTGGTTCATCTGGAAAACCGGCGAAACCAATACCGCCAGCAACAGCAGCGACATCCGCATCAAGCGCAGCGCCATCAGCGCGCGCGACGATGTGGCGCTCAGCGCCGGCGATGCCGTCACGCTGGCGGCCACCGACATTAGCGGCCGCAATGTGGCGGTCAGCGGCAAGGACGTGACACTGGACAGCCAGCTGGCGGAAAGCGCATCCAGCAGCAGCAACCACGCCTGGAAAAACTCCTGGGCGTACAACCGCGACCAGAACGAAACCACCCAGCGCCAGGAAGGCGTGCGTATTCGCGCCGATCAGGACGCCACGCTGACCGCGGCGGCATCGGCTGCTGACAATCAGGCGGCCGACGGCGCGCAGCCGCGCGGCCAGATCGCCATCCGCGGCGGCAGCGTCAGCGCTGGCCAGGACATCCGCCTGCAGGCCGACGGCGGCGTGAAGCTGAGCGGCGTGACGGAAACCGATACCCGCCGCGACCAGGGCAACCGCAAGAACGACGGCGCCAGCCTGGAAACCGGCTCCTGGGACAACGCTTCCAGCGAGCAACGCCTGGCGCAAAGCCAGCTGCGCGCCGGCCGCGATCTGAACATTCGCGCCAGCGGCGACATCGACGCCAAGGCGGCCAAGCTGGCCGCCGGCCGCGACGCCGGCCTGAACGCGGGCGGCGCGCTCAGCCTGGGCGTGCAGCAGACCGTGAGCCAGAACAACCAGCGCAACGACCAGGTGTACTGGGGCGGCATCGGCGGCGGCGGCAACCGCGACAACGGCAAGAGCGACACCGTCAACACCGGCAGCGACCTGACCGCCGGCGGCAAGCTGACGCTGCAGGGGGACAGCGTGGCCATCTCCGGCAGCCGCGCCCGCGGCGAGCAGGACGCGGTGGCGATCAGCCGCAACGGCGATGTCAGCATCGACAGCGTGGTCAACCAGTCGCAAACCCGCACCGACCAGCGCAGCGGCACCGCTTTCAACATCACCAAGAGCAGCAGCAAGGGCAACGCCAGCCAGCAGCAGGCGGTCAACGCCGAGCTGAAGTCCGACACCAATCTGACCATCCAGTCGGCCAAGGACGTGGCGATCAGCGGCAGCCAGGTGCGCGCCGGCGGCGAATTGAATGTTTCCGCGAACGGCGACATCAAGGTGGCGGCGTCGCAGACCCGCGACACCGTGCAGAGCAAGGACACCGAGCTGGCGCTGCGTGGCGTCGGCGACATCACCGGCGACAAGCAGTACCGCGGCGGCGTGCGCATCGAGCACACCAGCAGCAGCGTGGATCGCGACGCGACCCAGAACCAGGCGGCGACGTTGTCCGGCGACAAGGTGGCGCTCAATGCCCAGGGCGATCTGGCGGTGACCGGCTCCAAGCTGAACGCCGGCGCCGGCGGCGCGGCCCTCAGCGGCCAGAACGTCAGCCTGAGCGCGGCGCAGGACACGGTGAAGGAAAGCAAGAGCAGCAGCGTCACCGGCGGCGGCGTCTATATCGACGCCGGCCTGGACAAGACCGGCTTGGCGCTGGGCGTGGACCAGAAAAACACCCGCAGCCAGTCCGAGAGCGGCACAGCGCAAGTCAGCGCCATCAGCTCCAAGGGCGGCGTCAGCATCGTCGCCGGCAATGGCGACGGCGACATCCGCAACCAGGGCACACAGGTCAAGGCTGATGGCGACATCAAGCTGGCTGGCGGCCGAATCGACAACCAGGCGGCCAACAGCACCCAGAAAACCACGACCGACAGCAGCCATTGGGGCGTGGAAGTGGGCGTCAACGCCGACTACAGCGGCGTGACCCGCCCGCTGGTGGCGGCCGGCGAAAAAGTCGTCAAGGGCGATGTGGTCGGCGCGGCAGGCGCCGCGGGCAATCTGGGCGCGGCCAATCTGGGCGTGGATGTCGGCGTCAAGGCCGGCGTCGGCTCGGAAACCAGCCAGTCGAGCACCGCGCAGGTCAGCAGCCTGAACGGCGGCAACGTCAAGGTGGACGCCAAGGCCGGACTCAGCGACCAGGGCACCCAGTACCAGGCCGGCAACACGGTGGAGATCAAGGCGGACAGCCACCAGTTCACCGCCGCGGCTAATACCCAGAGCCAGAGCGGCAGCAAGACCGAGGCTGATGTCGGCGTGCGCGTCTACACCACCACTGGCGAGGACGTGAACGTCAAGGCGGCTGGCAGCGGCAGCACGGTGACCAGCGCTTCGTCCAGCTCCACCGCGGTGACGGGCGGCATCCGCGCCGGCAACGGCGTCAAGGTGGACGTGGACAACAACGCCGCCTACCAGGGCGTGGCCATCGCCGGCGGCAAGGGCGCGGCCAGTGTGAACGCCGGCGGCGACCTGAGCTTCACCCAGGCGAACAACACCAGCAGCAGCGAGCAGCGCACCGTGGGCGGCAAGGCCAATCTGGCCATCACCACCAGCCCGATCGAAGGCGGCGGCAAGAATGTCGGCGGCAGCGGCGGGGTGGCGGTGAGCGTGGACAAGCAGCAAGCCAACTCCAGCGCCGCCGTCACCGGCGGCGTGGATGCCGATGCCGGCGTGGCGCTGACGGCCGGCGGCAAGCTGGCGCTGCAGGGCGACAAGATCGCCAGCCGCGGCGACGTGGCGCTGAAAGGCGACAAGGTGGAGTTCAAGGCCGCCGAATCCAGCGCCGACAAATCCGGCAGCCAGTGGGGCTTCGACGTCAAGGCCGGGGGCAGCCAGAGCAACGGCCAGGAGAAGGCGAGCCAGGGCTTCAACGTGGGCGCCGGCGGCAATTACGCCAGCACCGACGAGTCCAGCCGCAGCCAAGCTGGCGGCAGCGTGGCCAGCGGCGGCAAGGCCAGCATCGAGGCCGGCAGCGGCGGCGTCCGCCTGAGCGGCACCCAGGTGCAGGGCGACAGCGTCAAGTTGGACAGCCAGGGCGATGTCCGCCTGGAGTCGGCGCAGTCCAGCAGCCAGCGCAACAACTGGAGCGTGGCCGGCAATATCGGCGGCGGCAACAAGGCCAGCAGCGACAAGGAAAACGGCCAGATCAAGCCGGACAGCACCAAGAACGTGCATGAGGTGAGCGCGGGCTTGAGCGTCAAGGTGGATCAGCAGGACAAGCTGAGCAACGCCAATGCTTCCATCACCGGCAAGCAGCAGGTGGAGCTGAACGCCGAAGGCAACGCGACGCTGGCCGGCGCCAACGTCAGCGGCAAGACCGTCGCTGGCCAAGTGGGCGGCAAGCTGGCGCTGGAAAGCCGTCAGGACCGCGACAACAGCGTCAAGGTGGATGTGGCGCTGGGCGTCAACAGCTCCAACGGCAAGGAGGCCAGCCTGGTCGACCAGGCCGCCGACAAGGCCGGCCCGCTGAAAGACAAGGTGAAGGAGAAGGGCACCGAACTGGTCAACGCCGCGTCCGACAAGGTGAAGGAGAAGTACGACAGCTTCGCCTTCAACAAGGGCCTGAAGGAAGACACCACCAATGCGGTGAGCTTCAACGCCAGCAGCGAAACCGTCACCCTGCCCGAGCAGCCGACTTCCGGCCCGGCCAAGTCCGGCACGCTGGACACGTTGGCGCGCAAAGGCGGCAACACGCTGAAGGATAAGCTGCTGAACGCCCAGGACAAGGGCACCGAGCTGAAGGCCGACGTGGACGTCAGCGTCAAGCGCGACAACTCGGTCGGCGCCGTCACCGGCATCGCCGGCGCCGACGGCGTGGCGCTGCAAGTGGGCGGCAAGACCCAGCTGACCGGCGCGACCGTCTCGTCCGCCAACGGCAAGGTGGATCTGGGCGATTCCAAGGTGGAAACCGCCGATATCGCCACCGAGCGCTACAACGGCGGCGGCGGGGTCAAGCTGAACAGCACTCTGTCCGGCATCCTGAAGCAGGCGGTCAGCGATGTGACTTCCGGCAAGGCGCCGCTGATCCGCGCCGAGCACGAGAATGCGCTGACCGTGGTGAAGGGCGGCATCGAGAGCAAGTAAGGCGCGTGGTCAACCGCGAAAACCCCCGTCAGAATACTGGCGGGGGTTTTGTTTTGGAGTGGCTGTTACTACAGGGGAATGAACTCGGTCTCGCCCGGCACCATCGGGAAACGCTGCTCGATCCAATCCGCGCGCGCCTGGGCCAGCCGCTCGCGGCGGCTGGATACGAAGTTCCAGTCCAGATAGCGCGGGCTGGCCGGCGGCGTGCCGCCCAGCAGCATCACCCGGCTGTCGCTGAGCGCGAGCAGTTCGCCGCCTTGGCCGGTTCGCAGCAGGCCCAGCTGATTGGAGCCCAGCGCGGCGCCGTCTACCTCCAACTCTCCGGAGGCGACATAGGCGGCCAGTTCTTCCACGCCTTCCGGCAGCGCCAGCCTCGCGCCGGCCGGCATGACGGCGCTGGCGTAGAATACCGGCAGCGGATAGGCGACCGGCGCGCTGCGGCCCCAGCCTTCGCCCATCAACAGGTTCAGCTCCACGCCGCCCTGGTTCCAGCGCGGCAAGTCCTCGGCCGGGTAATGGGCGAAGGCCGGCTCGCATTCCTCCAGTTCGTCCGGCAGCGCCAGCCACAACTGCATGCCCTCCACCGCCGCGCCTTGCCGGCGGATGTCGGCCGGCACCCGCTCGGAGTGGGTGATGCCGCTGCCGGCGGTCATCAGATTGACCGCGCCGGGCTCGATGCGCTGCACCGTGCCCAGGCTGTCGCGATGCATCATCGCGCCGGAGAACAGGTAGGTGACGGTGGCCAGGCCGATGTGAGGGTGGGGCCGCACATCGCCGGCGCTGCCTTCGGCGGCGAAATGGGCCGGGCCCATGTGATCGAGAAACACGAAGGGGCCGACGCGGCGCGCCTGGCGGGTGGGCAACAGCCGGCGCACCGGAAAGCCGATGTCGCGGGTCTGGCTGGATATGGTCTGGGTAAGCAATGACATGGCGGTTTCTCCTGGCAGCCGGCAAAGCCCTGATGCCGTGTCGCGGCGTTCGCCGCGCGCGGGCGCTTGCCGGCGGCGCTGGAATGAGTTGCGGATCAGAAGCGTCCGTCGCGGAAATCGCTGATGGCTTCTTCCACTTGTTCGCGCGTATTCATCACAAACGGTCCCCACTGGGCGATGGGCTCGCCCAGGGGTTTGCCGGCGATCAGCAGCAGGCGGCTGTCGGCCGCGGCGCGCACGACGACGCCGTCGTTGCCGGCGCGATTGTCCAGCACCGCCATCTGCCTGGCCTTGACGCCGCGCTGCCGCGCGCCGACGGCGACCTCGCCCTGGTAAACATAGAGGAAGGCGTTGTGGCCGGCCGGGATTTCCAGCGTGTCTTCGCCGCCGGCATCAAGATGCAGGTCCAGGTAAAGCGGTTCGGTGGCGTCGCGCTGCACCGCGCCGGCCTGGCCGCGCCAGTTGCCCGCTATCAGCCTCGCGTCGCCGGCGGCCGGGACCGATGGAATTTCGGCGGCGGGAATGTCGCGATACCACGGTTCGCACAACTTGCGATCCGCCGGCAGGTTCAGCCACAGCTGGAAGCCGTGCATCAGGCCGTTCTCCTGTTCCGGCAATTCGGAATGGACGATGCCGCGTCCTGCGGTCATCCATTGCACGCCGCCGGGCCCGAGCAGGCCCTCGTTGCCGGCGTTGTCGCGGTGGCGCATGCGGCCCGCCAGCATGTAGGTGATGGTTTCGAAGCCGCGGTGCGGGTGGCTGGGAAAGCCGGCGATGTAGTCGTCTGGATTGTCGGAGCGGAACTCGTCCAGCATCAGGAAGGGATCCAGCCGCCGTTGCAGGTCGGCGGTAAGCACCCGCAGCAGGCGCACGCCGGCGCCGTCCGATACCTCGCGGCCATTGATGATGTGTTCCACTTCACGGCTGGTCTTGCTCATTTTGCTCTCCGGTCTGAATGCATTGCCTTATTCTTGCAGTGAAAAATCAGATGAAAAAGCGCAAAATTCAACGCATACATATCTAAAAATATGATGAATCATGAAAACGACGCTGGAGCAGTGGCAGGTGTTGCGGGCCATAGTGGAAGAGGGCGGTTTCGCCCAGGCCGCGGAGAAGCTGCACCGCAGCCAATCGTCGGTCAGCTACGCGGTGGCCAGGCTGCAGGAGCAGCTGGATGTGGCCTTGTTGAGGCAGGACGGGCGGCGGATGCGGCTAACCGGCGAGGGTGAAGTGTTGCTGCGCGAAGCCGCCGAGCTGCTGCGCCACGCCGACAGGCTGGAGCGCCGCGCGGGCAGCCTGCGCCGGGGCTGGGAGCCGGAGCTGAAGGTGGCGTTGGACAGCCTGTTGCCGTCCGAGGTGGTGCTGGCCGCCTGCGGCGATTTCGCCGGGCACTGCCGGGAGACGCGGCTGCAGCTGCATGAGGTGGTGATGTCGGGCGCCGACGACGCCTTGTACCAGGGCGATGCCGCCTTGGCGGTGGCGGGGCGCGTGCCCCAGGGTTTTCTGGGCGACTGGCTGCTGGACGCGGAGTTCATCGCCTGCGCGGCACCTAGCCATCGCCTGCACGCGCTGGGCGCGGAGCTGGATGGCGAAAGGCTGCGCGGCGAGGTGCAGGTGGTGCTGCGCGATTCCGGCATTCGCCAGCCGCGGGACGAAGGCTGGCTGGGCGCGCATCAGCGCTGGACGGTGTCGCAGCCGGAGACGGGCATCGCGATGGTGGAGGCCGGCCTGGCGTTCGCCTGGCTGGCGCGGCACCGCATCCGGCGGCAGTTGGCCGACGGCAGCTTGAAGCTGCTGCCGCTGAAGAGCGGAGCGGTGCGCAAGGCCTCGCTGTACCTGGTGCTGGCCGAGCCTGCGTCAGCCGGGCCCGCCTGCCTGTATCTGGCCGAAGCGTTGCGGCGGGCCGCCGCCGATTGGCGGAGCGGCTGCGCTCAGTGATTGGCCTGCTGGCCCTTCAGATAGCTTTCCAGCGCGTGGCCGGCGGACAGGATGTGGAAGCGCAGGAATTCCGCCGCCTCGTCCGCCTTGCCCTGGCGGCATAGCTCCAGCAGCCGGGTATGCTCTTCGTGCGCGCGCTCCATGGTGCGGGTGAACAGGATCTGCATCCGCGTGTAGCGGTCGGTCTTGTTGTGTAGCTGCTCGATCAGCGCCAGCGTGTTCGGGCGCTTGGCGGCGCGGTACAGCGCGAGGTGGAAGCGGGAGTTGATCTCGCCCCAGTGGCGCACGTCATTGTTGTTGAGGGCGACTTCGAACTCGCGCAGCGTCTGCTGGGCGGCGTCGTGGTCGGCCGAGCTTTGACAGGGGATGGCGGCCTTCAGCAGCGAGCACTCCAGCATCGCCCGCACTTCCAGCAACTCCAGGATGTCTTCCAGCGACAGCTTGGACACCAGCGCGCCCTTGTGATCGATGATCTGGATCAGCCCTTCGGCCTCCAATTGCCGCAGCGCTTCCCGCACCGGCACCCGGCTGACGCCGTATTCATTGGACAGCGCCTCTTGGCGCAGTTGTTGGCCGTCGGCGAACTCGCCGGACAGGATGCGTCGGCGAAGGGATTCGGTGACGGCGCTGGTAAGCGTCTGGCGCTTGATCGGCTGCAGGGTGGTCATGGTGGATGGGCTTATCTGTCAGTCAATCGGATACATGCAAATGTATTCGATTATACGGAGCTTCACTGTACTGGCAAGCGGCAAAACTGAACATTTTTGTCGCAATTCTATAATTGCGGAGGCGGGAAAAGATAAAGCCCGACACGAGGTCGGGCTTTGCTGTTTCTGGGGTGGATGATGGGACTCGAACCCACGACAACCGGAATCACAATCCGGGACTCTACCAACTGAGCTACATCCACCGCTGATGACGCGATGGTCGAAACCTTGGGGTGGATGATGGGACTCGAACCCACGACAACCGGAATCACAATCCGGGACTCTACCAACTGAGCTACATCCACCGTCGAAACAGTGCGACCGCGGCGATGCCGCAATCTTGCAAATTGTGGGGTGGATAATGGGACTCGAACCCACGACAACCGGAATCACAATCCGGGACTCTACCAACTGAGCTATATCCACCACTGTTTGTTTGCCGCCGCTTAAGCGGCTGGCGCGCCCGACAGGAATCGAACCTGTAACCCCCAGCTTAGAAGGCTGGTGCTCTATCCGGTTGAGCTACGGGCGCTCTATCGGGCATTGTGTCTGGTCGGGGCGGCGGGATTCGAACTCGCGACCCCCTGATCCCAAATCAGGTGCGCTACCAGGCTGCGCTACGCCCCGAACAGAGACCGCAACTATACGGATGAGGCATGGGACTGTCAACGGCTTTGTGCAAATATTTTCGGGGCTTTCCGGGGTGTTTTCGCCGCGCTGGAATAGCGTGTTTGTTTTTTCTTTATTTATCTTGATCTTAAGAAAAATAATCCGCCGAGCGCCCTTACTGCACTGCGCAATTAATGCGAGAATAGCGGCCGTTATTCATTGCACCAATATGGGAATCAGGCATGTCGGCACAATTGATCGATGGCAAGGCGGTAGCGGAAAAACTGTTGGACATGGTGCGCGCGGGCGTGGAAGAGCGTCTGGGGCAGGGCAAGCGGGCGCCGGCGCTGGCGGTGATCCTGGTCGGCGACAATCCGGCCTCCGCGGTTTATGTGGGCAGCAAGAAAAAGGCCTGCGAAAAGGCGGGCATCCGTTCCGTCGCCTATGATTTGCCGGCATCCACCAGCCAGCAGCAATTGCTGGAAATCATCGATGGCCTGAATGCGGACGCCGGCGTGGACGGCATCCTGGTGCAATTGCCACTGCCGGCGCAGATCGATCCGCAGGCGGTGATCGAGCGCATCGATCCGAAAAAGGATGTGGACGGCTTTCACCCGTATAATGTAGGCCGCCTGGCGATCAAGATGCCGCTGCTGCGGCCGTGCACGCCGCGCGGCGTGATGACGCTGCTGGAAGAGTACGGCATCGATCCCAAGGGCAAGAAGGCGGTGATCGTCGGCGCGTCCAATATCGTAGGCCGTCCGCAGGCGCTGGAAATGCTGCTGGCGCGCGCCACCGTCACCGTCTGCCACAGCGCGACGCAGAATCTGGCGGAGGAAGTGGCTGGCGCCGACATTCTGGTGGCCGGCGTCGGCATCCCCAACTTCGTCAAGGGCGAGTGGATCAAGCCGGGCGCGGTGGTGATCGACGTGGGCATCAACCGGCTGGACTCCGGCAAGCTGTGCGGCGATGTGGAATTCGACGTCGCGCGCGAGCGGGCCGGCTTCATCACCCCGGTGCCGGGCGGCGTGGGGCCGATGACGGTGGCGACGCTGTTGCAGAATACGCTGGATTCCGCCAATCTGAACGCCTGAGCCGAATGCCGCCCGAGCGGCGGCCGCCAGCCAGTTCGCCACAGCCGCCGCCGCGCCGGGCTGTGGCGATTTTGTTTTCCGCGGCGGCGGCTTGACCGCGTCATGCCGCGCGCGAATTTGCAGACAGCCGTCCGCGGCTGTTTTAGTATCATGTAAAACTAATTTACGGATTTGCTTCATGAGTCACGACAAGCACTCGGCGACGCTGTTGATCAGCGCGCCGGACAAGAAGGGCCTGGTAGCGGCCATCGCCAATTTCCTGATGACCTACAACGCCAACATCATGCATGCGGACCAGCATCAGGACACCAGCGAAAACCTGTTCCTGATGCGGGTGCAGTGGGATCTGGACGGCTTCACGCTGCCGATGGACAGTTTCGCCGCCGCGTTCCAGCCCATCGCCGACGAGCACGGCATGAACTGGAAGGTGTCGCTGTCCGCGCGCAAGCCGCGGATGGCCATCTTCGTATCCCAGTACGAGCATTGCCTGGTGGACCTGATGCACCGCTGGCGCATCGGCGAGCTGGATTGCGACATCCCGCTGGTGATCTCCAATCATGAAACCTGCCGCCGCCTGGTGGAATTCAACGGCATTCCCTTCCATGTGATCAAGGTCACCAAGGACAACAAGGCCGAGGCCGAGGCCGAGCAGTTCCGCCTGCTGGAAGAGGCCGGCGTCGATTTCATCGTGCTGGCCCGTTACATGCAGATCCTGTCCAGCGGCTTCGTCGAGCGCTATCCGGACCGCGTGATCAACATCCACCACAGCTTCCTGCCGGCCTTCGACGGCGCCAAGCCCTACCACCGCGCTTTCGCGCGCGGCGTGAAGCTGATCGGCGCCACCAGCCACTACGTGACCGAGGATCTGGACGAGGGTCCGATCATCGAGCAGGAAGTCACCCGCATCTCGCATCGCGACACGGTGGAGGATCTGGTGGAGAAGGGCCGCGATCTGGAAAAAGTGGTGCTGTCCCGCGCCGTGCGCTGGCATCTGGACAACCGCGTGCTGTCGTACAGCAACAAGACCGTGGTTTTCGACTGAGGATGCCATGCGCCTGTTGATCGACGATGTGCTTGATTTGCTGCGCCTGCGGGTCAAGCCGCTGGCCGCCTACCAGTACGCCTGGTGGCAGCCGGCGCTGCTGCTGACGCTGATGGGCGCGGTCTCCAGCGGCGATACCGCCGAGCTGGGCGGCAATATCGCCGGCCGCATCGGCTTCATGGTGCTGTTCACCTGGCTGCAGACCCTGCTGTTCGCCCGCTTCATGGGCGTCTGGCTGCGCTGGGGCAAGGGCGAAGTCAGCGGTTCGCTGTTCGGCCTGGTGGTGGTGGCCAGCGGCCTGCAATTCGTGGAGCCGCTGACCAGCTGGCTGCCGGGAGATGCCGCCAAGGTGATCGACATCCTGTTGTCGCTGCTTGGACTGGTGGTGCTGGTCAACGCGCTGTCCAAGGTGGCGCAGGTGTCTGTGATGCGCACTCTGGCCGGCGTGGTGCTGTTCGCGCCCTTGTCGCTGCTGTTGCTGGCGGCCACGCTGTCTTTCGCCAAGACTGCGGGCTGGGTGGAGCTTCCCCAGGAGATGGTGGAGATGATGCGGCAGCAGGGCGCCGCCAGCGATGCCGCGTCGGCGGTGAAAAAATAAACCGCATCGCGGGCAAGAAAAAAGGACACGCGCACGCGTGTCCTTTTTGTTTTGAGGGTTTGAGCCCTCAGTCCACCTTGGCGATGTAGCGGGCCAGGCCCAGCAATGCGCGCAGCGCCTCTCCTTTGGCGGTTTCCTCGTTGCGCAGCCTGGCGTAGCGGCGCAGGATGGCCCGGCCTTCGACGAACAAATCCATATCGGTATCCGGCGACGACACCAGCGCGATGCGCTCGATCTCGTTCTGCGGCTTCGGCTGTCCCTGGGCGATGCACAGGTAGACCTTGTGGGCGTTGAACGGGGTGATGTGGTCGAACAGGTACAACATGGAGTTGATGCGCAGGCCGGTTTCCTCGCGGATCTCGCGAATCAGCGCCTGGGAGCGCAGTTCGCCGCGATTGGCCTTGCCGCCTGGGAGGTTGTAGCGGCCGCCGCGGCTGGCGGTGACCAGCACGCCGTCCGGCATCTCGATGATGGCGGTGGCGCGCCTGGCCAGGTCGCTGGGCAGGCGTTCGTTCTTACGGTCTTCCAATACGTTCATTCTTCCAAAATGTCATTATTTGATGAGGTCTGACGCCTCGAGCCAGCATTCCAAACACAGATAGCGCCGTTTGGCGGCGCCATCTGTATTTCAATAAGTAGAATTACTGGTCACATGCCATTTTATATCAAGGCATGGCCAAGTCCAGCGCATTCATACAAGTTTGACCAGTAAACCGACAAGGCCGACCAGCAGGCAGTAAAAGCCGAAGGGACGCAGCGACTCGATTTCGGTTTTCTTGAAGTAGCGCATCAGAAACCAGGTGCTGGCATAGGCGCACAGTCCCGAAACGGCGCCGCAGGCGAGCAGCAGCCCCCATTGCGCGGAGCCGCTGTGGTGCGCCAGCTTGGGAATTTCCAGGATGCCCGCCGCGGTGATGATGGGCGTGGCCAGCAAGAAGGAAAAGCGGGCGGAGGAGGCGTAATCCAGGCCGTGGGCCAGGCCGGCCACCAGCGTGGCGCCGGAGCGGGAAAAGCCCGGCAGCAGCGCCAGCGCCTGGCCGGCGCCTATCTTGATCGCGCCGGCGAAGGTCAGCTCGGACAGCTCGTGCGAGGCGGTCTTCTTTTTCAGGCGGTCGCCCCACAGCAGCATCAGGCCGTTCAGCGCCAGGAAAACCAGCACGGCGGTGGCGCTGGTGAACAGCGCGCGCAGCTGCTTCTCCAGCAGCAGGCCCAGCAGGCCGGCCGGTATGGTGCCGGCGATCACCAGCCACATCAGGCGCGCGTGCGGATTGCTGGCGCGGCCGCCGGCTTTCAGCCAGCCGCCGACCAGGTCCAGCCAGTCGCGGCGGAAGTAGATCAGCAGCGCGGCGGCGGTGCCCAGATGGAGCATCACCATGAAGGGCAGGAAGTCGGGATGGGTGCGGTTGATCGACCAGTGCAGCCAGTCGGGTATCAGCACGCCGTGACCCAGGCTGCTGACGGGAAATAATTCGCTGATGCCCTGGATCACGGCAAACAGCAAGGCTTCGGTCGCGTTCATGGCTCCCCCTTGGATAGGACGCGGAAGAAACGGGCGGCGGATTCGCCGCGCCCGCTTTGGAAGAATGACCGTTTCTTAACGCGCAAGCCAGCTGTCCGGTTTACCGTATCGTTCAGCGCGGGCGGCGCGGCTCTGCCTGTTCCAGTTCCTGTTCTTCCTGCTCCAGCTGGCGGCGGATGGCGGCGAAGAAATCATGGATGCCATGCACGGAGGGGGAGAGCGACGCCAACAGCTCGGCGCGGGTCTCGGCGTCGATGGCGTCGAGGAAGGGGCGCATTTCCGGGTCGGGATGGCGTTCGAAGCCCAGGATCATGATCGGCTCGAGCAGCGGCGCGTTGTCGGGCGAGTCGAACAGCAGGCCCCAGTCGTCGTTCAGCAGCTCCATGCCGGCGGCGAAGCCTTCGGCCCAGTCGTTGCCGAGGGTCTGGCCGGCGGCGTCGGCGTCCAGCCACGGCTGGAACTCTCCCTGCTTCAGCGCTTCGGCGATGTCCTGCCAGTGTCCGCGCAGCAGCGCCACGAACTGTTCCAGCGCTTTTTCGCTGGGGAAGGCCGATTCGTCGTCGAAAGCGTCGCCCAGGATCAGCGGCAGGCACTCGGCCGGGCGCACGGCTTCCGGCCCGGCGAGCAGCGCGGCGAAGAAGCCGTCCAGCCGCTCCAGGCTCATGCAGCCGTGGCCGGCGAAGCGGGCGAGGGTGGCGGACAGGCGTTGGTATTCTTGCTCGCTGAGCGGCTTGTGCGACATGGCGGATTCTTCTAGTAGGTCAGGCGGCCATTATGCGGCAGGGCGGGGCAAAACAAAACCGCCCGCGCAGGGGCGGGCGGTTTGACGGAGCGGGCGGGGCTCAGTAGGAAGCCAGCACCAGGCCGGCGATCAGCGCCGACAGGATGCTCACCAAAGAGGAGCCGTAGACCAGCTTCAGGCCGAAGCGGGACACCATGTTGCCGCGCTCTTCGTCCAGGCCCTTCACCGCGCCGGCGATGATGCCGATCGAGCTGAAGTTGGCGAAGGACACCAGGAAGATGGACAGCACGCCGCGGGTGTAGCTGGACAGGTGCGCCGCCTGGTTCTTCAGCTCCAGCATGGCGACGAACTCGTTGGTCACCAGCTTGGTGGCCATGATGCTGCTGGCGGTCAGCGCCTCGTGCGCCGGCACGCCCATCAGCCAGGCGAACGGCCAGAACACGTAGCCCAGCATGGTCTGGAAGTTGATGCCGAAGATGGAGGTGAAGATGAAGTTCACGCAGGCGATCAGCGCGATGAAGCCGACCAGCATGGCGGCCACGATCACGGCGATCTTGAAGCCGGTCAGGATGTACTCGCCCAGCATCTCGAAGAAGGACACGCGGTGCGCGTCGCTGCTGATCAGCTCGTCCTCGCCCAGCGCGCTGTCGTAGGGGTTGATCAGCGACAGCACCACGAAGGTGCTGAACAGGTTCAGCACCAGCGCGGTCACCACGAAGCGCGGCTCGATCATCTGCATGTAGGAGCCGACGATGGACATCGACACGGTGGACATCGCGGTGGCGGCCAGCGTGTACATGCGCTTCTCGTCGAAGGTGTGGATGATGTTCTTGTAGGCGATGAAGTTTTCGGACTGGCCGACCATCATCGAGCTGATGGCGTTGAACGACTCGATCTTGCCCATGCCGCTGATCTTGGACAGCACGAAGCCGATCGCGCGGATCACCACCGGCAGCACGCGGATGTGCTGCAGGATGCCGATCAGCACCGAGATGAACACGATGGGCATCAGCACGTTCAGGAAGAAGCTGAATTCATCCTTGTTCTGAATGCCGCCGAAAGCGAACTTGGTGCCTTCGCCGGCGAAGTCCATCAGCTTGGTGAAGACGCCGGAAATGCTGCCGACGATGGCGAGGCCATACGTCGTGTTGAGCAGGAAGAACGCCAGGGCGATCTCGATGACCAGCAACTGGATCACGGAGCGGATCTTGATGTTCTTGCGGTCGCGGGCGACCAACTGGGTGAGGGCCAGTACCACGATCAGGCCGATGATGAATTGGACGATATGCATGATGAAGTCGCTTTGTGGGTTTCCCCCTGCCTAGGCAGGTATCGAGCATGGTTCCGGTCCCGCCTGATGCCGCGGGCCTTGCGCCGGTTTTTATAAAAGTGCGGTCAGCGCCGCGCCGGGCGGCATGCGCTTGGAGCGAATGCCATCGGCGTGAGCACAATGCGCTGAAGCGGAGAATAATACTTGTCTTTAGATCAAACAATCTGTCTTTAGATAAAGAGAAGCGGCCCGCTCCGGCAAATGCCAGAGGCGGGCCGCTTTTCATGTCTACTGACCCGATTGGGCTTCCTCCGCCTCGCGGCGGGCTTGTTCGGCGAAATAATGCGCGCGGCGGGCTTCCTTGGCGGCGGCTTTCTCCGCCAGCTCGGCGGCCTTGCGCTCCTTCTCCGCGTTTTCCTCCGCCAGGCGCGCCGCCTTGGCGGCCTCGCGTTCGGCGGCTTCGATCGCCTCGATCTCCTCGACTTCCTTGCGCGTCTTGCAGGGGCTGGTCTTTTCGAACCAGGCCACGGACTCGACGTGGGCGGTGTGCGGGAACATGTTGATGATGCCGGCCGCCTTCAGCGTGTAACCCTTGGTATTGACCAGGATGCCGGCGTCGCGCGCCAGCGTGGCCGGGTTACAGGACACGTAGACGATGCGTTTGGGCGCGGTGTCCTCGGTGATGGCCTTCAGCAGCTGCACCGCGCCGTCGCGGGGCGGGTCCACCAGCATCTTGTCGAATTTGCCGAGGGCCGCGAACGATTCCTCGGTCACCTCGAACAGGTTGGCCATCTCGTAGCTCACCTTGTCCTGCAAGCCGTTGTGGGTGGCGTTCTCCACCGCGCGCTTCACCAGCGGCTGGCTGCCTTCCATGCCGTGCACGATCGCGCCGGAGCGGGCGATGGGCAGCGTGAAGTTGCCGATGCCGCAGAACATGTCGGCGATGCGCTCGCCCGGCTGCGGATCCAGGAACTTCAGCGCGCGGGCCACCATCACCGCGTTGATCTGCGGGTTCACCTGGGTGAACTCGGTGGGGTAATAGGGCATTTCCACCGCGAACTCCGGCATGCTGTAGGTCAGCTTGGGCGCGTCCAGCGGGTAGATCGGGTAGCAGGTCTCCGGGCCCTTGGGCTGCAGCCAGATCTGCAGCGGGCGCTCGGCGGCGCCGTGCGTGTCGGAAAACGCCTTGAGGATGGCGAAGTCGGCGTCGGTGATGGCGTCCATATTGCGGAACACCAGGATGTCCAGCTTGTCGCCGACGGCCACTTCCACCTGCGGCATGCGCTGGCTGATGGACAACGTGGCGATCATCGCGCGCAGCGGCATGATCAGGTCGGAGATGTGCTTGGGCAGGATGTGGCACTCGCGCATCTCGGCGATGTAGCTGGAGCTTTTCTCATGGAAGCCCACCAGCACGCCGCCCTTCTTGGCCACCATGCGGGCGGACATGCGGGCTCGATGGCGGTAGTGCCAGGCCGGACCGGCGATGGGAGTGAGCACGCGTTCCGCCTTGACCTTGCCGATGCGCTTCAGGTTGTCTTCCAGCACGCGCTGCTTGATCGCCACCTGGGCGGTGAACTCCACGTGCTGCATCGAGCAGCCGCCGCAGACGCCGAAGTGCGGGCAGCGCGGCTCGGCGCGCATGAAGCTTTCCTTCAGCACCGCGGAGGTGTTGGCGTTTTCGTAGCTGGGCTTTTTGCGGTAGCTGCTGTAGACAACTTTTTCGTACGGCAGCGCGCCATCGATGAAGATGGTCTTGCCGTCAACGTGGGCGACCCCCCGGCCTTCGTGGTCCAGCGATTCGACCAGGGCAATAGTCTGTGCGTGCGTCATCGTCTTGCTTGCAAAATCAAACGGTAAAACGCGGATTTTCTCAAAAACCGGCGATTCTTGCTGGTTTTTTTACGATCTCGGAATTCGCCGCCTTTCTGTTAGAATCAGCAGCGTGAATCATGGTTACAGAAGGTGCGGTATGTTGAAGCGGTTGTCGGTGCTGGCGCTGGGATGGTGGCTGGCTGTTCCCGTACAGGCGGCGGTGATGCCCGCGCCGGATGTCGCGGTCAATCCCATAGGCCGCCACTTGGTGCTGAATCTGCCGCAGGCGCGGCTATTCCTCTATCAGGATGGCAAGCTGGCGCGGATTTTCCCGGTGGCGGTCGGCAAGATGCTGACCCAGACGCCGACCGGCAGCTTCGACATCACCGGCATCTACCGCGCGCCCAGCTGGCACGTGCCCAAGTCCATCCAGGAAGAGATGCGGCGCAACGGCAAGGAGGTGCAGACCGTGGTGCCGCCGGGCCCCAACAATCCGCTGGGCCCGGTCTTCGTGCGCTTCGGCGAGAACAGCCTGGGCCTGGGTTTCCACGGCACCAACGCGCCGGGCTCGGTGCCGGGCTTCCGCAGTCACGGCTGTGTCCGGCTGCGCAACAACGACGCGCTGGAGCTGGCCGGCACCGTCAGCCGCGGCGACGCGGTCACCGTCGCCTACCAGACCATCATCTTGAGCGAGGACGAGGCCGGCCAGCTGTGGCTGACCGTCTACCGCAACCACTACCGACAGAGCGATCCCTCGCTGCCGTACCTGGCGGACACGCTGCTGGCCTGGCAGCGCCAGCACCAGCAGGCCCTGTTCGGCCAGCGGGTGGACAACGCGTTGAAGCAGCGCGACGGCAAGCCGGTCTGCCTGAGCTGCAAGAGCGCCAAAACCGACATCAACGGCAACCTGAGCGCCTTGCCCTGGCTGTCGAAAATGAATCCGCCGGTTCCGTCCGCGCCTGCCGCGCCGGCGGCCAGCCAGCCGCAGAACGAGCGCCAGCCGGGGCCGCCGTCGGCCAGGGCCGGCCAGCGCGTCCGTCCTGCGGCCAAGGCGGGTTGAGTCCGCTGGTTTGAGTCAATGCATCCGGGCCGCGATCGCGGCCCGGATGCGTTTGGCGGCGCGCTTACTGCGCCGCGGCTTTCAGCGCCTGGCCGATATCGGCCAGGATGTCGTCGATGTGCTCGATGCCGATCGACAGCCGCACCAGCTCCGGCCGCACGCCGGCCTGCAGCTGTTCCTCCGGCGACAGCTGGCGGTGGGTGGTGGTGGCCGGGTGGCAGGCCAGCGACTTGGCGTCGCCGATATTCACCAGCCGCGTCACCAGCTGCAGCGCGTCGATGAAACGGCCGCCGGCCGCCGCGCCGCCCTTGATGCCGAAGGACAGGATGCCCGAGGCGCGGCCGCCCAGATAGCGGTCGGCCAGCGGCTTGCTGGGGTGGTTCGGCAGGCCGGCGTACTCCACCCATTCCACCGCCGCGCTTTCCTTCAGGAAACTGGCCGCTTTCAATGCGTTGTCGCAGATGCGGTCCATCCGCAGCGCCAGCGTTTCTATGCCCTGCAGGATCAGGAAGGCGTTGAACGGCGACAGCGCCGCGCCCATGTTCCGCAGCGGCACCACGCGGGCGCGGGCGATGTAGGCGGCCTCGCCCAGCGCTTCCACGTAGTTGACGCCGTGATAGCTGACGTCCGGCTCGTTCAGCCGTTTGAAGCGCGCCTTGTGTTGTCCCCATGGAAACTTGCCGGAATCGACGATGGCGCCGCCTATGCTGTTGCCGTGGCCGCCCAGGTATTTGGTCAGGCTGTGGACCACGATGTCGGCGCCGTGTTCGAACGGACGGCACAGATAGGGCGAGGGCACGGTGTTGTCGACGATCAGCGGCAGGCCGTGGCGATGCGCCTCGTCGGCGAAGGCGGCGAAGTCCACCACATTGCCCAGCGGATTGCCTATCGATTCGCAGAACACCGCCTTGGTGCGATCGTCCACCAGCGCGGCGATCGCGGCCGGGTCCTTGTAATCGACGAATCGGACCTCGATGCCCAGCTGCGGGAAGGTGTGGGCGAACAGGTTGTAGGTGCCGCCGTACAGGGTGCGGGTGGCGATGATGTTGTCGCCGGATTCGGCGATGGTCTGGATCGAATAGCTGACCGCAGCCATGCCGGACGCCACCGCCAGCGCGCCTATGCCCCCCTCCAGCGCCGCGATCCGCTTTTCCAGCACGTCGGTGGTGGGGTTCGTGATGCGGGTGTAGATATTGCCCTGCACCTTGAGGTCGAACAGGTCGGCGCCATGCTGGGTGCTGTCGAAGGCGTAGCTGGTGGTCTGGTACAGCGGCACCGCCACCGCCTTGGTGGTCGGGTCGGGGCTGTAGCCGGCATGGACGGCGAGGGTTTCCAGTTTCATCGTGGGCTCCGGTTGAGTGGGCGGGTGGCTGCAGGCGCTTGTCATGATTGCTTACCTTAATGCCGCCGCGCGCTTGCCACAAGGAGATATCGATGATGCTGGATATAACTTTTGAATCTATTTAATCCATTGTCGATCAGTCTTGCTTTGCCTAGTTCCACCCAGGATGGCTGCGCCGCAGCTCCGCCCAGATTTTCAAGACGTGGGCGGCGTATGGCTGGGCCTTGCTCGGAGTGGGGCTGTGATAGGCGCCGATGCCGGCTTCCCAGCTGCCGCTGCGCCTCACTTCGGAGGAGAGCAGCCAGGCGGCGACCTGGACATTGACGCAGGGATCATATAGCCGGGCGCGGTCGATATCGTAGCGCGCCAGCTTGGGCAGCCAGTTGTCGTTGATCTGCCAGTAGCTGATGTCGCTGCTGCCGTTGCGGTTGCGGCCGGTGATGTAGGGGTTGCTGAACTGGACCCCGGACTCCTTGACTTTCAGCGCCATCAGCAGCAGGTAGGGCACGCTGAAGCGGCGCGAGGCGTCCAGCGCGCAATTGGCGGTGCGTTGGACGTTGAAGTGTTCGGAGGGGTTATCAGCCAGCGCGGGCTGCGCGAGCAGCGCCGCGACCAGCGGCGGCAGCCAGCAGAGTCGAAGCCGGCGAGGCGGCGATTGCGTTTTTGAAATCGATTTCATTGCGTTGCGCCCATGGTTGGCCAGGCATTGCCCAATCTCCTGTTTTCATCGGTGGCACCCGTGCAGGGCGCTCAGGCGGTCTGGCTGATCCGTTTGAGCGGCCCCAGGACATCGCGTACTCTGCGTTCGCCGCTGCCGTCGTCGATGAATGGTCCTAGCTGGATCTGAAACTTGCGGCCGATGGTTTTGATCTGGCAGTCGAATCCTTTTCGCTTGTAGCCATCCGCGATGCGCGCGGCAAAGCGGCGGCTGGAAAAAATGCCCCCATCCATCGAGTATTTCTGGGTCTGTGGCTTACTGGCGCCTTGGGGATCGATGATCAGCCTGGTGTAGTCCAGCATGATGCTTTGGGCTCGCTCATCGACAACCAGCGCATAGGGAAATTGCTCGCCGATCGAGCGCAAAACCGCCATGGCAGGCTGAGACGCGCTTCTGACGCGAACGACGGCGTTGGCGTCGGGGGTGCCGCGCTGTTCGAAGCGCCAGCCAACCGTATCGGCAATGTCTTGAAGAATGCCGCTGGGTGGCCCGCTGTAGTCGGCGGAGTAGAGCCGGTTCAAGTTGTCGTCCGGCTTGCGCGACAGGCGGGTTTTACCCGTCTGCGCGCTGTTGCCGTCGTTTGCGTCGGCTGCCGTCCGGTTCGGCGCCGGCGGAGTGAGGGAGGCGCCTTCCAGTGCCTTGTCCAGCATGTTCAGCTCGGCGCCGTTTCCCGGAGATTTGGCGGCGGGCAGCGCGCAGCCTGCCATGGCTAGGGCGGTGGCGATGGCCATTAATGTCTTGGTAGCGTCCATGTCTTGATTTTTATTTGGTTGAATACTAACTATATCAAACAAAAAATTACTATGCTATAGTGCTGCGGATATTTTCCTGCCAAGGCTTTGTTGGTATCCCTGCGGGGCGGAGTCCGATTCTTGCGCTTGGCTTGTCTATTAAGTTGTTTGATATAGTATGTATTAAAGTAAATTTATAGGCGGCGTTATGAAGTGGAACGTGGTGATGGCTGCATCCAGCCTGGCGCTGATTGCGAATGCGCAGGCGGGTTTTCTCTACCTGGGCGATGGCTCGGGAAAGATCGAGAAGAAACCGAATAGCCTCTATGGCGGCAGCGCGACCTTCGCGGAGGCGCTGGCGAACGATCCGGTTCCGGCGGCGCGGGCGGCAGAGCCTGGAGCCGGGCGCGACACGCTCAGGCTGATCCCGGGGAAGGGGCGGGTTTCCGCCGCCTTGCGCGATTTCGCCAAGGCGAATGGCTGGGTGTTGGCCTGGGAGCTGGAGCGGGACTTCCCAATCGACTACCCCGCAACCTTCAGCGGGACCTTTCTCGAGGTGATGGAGCAGGTGGCCAAGTCCTTGCAGAACACCGACTCGCCGGTGCGCATCAAGATTTATGAGGCCAACAAGGTCATTCGGGTGATTCACGCGACACGATGAGGAAGCTTGCGATGAAAAAATTTGCGATCGCGGTTGGCGGGCTGTGCCTGCTTGCCGGCTGCGGCACGCCAGGGCTGTTGCGCAGCACCGATGACAGGGTCGCGGACACGCAAAATGCGCTGCGCAGCGCGGAGGCCAAGTTGGCGTACCCGTCGTCGGCGCTGGTGGAAAGGGATGGCGGCGCATGGTTCGCCCAGCGGTCGGTGGTGCTGGATGAGGCGGATGCGTTGCCGGCGCGGTTCGATCAGGCGGCGAGCTTTTCTTCCGGCAGGGCGCTGCCCTTGTCGTTGGTGACGGAGCAGATCGCCAGGGAGCAAGGCATTGCGATACGGCTGGCCAGGGATATCTTCAGCGTTTCTCTGGCTAAGTCGGCAGCCGGCGGCCAGTCGCCCCTCAATCCGGCGGCGCAGCCCGCTTCGACTCCGCTGCCATATGGCATGGGCGCGGGCGCCTATCCCTTGGCCGGGCCGGCGGCCGCGATATCGATAACGGAGGGGGAGCCGCGCGCTCAGATCAATTACGTTGGCACCCTGCATGGGCTATTGGACGCGGTGGCGAACAGGACCGGCACCAATTGGAGCTACCGTAATGGCGCGGTGGAATTCTCGCGCCTGATTACCCGGACGTTCCAGATCAAGACCATGCCGGGCGCTTCCAGCTATTCGGCGAAAGTGGGCAAAAGCTCGCAAAGTACCACGGGCGGGTCCTCAAGCGGCGCCAGCGGCAGCTCCGCTTTGAGTTTCGGCTCCGACTCCTCGGTCAGCATGAGTTCCGAGATGAGGTACTGGGACAGGCTGAGCGACACGGTCAACAGCATGCTGTCGCCGTTGGGCAAGGCTATGCCTTCGGAGATGACCAGTTCCATCACCGTCACCGATTCGGCGGACGTGGTCGAGCGGGTGCGCCGCTACGTGGACAGCGAGAACGCGGTGCTGGGACGCCAGGTCAGCTTGTCGGTTCAGGTGTTCTCCGTGCATTTGACGGAGAAATCCTCCGCCGGCATCGACTGGCAATTGGTTTACCGGGCGGCGCAAAGCGGCTGGGGCAGCACCTTCAAGATGGCGGGAGATGCTGAGGCGAACGGCGGCGTGTTCGGCGTCACGATGAATTCCGGCCAATTCAACGGCTCGCGGATTCTGCTGCAAGCGCTCAGCCAGCAGGGCCGGGTCAGCACCGTGGTGAACACCAATGTGGTCACCTTGAATAATCAGCCGGCGCCGGTGGCGGTGACCAGCAATCAGGGATACCTGGCGCGGATCACCTCCACGCCGGGGGTGAGCGGCTCGGCGCCCAGCGTTGGCTTGGAGCCCGGCTTGGTCACGACCGGTTTCGTGATGAATCTGCTGCCCACCTTGCTGGACAACAGCAGCGTGATGCTGCAGATCCAGATCGATTTGTCCCAGCTTCAGAAACTGGACAAGGTCTCGTCTGGCGACAACTCGATTCAGACGCCGATCACCACCTCTGTGCAAACCATGCAGCGGGCTTCGCTGAAGTCCGGGCAGACCTTGATCCTGAGCGGTTTCCGCCAGGCTCAGAATAAAACCAGCCGCAATGGCGTCATCGCTTACCAGGGCGGCACCAAGTCCGCTTCGCAAGACGATGAGGAAACCATCGTCGTGATTTCCCCCCAGCTGACCGAGGGCGTGTGACATGGCCAGAGTGCTGCTCGGCAATCTGGTGGTCGGAATGCAGTGGGAAGCTTTGCTTGGCTTGAGCAAGGAATCCGACGAGGTGCGGGAGCTTGCCGCCAGAAGAGGGGCCAGGCAGTACTTGGTGCTGCGCAATCTCCTCGGCTCCCAGGTGGTTGGCCTGGCTTCCTTGCCAGGCCGGAGGCGGAAGTCCGAGTTCTTCGCCCTGGCCGGCTTGCTGCGGGAGAGCTCTGACGACCAGAACATCCTGTTTCTGCACAGCGATCCGGATGACGCGGACAGGGTGATCCTGATCGGTATCCATGACGGCAAGCCGGTTGAGGACCGGCTGGTCGCCAGAGAAGATGCGACGGAGGCTGCGCGGCAGTTCATTCAGGAAGTGGGAACCGGGGTCACGATTCTTGGCGACATCGCCGATGGCCAATTGGAGACGACCCGACCGCTCAGGCTGGAGGAGGTCGCCGGTTCGCTGAGCCGGGAGGCGATGGCCGCCTATCGCCTGCGTCCACTGCCTCCCAGCCGGATGGTTGTGGCCGCGCTGCTGGCGGTGGCGCTTGCCTGTGTGGGCGGCGGCGTGAAGTGGTGGATGCACGGACGAGAGCAAGAGCTGCAGACCAAGCTCGCCGCCATCGCAACTGCGCGGCCGGACCAGGGGGCGGAGTATCGCGCGCAGACGCAGGCGGCGTTGCAGTCTCCATCGTTGAGCCGCGGCACGGGGTATGCCCGAACCATGCAGGCCGCCATTTTGCAGCTGCCGAGGGAAACCGGCGGCTGGAAGATGGCGCGGCTGTCATGCAAGGCTGCGGCCTGCGACGCGCTCTGGCAGCGCGGCGAAGGCGGGAGTTTCGCCACCTTGTTGGCGCAGCGGCCTCGGGTCCAGTTTCAGGGCATGAACGCGGCGTTGGAAAGCGTGGCGTTCACTGCCATCGCCGACAAGGTGACGCCGGTGCCGATCACGCAGTTTTATCTCAAGACCGGCGTGAGGATGCAGGCGCTGGAAGATTACGGCAAGTCCGGTAAAGCCGGGGATAAGGCATTGCAGGTGACGCTGGACAAGGCCGAGCCCCTGGTGCCCCTTCCCGCAGGGCTGACAGAGAAGGAAAAGGCTGCGCCCCAGGTGGCCAAGGGCGCTTGGACAATGCAGGGCCATCTCGCATTCCTGGATTCCGTGGCGGGACTGATGGAGCGTTCCGGGAATATGGCCATCGATGAGATAGCGGTGACGCTGAGCGACGAGAGCCCGCAATTCTCGGCAAAAGGTACGTTTTATGTTCAATAAATTGCTTGCATTGCTGTTGGTTCTGCCGCCATTCGCGGTGGCCGAGACGATCGATACATTCGCCAAAAGCTCTCTCGCGCGCATGGCGGCGCCGGCCGCGGCGATGCCGTCGGCGGGAACGATGCCGCCGCTGCCGATGCCCGGCGCTGCGGTCCCGGCCGCGCCATTGCCGGGCCGGAGCGGCGCGGCGCAAACCTTCGATGTGATGTTCATCCAGGGCAATGGCGCGGTGCGCAAGGCCTATCTGTTGGTGGACGGAAAATACGGCAAGATGGTCAGGGAAGGAGACAAGCTGCTGACCTGGAAAGTGCTGGCGGTGGGAGACGACTATGTCGATGTCGCCCGCGGCGGAAGACGGACACGGTTGCTGATGGATGCCGGGGCCGCGACATCCGAGCGGCGGTAAACGCGCGGAAGCGGGGGAGGTTCCTCATGTGGAAATGGCTTGCTGAAGTGGGAGGGCGTCCAGGCGCCGAGCCGGCATCCTCGCGGCGCGCGGAACCGGCCACGCGCGCGCAGTCCGCCGCGCCGGCGCTGCCGGTTCGGCGAATCTCGACGCTGAGGTCGGAGGCCATCCGGCATCACGGCTGGCGCCAGGAGGGCGAACTGGTCTTGTCCGGCTATGAAAACAGCGCGCTGGTGCTGGTTTCGGCCAAGGCCAGGCAGTACATCCTGTTGTTGGAAGAGGCTGGCTATCGCCAGCTGCAGCAGAGCGATCTGCTGCAACGGTTCGACGCGGGCGTTCGCGCGCGGGCCAGGCTCAGTTGCTACGGGGTGTTTGTCGGCGGGATGGAGGAAATCCTGTTGATGCACTCCCAGCTGCAACAGCACGGCGGGGACGCTGGCCAACGCAATGGCGACGCCAAGACCGGCGGTTATCGCAATTTCGACATGGTGATCGAAAAGGCGATAGACCTGAGGGCGACCGACATCCACTTCGAATTTCGCGAAGGCGCCCAGGTCCTGGTGCGCTATCGCATCCACGGCAAGCTGAGGGACAGCGATCCCAAGGACCGGCTGCTGCGGGACTTCAACGCCATGATGGACGCGGTGTCGACAGCGTACAACTCGCGCGCGGACTCCAGCAGCCGCAGCCATAACCACTTCGACGAGAACAAGCATCAGAGCTGCTCGATCAATCTGAGCGTCCATGGACGCAATTACCAGCTGCGCTTTCAGAGCGTGAAGGAGAACCGCGGCGTCGACGTCATTCTGCGGATTCTGCTGAACGAGGCGGTGGAGAAAGACATTCTCACGCTGCTGGAACTGGGTTATTCGGCGGACCAGGTGGAGGTGCTGGAGGATGCGGTCTACCGCTCGCCGGGCCTGACCATCATCGCCGGCGAAACCGGCTCGGGCAAGACCACCACGCTGAGAACGCTGATGACTTACGAGCGAAGCTCGGGCAAGAAGTTCTTTTCGATCGAGGACCCGGTCGAATACATCCAGCCGCACGTCACGCAGATACCGATCCAGCGCAAAGCCGAGGACGCCAGGAAAGATGGCAGCGAGACGGCGTTCGGCGCCGCCGCCAAGGTGTTGTTGCGCGGCGATCCCGACAAGGTGATGAGCGGCGAGATCCGCGACGCCGAAACCGGCTCTTTCGCCAAGGCGATGACCCAGACCGGCCATCAGGTGTTGTCCACCGTGCACGCTTCAAGCGGCTTTGGCGTGATTCCCCGGCTGTCCGACGAGGAGATCGGCATTCCCATCCACGCGCTGGCGGCGCCGGATTTCCTGACCGCGCTGGTTTACCAGAAGCTGGTGCCGGTGCTGTGCCCCGCCTGCAGCCTGATGGCCACAGACGTGCTGGACGATGAGTATCTGATGGTGATCGCCTCGCTGGGCATAGACATCGGCGAAGTGCGGGTGGAGGGGGCGGGCTGCCCGCAATGCCGCCATTTGGGCACCGCCGGGCAGACCGTGGTGGCGGAGGTGTGCGAAGTGACCGAGGAAATGCTGCCGATGATCCGCGACGGCCGCTTTTGGGAGGCGGAAAGGTACTGGCGCTCCAAGAGCAACGGCAAGCTTTACGATGGCGTGATGCTGGGGAAGACAGCGATGGAGCATGCCATTTACAAAATGTCCCGGGGGCTGCTGGATCCGCGCGATGTGGAATCGGCATTCCGCAAGCTCAAGAAATATCGTCCCTTGAGCCTGGTTGATTGATGGAAGGAACGAATATGAGCAATGGTGAGGATGTTTTCAAAGGCTTGCTGGGCAGGTTTCGTCATGGCCGCGCGGCAGGGGAGGCCGCGTCGGGTCTCGCGGCGGTCAAGGCTTCGGCGGCGGCTTGGGGCGCTGAGCCTGAGCCTGCGGTTTCCGAGGCGGCTTGGCGTACGCGCGAGGCGGCGGAGGAAGCGCAGGACGATGAGCGGCAGCTATTGACGCCGCTGCCGGCGACGCCGCCCTCGGTCAAGCGCGCCAACGGACTGAGCGAAGAACGGAGGGCCTTGCTGCATCGCCTGGCGCTGGAGGTGCGCGGCGAGAGCGCAGGGTCGGCCGAAGTCTTTGATATGGGATATCGCGATCCGCTGGTGCAATTGGCGAGCCCGCCCGGCGCGCCGGCGTCTCCCAAGGAAGGCCGCCAGGATCTGCCGGTGCCTTTATGGGCGCGGCGGACGGTGGAGCGCGGCTTGCTGGGCCGGGATGCGCGGCAAATTTTTCAGAATCTGGATGCGCTGGGACTGGTGAATGACGATTGCCATGCGGCGCAGGCGGCCGCGCATTGGCCGGTGGAAGTCTGCGGCCAGTCTTTTGACGAGCTGGCGAAAATTCCGCTGAGCGCCCGCAGCGAGTTGCCGCAGGCGACCCGGCGCAGCGATCAACTGGGCCGCGACGGTTATTTCTATCTGAAAGGGGCGGCCATGGGCGCGCGGGCGCTGATCGTGGTGGATGGCGCGAGAGACGACGCGGTGCGCCGCGTGACGGAGATCCATGCCGAGCTCGATGCGGCGGGGCAATCTTGCCGGGTGTTGCTGCTGGCCTCCTATGCGTATCGCTGGGCCGCGCGCCGCTTTCTGTGGGAAGAGATCGTGGCCGAGCCGGACATCGCGTACGCCGCGGATATCGCCGACGCGACGCGCGCCTATGCCGCGCCGATGGCCGATGGCAAGCGATTGTTTTTATTGGAGACTGTCTTCGGGATGGAGGCGGTGGCCGTGCTGGAACCCGGTCCGGCCGCGCGTTTTCTGGAGATGTGGGGCAACGTGCCGGAGTTGGGCGACCCTGGCGTATGGGCGGCGGAATGCCGCCGCGAGGGTGGGGGGCGCAACAAGCCGGCTGCCTTGTCGGCATTTGGGCTGGAGGATCGCGGCGCGATCGCCCGGCTGGTTGCGGAGCTGCGCCGGACGGGGGCGATCGTGTTCGTCGCCGGAGAGATGGCTCGGGCGGCGGCGGCGGCGTTGATGGCCGAGCTCTGGAGGCAGGGGGTGAGGGTGGCGGAGACGCCGGCCGCGGGCCTGCCGACGGTGTTGATCGATCCCTCCCCGAGTCAACTGCGCGCTGGTTATTCGCCGGTGCTGGCGGTTTATCCCGGAAAGAACGCCACGGCGGAGTCGGTGCTGATGGCCTTGCTGGCTGAGCAGCATGACTGGGCCAGGGGCCGGCTGACGCTGGGCATTCATGCCATTCGCGTTCCCACTCTATGCCCGCTGTGCTGCGAGCCGGTCGGCGCGGAACAGGCGGCGCTGGCGCTGGCTGAGCGGGTGAGCAATTTCCGCAGCGTGGATTTTGGCAATATCCGGACGCGAAACGCCAATACGCCTTGCTGCGGCAATGGCTATGCCGGCGAGGCATGGTTCAGCGAGGTGTGGGACGGCAGGCTGTTGCAGCGAGAATTGGCCGGCATGCCGGCGGAGCTGGCGGATAAGGGGCTGCGGCCCGATCTGCGCATCAGCGCGCAATTGCTGCAGGCGATCATGTCCGGTCGCGTGGATTACCTCGCCGCGGGGAGCGTGGGATGCTGAGGCCGCTGAAGAGGCTGTTCGGGCTTGCCGCCGCCGGCGATGCGAATCATGCCAGCCTGGCCAGAGCCAAGAGAAAGTTTCTGAAGCTGCGCGCCAAGTTTTACGGCGATTTGGCCGATTCGATCGAGGATGGCGCCAACCCCTATGAATTGTTTTCCCAGAAGCACGCGTTGGCGCGCGAGCGCGGCAATGCGATGGCGCCGCTGTTCGCCCATTGGCGGCAACGGGCGGCGTCGATGAATCTGCGCGGCGCCTGGGAGGGCACTATTCCCGCGGATGACCTGATGGTGATCGGCTCGGGGGAACGCGGCGACTTGCCGGGGGCGCTGCGTTTTCTGTCCAAGGTGGTGAAGATCCGCGAGAAGAACGCCAGGGCGATCAAGCTGGCGGTGGCGCTGCCGATTTTCCTGCTGCTGCTGATGACGGCCGTTCAGTTGGGGGTGGCCGTCGGAATGATGCCCATCATGGAGCAGATCATGCCGGCGGAGCGGTTTCCGCTGGTAGGCAAGGTGTTGTACTACCTGTCGGCGGCGATCCGGGATTTCTGGTTTCTGATCTACGGCTTGCCGACGGTGCTGACCTGCGCCTATTTCTGGTCATTGCCGCGCTGGGCCAGCCCTTTGCGCAGCCGGCTTGACCGCTATCTGCCTTATTCGCTGTATCGCGATCTGAAGGCCAGCGAATTCCTGGTGTCCCTGGCGGCGTTGGCGCAAGCCAATACCGCGGTGTTCGACGCGGTGCTGTTGCTGGAGCAGGCCGCCACGCCTTGGATGCGCTGGCATCTGGCGCGCATCCGCGTATCGCTGACGGCTAACCGCAGCATTCTGAAGGCGATGGATACTGGTTTGTTTTCCGAAGAGATTTTTGACCGGATATCCGAGTACGCCGAGCGCAGCAACTTCGAGGATGGCATCCGCAAGATCGGCCTGGGCACCATTGAAGACATCTCGACCATGATCGAGGAGCGCTCGGCCATCATTCGCAACATCCTGGTGGTGATGGTGGGCGGCTTCATCCTGCTGACGATCGCCGGGATGATGATGACTGCGCTGGAGGCGAGCAATCAGATTCAACAAATGACCAGCGGGGGGTGATTTTATTCGGCGACAAAAATAAATTGTTCGTTATAAACGATATTTTATTAATCATAATTTGGAGAGAATCGTGAAGAATCCATCGGAAAGAAAACTGATTGCCAGAAGCGGGGCGCTTAAACATCAAGCCGGAATCGACCTGATCCAGCTATCCGTCGCCGTCGGCATCATCGCCTTCATTTTGGCTGTCGGTTTCTTGGTGGTGCCGACCGTGATGACCAACATCAAGGTCAACTCGGAAACCTCGGACATCCAGCAAGCGGTTTCGAACGCCCTGCGCGTGTTCGGCAGCGGCGCTAATAGTTCGGGGCTGGATACTAGCGCCGCCATCAACCTCAAGCTGTCCCCTCCGGATCGCATCGGCAGTGATGGAAAAACCATCCTGAACCGGTTTGGCGGCACGGTGGACTGGAGCCCCGTCAACTTGTTTGGCACCAACGACAACAAGGACGGCATTGAAATCACCTCGGCCGGCTATTCCAGCGATGCCTGCGCCAAGCTGATACCGAACGTTCAGGCCTTGTTCACCAAGATCACGATAGGTACGGACGCGGTGAAAGACATGACCAAGGGCCAAGCCTTGGATGTCCTCAAACTGGGCAAGTTGTGCCAGGGAGGGGGGGATGGGCAAACCGTAACGATCAACTTCAAGTTCACCAAGTGACAGGGCATGCCCCGTCCACGGGCGGGGCGGCAGCGAGAGTATCCAAGCGATGACGCAACAGATCATTACCGATGTCCAGTTGCATGTGCGCGACTGGCAATCCAGCGTGCTGTTTCCCGGGCAGCTCCGTCCCAGCGAGGAGTACAAGCCTTTTTTGATGAGGCTGACCGAGGCGGTGCTGACCGGGCAGCAGGAAGTGGGGCAGCGCACCGGTTTCACAGTCATCACCGCGGGCATGCGCTGGCGGGTGCAGCGCATGCAGCCGTATCGCTACGCCTGCCGGCTGGTGATGAACAAGGCGCCGAGGCTGGGCGACCTGCGCTTGCTGGATTGCCATGTCAACATGATGCTGTCCGATGAACTGAAGAAGAGCGGCGGGCTGGTGCTGTTTTCCGGTTTGACCGGTTCGGGCAAGACCACCACCTTGAATGCGATGCTGGTGTCCAGGCTGGAGATGTTCGGCGGCTTCGCGCAGACGGTGGAAGATCCGGTGGAAATCGTCATTGAAGGATGGCATGGCGATGGTTATTGCACCCAGATCGATGTGACCGATTGCAGCGCGGGACGGGAAATTCAGTTCGACCGGCGCTTCGCCGAAGCCATTACCACCTCCTTGCGTTCTTTTCCTTCGCGGGATCGCTCGATGCTGATGATAGGCGAGGTGCGCGATCCGCACAGCGCCGCCGAGCTGCTGCGGATCGCGGTGGATGGCCATCTGGTGCTGTCCACCATCCACTCGCGAGATATTCCTTCCGCCTTGCGCCGGCTGGCTTCGCTGGCGCGCGCCGGCGGCGAAAGCCAGGCCGACAAGTTCATCGCCGACGCCCTGCGCATGGTGTTCCATCAGCGTCTGGACAGCGGCATCCCGCAAGTGAGCTCGCTGGATGTGCGCGAGCGCAAGGATGTCTATCAGTTCATCAGCAAAGGCGAGTACGCGCGGCTGGAAGGCGAGGTCGATATACAGCGCCGCATGAATATCCAGAGCGGGAGAGGATGATGCGCAATAGACAGTCGGGTGAGCTGTTGATCAGCCTGGCCATCGCGGTGGCGCTGATCGGAATGTGCTTGGCGTATTGGGGCGTGCGCCAGGTGAACGAGTGGCGGGAAAGCCGCGGTCAGATACTGGGCGGAGCGTTGGCCGAACTGGGAAAGGGGGTGAACAGCTATGTCGTTCACTATCATCCCCAGATCGTCGACGCGCTGTTCGCATCCCGCCGCGTGCCGCTGGTGGTGAATGGGGAGCAGATCGCCGCGGACACGATCCATCCCACCGCCGCCGAGATCGCCAAGTTCGCTGGCATGAGCGGATTTGGCGATAGGCCGCCGGCGGTCCCCAGAGGCAGCTATCGGATCGAGCTGCGCAAAGGCAGCGAGTGCAACGTCAAGGAAACCTGCAACGTCAATGCGCTCACTTATGTCGACAAGCCGCTGCTTTTGCCCTATCCAGGCGTGATCGACAGGGTTGATTACATGGCTGCGGCGGCTGCGGCGCGAACCATAGGCATCAATGGCGGCGTATCCATTCTGCCTGATAACAGCAAGCTGACTTTTCCGGACAGCGCCGGCACGTCTATTGTCACGCTGGATAATCCAGTGAAAGACGCGAAAGATGTGAAAGAGCCGCAGGGGGGGATCGTAGCGGTCAGAGGGGGCTATCTGCGCGCCGATTTCGACGAGTTTTTGCGACGGGATGGCACCAGGCCGATGACGGGAAGTTTGAACATGGGGAACAACAACATCCATTCGGCCCAGGACATCACCGGGCTAGGCAAGTTGACAATAGCCAATGTGGAGGCCACCGACAGCATCAAGGCATTTGGCAATATCGATGCCCGAGGCAATTTGACCGTGGGTCAAGATGCTGGAGTGGACGGAACCTTATCGGTTGGCCAGCGCATCAAGGCTGGAGAATACGTGCAATTGGGCAAGGTGGCGGTCGAAGGGGAACGTTGCAATCCGGATGGCTTGGTCGCGCGAACCAGCAAAGGAGCGCTGTTGTCTTGTCAGTCCAATCGCTGGCACCCCGGTGGTTTTTCGCAAACCAAGACGGTGACGGCCGCAACCGAGGCCTGCGGTTTCCATGCTACCCGTCCGTCGCCTGGCCAGGCATCTATCGCCTATTGTCCAGCGGGTTTCCGCTTGGTCTCGGGCGGGTATTACGTCACCGGCTGGCCTCCTTTTCTCGAGGACGGGAAGCATCGTAATTACGCGCAATACACCTTTTCCCCTGAGGAAAGCGCGCCGCTGGACTTTTACGATTCGCCAAGGCCTGACTCCGATGCGGGCAAGTCACGCCAGCAGGAGCAGCCTATCGATCTGAGCAATCGCGAGGGATGGTATATTTGGACCGGCGATGCGCAAGGCGGATGTTGGCGGGCGGTGGCAACCTGCACCCAGTAAGCATTCCAACGCCGCGCCGCCGCAACCGATCCGCCAGCTCCTTGTCGAGCGGCGGATCATCGCATGGCTCCGCGCGCGATGTTTGATCCGTCTCTTGACACGCGCCCATAAGACCGACACCTCTCCAAGCTCTTTCTTTTCTCCTCTCTATTATCTTCTCCGCCAGCAAGGCGCAGTTGCCCCTGCGCGATCGCTGTGCTGCTTTGGCATGAGTTAATCTGATGCCTCCGTCCGTAATATTCCGTCATCCCCCATGTTGTAGTTAATGCATTGAATGAGTCTGATCGCTGCGTTCACGCGCTGGTGTGGGATTATTTTTTAATATAACTTACAGAAATGAGCTTATTTTCTATGTGAATGATGAGTATTCTGCTTCAGGCCGCTGTTGATTCGCGATCGGCGCGGCGGGGTGTGTCGGATATTAAATGATTGCGGGCGGGTTGATGCGTGCTGGCAAATTCTTCGGCATCAAAATGCCTGAGCGGCGGAAAATGTTTTTTATGGCAAAACTGTTCTTCTTACAGTGCATTATTAGGCGTTTTTTTACCAAAAAGTTGTGTTAAAGTATGTATCTTAATAAATTATTATGTGAAAATTGCATTGCCATCAGCATGATTGTCAGATTGCTGGCATGGCTTTGCATGCCAATTGGAAATTATCGGGCGCCGTCGGCATGGCGGGCACATTTCCCACGAGAGCGTGGGTGGCTGGGATGGGCACAATCATGTGTTTACAGGGCGATGATGGCTATGGAAGCCTGTCGCATCGCACCTGGCGCAGTGGCTGAAGCTTCCTTGGATAGGGTTGGAAGGGTGATAAAGGTTTTGTATGAAGAAAATTCAAGCGGTGCTGAAGGACATTGCGCAAAAAACCCTGCTACTGGCTGGTTTGATCGACGAAGCGATGAAGGCTGGCGTACTGACTCAGGATGGAGCAAACGATCTGGTGCGGAGAGTTGGGGTCAATGGATATTTGACTCATAGCTTGGAGACGATGATTTATTGGACTGCCCTGGATCGTGATGATCCTGATTTTGTCGAGGAGTTGCGGGTGCTGGAGGTGAGCGCTTGTGATTTCGTCTGTTGGATAGATGGCGCGGTTGGCCAGTTGCAGGGCGCTTTGCAGGAGGTGTTTGTCTCGGGGAGCTCGTGACAAAGGCTTGTCGGCGTCATATATGATCACGCGCCACGGGTTAGGCCCTGCTGGCATCCAGGTTATTCGTCAGGTTTCAAGGCTTTCTTGGCAGGGTTCCGGCTTTTCCATCAATGCGCGACAATGGATGATTTGCGCTTTCCGTCGCATGGCGCGAGGCGATAATCCATTTCGGTTTCTTTTTCGCGGTCACTCCACTTTTTGGCAGATCGCTGCCATCTGGAAAGGGGAAGCGCGCCGCATCCAAATATTCCTGAGCTGTAAGGTATTGCCTTGCAGATGATACATTCCGCGAGGAGATTGCTGATGCGGTTCAGTGGATGGAATTCTAAGGTTTGCCTAGCCTGGCCTAGACAGGCAAGCATCGGTATCGAATTGGTATTCAAGCCAAGAATCGACGGCGTTAGGTTCATGATTGCTTACATTCCTTGAAAATGAATTTTTTCGGCCTTGTGGTACACTCTAGTAGTAATGAAACTAAAAGAAACTGTAACCACCTGGTGGTGCCCGCGAGCTTGGGTTGCTCAGGTAAACTGAGTGAAGGGAAAAGACATGTACGATGACGGACGCGTATTTTTGGTGGCTGGCTATTGGGCAAAGCTAAAAAAATCATTTTCCTCCGCCTCTGTTTATGTCATCGCGGAAACGGCGGCCGTGGCATCCAGTCTGGCGAAGCGCTGCATGCCGCAGTTCCAGCCGGCAGGCGTGATGAGCCTGGCAGAGGTCAGGCGTTATGTGGCGTATATGAGCCGCATCGCATCAGGTGACGAGGTGTGCCTGACGCAGGGCGGAGTAGCCCGGCATCCTGATGGGAGCGTGCCTATCGGGCAGGTGTTTGTTGTCGTGGGCTTTTCCAAAACCCATTCGCCGGATCGGGACCCCATCGTCAATTTCGTGGTTGCCAAGAGCGATGTCGAGGCGGCGGTCTTGCAGCAGGCGGCGATGCCTAGCTTGTCCGTTTCCGGCGCCACCAGTCTGGACCGGCTGCTGGCGCTGAAGTCCCGGATGGAGCATGTCGCCACGGGCGAGATGCCGGCGCTCAAAGAGCGAGGTGTCATTCGGTGATGGTCGGGTCTAACGCAAAAGGGTGTGACAGATGTCTACGGTGAACATACCTGTGTATGAGCGTCAATTTGCGGTTGTTCTGCCGGAAGAATTGCGAGCATGCTATTTCAAGGGTGAAGTGCCGGCATCGATGCGGCAGCAGTTCGATGCATGGAAAGAGCTTGCCTTTGTAGATGGCGTGCCGCCGCCCTCGATGACGGAGAGCAATGTCGCGAAATTCTTTTTGCGCACGGTGGCGTTGACCGAGATGGATGCCTTGGGGGCGATACCGCTATCGACTCTGTTTCCAATGAGCAGCGCGTCGATTACCGCGCTGGATGCGCAGGCGGTCAGGCGCGCCGCGGTTGCCGGCCATGCGCAACTGACTCGGGCTGTCGTTGACATGGCGATCCAGCCTGCCGATGTGACGCCGATCGCGGCCAAAGAGAGGCAGAAGGTGGCGGCCAGTTCGCAGCAGACGAATCCGCCTCAAGCGGAAGAGGTCAATATCGACCGCAATCTGCTGGCCTTCTTCCTGATGCGCGGCAACGCCAAGTACCGCAAGGACCTCATGATCAATGTCTCGCTGGAGGAGGCGCATGGGGCCAAGGGGTTGGCGGAACGGGTGGAGCGCAGAATGGGGGTGTTGGGGGAGTTTGAGCGCGAGCTGGTGAGAAGGCTGTTGGCTGGCGAATCGCCGACCGAGGTGATGAAGGATGCCCGCCACTCCAGATCGGTGCCGTCCGCCTAGCTCGGGCGGTTTTTCTTTGGGCGGTCGCTTGGCTGGCTTTTCTTTGGCCGTTCAGACGCTCCCGTAGTCCTCTCGGCGCCGCAATCGCGCCGGTTCGGCCTACCTGGCGTGATGGCCCGCCGCCAGATTGAAATACCAGTCGATGATTTCATTGCCTCGCAACATCGCAAGCCAGGCTGCGGCGATCAGATAAGGGCCGAAGGCCTGGGGCGTGTCTCGGCTCATCCGCTTGAAATGGATGATGAGGCCGCCGCACAGCGCGCTGCCGATCGCTCCCGCGCCAAGAATCAGCGGGAGCTGTTGCCATCCCAACCAGGCGCCGATGCCGGCCATCAATTTGAAGTCGCCGCGGCCAAGTCCGTCCTTGCCTGCGCACAGGCGAAAAGCGGCGGCAATGAGCCACATGCCCAGATAGCCGGCCATTGCGCCGGCCACGGCGTCCCGCAGCGGGACGAAGAGCTGGAAAAGATTGCAGGCCAGTCCAGACCAAAGCAACGCCTGCGTCAGCACGTCCGGCAGCAGCTTGGCGTAGCAATCTATCAGCGCCAGCGCGGCCAGCAGGAATATGAGGACCAGATAGGCGGGCGTGATGGGCTGGATGCCGTAATGCCAGCCTGTGCATGCGAAGGCCAATCCCAAGCCGAGCTCTACCAGCGGATAGTGCGGACTTATTTTGCCGGCGCAGCTGGCGCATCGTCCGCGCACAAGCAGAAAGCCCAGCACGGGCATCAACTGCCAGGCCGCCAGAGGCGTCTGGCAGGCGGGGCAGTGCGAGCGGGGTCGCGAGAGCGTCATCGCCGCGGTTTGGGCGATGGCTTGGCCGCTTGCGTCCGCGCACTCCATTCGCCAGCGGTATTCCAGCATCTTGGGCAGGCGGAAGGCCAGCACATTGAGGAAGCTGCCCAGCGTCATGCCCAATATCATCAAGGCGCCGGCTGTTTGGCCGGCGCGCGATCCGTTCAGGCCAAGCCAGGAAAACATCGCCGACAGCGAGATGATGGCGCCGCCAATGGCAAGCAGGTTTTTCTGAGTGATCGTCATGGCATTTCCAATTGAAAGGACGTCTGATGCGGCGTCATCCATGACGGCTGGGGAGCTTGTCGGATGGATCGACGCCTATTTTCTTTTTTGCATTTTATAATGTTTGATTAAGTATGTATCTTAATATAACATCTTTGAAAATGAAATGATCACATGGCGATGAGGGGGCAAGGTGAGAAGGGCACATGATTTCGGCGATGCGGAAAGCCTGGCGCTGGATGGAGACCGGCTGGGTTTCGAGGATGAGCCGCCCGTGATCCGCGGTGGGCAAGGGCAGGAAGACGCGAAGCGGAGCACTCAGGGCGAAGGCCGCAAGGCGAGCCAGCCCGAACGCGACAAGCCCGTCCGCGATCTGCGCAAGGTGGTGCTGTTGGCGTTGATCGGCTGGTTGCTGGCGGCCATGGCGGCGTTGTTCCTCTGGCAGAGATTTATCGGTTTGCAGCCCATTCCAGCTGCGGCGAAGGGCGCGGAGCCTACGATGGCTGCCATGGGCGGGCTCCCGCCGGCGCAATCGTCGCCGCGGCTTGAAGCCGTGGCTCTTCCGCAATTGGCGAGGCCGGCGGCGCAGCAGGCTTCCATGCCCGCCGCGAACTTCCAGGCTACTGTGCATGCTCGGCCGGCTGCCGAGCTTGGCGGCCATGGCGGACAGACGGCGTCTGTGCCGGTGGCCAAGGTTATGCCGGCTCATCATCCGGACGGGGAGCGGGTTTTGACTTCCAAGCCTGCGCGGACGGAGGACAGTCTTGAGGCCAAGGTCGCGCGCTTGGAGAAAGAAGTGAAAGCTTTATCCGATCGCAGCCGCGCCGCCAGCCCGCATCAGGCGGGCGCAGGCGGAGTCGGGAAGAAGCCCCGCGCTGCTCGCGATGCGAGCAAGGTCGTGGGCATGTCCTCCACATCTGTGTGGGTGCGCAGAGCCAATGGCGCGATGGCTGAATTGCAGGTTGGCGATCGCTTCAAGAATGACGAAGTGATTCAGAGCATTGATCAGCAAGCTCAGACCGTGGAAACGGACCGCGGGCATTACAAAGTTGGTTTCTAATCGGGCCGCAGGCGGGAGTCCAAATCTCCCGGCTTGGCATACAAGGGGTTAAGTCATGCGTAAATTCTTCGCCAAAATGCTGTTGGGCAATGACGCCGCCAGCAAGCTGCATCCGCCTGCGCAAGCAGAGCGGGCGCAAGAGGAGGCCGGCGCGACGGAGGAGGCCATCAGCGAAACGCTGAAAGGAAGCTCGCCGACCATCACGCGGGAGCAGATCCGTTCCCTGATCGAGATCGATATGGAAATTCATGGCGATATTTTCATTGGCAGGGGCGTCAAGGTTTCCGGCCGCGTCGTCGGCAGCCTGATGCCGAACGGCGCGGTCGAAGGCGGCGATCCCATCGTGATCGTGAGCCAGGGCGGCGATGTCGATGGCGATCTGCATGCACGGGTGGTGGTGGTGGCCGGCAATCTTGACGGCGACATCTATGCCGACCACGTGTTGCTGATGCCGACCGCGCAAGTCAGCGGCACGGTCAATTACCGCCATACCTTGCGCCAGGACATCGGTTCAGCGTTATCGGGGATGGTGCGGCGGGTCGAGCAGATCGCCTTGCTGGATCACCCCCCTCATCCTGGCGACAGGCTTGGGGCTTTGGAGGGAGGCAATGTTCTGGCCGATGCCATCCCCGTGCTGCCGGTTGAATCGCCGGCGCCAGCGCCCGTGTCGCCGTTGGCCAGAATGGCGGCCATGGCTCCCGCTCAGGAGACGATGGATATCGAAAGCCTGTATCGCGGTTTGGAGATCGAGCGCGAAATGCTGTCGGGCGTGCGCTCGCTGGCGGCGAGTGCTTAGGAGCGGCATGGCCCGCGACGTCAAGCCGGCGGGTTTCCCGAGTCTGGGGCGTGTCGCGGCAGATGACTCGATATTCAGATTTTTCTTATAAAAATTACATTTGTGTTTTGGGTGGGGCGTGCGATGCGTGAAGAGGGATTTCCCTTGAGAGTGCCTGCTGATGCGCTGTCAGCGATGGATGTTGTCGATTTGGGGTTGGAAGGCGGGTTGTCGGTTGTGAACGAGGATGACGAAGAGGATGCGCGCTGGTCATTTCTGCCATTCATGCAGGCTTCCATCGAGCGAATGTGCATGCTGCTGTTGCTGGCGGAGGATCATGAGGTGGACTTCTCGCCATTGGGAGAGCAGGGGCTTGCCGCGATCGCCGCGATGTCGCGTGTGGATGGCGACGCTGTGTTCGCGCAGATAGCGGCGGATTACCTGGCGGGACTGGAGACGCTTGCTTCGATGACGGGGCGCGCGAGGATGGGGCTGCATCTGTCGATCAGCGGCCTGTACCAGGCGGAGACCGCGTAATGGGCGCGCGAGAATTCAGACAGCGCCGTTACGCCGAAGAGGCTGCGCGGATGATTGAGCGGCATCTCGGTCTGGCGAGCGAGGGCCGGGGCTGGTTCCGTGGCGGCCGAGGCGTTTTGGCGGCGCCGTTCAACCCCTTGTCCGGCGCCAGGTATCAGGGCATCAACCGTTTGTTGCTGGAAATGGCGATGCCGTCTGGCAGCGACGATCCCCGCTGGCTTAGCTGGAGGCAGATCGAGCAGCGGGGCGAAGCGATGCAACTAGCCGACGGGGCCCGGGCAGGGTTGACCATCTATGCCCAGCCTATTCCCGGCTCCGCCGAGCGCATGGCTTGCAAGGCGTCCGGTGCAGAGGGGGAGGCGACGGGCACGCTGGCCTATGTTCTGAAAGGCTGTTCCGTTTTCAATGGCGCGGACATTGCCGGCTTGCCGCCCTTGGCCGTTCCCTCCCAGAGAAGCGGCGGCGGCGAGTATTTCCGGCAGCTGGTCGATGCCGTCTTGCGGGAGCTAGGGGGCTGGGCAGCCATGGACTGCGCGATGCCGCCTGCGCCGGCGGACGGTTTTGCCGACATGCGAGCGTATGCCGGCGAGGCCTTGCGCCGGATCGCGTTTTGGCGCGCGCATCGGCTGATGCCGGCCGGCCCGCATGGCGCCGGCGGACTTGCGGCTAGCGCGCGCATCGCCGCTTTTTGGCTGTCGGATCTGGCAGGGTGCGGCGGCCAGCTTGCCGCGGACGCCGATGACGACCTCGCGTCTTGGGGGGAGCGTCTGCGCGCGGATCCGCTTGAGGCTTTTCGCGCGGCGGCTGCCGCTGAGCGCATCGTGGCCTGGCTTTGCCGGCATTCGCCCAGCTTGTCGCGCCTCCAAGCGGCCGAAGACGACTTCATTCGCCGCCATTCGCTGCTTGGCGCCAAGCAGCCGGCGCGCGGGCCGGAAGACGGCGCTGTTCTGTCCTGCGCCGCCTTGCGCGGCGCGCTATTGATGGAGGCGTCGTTGCTGACCGCGGAGGAGTTGGCGCAATGCCTGTCGGCGCATTTTGGCTGCCAAGAAGTGCTGCCTGGCACCGACGCAGCGATTCACCAGGCATTTCAGGCCTGGGCCCGGCAAAGCATCGCATCCGGCGCTTTCGATGATGCCAAGCTGACTGGCCGACAACTGCTGTCGCTGTTTCTGGAGCAACGGGAAGCCGTCGTGCTCGGTTTCCTGGAAAGCGACGATGGTTTGCGGAGGCAGATGAGAGCCGCGTCGGCTATCGATATGGAAAGCGCTTGCCGGCCTTTGTCCGCCGAGCCGGACATCGGGCAGCAGAGGCGAGTGTCGGCGCAGCCGCTGCGGAGCGGAAAAGGCAGTTGGCTCGGGGTGAGGCACGGCGCCTTGATCGCTCTGGGCATGACGGAGCGCATTGTCGATGAAAATTCGCGCATGAGTCCCGATATGGTTTATCTCGCATGCCAGGAAGATGGGGAGCATAGCGATGCCGAGCGTTTGCTGGCAGCGGCGGAGGCTGCGGGCTGGCGCGTGGATTTTCAGCCAAGCATTGAGTCGGACGCCGCCGATATCAGCGGTTATGCAAGCTATTTCGCGCCGCTGGTGGGCTATCAACCCAAGATTGGCGATAGACTCAAACTGGTTGAAGGCCAGGCTTGCATCGATGCGCAGTCGGCGGGAGGAGGCTGGGTGGTGCGCCTGGCCAGCGGCAAGCGGCGGGTTCTGAGCCACGCCAGATTTTGCGACTTCATCGAGACCGTTCTCAATGGAGACTATATAGACGCCTGATCTGGCCTGGCGACCTGTTTCAAGCCGCTAACCCTGCGTTGCGTCGACTTGCCGCACTGCCCGACAGGCTTTGCTTCAAGTGTTTCGCGAGGCTTTGTTGGCGGCTCTTGGAGGAAAACATGAAGGCCCGCTTGGCGGGCCTTACCAATTCTGGAACTCGGGCGGCGAACCGTCCGACAGCATGACGTCCTGCATCCATTGTTTCATCTGGAATTGCAGATTGATGGCGCTCATCGTAGCCCTCTCCAGAGAGGCGCGCAGCGGGTCTCCCGGCCTGGTCAGCGTCAGCGCGCGCTGCAGAACGGCGCGCTGCTGTTCCAGGGTGGCGAACGCGGGCGCGCCGTTTGGATTCTTGAATTGGCGCAGCAGTTTGGCGATGGCGTCGATGTGGGCCTGCTTGTCCGTCGGGGCGTTTGACGCCGGCGGCGGCAATTGCCGCAGCGCGGCCAGCAGGGCGATCGTCTGGGAGTCGAAGGCCGCATCTTGGCCGACATCGGGCGCATCTGTGGCGGAGGTTATAGGCGACGCATCCGCCAGACGCTGCTGCAGCGGGATGACTGCATCGACTACCGGGTTTGCAGAGGCGTTGATTGCGCTGTTGATGATGCTGTGGATCATGCGATGGGGTCCTGGCGATCGTCGTCGAGATGAGATTGCTCCCCGCCGGCGGCCAGTGCCGACAGACGCGGGCCGAGCTGCCGTTGAAATCGCTCCAGCGCGGCGGCGGATAGCTTCCGGCATTCTTGCGGCAAGGCATTGAGGCGATGCGACAATTGGCGGCTGGCGGGCTCCAGATACTGTTCCGGCGAAAACTCGGCCGCCTGGTCGGCGCAGCGCATGATGAAGCGATCGTCGTCGTGATAGTCGATCTGAATGGCGCCGAGCCAGTTGTCGGCCAAAAGCGCCATCAACGCGGTTTGCTGCGACCGGGCGCGTTTGGGAAGCTGCAAATGCAGGACGGCGTCTCCTGATGGGCCATCTCTGGTGCGCAGCCACTCGTCCAGCAGCAGCAGCAGGGTGTCGGGGTGATCCACTGCCGCGGTCAGCATCGCCCGAGCCTCTTCGGATAGACGCTCGCGCCAGTGCGCCGCCTGCGCCTGGCTGTTTGCCAGGTGGGCCGCCAACTGGTCCAGCGCGGCCAGCATGCCTTGCTGATAACCGTCCCGATAGGCATGGCGACGGATCGCGTCAGCCTCTCGCTCGGCATCGTTCAGGCGCTGGCGCGCGCGTTTTCTGGCCTGCTGGTCCAGATTGTCGATCCGGCGCAGCCGCCGCAGTTGCGGACTGCGGATCAGCACGCCGTCAGTGATGGTCGGCTGGCGGGGCAAAAGGATGTCTCCGTGCATATTGTAAAGCCAGGGCCAGTAACAGGGCCTTGGGGGAGGCGAATGCCGTCCCGGTATCCACCATGGGGGGGAATTGCAGCGGCAGCCTCTGCGCCAGGGCGGTGGGCAACTGCTGCTGCCAGGCCAGCAACTGGCTATAGCCCGCCTGCAGCAAATCGCTGTGGCGAATGGCCCGTTCAGGACGGGGACAAGGTGCCGCATCCAGTTCTAACCGAGCGAAATGCTGCGCCCAGACCGGCAATCGAAGCATGGCGCCCTGCCAACCCAAACCTGAGCGCAGCATCTGGCATCCCATCAGGTAGGCGACCTGCGGCAGTTGCCGCCAGTGGCGCAGATAGTGGCGGGCGATGTTGTCGAGAGGGCCGGCGGGCCAGCGGATGTCCAGCCCATAGCCGTTGATCAACAAATCGTTGACGATGCCGCGCGCCTGAGGATTGTCGAGCCGCGCGGGCAAGCGCAGTCGTTGCGCATCGATATAGCCTAAAGGGTTGAACAGGATGTCGCGTACCAGCGAAGCCTGATCGTCGCTGCCGGCATGCGATATTGCCGGAGCCCTAGCCATCCGGTTTCTCCCGCTGTCGCAGCCAAAACCAGACGGCCGCCGCCGCCATCATGGCGGTGGCCGCCAGCCCGGCCAGCAGCAGGGGCAAACCATTCAGCTTGCCGGCTTCCGGGGCACCGGCCTGCTGCTGTTGCGCCTCGCTGCGCCGTGATAGCACTACCGAAATATTGTCGTACTCCACTTCGGCGAAGCTGTTCTTCAGAAAGCGCTTGATATTGTTGATCATCGGTTCCGGATCGATATCGCGTTCGTAAACCGCCAGCACTGACAGATGCACCGGCTGCGGCGGGCGGCCGCCCTCGCCGGCGTCCAGGTCGTAGCTGACATGCACCCGGGCGGACAGGAGGCCGTCCATGGTCTGCAGCGACTGCTCCAGCCTTTGCTCGATGGCGGAGTACAGCCGGGCTTTTTCCGCCCGGGGCGACGATACCAGCGAATCGGCGGGGAACATCTGCGCCACCTCCATGCGCGGGCGCGACGGCAGGTCGTAGGTCTTCAGCCAATCGACGGCGGCGGCGAAGTCCGGCTGCGCCACCACGATGCTGATGCCGGTCTTGCCGCGGTCCTGCTTGTCGGCTTCGATATTGTGCCGCTGCAACACGGCGATCACTTCATTGGCCTGCTGCTGGTCCAGTCCTTTCAGCAAATCCTTCTGCTGGCAGCCGCTCAGCAGCAGCGCCAGCAATGCCGCTTTCAGGCTGTTGCGCATCATGAGCGGAGCAGGCTTTCCACTACGCCCACGCCTTTGCGGGCAAGGGTGCTGAGCATGGACACTTCCAGGTTATAGTTGGACGTGCGCTGCTGCAACTGGAACAGCTCGGCGGGGTTGGAGAGGGACTTGGCCTGTTCGATCTTTTGCATGATCTGGTCTTTTTCCGCGCCGGTGGCGACGGCGGATTCGGCGAAAGCGTGGATCAGCCGATCTTCCAACGATACGGTTTGCTGGCTGCTTGGGCTGATATCGCGAATCAGCGCTGGCGCTTGCACGCCTGAGATGGGATTCATATAGGAATTCCTGGAAGGATGCCGGCGCGAGAGCCGGCGCTTCGGATTAACGGAAGTTCTGGATGATGGCGGCGTCAATGTCCTTGAAGGCTTTGACCACGTTGGATTGGGCGTTGCGATACAGGTTGTATTCCGACAGTTTGCTCTGGTAGTCGGCCAGCAGGGTGGGGTCTGATGGAGAAGCCTTGAGCTTGGTCAGCGAGGTATCGACCGCAGTTTGCAAGTTGGTAGTGTTATTGAAGCTGGTTGAGATATCGTCGATATAAAGCGCCATGATCGGTTTCCTTCGATTAAAGCGGTTTGGGAAAATACCAGTGGCCGGCGTCCATCTTGACGTAGCCCTGGTTGCCATTCATGAAGGACTTGCCCTTGAGCCAGTCGTCCTTCAATTCAATGGCGAACTGCACGTAGCGGCTGCCCCATTGGCGGTAGTAGCCGTCTATGAATTGGCGCGCGCGTTGCAGTTCGCCGTCTTCCAGCGTGCCGGAAATCACGAAGGTGACGCTGTCCGGATGATTTTCTCGGCGGAAGGGCAACGCCAGCCGCGCCAGGCCGGCTTCCGCTTCGCCTGCGGCGGCGGCGTCGTCCATCGCTACCAGCTCCACCTGATCGGCGTACGGCAGCTGTTCCGCCAGTTGCGCATTGAGCCGCAGCTTGTCCGGCGCGATCAGCATGGCGCGTTGCTGGCTGATCCAGAGCTGCGGATGTCGTGGATCGCGCAGTTGCAGGCGGAAATAGGCCAGCTCCGGGTGCTTGTCCGCCAGCCAGCGGGCCAGGCGGTCGTTTTCCTGTCTAGGACCGATCACCTGCGGTGGATGGGAAAAGTCGCTGCGCAGCAAGGCTTGTTGCGCCCAGTTGCGGTCACGTTCGTTGTTGGCGACGACATAGAGCTGGCCATCGTGTCCAGGCAGGACTTGAAAGCGCTGGGCATCACGGCCCAGCAAGACGGCTAGTTGTTCGGTCTGGCGTTGCGGCGTGTCGCTCCAGCTGCCATAGGCGCCGCCCAACAACGCGGTTCCGGTAGCGACCACCGCCAGCGTCAGCGCCAGCAGCGGCCACCAGCGGGCGCGTCGGCGGTCTGGCGCCGGGGACGCGAGCAGGGCCGCGCCCTTGGGATGGCTGAGAATTTCCGGCAACCAAGCCAGTTGCTGCGGCCGCAGCGCGAGCTCCAGCCCCCCTATCCGCAATACCTGGTTGAAATCAGCCGGGTACTCCGCCACCTCATCTGTGCCTAACTCGCGAATGGTGGCGGCATTGTCCACCAGTACTTCAAAGTTGATCCCGTCCTGATCCAGCGGCACATACAAGGTGTCGCCAGGTAGTTCCGGCAATTGGCGCGGATCGGCCAGCGCATCGCCAGGGCCTACCAGAAACAGCGTTCTGCCGGGCCGCAGCAGGAATTCGCAGCCGCGCAGCGGGCTATTGAGCAGACGCGCGACAACGGCGGCCGGCTCGAATGGGTGGTTGTCTTCTACAAGCATGGTGTCTTTATCAAGCGCTGCGGGAAGGTCCCGATCTTCGCTGCCACTGTAGGCGCGGCGGCCAAATCATTCCTGATGAAAAGCCGATCAATCTTGGCGGTCTTGATCAGATTCAAGCTGGCGGCAGGTCGAGCCTCATGCCGCAGTCGATACCGCCTGCGGCGCGAACAATTCCGCCAAGCGGGGATCCTGTCTCCATGCCGGCAGCCAGGGGTAATTTCCGGCCTGCAACTGCTGCCATAATTGCTTGGCCGCTTCCCGGCCATCGCGCGCCAGCACTAGCGGCAGCAGGCTGGCGCGCATGTGGCGGTTGTCGATTTGCAATGCCTGCAGCGGGGCGCGGTCGCCCGAGCTGGCGTATTCGACGCAGCAGCGGTTGAGTTCAAGCAAGCCTGCTTCCTCGCCGGCCGCGCGCACGGCCAGGGCCAATTCCAGCGCTTCCCGGTGTTGGCGCCGTTGCGACAGCATCAGCGATAGCAGGCTCTGCAGCACCGGGTGGTTCTGGCCGTAGCGGCGCAGCTGGCTTTGCCCCAGATCCACCGCCTCATCGACGCGGCCTTGGTAGAAGGCCAGCCACAGCTTGAGCACGCCAGCGGCGATGCGGGAAGGATCGCGTTCAAGGCAGGTGTCCAGCGCCGCTTGCGCCTGGGAGAGCTGGCCTGACAAAAACAAGTGCCAGGCATGGTAGTAGCACACCTCTACCGATTGCGGCATCAGCAGCCGCGCTTGCTCAAACAGCGCGTCGGCCAGCGCGCGTTCGCCGCGCAGGCTGCCCAGTAGCGCCAGCAGTCCCAGCGTTTGCGGATGCGCGGCATCCAGCTCCACCGCCTTGTCCACTGCCAGACGGACCTGCGTCAGCGCCGCGTCCTGATCGAACAAACCGAGTTGGGCCAACGAGAGGTAGCATTCCGCCAGACCGCGCCAGGACGGCGCATGTCCCGGGGTATGGCTTGTGCATTGATGCAATTGGCTGAGCGCTCGGCGCAGGCTGGATGGCGAGTGCTGCCGCAGCTCATGCATGGCGTTCAGATAAGGGATGGCGGTATCCAGGGAGCCTAATTCGCGGGTATGGCCGCCGCGAAGATCGGGGATGCGCTGCACCAGCAGATCGCTCAGCCGGGCTTGAAGCGCCATCGGGTGCAGGCCGGCCAGAGCGATGCTCTCATGGTGAACCAATTGATGGCCGCGCGTGCGGATCAACTCGACCCGCAAGATGCAGGTTTCTCCCGCGCCTTGCGCTTGCCCGGCCAGATAGTAATCGGGAGACAGCTGTTCCAGCAGGGCGTGGATGTCGGCCACTCCATGGCAATGGCGAGTCAGCGTGGCGGGCAACACGCACAAGCCGAAGGGAGCGTAACGCGCCAGGTTCTGCACCAGCGCGCCGTGCAGCGCTTGGCTGTCTAGCTGGTTTTCCGCGCGGAAGGGAAGCACAGCGACGGAGGCGCTGGAGCTGGCGTCCGTTGGGCGGTGTTGAGTCACGACCGCTACCGGACGACAGAAGCGATAGCCTTTGCCGTAGATAGTATCGATATACCGTTGCTTCTTGTTTTCCAATAGGAGGCGGCGCAGCGCGCAAATGCAACGGGTGAGAGATTCCTCGTTGACGTCGCCGTTCGGCCATACCCGGTCCAGCAGCGCATCCTTGCTTACCAGCTCGCCGGCGGCTTCCAGCAACGCGGTCAGCACGGCCAGTTCCTTGGGCGGTATGGGCAAGGCCTGGCCGTGATGAGTCAGCCTGCCGTCGAAGTGCAGGATGAAGTCGCCAAACACAAATTGCCGGTTGATGAAGCCGTCGTTGTTCACCATTTCTCTCCCCCTGTCGCGGACGCCGCCGCAAGTTCTTACAGCGCATGCCTTTCTTGGCAAATGTTCGCTATAGTGCATATCATATCAAACATATTATCAGTGTGGGTGTGGGTTGACAATGGGATTCCCGTCAGTTGCGAATTTTGCGGCGTGGTGGCGGGCGGTGAGAGGCGGGGAGCGTTTTCTGCAAGTTTCCGCCAGAGGTGTGCGCTATGGTTTAGCCCGTCTGGTCGAGGGTAAGCACCAATTCCAACTCATCTTCGTTCCATTGCGCAGTGGGCGAGTTTATTGGCAGGTTTTAATGCTTGAGCGGTTGGCTGCGGACAAGGAAATAAGTGGAGCGAGATTTTTCAAAAATACTTCACATTCGCATGTCTTTATTTTGACAGTGGACTTAGCCTGAATATTTAAGGGTATTCCATTTTTATAAAATGAATTATTTATTTTAAATTTTGCAGAGCTTTACTCTGCGGAGGAAATGTTATGACTTATGTGGGGGCTATTAATAATGCTAATTTATTTCGATCCAGTAGTGTCGCTGCTCAGTCCACTACGCGGGCTGATAGTCATGAGCAGACACCATCTTTAGTGTCAGAATTGAACTCTGGAATTTCTGGTGGATATAGCCATGAAGAAAAAATCGGGCGGTTAAAGGATTACTGTAGTTCATTTCATAATATTATGTTTTTTTTGCCAAACTCGCCAAATTATGGCGAGCAGGCAATCAACTCTCGTCCGATCAGTGAGATGGTGAAACATCTTTCTGATATGGGGGTGGAAGGGAAGAGGTTGACTATTTTGACGAATGAAGAGAAAAAGCCATTTAGGCAAGATGTTACGTTGGCTATTGCTGTTCCCGGCGGAAAAGAGTTTCATGAAAATGAATTCATAAAATTTTTTGCTACTAGCGGGGGAGTATCTAAAGGTGTTGAAATTAAAAATGGGCGGGTTACATATCCTAAAGAAATGGAAGGTTGCAATACAAATGACTGTGAAGTGAAAGATATTCTTAATAATTTTGACCCAGAGCTAAGACTAGCTGCGTTCTCCGCGAATCCTGATGATGGTCCGAATCTTAAATTGAGTACCGAATTAAAGGATGGTGAACGATTGGAGGTATTTTCATTTTCACATGGAATGCAGGAGGTTGAGACTGCTAGTGATAAATTATTAAAGCTATGCCCAGAATTGAGTGATAAAGTGGATTTTTTAGACTTGGAGTCTGACAAAAATAATATTAGCGATATGATGAATGGGAAGAGTTCTCTGGTTTTATCTGGGGCAGTGGATAGCCGTACTGCTATTTTTTCTACGAAAATTGAAGGAAGGAATGTAACTGAAATACAAATGGGGGATAAGGATCATGGGTCATTTCGGGCAGTATATAAAAATGCAGAAGCAGTAGATTTTCCTAAAGGAGTCGAGGTTGGAGCAATATATCCCGTTAAGATCGATGAGGCGGCTATTTCACATAGTTCATTAGAAGAAGTGGTTAAAAATAACCTTTCTACATTGTTAGAGCAAAGTGAATCTCACCCCATTGGATACATATATGGTTTCCATCAGGTTCCCTCTGAGAGTCGGGAAGATCTATTGACTGGGATGAGAGCAGCTCTGAAGGAAGGGGCGGACGGAAAGCGAGCGGTTGTTCTGATTGTTGGCAGCAAAGATCTTCCAAATAGGCCGGAAGATTCAATAGAAATACAATCGAGTGATATGGGATGTGAGTTAAGTAAATACGATGAAAGGGAAGCGCTGACTATTTTCACTGGACAGTTGCCGTCAGATGTTAATAATCTAGTAATGTCCAAGTCGCAATTGGTTTTGGCAGAGGGGAAGGGGTCAATTTCAATATGTCAACAGCACGGTGTTCGCTATCTTATTTTACCTCAAGCTGGGGAAGGTGATAGTTTAAAATTGATGACGTCTTATCATGATGGAGCGGATGATCTTAAAGAAGCTTCTTTAAAGTTGTATCAAAACCCAGAGCAAGTAATCAATAAATTATTCTGGGATAAAGATGGAAGTGCGGCGCTCTACGATAATATGTGTAGCAAACAGAATTTATTAGTAGAGACTCTAAGTTTAATGAAATGAAACAATTCATAGTGCGTGATACGTGGCTTCAGAAAACTATTGCGATTACATAGCAATCAGCCATTGCATGCTTGGTGGAAAATCACCTTGAATAATCAGTGGATAGGACCGGTATTCCAAATGATGGTGGGTTGAGAGGCCAAACAGTAAAGCTTTATGAAGGCGCGGTGAAGGAGTACGAATAGTCTATGTCTATTTTAAAGGGGCTGTCATGGAATTGGCAAGAATCTGATTGCTTTCATAAATAGGTATTTTATTTGATTTTGATTTGAAAAGACCATGACTATGTCGCCATCTGTTGGGAATTTTATCAAGGCATCGTTGTATGCCCACCCATTACATCAGAGTGTCACGAATGAACTTTTTAGCAACGTTAATGAGAACTTGTCCCTCAGTCAGGGGCTTGATAAAGGGCATACCGTACAATCATATTTATCTGCCTTGACGGTAAGGGCGGAGAGTGGATGTGGTGAGAGCATAGAGCTTTTAATGAACTTGGCGCTGGGCAAGGGCGAGGTTGCCAACTGTGCGCAAGAGGGATTGTGCTCGGTGATGTATGGTGCAGATAGCAGCAGGTATGCGGTAGCAAATGCAGTCAGAAGTTGTGCCCAAAATGCTGTCATTATGGGTGAGACGAGCCAAGATTTTCTAAGTAAACAAGGCCTTGCCGCTAAAGGGAGTATACTGAGGCAAGATTTTCCTAACGATTCTCCCAAGATCCTTTTGATGGCGGCTGCTAGGATTGATGGCGATGGCGAACATCTAGATCCGATCCCTGGGCTGGTAAAGGATCATGTAAATACATTTAGTGAGAAGGGGCAGGTGCCAGCTTGGTGGGATAAATTTCCTCCTGAAGCTGGCGTTTTCTCAAAAGAAAATATGCAAGGCGCTGCTAAAGCTTTTTTGCAAAATGATAATTCGTCTACTGCGCATGCTCTTCTGGAAAGCAACCAATCTTATTTGCATGCTGGCTTGGGCAGCGCTCGAAATTCAAAGATTGCACAAGCAGCTAATTCCCCTAATGGCAAAGACCGCTTGACATGGGATGCAAGAGATTTCAATAAAATTGTTAAAGGCAAGGTCTTGGAGAGTAGTGAGTCATTCAGATTGGCATTGAGCCGAAAAGATGGCTCTGATGCTGCAGTGCTGGACTGTAAGGTAGTTGATGGGAAAAAATCGCTTGTTCTTTTCTTTCCAGAGCAGATGAGCGAGCGTTATGTGGCAGTGTTGAAATTTAAACTGTTTCAGGCCTTGGGGGCTGAGGATGTAAAATTTAATTCTGTAGGTTTGGATGTTGGATTCGGAACGGGAGGTGTTTTTGGTTCAGGCATTCTTGACATGATTCGAAGGAATGAGCCCAAATTCAGCCTGAATCATGAGTCAACGTATTCAGAGTTTGCGGAGACCAATGAGCAATTGTCTTCATTTGATAGAGGCGAATTCTCTAAGGTAAATAGTGCGAACAATAGCTGGAACGGTAGTGATTTAAGTAAAGTCGATCACCAGAATGGGCAGCCTGCCACCACGAAAGATGCTTATCAGAAACAGTTGAGTAAATTCATTTCTCAAGTCGAAAATAGCTTGGGTGGAGAGGGGTGGTTGACGGAAAAGTTTGCTGCTTTGGACAGGAAGTTTATGCCGGATTTGGTTCGGGTGGCAAATGAAACTAAGCCTGGCGTCAATCTCTCTTATCGGGATAGTCCTCAAGATATTGGGAGTTTTATAAAATCCGAGATAGATCGGGGCGCATTGTCAGGGCGTGTCATATTGAATAGGGGGGCTGGCATACACTTTGCAGTTTTGGATTATAAAGTTGTAGATGGCAAGCCATCGGTACTGTTCTTTGAACCGGCAAATTTGAAAAATCGTGGGCCAATGTTTTTGCTTGCCAGTACTGAAGTGAATTTGAAGGGGCTGGAAGATGCAAGTTTTTCTGCATTTGAAATGGATATTCAGCGTAGTGATGCGGAGTGCGGGATGTTTAGCCTTTCTTTGGCAAAAAAGCTTCATAAGGAGTCTGTGATTGTCGATGGTTTGCATGCATCGAATATTGCAGGCCAACTTGAGCCGGAGAATGGTTCTTACTTATCCGGGCCCGAGGTGGATAAGTTGATGCCGCCTTCTTTCTATAAGCATACGCAAGGCCGCACTAGGCTGAAACAGTATTTGAATGTTAATGAGAACGGTGGTGAATTGGTGAATAAAAAAGGCCAGACACTACTGGAGCGTCAGCAGCAATATATTGAGGAAACGTCTGGCGGGCGAAATATTATCAAATCAATGCATGAAAAAAGATTGATAGAGCTGGAAAGGCTACGTAACTTTAATATTAATTGATCAGAAATATTAGTTCTATCTCTGCAGCGAGTATGGGCTGAGAAATTTCCCCATGCCGGGCTAGGTTGTTGAGGCGCTTTTACGTGATGGTGCTCCGTCGATTCGCAGCATTGCGCTTCATCACAATCCCATCAGGATTCCCTCCCTCTCCTCACGCACACTGCTGTCATCCCGGCAATTGCCGTAGCCCGGAGCCGGCGCGATGACAGAGATCCATGTGCTTCACCCTTTGCAAACCTTGGAAACCGCAGGGCGGCGCGAGATCGCCGGCCAGCAGGCCTGGTTGTTATTGCCGCTGGCAGGCGACGGCGCTCAGTTGAAATTGAGTTGGTCGACAGGCGGAGAAAGCTTGGCGTTGCCGGCAGCTTGGCAGGGCTTGCTGCTGTTGGATCGGTTGCGTTTGTCGGTGCAGTCGGGGAGCTTGAGTTTTCATCCCATCAGGCTGGAGCCGCTGGCCAAGCTGCTGGCTTTCATCGACGAGGCGCGCGCGTTGGCGCCGGTGAACGAAGCGAGGCGCTGCGGATGCTTGCTTCTGGACGACTTGTCGATCTGGTCCGAAAAGCGCCGTTGCGAGTATTGGTTTTTGCGCCAACTGCTGGAGCCGACGGAATCCTTTGCCGCGTTGCTGGCGCTGCTGCGCCGCAATGAGAGCTATTGGCTGGTGCGTTTTCTGCTGTCCAACTCTGAGTGCGGCGGAAAGCTGCAGATGCTTGGCGATCGTTATGGCGTATCCAGTTCCCATTTTCGCCGTTTATGCCGGCATGCGCTGGGCAATGCCGCCAAAACGACGCTGCGCGACTGGCGGGCGGCGCGCTCGCTGCTGGACGCGGTGGAGAGCAAGGAAAGCCTGACTCGGCTCGCGCTCAAGCACGGGTATGCCTCGGCTGCGCATTTTTCAAATGAAATCAAGGATTTGTATGGCGTATCGCCGCGAGCCTTGTCCAATCTCATCCAACTGACGGTCAAATGAACAAGTTTTTGTTGTGCGCATGGTGCTTGGGATGGGCTTGTTTGCAGCCTGGCTTGGCGCATGCCGCGCCGGATTCCGGACGAACGGAGGATGGCGCGGGTTATGTCGCCCGCCAGGACGGCCTGCGGGCCTTGTTCGATGCTATTTCCGCCAAATTGAAAAAGCCGGTGATTCTGAGCAAGCAGGCGGCCCGCAAGCAGGTGAGCGGCGAGTTCGACCTGGGCAATGCCCAGGCTTTGCTGGAAAAGCTGACGCAGCAGCTGAGCCTGATCTGGTACTACGACGGCCAGGCCATCTACGTTTACGACTCCAGCGAGACGCGCAACTCGGTGGTGCTGTTGCGCAATGTTTCGTTGACCACATTGAACGGCTTTCTGCGCAAATCCGGCTTGTACGACAAGCGCTATCCGCTGCGCGGCGACAATCGCAGCGGCACCTTCTATCTGTCTGGCCCGCCGGTATACGTGGATATGGTGAGCAATGCCGCCAGCTTCATGGACAAGCAGAGCGAGGGCATGGACCTGGGCCGGCAGAAGATAGGCGTGATCAAGCTCAGCAATACTTTTGTCGGCGATCGCAGCTATGAGATGCGCGATCAGAAAATCGTCATTCCCGGCATGGCCACGGTGATAGAAAAACTGCTGGCGGGCGAGGAGAAGTCGGTGCTGGCGTCGCAATCGTCCGCTCCCGCGGCAAACGATGCCGCCGCGAAGACGTCGCTGCCGGCCGGTTTGCCGCCCTTGCCCGGTTTGGCGGACGCCAAAGCCGCATCCGCTCAAGCCGGCGCCATGCCGCCGGATCCGTTCGCCCGTCCCGCCGCCGCCGGCGACATCAAGGTGATCGCCTATCCGGATACCAACAGCTTGCTGGTCAAGGGCTCGGCGGAGCAGGTGCGCTTCATCGAAGGGCTGGTGGCGGCGCTGGATGTGGCCAAGCGCCATGTCGAGCTGTCGCTGTGGATCATCGACATGGAGAAGGATGATCTGGACCAACTGGGCGTTGACTGGCGCGGCCAGGTGTCGGTGGGGAACAAGCTGGGGGTGTCGTTCAACGCCAACGGTTCGCTCAGCACGCTGGACGGCACCCGCTTCATCGCATCGGTGATGGCCTTGTCGCAAAAGAAGAAGGCCAATGTGGTGTCGAGGCCGGTGCTGCTGACCCAGGAAAACGTGCCGGCCATCTTTGACAACAACCGCACCTTCTACACCAAGCTGGTGGGCGAGCGCAGCGTGGATTTGCAGCATGTCACCTATGGCACGCTGGTCAGCGTGCTGCCGCGCTTCGCGGCCAACGGCCAGATCGAAATGTCGCTGAATATCGAGGACGGCCGGGAGGCGCGGGCGCCGGACTATAGCCAGGACAACAGGGATGCCGCCACGCCGGAAGTGGGACGGACCCGGATCAGCACGGTGGCTCGGGTGCCGCAGGGCAAGAGCCTGCTGATCGGCGGCTTCACCCGCGACGCCAGCAGCGACGACCAGGCATCGATCCCTGTCTTGGGGCAATTGCCGGTGCTGGGGAGGATGTTCCGTTATCAGCGCCAGAGCCTGTCCAACACCGTGCGGGTGTTTCTGATCCAGCCGCGCGAGATCGCCGATCCGTTGACGCCGGACGCCAACGACCTATTTGGCGGCATCGCCAAGCAACAAGGCCTGGATGTGGATCCGCTGCAGCAGAAAGTGCGCGACTACCTGGGCCGGAGCGGCGGGGGCGCTGGCGGTGGAGATTAATGCCCGGCTCGCGCCAAGCATCGGCTTGCGCACGCTCAAGCAGCAGGCCCAGCTGGACGCCAAGCGAGAAGCCCGGCGCGATGCCTTGCAGCAGAGCGAGTCGCGGCAGGCCGACGCGCAACTGACCGAGGCGGAACTGGCGGAAGAGGCCAGCCCGGCGGCGCTGCTGCAGCGCGCGGCCCAGTCTTCGGATGAAATGGCGGCGGTGTTGACCCAGTTTCGCAGCCGGCGCGATTACGACAAGAAGCGGGGCAATCTGGCGGACAGCTTCGAGCGGGTGTTGGACGAGGACGCGCTGCCCAAGGCCGAGGCAGTGCTCAAGGTGGTCCAGTCGCATGAGGTTCCGGCCGAGGAGCTGCTGCGCAGGGTGCGTTCGCAGTTTCCGGACGACAGCGATCTGATCCTGGTGCTGCGTCAATTGGCGCGCCGCAAGCAACTGGACGAGGTATCGCGCATGCGGCTGCAGGCGCTGCTGGCCCAGGCGGAGGAAGAGGCCGATCCGCAGCAGCTGAAAGCGGGCGTCAACAGCGCGCTGAAGGCCAAGCTGTTCGGCAAGGCCCTGGATTTGAATCCAGGCCTGTTGCGGGCCAGTTACCGCCAGTTCCTGCAGAGCGAGGCGTCGGAGGCGGCGATTTATCAGGATTGGGTCGCCAGCTACGGTTATCCGCAGCGGGGCGTGGTGCTGGACTTCATCGAGGGCGCTTTGCTGGCGGATATTGATTCGCTGGACCCCAGTTGCTCGCGGCTGGAGTTCGGAAATCTGCTCGGGAGGCTGACCCAGCTCAAGCTGCTGCGCTCCGCCGATGGCCTGTTTGTCGGAAAGTTGCTCGGCAACCCCCTGGTGCGAGGGTTTAACTCCAGCGAGGCCGATTGGCTGTTTTTGCTGCTGTCGCTCTTGCAGCAGCCGCAGCAAGTGGACGAGCTCTTGGCGGAAACCGTGGGGGATACGGCGCTGTTGAGCCGCCATGCCGACCGCTCGTCTTTGTTGTACGCGCTGTATCAGGCCTGCAAGGCATTGCCGCCCAGGCTGTTTCCGGATGAGGAATGGATGGATGCGCTGCTGGATGAGTTCCGGCACCTGGCGGGCATCGCCTACCGGCATGAAAAAGTGGAGCGGCGCAACGAGGGGCGGGCCGCAGGGTAGAGAGCTGCCAGCCAAGCCCTGCCGCGCAGGATTTCGCTTGCTGCTTTCCCTTATGAAAGGCGCTTTGAGCGTCTGACTTTCTGGATGAACGACGGTGTTGACTTCTTTGTTGAACGGCGCGCGCTCGCGGCCTGAATTGCTGATCCTGTTGTTGATGGTGATGATCATCGCGATGCTGATCATCCCGCTGCCCACCTATCTGGTGGACTTTCTGATCGGCCTCAACATCGTGCTGGCGATGCTGGTGTTCATGGGGTCGTTTTATATCGACCGCATCCTCAGTTTCTCCACGTTTCCATCGGTGCTGCTGATCACCACGTTGTTCCGGCTGGCGTTGTCGATCAGCACCAGCCGTCTGATCCTGATCGAGGCCGACGCCGGCGAGATCATCGCCACCTTCGGCCAGTTTGTGATCGGCGATAGCCTGGCGGTGGGTTTCGTGGTGTTTTCCATCGTCACTATCGTGCAGTTCATCGTCATCACCAAGGGTTCGGAGCGGGTGGCGGAGGTGGCCGCGCGCTTCTCGCTGGACGGCATGCCCGGCAAGCAGATGAGCATCGACGCCGATCTGCGGGCCGGCATCATCGACGCCGACGCCGCGCGCGAGCGCCGCAGCGTGCTGGAGCGGGAAAGCCAGCTGTACGGCTCGTTCGACGGCGCGATGAAGTTCATCAAGGGCGACGCCATCGCCGGCATCATCATCATCTTCGTCAACTTCATCGGCGGCATCGCCGTCGGCGTGACGCAGCACGGCATGAGCCTGTCCGCCGCGCTGTCCACCTACACCATGCTGACCATCGGCGATGGCCTGGTCGCGCAAATCCCGGCGCTGCTGATCGCGATCAGCGCGGGCTTCATCGTCACTCGGGTCAACGGCGACAGCGACAATATGGGCCGCAATATCGTGGGCCAGCTGCTGGGCAACCGCTTTGTTCTGGTGGTGACCGCGGGCCTGGCGCTGGCGGTGGGCATGTTGCCGGGTTTCCCCTTGCTGGTGTTCCTGATCCTGGCCGGCGCGCTGGGGGCGTTGTTCTATTTCCGGTGGAAAGCGGCCAAGGCCGCCGCCGCGCCGCAGGCGTCCGCCGCGGGCAAGTCCGGCAAAGGCGGCAAGGATAAAACGCCGGCTCCGGCGGGCGGCGCAGCCAAGGGCGCGGGCCAGGGAAGCTCGCTGGGCCTGATCGAAAACCTGGATCAGGTGGCGACCGAAACGGTGCCCTTGATCCTGCTGGTGCCCAAGGCCAGGCGCGCCGAACTGGAAAGCCTGCAGTTGGCGGAGCGCCTGCGCAGCCAGTTCTTCATCGACTACGGCGTGCGCCTGCCCGACATGCTGCTGCGCGACTCGGCCTCGATGGAAGACAACCAAGTGGCGCTGCTGATCAACGAGATACGCGCTGAGTCGTTTGCCGTGCATTTCGATCTGCAGCGGGTGGTCAACTATTCGGACGAAATCGAAGCGTTCGGCATCCAGCCGCTGATGACCCCCCAGGGCGCCGGCCAGTGCGCTTGGGTGAAGCCGGAAGAGGGAGACAAGCTGGGCAAGCTGGGCTATCAGCTGCGTCCGGCGCTGGACGAGCTGTACCAGTGCCTGGCGGCGCTGTTGGCCCGCCATGTCGGCGAGTACTTCGGCATCCAGGAGGCGAAGCACATGCTGGACCAGCTGGAGGGACGCTATCCCGATCTGCTCAAGGAAGTGCTGCGCCACGCCACTGTGCAGCGCATCGCCGAGGTATTGCAACGGCTGCTGGCCGAGCGGATATCGGTCCGCAACATGAAGCTGATCATGGAGGCGCTGGCGCTGTGGGCGCCGCGCGAAAAGGACGTGATCAACCTGGTGGAGCATGTGCGCGGCGCGCTGGCGCGCTACATCTGCCACAAGTTCGCCCATGGCAGCGAGCTGCGCGCGGTGATGGTGTCGGCGGAGGTGGAGGACGTGGTGCGCAAGGGCGTGCGCCAGACTTCGGCCGGCGCCTTCCTCAATCTGGAGCCGTCCGTTTCGGAAGAGCTGATGGATCTGTTCGCGGTGGGTCTGGGCAGCTTGAACGTGGCGCACAAGGACATGGTGCTGCTGGCGTCGGTGGATGTGCGCCGCTTCATCAAGAAACTGGTTGAAACCCGCTTTCTGGATCTGGAAGTGGTGTCCTTCGGCGAAATCACCGACAGCGTGTCGGTGAATGTGATCAAAACCATTTGAGAGAGAGCAGCGATGTCGGCCGTTGATGAGCTTGTATCTGCGCCGGCCCCGGCCGGCAGAGGGCCGGCGCGATGAGGCCGCCGCGTCTGTTGCGTCGTCTGGCTTATCCGCAGCGCCTGTCCGGCCCCATTCTGGAGGCGGCCCTGCCGGATGTGGCGATTGGCGAATTATGCGAGATCCGCCGCAGCTGGCAGGACAGCGAGGTGGTGGCGCGCGCCCAGGTGGTGGGTTTCCAGGGCGCGCGCGCGGTGCTGAGTCTGATCGGCAATGCGCGCGGCCTGTCGCGCGAGGCGGTGCTGCAGCCCACCGGCAGCGCGCTGTCGGCCTGGATCGGCGACGACGCGCTGGGCGCGGTGCTGGACCCCACCGGCCAGGTGGTGGAGCGTTTTTCCAATGCCGGCGGGCTGGCTGGGGGGCGGAGGGGGATCGATGTCGATCCGCCGCCGTATTCGCAGCGGGTGGGGGTACGCGAGCCGTTGTTGACCGGGGTGCGGGCGATAGATGGTTTGCTGACTTGCGGCGTGGGCCAGCGGGTGGGGATTTTCGCCTCGGCCGGCTGCGGCAAGACCATGCTGATGCACATGCTGATCGAGCAGACCGAGGCCGATGTTTTCGTGATCGGGCTGGTAGGCGAGCGGGGCCGCGAGGTGACTGAATTTGTCGAGGCTTTGCGCCAGTCGTCCAAGCGCGACCGCTGCGTGCTGGTGTACGCCACTTCCGATTACTCCTCGGTGGACCGCTGCAACGCGGCGCTCCTGGCCACCACGGTGGCGGAGCACTTCCGCGAACAGGGCAAGCAGGTGGTGCTGTTTGTCGATTCCATGACCCGCTACGCCCGGGCTTTGCGCGATGTGGCGCTGGCGGCCGGCGAGCCGCCGGCGCGGCGCGGCTATCCGGCGTCGGTGTTCGACAGCTTGCCGCGCTTGCTGGAAAGGCCTGGCGCGACGGGCCAGGGCAGCATCACCGCGTTTTACACCGTGCTGCTGGAAAGCGACGACGAACCCGATCCGCTGGCCGATGAAATCCGCTCCATTCTCGACGGCCACATCTACCTGAGCCGCAAGCTGGCCGGGCAAGGGCATTACCCGGCGATAGACGCGCTCAAGAGCACCAGCCGGGTGGCGGGACAGGTCACCGAGGCCTCTCACCAGCAACTTGCCGCCGCGGTGCGCGGCTTGATGGCGCGCCTGGATGAGCTGCAGGTGTTCATCGACCTGGGCGAATACCGGCCAGGCGAGAACGCCGACAACGACAGGGCGATGCGGGCGCGCGACGCGTTGAGGCAATGGCTGCGCCAGCCCATGAGCCAGCATTCGCCGTTCGCGGCCACCCTGAAGGGCATGCATGAGCTTGTTGCTTAAGATCGGCGCGTTGTTGCGCCGTTGCCGGTTTGCGCAATCGCGCTGCGAGCAGGCGTTGGCGCAACTGGCGCGCCGCGATGGCGCCCTGCAGCGGGAAATCGACGACATGGGCGCGCAGATCGAGGGCCTGCGCCAGTTGCTGCATGCGCAGCGGCCGGCGGGAACGGTGCTTGAGCGCAGCCAGCTGTTCGCCCTGCACCGCAAGCAGGCGGTGATGCGTCATCGCATGCAGGACCTGGATTTGCAGATCGGCCAATTGCGCGAGCAGCGTGGGCAATTGGCGCAGCAGCGGGAGGAGCAAGCCGGTCTGCACCGGTTCTGGCTGCGCAAGGAAGACAAATACCAGCGTTGGGCGCAACTCAGACGTCGGCAGGAGCGCCTGGAAGCTATCCGGCGAGAAGAAAGCGAACTGGAGGAGAGGACGAAATGGGAACCGTGACGCCAAGCGCCGTCCATGGCGCGGCAATGAAGCTTGCCCTGGGCGGCGAGGACGAAGGCATGGACGACTGGATTGCCAGGTTGGAAGAGGGGTGGAGCCAGGAGGCCAAGCGGAAGGATGAGGATGGCCAGGCGCAAGCATGTCTGCAGCCATGGTTGCCGCTCCGCGCCGATCCCCCGTGGGGCGGAACGCCCGCGTTGAGCCATGGCGGCGGCTTGCAATCCGGCGGCGCGCGCTCCCCTGAGACAGGGCGGTTAGATTCCGGACAGACGCTGCGACCGGCCCCGCCGCAGCGTTTCGCTCGCGATGCGCCGCATCCAGTTCAGGCGGCCGTGGCGTTGGCGGTTGAGGCCAAGGTCGCGGCCATGGCCTGGCCTGTCCAGGCCGATGCCGACGGGGCCGCGGAAACGGAGCCGACGCCGTCGACGTTGCCGTCCTTGCCCGGGAAAGGCGAGGCAGCGGACCGGCGATCGTCGGCGGCGCAGATCGACGAGCCGCACCGGGAGGCCAAGTTGGAGCCGAGTCCGCGCGGCAAGAACCAGGAGATGGATGTCGTCGGGGCCAGTCTGCCAGCCACGGCTTCCTCGCCTCCACCGCAACGTTTGCCGGCGCCCGCGGGGGAACCGCCAGTCTTGAGTCGGCCACAGACGACCGAAGCCGCGCCACGGATTGATGCCGGCTTGCCGGTACAGCCGTTACAGCTGGCGGGAGAGCAGATCGCGGAGCGGCCGCCATCTCAGGGCCGGCCGCTGCCTGTCGTCGTGGAGTCGCCAAATGTCGTTCCGGCGCCGAGTGGTTTCGCATTGGCCACAAGCTCCACTCCGTTGAGGGAGCCGATCTCTTCGCATGGTGGGCGGGAGCCCGACGCTCCGCCTGTGGTTTCTGTCGCGGACAAGCCGGCGGCGGGCTTGGCATCGCCGCGGTTCGCCGCCGGCAGTCGGCCTGCGATGAAAGCCCCTGCAGAGGGAGCCGCTTCGCATGCGGAACCGGTTCTGGAACGCAAGCTTTCGCCGCAAGCCGAGAAGACAGCGGAAGCGCCGCCAGCCGGCGATGCGCGTGGGGAGCGTCGAGCCAGCCATGACGCGAGCTCCGCCATGCCCCCCTCTGCGCTGGCCGAGGGAACCGCCGTTGGACGGCAAACGCAATCCGAACCGATGCCACAGACGAAATTCGCGCCAGACGGCTTGCAGGCGGCGTACGAGGTTTTGCCCCAGCCTGTCTGGGAGCACCCGCTTGCCAAGGCGGACAGTCGGCAAGCGCTAGCGATCATGCCGGCTCTGGCCAGCGCACCCCCGGTGAGCGATTGGCGACCGGCGGCAGAGCCCAGTTCCATGCCAGGCCCTTTGTCGTCGCCGCCGCGAAGGCCTGCCGCCACGCCGCGCAAACCGCCGGAGGCGACGCCGGATGTCATGGCCTATGGGGCGGCGGGGATCCAAGCCTTGCCGTTAAGGCCGCGCGAGGCCGAGCCGGAGCCGCTGTTGCCCTCGGACAAACGGAAGAGCGCGCCGGTCAAACCCGCCGAAACGGAGCCAGCGCCGTCGGGGCTGAGTTACCGCTTTCAACGCTGGGGAGGCGAGCATGCGGTGACGATTCAAACGCAGGCGGGAACCGCCGGCTTGCAGTTGCAGTTACTGCCATCGGACAGCCTGGTGCAGCAGCGGCTGAGCGATCAGTGGCAGTCAGGTAACCCGCGGCAGTGGAGCCTTGGACGCGATGGCGGCGAGAAGCGGCAAGACTCCCAGCCGCAGGCCGAGCAGGAGGAGGACGATTGATGTTGAAGTTGCGCCGGGTGGACCGGCAGTCCCGGATGCTTGCGCAATTGGCGGCGCATTGGCGGGAGCAAGGCTGGAACGCGTCGATGGAGGCCGCTCCGCGCGTCGGCCGATGGCTGCCGGTGGGGGATGAGCAGCGGCGCTGGCACGGCTGGCTGGAGCCGCGGATCTGGCTGGAGCAGGTGGCGCCTGAACTGGCCGGATTGGCCAGCGGCGCCGTCGAGGACGGAATGGTGGCGCAATTGATCGCCGCTTGCGAGCCGCCGCTGGAGTGGCCGATGCCCGAATTGGCCTATCGCAGGCTGAGGGTGGGGGATGAGGTGGGCGGGGCAGCGTTGCCGCGCGGCGAACTATTGCGCGTGGAGACGCCGCAAGGTCCGGTATGGCTGGATAAGGTCTTGGCGGCGGAAAGTCCGATGATGGCAGCGGCCGACCCGCTTGCGCGCCTGCCGCTGCCATTGCGCTTCGAGCTAGGCGGGAGCGATATCTCCCTGGATTTGCTGCGGAGCGTGCGCCTAGGCGACATGTTGTTGATTCAGCAGCCGGCGGCTCGGGTGACCTGCAACGGCGTTGTAGTGGGACGTTATCAACAACTCGATGGGGAAATCAGGATGGAGTGGCAGGAAGAAGAGGCGGGCCAGGCAAGCGAAGCGGCCATGGGGAGCTTTGGCCAATTGCCGGTTCGGCTTGAGTTTGTATTGCAGCAGAGCCAGGTCACGCTGGATGAATTGCGGACGCTGTGCCAGGGACAATTGCTGCCGTTGGCGGCCGATGCCGAGCGGCGGGTGGAGGTGAGAGCCAATGGCGCGCTGCTGGGGCGGGGCGAGCTGGTGCAGCTGGATGGGCAGTTGGGCATCGAGGTGGCGCAGTGGCTGGGGGGCGCGGGCGATGTCGAATGACATGTCGCTGATCGCCTTGATGGCGTTCGCCACGCTGCTGCCGTTTCTGATCGCATCGGGCACCTGTTACATCAAGTTTTCCATCGTGTTCGTGATGGTGCGCAACGCGCTGGGGCTGCAACAGGTGCCGTCCAATATGACGCTCAACGGCATCGCGCTGATGCTGTCGATGTTTGTGATGATGCCTATCGCCCAGCAGGCGCACAGCTATTACCAGGACGAGCATGTCAGCTTCTCCAGCATCGACTCGGTGAGCAACTTCGTCGCCAATGGCCTGGATGGCTACCGCGCCTATCTGCAGAAATACTCCGATCCTGAGTTGGTGCGTTTCTTCGAAAAAGCGCAGGCGCAGCGGTTTGAGCAGGAGCAGGGCAATGCCGCCGCCTCCGAGCAGCCGTCCATCTTCGCGCTGCTGCCGGCCTATGCGCTGAGCGAGATCAAGGGCGCTTTCAAGATAGGGTTTTACCTGTACCTGCCTTTCGTGGTGGTGGATCTGGTGATCTCCAGCGTGCTGTTGGCGCTGGGGATGATGATGATGAGCCCGGTCACCATTTCGGTGCCGGTCAAGCTGGTGCTGTTTGTGGCGCTGGATGGCTGGACGCTGCTGTCCAAAGGCTTGGTGCAGCAGTACCTGGACCTGCCGGGCTGACGGCTTGAAGGGGCGCTTTCATGAATGAATTGGTATTCGCCAGCAACAAGGCCCTGTACCTGGTGTTGCTGATGTCGGCTTGGCCCATCATCGTGGCCACCGTCATCGGTCTGCTGGTGGGCTTGTTTCAGACCGTCACGCAATTGCAGGAGCAGACGCTGCCGTTCGGCATCAAGCTGTTCAGCGTCAGCCTGTGCCTGTTCCTGTTGTCCGGCTGGTATGGCGAGACGCTGCTGGGTTTCGCCCGCGAGGCGATGCGTTTGGCGCTGAGCAAGGGCTGATCGCATGCCCTTGGGTCTGTTCTTCGATATCCATGGCTGGGCGGCCACCGCGGCGCTGGGTTTCGCCAGGGTGGGGCCGGCTTTCTTCATCCTGCCCTTCCTCAACAACAATGTGCTAACCGGCGTGGCGCGGACAGCCGTAGCCATGCTGGTGGCACAAGGTTTGTGGCCGCATCCGGTCGCGGCGGAGCTGCCTGCCGACATGCCGCCATTCCCGTTGCTGTTGCTGCGCGAGGCGATGGTGGGGCTGCTGCTGGGCATTCTGCTGGCGTGGCCGTTCTGGGCGTTCCATGCGTTGGGCAGCATCATCGACAACCAGCGCGGCGCCACTTTCAGCAGCAGCGTCGATCCCGCCAACGGCGTCGACACCTCCGAGCTGGCCAATCTGTTCAACCTGTTCGCGGCGGTCATCTACCTGCAGGGCGGGGGGATGAGCCTGATGCTGGAATTGTTCGCGCAAAGCTATCGCTTGTGCGATCCGCTCTCCGCCGGCATGCCGGCCTTGTTTCCTGTGTTGGGCTTGATATGCAGGGTCATGGCCAAGGCCATCGTGCTGGCCAGCCCACTGGTGGCGGCGCTGCTGCTGACGGAAATGGCGCTGGGCCTGCTGTCGCGTTTCGCCCAGCAGCTAAACGCATTCTCGGTGGCGATGACGGTGAAGAGCGCAGTGGCGCTGTTGATTCTGCTGCTTTACTTCGCGCCGGTGCTGCCGGGCGCGGTGTCGCAGCTGTCGATTCGGCCGGAAGCCTTGTCCATTTGGCTGGCGGCGCCGCGCTGAGATGGCCGACAAGACAGAAAAGCCCACCCATAAGCGTTTGCGGGATTCGGCCAAGAAAGGCCAGTCCTTCAAGAGCAAGGACTTGATCGTTGCTTGCCTGACGCTGGCCGGCGTGGTCTACCTGGTGTCCTTTGGCTCGCTGGTGGAGTTGATGGGCGTATTCCGCCAGGCGATCGCGCATGGCTTCCAATTGGGCATGCAGGGCTACGCGATGGCGGTGGTATGGCTGGGCATCAAGCTGCTGCTGCCGATTTTCCTGCTGTGCGTGCTGGCTTCCGCCTTGCCTTCCTTGTTGTTGAGCGGCTTTGTGCTTGCCACCGAGGCATTGCAACTGAATTTTTCGGCGCTGAACCCGGTGGAGGGCTTCAAAAAGCTGTTCAGCCTGCGGACGGTCAAGGAGGTGGTGAAGGCGCTGCTATACCTGGCCAGCTTTGCGGTGGCCGCGGTGGTGGTTTGGCGCAAGCACAAGTTATTGCTGTTTGCCCAGCTTCATGGAGTCCCGATGGACATGGCGGTCATCTGGCGCGAGCTATTGCTGTCTTTGGTACTGACCTGTCTGGGCTGTATCGCCTTGATCATCGTCCTGGACGCCTTGGCCGAATACTTCCTGTTCATGAAGGACATGAAGATGGAAAAGGAAGAGGTCAAGCGCGAGATGAAAGAGCAGGAAGGCAATCCCGAGGTCAAGTCGCGCCGGCGCGAAGTGCATATGGAAATCCTGTCCGAGCAGGTGAAGTCGGATGTTTCCAACTCGCGGCTTATCGTCGCCAACCCCACCCACATCGCCATCGGCATTTATTTCAAACCCGAGTTGTCGCCGATTCCGCTGGTTTCCGTGCTGGAGACCAACCAGCGCGCGCTGGCGGTGCGGGCCTATGCCGAAAAGGTGGGGGTGCCGGTGATTCGCGATATCCCGCTGGCGCGGCGCATTTTCGCCAGTCATCGCCGCTACTCCTTCATCAGCATGGAGGAGATCGATGCGGTGCTGCGCTTGCTGGTGTGGTTGGAGGAGGTGGAGAGCGCAGGCCGGCAGTTTTTCGAGCAGGATGAGCAGGATGCGATTTAGCGCTTGGGATTGGATTGATCGCAATGAGCGATTCTTGAATGTTTGTTGTTGCTGATCCGGGTTTAATGATGGCAGCGGTTCTTGCTGTATGCGAATGCTTGCATAGCCGTTTCCCGCTGAAATTTCCCGGATGAACGTAGATTACTTGGGAGCGGAATAATGAATTTGAACGATATTGAAGACCAAAAAAAGTATGCCGAGATGGTGTGGGAGGCAGTGCGCGAAGGCGCTACCTTGAAAGACCTTAATGGCATACCGCAGGATATGATGGATGGCTTGTATGCGCATGCATACGATTTTTATCAGAAAGGAAAGCTGGACGATGCTGAAACTTTCTTTCGCTTTCTCTGTATCTATGACTTCTATAATCCGGACTATATTATCGGTCTGGCTGCGGTTTATCAGCTAAAAAAACAGTTTCAAAAGGCGGCTGATTTGTATGCGTTGGCATTTGCGCAAGCAAAAGGCGATTATCGGCCATTGTTTTTTATCGGGCAATGCCAGTTGGGCTTGCTCAAGGCATTTAAGGCCAAGCAGTGCTTTGAACTGGTGTGTGAATATGGCGATGATCAAACCCTGCGAGCGAAGGCGCAAGTCTATCTGGATGCATTGAAGGATGCTGAAGATGCAGAGGTTGGTGAGCATAATGAGGAGCCGGCATGAGTGGTATTGATCCTACTAATCCAAATATAAACTACCCCTCGGAGCATCAGCGGATGCTGAATGTTATATCCGATAAGGTGCGAAAGCCAGGGGCATTCATCGATACAATCCATCTGTCAACTGCTGATGTGTTGAATTATAAGGAAACGAACACGAAGGAGAGCGTAAAATATACAACGTCACCGTATTCTGCTCCTGGCTTGACAGTTCCTACATTTAAAGCAAAAAGCGATTTGGATAAGGGGGGGATGTTAGTCAAGATTCTGGGGGAGCTGATTAAATTGTTAGGCAATGTTAATGTGCAGCGCCTGGAAGCTCAGTTAGGGATATGGAAGGCGTTGATGGAGTCGCAAAGATTGGCAGGCGAAAAAAGCTCACAAGAGTTTACCAATTTGGTTAATGATTCGAATAAGGCAACGCAAGATTTTAAGCAAAAGAATGAAACTGCAAAAAATGATCAGGATGCCGCTGACAAGGCTAAGAGTGATAGGGATGTGGCCAAGAACAAATGGAATGGGTTGGCTGAGGATGATCCTGAGTATGGCAAAGCTAAAGCCGCATATGATAACGCAGAGGCTGCTTATAAAACTGCGCAAGGAAAGGCTGATACTTCTGCGAATACTGCGGCAGAAGCAGGAAGGGTAGCTAATGAAAAGGCTGCTCTTGCAGATAGGAAGTACTCCGAAATCATTAATAAGAATGGTAATAGCGAAATAGTCAAGGATGGAGCAAAGCTGCATCTGACGAATATGGCTCAGTTGACTGAGCAGTTGGCGGAATTTTCCAAACTGGTGGGCGAAAATGCAGAGAGAAGCTTAAGTAACGACCTTGCTTTGTTTAAGGCAATGCAGGAGTCGCGCCAGAAAGAGATGGAGAAAAAGTCAGAAGATTTTCAAAAAGAGGAGCGTAAGTCGGAGGCTTTGGGGTGTTTGGGGAAAATATTGGGATTTATATTGACTGCAGTTAGCGTAGTTGGCGCTATTTTTACCGGAGGCGCTAGCCTGGCGTTGGCCGCTGTAGGCCTGGGCCTGATGGTTGCGGATGAGGTGGGGAAAGCGATAACCGGAAAGTCATTCATGGAGGCCGCGATGAAGCCTCTGATGGATGCGATATTAAAGCCCCTGATGGAGGCTTTGAGCAAAATGATAAGCAAGATGCTAGAAGGTTTCGGCGTGAGCAAGGATGCCGCTGAGATGGTTGGGCATATTGTGGGGGGGATCATCGCGGCCATTGCGATGGTCGCCGTCATGGCGCTGGTAGCTACTGTGGGTAAAAGCATAGCCAGCAAAATGGGCGATGTGATCGGGAAGTTAATAACAGATGAAATGAAGAATTTAGTGCCGCAAGTGCTGAAAAATCTTTCCAGCGGTATAAGCAAAGGATTTTCTCGTGTCATGCAGAAAGGCAAGGATTTTCTAGCAAGCGAGAAAAATATGCCTGCTGGTCTGAATGAGACTCAAAAAATGGAATGGCAGACCTTGCGTGTCAAGAAAATGATTAATTATTCGCAAGGTGGCCTGGCTATTGCTGATGGCGCCACATCTGGCGCACGCGGCGTTGCTGAGAAAAAGAAAAGCGATGCATTGGCGGATATCGTGCTAGGCAGGGCGGAGCTGGACAAAATCAAACAGTGGATGAATGAGGCGGTGGAGACTTATGGGGCTAGCTTTAAAATCGGCCAAGATTTGATTGCAACCATCTCATCTAGCTTGAAGCAGAACGAAGATGCTGGTCGCCATGTGCTGCGGCGCAGCCACGCTTGACTACTTGGAGGAATAAATAAATGGCCGCGATAGAGAGTTATTATACCGGTAACGCAGTTTTTTTACCTAACGATGGCATAGATTCGTTGAGAGGGACGTCCCCTACCGCATCAGGGGGGACAGTTGCTTTCGCTTCTATAGTCATTGTCGGTACTGGTGGGCATGGTTCGTATTTATCTCCTGGTAGCCCTGATTTAACTACGCCTAAAGTTAAGGTGACGGTAGGGGTAATGAAGTTCTGGGATGAGAAGCTGCAAGATCTGAATTTGTCTTATAGCGCTGAATCTATTTCCAAAAAACTAGATGATCCAAGTTTTGATGTCAGTGGGATGTCTAATGCATTCACTATGATCATGATCTTATTAGTTGATGTGATGTCGAAGATACGCGCTGCTAATAGTAAAATGGAAAGCAAATTCATTGAAATCAGTTTTGCTGCGGCCAAGCATCAAGCCGCCGATATTCGCCAGCAGGGCATGTATGCGATGACTGCGGCATTTATTCAAGGCGGCGTGCAGATTAGCATGAGTTTTTATGGGGCCAAGCTCAAAAATGAAGGTTTGAATGGGCAGCAAAAAGCGCCTGGGGAAAAATCCCCTGAGTATGTAAATGCCAAGAAGCTGGAGATTCGTGGTGAATTCTTTTCCACTTCCGCACAAGGTTTTGCTACGATTTTTGCTGCCCCGATTAATTTAATGGGAACTTACAAGCAGGCGGAAGCAATAATAGATGAAGCGATTGGGAAGTCGGCAGGCACGGTAGCCCAAAATGAGCAAGAGCAGAAGAAAGGCGCTAGCGAGCAGATTCAGAACCTGATCAACCAAGTGCGAGAGATTTTTCAGAATATAGCAGCCACAATGGGTGAGATCGCAGGGAATATACGCGCTTGATGTCCGTGATGGCTTGCTTGATAGGCCGGTGGGATGCGCTCGGTGTTTAAGTAATTTCATATTGGGGAGTAGAGGTGGGACATGCTTGATGGGATTAAGGATTTTAAGCCGGTACCGATGCCGCAGTCTCAGTTCATAGTTAGTGCAGATCCATCGGCTGATTCGCCAACCAAGCCGGGTGTTGAGGTTAAGCATGGCATGCGTTCCAATTTGCCTGCTGAAGCTACGCAGCTGGTTCACACCTTGCATGCAGCGAACCACATGCGTGACACATTGTTTCCTGTGCAGAATGCATTGGATATGGGGCTATTGCCAGATGCCGATATGTTGGATGATAAGGAGTTGGCCGCGCATCAGCTGAAAACCAATTTGAGCGCCTTGTCCGCCAGTGGCGTGAAGGTGCCGGCGCATGTGAGGTCATTGTTCTCCAGTTTTCCGCAAATGGCGCGATTGGCGCCGCCATTGGCCAAAGAAGACGTGCGGGATTTTGCCGAGGGGAGGCAAGCTTCTCTTTTTAGCGATGTTGAGCTATGGGGGAAGGTTCACGATGGCATTGACAGCCTGAATAAAAATTACTTGCAGCAATATCAAAAGATTGTCAGTACCTATACCGATTTTTACAAGAACTTCAGCGATATGGTCTTGGGCAAGATAGGGGGGTGGGTTGAGTCTGTCAGGGGCGGGGATGGTAAAGCGGACAAGATTAACTTGCACGTGAAGGATATGACGGATGCGCTGGGTGATGTAGTTAGTAAGAGCGATTTGGTTTTGTACAAAGGAGATGATGCTGCCAAATGGTTTAAAGATATGACGGGCAAGGATAGTGGGGCGTCTAATGGGTTGAAGTTGGAAGGCAATCAAGTAAAGATAGATACGTCGGTGCTGGATAAGATGACAGAGAATCTGAATAGCTTGAAAAATCCGGGCAGCCTGGATAGCGCTGCATTTCAGGCGTGGAAATCCGGCTTTGACTCGCAGGCGGAGCAGTTGAAGAATACCTTGCAGGTACTGACTCAAAAATACAGCAATGCGAATTCTACCTTTGACAATATGGTGAAGGTACTAAGCAGTACTATTACGGCTTGCTTGGAAACGGATAAGTTATTTCTGCAGATTTAATTGCAACGGCAGAGGCTGGCTCAGCGTAGGCTAGGTTTTGAGAGATAAGAGCGCCTGCGACATTTATTGGTTTGAAAAGAGGAATGGCATGACTGTGGACGAGGTGGAGGATCGGGCAAGAACGGTGTTGCATATGGCCCTGGGAGTGGATGAACGCTATCTGACTCCCGAAGCCCGCCTGGTGGATCAGCTATACGCCGATTCCATGGAATTGCTGGAAATGGTGATGGGGCTGAATGAGGCATTCGGCATAGAAATCCGCGCCGAGGACGTCGCCGCCATCGACACGGTAGCGGATGTGTATGCCGCTGTCAGGCGCTTGGTGGGCGCGCGGGTTGAGCATGGGGTTTGAGGCGGGGGGATTCCGGTGTTGAGCTGCCATCTCCTGATGGCGCAGCCTGCTTGAGCCGGATGTTCGAGCGAGATGACTAGATGATGCATGAACACGTGCAAGCGTTGCCTGGCAGGGCGGCGCTGGCGAACGCGCTGCGCGATGGCGAATTCAGAATGTGCTATCAGCCGCAATTATCTTGCAATGCTTTGCGGATAGCCGGCGCCGAGGCGTTGATGCGCTGGGACAGCGTGGAGGCGCGGCGGGCGGTCAGCCCCGCGCATTTCATTCCCTTGGCGGAGGAGAGCGGCTATATCGTCGAACTGGGCGACTGGAGCCTGGCATCTGTCCTCCGGCAGATAAAGGCTTGGCAAAGCGCCGCGCCGTTGCCGGCGGGTTTCCGGATGGCGGTCAATTTGTCGGGTCGGCAAATGACTCCGCAGCTGCCGCGCCGGGTGGCGAGCCTGATGGATGAGATGGAGGTGGATCCGGCGTGGATAGAGTTTGAGATTACCGAGTCGTATCGTCCGAAGGACATGGCCTTGATCGCCAACATCGCCGCGCAGTTGCGCCGTTTGGGCGCGCGCATCGCCATCGACGATTTCGGAACCGGGTTTTCGATTATGGAATATTTACGTTTGATACCCGCCACCAGCGTCAAAATCGACTGCAGCCTCACCCGGCAGATAGTGGCTTGCGAGCGCGATCGCCTGATCATGCGCAATCTGCTTCAGATGATTGGCGATCTGGGCATGGAAAGCGTTTGCGAGGGGGTGGAAACCGCGGAGCAACTGGCGGCTATCTGCGATATGGGCGCCGACTATTGGCAAGGCTTTCTGTTCTCTCCGGCGGTATCCAGCGCCGATTTTCTGTCCTTGCTGACGAAAAGCGTTGCGGAGCGCTAAGCCCGGATGGGACTGTCAAGCGAGATGGGAACAGGAAGCGGTTCTGTCTATGGCTAGGGTATACTCCATCGATTCTGCGGCGCCAAGCCGCATAATCGCATTGGGGTGGACATGACTGAACAGAAATCGCTTCTTCCGATTGAACGCGGCAACGAGCAGTTGGGCGGCGCCATCGCCTCCAGGTTGCCGGTGGTGCTGGCTTTCCCGGAGGATAGGCCGATTGTCGGGCGCGATCTGGATGCTTTCAAAGAGTATTTCGGCGCGACCGTCGCCCAGGCGCTGGCGGCCTTGGGCATTCAGACTCATGGCCGGTGGTCGACCATCGTCAAGAAGAACGCGGATTTGCCGGTGGACGGCGCGATCGCCAATCTGGTGCGCTGGTATGCGGCGCACCCGGAGCGCTTTCCGTTCGGCCAGGTGGATATGCCGACATTGCGCTTGCGCTTGTCGATAAACCAGGATTCTTTCGCCCAGTTGTTCGGTCGGCGGAAGGTGGCGGTGTCGCACTGGGAGCGCAAGCAGGTGAAGCCGGAGCCGCAGGTGCAAATCATCGCGCGCGAGATCGACGATCTGTTGAAGTCGTACGAGCATCAGGCGGAGCAGGAGCGTGACGGCTCGCCGCGGATGATCGTGCAGCACTTATTGCACAAGCTGGATGAGATCGAGCAGGACAAAGGCTTGCGCTCCAAGGGGGAAATCCTGGCGGCGATCCGGGAAACGCTGCAAATGGAGGAGCAGAACATCCTGGTCAAGCAGGAGGCCACCACTCGCAGCCTGGATATGTTGCATGAATTCATGGATATCGCGGCGTTGAATTCCTCTTTGATCCCGGCGTCGCCGCCGCGGCGCAAGGCGAGCCCGCAGAGTTTGGCGCCAAGCGCGGAAGACTGACAGTCTGTCGGCGGCTTGGAGCGGGGATCAGCCTCTGTCCGCCAGCTCTCCCGCCAGTTCCCCCACCCGGACCAGCGCCCGCTGGTAGGCATCGTTCCACGGATAGCAGCACGACAGCCGCAGGCAGTTGCGGTAACGCCCCTTGGCCGAGTACATCGCGCCGGGCACCACGGTGATGCGTTCGGCCAGCGCGGCGCGGAACAGCTGCATGGTGTCGGCGTGGCTGGGCAGCTCCACCCACAGCAGGCAGCCGCCGGAGGGCAGGGTGGCGCGAGTGCCGTCCGGGAAGTGCTGAGCCACCGCGCCGCGCAGTTTTTCCATCTGGCTGATGAAGTGGCGGCGGATCAGCCGCAGGTGGTGATCGTAGCCGCCGCTTTCCAGGTATTCGGCCAATGTCTCCTCCAGCAGCGCCGGCTGGCCCAGGCTGCTGGAGAATTTCAGCCGCCGCACCTCGCTGAGGAAGCGGCCCGGCGCGATCCAGCCGATGCGAAAGCCCGGTGCCAATGTCTTGCTGTAGCTTGAGCACAAGAGGACCCAACCGTCGCGGTCGTAGGCCTTGACCGCGTCCGGCGTCGCGGCGCCGTAGAACAGCTCGGCGTGCGGCGCGTCTTCGATCAGCGGCACCTGATAGTCGTTGACCAGTTGCGCCAGCCGCCGCTTGGCCTCGGGCGGCATGGTGCTGCCCAATGGATTGTGCACGGTGGGCATCGCGACAATGGCGTTCAGCCGCTTTTCCGACAACAACAGTTCCAGCGCGTCCAGCGCCAGGCCGCTGGTGGGATGGGTGGGGATCTCGATCACCGACAGGCCCAGGTCCTTCAGCATCGGCAGCAGCGCGAAATAGGTCGGCGACTCCACGCCGACCGTGTCGCCGGGCTTGCAGACGGCCCGCAGCGCCAGTTGCAGCGCCTCGGTGCAGCCGTTGCTGATCACCAGCTCGTCGGCCGCCAGCACGCAGCCCCAGCTGACCGCGCGCTGGGCGATCTGGCGCCGCAGCCGCTCCGAGCCCGGCGGGAAGGGGTAGTCGGTGGTCAGCTCCGGCTGCTGGCGCAGCAGCCGCCCCATGATGTGCTTGAAGCGGGTGGTGGGGTAGAAGTCGCTGCCGCGGGGACTGGCCAGCGACAGGTCGATGAAGTCGGCCTGGTTCTGCACGCCCATCACCGCTTCGATTTGGTCCACCACTTCTCCGGTGTGGTGAACCGCGCTTTGGCGGCGCATCCGCGGCAACGGCAGGCTGGCGGCCGTTTTGACGTAGAAACCGGATTGCGGCCGGGCCTCGATCAGGCCGCGGTCCTCCAGCATGCGGTAGGTCTGCAGGATGGTGGACGGGCTGACCTTGTGCATCGCGCAGGCCTTGCGCACCGAGGGCAGGCGCTCGCCCGGGCGCACGGTGCCGTTTTGGATCAGCTCTGTCCATTCGTTGACCAGTTGCTGGTACAGCGTCTCGCCGCTCATGCTGGGCTCCTCGGCAGGTGTGGGATACAGAATGGTTCGGGCGTCGGTACAGTTTTGAATGAAACCGACCATAACAGTTTGGTCAATCAAAAACTGTTATGGTCTCAATTCTATTTTTCTGAATCTGTAATTGTCCAGTCAAAACGCCTAATATGACGACCTTGAATCGGGGATCTGCCCCGGAGGATCCGGCGCGTTGCCGGCCGCGGTTTCGGGAGTCGTCATGAATCTGCTTGCGCTTGTCACTTACCTGCTGGTGATGTCCATCACCCCAGGCCCCAACAATCTGGTGCTGGCCTCGTCCGGCGTCAATTTCGGTTTTTCCCGCACGCTGCCGTCCCTGCTGGGCATGGCGCTGGGCCTGTCGCTGCAGATCGGTCTGCTGTCGCTGTTCCTCGGCGCGCTGATGTCGCTGATGGCGTCCTTGCAGCTTTACCTGGCCATCGCCGGCTGCGTTTATCTGTTGTGGCTGTCCTGGAACCTGGCCCGCGCCGGCAAGGCCAAGGCGGGAGACGCCGGCGCGCGGCCGATGGGCTTCTGGGGCGGACTGATGTTCAACTGGCTGAATCCCAAGGTGTGGCTGATGGGCTTCAACCTGGTGATGGTGTTCCTGCCGGCTCAGATGAATCCCTGGCACGCGGCCGGCGTGTTCGCCCTGGTGTCCTTCGTCACCAGCCTGCCATGCATCGCGGTGTGGGCCGGCTCCGGCGTCGCCATCCGCCGTTTCCTGGACTCGCCGCTGCGGCTGCGGGCCTTCAATTGCAGCATGGCGGCGATGCTGGCGCTGACCGCGGTATGGCTGCTGGCGGAGATGTTGCCAGCCAACTCCCTGGCCGCCTTGATGGCCTGAACCCGATTTTTCCCGAGCCCGCGTTTGCGGGCTTTTTTGTTGGCGGCGTACAATAACGCCTTTGTGTTTTTCTCAGAGCCCAACCCATCATGATCCGTACCCGTTTCGCCCCCAGCCCCACCGGTTACCTGCACATCGGCGGCGTGCGCACCGCGCTGTTCTCCTGGGCGTACGCCCGCAAAAACAACGGCGTGTTCGTGCTGCGCATCGAAGACACCGATCTGGAGCGTTCCACGCCGGAATCGGTGAAGGCGATCCTGGACGGCATGCACTGGGTGGGCCTGGACTATGACGAGGGCCCGTTCTACCAGACCCATCGTTTCGACCGCTACAAGGAAGTGATCCAGCAGCTGCTGGCCAGCGGCCACGCTTACCACTGCTACTGCAGCAAGGAAGAGCTGGAAGCGATGCGCGCCGAGCAGGAAGCCCGCGGCGACAAGCCGCGCTACGACCGCCGCTGGCGTCCGGAAGCCGGCAAGACCCTGCCGTCCATCCCGGAAGGCGTGCAGCCGGTGGTGCGCTTCAAGACCCCGCTTTCCGGCGTGGTGGCCTGGGACGACGCGGTCAAGGGCCGCATCGAGATCTCCAACGAAGAGCTGGACGACCTGATCATCGCCCGTCCGGACGGCAGCCCCACTTATAACTTCTGCGTGGTGGTGGACGACTGGGATATGCGCATCACTCACGTGATCCGCGGCGACGACCACGTCAACAACACCCCGCGCCAGATCAACATCCTGCAGGCGCTGAACGCGCCGCTGCCGGTGTACGGCCACCTGCCGATGATCCTGAATGAGGACGGCCAGAAGATGTCCAAGCGCCGCGACGCGGTCAGCGTGGTGGATTACGCCGACAAGGGCATTCTGCCGGAAGCGCTGCTGAACTACTTGGCGCGCCTGGGCTGGGGCCACGGCGACGACGAATTCTTCAGCATGGAGCAGTTCGTCGAGTGGTTCAGCCTGGAGGCGGTGAGCCCGTCCGCCAGCCGCTTCAACCACGAGAAGTTCATGTGGCTGAACGCGCAGCACATCAAGGCCGCCGACAACGCCCGCCTGGCCGAGTTGATCGCGCCGCGCCTGGCCGCCGCCAAGGTGGACACCGCCAGCGGCCCGGCCATCGGCGACGTGCTGGCCTTGGTCAAGGAGCGGGTGCAGGACTTGAACGCGCTGGCGCTGGAAGTGGACTACTTCTACCGGAAGCGCGAACCGGCCGCCGCCGACGTGGAAAAGCATCTGGCCGGCGACGCCGTCGAGCGCATGGGCCGCTTCGCCGACCGTCTGGCCGCGCTGGAAGCCTGGACCGCCGAATCCATCCACGAGCTGTTCAAGCCGTTCTGCGCCGACGAGGGCATCAAGATGGGCCAACTGGGCATGCCGCTGCGCGTGCTGGTGTGCGGCACCACCCAGACGCCTTCGGTTGACGCGGTATTGGCCCTGATCGGCAAGGAAGAAGTGCTGCGCCGCATCCGCGGCTGATTCTGTCCGGCTGGCATCATCGCCCCCGCCGCCCTGATGGGCCGCGGGGGTTTTGTTTGCCCTCAGCCGGAGGCCAGCTGCGCCAGGTAGCGCAGGCCGCTGATGCTGGGGAAGAAGCAATAGGCGCCGCCGCGGGTGTGGATCAGGCGGGGAAAGCCGGTGATGCGTTTGTTGTTCTGTCCCTTGCGGCCGGCTTGGGCGTCGGTGAAGGAGCTTTGCTCCACGTGGTTGACGCCGAGGAACACATCTTCTCCGCTGATGTTGAAGAACGCGTTGCCTTGCTCCGACCCGCCGGGGCCGGTGGCCGATTTGACGAAATGGGAGTCCAGTATCCACTGGCTGGTCACGAACTCGAACTGGTTGCTCAGGCTGGCGTTGATGAAATAGCCGACCAGGCCGCGTTTCTGCTGATCCGGCTTGGCCGGATCGTATTCCGGGCCATAGGGCATGGCGCGCCGCACGATGCGGTGCGAAGGGCTGCCGGCGCCCACCACGGCGCCGTCGCGAGGATTGCTGCGGCGGATGTGCGAGCCGATCGGGCACTTCAAGCCCAGCGTGTCGTCCTTGTCCAGCGCGGGGTCGACGTAGTGGAAGGCGTTGAGTTGCTCCGGCGGCAGGGTGGCGCCTTCATCGTTCGGCATCAGGGTCAGCGGGTTGCCGTTGCGCCAGCGGCCGCAGACCTTGGCCGCCAGCATTTCCGCATCGATGCCCAGTTGGGCGGCGTAGGTCTGCAGGAAGCGCTCGAAGCCGGGCACGTCCTGCTCCAGGATGCGGAAGGCGGCGAAGCTGCTGTTGAGGGATAGCTCTTCCGGCTGCACGGTGTACTTGCCATTGCTTTCGTTGAGATAGCCGAGCAGGAATTCGCCGGTGGCCACCACCGGCTGATCGTCAGGAATGTCCCGCTTGCGCGGCGGGGCGCCGTCTATGGTGGGCTGGGCGATGCTGTCGCGGTAGCCGAAGTGCACCCGGTTGTCTGGCAGCGCCACGGCATCCTGGGCCGACAGCTCGGTCACGCCGGACGCGGCGAAGGCGCTGCGCAGCATGGCCGACGCCGACTCCAGCTGCGCCTCGCCGCCGTCCACCCACAGGCTGAGCAGCGCGTGTACCTGGCTGCCGTCGCTCAGGCCTCCTATCCAGTTTTGCGGCGCGCTGTCGTCGCAATCGCCGACGTCGGCGGCGACGCCCGGATCGGTGGCGCCCTTGTAGAAAGAGGCGTCGAAAGTCTGCAGCTGGGCATCGCTCAGCCCCAGCCGCGACAGGCCGACGCGGGTGAAGCTGATGTTCAGAAAGTGGACAGGCTTTTGCTGGCCGCGCTGGGCGGTGGCGATGGGCGGGAGCCCGAGTCGGCCGTCCGCCAGCTTGAGGATCAAATCGCCGGCGCCGGCCTTGTCGTCGATGCGCAGGATGAAGTGGCGGGCGCGCTCCACCCGGTAGCCGCGCAGGATGGTGCCTTGTACATCGTCGTAGGATATGGTCATGGCCGCTCCGGGAACGGAATGCGGCCAGCTGCGGGAAAGGCGCAGGCGGCCGCATGGAAAGACGGAGAAATTACAGGGACGCCAGAATCTCTTGCACGGTGGCATCGTAGGCTTGGTACAAGCCCTGGTTCAGGTCGTGCTGGGAGGCGTCGTTCTTGGCGATGAAGGCGGTGAAGGCGGCGGTGTTGTTGGCCACCGGAATCAGCTTCTCCGCTCCGTCCACGAAACGCAGCAAGGCATCGAAGATGGGGCCGACCTCTTTCACGAAGTCCTGGATGTATTTGTCGAAATTGCCGTCGTATTCGGTGATGACGGCGAGGACATAGGCTTTGCTGGGATTGATGCCGGGTTGAAGGTTGGGGACGGCGCGGTCCAGCAACAGGGTGCGGGCGTAGTGCACGGTGCCGATTGTCGTCAAGGCGTCATGCAGTTTCTTTTCATTTTCCTGGACGGTGGCGGCCAAGGCGATCAGGTCCGCGTGGGGCGCTACCGGCATCATCAGGGTGAGGGGACTGGTCATGGTTTCCTCCGCAATAGGTTGGTTCGAGGTTGAAACATAGAAAGCAGACAGTCTGTTCGATATGGTGCCGAATACGTAGCGCTTGAAATCACAGCCGCCCGGTTTGGCGATCTATGGCCTCGTCTTCGTGCTAGCGCCTCAGCCAGTGCCAGCTGGCGATGCCGGCCATGGTCATCAGCAGCGAGCCGCTGACATGCGTCGCGATGGCGGCGAATGCGGGCTGCAACTGGCCTTGGCGCAGCAAGTCCACCACTTCGGCGGAAAAGGTGGAAAAAGTGGTCAGGCCGCCGCAGAAGCCGGTGATGATCAGCAAGCGCCACAGCGGCGACAGCGACGGCATGTCGGCGAACAGGGCCACGGCCACGCCTATGATGTAGCCGCCTATCAGATTGGCCGCCAGCGTGCCGGGGGGCAGGGAGGGAAACAGGCTGTTCAGACGCAAGCCCAGGAACCAGCGCAACAGCGCGCCGACTGCGGCGCCGGTGGCGATGGCGAGTATGGATTTCCACATAGCGGCAAGGGTTGGAAGAAGATGATGGCCATTGTGCATCGGGACCGTGGGCTCGCCTAGCGCGGCTTGGCGCGCGGCGGCAAAAAAAAGAGCCCCAGGGGGGGGCTCTGAATTGCACCTTCGCTCAGGTGATCGAGGCTCGGTCCGAGACCTGGCATCGATCATGTCCCGCTCGCGATCCCGTTGGGGAGCGTGAACCGGACAAGACACATTATCCCGATGCGGCAGCCTTTCCCGTAGCACGATTGTTGATGGCTTGTGTGACGGGGTGTAATCAAAACGGCCTGCATTTAACACTTTCGCAAAAGAATCGGCAAATAGGCCTGGCATCCTGTTTTTGCCGTTATCATGATGTCTTTCAAACAGTCGGGAGCTAGCCTTGACGACGCCGTTGCCGGTGCTGGACACGCGCACCATCAGCATGCGCTGGGGAGACATGGATGCGGTGGGGCATCTCAATAACACGTATTATTTCCGCTACCTTGAGCAGATCCGAATCGAGTGGCTGCAGGGGATGGGCTTCGGCATCGAGCCGGAGGGCGTCGGTCCGGTGCTGGCCAGCACCAGCTGCGTCTACCGCAAGCAACTGACTTATCCCGCCACGCTGGACATCACCATCGAGCTGGAAAAGCTGGGGCGCAGCAGCCTGAAGCTGCGTCACCATTTCTATCGCCGCGACGATCCGGGCGTGGTCTACGCCAGCGCCGAAGTGCTGCTGGTCTGGGTGGACTACAAGGCCGAGAAGTCGGTGCCGATCCCGGACGAAATCCGGGAGGCGATAGAGCGTTCTACGGCCACGGTTTGAGTCCGGTCAGAGCGCGTCCAGCTCCAGCTTGCGGCGGATCAGGTCGCGCAGCAGGAAGCGGGACGGATGGACGGCCCGCATCAGGTCGGCAGGCAACGGCGCCGGCTCTTCCTCCAGCAGCGAGGCCAGGATTTCTCCCGACAGCGGCGCGGTGATCAGGCCGCGGGAGCCGTGGGCGGCGTTGACGTACAGGCCATCGGCCCACGGGCATGCCGCATCCGGCCGCAGGCTGGCGTCGCGGGCAAGCTCGCGGTAGGCGCGGACGAAGTCGCGGGCGGCCACCACGGGGCCGATCAGCGGCAGATAGTCCGGACTGGTGCAGCGGAAGGCGGCGCGTCCTTCCAGTTGTTCCGGCGCGTCCTTCTCCAGGCTGGCGCGCAGCTCAGGCGCCAGTTCGGCCAGCATCGCCAGGTTTTCCGCATGCTCGTCGTCATGGACGGCGAGGTCGTCGGCATCGAACTTGAACGTGGCGCCCAGGCAGTGGCGGCCGCCGCGGGCGGGCGAGATATAGCCTTCCCCGCACAGCACGGTGCGCAGCCGGCCGCTGGCCTCGCTGGCGGCGACGCTGGTGACCTGTCCCCGAATCTTTTTCAGCGGCAGATGCCGGGTGCTGTCGAATTGCGCGGTTTCCGCCGCGCCGGCCAGCACCACCACGGACGCCACCGCCAGCGGGCCGCGCTCGTCGCTTGCGGTCCAGCTGCGCTGAGACGGATCGTAATCCAGCGTCAGCGCGGTGCGGCCGGTCTTGATCACGATATTCGGGTGCTCTGCCAGCTTGCGCACCAGCGCGGGCGGGTGCACCCAGCCGCCCTGGGGGAAGAACAGCCCGCCGGACGGCAGCGGCGTGCCGGCCAGCTCGCTGGCCGCCGCCTGGTCGAGCGGCCGCATCACGGTTTCGGGCAGTTCCAGCCCGGCCAGTCCCCGTTGTTTGTCCGCTTCCTTGGCGTCATGCGCCAGCTGCAGCACGCCGCAGGCGCGCCAGTCGTCGCCTTCCGGCAGCAGGCCGCGCAGCGCGCGCAGGCTGTAGGCATAGCCGGACAACACCAGCCGGGTCAGCGGCGTCAAATGGGGGGAGAGCTTGGTGTACAGCACGCCCTGCGGATTGCCAGAGGCGGCGCTGGCGAGCTGGGGCATTCTTTCGATCAACGTCACCTGCCAGCCGCGTTGGGCCAGGCTGTTGGCGGTGGAAGCGCCGGCCAGGCCGCCGCCGACTACGACGACGCTGCGCTCGCGCCAGCGCGGTTCGGGCCGCGCGAACCAGGGCTCCTGCCAGCCGGCGTCGGGCGGCATGGCGATTCCGCCGTGGGCGATGTGGCGCTTATGGCCGTGGCCCGGCGCTTTCTTGACCTCGAAACCGGCTGCGGCCAGGCCGCGCCGCACCGCGCCCGCGCTGGTGAAGGTGGCGAAACTGGCGCCCGGCGAGGACAGGCGCGCCATCTGCTCGAACAGCGGCTGTTGCCACATATCAGGGTTCTTGGCGGGCGCGAAGCCGTCAAGGAACCAGGCGTCCACGCGCGCGTCGAGCTGCGGCAGCACGTCCAGCACGTCGCCTATCATCAGCGTCAGCGTCACCCGGCCGCCAGCCAGCACTAAGCGGTGCCAGCCCGGCGTCAGAATGTCGTACTGCGCCAGCAGCGGGGCCGAGAATGCCGATAGCTCCGGCCACAGCGCCAGCGCCTGGGCCAGATCGGCCGGCGTCAGCGGGAATTTCTCCGCGCTGACGAAATGCAGCCTGGCCCCGGCCGGCGCGCGCGCGTCGAAGCATTGCCAGGCGCAGAGGAAATTAAGCCCGGTGCCGAAGCCGGTTTCCGCGATGGTGAAAGAGTCATGCGGCCGCAGCGCGGCAAAGCGCGCTTCCAATTGGTTGTGGCGCAGGAAGACGTGGCGCGTTTCCTCCAGGCCGGAGGCGCGGGAGAAATACACGTCGCCGAAAACGGCGGACATGGGTTGGCCGTCCTGCCAGACGAGTTGTGCGTGGGAGTGGGTCATTGATGTGGTCAGCCCGCGGACCCTGGCGGGCCCGCGGAAAGGGTAGGTCGATTTGCCGCCATTGTCTCATGCCGATCAAGTGCGTCCAAGCCGGCAAGGTCAAAAGGTCCACCGAAGATTAAGGGTAGTGACCGAGGTCTTGGGGTGGTGGCTGCCCACGTTGACTCTGGGCAAGTAGCCGACCTCCAGCGCGAAGGATTTGCCGCCCAGGCTGATGGTGGGCAGCGCGGCCGGGCCGTTATGGCCGGATCCGTGCAGATAGCCGGCTTGCAGGCCGATGCCGGCGAAGACCGGGCCGAAGACTTCCCATTCGCGCCGCCAGCCCAGCGTGACGAAATTGGCCTCCTTGCGGAAAGAGTCGCGATAGGCGCCGGCCCGGGCGAACCAGCGGCCATGATCCTGGTCGCCAGAGAATGCCCACTCCAGGCCGGCGCCAGGGTTGTCTTGATTCAGATTACAGGTGGTGCAGCCATGATGAAGGGAAGCGCCAAATAGCAAGAGCGAAATATCGTCCGCGTGAGTTTCTCCGCTAAAAAGCGACAGGGCAGCGACGAGCAGAGTACTGCTTTTCATGACGTTTCCCCTTTAAAAACATGGCAATGGATTTGTTTTCGGCGTATTTGTATGCCGAGTTTGTAATTTGAGCCTAGTCAATAGTTGCTGTTTGGCAACTCTTGAAATGGCCATCGGCCTCCCCAAAATGTAAGTCATCGACAGATCATCCGGGGAGCCGACACCATGCGATTCGACAAGCTGACCACGAAATTCCAGCAAGCGCTGGGGGATGCCCAGAGCCTCGCCGTGGCGGGCGACAATCCTTTCATCGAGCCGCAGCACCTGCTGCTGGCGATGCTCGACGACGCCGAAGCCGGCATCGGCGGCCTCCTGGCGCGCGCCGGGGTCAATGTGCCGGCGCTGAAGGCCGGCCTCAAGCTGGCGGTGGAGCGCTTGCCGCGCGTGCAGGGGAATGGCGGCGAGATCACCGTGTCGCGGGAGCTGGCCAATCTGCTCAATGTGACAGACAAGATCGCGATGAAGCTGGGCGACGACTTCATCGCCAGCGAGCTGTTCCTGTCCGCGCTGTCCCAGGATAAGGGCGAGACCGGCCGCTTGCTGAAAGAGCATGGCGGCAGCCACGCCTCCATCCAGGCCGCCATCGACGCGGTGCGCGGCGGCGAGAGCGTGTCCAGCGCCGACGCCGAAGGCCAGCGCGAGGCGCTGAAAAAATACACGCTGGATCTGACCGAGCGCGCCCGCCAGGGCAAGCTGGATCCGGTGATCGGCCGCGACGACGAGATCCGCCGCGCCATCCAGGTGCTGCAGCGCCGCACCAAGAACAATCCAGTGCTGATCGGCGAGCCGGGCGTCGGCAAGACCGCCATCGTCGAAGGGCTGGCGCAGCGCATCGTGAATGGCGAAGTGCCGGAAAGCTTGAAGAACAAGCGGCTGCTGGTGCTGGACCTGGCGGCGCTGATCGCCGGCGCCAAGTACCGCGGCGAGTTTGAAGAGCGGCTGAAGGCGGTGCTGAACGATCTGGCCAGGGATGACGGCCAGACGCTGATCTTCATCGACGAAATCCACACGCTGGTGGGCGCGGGCAAGGCCGACGGCGCGATGGACGCCGGCAATATGCTGAAGCCGGCGCTGGCGCGCGGCGAGCTGCACTGTCTGGGCGCCACCACGCTGGACGAATACCGCAAGTACATCGAGAAGGACGCCGCGCTGGAGCGCCGCTTCCAGAAAGTGCTGGTCGGCGAGCCGTCGGTGGAGGACACCATCGCCATCTTGCGCGGCCTGCAGGAAAAGTACGAAATCCACCATGGCGTGGACATCACCGACCCGGCCATCGTCGCCGCGGCGGAGCTCTCCCAGCGCTACATCACCGACCGCTTCCTGCCGGACAAGGCGATCGACCTGATCGACGAGGCCGCATCCAAGATCAAGATGGAGCTGGATTCCAAGCCGGAGGCGATGGACAAGCTGGACCGCCGGCTGATTCAGCTGAAGATCGAGCGCGAGGCGGTGAGGCGCGAGAGCGACGAGGCTTCGCAAAAGCGCCTGCAGCTGATCGAAGACGAGATCGACGGCCTGTCGCGCGAATACGCGGACCTGGAGGATATCTGGAAGGCCGAGAAGGCTGCCCAGCAAGGCACGCAAAGCATACGCGAGGAAATCGATCGCCTGAAGGTGGAGATGGAGGAGTTGAAGCGCAAGGGCGACTGGCAGAAGCTGGCCGAGCTGCAGTACGGCAAGCTGCCGCAGCTGGAAGCGCGGCTGAAGGAGGCCGAGGCCGCGGGAGACAAGGGCGATGCCAAGCCGAACCGCCTGCTGCGCACTCAGGTCGGCGCGGAGGAGATCGCCGAGGTGGTCAGCCGCGCCACCGGCATCCCGGTGTCCAAGATGCTGACCGGCGAGCGCGAGAAACTGTTGAACATGGAGGACGTGCTGCACCGGCGCGTGGTGGGGCAGGATGAAGCGGTGACGGCGGTGGCCGACGCCATCCGCCGCTCCCGCTCCGGCCTCGCCGATCCGAACAAGCCTTACGGATCCTTCCTGTTCCTGGGGCCGACCGGCGTCGGCAAGACCGAGCTGTGCAAAACGCTGGCCGGTTTCCTGTTCGACAGCGAAGAGCACCTGATCCGCATCGACATGTCCGAATACATGGAGAAGCATTCGGTGGCCAGGCTGATCGGCGCGCCGCCGGGCTACGTCGGCTACGAGGAGGGCGGCTACCTGACCGAGCAGGTGCGCCGCAAACCGTATAGCGTGATCCTGCTGGACGAGGTGGAAAAGGCGCATCCGGACGTGTTCAACGTGCTGCTGCAGGTGTTGGACGACGGCAGGCTGACCGACGGCCAGGGCCGCACTGTGGACTTCAAGAACACGGTGATCGTGATGACGTCGAATATCGGCAGCCAGCAGATCCAGGCGATGGCCACCGACGATTACCAGGTGATCAAGCTCGCCGTGATGGCGGAGGTGAAGACCCAGTTCCGGCCGGAGTTCATCAACCGCATCGACGAGGTGGTGGTGTTCCACGCTCTGGACGAGAAGCACATCCAGTCCATCGCCCGCATCCAGCTGAAGGGTCTGGAGGCGCGGCTGGCCAAGCTGGAGCTGAACCTGCAGATCAGCGGAGATGCGCTGGCGCTGCTGTCCGAGGCCGGTTTCGACCCGGTTTACGGCGCGCGGCCGTTGAAACGGGCGATACAGGCGGAGCTGGAAAACCCGCTGGCCAAGGCCATCCTCGCCGGCAAGTATCCGCCGAAGTCCACGGTGATGGTCGAGGCGCGCGACGGCCGGCTGGCATTCGATTGAGCCTCGCCCTGCCATTTTTCGCGACATAAAGAAACGGCCGCTTGCGCAAGCGGCCGTTTTTCATCGCGTCGCGCCCGGCTCAGTCGGCGCGGGCAGGGTGCAGGAAACAGCCGGGCAGGTGGTCGTTGACCACGCCGCAGGCCTGCAGATAGGCGTAGATCACCGTGCTGCCGACGAAGTTCATGCCGGCTTTCTTCAGCGCCTTGCTGACGACGTCGGACAACTCGGTGCTGGCCGGCACCCGCTCGTCGCCGCGCCGCCGCAGGATGGGTTTGCCGTCGACGTGCGCCCACAGCCAACCGGAAAAGCTGCCGTGCTCCTGCTGCATCCGCAGGAATACCTTGGCGTTGCGGATGGCGCTGTGGATTTTCAGCCGGTTGCGGACGATGGCCGGATTCTGCATCAGCCGCTCCACGTCGTCGTCGGTCATCGCCGCCACTTTTTCCGGATGGAAGCCATGGAAGGCCGCGCGGTAGCCTTCGCGTTTTTTCAGGATGGTGATCCAGGACAGCCCGGCCTGCGCGCCTTCCAGGATCAGCATCTCGAACAACTTGCGGTCGTCGCGCTCGGGACGGCCCCATTCTTCGTCGTGGTAGGCGACGTAGAGCGGATCATCGCCGCACCAGGGACAGCGTTGGATTTCGTTCATGGCGTATGCAGCAGGATGTCGATCTTGAGGCCGGTTTTCTGGATGCCGCGCCGCGACGACAGACCGATCACCAGCGGATTGCAGAGATTAGCCTGCAGCGCGCCGAGCGCGGGGTGGGGGTCGCGTTGCAGATCCAGCGGGCGGTACAGCATCAGCAGGATGGCGGCGTCCTGCGGCTCCTGAAGCTGAAGCTGCGCGACCTCCTCATCCGACAGCTCGATCTGGAAGCGCACGCCCAGTCTCTCGGGCAGCGCCAGGCTGAAAGTGATGCCGGGGTCGTCCAGCGATTGCAGCCAGTACATTTGCGGCACCGGGTGGGTGATGTCGTGGAACAGTTTGAAGCGGGTGCAGTTTTCCAGCGCGGGAATGCCCTGCGGGAACGTGATGACGGTGGTTTCATCGACCTCGACGTTGCCGAGCTGGGTGGAATCGAAGCGCATGGCGTTCTCCTGTGCGGAAGTGGGTTCCGTCTGGAATGATACCTGAGCGCGGCCCTTGCCGCGACGGCGCGGTCAGGCCCTGCTTGTGCTGGCAAATTTGTCAGCCTATACATGGTATTGCGTTACGTGATATTACGCGAATGTCTTAAATGTTGAGTTGTGGACAGGGTCGTTTTTCGCGTGTCGTCCCGCGGTTTTCACGCAGCGTTCATCTATCGGCAAGGCGGCATGCCCGGCGTCCGGCGCCCCGGGTCCGGCCCGTCTGGAAGGGGCAACGTGGCATGGAGCTGAAACCGAAGCGCTTCCTGATACTTGATGATCAACTGGTCCTGCGCAAGCTGATTTCGCGGCAGGCCAGCTTCTTCAGCCGGTTCGCCGTGGAGATCGATGAGTTCAGCGACCCCGCCGAAGCCCTGCGCAGCATAGGCGAGGGCGGCTACCACCTGGTGATCACCGATATCGGCATGCCTGGCATGAACGGAATCGATTTCATCAAGAACGTGGCGCGGCTGGGGTATCAGTCCGCGCTGCTGATCATTTCCGGCTACGACGGCAAAACCCTGCAGACCATAACCGACATGTCGATCAACCTGGGCATAGGCTGCACGCGCTTCCTGTCCAAACCCTATTCCGCCGAAGCTTTCGTCGCTTCGCTCAACAGCATATTCAACGAGATGGAGCGCAGCGAGGCGCCGAAAATCGGCGATGTCGCCCAGTTGCTGGCTGAGCTGGGCGGGGAGAGTTTCCGGATGGAATTCGCGCCTGTGCGTTCCTTGTCCAGCCATAAGCTGGCGTCCTTTTCCCTGCGCGCGCTGCGGCTGCCGGATGGCAGAAGGCTGGCGTTCGATCGCCTGCTGGCCTTGCTGGCCGGGCGAAGGATGGCGTCAGCCGCCCTGTTGGAAATCGTGGTGGAGCGCACGGCGCGCCTGTTGCAGCACATCCGCCTTGCCGCGGGCATCGACGATTGCCGGGTGGACATCCGGATCGATGAGGCCTGTCTGTGCGCCGACAATGTGTTCGACCGTTGCTTCATGGCGCTGCAGCAATACGAGGTTTCGCCAGCCTGCCTGGGCTTCGAGCTGGCAGACGGGCTGAACCGGCGTTCCGATGCCGTGTGTTTCGAGAATATCTCCAAGATCAAGTATCTGGGTTTCCACCTGCTGGCGGACGGCTTCGGCCAGGGCTCGCTGACGGTCAGCAACCTGATGCGTTTGCCTTTCGATCAGGTCAATGTGCCGCTGGAGGCGCTGCAGTGGATGAGGGTGCTGTTGGGAGAAGATCCCGGCGCCTTTCGTTTGCTGAAATCCTTTGGCCTGACGCAGACGCCGGTGTGCGCGACGGGGCTGGAGGATGAGGAGGGCATCGCATTGGCGAAGGCCATGGGCTGCGGCTTGGGCGCAGGCGACGCGGTGTCGATGATCGTGCCGGAAGATGAATTGCCGCAGGAGGTCGCCGCCGTGCAGGAAGATAGTCCGGCATTCGACGGCAGTCCGGTGGAGGGAGCGCGATGAACTCAGTAGACCTGGCCCGCCTGCGCATCATGATCGTCGACGACCAGACCTTGGTCCGCTCGCTGATCTCCCAGGCCCTGCAGAGCATGGGCATCAAGCAGGACCGCATCTTCCAGGCCGCGGACGGCACCACGGCGATGCGGCTCTTGGATATCCGGGGCGTGGACATCGTGTTGTGCGATGTGCAGATGCAGCCGATGAACGGCATGGATCTGCTCAAGGAGCTGAGGTGCGGACATACGGCCAACGCGTCCAATCTTCCCTTCGTCTTTTTGTCCGGGCACGCGGATCGAACCAATGTGGTGCTCGCCAGCCAGCTGCACGCCGACGGTTTCGTCGTCAAGCCGCCGAAGCCGGCGGAAGTGGAGAAGTCGATACAGGTGGCGATGAGCCGAAACCGGCCTGAGATCGATCCGTTCAGCTACTACCATGTCGCCACCGGCACGGAGTACGACAAGAAGGTATTCGGCCGCTTGTTCGAAACCCGCGCGCCGGTTTCACAGGTCGAGCCAGGGGAGAAGTGCCTGTCGCTGGACACGGTCAAGGCGGGTTCGGTGCTGGCCCGCGATCTGCGCAGCAAGGCCGGACACCTGTTGCTGCCCCGCGGCGCCAGCATTTCGGCCAATCAGCTGAACGTGCTGCGCGATTTCAGCGAACGCTACGGCGTGGCGCAGATTTATGTCGCCAACAGCGATGAGGCGGCAGCCAATCCATCAGTTGCGAGGCATTAGGCATGCAGTTGTCGGGACGCAGCCGAACTCAAGCGATGGCGATTGGCCGCAGCGTGCTGGCCATCGTGGTGCTGCTTGGCCTGCTGCAGGCCGGGGTGGTGGCGGTATTGCAGTTCTCCGCCTGGAACGCTTATCAGCAGGCCGACCTGCTGGTGCATTTGAACCAGGATGCTGACGAACTGCGCAACTTCGCCAATCTGCAGCTCCAGGAAAGCGGCCTGCTGATGGAGGGGCTGCTGGAGAAGCGGCCGGACGGCGCGCAGTTGAGCGGGCTGGCCCGGCAGGTGGACGAAAGCTTTCTGACGCTGATCACGTCCAGGCACGGCCGGAACGAGGCGCGTTCGGCCGAGAATCTTGCCAGGCTGAGGCAATCGGTCAAGCAGTTCCAGCAATTGCGGGTGTCGACGCGGCAGGCGATGGGCAGCGGCACTGATGGGCGGGAGGCCCAGCTTGCCAAACTGTACGAGGATACCCGCGATGTCCAGCAGCGAACGCAATCGTTGCTGGATGAAGTGGTGGCGAGAATGGCCTCCGGCGGGGAATACCGCATCAGCAATCTGGTCTGGTTGCGGCAGGACGCGGCGATGCTGGGCTACTGGCTGCATTCCAGCGCGCAGGCGCTGGTGCTGCGTGCGAACCTGAAAAGCCGGCTGGACAGGCGGACCGAGCTGGAGCTGGCTCACGGCCTGAGCGCCAGCATCCTGTTGCTGGGGCGGGCGCAGTCGCTGCTGGACAGCATCGGCGACGCCGAGTTGTCTCGCCAGTTCGCGGACCTGTCCATGGAGGCGAGCCGCTTGCAGTTGCTGAGCCAGTTGCAGTTGGAGCAGGTGGATGGCCGCATGCAATTCAGCCAGGCCACCGACTATCGCCGAAATCTGCAGCAGTTGTCCGCTTCGCTGAACAGGATTCGGTCAGCCATCACCGAGCGGGTGCAGCGCACCCTGGAGGATAACCGGTCCCATTACCGCAACACGCTGCTGCGAGAAGGAGCGTTCGGTCTGGCGATGCTGGCGCTGCTGGCCTTCTTGTTTCATGTGGTGGTGCGCAAGGTGCTCAAGCCGCTGGACTTCCTGCAGCGCATGCTGGACGTGTCGGGCGACGCGATGCTGGTGATCGACCAGAACGGCGTGATCGAGATGGCCAACGAGGGCGCGGGGCGCATGTTCGGCTATGCCATGGATGCCTTGATCGGCCTCCCCGCCCGGCAGTTGTTCGTGGTGGACGACGAGCTGCTGTCGGTGCTGGCGGCGTTGGAGGTGCAGGCGGGCCGGACGATGCCGGTGGAGGGCATGGGCAGCAGCGGCGAGCGCTTTCACGCGATGCTGAGCGTGGGGCGTTTCCAGGAGGACAGCAGCCGGCCGCTCGACATCCTGATCGTGCGCGACGAGCACAAGCGGCGGCTGGCGGAGAACTCGCTGGAGCGCAGCGTCGCCCTGTTGTCGGTGATCTCGGAGATCGAGGCGATGCTGCTGTCGCGGGCCGAGCGCGGCGATGTGTTCCAGAGGCTGCATGACACCTTCCTCGAATTCACCAGTTCCGAGCAATGCCTGCTGGTGGCGTGGGCGATGACGGAGGATGGCGAGGAGGGACTGCAGCCCCATGCCGGCGATTGGCCGGCCTTTCTGCCGCTGCCGCAGCAACTGTCCCAGACGGAGGTGCCGCTGGCGGCGCTGTTCCGCAGCCTGACCGCCCAGCCCTCCTGGGTGTCGCTGCCGGTGATGCTGGGCGGCGAAGCGTCTGCCGGCGTCTGCCTGCTGCGACCCACCTTGTCGCAACTGGGCATCAGCATCCTGCCCTTGCTGGGCGCCTACGCCAATATACTGGGCTTCTACGCCGAGGAGGATAGGCGCAAGCTGTCCGAGGCTCAATTGCGCGCGGTGCTGCAGGAGGAGGAGGCGGTGTATTCGGCGTCGCCGGTGGGCCTGCTGCGTCTGAACGAGCATTTCCAGATCACCCGCGCCAACCTCACGGCCGAGAGCATATTCGACGTCGGCGACGAATATGGCCTCTCGGGCATGCACCTGATGGAGCTGCTGGCTTCCGAGCATGGCTGGTATGAGCTGGCGGAGCAAATGTCCAAGATGCAGCAGGACAATGCCCGCATCCATTGCGAGCTGGAGTGCCTGACCGGCACCGGGCGGCCGATCTGGGTGCTGTTCGAGGGACAGTTGTTGTTCCCGGACGCCAACGAGTCGGTGATCATCCTGGCCTGCCTGGACATCACCGAGCGCAAGATGGCCGAGTTCGAGCTGAGGATGGCCCGCGACCAGGCCAATGCGGCCAACCGCGCCAAGAGCGCATTCCTCGCCACGATGAGCCACGAGATCCGCACGCCGATGAACGGCGTGCTGGGCATGCTGGAGCTGTTGGCGATGACCCGGCTGGACGCCGAGCAGAGCGACACCGTCTCCACCATCCAGGATTCCGCCAATACCTTGCTGCGGCTGATCGACGACATTCTGGATTTCTCCAAGATCGAGGCGGACAGGCTGGAGATCGTGCCCGCGCGCACCGCGATCCGGCCATTCATGGACAGCGTGCGAAGCCTCTATCACGAGAATGCCAGCAAGAAGGGGTTGGAGTTGGCGCTGACGCTGGACGATAAGCTGGCGCCGACGCTGATCATCGACCCGCTGCGGGTGCGGCAGATCCTGCAGAATTTCATCAGCAACGCCATCAAGTTCACCTCCAGCGGCCGGGTGGACATTCGCGTCAGGGTGATGGACACGGTGTCCAACTTCCAGGTGCTGAGCTTCGAGGTGGAGGATACCGGCATCGGCATGTCCCAGGAGCAGTTGAGCAAGCTGTTTCAGCCGTTCACCCAGGCTGACTCCGAAACCACCCGCCGTTTCGGCGGCACCGGCCTGGGCCTGGCGATCTGTCGGCGTCTGGCCGGCCTGATGGGCGGGCATGTGGAAATGGAAAGCGAGCAGGGCAAGGGCAGTTGCGCCCGGCTATTGATGGAGGTGGAGTGGCTGGCCGAGCAGGTGGAGCCGGTGCTGCTGCCCGAGCAGCGCGTGCCGTTGGTGGAGGCCGTGGTCGCCGCGGCGCAAGCCGACAAGGAAATCGGCGCGGGCTGCGGGCTGTTTCCCATTCTGTTCGCCGAGGACAATCCCACCAATCGCAAGCTGACCTTGAAGCAGCTGGAGAAGCTGGGTTATCCGGCGGATTGGGCCGAGGATGGCGACCGCGCTTTCAGCAAGTGGCTGTCCGGGCGCTATTCGCTGATTCTGACCGACTGCCACATGCCCGGCATCGACGGTTACCAGCTGGCGAGGCTGGTGCGCGCGCATGAGGAGTCCCATCCCGAGCGCGGCCGCATTCCCATCGTCGCCTGCACCGCCAACGCGGCCAAGGAAGAGGTGGACAAAACTCGGGAGGCCGGCATGGACGATTTCCTGACCAAGCCGCTGTCCATCCTGGATTTGGACGCCACGCTGCGCAAATGGATGAGCGCCTCTCTGGCGCCGCCGCCTCCCGCAGAGGAGGCCGCGCCGCCCGTCCTCGAGAGTAAGGAAGAGGCCGGGAAGGCGCCGTCGCAGGACGCCTCGGACATTCCAGTGGATCGCAGCGTGCTCGAGGTGTACAGCAACGGCGAACTGAGCGTGGAGCTGGAAATCCTGCGCGAATTCCAGACCGGCAACAACGAGGATGTGGCCGAACTGCGCGCGGGGATGGCGGCGGAGGATGCCGAGCGCGTCGGTTTTTCCGCCCATCGCATCAAGGGCGCCAGCCGCATGGTGGGCGCAAACGGCATGGGCGACGCCGCCGAAGCGGTGGAAAAGGCGGGCAAGGCGCGCGACCTGGAAATGGCCCGGAAGAAGATGGCCTTCCTCGAAGAGCAACTGGCGATATTCGACCACTGGCTGGCCAGTCAGAACGAAACCATGGCCGAATAAGCCCCCGCCGTTTGGCGGGTTCGTCCCCTCCAGGCTTGGCCTGGCCACGGGGCCGGCTTAGAATTCGCCCTCATGAACCAAGCACAATCGCTTTATCCGCTGATCGAGCAGGCGCTGCTGTGTCCGGTCGTGGATGACAAGCTGGCGCTGGCGGAGCGTTTGCGCCGCGACTGGCGGGACGGCTTGCTGGCCCGGGAGGCGTCTCCCGCCGCCTATGCCTTGCCGCAGCCGGGCCGGCCGCCGCGCCCCGAACTGGTGCATCCGGCGCGCGTGCCCAAGCGCAGTCTCGCCACCCGGCACGGACACGGCGCCTTGCTGCATGCTATCGCCCACATCGAGTTCAACGCGGTCAATCTGGCGCTGGACGCCGCCTGGCGCTTTCGCGACATGCCGGACGAGTTCGTCGACGACTGGCTGGCGGTGGCGGCGGAGGAGGCCGGGCATTTCCGGTTGTTGCAGGGGCGCTTGGCCGATCTGGGTTTCGTTTATGGCGATTTTCCGGCTCACGACGGCCTGTGGACCATGTGCCGCAAGACCGATCACGACGTGATGGTCAGAATGGCGCTGGTGCCCAGAGTGCTGGAGGCGCGGGGGTTGGATGTGACGCCGGGCATCCAGCGCCGGCTGGCCGGCATCGGCGACCACGCCAGCGTCGCGGTGCTGGATGTGATTCTGAGGGACGAAGTCGGCCATGTGATGATAGGCAACCGCTGGTTCGTCCGGCTGTGCCGGGAACGCGGCCTGGAACCGCAAGCCACTTTCCGCAGTCTGTTGGAACAGTACGCGATGCAGCTGCATCCCGGCGACTATAATCTGTCCGCCCGCGCCGAGGCCGGTTTCTTCGCCGACGAGCTGGAAGCGCTGGCGCGGCTGACCGAATCCGTCTCCGACGGCCGTTGAATCTCATCGAAGCAGGTATTCATGATCAAGCTGTTCCAACGCATGCGCGACAATCGCAAGCTGGCCGCCGCCGTACTGCTGCTGTCCACCCTGATATTCATGCTGGCCTCCGCGTTCTGGCGCGGCGGGGCTGCCGAGAGCGCGCTGGCCGCGCTGCTGTGCCCGTTGCTGCTGCTGTTGGCGCTGGCGGGGCAGTTAAGTTCGCTATTGGCTCTTTTACAAAAACCACGAAAATGAAACGGCTTTTAAAAACAGCGGCTTAAAGTTGCCTGGATGCGTCAGGCGGGCTTGACGCTGTCCTTTCGGCCGCGCATAATCGCGACCGGATAAAATTCAAAACAGGCTCCGCTATGGTGCGGGGCCTGTCGTTTTTTGCACTTGCGGAGTGTCTGCATAATGGAGCACCAGGTATTCCTGCGTCAGCTGGAAGCCAATGCGCTGCCTGCATCGGATTTCAATCATCGAGCCCACCTGTACGCAGCCTGGGGCTATCGCCGGGAATACCCGGCCCCCGAAGCGGCCGCGCGCTGCGCGCATGCGCTGTCGCGTTTCGCGATGGCCAATGGCGCGGCCACCAAGTACAACCATACGCTGACGATGGCGCTGCTGGCCATCGCGTACAGCCGCGTCGAGTCCTGCCCCGCGCTGATGGAGGACTGGCCGGCCTTTCTCGACCGCTGCAGCGACCTGGCCAGCGACGCCCGCGCCGTGCTGGAACAATACTATTCCGCTGAGCGTCTGCAGACCGACTCCGCGCGCAAGGCCTTCGTCAAGCCGGACAGGGAGCCGCTGCCGGTTTCCTGTCTGCTCAACTGATACACCGGAATTCCCCACGCAATGATCAAAGCACCCGAACTCTTGCTGCCCGCTGGCACGCTGGACAAGATGCGCGCCGCCTATGATTTCGGCGCCGACGCCGTGTACGCCGGCCAACCGCGCTACAGCCTGCGCGCCCGCAACAACGACTTCAAGCTGGAAGAGCTGAAGCAGGGCATAGACGAGGCCCACGCGCGCGGCAAGCTGTTCTTCGTCGCCAGCAACATCCTGCCGCACAACAGCAAGATCAAGACCTATATGGCCGACATGGAGCCGGTCATCGCGATGAAGCCGGACGCGCTGATCATGGCCGATCCGGGCCTGATCATGATGGTTCGCGAAAAATGGCCGGAAGTGCCGATCCACTTGTCGGTGCAGGCGAATACCGTCAACTACATGGGCGTCAAGTTCTGGCAGAAGCTGGGCGTGTCGCGCATCATCCTGTCGCGCGAGCTCAGCCTGGACGAGATCGCGGAAATCCGCCAGGAATGCCCGGACATGGAGCTGGAGGTGTTCGTCCACGGAGCCTTGTGCATCGCCTATTCCGGCCGCTGCCTGCTGTCCGGTTACTTCAACCACCGCGATCCGAACCAGGGCACCTGTACCAACGCCTGCCGTTGGGATTACAAGGTGCACGACACCGAGGGCGATGCCGCCGGCGACGTGCAGGTGATCCAGTTCGACTTCAACAAGGCGATGGAAGAGGCCAACCAGAGTTTCTCGTCCTGCGGCAGCCAACAGCGCCATCCGCTTGCCGACAAGACCTATCTGATCGAGGAGGGCAGCCGTCCGGGCGAGTTGATGCCCATCATCGAGGACGAGCACGGCACCTACATCATGAACTCCAAGGACCTGCGCGCCGTCGAGCAGGTGGAGAAGCTGGTCAAGATAGGCGTGGACTCGCTGAAGATCGAGGGCCGCACCAAGAGCCTGTACTACGTGGCGCGCGCCGCGCAGGTATACCGCAAGGCCATCGACGACGCTGTCGCCGGCCGCCCGTTCGATCTCGGCCTGTTGGCCGATCTGGACGGCCTGGCCAACCGCGGCTACACGCCCGGCTTCCTGGAGCGCCACCAGAGCCAGGACTACCAGAACTACCTGACCGGCCATTCCAAGGCCAAACAGAGCCAGTACGTCGGCGATGTGATCGAGGTGGACGCCGATGGCTGGGCGCTGATCGAGGTGAAAAACCGCTTCGCCGTCGGCGACAAGCTGGAAGTCATCCACCCGTCCGGCAACCGCGTGATCGAGCTGGCCGAGATGACCCGCAACGGCGAGGCGGTGCAGGTCGCGCCGGGCAACGGCATGCAGGTGCGCATCCCGGGGCTGGCCGGTTACGACGGCAAGGCGCTGATCACCCGGCTGTTCTGATCCATCCTTGCTTTTGATCGAAAGGCTGCCCCTTGGCAGCCTTTTTGCTTTGTCTGACTCGCGGTGGGCGCGCCAGACCGGTGTTGCGAGATTTCCACGCGGAGCGCGAAAGGCCGTGGGAGATTATTCGCTCAATGACATTGTCTTGCGGCGTTGGCTGGCAAGGCCGGCAAAGGGGTAAAGAAGGAGAGCGCCTCTGTTACCTGGGCGCGGGCGCAAGAGACCCGCGGGCAGTTTGTCTGGATGTTTACTTTCTGCCCGCTTGCGCGCCCTGCGGAATATGGTTAAAAAGTAGTGACATAAATATGAATGCGTTGATTTTATTAAACGCATCGGTGCAGTACGGAGACCAAGAGAGGAAACGATGATGCCCGCCGCCTGTCGCTGTTCAGTAGACTTCGCGCTTTTCAGCCATCCTTCCCGCCCGTTCGCGGAAGCCCCGCGCGCCGGTCCGCCTTCCCGTTCCTTTCCGCTCAGCTGAACCCATACCATCCGTTTGCCGTTTTACATGCTGTAACGCCGAAATCATTGCGGCCGGGGCCGCAAGGTATATGTTGGCATTATGCCGCCGCGCGTCTGTGACGGCTTGCCGGCGGGCGACAACATGGAACGCAGTCATCCGAAGTTCCGCCGCTTGGCGTGGCCGGTCATCACCAGGCAGGTCCCTATCGACGCGCGCCGCCGCGTCGGGATCGCCGCAGGCCGCTCCGGGACGGGGACGTTTATGGTCGTGCTACTTTAGGAAGCCTGTCATGAAGAAGAAACTGGTTCGCAACGCGCTGTATTCGCTGCTGTTGCTGCTGCCGGCCGCCGGCGCGCTGGCGGCGGACAAGGTGCTCAACGTCTACAACTGGTCCGACTACATCGCCAAGACCACTATCCCGGGCTTCGAGAAGCAGACCGGGGTCAAGGTGAAATACGATGTCTACGACAGCGACGACACCTTGCAGGCCAAGATGCTGACCGGCCGCGCCGGTTACGACATCGTGGTGCCCACCTCCAATTTCATGGCCAAGCAGATCGAGGCCGGCATCTACCAAAAGCTGGACAAGTCCAAGATCCCCAATCTGTCCCACCTGGACAAGGCGCTGATGGCCAAGATCGTCGACGCCGACCCCGGCAACGCCCGCGGCGTGCCCTGGGCCTACGGCACCGACGGCCTGGGCTACAACTACACCAAGGTCAAGGCGCTGCTGGGCGCCGGGGCACCGCTGGACAGCTGGGACATCCTGTTCGATCCCAAGTATGTGTCCAAGCTGAAGGGCTGCGGCGTATCGGTGCTGGACCAGGCCAACGACGTGTTCGCGGTCACGCTGCACCATTTGGGCAAGGACCCGAACAGCAAGAACCCGGCCGACTACCAGGCGGCGTTCGAGGCCTTGAAAAAGATCCGCCCCTACATCACCCAGTTCAACTCCTCCGGCTACATCAACGACCTGGCCAACGGCGACATCTGTCTGGCGCTCGGCTGGTCCGGCGACGTCAATATCGCCAAGCACCGCGCCGCGGAAGCCAAGCGCGCCTATCAGCTGGGCTACGTGATTCCCAAATCCGGCGCGCCGATCTGGTTCGACGTGATGGTGATCCCGAAAGACGCGCCGCATCCGGAGGAGGCGCACAAGTGGATCAACTACATCGAGACGCCCGAGGTGAACGCCGAGATCACCAACGAGGTGTTCTATCCCACCGTCAACGCGGCGGCCCGCAAGTTCGTCAAGCCTGAGATCGCCAGCGATCCGACTATCTATCCGCCGGAGCCGGTGATGAAGACGCTGTTCCTGCTCAAGCCGCTGCCGGCCGACATCACGCGGCTGCAGAACCGGCTGTGGACCCAACTGAAGACCGGCCGCTGAGCCAGCCCGGGGCCGAGCGGGTTCAAGCCCGGCCTTTCATCGCATAAACACAATCGTTCGCCGCCCGGCTGTCCGGGACGGCCGGACGGCCGTGGAACATCGGCCGCCGATTCAGGCGGACGACGGGCATCGGCGCGCGCGCCGCCGATGGGGATGCAACGCTTTGACGCCGCGGGCGTCGTGGTGCCGCCATGAAACTACCGGATCTGAAACGCTGTCTGCCGACGGGCAGGGGGGCTGCGATAGGCGTGCCTTTCCTGTTCCTGTTCGTGTTCTTCCTGCTGCCCTTCCTGCTGGTGGTGGGCATCAGCTTCTCCCAGCAGCAGCTGGGCATTCCGCCGTACACGCCGCTGGTCAAGTTTGAAAACGACGTGGTCGGCATCGCGCTCAATCTCGGCCACTACAAGTTCATGCTGAGCGACGACCTGTACTTCGCCACTTACATCAGCTCGGTGAAGATGGCCTTCGTCTCCACCGTGCTGTGCCTGCTGATCGGCTACCCGATGGCCTACTACATCGCCCGGGCCGAAGGCGCGACGCGCAACACGCTGATGATGATGGTGATGCTGCCGTTCTGGACCTCCTACCTGATTCGCGTCTACGCCTGGATCGGCATCCTGAAGAACGATGGCTTCCTCAACCAGTTCTTGCTGTGGCTGGGCGTGATCGACAGCCCGCTGCACCTTTACCACACCAACTGGGGCGTCTACATCGGCATGGTGTTCTCCTACCTGCCGTTCATGATCATGCCGCTGTACGCCCATCTGGTGAAGATGGACCTGACGCTGCTGGAAGCCGCCTACGACCTGGGCGCCAAGCCGTGGCGCGCGTTCTGGCAGGTGACGCTGCCCTTGTCCAAGAACGGCATCATCGCCGGCAGCCTCTTGGTGTTCATTCCGGCGGTGGGCGAGTACGTGATTCCGGAGCTGTTGGGAGGGGCTGACACGCTGATGATAGGCCGGGTGATGTGGGACGAGTTCTTCAACAACAATGACTGGCCGATGGCCGCCACCGTCACCTGCTGCATGGTGCTGCTGCTGTTGGTGCCGATGGCGCTGTTCCAGCATTACCAGGTCAAGAACATGGAGGAAGCGCGATGATCAAGCCGAGCAAACCCTTGTCTTTCCTGGTGCTGGGACTGGGCTACGCCTTCCTCTACCTGCCCATCGCGCTGCTGGTGATCTACTCGTTCAACGAGTCCAAATTGGTGACGCTGTGGTCTGGGTTTTCTTTCAAGTGGTATGCGGCGCTGCTGGACGACGAAGAGTTGATCAATGCCGCCTGGCTCAGCCTGAAGATCGCGCTGATGACGGCGACGGCGTCGGTGGTGATGGGCACCTGGGCCGGCTTCGTGCTGGGGCGTTTCGGCCGCTTCCGGCTGTTCGGGCTGTTCACCGGCATGGTCAACGCGCCGCTGGTGATCCCGGAAGTGATCCAGGGCATTTCCCTGTTGCTGCTGTTTGTGGCGATGGAGCAAAGCCTGGGTTGGCCGGAGGGCAGGGGGGTGTTCACCATCTGGATCGGCCACGTGATGCTGTGCGTGTCCTACGTCACCATCGTGGTGCAGTCGCGGGTGCGGGAGTTGAATCTGTCGCTGGAAGAGGCGGCGATGGACTTGGGCGCGCGGCCGCTGAAAGTGTTCTTCGTCATCACGCTGCCCCTGATCTCGCAGGCGCTGGTGTCCGGCTGGCTGCTGTCGTTCACGCTGTCGCTGGATGATCTGGTACTGACCGCCTTTCTGTCCGGGCCAGGCTCCACCACGCTGCCGATGGTGATCTTCTCCCGGGTGCGGCTGGGCCTGAATCCGGAAATGAACGCGTTGGCCACCTTGTTCATCGTGCTGGTGTCGCTGGGCGTGGTGGCGGCCAACATCTACATGAGCGCGATGACGCGCAAGCGGGAAAAGGAGATGCGCTTGGCCTTCGCCAATAGTTGAGAGCGGCAGGCGATGCGGCCGGCAGCCAGGGCCGCGCCTGCCGTGCCGGGCGGTTGCGGATGGAAACAACGACAAGCAGTGCGGCACAAGGAGAAACGAAGATGAAGAGGTTACTGATCAGCGCGGCCATCGCGGCCCTGCCGGGCATGGCGATGGCCGACGCCAAGGCGGACGAGATCGCCAGGTTGAAGTCGCAGATGCAGAAGCTGCAACAGCAGATGGCGGAGCTGCAGAAGGCGGTCGATGCCGCTGCGGCGAGCAAGCCGGCGCCGGCGGCCTCGGCCGCTGCCGAGGAGGACGCCAACACCGAGCTGAAAGAGCGGGTGGCGAATATGGAGCTAAAGGTGGACAAGCTCAACACAGCATCCACCGACGGGCCCTTGGCCGGCCTCAGCGTCACCGGCTATCTCGACCCTACCTATATCTACAACCGCAACAATAGCAGCTCCGGCTTCCAGTTCCTGAATCACCAGAATGTCTATGCCTACAGCAACAGCACCTTCGGCGATGTCTACCTGGACATCAAGAAAACCTTCGGCGTCGGCCCCACCGCGCCCAGCGCCGAAATCAGCATCATGCCCAACCGCGGCAGCGGCAACACGCTGCTGGACGGCGGCAGCGGCAACAACATCGTCAATACCGCGGTGATCAATTTCCCGCTGACCGATACCTGGACCTTCAACGCCGGGTTGATGAACAGCTTCGGCGGCTACGAGGTGCAGCAGTCCAACCAGATGCTGACGTTGACCCACGGCCTGCTGTACGACTTCAGCGACCCGGGCAGCTACGTCGGCGCCGGCTTCAACTGGAGCCACGACGTGTGGGCGTGGAAGTTCCTGCTGGCCAACGAGCAATACCGCACCCATGCCAACCTGGCCAATGCCGGCAGCAATGGCGCCACCGGCAACCCGAGGGTGAAGAGCAACAACACGCCCACCTTCACCGCCCGCGTCGATTACACCTGGAGCAGCGCGCTGGACCTGGGGTGGTCGTTCAATGCCGGCCGGCAGACCTTGCTGACCAGCGCCGGCCAGTCGGCTAATCCGGTTCCCGCGACCAACGGCTGCCTGGCGGGCAACGTCGGCTTCGGCTACCAGTGCGTGTCCGCCGACCCTTACTCCAATTACTTCTTCACCGAGGCCGACGCCAGCTACACCCTGGGCGACATCCAGTACAACGCCGAGCTGGACTACGGCCAGCAGCAGAAAGCGGCCTGGAACGGCGGCTCGGCGCAGTGGTATGGCGTGTCGCTGCTGGGTCACCGCAAGTGGATGACGGACTCGTTGGGCAAGATGGGCGCCACGCTGCGCTACGACTATCTGAACAACAGCAAGAATGGCGGCGGCGGCGGCGGCGTGGCCCTGGGCGCGGGAGGCTACGACGGCGTCAATGGTTTCGGCGTCGATCCAGCCTGCCTGGCCAGCGGCTCCACCAATTGCAAGGGCGCCAACCGCATGGCGCTGACCGCCGACCTGCTGTTCTTCCCGACCGATCAGTTCACGCTGAAGTTCGAGTACCGGCACGACTGGGCCAGCCAGGCGGTGTTTCTGCGCAACGACGGCAGCATGAAGAAAGGCAACGACATGCTGGGAGCCCAAGCGGTCTACACCTTCTGAATTTTTGGTTTCTCGCAGGCAGCGGCGCCGTCCGCTGCCTTTTTATTTGCTCCGCGCTGCGCGAAATGTCTTTATCATTGCTTTTTTTCATACCGCCCGGCGCGTTCATCCGGCGAAAATAGCCGCCTCATGCCGTATGGGATCAAATGATGGTCGATTCCAGCCGGATCGGGCGGAGCCAAGCATTGCCCGCATCGGCGCGGGCGCATACAATCAAACACACATTTTTCAGAAGCGAAGACATTTTTTCGTTTTCGCGGCATTTCGTGGGGCTATCAATGACGATTCATCAACTGATCAACGAACGGGTACAGGCAGCGCTGGCGGCAGCCGGCGCGCCTGACGCGCCTGCCGTGGTCCAGCCGGCTTCCAAGCCGGAATTCGGCGACTACCAGGCCAACGGCGTAATGGGCGCCGCCAAAGCGCTGAAAACCAATCCGCGCGCGCTGGCCGAAAAGGTCGTGGCCGCGCTGGATCTTGCCGGCATCGCCGACAAGGTGGAAATCGCCGGTCCGGGTTTCATCAATATTCATCTAGCCCCTGAATATCTGGCCCGACGAAGCGAAGCCGCCCTGAAAGACGACAAGCTGGGCATCGCGCCGGTCAAGCCGCTGCGCGTGATGGTGGAATATTCCTCTCCCAACCTGGCCAAGGAAATGCACGTCGGCCACCTGCGCTCGTCCATCATCGGCGACGCGCTGGCGCGCGTGATGGAGTATGTCGGCCACGACGTGGTGCGCGCCAACCACGTCGGCGACTGGGGCACCCAGTTCGGCATGCTGGTGGCCTACCTGGTGGAAACCAGCCACGCCGGCGACGCCGACCTGCAGCTGTCCGATCTGGAAACCTTCTATCGCAACGCCAAGATCCGCTTCGACGAGAGCGAAGACTTCGCCAACACCGCGCGCGACTACGTGGTGAAGCTGCAAGGCGGCGATGAGGAAGTGCTGAAGCTGTGGCGCCGTTTCGTCGACGTGTCGCTGAAGCACTGCGAGGAAGTGTACGAAACGCTGAACGTCGGCCTGAAGCGCGAGCACGTGCGCGGCGAATCGTCGTACAACGACGACCTGCCGGTGATCGTGCAGGAGCTGCGCGCGGCCGGCCTGCTGACCGAGAGCGACGGCGCCCAGGTGGTGTTTCTGGAGGAGTTCCGCACCCAGGAAGACCAGCCGATGGGCGTGATCGTCCAGAAGAAGGACGGCGGCTTCATCTACACCACCACCGACATCGGCGCGGTGCGCTACCGCCACCGCGAGCTGAAGCTGGACCGCGTGATCTACGTGGTGGACGCGCGCCAGAGCCAGCACTTCGCCCAGATGTTCACCATCTGCCGCAAGGCCGGTTTCGCGCCGGAAGCGATGAAGCTGGAGCACGTTGGCTTCGGCGTGATGATGGGCGATGACGGCAAGCCGTTCAAGACCCGTTCCGGCGGCACGGTCAAATTGATCGAACTGCTGCACGAGGCGCAGGAACGCGCCTACGCGCTGGTGGCGGAGAAGAACCCGGACCTGTCCGAAGAGCAGAAGCGCGAAATCGCCAACGCGGTTGGCATAGGCGCGGTGAAGTACGCCGACCTGTCCAAGAACCGGATGAGCGATTACATCTTCAACTGGGACACCATGCTGGCCTTCGAGGGCAACACCGCCCCGTATCTGCAGTATGCGTATACCCGCGTGCAGAGCGTGTTCCGCAAGGCCGAGGGCTATGATGCCAACGCCAAGATCGTGATCGCCGAGCCGGCCGAGAAGCAGCTGGCCGCCGCGCTGGCGCAGTTCGAGGACACGCTGAACGCCGTGGTGGAAGGTTGCTACCCGCACTACCTGTCCCAGTACCTGTATCACATCGCCACGCTGTTCTCGCGCTTCTACGAAGCCTGCCCGATCCTGAAGAGCGAGGGCGAGGTCCGCGCCAGCCGCCTGCAGCTGTCCGCGCTGACCGCTCGCACGCTGAAGACCGGGCTGGACCTGCTGGGCATCAAGGTGCTGGAATCGATGTAAGCGCCGAGGCGATGGCCATCGCGAAAAACCCCGCCGCATCCGGCGGGGTTTTTTTATCGCTGGGCGGCAGGGGCTGAGACCGGGCGCATTGCCTGAACGGATGGCGCCGGCGGCTGTCCATCGTGGGCGGGAGTGCATTTGCTCTACCCGCGGCCAATGAAAATCAATCCTTCAAATAATATGACTGCCATCCTGATGAACGCTTCTTTATCCATCGCCGCGCGCCGCGCCGGCATCGCGCTCTGCCTGGCGCTGCCCGCCTTTTCGCACGCGGGACAGGTTTCGGCGCCAAGCGATCCGCAAACCGTATCGCAATACCTGAAACAGGCCAGCGCCAGCCAGCAGCCGGCTACCTTGCTCGGCGAAAGCGAAGCGGACGGCGTGATGGTGCGCTCCTATGGCTTCGTATCGCAGCGCTGGCCGGGCAAAGGCAGCACGCTGGCCAGCGACGCGCCGCAGTGGGAGCATGAGTTGAAGCTGGCGTTGCCGCCAGGGCGCAAGCCCGGCTCGCCGGTGCTGCTGTATGTCAGCGGCGGCAACAACCATGCCGAGAAGGGGCCGCAAGCGCCGCGGGATCCGTTGCCGATCGCCGAGCTGGCGCGCGGGCTGGGCATCGCGGTGGCCGAGCTGTATTACGCGCCCAACCAGAACCTGAAGCTGGACGGACAGCCGGCCGGCCGCGAGGACGCGCTGGTCGCCTATAGCTGGCGCAAGAGCGTGGACCAGCCGGAAGCCGACCGTTTCAGCTCGCTGCATCTGCCGATGACGCAGGCAGCCGTCGCGGCGATGGACGCGATCCAGGCCAGCCTGCCGGATGCGCGGGCCTTCGTGCTGTCGGGCAGCTCCAAGCGCGGTTGGACCAGTTGGCTGGCTGGATTGAGCGACGAACGGGTCCAGGCCATCGTGCCGGTGGTCGCCGATTTCTGGAACATCCGCGTCAACTTCACCCATGTCTACAACAGCTACGGCAAGCAATGGCCGGTGGCGCTGCGCGACTATGAGAGAAACGGCATCACCGGCGAGGTGCTGAACGGCAGCCCCGGCTTCGACGCCTTGCTGCGATTCGAGGACGTGGTCAACTACCCGAAAAGCATGCCGCGCTTGAAAAAATACATGATTTCCGCGTCCGGGGACGACTTCGCGGTGCCGGATTCCGCCTGGAGCTACCTGCCGATGTTGAAGGGGCCGACGCAGCTGCGCTATTTGCCCAATCAGTCCCATTACGTGGGCAGCAAGCAAGTGGGCGAGGCATTGAACCAGTTCATGGGCCGCTGGCTGGCGGGCAAGCCTTTGCCCGAGGCCCGCGTGGAGGGGGATGAGCGCAATGGGCGGATCAGCGTGAGCACCCGGGAGCCGGTGAGCCGCGCCCGCTTGTGGCTGGCGCGCAATCCGGACAGCCGCGATTTCCGCTTGCGCTCCGGCATTCGCTATCAGGATCGGCCGATCGAGGGGCAGTGCCGGGACGGCGAATGCCGCTTCGAATTCACGCCGGATGCGTCCCAGCCGGGCTGGCAGGCTTATTTCATGGAATTCGAGGGCAAGGATTTCACCTGGACCACGCCGCCGCTGATCTGGCCCCAGCGCTACCCGGATGGCTCCAAGGTGCCTTTCGCCGCGCCGCGCCTGCAATTGGGCGGTTGATCATCCTCTAGCCAAGCCGCAGCAGCCGCTCGCGGATCTGGGCGGCGGCGGGGGACGCCGCCTCCCAGTCCGCGCGCCGGTAGCGACCATTGTCCAGCAGGTCGGCGCCGAAGCAATCGCAGCCCAGCAGCCGTATCGCTGACGGCAGCGCCGCCTGCGCCTCGTCTAGCAGCGCTTGCTCTTCATCCAGCGCCAGCGCCGGCAGCGCCGCCCAGGCGCTGTCTTCTATCCAGCCCATCTTGCCCAGGCCGGCGATCAAGCGCTGCCGCTTGGGAATCAATCGGAAAAACATGAAATCCAGCGCCAGCCATTCTTCAGCCTCCGGCAGATAGCGCAGCAGCCGGCGGCGCAGCGCGTCGGAGGCGTCGAAGCGCTCGGCGTCGCCCAGCATGGTCAGCCGGGCGGCCGACTGCGCCGCATTGTCGTCGGGAGCGAGCAAGGACAGGCTGATGCGCGCATCGGCCAGCAGGTCTTTGCTGTGTTCAGCCAGCGCGCTGACCACGAATACCGGCCGATGATGTTCGTCGCAGAAGAACTGGATGGCGCTGGCGTAGGGGTAGCCCGGGTAGGCGTGCGACTGGGTGGCCAGCGTGGCGTGGCGGCACTGGTGCAGCAGGCTGATGGCGAGGTCGGGTTTCATGGCTTGCCGGGATGAGGGGCGATGCTGTCATTCTAAGCGGCGGGCGAGGCAAAGCAAACGCCCCGCCGAGGCGGGGCGTTGCGGTCCGGCATTTCAGAAACCGGCGGTTTTGGCGACGAAGGCGTTGAGGTTGGCGATGTTCAGGCTGCCCCAGCCGGTGGCGTAGTCCCAGCCTGCTGTGGCCTTGTAGGCGCCGTTGCTGCCGCTGGCCACGTCGCGGTACAGCGACGGATTGGCCTTGAAGTACTTGTAGATGGCATTGGCCGGCGAAGTCAGCTTGTTGCCGTTGGCCGACTGGATGCGGATCCAGAATCCGCTGAATAGCGGCGCGGCCAGGCTGGTGCCGCCCACCTGGTAAGTGCTGCCTGCCACCAGCACCAGCTCGCCGCTGCTGGGGTCGGCGTCGAAGGCGATGTCAGGCACGCCACGCTTGGTCTTGGACGTGGTCAGCACGCCGGCGGCCGTTTGCCAGGACGGCGCGGCTTCGGTGGCGCTGGGGCCGCCGCCGCCGCCGATCCAGGTCTTCTCGCTGCCGTAGGTCGTTGTTCCGCTGGTGGTCAGCGTGGTGCCGCCCACCGCGATCACGTAGGGTGAAACCGCCGGATAGCTTTGATAGGGGGTATTGCCGCCGCATTCATAAGAGCCGGAGTCCCCGCTCGACACGGAAAAGGTCTGCCCGTGCGCCACGGCGGCCTGCAGCATCTGGTCTACGCTGGCGGTCATGCCGGAGGCTTTCGCGCTCAGTTCGCACTCGCCCAGCGACACATTGATCACTTTGGCGCTGTTGGCGGCCACCGCCGCGTTGATGGCCGCGGCGATGTCGGCGTTGTTCATCGACGGCGCGACGTAGAACTGCAGCTGCCTCAGCGCGCCGCCGCTGGCGGCGAGCATGGTCTGGCTGTCCAGGTTCCACTCCACGATGCCCGAGGTGTCGGCGCTGGGCGGGCCGGCGTTGACGATGGCCACGCTGGGCGCTGCGAAGCCCGCGCTCCTGGCGTAACTGTTCAGGTCCGCGACCGTCTGGCTCAGATTGCCCTCGGCGATGATGCCGGCCACGCCATTCCTGGCGGAGGGGAGGCTGGCGGCGTTGTAGATGGAGGCGAAGTCGGTCGGCTTGTGGGCGACGACGCCGGTGGCGGCCTTGCTGACGCTTTGGGCGTGGAAGGCCGCATGGAACTGGTGGGCGTTCTGCAGCCCATGCACCGCCAGCACGATGCCGGCCAGGCTGGCCGGCACTTGGGCATCCTGCGCATTGGCCATGGCCTGGCGGCCATTGACGTTGTACCGGCGCAATTTGGTCTGGAAAGCGCCGTAAACGGTGGCGGCGCTGCCATCGGCGGTAAGCAGCAGGTTGTTGGAGGAAACGGCGATATTGCGGAAACCGTTTTGCCGCAGGTGATTGACTACCTGTTGCACCTGGGCCTGGGTCGGCGCGTATTGGGCGAGGAACTGGGCGTCGCTGATCGGCTGCCCTTGTCCAGCCTGGATGCTGTCGGTCAGCGCGTCCAGCGCGGCCTTGTTGCGCACGGCCAGGCTGACGGCGATGTGCACCAGTTCGCCGCCGGCCACCTCTCCCGCGTCGCGGGCTGCGGGGATCAACTGCTGGGTCGGATGCGCCTGGGTGCCGGTGCTGACCCAGCCGGCGGCATTCGCCGCCAGGCTGAACAGGCCAAGGAACAGGGATAGAGTCGGTTGGTTGGCCCGCATGCCATTTCTCCTGAAAAACGCCTCGCGCCGCTCATGGGGGCTCGACCGCGCGTTTTACCTTGATAGTGGGTCTGTTCTGGTTTGTAAAGTATTCACTCTTAAATTGCCGGGTTGATTTGTAATTTCATGATTTGAATAGCTTTGTCATCGCCGCGCAGACCGGCAATCGGCGCGCGAAAACGGAAAAAGCCCCGGTTGCCCGGGACTTTCCTTTTTGCCTGATGCCTTCTTAGAAGCCGGAGTGGCTGTTGATGAAGGTGTTCAGGTTGGCCACGTTCAGGCTGCCCCAACCGGTGGCGTAATCCCAGCCGGCAGTGGCTTTGTAGCCGCCGTTGTTGCCGGTGGTCACGTCGTGGTACAGCGACGGGTTGGCCTTGAAGTACTGGTAGATGGCCGGGTTCGGCGATACCAGGCTGTTGCCGTGCGCGGACTGGATGCGGGCCCAGAAACCGGTGAACAGCGGAGCGGCCAGGCTGGTGCCGCCGATTTGCTGATTGCTGCCGTTCACGATGACCAGCGCGCCGCTGTTCGGATCCGCGTCGAAGGACACATCCGGCACGCCGCGTTTGGTCTTGGAGGTGGTCAGCACGCCGGCCTTGGTTTGCCAAGCCGGAGCCGCTTCGATGACGCTCGGGCCGCCGCCGCCGCCGTTCCATACCGATTCCGACACGTACTTGGTGCCGCTGGTGGACAGCGTGGTGCCGCCGATTGCGATCACGTACGGCGAAGTCGCCGGGTAGCTCTGGCCTGAGTTGCTGCCGCATTCGGCGGAGCCGGAGTCGCCGGTGGAGACCGAGAAGGTCTGGCCCTGAGCCACCGCGGTCTGGAAGATCTGATCGTCGGAAGCCACGGTGCCGTCGCTTTGCGCGTCGCGTTCGCATTCGCCCAGCGACACGTTGATCACCTTGGCCGAGCCGTCGCTGACCGCGGAATTGTAAGCGGCGGTGATGTCGGCGTTGGTCATCGAGGTGGCGACGTAGAAGTTCAGCTGCTGCAGCGCGCCGCCGGCGGCGGCCAGGATGTCCTGGCTGTCCAGGTTCCATTCGCCTACGCCATCGGTGTCGGACGAAGCGTCGCCGGCATTGACCACGTTGGTCTGCACATAGCTGTAGCCGGCGGAATCTTCAAACTGCTGCAGGTCTTGCAGGGTTTGGGTCAGGTCGCCTTCGGCGATGATGCCGACGGTGGTGTTGCTGGCGGGCGGCAGGCTGCTGGCGTTGTAGATCAGCGGGAAGTCGGTCGGATTGTGGCCGGTGACGCTGTTGGTCTTGGCCGAGGCCTGGGTCTTGACGCCGCTCTTGAGCAGGGTGGTGTGGAAGGTGTGGACGTTCTGCAGACCATGAACGGCCAGCACGGTGTCGCCCAACGACTGCGGCACCTGGGCGGCGGTCACGTTGGCGAAGCCAGTGCGACCGTTGACGTTGAAGTGGTGCAAGGTGGCGTTGAACGCGGTCTTGGCGGTGGCGGCGCTGCCATCGGCGGTCACGAGCATGCGGTTCGGAGCCACCTTGATGTTGCGGAAGCCGCTCTTCTGCAGGTGGGCCACTACTTTTTGCACCTGGGCCTGGGTCGGCGCGTACTGGGCCATGAAGTCGGCGTGGCTCAGGGTTTTGTGGCTGGTGCCGGCCAGCAAGCTGTCGGTCAGCGCGTTCAGTTGGGTCTTGTTGCGCAGCTTCAGGGTCACGGCTACATGCACCGATTGGCCGGCAGCGAGTTCGCCGACGCTCTTGGCGGCGACGGTGCTGGTCAGGGTGGAGACCAGCGGGTGGGCTTGGGTCGCGGTGTTGACCCAGGCTTCTCCTGCTTGGGCGCCGACGGCGAATACGCCGGCCACGATCAGTGCTATAGCGTGCTGTTTTGCAAACATGCAGTTTCTCCTCTTGCGGTTTAAATACAGGAAAAGACGATATGCCTTTTCCTGATAACGGCAGGGCTTGTATTGCGAATTGTGTTCGCGCCCTTGGCCGGTGGTTGCCTCTGAATTGTTCGAGGCATGCCGTAATTTCATACGACTATTCCGCAATAGGTCATTCAAGATAAAAATGCCAAATGGATTTAACATAAATTCATACTTTGAAATGATACTTAATCAAATTTGCAAACATTTACCCTTTTTGGAAGTCGTTGAATGCGGATGAATGACGAAATAGAGCATTTATACTATTTGACCATTTTTTTGGATTTCATCATTACTCATGGCTGGGATGAGTTTTCATGAATCAAGCAAGAAGTGGTTGTCAGGCAAATAGTGTGAATGGCACAACATAAAGATGAATGCACTGCGTAAATGCAACAAATTAGACATCATTCATGCGTGTTGAAAAGTATTTCTCAATTTGTCTTTGTGACGAATCGTGACATACCAAAGGCATGAGTGCTGAAATTGTTACTCGTTTGTTTGATTTGTTTGTGACGATTTGTGATTCATCTGAATGTGTTTGTTTGCTTTCTTTTTGAGACGATAGACAAAAGTAAATGGCTGTTGACGTTAGTCATTACAAACTTTCACACTCGAATTGCCTTTAACCGGCACGACAAATAGATAAGACGGCCGCCCATGAGGCGGCGGGCAGTACCTCTACAAGGGATTTGGAGAAATGATGAACTACAAGAGAAAAGCGCTTGCGGTGGCGCTGTCGCTGATCGGCAGCGTTGGCTACATGCCCTTGGCGCATGCGGACACGTCGGACGACAGCGCAGGCACCCTCGACCGTGGTCATCCCTTGCTTGGCAAGGTCCTCGGTCTTGACGATGGTCATCGGGATCGCCTGCTCCTGCTTGATCGAGCGCTTGATGTTGGAAC
>NZ_JBUPWA010000001.1:5112835-5118661 GCF_055181315.1 Chromobacterium sp. Ag138
CCACCTCTCCCGCGTCGCGGGCTGCGGGGATCAACTGCTGGGTCGGATGCGCCTGGGTGCCGGTGCTGACCCAGCCGGCGGCATTCGCCGCCAGGCTGAACAGGCCAAGGAACAGGGATAGAGTCGGTTGGTTGGCCCGCATGCCATTTCTCCTGAAAAACGCCTCGCGCCGCTCATGGGGGCTCGACCGCGCGTTTTACCTTGATAGTGGGTCTGTTCTGGTTTGTAAAGTATTCACTCTTAAATTGCCGGGTTGATTTGTAATTTCATGATTTGAATAGCTTTGTCATCGCCGCGCAGACCGGCAATCGGCGCGCGAAAACGGAAAAAGCCCCGGTTGCCCGGGACTTTCCTTTTTGCCTGATGCCTTCTTAGAAGCCGGAGTGGCTGTTGATGAAGGTGTTCAGGTTGGCCACGTTCAGGCTGCCCCAACCGGTGGCGTAATCCCAGCCGGCAGTGGCTTTGTAGCCGCCGTTGTTGCCGGTGGTCACGTCGTGGTACAGCGACGGGTTGGCCTTGAAGTACTGGTAGATGGCCGGGTTCGGCGATACCAGGCTGTTGCCGTGCGCGGACTGGATGCGGGCCCAGAAACCGGTGAACAGCGGAGCGGCCAGGCTGGTGCCGCCGATTTGCTGATTGCTGCCGTTCACGATGACCAGCGCGCCGCTGTTCGGATCCGCGTCGAAGGACACATCCGGCACGCCGCGTTTGGTCTTGGAGGTGGTCAGCACGCCGGCCTTGGTTTGCCAAGCCGGAGCCGCTTCGATGACGCTCGGGCCGCCGCCGCCGCCGTTCCATACCGATTCCGACACGTACTTGGTGCCGCTGGTGGACAGCGTGGTGCCGCCGATTGCGATCACGTACGGCGAAGTCGCCGGGTAGCTCTGGCCTGAGTTGCTGCCGCATTCGGCGGAGCCGGAGTCGCCGGTGGAGACCGAGAAGGTCTGGCCCTGAGCCACCGCGGTCTGGAAGATCTGATCGTCGGAAGCCACGGTGCCGTCGCTTTGCGCGTCGCGTTCGCATTCGCCCAGCGACACGTTGATCACCTTGGCCGAGCCGTCGCTGACCGCGGAATTGTAAGCGGCGGTGATGTCGGCGTTGGTCATCGAGGTGGCGACGTAGAAGTTCAGCTGCTGCAGCGCGCCGCCGGCGGCGGCCAGGATGTCCTGGCTGTCCAGGTTCCATTCGCCTACGCCATCGGTGTCGGACGAAGCGTCGCCGGCATTGACCACGTTGGTCTGCACATAGCTGTAGCCGGCGGAATCTTCAAACTGCTGCAGGTCTTGCAGGGTTTGGGTCAGGTCGCCTTCGGCGATGATGCCGACGGTGGTGTTGCTGGCGGGCGGCAGGCTGCTGGCGTTGTAGATCAGCGGGAAGTCGGTCGGATTGTGGCCGGTGACGCTGTTGGTCTTGGCCGAGGCCTGGGTCTTGACGCCGCTCTTGAGCAGGGTGGTGTGGAAGGTGTGGACGTTCTGCAGACCATGAACGGCCAGCACGGTGTCGCCCAACGACTGCGGCACCTGGGCGGCGGTCACGTTGGCGAAGCCAGTGCGACCGTTGACGTTGAAGTGGTGCAAGGTGGCGTTGAACGCGGTCTTGGCGGTGGCGGCGCTGCCATCGGCGGTCACGAGCATGCGGTTCGGAGCCACCTTGATGTTGCGGAAGCCGCTCTTCTGCAGGTGGGCCACTACTTTTTGCACCTGGGCCTGGGTCGGCGCGTACTGGGCCATGAAGTCGGCGTGGCTCAGGGTTTTGTGGCTGGTGCCGGCCAGCAAGCTGTCGGTCAGCGCGTTCAGTTGGGTCTTGTTGCGCAGCTTCAGGGTCACGGCTACATGCACCGATTGGCCGGCAGCGAGTTCGCCGACGCTCTTGGCGGCGACGGTGCTGGTCAGGGTGGAGACCAGCGGGTGGGCTTGGGTCGCGGTGTTGACCCAGGCTTCTCCTGCTTGGGCGCCGACGGCGAATACGCCGGCCACGATCAGTGCTATAGCGTGCTGTTTTGCAAACATGCAGTTTCTCCTCTTGCGGTTTAAATACAGGAAAAGACGATATGCCTTTTCCTGATAACGGCAGGGCTTGTATTGCGAATTGTGTTCGCGCCCTTGGCCGGTGGTTGCCTCTGAATTGTTCGAGGCATGCCGTAATTTCATACGACTATTCCGCAATAGGTCATTCAAGATAAAAATGCCAAATGGATTTAACATAAATTCATACTTTGAAATGATACTTAATCAAATTTGCAAACATTTACCCTTTTTGGAAGTCGTTGAATGCGGATGAATGACGAAATAGAGCATTTATACTATTTGACCATTTTTTTGGATTTCATCATTACTCATGGCTGGGATGAGTTTTCATGAATCAAGCAAGAAGTGGTTGTCAGGCAAATAGTGTGAATGGCACAACATAAAGATGAATGCACTGCGTAAATGCAACAAATTAGACATCATTCATGCGTGTTGAAAAGTATTTCTCAATTTGTCTTTGTGACGAATCGTGACATACCAAAGGCATGAGTGCTGAAATTGTTACTCGTTTGTTTGATTTGTTTGTGACGATTTGTGATTCATCTGAATGTGTTTGTTTGCTTTCTTTTTGAGACGATAGACAAAAGTAAATGGCTGTTGACGTTAGTCATTACAAACTTTCACACTCGAATTGCCTTTAACCGGCACGACAAATAGATAAGACGGCCGCCCATGAGGCGGCGGGCAGTACCTCTACAAGGGATTTGGAGAAATGATGAACTACAAGAGAAAAGCGCTTGCGGTGGCGCTGTCGCTGATCGGCAGCGTTGGCTACATGCCCTTGGCGCATGCGGACACGTCGGACGACAGCGCAGGCACCCTCGACCGGGTTGAGATCACCGGTTCCAACATCAAGCGCTCGATCAAGCAGGAGCAGGCGATCCCGATGACCATCGTCAAGACCGAGGACCTTGCCAAGCAAGGGATGACCACGGTCGAGCAGGTGGTGAACAGTTTGGCGTCCAACCAATCCAGCCATGGCGCCACCGCAGCGGTGGGCGCCAGCACTGGCGGCGCCTCTTATGCCAGCCTGCGCGGCTTGGGCGCGCAATATACTTTGGTTCTGCTGGATGGCCGCCGTATCGTCAATCAGCCGATGGATGGCTACGCGGTCGACTTGAACGCCATTCCGCTGTCCGTCATTGACCGCGTGGAAGTGGTGCGCGACGGCGCGTCCGCGATCTATGGCACGGACGCCATCGGCGGCGTGATCAACTTCATTACCAAGAAGTCGGCGCAGGGTCTTTCGATCGGCGGCAACTTCGTAGAGCCGCAGCGTTCCGGGGGCAAGGAAAAGCAGCTTTCCATATCCTACGGCTACGGCAACTTGGCGAAAGACGGCTACAACGTCTACGGCGCGTTCGATTATCACAAGATCGATGCTATCTTCGCCAAAGATCGCGATTTTGCATCGAACGTTACTAAGTACACGAAACTCAGTCCCAACTCTTTTCCTGCCAACTATCAAGACAGTAGCGGTAGCGTAGTCGTAGCATCCGGCTACCCTAACTGCGCTCCGCCGTATTCGGTACCGGTGGTGGACTCGAAAGGCCACAAGTCTTGCGGAGAGGTTGCATCGCTGTTTCCTGGCATCACGCCCGAGATCGAGCAGAAAAGCGGATTCTTGAAGGGAACGCTGAATCTGGGCGAGCACCAGTTGTCCGCGCAATACATGATCACTCAAACCGACAATAAAACCTGGGTAGCGCCGCTACCGTTGTCGGGGCAGGTTACTTCTCCGACGGCTCCGGGCCAGGATCCTGCCAATGGCCCATTCCCGGTGCAGGGGCGAGCTGTTCCGTTAGGTGATCGGGTGGACAAGAGCGTAGCGACCACGCAGCGTTTGCAATTGAACTTGGAAGGACCGCTTGCTGGCTGGGATTATCGAGCTGGTCTGGGGCACTCGCAAAGCATCGTGACACATGAGCTGGTTTCGGGATATGTGAGCCAGAGCGCGCTGCAGAATGCGTTGAACAACGGGTTCGATCCGAATAATCCTAGCGCGGCAGCGTGGGGCCAATTCGTTGCCGGTGGCCAGATAGAAAATGCCAAGTCCACATTGGACATGGCAGACTTCAAGGCCAGCAAGGAAATATGGCAGCTTCCGGCGGGCATGCTGGCTGTGGCCCTGGGGGTGGAGGATCGTCATGAGACCATTTCCCACAATTACAACTACGCGCTGTCCACCGATACTTTGAGCACCGGACTGACTCAAACCACTTCTGCCAGCGGCAGCCGCAATGCCCAAGCGGTCTACGGAGAAATGGACATCCCGGTTATCCAGCATCTGGATGCCAACTTGGCGGTGCGTTACGACAAGTACAGTGACTCTGGCAGTTCGGTGAATCCAAAGGTATCGGTGAAGTACCAACCTGTGCCGCAGGTGATGTTCCGCTCGTCGGCCAGCACTGGCTTCCGTGCGCCGTCTTTGTTTGATATCAATCAGCCGACGCAGACGCAGTTGACCGGTGATATCTATTACAACCCGATTACCTGCCCGAATGGCGTTGGTACCAACTGCAGCAAGCAACAGCAGAATCTGATAACCGGCGGAAATAGGAATCTGCAGCCGGAAAAGTCCTCGTCGCTGTCATTCGGCGTGGTGTTGGAACCGATCAAGTCGGTGACTTTGAGCGCTGATTTATGGTGGACCATGGTCAAGAACAGCATCGGCACGCTGGACGAGTCGGTGATTTACCTGAATCCGGCCAAGTATGCCAGCTTGTTCAGTCCGAGCACGACGACGCCAGGTACCGCCAACGCTATGGCGACTACCGCGAACCTGGGTAATACCAGCGTATCCGGGCTGGATCTCAGCTTCTCCTACGCTTTGCCGAAGAGCGCGTTGGGCGACTTCGTGGTTTCGCTGGATGGCACCTACATCAGCAAGTACAGCCTGCAGCTTGAGCCGCAAGGACAGTATTTCGACAATGCAGGCCGTTATTTCAATGGCAGCCCGGTGTTCCGCTGGCAGCATAATCTGTCATTGAATTGGTCCCGAGGCGATTGGAGCGCCATCCTGGCGCAGGACTATAAGTCCGGCTACACCGATGCCGCGAACAATCATATGGTTAAGCCATATTCAACCTGGAACCTGTCTGGCAGCTATAGCTGGAACAAGAAGTTCACGGTAACTGCAGGGGTGAGGAATCTGTTCGATCAACTGCCGCCGTGGTCCAATCAAGGCTATACGACCCCGCAAGGTTACGATCCGCGCTTTACTGATGCGACGGGCCGTGCCTACTTCCTGAAAGCCAACTACAAGATGTAAGCCGCAGGGCATGCGCCCCCCGGGCGCCGTCAGGCGTCTGGGGGTGATTACGGATTGCGGCAAGTCCGTTACAGGAGTTCACTTTGTGTTGTCGGGGCCGGCTGCTAGCCGGCTCGCGGTCCGCAAGCGCATGTAAGCAGGGAAGGTAATCGCAATGAGCAGTGTTTCCATCAAGCGCAACAGTGGGATGCTTAGCCGCCGCTCGGCCGGCTTGGCGGGCGTCATCGTATTCCATGCCTTGTTGATCTACGCGCTGGTGACAGGCCTGGCCCAGGGGGTGGTCAAGGTGATCCAGCAGAAAGTGGAAGTGTCGGTGATCAGCGAACCGCCGCCGCCGCCCCCTCCGCCGCCGCCGAAGATCGAGAAAGTGGTGCAGCAGCCGACGACGCCGAAGCCGCAGGCCTACGTGCCGCCGGTGGTGAATCCGCCGCCGGTCACGCAATCGGCCAACGCCATCCAGGCGGTGACTTCCGATCCGAAGCCGCAACCGGCGCCGACGCCGGCTCCGGCGGTGGAAGCGCCGAAAGG